>CP012157.1 GCA_001602455.1 Betaproteobacteria bacterium UKL13-2
GATTTCATTGGCGAGGGAAAGTGGGAATAAGACCCGGCAAGGTTCTTGGCATTGTTCATCGAGCGTGTGGATGTTATTGTTGAGGACTGCGGTGGATTTTACGCGTCATTGAGCATTTCTGGCCACTTAGCTTCTTGACGGGCGTAAAGTGTTGCTTTACGTGCTGCCACCGTTTCCGCAATCTCTTTATGCGGAAATTGGCCAATGCTTACCTCACCGCTGAGGATAACCCATGAGCCAAATGTTTAACCCGCCCCACCCTGGTGAAGTGTTGAGGGACTACCTACCCGAAACTATTGTTGGCAGCTTAACTCAGCGATTAACGCAAGGGAATCGGCAACAATACTCGTCGATGCAACTACAAATTCGGTGCCAACCAGCGCTCAGCCATCGGAATACTCCAGCCTTTGCGTTTGGCGTAGTCCTCGACTTGGTCGCGGTCGATTTTGCCCACCGCAAAATACTGCGCCTGCGGATGTGAGTAATAGAAGCCTGATACAGCCGCCGTCGGCCACATGGCGTAGGAATCGGTGAGTGTGATGCCGATACGTTTGGTGGCGTCGAGCAGAGCAAACAGCGGCACTTTTTCCGAATGCTCTGGACACGCTGGATAGCCGGGTGCCGGACGAATGCCTTGATATTTTTCGGCGATCAAATCTTCCACTACGAGTGCTTCATTTTTGGCCGCAGTTTTCTCATATCCCCACTCGTCGCGGCGCACACGCGCATGTAGATATTCTGCGAAGGCTTCGGCCAGTCGATCAGCAAGCGCTTTCAACATAATCGCGCTGTAATCGTCATTTGCGTCTTCAAACGCTTTTGCACGTTCGTCGCAGCCGATGCCGGTGGTGACGGCAAACCCGCCTAGATAGTCGGCGACAACAACCCCATCCCCATCCCGGCCCTCCCCTTGCAAGGGGAAGGAGTGCCGCGGGGCGATAAAGTCAGCGAGGCATTGATTGGGGTTGCCAGCGGGTTTTTCGTTTTGCTGGCGTAGATGATGAAAGGTGTGCAACACGGTTGTGCGCGCCTCGTCTGCATAGACTTCCACGGAATCTCCGACAGAATTCGCCGGCCAAAACCCAAACACCGCATTGGCCTGCAACCATTTGCCCTTAATGATTTTATCGAGCATCTTTTGCGCATTGGCAAACACTTCTCGCGCGGCTTCGCCAACCACGGCATCGTCCAATATTTGCGGATACTTCCCCCACAAATCCCAGGTCTGGAAAA
The DNA here is from genome assembly GCA_001602455.1 of Betaproteobacteria bacterium UKL13-2. Lineage (GTDB taxonomy): Bacteria > Pseudomonadota > Gammaproteobacteria > Burkholderiales > Usitatibacteraceae > UKL13-2. Next base: position 1,234 of record CP012157.1, read on the forward strand.
ACGGGCTCCAGTCGATGTAGGGCACGAGTTGTTCAAGCGGAAAATTCTTCAGCTCTTTCACACCCAGCAGCGCTGGCACTGGAGGCGTGTAGCCGTGCCAATCTATCTTTGCTGCGTTTGCGCGTGCTGTCTCAAGTGTGACTAACTTCACGCCTTTTTTGCCAGCGTGTTGCTCGCGCACCTTCACATAATCTTCGCGCACTTCGGCCACGTAGTTGTCGCGCAGCTCATCGGATAGCAAGTTGCTGCACACACCGACGGCACGCGATGCATCTGGCACCCAGACCACCGGCCCTTTGTAATAGGGCTCGATTTTCACCGCCGTGTGGGTGCGCGAAGTGGTTGCGCCGCCGATCAACAGCGGAATGGTGAAGCCCAAGCGCTGCATTTCTTTGGCGAAGTGCGCCATCTCTTCGAGTGAAGGTGTGATCAATCCTGAAAGGCCAATGATGTCGGCCTTGTGTTCGACTGCTGCCGCCAGAATTTTTTCGGCAGGTACCATCACGCCGAGATCAACAACTTCATAGTTATTACACTGCATCACGACACCGACAATGTTTTTGCCAATGTCATGCACATCGCCCTTGACCGTGGCCATCACAATCTTGCCCTTGGCTTGGCTGTTTTCTGCACCGAGTAGGCGTTTTTCTTCCTCGATATACGGCACCAAATGGGCGACGGCTTGTTTCATCACGCGGGCCGACTTCACCACCTGCGGCAAAAACATTTTGCCCGCACCAAACAAGTCACCAACAACATTCATGCCATCCATCAACGGACCTTCGATGACATTGATGGGGCGTCCCCCTGCCGCCGCGACCTTCGCACGGCACTCTTCAGTATCTTCAACGATGTATTGAGTGATGCCTTTGACCAGCGCATGTGAAAGACGCGCCTCCACCGTCGTCTCGCGCCAAGCGAGATCTTCCACCTGATCTTTTTTCTGCCCCTTAAATTGCTCGGCGAAGGTCACCAGACGATCAGTCGGCGTTTCGTCGCCACGGCTCTTGCGGTTGAACAACACATCCTCAACACGCTCAAGCAAATCTTTCGGGATGTCGTCGTACACACCAAGTTGCCCGGCGTTGACGATACCCATCGTCATGCCGGCTTTACCTGCGTGGTACAGGAAGGCGGTGTGGATCGCTTCGCGCACTGGCTCATTGCCCCGGAAAGAAAACGAGACGTTCGACACCCCACCGCTTACCTTTGCATATGGCAAGTTTTTGCGAATCCAATCGGTTGCGCGAATGAAATCGACGCCGTATGTCGCATGCTCTTCAATGCCGGTTGCCACCGCAAAAATGTTCGGGTCAAAGATAATGTCTTCCGGCGGGAAACCAACGTCTTCGGTCAGGATCTTGTAGGAGCGTGCGCAGATTTCGATCTTGCGTTCATACGTATCAGCTTGACCTTTTTCATCGAACGCCATCACGATGACAGCCGCACCGTAACGACGGCAGAGTTTCGCCGCCTCAATGAATTGCGGGATGCCCTCTTTCATTGAAATCGAGTTCACCACCGCCTTGCCTTGCACGCATTTGAGTCCCGCCTCAATCACACTCCACTTCGAGGAGTCGATCATGATGGGGACGCGTGAAATATCCGGCTCACTCGCAATCAGGTTCAGAAACTTCACCATGGCGGCTTGTGAATCCAACATGGCCTCATCCATGTTGATATCAATCATCTGTGCGCCGTTTTCGACTTGTTGCCGGGCAACGGCAAGCGCCGCGTTGTAATCGTCATTGAGAATCAACTTCGCGAATACGCGTGAACCGGTGACGTTGGTGCGCTCACCGACGTTAACGAACAACGAATCTTCACCGATATTCACGGCTTCAAGACCAGACAGGCGCAGGCGTTTTTCAATAACAGGCATGCTATTGCCAAACCCACGCGGCTTACAAGATTGGACGATCTCGGCGATCGCTTTGATATGTTGCGGCGTGGTACCGCAGCAGCCGCCGGTGATATTGAGCCACCCCGCCTCAGCCCACTCACGAATAAACGCAGCGGTCTCAGTGGGCAACTCATCGTATTCGGCCATCGCATTCGGCAAGCCCGCATTCGGATGTGCAGAAACTCGGCAATCGGCGATGCGTGCCAGCTCTTCGACGTGTGGTCGTAACTCTTTTGCGCCAAGCGCACAGTTAAACCCAATCGAGATTGGGTTGGCGTGGCGTACCGAGTTGTAAAACGCCTCAACCACTTGCCCGGATAAGGTGCGGCCAGAAGCGTCAGTGATGGTGCCGGAAATCATCACGGGCAACCGATGCTCGTTGGTCAAACCACGCGAATCAAACTCTTCTTCGACGGCAAAGATGGCAGCTTTGGCGTTGAGCGTATCAAAGATAGTCTCAATCAAGATGATGTCCGCACCACCATCGATCAATCCACGCGTCGCCTCACGGTATGCATCTTTAACTTGATCAAAATTCACCGCACGAAAACCTGGGTCGTTTACATCGGGCGAGAGTGACAGTGTGCGATTCATCGGCCCCAACACACCCGCCACAAATCGTAGCTGGTCTGGCGTCTTGGCAGAAAACGCATCAGCCACAGCGCGCGCCAGCTTTGCACCTGCCAGATTCAATTCGTAGGCAAGCGACTCCATGTGGTAGTCGGCCATCGAGATGGTTGTCGAGTTGAAGGTATTGGTTTCTAGGATGTCCGCACCTGCGGATAAATACTCGCCGTGAATCTCACGAATCACCTCAGGTTTGGTCAGCGTCAGCAGATCATTGTTGCCGCGCAGGTCGGACTTCCATTCGGCAAAACGCGACCCGCGATACTCTGCCTCGGTCAGCTTGTAGCGTTGGATCATGGTGCCCATCGCGCCGTCCAAGACGAGGATACGGTGGGCGAGCGCATCCATCAAAGCTGCGGTGCGAGCGGGGCGATCAGAAATTACGGAATCCATCAATGCCATCCGGGAAAATAAAAAAACCTGTCAGCCGCAGCCGACAGGTTTGCGTAAAACACGTCTCGTTTAGCCGCATTCAGGGAGCTTCTAAAAACCGTCGCGAGCGGGCGAAGTTCGTGCCGACGGGTTTGGCAAACACGGGACACGTACCCAGTGTACGACGAGCACCGCAGGCGCGAAATTCGCCCACGCAGCAGGTGTCGAGAAGTTCCCTCAGGTTTACGGTCAATCATCATCGTACCGCCCCAGCGCCCGCCAGCAGAACTAACTCAGCGCAGCCCGTCATTTTACGCCTTTGAGGCCGCCATGTCATGCACATCCGTTGGTCGAACCCGTCCATCCACCAACTCAACAATCCGGTCACAGCGCTGCGCGAGACGCGGGTCATGGGTCACAATCAAAAACGTGGTGCCTTCGTCCCGATTGAACTGGCGCATCAATGCAAAAACCTCATCTGCGCTATGTGTATCCAAATTGCCGGTTGGCTCGTCTGCCAGCACCAGCGGTGAACTGCGTACCAATGCGCGTGCAATGGCAACCCGCTGCTGCATACCGCCTGAGAGTTCACCCGGCTTCTTGTCTGCGGCGGCTTTAAGGCCTACGCGATCGAGCAGGCTCAGACCGTGCTGGCGGTCGGCATCGCTAAACCGTCCGGTACGAATCATCGCTGGCATCAGGACATTTTCCAGCGCCGAGAACGCCGGCAGTAAATGATGAAACTGGAACACAAATCCCAGCGTATCACTGCGGCAACGTGTCAGCTCGGTGTCACTCAGACTTGCTACCGAACGACCCTGCAATAGATACTCCCCCGAACTCATCGGCTCCAATAGACCAATGATGTTGAGTAGCGTGCTCTTACCCGACCCTGATGGACCGATCAAGGCCACAAACTCACCCTGCCCGATGGCAAGATCAACACTGTGAAGCACCTCCGCTGCAACCGGCGTACCCACACCATATGACTTGCATACCCCGCTCATGCGTAACAGTTCGGCGCGCTCACTCATATGCGCTCATAGACGAATGGCCTGCGCAGGGTCGAGCTTAGCCGCACTGCGTGCGGGCGCGGCGGCAGCAAGTACGCCACACATTGTTGCCACCAGCGTCACGGTAACGGCAAGGTCAAGCGGCAACTCGGTCATGAACAGTGGTTTGCCGTCTGACCCCAGCACAAACATTGAAAACGCCCAAAGCAGTAGCTTCGCCAATACCGCCCCCAGCACCGAACCGACCAAGCCGACGATCCCACCTTGCATCAAAAACACCCGCGTCATTTGCGCGCGGGTCGCGCCCATTGCCCGCAAGATGCCGATTTCTTTGCGTTTTTGGACCACCGAGACAACGAGTACACTCGCGATACCAAGCATCACCACTAAGGTGGTAAAGCCACGAATCAGCCGGGTACTGATCGTTTGCGCATCGAGCGCCGCGAGAAGTTGGGCATTAGATTCCATCCAGCTTTCAATATCAGCGCCCGTGCGCTGCTTGAGTAACGCAGCGGTGTGATCGGCGCTAAACAATTCCGTCACGGTTGCGTAGATATTGGTTACACCGCCCGGAATATTGAACAAACTCTGCGCACTTTTGAGGGTGATGTACACGTTACGTCGATTCAAGTCGCGATTGCCGAGATCAAAAATCGCCGATACTTTAAACGTGTCGGCTGCCTCCCCGCCGGTGCGCAAGACAATACGTTCACCGATTGAAACGCCCAGATCCTCGGCGAGCTGCTGGCCGATCATGGCTTCACCCGGCGCAACCCGTGCCACGCCCTCGATGATTTTTTCGCGCAACGCCACGATACGATCGTAGCTGTCTAGCTCAATGCCGATCATCGCAACCGACCGGCTCGCTTCGCCGCGGATGGCCAGCCCCGCGCCGGCTGCAATTGGTGTGACGGCGACAATTCCCGGCGTGGCAGCGATTTCTGTGGCGAGCGAACGCCAGTTATCAATGGAGCGCGGTCGCTGTGCACGCGGCTGAATATCACGCGCCACGAGTTCGCCGGGTCGCGCAACCAGACTGGGGAGCGACTTTTCCTCGAACGGTTTGACCACGATGTGCGCCTGGGTTCCCAACGTTCGGCGAATCGTGTTGCCCTGTAGGCCCTCGACCAGCGCCGATATATATGTCACCACCGCAACGCCAGCCGCGACACCTACAATGATGAGTAATGACTGAAAACGCCCCTCGCGTAAAAACCGGATCGCGATGGTGAGTGCGAATCCCACAGCCTACTCGCGCGTGAATGACTTCATACCCTCAGCGGCGGCGTCGCTGATCGGGTTGACGGCCACCGCACGACGCGGGACGCCGCGCACACGCATCCCCTCGGTGACCGCTGCGTCAAAAATCACTTCCTCCCCGCCTTTTAGACCATCAATGATCTCAACCGCAGTCAGGGTTCTTACACCGACTGTTACCGCACGGCGCACTGCACGACCATCCTCAATCAGCAAAATGGCCGAGCCAGGGCGCAAGAATTCTGCGGGTAGCGCGAACACATTGGCGCGGCGCGCGGTTTCGATTTCCAGCGACAGGGTCATGTCATTGCGCAAAAAGATCGGCGGTGAATCGACGGCGAATTTGACCTCAACGGAGCCGCGCTGAATATCGATCGATGGGGCAATACTCTGCACCCTAGCGGTGAAACGCTGACCGGGAAACGCATCAGCAGCCACTTGCGCGAGTTGGCCAACCGCGAGCTGGCCGAGAAATTTCTCGTCAACTTGTGCGATCAACTGCACCGGCCCTTTAATGCTCATCTCGATTAGCCGGGCGCCAGGTTGAACGATTTGTCCCGGCTCAGCCAGCCGCTCGAGCAGCAACCCATCTGCCGGCGCAATGATCTGTGTTTGGGTTTGTTTTGAACGGGCGAAATCTAACGCGGCACGCGCTTCGGCGACCCGCGACAACACCTGCTCCGTTTCCGAACCTCGCAGATTGGCGATCGCCTGCGTCTCAGCGTTGCGCATCTGACTCTTGGCAACATCGGCCGCACGGCGCGCCTCGTCCAGACGCGATTGGCCGATAAACCCCTTCAGAAATAATGCTTCCGCCCGCTCACGCTCGCGCTCGGCGGCGGTGGCATTGCTGCGTGCCTGTTCAAGTTGTTGCTGCGCGACTGGCCCGGATAAAAGGCGCTGGCTGTCTAGCCGCGCCTCAGCCGCACGTAACGCGGCTGCCGCCTGATTTACCGCTGCCAACTGCTCGCTATCCTCAAGCTGAACAATCACCTGTCCGGCTTTGACGAGCGCCCCCTCCCGAAATCGAACCTCACGGACACGACCGGTAATGGTGGCCCCTAGAAATACACGCGACTCGTTGTCCATCCGTCCGGTCACCACCACACTTTGTACCAACGGCCCACTTGTTGCCACCAACACTTCAACCTCTTTGCTGCGTAACGTGAAGTATGCGGTCAACGCCGCGACCACCGACAGAGCGGCGATGATGAAGAGCACCTGCTTGTGGGAAAGACTGAGCATTCTCAACTGTTCGATCAACACTCAACGGCGGCCAAGGCCAGTCCGCCGAGAGAGGTTTCTTTGTATTTGGTTTGCATATCGGCGCCGGTGCGTCGCATGGTCTCGATAGCTTGATCCAGCGTGACGTGATGGGTGCCGTCACCGCGCATGGCAAGTGATGTTGCGCTAATCGCTTTGATTGCACCCATGGCGTTACGTTCTATACAAGGAATCTGTACCAAACCGCCGATCGGGTCGCAGGTCATGCCCAGATGATGTTCGAGCGCGATTTCCGCCGCGTTCTCGATTTGCTCGTTGCTGGCACCAAGTACTGACGCCAAACCCGCTGCCGCCATTGCCGCTGCCGAGCCCACTTCACCTTGGCAACCAACTTCTGCGCCGGAAATCGACGCATTCATTTTGCAAAGCGCGCCAATGGCCGAAGCGACTAAAAAATAATCGCGTATCTTGGCTTGATCGGCGCCGCAGAAATCCCGCGCATAACGTAGCACGGCGGGTACAACACCGGCGGCACCGTTGGTGGGTGCAGTCACCACACGTCCACCGGCGGCATTCTCTTCATTGACCGCAATGGCATAAACCGATACCCAATCCATCACCTGGTGGGGCATGACGCGCCGATTGGCCTGCTGCGTAGATCGATCCTGCGCCTCCGGTGCTCGCCGTGCGCTCGGCACGTGTCCGCTCCTCGACAGAGCCTCGCCGTGCTCGCGACGGCTACTCGATGCGTCATCAAACAAACTTCCTGATTCGGCCAGTAACTTCTGGTGAATGCCGTGCGCTCGACGTGGCACATCCAACCCACCAGGCAATCGACCCTCGGTGGCCACACCGCGATCGATACAATCAAACATGGTTTGCGCAACACGGTCGAGGAAGGCGTTGGTATCTGTGCGTGGTCGCAGTGCATCTTCGTTCGCCCACAATACTTGTGCCATCGACAACTTTTGCGTCGTACAGGTGGCAAGTAACAACTTCATCGTATTAAACGGATATGGCACTGTATGTTCGTCACCGCGCGGGGTGCCAACAAAGGCTTCATCGTCATCCACGACAAAACCACCACCGATCGAATACATGGCGCGTTCCGCAAGCAGGCTGCCACCCTCGTAGGCGCGAAACATCATGCCGTTGGAATGCACGGGCAATAGATCACGCAGATTGAAGCGAATGTGCGGGAGCGGGGAAAAGCTCACCTCATGCTTGCCCAACAGTGTCAATCGACCGGTCTTCGTGATGCCGGCGATAAAGTTGCCGACGTTCGCGGTATCGACATCCTCAGGCACCTGGCCATTGAGGCCAAGAATGATGGCGGTATCGGTGGCGTGCCCTTTGCCGGTATGGGCGAGTGAGCCAAACAGTTCCACCTCAACTTTAGTGACGCGCTCGAACTCGGACGTTGCCAGCTCGACCAAGAAGCGACGGGCTGCACGCATCGGCCCAACCGTATGCGAACTAGACGGGCCAATACCGATTTTGAATAGATCAACGCAGCCGAGATAACTCACGAGAGCGCTCTAGGTCGTGCTCGCATTCGTATCCAGCCAATCGAGCGCAAGCCTAGTAAGCGCCTTCACACCGGTCTTCAAACCACTTTCGTCCACATAGAAACGCGGGCTGTGATTCGACGGCGCGTACTTGCAGTCTTTATCGTGCGGCGTACAACCGATGTTGAAGAAAAAGCCGGGCACTTTTTGCTGGAAAAACGAAAAATCTTCCGCGCCGCAAGTCTTGGGGCAAAGGTTCACATTGGCCTCACCAACAGCACGTTTCATAACGGGTACGGACCAATTGGTGAGTGCCTCATCATTCACCGTAACGGGGTAGCCCCGCTGGATGTGGACATGCGCCTTGGCCCCCCCCGCCTCGGCAATCATGGTGGTAATTTTTTCAACAAAGGCGTGAATGTCATCGCGATGACCTTCGTCGAAGGCGCGAATCGTGCCTTCCATTTTTGCCTCGTCCGGAATGATATTGGAGCGATTCCCCGCTTGAAAACTGCCAACCGTGACCACAGATGGCTCTTGCGTCAAATTCATTTTGCGCGAAACGATGGTTTGCAAGCCCAGCACGACCTGCGAGCCAACGACGATTGGGTCAACACCACTCCACGGTTGCGCGCCGTGGGTTTGATTGCCGCGAATAAAAATACGGAACTGATCTGCGCTCGCCATAAACGGGCCAGGACGATAGCCAATTTGGCCCGCATGTAACTTTGAAGTGATATGCAGACCGATGATCGCATTCACCTTGGGGTGGTCGAGCGCACCTTGCTCGATCATCAACTTGGCACCGCCCTCCTCACCAATCGGCGGCATTTCCTCTGCTGGCTGGAAAATAAACTTCACCGTGCCCGTAATGTGTTCGCGCATACCGGCCAAAATCTCCGCCACCCCCATAAGGATAGCCACATGGGTGTCGTGGCCGCACGCGTGCATGACCCCACAGGCAACGCCGTTCCATTCGGCCTTAACCATACTTTTAAACGGCACATCCGTCTCTTCGGCAACCGGCAGTCCATCCATATCTGCCCGTAACGCAATGCAAGGTCCAGGCCTCTTGCCTGTAAGAACGCCCACGACGCCGGTATAAGCGACCTGCTCTCGAATTTCGTCGATGCCAATCCGACGCAGATGATCCGCCACGATTTTCGCGGTACGAAATTCACGATTGCCTAACTCGGGATGGGCGTGCAGATCACGACGCCAAGCAATCACGGATGCATCCATGCGATCTGCTTCAGCGGCAATCAATTTATCTCGCGCAAAGATAGGGTCTAGTGCGTTCATGAATTCAGACAATCCGCAGGCCATAAAGATAAATCGATTATGACACCGCTACCTGGCAACCGTCGTGCGGCCCGCATCCAGGCAGCAGTGACAGCAATGTGGTCAGCGGTCAACCTCTGGCGCGACGGTGGAATTCCAAACCTAGCTCTTTCAAGTGCTTTACGACATCGCGATAACGGAAACCCGCCAGATTTCTCATCAGGTCGCAATGACGAGCGGATAGTCAAATGCTTCCCTAGCAGGCGCAAACTGCTGAACTGCGCCTCCGCTGTGCGCTTCGATCAGCTTTTTAGCGACGTCGCGCGCGATCTCAAGCGTCTCCTGAATAGTACGCCCCTGAGCGATGAGCCCTTGCACCTCGTCGCTAGTTAGCTAAGCTTCACGTAGGACTTGGCCCCGTCTGGCCTCCCAAAAAACGATTGCGCTTTGAATCAAATCTGCGGTGGAAAGTGCAAAATTTGCGCTGGCAAGAATTCCAACATGTATCGAAGGTTTAGTTTCTACGAGTATTGCAATTCCGAACGGAATGATAGTGAACACAATGAATGGCAACAAAGAAATCCATAAAAATTGCTCCCGTGTGATACGACCACCGATCCTGGTCGATAGGCCCATATGCAATAACGGTTTCTTTAGGTCGAATACCAGATAGGTGTCTGGTCTGAAAATTCTGTTTGGTAAGGCTAACAGATGAACGATTTCGTGTAGAAAAACAAGCAATATGAACAGTGGAATGATTAGCAAAAATCCATAAACTTCACTACGCCCAGAAGGCAGACCTAACTCTGGAAAAACGATAAAGACCCATAAAACCAGACATATCGGCCAGCCATATATGGCTGCTCTTCCCGATTGCTGCATTAACGTCGACCAGTAATCGTGCATCTCAATCGGTTGAATCGAGGCCTTGGATTGGTCTAAGGTTGAGATTGGGTCGGAGAAGACTACTTTCATGAATAGGCCTATGGCTGCGAACTGGATTTAGTATTGGTGCCCGCAGTGGCGGGCGACTTTGAAAACCCTCTCAGGCATACGACATTTACCTCCGTGTCGTGCAACTCCCCCCGATAATCGTTGATCCGCCAATTCCTATCGTGAATGCCAATATCAAACGAAATGGTTTGCGTAGACGGATAATCAGCAGCAAACCACCTGTAGGCAGTATGACCTTTTACTTCGAGTGCCGCCGCCACGGCGAGCGCATGAAAATCAAATACTTTGGTTGGAATTAAGACTTTCACGGTGTCTACTTACAGGAAATGTTTTCCGCGCAGTTGGCGCCACCCAATACATCTAGCAGTTGCTTCGCCACGCCCCCAACATTATCGAGAACGCTTGTCGAGGCTATTCGGCACAGGTGAGATTTTGTCTCAGCATCGATGGAGGAAGTTAAGGCAGGGAACTTGCCGAGTAAGCCTCTGATTCCGCCAAGCGCCTTGTTTCTGTCGGTCATAAACGGTAGTTTTAGTTGCGTGATCATGCCGGACAAAATCAGTTTCGCTGTATCAATATCGCGAAGCTCGTCAACGAATACAACAATAAACCGCGATGCGTTATTCCTTACGTAAACCGAATCGTCGGTCAATACCGCTGGCAATGCAGGAAAAACAGCCGCTGGGTTTCCGCTCCAATTTATTAGTTGTGAAGCCGCGATCCGATCACTTTCAATCGGTGAGCCATTGAGCACTGTCAGCACATTTTTGAGGCGAGGCTGCACGGCTACGCCAAGTCTGTGGGCAAGTGCATCGACCTCGGGGTCAGACGAACCCAGTATCCCATCGCGAACCTCGTCTGAAAGTGTAATGCCGTCCTGAATCAACTTCTGGTCTAGTAACGACTCCCATTGAGAGAGCAACTTGACTAGGTCTTTCGCTAGTCGAGGAGTGGCGTTCTTTTTTGTCTCACGAGCTGTTTTCACTGGCGGCATCTCGCGAATGTTTACCGTGAGGTATGCCGTATTTGGCGGCCTATGCAGCATGTTGCATTCTGCCGAGTAGACCTTCTTGGATTTGACAAAGTTAGTGCACCAGCCGCGAACCTGCGCGAGCTCACTTTTCAACGGGGCGGCTCCGAGCACAACAGGGAAGTCGTCTAAATAGTAGCTTCGAGGCCGCTGGCACGACCCTGTTAGCTCGATGTTCTCTAGGACGTATGCGACCCGCTCTTGCGATGTCGCCGCCCTGGCGCACAAAGGCAGCAAGGCGAATGGAAGCACTAGGGCGTAGATGAAGAACCTGGTCAATCGGGTACCTATTAGCGAGTCGCGCTAAAAAGAGCGAGTAACCGTCTCGTGTTTTCCACGAGACAGTTGTCCCTAGAAGTCGGCAGCTTCCTAGTCGACGTCAGTCCTAGGGAAGTCACCAATGTTACTCGTTGTTGAGTAAGAAATCAAAGGTTCCAGGCTCGAATTAAATCCCGCTGCTTAATCTCTTTATAAAAAAAGAAGCATTCACCCAACGCCCGCATTGCGGGCGTTGTTCATTTAGCCGCCAGGTGTTTCGCAACAGTGGCGGCAAGAAACTGCGCCCAATAATTTGCGATCTTGTTGTTGGTTGGGCGAGCCGTAAACTCGTAGCTCTTCGCTCTTGGCCGCGAGCTTTTGGCCCTTAGACAGTAGCAATTTTTGAACATATCAAAATTAAAGGGGCGAGCAAATTAAAGCGCCAGTGTCGATTTATTTGCGGTCGAGCGAGCCTCCAGCCGTTCACCGCGCCTCAGCGAAAAATAGCGGCACTTTCAACGACCGTCGATGCGATTGCAGTCCTGCATATTTTTGTAAGCAATCTTCTGATGGTGGCTCGTTATAATCGTTGCGAAAGGATTTTCGATGGAACACCTCAAACCCGACGCCGCGCACCGATTTCTTGCCAAGGACCCGACGGCGGTATTCGTCGATTGCCGTAGTGAGATGGAGTTTTTGTTTGTGGGCCATCCGGTCGGCGCGATGATGATTCCCTGGAACGACGGCCCCGACTGGGACATCAATCCACATTTTGTCGGCCAGGTGAAAAAAGCCTGTGGCCACTCCATCAATCGACCCGTCGTGTTGATTTGCCGGTCGGGCAATCGCAGTGTGGATGCCGGTCAGGCGCTCGAAGGCGCAGGCTTCACCAAGGTCTATAACGTCCTAGAAGGCTTCGAGGGTGATCTCGATGACAACCACCAGCGTGGCAACATCGGCGGCTGGCGTAAACATGGCCTCCCGTGGGAGCAGGTATAAACCCTAACAAAGACGGGCATTTCCAAGCATTTGTGCTTGGAACGCGCCGTCCCTACTTGTGTTTTTTCTATCGGGCACTTCTAAAAACCGTCGCGAGCGGGCGAAGTTCGTGCCGACGGGTTTGGCAAACACGGGACACGTACCCAGTGTACGGCGAGCACCGCAGGCGCGAAATTCGCCCACGCAGCAGGTTTACAGAAGTGCCCTATCGATTGCGTCTAGGATGAAACGCTTCTATCTCGTCGCCGCCATCATCGGTGGCGTCACACCTTATGCGATCTACTTCGGTTATCTCGCCTATGCGCCGGGCGCGTCCGGTGCGCTTTCCCTGGCTTGGGGCAGCCCGATTGCCGCGGCGACGTTGGCAGACTTCAGCATTTCGTGCCTTGTGTTTTGGCCATTTTTGTTTCGCGAATCGAAGCGGCTAGGCATTCGCTACTGGTGGGCCTTCATCCCTGCCAATCTCATCATCGGCTTGTCGTTTGCACTGCCGGCATTTTTATATCTCCGCGAGACCCGGCTAGATCAAGCTAGGTAGTCGGTCGTCACAAGGTAGCTATGTCCAGCCATTCGCGTTCTGCGCCCCCGGTATCGTTAGCTTGGTTGATTTGGGGAATCGGTGCCGCGCTTTATTTTGTCGGCTTCTACCAGCGCGTTGCACCTGCCGTCATTACGGCCGAACTCTCCCAAACATTTGGCCTGACGGCAGCCGGGCTTGGCAATTTATCGGCATTCTATTTTTATAGTTATGTGGCGATGCAAATTCCCACGGGCTTGCTCGCGGACCGATTGGGCCCTCGTGTACTGCTCACAAGTGGCGCGGCCATCGCCGCGTGCGGCACGGCGCTCTTTGCCGTTGCACCGGACGCCTACTGGGCGAACGCAGGGCGACTGTTCATCGGCGCATCGGTGGGCGTCGCATTTGTGTCCATGCTAAAACTTTCGGCGCACTGGATGCCGGCCAAACAATTTGCGCTGGCTTCGGCTGCCGCACTGGCCGCCGGTGTCTTCGGTGCCGTCACCGCAGGTGCGCCGCTTCGCATACTCGTCGATGCCTTTGGCTGGCGCGGCGTAATGTGGGCAAGTGCCGCGTTCACGTTAGCGATCGCCTTCGCCGCGTGGACCATTGTGCGCGATGACCCCGCCGAGCGCCACTACACAAGCTACGCCAGCACACACCAAGGCGAGACCAAAGAAAGTGTATGGGCGGGACTGCGCGAGGTGCTGAGCTATCGCAATACGATTCTCATTTATTTTCTGTCCGGTTCGATGACCGGACTTGTGCTGACGTTCGCAGGCCTGTGGGGAGTGCCGTTTCTGACCACGCACTACGGCCTATCGCAGACGGTCGCCGCCGGACTTTGTTCCAGCATGATGGTGGCGTGGGCCACTGGTACGATTGTATTCAGCACGCTATCGAATCGGATTGGTCGCCGTAAGCCGCTCTATCTTGTGGGCGTCGCTGGCGCACTGGCGCTGTGGTGTGTCCTGATTTTTATGCCACTTCCTTCCACCACCTTACTCGGCGTGCTGATTGCCGCGATCGGCTTTTGCGCGGGTTGTTTTATTCTGAGTTTTGCCTTTGCCAAAGAGAGTGTGCCGGCCCGACTCGCTGGCACCGCGTCGGGCGTGGCGAACATGGGCGTGATTCAAGGGCCGATGCTGCTGCAGCCGCTGGTGGGCGTGGCGCTCGACCAATCTTGGCAGGGTGCGTTGGGTACGGGTGAATTTGCGGGCAAACGCGTGTTCGAATTCAGCGCCTACAGCCAAGCCTTCAGCATGATTCTCATCTGGGGCGCCGTCTCGGTGGTGCTTTTGCTGTTCACCCGCGAGACCTACTGTCGCCAGCAGGCGTAGCGGTTTGCCGTTGATGCCTTAGCGACGACGCGTCACCAAGCGCCGATAACCAAACCAGCACGACCACCCCACAAACATCAAGCCCGCCGCGCCGACGGCCAGCCAAATCGCCGAATGCGATAGTGCCGGCGACACCACTCCTGCTACCAGCACGTTAACCATCCCGGTGACAAACCCCGAGAGCGAGGCGGCCATGCCGCGCCGCGCTGGAAAGAGATTCATGACCATCAACGAGATGGACGGGTACGCCAGCGCTGAACCAAGGGCATAAAAACCAATCGGGATGATGGCAAACGGGATGGATGGTTTGAACAATGAGAGATAGATTAAGTTGGTCGCCGCGGCGGCGAACATGATCATGTAGCCAGCGCGAACGGTTTTTTCGAGTGACCATTTGCCGGCAACGCGCCCAGAGATAAACGCACCCGTCATGATGCCGCCGATGCCCGGCGCAAACAACCAGGCGTATTCGGTTGGGCCGAGCCCGAGTTGCTGCGGCAGATAAACAGGCGAAGAGAGGATGTAGAGAAAGAATCCGTTGAAGTTGAAGCCCGCTGCGAGTGACAACAAAATCATCGGCGCACTCGCGCCCACCTGACGGTAGCCTTCAAGCAATGGCCCAGGCTTAAACGCATGACGTTTCTCGATCGGCAGCGTCTCATGAAGAACCTTGGCGCTGATGACGATCAGACATATTGTGAACGCTGCCATGAACCAAAAAATAGCGTGCCAGCCCAAGCCACTATAAAGATACCCACCGATGATGGGCGCAACGGCGGGAGCGATGCCAAACCACAGGGTGGTCATCGACATGATGCGCTGTGCCTCGATATCCGCGTACAGATCGCGCACCATCGCACGGCCAACCACCATCCCCGCGCCAACCGAGAGGCCTTGCAGTACGCGCCAGAATAGAAGCTGTCCGATAGTCGTTGAGATGGCGCAACCGATCGTTGCGATCAAAAAAATAATGAGCCCGCCCATGATCACGGGCTTCCTGCCGAAGCTATCCGACAGCGCCCCGTGGAAGAGAAACATGAACGCAAAGGCAAACAGATACACCGAAAACGTCTGCTGCATTTGCAGCGTACTCGCGCCTAAGTCGGCAGCGATACTCGGAAACGCCGGGATGTAGGTATCAACCGCAAACGGGCCTAACATGCCGAGCGCGGCGAGCAACAACGCGAACAGCCAGCGTGGTGTGGCGTGGTGCGCGTGGCGAGTACGGTGAGCGTGGCGAGACGTTTCGGGGTGTGGCGAGGGTTGCTTCGATGACGTCACAAAAGTCTTTATTTGACGAGCTTTTCCAAGCGTTTTTGCTTGAAACCGCCCGTCAATACTGGAGTTTATGAATTAGGGAACTTCTCGAAACCGTCGCGAGCGGGCGAAGTTCGTGCCGACGGGTTTGGCAAACACGGAACACATACCCAGCGTACGGCGAGCACCGCAGGCGCGAAATTCGCCCACGCAGCAGGTTTTTAGAAGTTCCCATTAGTATTTTTATCCATACGCCGATACTGAATGGCCTCGGCGACGTGGGACGTGTCGATAGCGTCACGCTCTTCAAGATCGGCAATCGTTCGCGCAACCTTCAAGACACGATGATAGGCACGCGCAGAAAACCCCATACGGGTGATCGCATTTTTGAGCAGGGCTTCGGCCGCTGGGCTTGGAACACACAGCGCATCGATTTCTTTCACATCGAGTTTGGCATTGGGCTTTTCTTGTCGTGCCAACTGGCGGGCATAGGCGCGCTCAACGCGCTCGCGGATGGCCACGCTCGATTCGCCTCGCGCTGCCTTGACCAGATCAAGCGGTGGCACGGCCGGTACTTCAATCTGTAGATCAATACGATCAAGCAGCGGCCCGGATATCTTGCCGCGATAACGCGCCACTTGGTCTGGCGTGCATCGACATTTGTGGCTGTAGTGGCCGAGATAGCCACACGGGCACGGGTTCATCGCCGCGAGCAACTGAAACTCAGCCGGGAAGTCCGCCTGACGCGCGGCGCGCGAAATCGTGATGCGACCGGACTCAAGCGGTTCGCGGAGCACCTCTAGCACGCCGCGATCAAATTCAGGAAGCTCGTCGAGAAACAAGACGCCGTGATGCGAGAGCGATATTTCGCCGGGCCGGGGATTCGATCCACCGCCCACCAGTGCGACGCCGGAGGCGGTGTGGTGTGGCGAGCGAAACGGCCGCATTTTCCAGCGCTCCAGCTTGAAGCCGCCAGTCAAGCTCTGCACGGCCGCTGCCTCCAGGGCTTGATCATCCGTCATCGACGGCAGCACGCCCACAAAGCGTTGCGCCAACATCGTCTTGCCGGTGCCAGGTGGCCCCATCATCAAGATGCTATGCCGACCTGCTGCGGCAATTTCAAGCGCACGTTTCGCGGCAAGCTGGCCTTTCACGTCGGCAAAATCGGCGTCGAGCGGTGGGATAGCACGCAAGGCGGCATCTGGAATAAACGGTGCGATCAAGTCGCGGCCCACCAAGTGGGCGCACACCTCAAGCAGCGACGCCGCAGGCAAGACGGTGGCCTCGGCCACCATCGCCGCCTCCATCGCCGAGGCTTTGGGAAGAATAAATGCGCGGCCATCGCGGTGTGCCTTTAGCGCCATGGCGAGTGCGCCACGAATCGGCCGAAGCTCTCCGGTGAGGGCGAGCTCGCCAGCAAATTCATATTGATTGAGCTTATCCCCAGGAATCTGCCCGGTCGCCACCAAAATACCAATGGCAATCGGCAAATCAAAGCGCCCACTATCTTTCGGCAATTCAGCGGGCGCTAAGTTAACGGTAATACGTCGCGCCGGAAACTCAAAGCGGGCATTCAACAGCGCCGCACGCACCCGATCTTTGCTTTCTTTCACTTCAAGTTCTGGCAAGCCCACGATGGTGAACGACGGCAAGCCGTTTGCGAGGTGTACCTCCACTGTCACCGGCGGCGCTTCCATGCCGGTCAACGCACGGCTAGTCAGAACCGCGAGCGACATCAGGCCGACTTGTTTTCGAGCACGGCGATTTTTTCTTCCAGCGCCTGCAACTTGGCGCGCGTTTTTTCAAGTAAGGCACGTTGCGCGTCGAACTCTTCGCGGGTCACCAGCCCTTGCAGGGCGAGCTGTGAAATGAAATGTTGGCGAGCGTTCTTCTCGATATCGCCTGCGGGAGAGGCCGCGATGGCCTCGCCAATGCGTTGCGCGAGGTCGGTCAGCTTGTCGATGGTGGGGTTGGGGGTGAATTGACTCATCGGCTCATTGTAACGCGCTAAAGATGGGTATCCGTTGACGACGCGCCCCGTGTTCACAGCATTAGCCGCCCCCACGATGCGTCGCACTAAAACGGTGCGTAACTGCGGTTTTCAGCTTTTTACTGGTGCAGCGGCACGGGGGATCCAGAAAAAGTTATTTTCTGTCAATAACTTACCGCAGCGCAATAGATGGCACACAATATGCTGAATGAATCTTACAGCCGTCACACACGGGTGATAGGACATTTGACATTTGATCGATTACAACCAGCACCCCGAAAGGAAATGAGATGAAACAAGCAACCGAGCTCGGCAATTCCGCTTTAAAAGTGCTTGCTGCCGCAATTGCAACGAGCGGCGCAATATCGATGAGCAATGCAATGGCACAGGCAGCCCCGGCCACGCCGGCACCGACGCCAGAGCATACGCTCGCCACCAAGGTATCGGTCTACAGCGAGTATGAATATCGCGGCATCACCCAGACTTCTGAAAAGCCGGCGCTTCAACTCAACATCGACTACTCCCATTCCTCCGGTCTCTATCTGGGCACTTTTCTCACCAACATCAACTGGTTGAAAGACACAGGCAGGGCCGGTGGATTCAAGGCCGAAGGCGACCTTGAGCTCGATCTGTTCGCCGGGTACAAGTTTGAGATTGTCAAAGACGTGACGATGGACCTTGGTTACCTTCGTTACGAATACCCGTCCAACTCGGGCTTCAATCCCAAGCCCAACACCGATGAGTTCTACATCGGCGTGGCAGGTGGCCCCGTTTCGGCAAAGTATTCATACGCCACGAGCACCTTGTTCGGTGTGCCAAATAGTAAAGGCTCCACCTTCTTCGAGCTTAATTGGGCACAAGAGGTGATGCCAAAACTGACCTTGAATGCACAAGTTGCGCGTCAGACGGTTAAGAAAAATGACCCGCTGGCCTACACGGTCTACAAAGCGGGCGCGACCTATGACATCGGCGACGGCTGGAACGCGGGGGGGTATTACAAGACCACCAACGCCGTCAGCGCCAATTACACCTACCTCGGCAAAGACTGGAGTAAAGGTCGCCTCGTCGCGTTCGTTTCCAAGTCGTTCTAATTCAAGTCACAAGAGCTTCGCCTCAACCCCAGAAGCCATCTCACTCATCTCGCTGCCGGTCTCTCACTGCGTGTGGGAGACCGGTAATGCGATCACTTAACCATCGGGAGCACACAATATGAAACTGGTTACTGCAATCATCAAGCCATTCAAGCTCGATGAAGTACGTGAAGCCCTATCCGCCATCGGCGTACAAGGCATCACGGTCACGGAAGTCAAAGGATTTGGACGCCAAAAGGGACACACCGAGTTATATCGCGGTGCGGAGTATGTCGTGGACTTTCTGCCGAAGGTCAAGATTGAAGCCGCGATCAAAGACGACTTGCTCGATCAAGTCATGGAAGCCATCGAGAAATCCGCCAATACCGGCAAGATCGGTGACGGCAAAATATTTGTCTTTGACCTTCAACAAGTTGTTCGTATTCGTACCGGTGAAACCGGCGCGGATGCTTTGTAACCATAGGGAGCTTATCAATATGAAATCGTTTATCGCTTCCATCGCGCTTGTGTTGTCGGTTGCCGCCGGCAGTGTTGGCGCTGCATACGGCACCGCACACGCGCAAGATAAAAAATCCGAACCCGCTGCCGCACAGGCGGCTCCCGCTCCCACAAGCACACCCGCCGCCGCGCCATCTGCTACTGCGGCTGCACCAGCAGCGGCTACACCAGCACCTGTCCCCAACAAGGGCGATGTCGCTTGGATGTTGGTATCCACCGCGCTCGTTCTGCTCATGAGCGTTCCTGCTCTGGCGCTCTTCTACGGTGGCCTGGTGCGTTCGAAGAACATGCTGTCGGTATTGATGCAGGTGTTTGTCACGTTCTCACTCATCACCGTGCTGTGGGTCGTGTACGGTTACAGCTTGGCCTTTACCGAGGGCAACGCGTACATAGGCGGCTTTGATCGATTGTTCTTCAACGGCATCGCCAACGTACCCAAAGGCGAATTTGCAATGGCCGCCACCTTCAGCAAGGGCGTTGTAATTCCTGAAATGCTGTTTGCTGCATTCCAATGCACGTTTGCGGCAATCACATGCTGCCTGATTCTGGGCTCGGTCGCCGAGCGGATGAAATTCTCCGCCGTGCTGCTGTTTGTCGCACTTTGGTTCACGTTTAGCTACGCACCACTTGCCCACATGGTCTGGTTCTGGATGGGCCCCGATGCGTACACCGATCCCACGTTGGTCGATGGCCTAAACGAAAAAGCGGGTCTGTTGTGGCGGTGGGGTGCGCTCGATTTTGCGGGCGGCACGGTGGTACATATCAACGCCGGTGTTGCAGGCTTGGTCGCGGCATACATGTTGGGTAAGCGTGTTGGTTACGGCAAAGAAGCGCTCACGCCGCATAGCTTGACGATGACCATGATCGGCGCTTCCATGCTCTGGTTCGGCTGGTTTGGTTTCAACGCGGGCTCCGCCCTCGAAGCGGGCAACTCCGCTGTGTTGGCGTTTATGAACACCTTCTTAGCCACCGCATGCGCTGTGTTGTCATGGACCTTCGCCGAGTGGCTGCTCAAAGGCAAGCCATCGATGTTGGGCGCGGCATCTGGTACGGTTGCAGGTTTGGTCGCCATTACGCCGGCCGCAGGCAACGTCGGCATCCCGGGCGCATTTGTCATCGGCACGTTGGCGGGTCTGGTTTGTTTGTGGGGTGTTACAGGCTTGAAGCGGCTGCTGAAAGCCGATGATTCGCTCGATGTGTTCGGTGTACACGCGGTTGGCGGCATCTTGGGTGCGTTACTCACCGGCGTGTTTGTCTCGCCGGACCTGGGCGGCCCGGGCTTTGTGACGGACTGGGTCAAGGCTTCGACTGGCTTCACCTCGATCGGCGAACAAGTGATGATCCAAGCCAAAGCGGTTGGTTTAGCCGTTGTCTGGTCTGGCGTTGTAACCGCCGTTGTGCTGTTCATCGTGAAGATGGTGGTTGGTCTGCGCGTCTCGGAGGACGATGAGCGTGAAGGTCTGGACATTGCCTCACACGGTGAGACAGCGTACAACAAGTAAAGCAGGTTAGGCAGGTTAGGCGGGGTAGCCCGCCACATCTTGCATCGCAGTAGAAGCATCAGGGGCATCCAAATTTGGATGCCCCTTTTGTTTGCAAAATCACTTGCCGATCCCGGCCACGCCCCAATCTCCATTGCTCCACCTAAGTCATTGTTTTGCCTTGTTTTTGCTCGGCAGGTAGAATGCTCTGCTTGGCTCCTAACAAAACCACATGAATCAACGCGACCCCCACCTACCTTTTAGCACTGAATCTGACACGCACGGCAGTGGCGTTCCTGACGTGCAGGGCCGTGCCGATGCGCGCCACATCGCGATTGACCAAGTCGGCATTCGTGGCATACGGCACCCGCTGCGGGTGAAGTCGGCGGATGGCGCGGTGCAACACACAGTTGGCATCTTCTCGATGACGGTTAAATTGCGCGGGGACGTGAAGGGTACCCACATGTCGCGTTTTATCGAGCTCTTGGAAGCCGAACGTGCCGGAAAGATTGCGCTTGATACGCCAGGGCTTCAATCGCTGTTGGAGCGCATGGTGGCGAAGCTCGGGGTTGGCGAGGGCGTGATCTCGATTGAATTTCCCTACTTCATCGAAAAGTCAGCGCCCGTTTCGGGCGTCACCTCGCTCCTCGATTACCAAGTGACATTGATCGGCAAAATGCGCCAAGGCGTTTTTTCCGCCATCACCAAAGTGGTCGCCCCCGTCACAAGTTTGTGCCCCTGTTCAAAGGAAATTTCTGACTACGGCGCACACAATCAGCGCTCTCATATCAGCATGACCATCGAGGCGGCAGCCCCGATCACAGTCGACGAGATTGTGCGTATTGCCGAAGAACAGGCGTCAAGTGAGCTATATGGTGTCTTGAAGCGCGTCGATGAAAAATTCGTCACCGAACGCGCTTACGATAACCCTAAGTTTGTGGAAGACTTGGTGCGCGATATTGCGGCGGCATTAAATCGCGATGCGCGTATCGCCGCTTACACATTGGAAGCGGAGAACTTCGAGTCGATCCACAATCACACGGCGTACGCCCTGATCGAGTGCCGCAAGTAAAACCCTAATAAACACGGGCGTTTTCAAGCCGTAATGCTTGAAACTGCCCGCCAGTCGGGCAGTTTAGGTTTTGGGGAGCTTCTAAAAACCGTCGCGAGCGGGTGAAGTTGGCAGCGACGGGTTTGGCAAACACGGGACACGTACCCAGTGTACAGCGAGCACCGGAGCTGACAGATTCGCCCGCGCAGCAGGTTTATAGAAGTGCCCTTTTTTCTGTCAACCGATCCAACGCCTCACGATACTTGTCGCTGGTGCGCTGGGCAATCTCGGTGGGCACATCCGGCGCAGGCGGCTTGCGATTAAAACCAATGCTGTCGAGCCAGTTACGAATGTATTGCTTGTCAAAGCTCTCGGGTGACACGCCGACCTGGTAAGTATCGAGCGGCCAGAAGCGAGATGAGTCAGGTGTGAGCGCCTCATCAATTAAATGCAGTTGGCCCTTAGCATCCAAGCCAAATTCGAACTTGGTATCGGCAATGATGATGCCGCGAGTGAGCGCATAGTCTGCGGCAGTTTTGTACAAGCCAATCGCAACGTCACGCACTTCCGCTGCACGCGCCGCACCGATGATTTTTTCGCAGGTGGCGAAGTCAATGTTCTCGTCGTGTTCACCGGCTTCGGCTTTGGTGGCAGGTGTGAAGATCGGCTCAGGCAACTTCGATGCACGTTGCAAACCGGCAGGTAACTTCACGCCACATACCGATTGTGATTGCTGATATTCGGCCCAACCGGAGCCTTCTAAGTAGCCGCGAACCACCGCTTCAATTGGCAACACCTTGTAGCGCTTGACCACAATGGCGCGACCGCGCACTTGATCACGTTCGTTTGGGGCGACCACCGATTCGGGGTCGATGCCGGTGAGCTGGTTCGGCACGATGTGTTTTAGCTTCTCGAACCAAAAGTTCGCAAGCCCTACCAAAATCTCCCCTTTATGCGGGATCGGCGTCGGCAGGATGACATCGTATGCCGATAGCCGATCGCTCGTCACCAGTAGAAGCTGGTCATCACCAACGGCATAAATGTCGCGCACTTTGCCGCGCGCAACCAGTGGAAGGGACGTGATGTCAGACTGGAACATAAGTTTCCTCGACAAAAATTGCGACGACTTGGGCAATGGTGATGCATCTCGTCGGCCAACTCGCGCCTGCAATTCCGACACTACGTTGGCACCACCGAGGTTGAAACATCGGCCACAGCGGCCACCTTAGCCGCCCTAGCCACCTTAGCCGCCTTGGCCGTCTCAGGCGACAACCTGCCTCAGCTCGCCCTTCGCGTAGCGATCCGCCATTTTGGACAGCGTAATCGGCTTGATCTTTGAGGCCTGCCCAGCGCAGTTGAACTGAACATAGCGCAACTTACAGATTTCTTTGGCCGCCGCACGCGCAGGTTTCAGAAAATCGCGTGGGTCAAAGTGTGATTTGTTTTCGTTCATGAATTTGCGCACCGCCGCCGTCATCGCCAAACGAATATCAGTATCGATATTGATCTTGCGTACGCCGTGCTTAATGCCTTCTTGAATTTCCTCCACCGGTACCCCGTAAGTCTCTTTCATCTCGCCGCCATTGGCGCGGATGATGTCGAGTAGGTCTTGCGGCACGCTCGACGAGCCGTGCATCACCAAGTGTGTATTCGGAATACGCGCATTGATCGCTTTGATACGGTCGATGGCCAAAATATCCCCAGTTGGCTTGCGCGTGAATTTGTAGGCGCCGTGCGAGGTACCGATAGCAATGGCGAGCGCATCCACACCGGTTTTCTGGACAAAATCTGCCGCTTCGTTTGGGTCGGTCAAGAGTTGGTCACGCGTCATGGTGGAGTCCGTGCCGTGACCGTCTTCTTTATCGCCCTTCATCGTTTCGAGTGAGCCTAAGCAACCCAGCTCTCCTTCAACCGATACACCGATCATGTGCGCCATATCGACAACACGTCGGGTGACCTCCACGTTGTATTCATAGCTGGCAATGGTTTTGCCGTCGGCTTGCAATGAACCGTCCATCATCACGCTGGAAAAACCCAAGCGCATCGCCTGTTGGCACACTGCCGGGCTTTGGCCGTGGTCTTGGTGCATGGCAACGGGGATGTTGGGATACGTTTCAACGGCTGCCTCAATCAGATATTTGAGGAAGGTCTCTCCCGCATACTTTCTCGCACCCGCACTGGCTTGCATGATGACCGGCGAATCTGTCTCGGCGGCGGCTTCCATGATCGCCTGCACCTGCTCCAGATTGTTGACGTTGAATGCCGGCAAGCCGTAGTTGTTTTCTGCCGCATGATCGAGCAGTTGGCGCATGGAAACGAGGGCCATTAAATTCTCCGAGAGGGGATGACAAGAAGCGGCTATTTTACGTGCTTCCCAGCATGTTTGGGTCGCAAAAGCAGGCGCGGCCGAACCTTACAGCGTGCATCCCATGATGTAGTCATCCATGACGTATCCCCCGCCGATATCGATCACCTCTTCGCCGACCCGCGCCAATCCATTGGCGCGATAAAAATCGACGGCACGGTTGTTTTTATTCACATTCAGCGTCAGCGCTTGCTGGTTCGCCTCGCGCGCTGCCCGCCGAACGGTGTCAATCAATAAGCGCCCAATCCCCTTTCCCTGCTGGCTGGGTAGCAAATAGAGCTTGTGAATCTTGGTAGTGCCGTGGCGTGGATGGTCGATCTGATGCGCCGCGAACCCCACAGGCTTACCGTCAACTTCGGCGAGATGGAAGATGTGCTCTTTGGCGTCCACTTGTCGGCGCAGACGCTCTGTCGCGTACAGCCAAGCCAGCATGTATTGGATTTGCGCTGCGGTCAGAATATCGCAAAACGTGTCTGGCCAAGTGGCGTAGGCAATCTGGCGAATCGCCTCAATATCGGCTGCAATACCCCCCGCTTCTGCGGCTTGCGGACGGATGATGACCGACATCGCGACTCAGGCGCTACGGTGCTCGCCGATGCGAAGAATCTTCATGGTGTTGGTACCACCCGATTGACCAATGGGCTCGCCCATCGTCAGCACCACGAGGTCGCCCAACTCAACGACTTTGTTGATCAACAGTGCTTTTTCAGCCTCGATCATCAACCGCTCTCGGTCCTGCCCCTCGTAGGCCAGCGCAAACGGGCGCACATCGCGCATCAACGCGCACTTGGTATGCGTGGCGGGCTCCGGGGTCAGCGCATAAATGGGCACGCCAGAATTCAAGCGGGACATCCACAGCGCGGTTGAGCCCGACTGTGTGAGCGAGGCAATACACTTCACCTTGAGATGGTGCGCCGTGAACAAAGCTGCCATCGCAATGGATTGATCAACACGGGTGAACACACGGTTCAAAAACTCTCGATCGAGTTTGACTTCCGCACTCTTCTCCGCTTCACGACAAATCCGCACCATCGCTTCGACCGTTTCCACCGGAAATTGGCCGGCCGCCGACTCCGCCGAGAGCATCACAGCATCGGTGCCGTCGAGCACCGCGTTGGCGACGTCGGAAACTTCTGCGCGGGTTGGGATCGGCGAGGACACCATCGACTCCATCATTTGCGTGGCGGTGATGGTCAGCTTGTTCATCTCGCGTGCCATGCGAATCATGCGCTTTTGCAGTGCCGGTACCGCCGCATCACCGACTTCAACCGCAAGATCGCCACGGGCGACCATAATGCCGTCGCACGCCTTCATGATGTCTTCTAGGGCCGCGTTGGTCACGGCTTCGGTTCGCTCAATCTTGGCGATGAGCAGTGCATTGCCGCCGGCGGCGCGCATCAACTCGCGCGCCATATACATGTCTGCCCCACTTTTCGGAAATGAAACCGCGAGGAAATCCGCATTCAGTTTCGACGCGATTTTGATGTCCTCCATATCCTTGCCAGTGAGCGGTGGCGCGGTGAGTCCCCCACCTTTGCGATTGATGCCTTTGTTGTTCGACAACACACCACCTTGGCGGACGGCACAATGAATTTCGCTGCCACGAACCGACGTCACTTCAAACACTAACAGCCCGTCATTGAGCAACAACATATCACCCGACTTCACATCGCGCGGCAACTCTTTGTAGTCAATACCAACGCGCTCTTGGTTGCCCAGCTCGCAGTTAGCATCCAGAATAAATTTGTCACCGGTCTTCAAGGTGATTTTGTTCTCGGCGAATTTACCCACGCGGATTTTTGGCCCCTGCAAGTCGGCGAGAATGCCGACCGGGCGATTGTGTTTGGCAGACAGTTGGCGAACCAGCGCGGCCCGATTGATATGGTCTTCTGCGGTGCCGTGGGAAAAATTCATCCGCACCACATCGACACCGGCGACGATGAGGCGCTCCAGCACTTCCGCAGACGAGGAGGCAGGACCGAGTGTGGCAACAATTTTGGTAGCTCTAGGCATTAGGTTTCCTTATGCAGCACACGACGGGCGCTGCGAATGATGCAAATTAGCGCACGCGATTACTATTCAATGGCACGCTGGTGAAGAATTTCCACGGCAGGTAGCGACTTCCCCTCAAGAAACTCTAGGAATGCCCCTCCACCTGTTGAGATGTAACTCACTTTGTCGGTGATACCGTATTTTGCAATCGCGGCTAAGGTATCGCCCCCACCCGCAATTGAGAATGCGTTTGATGCTGCAACGGCTTCAGCGAGCGTCTTGGTTCCGCCACCGAACTGATCAAACTCAAACACACCGACCGGCCCGTTCCAAACAATAGTGCCCGCTTGTTGCATGATTGTGGCAAGCGCGGCTGCCGTGTTTGGCCCGATATCAAAAATCATGTCGTCAGCCGTGACATCAGCAACTGTCTTGGTGACCGCAGGCTCACTCGCCGAGAAAGCTTTGCCGCATACAACATCGGTTGGGATCGGCACCGAAGCGCCACGCGCCGCCATCATGTTGATGATCTCTTTTGCATTGGCGACCAGATCGGGCTCGGCAAGCGACTTGCCAATCGGCAAACCCTGCGCGAGCAAGAATGTATTGGCAATACCGCCCCCCACCACCAACTGATCGACCTTCGCCGCCAGCGACTTCAAGATGGTCAGTTTGGTCGATACCTTAGACCCCGCAACAATCGCCACCATTGGCCGTTTTGGGTTGGCAAGCGCAGCGCCAAGTGCATCGAGCTCTGCGGCGAGCAGTGGGCCAGCACAGGACAGCTTGGCGTATTTGGCGATGCCGTGGGTTGTCGCCTCCGCTCGGTGCGCGGTACCAAACGCATCGTTGACGTAGATATCGCACAACGCGGCCATCTTCTGCGCCAGTTCGTCGCTGTTCTTTTTCTCACCTTTATTGCCGCGACAGTTTTCGAGTAGCACCACTTGCCCCGCTGCGACAACAACGCCGTTTACCCAGTCGGTTTTTAGCGATATTTCACGCTGCATGAGTGAGGCCAAACGCTCGGCGATTGGTGCCAACGAATCCTCTGGCGTTAACTCACCTTCGGTTGGCCGGCCGAGGTGCGATGTGACCATCACAGCCGCACCAGCATTTAGCGCAAGCGCAATCGCGGGGATCGAGGCGCGAATGCGTGTGTCGTCAGTGATATTGCCCGCTTCATCCTGCGGCACATTTAAGTCAGCGCGAATGAATACGCGTTTGCCGTGGAGTTGTCCGCTTGCGGCTAAATCGGCCAGACGTATAAACGAGGTCGTCATCAATGGCGCTTTTCGTTCACGGCGCGTTTCATGGTCAGCTTCATGATCACTTAGCCGACATCAAGGCGACCGTGGTGTCCAACATACGATTCGAAAAGCCCCATTCGTTGTCATACCAGCTTGAGACTTTGACGAGGTTGCCGGACACTTTCGTTAACGTCGAATCAAAAGTGGAGGAGTAGCTGTCGTGGTTGAAATCGACCGATACCAAGGGCGCGGTGTTATAGGCAAGAATACCTTTCATGCCGGGTGACGAGGCCGCCTCTTTCATGATTGCATTCACTTCGTCTACCGTCGTGTCGCGCTTTGCGATAAACGACAAATCGACCAACGACACATTGATGGTCGGTACACGAATCGCGTAACCATCGAGCTTGCCATTTAACGCCGGCAACACCAGCCCCACAGCGGCGGCGGCACCGGTTTTGGTCGGAATCATCGACATGGTGGCCGAACGTGCGCGACGCAAATCCTCGTGCATCACATCGGTCAATACTTGGTCGTTGGTGTAAGCGTGTACGGTGGTCATCAAGCCGGTGACCACGCCCAACTTGTCATTTAGCGGCTTTACCAATGGCGCCAGGCAGTTGGTGGTGCAAGAAGCATTCGAGATGACCGTCATCGCGGCAGTCAAGACATTGTGGTTGACGCCATAAACCACCGTCGCATCCACATCTTTGCCGCCAGGGGCGGAAATGATGACTTTCTTGGCACCACCTTTGATGTGCGCGGCCGCCTTTTCTTTGCTGGTGAAAAAGCCCGTACATTCGAGCACCACATCTACCCCCAGCTCGCCCCATGGAATTTGCGCCGGGTCACGCTGGGCGAACACTTTGATCTTGTCGCTGCTGTTGCCAAACCCGACGACAAGAAACTCACCCTCAACGGTGACGGTGCCGGGAAATTTGCCATGCGCTGTGTCGTAGCGCGTCAAGTGGGCATTGGTTTCAACTGGGCCCAAATCGTTGATCGCGACAATCTGAATATCATGCGTCTTACCAGACTCGTAATGAGCACGGAGGATGTTGCGGCCGATTCGGCCATAACCGTTAATTGCGACTTTGATCGTCATGATGGAGCTTTCCCAGAGGCTGATGGATATGAGGATATGAAGGTTCCAGCGCCCGGCCATTTTAGCGTAAGCAATCCATCGACAGTCGCCGCAATGCGGGTAAGAGCGCCCTTCGACGTAGAATGCCCCCCATGAAAAAAATTGTCATCGCCTCCAACAACGTCGGCAAGTTGCGCGAGTTCGCCATTCTGCTGGCACCATTCGCCTTCGAAGCCATTCCTCAGTCGGCATTGGGTATCAGTGAAGCCGACGAGCCTCACGCCACATTTATCGAGAATGCGCTCGCCAAAGCGCGCCATGCTTCCCGTGCGGCGGGATTGCCAGCGCTTGCGGACGATTCCGGCATTTGTGTGCCGGTTTTGGGTGGTGCGCCGGGCGTTTGGTCGGCACGCTACGCCAACAACGGCACAGGCGAACCCAAGAGCGATACACGCAACAACGAGAAACTCATCCGCGAACTGGCTCACAAAGAGGACAGACGCGCCTTCTACTACTGCTCATTGGTGTTGGTGATGCACGCCGACGACCCGCACCCGCTGATCGCCGATGGTGAGTGCTGGGGCGAAATTGTTGACTCGCCAGTTGGCAGTGGCGGCTTCGGTTACGACCCGTATTTTTACTTGCCCGCATTCGGCAAAACCGCCGCCGAGCTGACCAACGAGGAGAAAAATCGCATCAGCCATCGCGGACTCGCCATGCAAGCGCTTGCCGCCAAACTCAAAGCGCAGCGGGCGTTTTCAGACTAAATGCCTTCAAAACCACCGTCAATGCTAGGGTTTGGCAAGTCTGCTAATACCTCGCTACTCGCTACGCTGCCGCCGCTATCGCTCTACATCCATATTCCGTGGTGTATTCGCAAGTGCCCGTACTGCGATTTCAATTCGCATGAGGCGAAGAGCGCTGATGCGTCCACCACCAAAGCGCGGGCGGGGGTGCCGAAGTTGCACCCGCTTGCGGCTCCTCGGCCCACTGCGGGAGAAGAGTTGGGGAAAGGGGGAAACACGCTCCGCACCGAAGACGAGCAACGCTACATCGACGCCCTCATCGCCGATCTTGATGTCACCTTGCCAAAGGTTTGGGGCCGCCGCGTTCACACCGTCTTTTTTGGCGGCGGCACACCCAGCCTATTTTCAGCCGCAGGAATCGACACCATCCTGGCCGCAGTGCGGGCGCGCCTAGCGGTCGAAGCCGACGCCGAAATCACACTCGAAGCCAACCCCGGCACATTTGAGGCAGAAAAATTCAAGGGTTATCGCGATGCAGGTGTGAATCGACTCTCGATTGGTATTCAAAGTTTCAACGCCAAACACCTTACGGCGCTCGGTCGCGTGCACAACGACACTGAAGCCAAACGCGCCATTGAGATCGCTCAAGCGAATTTCGACAACATCAACCTCGACCTGATGTTTGCGCTACCGTCACAAACACTCGCCGAGTGTGCGAAAGATGTTGAGACAGCGCTATCGTTCGGCACTAACCATCTCTCGATTTACCATCTCACGCTCGAGCCCAACACACTCTTCCATCGTTTCCCGCCTGCGTTGCCCGATGACGAACTCGCCGCCGACATGCACGAGATGATTTTCGACAGGCTCGCAGCGGCGGGATACCAGCACTATGAGACTTCTGCTTACGCCAAGCCCGGCCAACAGTCCCGGCACAACCTCAACTACTGGCGCTTTGGCGACTACATCGGCATCGGTGCCGGCGCACACGGCAAGATTTCTTTCCCGGACCGAATCACCCGCGAAGCGCGATACAAACAACCCAACGCATTTATGCAACAGGCAATGCTGGGTGACGCGATCCAAGACGCATCAAGCATTGGCCCCACCGACTTGCCATTTGAATTCATGCTCAACGCACTCCGGCTAACGATGGGTTTTCCTGTCGCACTTTTTACCGAGCGCACTGGCTTGCCGATTACTGCAATCTCACGCGAACTCGATGCGGCTGAAACGAAAGGGCTGATCACACGCGATCATTTACACATCAGCCCAACGCCGAAAGGTCGGCTGTTCTTAAACGATTTGTTGGAGATGTTTTTGCCTACGGCGCAAGCGCGTTAGGGGAAGGATCAAAGGTGGAGAGCGCAATCGACGGCAAGCGACTGGTCGTGGTTGCGGTCAACGACGAGCCTGATGTAAAGAGCTTTTTTGCTGGTGTGAAGGCAAGTCAAGCGCAATACGGCTTGGTTGCCGCCGGCAGACCGCGGGGTAAGGAAATCCGATGAGTACGCCGTCTGCGGGCGAGCATTTCATTCAACAATAACACCTTGGCTGAGAAGCTTGCCGGAAGCATCGCCGTTCGCTGCCCTCGTTTTGCGACACGCGGCATTGGCACGGAACGGCCATCCTCGAAATAGAATTCGAGCGTAGTTGAGGGGTCTCATGCAATGCCGTTCGGAATGACAGTGATTTTTTAGGTCGTTACCTCTCAAATTGTCATCCCGAGCGCAGTCGAGGGGTCTCACAAAATACCGTTCGGAATGACAGTGATTTTTTAGGGCACCATCTCTCAAGTTGTCATCCCGAGCGCAGTCGAGGGATCTCATCCGGTTGCGTCTGGAAGAAGGTATTTTTCGATTCAGTTAGCGCAACGTTTTTCCCCCCAGCGTAACAAGCAATAGCTTCGTGCTTCGTTGTTTTACGCGATGAGATTCCTCACGAACTGCCGTTCGGAATGACAGTGATTTTTTAGGGCACCATCTCTCAAATTGTCATCCCGAGCGTAGTCGAGGGATCTCATCCGGTTGCGTCGGGAAGAAGGTATTTTTCGATTCAGTTAGCGCAACGCTTCACCCCAAAGAACGACGCGCAATCGCCTAGTGCTTCGTCGTTTTACGGGATGAGATTCCTCACGAACTGCCGTTCGGAATGACAGTGATTTTTTAGGGCACCATCTCTCAAGTTGTCATCGCGAGCGCAGTCGGCGAATCTCACGAACTGCCGTTCGGAATGACAGTGATTTTTTAGGGCACCATCTCTCAAGTTGTCATCCCGAGCGCAGTCGAGGGATCTCATCCGGTTGCGTCTGGAAGAAGGTATTTTTCGATTCAGTTAGCGCAACGTTTTTCCCCAAGCGTAACAATCAATAGCTCACTGCTTCGTTGTTTTACGCGATGGGATTCCTCACGAACTGCCGTTCGGAATGACAGTGATTTTTTAGGGCACCATCTCTCAAATTGTCATCCCGAGCGTAGCCGAGGGATCTCTTCCGGTTGCATCGGGAAGAAGGCGTTTTTCGATTCAGTTAGCGCAACGTTTTTCCCCAAGCGTAACAATCAATAGCTCACTGCTTCGTTGTTTTACGCGATGGGATTCCTCACGAACTGCCGTTCGGAATGATAGTGATTTTTTAGGGCACCATCTCTCAAATTGTCATCCCGAGCGTAGCCGAGGGATCTCATCCGGTTGCATCGGGAAGAAGGTATTTTTCGATTCAGTTAGCGCAACGCTTCACCCCAAAGAACGACGCGCAATCGCTTAGTGCTTCGTTGTTTTACGCGATGAGATTCCTCACGAACTGCCGTTCGGAATGACAGTGATTTTTTAGGGCACCATCTCTCAAGTTGTCATCCCGAGCGTAGCCGAGGGATCTCATCCGGTTGCATCGGGAAGAAGGTATTTTTCGATTCAGTTAGCGCAACGCTTCACCCCAAAGAACGACGCGCAATCGCTTAGTGCTTCGTTGTTTTACGCGATGAGATTCCTCACGAACTGCCGTTCGGAATAACAGTGATTTTTTAAGGCACCACCTCTCAAATTGTCATCCCGAGCGTAGTCGAGGGATCTCACGAACTGCCGTTCGGAATGACAGTGATTTTTTAGGGCACCATCTCTCAAGTTGTCATCCCGAGCGCAGTCGAGGGATCTCATCCGGTTGCATCGGGAAGAAGGTATTTTTCGATTCAGTTAGCGCAACGCTTTTCCCCCCAGCGTAACAAGCAATAGCTTAGTGCTTCGTTGTTTTACGCGATGAGATTCCTCACGAACTGCCGTTCGGAATGACAGTGATTTTTTAGGGCACCATCTCTCAAATTGTCATCCCGAGCGTAGCCGAGGGATCTCATCCGGTTGCGTCGGGAAGAAGGCGTTTTTCAATTCAGTTGGCACAATGTTTTTCCCCAAGCGTAACAATCAATAGCTCACTGCTTCGTTGTTTTACGGGATGAGATTCCTCACGAACTGCCGTTCGGAATGACAGTGATTTTTTAGGTCGTTACCTCTCAAGTTGTCATCCCGAGCGTAGTCGAGGGATCTCATCCGGTTGCATCGGGAAGAAGACGTTTTTCAATTCAGTTGGCGCAACGTTTTTCCCCCCAGCGTAACAAGCAATAGCTTAGTGCTTCGTTGTTTTACGCGATGAGATTCCTCACGAACTGCCGTTCGGAATGACAGTGATTTTTTAGGGCACCATCTCTGAAGTTGTCATCCCGAGCGTAGTCGAGGGATCTCACGAAATACCGCACGGAATGACAGTAGTTTTTTAGGGCACCATCTCTCAAGTTGTCATCCCGAGCGTAGTCGAGGGATCTCTTCCGGTTGCATCGGGAAGAAGGCGTTTTTCGATTCAGTTGGCGCAACGTTTTTCCCCCCGGCGTAACAAGCAATCGCCTAGTGCTTCGTCGTTTTACGGGATGAGATTCCTCACGAACTGCCGTTCGGAATGAAAGTGATTTTTTAGGGCACCACCTCTCAAGTTGTCATCGCGAGCGCAGTCGGCGAATCTCACGAACTGCCGTTCGGAATGACAGTGATCTTTTTAAGGCACCATCTCTCAAATTGTCATCCCGAGCGTAGTCGAGGGATCTCATCCGGTTGCATCGGGAAGAAGGCGTTTTTCGATTCAGTTGACGCAATGTTTTTTCCCCCAGCGTAACAAGCAATCGCTTCGTGCTTCGTTGTTTTACGCGATGAGATTCCTCACAAAATACCGTTCGGAATGACAGTGATTTTTTAAGGGCACAGCCTCTTAAATTGTCATCCCGAGCGTAGCCGAGGGGTCTCACGAAATACCGTTCGGAATGACAGTGATATTTTAGGGCACCATCTCTCAAGTTGTCATCCCGAGCGTAGTCGAGGGATCTCTTCCGGTTGCATCGGGAAGAAGGCGTTTTTCGATTCAGTTGACGCAATGTTTTTTCCCCAAGCGTAACAATCAATAGCTCACTGCTTCGTTGTTTTACGCGATGGGATTCCTCACGAACTGCCGTTCGGAATGACAGTAGTTTTTTAAGGCACCATCTTTCAAGTTGTCATCCCGAGCGTAGTCGAGGGATCTCTTCCGGTTGCATCGGGAAGAAGGCGTTTTTCGATTCAGTTGACGCAATGTTTTTTCCCCAAGCGTAACAATCAATAGCTCACTGCTTCGTTGTTTTACGCGATGGGATTCCTCACGAACTGCCGTTCGGAATGACAGTGATTTTTTTGGGCACCATCTCTCAAGTTGTCATCGCGAGCGTAGCCGAGGGGTCTCACGAAATACCGTTCGGAATGACAGTGATTTTTTAGGGCACCATCTCTCAAGTTGTCATCCCGAGCGTAGTCGAGGGATCTCTTCCGGTTGCATCGGGAAGAAGGCGTTTTTCGATTCAGTTGACGCAATGTTTTTTCCCCAAGCGTAACAAGCAATAGCTTAGTGCTTCGTTGTTTTACGCGATGAGATTCCTCACGAACTGCCGTTCGGAATGACAGTGATTTTTTAGGGCACCACCTCTCAAGTTGTCATCGCGAGCGTAGCCGAGGGGTCTCATGCAATGCCGTTCGGAATGACAGTGATTTTTTAGGGCACCATCTCTCAAGTTGTCATCCCGAGCGTAGTCGAGGGATCTCTTCCGGTTGCATCGGGAAGAAGGCGTTTTTCGATTCAGTTGACGCAATGTTTTTTCCCCAAGCGTAACAATCAATAGCTCACTGCTTCGTTGTTTTACGCGATGGGATTCCTCACGAACTGCCGTTCGGAATGACAGTGATTTTTTTGGGCACCATCTCTCAAGTTGTCATCGCGAGCGTAGCCGAGGGGTCTCACGAAATACCGTTCGGAATGACAGTGATTTTTTAGGGCACCATCTCTCAAGTTGTCATCCCGAGCGTAGTCGAGGGATCTCATCCGGTTGCATCGGGAAGAAGGCGTTTTTCGATTCAGTTGACGCAATGTTTTTTCCCCAAGCGTAACAATCAATAGCTCACTGCTTCGTTGTTTTACGCGATGGGATTCCTCACGAACTGCCGTTCGGAATGACAGTAGTTTTTTAGGGCATCACCTCTCAAAATGCCATCGCGAGCGCAGTCGGCGAATCTCACGAACTGCCGTTCGGAATGACAGTAGTTTTTTAGGGCACCATCTCTCAAAATGCCATCGCGAGCGCAGTCGGGGGATCTCATGCAATGCCGTTCGGAATGACAGTGGTTTTAAAAGAGGAACAAGCCAAATTGGTTATCCACTCATTCAGCGGCAACGTCCCTCGACGCCGTAGGCGACCCATGAAATAGTCAGGCTAGTGTACCGTCGGGCACAGCGGGGCGGCCTAAATTGGTCTATGCTACCGGGATGCTCCAACAGAAGTCTTGGCGATCACCATGTGTTTATGTTCGCAGAGCAGTATCAGGCGCGAGCGGCTTGTTGTCCAAAGGAGTTCCCATGAATGAAACACGCCCACCTACTGCCGCATCCGCCGTTGATGCCTTTGGCGAGCTTGCGCGTGAGGCGGTGCGGGTGTCCGACCTCGCCCGCGAAACCATACGCCGATCTGAACTTCGGTATCGTCGATTGTTTGAAGCCGCGCAAGATGGCATCTTGCTGATCAACGCGGAGACGGGCCAGATCGACGATGTCAACCCGTTTTTGATGAAGCTGCTCGACTACTCGTATGACGAATTTTTAGGAAAAAAACTCTGGGAAGTTGGTTCGTTCAAAGACATCCAACAGACCAAAGACATGTTCGAGATACTACAAGATTCCGGGTATGTCAGGTACGACGATTTGCCGCTTAAAACCCGTGCCGGCGTGACCATCGACGTTGAATTTGTAAGCAACCTATATGAAGTCGCTGGCGTAAAAGTCATCCAGTGCAACATCCGAGACATTAGCGATCGCAAGCGGCTGGAGGTGGCTTTGCTGAAGCACCATGAGCAACTAAAGATCGCCTTAACCAATACCGTCCAGGTGGTCACGATGATCACTGCGTTGTCCGATCCGTACACCTCTGGGCATGAGCGACGAGTGGCACAGCTCGCAGTCGCTATTGGCAAAGAACTAAGATTTAGCGATCCACGGCTTGAGGGCCTGAAAGTGGCCGGGCATCTTCACGATGTGGGCAAGGTGGCGTGTCCTACACAAATACTGACCAAGCCAGGGAAAATTAGCCCGATCGAGTACCAGTTGATCCAGGCGCATGCCCAGGCCGGTTATGACATTTTGCACACGATGGAATGGCCTTGGCCGGTCGCAGAAGTGGCATTACAGCATCACGAGCGTATGGATGGAACGGGCTACCCGAACGGATTAAAGGGCGATGAAATTTTGCTTGAGGCGCGCATCGTTGCCGTGGCGGATGTTGTCGAAGCCATGGCTTCGCACCGCCCCTATCGGGTAGGACTCGGCCTCGAAAAAGCGCTTGCCGAAATTTTGCAAGGACGCGGTACGAAGTACGATGCGGCGGTGGTTGACGCTTGTCTAAAATTGTTTAACGAGCAAGGATTTCAACTCTTGCCGTCGTGACCGTCGTGGTCGTCGTGCCGTCGCCTGAATTCATGGCGGCGATCCCTCACCCGCCACCTAAGGAGAAATTGCATATGCAAACGCTGAACACGGCAAACGCGGTCACCACCAACCCACCCCACCGTCGGCTCGGCCGTCTGCTGCTTGATGGCGAGTTTGTGTCCGGCGGCGATTTCGCGCACGCGCTGGACGCGCAACAGCGGTCAACCAGTGTGCAACTCGGGCAAATCTTGGTCGAATTGGGTCGCCTTGATCCGGCGTATCTTAAAGCGGTATTGGCCATTCAGCAACACACGGGGCGGCTAGACGACGCCCTGAAGCTTGCCGGAGGCGTTCGCCAGCGGCTGGGGGAATTGCTGCTCGCTGCCCGCCGAATCACGCCGGCTCAGCTCAAAAGCGCACTGGAAGCGCAACCGCAAAGTGGCAAACGCTTAGGTGAAATTCTCATTGAGCAGCGTATCTTAAAGCCAGGCGAACTCGACGCCTTGCTCAAATTCCAGCACAACCAAACCAATGCGGCACAAGCGGTTAACCCATTGCAACTCGGCGAAATCCTCGTGGGAATGGGTGAGATCACTCGCCAACAGCTCGACGATGCGCTGGCACAGCAGGTACACACACGTCGCAAGCTCGGTGAACTGCTCATTGAAGCGGGCCACCTTTTACATGCGGGCCTCAGTAAGGCCTTACGTTTGCAGCAAAAATTATTGGTTGCAGTGCTGATCGCAGTGCTTGCGCTCGGCTCGGTATCGCCTCCGGCAAGTGCCCTCGTGGGTGTCGCCCCGCCTCAGGCAGGCCAGAGTTTGCAGGTCTCAGTGACGGTGTTGGAGGTGCTCAGGCTGAGTGTTCTGCACCAAACACATACGATCACAGTGAAGGCCGAGGATGTGCAAAGGGGCTATGTTGATATCGTTGCTGGCACGAATTTGGAAATCCTGTCCAATGCCCTATCTGGCTTTAAGATGCAGTTCCAACTTCAAGACTCCGCATTCAAGGAAGTTGAGGTGAGCGGCCTGCACAAAAATATTGTGCTCGGTGGGAATGGTGCAAGCGGTGCAAGCCTGACCAGCGCCGCCCACTTTGAGCGTCAGGCGTTTCGGACAAACTACGAGCTCAGTTATCGATTTAAGGTGCCCGCAAATATGTCGGCGGGCGTCTATTCGTTTCCGGTGCAAATATCTCTGGCGAACCTGTAGCCGTCGCCTGAATGCGCACGCGCGATTGATGGCGGGATGATTGTCTCTGCCGACGATGTCAACTATTTGAAACACTGCCGCGACATAAAAAATGTTTTGTGCGGCGAAGGTTGGTTGGTGAACTGATTGCAAAACTGTCATATCCAGAGTTCGTAATAAGGGCTTTTTGGAGTAGCCCAATGACCACACCTTCCGACAATAGTCGCCGCAAATTCATGATCAACACCACGGCAACGGCAGCCGCTGCGGTGACGGTTTCATTGGCTGGCTGCTCGAGTAGCAGTTCGAGTGCAGGCCCAGCGCCAAAGTTTGCATTCGGGGTTGCCAGTGGTGACCCCTTGGCTGACCGCGTTATTCTGTGGACACACGCGAAGGCAACGGACAGCAATGCGACTATTCCGCTCACCTGGCAAGTTGCAACCGACGCCGCATTCATCAACATTGTTGCGAGCGGTCGCGTTGATGCGACGGAGTCGAATGGCTTTACCGCGAAGGTAGACGCGACCGGGTTGAACGCTGGGACGGACTATTTCTATCGGTTCATTGGCGATCAAAACACCTTCTCGCCAGCAGGCATTACGCGCACCTTGCCCGCCGCAAGTGCGACATCGGTGAAGTTTGCCGTGTTCTCGTGTTCGCTCTATTCAGAAGGATTCTTCAACGCCTACGACGCGGCCGCAAAATCAGATGCGCAATTCGCGCTCCACCTCGGTGATTACATCTACGAGTACGGTGCTGGCCTCAATCAATACGGTAACGCCAACGCCGCGGCCTTAGGTCGTGTGGTTGTACCGGCGACCGATATCGTCTCACTTGCCGACTATCGAGCACGCTACGCGCTGTACCGCTCGGACCCGAACCTGCAAGCGGTTCACGCCAAAATGCCTTTCATTACCGTTTGGGATGATCATGAGTTCGCCAACGACGCATATGTTGGCGGTGCAGAGAATCATAAGGCCGCAACACAAGGCGACTGGAATCAGCGCAAAGCAATCGCATCCAAGGCGTATCACGAGTGGCTACCGATCCGTACACCAGATCCAGCGAATCTGTTAAAAATCTACCGTTCGTTCGACTTCGGCAATCTCTTTTCTCTCCATATGTTGGATACCCGAATCGAAGGTCGCGACCAGCAGTACGATAGCTTCGGGGATGCCGATGGTGGCATTGGCCGCTACATCACTGCAATTACGCCAAACGCCGGTGGTGTAACGACTGACAGCGCACGAAAAATGATTAGCAGCACACAACAAGCATGGTTAGCGTCTCAAATGAACGCCTCACGCGCAACCTGGCAGATTCTCGGTAATCAAGACATCATGGCCAAGATGTGGATTCCGTTTTCCGTCGCACAGTATTTCGGCGGCGCGACCGCGAATCCAACATTGGGAGCGGCGGCGATTCAAACTTACTTGGCGGCTAAGGCAAAACGTGCGGCGGCGGGTGCAGCCACGCTTAACGCGAATGAAGCGGCGCTACTCAATCCTTCACAGAATCCGCGCCTACCATTCAACCTCGACTCATGGGATGGATACCCGTCTCAACGTGAGGCCATTCTGCAAACGGTTAAAGCGCAGGGTAAGAAGCTGGTGGTTCTCTCCGGTGATTCTCACAACGGCTGGTTTACCAGTCTTACAACACTTAGTGGCGAACGAGTCGGCTTTGAGTACGCTGGCGCTTCGGTCACCTCTACTGGTTTCGAAAGCGCTGGCCTCGGTGGCCTCGCGAGCTCGCTTGACGGCAGCGCGCTCGTGCCCCAACTTGGCAACGCTGCAATTGGTGCAGGACTCGGCCTCATCGACGACCTGAACTACTCAGACACGATTCGTCGCGGTTATCTCATCATGACGGTCACACCCACAGCGGTGAAAGGCGAGTACGTTTATGTCAGCACCGTCAAGGCGACAGCCTACACAACCTTAGTCGGTCGTACGATCACCGTCAACGCGACGGGCGGTGTGACGTACGCTTAACCTAAATGCTTCATGGGTCGCCCACTCACCCGCTTTCGAATGCGCCCCCATGAAATGTTCAGACGAGCCTCAAGAATGAAGGTGCCCGCCATGACCGCTGCAAGAAAGCGGTCATTGGCGCTTGCGCTCTTCTTTCTTGAGCTTCTTCGCTTCTTTCTTTTCCTTCGGGGTTTTGGTCGCGGCTTTTTTGGTGTCTTTTTTGGTGTCTTTGGCTTTACTCATGTTGTTGCTCCTTGGTGGGTACGACGGTTACTCTAACGCACGTTGCTGCGGCTCATTGCTGGCAACGCGGCAGAGTCAGCGCTCTTTTCACTATCGATGGCCAACGTGATGGCATTCAATAACGCATCCCGCACTGCGCTTTCCTTTCACCCCGTCGCAGCAGTCCACGCGCTGTTCACCACGACAACCAATTTTCGCGCAGGATCAAGGTTGATGAGTTGCCCGTAAATGCCTTCTGCCGCAAAGCTGCCGTTGTCACGCGTCCACCATTGTTCCAACGCCTCACGCACCGCACACAACAACACCGGCAAGACTCAAAAAAGTGGCAATTCGCATATCGATTAAGGCGGATCTGTTGGTGGCGACCCGCCTATTATTACGCAGGCCAACTGATGAATCTGCGTAATTTGCTTGCTTTTCTCCATCAGTGCGCCCATGATAGGGCATGACTACTTCTACAACTCCCAAAAAGCCGCGCGCCAAAAAGGCCGTTGCCGCCGCCGCCGAGCCGGCAACGCCGCAAATCCTGCCTCGTGGCAGCGTTGCGCCCGTTGCTGCGGCGCCATTCACGCCACCGACGCCGTTTGTCAAAAAGAAGCCAACTTGGGCTTAGTGTTTTGCGCAAACACTCGCTATGAATATTTCATGGGTCGCCTGCTGCGCCGAG
This sequence comes from Betaproteobacteria bacterium UKL13-2, assembly GCA_001602455.1. Taxonomy (GTDB): domain Bacteria; phylum Pseudomonadota; class Gammaproteobacteria; order Burkholderiales; family Usitatibacteraceae; genus UKL13-2. The sequence goes on from CP012157.1 coordinate 41,377, forward strand.
GGACGTTGCCCCTGAAACATTCAGGCTAAGTTTGGCTCACGCCACGGCAACACGTTCGACGTAGGCCAAGAAGGCCGTAAGCGGCATTCCCGGCGCACCCACTGTTTTCGCCGCCTCATCAATGCGTCGAAGTGCAACCGCACTTGAAAAGGCGCTGGAACTGCGAAACGTCTGCGATTCCGCTTCGGTCATCGGGCCGCCTTGCCGCTTGAGCGAATCAATCGACCCTTGGGACAACAGCGCCTCGTAGGCGGCGTCATTCGCCACGAGATAGCGCTTGGCTTCTACGTGCAGGCGCACCGTCTCGACCACCGCACTGGTGAGGAACGGCGACAAAAATTCCGCGCCGATGTGTTCGTGATTGTCGCCGCCGTCGGTGTAGCGCCGACCTTCCGCCAGCACCACCATGTGGCCGATGTCGTGAAGGCCCGCCGCAACAATCAAGGCATCGTCCGCGCCGGCTGCCTGCGCTAATTGCGCACACTGCATGCTGTGATGCATCAACGTCACTGGCTCGGGGCCGTAGTGAACCGCCCCGTGGCGGGTAAACAACTGCGTGATTTTTTCGAGAAACTTATCTTTATCCATGAGCGGCGTACCTTTGAAATTCTGACCGCAGACCTACGCCAGTTAGGCATCGAGCGCGGCATCGATATTGTGGCGTTCTTGGGCGTTGAGGACATCTGCCACTCGCCTGAATATTACACGGGTCGCCCGCTGCATCCAAGGACGTTGCCTCTAGGCGATTGGGAAGCCATTTTGGCTCGTTCGGCTTTCGAACGTGCCCCCATGAAATGCTCAGGCTAGGCCAAGAGCGAAGGAGGTAAGGAAGAGTCAGGTTTTGGCGAGTACACGACGCATGGGGAGTCCTCTATTGAGTTGTAAAGTTAGTGATGATATTAAATGTGAGCGGCACTCGCGGCGCCCATGCAACACACAGGCAGCGCTCATCCAACGCACAGGCAGCGCTCATATGGCACTTTTCTCACGGAAATCACGGAGATCGCTGCGATCACGCGGCTCGTCGGGACGATTGATCGTATCCATTGGTGCGCGTCCTTGCAGCGCGGCAATTATGTTGTCCGTTGCACGGTGCTCGATCGCCAATCTCACTTTACGCACTGCTGAGCCAAGATGCGGCGTAAATACGGTGTTGTGGTGCGCCAACAATTTTGCGTCAATCTGCGCTGGTCGGTCCGACAGCGACCAATCCTCACACGCAAATACGTCGGCCGCGTAGCCACCGAGCTGACCGTCGTCAAGCGCCTGCAAGACTGCCGACTCATCCACGACAGAGCCGCGCCCGACATTAATCAATAGCTGTCCGGTCTTAGCGGTGGCGATCTGCGGCGCACCGATCAGGCTAAGTGAATCAGCCGTCAGTGGCACGGCAACGAAGACAAAATCGGCGCGCGCCATGGCTTCTGCGAGTGAACACGGTGTGACGTTGGCGTGTTGCCCGTGTGGGTCAACACCGAGAATTTGCGCGCAGCCAAATCCGCCGAGTTGATCCGCAATCGCGCATCCCACCTGTCCAAGGCCGATGATGGCGATGGTTGAGCCGCGCAAGCCGGTACCAAAGTAATGCGAGCGCCACCCGTCAAATTTGCCGGAGCGCACATACGCGTCACCCTGACGCAGGTGGCGGCCAAGTGCGATGGCGAGGCCAATCGCAAGCTCGGCGGTGGGCTCAGTGAGCAAGTCCGGAACAATAGTCAACCAGACACCGGCCGACGTACACGCCTCGACGTCATAACTATCGAACCCTTTGAGCGCAGCGGCGACAATTTGCAAATGCGGCGCGCCAGCGATTGTCTCGGCGTCCACGCAATCGGTCATAAAACCCATCATGGCGGTGGCATCAGCCAAGTGCGACATGAGCTCGCTGCGCGTCCAAGGTGTATTGGATGAATTCACCACCACTTCACCGATCTGCGCGAGGCGATCCCTCACCTCCGTGTGTATCGGATTGGTAACGACAATTTTATGTGTCACGTTCTTCCCTATTTGAGTTGCTTGCGTTACTTCAGTTGCTTGCGCAACGTCGCACCGATGGCATCAACCACCACGACACAGGCGAGAATGGTGAGCAAGATTGCAGAAACTTCGTCGTACTTGATGAGGCGCAATGCGGCCATCAATTCAAAACCGATCCCGCCTGCGCCGACGATGCCCAGTACGGTTGAGGCGCGAAAGTGATACTCCCAGCGGTAGATTGTGATGTCTGCGAGTTGGGGAAGCACTTGCGGCAATACCGCATGGGAAATGACTTGGAATCGGCTGCTACCCGCAGCAACGGCGGCTTCGAGTGGTTTGGGGTCAACATGTTCAATGGCTTCGGCATAGAACTTCGCCACCATACCCACTGAATGCAGCGCCAGCGCCAAGACCCCCGGTAAGGCGCCGAACCCGACGGCCGCAACAAACAGGATACCGAGAATAATTTCGGGTACGCATCGAAACGCGGCGAGCACAATGCGCGAGACTCGGTACAGCACTGGGTGCGGCGTGGTGTTTGACGCGGCAAGAAGTGATAGCGGCCACGAAATCAACACCGCAAGCGCCGTACCGGCAATCGACATGGCAAGCGTGTCGAGCAATGGTCTGAGCCAGCTTTTCCAGCGTGCAAAGTTAGGCGGCGTCATTTCGGTGGCGAGCTGCCAAATGGCGGGCGCACCCTCGACAAATCGAGCGGCGTCGAAGAAGCCGCTAATCCAAAGCGCCGCGATACAGACGGCGACGACAACTGCCACCAGCCGTAGTTGGCGCCAGCGCAGTTTCTGATCTTGCGCGAGGATTTCGCCAAATTGTGCTGGTTGGCTGCTCATTACTTCATCTTTGCCAAGTCGAGTTTCAAGACTTTTGCCGTGTCACGCAACACGTCGTATGCCTTGTCATCGGTTGGGGCAAAGGACTCCACGCGGAAAGACTTCAACACTTCTTTGTCCTTCATGTCCAAGAATGCCGACCGAATTGCCTGCTTGAGCGCCGGGGCAAGATTGCCTTGCATCACGATCGGATAATTCGGAATCGCGGGCGAGAGGTCGAGCTGCACCACCTTTGCGGCGTCGATGGTTCCACGGGTCACCAAATTGTCGAAGATCGGTTTGGACAGCGCACCTGCTGGCACTTGCCCTGCCTGCACCGCCCGAGCAACCGCATCGTGGGTGCCGAGGTGAACCGGTTTGTAATCTTTATCACCATCGAGACCAGCTTTATTCAGCAGGTGAGCACGCGGCGCGAGATGGCTGGAGGTCGACGCCTGATCACCAAAGCCGAACGGCTTACCGCGCACATCGGCCAGCGTCTTTACCGATCCGTTTGCGGTGGCAATCAGAATTGAGTTGTAGAACGGCGCACCGCGCTCAACCCCCACTGCGAAAGGCTCGATATCAGGCGCCCGTGATTTCGCCAGCACGTATGAGAACGGACCAAAGTACGCGACTTCGATACGACCAAAGCGCATCGCTTCGATCATTGAAGAGTAGTCGGTCGTGACGACCAGCTCGATTTCTTTTTTCAGCGTCTTTTCTAGATACGCCTTGAGTGGCTGTGCATTTTGAATAAGGGTGCTGGCGTTTTCATCGGGTAGAAGTGCCACTCGGAGCTTTGCTGGATCGCGCGACTGTGCGACCGCTGACAAACTCAGCGTGGCGAAGAGTGTGGCAAGTGCCAAGACGAAAGTACGACGAAAGACATTCATGATTTCTCCTGAAATTAGACAACTGAAAATTCGTTTGTTTGGGTACTGGCCGCCGGTCGCACCTGCGCATCTATCTGCATTGGGCGCTGGCTTGTGGGTTCATAAATTTGCTGCACCGCCGCCTGGGTAAGCGCAGCCGGTACACCGTCGAACACCACCTGGCCACCGTGCAATCCAACGATGCGGTCGGCGAACTGTTTGGCAAATTCGACTTGATGCAGGCTGATGACAGCCGTGAGTCCGTCGGTTTTGCAGATGTCACGCAACAAACCAAGCAGCCGCTCTGCGGTGGCCGGATCTAGGCTCGCGACCGGCTCATCCGCGAGTAGCAAGGTGGGCTCTTGCACCAGCGCACGGGCAACACCGACCCGCTGTTGTTGTCCGCCGGAAAGTTGGTCTGCTCGGTGAAGCGCACGGTCCAGTAAGCCCACGCGATCAAGCGCCCGCAATGCCAAATGTTTATCGCTCGTCGCCCACGGCATGAGTGAGCCGAGGCTGCTGCAATAACCGAGCCTTCCCATCAACACATTTGCCAGCACCGATTGGCGGCCGATGAGGTGGTGCTGCTGAAACACCATCCCAGTACGTCGCCGATGGGCGCGTAGGCTGGCCTTTTGGCGGATATCGCCATGCTCGACAGAAACGATCTTGCCTGCGGTCGGCGTGACTAAACCATTCAGACAACGTAATAGCGTGGATTTGCCTGCGCCTGAGGGACCAAGCAACACCACAAACTCACCGCCGATAAAAGACAGTGTGGTGGGACGAAGTGCCGCAACACCATTGCCATACGTTACTGCACAATCTAACGCTCGGAGTACCGGCTCGCGGAGGAATGGTGGTTTGGAAGGCGTGTGATCTTGCAATTTGGTCAACCAGTGAGCTTTATCGCCCAAACATGGGGCACGGCCTCACTCTGAACGCCAAGCATGACAAGCGAGTTAATAAAACCGTCATATCAGACGATTAACCTATAGATCAAAACTATGGATACATCTTCTTCCGCTGAATTACGTGCGTTCGACGCCACTTTCCGTACCGGCAGTATGTCGGCGGCGGCCAACCTTCTCGGCATTCGCCAGCCGACTGTTTCTGCACACATCGCCAACCTCGAACGGCAATTTGGCTCAGACCTATTTGTACGGCATGGACGCGGGCTACAACCAACCGAGATGGCGCGACGCCTTGCCGAGATAACCAGCCGCATCTCCCGCGCAGAGGACGACGCCGCACTGCTGTTGGCGAGCGTTCGTAGCCAATACGAGGGCACGCTGCGCGTCTGCGCGATCGGCCCCTACAACGTCATGCCTATCATTGCCGCATTTCGCGCCAAGTATCCGCGCATCCGCATCGCAATGACGGTCGGTGATTCGCGCAGTGTCGTGCGCTCGGTCACCGATCATCAGCAAGATGTCGGGCTGATCTTGCACGCGGTCGAAGACACAGCGATCCATTGTGTGCCCTTCAGGCGACAGCCGCTGGTTGTATTTGCCGAGAAACATCATCCTCTCGCCACTCGCGGCTCAGTCGATTTACAGTTGCTCGACGGCCAAGAATTTGTGCTGCGTGAAGAGGGCTCGCAAACACGCAAGGTGTTTGAAGCGGGAATGCGCGATGCCGGGATTCGGATTCGCTGCGCGATTGAAGTGGGCAGCCGAGAGTCAGTACGCGAAGCCGTCGCACAACGGCTAGGGCTCGGTATCGTGGCCAAAACAGCGTTTGTGCCTGACCCAAGGCTGGTCGCACTGGATGTTCGCGGGCTCACGCTTGCTACCCATGTCCATCTCATCTGTCTAGCCGAACGAAAATCTGACGCGCTTGTTGAGCGCTTTTTACAAACTGCGGAATTACTCAAACCCGATACTCAACCAGACACCAACAAACACCGGTAAAGACGGCTATTTCCGAGCGATTGCGCCGACTTGCCATATGCGGCGGGCGTCTGTGAACCGCCCCTGTATGCACTGATCGACGCAATGGGCTCATTCTAAAACTCCTTTGGATGTCGCGAAGTCAGAAACTGCGGTCCCCGGCCGCTGTGCATTGTGGCCCGCCGAACCAACCTTTGGCGCGAAGATTGCTAGACTTGGACATATCGTTTCCCGAAACATCAAGGCATCATCCGTCTTAACATGGTCGTTCAACTCATCAAGCCGGTACTCGCGCCGATGCTCATCGCACAGGCAAAACGCCTGCGCCGTATCGCACTCGAATTGCCCGAACCATCTGGCGAGCGGCATGGCGTGGCTAGGGCACCCGATGCAGTTAGAGGGTTACCTGCACTTTCAATACTGATCGCCGGTGATTCATCCGCCGCAGGCGTCGGTGCGGCGACGCAGGCCGAGGCCTTGGCCCCGCAACTGGCCGCCGCACTGGCGCAACGAATCGGGCGCGATGTCCGCTGGCACCTATTTGCACAAACAGGCTTAACGTCGGCGGGCGTACTCACATTGTTACGCACAAAGTCGCTGCCGTCGGCCGACGCGGCGGTCGTTATTGTCGGGGTAAATGACATCACCAACAATGTTGCCATCGGTCATGCGCTACGCGCGCGCAATCGAATTTTGCGTCTGTTGCAGGAGCGCACGGGCCTCCGGCACGTGTTGTTTCCGGGCCTGCCTGCGGTAGAGCGTTTTCCGTTGTTGCCTCAACCGCTCGCTTGGTATGGTGGTGCGGAAGCGCGACGCAGCAATAGCATGCAAGCCCGTTGGGCGGCCCATCCACGCCGTGCCTCGCTGGTCTCGCATCTGCCGATGGACGGGTTCACACATCCCCAACTGATGGCAGAAGATGGTTTCCATCCCTCATCGGTATTGTATTCAATGGTGGCAGCACACTTTGCCGAACACCTTGCGTTAAGAGTTGAATCGCTGCCGCGTTGACCTGGCCTGAATGCTTCACCGGCAGCCCGCCGCTTCGGAGGCGCGTTGACTACGCGGAATTAAAGGGGTCACCCATAATAATCGCTGGGCTATTATGCCCAAATGCCCCGTCGCCCTCGCATCCAACTCGATAACGTCCCGCTCCACATCGTGCAGCGCGGCCACAACCGCGAGGCGTGCTTCTCGGGCGTTGAAGACTACCAAAGCTACTTGTACTGGCTAGAAGAAGCGCTCCACAACCATGATTGCAAGCTGCACGCCTACGTGCTCATGACAAACCATGTTCACCTCTTGCTCACCCCCAAGAAGGCTAATCTCGTTCCACGCTTGATCATGTCCATCGGTCGCCGCTATGTCCAATACATCAACCGAACCTACGGCCGCACCGGCGCACTGTGGGATAGCCGCTATAAGTCTTCTGTGGTGCATGCGGATAGCTACCTGTTGACCTGCCAGCGCTATATCGAACTGAACCCCGTCCGTGCGGCGATGGTGGACGACGCCGCACACTACCGTTGGAGCAGCTACCGCCACAACGCACTCGGGCAACCCGACTCTCGTCTGTCGCCGCATCCGGTCTATACCGCCATGGCGGCGAGCGACAAAGCGCGGCAAGCAGCCTATCGTGCCCTGTTTCGAGCCGAACTCGATTCGGATGCGATTGACGACATCAGGCTGGCGCTGAATCAAAATCAACCAATCGGCAGTAACCGATTTCATACGCAGATTGCGAAGAAACTGGGCGAGCGGCGCGAAGCGCGACCGCGTGGCCGACCTCGGCTAAAATCGAATGCCGAAGAAGTGCTGCCGGGGTAAGGCAGGCGCTATTGCAGTGAGAATAGTTGTCGCTGACTCGTTTGATCCCGGCTTTGATTCTGCTCTTCAGCAAGTCAAGACACCGCAACAGGTTCTCTCAGCGGTTGACTCTCCGCGGGGCATGCCAACGGCGGGTATCGGCAGATCTATTCGGCGTCGCCTGCCAACGTTTCTTTCCTGTTTCTCTATCAATCACTGACAAGCACATGCGCACCATCAACGTCGTCTCAAAATCTGTCGCGGTGGCTGCGCGCAAGCGTCTGCTGACGATGCATTTTGAAAGTGGAGTTGGTCACATCGGGGAAATCTATCGGCGCTTGATGCGCTGCTTGTAGTGTGGCATGAATTTATTACTGGTCAGGGCCGTTTCATACTTTCGAAGGGCCATGCGGCAGGCGCGCTCTACGTTGCCTTGTGGAGTGCGGGTAGGCTGACTGACCTTGACCTAAAAACGTTCCACCAAGACAACACGCTCCTCGCCGGCCATCCGCCGACGACTGGAATGCCGATATTCCGTTTGCGACGGGTAGTCTCGGCCACGGCCTGTCGTTAGCGGCGGGCACCGCGTTGGCCATGAAGTTGCGCGGACAGTCCGACCGCGTGTTTTGCATGACATCAGACGGCGAGTGGCAGGAAGGGTCCACTTGGGAAGCATTAATCTTCGCCTGTCATCACAAACTCACTAATTTGACGGTACTCGTTGACCACAATGGACTACAAGGTTTTGGCACGACCGCGTCGGTTGCGTCGATGTCACCGCTGCACGAAAAGCTCCTCGGTTTTGATGTCAAAGTAACCAGCGTCAACGGCCACGACTTGTCGAGCATCCGTGACGCGCTGAGTGCGTCTCCACTTAAGTTACACATCATTGTGTTGGAGACCATCAAAGGGCATGGTGTCCGCTTTATGGAGAACAGGCTTGAGTGGCACTATTTGCCACTCAGCCCCGAACAATTCCACGCTGCTATCGAAGATATTGGGCGGATATGAGAAAACAGCTTTGCGACGCCTTAATGCTGCGTGCGCCCAACCCTAACACCGTATGCTTGACTGGCGACCTCGGGTTTATGGCGCTTGAACCGCTGCAAAACGCGATGGGCCCACGATTCATCAACGCGGGCGTTGCAGAACAAAACATGGTTTCGGTCGCCGCTGGCCTTGCGCGGCATCAATTTGAAGTGTGGCTTTACAGCATTGCGCCATTTTGCTACGCGCGCCCATTCGAACAGATTCGCAATGACGTCGCCTTTCATCATTTGCCGGTAAAGCTCATCGGCAATGGTGGCGGCTACGCCTACGGCGTAATGGGTCCGACGCACCACGCAATCGAAGACTACGGCGTGCTGCTTTGTTTGCCCAATATGCGGGTCTTCGTGCCGGCCTTCGACGAGGATGTCGGTGAAAGCATCGCGCGCGCCGCGACGCTGGAGACACCGTCCTACACTAGGCTTGGCCGAGGCGAACCACCACCGGGGTACACTGTGCCCACCTATGCGCCGTGGCGTCAACTTGCGCACGGTTCAGGCGGTGTATTGATTGTTGTCGGTCCGTTAGTCGGCACCTATCTAGAAGCAATCTTGCCGTTAGCAGATCAACAGCGTCCAAATCTCTGGGTGATTAGCGAATTGCCACTTAGTGCAAACCCGATGCCGCCTGCGCTGATTTCGCAGATCGTCGAGGCAACCCGGCTTCACGTCGCCGAGGAGCACGTTGCACAGGGCGGGTTCGCTTCTGCACTACTGCTCTATCTCGCGCAGCACGGCATTCGTGTGCCAGAGTTCCACTATCTCCATGCGCGGGCACATCATTTCAAACGCTACGGGTCGCAGCGCTTCTTGCGCGAACAATCGATGCTGGACGCACCCGCGCTACTCGCTTTACTGCAGAAAAAATAGCTTAAGTGGCGCAACCTACTCGTCCCAAATAATATGCCCAACGTCTCGGACTATCTCAAAGCTCTACGCGGCCCAATTTTGGTTACAGGCGCCTCCGGATTTGTCGGCGCTAACTTGTATCACCTGATCGCAGCATCGAGAGACGATGTTTACGCGGTCGTCCAAAGCGAAAAAAACTGGCGTCTCGCCGACGCCAACTCGGAGAGAGTGCTTGCAGCCGATCTTAATGACTCGGCGGCCACCAAGAACTTAATCCAGAACATCATGCCGCAAACAATCTTCGATTGTGTTGCTTACGGCGCATATCCTTTCGAAGATGATCCAAGTCTGATCTACCAGACTAATTTTCATGCGCTGGTCAATCTAGTCGGGCTGCTCGCCGCGCGTCCGATTAGCGCATACATCCATGCTGGTAGCTCTTCAGAATATGGGATCAACTGCACTGCCCCGATCGAAGGCAGCCCGTGCCTGCCCGACAGTCACTACGCCACCTCAAAAGTCGCGGCGTCTACATATCTTCATTTCATGGGTACGCAACGGCGGTTCCCGTGTGTTAATTTGCGGCTCTACTCGGTCTATGGCCCGCTGGAGGACACCTCTAGGCTGGTGCCTACGCTACTGCGTTCGGCGCTTGCTGGGCGCTTGCCCGCATTCGTCGACGCGAGAACATCGAGAGATTTTGTCCACGTCGACGATGTTTGCGCAGCTTTCGTGATGGCCGCGGCCAGAATTCACCCCGGCCTATACGGTGGCGACTTCAATATTGGCAGTGGCGTTAAAACAACCATTGCCGATTTGGCAGCGATTGCAAAAACCGTATTTGGTATCGACGAGGTGCCTCGCTTTAACGCGATGGAGGGACGCACATGGGATCAACCAGATTGGTATGCCAACCCGAATAAGGCATTGGAATCGTTCGGCTGGAAGAGTGAGATCGGCCTGATTGAAGGACTCAAGACAACAGTGAATTGGGTAGCCGAACTGAGCGCAGCCGAATTCGACTCCATCACCAAGAAAAACGCCAATCAACGCAAGCGCAGTGTATCGGCAATCGTTGCTTGTTATAAGGATGCTGAGGCAATTCCGATCATGCATCGGCGTCTGACCGATACCTTGACCCGCTTGAGTGTCGATTACGAAATCATTTTCGTCAACGACTGTAGCCCGGATGGGTCGGCCGAAATCATCCGCTCGATCAGCGACGCTGACACTCGCGTTATTGGCATTTCTCACTCACGAAATTTTGGTTCGCAGATGGCGTTTCGTAGCGGTATGGAACTTGCGTCTAAAGAAAGTGTTGTCCTGCTTGATGGTGACCTGCAAGATCCGCCCGAGTTGATTGCCGCATTCCATGAAAAGTGGCATCAAGGCTTTGACGTCGTCTATGGGCGACGCGTGAGCCGAGAGATGTCTTGGTTTTGGCGGAAGATGTACAAGCTTTTTTACCGGATCTTCGCGCGTTTTAGCTACGTGCAGGTTCCGCTCGATGCGGGAGATTTTTCACTCATGGATCGGCGCGTGGTCGGCTGGCTACTAAATTGCCCTGAGCGAGACCTGTTTATGCGCGGCTTACGGGCTTATGTTGGCTTCAATCAAACTGGTGTCGACTACATCAGGCCCGCACGCATGTTTGGGGAATCGACCAATAGCATCCTCAACAATCTGGACTGGGCTAAGAAAGGAATATTTTCATTTAGCAACACGCCGTTAACCGTGCTCACCACCGTCGGCGTGGTCTCACTTGCCGTGTCAACGCTAGCCGCATTAGTGGTTGCGCTTCTTCGCCTTTTTGTGCCGGATATCGCGCCACGCGGCGTAACAACGCTGCTCATTACGATCATCATGTTCGGCTCCCTCAATTTGTTCGCGGCGGGACTCATTGGCGAATACATTGCAAAAATCATGTTCGAGGTAAAAGGTCGGCCTCGTCTCATTCGTTCGGCGCTTATCCGCAATGGCAAGACTACGGAGCTGCTGCCGGACGGCAAGCCACGAACATGGAGTTAAATTTTGGAATACAAACCAAGACCTCATGAATCGGGCATTTCTTATGTGTGGTGAGCGCAGTCGAATTGACGCTATTGATGCGGCACGGCGGTGGGGAAAATTATGCCGACATTTTGCGACGGAGTTTTGCGATGGATAATCTTTGATGATGACCCAGCGGATTGCAGTTGCCAGCCGAGACTGCCCAGTGTGCGAAACGCCGAGCGCTTCGGCGCAAATCTTCATGGAAAAAAACGTAGACCCTAGAAATCTTTCTGCGGCAAGCTATGCGTCGCGCAAAGAGCCGGAGTTCATGTGCCACCGACTTGTCAGATGCGAGACCTGCGATTTAGTGTACGTTGATCAGCCGCCATCAGCCAGTACATTAGCAACCGCGTACCACGACGCCAGCTACGATAGCGAAGATGAGGCGGCTGACGCGGCTGAGATCTACTTTCAATCCATGCGATCGACGCTCATGCGGCTTCGGCAACGTGAAGATGCGCTAGAAATTGGCGCCGGTTCAGGTGCATTCTTGAAGCAGCTCGCAGATAGTGGCTTTACTCGCGTCACGGGTATCGAGCCGTCGGTCGCGGCGATTTCAGCGGCACCAGCGGCAGTACGGCCGTGGCTGCGCCAAGGCATATTCATTGAAGCCGATTACCCGCCAGCCTCGTTTGATTTGATTTGTTGTTTCATGACGCTAGAGCATGTTCCAGATCCAAAGATAATCGCCAGCGCCTGTTGCGCTCTGCTACGGCCAGGTGGGGTATTTGTTACTGTGACGCATGACTATCGAAGCGTGGTCAATCGCATTCTCGGCCGCCGATCGCCCATTATCGATATCGAGCACATGCAGTTGTTTTCAGGCCGCAGCATACGGGAACTTTTTGAGCGCACTGGCTTTAGCAACGTCACAGTGGCGCCGTTCGCGAACCGCTATGCGCTAAAGTACTGGCTGCGGCTGACCCCGCTACCTCGGGCACTGAAGCAATCCGTCGCCGCCTTGCTTGCCGCGCTCGGCCTTGATCGTAAAAAGTTGGCCGTGAACGTCGGCAATGTTATCGCGACTGGGATCAAGCCGGGTTGACCCCCTTGGTTATGGCGTGATTGCGCGTAAACCGTAAGCCGTCAATTTGTAACGAATATCGTTGGAAAAAATGGCTGGATTTTTTTGCGTCAGTGGATCCGAACAAAGCTGCCAGAAAAGCAGCAGACTCTTTGTCGTTTGCGTGCGTAGCATTGCCTTTCAAGGCCGTATCGGCATGGTTCGCTTTCACGCGACCGATTGAGCGACGCACGGCATCACCCTAAGCCGCAGACCATGTGACCCTTTGTATCGAAAAGACAGCTAATGAAAGCAGCACGCGATACTACGCTTCTAATTGAGCGGCTGGTGCCGACGATAATTGTCGCTGGTGCTCTAGCGGGTTGGAATGGCCTCGCCGTTGGCCAGATTTCCGTCGCCGGGTCTTTATTTTTTCTGGCGCTGGCCACGTTGAGCGTTGTGGTTGGCGGCGTGTTTGTCCGTCGTGTGCTCGGGCCTTCGCCAAAGTTCGCGAGTTATTCAATTCGACTTGTGATCGGCTTCCTAGCCCTAAACACGGTACTCTACGTGACGGTGTTGATCCTGCCGCTGCCAATCTCAGCATCCGCACTAATCGTATTAGTCGGTGGCATCGTACTTTGGTGGGCGCTCCGAGGCAATCTCGCGCTCGCGGACCAATTCAAGGCACCGCGCAGTGAATCATGGTTTTTACTGTTCTGTGTAATCGCCACAACGTTCTGGTGCCAAGACAGCTTCAGATTGCTGCTTGATGGCGCCAGTGAATCAACCCTCCAAGGATGGCCAGATACTTTTTTCCATCTCCGCCAGATCAGCGCATTTGCAGCGGCGCAGGGTTCGCAATCCCTGTCCGATATTCAAATGGCCGGCGCACCAACGCACCCGTACCATTTTGCAAGCTATATGCTGCCGGCGACGCTGTTATCGCTCACCTCGCAATCTTCGGTCCAAGTCTACGGTGGCACCTACCTCCCTTTCGGCCTGCTGCTGTTAGCGCTGGCGGCGTTTTCACTGCTCGCCAGCGTGTTTGGCAATCGGGCGGCGATGGCCGGTGCCGCCGCACTACTGTGTACGCCAGACGCCTCCCAACAAGGTTTTGGCAACAGCTTTCTCAGCTACCATTGGCTCCAGAATATCGCCCCTGCGGGCGTGTACTGCATTTCGATCTTGGCCGTGGCTTGGCTAACCATGTTCGAAGCGTGCCGTGAACGGCGTCTGCTATTGGTCGGCGTTGCCTACGCCATCGCCGCCTGCGCGCTCGTTTTTAAAGCGCAATTTTTTGTTGCCGCAGCGTATCTGCTACTGGTGTTCCCAGCATTTTTTATGGTCGGAATCTCAACTAATGCGCGGCGACTTCACTTCTACGGTATGACGGCTATATTTGTGCTTACCGTCTATATCAGCCAGTTCGCGTCGAGCGTTCCCGTGTTACGCCTAGATGGCAGCGGAATCTCAGGCTATGGTTTCTCCCTGCTATCGGCCCAACGCGAGGGGATTTTCAGCAGCGCAGTCGCCTATGTGTTCGAAGTCGCAACTGGTGGCACTTTTGTCCTCGCTACCGCAGCAGTTCTGCTTTTCGGCACCTTCGGCGTATGGATCATCGTCTACCCGCTCTTGTTCAATCGCGTACGGACGCGTTTTTCGCTCATGGCTGCGCTGTTCCCAGTGCTCATTGTGCTCAATTATTTAGTGATGTCGCAAGGTTTGGCGCTAGATTCTCGTGCGATAGGGCGTCCAGAAGAGCTACTACACCGACCGTTCGTCTGGGCTTACTTCATTTTCGTGATTTGGTCTGCCGCCGCTGTCTATGCGATGCTACTGCCCGAGGAGAGCGCGGGCTCCGAGTCAGCATGGGGTGCACAGCAAGACCGCTTTGCCCCGGCTTTGGTGGCGTTCGTCGCAACGCTCGCGTTAGCGGTTCCGGCTTTCCTGGGGCGCGGCATCCATTCGTTAGTACTTTGGTATCCGGACGTTCGGGGCGTCGCAATTCCGTCATGCGTCGTTAAATCGGCAAACTACATCCGCACTAACAGTAAGGCGTTAGATGTGGTGCAGGCCTCGGATAATGACCCTCATTTTGTGGTGAGCGCGCTAACAGAACGCCAATTATTCGTCGCGGCAGTAGGCGGCGTTCGTACTCCTGAGGGCGTCTATCGACGACTCAGTCAAGTTAACTACCGACTCAACCGAATGACAGGTTCTGACGAGGTGGCCGCGTTTTTTAACCAGAACGGGATAGCTTGGTACTTGCGGCGCGCTGACGCCACGCTTACGTGGTCAGAAGTGACTGACAAATTCGTTGTGTTCCGCTGCGAGTCGGTTCGGGTCTACCATTTTCCGCCAAGCTGATGGCCGTCTTTGGGGCATAGGCCACCCTAGCCTGAATGTTTCATTGGTCGCCCGCTGTGTCGAAGGGGGTTGCCTCTGAACGAGCGAATAACCAATTTGGATCGCTCCTCCTTCACCGTGGATGCAGGCTGCACGGTCGCTCTCGGGCGATTGGTCGGCCAAGCGAAAAATCGCTCGCCCACTCACCCACTTTCAAACGCACCCCCATGAAATATTCAGGCTAGCCCTTCGCCCCTGATAGGGTAGGCAATCGCTGGCTTAGCGTGCCAAGCGTTTGCTGCTGCGCCGGGGAGACACTGTTTATGTTGCTGGTTTGCCAACCACTCAGAGGCAACGCCCTTCGACGCGGTGAGCGACCCATGAAATACTCAGCCTTATCCCCTTTCACGCTTGGCCCCGCGATGATGCTACCCCCGTACCGCCACCGGTCCGCAGGCCAGTGCGATGACGCGCATGGCGACCGCATCGATCGGTTCGGTGCTGATCAGTTCTTCCACTAGGTCGGCACCATGGGGATTGTGAGTTACCTTGCTTGTGCGCACGATCTGTTGCATCCGCCCGGGCCCTGTCAGTTCGGCGATCACGCGCAATTCGAGGCCGGGCAGGTAGCGGCGCAAGACGCTGGTCAAGACACTACGTACCGCCTCACGCAGGGCTGGTTCGAAGGTGCCGTAGCAGGGGACGCCGTTCGCTCGGAAAGCGATGTCGACGTCGTCGCCGTTGTAGTCCCAGCCGCACAGATTCGAGCTAACGGTGGTCTGGATCACTAGGCCGACCTGGCTACGCCAATTCTGAACTTCGAAGCGCTCTGGCGATAGTGTTCTGACGATCTCGCCCCAACGGTCATCGGCCATCTGCGTCAACTCTTCTTCTCGTACCCGCGCGGCCTCAAGCTCGCCGCGTTGCTGCTCGTCAAATGCGCGCAGGACGGCGCGGACGCGATCTTGCAAGGCGGTAAGGGCTGGTGAGCCGGTGAGTATCTTAGGCAGATAGTGCTCAGCGAAAAGCATGAGCCGGTTGCGGCTTTCGTCATCCAACGTGTGGGCCTCGATCTCGGCGACCAGCCGCGTGGCGGTCTGCTCCAGGCGATTGCGTAGGTCATTCTGCAAGGTTCTTACCGACTCGTAGACCTCAGCGATCGGCTTCTGGCTTCGGCCCTGAACCCAGTCTTGGTTTTTTTCGAAATTCTCCAGCCAATCGGCGCTGCGCAGCACTGCAGACCAGGTCTCAGGCATGCCAAGCTGCTGGTGTCCATCGACCGCCCCAGCCAGCATCTCCGCCAGCGTCATCGAGTCGGTTTCGTCCTTCCAGTCTTCAATTTGGTGGTCGAGGGAAGTGCGGGACCTCGTGATGTCCTCAAGCAGTTCGGCGAGCCGGCTGCGGGCATAGGCTTCGCCAAAGGTCTTCATGCCGGAGTCGACTTCCTTCACCAGGCTCGCCGCTTCGGCGTCGCCACCTGCCTCTGCGGCGCTGCGCCGAATCCGGCCACTGACGTGATGAAGATTACTGACGATGAATCGGCTATCACCAGGGCTGCGGCCCTCTGTGACCAACATGGCGTCCTTGAGGTAGGTCCGGAACTCATCCATTGCATTCTTGGCCTCGTTCAACGCCTCGGTCGCGGCATGGCGATCCGACATTTTTCGCAGCACCGCAAGCTGACGGCGAAATTCCGCCTTGTCCTGATCAGTAAGGTTCTCAGCCACCTCGACGATGTAGTCATCGGCTTCGGCCAAATCATCAGGGGCCGGCTGACCACCCTTGATTCGGTGTTTGGCGTTCTCGATCCGGCGTTCGACGGATGAAAGAGCGCCTTCACGCGCTTTTGAATCGACCTGCTTGCCAAACCCGGCCAGGCGCAAGCGCAGGAGGTTCAGGCGTGGACGGAGCAACTCTGCCTGAGCGCCGCCCAACAGCTCGATCTCCATCTCGGCATCGTCGAGGGCGCGCCGGGCGTCGTCGCGATCAGCGCCAGCAACTGCACGTTCGGCGGCGTCGAGGGATTGGATAGCTGCGGTGTCTTGGCTCATGGTGTGGCTTTCTGGTGTTTACGAGGGAGGGAATAAGGGTAAGTCTGGATGAGGACGAATACGGGCGAGAATTCAACCACATGAGACCAAGTATGGCAAGAGCTCGTGCGGCTGCTTGCTGCTTGGTCCCGGCGAGCTCGCCTCGTAGGGAGGTTGCCACGCTTTCTGCGGCAGCCCGCAGCGTCCGTTCCCGATCAACTTCCAAACGCAGTCGGCGCTCAGCGGCTGCTTCGCGTTCCTCTGCTACTCTCGTTGCGCGCTTTTTCGAGCTCGTCAGCAAAATCATGCCTAGCCTCAGTCTGGACGTGGGTCAATTTCTAATGCAATTCACACCCCAAAGTGGGTCAAAATTCAGTGCAAATCAACAACTGTTGAATTGCATCGAAATCTGACCCACCAATTGCATTGAATTTTGACCCACCTGAATTAGTACGAATTTACGCTTCTTCTGTGGATAGTTTGGTGGATTTCCTTTACCGCTTGATGCGTTGGGTAGGTTTTGGTTCGGTATCTCGGTTCTTGAAGCGGTAAGAGTCGTTGCCAGTTTCTACAATGTGGCAGTGATGCGTCAACCGATCCAGTAACGCGGTCGTCATCTTGGCATCGCCGAAGACTGATGGCCACTCACCGAAGCTCAAGTTCGTCGTAATGATGATGCTGGTGTGCTCATAGAGATTGCTAATCAGGTGAAACAACAAAGCACCACCCGATTGGCTAAACGGCAGATAGCCCAACTCATCGAGAATGACGAGGTCGGCATACAACAACCTGAAGGCCAGATGGCCCGATCGGCCTGCCGCCTTCTCCTGCTCCAGCAAGTTCACCAACTCAATGGTAGAGAAGTAGCGCACCCGCTTATGTAAATGGGTAATCGCCTGCACGCCGATTGCACTGGCCAGATGCGTCTTGCCGGTTCCCGGGCCACCCACCAGCACCACGTTATGCGCGCTGTCGATAAAGGTGCCATTGTGTAATTGCCGGATCAAGCCTTCATCGACTCGACTCTGGCTAAAGTCGAAGCCGGCCAGATCCCGATGGGCCGGGAACTTCGCCACCTTCAGTTGATAGCCCACCAAGCGGACCTCTCGCTCGGCAACCTCAGCCTTCAGCAGGTTGCCCAGAATCGGTAGTGCCGCCTGATAGGCGGGCGAGCCTTGCTGGCTCAAGTCGGCAACGGCTTGCGCCATTCCCGTCAACTTCAACGATTTCATCATCATGATCATCGCCTCAGGCTGCATAACGGCCTCCCGATTGGGCCACCGGCCTGAGCGTGTCGTAGCGGGTCACGTTCGCCTCGGGTTCAACTTTGAGTGAGAGCGGCGCGGGGGTGGCGATCGGCTGTGGCGCACTGCCTTCGACCAGTTGGCTTAAGATGTTCAGGATGTGCTGTTTTGACGCCGCCCCCGATTCAAGGGCAAGCTCGACCGCGCACAAGACGGCAGACTCATCGTGGTGCAGCACCAACGCCAAGATATCGACCATTTTGCGGTCGCCCCCTGGGCGCTTCATCAATACCGTCTGCAATTACCCTAAATCCGGCAGTTACCCTGCCGCTGTAAGTTGGGCTGACGGTACACAATATGACGACTAAGTTTCTAACGAGAGAATCGCACGGTCTTTTTAGTGGACCAGAAGAAAACGCAACCAGAGCAGCTTTCTTGTTTGTTGGAAAGTAGTCGGAATCAATTTCCACCATTAGTCTTTCTAGCGCGTACTTTCCTTGAACCGGCTGGTGCTGAAGAAGGTGGTGTACTGCAGACCTGATATGCAATCGGGCGAGTTCGCCTGGAGGGCTGAACGGGTTCTCCTCTGAAACCATCGATGGGTGTGCGCAGCGATTTCTGTCCTCGCGCAATCGCTCCAGATCTTGGCACTCCAGGTGGGATAGAAGCTCAAATTTGTCGCGTGCAACTTCCAAGAGGGTGCGTTCGAATTCCAACGAACGCTTCAAGTCGTTGCTGGCCCGTATGGACTTGAGTTCCTCAATTTTTTCTCAGCTTCTGCGTCCCCGGCGAGGGCTAGTTCGCGAAGTTTGTCGATTACATCAAAACAGACGGCGATCCAGCAGGCAACTACGCTCGACCGAAACGCGCCAACTTTGTAGCAGGCTACCGCCTCAGCAATGTAGCTTTTGGCACGCTCATCGCGGCACTTTAAGACAAGCTCATCGAGATCCGCTAATGGCTGGCTCATCGTGGCCCTGACAAAAAAGTGCACGAGCTCAAATAAACACTCATCAAACTCTTACCCGACTCAACTTTTCCACCATCAGCGTTTGCCACCCGGTGCCAGTCGCTCCCCACCGTCCAATCACTTTGATAGGCAGCCGGAGAGAAATGGCTTGGCGAGGATTGGGTGCGCGAGATGGGCTTTTTCGCGGTCATTTACTTTCCTCACGCTGCCTTCAGCGCCACGATTGAGTCAGGGTTGGCAAGTGTCCCAATCGGCTCGAAGTAGCGGCGGTGCGTTTTCCTTAGGTCTTCTTCAGACTCAGCCTCAAGCGTGACAATTTCACGTTCGACGTTCGACTGCATTCTGTCTAGCTCAAGTTCAGCACGCGCTGCCCTAGCCAAGTCAGCTTGAGTGTCTTGGAACGCCAGCAGCTGAACGAGACTGCCACTTTGGCGGTCATATTCAATTAGGAAAATCATCGTCTGCTCCAGATGTCGTTAGTAGTTCCAACAACGCATTTCTAACGGTCACTTTGCCCTTCTCGACGATGTCTGACTTGATGGCATCGCTGGCAGAGCCTACTTCCAAAACCTCGAGCAAATCAACATATTCTGAGAATAGGTCCAGACTCTCTCGAATGTCTGCTTTGCCACCGCCGTACTTCAACGCGACCCCGAATTTATCGGCTAGTTTTTCCGAGATTTCGCCCCAGAGGTGCTGGAGCTGAGTGCGCACCTGAACTTCAACCATTTGGCCGGACAAGCATACAACAACATCGACGGCTCTGTAACCATGACTGGCAAACTGACGTCGATCAAACACTCTGGATTGAGCGAAATGCGAGGTAATTGCCTCGACTAAAGCGTTTTGTTCCGCGATGGAGGCAACGACAACCCGACACCCAGCAATATCCTGCATTTGTGTCAAACGAATCGATTCACGATTCAATTTATCTACGATTGCCGTTGTTGACTTTGCTGGCCTCCCGCTTACGGCGACACCCGCTAGCTGCCGAACGGTCTTCAAGACCTCTAGGTACGAGGCTGCAAAGCTCGATCGATATGCGTCCAGCGTTCGCAAATCTTGTGGGGAAACCTCGATTCGAAGGCGATCCCCTAGACGATCAATTTCCGATTTGCTTGGCGATTGCATTGCGTGATGATGATTAACCGAAGGCTTGTCGCAGACTAAACCTTCTGATAAACCTCGCTCCCCCGCTTCACAAACTCAATTGCCTTCACTTCCATGCCCTTCTTCAGCGCGTCTTCATCGCTGAGCCCTTCTGCCTTCGCGAAATCCCGCACGTCCTGCGAAATTTTCATCGAGCAGAAATGCGGCCCGCACATCGAACAGAAGTGCGCGAGCTTTGCACCCTCTTGCGGCAATGTTTCGTCGTGAAACTCTTTGGCTTTGTCGGGGTCAAGACCTAAGTTGAATTGGTCATCCCAGCGGAATTCAAAGCGCGCTTTGGATAACGCGTTGTCGCGCATTTGTGCGCCGGGGTGTCCCTTCGCCAAGTCCGCCGCGTGTGCTGCAATTTTGTAGGCCATGATGCCGTCTTTGACGTCTTCTTTATTCGGCAACCCAAGATGTTCTTTTGGTGTGACGTAACAAAGCATCGCCGTGCCGTACCAGCCGATCATCGCCGCACCAATCGCGCTAGTGATGTGGTCGTAACCCGGCGCGATGTCGGTGGTGAGTGGGCCGAGTGTGTAGAACGGCGCCTCATGGCAATACTTCAATTGCAGGTCCATGTTCTCTTTAATGAGATGCATCGGCACGTGGCCTGGGCCTTCGATCATCACTTGCACGTCGTGTTTCCACGCAACTTGGGTGAGTTCACCAAGCGTTTTCAGCTCACCCAACTGCGCTTCGTCGTTCGCATCAAAACCGGAACCGGGACGCAAGCCATCGCCGAGCGAGAACGAGACGTCGTACGCCTTCATGATTTCGCAGATGTCTTCGAAGTGTGTGTACAGGAACGATTCTTTGTGATGCGCCAGACACCACTTCGCCATGATCGAGCCGCCGCGAGAGACGATGCCCGTCATGCGTTTGGCGGTCATCGGGATGTAGCGCAGCAATACGCCAGCATGGATGGTGAAGTAATCCACGCCCTGCTCGGCTTGCTCGATTAACGTGTCTTTGAAAATTTCCCATGTGAGGTCTTCGGCTTTGCCATCGACTTTTTCCAGCGCCTGATAAATCGGCACCGTACCGATTGGCACTGGTGAATTACGAATAATCCACTCGCGTGTTTCGTGAATGTTTTTGCCGGTCGAAAGATCCATCACGGTGTCGCCACCCCAGCGGGTGGACCACGTCATCTTTTCAACTTCTTCAGCAATCGAAGACGACACCGCAGAGTTGCCGATGTTGGCGTTGATTTTCACCAAAAAGTTGCGGCCAATGATCATCGGCTCGGATTCAGGATGATTGATGTTGGCCGGAATGATGGCGCGACCACGGGCAACTTCATCACGCACAAATTCGGGCGTGATGTGGCTCTGAATATTTGCGCCGAACGATTCGCCCGGATGTTGGTGTGTGATCATCGCCGGATGGTTTGCCAGCATCCATTCGCGGTTCTGGTTTTCGCGAATCGCGATGTATTCCATTTCCGGCGTGATGATGCCACGTTTGGCGTAGTGCATCTGTGTGACATTGCAACTGCGGTTCATGCCCGATTTCGCCACACGCGGTTTGCGCTTTAGGTTGAAACGAAGCTCGTCGAGTTTTTTGTCGTTCAAACGGTCAATGCCGTATTGCGACGACGGGCCATCGAGTTGAATCGTGTCGCTGCGCTCTTCGATCCACTTCTCGCGCAACGGCGCAAGACCAGAGCGGATATCGATTGTTACGTTGGGGTCGGTGTACGGACCTGATGTGTCGTAAACAAAAATCGCGGCGTTCTTTTCACCTTTGCCGTCTGTTGACATGGCGAGTGGGGTATCGGCTTGCGAGATTTCGCGCATCGGCACGCGAATGTCAGGACGCGAGCCTTCGATGTAAACCTTGCGTGAATTCGGCAATGGTTTGACGGCGGCTTCGTCCACCGTCGCGGTGGATTCGAGGAATTTGGGATTGGTGGGTGCGTTCATGGCTGTGCTCCGGTGGTCCAGTGGTCCAGTGGTAGGGCGGGAGCAGAAGCGCACAGGGAAAATCGCCGCTTCACGCTCCCTACGGCGGTGTTAACCGCGTCAGGTTCAAAGGGTTAGTCTCATCCCGCCACAATTGAATATGCGACGGGAACCCCTGCGTTATCAAGCCATCACGTTACACCAATTCAAACGCCCCCACAAACACGTTGACGAATGCCCTTTCAACGCATACACAAATAGCGCACAAACTGGCTCGTGATGCGATGGGTGGGTCTCAGCCCGCTACAGTTGCCGAGCGCGATGCCATGTTGACCGGTTTGGTGCGTATCTCCTACCCTTTGTCTGTGCGCGGCAGGGTAAAGTCGTTTCGAGTGTCAAGGTCGTCTCCAAAAGCAATCGGAAAGGCCAGCACCACCCGTATTGCGTAAAGTTGACGGAAATGCTGGCTTGACGTATCTTGCTGACTTATTGGTCATTAAAGTAATCTTGTGTGTCCGTTAGCCATATTAATTGAACCCCGCTGGGAACGTCGCAAAGATGCGCGTCCGGGTGAACTTGCGACCGCTGCGCTTGAGCTCTTCATTGAAAAAGGTTTCTCCGCAACCCGTTTGGATGATATCGCCAAACGCGCGGGGGTTTCGAAGGGCACGCTCTACCTTTACTTTGACAGCAAAGAAGCGCTATTCAAGAGCGTCATTCAAGAGGGGATTGTATCGCGCATTACTGAATTCGAGGCCTTCATGCGGACCTATGAAGGCCAATCTGCTGATCTGCTGCGCGATCTCATCAATACGTGGTGGGATCAAATTGGCGGCACCAAGTTAGGTGGCATCACCAAGCTCATGATGTCCGAATCAGGCAACTTCCCTGAACTCGCCGCCTTCTATCATGACGAAGTGATTACTCGTGCAATGGGCTTGTTCGTCTATGTCATCGAGCGCGGCATTCAGGCAGGTGAATTCCGCGCATTGCCGATGGAGTACGTGCCGCGCATTTGTGCCGCGCCGGTCGTGATGTTGATGCTATGGCAACATTCATTTGATGTTTGCGGTGCAAAGGATATTGATCCCCATGCCTATTTAAAAACGCATACCGATATGCTGCTCCACTCGCTCATGATGCGGTAGCGCATTCGACAGTTCGCCCTCCGAGCACCGTGGTGGGCATTTGCTAAACTTCAGCCCGATTCATTCAACGTCATTTATTGACCACTCGCCCAAAAACTTTCTGCCGACAGGTCGCGTTAATCATGGATATCGAACAAGCCCGCTTCAATATGGTCGAACAACAAATCCGCACATGGGAAGTGCTCGATCAATCGGTACTCGATCTGCTGTTGGCTGTGAAACGCGAAGACTTCGTGCCGACCGCCTACCGGGCGCTCGCCTTCGTCGATATGGAGATCCCGCTCGGTGAAGGCCAAACCATGATGGCACCGAAGCTGGAAGCGCGACTCATCCAAGATCTCGCACTTAAAGCGCACGAGCGCGTGTTGGAAATTGGCACGGGCTCCGGATATCTCACGGCACTCCTCGCCAAACGCACCGCGAAAGTCGCCTCGATCGAGTACTTCGAGAGCCTCGCCACCAGTGCCGCCGCGCGAATCGCCGTCGCTGGTATCGATAACGTTGAAATCACCGTCGGTGACGCCGCGCAATCGCCCGCAAACTTCGTTGATGCTACTCAGACCTTCGACGTCATCGTATTCACTGGCTCATTACCCGTGTTGCCAACGGTCTACCTGAACCACTTGGCGGTTGGTGGCCGATTGTTCGCCGTGGTCGGCGATGCGCCCGCCATGAAAGCAACACTTTTTACCAAGACCCGCGAAAACACCACGACCGAACAGGCGTTATTTGAAACAGTGCTGCCGCCGCTGATCAATGCGGAACAGCCATCGCGCTTCACGTTTTGAAGATGCGACAACTGACACCCGCCGGGCTGAAGTCCATGCTACAGGGCGCCCCTGAGGCGAGGCCGCTGCTCATCGATGTTCGTGAGCCGTGGGAATTTCAATTAGCCAGTATCGCCGGTTCCACGCACCTGCCCATGGGCGATATCCCCTCACGCATCCAAGAGATCGATTCAACGCATCCTACTGTCGTAATCTGTCATCACGGGGTTCGAAGTCTGCAAGTCGTCGCATATTTAGAGCGACAAGGTTTCGAGAACCTTCATAATCTCCAAGGTGGTATTGACGCATGGTCGAGAGAAATCGACCCGACCGTACCGTTTTATTGATTGATTGCTAATTCGTGGCTGCTAAACCTTGCGCGGCAACCAAACCACCGGCGTGCTCCATATAACTGCCGTCCACACAATCTGTTTCTAGGTCCCAAGTTCATATGAAAAACCACATTCTTCGTCGCGCCGTCGGTGGCTTGTTTACCGCAACCTTGCTGACTAGCGCTTTTAGCGTATCAGCCGCTGATCTGGTGGCGATCTACCGCGATGCCATCGCACAAGACCCGGTTTTTTCTTCGGCCAGGTTTGCCTACGATGCCGCGAAAGAAGCCAGCCCGATCGCGCGCGCGGCGACGCTGCCCTCGATTGGTCTTGGCGGCTCTGCAACAAGAGTAAATAGCGAAACCGATTTCGCCGGTTCCTCAACGTCGCGCGATTACACCAACAAAGCCTACACGTTGTCCCTTACCCAACCGCTGTTCCGTATGCAAACATGGATCGCAGTGGATCAGGCGGCGCTACAGGTGAAACAAGCCGAGGCGTTGTTTGCTGACGCCAAACAGTCACTGATCACACGCACGGCGCAAGCCTACTTTGACGTGCTGTTGGCGCAAGACAACGTGGAGCTATCTGCGGCGCAAAAGAAGGCGTTTGCCGAGCAACTGGCTGCTGCTAAACGCAATTTTGAAGTCGGCACCTCAACCATTGTTGATACCTATGAGGCGCAGGCGAAGTACGATCTCGCCGTATCCAAAGAAATCTTTGATCAGGCTGATTTTGAAATCAAGAAGCACGCCCTTCAGCAGCTCATCGGTAAAAAAGCGCCGTCGTTGTCGGCATTGAAAGACAACGTCGCGCTGCCACTCCCGACCCCCGCTGACCCTGAAAAATGGGTGGCCGCCGCCGAAGAAGCGAGTCCGTCCATTGCCCAAGCTCGCGCCTTGTACGAAATTGCGACCAAAGACGTTGATCGCAACAAAGCCGGTCACTACCCAACGCTCGACTTGGTTGGTTCTTATGGCTACAACAGCGCACCATCGACCTCATCAACCCTGTCTGGCTCACTCGTGTCGAAAACCACCCAGTTGGGACTGTCGCTAAACATTCCGCTTTACGCCGGTGGCGGCACCCAGTCCCGAATCCGCCAAGCCCTTTCGGCGAAAGACCAGTCGGAGCAGAACCTCGAAAACAGTAAACGCAGCGTCGCGCAAAACGTTCGCTCCTCGTTTCTCAATGTCACCAGCGGCGTTGCACAGGTCAAAGCGCTTGAGGCGTCACTCATTTCATCGAAGGCCTCGCTCGATTCAACGTTGCTCGGCAAAGATGTTGGCGTGCGTACCAACGTTGACGTCCTGAATTCGCAGCAGCAGCTTTTCCAAACACGTCGTGACTTGCAGCAAGCGCGTTACAGCACGATCTTGGCGCAACTTCGATTGAAATCCGCAGCCGGCCGTTTGACCGAAGATGATCTCGCAGAAGTGAACCGATTGCTGCAACGCTAGACCGAGGAATAGAAGGGAAGAAGGGAACTTCTCTTGATGCGGCAACTAAATGTGGACGTCGAAGGACGGTGCTTAGAAGGACGTTGCCGCTGGGCGATTGGCAAACCAATTTGGCTCGTTTCTCTTTTGCGGTGGATGCGGGCTGCACGCTCGCTCTCGGGTGATTGGACGGCAAATCGGACGGCAAATTGGACGGCACCGTGTTTGCCATCGCAGTTGATAAAAACGCGCCTTCCTCCCGTACGTATTTGGCAAACACGGCTCGCGATGCCGTGGTCAGTCAGGCAAAAAATCGCTCACCCGTTCACCTACTGACCCGCCTTCGAACGCGCCCCCATGAAATGTTCAGGCTAGTATTGGCGGGCATCTTCAGGCGTTTTCCGCTGAAGATGCCCGTCAATACTAGGGTTTATTATTTTTGCAGCAGCGCGTTCTGGATGATTTCTACCGTGCGGGCCGTGGCACCGCGATGTGCTTGGGCAAAGTGGAGCGCGTTTTCCCCCATCTGCTTCAAGCGTTCCGGCGAGGCAAAAAGTTTAGCAGCCTCGGCCATGGCCGCGTCAGCATCCGCAACGCTGATCATGGCATTCGCCTCAAGCGCGAGTCGAACCGCGTCCGAAAAGTTAAAAATCGACGGCCCCATGAGGACGGGTTTGCCGAGGGCAGCGGCCTCGATTAGGTTGTGTCCGCCCAATGGCTGAAAACTTCCACCGATGATGGCGAGGTCGCACATCGCGTAGTACGCCTGTAATTCCCCCATTGAATCGCCCAGCCAGACATCAATGTCGGCAGGCGGAGGGGTAAGCTGACTGCGGCGTACCAGCGACAGCCCGTGCGCCACAATCCGCGACGCCACGTCGTCAAAACGCGTGGGGTGACGTGGTACGACGACCAAGAGCGGGCGCGGGCCGTGTTGGGCAGCATCGGTGAATTGGCGTAAGAAGGCGTCGAGCAACTTCACCTCTTCGTGCTCACGCGTACTCGCCAGCAAGACGACGGGGCGTCTGCTTGGCATAAATGGCGCACGCCACTCAGCACCTCGTGCGACAAACGCCGGCAAAACGCTGATGTCGAACTTCACGTTGCCCGTGACCACAGTCTTGTTGGCACCGAGAGCGCATAAACGTGCTGCATCAGCCTCGGATTGCGCCATGACCGTATGGAATTGACCAAACGCTTGCGTCGCCAGCGCACGCAACGGGGCATAAGCGGCATAGCCTTGGTACGATTTCTCCGACAATCTGGCGTTCGCGAGGAACGCGGAAACATGGCTTGTGGCGCACGCCGCGAGCAGATTTGGCCATAGCTCAGTTTCCATGATGACAAGCATCATCGGCCGCCAGCGGCGGATGAATCGTGAGATGGCCCACGGTAAATCATAGGGTAAGTAGCAAACTGTCACGCCGGTGGCGAAAAGATCGGATGCGGTTCGTCGCCCTGTGGGCGTCATACAAGTCAATACTACCGGCGCGTCAGGCCATTGCGTTCGCAGGGCGGCGATCAAGGGCACCGCCGCACGCACTTCGCCGACGGACACTGCGTGAAGCCAAATGCTATTTACCGGCAAGCGACTCGATACACCATCTTGATCATTTCCACCGATGCCACCGATGCCACTGATGCCACCGAATCTTTCACCGATGTGTTTGCGGTAACCCGATTCGGTGCGCCCACGCATCCATAACCGCAACAGGATCAACGGTATGGCGAGATGCATCAACAATGTGTAACCAAAGCGCCGCACTAAACGGGTGCTCCGCCTGACAAAACATCGAGGTGCTGCATGACATCCGCGACGGCAATCGTTGCCGGTGTCTCACGACTGCCGCCGCCGAGGTTCACCACGGGTTCGCCCCCGCTATAAAGTCCGGTCAAGGCGGGTTGGGTGCTGACGTAGAGCCCGATGGTTGGACGTTTAAGGGCGACCGACAAGTGTGCGAGGCCGGTATCCACCCCGACAACAGCTTTGGCATGGGAAAGCACGGCGGCGGTTTGCGGAAAAGATTTGCCAGTCAGTGCAGTCGCCGCCGCAAGCTGTTTGGCCAAATACTGGCTCTGTGCAAATTCCTTTGCACTGCCAGAGGGGAATACGACGTGAATGCTGCGGCGGTTGAGCTGCTTGCCCAGCTCTACCCACGAGTCTGCCGACCAATGTTTGTCAACACGGCTGGTCGCGTGTAAACACACCACATACGGGCCCGCAGGCAGATCCTTTGGCAAGGGCCAAGTCGTCGGCAGTCCGTAGTCGCATGGCCCGTGCGGTTCATAGCCAAGTGCGGCGGCGGCGAGTGCGCGATTGCGTTCGACCGCATGCATCTCCTTTGAAATTGCATACTGACGCTGATACCAACGGCTGGCAAAGGGCTCGCGAATACTGTCGCGGTTGTAACCGGCAATCTCGCTGTCGGCCCAATTGGCGACGATGGCACTCTTAGTAAGGCCCTGCGTATCAATGACAAGGTCGTAGCGGCGGCTCACAAGTTTTTGTTTGTCGTCGAAAAACCGACTCCACGCAGCCGGGTCGTACCAACGCGATTTGAGTGCCCGCAAATGAACCGGCAGCACGGCGTGAATTGCCGGATGGAGCCCGACCAGAGGCGCATACGGCGCTTCAGTGACCCAATCGATGGCTGCCTCAGGTAATGCGCGGTGGATGTCGGTGACGACCGGCAGGTTGTGAATCACATCGCCGAGGGACGAGAGTTTGACCAACAACAAGCGTGTGGGCGAAGACATGCTGAGATTCTAACGGTCTGGGCGTGGTTTGGACTAAGCCTGGCATCTCGCATGCGGTGGCACCAAGCTCCAGATCACGGTGGTTCGCGTAAACTGCGGCCAACATGGATGAACCCCGCCCCACCGTCGCCCACCCTGCTCGCATCGCACTTTCGGTGTGCATCATCGCCAAAGATGCTGCCAGCCAGATTGGTGATTGCATCGACAGCGTTGGCTTTGCCGATGAAGTGCTGGTGGTTGATTCGGGATCAGTGGATGCCACCCGCGCCATCGCCGAGGTGCGTGGTTGCAGAGTCATTGAGCAAGCCTGGTTGGGTTTTGGCAAGCAAAAGCAATTCGCGGTCGCTGCCGCCCGCAACGACTGGGTGCTGTGTCTGGATATCGACGAACGTGTGACGCCCGCGCTTGAAGCGAGTATTCGAAAAGTGGTCGCCAACGGCACCATTCACGCCTTCAAGATGCCGCGCCGAAACCGCTTCTTGGGGCGCTGGCTGGCTCATGGCGAGGGTTATCCAGATTGGTCGCTCCGTCTATTTCATCGCCAGTACGCAGGCTGGAGTAACGATCCGGTCCACGAGGCGGTGATCACGACAGAATCCATCGGACACCTCCAAGGTGACCTCCTGCATGATTCGGCTGAAGATGTCGCCACCTACTTGCAGAAGCAAAACCGTTACTCCACGCTGCACGCGGAGGCGCTGTACGCTCAGGGTGTTCGTGCGGGTTACGCAAAGTTGGTGCTGAGCCCGCTAGCACGGTTTATTAAGTTCTACCTCCTGAGAAGGGGTTTTCTCGATGGTGGACCCGGCTTTGCACATGTCACAGTGGGTTGTTTTGCAGCCTTCGCCAAGTACGCGAAGCTGATCGAACTGGACAAAAAACTCTAACACCGCGGCATTTGGTAACAAAACGTCCTCCGCAATGATTTCGCAGCATGGAGCGCCGCTGATAAAATGCGGGGTTTAGGCAAGCTCGGAACGTCATGATCATCGTTACAGGCGGCGCAGGTTTTATTGGTTCGAACTTTATCCGTCAGTGGCTCGCCACTGAGCAAGATGGTGTTGTCAATCTTGACAAGCTGACTTATGCGGGCAATTTGCAGTCGTTGGCTGATGTGTCTGGCAACCCGCGTTACCGCTTTGTGCAAGGCGATATTGGTGACCGCGAGTTGGTCGATCGTTTGCTGGCGGAAGTCAAACCGCACGCCATCGTCAACTTCGCCGCAGAGAGCCATGTTGATCGCTCAATCCATGGTGCGGCAGAGTTTATCGAAACCAACGTCGTCGGTACCTTTCGCCTGATTGAATCCGTGCGCGGTTACTGGAGCGGACTAAATGAAACGGACAAAGCCGCATTCCGGTTTCTGCACGTCAGCACCGACGAAGTGTACGGCTCACTAGACTTCGACGCGCCAGCCTTCACCGAGACACACACCTACGCGCCCAATAGTCCCTACTCGGCTTCCAAAGCGGCGTCTGACCACCTGGTACGCGCCGCACACCATACGCATGGCCTACCAACACTGACGACAAACTGCTCCAATAACTATGGGCCGTACCACTTCCCGGAAAAGCTGATTCCACTCATGATTAGCAACGCCGTGGCGGGCAAGGGCTTGCCGGTGTACGGTGACGGGAAGAATGTGCGTGACTGGCTCTATGTCACAGACCATTGCACTGCGATCCGGACGGTATTGAGCAAAGGTCGAATTGGCGAGACGTACAACATTGGCGGGCGTAACGAACGTAACAATCTCGACGTTGTTCATACGCTGTGTGATCTGCTCGATGAACTATCGCCACGCGCTGATGGGCAGAGTTACCGCACGCAGATCACCTATGTAAAAGATCGACCCGGTCACGATCGCCGGTACGCAATCGACGCAACAAAATTGGAAAACGAATTGGGTTGGCGCGCGGAAGAAAACTTTGAATCCGGCATACGCAAGACCGTCGAGTGGTACTTGGCCAACGGTGCGTGGGTAGCGGCCGCGGCGAGTGGTGAGTACCGCCATTGGGTCGAAAAACAATATGGAAAGGCTGTGGCATGACGTCGAGAAAAGGGATCGTTTTAGCCGGTGGTAGCGGGACGCGGCTCTACCCGGTCACACAAGTGGTGTCGAAACAGTTGCTGCCGATCTACGATAAGCCGATGGTTTATTACCCGCTCACAACCTTGATGCTGGCAGGGATTCGCGAGATTTTGATCATCTCCACGCCGCAAGACACACCGCGATTCCAAGAGTTGTTAGGCGACGGTAACAAGTGGGGCATATCACTTTCTTATGCCGTGCAGCCCTCTCCAGATGGTCTCGCGCAAGCGTTTTTGATCGGCGAGTCCTTTGTTGGCGACTCGAATTCTGCGCTGATTTTGGGCGACAACATTTTTTATGGACACGAACTGACAGCCATGCTCCGACGCGCCTCTGCGCGAACGAGCGGGGCGACCGTATTTACCTATCCGGTCACTGATCCCGAACGCTACGGGGTCGCCGAGTTTGATCGTGACGGGCGGGTAGTTTCACTCGAGGAAAAACCCGCGCAGCCGAAGTCGCGCTATGCCGTGACGGGGATTTATTTTTACGATCCGCAAGTGTGTGAGCTTGCCAAATCACTCAAACCTTCCAAGCGCGGTGAGTTGGAGATCACAGACCTGAATCGGCTGTATCTTGAGCGACAAGCGTTGAACTGCGAGAACATGGGACGCGGTATGGCGTGGCTTGACACAGGCACACACGAGTCTTTGTTGGAGGCGTCGCAATACATTGAGACAATCGAACGCCGACAAGGGCTTAAAGTCGCATGTCCTGAAGAAATTGCCTTTCGCCAAGGTTGGATTTCGGCGGCGGATGTGGAAGTGCTGGCGCAGCCGATGATCAAAAATGAATACGGAAAATACTTGAAGCGCATGCTGACGGAGACGCACTACTAATGAAATTGATTGACACTGAACTCGCTGACGTTAAGGTGATTGAGCCCACAGTGTATGGCGATGCGCGTGGCTTTTTTTTCGAGAGCTACAACGAGCAAAAATTCACCGAGTTAACGGGCATTGCCGCGACCTTTGTGCAAGATAACCACTCAAAGAGTGTGCGCGGGGTGCTGCGTGGCCTTCACTACCAGATTCTGCAGCCGCAGGGTAAGCTCGTTCGTGTTGTTGCTGGCGAAGTGTTTGATGTCGTGGTTGATTTGCGACGCACCTCGCCGACGTTTGGTCGTCATGTTTGCGCCACACTTTCTGACGAAAACAAGCGCATGCTGTGGGTGCCCCCAGGGTTTGCGCATGGGTTCTTGGTGACTTCGGATAGTGCCGAATTCTTGTATAAAACAACAGACTATTACGCGCCGCAACATGAGCGCAGTCTTCGCTGGAATGACCCGCACATCAATGTACCGTGGCCGTTGGCGGGGGGTGAAATGCCTCAGCTCAAAGCGGCGGATGCAAACGCGCCCTTGTTGGCCGACGCCGAAACGTTTGCCTAACCGATGTCCAAGCCCCTAATACTCATCACCGGAAAAAACGGCCAACTAGGTTACGAGCTGGCCGGATTATTTACCGGCGTTCACGATGTGCAAGTCGTCGCGCTAGACCGAACACAGCTTGACCTCACAAAACTCGACCAGATTCGCGCCAAGGTGCGTGAACTCCAGCCCACACTGATCATCAACGCTGCTGCTTATACGGCCGTCGATCAAGCCGAGAGTGACGCTGCGGTTGCGATGCAGGTCAATGGTATTGCACCTGCGCTATTGGCAGAGGAAGCGAATGGCTGCGGTGCCGCGCTTATTCATTACTCGACCGATTATGTCTTTGCCGGCGACGGCACGAAACCCTATCGCGAGTCCGATGCAGTTCAACCGCAAAATGTCTATGGCCGAACCAAGCTGGCTGGTGAGCTTGCGATTGCGAGTATCGCCAAGCGCTACCTGATTCTGCGTACCGCTTGGTTGTATTCAAATCGCCGACACAATTTCTTGCTCACGATGCTGCGCTTGGCGCGTGAGCGAAGTGAGTTAAAAGTCGTCAACGACCAGCTCGGCTCACCGACTTGGGTGCGTGATGTTGCCGTCGCCACACAGCAAATGGTGCAAGTCAACGCAGCAGAAATTTCGGTGACGATTCCGAACGGCGTCTATCACGTCACTGCGACGGGGGTGACGTCGTGGCATGGATTTGCTGACGCCATCATTTGCGGAACCACCGACCCCGCTCGCAAGATTAAACAAGTTGATGCGATCAGCAGCGCCCAGTACAACGCGCCGGCGAAGCGCCCGGCCTACTCCGTGTTGTCGCATGAAAAACTAGAAGCGGCAGGAATTGTTACGCGCAACTGGCAGGCACAACTTGCCGACTGCATCGCAGAGCGTGCGATGCTCACCGAAGAGATTGCAGTCGCACCAAATCTGCCCCCAGTACAAGTCTTCTTACCTACGTTTCGCGTCGACGAGTGTCTGGCTGAGATTCGCGAATGCCTTGAAAAAGGTTGGACCGGCTTGGGATACAAGACGGTGACGTTTGAAGACGCATGGAAGCGCTACACCGGGCTTCCATATGCTCACTTCTTGAATTCGGCAACCGTAGGACTACACCTTGCGGTTGAGGTGTTAAAGCGCAAACACGGCTGGGCGGACGGCGACGAGGTCATCACCACACCGCTCACGTTTGTGTCAGACAGCCACACGATTTTGTACGCGAAGATGAAGCCCGTGTTTGCGGACGTTGATGAGTTTCTTTGTCTCGACGCGGCAGATGTGGCTGCCAAGATCACGCCAAAAACGAAAGCGGTGATGTTTGTTGGTATCGGGGGCAACCCCGGCCAATACGACGCGGTGTTGAAGTTGTGCCGCGAGCGCGGCTTGGCAATGATTCTTGACGCGGCGCATATGTCGGGAACGCGTGTGGAGAACGGCGGTCAAATGAAACATGTTGGCTTTGATGCAGATGTGGCCGTGTTCAGTTATCAAGCAGTGAAGAACCTGCCCACGGCGGACGCCGGTATGGTTTGTTTCCGCGATCAGACTGATGATGAAATGGCGCGCAAACTAACTTGGTTGGGAATCAACCAAGACACCTACGCACGCACCGCCTCTGAAGGAAACTATAAGTGGAAGTACGATGTTGAATTTGTCGGCTACAAGTACCACGGCAATTCGATCATGGCCGCGATTGCGTTAGTCCAACTGAAGTATCTCGATGGGGACAACACACGCCGGCGCGAGATTGCGAACCGCTACCGTGCTGGTTTTGCACCGTACTCAAACATTCGTACCATCCCCGTACCCACCGCCTGCGAATCGGCAACACACCTGTTTCAGATACGTGTCAGTAATCGCGACGAGTTGATGGAAGCACTGAATCACGCAGGCATATTCCCCGGCGTACACTATCGGGACAACACCTTGTACCGAATGTTCTCCTACGGCGACGGCACATGTCCAAGGGCGCGAATGGCGTCGGATGAAATTATTTCACTGCCACTACACTTGCGACTAACCGATGTCGATGTTGATCGTGTCATCGCTGCCGTGGTTCAGCGCGCCGCTCCTTAACGGCGACCGAAACGACATAAATGGAAACAATGACTGCCGCAATTTATGCCACTCGCGTCCATCTTCGTCTGTTAGTCGAAGACGATTTGGAAATGACGCTGGCTTGGCGTAACCGCGACGAGGTACGTCGCTGGTTCAAACAGTCGGATGTCATCAGCCTCGAAAGCCATCGCGCATGGTTTACAAAACACCAGCTCGTTGATGACGCATTCATGTTTGTTGTCGAAGAAAACGCAACCAACGCGCCAGTCGGGCAAGTCTCGATTTACGCTATTGATCGTGAAGTCGGTGAAGCCGAGGTCGGGCGATTCATTGCGGCGCCCGGCATCTCGGGGCAAGGCTACATGCGCGACGCAATCAGTGCGCTGGTGCATTTTGCGTTCAGTGATTTGCGCTTGCAGCGTGTCTACCTTGAGGTGCTGGCCGACAATGCGCGTGCGATTCGCTTATATGAATCGCTTGCGTTTAGAAAACACGGCGAACACGATGGTCTGGTGGTCATGGAATTGCGTGCAGGATGACGCCGTTGCGTAAAATCAGCAGGGACCAAGTCGCCGCGCTCAAGAACTGGCGTGTCTGGTGGCATTTGGGCATGGCGGATGTGCGTAACCGCTTTGCCAAATCGTTCGTTGGCCCAACGTGGATTTTGTTGAACCTTGCGCTATGGGTCGGAGGCATGGGTATCATTTATGGAACGCTCTTCCAGCAGCCACTCGACACCTATCTACCTTTTCTGACCATTGGTTTTGTGTGCTGGGGATTTCTGAGCCAAACCATCACCGATGGCGGTAACGCATTTGTATTCGCCGAGGGCTACATCAAGCAGTTTACGTATCCAAAACAAATTTATGTGCTGCGTGTGATTGTGAATGCGAGTGTGCCGTTTATGATCGGCGTGCTAATTTTTCTTGCAGTGGTACTGGCGATGGGACAGCCGATTGGCCCAGGCATGCTGTGGGTGCTACCGGGGCTAGTACTTGTTCTGTTGGTAAGCTATCTACATGCCTTAATCATGGCTTACGCTTCAGCACGCTTTCGCGATTTACCGCATGGCATGACGGCGTTGCTGCAAGTGCTGATGTTTGTGACCCCGATCTTCTTTACGGTTGAAACACTTGCGAAGCGTGGCCTTGATTTCGTTTATAAGTACAACCCGCTTTACTATCTGATCGATGTGGTACGCCACCCGCTCACTAAACTCGAGCCTGCGCCTACCGAAGTTTATGTGGTGACAATTCTCTACATGTTGGTTGCGGCGCTTGTTGCGATGTTCGTGGCGATCCGGCTGGACCGTCGTATCGTGTACATCCTATGAGCAGCCTGTCCATCACACTTAAAGATGTCGGTGTTCGATTTGATATCGGCACCGCCGCAGACGGGCACACGCTAAAAGGGTTTTTGGCGAACCTGAAGAATCGCGCACCGCGACAGACAAACGTAGTCGAAGCGCTCCGCGGTGTAAGTCTTGAAATTAGGGCGGGTGAACGTGTTGGGCTCATTGGGCATAACGGCGCAGGCAAATCGACCCTGCTCAAAGTGATGGCGGGGATCTACCCGCCAACAGCGGGGCGCGCCCGAACGATTGGGCACATATGTCCGCTGTTTGAGTTTGCGACCGGCTTCGAGTACAACCGATCAGGATGGGAGAATATCCGCATTCGTGCGATGTTGCTCGGGATGCAGCCCGACGAGATTGAAGCAAAGCTGCCTGAAATTGCGGACTTTTCAGAACTTGGGAAATTCCTTGACTACCCGGTTAGGACGTACTCGACCGGGATGTTTGTTCGTTTAGCCTTCGCGGTATCCACCTCGGTTAATCCAGAGATCCTGCTGCTCGATGAAGTCATGGGCGCGGGGGATTTGGCCTTTACAGAAAAGGCGAATGTTCGCATGCGCGAATTCATGGATCAGGGGAAGATTCTGGTTTTTTCGTCGCATAGCTTGAATTTGCTGGCGGAGTATTGCAATCGCACCGTTTGGATGGATCACGGACGAGTGCTCGAAGACGGGCCTACAAATACTGTTGTAAATGCGTACAAAGTCCATGCGCTGGGTCGCTCAACGATGTTGCCATCCAACCAAACCGCCGACGCAGTTTGATCGCACACGCGATGTCACCGAACATACAACGCGTCGGCGATCAACCGTTGGCTCCCTCCATTGGCCTGATCGTACTTTTCACGGGCGATGTCAGCAGTCTGCTCGCACAGGCAAAACAGTTGCTGTTCGATTTGCGTTATTACGCTGAACGCGACGACCGCGCAGTTGAGATGGTGCTGGTAATCGATGGGCAGGCGTGGCGCGATGCGCTGTCGGCAGACGAATTGAATATCCCGTCTGCACAGACGGTTGTGCGAGAGACGGCGACGCAGCTCCCCGGCGTAATGGCCAATGCGGCCGCCGAGCTTCTCAGCGCCTCGTGGCTCGCTTTCCTTGGTATTGGTAGTGAAATCAGCACATGGTATTCAAACTTGTCTGCCTGGCGCGACATTCTCGCCGCCACGTCAGCAGAAGCGATTGCAGGATATCGAAGTGCAAGCGAGGGGCGCTCGGCCGCGAACGAATCGTATCTCGTGCATCAGAACGACCAATTTTCGAGCGACTATCCACATGCCTGGCTGCAAATGCTGGACCTTGTACCCATGTGCAATGTATTCGTGCGGCACGCGCTGTTGCGACGTATCGGCGGGTTCACCGAAGCGGCTGTGATGCAGCGTATGTGGTGGTGGGAGTTTTGCCTTCGTGTCACTCGGACAAAGCCGATTGTTTCAGTGCCGATGCAACCGGTGCCAGGGCCGAATTGGCACCACTACCCATTCACTCACGCATTAGCGTTGCCTGTGGCGAGGGCATTGCCTGGGCTGATGCGCGTCACTGCCGACCCAAAGCGAGTGACCCCGTCGCGCAAAGATGAAATTGATGTGCCGCCGCGCCAACAAGTACATTCGGTAATCGCGATCAACGCGTTGTCCCCCACTTGGCGCAGTCTTCCCCGCGCCATGCAGCATCGTTTCCACGAGGCGCTGATTTCCCGTGGACGTCCGCTCGAAATCGTGGTGGTCGGTGGCGTCAACGAGCCCGCACACAATCAGCTTTGTTTCTTTAACTACTTTGCGTTGATGCGTGATTGGGGTGCCGTGAACTGGCGCGTAGTGCTAGATGAACGCGCCGCAGAATCGGACATTCTCGGCGCAGACTTGGTGATCTTTAGCCGCGTGCGCAATGATGCCGGGGTCGCACTCATGGCGGCGTGCCAGCGCCACCATGTGGCGACGCTCTATATGCTCGACGACAATTGGATATGGCTGGGGCGGGAATGGGATGAGTACGCGCCGATTTTCTCGCCGGGTGCGGCACCTTATGAAAACTTTCTCAAGCTAGTGGGCGAAGCGGATGTGACGCTGACCTACCGTGAGCCACTCGCCGACGATCTGAGGCCATACGCGAGACGCGTCATCACGCTACCGACGAATGTCGATCTTCGAGCCTTTGTTGGCACGGTGGGAAAGAAAGCGACACGTCGCCACAAGATTGGCTACGTCGGCAGTCTGCGAAAAAACATGGTCGCCTTCGATGCCTTAATCGAGATTGTCCGTCGGCGAGACGACGTCGATCTCTTCGTCATGTCAAACGCCTTGCCAGCGGAGTTCGAGGCGCTGCCCAAAGCACGGGTGCACTTTGAACCCTATCAATTCAACTATACGGCGTACGCAGCAACTGTTGTCGCAGCGGCGCTCGATGTACTCGTTGCACCGGTCGGAAAGACACGTTTTGAAGCCTCCAAATGCCCGAATAAATACTTAGAGATCTCTGCTGCGGGTGCGGTCGGCGTGTACTCGCGTGCTGAGCCCTATACGACCTATGTGCAAGATGGCGTGACGGGACTGTTCGCCGACGACGCGGTGGCGTCTTGGGTTGCCGCCATTGAGCGGCTGCTTGATGACCCTGATCAACGGTCAAAAATTGCCGACCAAGCACGTCGCCACATCGCGACTCAATTTGACACCCACGCGGTGTTACCGGCGTTTGTCGAGATGTTGTTAGACACCGTCGGCTCGCGTCTGGCCTGAACATTTCATGCGGGCGCGTTCGAAAGTGGGCGAGCGGATGAGCGGGCGAGTGATTTTTCGCCTGACCGACCAAAGCAGCCATTCGTTCAGAGGCAACCTCCTTAGACGCAGCGGGCGACTCATGGAATGTTCAGCCCAGGTCGAAAACCGCCATTGCCGCAACGCTACTTTTCGTACACACAGGGGCAACAATAGCGCTGCTATACTCAAGCGCTAACTCAACGGCTAAATTTTCGAGCGAAAACCGTGCGTTCTTGTCGCGTGCGGATGACCGCAAAAAAGCAACGTCACCGATTGCACAAAATTGACCGCAGACACCGACCACTCCTCCATTGACCCGTCGCCCACAGTCGCCAGTATGCGAATCGGTGAGCTTCTGCTCCAGCGAGGCAAACTGGATGCCGCGAATTTGGATCGTGCGCTGAAAGTGCAAGAAACCGCAAAGCAATCGGGCAGCCGTGAAAAATTGGGCTCGATTCTCACTCGCATGGGCATGTTGTCCCATCGTGAACTGGCATTGTCACTCGCCGCGCAGCGCGGCTGGTCCATCATTGATGTTGCGGAGTTTCCTGAATTACCGCTGCTTGAAGAAACGGTGTCGCCGCGTTTTATTCAAGAATCACGAGCTATTCCAGTCGCCGACGTCGAAGGCGAACTTGTACTGGCCATGGTGGACCCACAAGATGCGTTCACCCTGCAAGCGTTTGCTGCCGCAACCGGCAAGCGGGTGACGGTCAAACTGCTGACGGCCAATGATTTCGACGTCGTCTTCGAGCGCCTCTACGGTGCAGGTAAATCGTCGATGGGGCAAATCGTTGACGACATCTCAACCCGCGATGAAGAGCAAGAGTTTGGCGATATTGAGCACCTAAAAGATCTTGCCTCAGAAGCGCCAGTTATTCGGCTGGTGAATCTCATCATTAACCATGCGCTGGAACGCCGCGCATCTGATATTCATATTGAGCCGTTTGAGAATCGCCTGATTGTTCGCTACCGTATTGATGGCGTGCTTCATGAGACCGAATCGCCGCCACGCCGGTTATCGGCGGCGATCATCTCGCGCATCAAGATCATGGCGAATCTCGATATCGCCGAGCGCCGCCTGCCGCAGGACGGGCGCATCAAGTTGCGCGTACAGGGCAAGGAAATCGATTTGCGTGTGTCCACGGTACCCACCATGCACGGCGAATCGGTCGTGATGCGTATCTTGGACAAAGGCGGCGTCGCGCTGGATTTTTCCGCGCTGGGATTTGACGAGAGCAATCTTAAGGTGTTCTTGGATTTGCTGTCGCAACCACACGGCGTGTTGCTTGTGACGGGCCCAACTGGTTCGGGCAAAACCACCACGCTCTACACGGCGCTTGACCGTCTGAATCAACCCGACGTCAAGATTCTGACCGTCGAAGACCCGGTGGAATACCAGATGCCGGGAATCAATCAAATTCAGGTCAAGCCGCAAATTGATCTCACATTTGCAAACGCGTTGCGCTCCATCGTGCGCCAAGACCCGGATGTCATCATGATTGGGGAGATTCGTGACTTGGAAACCGCGCAGATTGCCGTGCAGTCCGCCTTGACGGGGCACTTGGTGATGTCCACCGTACACACCAATGACGCCGCCTCAACCATCAATCGCCTACTCGATATGGGGGTGGATGATTACCTGCTGACGTCCACAGTCATTGGTATTCAAGCGCAGCGCTTGGTTCGCCGACTGTGCGGCCACTGCAAGACACCGTATCACCCGGTTGATGAAGTCGTCGAACAAATGGGATTGAAGCGTTTCACCAAAGCCGAGCGCGTGTCGCTGTTTCATGCAAAGGGTTGTGAGCATTGCGGCCACACTGGCTATTACGGTCGCGAGTGCATCATGGAGGTCCTGCCCATCACCGACAATTTGCGCAGCCTGGTGATGCGCCATGGCACCGCCTCGGAGATGCGTCAAGTCGCCGTGGCAGAGGGCATGGAGACCATGTACGAGAATGGTCTGAAGAAGGCTGTGCAGGGTGTGACGACGATCGAAGAAGTTCTTCGCGTTACGCGCGAAGACTGACGCCCTTTCAACAAATAAAGATCTGGTAACCGCAGATAAACGCCGATGAACGCAGATACCAAAAGCGACGCAAAAATTGAACGACATTTTGTCGACAGACGATCTGCGTTTATCTGCGTTTATCTGCGGTTTCAAGTTTTGCGCGCTTAACGATGCCACTTTTCCAATACAAGGCGGTCAGCCCGGCGGGTGAGATGCAAGAAGGTGTGCTTGATGCGGTGTCGCAAGACGGCGTGATCGCGCATCTCAAGACGCTTGGGCTAATTCCGATTCGCGCCGCCGAAGTTTCCGCGCAAGGCGCGGTGCAAGGCGCGTCTGGAACGCCCACAACCAGCAACGGCAAAGCTGCCACATGGTCGTTGTTTTCCTCACAAAACGTCGGGCAGGCGGAGTTGGCGATTGTCACGCGAGAACTCGCGACGTTGCTCAAGGCCGGTCTGCCGCTCGATCGTAGTTTGGAAATCCTGATCAACTTGGCTGAGCGCGAACGTATGCGCGAATTGCTAATGGCCATTCGCAACGAAGTGCGCGGTGGTTCATCGCTTTCCAAGGCGCTCGACCAGCATCGTTATGTGTTCACGCGTTTTTATATCAATATGGTTAAAGCGGGTGAAGCCGGCGGTTCGCTTGGTGGCGTGTTGTTGCGTCTTGCCGACTACATGGAGCGGGCAAAGGAGTTGCGTGATACGGTGGTCTCGGCGCTGATCTATCCGGTGTTTTTGCTGGGCGGCGCGTTGGTGTCGATTTGCCTCATCTTGTTGGTGGTGGTGCCGCAGTTCAAACAGATTTTTCTGCAGTCGGGCGCGGCGATATCGACCGCGACGGCGGCATTGTTTTCGGTCAGTTTTTTTCTGCGCGACAGTTGGCAAATTCTGATTGCGATCACGCTGGGTACGGTTTGGTTGGTGTCGCGCTCGTTTCAGCAGCCCGCATCCAAAGCGCGTTGGGATCGGCGTATGCTCGGCTGGGGAATTATTGGTAAGCTGATTGGCCGAATCGAAATGGCGCGTTTTGCGCGGTCACTCGCAACGTTGCTGGAGAACGGCGTGCCGCTGCTGTCGAGCATGTTCATTCTGAAAGAAACGATCAACAACGCGGTGTTCCGTGACGCGCTTGAGTTTGTCGCGCGCGAACTAAAAGAAGGCCGCGGCTTTGCCAAGCCGATGCTGGAGACAAATGTATTCCCGAAACTCGCCGTGCAGATGATCTCGGTCGGCGAAGAAACCGGCAAGCTCAGCGAAATGTTGTACCAAGTTGCTGATGTCTACGATCGCGAAGTGGCGGTGCTGATTAAACGGGCGTTGGCGTTACTACAGCCGGTGTTGATTATTTTCCTGGCCGGATTTATCGCGGGCATCATGTTCTTGTTGCTCGATCCGATGCTCGGCATGATGGATATTAAGTTTTGATTTTTATAGAGAGCTTGTCATGAACATACAAAACATGCGTCGCAATGGATTCACGCTAATGGAGATCATCATCGTCATCACCATCATCGGCCTCGTGGTGGCGTGGGCGGGCAATCGGATTTTTGGTCAAGGCGATAAAGCGAAGTCGGGACTGGCAAAAGCGCGGATGAGTGAGATTTCGGCGCAGCTCGATATGTACAAACTCGACACCGGCCGTTACCCGACCACGGCGGAAGGATTGCGCGCTCTTTTGGCCAACCCTGGTAATGCAACAAACTGGAACGGGCCGTATGTGAAGAATGCGGACACGCTCAAAGATCCGTGGAGCAATGAGATGATCTACAAGTCGCCGGGCGACGCCAATCGCCCGTTCGAGTTGACCTCGCTCGGTGCAGATGGCAAAGAAGGCGGTGAGGGTGCTGATCGGGATGTGCGTTCTTGGGATTGAGTCCTCACGACCCGGCGCACGGGAGTTGACGTGAGTCGGGCAAGTCGGCCGTTCACGAACGGCGGTTTTACGCTGCTCGAGCTGGTGCTGGTCGTGATGCTGATCGCGCTGATGTTCACGCTCGTGCCGCGCATGATGGGCAGCGGTGTTTCGGGCACTGAGTTGAAGTCCAACGTTCGCGCAATTGCTGCCGCGATGAAACTTGCGCGCGATTCGGCAATCAACACGCGACGTGATGCGTTTGTGACCGTCAACGTCGAGAGTCGTGAATTAACCACGACCTATGAAGACAAGACGCACAAGCTCAATGATCAGCTCACGCTGAAGCTATTCACCTCGCAGGCCGACCAGATTAACGAACAGACGGCGAGCTTTCGTTTTTATCCGGACGGTTCGTCAAACGGCGGCCGAGTCACAGTCGCAGCAGGTGAGGCAGGAAACGCACGCGAGTTTGCCATCGACGTGGATTGGTTGACCGGTCGCGTGACAGTTTCTGATCTTCAAGCGCCAAAAGTCTAGTATCCATGGGCATTTTCAGGCAAAAATGTGTGAAAACGCCCGTCTTTGCTAGGGTTTGCCAGAAGGGAACTTCTAAAAACCTACTGCGCGGGCGAATCTGTCAGTTCCAGAGCTCGCCGTACACTGGGTACGTGTCCGCTCCTCACTGCCAACTTCACCCGCTCGTGACGGTTTTTAGAAGTTCCCAGAACACGCGACCCTGCCGGGGCAGCACTCGCTGCGCCGAAGACGCTAAATTAGGCCCCGGCCTTCGCCGGGGCAGCACTCGCTGCGCGAGTGCTGGCTTTACCTTGTTGGAAATATTGGTGGCCTTCACACTGTTGGCGCTGGCGATGGGCATCATCATGCAGATTTTTTCGCGGGGCGTGAACGGTGCTGACTTGGCCGACCGTTACGCCAAGGCGGCGATGCTGGCCGAATCCAAGCTCGCTGCGATTGGGATTGAAGAAGTGCTTGCCGAAGGTAGTTAC
Organism: Betaproteobacteria bacterium UKL13-2; assembly: GCA_001602455.1. Classification (GTDB taxonomy): domain Bacteria; phylum Pseudomonadota; class Gammaproteobacteria; order Burkholderiales; family Usitatibacteraceae; genus UKL13-2. The sequence continues at coordinate 84,317 of CP012157.1, forward strand.
AACGGTCAGTTTGACGATAACTTCGCTTGGACGATGTCGGTTCGGGCATATATCTCAGCCGCAGAGCCTGCGACGCTTTCTACGTTGGAAACGAACGCGCTCGCAAATGCGCAGGCAACAGGTGTTGGGGGAACCATCGCCTCAACACTGACACCGACTGCGGCATCGACAACGCTGGGGAATGTCGATATCGATGCGTTGATGTTTGTACGTCTCTATGAGGTGGAGCTGAGCGTGGCGTTCACAACCGACGACGGCCGCCAACGCATGGTGACCTTGAACACGATGAAGATTGGGCCACGCATATGAGTCGTCTTCATCGGCAGGATGCGCGTGGCTTCACGTTAATCGAAATCTTGCTCGTCATGACGCTGATGGCGGCGATGATGGGCATGATTTACGCCTCGCTCAATGTGGGCATTCGGGCGTGGGACGCTGGCGATGTGCGCGTTGCACAAGCGTCCGACTGGCGGTTGGTTGAGCGCTTTATGCGGCGGGAGCTAGGGCAAATTTTCCCGACCCGTTGGCGCGGCATTGTGCAGCCCTATATCGCTTTTGAAGGGACTAAAACCACCTTGCGATACGTCACCGCGCTCACTCTCGACGCGTCTTTGCAGAACGGCGCTGCCGGTGGTTTGCAATGGGCCGAGCTGACGCTTGCCGATGGCGGCATTTTGCAACTCAACCGTCAGCCGTTTGATAGTGCCGCGCAAAACTTTGATGCGCTGGTCTCGCCAACCCGCGACCAACTCAGCACCACCCCACCCGTACCACCGGTTCGCTTGATGGACAACGTGACCGCCTTTGAGATTGCCTACTTTGGTGCCGAGACTGATATCACCGAGCCGACTTGGCGCGAAGAATGGAAAGACCTTGCACGGCTGCCGACGCTCGTCCGTATAAAGGTCGAAACGAGTCGCGGTCGCGACGCGCCGGAAATGGTGTTTGCGCTCAAGGTGGGTGAGGAGGCCGGGTGCCTCAGCACTAATTTCACGCGTCAATGTGGGCCGAGGCCGCGATGATCGCCCGACACGACTCAACGCGCCAACGCGGTGTTGCACTCATCATCGTGCTGTGGATTATCACGCTCCTGATGGTGATTGCGGCGTCGTTCATCCAGACCATGCGCACCGATGTGAATGTCGTCGCAAATTCACTCGTGCGAGTGAAATCCGAAGCGCTGGCAGATGCTGGCTTGCAGCGGGCGCTGTATGAGCTTGCCAAGCCACAGAACATTGATGGCCGCTGGACCACTGACGGCAGCTCGCGGGAATGGTTGTACCGCGATATTGTCGTGAACATCACCATGCAAGATGAAACTGGCAAGATCGACATCAATCGTGCTGCCGACGCGCTGATGCGCGGGCTGCTGCTATCGCAGGCGGTGCCAGAGGAAGACGCCACCAAATTGGTTGATGCCATCGCCGATTGGCGGGATGCGGACTCGAATCGGCGGCTGAAGGGGGCTGAGGCACCCGAATACACAGCGGCCGGCCTCTCCTACGGCCCGGCGAACGCGCTGTTCCAATCAACTGAAGAATTGAAGCTGGTTGTGGGGATGACGCCGGAGATTTTTACCCGCATCGCGCCTTTGATCACGATTTTTTCCGGGCAACCCGGCATCAACGAACAGGTGGCGACACGCGAGGTGCTGCGCGCACTGCCGAATGTTAACGACGAACAAATTGACGACTATCTGACCCGCCGAGACATTGCGCGTGCCTCGCGCCGACCCATCCCCAATTTCCCGCAAAATTTGTTCCGCAGCCCCTCGAACAATCAAACGCCGGCACGAATACGCACCGAGACCATGGTTTCCGACGGAAACCGGTTTGTGCGCGAAGTTGTTGTTCGGCGTTACACCGACCCGAAACGGCCCTACGCATATTTGTCTTGGAAAGAGGGGCGCGATTTGCCAGAATTGCTGTCCCAGAACCCCGACGGCAGCAAGCCGCCAGCAACAAACGGTAACACGTCGGCGATGACGCTGGGTAAGATGATTTCGCCCGGTGCCACCCCATAAAGGTAAGATGCAGGTCTTATGTCAGCCGTCACGCCACCAACACCCGTCATTCCTCCCATCTCCCGCTCAGGAGTCGGTATCTCGCGCATCGCCATGCCGCGCGGATTGTCGAATTTCTGGGCGTGGTGGTGCAACGAGTTGCGCGGTGTGTTTCAGCCGCTGATTGAAAACTATTGGGTCGATCGTGCCGACACAGTCGATGTTCGATTGGCCGCCGAGGGCGAGCCTGCGTCGCTACCAACACTCAGTGGCCGCGATGTGCGGGTGTTGGTGGATTGGACGCATGTCTTGCAGAAGACGGTGAGCTACCCTGCGGTTGTCGAAGAGAATCTCGCCATGGTCTTGGCAAATGATTTGGATCGCCAAACGCCGTTTACACCTGACCAGATTTACTTGACCCATCGCGTCGAGAGTAGATCAGAGTCCAGCGATGGCGTTGCGCGCATCGATGTGCAGCTCACTATCGTTCTGCGACGTGTGGTGGCTCCAGTGATCGACCGAATTCGCGCCAGCGGTGGTACGGTTTATTCGGTTGTCATCACGAATCCGGCGAATGGTCACACGCTGGAGATGTTGCCGGTTGCGGAGTGGACGCCTCGTCGGCTCAGTCAACTGCAAAAAATTAACTTGGGCTTGTTGGCGACACTTTTTGCGCTTTGTTTTGCGGCCATTGTGGTGCCCATTGCGCAGCGACGTGCAGAAGTGATTGCACTTCAGCCGATGGTCGATAAGGCCAGAAATGAAGCCGACGCAACGCGCAAAATTGAAGCCGAGTTCCAGCGATTGTCGCAGGAGTACCAAATGGCGACGACAAAAAAATACCAAGCCTACGCGGTGGTTGACATCATTGAGGAGCTAACCCGGTTGTCGCCCGACACGACTTGGCTACAGAGTCTGGAGATGAAGTCGCCGCCGGGGGCGGGCAAAGGCAAGAACAGCATCCGCGAAGTCCAACTCATTGGCGAAGCAGCATCAGCATCGAAAATGATCGAAGCATTGGAACAATCGCCGCTATTGCAAAACACCACGCAACGCGCACAGACCACACGCGGCTCTCAGCCCAACACCGAGCGATTCCAGATTGCCACGGAGCTAAAGCCAAGAGTGATGCCGGAGATGATCGACCTCATCGCTGAACCCCCTGCCACGCCGATGCCGACGGGGCCAGCGGTACCCTCCGCATCAACGCCAACACCGGCGGCACCAACACCAGCGGCACCACCACCAGCAACATCGACCCCCGCGGATACAAAACCTGCGCTCGTGTCGCCTGCGCCACCTCGTGCAAAGGCAACGCAATGAAGGCGAATCCATGAGTGCCGTACCGACTTCCACCGCATCGCCATCGATGCCGACCTCGCCGTTCAAGTTGCGCACGCCATCGGCCAACAGGAATGTGGCGCTTGGACTATTGGCGCTTGCGATTGCGGGCGTGATCGCGCTCGTTGCCGGGCCAGCCTGGTGGCTATACGACCGCTATGAAAGTCGTGCATCGATGCTGGCCCGTCAGTACACCGGCTATTCGTCATTGAATCAGATGCAGCCGGCGTTGATCAAATCGGTTGAGACACTGAAGGCGCGTGACACCAAGAAATATTTTCTGAAGGGTACAACGGCAGCACTGGCGGGTGCTGAGTTGCAGGACCTTGCACGCGGCCTCATCGAAGCCAACAACGGTAAGTTGCTTTCCGCGCAATTGCTCCCGCATAAAGACGAAAATGGTTATCGTCAGGTCAACGCGACGATCACCATGATGGCGAATATCCAAAATTTGCGGCAATTTCTCTATGCGCTCGAAACCCGCGACCCGTATTTATTTGTCGATAACTTAACGGTTCGTTCGCAAGTGCCGTCGAATTTCAAACCGCAGCCCGGTATCGAGCCTGAGTTGTTTGTGCAATTTGATGTTGCGGGATTGACGCCAATCGCACAAGCGACGCCACCCAGCGATACAAAAGTCGCCCCCGGTAAACCCGCCGTGAAACCGAAATCATGATCGCGTCTCGATTTGTGATCACGAGTGTGTTGGCGCTGCTGCTCACGGGAGCGGTGGGTCTCATTGGCTGGGAAACCGACTGGGGGCGCCGACTCGTCGGTAGTGACAACCGCCTCCAATCGACGAAACGTGCCTCGCTCGACACCAAGATCTTGCCCGCCTTTGCGCTGGCACCGTTATCGCCCAGCGGGACGGGTTACCGCGAAACGATTGAGCGCCCGTTGTTTATTCCGACGCGTCGGCCAGCGCCCGCAGGAGGCGGAGTGCAGATTACGATGAAAAAAGGCCAGTTCAAATTGGCGGGTACGACGGTTAGCGAAAGCATTTCGGTGGCGTACTTGCTTGAAACGGCAAACAACAAGACCCATCGCATCAATAGAGGGGCTGAAATCAACGGCATGATAGTTGAATCTGTTGCGTCGAATCGAGTGGTTCTAAAGCAAGGCGAGGAGTCCGAAGAACTGTTACTCCGTTCATCAAACTCACCGAAGCTGCCACCGCCACCACCTGTTGCAATGGCCGCGCCGCAAGTCCAGCCGGGACAACCCGCACAACAAAGCGGACAGCAGGCGATCCCAGCGCCCAACGCACCGCCAAGCATGCCAACGGCAGCGACAGTCGGCTTTGCCCCGCCCGGTGTTAATGTACCCACCGGGATGCCCCCCGGCGGCAACCCGATGGCGCAAAACCCGCCTGGTGTTGGCTATCCCGGCGGCCCCGGGGTCGCGCCGGGTCAGAATCCGGCCAACCCCGCAGAGGCCGCCGCTGCACAGGACCCCAATCAGCCCGCCGTTCGTCGGCGCCGTTTCCAGAATTTGCCGCAGTAGCCCAAAACGAAAATGACACCATTGAACCTTGATCACTGGACCCGCCCACTGACCGCCTTGCTGCTGGCGACGGGTCTCACTGCTTGTGCGCTGCTACAGCCCCCAGCGATAGATGACACCAAGCCCGCGCTACCGTCCGATTCGAAGGTCGCACCGGCCAATGAATCGCCCACCCAAAGTCCGTCGATCGCAAATCCACCAAACCAGACCTCACCCGCCAGCGCGGTGGCGACCGGGCCAACTAACGCTGCGGCAAGAGGCCAAATTCCGGCGGCAATACCGGACACGTCGCGTCTTTACGCAGGCACGGGGCAGTTTGTGAAACCACCGGCAGCACCCGCGCCAGCAACAAAAGGACCGGAAGAATTCACGCTGAACTACGAGTCGCTTGATATTCGCCAGGTCGTTCAATCCATTCTCGGCGACATGTTGCGCGAGTCGTTTTCGATTCACCCGCAGACCACAGGCAACGTCACGATTCGGCTGTCCAAGCCGGTTGCGCGCAGTGAGTTGATCCCAACTTTGGATTTGCTGTTACGTCAAAACGGCCAGATCATGGTGAAAGAGGACGGCATCTACAAAATCATGCCAGCCGCTGTTGGCACCCGCGGTTCTGTATCGCCGCAGGTGATGACGACACCCGCGCAACTGCCGAACGGTTACAGCGTGCAGATTGTGCAACTGCGTTTTGCCGGTGTGCGCGACATGCAGCGCATTCTTGAGCCCTACGCAGTTGAGCCGCAGTCCTCAATTCGTATTGATGAACTGCGTAATCTCGTCATCTTGTCCGGCACACAACGTGAACTCAAACACATGCTCGAAGTGATCGACATTTTTGATGTTGACTATCTTGCAGGTTACTCGGTCGGGTTGTTCCCGATGCAAACCGACGTCAAAGCGTTGTCGGCTGATTTGGATCGCATCTTTGGCGGTGGCGGCACTGGCGCGACAGCAACACCAAGCCCGCTCGCTGGCATCGTGCGCATCGTACCGATCGAGCGCTTAAACGGTTTGTTGGTGATCACTACCCAACCGCGTTACTTGGAAGAAGCAAAGAAGTGGATTGATCGCTTGGATAAAGGCGGTGGCTTGGCTGGTGGCACACGACTCAATGTGTATCCGGTGCAAAACGGACGCGCCGACCGCCTCGCGCAGTTGTTGACTGACATCTACGGTAACCGGCAGGGCGGCACCACGGGTACCGGCGCAACCCTGGCACCCGGCGCACGACCCGCCACCACCACCACACCCGGCACACCGGCACAGCCGGGAGGCGGGGGCCAGGTTGCTCAAGGCGGTGCGTTCGGCGCGTTCCTCTCAAACATCTTTCAGTCTAGCGGCACGGCGGTATCAAAAGACACCCGCATCATTGCGGACGATGACAACAATGCCTTGTTGATACTTGCCTCGCCAGCCGACTACGAAACCATCCTCGCCGCGCTTCGCCAGCTCGACGTGCCTCGTCGTCAGGTTCTCGTCGAGGTGTTGGTGGCGGAAGTCACGCTTACCGATGAACTGAAGTTCGGTATTGAGTGGTTTATCAATTCCCGCAACAACACCATCGGCGCGTTGCGCAATCTCGGCGGTGATAGCTCCATCCTGCCACGTGTGTTGCCACAGACACCGGGGCTCGGTGGCGCGCTCGACCCCCGTGGTACCTATCCGAGTACCGCAACCACCATTGTTCCATCCACCCCTGGTTTGCAACTCATTAATCTCGTTGGCAAGGACATTCGTGCAGTGCTTCAGGCGCTTGGGCAGGATGGTCGCGCAAGTGTTGAATCCGCACCAAAGTTACTGGTACTCGATAACGCCAAGGGAACCGTCAACGTCGGCACACGCATCTCGGTCGAGACAGGTTCCTCAACCGGTTCCGGAACCGGCGGTAACACCGTCACCACACGCCAATACATTGACACCGGTGTACTGTTGACCGTCACGCCGCGTATCAATGCTGGGGGCCGGGTCACGCTCGACATCAATCAGGAGGTAAGCTCGGCCGGTGCATCATCGAGCAACAACCCGCCGATCAATACACGCAAAGCGCAGACCACCGTGAATGTGGCGAGTGGTGAGACGATGGTGTTGGCGGGTCTTATCCAGAAAGATCGGGGCAGCGGCACACAAGGTGTACCGTTGCTCTCCAAGATCCCGATCATCGGCGGTTTGTTCGGTACACAATCGTTCCGCAACAACCGCACCGAACTCGTGGTGCTCATCACGCCTACCGTGATTTCGAGCAATGACGAGGCGCGTGGTGTGACCGATGAGCTGCGCAAGAAGTTGCCATCGCTTGAGCATCTGATGCAGCGTAAACCAGACAGCGCCGTTGCGAAATAGCGATATAGAACACAAAACACTAGGAAGGACGGGCGTTTTCAAGCATTAATGCCTGAAGATGCCCGCTAATGCTGGTGTTTATGGTTTTGGCTGCAGTTCTGTTTATGCCCAGCGCCAGCCGTGTTTGCCGAAATACCGCGCGGCGGAACGCACAAACATCCCGATGTGTTTCGCCCCCTTGCGGGAGGCGTTGCCACCGGCATGGACGATGCGGCAGCCCGACACACGATCAATCCGGCCGACCTTCGCGATGCGCTGACTGAGATCAAAGTCCTCGAAGTACATAAAGAAGCCGGTATCGAATCCACCGACTGCCCGCCATACCTCGCCGCGAGTGAACAAACAGCAACCGGACACCACACGGCAGTCCTTGATCGGTGCGTCGAATGCGATGTCGCGGTACTCGTACGCGTTTAGTGGGCGGGGGAAGCAAGCTTTGACCCAGTTCGGCGCGAAGCCGCGCAGCGCGAGCGCGACAACGGTGGGCTCTCGCTTCACCAGGAATTGTGGTGTGCCGTCAGGTGATTGCGCCACCGGCGTGACCGCACTGCATGTCGCATCTTGATCAAGGTGCGCCAACGCGCTGGAGATAGCATCCACGGCAAGCTCAACGTCTGGATTCAACAACAGCACAAAATCCGCACCCGTTCCCGCCAAGCCGGTGTTGTTGCCTGCGCCAAAGCCATTGTTTTCTGGTGTCGCCACATAGGCGTACTTGACTGCGGCAGGCCCCGGAATCGCCCAAAGTGCCGAGTCGATTACCGATTTGATCTGCGCCGGCTCACTTCTATCACCCGCCGCAGCAGACGCGCCCGCGCCATTGTCGACAATTCGGACCTCAACTGAGTTGATGAGGTTTTGTTCGCGCGCATGATCAACGGCCGCACGCAAACTCGCGAGAGTTTTGCCGAGCCAATGGAGGTCAGAGTGATAGACAACGATACAAACTGCGAGAGAACGGGGCATCGGAAAAGGATATCACGCAGCCAACGCAGAACCGTTTTCCGACACCCTGCCCCACGCATATTCTGAGAGGCGACGAGGCTCGCATATAATTTTCTCTCGCCGCTGTGTGTGTGCCTCGAAAGTCCTTACCTTGTACGTCCAATCATTTTCTAACTCGCCTTGAATACTCCCCAGTCGAATGTCGTAGGGTCGCTACCCTGCAACTAATGCGGCATCAATTCATTAAACTCTTGAATTCCCACCCTCGGCGGCACGTGATCCAGTTGCGTCAAACCAAAAGCGAGTCCAATGATATGAATCGCAAAATGAGGCAATGGCGGCTACCTAGTTGTGGAACCAAACACTTCCCAACGTCACTCAGTCGATGCCGCCGCTGATGTCATATCACATGCAGGTTGCTGTCCTGTTGGCCACTATTTCCATATTTGTCGCCCCGTTTCGGGCGAGCGCGGGGCTTCGTGCCTCCGCACTGTTGGTGGCACTTTTGTTGCTGATTTTTTTGTGGTGGAAAACGCGCGTACGAACCATTGAATTCCCGAAAGGGGTCTTGTTCCGAGCATCTGTGCTAACGTGGGTTGCGGTCGTGTTTTTTTACTCACTAATCGGGCCTAACTGGTCGTTGAGTCTCGTTTCATGGCGAGGCGATGTAATAACGCCACTACTTGCCGGGATTGTCTTCTACTCGCTTGGCCGATCTCCTCGTATCGTCGCGATTTGGCTAGTCGCGCTGTTGGTGGGCCTGTTGGTGCTGACGGCGATGCTGCTGATCGAACCCTTTCAGCCAGGAATCGCGACCTACGCCCCAAGATACGTTAACGTTGGTTGGCTTTCGACTTGGCTGGTCATGTTGGCTTCGCTGCTGCCCCTTGCGTGGCTTCTGCGATGGCCCAAACCGAGGCTTGCGTTGTGGCTCGCGGCTCTGGCCACATGCGTCGTTGTGGCGGCTGCTTGGCTTACCGCAAATCGAGTGGTTTGGCTCTGTTTTGGTGTCATGTTCCTAGCCTACTTAACGATGAACAAGCGAAACGGGGGGCTTAAGAGTTCGGCCAGGATAGCCGCCTTCGTCCTTTGCCCGATTTTGTCCGTGGGTTTGTTCTACGCATCTTCGACTGCGCGTGCAGCGTACTACCCTGAGGCAGAGAATGGGGTCGTGGGCATGCTTCGGCAGGATGATAGATATCTCATTTGGGAAGCGGCGGTACGCACCATTGCAGAACGCCCTTTCACCGGCTATGGGTTTGCGACAGAAGAAGCAAAAAATGCACTGTCAATGCGCTTTGCCGAACCTTGGTTCAGGGAGCACTTCAAGCAAGCGCACAATTTCGTCTTGAATGCGGCCATCCAAATGGGGATTCCCGGCGCGATCGCAGTTTTGGTCTTGTTTGCTGGGATTGGCTATGGATTTTTGTGCCGTCGACACGTATCGCCGCAGGTTTGCGCGGTCGCGGCGTGTGGCGTCGCCCTAGTCGGAGGGGTCTTTCTACGCAACATGACTGATGATTTCTTCAGCCGGCATGCGGCCTTACTGTTTGGGGCTTTGGTCGGCATGTTGTTTGCCATTTGTGACTGGCGCGACCCGACGATGTATGCCAAGGCGTTGGAGACGACGTCACAGCGGCTGAGAGACGCCGAAGATACGGCGGCCTGAGAGATGCAGAATCGTCACTCGTCAACAGAACTTCCCCGCGAATGAAAATACTCATAGTCAAACGCGACAAAATTGGCGACATGCTGCTAACAACGCCAGCCTTGCGCGTGCTGCGTGCGGCGCTCAATGAGACAAGTCCGGGAAGTGAAATTCATTTGCTAGCAAGTGGCTACAACGCTTGGGTAGTCGCAGAAAACAATGACGTTGACCATTTGTGGACGTATCAGCGCGTCCGTACGGGACGACGGGTCGACTTCCGCGCAGCGTGGGGTCAACTCAAGCTGTTCTTTGCCCTTCGTCGTGAGGGGTTTGATGTGGCGATTGCAGCCGGCGGGAACGAGTCTCCGCGGGCACTCAAGCGTGCGTTAGCGGTGGGGGCTAAGCGAACAATCGGTTATACGAATGAATCGATATGGCGAAGACGGCTCACGGACTCGATGTTGGTGCCAGTTGCGGGTCACGAAACCCTGCGGATTGCAAACCAGCTCACCCCGCTAGGCGTTGAACTCCCGCTGCCTCTCCCGCCGCCGGTTTTTGAGTCGTGTGCTCGATCGCGTGAATTTGCCATTGCATTTATGAACCACCATCAGCTGGAGGCAGGAAAATTCGCGGTGATCGGTACAGGCGCGAGATTCCCGGAAAAGCAACCTTCTGCGTCACAAATACTCACTTGGGCAGAACATCTATTCAATTGTTACCACCTCAAAACCGTGCTTGTTTGGACGCCCGGTGGTACCGATAGTCCGTTGTACCGTGGAGATGATCAACTTGCCACGGAAGTGATGCGTTCAAAGCCCGACTACTTAATCGCATTGACGCCCGCCAGCAAGGATGTACGTAAGATCATCGCCGTCATTGCCCAAGCAAAAACATCCATTTTTCCGGACAGCGGCTTGATGCATTTTGCGGCCGCAACACCTGGCGGTGTGATCGGGCTCTTTGCGAGCACTTGGGCTGAGCCCGATCAGTGGGCTCCTGTCGGCGAACGAGCTCGGGCAATTGTTAATCGCCTCGCACTTGCGGAGTGGCCTGACCACATTGTGATTGATGCCATTGGCGCCCAATTGAACACTTCTAACGTACTGGATGGTTAAGGAAAGTCAGCAGCATCGATTGTGAATGTCAGCAAACGAGGAGCATCGGCTCTACTCGACACACACATACCAATCATCAACGTCGGAGAGACTTTCAAATTTCCTCACGTAACCATGCTGCGTAAGCAGGGAGAAGATAAGCTCTCTGGCAGGCGTGAAGTTGTGCTCACAAATGATGACGTTGAATCGATACTTATCAAAGTTGAAGGAGTTCAAAATTTCGAACTCACTGCCCTCGGTGTCGATCGAGAGAAAATCAATTGTGCGAGGCGCGCCAAATTTGACCAACATGTCTTCGAGCGAGATCGTCCTCACCTCATATACCCGCTTGTTTTTTCTTGCATCGTGATGAAAATCAGCAACGCCATACTCACCGATGGTCGAGAGCTCGGGATTGTCTACTTCGTGAAAGGTTAATGTCGAAACCGAATCGCGCCAAACGCAGTCAGTTTCAATGTGGCACTTTCTATTCTTTTGCAAGGCCTGATGCCAATATGTCGCTGGTTCAGCTAGGATCCCGTTCCAGCCAAATTCGTGTTCTAGGAGATGGCTGTTGCTGAGGGCGATGCCATTTGTTGCGCCGAACTCTACAAAGAATCCATTCCTCTTGAAATTCAATTGCGAGAGGACAAACAAGTCTTGTCGATGCTGAGACATGGACTTGTGTCCGTATCTCAGTAGCCCAATGGAAGTTTTAATTGGTAGCAGCCACATTAGATCCGTATGCTGCTTAGCCCGCCATTTGCTTCCTGAGCGCAACGGCAGACGGATCTTGTAGTACAGATGCAAAACAATTTGTAGTAGGGTCTTAATCGGATTGAAGTCAGTTGTATTCATGTTTGTAGGCCCGGGGCGGAAATCATTCCGGGACAATGGGGGTCGGAGTTACATTGTTTTTCACTCGATTCGCTGGATCAATGTATGAAATCAGACAGCCCTCGGGAATGACCGGTATTGGCCGAATTGTACAAATCAATCACCCGAAAGCACCAGCGCTACGGCAAAATTTCTCGAAGCGAGGATACGATCAGACAGGCTATGTCCCTGCGAACTGCATCCGGTACAAACCTGCGTACACGCCATCTGCGGCGAGTAGGTCGCGGTGTGATCCGACCTCGACAATGCGCCCGCTTTCCAGTACCACGATTCGCGACGCGTTTTCAATGGTGGATAGACGGTGCGCAACAACAATCGTGGTGCGACCTTGCATTAACGTATCCAATGCCGTTTGCACGGCGCGCTCCGACTCCGTGTCGAGCGCTGAAGTTGCTTCATCCAACAGCAGAATCGGCGCGTCTTTGAGCAGGGCCCTGGCAATCGCTAATCGTTGACGTTGGCCGCCGGATAACTTGGCGCCGTTCTCACCGATGACGCTGTCGTAGCCTTGCGGTAGCGCTTCGATAAAGTCAGCGCAATGCGCCGCTTTCGCGGCGGCGATGATTTGTTCGCGCGTCGTGTTTTCCTCTCGACCATAGGCGATGTTTGCGGCGATAGTGTCGTTGAACAACACAACATCCTGGCTAACCAATGCCATCTGCCGGCGCAGATCATGTAACTTCAAGTCAGGTAACGCAATGCCATCGAGCGTGATACTACCGCTGGTTGGACGATAAAAGCGCGACACCAGATTCACGAGGCTCGACTTGCCGCCGCCTGATGGGCCGACCAGCGCAATCGTCTCGCCGTGGTGAATAGTGAGGCTCACATTGTCGAGCGCAGGCTGTGGCTTGTTGGCGTAAAACAGCGACACGTTTTCAAACGTGAGCACTCCATGTGCGCGCTCTATCGTCTTAGTACCTTCGTCCAATTCAGGTGTGGCATCAATCAACGCAAAGACACTTTCGGCTGATGCCAAACCGCGTTGAATCTGTTCATTCACACTCGAGAGCGCTTTGATCGGCGTCATGAGTGTTCCTGCGGCCGTGATGAAGCCGATGAATTCGCCTACTGCCATGCCGGTGCCAAGTGATTTGCTCGCCGCCAGATAAACGATGAACGCAATTGCGGCAGAAACGACAAGGTGTGTGAGCGGAGTCGCTGCGGCCGCAGCAGCGCTTTGTTTCATATTGAGTTGGCGAATCCGGTTTGCGGCTCCATCAAAACGTTTGCGCTCGTAAGCTTCGCCCCCAAAAATTTTGATCACCTTAAGCCCGCGTATCGCTTCCTCAAGGACATCGGTAATCGCGGCGTGTGCAAACTGGCCCTGCCGATTGATTTCGCGTAGACGTTTGCCAAATGCGCGAATCACCATCGCCATGATCGGCACCGTGACAAACATGATGAGAGTGAGCTTCCAGTTCAAATAGAACAGCGTGATGAGCAGCATCGTCAGTGTTGCGAACCCGCGCACGACAGAATTGAGCGCAGTGGTGGCGGCCGCCTGCAAGCCGACGACATCGTTTGTCACTTTCGACATCAACGTGCCGGTCGATAGTGCGTCAAAGCCATCCATCGGTAGTTGCACAATTTTCTCGAACATACGATTGCGTAAGTCGAGCATCATCTTGTTGCCCACCCATTGCATGCCGTACCCGGCGATGAAGTGGGAAACGCCGCTTAAGAAAAAGATAATGACGATGCCGAGCGCAGCGTAGGCAGCGTAGCGCTCATTGCCCTCAACAAACAGCTCTTCGATGATTTTTGTGAGATACAGCGCAACAGAGCCCTCGACAACGCCACCGATCAACATGGCAAGAATCGCGCCCATGAATGCCAGACGGTATGGTTTGACGTAGCCAAGCAAGCGGCGGTACAACGCGGCAGACGAGGGATGACCGGCGGGAGGGGTTTGGTTCATGTCGCTATTTTACGTGCCGCCGTGGGCAACCGGGCCGCTGTTGTCCACGCCGGTAGCTACGTTTGTGCCCAGCAGCTCACGGTAGAGCGCCACGTAGTTCGCTGCCATTGCGCGCGGCGTGAGTGGGGCAACCTTCGCGGCGGCGTTTTTGCCCATCTGGTGATCACTCATCGCCGAGGCGAGTGACGCTTCAATGGCATCGGCGATCGCCGGGGTATCGAGGGCATCGACGACAAAACCTTCCACGCCGTTGGTGATCAATTCCGCTGCCCCTGAACCTGTGCTCGTGATCACGGGCAGCCCACACGCCATCGCTTCCAGGCAGGCGTTGGGCAGCGGGTCATACAAGGTTGGCAACACAAATATGTCGGCCGCTGCGTAGAACGGTCTGACGTCATTCACGCCACCAACAAACGAGACCCGGTCGGAAAGCCCCAGTTGATCGGCAAATGATTGGAAGCGTGTCAGATGTTTGTCGTGGCCGACGACAACGCCGCGCACACTTTCACGCGTCAAACGCGCATGGCCGGATTGATCGGCTAACCCCATCAGAAATCCGATCAAGCCTTTACGCTCGAAGCCTGAGCCAACGAATAACGCGACCGGTGCGGCCTTCGGGATTCTTAACGACTTGCGCGTCTGGGCGCGATGCAACTCACGCAGCCCCGAGTGGAAGACGGTTGTGTCCACACCCGAGAGAATGACGCGCAGTTTGGCGGGGTCAATATCGAAGTGTCGCAAGATGTCGGCCTTCACCATTTGTGAATTACAAATGACGGCACGTAGTTTCGGCGACTCAAACATCGCCCGCTCGGTGGCCAACAAGTAACGGTGATGTGCGTTGAGCCGCACGCCCAGTTGCTTCAAACCGCTACTAACGCGCCGACGGTGTTCCAGCCACGTCGCGTGGACACCATCGCCTGCGCGAAAGACATCACAGCCAACGATACGTTCGTGTGATTGCACGAGGTCGTAGTGAGTGTGGGAAAGATGTTGTTCAATAGCAGCCGCAAAACTTTGATCGCGCCCAATTGACGTGACGTAACGTGGATTGAGGATGACGTAATCAACAGCAGGAGCATCGCCAGAGGCCACGCTGGTTTCGGGCCAGGACCGGGTCAGCACTGTCATCGACACACCTTCCTGTGCCAGCGCCGCAACCGCTGTCTGTACAAACCGTTCGGCACCACCGAACGGGTTGTATTTGGCGCGGATCAGCGCAATTCGGAGCCGCCGATCGGCCCCCGCATTCGACTGCAACTCAGCCGGCGAGGAGTTCATTGACCGCGTCGTGGACCTGTTTCACTGGGAGTGTCACCAAACAATCGCTCACCTTGGAGCCGCCGCATCCATCATTGCCGCACGGCCGGCAAGAGTGCTCGGGACGTGTTGACGACACCACGCGAAACTTGACGCCCCACGGCCCCCAATGTTTTTCACCGGAGGGGCCAAACATGGCGATGGTGGGTGTCTGCATGGCGGCGGCAATGTGCATCGGTGCGGAATCCACACCAACAAAGGCGCGAGCGCGGGCTGTTAATGCCGCCAACTCTTTCAGCGACAACGAGCCGGTCAGGTCAACCACCGGCGCTTTGAGGTGCGTTTTGATAGCGGCGACCATTTCACGCTCATCCGCACTTGGTGCGGCCGTCAACACCACGCGATCACCTTGGCGACCCAGTTGCAGAATCAACTCGGCAAATTTCTCGGGTGGCCAAGTTTTAAAGAACCAACGCGAGGTCGGGTGCATGTGGATAAAACGTTTGCGCTCGACACCATGTGTTGCCATTAATGCGTCCACCCGCGCTTCAGCGGCGGCCCCCGGTACCAACACGAGACGTTTTTCTTCCTCGGTCGGATGGATCCCCAAACGCCGGAGTGCATCGAGGTTTTGCTCAACAGTGTGGCGGAAGGTGGTACGTGGCAACGGGAAGGTATGGGTAAAACTTGCTCTCCACCAGCCGGAATTGCGCCCTTCACTCATGCCCGCTTTTCCCATCTCCGCACGCGGCGCGACTGAAATTTTGGGGCTAAGAATACGTGTCAGCCATGCACCCCGCGGGTGCTCGGTTAGGTGAAAAACGATGTCATAGCGCCGTTGGCGGAGCGCAGAAATCAGCCGCCACTCAGCGCTGGTTTGGCCGAGTAACCCCCGCTTTTTCCATTCCCGATCAATGGTATGAACCACAGACACCGATGGATGCTCGGTCAGCATTTCGCGTGTGTCGGCATACACCAGTGCGTCGATGTCTACATGGGGTAGCCGATTTTTGAGCGTTTTGAACACCGGGGAGGACAGCAACACATCGCCTTGATGTCGGAGTTTGACAATGAGGATGCGGTTGACAGTTTGGGGGTCGAAAGCGATTTCAAGCATCCCGTGACGATAGCAGAAAACTGCTGCCCTCCGCGCTTTAAGCCACCGTGGCTTGGCCTGAGTATTTCGCGGGTAGGAGTGTTAACCCGAGCATTTCATGGGGGCGCGTTCGAAAGCGGGTCAGCAGGTGAGCGGGCGGCCCACGAAATATTCAGGGAACTTCTCGAAACCTGCTGCGTGGGCGAATTTCGCGCCTGCGGTGCTCGCCGTACACTGGGTGCGTGTCCCGTGTTTGCCAAACCCGTCGGCACGAACTTCGCCCGCTCGCGACGGTTTCGAGAAGTTCCCATTTAGCAAAACCCCAGCAAAGACGGGCGTTTTCAAGCCGAAAAGCTTGTAAATACCCGTCTTTGCTTGTCTTTACTTGCTGGTAAAGCGGAGTGTTAGCTGAAGCTGGCGCCCCAATACGTTGTAGCCACGCGCCAGTTCGTACTTCCGATCGGTCAAGTTATTACCGCTCAGCTCAAGCGACCATTCTGGCGTCATGTGGTAACGGGTAAATGCGCTGAGTAGTGCATATCCGGCCATTCGCGACGTCGGCGACTCATTCGCGGCGTCGAAACGAGCGCCGCTTGCGACAATATCAGTACCGACCTTCCATGCACCCAATGTGGTCGATGCGCCGAGCGTGCCCAGCAGCTTTGCGCGACTACGCAATTGCTTTTTAGTATCGGCATCCTCGGGCTGTTGTGCCGTCACACGCACACGCCAATCGATGTCGGCGAACTTGGTGTCGACAGCAAGTTCCCATCCGCGAATATGCGCACGCCGAAGGTTCTGTGGCCGGGATGTTGCGGCGTCGAATGCGATTAAATCATCGACACGATTTTCAAATACAGCGAGGTTAAGTTGATACGCGGTTCGATTGAGGCGCCAGCCGAACTCGCCCGACTCGGATTTTTCCGGGCGTAGCACCGGGTTTGAATAGCCGGGGAAATACAAATCGTTGAATGACGGCGCACGAAACGCACGGCCTGCTGACAGATAAACCAACTCATCCTTCCAAAGCTGGTATCCCCACGAAATACCGCCGGTGTCACGACGGCCGAATTGATCTTCTTTGTCGTGTCGCGCATTGATCGTCAAGGTCTGCGGCCCAACACGTTGCGACACTGATCCAAACACCGAATGGGTTGTTCTCGAACGGGATGTGTAGTTCGTTGTTGCCGCGAGTTTTTCACTGCGTCGCTCGAATCCCAGTAAGGCATCCCCCGCGCGGGTGTCGAGTTGGCTTTGCCACGAAAATTGATTTTGCGTCGTTTTGAAGCGGCCCGGGGCATTCGATGTCACCACACTCTCGTCGCTTGTCGTGCCGATGCTGAGGCGTGATTTCCACCAGCTTGTGATCGTGTTTTCTGACGTTAACTGTGATCCTGAGAGCGTTTGTGTGTTCAGCGCATCGTTGCTGAGGCCAGAGTCAAACCGCGTCTTCCCTTTGGATTGCCAGAACGATAAGGAAACCACTTCGCCTTGCCAGAGTTGGTGGGACAGCTTAATCAAGCCGCTGGTATTTTCGTAGGGGTCTCGGTCTGGGTTGTAGATAAAGCTCCCGGCGAGCGGGTTTGTCGCTGAGGGCGTATCGATGCGACGTGTGCTTGTGCTCAATAGTAGCTGCGTCTCGCCCACTTTGCTCGTGAGGGTCACGTCCCCTTGGCGATTGCCGAACGAGCCCACTGCCCCGCTCGCACTAAAGCGTGTATCCGCGTCGTCGCGACGATTGGGTTTGCGCGTAAAAATTTGAATCACACCGCCAATCGCTTCAGAGCCATAAAGCGACGAAAGGGGACCACGCACAACTTCGATGCGCTCGATTAAATCAAGCGGAATATTTTCAAACGCCGCCGCGCCCGATGTCGAAGACGCAATGCGTTGACCATCAACCAACACTAGTGTGTGCGTCGCGCTCGTTCCGCGAATGAAGACGCTAGAGGTTTGGCCAGGTCCGCCGGTGCTCCGAACATCGACATTTGCGCGCCGCTGGAGCAGCTCGACCAACGAAATGGAGCCCGCTTCAAAGATGTCGAGTCGATCAATGATGGTGACTTGCGCGAGGACATCACTGACTGTTTTGACGGTTCGTGTTGCGGTGACAACGAAGTTTTCGGGCGTCACGGGCGGCGGCGATTGTGCCGCTACGCTAAGTATGCTCAAGCTTGCGAGGCTGATCAGCGCCGTGGCGGTGCAGTTTGGCTGGCGACGTGCCCGAAACGAAGGAGTGAAAGGGTGAAGGTGATTACGGTGTTTTGATCGAACGTGTGCAGTGGATTCCATAATTGAGGATTGAGTTGTCGCAAGCGTCCCCGCAAGCGACGGAGCAAATCGCCGAGGCCGCAAAAATGTTGCGGCACGACGGCGCCACGTCGGCAACATGGATGGTGTGGCCAACGATGCGAAGGCCGGTATCCGGACTGATGGACGAATGTGACTTGCGCCGCATTCCGCTTAGTCACCTTCCCAGATCCAAACTGGCCTCCAGTGGTACACCGACTAAGCGTATTCCAATCACCGTTGCGGGGGCAGTGTGCGAATGCGCTAACGAAGGCAGCACGCACTTCCCGTTTAACTTGAGGTCGCTAAAACAAAAACGGCGACTTCAAGCACCTTGCATATCACCATTCTACTTCCGACAAATGGTGCTGCCCGCCAAGTAAAATGATGACGATGGAAAAGAAAAGTCTTAATACGTCATTTGTGAACGCGCTCGCCCAAATTCGGGGGGAACGAGAGCGCGCGGTCATAATTAACTGCAACACGAAGCTGGTAACCACTCTTGCGCTATCGAGCGCTATTCGATACGCCGACATGCCGATATTGTTGATTGACTGCGAGTCTTCGGACGGCAGTGCTGATTGGTTCGCCGGACTTGCGGCGAAGCACGGTTTCGATTTTGTCAGCGCACCGCTCAGGCCGCATGGCAAAACTCTAGATCTGATTTTCACCAAGCTACGCGACGAAAGAATTCTACTGATAGATTCGGACCTGGAAATTCTAGGCGAATCATTGATGCCAGCGTTGCGAGCCGGAATAGAACACGAGGATGTTTACGGATCGGGATTTCTGCATGCTTCCGAGTTGATGAAAGTCGCAAGCCACACGAAAGTAAACCCCAGCAGGTATATGGAAAGAATGTGGATTCCCCTTACTTTCCTGAAATCGAGGCCGGTTCGTGCCGCTATAGAGAACGGTGTGACGTTCATGCATTCACGGGACTATTTAGAGTTCCCGTGGAGTAGGGCTTTTTCAAAAATCTTGTATGCGCGCCATCGAATTCCGGGTCTGGACCAATTTTCAATCAACGTGTTCGCTTCTTCGTGCGAAAGACGATTCGGCGAGCGAGTCGCATTCCGAGAATATGACACCGGCGCAAGGCTCCATGAGGCTCTAACAAAGCAAGGTCTGTCGTTGTTCAATTTGGGCGAACCGCATTGGTCAAATAGCGTGCGGCACTACCACGGGGTGACTCGTGCGACGCTTAAGGCAAACCAAGCGAATGCGACGGCACCAAACATCATTCAACACGAAGTAGCCACACGGTTGAAGGCTGAGTATGGCCTAACCGTTGAGTAGTCACGGTCAAAGTGTGGGCGCAGGTAGTCGAAATTACCTTCAAAATCTTTCCTTGTGCATTGACGCGAAACGTGTTTTTCGTTACGCTAGCAGTCTATGGAAGCCGATATCCAACGCTTTGAGGAAAAGCTCAGCCACTTTGTTACGTTATTCCAGCGCTTGCGCTCGGAAAACAATGACTTGCGCCAGCAGCTCGCCGCCAAGGGGGATGAAGTGAAGCGGCTTGCCGAAAAACTCGATCAGGCTAAGACGCGTATCGAAGCGCTCGTTGTGCAATTGCCCGAAACCGAGAGTGACCGCACATGACCAAAACCGCAGAATCAAAAGGTTTCTCGATTTCGGTGATGGGACGAGAGTTTCGCGTCGCCGCACCAGATGGTGAAGAGCATCAACTGCTGGCAGCGGTGGATTTATTGAATCGAAAGATGAAGGAAATACGCGACACCGGCAAGGTTGTCGGCAACGAGCGAATTGCCATCATGGCAGCCCTGAATTTGGCGCACGAAAACTTGCATACCGCGCAAACCGCATCCGTAAGCCGCCCAATAGAGGCGAAAAGCAAGGCTTTATTGTCGAATGCAACGATTGACGAGGCCTACATCAAGGGTAGAATCACTACGTTCGAATCAATGATCGAAAAAGCAATTTCGGAGCAAGAAAAGCTTTTTTGAGTTGGTACGGGCAGTTTAAATTTCCCTGTCTACCGGTTGTGAGTGTTGTCGTCTCACTGCCCTACTGGTGAATTTGAGCGTTCGCTTGCGGCTTACATCCTTTGAACCAATAGACTATAAGTCAATGGTTGCGTGCTCAAGTGCTGCTGTTGTGATCGCCCCACGCGGGTGAACCTTAAGGCAGTCGGCGTGCTTCCTCCCTTGAACCTCGCGTTCAAGGTGCGGCTTCAAGCGAACACTCAAGTTCACCTTTATTTTTCCCCAATGGCGTATTGGTTAATGAAATCGGAGCCGTCGGAGTTTTCGATTGACGATCTCGTCAAGGCGAAAAATCAAACGGTTGCTTGGTTTGGCGTGCGTAACTATCTTGCGCGCAACTACATGCGCGACCTCATGAAAGTCGGCGATGAGGTTTTGTTTTACCACTCATCTTGCCCCGAGCCCGGCATTGCTGGGCTGGCAAAAGTGTCGTCGATGCCATATCCAGATGAGACGCAGTGGGACAAAAAAAGTAAATACTTTGATGCCAAGTCAACACAAGAAAATCCGCGATGGATGCTGGTTGATGTGCAACTCGCAAAAAAAACGCGGCTATTGTCGCTGGCCGATTTACGCGAAACGCGTGGACTTGAGAGCATGATTATTCTCCAGCGCGGCAATCGGTTGTCGATCACGCCAATCACGCCTGCCGAATGGAAGATCGTCGCCAAGCTGCTCGATGGAAATTCGAAATCGGCGTGACAACCCAATCTCGCCCTTAAACTCGCCCCTCTCGTTCTTAACCTCGTTCTTTACTCGCCCTACCCCTTCTCTGCATCCCGAACTTCAATACTTGTTGATCTACTTGCTCGCGGGCTGCTTCGTGGGGTTTTTTGCGGGCCTCTTGGGTATTGGCGGGGGAGCAGTGATGGTGCCCATCCTCTCGTTGACGTTTGTGGCACGGGGGTTCTCATCCGAACACGTCATTCACATGGCGCTCGCAACATCGATGGCGACCATCCTTCCCGGCGCCTTTGCCAGTGCGCGTACGCACCACGGTCTCGGCGCGGTGAACTGGGCTGTCGTTCGACAAATGGTCCCAGGTATCTTGATTGGCACCTTCTCGGGCACCGTGTTCGCCTATTTTGCCAATACGGCTTTTCTAAAGTCGTTCTTCGTCGCGTTTATCTGCTTCCTCGCGTTTCAGATGGCATTTGGGGTCAAACTCGCTTCGCGGTTTCAGCGCGGACGCGGGCTACCGGGTTGGCTCGGCATGGCTTTTTTTGGTGCTGTCATGGGATTTGTATCGGCACTCGCGGGGATCGGCGGCGCAGTGTTGAGCATCCTGTTTTTGACATGGTGCAACGTCCGAATGCATGAAGCCATCGGTACAGCCGCCGCCATTGGGCTGCCGCTTGCACTGGCCGGCACTGTTGGATTTATCGTAACCGGGTTGACCGACCACGCGCTACCGAATTGGAGTATCGGCTACGTTTATCTACCCGCATTCTTCGGCATGGCTCTCACGAGTTTCTTCGTCGCGCCCTACGGCGCAAGACTTGCCCACCGCCTGCCCGTCGATACGCTCAAGAAAGTATTTATGTTGTTCCTGATCGGCCTCGCGATCAAGATGGCCGTGTCGGTATAAATCAACCTACAAACCGTTCCATTCGCGCATGATGCGCTCGAATATCTCGACCGATTCATCTAATCGTCTGATTGAACACCACTCGTCGGTCTGGTGGGCAAGCTCTGGCTGGCCCGGCCCAAGAATAATCGTCGGCACAGCGCCACAACCGTTCGCGACATAACCTCGCTTCAAGTCGGCGCCGTCGGTTGAAAACATGATGGTCTGTGGCGCAGCGATTGAGGGCTTTTCATCCGCAAAGGGCGTGCATGCGGCGAAGACGCTTTCAATCCATTCGTCTGGCTCTGAATAAAGCGGAGGGGTCTCGACAATTTTGTGCAACGTGCCAAGGTCCCCGATCAAGGTTTGAATTGAATGGCACAGGTGTACATGGTCAATGCCCGGAACGGTGCGCATGTCTACTGTCATCTTCACCGAGTCGGGGACTGAGTTCGTATTCAGTCCGCCATGGATGGTGGCGAGGTTCATGGTGGGCTTGCCCATTACGTGGTGGCAATCGGTTCCGCAGTGGTGTTTCCAGTCGAAGTGCTCAAGCTCACTCACGACCTTGTTCATCTTCAAAATCGCGTTCTCGCCTTGTTCAGGCATCGACGCGTGTGCGGTCTTGCCACGGCTTTCGATTTCAACCCAAATCAACCCTTTGTGACCGACGTACGGATAGTTGGCGGTGGGCTCAGCGACCACGATCGCACCTGCGCGATCGAGCAGCTTGGTGTCAGCGAGAAACTTTGCCCCTTCGCAGCCAACTTCTTCCGAGGCAGTCAATACTAGAGTGACTCCCGGCTTATCCCTCAAGTGCGGTGCAAGGTTAATTGCGGCGACCACGGATGCGGCAATTCCACTCTTCATGTCGGTTGAACCACGTCCAAACACCCGATCGCCATCGGTCTCGCCCGCGAACGGGTCGCGTATCCATTTGGCGGCTCCAAGCGGAACAATATCAATGTGACCAGTGAAACAAATCGGCGGTTTGTCTTGCCGCCCACCGATGGTGGCGATCACACTCGTGCGCGCCTCAGCAAACTCGTGATACGTGACGCTGAAGCCTGCCGCCTCCAGCCGATTGCCAAGATGCCGTGCACAATCCCGCTCCATTCCGGGCGGGTTGATAGTGTTGTAGTGCAGCAGATCGCGGGTCAGTTGCAGAGTTGCGGAAGTAGACATAGCGTGGCGGTCGGAAGTAGAACCCGCATCTTAGCAAACGCTGTTGAGTCTCTGCGTTGCGGTTTATTTCAATGAAAATCTGGCGAGCGCTTCGTCGAGCTGCGCACGATCATAGCGATAGCTGCTCTTGGGAAATGTGCTTAACCGCTGTGATTGGGAGTCGAACAAGGTTATTTCTACCGGCGCGTCGTCGAATGTGATGTCATAGCGAACGAGCGCTTGTGCGATGCCAGTCCCCGTTGTGGCACCACCGTGGGACTCAAACACGACATCGTCATTGATCAAAAACATTTCGAATGTCTTCGCCTCAACCCCAACGAGGTCGAGTTCGATTGCGCTGAATTCATTCGCAGACCCGGTCAGAACAGGACCGCTAATCCACGGTGAAAATGGCCGCAGCCATTGCATTGCGCGAATTGCTGCCTCACGCAGCGCTGCAAGTGCGCGTGGTTGCTCCGCCGTCGAATACAGTGCGTGGTGTTCGTGAAGGGCTTGATCGACTTCTATCTGGTTCGGCAGCAACGCATGTTTGCCCACGCCAAGCTGTTGAGCGGCTTTGCGAGCGGCATCGTGGTGCTCGGCCAGACCCTCCGCAATCAGGCGGGCAGCGGTTTGTGCGATCGATGTTTTGCCATGCTCATGCCGAACCCGAGTCGTCGGGACACGTAGCGGCTCATCTGGTGCTTGGCGACGGCGGGAGGTCATGCGTTTCCTAACCTGAATACTTCACAGCTTGCACACTCTTCCGGTCTCGAACGCGCCTCCATGAAACGGGCAAGCTAATCAGAAAATTTGATTTTTGACTTCTTCGGAAGGTTTATTCGCCTCGCGAAGCGCAGATGGACCTTCGCCAACGCTACCGATATTTTCAACGTAAACATAATCAGTTGCAGGTTTACCGTCTTTTCCTTCGCCGCCCAGCGCAATCACGGAAACGCCGGGCGGCGGGGAAAATGGCGACTCCTGAATACCCTTCATGCTGCGCCCCATGTAGTACATCCAAATTGGCAGCGCGGCCTGTCCTCCAGTTTCGCTGTTGCCAAGGTCGGTGGGATTGTCATAACCAATCCATGCAACCCCCACTTGCGTTGAACTAAATCCGGCGAACCACGCATCAATGTGGTCATTGGTGGTGCCCGTCTTTCCTGCAAGATCGTTACGACCCAAGCTCATGGCGCGTGCCGCCGTTCCATAGCGGACAATATCGCGCATCATCGAACTCATAATAAACGCATTGCGCGGGTCAATGACTCGTTTGGCTGCATTGGTAGCAGCCTTGTCTGTCGTGGCACGCTTGGGATTGGCTTCAAACAAAACATTGCCCTTGTCATCGGTAATCTTTGCAATGAAGTAGGGCGTGATGCGGAAGCCCCCGTTGGCAAATACGGCGTAGCCCCCCGCCATTTGCAGTGGCGTGGCGGAGCCTGCACCAAGCGCCATGGTGAGATACGCCGGATGTTGTTTGGCCTCGAACCCAAATCGAGTGATGTAGTCCTGCGCATACTGTGGCGTAATTGCCTGCAAGACGCGGATGGAAACCATATTCTTCGATTTAGCGAGCGCCTGTCGTAAACGCATCGGCCCCTCGTACTTGCCATCATAGTTCTTGGGTTCCCAAACCTCGCCACTGTTGCGCCCTGGGTCAAACACGATGGGCGCATCATTGACGACTGTTGCGGGCGTGAATCCCTTTTCAAGCGCAGCCGAGTAAATGAAGGGCTTGAACGATGAGCCAGGCTGTCGCATCGCCTGAGTAACGCGGTTGTACTTATTCGCAGCAAAGTCATATCCACCCGCAAGCGCACGGATCGCGCCGTTATATGGATCAATCGAAACAAACGCCGCCTCGACTTTGGGTAGTTGTGCAATCATCGGTGCGCCTTTGTCATCGAGCCCGATGCGTATGATGGAACCACGGATAATTTTTCCAGGGCCCGCTTTTTCGGCGAGGGCGCGCACGGCAAATTTGAGGTTGTCGCCGGTCATTGTCACGGTTTCGCCACGTTTGGTTAGGGCAACAACTTGCTTGTTATCTGCCGCAATCACGATCGCCGGCATGAGGTCGCCAATAATCTCGCGCTCGGCGAGCGCGTCTTCGATTGCCTCGTCTGCGTCTTGCTTTTTTCCCGGCAAGTCGATGAACCCCTCCGGACCACGATAGCCATGGCGACGGTCATACTCCATTACCCCTTTGCGGAGGGCAATCGTCGCGGCTTCTTGGTCGGCTTTGCGGACGGTCGTGGTGACACGGATGCCGCTGACGTAGGCTTTGTCACCGTATTGTTCAAAGATCTCTTGGCGAGCCATTTCGGCGACGTGTTCGCCGCTAACCGTATACATCTGGCGCTCGCGATTGAACTTCAGTACCTCTGCGCGTGCGGCGGCAAGTTTTGCGTCGTCAAGAAACTTCAGCTCTCCCATACGGCGCAAAACATATTGTTGTCTGAGGGTTGCCCGCTTTAGGTCATTGAACGGGTTATACAGGGAGGGTGCCTTTGGCAATCCCGCGAGCATTGCGGCTTCCGCAGCCGAGATTTGTGCAACGTCTTTATTGAAATAGACCCGACTTGCCGTGGCAAAGCCGTGAGCACGGTTACCAAGAAAAATATGGTTTAAGTAGATTTCAAAAATCTGATCCTTCGACAAATTCGACTCAATCTTATAAGCAAGTAACCACTCCGAAACCTTTCGCGTGATTGTCACTTCGTTAGTCAGAAAGAAGTTTCGGGCGACTTGCTGCGTGATTGTCGATGCACCTCCCTTCGATTTACCCGCCATTAGTGCGGCTAGGCCAGCTCGTGTGAGACCCAACCAATCGACGCCGCCGTGCTGGTAGAACCGCTCATCCTCAGCAGCCAAAATGGCCTGCTTCATGACCGGAGGGAAATCTTGGATTTTGACAAAGGAGCGCTTTTCCTCGCCAAACTCGCCAATCAAGTCGCCTTCAACTGTAAAGACTTTGAGTGGCAGCTTGGGGCGGTAGTCCGTCACCGCCTCGATCGACGGCAGGTTCGGGTAGAGCAAAACCAACGTCAGCGCCACAACGCCGAGGGCGACCAAAACAAGCGACCCCAACAGGATAAGGGGATAGAACCACCAACGGAGCACCATGTGTTGAGGCTTGGGGCAGGTTTGCCGCCCAAGATTAGGGAATGTGGCCTAGATTATATCGACAGGCCTTCGTGCTAAAAACCGAACAGCCGACCAAAAATGGCAAAAATCTGACGCCTCGCGTGGGTGGCAACGACGCTCGATTACGTCCGGTTTAGGTGGAACAACGTGCAAAATCGCGCTAAAATGCCCGTCTACCATCGGGCAAGCAATGTACTCAGCACCAAAAAAATGCTTTACTTGCCCGCTACTTGTTGACAAGATTTAATGTAAATTGTACACATTGTAATCTCGGGGTGCCTCACCTAGGGAAGCCTCACGCAATTTAGGCACGTTGGTTTTAAGAAGCGTTTGTTCAGACGGCTTTCTGGATAAGCGCGGCGCATGGACAGACCATAAAAACGGCATTTGCACAGCGATCATCGATTTAGCGCTGCCTACATGAAGGTATAGCCCCCCCCATGCTTAAAGAAAAACTGGCGGATCAGTTCGAGTTCCTTCGCGCCAAGGCGCCCCCGCTCATCGGGGTAGACATCAGTTCGTCGTTTATCAAGATGGTCGAGCTCGTCGAAGCGGGCAAGGGTTATCGCGTCGAGCGGTACGTGGTGGAACCACTGCCCCACGACACGATTTCCGACGGAAACATCGTGAATATCGAAGCGGCGGGCGAAGTCATGAAGCGTGCGCACAAGCTACTTGGAACGCGCATCAAGAACATTGCAATGGCCTTGCCTTCAGCAGCCGTGATTACTAAAAAGGTGTTGCTGAAGGCAAACCAGCGTGAAGAGGACATCGAGTACCAAGTCCAATCTGAAGCGAACCAGTACATTCCTTTCAGTTTGGACGAGGTCAATCTTGATTTCCAAGTTATCGGCCCGGCCCCAGGGAGTGACGAGGAAGTTGAAGTCCTGATTGCGGCATCAAGAAAAGAAAAGATCGAGGACCGTGTCGCTGTCGCCGAAGCCGCAGGCCTTAAAACGATCGTGATGGATGTCGAATCATATGCGGCACTTGCTGCGTTTGACCTGATTAAAGGTGGAACGACGGGAATCGAAGACAAAGATGTCACGGCAATCGTCGATATTGGCGCACAAACCACGCGCGTAACCGTGATGCATGAAGAGCAACAAGTGTATTCGCGTGAGCAGCAACTCGGCGGATACCAATTGACCCAAGACATTTCGCGGCAGTTCGGTATGCCAATAGAAGAAGCCGAAGTTGCGAAGAAGACGGGCGGGCTACCGGAAAATTATGGCCCTGATGTGCTGCAGCCATTCAACGAAAAAATTGCGCTAGAAATTTCCCGGGCGTTGCAGTTTTTCTTCACATCGACGCAGTTCAGCAAAGTAGACCATATCGTTTTGAGCGGCGGTTGCGCGAACCTGGAGGGCCTAGAAGAAATGGTCGCACAGCGCACGCAAGCGCACACGGTGGTGGCAAACCCGTTTGCCAACATGGCATTGTCATCAAAGATTAAGCCGCGGCAGTTGAAGGTTGACGCGCCAGCGCTGATGATCGCGTGTGGATTAGCCATGAGAAGGTTCGACCCCTCATGATCCGCATTAACCTACTCCCGCACCGCGAGGCGAAGCGAAAAGCTCGCCAACAGCTACTCGTGATACTTGTCGGCCTGACCGCCACGCTTGCGCTTGCGATTGGAGGCCTGCTTTGGGTTGTCTTTAATACCCAAGTCGAGAACCAAAAAGGGCGAAATCAATACCTGAACGGTGAGATCGCTAAGCTCGATAAGCAGATCGAAGAAATTAAGAAAATCCGCGAAGAAACCGCATCGCTATTGGCAAAAAAACAAGTGGTGGAGGGCTTGCAAATTAACCGTTCCGAGCCGGTCCATTTGCTCGACCAGATGTTGCGCCAACTCCCGGAGGGGCTCTATCTTAAGTCGATCCGGCAGACCGATAACAAGATTAACGTCACGGGCTACACGCAATCGCAAGCGCGTGTCTCGGCGTTCATGCGCAATATCGAAGCATCGCCATACCTCGAAAACCCAAATCTGATTGAAATTAGGGCGGTCACGATTGCGAATCAGCGTGCCAATGAATTCAACCTTGATTTCTTCATCAAGCGCGAAAAAGCAGAGGAAAAGACAGACAGAAAAGCTGGGCCTGGCGCTCCGGTCAAAGCACCGGAGAAAAAAGTATGAACCAGTGGATAGAACAACTAAAACAGCTAGACCCCAAGAATCCTAGCAACTGGCCGTGGCCATTTAGGGCGGGTGCGTTGCTCCTGCTGTTCATTGGCATCTTGGTGGCAGGCTGGTTCTTGCTGTTCAGCGAACAGCGCGCCGAACTCGATAAAGAACAACAAAAAGAAGTTGAACTGAAAAACACCTTTATTGAAAAGAAAAAGTTGGCTGTCAACCTAGAGGCTTATCAACAGCAACGTGCCGAAATCGAACAATCCTTCGGTGCACTCCTGAAGCAGCTTCCGACGAAGTCCGAAATTGAAGCGTTGATTATCGACATCAACCAAGCGGGTCTCGGTCGCGGTCTACAATTCGAGTTATTCAAGCCCGCGCAGAACGAGAACCTCACCGAGTTTTACGCCGAGAAGCCGGTTGACTTGAAGGTGACCGGTAGTTATCACGACCTTGGCGCGTTTTCGAGTGACGTATCGAAGCTACCGCGCATTGTGCTGCTGAGCGATCTGAAGATCGAAAACCTGAAGGACGGCACCTTGTCGATGGAAGCAAAAGCAAAAACCTATCGATATCTCGACCCGGAAGAAATCGCCGCCCAGCGCAAAACCGCAAAGTCGCCCGCTAAACCGGGAGGCAAATGATGACTACCAATAAATCAAGGCTGGTTGTCGCGCTTGCGCTCTGCGCGACGCTGGTCGGTTGTGGAGAAGGCTTTTCAGACCTGCGAACCTTCGTAAAAGAATCCGAGAAGAATCTGCCTCGTAAGATTGAAGCGCTTCCGCAGGTGAAGCCGTTTACGCCATTCTCATATGAGGGTTTCGATCTACCTGATCCATTCAAGCCGAGAAAGCTCGCGATCAAACAAGAAAACGCGGGAGCCAATGCGCCTGATCTTAACCGCCGTAAAGAACCGCTTGAGGCGTTCCCATTGGAACAACTAAAGATGGTGGGTACGCTTAATCAGTCGGGCGTCATGTACGCGCTGGTACGCGCGGAACGTACCTTATACCAAGTCAAAAAAGGCAACTATCTCGGTCAAAACTTCGGCTTGATTGTCGATATCTCCGATTCCGAAATTAAACTGAAAGAAATCGTTCAGGATACCGCTGGCGACTGGGCAGAGCGCGAAAGTGTTTTACCGTTGCTTGAAGGCCCTGCTCCGGGAGGAAAATAGATATGCAAGCCACCATCACCCAATCGGGGTCCCGATTGCCGATATCCCACCTAAAGAAGGCCGCGACACATTTTGGCAGCGCGACGGCTAGGCTTGTGTGCGCCGGTTTACTC
This sequence comes from Betaproteobacteria bacterium UKL13-2, assembly GCA_001602455.1. GTDB lineage: Bacteria > Pseudomonadota > Gammaproteobacteria > Burkholderiales > Usitatibacteraceae > UKL13-2. Next base: position 113,973 of record CP012157.1, read on the forward strand.
GCGATCACTGCGCTGATATCGGTCGCGTCGTCGAGCGCTCACGCTCAGCAAACCAACAGCTTGGAAACCATTAGCGCCTCGTCGCAAGCGGGGGGCAAGGTGCTTATCCGCGCAGTCTTCAAGTCACCTCTGGCAGTAGTACCAAATGGGTTTACTGTGAGGAATCCAGCCAGAGTCGCCATTGATTTACCAAATGTCACCAATGGAACCGGAAAGAGTTTCATCGAGATTGGCCAAGGTGATGTCCGCACGATGAACGTGGTCGAAGCGGGAAACCGTACCCGTTTGGTCATCAACCTCAGTCAGAGTCTCACTTATTCCGCTGCGCTTGATGGCAACGCATTGCTGTTGACTCTCGATGGAAGCGCGCAGAGCCCGCTGAAAGAAACGGCGCAAGTCACCCGCTTTGCAGAACCAGCACAAGCTTCTGCTGCAACCCGTTACTCCATTCGTGACTTCGATTTTCGCCGTGGCAGCAACGGCGAGGGACGTATTATTGTCGATCTGTCGTCGGCGACAACGGGCATCGACATTCGCCAGCAAGGCAAAGCCGTGGTCATCGACTTTTTGAATACGATGGCACCGAAGAACCTCGTGCGCCGCTTGGATGTGCTCGATTTCGCAACCCCTGTAAGAACGGTCGACCTTGTTGAGCAAGGTGCGAACACCCGCATGGTGATCGAACCCAGAGGACAATGGGAATACTCAGCCTATCAAACAGACACGCAATTCATCGTCGAAATCAAGGCCATCAAGGATGATCCAAACAAGTTGGTTCAAGGCACGGGTTACAACGGCGAAAAACTTTCACTCAATTTTCAGAACATCGAAGTTCGTGCCGTACTTCAAGTGATCGCCGACTTTACTGGCCTCAACATCATTACCTCGGACACTGTCGGTGGCAACCTCACGTTACGTCTAAAGGACGTTCCATGGGACCAAGCGCTCGACATCATCCTGCAGTCAAAGGGGTTATCGAAGCGCAAGAATGGCAACGTTGTTTTGATTGCGCCTTCCGACGAATTAGCAACCAAAGAGAAGCTCGCGTTAGAAGTCGCACAACAGACAACAGAGCTCGAACCACTTCGTACCGAAAACTTTGTTCTGGCTTATGCAAAGGCGAGCGATGTGCGCGGCCTGCTAAGTGATGGTCAACAGAAGATTCTATCCAAGCGCGGGTCAGTGACGGTTGACGCTCGTACCAACACCATGTTCGTACAGGATGTTCCCGCGAGATTAGACGATGTTCGCCGCTTGGTCGCGCAGCTTGATGTGCCTGTCCGTCAGGTGCAGATTGAGGCGCGTATCGTGATCGCTGACGATAACTTCCGCCGCCAATTAGGCACACGATTCGGTAGCTCAGCGGGTATTACGGCATCTGGTCGCAATATCGGTGTGTCCGGCAGCGTATCCCAAGCAAACAGCATCGCACGCGGCACATTGCCGACTGAATTTTCCGCCAGCGACCTCAACGTTAACTTACCGGTAGCGGCAGCGGGCTCCTTAGGTCTCACCTTCTTGAACCTTGGCAATGGTAACGTCGTGAACCTTGAACTCTCGGCGCTCGAAGCAGATAACCGCGGCAAGGTTGTGTCGAACCCGCGCATCGTGACCGCCGATAAGCGGAAGGCAACCATCACTCAAGGTACTGAAGTTGGCTTCCAAACCCAAGCATCCAGCGGAGGTACAACAACGCAATTCAAACCAGCGGTGCTGTCGCTTGACGTCACACCGCAGATAACGCCGGATGACAGGGTGATCATGGAACTAGACATCAAGAAAGACAGCGTCGGCGCGTTGATTGGCGGTGTGCCATCGATTGAAACCCGTACGCTGAAAACACAAGTGATTGCCGATAATGGCGAGACAGTAGTGCTCGGTGGTATCTACGAGCAAACGACTCGTACTGATGTGACGAAGGTGCCATTACTTGGCGATATTCCCCTACTTGGCAATCTGTTCAAAACCACCACAAAGCGTGATGAAAAAAGCGAATTGCTGATCTTTATTACGCCGCGCATTATCAAAGAGCAGTTATCCGTTCGTTGATTTGCGCGACAAATCTGAACGACGGGGCGCGATAAGCGCCCCGTCTTTTTTCTAGGCCTTCAATGCCGTCGAAAAACGTATTTTTGATCGGAATGCCGGGCGTCGGCAAAACCACCGTAGGGCGCTTGCTCGCACTTACCCTCGGACAAACATTTGTCGATAGCGATGAAGAAATTGTGCGACGTAATGGTGTTGAGATAAACACAATTTTTGAGATCGAAGGCGAAGCAGGATTTCGCGAACGAGAAGTAAATGTCATTCGAGAAGTCACCCAACGCAGCCCCATCGTACTCGCAACGGGTGGCGGCGTGATTCTTCGCGAAGAAAATAGAAAAGCGCTGCGCGAAAATGGGATCGTTGTGTATTTGCACGCGAGCCTAGATGTTCTGGAAGCCCGTACAGATAAAAAGCGCGGCAGCAGCAACTCGACGCACCAACGCCCGCTGCTCGCTGGGTCAGATCGCCGCGCAACACTTGCGGCTCTGCTCGACGTCAGGCAGCCCTTGTATCGCGAAACCGCGCATATTATTGTTGATGCCAACACCACCCAGCGCAGCAAATTCATGCAAAAACTGCTTACCGCCATTGAATCGTGCCGACAGGGCGCGTAGCCGAGCGATGTCGGTCGCCCGAGCCTTGAGCAGCGTAAGTTGAAAAAGGTGTGTAGCCCAGGGTCTGCCACACTTCTGCGAAAATGCATCTTTGTCATTCGCCTGAAGGCGTGAGATACCGAGCCATGTCCGCAAGCACCTTAGTCAACGCAGCGCAAATCCATGTTCGGCTTAGCGACCGGAGCTATGTCATCGACATTGGCGCTGGTGTGCTCAAACATGGGCTGCCCATGGCGTTGCTCTCTGGTACAACCCAGATCGCGCTGGTGAGTAACAGCGTCGTATATCCCCTATATGGCGCACAATTTGAGGAATCGCTACGTGCGAGCGGATTACCCGTTGTGTCAGTCGTGTTACCCGATGGCGAAGAGCACAAAGATTGGCAAACCTTGAATCAAATATTTGATGCGCTTTTGTCCAAGCGGTGTGATCGCAAAACGCTGCTCGTTGCGCTGGGCGGCGGTGTCGTTGGCGATATGGTGGGCTTCGCCGCTGCCACCTATCAACGCGGGGTGCCGTTCGTGCAGGTGCCGACGACACTTCTCGCCCAAGTCGACTCTTCTGTCGGCGGGAAGACGGCCATCAATCACGCGCTTGGGAAGAACATGATTGGGGCGTTCTACCAACCACAATATGTTTTGATTGATACCGACGTGCTCAGGACGCTGCCTGACCGTCAATATCGCGCAGGATTGGCCGAAGTCATTAAGTATGGCATTGCGCTCGATGCGGCATTCTTTGTCTGGCTTGAGCAAAATATGCGACAGCTCCGCGCCCGCGACGAGCGCGCACTGCGCTACGCAATTCGGCGGTCGTGCGAAATTAAGGCGTCGGTCGTCGCGGATGACGAGCTTGAGCTTAAAAGAGACGGCGGTCGTGCGTTACTAAATTTCGGGCACACATTCGGACACGCAATCGAAACCGCACTCGGTTATGGCGTATGGTTGCATGGTGAAGCCGTTGGTTGCGGGATGGCGCTTGCAACAACACTGTCTCATCGCGCAGGTCGAATTTCAGACAACAATGTCCAGCGCATTTTGCGGCTCATTCAAGACGCCGGGCTCGAAACATCGCTACCGCAAACAGACAAAATCACGCCAAGTGTATTGCTGGATCACATGTCCCGAGATAAAAAAAATGAAGGCGGCACGATCAAGTTGATTCTGCTGAATCAGCTTGGAGGATCAATAGTCGATACCAGCTTCGCGCAAGAAGCGATACTGAGGTTCCTGCAGCGCTAGCCTGAATATTTCATGGGTCGCCCGCCACCTTGGGGCGCATTGCCTCTGATCGATTGCAAAACCAATTTGGCTCGTTCCTCTTTTGCTGTGGATGCGGGCTGCACGTTCGCTCCCATGAAATGTTCAGGCTAGCCGCAAAGTTCGCCGCTGGAGTGGCTAACAGCAATCGCCACATAAGTGCCGCCATGGCCACTGTGCGAAATGATTGCTTCTTTTTCGCATGACGACTACCCCGCGTCTGCGCGAAATACTGACTTAAAGCTAGTGTAGTGGCAAATCGCGTAGATGGGCACAAATACCAGCAATCCTAGCCCCCAAGGCACGAGAGCCACAAAAAACAATCCCATCATCAACGCGCCGAAGACGGCCAACGGAATAAAGTTCGCGACGAGCGCGAAAAAACTCCAGCGTATCGCGTGCGGCGCTGGCATCGGCTCGTGCGCCATGATCCCAGCCGTAAACCAGAATACGCCTTTGATCAACAACATCGCGACGACGGCGACGAACCAAAGTCCGCCGACTGAACTGACTGCCGCAGATAACGCCTCCACAGAGGGGGTTTGGTTGAAACCCTTCAAGGCATCGAAGAATCCAAGCATGCCAATGGTTAGTGCAACCGCAGATTCAGCAAGAAGCGAGACGGAGCCGACATGAATGAGCGGCCTTCCATTCAGGCGAAACCCGGCCAGTAGATGTGACGTGGACACGGGCTTACCCATTTCTTGGTCACGGCACGCGATCACAAAGCCGGCAAAGAAACCCGGCTGCGCCACGGACATCAGTGGTGCCCCGACCAGCGGCACCAGCAACATCAGGAGCGAGGCTAACAGCCAACCCGATGTCAACGAAATCCATGCGAGCGGCTGCGCACGAAACATCACAAACGCCTCGGCAATCCATTTGAACCCACTTGTGGCAGAAACATCAATCACACGCATAGTTCAGTCCGGTAACAGGGCTAGCAAGTCATCGCGTTGATCGATGAAGTGGCGTAGTAGCCGCTCAGAAAATGGATGGTCTTTGGCGTGCGTAACGGTCGACGTGCGCGGGTAATAGTGATACCCCAATCGTCCCAGCCAAGTACGAAGCGCAGCAGCACGTAGCATCTGTGGCCATGCCTTGCGCTCGGCATCAGCCAACGGTCGATTGGTCATATAGCCGCGAAGGAGCGCCCGTGCGTTCTCAATGTTCAGCCGCGCCGCAGGGTACGCCGCGAAATCCAAACACCAATCATTCGCCGTAATCGCAATATCCCACAGAAGTTGTTCATGACATGCAAAATAGAAGTCGATCATCTGAGGCTGGTGATGATCGGACCATAAAACGTTGTCGCGAAATAGATCGGCATGTACGATACCGGAAGGTAAATTGAGGTCATCAAAATTTGCCTGAAATTCAAGCTCACTCGCGAGCAGCGCGAGTTCACTTTGGGTCGCGTACTGCTGAAGCCCATGCGTCTCGCGACGCCACCAATCAAGCCCGCGCCAATTCTTCATCGGCAACGGAAATGATTTAGCCGCCGCATGCATTTTGGCAAGCGCCTCACCCACCGCAAAGCAATCTTCCGGCGTTGGGTGTGCGATATCGCTGCCGGAGAGTCTGGCGACCAGTGCAGCCGGTTTCCCCTTCAGCTCGCGCAGGACTATTCCGTTACTCGTGGCGATAGGGGACGCGCATCCTATACCAGCCTTGTGGATGTGCTGCATCAGGCCGATGTAGAAGCCGAGATCGGCAAGCGGGATTTTTTCGAAAATCGTGAGTACGAATCGGCCAGTGGTGGTCGTGACAAAAAAGTTCGAATTCTCGACACCCGCGGCGATATCCTGAAAGTCGATGATGTCGCCGACTTGGTACGGTGCAACAAAGACACGCGCCTCCTCGACGCTGATTGGAGTGAAGACGCTCATGCTCTACCAGGTCAGCAATACCCACATGGGCACCGCAATCTTTGTGCCGGCCTCACCTGCACGAACAAACTTGCCCTCTCCCTTGTCGTCGATCAAGATGTAAGCGGGTGTCCCATTGTTTGGCTTCACGACCATTTTGTAAAGCTTGCCCTTGAGTCGATACTCGGTGATGGTTTCGTCCTCGCTGGTTCTTGTCGTCACATTCAGATCTTTGTCGAAATCAAGTCTTGTTTTTCCCTTTGGTAGCGCGACTTCATCAATGATCTCGACGTTTGCGGGGCGACGTGGTGCGTCTGCCGCATTCGCAAGCGTCGCACAAAACAGGGCTAGTAAAACTGGGACGCTTTTCATATCGTTACCTTTGGTCATTGCCTCTTAAAAAGGGGCGTGGGTGGTTCCAACACTTGCAGCGTGGTACACAGCCCGCTGCGCTATAAGGTCATTTCGAGTGCACGTTCATCGGCATTAGGTCTAATTGAGCGATTGGCATAATGTTCAAAAATTGCATTGACCACTTGATCTGGGTCATCGAGCACTTGAAACAAATTCAAATCCGCCGCGCTAATGACGCGCTCCTCAAGCATCCGGGTTTTGATCCAGTCGATCATACCTGCCCAAAACTCAGTACCGACTAAGATCACCGGGAAACGACGTAGCTTGCCTGTTTGGATCAGCGTTAAGGCTTCCCACAACTCATCGAGTGTCCCGAACCCGCCCGGCATGACGACATATGCAGAGGCATGCTTCACAAACATCGTTTTACGTGCGAAAAAATGCTGAAAGGTGAGCGAGATATCCTGGAAACCATTTCCACCTTGCTCATGCGGCAACAAAATATTAAGGCCGATTGACGGGCCTTTGCCCCGCATTGCACCTTTATTTGCGGCCTCCATGATGCCGGGGCCACCCCCAGACAATACACCGAAGCCCGCATTGGATAGCTTGAGCGCGATCTGCTCGGTGATGCCGTAGTACTTATTGTCTTCGCGAAGACGTGCGCTACCAAAAATGGCAACCGCAGGCGAAATCGCAGAGAGTCGATCCGACGCAGATACCATTTCCGCGATAATGTTGAACATCCACCATGATTCACGCGCAGAGGTGAGGCTTTGTTGCTGCAACTCGGGATCGGCACTTTTGGGAATCTTGCCCCGCGCCAGCTTGATGCTCTCGACTGTTTTATCCAAATTTCCCAACATCTTCTCCAATGACTGTGATGCCTGACTCCACCGATCTGCCCAATATGGGCCATGAACATAAATCCACCTCAGATGCCTTGGTCGGGGGCAGTCGCAAGCGTTTGCTGCTCGTCGACATTTCGAGCTATTTCTATCGTGCGTTTCACGCCATGCCAGACTTCAAAAGCCCGTCAGGCGAGCCAACAGGGGCAATTTACGGCGTGGCAAATATGCTCAATCGTTTGCGTGATGACTACCCCGCTGATTATAGCGCCTGCGTTTTTGACCCTAAGGGCATAACCTTCCGGGACGAGATCTATCCGGAGTACAAAGCCAATCGACAGGCGATGCCCGAAGAGTTGGCACATCAAATTGGCCATATTCGCGAAGTCTGCGAAGCCTTGGGCTGGCCGTGCATCGAAGTTTCTGGTGTGGAGGCAGACGACGTTATCGGGACATTGTCGGTACACGCCAGCCGTCGAGACGTGGCGACGATTATTTCGACGGGTGACAAAGACCTCGCGCAATTGGTCAATGCACGAGTCACGCTGGTAAACACCATGTCAAATGAAACACTGGATGTGGCGGGCGTGTTGAATAAGTATGGTGTACCGCCGGATCGAATCGTTGACTATCTCGCATTGATGGGAGATACCGTCGACAATGTGCCGGGGGTTGAAAAAGTGGGGCCCAAGACCGCTGTCAAATTGATCAATGAGTTTGGTTCACTCGATGGCGTAATGGAAAACGCCGAGAAGGTGAAAGGCGTGGTCGGCGAAAATCTCAAAAAAGCCCGCGACTGGTTGCCGACTGGCCGCACGCTGGTGACGGTGAAGTGTGACGTACTACTACCCTTCGATTTCGACACCATCAACCACAAAGATATCGATGTCACGCGGCTTGACCAGCTCTATGAGACGTTTGGCTTTCGCACACTTCGAACACAACTGCATAAACGCGCGGGCGCTGCTGACGGCGATACCCCTATAACAGATGCTGTCACTAAAGCGGGCGCCGTGTTCAAGCAGGCGCGCAAAGACAGCGACGCGACTCGGTGGTCATCCGGCGCGCCTGCCGCAGTGCAAACGCCGTTCGTGGCAACACGTCGATACCAATCCATCCTCACCGACAAGGCGCTCGACGAATGGATCGCGAAGCTAAGTGACGCGGCCTTGGTTTGCGTGGATACCGAAACAACGAGCTTGGATCAAATGCAAGCCGCAATTGTGGGCATTTCGTTTGCCTGCGAAGCGGGCGAGGCGGCCTACCTACCATTGCGTCACGCCTACGCGGGTGCGCCGGATCAACTGAACTTTGATACGACCATGGCGAGACTTCGACCTTGGCTAACTGATCCGACAAAGAAAAAAATCGGACAAAACATTAAGTACGACCTTCATGTTTTTGCGAACCACGGGATTGATGTGCAAGGCTATCTACACGACACCTTGCTGGAATCCTACGTACTCGAAAGCCATCAGCGGCATGATATGGATTCGCTGGCGTCACGCCACTTAGGCGCGTCGACCATTCGGTATGAAGATGTCACCGGGAAAGGGGCATCGCAAATTGGTTTCGATCAAGTTTCAATCGAAAAAGCCACCGAATACTCGGCAGAAGACGCCGATATCACTGTGCAATTGCACGGTGCGATGTACCAACAAATCCAGTCGGATGAAAAGTTGCGCTTCATTTATACCCAAATTGAGATGCCGGTGTCGCACGTCTTGCTAACGATGGAGCGAAATGGTGTGCTGATTGATGGATCGTTATTGCAACAGCAGTCAGCGGAGTTGGGGCTAAAAATGCTCGAGCTGGAGAAGCGCGCGCACGAAATTGCCGGGCAGCCATTTAACCTCGGATCGCCTAAGCAGCTAGGTGAAATCTTGTTCGACAAGCAAGGCATTAAGCCGATCAAAAAAACGCCAGGCGGCGCGCCTTCGACGGATGAAGAAACACTCGAAAAACTCGCGCTCGATTACCCCCTGCCTAAAGCTGTTCTTGAGTACCGAAGCCTGTCCAAGCTCAAGAGCACCTATACCGACAAGCTACCGCGTATGGTGAATCCCAAAACGGGCCGCGTTCATACCAATTACGCACAGGCGGTCGCGGTCACCGGACGCCTGTCCAGCACAGACCCAAATTTGCAGAATATTCCAGTGCGGACGGCAGAGGGGCGACGCATACGCGAAGCCTTCATCGCACCGCCGGGAAGTGTGATTGTAAGTGCAGACTATTCGCAGATTGAACTGCGGATCATGGCGCATCTTTCAGGCGATAAGGGGTTGCTCGACGCATTCGCCAAGGGCGAGGATGTACATCGTGCCACGGCTGGCGAAGTATTCGGTGTGCCGCGTGAGGAGGTGTCGGCCGAACAGCGCCGCTACGCGAAGGTGATTAACTTTGGATTGATCTACGGCATGAGTGCATTCGGCTTGGCGGCCAATCTCGGCATTGAACGCGCCGCAGCGGCAAGTTATATCGAACGATATTTCGCCAGATACCCAGGTGTGAAAGCCTATATGGACCGCACACGAAATGAGGCGCAAGAGCGCGGCTATGTTGAGACTGTATTTGGGCGACGGCTGTGGCTACCAGACATTCGCTCGGGCAACCAAGGTCGTCGGCAGGGCGCTGAGCGCGCGGCGATTAATGCGCCGATGCAAGGGACGGCTGCGGACTTGATCAAGCTCGCCATGATTTCGGTCCAAGACTGGCTCACGCAAGAGCGACTGCAAACCAAGCTGGTGATGCAAGTGCATGATGAACTGGTACTCGAAGTGCCGGACGCAGAGCTGGTGCAGGTGAAAGCAAATGTCCCCAGTTTGATGACAAACATCGCGAAGCTAGACGTACCACTCGTCGCTGACCCAGGCGTTGGCTTGAATTGGGAAGTCGCACACTAATTGGTCTGACATTTCACGGGGGTTGGCATGCAAATTGGATTGATTGTTTTCGCATTTTTTATTGGGTGTTTGATTCCGCTACAAGCCGCTCTAAACAACTCCATTCGCATGACAGCCGAAAGTGGCGCCGTGTTTGCGTCGTTCGTCAATTTTCTCGTCGGCTCAATCATCTTGGGTGTGATGTGTGTGGTGACCGGCGAAAAGTGGACGAGCGTGTTAAAGCTGAGTGATATTGCGCCGTGGCAGCTTGCCGGAGGCCTGCTTGGTGCGATTTTCGTGTTTGGGACGACGATGCTTGCGCCACGCATTGGCGTCGCTTTCATGTTGAGCTTGGTGGTCGCGGGACAGATGCTGGCATCGCTCGTATTTGATCGTGTTGGAATATTTGGAATGGTCGAGCGCGAGCTGTCGGCCTCGCGAGTGGTTGGTGCGGTGATCGTCGTAATCGGTGTGCTGGTGATCAATTTTGGCGATCGGTTCAACATTGCAAGCTCGTGATAAAACCGAGCCTGAATATTTCACAGCGCCCCACTGCTTCGACGAACGTTTGCGTGTGGGCGATTGGCAAACCAATTTGGATCGTGCCGCAGCCGACAGCAAGGCGGTGGTGAGGCGTTGACACATATCGGTACGCATTTGTGAAACGCCTGATAGAGTTTAGCCATGGCAACCAATGAACCAAGTGGGCCGGTGAGTGACGCAAGCGATTCAAGGCGAGGCTCGCTCGCGCTTCGCTGGGTTGGCATCGACACCTATCGCGAAAATGTCGCCTATATTCACCGTGATTGTGCAATCTATCGTGCCGAGGGATTTCAAGCGCTCTCGAAGATTGCCGTGACCTGCGGTGGTGTTCGTCTGTTGGCGACCTTGAATGTTGTCGATGATGCCGCGATTGTTTCCCCAGGGCAGTTAGGGTTGTCCGAGCAGGCGTTTAGCGAACTGGCGGCGATTGAGGGGGCTGATCTACACATTGCCCATGCCGAGCGTCCGCATTCCATGGATGCCGTGCGTCGCAAAATTGTAGGCGAGCGATTGAGCGAGCAAGACTACAAAAATATCATTAGTGATATTGCCGCGCATCGCTTTGCCAAGACTGAGATTGCGGCATTTGTGGTATCAACAGCTCAAAACGAGCTTGATCGCGAGGAAGTTTTTTATCTCACACAGGCAATGGTGTCGAGCGGGCAGCGGATTAACTGGCGCGAAACACTGGTTGCCGATAAACACTGTATTGGCGGTATTCCGGGCAACCGAACGTCGATGCTGTTGGTGCCGATTCTTGCCGCACACGGCATGTTGGTACCCAAAACCTCTAGTCGAGCGATCACCTCGCCTGCCGGAACCGCCGATACCATGGAGGTTCTTTGCGATGTGGATTTACCGCTAGGCCGACTCCAAGAAATTGTTCGCGAGCAGCGCGGCTGTCTGGCCTGGGGTGGGCAAGCCGGACTTTCCCCTGCGGATGATATTTTGATTTCAGTGGAGCGGCCGCTCGGTATCGACTCGCGTGGACAGATGGTGGCGTCGATCTTATCCAAGAAAGTCGCGGCAGGCTCGACGCATTTGTTGATCGACATTCCAGTCGGGCCAACAGCAAAGGTGCGCCATATGGATGCCGCCCAATCGCTACGCAAGCTTTTGGAGTACGTCGGGCAGCGGCTTAATCTGCAAATGGAGGTCATCATCACCGACGGGCGCCAGCCAATTGGTCGCGGCATCGGTCCGGCCTTGGAAGCGCGCGATGTGATGATGGTGCTTCAGAACGATCCAGACGCACCACAAGACCTTAGACAGAAGGCGCTCAACCTTGCCGGTCGTATCTTAGAGTTTGATCCAGATGTACGGGGTGGTGCGGGGTTTGGCATCGCGCGGGACATCTTGGATTCGGGCCGTGCATTAACCAAGATGAACGCCATTATTGATGCCCAAGGTCGCCGACCACCGGTTGCATTTGGCCGCCGAACCTTCGATGTGGTGAGCCATCAGACCGGCGTTGTTGTGGGTATCGACAATTTCCAACTTGCGCGCATCGCTCGTTATGCAGGTGCCCCCATGGACAAGGGCGCGGGTGTTGATCTTTATCGGAAGCTGGGAGATCGTGTTGAATCGGGCGACATGCTCTACCGCGTTTATGCCGAATACGCAGCAGACGAGCAGTTCGCGCGTGTGCTGACTGCCGATAACCATGGCTACACCATCGGTGACCTCGCGGATTTGCCGCGCGCCTTTGTGCCCTCCTAGCCTGAACATTTCATGGGGGCGCGTTCGAAAGCGGGTGAGTGGGCGAGCAATTTTTCGCCTGACCGATCACAGCATCGCGAGCCGTGTTTGCGAAATGCGTATGGCAAAGAAGCGCCGAATTGGTTGATCCATCGTCCAAGCGCAGAGTACTTCGACGCAGCGGGCGCACTGTGAAATATGCAGACCAGGGGGAGACCGTGATGCAGATATTGAGTTTCTCATCAGATATCGACGGCGCCACGCGGCTGGCCGTGGAACTTGATATAGAGGCCAGCCAAATCGTGCGGCATCATTTCCCGGATGGGGAAACACGGATCACACTGCCCACACTGTTGTCGGATCGTGTCGCTATTTTTCAGACGCTCAATCAGCCAAACTCAAAGCTAGTCGAGCTCTTGATCGCCGCCCAGACGGCGCGCCGTGAGGGCGCGATACATCTGACATTGATCGCACCCTATCTTTGCTACATGCGACAAGACACGGCGTTTCGCCCCGGCGAAGCTGTGAGCCAGACCATTGTTGGTTCATGGCTTGCCGACCATTTCGATGCGCTTGTGACAGTCGACCCTCATCTGCATCGCGTAAAGCAGCTCCGCGAGGCGGTACCTGTTAGCACCGCCATCGCACTCTCTGCGGCGAGTACCATTGGGCAATTTCTGTATCGGCAGGCGCGCGAGATGGTGCTCATTGGTCCCGACGAGGAGTCAGCACAGTGGGTCAGTATCGCGGCGGCGGCGGCAGGTTGCCAGTTTGGCGTGTGTCAGAAGATTCGGCACACTGATCGGGAGACGACGGTGACCCTGCCCAAGATTGGAATTAGTGGAGCCAGTGTGGTGCTCATTGATGATATTGCGAGCTCTGGCGGCACGTTGATGTCGGCGGCGACCGCGTGTTTGGCCGCTGGTGCGTCGCGGGTGGATGCTGCGGTCACGCATGCTTTGTTTGGTGGGCGGACGGCGGCGGCGATGTCAGCGGCTGGCATCACCAACGTCTGGAGCACCGATAGTGTCTTTCATCCGAGTAACGCGATTGCGCTTGCGCCACTCATCGCCACAGCAATCAAAGATTCTTCGCCATATCGGTGAGGCAATCATGGCCTTTTGGCGTCACCTCAAAACCGCTCGCTGCGGTCGCCGCAACAAACCCTTTTCGCTCGAGAAATGCGGCGACATCTTCGTCGAGTAGCGTACCTGGTTTCGTCGCGAGACCGCGAAGGCCGGTAATGCAACGATTGACAAATAGCGCTTCCACGCCCTTCTCGGTCAAAGCGTAAGAGCCATCGCGTCTTGGAATGAGCATCTTTATACCGACCAGTTTTTTCGCATTACGCAGAATACAGGCGCTCGGCTTGCTGCCTTTTTCGAGTCTGCCCATTTTGCTGACCTGAAACAGCGCATCAAATTCGTCGCGGCTTAAAGCACTATTCATTGGATTCCCAACACGGTTTCAATGCTGAATGCTACGAGATTCTGTGTGTCAATGCGCGTAATTGTCAAACTGACACGAGTACGCGTCGTGCCGCATGGTGTGTATTTACGATCAACCATAAAAAACGGCGAACTGTTGTCCGCCGTTTTCTATCGTGACTGCCAAATCATATTTGGCACCTCACTACCGGGATCGCGCCCGCGCGAAATGACTTCATCTATTTCAAGCGCGTTGCAGTAATCACGAGCGTTTCAATGCTTGTGTTGGTCGCGTTCATCTGAATGGCAGTTGCTTTTGGCGCAATTACCGCAACAGGTTCGGCGTGTGCATTTAACCCGACGAATAGTACGGTCGCAATCGCGAGGATCATGGCGGCGAGAAGGATAGTGCTGCCCGCATTGTCTTTGTTCATCGTCTTGGTGTTCATGGTGTTTTCCTCTGAGTTCGGTTGGTGGCTCGGTTGGTGGTGCGTTTGTTGATGTCCTCACTTTATGGATGCCACCAAGCCGTCTCGATCAGATTGTGATGAATTGGATAAAACGATACGCCAAATGCAAAAAATGGCGACGGTTTTACCGACGAAACAGATCGAAACGCGCCCCCATGAAATGTTCAGGCTAGCGAAAATTGCAGTTTGGACTACTGCGTCGCAACGAGGTATTCGCGATTGATGGCGCTGGCGCACCGATACGCTCGCTTGACAATCCGATTTATTTCGATAAAACTAGAAATATGGAAACTTCTCCAACAGATACAAAACAAGCGCTCGCGGCACTTGCTGCATTAGCCCAAGAAACTCGCCTTTCTATCTTCCGACTGTTAGTCGAGACTGGGCCCGAAGGATTGCAGGCTGGTGCCATTGCAGACCGCTTGGCCTTGGCGAACGCCACACTTTCTTTTCATTTGAAGGAACTGAATCATGCTGGACTGATTATTGCGGCGCCTAATGGGCGTGCAATTATCTATTCGGCAAATTTCCTAACGATGAACACACTCATCGCGTATTTGACCGAGAACTGTTGTGCAGGGGCCGCCTGTTCAACGACGGTCGCGTGTCAACCAAAAACGTCAAGGCACATTCGAACCCCCGCTACAACAGCACAAAAAAGGAAAGCGTCATGAAAAGATTTCACGTACACGTCGCGGTCGCCAACCTCGCCGCGAGTAAACGCTTCTATTCTGCAATGTTTGGACAAACGCCAAGCGTTGAAAAAGAGGATTACGCCAAATGGATGCTCGATGACCCGCGGCTTAACTTCGCGATCTCAACACGCAGCGACGAAGTCGGCGTGAACCATCTGGGATTCCAAGCCGAGAACGAGGCCGAGCTTGAATCCATTCATCTGCAATTGCAGTCAGCCGACGCCACCGTCCTCGAAGAAGTGGGCGCAAATTGCTGTTATGCGAAGTCCGACAAATACTGGGTCACCGACCCAACTGGAATCGCGTGGGAGAGTTTTCATACACTGGATGCCATTCCAACCTTCAACGCAAAACCGGTCGCATCGTCGGTCGATGTGAGCGGGGAAGAGACTTGCTGCATCCCTCAGTCACCTTCAACGATTGCAATCCAAATCCCGGTAAAAGCCGCGCCAACAAAGGGGGCTTGCTGTGGCTGATCGACTCTTCAATGTATTGTTTTTATGTACCCATAATTCAGCGCGCTCCGTACTCGCCGAAGCCATCCTGAATAAATTTGGCGCGGGCAAGTTCCGCGCATTTAGTGCGGGCTCGCATCCTAAAGCCGCGCCGAATCCATTTGCGCTTGACATGGCGGCGCAACTCGGCTTCCCTCGTGACACATTCAAGAGCAAGTCATGGGATGAGTTTGCGCTACCCGGTGCGCCGCAAATGGACATCATCATCACGGTCTGCGATGACGCCGCAGGTGAAGTTTGTCCGGTGTGGCTAGGCCACCCCGCCACCGCGCATTGGGGATTTGCTGACCCCTCTGCCACGCAAGGCGACGACCACGCGAAGCGTGCGGCCTTTAATGCGACGTTTCAGGCTATCAAGCGCCGCATCGATTTGCTGATCAATCTGCCGCTCGAAAAATTGGAGCGTTTAGCGTTGGCCAACGAACTTAAACGCATCCACCGCGATGCTACCGACACCTCCGCCGCGTAATGTCAGAGACACAAGTAGAAGTGGTTCATGCACCTTCGCGGCTTCAACGCGCTGCGAGTGAAGCATTAGGAAGCGCACTGCTGCTCGCCATCGTCGTCGGCTCAGGCATCATGGCAGAACGTCTCGCGGGGGGGAATGTTGCAATTGCGCTGCTCGCCAATACGCTTGCGACAGGCGCGGGTTTGGTCGCACTCATCCTCACCCTCAGTCCGGTGTCATCGCACTTCAATCCTGTTGTCACGTTAATGGATGCGGCAACGCACAGCCTGCCATGGCGTGATGTGCCGATTTATCTCGGCGCACAAGTTATCGGCGCATTTGTCGGTGTTTGGACAGCACACTTAATGTTCGCCGTTGATGTGTTTCAGATATCGACAAAAGTGCGAACGGGCGGTGCACAATTGTTTTCTGAATTCGTCGCAACCTTCGGCCTGCTGCTCGTGATCGCGAGCGTGTCCAAACATCGCCGAGAAGCGATTCCGTACGCCGTCGGCTGCTACATCACGGCGGCTTATTGGTTTACCGCATCAACATCGTTTGCGAACCCCGCTGTCACGCTGGCGCGCGCCGCCACCGAATCATTTGCAGGCATCCGACCGATCGACGCGCCAGAGTTTATCGTCGCGCAGCTCGTCGGGCTCGCAATGGCGATTGTGGTGGCAAAACACCTATTCAAAGCCACTAATGTTCCAACGAATACTCCCATCACGCAACACACTTCCCCACACCCGCCCTCAATCCGTCAATAATGCGGCTATGCCGCGCACAAGGTCCCCACTCACACCCGCCAACAAGTCCCCAACCTCGTTGGCGCAAAAACTCGCGCAGATTGGCCTTCGCAACGATTGGGACTTTGCCCTGCACTTGCCGATCCGTTATGAAGACGAAACGCGCATCACGCGAGTTCGTGACGCGGTGGCGGGAGTTGATTGCCAAGTTGAGGTTGAGATTTTTCATACCGAAGTTACCTTTCGGCCGAGACGACAATTGGTCGTGCAAACACGAGATGGTGATGACGTCCTCTACCTTCGCTTTCTGAATTTCTATGGAAGCCAAGTCAAACAATTGACGCCAGGAAGTCGGCTGCGCCTCTTTGGCGAAGTTCGCCCGGGTTTCTTTGGTGTAGAAATGGTGCATCCACGCTACCGTCTGGTTGCCCTCGATGAGTCCGTGCCAGAGGCGTTGACACCGGTCTATGGCACGACGGCAGGCGTATCGCAGACAGCGATTCGGCGGGTGATTGATCGTGCCCTCGAAACATTGTCGGTTCAACGGCAATTCGATGACAGCGTGTCGGCGAGTATGCGGAGCGCACTACGTCTCGAGCCTTTTGGCGAGTCGGTATTTGCATTGCATCGGCCTTCCCCCTCGGCGTCGCTGTCCAGCCTCGCTGAGCGCACCCACCCGGCATGGCGGCGAATCAAGTTTGATGAATTACTTTCACAGCAGTTGGCGATGAAAAAGGCACGCGCCGCGCGGGACGCGAAGAGCGCACCCGTGATGAAGCCGCGCAACGAGATTTCAAAATCAATGCTGGCTCTGCTGCCTTTTGCACTCACCGATGCGCAGCGTCGCGCCGCCGCTGAAATTTCAGCCGATCTCGCCAAGACTCACCCCATGCAACGCTTGTTGCAAGGCGACGTGGGTTCGGGCAAAACGGTCGTCGCGGCATTGGCAGCGGCGCAAGCGATCGAGAATGGCTTTCAAGTCGCCATGATGGCACCGACAGAGATTTTGGCAGAGCAGCACTATCGGAAGCTATCGGAGTTGCTCAAACCCATCGGCG
Source organism: Betaproteobacteria bacterium UKL13-2 (assembly GCA_001602455.1). Classification (GTDB taxonomy): domain Bacteria; phylum Pseudomonadota; class Gammaproteobacteria; order Burkholderiales; family Usitatibacteraceae; genus UKL13-2. Next base: position 131,447 of record CP012157.1, read on the forward strand.
TCATCGTGACATGGCTCACCGGCAGCTTGAAGGCAAAGCAAAAACGCGAGGCGATTGCCGCGATTGGCGACGGGACGACGCAGCTTGCAATCGGCACACACGCCTTGTTTCAAGACGGTGTGAACTTTGCCAACTTAGGACTGGCGATCATTGATGAGCAACACCGATTTGGCGTCGGCCAGCGTCTCGCCCTGCGCGAGAAAGCGTCAATGGTCGAAGAAGCGCATCAACTGATGATGAGTGCCACGCCAATTCCGCGAACGCTTTCAATGAGTTACTTTGCCGACTTAGATGTGTCTATCATTGACGAGTTGCCACCGGGTCGCACGCCAATCTCAACACGATTGCTTGCCGATAGCAGGCGCGATGAACTGTTGGAGCGCATTCGCGCGGCATGCAGCGCGGGGGGGCAAGCCTACTGGGTGTGTCCATTGATTGAAGAAAGTGAAAAGCTGCAACTGCAAACCGCCGTGGACACGTTTGAACGCATCGCCACCGAATTTCCGGACCTGCGCGTCGGCCTAGTGCATGGCCGCATGAAGCCCACGGAAAAAAACGAGGTGATGCAGAAATTTATCGCCAACGAAATTCAATTGCTGGTGGCAACAACGGTGATCGAGGTCGGTGTTGATGTCCCGAACGCAAGCATCATGGTGATCGAACACGCTGAGCGCATGGGACTCTCACAGTTGCATCAACTGCGCGGCCGCGTTGGGCGTGGCGCAAAACAAAGCGCCTGTGTGTTGTTGTATCAGTCTCCACTTGGTGCATTGGCCAAGGCAAGATTGAAAGTCATTTACGAATCAACCGATGGCTTTGAGATTGCCCGACAAGACCTACTGTTGCGGGGGCCGGGGGAGCATCTGGGCGCACGTCAGTCTGGCGCGCCACTGCTTCGCTTCGCCGATATCGAACGCGACGTTGATTTACTCGACGCGGCCCGCGATACCGCCACATGGATGCTCGAAAATGATGTCACGAATGCGGACAAGCATCTTGCGCGATGGCTTGGCTCGCGACAGCACTATCTGAAGGCATAGTCGATGCGAACCGTCAAACTTACCCAACTAGATGCTTGGCAACATATGCCGCCGACTGGTGCGCTACGCAAATGGATCACCGATCGCGGTTCACTCACGGCGCGCATCGACGGCAACTTTGCGGATTTCAATTTGGTCCGCCTCGGGCAGCAATTGGTCGTGCCGCTAAGCGACGAGCGACGCGTGCTAGGGCTTAGGCGCGGTGAGCTGGCGGTGGTTCGTGAGGTCGTTCTGCGATCGGGCGTCACGCCACTGGTATTTGCCCATACGGTGGTTAACCCACGCGATCTTGCCGGCGCTTGGCGGGGACTCTCTCGCCTCGGCGCACGCCCGCTGGCAGAAATGTTGTTCCATGATCCATTGATTTCACGTCTGCCAATTGAATACCGAAAGCTGCGTAAAGGGCATGGGTTACTCCAGCGCGGAGGTATCAATACTGCCGCTTGGGCAAGGCGCAGCGTGTTTCTGAAGGGTGGTCTGCCGCTATTGGTCACGGAAGTTTTCCTCCCTTCGTTTACACTGTAGCCGGATGCCAGCGCCGATCGTCAAAATTTGCTGCATCTGTTCCCTAGAAGAGGCGCAACTGGCCATCCGCGCGGGCGTGCGGGTGCTGGGGCTGGTGTCACAGATGCCGAGCGATCCGGGTTTGATTGAGGAACCGTTGATTGCCTCCATCGCAAAAGTAACGCCGCGCCACATCAGAACATTTCTGCTCACCGCACACACAGATGCCGTATCCATTGCCGCGCAGCACAACCGTTGTGGTACCACCTCGTTGCAACTGGTCGATCACTTGCCGCATATCGAGCTCATGCAATCGCGGCGAATGCTACCCGCTGTTGAGCTCATTCAGGTCATTCATGTATCGGATAGGAATACGTTGGACGACGCAGTCGCTGTCGCTCCGCTTGTCGATGCGATCCTGCTCGACTCCGGCAATCCGTCGCTCGCGGTGAAGGAACTCGGTGGTACCGGCCGCACGCATGATTGTTCGGTGAGCCGTCGAATTCGTGATGCCGTCGATAAGCCGGTGTTTCTGGCTGGCGGTCTGAATGCGGCAAACCTGAGCGACGCGGTGGCTGCCGTTCAGCCATTTGGTCTCGATGTCTGCAGTGGCTTGTGCACGGACGGCCTCTTAGATGCAGACAAAGTACAGGTTTTTATGAGAACTTCTCGAAACCGTCGCGAGCGGGCGAAGTTCGTGCCGACGGGTTTGGCAAACACGGGACACGTACCCAGTGTACGGCGAGCACCGCAGGCGCGAAATTCGCCCACGCAGCAGGTTTATAGAAGTTCCCTTATTAGCAAACTCCAATAGGCACGACTATCTTCAAGCAAAAACGGTCGAAAGTGCCCGCCCCTATTAGGCTTTGTTGTTTTGGGAATTTCTCGAAACCTGCTGTTGCTCCGCTCACGCGTCGTGATCGCGATTTTTTGCGTTGCCGAGAGTGTCATTTAGCTCGTCGTGTTGATTTCTTCGCTTTTTCTTGGTTTGGTCTTTGTTTCCTGCCTGTCTTGGTTTGGTCTTTGTTTCCTGCCTGTTTAGCCGCTGACCAAGCGGCCCAACAGGGTGTTTCTCATGCGGTAGACGCACCTCTCCCGTCTATCCTTGCATCCAAGGTTATCCAGCGCCGCAGGTTGTAGACCGTCGCCTGCACAACGATCATCGACTTGGCGCGGGTCTCACCGATCGAGCGTAGTCGCTTGCCCATCGTCTTCTCCCAGCCGCCAAATACATGCTCAACCCGCGCTCGAATCCGCGAGAGCCTCTTGTTGCGCTTCTGGTTGTCGGTCTGGTCGTAGCGCTGCGCGTCGTCTTTGCGGGCAACGCCGTCTCTCAAGCCTTGCGCCTTGAGCAACTCTCTGGTGGCTTTGGCATCGTAGCCTTTGTCGGCATGTACGGTCTTGCCGCTCTCTAATCGCACCGCGTCGGCGTCGATCAGCTTCTCAAGCGGTACTCGGTCATCCACATTGGCCGGGGTCACTTCAATGGCGCGGATGAGTTTGTGTTTCTGGTCGGCGTTGATATGGCCTTTGTAGCCGTAAAACCACTTGCCGTGCTTCATCGTCCAGCGGGCATCACCATCCGTGTGGGCGATGCACTTGGCGTCCCAGTGGGCGGGGGTCTGGCCGTTGTTGAGCGTCTCTCGGGATTCGTCGCTGACGCGCGTCTTGGGTACTTCGACGATGGTGGCGTCAATCAACTGTCCGCCTTTGGCGGTGAGACCGGCTCGGGCGAGCTGGTGACTCACTTCACGAAACAAGACTTCAGCACCGCCACCGCCGGCAATCAGGTTCTTGAATGCCCAGAGCGTGCGGGCGTCAGGCAGATCGCGGGCATCAGCCATGCCGATGAAGCGTTGCCACGAGAGGCGATCAAGCAATGCGTATTCCATCTGCTCATCGGAGAGGTTGCCGTAGAGCTGCTGGAGGACAACGACCTTGAGTAACACCGCCGTCGGGTACGGCGGGCGTCCTCCTTGCGGACGCGCCCCTTCGCGCCCAGTCCCTATTCCCTATTCCCTATTCCCTATTCCCTACTCAAATACCCAAACCAGTATCGGGTTGCGCGTTACAGGTTACGGGTTCAGCACTACGGCTCCACCGGCACCAGGCCATCAGGTGCGGCACCAGCGTCCCCATAAACATATGGGAACGTGATGTTGGTCGGGTTGGTCAGCCATACCACCAACTTGCGATCCGGTTTCTTCCACACAAAGTCCATCGCGCCGTTACCATCAAAATCACCTGCGGCATAGAGCTGCCAGGTCTTGTCGGTGGCAATCATGTCGTAGGTGGCTTTGATTTGGGTGCCGTTCATGAGCCACACCTTGATGTTGCCGTTGGTGTCGCGCATGACGATGTCACCCTTGCCGTCGCCGTCCATGTCGCCGAGTTTCAAGATGGTGTAACCGGCTGGCATCTGTCCGACCAGGGTGTTGACCCACGTACGGCCAGCTTGCCCCATGAGCGCTCGGACTTGATTGGTGGGGCTAATCCATACGATATCGCCAAGACTATCGGCATTGAGGTCGATGATGCCGGCTATGCTCCAATTCAAGGGCGCACCGCCGCGATGCTTGACTTCATTGACGTTCGGGTCGACCTTGGTCTGAACACCATCGACCATGCTCTCGCCGCCGCCCATGAACCATGCGAAGGTGACGCCGGAATCGTTGGTGCCCGGCTTCGTGTAGCGCCATAAAATATCGGCCTTGCCGTCACCATCAAGATCGCCCACCGCGTCGACGACCCAGTCGAGCTTGGCGTTACGTACGATGGTGCCTGCAACGGGTGGCAGTGTTTGGTCAATGCGTACGTTCTCCAATGCGTTTCTGGAGATTAGTGCCGATTTGCCGCTACCGGTGACGTCCCCCACACCGAGTAGTGTCCAATCGCCGCCGACATCATCCACCGTGGAGAAGACGATCTTCTGGCCATCCCAACGGCCAACCTGTAGGGTGGTTGTCGCGGCTTTCGGCGTGGGTTCATCGGACGCGGTGGTTTGCGAGACTGTACCGCGCAGCAATACGTTGGCAAAGCCTGCCCCGGTGAAATCAAATTGACTGCTTATGGCGAGCGGGATCACCTGCGCTGCAAAGCGTGCCGTCAGCGGCGCACTTGGGCCAGCCGCGCTGGTGGCGACGACTTGGCAGGTGTAGGCGCGACCAGTCGGAAGTGCCGGTAAGGCGAATGTACTGCTGGTGGTGTTTTGCGTGGCGATGGTTGCGCCGGTCGAGTCGGTGCAGCTCATTTGGTAGCCCGTAATCGGGGCGGTGGTGGTCCCACCGCTACCAGACCCGGCACCGCCGCCAGCGAAGTTACAGCTAATGACACCGAGTTTCATCACACAGTTACCCGCAGACGGGGCAGATGGTGGTTGTATCGGGTTCACGGGCGTGACACTGTTTGATGCCGCTGAGGCCGGCCCCGTTCCCACGCTGTTGGTCGCCCTGACGGTGAAGGTGTAGGCGGTGCCATTGGTCAAGCTGCTCACGGTGATGCTGGTGCATGGGGTGGGCGTATTCGAACATGTGCCAGTGATGTTGCCCGGGCTGGAGGTGGCGGTGTAGCTGGTGATCGCAGAACCACCATTGCTGGCCGGTGCGGTGAAGATGACACTGGCTTGGGCGTTACCTGCCGTGGCGGTGCCGATGGTGGGTGCGCCGGGGACGGTGGCTGCGACGCTGATGTTAACGGTAGCCGTCGCTACAGTGTAGTTGCTGTCGGCGGCTTTAGTCGCCGTGATGGTGCAAGTGCCTACGCCAGCCGCCGTCAGGGTGGTGCCACTGATGGTGCAGTTGGTGTTGCTTGATGCGTATGTCACCGCACCCGTGCCTGAGCCCCCTGTGGTGCTGAGTGTGGTGGTGCCACCAAAGGCAACCGTTGATGGTGTGCTAACCGCAACGAGTGTGGCTTGGGGGGCTTGGCTGACCGTCACCGTGATGCCCGCCGAGGTTGCCAAAGTGTAATTGGTGTCGGCGGCTTTAGTCGCCGTAACCGTACAGGTGCCTACGGCAGCCGCCGTCAGGGTGGTGCCACTGATGGTGCAGTTGGCGTTGTTTGAGGCGTATGTCACGGCACCCGTGCCTGAGCCCCCTGTGGTGCTGAGTGTGGTGGTGCCACCAAAGGCAACCGTTGATGGTGTGCTAACCGCAACGAGTGTGGCTTGCGTCGCTTGGTTCACTGTGACGGTGATGCCCGCAGAGGTTGCGGCAGCGTAATTGGTGTCGGCGGCTTTAGTCGCCGTGATGGTGCAAGTGCCCACGGCAGCCGCCGTCAGGGTGGTGCCGCTGATGGTGCAGTTGGCGTTGTTTGAGGCGTATGTCACGGCCCCTGTGCCTGAGCCCCCTGTGGTGCTGAGTGTGGTGGTGCCACCAAAGGCAACCGTTGATGGTGTGCTGGCAGCAACGAGGACGGCTTGCTCAAATTTGCTCGACACAGGAACGGCGCTCCCCGTGGTGCTGCCGTTGCCGAGTTGGCCGTGGAGGTTATATCCCCAGCACCGCACGCCGCCATTCACCACCGCGCAACTGTGGAGAGATCCCGTGGACACCGCCGTGACCCCGCTGGTGAGTCCGCTGACTTGCACGGGGGTGGTGCTATTCGTGTTGCTGCCGTTGCCGAGTTGGCCGAAGCCGTTCCGCCCCCAGCACTGCACGCCGCCATTCACCACCGCGCAACTGTGGAGAGATCCCGTGGACACCGCCGTGACCCCGCTGGTGAGTCCAGTGACTTGCACGGGGGTGGTGCTATTCGTGTTGCTGCCGTTGCCGAGTTGGCCACTGGCGTTAAGTCCCCAGCACCGCACGCCACCATTGACCACCGCGCAGGTGTGATTGCCTCCCGTCGCCACCGCCGTGACCCCGCTGGTGAGTCCAGTGACTTGCACGGGGATGTTGCTATTCGTGTTGCTGCCGTTGCCGAGTTGGCCACTGGCGTTAAGTCCCCAGCACTGCACGCCGCCATTCACCACCGCGCAACTGTGGAAATCTCCCGTCGCCACCGCCGTGACCCCGCTGGTGAGTCCAGTGACTTGCACGGGGGTGGTGCTATTCGCGGTGGTGCTGTTGCCGAGTTGGCCGTCGAAGTTAACTCCCCAGCACCGCACGCCACCATTGACCACCGCGCAACTGTGGAAAGATCCCGTGGACACCGCCGTGACCCCGCTGGTGAGTCCAGTGACTTGCACGGGGGTGGTGCTATTCGTGTAGCTGCCGTTGCCGAGTTGGCCGAAGTCGTTCCATCCCCAGCACTGCACACCTCTATTAACTACCGCGCAGGTATGGAACCTGCTCGCCGCCACCGCCATGACCCCGCTGCTAAGTCCAATGACTTGCACGGGGGTGGTGCTATTCGTGTAGCTGCCGTTGCCGAGTTGGCCGTTGTCGTTCCGCCCCCAGCACTGCACACCGCCATTCACCACCGCGCAACTGTGGAAATCGCCACCCTCCACCGTCTGTGCGTTGGCAGTGGCAGATACCAGCAGCAGCAACGCCGCAACCATGCACACCACGTAGCGACTGAACTTACCCCCGCTGGTGCGTTCAGGCGGAGCGGGTAGGGCAAGGCGTGTGGGCCATGCCGGCAAGGGTAGCGAGGGTGGTGAGGTAAGTGCCGTGGCATTCACCAGCGCCGGGGTAAAGGCAAACAGGGGTACGAAGCGTGCGGACATCGAAGTGTTCATTATTGTCAGGTTCAGATGATGTTGAAATGCGGCGTGGAGAGATTGAGCGGGGTGAACTTGTTACTTGCTAGAACATTCCACAACGACATTCGCCACCCCCGTTTGATTTGCGTTTACGTCCAACCAAACACCTACGTTGGTGTGGGGAGCGGAAACGACGCAATCCTCTTGTGTACTGTTTGCTAACGCACATACCACCGCGCCGCGCAGTTTAGCGACTCGTCTTGAGCGCCGCAAGACCGGTTTCCTCTCTTTTTGCGTTTGGGTGGCGCGGATGTGGTTAATCGCCCACGCCAGGGCATCTCTTGCTAAGTCGGCGCAAAAACAAAACTCCTTTATCCACGGGCAGATTTAGACCAAAAACCCTGAAACTGCCCGCCAATAAAGGATTTTCGTAAATGGGCATTGATGAAACTCCTTATAAGACGGGCTTTTTCAGCACTTTTTGCTTGAAAATGCCCGTCAATAATGGAGTTTATGAATTAGGACCAACCCTTATGAGCAAACCCCAATAGGCACGGCTATCTTCAGGCAAAAACGGTCGAAAGTGCCCGCCCCTATTAGGCTTTGTTGTTTTGGGAATTTCTCGAAACCTGCTGTTGCTCCGCTCACGCGTCGTGATCGCGATTTTTTGCGTTGCCGAGAGTGTCATTTAGCTCGTCGTGTTGATTTCTTCGCTTTTTCTTGGTTTGGTCTTTGTTTCCTGCCTGTCTTGGTTTGGTCTTTGTTTCCTGCCTGTTTAGCCGCTGACCAAGCGACCCAACAGGGTGTTTCTCATGCGGTAGACGCACCTCTCCCGTCTATCCTTGCATCCAAGGTTATCCAGCGCCGCAGGTTGTAGACCGTCGCCTGCACAACGATCATCGACTTGGCGCGGGTCTCACCGATCGAGCGTAGTCGCTTGCCCATCGTCTTCTCCCAGCCGCCAAATACATGCTCAACCCGCGCTCGAATCCGCGAGAGCCTCTTGTTGCGCTTCTGGTTGTCGGTCTGGTCGTAGCGCTGCGCGTCGTCTTTGCGGGCAACGCCGTCTCTCAAGCCTTGCGCCTTGAGCAACTCTCTGGTGGCTTTGGCATCGTAGCCTTTGTCGGCATGTACGGTCTTGCCGCTCTCTAATCGCACCGCGTCGGCGTCGATCAGCTTCTCAAGCGGTACTCGGTCATCCACATTGGCCGGGGTCACTTCAATGGCGCGGATGAGTTTGTGTTTCTGGTCGGCGTTGATATGGCCTTTGTAGCCGTAAAACCACTTGCCGTGCTTCATCGTCCAGCGGGCATCACCATCCGTGTGGGCGATGCACTTGGCGTCCCAGTGGGCGGGGGTCTGGCCGTTGTTGAGCGTCTCTCGGGATTCGTCGCTGACGCGCGTCTTGGGTACTTCGACGATGGTGGCGTCAATCAACTGTCCGCCTTTGGCGGTGAGACCGGCTCGGGCGAGCTGGTGACTCACTTCACGAAACAAGACTTCAGCACCGCCACCGCCGGCAATCAGGTTCTTGAATGCCCAGAGCGTGCGGGCGTCAGGCAGATCGCGGGCATCAGCCATGCCGATGAAGCGTTGCCACGAGAGGCGATCAAGCAATGCGTATTCCATCTGCTCATCGGAGAGGTTGCCGTAGAGCTGCTGGAGGACAACGACCTTGAGTAACACCGCCGTCGGGTACGGCGGGCGTCCTCCTTGCGGACGCGCCCCTTCGCGCCCAGTCCCTATTCCCTATTCCCTATTCCCTATTCCCTACTCAAATACCCAAACCAGTATCGGGTTGCGCGTTACAGGTTACGGGTTCAGCACTACGGCTCCACCGGCACCAGGCCATCAGGTGCGGCACCAGCGTCCCCATAAACATATGGGAACGTGATGTTGGTCGGGTTGGTCAGCCATACCACCAACTTGCGATCCGGTTTCTTCCACACAAAGTCCATCGCGCCGTTACCATCAAAATCACCTGCGGCATAGAGCTGCCAGGTCTTGTCGGTGGCAATCATGTCGTAGGTGGCTTTGATTTGGGTGCCGTTCATGAGCCACACCTTGATGTTGCCGTTGGTGTCGCGCATGACGATGTCACCCTTGCCGTCGCCGTCCATGTCGCCGAGTTTCAAGATGGTGTAACCGGCTGGCATCTGTCCGACCAGGGTGTTGACCCACGTACGGCCAGCTTGCCCCATGAGCGCTCGGACTTGATTGGTGGGGCTAATCCATACGATATCGCCAAGACTATCGGCATTGAGGTCGATGATGCCGGCTATGCTCCAATTCAAGGGCGCACCGCCGCGATGCTTGACTTCATTGACGTTCGGGTCGACCTTGGTCTGAACACCATCGACCATGCTCTCGCCGCCGCCCATGAACCATGCGAAGGTGACGCCGGAATCGTTGGTGCCCGGCTTCGTGTAGCGCCATAAAATATCGGCCTTGCCGTCACCATCAAGATCGCCCACCGCGTCGACGACCCAGTCGAGCTTGGCGTTACGTACGATGGTGCCTGCAACGGGTGGCAGTGTTTGGTCAATGCGTACGTTCTCCAATGCGTTTCTGGAGATTAGTGCCGATTTGCCGCTACCGGTGACGTCCCCCACACCGAGTAGTGTCCAATCGCCGCCGACATCATCCACCGTGGAGAAGACGATCTTCTGGCCATCCCAACGGCCAACCTGTAGGGTGGTTGTCGCGGCTTTCGGCGTGGGTTCATCGGACGCGGTGGTTTGCGAGACTGTACCGCGCAGCAATACGTTGGCAAAGCCTGCCCCGGTGAAATCAAATTGACTGCTTATGGCGAGCGGGATCACCTGCGCTGCAAAGCGTGCCGTCAGCGGCGCACTTGGGCCAGCCGCGCTGGTGGCGACGACTTGGCAGGTGTAGGCGCGACCAGTCGGAAGTGCCGGTAAGGCGAATGTACTGCTGGTGGTGTTTTGCGTGGCGATGGTTGCGCCGGTCGAGTCGGTGCAGCTCATTTGGTAGCCCGTAATCGGGGCGGTGGTGGTCCCACCGCTACCAGACCCGGCACCGCCGCCAGCGAAGTTACAGCTAATGACACCGAGTTTCATCACACAGTTACCCGCAGACGGGGCAGATGGTGGTTGTATCGGGTTCACGGGCGTGACACTGTTTGATGCCGCTGAGGCCGGCCCCGTTCCCACGCTGTTGGTCGCCCTGACGGTGAAGGTGTAGGCGGTGCCATTGGTCAAGCTGCTCACGGTGATGCTGGTGCATGGGGTGGGCGTATTCGAACATGTGCCAGTGATGTTGCCCGGGCTGGAGGTGGCGGTGTAGCTGGTGATCGCAGAACCACCATTGCTGGCCGGTGCGGTGAAGATGACACTGGCTTGGGCGTTACCTGCCGTGGCGGTGCCGATGGTGGGTGCGCCGGGGACGGTGGCTGCGACGCTGATGTTAACGGTAGCCGTCGCTACAGTGTAGTTGCTGTCGGCGGCTTTAGTCGCCGTGATGGTGCAAGTGCCTACGCCAGCCGCCGTCAGGGTGGTGCCACTGATGGTGCAGTTGGTGTTGCTTGATGCGTATGTCACCGCACCCGTGCCTGAGCCCCCTGTGGTGCTGAGTGTGGTGGTGCCACCAAAGGCAACCGTTGATGGTGTGCTAACCGCAACGAGTGTGGCTTGGGGGGCTTGGCTGACCGTCACCGTGATGCCCGCCGAGGTTGCCAAAGTGTAATTGGTGTCGGCGGCTTTAGTCGCCGTAACCGTACAGGTGCCTACGGCAGCCGCCGTCAGGGTGGTGCCACTGATGGTGCAGTTGGCGTTGTTTGAGGCGTATGTCACGGCACCCGTGCCTGAGCCCCCTGTGGTGCTGAGTGTGGTGGTGCCACCAAAGGCAACCGTTGATGGTGTGCTAACCGCAACGAGTGTGGCTTGCGTCGCTTGGTTCACTGTGACGGTGATGCCCGCAGAGGTTGCGGCAGCGTAATTGGTGTCGGCGGCTTTAGTCGCCGTGATGGTGCAAGTGCCCACGGCAGCCGCCGTCAGGGTGGTGCCGCTGATGGTGCAGTTGGCGTTGTTTGAGGCGTATGTCACGGCCCCTGTGCCTGAGCCCCCTGTGGTGCTGAGTGTGGTGGTGCCACCAAAGGCAACCGTTGATGGTGTGCTAACCGCAACGAGTGTGGCTTGCGTCGCTTGGTTCACTGTGACGGTGATGCCCGCAGAGGTTGCCAAAGTGTAATTGGTGTCGGCGGCTTTAGTCGCCGTAACCGTACAGGTGCCTACGGCAGCCGCCGTCAGGGTGGTGCCACTGATGGTGCAGTTGGCGTTGTTTGAGGCGTATGTCACCGCACCCGTGCCTGAGCCCCCTGTGGCGCTGAGTGTGGTGGTGCCACCAAAGGCAACCGTTGATGGTGTGCTGGCAGCAACGAGTGTGGCTTGGGGGGCTTGGCTGACCGTCACCGTGATACCTGCCGAGGTTGCGGCAGCGTAATTCGTGTCGGCGGCTTTGGTGGCGGTGATGGTACAGGTTCCAGCACCGACGGCAGTGAGCGTTGCGCCGCTAATGGTGCAGTTGGCGTTGTTTGAGGCGTATGTCACCGCACCCGTGCCTGAGCCCCCTGTGGTGCTGAGTGTGGTGGTGCCACCAAAGGCAACCGTTGATGGTGTGCTAACCGCAACGAGTGTGGCTTGGGGGGCTTGGCTGACCGTCACCGTGATACCTGCCGAGGTTGCGGCAGCGTAATTGGTGTCGGCGGCCTTGGTTGCCGTAACCGTACAGGTGCCTACGGCAGCCGCCGTCAGGGTGGTACCGCTGATGGTGCAGTTGGCGTTGTTTGAGGCGTATGTCACCGCACCCGTGCCTGAGCCCCCTGTGGTGCTGAGTGTGGTGGTGCCACCAAAGGCAACCGTTGATGGTGTGCTAACCGCAACGAGTGTGGCTTGCGTCGCTTGGTTCACTGTGACGGTGATGCCCGCAGAGGTTGCCAAAGTGTAATTGGTGTCGGCGGCTTTAGTCGCCGTAACCGTACAGGTGCCTACGGCAGCCGCCGTCAGGGTGGTACCGCTGATGGTGCAGTTGGCGTTGTTTGATGCGTATGTCACCGCACCCGTACCTGAGCCCCCTGTGGTGCTGAGTGTGGTGGTGCCACCAAAGGCAACCGTTGCTGGTGTGCTAACCGCAACGAGTGTGGCTTGGGGGGCTTGGCTGACCGTCACCGTGATACCTGCCGAGGTTGCGGCAGCGTAATTGGTGTCGGCGGCTTTGGTGGCGGTGATGGTACAGGTTCCAGCACCGACGGCAGTGAGCATTGCGCCGCTAATGGTGCAGTTGGCGTTGTTTGATGCGTATGTCACCGCACCCGTGCCTGAGCCACCCGTGGTGCTGAGTGTGGTGGTGCCACCAAAGGCAACCGTTGATGGTGTGCTGGCAGCAACGAGGACGGCTTGCTCAAATTTGCTGACCGACACAGGAACGGCGCTCCCCGTGGTGCTGCCGTTGCCGAGTTGGCCGTCGAAGTTAACTCCCCAGCACCGCACGCCACCATTGACCACCGCGCAACTGTGGAAAGATCCCGTGGACACCGCCGTGACCCCGCTGGTGAGTCCAGTGACTTGCACGGGGGTGGTGCTATTCGTTAAGCTGCCGTTGCCGAGTTCGCCGTCGTAGTTATATCCCCAGCACTGCACGCCGCCATTCACCACCGCGCAACTGTGGCTGTTTCCTGTCGCCAGCGACGTCACCCCGCTGGTGAGTCCGCTGACTTGCACGGGGGTGGTGCTATTCGTGTTGCTGCCGTTGCCGAGTTGGCCGAAGTCGTTCGCCCCCCAGCACTGCACGCCGCCATTCACCACCGCGCAACTGTGGAGAAATCCCGTTGCCACCGCCGTGACCCCGCTGGTGAGTCCAGTGACTTGCACGGGGATGTTGCTATTCGTTAAGCTGCCGTTGCCGAGTTCGCCGGCGACGTTCCGCCCCCAGCACTGCACACCGCCATTCACCACCGCGCAACTGTGGAAATCTCCCGTCGCCACCGCCGTGACCCCGCTGGTGAGTCCAGTGACTTGCACGGGGGTGTCGATATTCGTGTTGCTGCCGTTGCCGAGTTGGCCACTGGCGTTAAGTCCCCAGCACCGCACGCCACCATTCACCACCGCGCAACTGTGGAGAGATCCCGTGGACACCGCCGTGACCCCGCTGGTGAGTCCAGTGACTTGCTCGGGGGTGGTGCTACTCGTGGTGCTGCCGTTGCCGAGTTGGCCGAAGTCGTTCCATCCCCAGCACTGCACGCCGCCATTCACCACCGCGCAACTGTGGAGAGATCCCGTGGACACCGCCGTGACCCCGCTGGTGAGTCCAGTGACTTGCACGGGGGTGGTGCTATTCGTGTTGCTGCCGTTGCCGAGTTGGCCGTAGAGGTTATATCCCCAGCACTGCACGCCGCCATTCACCACCGCGCAACTGTGGTAGTCGCCACCCTCCACCGTCTGTGCGTTGGCAGTGGCAGATACCAGCAGCAGCAACGCCGCAACCATGCACACCACGTAGCGACTGAACTTACCCCCGCTGGTGCGTTCAAGTGATACGGGTAGGGCAAGGCGTGTGGGCCATGCCGGCAAGGGTAGCGAGGGTGGTGAGGTAAGTGCCGTGGCATTCACCAGCGCCGGGGTAAAGGCAAACAGGGGTACGAAGCGTGCGGACATCGAAGTGTTCATTATTGTCAGGTTCAGATGATGTTGAAATGCGGCGTGGAGAGATTGAGCGGGGTGAACTTGTTACTTGCTAGAACATTCCACAACGACATTCGCCACCCCCGTTTGATTTGCGTTTACGTCCAACCAAACACCTACGTTGGTGTGGGGAGCGGAAACGACGCAATCCTCTTGTGTACTGTTTGCTAACGCACATACCACCGCGCCGCGCAGTTTAGCGACTCGTCTTGAGCGCCGCAAGACCGGTTTCCTCTCTTTTTGCGTTTGGGTGGCGCGGATGTGGTTAATCGCCCACGCCAGGGCATCTCTTGCTAAGTCGGCGCAAAAACAAAACTCCTTTATCCACGGGCAGATTTAGACCAAAAACCCTGAAACTGCCCGCCAATAAAGGATTTTCGTAAATGGGCCAACTTCTCGAAAACTGTTGCTCCGCTCACGCGTCGTGATCGCGATTTTTTGCGTTGCCGAGAGTGTCATTTAGCTCGTCGTGTTGATTTCTTCGCTTTTTCTTGGTTTGGTCTTTGTTTCCTGCCTGTCTTGGTTTGGTCTTTGTTTCCTGCCTGTTTAGCCGCTGACCAAGCGGCCCAACAGGGTGTTTCTCATGCGGTAGACGCACCTCTCCCGTCTATCCTTGCATCCAAGGTTATCCAGCGCCGCAGGTTGTAGACCGTCGCCTGCACAACGATCATCGACTTGGCGCGGGTCTCACCGATCGAGCGTAGTCGCTTGCCCATCGTCTTCTCCCAGCCGCCAAATACATGCTCAACCCGCGCTCGAATCCGCGAGAGCCTCTTGTTGCGCTTCTGGTTGTCGGTCTGGTCGTAGCGCTGCGCGTCGTCTTTGCGGGCAACGCCGTCTCTCAAGCCTTGCGCCTTGAGCAACTCTCTGGTGGCTTTGGCATCGTAGCCTTTGTCGGCATGTACGGTCTTGCCGCTCTCTAATCGCACCGCGTCGGCGTCGATCAGCTTCTCAAGCGGTACTCGGTCATCCACATTGGCCGGGGTCACTTCAATGGCGCGGATGAGTTTGTGTTTCTGGTCGGCGTTGATATGGCCTTTGTAGCCGTAAAACCACTTGCCGTGCTTCATCGTCCAGCGGGCATCACCATCCGTGTGGGCGATGCACTTGGCGTCCCAGTGGGCGGGGGTCTGGCCGTTGTTGAGCGTCTCTCGGGATTCGTCGCTGACGCGCGTCTTGGGTACTTCGACGATGGTGGCGTCAATCAACTGTCCGCCTTTGGCGGTGAGACCGGCTCGGGCGAGCTGGTGACTCACTTCACGAAACAAGACTTCAGCACCGCCACCGCCGGCAATCAGGTTCTTGAATGCCCAGAGCGTGCGGGCGTCAGGCAGATCGCGGGCATCAGCCATGCCGATGAAGCGTTGCCACGAGAGGCGATCAAGCAATGCGTATTCCATCTGCTCATCGGAGAGGTTGCCGTAGAGCTGCTGGAGGACAACGACCTTGAGTAACACCGCCGTCGGGTACGGCGGGCGTCCTCCTTGCGGACGCGCCCCTTCGCGCCCAGTCCCTATTCCCTATTCCCTACTCAAATACCCAAACCAGTATCGGGTTGCGCGTTACAGGTTACGGGTTCAGCACTACGGCTCCACCGGCACCAGGCCATCAGGTGCGGCACCAGCGTCCCCATAAACATATGGGAACGTGATGTTGGTCGGGTTGGTCAGCCATACCACCAACTTGCGATCCGGTTTCTTCCACACAAAATCCATCGCGCCGTTACCATCAAAATCACCTGCGGCATAGAGCTGCCAGGTCTTGTCGGTGGCAATCATGTCGTAGGTGGCTTTGATTTGGGTGCCGTTCATGAGCCACACCTTGATGTTGCCGTTGGTGTCGCGCATGACGATGTCACCCTTGCCGTCGCCGTCCATGTCGCCGAGTTTCAAGATGGTGTAACCGGCTGGCATCTGTCCGACCAGGGTGTTGACCCACGTACGGCCAGCTTGCCCCATGAGCGCTCGGACTTGATTGGTGGGGCTAATCCATACGATATCGCCAAGACTATCGGCATTGAGGTCGATGATGCCGGCTATGCTCCAATTCAAGGGCGCACCGCCGCGATGCTTGACTTCATTGACGTTCGGGTCGACCTTGGTCTGAACACCATCGACCATGCTCTCGCCGCCGCCCATGAACCATGCGAAGGTGACGCCGGAATCGTTGGTGCCCGGCTTCGTGTAGCGCCATAAAATATCGGCCTTGCCGTCACCATCAAGATCGCCCACCGCGTCGACGACCCAGTCGAGCTTGGCGTTACGTACGATGGTGCCTGCAACGGGTGGCAGTGTTTGGTCAATGCGTACGTTCTCCAATGCGTTTCTGGAGATTAGTGCCGATTTGCCGCTACCGGTGACGTCCCCCACACCGAGTAGTGTCCAATCGCCGCCGACATCATCCACCGTGGAGAAGACGATCTTCTGGCCATCCCAACGGCCAACCTGTAGGGTGGTTGTCGCGGCTTTCGGCGTGGGTTCATCGGACGCGATGGTTCGAAGACTGTACCGCGCAGCAATACGTTGGCAAAGCCTGCCCCGGTGAAATCAAATTGACTGCTTATGGCGAGCGGGATCACCTGCGCTGCAAAGCGTGCCGTCAGCGGCGCACTTGGGCCAGCCGCGCTGGTGGCGACGACTTGGCAGGTGTAGGCGCGACCAGTCGGAAGTGCCGGTAAGGCGAATGTACTGCTGGTGGTGTTTTGCGTGGCGATGGTTGCGCCGGTCGAGTCGGTGCAGCTCATTTGGTAGCCCGTAATCGGGGCGGTGGTGGTCCCACCGCTACCAGACCCGGCACCGCCGCCAGCGAAGTTACAGCTAATGACACCGAGTTTCATCACACAGTTACCCGCAGACGGGGCAGATGGTGGTTGTATCGGGTTCACGGGCGTGACACTGTTTGATGCCGCTGAGGCCGGCCCCGTTCCCACGCTGTTGGTCGCCCTGACGGTGAAGGTGTAGGCGGTGCCATTGGTCAAGCTGCTCACGGTGATGCTGGTGCATGGGGTGGGCGTATTCGAACATGTGCCAGTGATGTTGCCCGGGCTGGAGGTGGCGGTGTAGCTGGTGATCGCAGAACCACCATTGCTGGCCGGTGCGGTGAAGATGACACTGGCTTGGGCGTTACCTGCCGTGGCGGTGCCGATGGTGGGTGCGCCGGGGACGGTGGCTGCACGCTGATGTTACCGGAGGTCGCTACAGTGTAGTTGCTGTCGGCGGCTTTAGTCGCCGTAAGGTACAGGTGCCTACGCAGCCGCCGTCAGGGTGGTGCCACTGATGGTGCAGTTGGTGTTGCTTGATGCGTATGTCACCGGCACCCGTGCCTGAGCCCCCTGTGGTGCTGAGTGTGGTGGTGCCACCAAAGGCAACCGTTGATGGTGTGCTAACCGCAACGAGTGTGGCTTGGGGCTTGGCTGACCGTCACGGTGATGCCCGCCGAGGTTGCCAAAGTGTAATTGGTGTCGGCGGCTTTAGTCGCCGTAACCGTACAGGTGCCAGCACCGGCCGTCAGGGTGTGCCACGATGGTGCAGTTGGCGTTGTTTGAGGCGTATGTCACCGCACCCGTGCCTGAGCCCCCTGTGGTGCTGAGTGTGGTGGTGCCACCAAAGGCAACCGTTGATGGTGTGCTAACCGCAACGAGTGTGGCTTGCGTCGCTTGGTTCACTGTGACGGTGATGCCCGCAGAGGTTGCGGCAGCGTAATTGGTGTCGGCGGCTTTAGTCGCCGTGATGGTGCAAGTGCCCACGGCAGCCGCCGTCAGGGTGGTGCCGCTGATGGTGCAGTTGGCGTTGTTTGAGGCGTATGTCACGGCCCCTGTGCCTGAGCCCCCTGTGGTGCTGAGTGTGGTGGTGCCACCAAAGGCAACCGTTGATGGTGTGCTGGCAGCAACGAGGACGGCTTGCTCAAATTTGCTCGACACAGGAACGGCGCTCCCCGTGGTGCTGCCGTTGCCGAGTTGGCCGTGGAGGTTATATCCCCAGCACCGCACGCCGCCATTCACCACCGCGCAACTGTGGAGAGATCCCGTGGACACCGCCGTGACCCCGCTGGTGAGTCCGCTGACTTGCACGGGGGTGGTGCTATTCGTGTTGCTGCCGTTGCCGAGTTGGCCGAAGCCGTTCCGCCCCCAGCACTGCACGCCGCCATTCACCACCGCGCAACTGTGGAGAGATCCCGTGGACACCGCCGTGACCCCGCTGGTGAGTCCAGTGACTTGCACGGGGGTGGTGCTATTCGTGTTGCTGCCGTTGCCGAGTTGGCCACTGGCGTTAAGTCCCCAGCACCGCACGCCACCATTGACCACCGCGCAGGTGTGATTGCCTCCCGTCGCCACCGCCGTGACCCCGCTGGTGAGTCCAGTGACTTGCACGGGGATGTTGCTATTCGTGTTGCTGCCGTTGCCGAGTTGGCCACTGGCGTTAAGTCCCCAGCACTGCACGCCGCCATTCACCACCGCGCAACTGTGGAAATCTCCCGTCGCCACCGCCGTGACCCCGCTGGTGAGTCCAGTGACTTGCACGGGGGTGGTGCTATTCGCGGTGGTGCTGTTGCCGAGTTGGCCGTCGAAGTTAACTCCCCAGCACCGCACGCCACCATTGACCACCGCGCAACTGTGGAAAGATCCCGTGGACACCGCCGTGACCCCGCTGGTGAGTCCAGTGACTTGCACGGGGGTGGTGCTATTCGTGTAGCTGCCGTTGCCGAGTTGGCCGAAGTCGTTCCATCCCCAGCACTGCACACCTCTATTAACTACCGCGCAGGTATGGAACTGCTCGCCGCCACCGCCATGACCCCGCTGCTAAGTCCAATGACTTGCACGGGGGTGGTGCTATTCGTGTGCTGCCGTTGCCGAGTTGGCCGTTGTCGTTCCCCCCAGCACTGCACACCGCCATTCACCACCGCGCAACTGTGGAAGTCGCCACCCTCCACCGTCTGTGCGTTGGCAGTGGCAGATACCAGCAGCAGCAACGCCGCAACCATGCACACCACGTAGCGACTGAACTTACCCCCGCTGGTGCGTTCAAGTGATACGGGTAGGGCAAGGCGTGTGGGCCATGCCGGCAAGGGTAGCGAGGGTGGTGAGGTAAGTGCCGTGGCATTCACCAGCGCCGGGGTAAAGGCAAACAGGGGTACGAAGCGTGCGGACATCGAAGTGTTCATTATTGTCAGGTTCAGATGATGTTGAAATGCGGCGTGGAGAGATTGAGCGGGGTGAACTTGTTACTTGCTAGAACATTCCACAACGACATTCGCCACCCCCGTTTGATTTGCGTTTACGTCCAACCAAACACCTACGTTGGTGTGGGGAGCGGAAACGACGCAATCCTCTTGTGTACTGTTTGCTAACGCACATACCACCG
This sequence comes from Betaproteobacteria bacterium UKL13-2, assembly GCA_001602455.1. Taxonomy (GTDB): domain Bacteria; phylum Pseudomonadota; class Gammaproteobacteria; order Burkholderiales; family Usitatibacteraceae; genus UKL13-2. The sequence goes on from CP012157.1 coordinate 150,696, forward strand.
CGCCGCGCAGTTTAGCGACTCGTCTTGAGCGCCGCAAGACCGGTTTCCTCTCTTTTTGCGTTTGGGTGGCGCGGATGTGGTTAATCGCCCACGCCAGGGCATCTCTTGCTAAGTCGGCGCAAAAACAAAACTCCTTTATCCACGGGCAGATTTAGACCAAAAACCCTGAAACTGCCCGCCAATAAAGGATTTTCGTAAATGGGCCAACTTCTCGAAAACTGTTGCTCCGCTCACGCGTCGTGATCGCGATTTTTTGCGTTGCCGAGAGTGTCATTTAGCTCGTCGTGTTGATTTCTTCGCTTTTTCTTGGTTTGGTCTTTGTTTCCTGCCTGTCTTGGTTTGGTCTTTGTTTCCTGCCTGTTTAGCCGCTGACCAAGCGGCCCAACAGGGTGTTTCTCATGCGGTAGACGCACCTCTCCCGTCTATCCTTGCATCCAAGGTTATCCAGCGCCGCAGGTTGTAGACCGTCGCCTGCACAACGATCATCGACTTGGCGCGGGTCTCACCGATCGAGCGTAGTCGCTTGCCCATCGTCTTCTCCCAGCCGCCAAATACATGCTCAACCCGCGCTCGAATCCGCGAGAGCCTCTTGTTGCGCTTCTGGTTGTCGGTCTGGTCGTAGCGCTGCGCGTCGTCTTTGCGGGCAACGCCGTCTCTCAAGCCTTGCGCCTTGAGCAACTCTCTGGTGGCTTTGGCATCGTAGCCTTTGTCGGCATGTACGGTCTTGCCGCTCTCTAATCGCACCGCGTCGGCGTCGATCAGCTTCTCAAGCGGTACTCGGTCATCCACATTGGCCGGGGTCACTTCAATGGCGCGGATGAGTTTGTGTTTCTGGTCGGCGTTGATATGGCCTTTGTAGCCGTAAAACCACTTGCCGTGCTTCATCGTCCAGCGGGCATCACCATCCGTGTGGGCGATGCACTTGGCGTCCCAGTGGGCGGGGGTCTGGCCGTTGTTGAGCGTCTCTCGGGATTCGTCGCTGACGCGCGTCTTGGGTACTTCGACGATGGTGGCGTCAATCAACTGTCCGCCTTTGGCGGTGAGACCGGCTCGGGCGAGCTGGTGACTCACTTCACGAAACAAGACTTCAGCACCGCCACCGCCGGCAATCAGGTTCTTGAATGCCCAGAGCGTGCGGGCGTCAGGCAGATCGCGGGCATCAGCCATGCCGATGAAGCGTTGCCACGAGAGGCGATCAAGCAATGCGTATTCCATCTGCTCATCGGAGAGGTTGCCGTAGAGCTGCTGGAGGACAACGACCTTGAGTAACACCGCCGTCGGGTACGGCGGGCGTCCTCCTTGCGGACGCGCCCCTTCGCGCCCAGTCCCTATTCCCTATTCCCTACTCAAATACCCAAACCAGTATCGGGTTGCGCGTTACAGGTTACGGGTTCAGCACTACGGCTCCACCGGCACCAGGCCATCAGGTGCGGCACCAGCGTCCCCATAAACATATGGGAACGTGATGTTGGTCGGGTTGGTCAGCCATACCACCAACTTGCGATCCGGTTTCTTCCACACAAAATCCATCGCGCCGTTACCATCAAAATCACCTGCGGCATAGAGCTGCCAGGTCTTGTCGGTGGCAATCATGTCGTAGGTGGCTTTGATTTGGGTGCCGTTCATGAGCCACACCTTGATGTTGCCGTTGGTGTCGCGCATGACGATGTCACCCTTGCCGTCGCCGTCCATGTCGCCGAGTTTCAAGATGGTGTAACCGGCTGGCATCTGTCCGACCAGGGTGTTGACCCACGTACGGCCAGCTTGCCCCATGAGCGCTCGGACTTGATTGGTGGGGCTAATCCATACGATATCGCCAAGACTATCGGCATTGAGGTCGATGATGCCGGCTATGCTCCAATTCAAGGGCGCACCGCCGCGATGCTTGACTTCATTGACGTTCGGGTCGACCTTGGTCTGAACACCATCGACCATGCTCTCGCCGCCGCCCATGAACCATGCGAAGGTGACGCCGGAATCGTTGGTGCCCGGCTTCGTGTAGCGCCATAAAATATCGGCCTTGCCGTCACCATCAAGATCGCCCACCGCGTCGACGACCCAGTCGAGCTTGGCGTTACGTACGATGGTGCCTGCAACGGGTGGCAGTGTTTGGTCAATGCGTACGTTCTCCAATGCGTTTCTGGAGATTAGTGCCGATTTGCCGCTACCGGTGACGTCCCCCACACCGAGTAGTGTCCAATCGCCGCCGACATCATCCACCGTGGAGAAGACGATCTTCTGGCCATCCCAACGGCCAACCTGTAGGGTGGTTGTCGCGGCTTTCGGCGTGGGTTCATCGGACGCGATGGTTCGAAAGACTGTACCGCGCAGCAATACGTTGGCAAAGCCTGCCCCGGTGAAATCAAATTGACTGCTTATGGCGAGCGGGATCACCTGCGCTGCAAAGCGTGCCGTCAGCGGCGCACTTGGGCCAGCCGCGCTGGTGGCGACGACTTGGCAGGTGTAGGCGCGACCAGTCGGAAGTGCCGGTAAGGCGAATGTACTGCTGGTGGTGTTTTGCGTGGCGATGGTTGCGCCGGTCGAGTCGGTGCAGCTCATTTGGTAGCCCGTAATCGGGGCGGTGGTGGTCCCACCGCTACCAGACCCGGCACCGCCGCCAGCGAAGTTACAGCTAATGACACCGAGTTTCATCACACAGTTACCCGCAGACGGGGCAGATGGTGGTTGTATCGGGTTCACGGGCGTGACACTGTTTGATGCCGCTGAGGCCGGCCCCGTTCCCACGCTGTTGGTCGCCCTGACGGTGAAGGTGTAGGCGGTGCCATTGGTCAAGCTGCTCACGGTGATGCTGGTGCATGGGGTGGGCGTATTCGAACATGTGCCAGTGATGTTGCCCGGGCTGGAGGTGGCGGTGTAGCTGGTGATCGCAGAACCACCATTGCTGGCCGGTGCGGTGAAGATGACACTGGCTTGGGCGTTACCTGCCGTGGCGGTGCCGATGGTGGGTGCGCCGGGGACGGTGGCAATCGTCACCGTGATGCCCGCCGAGGTTGCCAAAGTGTAATTGGTGTCGGCGGCTTTAGTCGCCGTAACCGTACAGGTGCCTACGGCAGCCGCCGTCAGGGTGGTGCCACTGATGGTGCAGTTGGCGTTGTTTGAGGCGTATGTCACGGCACCCGTGCCTGAGCCCCCTGTGGTGCTGAGTGTGGTGGTGCCACCAAAGGCAACCGTTGATGGTGTGCTAACCGCAACGAGTGTGGCTTGCGTCGCTTGGTTCACTGTGACGGTGATGCCCGCCGAGGTTGCCAAAGTGTAATTGGTGTCGGCGGCTTTGGTGGCGGTGATGGTACAGGTTCCAGCACCGGCGGCAGTGAGCGTTGTGCCAACGATGGTGCAGTTGGCGTTGTTTGAGGCGTATGTCACCGCACCCGTGCCTGAGCCCCCTGTGGTGCTGAGTGTGGTGGTGCCACCAAAGGCAACCGTTGATGGTGTGCTAACCGCAACGAGTGTGGCTTGCGTCGCTTGGCTGACCGTCACCGTGATGCCCACCGAGGTTGCGGCAGCGTAATTGGTGTCGGCGGCTTTGGTCGCCGTAACCGTACAAGTGCCCACGGCAGCCGCCGTCAGGGTGGTGCCGCTGATGGTGCAGTTGGCGTTGTTTGAGGCGTATGTCACCGCACCCGTGCCTGAGCCCCCCGTGGTGCTGAGTGTGGTGGTGCCACCAAAGGTAACCGTTGATGGTGTGCTAACCGCAACGAGTGTGGCTTGGGGGGCTTGGCTGACCGTCACCGTGATGCCCGCCGAGGTTGCGGCAGCGTAATTGGTGTCGGCAGCCTTGGTCGCCGTAACCGTACAAGTGCCCACGGCAGCCGCCGTCAGGGTGGTACCGCTAATGGTGCAGTTGGCGTTGTTTGAGGCGTATGTCACGGCCCCTGTGCCTGAGCCCCCTGTGGTGCTGAGTGTGGTGGTGCCACCAAAGGCAACCGTTGATGGTGTGCTAACCGCAACGAGTGTGGCTTGGGGGGCTTGGCTGACCGTCACCGTGATACCTGCCGAGGTTGCGGCAGCGTAATTGGTGTCGGCTGCTTTGGTGGCGGTGATGGTACAGGTTCCACCACCTGCGGCAGTGAGCGTTGTGCCAACGATGGTGCAGTTGGCGTTGTTTGAGGCGTATGTCACGGCACCCGTGCCTGAGCCCCCTGTGGTGCTGAGTGTGGTGGTGCCACCAAAGGCAACCGTTGCTGGTGTGCTAACCGCAACGAGTGTGGCTTGCGTCGCTTGGCTGACCGTCACCGTGATGCCCGCCGAGGTTGCGGCAGCGTAATTGGTGTCGGCGGCTTTGGTGGCGGTGATGGTACAGGTTCCACCACCTGCGGCAGTGAGCGTTGTGCCAACGATGGTGCAGTTGGCGTTGTTTGAGGCGTATGTCACGGCACCCGTGCCTGAGCCCCCTGTGGTGCTGAGTGTGGTGGTGCCACCAAAGGCAACCGTTGCTGGTGTGCTAACCGCAACGAGTGTGGCTTGCGTCGCTTGGCTGACCGTCACCGTGATGCCTGCCGAGGTTGCGGCAGCGTAATTGGTGTCGGCGGCTTTGGTGGCGGTGATGGTACAGGTTCCAGCACCGGCGGCAGTGAGCGTTGTGCCAACGATGGTGCAGTTGGCGTTGTTTGAGGCGTATGTCACCGCCCCCGTGCCTGAGCCCCCTGTGGTGCTGAGTGTGGTGGTGCCACCAAAGGTAACCGTTGATGGTGTGCTAACCGCAACGAGTGTGGCTTGGGGGGCTTGGCTGACCGTCACCGTGATGCCCGCAGAGGTTGCCAAAGTGTAATTGGTGTCGGCGTCTTTGGTTGCCGTAACCGTACAAGTGCCCACGGCAGCCGCCGTCAGGGTGGTGCCGCTGATGGTGCAGTTGGCGTTGTTTGAGGCGTATGTCACCGCACCCGTGCCTGACCCACCCGTGGTGCTGAGTGTGGTGGTGCCACCAAAGGCAACCGTTGATGGTGTGCTAACCGCAACGAGTGTGGCTTGCGTCGCTTGGTTCACTGTGACGGTGATGCCCGCAGAGGTTGCCAAAGTGTAATTGGTGTCGGCTGCTTTGGTGGCGGTGATGGTACAGGTTCCAGCACCGGCGGCAGTGAGCGTTGTGCCAACGATGGTGCAGTTGGCGTTGTTTGAGGCGTATGTCACGGCCCCCGTGCCTGAGCCCCCTGTGGTGCTGAGTGTGGTGGTGCCACCAAAGGCAACCGTTGATGGTGTGCTAACCGCAACGAGTGTGGCTTGCGTCGCTTGGTTCACTGTGACGGTGATGCCCGCAGAGGTTGCCAAAGTGTAATTGGTGTCGGCTGCTTTGGTGGCGGTGATGGTACAGGTTCCAGCACCGGCGGCAGTGAGCGTTGTGCCAACGATGGTGCAGTTGGCGTTGTTTGAGGCGTATGTCACGGCCCCCGTGCCTGAGCCCCCTGTGGTGCTGAGTGTGGTGGTGCCACCAAAGGCAACCGTTGATGGTGTGCTAACCGCAACGAGTGTGGCTTGCGTCGCTTGGTTCACTGTGACGGTGATGCCCGCAGAGGTTGCCAAAGTGTAATTGGTGTCGGCTGCTTTGGTGGCGGTGATGGTACAGGTTCCACCACCTGCGGCAGTGAGCGTTGCGCCGCTAATGGTGCAGTTGGCGTTGTTTGAGGCGTATGTCACGGCACCCGTGCCTGAGCCCCCTGTGGTGCTGAGTGTGGTGGTGCCACCAAAGGCAACCGTTGATGGTGTGCTAACCGCAACGAGTGTGGCTTGCGTCGCTTGGCTGACCGTCACCGTGATGCCCGCCGAGGTTGCCAAAGTGTAATTGGTGTCGGCGGCCTTGGTCGCCGTAACCGTACAGGTGCCCACGGCAGCCGCCGTCAGGGTGGTGCCACTGATGGTGCAGTTGGCGTTGTTTGAGGCGTATGTCACGGCACCCGTGCCTGAGCCCCCTGTGGTGCTGAGTGTGGTGGTGCCACCAAAGGCAACCGTTGATGGTGTGCTAACCGCAACGAGTGTGGCTTGCGTCGCTTGGTTCACTGTGACGGTGATGCCCGCAGAGGTTGCGGCAGCGTAATTGGTGTCGGCGGCTTTGGTGGCGGTGATGGTACAGGTTCCAGCACCGACGGCAGTGAGCGTTGCGCCGCTAATGGTGCAGTTGGCGTTGTTTGAGGCGTATGTCACCGCACCCGTGCCTGAGCCCCCTGTGGTGCTGAGTGTGGTGGTGCCACCAAAGGCAACCGTTGATGGTGTGCTAACCGCAACGAGTGTGGCTTGCGCTTGGCTGACCGTCACCGTGATGCCCGCCGAGGTTGCCAAAGTGTAATTGGTGTCGGCGGCTTTAGTCGCCGTAACCGTACAGGTGCCTACGGCAGCCGCCGTCAGGGTGGTGCCACTGATGGTGCAGTTGGCGTTGTTTGAGGCGTATGTCACGGCACCCGTGCCTGAGCCCCCTGTGGTGCTGAGTGTGGTGGTGCCACCAAAGGCAACCGTTGATGGTGTGCTAACCGCAACGAGTGTGGCTTGCGTCGCTTGGTTCACTGTGACGGTGATGCCCGCAGAGGTTGCCAAAGTGTAATTGGTATCGGCGGCTTTGGTGGCGGTGATGGTACAGGTTCCAGCACCGGCGGCAGTGAGCGTTGTGCCAACGATGGTGCAGTTGGCGTTGTTTGAGGTGTATGTCACTGAGGCGTATGTCACCGCCCCTGTGCCTGACCCACCCGTGGTGCTGAGTGTGGTGGTGCCACCAAAGGCAACCGTTGATGGTGTGCTGGCAGCAACGAGGACGGCTTGCTCAAATTTGCTCGACACAGGAACGGCGCTCCCCGTGTTGCTGCCGTTGCCGAGTTGGCCGTTGCCGTTCCGCCCCCAGCACCGCACGCCGCCATTCACCACCGCGCAACTGTGGCCGCCTCCCGTCGCCACCGCCGTGACCCCGCTGGTGAGTCCAGTGACTTGCACGGGGAAGTTGCTATTCGTGTTGCTGCCGTTGCCGAGTTGGCCGTCGTAGTTATATCCCCAGCACCGCACGCCACCATTGACCACCGCGCAACTGTGGAAATCGCTCGCCGCCACCGCCGTGACCCCGCTGGTGAGTCCGGCAGCTTGCACGGGGGTGGTGCTATTCACGGTGCTGAAGTTGCCGAGTTCGCCGTAGACGTTCCGCCCCCAGCACCGCACGCCACCATTCACCACCGCGCAACTGTGGAAATCTCCCGTCGCCACCGCCGTGACCCCGCTGGTGAGTCCAGTGACTTGCACGGGGGTGGTGCTATTCGCGGTGGTGCTGTTGCCGAGTTGGCCACTGGTGTTAAGTCCCCAGCACCGCACGCCACCATTGACCACCGCGCAACTGTGGCTGGTTCCTGTCGCCAGCGACGTCACCCCGCTGGTGAGTCCGCTGACTTGCACGGGGGTGGTGCTTTGCGTGGTGCTGCCGTTGCCGAGTTGGCCCCTGGTGTTAAGTCCCCAGCACCGCACGCCACCATTCACCACCGCGCAACTGTGGAGAGATCCCGTGGACACCGCCGTGACCCCGCTGGTGAGTCCAGTGACTGGCACGGGGGTGGTGCTTTGCGTGGTGCTGCCGTTGCCGAGTTGGCCATTGCCGTTCCATCCCCAGCACCGCACGCCACCATTCACCACCGCGCAACTGTGGAAATCTCCCGCCGCCACCGCCGTGACCCCGCTGCTAAGTCCAATGACTTGCACGGGGGTGGTGCTATTCGTGGTGCTGCCGTTGCCGAGTTGGCCGTTGTCGTTCCGCCCCCAGCACTGCACACCGCCATTCACCACCGCGCAACTGTGGAAATCGCCACCCTCCACCGTCTGTGCGTTGGCAGTGGCAGATACCAGCAGCAGCAACGCCGCAACCATGCACACCACGTAGCGACTGAACTTACCCCCGCTGGTGCGTTCAGGTGGAGCGGGTAGGGCAAGGCGTGTGGGCCATGCCGGCAAGGGTAGCGAGGGTGGTGAGGTAAGTGCCGTGGCATTCACCAGCGCCGGGGTAAAGGCAAACAGGGGTACGAAGCGTGCGGACATCGAAGTGTTCATTATTGTCAGGTTCAGATGATGTCGAAATGCGGCGTGGAGAGATTGAGCGGGGTGAACTTGTTACTTGCTAGAACATTCCACAACGACATTCGCCACCCCCGTTTGATTTGCGTTTACGTCCAACCAAACACCTACGTTGGCCTGGGGAGCGGAAACGACGCAATCCTCTTGTGTACTGTTTGATACCGCACATACCACCGCGCCGCGCAGTTTAGCGACTCGTCTTGAGCGCCGCAAGACCGGTTTCCTCTCTTTTTGCGTTTGGGTGGCGCGGATGTGGTTAATCGCCCACGCCAGGGCATCTCTTGCTAAGTCGGCGCAAAAACAAAACTCCTTTATCCACGGGCAGATTTAGACCAAAAACCCTGAAACTGCCCGCCAATAAAGGATTTTCGTAAATGGGCCAACTTCTCGAAACCGTCGCGAGCGGGCGAAGTTCGTGCCGACGGGTTTGGCAAACACGGGACACGTACCCAGTGTACGGCGAGTACCGGAACTGACAGATTCACCCACGCAGCAGGTTTTTAGAAGTTCCCTTTTATTCACTCGCCTCGTTATTCACCTAGCCTGAACATTTCATGGGGGCGCGTTCGAAAGCGGGTGAGCAGGTGAACGGGCAAGCGATTTTTTGCCTGACCGACCACCGCATGGCGAGCCGTGTTTGCCAAATACGTACGGGAGGAAGGCGCGTTTTTATCAATTGCGATGGCAAACACGGTGCCGTCCGATTTGCCGTCCGATTTGCCGTCCGATTTGCCGTCCAATCACCCGAGAGCGAACGTGCAGCTCGCATCCATCGCAAAAGAGAAACGCGCCAAATTGGTTTACCAATCGCCCAGCGGCAACGTCCTTCGACGCCGCGGACGACCCATGAAATATTCTGGCTAGCTCCAGCAAAATAGCGCTATGCACACCACTTCAACCCAATCGCGGCTATCGCTCTATCTCAAGCTGGTTCGTTTCGACCGCCCCATCGGCACACTGCTGTTACTGTGGCCGACGCTGTGGGGTCTTTGGATCGCCTCGCAAGGACTCCCGGATTGGGGCATCTTGATCGTGTTTGTGCTGGGTACGTTGCTGATGCGCTCGGCAGGTTGCGCCATCAATGACTACGCGGATCGTGATTTTGACCGTCACGTCAAACGTACCGAAACTCGTCCGCTCGCGGCACAACTCATCGCGCCGAAGGAAGCGCTGCTGGTGGCGGCAGTTTTAGCGCTTGTCGCACTCGCACTAGTGATTGCATTCTTGAATACGATGGCGTTAAAGCTAAGTGTGGTCGCCGCCGCGCTTGCCGCAAGTTACCCGTTCGCCAAGCGTTTTTTTGTCATACCGCAAGCATACTTGGGATTGGCCTTTGGCTTTGGCATCCCGATGGCTTTTGCTGCGGCAACCAATCACGTACCGGCAATGGCGTGGTGGCTACTCGCAGCCAACGCTTTCTGGACCATTGCCTACGACACAGAGTATGCGATGGTCGACCGCGATGATGATTTGAAAATCGGTATCCGAACTTCGGCGATTTTATTTGCTCGATTCGATGTTGCGGCGGTCATGCTTTGCTATCTGCTGGCCTTAGTGATTCTGGCTGGCATCGGCAAAGTGTGCGGCTTGGGCTGGGCGTATTGGCTCGGCCTTGTCACCGCAACAGCAATTGCGCTCTATCACTACTCGCTGATCCGCCATCGCGAACGCGAGAAGTGCTTTAAAGCCTTTCTACACAACAATTGGTTTGGTGCAGCCGTATTCGCTGGGATCGCACTGGATTACGCTATGCGTTCGTCGGCCAGTTCTTGATGTATTGCTTGAGAAGCTGATTTTCGAACACGACATCTTTAATCGCGCTCCGTGCGATATCGTGAAATGACAGAATGCCGACGAGTTGTGTGTCATTCATCACCGGTACGTGCGTAATGTGGTTTTCCGTCATGAGGCTTCGCAAATGATCGACCGAATCATCGAGTTTTGCGGTGGGTGGATTAACCTTCATGACATGGCGACATTTGGCTTGCATGATCGAGCCGCCGCGCGTATTGAGCGCCACCAAAATTTCACGAAGCGTAATCAGCCCCTGCATCTGGCCCTGCTCGGCGACGATGACAGAGCTGATCGCTTTTTCTGTCATGAGCGCAACGGCGTCAGCGACCCCGACTTCCGGGCCGACGGTAAACAATGTTGAGGCAGGCACCTGCTTTGCCTTATCGGCTAACAATTCTGCGACGGTCATGCTCATCAAATACTCCGCTGTTGTGACGAGTCACAGCATAGCAAAGCCGCGCCAAGATTGCAGCCTACTACTTAATCACGCGTAGATTTCCGCGCGGCGGCCCCTTGGGCTTGTCCGGATGATCGTCTGGTAACTCGGCGCAGGATGTTTCTTCGCCATCACTCGTATTTGCACTAACAGCCAAGCCATCCGCCACTCTCGGCACTGATTGCAACATCGGTACGGGCGCTGCTGGCGCGGCAGCCAAAGCCGAATCGGTAAACGATGCGGGCGGAGGCTCCGGCTCAAAAAATACCCCGCGCCCGTTCTCCCGCGCAAAAATAGCCTGTACGGCATAGATCGGGATCGATATCTCACGCGAGACGCCATTGAAGCGCGCAGAAAATTGAATCAGATCGTTACCGATGGTGAGATTGCGCGTCGCCTGCTGCGAAGCAGACAATACAATCTCTCCGTTTTTCACGTACTCCATCGGCACCCGAACGTTCTGATCAACCTTGACGTTGAGATACGGTGTATATGTGCTGTCAGCGCACCATTCGTAGATGGCGCGGATCAGATACGGTTTGGTCGATAGCTCGGACATTGCGGCATCGCTATCAATCCGACTTAGCAGCCGGTCTTGGCAGTCCGCTTTGCAACGTCGCGGACAGGTGGCGTTGGCGACGCGGCGCGGACGCATACGAATTGTCGGCAGCGCACCGCGATCGAAAAATCGGCACACGCATTAGCAGGTGAATGGGTTGTCACTTGCGCATCGCTTTCTCAGAGGCCGTCATCGAATCAATGAACGCCTGGCGAGAAAAGAGGCGCTCGGCATACTTCAGCAATGGCGCAGCCGTCTTCGGGACCTCAACCTGATAGTGGTCAAGACGCCAAAGCAGCGGTGCAATCGCTACATCGAGCATCGAAAACTCATCCCCGAGCATATGCTTTTGTTTAACGAAAATTTGCGCCAACTGAATCAGACTCTCGCGAATATAAAGACGCGCCTTGTCATGGCCTGCCTGCTTACCGCGCTCAAGCGTATCAACGTGGTTGAATATCTCGTTTTCCATCCGATACAAAATCAATCGCGCTCTTGCACGCATGACCGGATCGGCCGGCATCAGTTGGGGGTGCGGAAAACGCTCGTCAATATACTCATTGATGATGTTCGATTCATACAGAATCAAATCACGTTCAACCAACACCGGCGTGCGGTTGTATGGATTCATGACCGCGAGGTCTTCCGGCTTGTTCATCAGATCGACATCAAGAATCTGAAAGTCCATGCCTTTTTCATACAGCACAATGCGGCAGCGGTGGCTGAATGGGCAGGTGGTGCCAGAGTACAAGGTCATCATGGTGCGTACCTTTTTCTTATCAAAGTAATTGCTTCGTTCAAGCGCGGCGGGATGCTGCGCTTGAATCTATAAAGCGATGGATGGCCAAGCCTAGCCGCACGCTACTTAACGTCTTTCCAGTACTCTTTCTTAACGACAAGGGCGGCAAAGAAAGCGACCACAAGGAATAACAGCACCACGATACCGATCTGGATACGCTTGGCGCGAACGGGCTCGCCCATAAAGGTCATGTAATTGACCAGATCACGAACATAGGCGTCGTATTCTTGTGGACTCATGGTGCCTTTACGGTCCAATGCCAGCTTGGTGACGGGTTCCTTTTTGCCGTGGACTTCACGTTCGCCGACCACCACTTTCGAGTAGGCACCCTGTAGGTCGTGCAAGACGTGCGGCATGCCAACGTTGGGGAACACTTCGTTGTTCCAACCGCTTGGGGAGGCAGGGTCAACGTAGTACGAGCGCAGATATGTGTAGAGCCAATCAGAGCCACGTACGCGGGCTGCAAGCGTCAAATCGGGCGGTACCTTGCCCAACCACGACTGCGCGTCCTTCGGGTCGAGCGCGGTGGTCATGTAATCACCAAACTTGGCATCGGGATTGAACATCAAATTGGCCTTGATCTGGTCCTCAGTCAAGCCAATCTGCGTCAGGTGCCCCCAGCGCATGAATTGTGCACTATGACAGTTTAGGCAATTGGTAATAAATGCCCGAGCACCGCGCTGTAGTGACGCTTGGTCATACAAGTTGATATTTGCCGCATCGAGATGCACATCAGCGCCACCGGCAGCCGTCGCCGGGGCGGACGCCAGCAAGCCAACGGCCAGACAAAGTGTGGCGAACAATGAACGATTCATGGTTTTCATTAGTAGGTCACCCTTGTTGGCTCGGGTTTCTCGTTAGGGATGTCCTTTTTTGTGTACCAAGGCATCAACAGGAAAAAGGCGAAATAAACCGCCGTCAGTATTCGAGAGACGATCGTAGCGGTATCGACACCACCGATCACTGGGATCGCCGGCGGGATCTGCCCCCAGACGGTGGTCGGGACGACACCGAGATAACCGAGAATCAAGAAGCTCACCACAAACGATGCAAGGAAGCGCTTATAGAGCGGGCCGCGATAACGTACCGAACGTACCTTGCCACGATCCAGCCATGGCAGAACAAACAGAATCAAGGTCGCCGCGCCCATCACGGCAACCCCCCAGAACTGTGACCCCATAAACGAAGGCACCGCGCGCAACATGGCGTAGAACGGCGTGAAGTACCAGACCGGCGCAATGTGGGCGGGCGTCTGGAGCGGATCGGCTTGCTGGAAGTTTGGCTTCTCCAAGAAGTAGCCGCCCATTTCCGGCGCAAAGAACACGATGGCGGAGAAGATGGCCAGAAACACAACAACACCAACGACATCTTTCACTGTGTAGTAAGGGTGAAAGGGAATGCCATCGCGCGGAGTGCCCGTTTTCGGATCGATGTCTTTCTTGATCTCGACGCCATCGGGGTTATTTGAACCGACTTCGTGCAGCGCCATGATGTGCGCCGCAACGAGACCCAGCAAAACGAGCGGCAGAGCAATCACGTGGAAGGCAAAGAAACGGTTCAACGTAGCGTCACCGATATTGAAGTCACCGCGAATCCAGATGGCCAGATCTTCACCGATGATCGGCACCGCCGCGAACAAGTTGATGATCACCTGCGCGCCCCAGTAGGACATTTGCCCCCAGGGTAATAGGTAGCCGAAGAATGCCTCCGCCATCAGCGCCAGATAAATCATGCAACCAAAAATCCACAGCAACTCACGCGGCTTGCGATATGAGCCATACATCAGGCCACGCATCATGTGCAGGTACACCACGAGGAAGAACATCGACGCACCGGTCGAATGCATGTAGCGAATCAGCCAGCCAAAGGACACATCGCGCATGATGTATTCGACCGATGCAAACGCAGTTTTGGCGTCCGGCTTGTAGTTCATCGTCAAGAAAATGCCGGTCACAATTTGCATCACCAGCACCAACATCGCCAACGAGCCAAAGTAGTACCAGAAATTAAAGTTCTTCGGCGCGTAATACTGTGCCAGATGCTCGTTCCATAACGACATCAGCGGGAAGCGTTGGTCCACCCAGACGATGAGTTTTCCTGCCGGCCCTGAAATCGGCGGTTCGATCGGTTGTTTAATCGTATTTGACATATCGCTTATGCTCCTTTGGCGTCAGCATCGATAACAATGGTGTTGTCACCCTCGAAGCGATACGCAGTGATTTCCAAATTTTTCGGTGCCGGCATCCCCTTAAAAACGCGGCCAGCCATATCAAATTTTGATTGGTGGCATGGGCAAAAGAAGCCACCCGGCCAATCCGCGCCCAAGTCGGCGGGTGCGATCTCCTTGCGGTAAGTTGGCGAGCAGCCCAAGTGGGTGCAAACGCCTTTCACGACAAAAATCTCTGGCTTGGTCGACCGATTCGGATTCTTGGCACTTGCGGGCTGTTTTGAACCTTCGGAGGCGGGGTCGGCGAGCAGCGCATCATTTTTCGCCAGTTGGGCAACCATTTCGGGCGTACGACGAATAACCCAGTGAGGTGCACCGCGATATTCGACGGTGATGAGCTGGCCGGGCTCAAGTTTATCGATGGGAACCTCGACAGCCGCGCCGGCCGCCTTGGCGCGCTCGGACGGGAACATGCTGCCAACAAACGGGACGGCGACCGTGGCACCGGCAACGGCACCTAAGGCGCAGCCACCGATGACTAGCATACGACGTTTTTTGGGGTCTACTTCATTCAGGACAATGGCACTCATTTGGGCTTGGCGATCTAGGCTATGACGGGGTTAACCGCAGGTTTATCGGGCCGCAACAGAACAGTTGTCAGCAGAGGCGCAATTTCTTCGGTCGAGCATCCGGTATTTTAGACTATCGGGGGGGGCAACTTAAAGCCCCCCGACCAACTTAGACTGAGAAATTACGGTAAAAACCCTTGTTTTGATTGATATTTTTGCAAGTTATCTTTTTTGCACCGCAGTTTGTGGGCGCGGCGTTGCCCCTTCCTCCCAGGTCAATTAAAGCGTATCGCGGCCACCAAAGGCGGTGGCGATACCGCAAAATGGTCGTTTTGGCTGCCCGACATGGGGTAGTCTGCCCCGATCGACAGACCACCAACTCAAAGGGGAAGCAGATGGGAATGATGCAAGAATTCAAAGACTTTGCCGTCAAGGGCAACGTGATCGATTTAGCGGTCGGCGTCATCATCGGCGGCGCCTTTGGCAAGATCGTAGGCTCTGTGGTTGACGACTTGATCATGCCTGCCGTCGGCAAGATACTTGGCAACATCAATTTTTCAGATATGTTCATTGCGATGAAAGAAATTCCCCCGGGCACCGCAATGACCTTGGACGCTGTCAAGAAGGCGGGGGTTCCGGTATTCGCCTATGGCAACTTCCTGACGATCTCATTGAATTTCGCCATTCTCGCCTTCATCATCTTTATCATGGTCAAACAAATCAATCGTCTGAAGGCAGAAGTGCCACCCGCATCGCCACCGCCCGCGCCAGAAGATGTCATGTTGTTACGTGAAATTCGTGATTCACTAAAGAAGTAAGCCTTATTACTTGCGACAATGGTTGGGCACCTGAACTGCGCCTGATCGACTAAACGAGTCTTACCCGGTTGTTATCCAACTCGTACCAAACTCATACCCAACTCCCAACTCAAGCACTCCTCAAATGCGTCGCCTCTGGCTTATCTTTTCCGAATTCGTGACGGTCACGCTGGCCATCATTTTTGTCGTCACGCTGATCCGTCCCGATTGGAATCCTTGGCGCAAGAACATTGTTGAGATCCGAGAAAGTAGCGTGTCTGGTGGCTTTGTCGGCGTGGGTGCTGCAGGCACACGCGCAACGTATGCAGAAGCGGCGGCGCGGGCAAAGGTATCCGTCGTCAACGTCTCAACCTCACGCGCGGCGGCACTGCCTAAGGGGCACCCCTTATCCGGCGACCCATTGTTTCGCCGATTCTTCGGCGTGCCGAACGAGGGCGAAGATGGGCAAGGGTCAAATGATGGCGAGCAAGCGGGCTTAGGCTCTGGCGTGATTGTTAACGCCGATGACAAGGGTGGGTACGTGTTGACCAACGACCATGTCGTTGCCAATGCCAAGGACATACAGCTTTCATTCGGTGATGGTCGCGTGCTTCCTGCGACGCTAGTGGGAACAGACCCGGATACGGATCTTGCGGTTCTGCGTGTCACTGGAACAGGTTTGAAACCCATCACCTTTGGGCAATCAGATAAAGCCCAAGTCGGTGACGTTGTGCTTGCGATCGGCGACCCCTTCGGCGTCGGCCAGACGGTGACCATGGGCATCATCAGCGCGCTCGGACGCAATCGTCTCGGTGTCAATCGCTATGAAAATTTCATCCAGACCGATGCGGCGATCAATCCCGGCAACTCCGGCGGCGCGTTGGTTGATATCAACGGCAACCTATTGGGTATCAATAGCGTAATTTATTCAAGAACCGGCGGCTCGCTTGGCATCGGCTTCGCGATTCCGGTATCGATGGCCAAAGACGTGATGGAACAAATCATCCGTGACGGCTCCGTGACCCGTGGCTTTATCGGTATTTCACCGCAAGATGTCACACCTGAGTTGGCTGAATCGTTAAAGCTCAACGTGGTGCGCGGTTCGGTGGTGTCGCTGGTCAATCGCGGCAGCCCAGCCGAAAAAGCCGGGATAAAAACGGGCGACGTAATCGTGAACATTGATGGCAAATCGATTCAAGACAGCGTGGCGGCGATGGCGGCGATTGCGGCTTTGAAGCCGGGACAAAAATCGACCTTTGGCGTGATTCGCAACCAAAAAGAACTGACGCTGGATATCGAGATTGGCAAACGGCCCAAACCACAGCGGACGCGATAGCGTTCGCGGTCGTTCCCCCACAGCGGACGCGATAGCGTTCGCGGTCGTTCCCCCACAGCGGACGCGATAGCGTTCGCGGTCGTTCCCCCACAGCGGACGCGGTCGTCCCCCCACAGCGGACGCGGTCGTCCCCCCACAGCGGACGCAGGCGACCCCTGAAAGACTCAAGCGAGGTTTATGGATTTACCGTGATCGTAGGCGGCGCGACCGGGCCGGCCAATATTGGTGTTCTCGCATAAGCCCAGGCGAGCAACGCATCTTGTGCGAACTGCGTCATGACAGCGTTCTGGTGATTCACGATCATCACCACAATGTAGCGCTTACCATCATTGGCCAATACATAACCGGCGAGCGCCCGAACGTCATTAAGTGTGCCGCTCTTCAAATGCGCTGTGCCCGCCACAACGTCTGAACGCGCACGCCGCCGAAACGTCCCGTCGAGCCCGATTAGGGACATCGAGGACAGAAATTCTGGCATGACGGTCGACTTAAATGCCGCATCGAGCATCTGCGTGAGCGTACTCACTGAAATGCGCTCAATACGCGAGAGACCCGATCCGTTCTCGATGACCAATTCTGGCGCACTAATCCCCTTGCGGGCGATCCACGATTTGACGATCTCGCTAGAACGCGCGATGGTCGCAGGTCGCTTGTCGATCTCACCACTGATGGTAAGAAACAATTGTCGCGCCATGACATTGTTCGAAAATTTATTGATGTCGCGGATCATTTCACTCAACGAGGCAGATTCGGTCGAGGCGATCACGCGTGCTGCTCGTGGGGTTGGTGCGAGTTTGACTGCACCTTTCCAGATGCCACCCATATCTGTCCACAAATGCGCAAACACCCCACCAACAAAGCGTGCGTGGTCGAGCAGCGAAACATTCCAACTTCCTTCACCACAGCTTTTGGGATAGTTGCCGGTAAAGGCGACGCTAATTTCAGTGGGTGAAGCTTGCTGCACATCGAGCTTAATCCGTTCCCGCCAATCGCCGCAGGGACCTTCGATCAATCGCGTTTTGTTCGTGATTGAAAGCTGTGCGGGCTTGACATCGGGCGAGATGGAAACACTCTTCTCATCGACCGACGGCATAAACTGGAACCGAATCGTCTTGAAATTCACCAACAGCGCATCCGGCCCCACGTTATATGAACGTAGCACTTCGCCATCAAATTTTGCCGGGTCAGCCCCGACCGCGCCAAAAAACGATTTGTCCAAAACAAGGTCGCCATTGATGTTTCGAAGCCCCCGTTCTCGCAACTGCTTCAACAGCAGCCATAGCCGCTCGACAGTCAATTTCGGATCACCTGAGCCGCGCAAAACAAGGTCGCCCTGTAGTGCGCCTCCGCGAAGTTCACCGGCAAGGAGCACATCGGTTTTCCATGAATAGGTCGGGCCAAGTAGTTCGAGCCCGGCATAGGTGGTGACGAGTTTCATGACCGACGCTGGATTCATCGCCTGCTCAGTGTTGATGGCCAAAATTGGGGTGCGGACACCAACTTCCTTCACCATCACTGACACACTCTCAAGTGGCACTTGTGCCCGGCCAAAGGCTTCTGTCACGGTAGAAGGAAGACTTGTCTGATTGTCTGACAACGGCTGTGCGTGCGTCGCGTCGGTGAAAACGGCGGCGCTTGACAGCAACAGCGCCGTCACCAACTTCATTGTTGTGTTCAACTGAGCACCTCTTCTAACGCGGTAATCGTTTGATGGACCAATGTGG
Organism: Betaproteobacteria bacterium UKL13-2; assembly: GCA_001602455.1. Lineage (GTDB taxonomy): Bacteria > Pseudomonadota > Gammaproteobacteria > Burkholderiales > Usitatibacteraceae > UKL13-2. The sequence goes on from CP012157.1 coordinate 168,929, forward strand.
CAAATTCTTCATCGGAAATAATGTAGGGGGGCATAAAATAAATTGTGTTGCCAATGGGGCGAATCAGCAGGCCGTGACCAAGCGCCGCTGCATACATACGTCGCGCAAAGTTGTCAGGCGTGTCTTTGATGTCAAAGGCCCAGATCATGCCAAGATGACGAAAATTTGTGACGCGCTGATGCCTCGATAGGATGTCTGCAATCGACTTGAAGCGTTCCGCTTTTGCACGGTTGTCGTCGATGATGCCGTCATCGATAAAAATATCCAGCGTCGCAAGTGCAGCACGGCAGGCGAGTGCTGAACCGGTATACGAATGCGAGTGCAAAAAGCCACGGGCGCTGCTGTCATCGTAAAACGCGCGGTAGACATTGGTGGTGGTCAGAACACACGAAAGCGGCAGATAGCCCCCAGTAATGCCCTTCGACAGGCACATAAAATCGGGCCGCATCTCCGGCAACGTCGAGACTTGCTCCCACGCAAACATCGTCCCCGTCCGCCCAAACCCCGTCATGATCTCATCGGCAATCAGATGCACGTTGTACTGCGCGCACACCTCGCGCGCGCGACGCAGGTACGCGGGATGGTACATGCGCATCCCCGCCGCACCTTGTACCAGCGGCTCGACAATGAACGCCGCAATTTCACTACTGTGCGACTTCAATAGCGCCTCAAGTTGATCAGCGGCGATATCCGCACACTCAGCGCAGCAAGGGTATTCCGCGACGTCGCCGCCTATTTCTTTCGTACCCGCCGGAAACGGTACCCGGAGGTTATTGTTTAGCAGCGGCGCGTAGGCATCTCGAAACACCGCAACGTCGGTAACCGAAAGCGCACCAAGGGTTTCGCCGTGGTAGCTACCTTCGAGCGACACAAACTTGGTCTTGCCCAACTCACCGACATTGCGCCAGTAGTGAAAACTCATCTTCAAGGCAATTTCAACGGCAGAGGCACCGTCACTTGCAAAAAATGTATGCCCCAAGCCGGTCAGCTTGGACAGGCGCTCGGCAAGTTGAACCGCAGGTTCATGCGTAAAACCCGCCAACATCGTGTGCGGTAAGCGGTCCAGTTGATCTTTGAGTGCCGCGTTAATACGTGGGTTCGCGTGTCCGAATAGGTTCACCCACCAGCTCGATACAGCGTCGAGATAGCGCTTGCCTTCAACATCGCTTAGCCATACGCCGCCAGCAGAGGCGATCGGGACAAGCGGGAACACTTCATGGTGTTTCATTTGCGTGCAAGGATGCCAAACACTCGCAAGCGAGCGCTTGATGAGATTGGCATTCGTGTTTAGCAAAGCGTCAGTCGGGTGGGGCATGGCTGCGCGAATGTATCACACCCCCATCACACCCCCATCACACGTACATCACACCACACTTCGCCCAATGGCTATCGATCAGCAACAAAAGGGCACCTCTATAAACCTGCTGCGTGGGCGAAGTTCGCGCCTGCGGTGCTCGCCGTACACTGGGTACGTGTCCCGTGTTTGCCAAACCCGTCGCCACGAGCTTCGCCCGCTCGCGACGGTTTCGAGAAGTTCCCAAAAATACAAACTCCATAACTGTCGCGGGTTTTGCGCCATTTATGCGTGGAAACCCGCTTCAAACGGAGACTTTTCAATTTGAGCAACCGTACAAACCTCAAACTTGCCGTCATGCCAGCGCACAACCACGACGGTTGCGCCGGGGCAACGGAGTTTTCAGAGCTTCCCAGGGATCACGCGGCAATAAAAATGTATTTGCTACTTAATAAATGGTGGCACGTCCTCGTATATCTCCACTTTGTATGCTTCCAGCGATGTAGGCGGAAATAGCTCAATAAAACGCACGCTGCGACTATCCGCAGAAAAAGCGACCCCTTTTTCTGGATAGACGTAATGATTAAAAGTCTTCCCAGCCCTTGATCTCAAGTTAATACCTTTTTCCACAAGATTGTCCTGCAATACTTTTGGATCCAGTTTTTCCAGTTGGTCATTTTTTCCTATGTAAAGCATTACCAACTTACCATCCTTAAAATAGAAATACCCAGGATGAAATTTATTATTTTTAAGCAAAGTTAGTTTCGACAATTTCTCATAATTGGCATTATTATCAATATCCTTTTTTGGAATTGAAAATTTTTGAATAACTTCTTCCATTGATAAATTCATCAGAGCCAGATGCTCATCTAAATTGAACGCGGGGATTTTCATTTTCAAATTTGTTTTAGCGATATTCGGATCGGAAGGATTGGAAGGATTGGCGACGGCGATTTTGCTGATGCAGCTTATCAACACAATTAATACAAAACCTGCGATGGGAAAAAATAGTTTGCGTTCACTTATTTGCACAGGCTTTCCCCTCGCTATTTGTCGCGCTGTTTAAGTTAAAGATATAGCAGTCGAAAGCGATGCACGGCCCACGTTAGGCCGGTGGCACGTATCCACTCGCTTGATCGGCCCCATCACCAAAGAAGTGCCGCATCATTTGTTCTTCTAAATACTTGCGTGCTTTTTGGTCGGCGAGGTTTAGCCGGTTCTCATTCACCAGGCGTTTCTGATCTTCCAGCCACCCCTTCCATGCGGTCTTGGAAACCTCTTCATAGATACGTTTGCCAATCGGGCCGGGGTACGGTGGATAGTCGAGGCCTTCGGCTTCGGTTTTGAGCTTGACACATTGGATCATGCGGGACATAGGGCTTCCTTCTTCGGGGTAGCTGACGGCCTACAACGCTTTGGTATAGACCTTGGAATTGCGTTCGTGGTTGTACTTTTCGCGGTGCTCAGCCGGCAGTGCGTTAACGTCCGCCTCCGCAAAACCGCGTTCGACAAACCATTGTGTCGTTTGTGTGGAAAGCACAAATAGGGTTTTGAAGTTACGGTCTTTGGCGCGTTTTTCAATGTGCGCGAGGATGCGTTCGCCGCGACCACCATCACGATAAAACGGATTCACCGCAAGACAGGCGAGCTCGGCGAGCTTTTCAGCTTGGTAGGGGTTCATCGCCGCGCAACCGATGACCTCTTCTTCGTGTGCGAGCACGACAAACCGATCAATTTCTTTTTCAACGGATTCACGGGAGCGCGGCACCAAAACCCCGCGCTCGGCAAGCGGATCAATAAGAGCCATGATGCCTTCAACGTCATGTGGCGTGGCATTGCGCAGCCTGTCAGGTGACTCCAACACAACCATCGTCCCCACCCCGTGATGGGTGAAGAGTTCGATCAGCAGCGCGCCATCGACATGCCGGCTGATGAGGTGCGCGCGCTTGACACCTTCGCGCACAGCACGAATCGCCGCTGGCAGGTAGAAGCGTATGTCTTCCGCCTGCTGGGTAGTGCCCAACAATTCTTGCGCTTCGAGCGCAGTCAATTCCCCTACAAGCTTGTTGCGTGCGTCCGTTGCGCCCATGGTCTCGGTGAGGAAAATCAGCTTCTCCGCTTTCATGGCGATGGCGACCGAGGTGGCCACATCTTCCAGCGTGAGATTGAAGATATCGCCGGTTGGCGAAAAACCAATCGGTGACAGCAACACCACTTCATCATCATCCAAGCGGCGCGTAATACCTTCGACATCGACCTTGCGCACTTCGCCGGTTTGCATGAAGTCCACACCGTTACGCACACCAAATGGTTTGGCCGTAATGAAGTTACCCGATGACACGCGAATATCTGCACCCGCCATCGGTGAATTCGCGAGTTCCGTCGATAGTGTGGCTTCGATTTCCATCCGCGCAATGCCGTTGGCTTCTTTGACACACTTCAGTCCATCTGCATCGGTAACGCGGCGTCCCTCGGCGTACTTTGACTGCACACCGTGTTGCTTGAGTTGGTCTTCAATCTGCGGGCGCGTGCCGTGTACCAGCACAACACGAATCTCCAGACTCACGAGCACATTGATATCGTGGGCGAGCTGCATCATATCGCCGTCGGTGAGCACCTCGCCACCAAAGGCGATGACAATCGTGCGTTCGCCAAATTCGTGGATAAACGGTGTGGCCGAGCGGAACCACTTCACAAAGGCTTCGAGTTTTTTAGTGTCGCTGCGGGCCATAAAAAAGTTCGGACAAAAGTAAACGTCTATTTTTGTCCGCTTTAGTCAGTGAACACCGGTGGCAACGCCACACGCTGTTCGAGTCAAAAACCGGAAATTACGAATTGCGAAATTCTATCAGCGAAGGTCGCCCAATATGGCTTGAATCGCAGCAAGCGCAGCGAGCCCAGCCGTCTCGGTGCGCAACGTGCGTGGGCCGAAGGTGACTTTGGTGGCGCCCTGTGCGATTGCTTGGTCGATTTCTTGGTCGGTAAATCCACCCTCCGGGCCAATCAGCAGGGCAAGTGGCACACCGGGCGCTTGTGCTACTTGTGCTACCTGTGTTCCCTGTACTGCCTGTACTGCCTGTGCTGCCCAACTCGAAAGTGATATCCCCCCTTGCGGGTGCAAGATGGCCGTGCGCCGCCCTTGCTCGCCGGTCTTGGCGAGCGCGCCTTCAAGCGACTGGACATCGGAAACGCTCGGCACGCGGTTACGCCCGCACTGCTCACAAGCCGATATTGCCACCGCATTCCAATGCGCCACACGTTTCTCTGCACGCTCAGCATCTAACTTCAACGTCGCCCTCGCCGCCCGCAGCGGCACGATTTCGGCGGCACCGAGTTCCACCGCTTTTTGTACGATCAAGTCCATCTTGTCACCGACGGCCAGCGCTTGGATGAGCGAAACATCAATCGGTGATTCAGCCGAGCGCGTGCGCCACATCGAGATTTCGACCGCCACCGACTTTTTATCGATAGCGGTGATAACCGCCGCTGCTTCTCCTCGCGGCTCAACTGCTGCGCCGTCGAACAGCGTCAGCGCATCCCCCACCGATAAACGCCGCACACGAACATGCTGCGCAGCCGCAGCGTCGAGTGTGTAGATCGCCGGGAAATTGGCGCGTGGCAATGGCGCAGAAGAAAAAAAACGTGGCGGCATATCGTGACAGTCGAAACTCGGGCTGGCGAGTATCATAGCGCCTCCATGCCCCCGCTTCACAATTCCGCACAAACTCACCTTCCGACGCCATCGCCGGCCGAAATGCCGTCAAACCCCGCGTCAATGCTGGGGTTTGCGCTTTCGTCTTTGATTGAACCGACTGCACTTTTAGTACGCGAGGTATCGGCAAGCGAATTGATGCCACGCTTTCGGCGCGTCGCAGCAGAGAAAAAACACGACGGCACGGTGGTGACGGAGGCGGATCGCGCCGTTGAGGCTGCGCTAGCAGCCGCCTTGCCCGCAATTTTCAATTGTCAGGTGCTCGGCGAGGAGATGGATCCAATCGAGCAACGCCGCATTTGGCAGGATGCCGATTGGTTCTGGTGTGTTGACCCCGTGGATGGCACGGCCAATTTTGCCGCTGGCAGAAAATACTTTGGTATCTCGGTGGCGCTGATGCATCGGCGACGTAGCGTATTTGGTTTGGTTTACGATCCGAACCTAGATGAACTCTTCTTCGCAACCCACAACGGCGGCGCAACGGTCGTTGAAAAATCGGGCGCATCACACAAACTAAAACCGCAGCCCACTGTGAGCCTCGGCGAAGCGCGACTTGAAATCGGCCGCTTCAAACGACTCGGCCGACTACAATCCGCATTGCGCGCACATATCCCATGCCGCAAGGTTGGGCAAAGTGGCGCATCCGTTCTGCAGTGGTGTCATCTTGCGGCGGGGCGAGTCGATATTTTTCTGCATGCGGGCGAACGACCGTGGGACTACGCCGCCGGGGCACTGATCCTCGAAGAAGCAGGCGGGCGCATCGCCACCTTGAACCACGATGACTACTGGCGTACCCACGACGCGAATGCCATGTGGGAACAATCCGTCATCGCCGCACGGCATCCAGCGCTATTTGATGAATGGAAACGCTGGGTACGGATGCATTACTAATAACTCATCGCTGCCGCATTCAGCATCCCCGCAGCCACTGAAATCGCGCCCAAGAAAACCCCCGAGGCTTGCTTGCCAGCAGGGATGTCGTGAACGATATTCGGCAGCGCGATACGTGCAACGATGAAGACGATCAGTTGTACCGCCAGCGCAATCGTGCACCAGACCCCAAGATCAATCAGGTTGACACTGTTTTGTACTGCCGAAGAAAGTGGTAGCACCATGCCGATGATGGTGCCGGAGAGGCTGAAGGCAGCCGCCATGTTGCCGTCACGAATAAGCGCAATTTCGCGATACGGGGTGATCCGCACATAGATCGCCACAAATACCGCGAGTAGAACTGCCGCAATGCCAAGATAGACCAGAAAGTCATCGAATCCTGCAAACGATTCCATCAACTGATAACGCGCCATAACAACTCCTAAGCATTCAAAAATTCATTCAGACGAAATAATGCGGCAAAAATCGGCTGGTGTTTTTGGTAATCGGCGACTCGTCTTCACGAATGCCGATACCCGCCGCTTCGTCGCCGATGATCCAGCTACCGACGACCATGTAGTTGTCCTTGCCATTAGCCGTAAAGTTGGGGAGCGGATGATAGGCCTGATAAACAAACCCTTCTTCGCCATACTCGCCGCCAGTCGCCACCTCACCACTTGTGGCGTGAATGTTGATATTCGCTCCCTCGCGTGACAGTAACGGCTTCTTCACGTAGTCGCTTGCAAACTTTTGCGGCGTAAAAAATGCAGGCAGCAGATTGGGGTGATCCGGGTACATCTCCCACAAGATCGGAAGAATCGCTTTGTTCGACAACAACATTTTCCACGCCGGTTCAATGAACCGTGTGCTTGCCGTCTCGATATTGCGCCCAAACGCTTCGCGCGCCATCCACTCCCACGGATAAAACTTGAACAAGGCCGCGATCGCATTATCTTGGTCATCGACAAACCGTTTACCGACTGCGTCCCAGCCAAGCTGATTGATGTCGATGAAGTGCGGGATGAGTCCCGCCTGTGTTGCGACGTCACACATGTAATCAAGATTGCCAACATCCTCCTCGCTTTCACCAGCACACGCCATGTGGATGCTTTTGATTCCTGCTTCAGCCGAAATCTCTTGCCACCGCGTGATGAGCCGTTCGTGAATGCTGTTGAACTGGTCGGCACCCTGCTTCACATCCTGCAACCAATACCACTGTGCAACACTCGCTTCGATCAATGAGGTTGGTGTGTCGGCGTTGTATTCGAGCATCTTCGGCAGGCTCTTGCCGTCCCATGACAAATCGAACCGACCGAACAAGGTGGGCTCGTCGTTGTTCCACGAATTCACCACCACTGGCACAAACTCTGGCGGTATCGCGAACTGGTCAAATAGTTCACGGTCGATCACGCGCTGCGCGGCATCGATACACATCTGGTGCAATTCATTGGTCACCGACTCGAGCATATCGACTTCACCTGTGGTCAGGCGATAACAGGCGCGTTCGTCCCAGTAGATCCCATCAATGGAATGAAAAGAAAAGCCCACCTCCTCCATTTTTTGAGGCCAGTCGGGTCGAGGGATCAAGAGTTCGCGTTGCATGGGTAGTGGTTGCGGGCTTTTCTTTCAGTGCAGGCTAACTTTGGGCGCGCCCAAAGTTAAGACCGCGAGGTCGGCCGAAACTAAATGCGCGTTACCCTCCATTTTTTGAGGCCAGTCGGGTCGAGGGATTAAATTTTCACGCATCATGTGGCCTTACCGTCACTTGTGCATAAACGACCGGGATCTTCCTCATCAATCGGCATCACGTAACCAACAGAGGCACCGTTTTCAACCGCATCACGCAAAAGCCCTGCAAGCGCTCGCACGTCATCCGCCTCAAACGACGATAACTTTTCGACCACTGTCATCCGCCCCTGCTCGACGCCGATTTCCCGCTGGCGCCAAATCCCCCGCGCGAGGTGCTGGAGCTAGAGCCAATCGTTTTTCCCATGCGTGAAGGTGATGCTGCACTACCCCTGTAAATATAGGGTCGGCCATAGTAGGCGGTACCCGCACGCGAGTGCGGATGATCGTACGCGGGCTCGCAGTCAGCGGGCGAATTGCCCCAGTCGGCAAGACAATCTTCCTTACTCGCATAAACATCGCGACGCAATTCTTCCTTGGCGCAACCTGCGAGACCGGCCATGGCCGCGGCACCGATCACCACCAGCGAGACGGTGATGCTGGATTTTCGAACGCGAGGCAGGCGTGGCGACGCCGACTCAGCAGCGGGGGGCAGAATAGATTTTTTCATTTCTCTAAATATACCGCGTCAGCGGACAAGTGGTTTGATGTATTCGGGCAAAGCGATGACGGCGTGGTGTATCTGAGGGTTGTAGAACTTTCGCTCCGCAACACCACGGCTCGCAAGCCGCGCCTGCAGTGTCGCCGTATCGACGCGGCCAATATCGAGCACGTCTGAAGCGACGGCGAAGCCCCAAGTGGCACCGTACGTAGGCACATGAACAAAGTAAGGCGTCACAACTGAAAATTGGCTCTTAAGTGTCTGGACCGTACAGGCCACACGATCCGGATGTGAAAACGGCGAGCCCAAGTGCAACACAAGCGCACCCCCATCGGCTAATTTCGTGCGGCAGTTGGCAAAAAATTCCGGCGCGTACAGCGCCGTTGCCGCGCCGGTCGGGTCGGTCAGATCGAGGTAAATCAGGTCGAAGTATGTTTGCACTGCCTTGATAAATTGCACCCCGTCGGCGATGGTGACCGCCAATCGCGGGGCTTCGAACACGCCGCGATGAATTGTCGGTAGATACAACTTGGACATATCGATGACAGCCCGATCTAACTCGCACAACCGACAGTGTTCGATGGGGTGCTTGAGTAGCTCTTCGGCCGCCCCGCCGTCACCGCCGCCAATGATGAGCGCGTGTTGCGGGTTCGGATGTGCCGTGGCAGCGGGGTGAATCAGGCTCTCGTGATAAAAAAACTCATCGCGTTCCGATGTCATGTTGACGCCATCGATCCGCATAAGTCGGCCTAGATCAGCCGTGTCGAAGACTTCAATACGCTGATACTGAGACTGTTGTGACGCGATACATCGCTCGGCATCAAAGTAGACACCTGATGTTGCGGTTAAAGATTCGTTGAGGTGCGTTTTACTCATGCGCTTGGCTCACCGATTGGGCGACTCGCCGATGCATCTTTTGACAAATGACTGATTAACCTGGACATTTCATGGCAGCGCGATTGTCGGCGCCTCATCGGCAACCGGTACGTCTTTGCCACGCCAGACACGCTCGACCATGATGTCGCCCGGACGAATCACGCGCACCAATTCTGCGTACAACGCTTCGGCTTTGTCGCTGTTATCGCCCGTGACATTGCAGACATAGATATCCAGCGTCGCACCATCCCGCTCAGGCCAGGTATGAACCGCGAGGTGGGACTCCGCGAGAACCAGCGCACCCGTGGCACCACCGGCTTGCGTGGCGTCGAAGCCGTTGAACTGATAAAAATGGTCGCCGAGCACGGTCAGACCCGCCCCCTCTGAGGCGCGTATACAAAGTTGCCGCAGCGCTTTGGCCGAAACCATGTATTTGCCCTTGGGGCAGTGATAAAAATCCGCAAAGATATGCAGGCCGCGCATGAATAGCTCCAAAAGTGTTGGTGGGACTGAAAGGCGCGCCAACAACTGGTGCGGGTGGGCAAAAATGGGGACGGAAGGGGATGACAGCTAAATTATAATTGCGGCAGTAGCAGGCGACTTCGATTCTTTGCACGCCAGCCCTTCCTCCAGCCCCCTTTCTTCGCGTTTCCTCGATCCTCATGACCCAAGCCACCCGCACCGATATCCCCAACGCCATCCGCGCCCTTTCCATGGATGCCGTCCAGAAAGCCAACTCCGGGCATCCCGGTGCCCCAATGGGCATGGCGGAGATTGCCGAGGTGCTGTGGCGGCACCACCTGAAGCACAATCCAAAGAACCCACATTGGGCGGATCGCGACCGGTTTGTGCTTTCAAACGGTCATGGCTCGATGTTGATTTATTCCCTGCTGCACCTCACCGGTTATGACTTGTCGATGGACGATATCAAGTCGTTCCGCCAGTTGCACTCGAAGACGCCCGGCCACCCTGAAGTCGGCATTACGCCAGGCGTCGAGACCACCACCGGGCCACTCGGACAGGGCTTGGCCAATGCCGTCGGTATGGCGATGGCAGAACGTGAATTGGCGCGGACCTTCAACCGTCCGGGCATGGAAGTTGTCGGCCATTACACCTATGTATTCGCCGGCGACGGCTGCATGATGGAAGGTATCTCCCACGAGGTCTGTTCATTGGCAGGTACGCTCGGCTTGGAAAAATTGATCGTGTTCTACGACGACAACGGTATTTCCATCGACGGCAAAGTCGAGGGGTGGTTCCGCGACAACACGCCGATGCGTTTTGCCTCCTACGGCTGGAACGTGATCCCCAATGTCGATGGACACGACCCGGCGCAGATCAACGCGGCGATTATCGAGGCGAAAGAACAATCGGCCAAACCAACACTCATCTGCTGCAAAACCGTCATCGGCAAAGGCTCACCCAACTTGGCCGGCACCGATAAAGTTCACGGTGCCGCGCTGGGCGACAAGGAAGTTGCCGCGACACGTGAGGCCATCGGTTGGAAACACGCGCCGTTTGAGATTCCGCAGGACATTTACGATGCGTGGGATGCCACCCACAAAGGTGCGGCGCTGGAAGCGCGCTGGGATGGTATTTTTGCCGCCTATGAACACGCTGAACCGGCGCTGGCAGCCGAGTTCAAACGCCGCATGCGTGGCGATTTGCCGACCGACTTCACCGCAACCAGCGACGCGCTCATGGCGAAGTCAGTCGAAAAGGCGGAGACGGTCGCCACCCGCAAGGCGTCTCAGTTCGCGATCGAAGCCTTCGCGCAAACGATGCCGGAGATGATGGGTGGCTCGGCTGACCTGACCGGATCGGTGTTCACCAACTGGAGCGGTAGTAAAGCGCTGAGTGCAGACCACGGCGGCAATTACATCAATTTTGGGGTACGCGAATTCGGCATGGCGGCCATCGCCAATGGCATGACGCTGCACGGCGGCTTTGTGCCCTACCACGGCACGTTTTTAACTTTTAGTGACTACTCGCGCAATGCACTGCGTATGGCGGCGCTGATGAAGATTCGCAACATCTGTGTCTTCACACACGATTCGATTGGCTTGGGCGAAGATGGCCCGACGCATCAGTCGGTCGAGCACGTCGCCTCGCTTCGCTTGATTCCCAATATGGACTTATGGCGGCCGTGTGACACCGTCGAAGCGGCAGCCGCTTGGCGTCATGCGTTAGCGCGCCACAACGGTCCGACTTGCCTGATCTTCTCGCGCCAGAATTCGCCGTTCCAAAAACGCGACGCCGATGCGCTGGCAAACGTGGCGCGCGGCGGTTATGTGTTGTCGAAAGAAGGTGGCGCAGGCAAACCAGCAGCCGTGATTATTGCCACGGGGACGGAAGTTTCGCTGGCGATGGAGGCGCAAAAGTTGCTCGCCGCCAAGAATATCCACGTCCGGGTGGTGTCCATGCCTTCGACGTTTGAGTTTGATCGCCAAGATGCGGCGTACCGCGAAAGTGTATTGCCGACCGGCGTGCGTCGCGTGGCGGTGGAAGCGGGCATTACCGACTACTGGCGCAAATACGTCGGCCTAGACGGTGCGGTGGTTGGCATCGACACCTTTGGCGAATCCGCGCCGGCGGGGGTGTTGTACAAACACTTCGGTATTACCGCTGAGGCGGTGGTGATGGCGGTGAACGGCTAATAGAAAGTCGTGCGAAGCGGTCGATGAAAACTAACACCACGGAACTGTTGTTGGCGCTAGGTTGCTACGCCGCTTTCGTCCTCATCATTGCGCTGCCGTTTGTGTGGCAGCGCGTGTACAGCCTATTGTTTAACAGTGTTTTTTTGAGCACAGGACTACTATTCATTTTTAGTTGCGGTGTGATTGCCTATCTTTTCTGGAGGAGAGGTGCGTCCAGCCGAGCAGCGCTTTTTACTTTGGGCAGCTTACTTATTTTTTCGGCCGCAAATCTGAAGATGGGGCTTGCTCAAATTGCCGAAAACCATAAATTTTGGGAACCGCTATTTGGGAAAAGCTGGAGTGATTTTTTCGTCTGGATGCGCGTTGCAGTTTCGCATGCCGAAGATATTGTGGCATTTGGTATTGCGGCTATTGGCGCAAACATCATGGTGGCTGCCATGCTTGATTGCGAGAAAAAGAATACCTTGAAAATGAGAGTCAACGACTTTCATGGCGATTTCAACAAACGATTCAGGACATTTGCGCCGAGATGATTAAGATATACAATCCTATTATGTATATCATGCACGGAGTATAAACATGCAAGTTTCCAAATGGGGCAATAGCCTTGCGGTTCGCCTCCCCGCTGCCGTGGTCGAGGCACTCACGCTCAAAGAAGGTGACAACATCGAGATTCATGTCGCGGATGGGCGTACCTTTGCAATCAAGAAGCGTCCCGCGGCGAGGGAGCTATTGGTGCAGTTGAGAAAGTTTCGCGGACGGCTACCCGAAGGATTTGTATTCGACCGCCTTGAAGCCAATGGCCGTCGCTAGGCCATTTTTTGACACGAATGTATTGCTCTACTTGTTGTCGGGAGATAGTAGGAAGGCCGATATTGCTGAGACGTTGCTTGGCTCAGGCGGCACTATCAGCGTACAGGTGCTAAATGAGTTCGCCGCCGTCGTAATACGAAAGCTCGGCATGACGACGATGGACACCCGCGAAGTTCTGACTGCTGTTCGGGCGGCATGTAGCGTAGTACCGATGACAGAGGAAACACATGAGCGCGGGTTGGCGATAGCCGAACGGTATGCGCTTTCGATATACGATTCGATGATTGTTGCCTCGGCGCTTCTATCCGACTGTACGCTTTTGATCTCGGAAGATATGCAAGACCAGCAAGTGATCGAAAAAAAACTGACCATTCGAAATCCGTTTCGCAAATGAAGCCTTCGCTTTGTAAGGAACTCTTCGGCTGTGCGACTACCCAACATCTAACAAATGATGATAAGCATATTGTCCTGTATGGATTGATTGATTGATACGAGCCGCCATGCATCAAACCCTTCACCTGCTGAAATCGCGCGGTTTTCCGCATATCCGCCGCAACACGCTGGATACCTTGCAAGTCAATCTTGGCTACAAGTGTAATCAGGCGTGTTTTCATTGCCACGTCAACGCAAGCCCCGACCGCAAGGAAATGATGTCAGGCGAGACCGTTGACGATGTCATCGCCTTCATGCAGGCATCAAAGGTGACAACGCTGGATTTGACCGGTGGCGCGCCGGAAATGAACGACCACTTTCACCGTTTGGTCATCGCCGCGAGAAAGCTCGGGGTGCGCGTGATTGACCGCTGCAACCTCACCATCTTGTCGGAGCCAGGTTACGAAGCACTGGCGCAGTTGCTCGCCGAGCAGCAAGTCGAGGTATCAGCGTCGCTGCCGTGTTATTCACAGGAGAACGTCGATAAGCAACGCGGCGAAGGCGTGTTTGATGCCTCCATTGCCGGCCTAAAAAAGCTCAACGCGCTCGGTTACGGCAAGCCCGACAGCGGCTTGGTGTTGAACTTGGTGTACAACCCGCAGGGTGCAAAGTTGCCTCCACCACAAGAGGCGCTGGAGGCCGACTATCACCGTTTGCTGCAAGCGAACTTTGGCATTGTCTTTAACCGCCTATTCACGATCACTAACATGCCAATCCAACGCTTCGGCTCAACGCTGGTGTCAAAGGGCGAGTTCGAGGGTTACATGGATTTGTTGGTCGCCAATTTTCAGCAGCACAATCTGGATCGCGTGATGTGTCGCTCGCTGTTATCAGTCGACTATCAGGGCTACGTTTACGACTGCGACTTCAATCAAATGCTCGACTTGCCGTTACAACACGGCGCAGGACTAAAGCCGCATCTGCGCGATTTAATGGCAGTGGATTTGCTCGGTAACCCGATTGTGGTGAAAGATCACTGTTACGGCTGCACGGCGGGACAAGGCTCGAGCTGCGGCGGCGCGCTCGACAACGATGGCGAGACATCGGCGGCTTTAATCGCGGCTGAATGAGGTGAGCAGCCGCAAAGAGCGCGAAGGCGGGAACCGCAGATAAACGCAGATTTGTGCCGATTGCAAACATCAAAACTCTATTATCGACGGGCGTTTTGAGGCGAAATATGCTGGAGATGGCCGTCAATACTAGCTTCTTGTCTGCAAACAGCATATTGGCAGCGCATAACGGAAGGGCTGGCTTACGCGCCACCGCATGCGCTGGGTTTAGTGCGCACGCTATCAGTTTGCGCGTAATGTTTTGTACTTACCGCGACAAACCATACCAGCCGGTAGCCGATGCCGGAATGCACGTATTTAGGGAGCTAAAAAATGAATAAGCGCAAAGCGTTGCTAGTACTCGCGGTCATTGGGTTGATCGCAGCGTACCTTGTGTTCGATCTTGGGCGCTACGCCAGCCTCGATTACGTCAAAACGCAGCAGGCCGCGCTGGCCAACCACTACCAAGCTCAGCCATGGCAGACCGCCGCCATCTTTTTTGCCGTCTATGTTGCGGTAACGGGACTATCGCTACCGGGTGCTGCGATCCTCACATTGGCCGCCGGTGCACTGTTCGGTATCGTCAAGGGGGTCATCGTTGTCTCGTTTGCATCGACCATCGGCGCAACACTAGCCTTTCTTGTGGCGCGTTTTATCTTGCGCGACAGTATTCAGGCCAAATTTGGTGACAAGCTGAAGTCGTTCAATGATGGTGTCGCCAAAGACGGCGCGTTTTATTTGTTCACGCTGCGCCTCGTGCCGGCGTTTCCATTTTTTCTCATCAACGTCGTGATGGGTCTCACCCCGATGCGGACATGGACGTTTTTTTGGGTCTCACAGGTCGGCATGTTTTTAGGCACGTTGGTGTTTGTGAATGCCGGCACACAGTTAGCGGAAATCACGTCACTCAAAGGCATTCTTTCGCCCGGATTGCTTGGCGCGTTTGTGCTACTCGGTATCTTCCCGATCATCGCCAAAATGATCATCGATGGCATCAAGGCGCGCAAAGTCTATGCGCTGTGGGCGGACAAAAAGCCCGCGCACTTTGATCGCAATGTGGTGGTGATTGGTGCAGGTTCGGCGGGTTTGGTCACCAGCTATATCGCCGCAGCGGTCAAAGCAAAGGTCACGCTGGTGGAACGACACAAAATGGGTGGCGATTGTCTTAACACTGGCTGTGTCCCATCGAAAGCGCTGATTCGATCCGCCAAGTTACTCAGCCATATGTCACGCGCCAAAGAATTCGGTATCGAATCGGCCACCGCGAATTGGGATTTCGCCGACGTGATGGAGCGGGTTACGCGTGTGGTTGGCGAGATCGAGCCGCACGATTCTGTCGAGCGCTACACCGGACTCGGCGTCGATTGTGTTTCGGGAAGTGCGAGGATTCTCTCGCCATGGGAAGTCGAAATCACCAAGACGGGCGGCGGCACGCAGCGGCTGACCACCAAAAACATCGTCATCGCCACCGGCGCACGGCCGTTTGTGCCACCGATTCCGGGCTTAGCTGAAATCAATCCACTCACCTCTGACAACATCTGGAGTATTCGCAAGCTGCCCAAGCGCCTGGTGGTGCTCGGCGGTGGGCCCATCGGTTGTGAACTCACACAATGTTTTGCGCGCTTCGGGGCACAGGTGACGCAAGTCGAAATGGCGCCACGCATCATGATGCGCGAAGACGCGGAAGTCTCGGCCATCGTCAAACGTAAATTCGAATCCGAAGGTGTGTCTGTGTTGGTGAACCACAAAGCCAAACAAGTGGTGGTAGAAAACGGCGAGAAGTATCTCGTTGTTGAACACAACGGCGTAGATAAACGCATCGCGTTTGACGAAATTCTTTGCGCTGTCGGTCGTGTGGCAAATCTGACTGGATTCGGACTGGAAGAACTCGGCATCCCCGCGAAAAAAGTGGTTGAAACCAACGAGTACCTCGAAACGATTTACCCGAATATTTTTGCGGTGGGCGACGTTGCCGGTCCGTATCAATTCACCCACACCGCCGCACATATGGCGTGGTACGCCGCAGTCAATGCACTATTCGGTAAATTCAGAAAATTCAAAGTCGATTATTCGGTGGTGCCGTGGGCGACCTTCACCGACCCTGAAGTTGCACGCGTGGGGCTGAATGAGCAAGAGGCGAAAGAAAAGGGTATCGCGTTTGATGTGCATGTGTATGGCATAGACGACCTCGATCGCGCCATTGCCGACGGCGAAGCGCATGGATTCGTGAAGGTCATCACGCCAAAAGGCTCGGACAAAATTCTCGGTGCGACCATCGTCGGTGAACACGCGGGGGACTCTCTCGTGGAATTTGTCGCGGCGATGAAACACGGGTTTGGACTCGAAGGCATTCTCAGCACCATCCACACCTACCCGACAATGGGTGAAGCCAACAAATTCGCAGCGGGTGTTTACAAACGCTCAACCGCGACAGTTGGCAAACTCGCGGTTGGCAAAGCGCTAAACGATTGGACGCGTGGCGAAGGAAGTTTTGGCGCGTTGTTGGGGGCGATTGTCGCGCTGGGTGTCAAGCCGGATAACACCCCAGCGTATCCCAAGATAGGGCATTGACTTGCGGCGTGGGGAAGGCACGCTTCTCACCCGAAGCCGACATGACGATTGCCCGATAGCCGTCATTCGTTTGGATGCGGAACAGTCTATGCTGACTCAGATCAAATGGCTGTCGGCTGAAAACTATTTGACCCCTAGTGTTCCAGTTAGGCGGCACCTCTTATTTATTACAGGATCTGTCAGAAAAGCTGGGCAATCTTCTCTTTGGAAGAGTCTAGGGATGGAGCACCGATGAAACGTAGATTACTTTGCGTCGCATAATCCTCGTTTAATTCAATGCTGATCCACTTGCGACGCAAACATTCCGCAACATAGCCCGTGGTATTGCTTCCAGCAAATGGGTCCAGCACTGTATCTCCCGGCGACGTGAGGAACTCGATAAAGAATCGAGGCAACTCGCTCGGGAAGCGAGCAGGATGCACTTTTTCTCCCGCTGCTTTCACGCTTTTCATGTAGGAGCTATTGGACTCGTTGTTGCCGCATTGAATCAGGTTGGGAGGAATTGATCCGCCTTGGTCTGTTGCGAAGCTGCCCGTAATAACATGGCCGCTTGGGCGAATGGTTTGCTTCACCCCTCGCTTGATAAGACGTTTCATATCCTCGCTATATGGCTGTAGGACATGCCGGTTGTCAGCCTTGGCCATTGGGTCTTTCACAAGCCAGAAAATGTACTCAACGCTGTCCTTGACACGGATGCGCCTGACGTTTACCCATTCAGCCGGAGCAGGCATTTTTGCTGGGTTATACCAGAAGAACTCCTGTGCAAGATCAAACCCAAGCTCATCAACAAGCACGAGCAGCATCCGATAGTGATACAGGCTCCGAACCGGTGCTCCAGGTTGCCAAGCGCCGCCCAGATTCAAGACAAAAGAGCCGGTTGGTTTCATTACCCTCTTGATCTCCGCCGCGAAGGGAAGAAGCCATTGCACGTAGTCTTTTTGATCGGCGTTGCCGTACTCTTTCTTGAAATGTAGCGCGTACGGTGGGCTTGTTACGACGAGGTCGATTGACTCGTCTGGTAGATTTTTCATAAGCGAGAGACTGTCGGCGCAGTACATTGCGCCAAGCTCGGTTTTATACAGTGCTTTTTCTTCAATAGGCATCGATCAAATCCTGAAACCGGCTGAACCAGTGTAGCTTTGATCCATGGCCATCCTAGATCGAGTTCATAACTTGTAGCTTGTCGGGATAGTCTTTGTGAGTAGGAAGATCCCGCACAAGTACGTATCTAAACTCGCTCCAGTCGGCAGAGAATCGGCCCATACAAACAGCGACGACGTCAAAGTGGTTGCGTCCGTAGTAGCGGCTGCTCGGGTCGCCTTTGGCTGCTCGGGTCGCCTTTGGCTGCACGTGTCTTTTGGAGTTCGACCCTCGGCTTTGTACCGTTCCGAACAGTCTTAACCTCTACCTTGATAGAGATTCCGTCTCTTGTGACGACGGTGAAGTCATGCATCCCGTCCACGTCGTGGTCTTCATAGCTCTTGAGCCATCCTTCCCGACTGGCGATACTCAATTTGCGCTCAAAGTGCACTTCCGCTACTGCGCCTTCTAGGGCGACTTTGAGTCGGAAACGTCGGTCGATTGCGGTCAGCAGCTCTTGAGCTGTCAGGCCGTACTTGGCTTCTAGTGGATGCGGCATGCCCCATTGTTACATAGATCACCAACACTACGGGTCAGAGTCAAACTGTTTTTCACTTGATTCGCTCGATCAAACTACGAAATCAGAAAGCACTCGCGAAGCGCGGCCAATGACCCGTTGCCGACAGATTGTATTGTCGGCGCGAGAAATCAGGCAACGCGGAGAACAAGTCGCTTACCGCACGCCTTGACGTACTTGCGTAGTGTTGCGACGGAAGGCGAATGTTTCCCTGTCGACAGCGAGCGCTCAAGACGCGCCACGGCTGGTGCCTGTGTACCCATTCTTTCGGCAACCTGCGCTTGAGTTAGTCCCGCGTCCTGACGGGCTTTCAATAGGGCATCAAGCAGCGCAGATTCGTCGCGCTCAATCCGCTCTACCTCTCCCCGAACCCCTGGGCGACTCATCAGCTTTTTTACGATTTGATCATGTGTGCGCATTCTTAACCTCTTTCATCCGTGTCTCCGCGATCCGCAGATCTTGGATTGGCGTTTTCGCCGACTTCTTGATAAAGCTGTGCAGCATAACAATCCGTCTTCCAACCAATGTGCAGAAGAAAACCCTAGCAATACGTTCTGCGCCTTTAAGCCTCAGCTCAAAAAGGCCTTCGCCAAAGGCGCTAGTGTGGGGCTCACCAAGATTGGGGCCTAGCGCAATCATTCGTCGGGTTAACACAACGTACCGCGCCGCCAGTGTGTCGGGCAATTCGAGGGTGTCTTCTTGCACTGCTTCGCTACAGTAAGTAATGGTGTAATCCACCTGCAAAATAATAACAAATTTGTTACTACATTGCAAGGGGCAAACTCGCGGTTGGTAAAGCGCTAAACGATTGGACGCGTGGCGAAGGAAGTTTTGGCGCGTTGTTGGGGGCGATTGTCGCGCTGGGTGTCAAGCCGGATAACACCCCAGCGTATCCCAAGATAGGGCATTGACTTGCGGCGCGGGGAAGGCACGCTTCTCACCCGAAGCCGACATCGAAGCCAAGCGCAACACTTGCGTTTATCCGTCACTGATGTATAGTCATTATATATACATAGGGAGGGTATTTTTGATGTCAATTCAGTCAATCTCGAAGTGGGGCTCAAGTTTGGCGGTTCGCCTTCCTGCTGCCTTTGCAAAGCAAATGCGGTTAGGGGAAGGGTCGAAGGTCGAGATCGCGATCGACGGCAAGCGCCTAGTCGTCGTTGCGGTCGACGACGAACCTGATTCAAAGAGCTTCTTTGCTGGGGTGAAGGCGAGTCAAGCGCAACACGGTCTTGTTGCCACAGGCAGACCACGGGGCAAGGAAATCCGATGAGTGCGCCGACTGCGGGCGACATCATTTCATTCAAGCCGGAGCTCGATGCAAAGGGCCACGAACAACAGGGGGCACGTCCGTGGTTGGTTGTCTCGGTTAAACCCTACAACGAAGCGAGCAAACTTGTTATGGTTTGTCCGATCACCACTCACCAAGGGCGTGTCGAGCAAGCCAATCCCGCTGAAGTGTTGCTACCCCCTAACTGTGGGGCTATCGGCGTCGTGCTCACGTTTCAGTTGCAAACCATCGATTGGATGGCGCGAAGGGTAAAACCTCTTGGGACGCTCCCGCCCGCGACGCTAAAAGCGGTTCTGCGGAATCTAAAGATTTGTCTCGGCGTGTAGGTCTTACCAGCACTAGGAGACGAAGTCGCACTGCTTTCAGCAATGACGAGATGCATTCTTCTAACTGGCAGGGTGCTGGAAATGTCCGCTTTTGGCCGATATCGCAAAAGTTTACGCCGCGATCTTACGCAAGATTGCAGGATGCTTCGTCGCGACTTTTAGAAGCATTCGAGCAGCGCCGGTTGGCTCACGCCTTCCTTGCTCCCAATCTTGCAAAGTACGGGGTGAGACGCCCAATAGTTCGGCGAACTCGAGTTGAGACAACCCCATTTGGAGCCGCGCCGCCGCTGCAGCAGGAAGTTCAACTTTGGTAACGCGCATTGCCTCTCCTCGCCGCATTTGGCGTACAGACTCCAACAAATCTTTTTGGAAGGTCTTCATGTCAGTTGGCATCTTCTATCTCCTGTCTCAGTTGAGCCAAAAATGCTGTCGGCAAATTATCAAACTTGGCCTTTGTGTAGATGATTAAAAGCCAAAGCTTCGTCTCGGTCGGATTAAAGTAGACGACGCGAATGCCGCTTGCTCGTCGCGTTGGACCTAGGCTGCGGAACGTGGAGGAGGAAAGGCTCAATCCACACAAAGTGCCTACCGCGCTTTCCATTCGGATGTTGCATACGGAAACCAAACTCGGCACACCCATATTCGTCGAAAGCGGTGATTCGTTTGTATTTGCCCACCAGATACTCGAACGCAGGCAAGCATTCGGCGATGCTGTCCGGCGACATCCCCGAAAGATTGGGAACACCAACAATCCGCACATAGTCGCCTATCTTGATTCGTCTGCCGTTTCTATCAAATGGCTTGTGGCGTTTAACACTGGGGGTCGGAGTCACATCATCTTTCATCGAATTCAATGGGTCAATGTATGAAATCAGAAAGAACCCGCGAACAGCGGCTTCTGGCCGTTAGCGTTCTGTACTCGCAGTAATGGCTTGGACTCTATCGGCACCTAGGGAGTTGGGGTCACCACCTAGATTGCCGCCGGAAGCCGCATGATTGCCGCCACGGGTCAGAACCCAATAGAACAGCCAGACTGCGCCCCCAAATATTGCAAACAAGACGAGCGTGATGACGGTCTCAGTCATGGCGTTCTCCAGTAACCCCAATATAGCAGCCATCAACGCATGCCTCTAGTATCGCGTGGAAGGTCTGTTTTTATGTCAGCGCGCTAGCGCCGAAATGAGGGGCTAGGCCTCAATGCGATGATCATCGATTACCTTCTCAATGATGCTCTTCGGATTAGATGCCTCATAGGCGTTGCTGCTCGAAAGGCCAGATGCAAGGATAAGTGCCTTCCATAGAACCCAACCGCGACCTCGGGCCCAAGTGTCCGCGTCCAACGGTAGTTCATCACGGAAGGCTTCTCTGGCTTCAGCCGTGAAGACGGTCCAGTTCATTGCCAGATCACACGCCGGATCTCCCACCGCCAGGTTACCGAAATCGATGACTGCGCAAAGTTGACCTCTCTGCATCAGGAGATTACCAACGCTGACATCTCCGTGAACCCACACCGGCGGTCGCTGCCAGGTGCTGGTAAGCGATCTATCCCAGACCTCCAAGACCGCTGCGGCGTCGATGCTGCTGCCCAGGGCCGCAACGGCCTTTCGTGTCTCGGCGTCGTATGAGGCGAGTGGTCCGCCTCGGAAGAAACTGTGATTACCGGGTCGCGGACCATCTTCAGCGTAAACGCCGTGGAGTGCAGTCAGGAGGTTGGCCAGGTCTTGCGCAAAGCGGGCCATGTCGATGACGCGTTCCGGTTCTGCAACCTCGCCGTCAATCCACCGACAGACTGACCACCGCCATGGGTAGTCCTCAGACGGTGCTCCTATGGCCAAAGGTTCGGGTACGGGGAGCGGCAGCCGTGGAGCCAGTTTTGGCAGCCAGTCGTATTCCTTCTTGATTTGGTCACTGTATGCCTGAAGTCGCGGGATGCGCAACACCATCTGCTCACCCAGACGAAAGGCCCGGTTGCACCACCCTTCATTTGCTACGGGTGTGACATCAAGGTCGGCCCAGCGCGGGAACTGGGATTTCACAAGCCGACGAGCGAGGGCAACGTCGATGTGCGGTGCTTCGGGATTCATTGACGCCAAGCCCGCCACGGCAGTGCTTTCTCAGGAGCGCTAGGGGTCGGAGTCACATAGTTTTTCATTTGATTCGCTGGATCAAACCATGAAATCAGAAACCACTCGCATCCCGCCGCTTCCGGCCGCTTCCGGCCGCTAGGCGGCGATCAATACGTCAGCTGAAATACCAAAATCATTGTGCAATTTGCGAATCATTGCCAGCGATAACGGGCGCTTGCGGCTCAGAACTTCATAGGCGCGATTTGGTCGACCAAATACCGGCATCAAGTCTTGAATTGTCAGGCCACGTTGTTCCATGACGAATTTGATCGACTCAACAGGGTCCGGCGGCAGCATCGGGTAGTGCTTCGCCTCATAGGCCTGAATCAAAGTCACCAACACGTCGAGCGTATCGCCGTCAGCCGTGCCGACCTTGGCACCCATTAGACCTTCGACCGTCTTCAGCGCTTCGTTATAGTCGCGTTTCGAACGAATCGGCTTGATAGTCATGGCGTCTCCTTCATATCGTTTGTGCATCAATTTGGTCATATTGCTTGTGCGTGCCAATGAAACGAACATACACCACACGAAATGGATAGTTGATCCATACGACAAGACGATATTTGTTGCCCGCTAAATTAAACACGACACGACCGTCTTTAAGAATGCTAGCCGTCCCGAGATCAGTTTTTACGTCTGCTGGACTTTTCCAGTCTGCGGAAGACGCATGCTGAAACCAAGCACGCGCAGGTTCCACAACATCCCGGTAGGCAGGGCTTGATTCTCCGAAATCTCGCAGTGTTCGATAGGCGATGACTCGCATGCTTTAGTATAGTCCCGTAATGGGACTAAATGCAAGAGTCAATAGTGCAAGGCTCGGAGAGGAATTAAAGCGGCCAGGCGCGATACATTAACGTCGCTGACCAGTGGGAAGTTGAAGTGGATCCCATGATTTAGCGGGTTTACATTCGTAATTCGTCTCAATCAACGGCAAATCAGCCCCGGACGACCGCCTCGATCACCTTCGCCGCGATGTTCTCGCCCGTCTGTTCGAATATCTCGACCATACAAGTCGGTGAGGTGACATTCACTTCGGTTAAGTAATCGCCAATGATATCGAGGCCAACGATGGTGAGGCCATCACGTTTCAGTGTTGGCCCGAGTGCCTCAGCGATTTCGCGTTCACGTTTCGCGATCGGCATGGCCACACCCGTACCACCCGCCGCCAAGTTGCCGCGTGTTTCGCCTGCCTTGGGAATGCGCGCCAAGGCGTGCTCGGCAACCTTGCCGTTGATCACCAAAACGCGCTTGTCACCCCTGGCAATTTCAGGAATGTAGCGCTGCGCCATGATGGTTGATTTGCCGTAGTCAGTTTGCACTTCAACAATTGCATTGCGGTTCGCATCCGTCGCGGTCACGCGGAAAATAGAGGTCCCACCCATCCCATCGAGCTTCTTCAAAATCACATCGCTGTGCTCATCGACGAACGCATGCACCTGCGCCATGTCGGAAGTGACCATCGTTGGTGAGGTGAATTCCGCAAACTTCAGAATGGCCAGCTTCTCGTTGTAGTCGCGCAGGGATGCGGGACGGTTGATGATGCGTGCGCCTTGTGATTCCGCAAGACTCAAGAGCAGGGTCGCGTATAGATATTGCTGATCAAACGGCGGGTCTTTGCGCATGAGCACCGCATCAAACGAGGTCAACGACATGAGGCGCGATTGTTCAACGGTGTACCAATTTGCGTTATTCGCACTCACCGTAAGCTGGTGCGCAGTGGTCATCACAGCATCTCGCGAAAACATCTCGCTCGCTTCAAACGCCCAGATGGTATGGCCATGTTTGACCGCTTCGCGCATCATGAAAACAGATGAATCCTTATAGGGCTTAAGCCCCGCCAGCGGATCAACAATGAATGCAATATTCATTTGCCCACCGCCATGGCCGGTTTGATCAGCGTTGGTGGCGACGATGGCGGCACACGCTTAGCTTCCTTGGTATCAGCCATTTCACCCAGCGTCACCAGTTCTTTCGCCGCTGCCAACATGGCCAGACGTGCGACCACGCCATAGGTGTAAAAACGGTTCGGCGGCGAATCGGGCAGCCCGGCGCAGTCAGGCGTATGGCAATCGGTTTCAAAGGCGAGTGGCACAAAGCTCATGCCGCGCGAGTTGAGGTTTTCATCAATTCCACGGTCGGTATTGACGCGGTAAAAACCACCGACGACGTATTGATCGATCATATACACCACTGGCTCGGCCACGGCGTCGTTGACTCTCTCGAAGGTATAGACGCCTTCCTGGATGATGACTTCGTTAACTTCCAAGCCCTCCTTAACCACCGCCATTTTATTACGCTCTTTGCGATTGAGGTCACGCACATCGTCGGGCGAACGCGCCGTCAGCACACCCATGCCGTAGGTACCGGCGTCGGCCTTAACGATGACGAATGGCTTTTCTTTGATGCTGTATTGGTCGTACTTCGTTTGGATTTCTTTGAGCACGGCGTCGACATTTGCGGCCAGACATTCTTCACCTTCTTTGGCGGAGAAATTGACACGGCCACACTGAGAAAACTCAGGGTTGATCATCCAGGGGTCAATATTGATGAGCCTGGCAAACTCTTCCGCGACACGATCGTAGGCATGGAAATGGATGGTCTTACGCCGATTGGTCCAGCCAGAAAACAACGGCGGCACAATCGGCTGCTCGATGTTTTCAAGGATCGCCGGTACACCCGCTGACAAATCGTTATTCAACAGCACCGCGCATGGGTCGAACCCGTCGACGCCGATGCGATGACCAATTCTGACGACTGGCTCCAGCGTGAGCTTCTCACCGTTGGGCAAATCGAGCGTGGTGGCGGATGTAACTTCTGGATTGATCGAACCCACTCGCACATCCAATCCAGCGCCCTCCAGAATCCGGCGGATTGCGGCGACGTTGGTGAGATAAAACAAGTTGCGTGTGTGGTTTTCCGGGATCAGCAAAAAGCGCTGTTTATCAGGGCAGATGCGTTGCACCGCCGACATGGCGGCGTGTACACAAAGCGGCAAAAATGCCGGGTTCAGGTTGTTAAAGCCGCCGGGAAACAAATTCGTATCCACTGGCGCGAGTTTGAAGCCGGAATTGCGCAAATCTACGGACGAATAAAACGGCAGGGTGTGTGTCTGCCACTGGGCACGGAACCAGCGCTCGATGGTCGGCCTCGAATCGAGTATTTTTTGCTCTAACTCTAACAACGGGCCAGTCAGCGATGTGGTGAGATGTGGAACCATGGAGAAACCTCTATTCGTTTTTTTTGACGCCAGACACTACATGCGAGGCCATGCCCACCAACTGCAACCGAATGCGCAAAATCCGCGACTTGCGGACAGGCTGAGAGTTTACTCCGACGCCGCTCGACTATTGTGACGTTTGATGCCTTCAGCCATTTGCATGGGAGAATCCAGCCAATTCGACATCTCACATCTCCTTACCTACTATGCACTTACACATCCTCGGCATCTGCGGCACATTCATGGGTGGCCTTGCCGCATTGGCAAAGAACATGGGCCACACCGTCACCGGTTGTGACGCCAACGTGTATCCACCGATGTCCACGCAGCTCGAAGCGATGGGCATCGGCTTACACGAGGGATTCGATGCAGAGCAACTCGAAAAGTATCCGGCCGATATTTACGTTGTCGGCAACGCGATGACACGGGGCAAGCCCATCATCGAAGAAATCCTCAATCGCGGTTTGCGCTATATCTCGGGGCCGCAGTGGTTGGGTGAAAACGTCCTCCAAGGTAAATGGGTGTTGGCTGTCGCTGGGACTCACGGCAAAACCACCACGTCTTCCATGCTGGCATGGATACTTGACTATGCAGGCGTGGGGCCCGGGTTTCTGATCGGCGGTATCGCGAAGAACTTCGGCGTTTCTGCGCGAATGCCGGTTGCCGAATCACCGTTTTTTGTGATTGAGGCGGACGAATACGACACCGCGTTTTTTGACAAGCGTTCGAAGTTCGTACACTACCGTTCGCGTACTGTCGTGCTCAATAACCTTGAATACGATCACGCGGATATCTTTCCGAATATCGAAACCATCGAGACGCAGTTTCACCATTTGGTTCGCACGGTGCCAGCAAACGGACTCATCGTGGCAAACGGTACTGAGCCACATCTCGCGAACGCGCTCGACAAAGGCAGTTGGACGCCGATTGAACACTTCGGCCCGGGTATGCAATGGGATTTTCGTCGTGGCCAGGAAGAGAACCAGTTTGAGGTACGTTGTGATGAAAAAAATCGGGGCACCGTCACTTGGGATCTCACCGGGACACACAACAAGATGAATGCACTTGCGGCAATTGCAGCGGCACGCCACGCCGGTGTGCCGGTCAAAATATCAATCGAAGCGCTAAACCAATTCAACGGTGTGGCACGTCGTATGGAAGTGCGCGGGATTGTAAAAGGCATTACCGTATACGACGACTTCGCACATCATCCAACGGCAATCGCCACTACCCTCGCCGGCCTTCGCCGCCATGTCGGCCAAGAGCGCATCATCGCGGTCTTGGAACCGCGCTCCAATACGATGAAACTTGGTTCGATGCGAAATGCACTGCCCGCTTCGCTCGCCAATGCCGATCTGGTGATCATCCACGCCCACAATCTTGGCTGGGATGCGGGCGAGACGTTTACGCCGATTGGCACCAAAACGGGCGTCTTTGATAACTTGTCAAACTTGGTTGAAGCGGTGGTTGCGGTTGCGCTGCCGAACGACCATATTGTCGTCATGAGCAACGGCGGCTTTGGTGGCGTGCATGAGAAGATCTTGCGCGCACTCGAAGCCAAGACGAGCCAACAATCGAGAACAACAAAAGTGCAATATTGACGGGCAGTTTCAGCCGAAAACAGCTCAAACCGCCCGCCAATAAACGACTTTCGAAAAATCCCGATGAAGACTCTGGTTTATCTGCACGGTTTTCGGAGTAGTAGCCAGTCGCGTAAAGCACGCCTGTTGGGAGACGCGCTTCACGCACTGAAGAGCGATTGGGAGTACGTCACGCCGGATTTGTCGTTCGACCCCGCAATCGCGATGGGTCAAATTGAGACCATCATCGCGCGGTCTGCGAAGTCGGCGCTAACGCTCATTGGATCATCGCTGGGCGGGTTTTACGCAGAAGTCTTTGCGGAGAGGTTTGGTTGTCGCGCTGTGTTGCTGAACCCGTCGCTCGCGCCTTACGAAACACTTGCAGCTCATGTTGGTCGCCAAACCAATTTGTATCGTCCCGACGAATCATTTGACTTCGCCATCGAGCACCTTGAGGCGCTGCGTCGCGTTGATGTGGCCGAAATCAAATCGCCTGCGAACCACCTTGTGATCGTCGAGATGGGGGACTCACTCCTCGATCACCGTCATACACTGGCAAAGTTCGCGGCGTCGCCTCAGATTATGATTGACGGCGGGAGTCACGATCTCGATTCGTTTCCGATTCATGTCGGGGCCATTTTGCAGCACGCGGGTCTCATCAATCTCCCAAACCGATAGCCCACAGGGGCGGCAGCCGCCCTGCGATGGCACCCCCTCCCGCTATAATCTGGCCTCATGCGTCCCATGGGGCGCAGCATCTCCCTAACGCACTCGAATACCGGAAGCTTGCCTGACCATGAATGTGTTTTACGAAGAAGATGGCGGCTTCAAAGTTGCCCGCGTGATGGAGGACATCGGCACCTCGATGCAAATTGAGGCGAGCAGCGGGAAGCGCAGCAAGATCAAAGCGAATGTTGTTCTGTTGCGATTCGATTCAGCGCTGAGCGATCTCATGCCGCAGGCTGACAAACTCGCCGCAGATATCGATACCGATTTCCTGTACGAAGTATGCGGCCCCAGCGAGTTTGGCTTCGATGAACTCGCCCTCGACTACTTCGGCCATAAACCCTCAGCTCCTGAGGCTGCGGCTTGTGCAATCAAGCTACATGCTGCGCCGATGTATTTTTATAAGCGCGGCAAAGGGCGCTACCAGAAGGCACCGGAAGAAAATCTGAAGGCTGCACTTGCCTCAATCGAGCGCAAACAACGCGAAGCCGCTGAGATGGAAGCATGGGTCAATGAATTGAAATCAGGCGTCATGCCGGAGGCAATGCGACCGCATATCAACCAACTGTTGTTCAAGCCTGATCGCAACACGTTAATTGCAAAAGCATGCGAGAGGGCAGTAGAGGAGTCGGGTAAAAACTTACCCACGCTGTTTCATGACGCAGGCGCATGGGCGCATCGCGCGAGTGCGCCGCATATGGCGCAGCACGACTTTCATCTCGGCAAGTTTCTCGCCGAATATTTTCCTAGGGGTGTGTCGCCCACCATTAAAATTTCGCTCACCGCGCCTGCGGATTTGCCCGTAACGGGACGCCAAGCCTATTCCATCGATGACGCCGCAACGGTTGAAATCGACGATGCATTTTCGTTCGTGTATTTACCTGACGGAAACATCGAAGTGGGCGTGCATATCGCGGCACCGTCGTTATTTTTTTCACCCGATAGTACGCTCGATGCCTACGCCAAGTCGCGACTGTCCACGGTCTACTATCCTGGGGCCAAAATTACAATGCTGCCCGACGAAGTCGTTGCGGCTACGACCCTCAAAGAAGGACATGACTGCCCTGTTGTATCCCTCTATGGGTTGTTCGATGCCCATTCGTCAGCATTGATCTCTACTCGTTCCGCAGTTGATACCGTACACATCGCTAAGAATCTGCGGTTACATTCACTTGAAACTTGGCTCACCAGTGACGCCGTTTCTGGCCAGACGCCGATTCCGGCTGGCGAGCCGTTTGGCGTCGAGCTTGTGCGATTGCACGAAATTGCCAACGTACTTAAACAAAGACGCAGCGCAAAAGACAATATCGACTATATCGATTACAACTTCGAGATCGTGGACGACGGCGCAAATGTCGATATCTCGCAACGCGCTCGTGGTAGCCCGATTGATACCATCGTCGCGGAATTCATGATCTTTGCTAATAGCGAGTGGGGCAAGCTACTCGCGGAAAATAGTGTGGCTGGCATTTATCGTACGCAGCAGAACATGAAAACGCGAATGACGACTGACGCGCTTCCGCATGAGGGGCTGGGCGTAGCCTACTACGCTTGGTCATCGTCACCGCTTCGTCGCTATGTGGATTTAGTCAACCAGCGGCAGTTGGTTGCCCTCCTTGGCAGAGAAACGCCGCTCTATCCTCGTCGTTCGCCTGCGTTGAACGAAATTGCGCGTACATTTGATCTAACCTACGACGCATATGCCGAATTCCAACGCAATATGGAGCGCTTCTGGTGTCTTCGTTGGCTGGAGCAGCGTGGCCATACATCGTTTGATGCCAGCATCATCCGCGATGAGCTTGTGCGCGGCCGTGACTTGCCCCTCGTTGTGCGTTTGAAGGCCACCGCCAACCTTCCGCCGAAGACGGCTGTGACGGTCAATATTGAGGCCATTGACTATTGGTCGATTGGAGGCGTGTTTGCTTTGGCCGAAGGAGCCACGGATTTACCGAAAGCTGAATAAAATAAGCCCATGCTATCTATGCAATTCCGACGCACACGCTAGCGACGCACGATGCTTTCGTTTTTAACGCGGCCCCGGCAAGTCGCTCTCGCGATCAGTACACGCATCGACGAAAAGCTCGATGCGGTGGCTGCTTTCCCTCCGCCACCAGTGGCGATCTCGATTCAAAAGGTACTGGCCGTCTCAATCGCCATGCAGTCAGCAGCGGTGGCGTCCATTAGCCTTCATGCTTTTGTTTTGCTGGCCGTTGGATTCACAATTTTCGATCCAAGTCGATTTGCAACACCGCATAACGTGATGGATGTGGTGCTCGTCAACTCAAAGAGTCAGTCTCGCCCAACCAGCGCCGACGCGCTCGCGCAGGCGAATCTAGACGGTGGCGGCAATACCGATGAGAAACGTCGTGCCAAGACGCCGTTACCGGCGATGGCGCAATCGTCCGTCGCCGATGAAGTGCAGGCAGCGCAAGAGCGCGTGAAACAACTCGAAGCCGAATTGAAAAGCTTACTCACGCAAGCCCAAGCTGCGGCGAAAATTGCGCAGGGACAGGTCAACCCGAACGCCGGCTCGCCGCCTGTTTTGGCCTCAGATTTGCTGCAAAAGTCGAACGAGATTGCAGCACTCGAAGCCCAGCTTGCGAAAGACTATGAAACGTATCAACAGCGCCCCAAGCGTAAGTTCATTGGTGCACGCGTTGCGGAGTACCGCTTTGCCCAGTACGTTGATAATTGGCGCCTCAAAATTGAGCATGTTGGCAATCTGAATTACCCCACCGCCGCCAAGGCACAGGGCATCTATGGGCAGTTGCAATTGACCGTCGCGATCAAGGCCAATGGCGAAGTCGAATCCATCGAGATCAATCGCTCATCGGGAAAACGCGTGCTGGATAATGCGGCCAAGCGCATTGTGCAGCTCGCGGCACCGTATGACAAATTTCCGGACTACATCAAGCGCGACACGGACGTCATCCACATCACCCGCACATGGATGTTCATGAAGGGCGAAACGCTCGCCACAAAGTAGGTCGCTAAGCAGGGTAGAACAGACGCAACCCGTAGCCTGCGGCTGGTACGTTACCGACCAACTCAAGACTCAGGTTCACGTCTAGCGCCACATTCGGCGCAAGCCCCTCTTCTGGCGCGGGCTTGCGACCCAGATACTCGGCTGGCATCAACACCCGGCTGGATAAAACGTTGTTACGAACATCGGTGAGTGTGACCTCAAGTGCTGGAAAGTCTTGCATGGTGGCACCGCGATTAACCAACGACGCCGTGAGAAGAACGCGGCTGGGGTCGCCGGGGCGCTCAATCAAGTCTGATGCTTCAATCTTGAGCGCCTCTTGGGTTTGCCCCCACGGCACGCGACAGCCAATCACACCGCAAGCCGCAACGAAATGTGGCCGCAGTTGCGGATATTGCTGCACGATTACACTGCGGAAGTAGTACAAGGTCTGCACCAGAAAAATGACCGCCGCAAGCACAGCGAGCCAGCGCCATGCGAATGACGGTGGTGATTGCTGTGGCAGCGTACCGCTAATCAATGGGTTGTGGCGCGACGCGGTATTCGTGGGCGTGTCTGGGGGCGTGTTTGAAGATGTTTCTGCGGGTGTTTCTGCGGGTGGGTCTATGGGTGGGTCTATGGGTGGGTCTAATGCGGCCAAGGTTGGTGCCAGCAGTACGTCAGCGACGACTTCAGTTCGCTGCGGCTCGCTCGCCGTGTTGGCGGCGGTTTGCGACAAGGACGCGATAGCATCACTCTCGGCGAAATCGCGTAAATCAACCGGCGACCGCACGGGCTCCGCGCGCGCAAATTTCTTTAGCCGTTCATCATCACCATTAAATGGATGCTGCGTAGCTTCTTCTTCCATCGCTGGCGCACTAGGTGCCTGCGGCGCGGCAGGTGACTCAACCGCGGGAGCCACTTCACGAATTGACTCAGCCGGCACCGTTAGCTCACCCGGCGCACTACCTTCGCTGCGATGCGAAGCGACCACCGAATAATCGATTGGCTCACCCACTTCGGCGTCTTGAATGCGCTCTAACGCTTCAAATGCGTTGAACACATGGCGACAACTGCCGCACATGACGCGTCCTTGACGGACGTTCAACTGTTCAGGGGAAACTTTGTATTTCGCGCCACAATTAGGGCAGGTGGTCAGCAACATACGGCGATTCTAGCCTGAACATTTCATGCGGGCACGTTCGCTCTCGGGTGAGTGGACGGCTTTTTTAGTTTTGCGCTGAGATACGTCGCCCGGCAATGCACGCCCAGCCGTCGGCATTGCGCCACACGGCCAAATCAAAGTACGGGCGGTAGATGGCGATGATGTCGTCCGATTGTTCATCGAGGATGCCCGCCAGAACCAGTGCCCCCCCCTCACGCGTATGACTTGCCAAGAGTGGTGCGAGTACCTTAAGTGGGTTCGCCAAGATGTTTGCCGCAGTGACATCGGCAACGTATTGAAGTGGGCGGTCAGTCGTCGAAAACTTAATGTCGACGTGATTTTGC
Source organism: Betaproteobacteria bacterium UKL13-2 (assembly GCA_001602455.1). Lineage (GTDB taxonomy): Bacteria > Pseudomonadota > Gammaproteobacteria > Burkholderiales > Usitatibacteraceae > UKL13-2. The sequence goes on from CP012157.1 coordinate 200,887, forward strand.
TGCGCGTTATAGGCTGCCGCCTCAACAGCGGCAGGGTCAATATCGACCCCAACCGCATCCGAAGCACCGAGTTTGATGGCGGCAATCGCCAAAATACCTGAACCAGTACCGTAGTCCAACACCTGCGGCTGCTGGTATCGACCTAAATGCGTCTCCAGCCACTGCAAACAAAGCCGAGTGGTGGGATGGCTACCTGTTCCAAAGGCCGCCCCAGGGTCCAGAATGATGTTGATCGCATCCTTGGCGTGATTGCTCGCCTCATGCCAAGTGGGGACGATGGTGATACGGTCGGACACTTGAATCGGCGGAAATTGTGCTTGGTTTTCACGCACCCAGTCGGTGTCGTCGATTGTCGATTGTGCGAAGTTTAGCGTCTCGATATCGAGATGTGCCGCCACGCGCCACATCGCTTCGACGCCATCAGCGCCGTCCATAAACAGGGCCGTCAATTGGCACCGATCCCAAAGTCCACTGGTGGCACCAGGTTCACCAAAAATTGCCCGCTCGGCTGGGGTGCCTTCGTCGGCATCAACGACCGATACCGAAATCGCGCCTTCTTCCATGAGTAAGTCGCCGAATACATCGGCCTGCTCACGCATCAGCGCGGTTGTGATGGACAAAAATGGCATCGCGGTTAGCCTGAATATTTGATGGGTCGCTTGCCGCTTCGAAGCACGTTACCTGCGGGCGATTGGCAAACCAGTTTGGATCGTTTCTCGTTGGTGGTGAACACAGGCTGCGCGTACGCTCTCGGGCGTGACTGGTTCAGGCTAGTTCGCGTCGCCCGATATCTTCTTCAGTCGCGCCATTCGCTCTTCAAGAAAATGAATCGACGTGCTGCCCCGGATAAACGCGGCATCGTTCATCAATTCTTGGTGAAGTGGAAGGTTGGTTTGAATCCCCTCAACAACCATTTCTGACAACGCAACACGCATACGCGCGAACGCTTGCTCCCTCGTGTCGCCATGTGCGATTACCTTGCCAATAAGCGAATCGTAGTGCGGTGGAACAAAGTAATCCGCATAGACATGCGAATCAACGCGAATGCCAGGCCCGCCTGGCACATGAAACCGCGTAATTCGTCCGGGCGACGGAACGAAGCTCACGGGATTCTCAGCATTGATTCGGCACTCGATGGCGTGTCCGCGCAACTGAATATCTTTTTGTCGGTAGCGTAGTTTGTATCCGGCCGCGATTCTGACTTGCTCTTGTACGATGTCCACGCCGGTGATCATTTCTGTGACCGGGTGCTCAACCTGTACGCGTGTGTTCATTTCGATGAAGTAGAACTCATCGTTTTCGAACAAGAATTCAAACGTGCCTGCGCCTCGATAGCCCATCTTGACGCATGCCTCAGCGCAGCGCTCGCCAATACGGTCACGGATACGTGCCTTCAGTCCAGGCGCTGGGGCTTCTTCAATAATCTTTTGGTGGCGACGCTGCATTGAGCAGTCGCGCTCCCAGAGGAAAATGGCGCTCTTATGTTCATCCGCGAGAATTTGAATCTCAATATGGCGTGGGTTTTCGAGGAATTTCTCCATGTAAACCATCGGATTGCCGAAGGCCGTCTGCGCTTCCGCTTTGGTCATCTGCACGGCATTGACTAGCGCAGCCTCGGTGTGTACCACGCGCATTCCGCGCCCGCCACCACCGCCGGCCGCTTTAATAATCACGGGATAACCGACTTCGCTCGCGATGCGGCGAATCTCTTTTGGGTCATCCGGAAGGGCGCCATCCGACCCCGGCACACAAGGTACGCCGAATTTCTTCATCGCGGCCTTCGCCTGCACCTTGTCGCCCATCATGCGGATGTTCTCTGGCTTGGGTCCGATGAAGACAAAACCAGAGTTTTCGACACGCTCAGCAAAGTCGGCGTTTTCAGATAAGAATCCATATCCCGGATGAATCGCTTGTGCGTCCGTGACCTCGGCCGCACTAATGATCGCTGGAATATTGAGGTAACTTTCCTTCGATGGCGCGGGGCCGATACACACTGATTCATCCGCGAGCATGACGTACTTCGCGTCGGCGTCGGCCTCCGAATGCACTGCAACTGTCTTGATGCCCATTTCTCGACAAGCACGCTGAATGCGCAGCGCGATCTCGCCACGATTGGCAATTAGAATTTTTTCAAACATGCCCCCCGGCCGGGGACCAGAGCCGAAAACTGCCATAGCAAACCCTCGCGTTTATTCGATGATAAACAGAGGTTGGCCGTATTCAACCGGCTGACCGTTCTCGACCAAAATGGCCTTGACCACGCCTGCAGCATCAGATTCGATTTCGTTCAGGAGTTTCATCGCCTCAATGATGCAAAGTGTTTGCCCTTTAGTGACGACCGCACCTACTTCGATGAAGGCGGCAGTGCCGGGTGAGGGCGAGCGATAGAACGTTCCGACCATTGGCGACTTTAAGGTGTGACCGGTCGGCTCGGCAGGTGCGGGGGCGGCGGCGGCGGCAGCGGGGGCGGCAGCGGCAGCGGGCGCAGTAGGCACACTGAACTGAGCTGGTGCCGAGTGAATGTATTGCGGCGCCGCGACGGCGGAACCATGGCGGCTGATGCGTACCTTCTCTTCGCCTTCAGTGATTTCAAGTTCGGCGATTCCGGATTCCTGAACCAAGTCAATCAGCGTTTTAATCTTTCGCAAATCCATGTACGTCGTCTCCTGCTGCTAATTGTTGGCCCGCCCCTTGGGCTGGCGTCTTTAATTGGACTGATCGGCAGGGGTCGCGCCCCAACGTCGTTGATTGAATTGCTGGCGAATCCGATGCACTAACTTACCGGAAACAGCGTTGAAATGGCTGCTTCTACGGCGAATTCATAGCCTTTTGCACCTAAACCGCAAATCACGCCGACCGCTTTATCCGACAGATATGAATGTTTCCTGAATGGCTCGCGGGCGTGTACGTTAGACAAATGCACTTCAATAAACGGTATCTCCACTGCCAGCAAGGCATCTCGCAACGCAATGCTTGTATGCGTGAATGCGCCGGGATTAATCACAATAAACCGCACGCCGTCAACTTTCGCCCCGTGTATCCGATCAATCAGCGCCCCCTCAGCGTTTGATTGAAACGTCTCAAGCATGACATTGGCGACGGCGGCTTGCCTCTTGAGCCGATTGTCGATGTCGATCAGGGTATCTCGCCCATAAACCTCCGGCTCGCGGCTGCCCAGCAAATTCAGGTTAGGCCCGTGAACGACGAGAATGCGGTGTGCGATCATGCTTTGCATGGCGCTAGTTTGCCAGAAATTACGCGAAGTTGCGTATTTTTTAACGCAGTTTGCGGACTTGCCCGTCTGCGATCAACAGGATGACGGTGTAAGACATCGGCGAATCCGCATATTTGTCTATATTTCAAGCAATCGTTTACTCATGCCCGTGTTTCGCCCTGATTGAATTACTTTATCTGTTGTGAAATTGCCGAAGATGCGGCAAATTAGCGACATTTCACCCTTTTGGAAGTTGTTTTTCCAACAACTCTGCCAATTCTACTTTTTGGAAGACGCCAAGCTTTGTCATCACAATTTCGCCTGCTGGATTGATCACGATGGTGAATGGTAATAGCCCCAAACGATTACCGACTCTTTTTGAAAAAGTGATCGCCCCGCTTTCATCTACAAGTATAGGATAGTTAATCTGTAGCTTTTTGGCGAAATTACCTGCATTTAAAGAAGAATCAGCGGCAATCCCGACGATTTGGAGTCCCCTTTGGCCGTATTTAGACTGGGCTTCCACAAGCATCGGAATCTCTTCGAGGCACGGCGCACACCAACTCGCCCAAAAATTAATCACAAGTAACTGCGTGCTCCACTGCGCGAGCGGCTGCGGACGTCCTTGCAGATCAGGAATTGAGGCGGCGTAAATGACGGCTGAGGTTGCTTGCGACCCTCGATTCACGGCGTTTGTGACCGGCGGCTCCGCCTCCAGTTGACCCACCCACCAAGCCGCCGCGAAAAGCGCGACTAATAAAGTCGCGGCGGTCGCCGCAAAAATAAGCAGGCTGCGGCGATGACTCACAAACTCAGCGTCCGGTGAACGATTTCGGACGTCCGAACCCTAACGCCGTCGCGCCGACCGGCAACACCCAAGGATTTTCGGTCGCGGCGTCAGCCTGAGAAAAACTCGCTGCCGCAGGTAATGAAAATTCGTGCTGTAGCGGCGGAAAGCATACGCCCGCAGCGGCACATCCTTGCGAAGTCACCACCAACTTGGCAGCAGACTTTATCGCCTGCCGCCCTTTCCCTTTCCCTATCCCTGTCCCTATCCCTAAACCCTCGGCACCGCCCGTCGGCGCAAAGTCCAAGTCCACGTCAAAACTCACCGAACGATCAAAAATCTCGACATGTCCGAACGTGGGGTCATCGACAAACCTGCCTTGCGGGAGACGTATTGCCATCACACTCCCGGCGGCCTTGGACGCTTGGCTCGCCGTGACACGCTCCGTCGGCGGTGATAATGCCGCTGCACTGTACCCCTCGACGCGGATACGGCCCTGATAGAGATAGTAGCCAGGCGCAATATCAAACTTCACTTCCGCGGTTTTGGCATCTTTGCGGCGAATGCGCGGCTGGAAAGCGCGTTCTGGCTCCAGCAGTTGCCCGGTCGCGGGAACCGCAAGCACAGTGCCGGCAGTTGCGCTTGAAGTTGATGGCGTGCTGATTGGATTTGCATAAGCTGATGATGCAATTTGGTAAAGCGCGATAGCGAGCACTAACTTTTTCATTGGCGGTATCGGTCGGCGCTTGTTGGATAAGTTGAGTTTCGGCGTGAGATGTCGTGAAGTATCGCAGGATATTGATCTTGCGCGGTCAGGTGATGAGCAGCCCCACTCAGGATCACAGAAACACTGCCGATGATAAGGGTGGGGTAGAACAATTGTGCGATGGGTGCTGTCTACCTGACGATACGATTAGTGTGGAAAATGCGTTTCAGGTTCACCGATAGAAGCATTTACTCGTCGCCGCTGTTGTAAATACCACGATTGCACGCATTTAGATGTTGTCACGTTTATTCTTGCTGTTCACAATAAGGTCGTCATGCGCTTACTCATTCTCGCCATTGTCATGGGCTTCCCTCTCATTGAAGGGGCGCTACTATTCAAGCTCGCCTCCGGTCAACACGGCAGCGGCGCTTGGGTGCTCGCGTGGCTTGTATTTGCGGCTGTTGCAGGCGTGGTGCTGATCAAGCAAGCGAGGTTTTCGCTGATTGCAAGGCTGGGGCAAGCGCTATCGCAAGGTCAGTTTTCTATCGCAGCGCTCATCGATAGTTTCAGGACGGTGATTGCGGGCCTCCTGCTCATTTTCCCGGGCTTCATTTCGGACGTGATGGCGCTTGTGATTTTGTTGATTCCAATTCGGGAACCAGCATTCGCGAGGTCAGGGGCGCCACGCGCACCGTCCCGCCATTCAACCGACGCCCCATTTCGCCGCGCTAGCGTGATCGAGGGCGAATTCCGCCGCGATTAGCGACTGGGCAATTCTGCCAAGAAACCACCAACCGTCGGATACCGAAGTTGGTAACCAAGACTGGTTTTCATTTTGTTGTTCCGAATTCGCCGCGACTCGCGCATAAACGAGAGCATTGCAGGCGACACCTGCGACTCAGCTTCTCGTCTTGTCAAACGTGGCGGACGCGGCATACCGAAATGATCCGCAACCAAATCAAAGTAGTCGCCCATCTTCAGCACGCTGTCGTCAACAATGTTGACAATCATCGGTTGCGCGAAGTCGGCGGGATGCGCGATTTGTAAATCCAGCGCTCGAACGCAGGCTCGTGCCAAGTCCTCCGCATGAATATGGTTACTCCACGAATCCTCCACGGCTCTGATCGCCGGGGTATGCGCATGAATGCGGTCAATGGGTAAACGATCTGCCGCATAGATACCCGGTGCTCGGAGAATGGTCAATGCCGCTTGCTCGTCCTGCGCCCATGCGGCAAGACAGGTCTCGGCGTCAACTCGGCGCCTGGCGCGATCCGACTCGGGATTCAATGGTGTCGACTCATCAACCCATCGCCCGCCACAGTCGCCATAGACGCCCGTGGTGCTGATATAGACCAGATGCCGAACGCGATGGTTTGTACTGCGATAAAGCACCGCAATCAGGTTTTTGGTCCGCACATCGTCGGTAGCACCCATGGCGGGCGGCGCGAAGTGAAGCACGGCGTGAAACACGGCGCTGGTGCGCCCGACGATTTCAGCCAAACTCTCGGCGTCATCAAGGTCGCCAATCACGGCCACGGCGCCGTCGCTCGCCACGGCGGCCGCGCGTGCGGGATTACGGATCAGCGCATAGACGGACCGCGTCGAACGCAATAATCTTGCAACGCGTGCGCCGACATCACCATAACCTACGATCAATACTGCTTGCTTAAGATCATCAGACACCACGCCGAGATTTCCTTTCGTCATAGCGGCAAAGTATAGTGGAGGTCTTTTTTCAGCCGCGCACTCCGCAGCGGCGACAACTTTCGAATCATGGCAACTGAATTCACCGTCACACTTAAACCCTCCGGCAATACCTTCAAGGTTGCAGCCGACGAAACCATTCTCGACGCAGCGCTACGCCAAGGTATCGGACTACCTTATGGTTGTCGCAACGGCGCGTGCGGATCATGCAAGGGAACATTGCTCTCAGGCGACTTTGACTACGGCAACTACCAGGATCGCACACTGCGACCCGAAGAAAAAGCGTCGGGCAAGGCGCTGTTTTGTGTTGGCAAGGCGTGTTCCGATGTCACGCTGGAGATCAAGGAAATCGGCGGCACTGGCGACATCCAAATCCGCACCTTACCATGCCGCGTTGAGAAGGTAGAGAAGCCGGTTGCTGATGTCGCCATTCTTTACCTCAAACTTCCAGCGCAGGAGCGCATGCAGTTTCTCGCCGGACAGTACATCGATATCCTGCTGAAGGATGGCAAGCGGCGCAGTTTTTCAATTGCAAACGCACCGCATCGAGATCAGTATGTTGAACTCCACATCCGCCACGTACCCGACGGACAATTCACCAGTTTTGTCTTCAACGAAATGCGTGACCGTGCGATTCTGCGATTTGAAGGCCCGCTCGGTTCGTTTTTCCTGCGCGAAGATTCCGATAAACCGATCATCCTAGTCGCCGGCGGCACCGGTTTTGCGCCAATCAAGGCAGTGCTAGAGCACGCTTTCTTCACACACGTTGACCGTGAAATGGTGCTCTATTGGGGATGTCGTTCCCGCGCTGATTTATACATGCCCGACCTTCCTGCACAATGGGCGAAGGAGTATCCCAACTTCACCTTCATCCCGGTCCTCTCTGAGGCCAAAGCAACGGATAATTGGCAAGGGCGCACGGGCTTCGTGCATCAAGCGGTGCTCGACGATTTCGATAGCCTTGCCGGGTATCAGGTCTACGCGTGTGGTGCGCCGCCGATGATCGACGCCGCCAAATCTTCATTCTTGCAGCAAGGTCTGCCAGAAGATGAGTTCTTCGCAGATTCGTTTACGTATTCCACTTAGCACAATAGATTTATCAACATACCTCATATAGGAGAACAGCATGGTCAAAGTCGGTGACAAAATCCCAAGTGGCGCACTCAGCGAGTTCATCGCGGTTGAAACTGAGGGCTGCGCATTAGGCCCAAATACATTCCAAGTCGAAGATCTGGTCAAAGGCAAAAAAATCGTAATCTTTGGCCTTCCCGGCGCATTCACACCGACTTGTTCAGCACAACACGTTCCGGGATACTTGAAGCACTATGCCGATTTCAAAGCCAAAGGTGTTGACGAAATTTGGTGCGTGTCGGTGAATGATCCATTCGTCATGGGAGCCTGGGCCAAGGACCAGGGCAGCGAAGGCAAGATCCGCATGTTTGGTGATGGCTCCGCAACTTGGGCAAAAGCGCTCGGCCTCGAACTCGATCTTACCGCTCGTAACTTCGGCGTTCGTATGCAGCGCTGTGCACTCATCGTCGACGACGGTGTTGTTAAGTTGGTCAACGTCGAAGGTCCCGGCAAATTTGAAGTCTCGAATGCCGAAACACTGTTAGCCGCTGTCTAAGGAACGTATCTGCCATGACTACACCACGCGTATTTATCGATGGCGAGCACGGCACAACGGGTCTATTGATTCGTGAGTTGTTACTCGCCCGTGGTGATGTTGAAGTGGTCAGCATTGCCCCGGAAAAACGCAAAAACGTAGCCGAACGCAAACGACTCTTGAACGCTGTTGATATTGCTGTGCTTTGCCTGCCGGACGACGCGGCGCGCGAATCAGTGGCAATGATTGAGAATGGCAATACCAAAGTGCTGGATGCGTCCACCGCACATCGTGTGTTGCCCGACTGGACATTCGGCTTTCCAGAAATGGACAAAGGTCAAGCACAGCGGATTCGCCAATCAAGGCGCGTGGCAAACCCTGGGTGTTGGTCAACGTGTTTCATCGCATTAGTGCGTCCGCTGGTCGAAGCGGAATTGGTGCCGGCGGATTTTCCGATATCCACTTGGGGGGTCTCTGGCTACTCGGGTGGTGGTCGACAGATGATCGAGCGTTTTGAAGCCCCTGAAAATCAGACGCGGTTCATCGACTATGGGTTGCAGTTGAATCATAAACATCTGGCCGAAATGACCCGTTATTGCAAGCTGACTCGACCGCCGCTATTCACGCCGTCCGTTGGCGATTTCAAGCAGGGTATGCTGCTGCAAATTCCACTCATTCTCTGGTCGCTGCCCAACCGATTGACTGGGTTGGCTCTGCGCGATAGCCTCGCCGCGCACTATGCCGGCTCGTCGATCATTGATGTGAAGCCGTACACGGCGGAGCCACCCGCGGAACTCAATCCCGAAGCGCTGAACAATACCAATCGTCTTGAGTTGTTCGTGTTCGACAATCCAAAAGCTGAACAAGCCGTGTTAGTCGCGCGGCTCGACAATCTGGGCAAGGGCGCGGGTCGCGCTGCCATGCAAAATATTGAGTTGATGCTGGGGCTGGCGTAACCCAGCGCCCAATTGCGCGGTGCATTCGCCCTAAATCAACAGGCTATCTTCTGTGACTAGCCTTGCCTGAACATTTCATGGGGGCGCGTTCGAAAGCGAGTGAGCGAGTGAGCGAGTGAGCAAGTGAGCAAGTAAAAGGGGCGAGCGATTGTTTGCCGAACCGACAACAGAATAGCAGGCCGTGTTTGTCAAACCCGGAGCCGTCCAATGGCCAAGAGGCAACGCCCTCCGGCGCAGCGGGCGACCGATGAAGTATTCAGGCTAGATATTCCATGCGCCGTGGGTTTTAAGAATAGCATTCGACGGATTCGGGCAGAAGCGTGGGCAACGACGCAGGCAACGACGCAGGCAACGGCGCGGGCAAGGACGCACGATTTGTCATATGCTCAGTCGCGACGATTTTAAGTTTGTCCTTTGCTTGGGCTGGCACCCTCGCGCCGAGCCCGATCGCGTTCCTGAGATCCGTGTGCAGACGCCTCGCTGGATTGAGTGCTTGGCTAGCGCTAGGCAAATAGAACACTTCAATCTGATTGGCATGCGCAGCCTGCCACGCCTTGACCAGCTTGCAGTGATGAACGCGAAGGTTATCGAGAATCAGAAATACCTTGCGCTTGGCATCTTTAATCAGCGCCGCCAGAAACACAATTAGTTGATCCGCATTGATAGACTTATCAATCATCATCCATCGCGCCTTCCCTTGATTGGTCACCGCCGCAATCATCAACCGCTTCGGGCGGGGTTCTCCGGCGGCATAGGTCCCCGGCGCGTTACCAACAAGCGTATTACCAACAAGCATATCGGAGCGACCGCACACATCGATATCAACCCATGCGGTTTCATCGCCCCAATGAATCTCGGCATCCTCCGCTTTGGCGCGTGCAGCGATCACCGGATATTGCTCCCCTAGCCATGCCCGCACCGCTTCTGACTGCTTGGCATAGCGGCGCTTGATTGGCGTTGGCGAGTTAAAGCCCCAGCGTACCGAATACATGCCGACGGCGCGAACCGACAAGCTAACGCCGCACTCTTGTTCGATGAGTTTCTTCAACGCAGCGCGACTCCACAGCGCAAAGTTCATCTGCAACTGCTCGGGCCTTTTTTCGCAGATGATTTGCCGAATTTTCCGCTCTTGATCTTCGGTCAGGCTGCGCCCATTCCCGACACTTTTACCGCGTGGGCGAGGTCTGATTGCGGCCATCCCACCTCGTTCAAAGGCATCGATGGCGGCGCGAACTGTCGGGTACGATAGTCCACTGCATTCAACAATTTGCATCACGCCCAATCCGTTGCAATGCAATCGCACGACTCGCTTGCGACGTTCATGTAATTGTTCTAGCGTGTGAAATCTCGCATCTTCTTTGAACATATGTATTGGCCCGGAAAAAAACAAAATTAGCGCAACCATGATCGGGATAAACAATAAGCTGCGAGGCTCATTTATCCCACCGCGATACCCCTTTGATTTCCACCCTTCATCGCCACCGACTTTTTACGTTTCCCTTCATCGCGAGAATGCATTTTTTTGACTGTTCAATTTCCCCCTTAAATGAAGTTACGCGTCCCACCTCATCCAAGTCGTACTGCCGCACCCGCCCCCCCACTCGCCCCCCCCACTCGGCCCCCACACCCGCCCGTTTTATGCGCTCCAAACGCCTCCGTGTTTGCTGGGCACCGCCACCCGATTGGGCAAATGCCGCTTCGGTGTTAAAAGGTGACGCCATCGCACAAGAAAAATGGCCGCATGAGACTTAACAACATTTTTATGTGAGTATTTCTTAAAATTAACATAAGCAATGTTATTGGCTCTTTCCCCAATCTGTCAAGCGGCCTCCCACCGTGACCTGAACTCACCCAAAAATCGACAATGCGCCCAGTGGGAGCGTAAACAGACTCAGCGTGCCAGCGACGACCGCGTTTTAATCTTGTCCGAGGGGAGTAAGACTGAGCCGGGAATACTGTTGATGTTGCCAGTCGATTCACTACCTAGTTTGTCAACGAGCAGGGATTCTGCTTAAGGTAGCGTGCGTTCGGGGTGGCGCGAGTATGACCTTGCACCTCTTGCGCGTCTCGTGCGTCTTGTGCGTCTTGCGCGTCTTGCGCGTCTTGCGCGTCTTGTGCGTCTTGCACACCTTCGCTTTGCACAGGCTGCCAAAGCACCCTTAGGGGAACTTCTCGAAACCGTCGCGAGCGGGCGAAGTTCGTGCCGACGGGCTTGGCAAACACGGGACACGTACCCAGTGTACGGCGAGCACCGCAGGCGCGAAATTCGCCCACGCAGCAGGTTTATAGAAGTGCCCTTAGCGTAGCTGGGTAACGACGGGGGTGTGATCCGATGGCCGTTCAAGCTTGCGCGGCTCAACATCGATGACCGAGCTGGATGCTTCCGCCGCAAGATTCTTAGTCAGCAAGATGTGATCGATACGCAATCCCAGATTGCGTTTGAAGCCATTCATGCGGTAATCCCACCAAGTGAAGCTTTTGTCGGCTTGTTCGAACAGTCGAAAGCTATCAACCAATCCAAGCGCGACCAACGCCTCGAAGTGTTCACGTTCTGGCGCTGACACCAACACCTGGCCCTCCCACGCCTTAGGATCATGCACGTCGCGATCTTCTGGTGCAATGTTGTAGTCGCCGAGTAGCGCAACGTCACCAAATTCCGCGATGGCGTTTGCCATATAGCCCCGCAGCGCAGTCAGCCACGCCATTTTGTATTGATACTTGTCTGACTCAAGTGATTGGCCGTTCACGATATAAACGTTGACGACACGCACGCCATCAATGGTTGCGGCAATCACACGCTTTTGTTCGTCCACATAACCCGGCATGTCCTTGGTGACATCTTCGGGTTTGCTGCGCGAGAGTATTGCCACGCCGTTATAGGTTTTTTGGCCGTTGAATACCGCGTGATACCCGGCATCTTCAATGGCCTCCAGTGGAAACTTGGCATCCTCGAGCTTTAACTCTTGCAGACAGAGTACATCGACGGGTGAAGTCTTGAGCCATTCCAACACATGCGGCAGGCGCACGTTGAGTGAATTGACGTTCCAAGTGGCGAGTTTCATCGACGTTCTCCAGCCGTCTTAAATCCCCCATTCGCCAATCTGCGATGGCTCATTGCCCCATTTAGAAAAGGGGGCGGCGCCACGTCGCAAGACGAGGTGCGGGGGATTTTCCAAAGCCTTGCTTTAAGAGTACCCAGTAGATTTCGGCTCATGCGGCGAGCTTCATCCCATTGTGGCGGAGCAGATGTTCGATCTCAGGCTTGCGCCCACGGAACGCGATAAACGATTCCATCGCAGGTCGGCTGCCGCCGCGTGCCAGCACCTCGCGCCGGAACTTCGCACCCGTCTCTTGATTAAGCACACCACTTTCCTCAAAAGCAGCGTATGCATCGGCCGATAACACCTCTGCCCATTTGTAGCTGTAGTAGCCGGCGGCATACCCGCCACCAAAAATGTGACTGAAAGCGTGTGGCATTCGGTTGAAACTTGGATATTGCACAACGGCAACTTGCTCACGGACGCGTCGCACCAGCGCGATGATGTCCTCGTTTGTCGGATCGAAATCGATGTGCGATTGCATATCAAACAGCGCAAATTCAATCTGCCGCAGAAACTGCATGCCGGCCTGAAAATTCTTGGCGGCAATCATCTTGTCAAACAATGCTCGTGGTAACGCTTCGCCCGTTTCAACGTGCGCAGTCATGTGGCGCAGCACATCCCATTCCCAGCAAAAATTTTCCATGAATTGTGAAGGTAGCTCGACGGCATCCCACTCCACGCCGTTGATGCCCGACACGCCCAGCTCGTCGACTTCCGTGAGCAACTGGTGCAACCCGTGACCAAATTCGTGAAACAGCGTGATGACATCGTCATGCGTGAATAGCGCCGCGCGCCCACCGACGGGTGCCGGAAAATTACACGTCATGAACGCCACTGGATGCTGTAACTTTCCGTGTGCGCGACGGCGGTTAATCGCATCGTCCATCCATGCGCCACCACGTTTGTTCTCGCGTGCGTACAGATCAAAATAAAACTGCCCGATCAGCGTACCGTCTTTGTCTCGAACGTCGTAGAACTGCACGTCAGCGTGCCACGTCTCCGCAGAAGCCTTGGCAAATGTCACACCGTAGATGGACTCGACGACGCGAAATAGACCCGCGATCACCTTGCTCTCGGGGAAATACTGCTTAACGTCGTTATCCGAAAACGCATACCGCTGTTGACGCAGCTTTTCCGAGACATATCCCACATCCCAAGCATTGACCTCCGCCATATTGAACTGCTCACGCGCAAACATTTTCAACTCTTGCCAGTCCTGTTCGGCAAATGGCCGTGACTTCGCCGCCATCTCGTTCAAGAAATTGACGACATCGTTTGGCGTTTCTGCCATCTTTGCCGCCAGTGAGACCTCCGCGTAGCTGTTATAGCCCAACAGGGCAGCAGACTCTTTGCGTCGCTCGAGAATACGTTTGATCACCGCGCTGTTGTCCCACTCAATTTTTGCGCCAAGCTCAGATGCTCTTGTGACATAGGCACGGTACATCAACTCCCGCAGCGGCTGATGGTCGGCGTACTGCATCACCGGCATGTAAGACGGCGCCTGCAATGTGAACTTCCAACCGGCCTGACCATCGGCTTTGGCAGACTCGCGTGCCGCCTCGATTGCATCGGCGGGCAGTCCCGCCAACTCGGATTGGTCAACGACCACATATGCAAACGCATTCGTTGCATCCAGTACGTTATCGTTGAACTTCGACATGAGTGTCGAGAGCTCTTCCTGAATGGCTTGGAACTGTGTCTTCTTTTCGGCGCTCAACTCAGCACCACCTAAGCGAAAGTCACGAATCTCGTTGTCGAGAGATCGAATTTGCGCTGCGGTGAGGGCACCGCCAAAGTCGCCTACTGGCGTGCCGTTCGCGGCAAAAGTGTCTGAAGACGCCCGTATTTGCTTGTATTTTGCAAACAGCGCTTCGTTTTGCGAAAGCTGCGTCCAGAACTGTGTGATGGTCGGCAACATGCCGTTGTACACGTCGCGCAGCGCGGGAGAATTCACCACGGCGTTTAGGTGCCCCACCACGCCCCATGCACGCCCCAATCTCTCGGTGACATCGTCGATCGGTGTGACAACGTTCGCCCACGTCGGCGCCTCATTCGCGCCCGTTACCTTAGCCACTACTCGCTCAGCGTCGGCGATCAATTCCTCGATGGCCGGTTTCACGATCTCAGGTGTAATCGCGTGAAATTTTGGTAGCCCTGCAAAATCGAGAAGTGGGTTCATGGTTATGCAATTCCTATTAGTCGCGTTCTCGCTCTAACCCAATCCGGTTAGATGATGAATGATCGCCCTGCCATGCTTATGAATAAAGGGAGGCGGGAGCGCATTGCCTATCATCAATGAAATTGCTCCCTTGCCATGAGTGATATCAAAGCAGTACGACTGTGGAAAGCCTTGAAGCATGGCTGCTTCTCGCAACGAGATTGCACGATTCTCAGTAGGGTGCACGTACCTTCCCTTCGAAGGATTATTACACCCACTCGTTATGGTTGGGGCTACGTCATCCCACCTCATGCGCCCGTAAACATCTCTAAAACCGTCAGTCTTTCTGTGACATTTGAGTTGTAGATGCTGGGGCAAATCCGAGCGGCTGCCTCCGTCCTTTGGCAATGAACTTAGAATTCTGAGTACTTTCGGTGAGCGAATTTGCGGCATGTCATGGAGCTGATCACCTGATTCGCCGTGTGCAGGAAGATTCCCAATACAATCACGAACGCTTACTCTCTTTGGAATTGGCTTTGCAAGCTCGATAGCACCCAAGAGTGAGGCAACATAAATCAGCCGAGTTCTTCGTTGGGCAACGCCGTAGTCTGCAACGTTCAGTACGGCGAACTGGTCAACGTAACCAATGGCTGCCAACTGTTTGCGAAATTTCTTAAAAACGCTAGTTTTGGCAAGCTGAGGAACGTTCTCCAGCATCAAGGTTTTGGGTCGCAGCGAAGTTGCAAACCGAACAAATTCAAAGAGTAAACCGTTCCGTTCATCGCGGTTTGGCCGTGCGCCGTTGTTTGTACGAAGGCGTGAGAACCCCTGGCATGGCGGGCAGCCAGCAAGAAGGTCAAGCTCACCCGCTCTTAGACCCAGCGTATTCAACAACGTTCGGGGCTCTACTTCCACGATATCCTCACAAATCAGGAGTGTCTTTGGATGATTCAGTGCATAGGTCGAAGCAGCTTTGGCATCAATCTCGATCGCTGACAAAACGCAAAATCCTGCTTCCGTTAACCCTTGCGACAAACCGCCGCAACCTGCAAACAGATCTATCGCTGTGAGTTTTTTCATGATCTTGGACTTCACAAATAAAATTGGTCAGTGGGTTAGATTAGTGATCCGCTTTTTGATTTCGTCAGCAACTTGCGTAAGCTCGGCGGTGATATGAGTGCGCTGCTGTTTCATGTAGTGCTTGATAAGACTATGTAGCTCTGCCGAATTCTCAATGTCTTCAGTTGAGCGCCCCAATTTCGCAAGGAGCATGTTCTTGGCCTCCATTGCAGAGATGTCGTAGTTGACAGACTCTCCCGCGGATGAAAGTAAGCCCTTGAGAAGAACATGTTCGGGGCAGGACATCGGCAAAAATCGAACGTTCTCGAAACACCAGTCCATATAGAGTCTTTGCAGTTCGGTCTTTTGGGCCAAACTCACTTGCCCGCCGGACCCGCTTGCAACTAGCTGGGGTTCACAGTTTGTAGCCGCAGCTATTTTTGCGCCGATCTGTGAGTCTAGCGCGGTAGGGATGGTGTTTGATTTGACGAAATCTTCTGATGCGGACGGTTTCTTGTCGCCGTCCAGAAAAACCAAACTTTGCGCATTTGGGGTCAGCATCCACGTCGGAATGCGGTATTTGTAGATTCCCTCTGCGCCGCCAGGAATGGGAACGATGTCAACCAGCTTCGCTTCTTCTTGGTCAATAAGCGTGAGCGCTTCGCGAACCAAAATTTGTGCAGCCTTATCTTCCACGAATACGCTCAATCTGCCCAGAGTCGGGGCACCTATGGCAGCAAACGCCATTGTTGGCGAGATATTTTCGACCACTGCGAACTTTCCATCAGGAGCTTCGGAAAGCACTTTTACCGCTGAAGGCGGTAACCCCCGAATAATTTCCGACGAATGAGTTGAGACGATTACCTGATGTTTATGCTTCTTAATCTGGTTTAGAAGAAACTCTAGTAACCTCCGTTGCGCTAGTGGATGCAACGACACCTCAGGCTCGTCAAGCAATATAAGCGTAAACGGCTTCGCTGCAAGTACCTGCACTACCGCACTAACTACTGCAACTTCGCCACTGCCAGCCTGCGCTTCTGAATACTTCGCGTTAGTACGTTTAAAAATTACGCTCAACCCATCCCCGGGGTCCTGCCCACCATACAGACGATGGCGAACTATCCTTGCCTCAACATATTGCCGCCCCAGGATCATGCTCACTGCTGCTAGTTCGACACTCGACAGTAGCCGATTTTCGGCGGTTACTCTTCGGCCATAGTATTTATACGATTGAAGGTCTTGGCCGACAACGTGAGCAACCTGTTTGGAGTCACGCCGAATCACATCTTGTTTGCTCTTCAGCGATATCAACTTTGGGTCACGCCCGAAGTACATGAATTTGTCGTAAGCGCTTAGCTCGCTCTTAAAGTTCAGAAACAAAACATCGCGGTCAACCGCATTCCAACGGTCTTTAGTTCGCCCAGCAACAGCCTGTCCCGCGGCTAGCTTTGGCATTTTGGGCATTCCGTCGGTCAGCGTTGCCTTGGTCGGCTCCCAGTAGTCGTAGCCACGATCCGTTTTTGTCACTCGTGCTTTTCTCGTATGAACGACCGCGTTTTGAGACGCAAGCCAGTGACCATATACAAATCGATGTTGCCCGTCCTCGACTCCGCCCTCTTCGATTGCATCAATGCTCGTTGAAAACCAGAACACTTCAAGTGATTTTCCCTCGGGCATTCCCCAGAAGGCCTGCAAAAGCGACGACTTTCCCATCCCATTGGGACCGGTCAACACCGTAATTGGATACGTCAAGTTGAGTTGAACTCCGCGAGAAAGATTCTTGTACCTCGGAAATCTCGCGTAGGTGATGAATTTGTCGAGCGGCGCACCAGGCCGGTAGCTCTTCAAACTCTCAACAAGTTCGGCGATTCGCTGCTCAGTCTCCGGGCTCATATCGCTCGCTACCCAGCGTACACCAAACGTCCCGCACAAATTGTATGCGTGACTTTGCCCTGCATTTCGCGTGCCAAATAGGGCGTGTTCTTTCCCTGCGACACCAAGGTTTCGCGGGTAACCGCCCAAAATGCGCGCGGATCAAAAATACACACGTCGGCTGGTGCCCCTGCAACAAAACGCCCTTGCGACTTACCGAGCACCTCTGCGGCATTGACGGTGATTCGCGCGAGCGCGGTTGGCAACGGAACGTTTGCATGCTCAGCCCACTTTAGCGTCAGCGGCAGCAGCATTTCCAGCCCCGATGCACCGGGGGTCGCCTCGCCGAAAGGTACGTTCTTCTCATCCTCGTCCGTTGGCGTGTGATCCGAGCAGATGGCATTGATGGTGCCGTCGATAACGCCAGCCGACAAGGCATCCCGATCCGACGGTGAGCGAAGCGGCGGCGAGAAACGATACTGCGAATCAAAGTAACCAATATCCCGATCAGTGAGCAGCAGGTGGTGGATACCCACGTCGGCCGTCACGGGCAATCCGTCGGCCTTGGCACGGCGGACCAGTTCGACGCCCGCTGAGGAAGAAAGCCGCGCCAGATGCACCCGTGCCCCGGTTTCACGCATCAGTGTCGCAATGGTGGCGATGGCCACTGACTCTGCACTGGACGGGATTCCCGCGAGGCCCAAGCGCGAGGCCACTTCGCCATCGTGCGCGATGCCGCCACGCGCGAGAAACGCATCCTCGGGCCGCAGCCAGATGGTAAAACCGTAAGTTGCAGCGTACTGCATCGTGCGATACAACACACTCGTATCAACAATCGGTCGATCCGCTTGAAAGAAGCCGATACAGCCAGCCTCGGCCAGCTCGAGCATTTCGGCCAAGGTTTCGCCCTTCAGACCCGCCGTCAGCGCACCAAGCGGGTAGATGCGGGCTTGGTTCAGCGTCCAGCCGCGACGTTTCAGCATTTCCACCAACCCCGGCTCATCGAGCACCGGCTCGGTGTCGGGTGGACACACCAGCGAAGTGACACCGCCAGCAGAAGCCGCCATGAGTTCCGACTCAAGCGTTGCCTTGTGTTCATAACCAGGCTCTCTGAGCCGCGCACACAAATCGACCAAACCGGGAGCGACAATCTTGCCCGCCGCATCAATGACTTTATCGGCCACAAAACCGTTCGGCGCTTCCTGACCTACCGAACAAACAACGGTGTCCTCGATATACAAATTGACGTGTTCATCACGGCCATTGATACCAACGGAGGGATCAATCAGGCGTCCATTTCGAATCTCTAGTTTCATGCGGCATCTCCCCGGCCAGCGCCGACCATCGACATCACCGCCATCCGTACCGCAATGCCAAACGTGACTTGCGGCAGGATCACCGCCTGCCTGCCATCCGCAATGGTGGATTCAATTTCCACCCCCCGGTTCATTGGGCCAGGATGCATCACGATCGCATCGGCCTTGGCGCGTGCAAGTTTTTCCGCAGTCAATCCATAACTCTTGAAGAACTCCTGCGCACTCGGTAGCAGCGGGCCTTCCATCCGTTCGTTTTGCAGTCGCAGCATCATCACTACGTCACACCCCTCGATGCCGCGCAGCATGTCGTGATGCACCGATACACCCATCCGCTCACATTCGGTTGGGATTAGTGTTTTCGGTCCGATCACCCGCACATCGGGGCAGCCGAGTGTCGTCAGCGCATGAATTCCCGAACGCGCAACTCGCGAGTGAAGAATGTCGCCGACAATGGCAACGCTTAGGTTGTGAAAGGATTTTTTGTAGTGCCGGATCGTGTACATATCGAGCAGGCCCTGCGTCGGGTGGGCGTGGCGACCATCACCAGCGTTAATGACCGCGACATTGGGGCGGACCGCGTTAACGTGTTTGGCGATTAAGTGTGCCGCGCCAGACTGCGCATGTCGCACCACAAACATATCGGCATCCATCGCGATCAGATTATCGATCGTGTCCACCAACGATTCGCCTTTGGAAGTAGACGACGCGTTGATGTTTAGGTTGATGACATCGGCGGATAACCGCTTGGCCGCGATTTCAAATGTCGTGCGGGTACGTGTGGAGTTTTCAAAAAACAAATTGAAGACCGACTTACCGCGCAATAGCGGTACCTTTTTGACGTCGCGATCGCCGACCGAGACAAACTGCGCAGCCGTATCAAGAATGTTCTCAATGAGAGATTTTGGCAATCCCTCGGTGGTGAGCAAGTGCCTGAGTTTTTTGTCTGGCGTTAGTTGGGGGTTCGCAGTCAACATCCGGTCTACCTTATTGTTCAGCCTTCAAGAATTTCGAACCGCAGATCATCACCGCTATTGATGAGCTCAAGTTTCTGTGCGCCATCGAGCGGCATGGTGATCGCAATGTAATCGGCCTGCATTGGTAGCTCACGCCCACCACGATCAACCAGCACCGCGAGCTTCACGCTGGCCGGCCGCCCAAAATCAAATAGCTCGTTGATGGCAGCGCGAATGGTGCGCCCGGATTGAATGACGTCATCGACCAGCAATATGTGTCGCCCGTTGATATCAACTCCGATCTCCGTCTTATTCTTCTGCGGATGTAAACCACGCATGGCGTAGTCATCGCGGTGTAATGTGACGGCAATCCGACCGATCTTGGTTGCACCAATCTTCGCTGCCAACTTATCCGCAACCCATACGCCGCCGGTGTGAATACCGACAACACCAATATCTGGCGAGGTATTGCCGATTTTCTCGGCGAGCACACTGATCAGCGGTTCGGCATCAAGCTGCATGGTTAGCTTTCGTTTCGTTGTTTGCAGTGGCCGTTAGCGCGTACTCATTCATCCATGATTGCAGGATCACCGCTGCGGCAAACGCGTCCAGTTTGTCTTTTTGTTCACGCCCGCTGATGCCGCGCTCGACCAACAGCCGCGCCGCCTCTGTGGAGCTTAATGTCTCATCAATGTAGACCACCGGTCGCTTGAAATTCTCTTGCAAGCGATTGCCGAATTTTTTGGCGAGATGTGCGATTTCGTGCGGCTGATCGTCGGCGTGACGCGGCTGCCCGACCACAAACTGCGCTGGCTGCCATTCAGTAAAGAGTTTTGCGATTGCCGCGAGCCGATCGACATTTGATGCCGCGTGGATCGTCGTCAACGGCGCCGCAAGCCCAATGCTGAGGTTTCCGGTCGCGACGCCAATACGTTTCTCGCCAAAATCGAAACCCATGATTGTCGAATGCTTGGTCAGCGCGGACTGTTTTGCCAACTGCGCCGCGCTGCTCAAGCGTGCCCCACCGTGTCCGACAACATCGCCGGATGGACCCCTAGCTTTTGCATTGCCGCCAGCAGCTTCTCTTCAGCGGGAAGGTCGAAAATCAATTTCGCATCCGCTTCAACCGTCAGCCAACCGTTACGCTTAATTTCGTCTTCAAGCTGGCCTGGCGACCATCCGGCGTAACCTAACGTCACGAGGACACGATTGGGGCCTTCGCCGCGAGCGATGGCTTCCAAGATATCCTTCGACGTTGTCATACCGATATCCTCACCAATCTTTAGGGTTGAGTTCCAAGCACCCAATGGCTGGTGCAGAACAAAACCACATTCAACCTTAACCGGGCCGCCGAAAAACACGGCATCGTGCCGCAGGGCATCGTCTTCGAGCGCAATATTGACCTGCTCAAATAGATGGCCGACGGTGATATCGATCGGTTTGTTGATGACCAACCCAATCGCGCCCTTTTCCGAATGCTCACAGACGTAGGTAAGCGTTTTGGAAAAGTGGGGATCAGCCATACCGGGCATGGCGATCAAAAAGTGGTTGGTCAAATTGATGGTTTGCATCAAAATGAAATTTTACGTGAATCCCCCTCTACGCGCCAGCGTTTTGGCGCATTGCTGACAAGAAATCTCCTATGAAAAGTGTCTTGTTCTGGTTTCGGCGCGATCTGCGTGTAGCTGACAATGCGGGGCTGTATCGTGCGCTGGAATCGGGCGGGCGGGTTTACTGCACGTTTATCTTTGACCGCGACATCTTGGACAAACTGCCGTCAACGTCGGATCGGCGCGTCGAATTTATTTGGGAGTCGTTGCAAGAAGTTCACCAACGGCTCGTCGCCAATGGTGGCGGGCTCATTGTTCGTCACGCGTCGGCCAAGAGCGAAATTCCCAAGCTTGCCGTAGCGCTTGGGGTCGATGCGGTCTATACCAACACGGACTACGAGCCGTCGGCAATCGTGCGTGATCGCGCAGTTGCCGCCGAACTCAACAAACATTCCATCGGCTTCGAAGCGTTTAAGGACACGGTGGTTTTTGAAAAGAGCGAAGTGCTGACGTTGGCGGGAAAACCGTTTAGCGTGTTCACACCCTATAAAAATGCTTGGCTGAAAAAGGTTAGTGACGCGGATCTCAAGCCTTTCCCCAGCGAGCAGCTCCTCGATCGACTCGCCCCCATTGACTCGCCCGCCGCCATGCCCTCATTAGCATCGATGGGTTTCGAGACGACTAACATCAAATCGATACTGACCTGCGGCATGTCGGGTGCTGCGCAACTTCGGGACGACTTCATTGACCGCATGGTGGACTACAAAGATACGCGCGACTTTCCAGCCGTCAAAGGCGTGTCGTATCTGAGCACGCATAATCGCTTTGGCACGATCTCGATTCGTGAACTGGCAACCATCGCGCACACAGAAACGCTACGTCGCACAAACTTGGGCGCGCAGACATGGCTGGCAGAGCTCATTTGGCGCGACTTTTACTTCCAAATACTATGGCACTCGCCACACGCGGCTGTCAGCGCCTACAAACCTGAATATGATCGCCTGAATTGGGAAAACGACAAGGAACTTTTCGCCGCGTGGTGCGAAGCTCGCACCGGGTATCCGATCATCGACGCCGCCATGCGTCAGCTCAACCAAACAGGTTATATGCACAACCGGCTGCGAATGATCGTCGCAAGCTTTTTGACCAAGGATTTGTTGATTGATTGGCGCTGGGGCGAAAAATACTTCGCCGACAACCTCAACGACTTTGATCTTTCGGCAAACAACGGCGGCTGGCAGTGGGCGGCTTCGACAGGTTGTGATGCGCAGCCTTACTTTCGGATATTCAACCCGATCACGCAGAGTGAGCGGTTCGATCCAAAGGGCAAATTCATCCGTCGCTACATCCCTGAGCTTTCCAAGCTGCCGGATAAATTTATCCACGCGCCTTGGACGCTGCCCCCGCTGGAGGCACAAACAACCAACTTTGTCGTCGGCCGCGACTACCCCGCGCCGATTGTCGATCACGCCGTGCAGCGCGAACAGGCGTTGGCGATGTATAAGAAGATCCGCTGAGGCGTACCGCTGGGGCCATTCGTTAAGCACGGCACCCTCGTTCCTTGTACCATGATCGTTACGGTTCACTTTTCTTTACGAGTCATTCTTTAAGGCAACTATGGCGTCTACCTCCGGTAATGAAATTCAGAACATGGCCTTGTTCTGCGATTTTGAGAACGTGGCTCTCGGCGTACGCGACGCGAAATATGCCGAGTTCGATATCCGCAAGGTTCTCGAACGCCTGCTGGTGAAAGGCGACATCGTCGTCAAAAAAGCCTATTGCGACTGGGAGCGCTACAAAGACTTCAAACGCAGCATGCATGAGGCGGCATTTGAGCTCATCGAGATTCCGCATATTCGACAATCAGGCAAGAACTCCGCGGATATTCGTATGGTCGTCGATGCGCTCGATCTTTGTTACACCAAGGCACACGTCGATGCGTTTGTCATTATCAGTGGCGACTCGGACTTCTCGCCACTGGTCAGCAAACTTCGCGAGAACAACAAGATCGTGATCGGCGTTGGTGTACGCAGCTCAACGTCCGACTTGCTGGTGGGGAACTGCGACGAGTTTATTTTTTACGATGACTTGGTGAAGGCTGAGGAGGCACGCAAAAAAGCCTCTGCCAAAAAGGTGGGTGAGGCAAACGCGAAGAAACAGCAGGCCAAGCGCTCACCCGACAAGAAGGCCGCAACCGATGACATGTCAGCGCAGGATGTGACCGATGACGCACGCAAGCAAGACGCAATAGAAATGGTGCTGGATACGGTTGAGGCGCTGATGAGCGAGAAAAATCTTGACGCGGTACACGCCTCAAACGTAAAGATTGCGCTGAAGCGACGCCGTCCTGACTTCGTCGAATCCGCGTACGGCTACAAAGCGTTCGGCAAAATTTTGGAAGACGCCGAGAAGCGGGGCCTGCTCGAAAGACATATGCAAGGCCAAGCCCTGACGGTTTGTTTGCCGCGGTCGCAATAGGGATAATTCTGGGAACTTCTGGGAGCTTCTAAAAACCGTCGCGAGCGGGTGAAGTTGGCAGTGAGGAACGGACACGTACCCAGTGTACGGCGACGAATTTGACACACGCGGGAACTGACAGATTCGCCCGCGCAGTAGGTTTTTAGATGTTCCCTTCTCACAAACTCGCCTATTGGCGGTCGTCTTCACACGTTTTTGTCTGAAGATGCCCGTCAATAGGCGAGTTTTATGCGAAGGCCAAACTCTTTTTATCCAGCGAAATAGTCTTCAGCAGAAGGTAAACCGGCAGCTCGGCACGAAGCGCCAATTTGTCTGCCGACAGCCGCGTGATGCGGGCGAGGATGAGGGCATCGCCAACCTGTACTTGCAAGTCGACGATTGGCCCGGTTTCGCGACGAATATCACGCACCACGCCATGCAGCACGTTGTTGATGCTGATGTCAGTCGGCGCTGTTAATGCCACCGAGACATCGCGTGCCCGAATACGCGCCGTCGCCACATCCCCTACCGCCGCGTCGATCTTCGGCACGAGCAACGTTCCACCCGTGAATGCGAGTGTGGTGAGCGCGTATTGATCGTCGTGCGCCGCGACTGTTGCGCGAATCACCGATCCGGCTTCGAAGCGTCCGGTTAAGGGGCTCAAGTCCAATCGGCTCATGATGTCCTCGACCGCGCCGGTCTGGATCACACGCCCGTCCGAGATGAGCACCATTTCTTCGGCGAGTCGCGCAACTTCGTCGTGTGAATGACTGACCAGCACCATCGGAATGCCAAATTCATCACGCAGCCGTTCGATGTACTGCATCACATCGCGCTTACGCTGATCGTCGAGTGATGCGAGCGGCTCGTCGAGCAATAGCATGCGGGGGTTAGCAAGCAATGCACGCCCAATCGCCACGCGCTGCCGCTCGCCGCCTGACAAATTGGCCGGATGGCGTGATAGCAGATCGCGCAGGCCAAGCACCGCGATGACCTTGTCGGCATCAATCCGTTCCGTTCCCTCTATGCCGACGGCCGCCTGACCATAGGTGAGATTTTTCGCCACCGTCATGTGCGGGAATAGCAGACCATCCTGAAACACATAGCCGACCCGTCGCTTCTCGGGTGGCACCCATATGCCGCGTGTTTGATCGAACAACACCGTATCATCGATGCGAATCGCGCCTGCTGTCGGGCGACTCACGCCCGCGATGGCATTGACGATGCTGGTTTTGCCGCTGCCCGATCGGCCAAATAACGCGATCACTTTCGCCTTCGAGACGAACTGTACATCGAGCGAAAACGCGCCAAGACGCTGCTTAATATCAACGCTAAGCATGATTGCGCCGCACGGTCGCCTTTCTGACCAACCACTCAGATGTGGCCAGCGCCGCGATCGACAGCAGCACCGCAACGATGGACAACTTCCATGCCACCGCGTCACCACCGGGGACTTGCGTCAGGTTGTAAATCGCCAGTGGCAAGGTTTGCGTTTGGCCTGGAATGTTAGAGACGAATGTGATCGTCGCGCCAAATTCGCCGAGGCTACGCGCAAAGGCGAGCATCGCGCCCGCGATAACTCCCGGAAGCGACAAGGGCAGGGTGATCGTTGCAAAAACGCGCAGCGGCGAT
Source organism: Betaproteobacteria bacterium UKL13-2 (assembly GCA_001602455.1). Lineage (GTDB taxonomy): Bacteria > Pseudomonadota > Gammaproteobacteria > Burkholderiales > Usitatibacteraceae > UKL13-2. The sequence goes on from CP012157.1 coordinate 225,958, forward strand.
GCGCCCAGTGTTCGTGCGGCCGTTTCGAGTCGGGCATCAATTTCGGACAGTGACAGTCGAATCGCTCGCACCAACAACGGAAAACCCATGATGGCCGAGGCGAGTGCGGCACCGGTCCAGCGGAAGGCGAAACTAACACCAAACCAGCTCTCAAGCCATGCGCCGATCACGCCGTTACGCCCAAACGCGGCCAGCAGGAAAAATCCGATCACCACTGGCGGCAGCACAAGGGGCAGATGCACGATGGCATCGACCAAGGTCTTGCCACGAAAGTGCCGTCGTGCAAGCAGCCACGCCACTGCGTATCCGAGCGGCAGGCTGAGCACCACACTCCAACAGGCCACCTTGAGGCTCAGCAATATTGCCGCAGACTCGTCAGCCGATAGCATGATTATCTGACCACATTATCTGACCATAAATCCATATTTTTCCCAAGCCTTGCGCGCGCGCGCGGACGTCAAAAAATGCAAGAAGGCAGCGGCATATTCAGACTTGGTATTCGCGGTAAGCGCAACCGGATAGACAATTGGCGGGTGGGTAGCCGGCGCGAAAGTATCGACGATGCGCACGCGCTTTTCGGCAAGCGCATCTGTCTTGTAAACCACGCCGAGCGGCGCTTCACCTCTTGCGACGAATGAAAGTGCGGCGCGGACATTTTCGGCGGGCGCTAACTTGGCCTCGATGCTTCCCCAGACGCCAAGCACCTCTAGTGCCGACTTGGCGTACTTTCCGGCCGGAACAGACTTGGGGTCAGCAATGGCTAAGCGACCGTGACCAAGCGCTTGCGACAAAGGAAAGTTCGGCTGGATGGTGAGTACCATTTGAGTCGCTGAGGGCGCCACCAAGACGATGCTGTTGCCCAGCAAATCCACCCGCGAATCCGCCCTAATCATTTTCTTATCAGCGAGATAGTCCATCCAATCGGTATCGGCTGAAAAGAAAACATCCGCTGGCGCACCGCGTTCGATTTGCCGTGCGAGCGCGGAACTTGCCGCATAGGCCACAACAACCTGATGCCCGGTTGATTGCTCAAAGGTCTTGGCGAGATCGTCGATTGACTCTTTCAAACTCGCCGCTGCAAAGACGGTGACTGTTCCCGCATACACCGGAGAAGTCGCGCATACGATGAAGGTAGCAAATCGAGCACAAAGTTGGTGGAACTTCATCGAAACGCGAAATAAGCAGGCAATGGTGGCGTAATGGAAATGGTGGCGATCGGTCGAACGACTGGAATACAACTGAATTGTCTTCGATTTTGAGGTGGTTTGCCTCATTTTTGTCTTCGTCCGCACGCTGCGAACCGATCGATTGAATCGTGCGAAGGCGTTCACCTGCATCAATTCCGCAGCCGCCTTCAGTCACGAGTCGCGCAGGAAACCCAAACGGACTTCATGGATCGCGCATTGGACTTTTCTGGCGACGGCTATCCACCCACCGAAGCATCCCGCTCCACCACCATCACCCCTTCAATCTCAATCTCCGACCCTCTCGGTAGCCCCGCCACGGCCACTGCGGCGCGTGCCGGATACGGCGCTTCAATATACGTCGCCATAATTTCATTGACCTTCGCGAAGTGCGCGAGGTCAAGCAAATACACATTCACCTTAACAAGATGGTTGAGTGAGCCACCTGCCGCTTCACACACGGCTCGCAGGTTTTCGAAAACCTGTTTGACTTGATTATCAAACCCGCTCACCAACTGCATGGTCTTGGGGTCAAGCGGAATCTGGCCGGAGAGATAAGTCGTTGCGATCGAACCGCGAAGCGTGACCGCTTGGGAGTAGGTGCCGATGGCGGCAGGCGCGTTTGGGGTGGAGACGATTGTTTTCATTTGGCGGTTGGTTTGTGATCGGGTTTATTGTCTTTAAAAATACCGGATTTTAGTCGGCTGATTCGCACGACTTCCGGGAGTTGCCGCATCAGGCGCAGGACGCGCGCGAGATGTTGGCGGTGGCTGACTTCTATGGTGAATTGCAGCATGGAGAATTTCTCATCTCGCTGCGCGTCATCCATCCGAATGTGAAAGATGTTTGAATTCGCGCTGGCAATTTCGGCGGCGAGGCGCGCCAGTACACCGCGTGCATCGCTGACGACCAGCTTGATGTCGACCTTGAAAAGTTTATTGATGTTGGGGTCCCAGGTAACATCAACCCACTTTTCAGGGTCAAACTTGAACGAGCCGGACGAACGGATCGACGGGCAGTCATGCGTATGGACCACCAACCCCTGGCCACCTTTCATTTGTGCGATGATCGGGTCGCCGGGGATGGGACGGCAGCATTGTGCAAACTGAACCGCCATGTTTTCGGTGCCGCGGATAACAATGGCATCCTTTGGCCGATGCTGGGGTTGTTCGAGCTCGGCGATGTCAAACAATTTCCGCGCGGCGACAATCGCTAAACGTTTGCCAAGGCCTATTTCTTCCAACACTTCTTCCTTACTTTTGGCGCTATCGCCTTTCAATAGGCGCTTCCAATGCGTTTTGCCGATTTCGTTGGGGTCGAAATTGAGTGTGCTCACCGCTTGAATTAACAATAGCTCGCCTAACTCGACTGACTCGGCGTGTTGTGTGGTCTTGAGGTAGTGGCGTATCTGGGCGCGTGCGCGACCAGTTGCCGCATAGTTGAGCCACGCGGGATTGGGGCGGCCAGTTGCGGCGGTGACAATTTCGACACGGTCACCATTTTTTAGCGCGTGCGAAAGTGGAACAGACTCATCATTGACCTTGGCGCTGACCGCACGGTTTCCCACATCCGAGTGAATAGCGTAGGCAAAATCGACTGGCGTGGCGCTTCGCGGCAGCGAAATGATTTTTCCTTTGGGGGAAAACACATACACCGCATCCGGAAAAAGATCGACTTTGATATGTTCTAAAAATTCCAGCGCGTCGCCGGTACCCGACTGAATTTCGAGCAACGATTGCAGCCATTGGTGGGTCTGTTGCTGCATATTCGAGACTTCGGCATCGAGTGTTTTATACAACCAATGCGACGCAACGCCAGCCTCAGCGATCTTGTGCATATTGGCGGTGCGGATTTGCAACTCAACCGGCGTGCCGAACGGGCCAAATAGCGTCGTGTGTAACGACTGGTAACCGTTGTTTTTCGGAATCGCGATGTAGTCCTTGAACTTGCCCGGAAAGGGCTTATACAAGGTGTGCAAGGCACCGAGCGCGACATAACATGACGAAATGTCTTCGACAATGATGCGAAAGCCATAAATATCCAACACCTCCGAAAAAGAGATGTTTTTTTCCTGCATCTTCTTGTAGATCGACGAGATGTGCTTTTCGCGCCCCGTCACCGTGGCGTTAACCTTAAATTCGGCAAGTCGAGCCTTAATCGCGTCTGAGATTTTGTTGACGACTTCACGTCGATTGCCACGAGCCGATTTGACCGCTTTGTCGAGAACTTGAAAGCGATTGGGGTGCAAATACTTAAATCCCAAATCCTCAAATTCGTAATACACCGCATTTAAGCCGAGTCGGTTTGCGATGGGTGAGTAAATATCGAGCGTCTCGCGTGCGACGCGCTCCTGCTTTACCTGGTGTACAGAACCTAAGGTACGCATATTGTGCAGCCGGTCAGCGAGCTTGATCAAAATGACTCGCACATCCCGCGCCATGGCCAGCAACATCTTACGGAAGTTCTCTGCTTGCGCTTCCTCTAAGGTGGCGAACTGTAGCTTGTCGAGCTTCGAGACGCCATCGACCAGATCGGCAACAGCCTTACCAAATTGCTGCGCGATGTCGTCTTTTGTCGTCGGTGTATCTTCGACGACATCATGAAGGATTGCCGCGATGAGCGCTTGCGCGTCCAAGTGCCACTGCGCGAGCAGAGTCGCGACGGCGAGTGGATGGGTGATGTAGGGTTCGCCCGATTGGCGTGTCTGGCCTTCATGTGCCAGACGTGCCATTTCAAACGCCACTTCGACTTTGGCGATGTCAGCGGGTTTGAGGTACGCCGACATGATTGATTTCAGCGAAGCGGCATGAGACATCCTGAGCTGTCCTATTTCAGGCGGCTCGATGACGTTTACGGATGACGGCGATGCGGTGCCGCTGCTGTGGTTCGATGGGCTGTTTAGCGCAGCACTGGGAGGGCGTTGTGCCTCAGCCGGCACAGGATGCGAAGGATTGGTGTTCGGCATATCGAATCAGCATCCTTCGCAAAGAGAATTACATATCAGCAGGCACCGTCGGCAGGCTCGGTACTTGCGGCTTCAGAATATCTACTTTGATATGACCAGCCGCAATTTCACGTAGCGCGACGACGGTCGGCTTGTCCTTGCCGGCATCAACATAGGGCGCCGAACCAAGCGCTAACTGACGGGCGCGGGTGGTTGCGGCGAGTGTGAGTTCGAAGCGGTTAGGGATCAGTTTGATGCAATCGTCAACGGTGATACGGGCCATCTTGGAACTCCAGACTTCAATCAAAAACGGTGGGGAAACACATCCAACGCCACCCGGCGGGTGGCGGCAGATAAAACGCGGTTGGCTATTTCAGCAATTTGGCGTTTAAGGCAATTTGCCGCGAAGCGGTCAATTGGCACGCCCGCGTGACGGCGGAGAGATCATCCAAAGCCACGCCAAAGTCTTCGTTGATAATAACATAATCGGCCTTATGGACATGCTTTAGGTCTTCGCGCGCCTCGGAAAGTCGGCGCTCAATGATGGCGGCCGAGTCTTTTCCGCGCTTGATTAAACGACGGCGTAATTCGTCGATCGACGGCGGCAGGATGTAGATATAGACCATGTCGGGGAAGATCTTTTTGACCGATCTTGCGCCTTGCCAGTCGATTTCGAGCAACACATGCGAGCCTTGCGTGCGGCGTGACTCAATCCAACGGCGCGAGGTGCCATAAAGGTTGCCATAAACCTCAGCGTGCTCCAAAAACTCGTCGGCGTCGATTAGTGCCTTGAATTTCTCCCGCGTCACAAAGTGATACTCGCGGCCGTCGACTTCCCCAGCACGCGGCGAGCGTGTTGTATAGGAAACTGATAACTCAATACCCGTATCGCGCTCGAGCAGGCCAGCAACCAGACTGGACTTACCCGCACCAGAGGGAGCAACAACAGTAAACAGGCAGCCGGACATGGTCGCCTACTCGATGTTCTGGATTTGTTCACGCATCTGTTCGATGAGAACTTTGAGCTCGATAGATACGTTGGTGGATTCGGTCGACACTGATTTAGAACCAAGCGTGTTGGATTCACGGTTGAGTTCTTGCATCAGAAAATCGAGCCGCTTGCCGATCGCGCCACCAGCCTTTAGAACACGCCGAACTTCCCCGGTGTGAGCGACTAAGCGGTTGAGCTCTTCGGCGACGTCGATGCGAGAAGCAAATAGCACCACTTCCTGCTTGAGCCGGTCGTCACTTGCCGCATTGAGATGGGCGTCGGCGATTTTCTGTTTCAGCTTTTCTTCGTATGCCGCGACCATTTTTGGCACCAGCGGTGCGATGTGTTTGACCAATTGATCGATAGCGTCGAGGCGCTCGAACAGCATTTGTGCAAGCTTTGCGCCTTCGCGTGCACGCGTCGCACTCAGCTCATCGACGGCCTTGCTAAACAATGCAAGCAGCGGCTCTTTTAGCGTTTCGGCGGTCATTTCTGCGCTCGCCATCACACCAGGCGCGTGCATGATTTCCCAGACAGACAATTTGTGCGCGTCAAACTTTGCCAGAATGCCGTCTTGGGTTTGCGCGAGGAGCGCTAAGGCTTCGGCATTCGGCTCACCGCCAACCTGCTTTGTATCAGCGGTGAGCGTGACGCGGCAATCCACTTTGCCGCGGGTGATTGTGGCGGCGACTTGCTCGCGCATCGCGCCTTCTAGGCTACGAATTTCTTCGCCCATCCGCGTCTGGAACTCCAGATAGCGATGGTTGACCGACTTCAGCTCAATCGCAATTCGTCCACTGACAACATCACCAGTAACAGATGCGAAGCCGGTCATGCTTTTGACAGGTTGTGCCATGGCGAGAGAAAAAATTTCTTGGGTTTACCGGGGCTGAGGAAATCCACGGCTGGATCGACTCAAGCCTCGCAGGCACTACATATCTAATGCGGCGGCGGGCGACAGTTTAAGGCACAATTATAGCTCACCCATATAGCCAACAGGCCTCGGGCCACAGACGAGATCACAGTTGTCAAACTGTGGTGATTACATTCGCTGATAAACCAAATGGCAACACAATCGAATCAGCCGCTGCCTCAAGGCTATCAGCTACATGACTACACGATCGACAAGGTTCTGTCGTCGGGTGGCTTTTCGATTGTTTACTTAGCGCATGACGAAGCTGGCTCGCCGTATGCCATCAAGGAGTATCTACCTGCGGCGCTGGCGGTGCGTGCCAAAGGTGCAGATGTCAGCATCAATTCAGTCGAAAACTTGGCGGTATTTCGGCATGGCCTGAAATGCTTCTTCGAAGAAGGCCGTTCGCTGGCGATGATTTCGCACGCCAACATCATTCGCGTTGAAAACTTTTTCCGTGCGAATGAAACGGTTTACATGGTGATGCAATACATGCGTGGGCGCACGTTGCAGTTTCATATTCAACGTCATCGACATGAGTTTTCAGAGGCGTTTATTCGGCGAACGTTCACCCATCTGTTAAATGGACTACGCGAAGTGCACGCCAACAAATTGTTGCACCTTGACATCAAGCCCGCCAATATCTATATCACCATGGAAGGTAAGCCGGTGTTACTCGACTTTGGTGCGGCGCGGCAGGCGCTGACGAAAGACGCCCCTAAGCTGAGGCCGATGTATACCGCAGGTTACGCGGCCACGGAACAATATACCAACCAGGATCAGATGGGGCCATGGACGGACATCTATGCTGTCGGGGCGACCATGTACACCTGTATCGGCGGCATACACCCCCAACCGGCCAACGAACGATTGCAAAACGACGAGATGGTGCCGCTGCGCAGTCTCGCCAGTGGCACATTTTCTGAAGATCTCTACGACGTCATTGAATGGTGCCTACAGCTCGATCCTCTATCGCGACCACAATCGGCCTTTGAGTTGCAAAAAGCGCTGATGAAAGATTCGATCGAATGGCGCGTGGATGTGCAGGCGACGGATGTTGAGTCGACCTTGACTAACCGCATAAAAGCGACACTCAACAAGAAACTTTTTTAACGATGATGAATAGATGAGATTCAAGGTGTTTCAGGATAGTCGAATCGGTGGCCGCAAGGTGAACCAAGACCGGCTTGCCTATTCCTACTCAAAAGATACACTCATGATGGTCATCGCCGACGGAATGGGCGGACACGCCCGTGGCGAGATTGCGGCAGAAATTGCTGTCAACACAATCAATAATCGCTTTCAAGCCGAAGCGCGTCCGGTATTGAGGAAGCCAAAAGATTTTCTCGATACAGCCATTCATGCGGCGCATCGTGCGATCGTGGCTTTTGCCGACAAACACGACATGCTGGAGTGCCCGCGCACTACGATCGTCGCCGTTATTTTGCAAAATGGCAAAGCGCAGTGGGCGCATGTTGGCGACTCGCGTCTCTACTACTTCCGAAGTGGACGGCTTGAAATTGCCACGCTGGATCACTCGCGCGTCCAGCAAATGATTGATGTCGGTATTCTGACGCCTGCGCAGGCAGCGATACATCCTGAGCGTAACAAGATATACAACTGCTTGGGAGGCGTACTGCCGCCGATCATCACGCATTCAGATGAATGGTCGTTGCAGGTCGGTGACAGCATCCTGATTTCCACTGACGGTTTTTGGAGTCAACTCGATGCCAATGTCATTGCCCAAACATTGGAACGAGAAGACATCTTGGCGCTGGTGCCAGCACTCATGGAAGAAGCCGAACAAAAAGCCGGTGCCGAATCAGACAACCTCTCGGTAGTCGCGCTCACTTGGGAAAAGCAGGAAGATGATGCGTTAGATCCCACCGGCAACACGACGATCACGGAGCAAATCGCCGGATTTAGCTCGTTTATGAATACGACCCAGAATACGATCGAGCAGTTTGCCACGATGAAAGACGAGATTTCGGATGACGAAATCGAAAGGGCGATCGCCGAAATTCAAAACGCGATCAAAAAAGTTAGCCGTTAATCGAACCTTAATTGAAAGACCATGCCGCATGACACGTTCATACCAGCGTACTGCCAACGACCTTCGCCCGATCAAACTTACGCGCCGCTACACCAAACACGCGGAGGGCTCGGTCCTGATTGAAATGGGAGACACCAAGGTGCTTTGTACGGCGAGTGTGGAGGAGCGAGTTCCGCCACACAAAAAGAACTCGGGTGAGGGCTGGGTCACTGCCGAGTACGGCATGCTGCCACGCTCTACCAACACACGCAGTGATCGAGAGGCCGCGCGCGGAAAACAAACCGGCCGTACGCAAGAAATTCAACGCCTCATCGGTCGCAGCCTGCGTGCGGTTGTGGATCTGAAGAAGTTGGGTGAAAGACAAATTACGTTGGACTGTGATGTCTTGCAGGCTGACGGCGGCACACGCTGTGCGTCCATCACCGGGGCATTCGTTGCGTTGCACGACGCAATCTCAACTTTGATGGAAAAAGGGGCAATCAAACAAACGCCCATCCGCGATTTTGTTGCGGCAGTGTCGGTGGGTATTGGTGACGCGGTCGCTATTCTTGACCTTGACTACGTTGAAGATTCATCGTGCGAAACCGATATGAATGTTGTCATGACCGGCTCTGGAACATTCATTGAAATTCAGGGAACGGCAGAGGGCGTGCCCTTTACCCGTACCCAGTCCGATCAGTTGTTAGCACTTGCCGAGAGCGGTATCGCGCAGCTCATTGCGGCACAGCGCGCCGCGTTGGCTGGGTAATCCTAGCACCGGCCATTCGCATGTCGTTTGCAAATCGATTGTAGGTTGCGACCTCAGGCGATGTCCGTATTGTTGTTTTAGCGGCGGCGGATATTCCCGCTATCCAACGATTGTACGAGGCGAACCCCGAATACAGTTTGCTGGTGATGGGCCGACCACCAAAGCCCAATGATGCGCACGACGATTTCCACGATCTGCCGCCGACTGATATTCCATTACGCGAGCAGTGGATGTGGGGGTTTGTCGATTCGCGTGATGAGCTGATCGGTGTGGCCGGCATTGTTGCAGATTTGTTTGCGCCGACGGTTTGGCATATCGGCTATTTCATGATCGAAACAAAACAGCATGGCGCTGGTCTTGCCCGCGCGATTTATGACGCATCAGAGGCGTATATCCGCGACCAAGGCGCGGTCTGGTTGAGGCTTGGTATCGTTGTCGGAAATGAGCGTGCAGAAAAGTTCTGGGGGCGATGCGGGTACATTGAAGTTCGAACACGCGACAACTATGTGTTGGGCGACAAGACCCACGTCGTACGTGTGATGGTCAAACCGCTCCGTGAGGCAACCATTGAGCAGTACTTGTCACTGGTCGCGAGGGATCGCCCCGACTAAAGAATCGGGCGATTAGCACCGGGCTTGCGGTACTTGGCCATAAACGTGCGGTCGATGCGATCCTTCCATCGCCAGACCCATTCGCCTTCCCAACTGACTCGCCCCCAAGAACCGATGGCGTATTTATTGCCAGTAGAAATCAAGTAAAGCGATCGCGTTTGTGGCACATAGCGGGTGAGCGGACGGCTAGTGAGCGCGGCGCGCAAATTTTGCTCAAGTGGTGGTCCGGCGCGGACAGCATATACACCCGACTTAGGTCGAGGGTACGCCTCGATGCTTGCACAGTCACCGGCTGCAAACACAAACTCATGCGAGATCGACTGTAAGAAATTGTTTGTCACCAGATAGCCGCTCGGGTCACAAGCAAGTCCCGTCATGGCGAGCCAGGAGGGTGCGCTGGCACCAAGTGCGACAATCGTTTGCTCAGATTCAATCACGCGGTCATCCGCGAGGGTGACATTGTTTGGACCAATCTCGATGGCGGGGCTGCCCGCAAAAACCGCGACGCCTGCACGGTTGAGTGCGTTGGCAATGCGTGGGGCGATGTTCCCCGGTAGCGTGTTCGCACCTGACACGAGTGACACTTGTAATTCTGCGCGGCGGTGTTTCAATGCGAGCGCGACCTCCACACCGCCTGCGCCAGCGCCGATGACGGTGATGTGCATTGGGGTGGCACGCCGTTGACGCACCTCCACTAATGTCGTCATGTGTTCAATGAAGGTTTCGATGGGGCGTATCGCGATGGCGTGATCCGCGGCGCCGACAATCGCTGCATATTGCGGTGCAGAACCGATGTCAATCGAGAGCACGTCAAATTCAACTAAATCGCCGTTAGCACAAAGTATCTGCTTGCGCGTGGCATCGATTTTCGTGGCCGCCGTCTGCAAATAGTGCGCGTCAGCGGCGCGAGCGAGAGGTTTGAGTGGCAGGACACATTGCTCAATATCGTAGTGGCCGGCGATCCACCCCGGCAGCATGCCTGAGTAAACTTGGCGATCAAACGGCGAAATGAGTGTGATAGAAACATTGGGCAGGCGATTTTTGCTAAGCGCGTTTAGCACATGCACATGGGCATGTCCGCCACCAAGCAGCACTAGTCGCTTGAGCCGATTCATGCGTCTTGGCGGCGGCTAGTTGGCATAGAACCCGATATCACCGAACCAAACCGTCGCTGCTTCATGGGTTTGATCTGTATCGTTTCCCACGGCAATACCCATGATCTTGGGTGCGCTGGTACCAAATGCCGCCCGAAAATCAGCCGCGACGTCATGCTTTTCATCGACCCACTGGTTGGCGTGCGTGGCACCCGATTGCAGCGTCACAATTTGAACGCGGGACGTATATGGACTCCAGTGCCGGGTACCAATGGGGGCACGATTGCCCCATACGTAACACAGCGCTGCTGTTGGAACGTCGTTGCCGCTGACAAGGCGCGCAATCCGAATTTTGCTGCGCTCGACGAAGGAGAGCTTCTCCAGTGGGACATCAAAAAAAACATATAGCCGCGCCGCATAGTCATCACCCGACTTTAATGTGGTGTCTGCGGATTGAATCGTACGATCAATTTTCCAGCGCCAACCAAGCATGGGGGTTTGTTTGGGATCAACCTCAATGTTGAGGCCAACACTGCTTGCCGAATCGTTTGACCGCACCTGCAATACCGTGAGTTGACGATCCGTCACGAGGGAAAATTGGTTAGGCTTGATGTTCGGTAGCGTGATGATGCGAAAATTTGTCGGCAGGCTTGAAGTTGGCGCATATGCGGAGAACGTCATCGTCGCCTGCGTACCACCCGTCGCCACGCTGAAGGCCACTGCGGAAAGTGTCGAGAACGCAAATAATGCTATTCGCGCGATGAGCGCCGCACTGAATCGTCGCCTCTTAAAGCGAGCGTTGATCATTCGAAACGACGCGGCAATGTAAATGGTAGCGGGGGCTTTAGTTCAGCAAGACGCGCCAAATCCTCAGGCCGGTCAATATCCCAAAGTGGCGCAAGCACGGCGTAGCGCAGGCCGACCTTTCCCAGGGCCTCACATTGCTGGTGAAAAACCTCGTCGCTTCCCCAATTGATCCCAGTAAACATCTCAGGGTGTGTTTTCATCGCGGCGATCAATACATAGCCGCCGTCCTCAGCCGGGATGATTGCCACGTCGTTGCGATCAAGTTTCGCCATCGCCTCGCGTATGTGTTTGTGTGAGACAGCGGGGCAATCTGCGCCGACAATGGCCACGCCGGAAAACTCACTCAGCAATTCATCGAGGGTTCGCAGCATACGCTCACCGAGGCCGCCGAACCCTTGATCACTCAACACGCAATCCCATGTGTCAGCACAGTCCTCGAAGAACGCGGCATCGGCATTGGGTGCACAGCAAAGTTCAACCGTGTATTTAGTTTGCACAGCATTTTCGAGCGCGCGCTCGATGAGGGCTGCATGGAGCATTGCCGCATTTTCTGCGCCAATCGCAGGAATCAGCCGCGTCTTGGCTTCGCCGGGGATTGGTGCCTTCGCGTACACCACGACGCATTGAGACATTTCATTTCCCATAGTAAGCCATGTATAAATCGTCGGGTGAGGCGCCGCACCAATATCGGAACCGGAGCTGCCACATCAACAAGATCGTACGCAGTACGCCGTGTTTTTCCCACCGGCGCCCGGAGGTGGTGATTTTTTCGCTCAGGCACGCAGGGCGACGGGACACCACTTGCTTCAGACGCCGACAAATTTCGATGTCTTCCATCAGAGGCTGCGCCGGGAATCCGCTGACGGCTGCATATGCCTGTCGAGTCATGAAGAGTCCTTGGTCGCCCGTCGCAATCCCGCTCAAGCGCGAGCGCTGATTCATCATCCACGCTACGACCTTGAGTAGATGGGCTTGGCCATGAATATGAACGTCGAATCGTCCCCACGCCGCACCGCGTGCAATCGCATCAGCGATCAATATGTCTGCATCATCAGGTGCCATGGAATCAGCGTGCAAGAACAGTAGAACACTGCCTTTTGCATGCTGTGCGCCAGCGTTCATTTGCCGAGCACGACCGTGCGCCGATGGAACAACTTGATCAACCAGTGGTGCGGCGATGGATTTTGTTGCGTCGGCGCTACCGCCATCAACAAGCACTACCTCAACGCCACGCTGACGCATGGCTTGCAGCGGGGCGAGGGTCTGCGCCAAATTCTCAGCTTCGTTTAACGCCGGAATAATGATCGACAACGACATGCGAGCATTCTATCGCGAACATTTCACGGGGCGCGTTCGAAAGCGGGCGAATGGGCAGCCCCCGCGCGACGACAGCACGGATGACACGATGAGCCCAGCGCAATCGAGCTATCAAGCGCTGAGGGCGCAGCGAACGGCTTCTTTCCAATCTGGATGACTTTGTTGCGTGGTGTCGGACGCCATCTCTTGGGAAGTAAACGCGTGTGCCCAGATCGGTTTGGGGAACGTGGCGTCGTCATGAAAACGGGGGATTACGTGCCAATGCAAATGTGGCGTCATGTTGCCAAGGCTGGCGATGTTCATTTTGTCGGGATCTAGCGACGACCTGAGCGCTGTTTCCAATCGATAGACCGCGTCCATGAATCGATTGCGATCATCGCGCGTCAGATCGGTGATTTCTTTAGTGTGTGCGTTCCAAATCACACGGCAGAAGCCGCGATACACGGCTTCTGCGCCAGTGACGGCAACCACACGCAGCTTGGCATCGCGAAACAGCACTTCGCCACCGTCACCATCACATAGGTCGCAGGCCATTCAGCGTCACTTATTGCAGCGGTATTGGCTTGGTTGATACCGGTGCAGTACCTGCGTTGTTGACGATAGTCGGAATTGCGCTCGCATTCATCAGCCACAAGGTAAGGGTGCCATCGGGTCGTTTCCACACAATATCGAAAATACCGTCACCGTTGAAGTCACCGCTGGCATAGTAAGTCCACGTTGGGTCAGTGTTGATATTGACTCCAACGCCCACGTAAGCATAGGCCGACTGCTGTACGGTCAAGGTCGAGCTTGTGCAAGAGGCGTTCTGGTCGTCTGGGTCGCCGGTATAAGTCGGCAGTGTGATACCCGTTGCATCGAGGCTGATGATGCGCACTTCGCCAGTCGTGGCATTACGAATGAGCACGTCTCCGCGGCGGCGGCCCGTGAAGTCGGCAAGCTTGAGTGCGGTGAACCCGGTTGGTAGCGAACCGGCTGACAAGTTGGCACACGTACGTGCCTGCGTGGCCATCAGTGCACGCATTGCGTTTGCGGGACTCACATAAATCATGTCCATCGCGCCATCGAGATTCAAATCCGCCGCGCCGAGCAGCGTCCAAGTGAGTGGTGCGCCGCCACGTTTTCGTAACTGCGCGAAGCCGGTGCCGTTCGTAAACCAAATGTAGGAAACACCCTGATCGTCGATGTTTGCACTCTGGCCTTGAAAGCGCCAGACGAGATCACCGAAACCATCGCCGTCAAGATCGCCAACCGCTTGTACATCCCACGCCGGTTTCACATCGCGCAAAAAGACAGGTGACGTGCCGACAAAATCCGGCCAGAACTGCGCCACGCCTTGACCATTGGCATTGAGTAGCGCTTGGTTATCGCGCAACATCGGCAGGTCAGATTTGCCGTTACCGGCAAAATCCAGTGGGGCGATTAAACGATAGTCCGGCCCTGGGTCGGCCATATTGGTCCACTGAAAAACGTTATTAGCCAACCGACCGGCTTGCAATTGATTGTTGCTGGCCGCACGCACGACCAGTGTACTTTTCCCTTGGCCGTCGAGGTCGATGCCGCCACGGCGCGAAAGGCTTGCCAGTGTGGGAAGCGTCGAGAACGTGACGCTCACTGTTTTGCTGCTATCGGCGGTGATTTGGCAGGTGGTCGCGGTGGTTGTTCCGGTGTCGCAGCCGCCCCATACGGATACATAAGAGCCATTTGCGGGTACCGCAGTCAGCGTGACAAGCTGCGAGCTGAATGTGGCGACGCACGTCGCCCCGCAATTGATGCCAGCCGGGGAGGAGGTCACCGTCCCCGAGCCACTTCCTAACTTGGAAATAGTGAGTGTCGATTGGCTCGCAGACACGGGCATTGAAAGGTTGTCGATCCATGCTGTGTCGAGTCCTTCAATCGTGTTGTCATCTTTTTCATACGACCATGTCAAGGTATGGGTGCCGGCGGTGATCGGAAAGCTCACGCTTCCCCAAGGCACGTCACCCGACGCGCCCACCAAGCCTGCGCCAGAACAATTGCTGCCTAAGTTTTGCGCAACGCCGTCGATTAAGAAGCGCAAGCAGTCATAGGTCGCTTCGCTTGACACGCGCCGATCAAAACGAATGGTGCCGGCAGTGAAAGTGCCTGTGAAGGCGATTTGTGCTTTTGCGTTATCGCCAATCGGGCTGCTCTTCAAGCTGCAAATTCCTTCAGAGGCGCTATCGGTCGCGACCTGCCAACCCGCCGCTGCGCCGGTCGGCACCGACCAGCCGGTGGTCGGCAAGACACAGCTCGGCGGAAACACCCCTTGTTCGTTGTCGGTAATCGTCACCGTGGCAACCGATGTGCCGAGCGTGGTTCCCACCGGATTGCTCAGTGTGACGGTAAACGTCTCCGCGCCTTCAGCGATGGCATCGTCGATAATCGGCACCGCGATGACTTTGGTCGCGCCGTCACCCGCAGGCCAGCTCAAGGTTCCCGATGTCGTGGTGTAGTCTGCGCCGGCAGTCGCCGTGCCTGCCGTGGTGGTGTAGCTTACCGACGCCGCACCGGTGATACTGCCTTGGCGCCGGACGGTGATATTTGCGGTGCCTGCACCTTCGCCGGCCGTGTAGCTGCTCGCTTGGAATGACACTAAACCAGTATCAGGTAACGTGGTGGCCTTAAAGAAGCCACGACCGAAAGTGACCGCGACGAGCGTGAGCTTGTCGTACCAAAAAAGTTCGCGTACCCGCACACTGTTCGGGCCGTCGTTGGTTGAGGTCCACGACGCACCGGCGTCCTCCGAGGTGTAGACACCGTTGGCCGCGGCGACATACAGCCAATTACCTTGCGTCGGGTGCCGCTTGACATCGTGGAGCGTCACTGCGGGTAAGCCATTCGAAATACTGCGCCAAGTGGTTCCGCCGTTTTCCGTCACCCATAGGCGATTGGCTGAGAAGCCCGAATAGGCGACCCACACGCGGTCAGGGTTATCGGGGTCAACCGTAATCCGGTTAATGGCAGAGGTTGGCATTCCGGTCGCCGCCACATTGGTCCACGTTGGCGTTGCTGATAGCCCATCGGTGGTCTTGAAAATATGCGTTGGTACGCCGCTGGTGAATGAGGCATTGTGGCCCACCCAAATCACGTTAGAGTTACCGCGCTGAACCTCGACGGCGTTGATGAAATAGTCGGAATTACCCGTTGTGGTTAGGGGAGGCTTGACGGCACGCCATACCGGAGCCGCAACGGTCCGTACGTCATCGCTTACCCAAAGTGAATTTGCCCCGACCAACATTCTGTCGCGGCTATTCGGGTCGAGGATAAAAGGCGAGATGAAATTTGTCCTCTCTGTTGCGGAAGGTCCGCAGTAGGTGATGTTGGATTCGTCTTTTTTGCCTTCTGAAATACCATTGCAAATCATGCCATTCCCCGCGCCACCATAGCGGCGAACCGAGGCATAAACATATTCGCCGTAGTAGGTTGAATCATCGACCGGGTCCACGGCAGCGTAGCCACCGTCACCGCCACCGACGCGCGACCATGTGGTACCGGCATTAAAGCGAAGGTCACCATTGTCTTGCGTGCCGCCGATGATTTTTCCGCCAGCAGCCACAGAGCCTGCGCCACCATAAAACTGGGTGATGCCAAGTTCGTTATTCAGGTTCTGCCAGGTCGACGTGCCATTCCCTGTCGCCGTGAAAATATTGGTCGAGCGATACAAACCGCCATCATTGCCGATGTACACCATCGGGTTGGCACCACTAAAGTTTGGCGGTGACACAATTTGATGATTGTCCGCGTGTGGCTGCGGAAGGCCGGGGCCTGCTGTTTGCCAGGTGCTGATCTTTGTCCATGTCACGCCCCCGTCGATGGAGCGATGTAAGTCTATGCCGCCGATGACGATGTTTTGGGAGTTCGATGGGTCAATCCAAATACTGTTGTTGTACCAACCTTGCGAAGAAAGGTGCTTGGGAGAAGACACAAGCGTCCACGTCTGTCCGGCATCTTCTGACTTGTAGATTTCGCCAAAGGCACCTGTCGTTTGATCTGAGTTATCGACCGAGGCATACACGAGGCTAGGCGTGGCAGGAGCCCATGCAAGCTCGGAGCGAGCGGTGCCGCTGCTACCACGAGGCGTATTTGAGAAGTATTTCGGCGCATCGGTCCATGTGGCACCCGCATCGGTGGAGTAGTACGCGAAGCCGCCGTTACCCGAAGCGATAATGCGCTCTGCGTTGTTCGGGTCGAAGCTAATGTCGCGAGTATTACCAGTTTTCACCCGCACCCAGGTGTTGCCAGCATTAGTTGACCGATAGATACCGCCAAAATTAGCGGCCAGAACAAGGTTCGAGTTAGTTGGGTGAATGGCGATTCTGTTGGTGTAAATCCAATCATTACCGCTGGAATTGACTTGGGTATCGGTTGATGTCGACTGAAGCAAGTTCCAAGTCAGGCCGCTGTCGGTGCTCTTGAAGATACCCATGCCGATGTAGCCAGTCCCCCATTCACCAGTACCCGCGTACATCACATCTGGGTTCTGTGGACTCACTGCCATCGAACCGATTGCGAGGTTGCCGCTGAAATCGGCAACGGGGGTGATGGTTTGCCCTGCGTTAGTCGTCAGCCAGATGCCCCCGGTCGCACCGCCGATGAAAAAGCGATTGCTGTTTCTTGGGTCGAAGACAATGGCGCGAATGCGTCCGCCGACGTTTCCTGGGCCGAGAAAAGTCCAATCGCTTTGACGAATGCCGGCGGCCTTGGTTATTCCATTGCGGCCATTTGCGGCAAGCTGTTTACGCTTTGTTTCCGCTTGCAGTCTTTGGGTGCTGTTCGGCGCGTTGCCATTGTCGTCTGCATCCCAACCACGGATATATTTTTCGGATGGAGCGCGGAGGGCCTTGCGATTCGGATTCTTCAGCGAATTTCGATGCGCCAACATGATCCTGTTGCGTTCATCCCATGACATTGCACACACGCCGGCGTTGTCGGTATTGCCGAACTTCTTAATGGCAGCCAACATGACCAACTCCATATCGAGTGCCTTAGCGAGTGTTTTGTCGTCCGCCGACTTAAGCTGGCCGCACTCAATTGGTGCCATCGCACTTGCACTCGGCGCGTTGGATGTTGGCGGAGTCTGGTAGGCGCAGCCGCCTAGCCACATGAGGGCGGCAACAAGTCCGTATTGGCGTGCGCGCACGATCGAGACCGGAAATGACATGGGAAACCCTACTGGTGTAAATGACGAGAGGATTCTAGCGTTCCTTTTGCGCGTGTGAGTGATTTTTTTGTCAAAAATTCGCGTCTGTTTGCACCCATGAGGCTGCAAATCCCACCAAATGGACGCGCCAAGTTGTTACGGCACACCAAAGCATCGCAGGCCGCGTTTTGCCAAACGCGTTTGGGACGAAGGCGCGGATCTTTCAAACGCGGCATCAAACGCGGCATCAAACGCGGCATCAAACGCAGGTCAAACACGATGACAAGTACAGTGCCGTCCAATCGCCCGAGAGGGAACGTGCCTCGAAGCAGCGGGCGCACTGTGAAATATTCAGGCTAGCGCCCTGCCCCACCAAGCGATTTGTTTACTGCAGAGGCAATACCACGCTGCTCGACGATACATTGCCCGCATTCGTGATGACGGTGGGATTTATCCCGCTTGGGTTCATCAGCCATACCGCAAGAGTGCCGTCTGTTTTCTGCCAGACGACGTCGGAGACGCCATCACCGTTAAAGTCCCCGCTGGCAATCAACTTCCACGTTGGATCGGCAGTTCCTACCGCACTGGCAGCCTGTGACACCGTCAACGCGCTCGCCGTGCATGAGGCGTTTTGATCGTCTGGCGCACCCGTGTAGTTGGGCAGGATGAGTCCCGCCGCGTCCAGTTGCAATAAGCGCACCTCGCCTGAGGCCTCATTCCGAATCAACACGTCACCTTTACGTCGCCCAGAAAAGTCGCCTAACTTGAGCGCGACAAATCCGCCCGGGATAACGCCGCCAGACAAATTCGCACAGGTTCGGTTAGGCGTGGCCATCAATGCGCGGATAGCGTTGTCAGGACTTACGTACAACATATCGGCCGCGCCATCGCTGTTGAGGTCGAAGGCGCCGAGCAGTTTCCAATTGAGCGGCGCACCGCCGCGCTTCCGGACCTGAGAGACACCTTGTCCGTTGCTAAACCAGATATACGAGACCCCGGTGTCGGGCGATTCGCTGACCACATAGCGCCAGACGAGGTCCGTATTGCCATCGCCATCGAGGTCGCCTATCGCCTGCACGTCCCAGACTTTTTTGACTTGCCGCCACAACACACTCTTGGTTTGATCGAAGGTTTTCCAACTGCGCACGTCGCCGAAAACGGGATCCTGCACCATGTTCTGAAAGGCAATATCGGACAAGCCATCACCGTCAAAATCGCCAATACCGAGCAGTCTCGAATCCATCGCTGGACCGGCTGCCGCCGTGAATACAAATTCGTTATTGATCAGTCGCCCGACTTGCAGTTGACCGAACGAATCGCGCAGCAACAGGGGGCTTTTTCCTGTGCCATCGAGATCAGCCACACCGCGTTTTGCATTCGGCGGCAGCAGGTTCGCCACGCTACCATTATTGGCGAACGCAATCACGCTATTCGCGGCATTCGCCGTCACCCAAAGGTTTCCGGCGGTATCACTCACCAATCCTGTCGGCGCGCTGCCCGCAGTCGGCATACGGTACTCGGTGATTTGGCCATTCGCGACGTCGATGCGGCCAATGCGACTCGCACTCGAGCCGGTGTACCACATGCTGTTGCCGGGCCCAGCGGTAATGCCAAGCGGGGCGGTACCCGCCCTCGGCAAGGCGAACGCAGTCATGCTGCCAGTTAAGGTGACCCGACCCAAGCGGTTGCCGGTACTTTCTACAAACCACATGTTGCCGTCAGGGCCTGGCTGAATGGCGCGTGCGTTGTCGGACGACCATGGAATGGAAAAACTGGTGAATGACCCGGATGGTGTAACTCGTCCAATAACTCTTGCGCCAGAATCAGTGAACCATAAATTGCCATCCGGCCCGGCGGCAATGCCGCGCGGGGCTGCGGATGACCACGGGATCGTGAATTCGGTAATAACGCCAGACGGGGTGATGCGACCGATCTTGGCCCCGGCAATCTGGGTAAACCAAATATTGCCATCCGGCCCTGCAGCAATACCACGCGGCTGACTTGCAGCAGTGGGAACCTGAAATTCGGTAATGACGCCAGATGGCGTGATGCGGCCAATGCGATTGGCATCGAGCTCAGTAAACCAGACATTTCCATCAGCGCCGACGGCGATATCAAACGGATCTGCCGCCGCCGTTGGCAACGCGTATTCGGTGAGCGTACCCTCGGGCGAGATTTTGGCAATCGAATTTCCGCCGCTGTTGGTGTACCAGAGAGTATTGTCGTTGCTACGCGCAATATAAAGCGGCCCACCCACCTTGCCTGCGCTACGCTGAACCAACGCACTTGTTGGGTACGCGGTACCCTGCAAAGCCAAAACAAAGTTGCCCGCACTGGTGGCAATAGTGAGTGTCCCGGTACGGATGCCCGCTGCGGTTGGGTTGAATCGAACCTGAATCGTGCAATTTGCACCGCGCAATAGCGTTACGCCTGCGCATGCATTTGCGGAAATCGAAAAATCGCTACCGCCGCTCACACCCGCAGTCAGGGTGGAAGCATTTGAATTGTAATTGGTGACCTTGACCGTAACGCTCTGATTTGGCCGACCAACATCAGCGTCGGCAAAACCTAGGAAACTCGAGGTGCCGATGGTCTGATCGCGGGTCAGACGGAGTGCGGCGGCCGCATCAACAATACCCGCGCCGCAGCGAACTGCTGTGCAAGTGGTGTCAGGAAACGGCCTTGCCGTCGCCTGCAAAATGTTGACGACTGCCGCCAAGTCAAGCTCCGGCCGGATCGCCAACATGAGCGCGATGACGCCTGTAACGGTCGGTGCAGCGAAACTGGTTCCGTTGGTACCCACGTAAGTGGCTTGTGCGGGCGCAGTGGTGCCAGTGTTGCCGGTGGTGACGTAGGTGGTGACGTAATCTCCGCTCTCTCCACCCGGTGCAGCAATTGTGATTTTGCTGCCGAAGTTTGAGTAAGACGCCTTAGATCCGGCACGGTTGGTCGCGCCGACGTTGATGATGCCTTGGCAAGTGGACAACGAGCCATCATCCTCTAAATCATCGTTACCCGCAGATACGACAACAATTTTGCCTGCATTGACGAGTTGATCGATGGCGCGCTGATAGGTCGTTCTGCATGTGCCCTTGCTACCCAAACTCAAATTGATGATTTTGGCCGGGTTCGGATTCTCTGGTATGCCGCTCACCGTCTGACCACCCGCCCAGAGCATGCCGTCGGCGATATCAGAGGTGAACCCGCCGCATTTGCCCAGCACGCGCACCGGCAAAATGCGTGCGTTCCAGTCGATGCCTGTCACTCCTACGCTGTTTTGGGCGATGGCACCAATTGCGCCTGCGACCATGGTGCCGTGCCAGTTGGAATTGCGAACGGGACAATTGGCGAACTGTGTGATGGATTTATCCGCGCTGTTAATCCAGTCGCCGGGGTCGCTTGGATCGTCGTCGCGCGCGTCGTTGTCGTTGGCACGAGTCACATCCGTCACAAAATCATACCCCGGCAAAATGCGTGACTGTAAATCCGGGTGTGTGGTGATGCCGGTATCCAACACAGCAACAACCATATTTGTACTGCCCGTCGAGATGTCCCAAGCAATGGGCGCATTAATGCCTCCTAGCGGATCATTTAGGTGCCATTGCAGGGCGTAGCCTGGGTCGTTGGGGACAACGGTTGGAAACGCAAGCTGATCCGCCTCGGCATAATCAATCGCCGCATTTGCCGATATGCGCTTCGCAATTGCGGTGGCCTCTGACACAGTCATTTGGCGCGGCAAGCGCATCACCGCCGCCCCACTTGCCATGTCACGGATGAATTCGAGTCTGACGCCCGACATGTCCTCAAGCTGAACGGACAGCTCCTGCCGCCGCTTACTCGGTGTGGGGTTGGTCTGATCCGCCCTAAATTTGACAATGAGTCGGTCAGTGTAATCACTGCCGTCAAAGTCATTCATCGCCATGGATTGGATTGGTTGCCCGTTAGCAGCGTGGCAACATACCGCTGCGATTAAGATTGAGAGCGTTCGGAGAAAGAGTTTTGTGTATCGCATTAGTGTGAGCCGAGGTGGGTTGACAGTCGACGCCATGACAAATTGTGCATGTTAGTGCTGCGAGATGTAACAATATAAATCATCGTCGGGTGTGTGTTCAATGCAACTTAGCAAAGGCTTTTCGGCTGAGCTGAAATGAGGAAGCGTCCTTCCCTCGGCATGCGGGGGAAGGATTGACGATGGGGGAGGGCGGCTGCGGGGAAAACTAAAGCAGTACGCGCTCGATCCCGCCCCGGTTAGCCCGCCCCACAAACTCTGCCATCCAGTTCGGGCCTAGTACGTGTTTGGCGATCTCCACGACAATATAGTCAGCCGTAGTGCCGCTATCGTTGTCATATCGCGATAGCCCCTGTAAGCATGAAGGGCACGAAGTGAGTACTTTCACCGGCCCGCCAAACCCATCCGCGCGGAGCTTATCCGCGCCTTTTTTCATCTCTTCTTCCTTGCGGAAGCGAACCTGCGTGGAAATATCGGGGCGTGTTACGGCCAGCGTACCGGATTCGCCACAGCAGCGCATGTTTTCGTCGACCTTGTTTTCGCCCAGCAGTTGCCCGACCACCTTCATCGGCTGATAGGTTTTCATCGGGCTGTGGCACGGGTCGTGATACATGTACCGTACACCGGTGACCGTATCAATCTTCATGCCCTTCTCGAGCAAGAATTCATGGATGTCGAGCAATCGGCAGCCGGGGAAGATTTTTTCGAATTCATATTTTTGCAACTGGTCCATACAGGTACCACACGAAACCACAACTGTCTTGATATCCAAATAGTTGAGCGTGTTCGCAACGCGGTGGAACAACACACGATTGTCGGTGATGATCTCTTGCCCTTTGTCGGCGTTTCCAGAAGCAGTCTGCGGATAACCGCAACACAAGTAGCCCGGCGGCAGGACGGTTTGTACACCAACGTGATACAGCATCGCCTGTGTCGCCAACCCTACTTGGCCGAACAGTCGTTCGGAGCCGCACCCCGGGAAGTAAAACACCGCTTCGGTGTCAGCGGTCGTGGTGGCCGCGTTTCGGATAATCGGTACGACCTTGTTGTCTTCTATATCCAGTAGCGCCCGTGCGGTCTTCTTCGGCAATCCACCCGGCATGGGCTTATTGATGAAGTGTATGACTTGCGCTTTGATGGTCGGCTTACCCACGGTTGCGGGTGGGCGCTTGGTTTGAATTTGTGGCAGAAAGAACTTGCGCGCAATGCTATTCGCGGCCCGCTGCACTTTGTAACCCCAATCAATCATCAAGGTTTTCGTGAGCTTGATGGTGGTCGGATCAGTTGCATTCAGATAGAACATCGACGCCGCAGTACCCGGGCTAAATTTTTTCTTCCCTTCTTTACGCAACAGATTGCGCATGGCCATCGACACATCGCCGAAGTCAATATCGACCGGACAGGGGTTCTCACATTTATGGCAAACCGTGCAGTGATCCGCGACGTCGGAGAACTCGTCGAAATGACGCAGTGACACACCACGTCGTGTTTGCTCTTCGTAGAGGAATGCCTCAATAAGCAACGACGTGCCAAGAATTTTATTGCGTGGGCTATAGAGCAAATTAGCGCGCGGTACGTGTGTCGCACAGACCGGTTTGCATTTGCCGCAGCGTAAACAATCTTTAATTGAATCGGCAATCGCCCCGATATCCGATTGCTCCAGAATGAGTGACTCAGCACCGAGCAAACCAAACGACGGTGTGTAGGCGCGACTGAGATCGCTGCCCGGCATTAACTTACCCGCATTAAATCGACCTTGTGGATCAACCTGCGATTTATAGTCAAGAAACGGTTTGATTTCTTCGTCGGTCAAAAACTCGAATTTAGTGATGCCGATGCCGTGTTCACCGGAAATCACGCCGTTGAGTTTGCGGGCAAAGGCCATGATGCGCGCCACGGCTTGATTGGCTTCTTGCAGCATGCCGTAGTCGTCGGAATTTACCGGAATGTTGGTGTGCACATTGCCGTCGCCGGCGTGCATATGTAGCGCAACGAACACCCGCGAATGGAGGACTTCTTTGTGAATCGCGTCGAGCCGTTTGAGGACGCTGGCGAACATTCGGCCACCAAAAATCTCCGCAAGAGGCGCACGAATCTCGGTCTTCCACGACGCGCGCAGGCTGTAGCTCTGCAGCGACTGAAAAATGGTGGTGATGTTGGCGACACTCAAGTCGCTGGCGTCGCTGTTGCCAAGCCCCGCCCCTTTAATCGGCAACTTCGACATCGGAGCATCTAGGTTGTCGAGGTAGAACTGCCAACGACCGCGAGTCTCAGCAAGTACTTGATGTGCATCGTCGACACGAGTGCCGACGATCTCGTCGTGGGCGATGTTTTCATCTTCCAAATCGAGCGGAAGTCTTCCCGATACAAACTCGGACAACCGATCGATCAGGCGAATCTTGTTTTTCAGTGACAACTCAATATTGATACGCTCGATACCCTCGGAATAGTCGCCGAGCCGGTCGAGCGGAATCACGACATCCTCATTGATTTTGAACGCATTGGTATGTTTGGCAATCGCGGCTGTGCGTGCGCGATCAAGCCAGAATTTTTTCCGTGCATCCGCATTCACGGCGATAAATCCCTCGCCATGTCGTGCGTTGGCTAAGCGCACAACCTGACTAGCAGCCTCCATCAAAGCGTTCTCATCGTCAGACACGATATCGCCGATGAGCACCATCTTCGGCCGTTGATTTCGGCGCGACTTAGTCGCGTAACCCACCGCCTTCAAATAGCGCTCGTCCAGATGCTCTAAGCCTGCCAATACGGCGTGTGGGTGTTGATCGATGAAGTCTTTGATGTCAACAATCGATGGCACCGCCTCTTTGACTTGCCCGAAAAACTCAAGACACACCGTTCGAATGTGTTTTGGCATTCTGTGCAGGATAAAGCGACCGGAGGTGATGATGCCGTCGCACCCTTCTTTTTGAATGCCCGGTAGCCCTGACAAAAATTTGTCAGTCACATCTTTGCCGAGACCAGTTTTGCGGAAAGACGACCCGGGGATGGCGAGCGTCTTTTGCTCCTTGATGTTTTTGCCCGACTCATCAAGTGTGGTGACACGAAATGTGGCAACTGGCGCATCGTGAATCTTGCCCAGATTGTGGTCAAGCCGCTCGACTTCCATCCACAGCCCGTCCGGCGTGACCATCCGCCAAGAGGCCAGATTGTCGAGCGCGGTTCCCCACAGCACCGCTTTCTTGCCGCCCGCATTCATGGCGATATTGCCGCCGATACACGAAGCCTCAGCCGAAGTGGGGTCACAAGCCCAAACCACACCCGCAGCCTCGGCGGCTTCCATCGCCCGTTTGGTGACGACACCGGCTTCACAACGGATGGTGGCGACGGCGTCAGCAACGCCTGGCAATGCAATACGCTCGACAGTGCCTAAGGCATCCAGCTTTTCGGTGTTGATCACTGCCGAGGTTTTAGTCAGCGGAATAGCGCCACCCGTGTAGCCGGTGCCGCCGCCGCGCGGGATGATGGTGAGTTTGAGTTCGATCAACGCGCGCACGATTGGCGCGACTTCCTCTTCAGTATCGGGATAAATCACGACGAACGGATACTCGACGCGCCAATCGGTCGCGTCAGTAACGTGCGAAACTCGTGCGAGTCCGTCGAAGGCGATATTGTCGCGTCGCGTGACTCGGGCGAGCCGTCGCTCGACCTTCTTGCGTAAATCCCAGGTGTCGCGGAATTCCCGTTCGAATTGATCTACAGCGGCGTAGGCGCGTTGCAGCAAACCGATCACCTTGTTGGATTTCAGCTCGCTATCGTCGTCTGCGGTGCCGTCCTCGTTGAGTTGGTCGGTTTGCCGGCGCTTTTCAATTTCGCGCAAGCGGTGGCGCATGGCCTCGATCAACATCGCGCGGCGTTTCGGGTTATCTAGCAAGTCGTCTTGCAAATAAGGATTTCGTTCCACCACCCAAATATCGCCTAACACTTCGTACAGCATCCTCGCGCTGCGTCCCGTTTTTCGCTGCTCGCGGAGCTGGTTCAGAGTCTCCCAGGCGTCGGCACCCAATAGCCGGATGACAATCTCACGATCGGAGAAAGAGGTGTAGTTGTACGGAATCTCTCGCAGTCGCGGCGCGAGACCGTCGAGTAACGTGCCGTCATTGGACGCAGTTACAGTCTTGCGAGCGGGAAAAGGAGCAGAAACGAGAGTAGCGGGTGAGACCATTGCAGCGGTTACCTTCGGTGATGCAAGATTGCATTCGTGTGCTGAGTTTAACGCAGCGCAACAAGCACCTGCACCCCGGCACGCTGCGCCTGTCGATCGGCTCACCACAGTTTGCGCGCCACCATCATTTGCTGACGCAAAGCCGGGGCTAAAGAGCGCGGCAGCATGACCACCCGGTCTTTGTTGTCTTTGGCCCCTCGAACAATGATGACATGGCGGTCAAAGTCAATAACCTTGACGCGCAGGCGAAGACCCTCCATCAAACGCATGCCCGTGCCCGTGCCCGTGCCATAAAGCAAGCGGGCCAGCAGTGCCTCAGTGCCCTGTCATTGCGCCACCCGCATGGGCAGACTAACGAACATTAAAAAGCACCCAATAGACATAAGATTTCTCGGTATTGAAGCTATAGTGGCGATAATTTGAGCACCCCCGTGTCAGCACCCCCGTCGCTGATCGAGCAGGCGGGTGGACTGCGAGGAAGGGGCACCGGGTTTCATGGCAAATTTATACTTGGTTATTTGTTCGATATACGTGCGAGCAAGCCAGTTTGCAAGCGGCTTGCAGCTATTTCATCCAAAAGATGTATCGACTGTGCCCGGATGTATCCACCGGGTTTTGCGGTCTACATTACGTTAGGTTTCACAAACAACCATGGAGGTACGCATGAGTCAGAAAACTTGCTTCGTCATCGCGCCGATTGGAGAGGCTGAGTCGGAAACGAGGAAGCGGTCCGACCAAGTGTTGAAACACGTCATATGCCCCGCTGCCTCTGCATGCGGCTACAAGGCAATCCGTGCGGATCAGATCTCCGAGCCGGGGATGATTACCAGTCAAGTAATTCAACACATAGTCGACGATCAGTTGGTCATAGCAGACTTAACCGATAGAAACCCGAATGTATTCTATGAGTTGGCTATTCGGCATGCAATACGCAAACCACTTGTACAGCTGATCCGAAAGGGTGAGCAGATACCATTTGACGTAGCCGGAACCCGCACTATTCACGTTGATCACCGCGACCTAGATAGCGTCGAGGAGGCGAAAAAGGAGATCGCGTCGCAGATCAGCGCTCTCGAGAAGGACTCGACTAAGCTCGAAACGCCAATCTCCGTATCGCTTGACCTTCAAATGCTTCGACAAAGCGACAACCCGGAGCAACGGTCGCTGGCAGATGTACTCTCAGTGGTAAGTGAACTCCGATCTTCGGTAGCCAGTATCGAGAAGCGCCTGGAGAGCCCAGATGCGCTTATGTCACCACAGATGATGGCCGAGCTGAAGGAACGTCGCGACATAAGATCTCACCGCTCACGCGCTGCGATGATGGAACTGCGACATATGGTCCATGAGGTCCATGAACTATTGCTGGAGGACAAAGCGCGCCCTCCAAAGGCTAAAGAATCGCAGAAGGAAATGCTCATGCGAATAGAGCACTTGTTGATGGCCCTCGACCGCGATTTCTAGTGAAACCTAACCCCTCGTTCAACCGGACCCGCTACGGCAAGCGCCGTAAGCCCGGCCTGAGGCACATGGTGCATCATCTCAGGCCGGGCTTACCGCGCTTGCCTCCGCGGGCCGGTTAACTCAAACGTTAGGCATCAAAAAACACGTCCAGTGCGCGCGGTACCGTGCTGCGGTACCAAGGCCCTATGAGGCGTGCGCATCAAAAGACCATCGAAGCGGTGTTCGCCCACTCCACCAGTGCAAACATTGCCTGGAAGGACATCGGAGCGCTTCTGGTTGGCCTTGGTGCGGAAGTCAGCGAGCGCGAAGCAAGTCGCGTTGCGATCTTTCTCTTCAATGAAGTCCGCGTCTTCCACAGACCGCACCCGTCACCGAAGACAGACAAAGGTGCTGTGGTCTCTGTGAAGAAGTGGCTAGAGCAACACGGAGTGAAGAGTAAGGATATGCGTTACGCAACCGTCATCGAAAAAGCAGAAGGCAACTTCTCGGCTTATGTCCCGGATCTGCCTGGCTGCGTCGCCACCGGTGCAACGGTCGAAGAGGTGGAAATGGAAATCCGCGAGGCCATTACGTTTCATGTTGAAGGGCTACACGAAGATGGTTTGCTGGTTCCGCCGGGTGCCAGCCAGGTTGAGTATGTCGAAGTCGGCGACAGATCGCCCGGCGACGTTTTCGGCTATCCGGATGACGATCTCAAGGCCGTGTACGTTAAAGGCAAGTGGCAGTTTTCTCACAAAGACGGCAAGCCCTATGAGTGAACAGGGCTCGACGCACCCAAGGGCTAACTCTTGAATCGAGGGGACGCCTTGTGGCTGGCCTTATGTCAAACTCCAAGCTGCGGCGTCTGATCGTCAGGAGGCCAAGCAGCGCAACAACGACACGGGAACTTCTAAAAACCGTCACGAGCGGGTGAAGTTGGCAGTGAGGAGGTTGGCAAACGCGGGACACATACCCAGTGTACGGCGACGAATTTGACCAACTCGGGAACTGACAGATTCGCCCGCGCAGTAGGTTTTTAGAGGTTCTCACACGACAAACTCGCCAATCGGCGGGCATTTTGGGGCAAAAATGCCTGAAAACGCCCGTCAAATGGTGACTTTGCGACTGCTGGCCGTTTGCACCAGAAATGACTCATCCCTCATCTCGTCATCACTCACATATGAATACCACTGTCCTTTGCATCGCTTCCCGTGAAAGTCCGCTCGCCATGGTGCAAAGCGAATGGACGGCTGCGCAACTGCGCTCATTTCATCCGGGGCTTGATGTATCAATCATTGGAATGACGACGAAGGGAGACCAAATCCTCGACAAGCCGCTGGCGCAAATTGGCGGCAAGGGGCTGTTCATCAAAGAGCTTGAAGTCGCTATTGAAGAAGGACGCGCCGATATCGCCGTGCACTCGATGAAGGATGTGCCAATGGTGATGCCGCCGGGCTTCGCGCTGATGACAGTCGGATTGCGCGAAGATATTCGCGATGCCTTTGTGTCCAATCGATACGAAAGCCTCGATGAATTGCCCGCTGGTGCGGTTGTTGGCACTTCGAGCCTTCGCCGCGAAAGCCAGATTCGCCACTTCCATCCTAGCCTCAAGATTGCGCCACTGCGTGGCAATGTCAACACGCGACTTCGTAAGCTCGATGATGGTGAATTTGATGCCGTCATCTTGGCGGCAGCGGGATTGAAGCGTTTGGGCTTTGGCGAACGCATCCGCAACACCCTCGACACGACGCGCTACATCCCTGCTGTTGCCCAGGGTGCGTTAGGGATTGAATATGCAGACAAGCGGGCCGATGTGCCGCAATTGTTGGCGCCATTTGCCAATCCGGTGACCAAAGCGATGGTCGATGCGGAACGGGCATTTGGCCGTCGGCTGTCGGCGAGCTGTGATGTGCCGCTGGGGGCGACCGCGACGGTCAATGGCAACATTTTGTCGATTGCTGGTTTTGTCGCAACACCGGATGGCGCATGTCGTATCGCAGCCATGCAACAAGGTGGGCTCGCCGACGCAGACGCGATCGGCACCGCACTGGCGGAGCAATTACTCATCGACGGAGCCGACAAGGTGCTAGAAAGTCTGCTCGCCACAGCAGGTCGTTCGCTCGCGCCGCCGTCGGCCAGTCGCTGACTGTGTCGCTCGATGGCCTGAGTATCGTGGTGACTCGGCCCCGCGAAAGCGCGGTGGCCACGTCGCGAGCACTAATCGCGGCGGGTGCCAACGCGATTCCCATGCCACTGCTCGATATCGTGGCCGTCGATGCGGCGCCGTCCGGGCTCGCGAGACCACCGGATGTGTTGGTGTTCGTCAGCCGCAACGCCGCGACCTTCGGCGTGCCAGCGCTATCCGCGCAGCGTCTCATTGCGAACGTCGCGATGGGGCAGATTATTTACGCCATCGGGTCTGCCACGGCAAACCACCTCGTCTCGCTGGGCCTCACTAATACCCGATCGCCAGTCGGTGGGGAAGATAGCGAAGCATTGCTTGCGGAGCCGACCTTTATCCAAGCGGCGAATAAGTCATTCCTCATCGTCAAGGGCGAAAGCGAGAGCGGCGGGCGGCCGCTCCTCGTTGAAACACTCGCTGAGCGCGGCGCGACGGCGGTTGAATTCGTGTGCTATCGGCGCGGCCCTCGTCAACTCAACCATGCGGAAGGGATGGCACTACAGTCCGCGCTTGCCGATGGTGCGTTTGTGCTGGTGGGTAGCGTCGAGACGCTGGAGAGCCTATCAACCAATTTGCGTGCCGTAGGTGGCAACCTCGCCGGTGTGGCGCATGTGCTGGTGCCACATTCGCGGGTGGCGGAGGCGGCGCGGCAAGCGGGCGCGGCGCGTGTGTCGGTGGTGTCGCTTGAGGACAACAAACTGGTCGATTCCTTGTCCAAACTCATCGCTTAGGTTGCATCGCCTAAAAGCATACGATTGAATAGCGTATGGAAAACGAATTCGACAATACCCCCACTGCACCAAAGTCAGGGCGAACCGCGCCCGCTGCGGTTACGCCAATCGTGGCGCTCGTGCTCAGTGTAGCCGCCTGTCTGATTGCTGGCGGCGCATGGCTTGACGCCAATCGCGCAAAGAACGATCTCACCCAGTTGTTTGGCGGCAAGCTCGCGGAGCTCGACAAAAGCAATAAAGACGTTGCGATCCGCAATGAGTCCTTGCTACGCGATTTGCGCGATGCACAGAATCGTGTTGTCCAGCTCGAAGTTAAACTGGCCGAGTTTCAGAACCAGCGTGTTGCCATCGAAGAAATGACACGAGATCTGGCGCGAGCACCTGAAGATTGGCTGCTCGCCGAGATCGAACAGACGTTGAATATCGCAAGTCGCGAGCTCATACTCGCCGGAAATATCCGTGCGGCAATCAGTGCGCTTCAGACGGCAGATCAGCGCTTGTCGCGTGCTGAAAAATTACAAGCTGCGCCGCTACGTCGCGCGATCACCCAAGATTTGGAGCGCCTGAAAGCAATTCCGGCAGTCGATACACAAGGTATCGTGTTAAAGCTCGACAATCTTTCCGCTCTTGCGGCGACGCTTCCGCTCGCGGTGCCGGCCAGCATGAAAGACGTGGAGGGCCAGCGTGCAGGGGGTGCCGATGAAGGCAAGTCCGATTTGCCGTGGTGGCGCCAGATGTGGCGGGATTTCACCCACGAAATTAGCGATCTCGTTCGCATCCGCGAGCTCGAATCCACCGAAGCGATGTTGATTACACCGCAGCAGGCGCTCTTTGTCCGTGAAAATCTTAAGTTACGATTGTTATCGGCACGTACCTCACTACTGGCGCGGGATGAAACGAATTTCCGCGACGACCTAAAAGCGGCACGCGAATTGGTCGGCAAGTATTTCGATCCTAAAGCGAAGGTCAATCAAAACGTGGTTGCGAGTCTGAAACAATTGGCGGACAACGCCGTTGCAATTGCCGTTCCCGATATCGTACAAAGCATGAATGCCGTGCGTACTGCTCGCGCGGCGCGTGAGCGTCCGGGGCGATAGCGATGCTGTCAAAACCAATCGGCTGGTCAATCTGGATTTTCGCCATGGCCACGTTAGCGGTCGCACTGGCGCTGGCCGGGCGCTACGGAGCGGGTTACGTGGTGTTCGTCGTGCCCCCTTGGCGAATCGAAATGTCGATGATGATGTTTGTCTTTCTCCTGCTGGGCTTGGGTGCATTAGCGTATTTTGCGATTCGTTTTTCGGTGTTGGCCGTCGAGTTGCCGCAGCGCATGCGTGCGAAACAGCGCGAGCGGGAAAGAGCACGCATTGTGGCTGACCTGCATGATAGTTTGCGCGCCCTGTTCGGGGGACGATTCGACGATGCGGAGAAGCTCGCGAAACGCGCCATGTCGGCGAAAGAAGCGGCGCATGAAGTTGGTGACGATCTACGACATCTGGCGGCGGCACTTGCCGCATGGGCGGCACACGAGGGCGGCAATTTGCCGGCCGCACTTCCCTATCTGGCGAATATCGATTCGGCCAGATCCGCCAATATGCGTGATGCCTCGAAGGCCTACATGTTATTGGCCGAAGGCCGTGCCGCAGAAGCACTACCCATTCTGCAGTCGCTTGCTGCGCTTGACCCGACCAATATCGGCGTTCTCAAGATGAAGGTTGAAGCCGAAATTGCCGCCAAGGCGTGGAGCGATGTTCTGCTGACACTAGGGCCGCTGAAGCGAACCGGCTTGATGCCAGGAAGCGTGGTGGATGAAATTCGCCTGAATGCCGAAATCGAACTCATGAAGTCTCGGCCCAGTCAGCGCGAGCTGCTGCTAGACACATGGCGAAGATTGGATACGGTGACGCGTTACGAGCCACAACTCGTCGACGCCCTGGCGGCGCGCCTTATTGCGCTCGGCCTCAGTAATGACGCGGTTGCGATTCTTGAAGAAACCATTGATCGTCTGTCCGGCGAACAATGGAGTCCCCCACTCATTGTGCGTTACGCCCAGGCAGAGCCTGATTCGACATTGGCGCAAATCGAGCACGCAGAGGGTTGGCTACGTCGGCAGCCGCGCGATGCCGCGCTGCTCGCCGCGCTGGGCAAACTTTGTATGCGTCAAGCATTGTGGGGAAAAGCCCAAAGCTACCTAGAAGCGAGCGTCGCCCTCTCGCCTTCACTCGATGCCCACATGACGCTGGCACGATTGATGGAGCAAATCGGCAAGCCGCAAGAAGCATTGCGTCATATTCGTCGCAGCGCAGAGCTCGCCAAGCAAGATCAACGCGGACGCACAGAAAGTTTTGCCGAGTGACTGTGCCTACCTAATCAGCCCGAACCACTGCGACTCCGTGGCACCTTTAATCTGCCGAGCCGCCCTGAAATCTGTCGACTTCTGTCGCAACCTTAACCAGCTCTTCCGTGGTGATGTGACGAACGTCTTTGCCTTTGACAAGATAGACCACGTATTCGCTCATATTTTTTGCATGGTCGCCAATGCGCTCAATGGCTTTGGCGATAAACAAAATATCGATAGATGCTGAAATGGTGCGTGGGTCTTCCATCATGAAGGTCATGAGCTGACGCAAAATCGCGCGGAAACGCTCATCCACTTCCTCATCTTGTTGGACCACTTTCGCAGCACCGGAAACATCTAGTCGCGCAAATGCATCCAGCGACGAATTCAGCATGTCGAGCGCAATGTTGCAGGCGTATCGCACATCGGCGAGTTGCGTGCTCAAGCGCGTGCCGGATTGGTGAAGCTGTTTGGCCATACGTGCGATCTTCTTCGCTTCATCACCGATACGCTCAAGGTCAGTAATGGTCTTGACCACTGCCATCAACATGCGAAGGTCGGAGGCGGTCGGTTGTCGCTTGGCGATAATGTGGGTGCAATCATCATCGATGCCTACCTCAAGCGCGTTGACGCGATGGTCGTCAGCAATGACTTTATCCGCCAACGACAGGTCGCCGTGAACGAGTACCTCCATTGCGCGTACGATCTGTTGTTCGACCAAGCCGCCCATCTGCAGTACGCGCGAGCGCACCGCCTCGAGTTCGGCGTCAAATTTCTTTGAGGTATGTTCGGTTGGCATTCAAATATCTTTCAGCTTAAGCAATAGGCAACGCGCGAAGAAAAATTCGTCGCGCACTTAAAGTCAAGGCCTAATTGTACGAGTGTAGGCAGGGAATGTGACGAAAACGTGACACTATCCGCTATTTGGTCAGGGTTTGCACGCCATCCGCATGCGCCAACAGCAGTACATCTGCACTTCGGCGCGCAAAAATGCCATTGGTGACCACGCCGGGAATCTGATTGATCTCCGTTTCGAGCAGCGGTGGATTGACGATGCTGAGGCCGTGAACGTCAAGAATCCAGTTGCCGTTGTCCGTGACCACTGCGCGCATTTGTCCATCAGCCTCCCGCATGCGCCACGCGGGGTGGCCACCGAGTTTTACCAGCTCGCGAGCCACATAACTGCGTGCCATCGGGATCACTTCCACCGGTAACGGAAACTTACCCAATACGTCCACCAGCTTGGATTGATCCGCCACACAGATAAATTTGTCTGACGCCGCCGCAACAATTTTTTCCCGCGTGAGCGCGGCACCACCGCCCTTGATCATGGCCAAATGTTTGGTGACCTCATCCGCGCCATCGACATAAACGGCAATCGGACCAGCATCATTGAGCGTCATAACCTCGATCCCGCCCGCGTTGAGGCGCTCGGTGGAGGCATCCGAGCTGGAAACCGCCGCTTTCACCCGGTCGCGGACTTTGATCAGCTCGTCGATGAAGAAATTGACGGTTGAGCCGGTTCCGACGCCGATGATGGCGTTGTCGGGTACATAAGCCATCGCGGCTTTGGCGGCGGCAGCCTTGAGGGCGTTTTGATCAGGTTTTGTGCTCATGCGGGCGTCCGAGTGGGAGAAACAGTGAAATTCTTGCTACATTCTCTATTGTTCCAGAAAAACCCGGTTCCAGAAAAACACCGAGAAGCGCGACGCGATGCCTACCGACTATCTAAAAAAAATCCTCCAAGCCCGTGTCTATGATGTTGCGATTGAGTCGCCGCTGGAGCGCTCGGTTGGAATTTCTGACGCCCTCGGCAACAACGTGCTGCTCAAGCGCGAAGACTTGCAACCGGTGTTTTCGTTTAAGTTGCGTGGTGCCTATAACAAGATGGCGCATCTCTCACCCGCAGAATTGAAGCGCGGCGTGATCTGTGCCAGTGCTGGCAACCACGCGCAAGGTGTTGCGCTTGCCGCTCAAAAGCTAGGGTGCAAGGCGACCATCGTCATGCCAACCACCACACCCAACATCAA
This sequence comes from Betaproteobacteria bacterium UKL13-2, assembly GCA_001602455.1. Taxonomy (GTDB): domain Bacteria; phylum Pseudomonadota; class Gammaproteobacteria; order Burkholderiales; family Usitatibacteraceae; genus UKL13-2. The sequence continues at coordinate 260,688 of CP012157.1, forward strand.
AATTGACGCGGTATCACGCCGCGGCGCCACAGTAGTGCTACGCGGCGATAGTTATCACGAGGCGGGGGTTTACGCCAAGTCGCTCGCGGCCAAGCGCAAACTTGTTTATGTGCATCCCTATGACGATCCGCTTGTTATCGCAGGTCAAGGCACGATCGGCATGGAAATACTCAGGCAGCACCAACACCCCATTGATGCGGTGTTTGTACCCGTTGGCGGCGGTGGACTGATTGCCGGCATCGCCGCCTACATCAAGGCGTTGTCACCATCGACTAAAATTATCGGTGTGGAGCCGGTAGATTCGAATGCGATGCAGGCTTCCCTCGCTGCGGGCAGGCGGATCACGTTGCCGCACGTCAATCTGTTTGCCGATGGTGTGGCGGTTAAGCAAGTGGGAGAAGAGACGTTTCGACTCGCGCAGCAATATGTTGATGAGATGGTGCTAGTCACCACTGATGAGATTTGCGCGGCGATTAAGGATATTTACCAAGACACGCGTTCAGTGATGGAGCCGTCGGGCGGTTTGGCGCTGGCTGGCATCAAGCGTTACCTAGAAAAAAACAAGGTTCGCAACAAAACCTTTGTTGCGATTTGTTGTGGCGCGAACATGAATTTTGACCGGCTGCGTTTTGTCGCCGAACGCGCATTGGTCGGTGAACACCACGAAGCGCTACTCGCCATCACAGTGCCCGAGACGCGTGGCAGCTTCAAACGATTCTGTGAGGCGCTCGGTCCGCGCAATATCACCGAGTTCGCCTATCGCATCGCCGACGCAAAAGCCGCGCAGGTGTTTGTGGGTGTGTCGATCAAAGGTCGGGACGAGCCGAAGCAGTTGGTAGCGTACTTCAAGAAGCATGGGTTTTCGGCCCTTGATCTGTCGGACAACGAACTGGCCAAACTACATGTTCGGCACTTAGTGGGCGGGCATTCACCGCTCGCGGAGAATGAGCAGATTTTCAGGTTTGAGTTTCCGGATCGCCCCGGCGCGCTGATGAACTTCCTGTCGTCGATGTCGCCTAACTGGAATATCAGTTTGTTCCACTACCGCAACCACGGCGCGGATGTCGGGCGCATCTTGGTCGGTCTGCAAATCCCCAAGAATGAACGCACGGGATTTGCGAAGTTTCTGAAGACGCTGGGTTATGCGTATGCGGATGAGACCAATAATCCGGCATATCGGATGTTCCTGCGGTAAATCAAAACTGCCAAAGTCGTCATAGGACGGGCGTTTTCAGGCGAAAAATCGTTCGCCCGTGCACCTACTGACCCGCTTTCGAACGCGCCCCCATGAAATGTTCAGGCTAGTTTCTGGTCACAGTTGTCCACAATTCTCCTCTAAAACCAAGGGTTTGCCTTATTGTGGGCGCTTGGCGGCATCGGCAAACTGTGCATGGTGTGTAACGCGAGTCCACTTCACCTACTTAATACCTTCCGGCTATGTCCATACGGTTTTTGTCACAGATTGCCATCACCTGTTCTTTATTCAGCACGTTTTTGGGTGGCAGTGCTGACGCTGCCCCTCAACCGGTCACTTTCCAAGCCGGCGACTATGTCAAGTTGGCAGACCCCTCTATTTCGCTTATTCCTGGCAACGTGCCGCTTACCACGGCGGCTATTGACCTTCGCGGGAACGGCAAACGAGATTGGATTGTTGGCATGGGTGTTCCCCCAAGCGGCGCAAAGGCGAAAGTGCCGATGCGCATTCTCCGGCCACGAAATGGCGGACTGGTAGATGTCACGCGCGAGTTGCTGGGCAGTGGCGCGTTGCCATCAACAGAACACCCGCTCGAAATCATCAGCGGCGACTTCAATCGTGATGGCAAGCCTGATGTTTTTATTGCCGCCCACGGCTATGACACATCCCCGTTTGCGGGGGAACGTAATGTGTTGTTGTACTCCAAGCCAGACGGCACATTTGAGGATCGTTCTGCGATCTTGCCTACCTCAGTGGATTTTAGTCACTCCACCACAACCGCTGATATCAACAATGACGGCATTTTGGATATCTACGTTGGTCAGGTTTTTGGTGGTGCGCGAGTACCCCCGTATTTTCTGATTGGTCGGGCGGACGGCACGTTTGAACAGCGGACAACAGGGTTGCCTGCCGCGATGCTGACGCTCAGTCGCAAGTTTGTTTCCAGCTTATTGCTTGATGTTGATGGCGATGGCTTCCCAGATTTACTTCTAGGTACTGATCACGACGCGGGCAATGCGGACAACATTGTGCTGCTCAACGACGGCATGGGTGACTTCACCAAACGAGCAGAAATCAAGCTGCCACGCAGCGCGTTTGGCGCGAACCAGTTGGTGTTAGATATTGTGCCGTTGGACGTGAATGGCGACGGCACACTCGATTTGATCGTTTGCGGAACGCAAGCAGCGCCGTATTACCAAGGTCGCTTCTTACAATTATTGATTGCGAATGGCGACGGCACGTTTCGCGATGAAACTGCTGCGAGGCTTCAGGGTACCCCCTCCGCCACAACCGGCCCATGGAATCGCTTTGTACGTATCGCCGATCTCAACGGAGACGGTGCCCCCGACCTGATCACGGACTCAGCGCAAGACTACACCGGGGTGGTCATTGATCTCATTTGGCTCAATGATGGAAGCGGCCACTTTACGGCGGTCAATTCACTTGCACTTGCAGATCGTTTGGGGCGTGTTGATGTGATCGATGTTGACGAAGACGGACGCCCGGACTTGGTCGAAATCGGAAACGATAATGGAGTGCTTCAGTACCGCCCTTTCTTCAACCGCACCCCTGTCAAGCCGTTGTCCAAGCGCGGTGGTATTGATCTCGACGGCAACAATCGCTCGGCACTGTTGGTTCGTAATGCGGCCAATCAAATTCAGTCGGGGCGATTAGTCAACAACGTTGTGCAGTGGACCCCTCAGTCAAGCCCATCTACGGCTTTCAGATTGGAAGCGGCGGTCGATTTTTTGGGCAACGGCAAGTCGGACCTCGTCACTCTGAACATGACACAGGGCGACCGCGGTGACGCCAATGTGTGGCCGGACTTCCTCGGTGGTGGTCAGTTGACGCTGCGACAAGTCAGAACACTTTGGCGCGTGGATACGATAGGCGATCTGGATGGAGATGGCTTCGGTGATCTTGTATGGCGCTTCACCGGCAATAGCGGCAACATCGACGACACGGGCGTGTCGTACATTTGGTTCACCAACGGTAGCGGCGTAACGCAGGTGCGCAAGCGCGGCGGTGCGCCGTTGGATTGGACGCTACTTGGTGCTGCTGATATCAATGGTGATGGTGCCGCTGATATGGTTTATATCAGCCCGACGAATGCCGTACGAGTTCTCATGGCGACCCCGAACCGCACCTGTGCCAACATAAGTGCAGGTGCCATGCCAACGGGTTTCCGCGCGCTGCGTGTCGCAGACTTCACGGGCAACAAACGGGGCGACGTGCTGATGGTCAACACGGCTGGTCAGGTGAGACTGATGGCGCTCAATGCGGTTGGTCTTGCGCTGCCGGAATTTACAGGTGCGCCCGATGATCCGAATGCCTCGTGCACGAGCGGTGGCACGCGGCTTGTGAACAGCACCACCACAACGGTCGACACCATCGGCGTTGGATGGGAGTATCTGGCCTCGGGCGACTTTGATGGGGACGGCGTTTTTGATATCGCGTGGCGTCGCCCGGACGGCAATATCGCAATCTGGCTGCTTGGCGCAAATGGCGCGATCAAGACGAACCTTTCGAATGCGGGGTCACTATCATCTGGTTACACCGCGTTTCCGTTGCAGTAACGCAGAGGGCACTTCTATAAACCTGCTGCGTGGGCGAATTTCGCGCCTGCGGTGCTCGCCGTACACTGGGTACGTGTCCCGTGTTTGCCAAACCCGTCGGCACGAACTTCGCCCGCTCGCGACGGTTTCGAGAAGTTCCCCAAACCTTAAACCCTAGTGAAAACGGGCATTTCCAGCCCAAAAAGCGTCGAAACGCTCGTCTTTAATGGCGTTTTACTTCTTGTCACTGGTGGATTTTTCAGCCTTTTTCTCTTCTGGTTTGTAGTCACCAATCACCCCCTTAAGCGGGCAGGGTTTGAAGATCGGACATTTGGCACAGCCGGATACGAGTGCGACGGGGCACAGTGTCATGGCAAGCTCCTTGGTTGAATGCGTGATTGAGATTGAATACAAGCGCATCTTACGTGGCTTTTCGCATGCGTGTGGAAAACCACCTCGCCACGCTCCTCCCGTCTGAAAAATTCATGCGGGGACGCTGCCGATAGCGACTGCTGCGGCCATTCACGCCGCCACGCCGCCATTTGCGCCCTTCTCATGCCAGCCATCGCAATCTGTAGCGTACAGTCTCTTAGTCCGCGCTACATTAACGGCACTGGCTTCACCAACGGCGTCATCCACACACGAGGAGGATCAAATGAGCCTAAACCCGATCAAGCCACTGACAGACGCAATCATGTTTCCGTTCACATTCATCTACGTGGTCGGGCTGTGCGCTTTTATCAACTACTTCACCTCGCCCGGCCATTGGTGGGTGCAGTGGGTCGCTTTTGGCATGGGCATCGCGCTGATTAGCGTCTGGTTCCGTGCGTTCAAGTTTCTGGTCGCCACCGTTGGCATTGCAGCGGTCGGCTACTTCATCTATCGCTGGTGGAAAAACCGCCAATCGATGGGTGGTAAAGCCGCCGCCGAGACCGCGTTTGCTGAGGCGAAGCAGTTACCTGCGCGGCCGCTTGCAACCGCAAGCAAGTCGACGACGATTATCGACATCGACCGCTAGTTACGACCTCCAACTTTCATTAGACGCGTTATGGCAACTTCCCCCAACCTCCAAACAATCAGTCCCGGTGCCACGTTGGCTGCTTGTGATGCGATCCGGCAGACTGAAAAAAAACTTCAGATCGAATCGACACAAGCGCATTTTCACCCGCTAGAAACGATTGCATTTTTTCGCAAATGGCCGCGCAGTTTTGTGCGAAATTTCATCTATACGCTGCTTTTCAACGCGTTGTTCGCGACGGGCTTCACCCTGATCGCTGTTTTCGGTCTCCTTACGAGCGGGCGCCAGGTTCTTCTCTCAGATGTCCCGGTAGCCTTTGCCGACTATTTGCTCATATCCAATGTGATTGGCTTTGCATTTTGGGGGGTGATAGGGGCGATAGAGCGGATCGAACCCTTCATGCGCTGGGTTACACAGCGCGGGCTATTCATGACGATGCTGTTTTATGCGTTCATGGGCACGTTTATCGTCACCGGCAGCTTCGTCGTCGTATCTTTAATTCCTGGCTACAGCGGGATCGGCAAGTGGCTGTTTACCATTCCCCAATTAGTATCAAGCTTCATTATCTCGCTCATTGTTTCGACGGTACTTGGACTTTTCTGGCAGCGTCGCACGAATGAACTCGCAGCACAACTCACCTTGCTCGCGGAGCGTGAGCGAGCGGAATCGGCACAACGCGCCGCTGTTCAAGCAAACCTACGTGCGCTGCAAGCGCAGATCGAGCCACATTTTTTGTTTAACACGCTGGCCAATGTCACCAGCCTGATTCATACACGACCCGACGACGCCAAACGTATGCTGGAAGAGTTCATCGCGTATTTACGAACCTCACTTGCCACCACGCGCGAAAATGAAACTACGCTGGCGCAAGAGTTTATGCTGATGCAGCGTTTTCTTGCGGTACTCCAAGTGCGAATGGGCAGTCGACTACAAGTGCGTGTTGAGCTGCCTGTTGACCTGCAATCGTTTGTACTCCCGCCGATGTTGATTCAGCCACTCGTTGAGAACGCAATCAAACACGGGGTCGAACCCAAAATCGACGGCGGCGAAATTCGACTGAAGGCAGCCAAGGTTGGTGATGCAGTGGCAATTGAAGTCGCCGACACCGGCATGGGTTTTCAGCACAGCACGTCAAACGGCATCGGCTTGAAGAATGTGCGCGAGCGGCTGGACAAACTCTATGAAGGCAAGGCGACGCTAGCGATTGAAGACAATGTGCCGAGCGGAACCAAAATCACGATTCGGATTGCCGCTTAATCGGCGAGCCGAAAGCACACCAGCGCCGTGCAGGGCGTGCGTGAGTAACCCTTTAAGAGAAAACTGGAACACGACCGAAAATGACAATCAAAGCGATCCTTGCGGACGACACGCGAGCAGGGAATTGGCGGAACATGTTCCGCCCCTGCGAGCGCACAAGCCCAGTGCATTGGGCGCGTGAGTCTAAATCAATGAGACGACCCCCGAACGAACGACCATGACCATTAAACCTAAATCCGGCAGTTACCCTGCCGCTGTAAGTTGGGCTGACGGTAGCCAAGGTGGCAGTGGGCGCGTGATTTTGGCCACCACGTAGTCCAGAAATGTCTTCCATCGATCCGTAAAAGGCAACTGCTCCGCAATATCCCTGACATGACTTAAAGTCGCACGAATGTTGGCAATGAGCGCGAGCAACTTGTCCTTGGCAGCATGCATCGGTGTCAGATACAGCGTTGTCTGTCCCGCATGTTTGACAGCGCGCCCCACACTGGCAAGCAATAACGCTCGGCTGGTGATGGCTTCCATGCGTGCACCCGGCTTGGCCGCCCGGCAATACCAGGACCACCAGTTGTACACCAGCGCTACAGCGCGAGCACTGGTCTGGCAGCGCTCAATGTCCTGGGTCGTGAAGCCACCCCATCCCCACTGATTTTTGAGCTCGTCAAATCCGTTCTCGCAGTCAGCCCGGTCCCGATAGAGTTGACCGAACGCGTCCAGTGCGTAGGCGCTGTTTGTCACCAGCACCGCGTATTCCCAAGCCTGAACATCCTTGTCCGGCATCAGCAACTCAATCTGCTCGCCCGGCTCGTTCTTGGTCTTTCGACTCAGCGCCAAATCGGCTTTGACGGCACGCCGCAAGATCACTACCCGACGTGATTTGTCCCAGCCCGAGAGTTTGAGGGTATCTTCGACTGCGCTCCAGCCTTGCTCGCTGGGGCCGGGTGTACTCCAGTCATCACGCGCGAATTGGCGTGCCAATAATTTCTTGACACCCACAGTCTGACGCAGCTTGAACAGGTAGGGCTGGTCTCGCTCCTCCAGCTCGGCGATAAAGGGTTCGTTGCCAAAGCCGCAGTCGCCTCGGACCAAGGCCGGACGCTGCTGGGGCGTGAGCTTTTCCAGTACGCCGATCAGACCAGGCCGCGCTTTGGCCGCGCTGTGCTCTTTGCCGGGGCAGACGACAACGTCCAGCACCAGGCGCAGGTTGCCAACCCAGTATGTGTGCAGTGCGTGGCTCGGGCGCCCGGGTTTGTGTGGGTTGTAGCTGACCTCAGCTCCGCTTTGTTTTCCGAACATCGGCTTGATGGTGGTGTCGATATCCAGGATCCAAGGGGTGCTCAGTGCCGCTTGCACACTACCCATGAGCTGGGGGGCAAGCCAGGCCTGGCTTTGCTCGGCGCTCATACGCGACAGTGCGCGGCGCAGCGCGTCTTCGCTGATGATTTTCTTCATCCCCAGAATCTGCGGGCTCACCGCGTCGCCGCGCAGCCCGGTGATATGGGCGTAGCGGTTGTGCCCTGCCAGTATCGCCAGCAGCCATGTGCCCAAGATATCCTGTTTGCTGGGTGCATTGGGGCTTGTGTAGCTCAATGGGCAGCTATCGACCCAGGAGCTGTACACACCCGTGGTGGCCAAGAACTCGGAGAAGAAGGTCAACTGTGCATTCGGTGTGGCGCTGGCACCATGGTCCCACTTCACATGAATTCGCCCGCCCGGCGTATCCACCACCATGGCCTCCAGTGCCTGCGTTTGGACAGCAAGTTGACGCCTTTTTGCTTCACCCATTTGGTGACTCCAATAAATCCATTGAAACTGGCGTACAGTCTAGCTTGAAGCCGGTTTACGCAATGTCAACTGCCGGAAATAGGATAAAGCGATATTGGCGGACGACGAACAAAACCTCACTGACTATCTCAAGCATCGCTTGAGCCAGATGTGGCCGGACTTAGAGGTGGTTGCGAGCGCGGTGCATGGCCCCGAGGCGTTGCGGTTGATCGATGACCACGCGCCTGAGGTGGTGTTTCTCGACATCAAGATGCCGGGCCTCACTGGCCTCGAAGTCGCCGGCCGTATCGACCCGAAGACGCACGTTGTCTTTGTGACGGCTTACGACCAGTACGCCGTGGACGCGTTTGATCGTCAGGCGGCAGATTATTTGTTGAAGCCGGTTACGGATGATCGATTGCAGCGCACAATTGCTCGCTTGCAGGACAGGCTCGCAAAGAAGGAAGCGCCGCAGGACGTAGCTGCGATACTGGCGTCGATTGCAAAGGCGTTACCGAGCACCAAGAGCCGCTACTTACGTTGGATACGTGCGTCAGTCGGCGAGCTGACCAAACAAATTGCGGTTGATGACGTGCTGTATTTTCAAGCACTAGATAAGTACGTGAGCGTCTATACCAAAGACGGTGGTAGAGAAAGCGAATCTTTGATTCGCACATCCTTGTCAGAACTTATCGAACAGTTAGACCCGGATCGCTTCTGGCAAATTCACCGCTCCACGGTGGTGAACGTAGAGCGCATCGCAGGCACCACACGCGACGTGATGGGCCGTACAACGGTGAAGCTAAAAGACGCAAAGGCGGAGCTGCAGGTGAGCCGCGCTTATAGCCACTTGTTCAAACAGATGTAGTCTTCGCATTTCGCGTGAGGCCTGCATGCTACAATTTTTTGATGCTGAATATCAAAGTTAATGGACATCAAACGGCGCTTCCGCTTGGGGCAACCGTCGATCAACTCGTCACGCAATTAGCACTGGAGGGCAAACGTTATGCCATTGAACGCAATGGCAAGATCGTCCCCAAAAGCGCGGTCGGCGGCACACCTATCGAGGATGGCGACCAATTTGAAGTTGTCATTGCGGTTGGGGGAGGCTAATGGCTGAGTCAATCGTTGTCGCAAAAGACGCGCCGCTCATCATCGCCAGCCGCGAGTACAGTTCGCGTCTCTTGGTCGGGACGGGCAAGTATCGCGATTTTGATGAGACCCGCCTCGCCATTGAAGCCTCTGGTGCCGAGATCGTCACCGTCGCAATTCGACGCGTCAACATCGGCCAAGACCCATCGCAGCCGAGCTTGCTCGAGATCTTGCCGCCCTCACGTTTTACGATATTGCCGAATACAGCAGGCTGCTACTCGGCAAAAGAAGCCGTGCGAACGTTGCGGCTGGCGCGTGAGTTGCTCGACGGTCATGTGCTGGTAAAACTTGAAGTGCTTGCCGATGAAACAACCTTATTCCCCAATATGCCGGAGACACTCCTCGCGGCGAAGGAATTGGTCGCTGACGGTTTTCAGGTGATGGTGTACTGCGCGGATGATCCCATTCAAGCCAAAGCGTTGGAAGACATCGGCTGCGTTGCCATCATGCCGCTTGCCTCACTCATCGGTTCTGGCATGGGCATTTTGAATCCGTGGAATCTTGAAATTATTCTGGATCGTGTAACCGTACCCGTTTTGGTTGATGCGGGTATCGGCACCGCATCGGACGCCACCGTGGCGATGGAATTGGGCTGTGATGGTGTGCTAATGAATACCGCGATTGCCAAGGCGCGCAACCCTGTTCTGATGGCGAGCGCGATGAAAAAAGCCGTGGAGTCGGGACGCGAGGCGTTTCTGGCTGGCCGGATGCCGAAGAAAATCTATCAAGCGTCGGCGAGTAGCCCGCGTGAAGGACGTATTGGTACTTGAGCGAGTGTAGCGGGTGCAGAAGTTGAGTCGTTGCACTCAACTGAGAGGGCGATTAGAAACGCCAGTGAACACCCAGCATCACGTTTTCAGCGTCGTTGTTGCCACGGTCGCTAAAGAATTTTCGCGATCGTTCGGCTTCGAAGCGTAGCCCCAGGCTGCTATTGAAGTTGTATTGAACACCAACCCCAAGCGCACCGGTGCCAAGCGACCGTTGGCCGAGCGCTGCTGTGCCGACGGAATCAACACCGTTGAGGTTTTCTGTGCGGAAACCCGCACGGCCTTCCAGCAGTAGCGCCCTGAAGACCGGGAGCGAACCGACTAAATCCAAGCCCATCGATTTTTCGCGTGCCGCCAAACCATCGCGTTGGAACAGCGCACGGCTGGTGGCTGCGGCGCGGTTTGCGTAACGACCCTCGACCGAAAAATACGGGGTGAAGCGATAACCTAATTTCATGCCGACGCTCGGTTCTGGCGAAAGTGTCAGCCCCCGCGCAAGTTGGTAGAGATCAACCAACTCACTCGGCTTTTCGCTACCGTTGAAGCCAAACTCGCTACGCGCTTGCGTACCGCTCAGCACCACGCCGCCATAGTATTGGGCGTGCGCTGTCGGCAACATCGTGACGGCAGCAAAAGACAACGCGGCGGTGAGGATTCGTAGTTTCATAAATTGTGCAAGGCTTAGACTGCAATTCCTTGTTTGACTCGCATTTGTTCCGAACAGGGTACGCCCAGCAGCAGGTCGAGTCAAGATTGGAGCACGTTGTTTTGGCGGGTTGCTGTGCGTTATCGCACAAATGATGGATCTGCCCGCAAAAAGCCACGATAAATCAGGCAAATTGGCCATACCATTAGCGAAAATGCCATATTCAGACTGGCCCGTGGCCGTTTTGTTCCCGAAGATCGGGCGATGTGTTTAGGCGGTGTTTAGGCCATTTTGGTCAGCAACAACCCCTTCAGGTATTCGCCTTCCGGAAAGTGAATCGACACTGGATGATCGGTACCTGCCGACAGCCGCCGCGTGATTTGTGCCTCGACACCAGCATCCAGCGCCGCACCTGCAACGATCTTTTGAAACAGGTCCACCGATACGCCGCCTGAACAAGAATAAGTCATCAACATTCCATCTGGTCGGAGCAACTTGAACCCGAGCAGATTGATATCTTTGTAGGCTCGCGAGGCTTTTTCGACGTGGTGTATGGTCGGCGCGAGTTTGGGCGGGTCGAGGATGATGAGGTCGAACGACCGCCCCTGATCACGCAGCTTTCGCAGGTGCGCAAACACATCTGCCTCCACCCACTCCATCTTGTTTGGATCAATGTTGTTAAGCGCAGCAATGTGTCGCCCAGACACCAGCGCCGGTGCCGAGGAGTCGATCGACACGACCGATTTAGCGCCACCCAACATCGCGCTCGTACTCATGGTTGCCGAGTAACAAAAACAATTCAGCACGTCTTTGTCTTTTGCTATCGCGGCTGTCAACACACGATTGTCGCGCTGGTCGAGGTAGAAGCCGGTTTTGTGTCCATTGACGATATCAACTTCGATGGTCATCCCGCCTTCCACGATTTGAATTGAGCCTGTCAGTGGTTCACCGATGACAAGCCCATTGCGCTCCTCAAGTCCTTCCAGCTTGCGTACGTCGGCGTCTGAGCGTTCGTACACGGTGCGCGCGCCGGTCGCCTCGATCAGCAGGTTGGCTAACAACAGGCGTTGTGGTTCGACCCCGGCGGTCGATAGTTGCAGCACCACGACATCACCATAGAGGTCAGCAACCACACCCGGCAACCCATCGGATTCACCATGTACCAAGCGATAAGCATTGGACTGGGCGGCCAAGTGCGAGCGTCGTGAGATTGCCGATACGATGCGCTGCCGATAGAACGCCTCGTCGATAACGACTCGCTCGTCGAAACTCAATACCCGCGCCGCGATTTGTGACGCTGCGGAAAAAGCAGCCGTCGCAAGGAATCTGCCATCTTCCGTAACAATCTTGACGATATCGCCGGAGTCGGCGGCATTGATGTTTTTGATTGCCCCCGAAAACACCCAAGGATGGCGGCGCAGTAGCGACTTTTCGCGACCTGATTTGATGATGATGTTTTTCATGCTGGCATTGTACCGAGCGAAGCCCGCGCTGCGACATAACGGTGGTATGGGAAAATTGCCAAATGATCAAAATTCAAACGCCTCCTGCCGACGCTGTGCCGGCCCAATCGCAGAAAAGCGCGCCGAACACCCCGTCGAACGACGCGCCCACCAATCGGCCCCATCCGCCTATTAGGAGTTACGTCCTGCGGCAGGGACGGCTGTCGCCGGCGCAGGCGCGCGCGATTGATGAAGGCCAGTCGTTGGTCATTCCTTATGCCGCGAGTTTGCTGGACGTTGATGGTGCGTTTGGACGTCACGCGCCAACGATTGTTGAAATCGGCTTCGGCATGGGACACGCGACCGCCGATATCGCCGCACTACGGACCGACGAGAACTTCATTGGTATCGAGGTTCACACGCCGGGTGTTGGCTCCCTGCTCAAGATGCTCGCCGAGCGTAGTCTCAAAAATGTCCGCGTCATTCAGCACGATGCGGTGGAGGTCATGACAAACATGATCGCCGATGCCAGCCTCGCGGGTGTGCATGTGTATTTTCCTGACCCCTGGCCGAAAAAGCGCCACCACAAACGCCGTCTGATTCAGCCTGCTTTTGCCACGCTGCTCGCGCAAAAATTACAACCGGGTGGCTATATCCACTGCGCGACCGATTGGCAGGAGTACGCTGAACACATGCTGGACGTATTGAATCAGGAGTCGTTGTTAGTCAATACGGCAACAGGTTTTGCACCGCGTCCTGCGTATCGAACCGAGTCTAATTTCGAACGACGCGGCCTCAAGCTCGGGCATGGCGTGTGGGATGTGGTGTTTCGTAGAGCCTAGTGTGCAACTGCTGTCAAATTGATGCTCGTCGGTACCGCATCCAAACGATTCAGACTCGCGTACAGTGTGGATGAATCACCCAACCGGAGAAACCTTGATGCAAAACGCACTTCGCCGTCGCTGGCTTAAATCCGCCGCAGCCCTCGGGTTGCTCGGGCCTGCGGGTATTTCTGGATTGATTCAGGAAGCGTTAGCCAAAGGTGATCTGCCCATCACGCAGGGCATCCAGTCGCTGACTGGCACGGTCACTGTCAATGGTCAGCCGGCAAAAGTCGGCATGCCGGTGAAGGTAGGCGATCGTGTCGCGACCGGCGCGAAGAGTTCTGCCGTGGTTTTGGTGGGTAAGGACGCTTATCTGCTGCGTGACAATTCAACTATTGTTCTCGAAGAATCCAAAGCATTACCCGGCTTATTAGGCGAAGTGGCGGTGTTGACGGGCAAGGTACTCTCGGTGCTGGAGAAACGGCTGCGCGACCAGCGGGTTCAGTATCGGGTGCCAAACGCGACCATCGGTATTCGCGGCACTGGCTTTTATGTCGAACTCTATCCTGAACGGACTTACTTTTGCCTGTGTTACGGCGAGGCTGCGATTGACGGCAAAGGGATGAGTGAGCCGAAGATTGTCAAAACGACACACCACGAATCGCCGCTGTGGCTAGATGATCGAGGCGGCAGCATGAAAGTCGAAGCGGGCCCATTCATGAATCACACTGACGACGAGCTCATCATGCTGGAGAAGCTTACCGGTCGTGAGCCGCCGTTTGTGGCGATGGGGTTGACGGGTAAGTACTGATTCAAAAGTGCCGGTGTGGGCTGGGCTAAAGAGTGATAGCCCAAAACAATCTAGGCTCTGACTCTTTGGCTTCCTTTGGCTTCTTAAAGGCGGAGCTTTTTTGCGGCGTTCAGCGACCAAGGGGAGCGACCTTGAGCGCCGTGTGAGACATGGATACCAGAACCAATTGCAGCATTTGGCTCAACATTTGTAATGCCAGCCTCTTTAACTAGCTGGCCGACCGTGCGGCGCATAGGCGGCATGGATGAGTTCGGTGAGCAATTCCATGTTGTCGCTGGGCGCGAGATCACGAACGACAGGGACGAGGTGCTGCATATTCGTGGGCCGTAACGTCGGAGCTAAGCGGCGCGACGTTTTGTGGTGCGTCCGGTTGAGCGACGAGTTAGGACTTGGGCGTCAACGTACGCGTCTATCAGACGACGGATCATTCGCTGATATTGCGTTTGATGTTTTGTCGCTTCGGACTTGAAAAAATCGATGCTCTTCTTGCTGAGCGCCAAGGTGACCTTCACGCCCTCCTCTCGAAACGCCAACTCTTCAGGCGATGGAAGGAAATCCGGGAGCACCTGAATCCGACCCAGGGGCTCATTCGTGTAGTTTATTTTCACACTCATACGCAGCCTTTCCTTTGCGCCAATAGCCAGCGCCAATTATCCTATTTCCGGCAGTTGACATTGCGTAAACCGGCTGCAAGCTAGACTGTACGCCAATTTCAATGGATTTATTGGAGTCACCAAATGGGTGAAGCAAAAAGGCGTCAACTTGCGGTCCAAACGCAGGCACTGGAGGCCATGGTCGTGGATACGCCGGGCGGGCGAATTCATGTGAAGTGGGACCATGGTGCCAGCGCCACACCGAATGCACAGTTGACCTTCTTCTCCGAGTTCTTGGCCACCACGGGTGTGTACAGCTCCTGGGTCGATAGCTGCCCATTGAGCTACACAAGCCCCAATGCACCCAGCAAACAGGATATCTTGGGCACATGGCTGCTGGCGATACTGGCAGGGCACAACCGCTACGCCCATATCACCGGGCTGCGCGGCGACGCGGTGAGCCCGCAGATTCTGGGGATGAAGAAAATCATCAGCGAAGACGCGCTGCGACGCGCACTGTCGCGTATGAGCGCCGAGCAAAGCCAGGCCTGGCTTGCCCCCCAGCTCATGGGTAGTGTGCAAGCGGCACTGAGCACCCCTTGGATCCTGGATATCGACACCACCATCAAGCCGATGTTCGGAAAACAAAGCGGAGCTGAGGTCAGCGACAACCCACACAAACCCGGGCGCCCGAGCCACGCACTGCACACATACTGGGTTGGCAACCTGCGCCTGGTGCTGGACGTCGTTGTCTGCCCCGGCAAAGAGCACAGCGCGGCCAAAGCGCGGCCTGGTCTGATCGGCGTACTGGAAAAGCTCACGCCCCAGCAGCGTCCGGCCTTGGTCCGAGGCGATTGCGGCTTTGGCAACGAACCCTTTATCACCGCGCTGGAGGAGCGAGACCAGCCCTACCTGTTCAAGCTGCGTCAAACTGTGGGTGTCAAGAAATTATTGGCACGCCAATTCGCGCGTGATGACTGGAGTACACCCGGCCCCAGCGAGCAAGGCTGGAGCGCAGTCGAAGATACCCTCAAACTCTCGGGCTGGGACAAATCACGTCGGGTAGTGATCTTGCGGCGTGCCGTCAAAGCCGATTTGGCGCTGAGTCGAAAGACCAAGAACGAGCCGGGCGAGCAGATTGAGTTGCTGATGCCGGACAAGGATGTTCAGGTTTGGGAATACGCGGTGTTGGTGACAAACAGCGCCTACGCATTGGACGCGTTCGGTCAACTCTATCGGGACCGGGCTGACTGCGAGAACGGATTTGACGAGCTCAAAA
The DNA here is from genome assembly GCA_001602455.1 of Betaproteobacteria bacterium UKL13-2. GTDB lineage: Bacteria > Pseudomonadota > Gammaproteobacteria > Burkholderiales > Usitatibacteraceae > UKL13-2. The sequence continues at coordinate 275,991 of CP012157.1, forward strand.
ATCAGTGGGGATGGGGTGGCTTCACGACCCAGGACATTGAGCGCTGCCAGACCAGTGCTCGCGCTGTAGCGCTGGTGTACAACTGGTGGTCCTGGTATTGCCGGGCGGCCAAGCCGGGTGCACGCATGGAAGCCATCACCAGCCGAGCGTTATTGCTTGCCAGTGTGGGGCGCGCTGTCAAACATGCGGGACAGACAACGCTGTATCTGACACCCATGCATGCTGCCAAGGACAAGTTGCTCGCGCTCATTGCCAACATTCGTGCGGCTTTAGGTCATGTCAGGGATGTTGCGGAGCAGTTGCCTTTTACGGATCGATGGAAGACATTTCTGGACTACGTGGTGGCCAAAATCACGCGCCCACTGCCACCTTGGCTACCGTCAGCCCAACTTACAGCGGCAGGGTAACTGCCGGATTTAGGATTATTCGAATAACCGAAGCACGATACGTAAACCGAACCGTGAGGATCCCGCCATCAACTTCGCCGAAACAATAAAACCGATCTTCGGTTTGGCTGTGGGAAACATCCTTGGCAATCAAGCGCCTTGGGTCAGCGAACGCATATTGGGCAAGCCCAAAGGAAACGCGGTGCTTGAGCTGGTTTTCAGCATCCTTTTCCGGATCCCAATCGAAGCGCGTACTGGCCATCGGTAAAGCTTAGCACTTGGCAATATAAAACGCCATATTTTTGGATGGGCGCTCTAACTCAATGTAGAGACGCGAAATGCCGCCTATCACGGCAGCCTGCTTCCACATCATGTTGTGAAGAACTGACTAAGTACCCATTCTAGTCAATCGCTTATCACTCAGCCTGCACTCATCGGCCCAATCAACTGAATCGCCACAAACAGCCAAGGCAACGTGTGGGGGACGGAACAATCGGGACAATTCGCACAACCGAAACTCATTGATTGACGGGCGCAAAAATCGTCGTTGGCCCCTTGCACGCTTCTCGAACGCTCGGACGCCCCCTCGGCGGGGTCGTTAGGCCTCGCCTGCGAGCGCGGTTGCATAGACTTTCATCGCAATTTCCAGCGTGCGCGCAAGAGTCTCTACTTGCTCTAGGACGGGAGAGAGATCACTGCCTATACCGGCACAGAAGAGGTCAATATGCCAACAAAGAGTGTGGCCATGTTGCACTTGCCCCGCGACCTCCGGCGGCAAAGCAAAGGGTCTTAGCTGAACTGCTACCCCACCACGAGACTGATCACGAACGAACCAAGCTAAGAATTCAATGGTTCGCCATGCGTTTGCATCAGGGGTCAAACGAAGCTCGAATTGAATGAGTGCTTCAGCCTCAAGCCCACCATTCGTTCGACGTAGGGCGCCGATTGGCCATGCAGCGAAATCAGGGAGACGTAGATCCTCGGCTGAAACACCCTGAAGACTTTCAATTCCACTCGATACGTCAATGACACTCGGCAGAGAACTAAGGACCGCATGGAAATGTTCGATTTTCGGTGGGTAGGACATATGGAGCCTAACTTAATAAAGAGACGCGAAATGCCGCCTATCACGGCAGCCTGCTTTCAAATTATAGCCTATCACGGCAGCCTGCTTTCAAATTATATTGTGAAGAACTGACTAAGCACCCATGCTAACCAATCCCCTCTCGCTCGGCTCGCAGTCATCGGCCCAGTCAACTGAATCGCCAAGAATAGCCAATGTAACGTGTGGGGGACGGAACAATCGGGACAATTCGCGCAAAGAGCACTTCTATAAACCTGCTGCGTGGGCGAATTTCGCGCCGTTCCAAAAAGGGAGCTTCTAAAAACCGTCGCGAGCGGGTGAAGTTGGCAGTGAGGAGCGGACACGTACCCAGTGTACGGCGAGCACCGGAGCTGACAGATTCGTCCGCGCAGAAGGTTTTTAGAAGTTCCCAAAACTGAAACTCATTGATTGACGGGCACTTTCAGAGATAAATGCTTGGAAATGCCCGCCGTTGTTCGTGTTTACAACATTGGTCCGTAGTAGACGCGGGTATCGTACTCAAACGTGACAACTCCGCGCACTTGATGCCTATCGAATACTTCGCGCGCGCGTGCGGCCAGTGGTGCGTAGTTTGGGTGGTCTTTGCCCGGAACATAGGACGAGGAGTGGAGTCTCCCCATCAGCCCAGCAAAATCGAAGTGCTGGAAATTATCAAACGCGGCTTCCTGAAATTTGCCGCCGAAAAATGGTTCAAAGATGGTCGGGTCTTGGACATTCTTGTGGTTGATCTCGTTGTAGTCGGTGGCGTAACGTTGCAGCAGATCTTCGTAGTCGCGCAAAAAGGGCGTTGAATCGTGTTTGGCAACTAAGCTGCGATCGTTCCATACCAGCACCACGACACCATCATCTTTCAAAATGCGCCGAAACTCAGCCCGTGTCTTGTCTCGATCGAACCAGTGAAAGGCTTGCCCTGCCAAGACAAAATCCATCGATTGCCGGGGTAGGCGTGTGGCTTCGGCGGTGCCGTCCATGCTGGTAAAGCGACCGTAGTCGGCGAGGTACGCTTCACCGGCCTCACGCATTTCGCGGTTTGGCTCAACACCGACGACCGGATTGCCGTTGTCGAGAAACAACTCTGCCAGAAAGCCCGTTCCCGAGCCGATGTCGGCGATGACACTTTCGGGTGTGAGGCCGCAGTTGGCAGCCAATAAATCCAAAATTTCAACCGGATAGTGGGGGCGGTAATTGATGTAATCGGCGACGCGGTCAGAGAATCTTGTCGTGGCGTTGGCTTTTGGATTAGAGGACATGATTATCGGCGCGACGGGGTGAGGAGTGAGACGTTTGAAAGAGTTAGAACCAGTTGGGCTGCATGTCGAGTGAGGTGGTATCAAGATTTTGTACTAGGTCCAGCATCGGCCCGACCTTGGGTAACTCGACTACAAAGAAGTAACGACACGCTTGCCATTTGCCATGATAGAAGTCGCTTTCGGCGGATGTGTAATGCCGCGAGGCGGCGAGAGATTGTTCGAGCCACATCCACGCGATCACCACATGGCCAAAGGCTTCGAGAAATGATGAGGAATTGGCGAGTGTGTGATTGATGTCGCCCGCAGCCCATACAGTCTGCGTCACCGTCACCAAGCGTTCTGCATAACTCGCAAGTTGGGCGGCAAAGGCGCGTGTGTCAGCATTTTTACTGGCGGCGGCGATCGTCGAGGTGATGCGTTGGCCCAGCAAGCGTAGCGCGGCGCCGCTCTGCATCACCACTTTGCGCCCGAGCAGATCCAAACCTTGAATGCCGTGCGTGCCTTCATGGATCGCGTTGAGTCGATTGTCGCGGTAGAACTGCTCCACCGGAAAGTCTCGCGTGTAGCCATATCCGCCGAGCACTTGAATGGCCAGTGAGTTGGCTTGCAAACACCACTGCGACGGCCAGCTCTTGGCGATGGGCGTCAGGATATCGAGCAGCAGCGTTGCTTCCTTTCGGGCTGCCTCATCGACCGAGGTTTTCTCCTCATCCACCAGTCGTGCGCAATACAAATTGAGCGCAAGCGCACCTTCCACGTAGGATTTTTGTGCGAGCAACATCCGTCTCACATCGGTGTGTTCAATGATGGGGATCTGTTTGCTCGTGGGATCTTTGTCACTTGGTGGCCGACCCTGTGGACGCGACTTTGCGTAAGCGAGTGCGTGCAAGTAACCGGTGTATCCCAAGACTGTGGCGCCCAAGCCAACACCAATTCGGGCCTCGTTCATCATGTGGAACATGCAGGCCAAGCCCTTGTTGGGTTCCCCCACAAGATAACCGACCGCGCCGTCGTTTCCCTGCGGCTTGAATTTGCCTTCGCCAAAATTTAGCAGGCAATTGGTCGTTCCGCGATACCCCATCTTGTGGTTTAGCCCGGCGAGCACCACATCATTGCGTTCACCAATCGTGCCGTCATTGTTGACCAAATGCTTGGGAACAATAAACAGCGAAATACCCTTCACACCAGCAGGCGCATCCGGCAATCGCGCCAAGACCAGATGCACGATGTTCTCCGACATCTCGTGCTCGCCGCCCGAAATCCACATCTTGTTACCGAACAAGCGGTAGGTGTTGTCAGGTTGCAGCAGCGCACGCGTGTTGATGTCGGATAAAGACGATCCTGCTTGCGGTTCAGACAAACACATCGTGCCAAAGAAACGTCCCGCCAGCATCGGCTTCACGAACAGCTCGATTTGTGACGGCGTGCCGTGTGCGAGCAACAGATTGGTATTGCCGATGGTCAGAAATGGGTAAGCGGCCGTGGCGCAATTTGCCGCCATGAAATAGGCCATCATCGCTTTGTCGATGACCACTGGAAGCTGCATGCCACCCAGTGACTCATCTTGCGATGCCGCGACCAATCCCGCCGCATTAAACGCGTCGATAGCGGCCTTTACCTCGGGAATCACGGTCACATGTTGACCGTCAAAGTGCGGTTCGTTCAGATCACTTTTACGGTTATGCGGTGCGAACAAATCTTCTGCGAGCTTTTCTGCGGTGTCGAGAACCGCATCGAAGGTTTCACGATCATGTTGCCGATAACGATCACACGCCGTCAGCGAAGTGGCGTCGAGCCATTCGTAGAGCAGAAAATTCAGATCGCGGCGGGAGAGAAGGGAGGACATGTTAGTTAAGTGCGCCGGCAATCATCTTGGTTTTCTTGGCATACGTTGGAAGACGCGGTCGTACAACCAGTTCGGCGTAATGCGAAGCACACGCGCTGCAATCCCCATCGACCACGGGATCACGGTGAAAGAAGTTTTGCGCTCAATGGTGCGCGCAAACCGAACCGCCGCCTGCTCAACATCAATCAGGAACGGCATTTTGAATTTATTCACGGCCGTCATCGGCGTACGAATGTAGCCGGGACAAATGGTCACGACGGCAACACCAGCCGAACGTAATTCGACGCGCAAACTTTCACAGTAGCGAATCGCCGCCGCTTTGGATGCGGAATACGCGCCGCCACCCGGGATACCGCGAAACCCGGCAACACTGGCAATACCAACGAGTGTGCCGCTGCCCTTGGCTTTCATTGACTCAACAAAGGGATGAAAGGTATTCACCATACCCATGACATTGATATCGAAGATCTCTTGGAATGCTCGCAGGTCGTCTTCCACTTCTGTCAACGTGCCGCGCGAAACACCCGCGTTGGCGACAACAATATCTGGGACACCGTGTTTTGCCATGAAGTTGTTGGCAGCGGCCTTGAGTGCCTTTGCATCCCGAACGTCACATGCGTAAATCTCCGGGCGCGGCGTGATGGTGTCAGCAACACGTTCAAGCCAATCGCCGCGTCTGGCAACCAACGCTAACTGCGCGCCTTGAGCCGCATAGTGACGGGCGAGCGATTCGCCGATACCGCTAGAGGCACCGGTAATGAAGATTTTTTGCATCTTTACAGTTTATCAGCGGGCTCTCTTCACGCCCCAAAATCACCGCCCCCAAAACAAAAACGGCACCCGAAGGTGCCGTATTCGGTATGCCGTATGCCGTATCCCATCTCGCTCGATGTAGTGATCTTACTTTGTGGCTGTAGGTGCGGCTGGCTTGGTGGCCGGTGTGGCGGCTGGCTTGGTGGCCGGTGTGGCGGCTGGCTTGGTGGCTGGCTTGGCAGCAGGTGCACTCGCTTTTGGCGGGGGGTTGGCCGGCGCATTTGATCGGCGAGCATCGTTGATCAGGCGATCAATTGTCGCTAAAAAATTATTTGCACCGCCAATTTGTTGCGCAAGAAATCTTCCGTTCACTGCGATCATTGGAGTTGCATTGACCTTGTAAAGTCCAGCCAGTTCGCGGCCCCGCTTAATTTTTGATGCAACGCTAAACGAATTCTCAACAGACTCGTATTTCTTCGGATCAACACCTTGCTTTTCTAGCCACTTCAACAGCGTAGGCTTGTGACCCAGTGTGACCCGATCATTGAAAATGGCCTCGAATATCTTTTTATGCAGGCGCTGGATTTCGCCCATTGCCTCCAGCGTGTAGTAGATCGGCACATCATCGATACCCGCTTGACTAAAGCCTGCCGGTGCCCGCTTGAATTTGACGTCGGCCGGCAGCTTGGCGACCCAAGCCTCCAGGGCTGGCTCAAGATTTGCGCAATGTATACAACCATATCCAAAAAACTCGATGACTTCCACCGTTCCGTCGTTTGCGACAGGTTGGGGTGGGTCTATCGGGACGACTTCCTTAGGCGCCTGTGCGAACGCTGCACAAACAAAAAGGGCAGAGGCGGTCATGATGACCGCTCGGCAAACAATTTTTGATATAAACGAAGTCATTTTGAGCGTCTTCAATGGTTGAGAGATTGGATAGGGGTAAATTCTGATGCGGTTGCCTGTCAGTCCTGCTTCACAACTGCGGCGCCAATCCCATTCTGGGACAGCACACCTTTGATTCTGTTCACTTCATCTTGGCTCTTGTATGGGCCAAGGCGCACTCGATATAACGTACCCTTGCCCGCGACGTTGACCGCCTTAATCGACGCCTCAAATCCCGAGAACGCAATTTTCGCTTTAAGGTTTTCCGCTTCGGCCTCGCTCTGAAACGCGCCTGCTTGCAGGTATAGCGTTTCGTTGAGCGACTTCACTGGTGTGGCTTCTTTGGGCGTTTCTTTGGGCGTTTCTTTCACGGCCTCCTTGACTGGCTCTTTTGGTGCAGGCGGTGTCTTAGGCATGACGGCCTCAGCAGGATTTTTACTTGCGCCGTCCTTCTCACCTGGTAAGATTTGATAGAACTCAAAGCGTGGTTTGTCAGGATTCGACGGATCTGCTTTGCCATCGACCGGGCCTGCGGCCGATGCGCCGCTGGCTGGCTTCGCCGCTGGCAAGGTATCGACGGGCCGCGTCTTTTCAACAAACGGATTAGCCGTTTTTTTGAGCCAAATTGCGACGCCGAGTGCAAGAAAAATTCCCATGAGCAGGCCGATAATGATGCCCGCGAACAATGGGTTCACCCCCGGTTTGCCGCCGCCACCGCGTGGTGATGCTTTCGGTTTCATGTCGTTAGCCATGATTACATTTTCTCCGGTGCAGACACGCCCAAGACGGCAAGGCCGTTTCGAATAACTTGCCGAACCGCGACGATGAGCGCGAGACGTGCGTGTTTAAGCGCTTCATCGTCCAGCAGGAACCGCTCAGCATTGTAGTAAGTGTGTAGTTTCGCTGCGAGGTCGCCGAGGTAGTTTGCCACTAGGTGTGGCGCGAGCTCGCGCGCAGCAAGGCTCAGTGTCTCGGGGAAATCGGCCAGCGTTCGCATCAGCTCGGATTCATAGACGGATGTCAAAGGCGAGATGTCGGCGCGGGTCAGCGTGGCAACATCGCCACCCCATTGCTCAAGTACGCGGCAAATGCGAGCGTGCGCATATTGAACGTAGTAAACGGGATTGTCTTCCGAGTGGCTCTTGGCGAGGTCGATGTCGAAGGTCAGTTGTGAGTCTGATTTGCGCATGATGAAAAAATAGCGCGTGGCGTCACGTCCTACTTCATCGATTAGATCGCGCAAGGTGACGTAGCTACCAGCACGCTTGGAAATTTTGACTTCCTCGCCGCCGCGCATCACGGTAATCATCTGGTGCAGCACGTAGTCTGGGTAGCCCAGTGGCACCCCCATCTCCATCGCTTGCAGACCTGCCTTGACTCGCATGAGGGAACCATGATGGTCTGCGCCGAGCTCGGTGATGGCGCGGGTGAAGCCCCGCTGCCATTTGGTGACGTGATACGCCACGTCTGGCAGAAAGTAGGTAAACGTGCCGTCTGACTTGCGCATCACGCGATCTTTGTCGTCGCCAAACGGCGTGGTGCGCAACCACAGCGCGCCACCCTCTTCAAAGGTATGACCATTGGCCATCAATTGATTAACCGTTTTTTCAACCAGACCATCGGTGTAGATCGATGACTCTAAGAAATAGTTATCGAACCGAACATCAAATGCCTTCAGATCGAGGTCTTGTTCGTGACGAAGTGCAGCGACGGCAAACTTTCGAACCTCGTCAAGGTTTTCTCCTCGCGTGTCATTTGGGTGCTCAAGCGAATAGCGCTCAGCAATTTCAACAATGTAGTGACCGCGATAGCCGTCTTCTGGAAAGGGCGCATCGAGTCCGGCCTTTTCCTTTAATCGCGCAGCCACTGATGCGGCGAGATTATTGATCTGCGCACCGGCATCGTTGTAATAGAACTCACGGCTGACTTGATAGCCTTGCGCGCTCAATAGTCGTGCCAGCGTATCCCCAATCGCGGCACCACGACCGTGGCCTACGTGGAGCGGACCCGTCGGATTGGCTGAGACAAATTCAATCATCACCTTTTCGTGATTGCCAACAGCGCTCATGCCAAAGTCTGCGCCCAACTGCGAAACGATTTTGACGATGCGCGTTTCAGCATCGCGTGACAAACGGACGTTGATAAATCCAGGGCCAGCAATCTCCGGCGTACCCGCGAGCAGGTCGGACGGCGGCAATGCGGCAACAAGCGCCTCAGCAATCTCGCGCGGTTTCTTCGCTAATTTTCTGGCAAGTTGGAGGGCGCTGTTAACAGCGAAGTGGCCGTGTTCGGGGTTCTTCGGTTTCTCGACCGCAATGAGGAATGGGCTTGCCTCATCCGCGATCGCGGGAAAAGCCTTTAGCAGCGCTTGCTGAAAGAGTTCAGCAAGCGCAGTTTTGTTGTCGTTAGACGTGACCATAGCAGCGATAAAAGCGTAATTGGTCATTATATCGGCTCACCGCGATACGCCCCGGCGCGGCGCACCTGAATATTTCACAGCGCCCCATGAAATGTTTGGGCTAGAACGATTTTTGAGATCTGATCGAGATAGCGCGGGCCAAGCGAGTCGTCGATTCCCCCCAGCCAATGCCAGTCTCTCGTGCTAATCGGTCGCACTCCTCTTTGAGGGCCACCATCTCCAGCAAAATCGCCTCGCCGGCCGCTGCAAAAGCGATTGCGTTGCCTTCATCGTTTGCTGGCAGCGCCAAGATTCGCCCGGAGAATGCATTTTCTAAGTTAGTCGTTTGTTTAGCATAGCCCCGCGATCGGCCAAATAAATTCAGCGCGAGCAAACCCTGTTTCGACAATCGCGCCCGGCAGTCGCGATAAAAAGACTCGTTGCCGAGCCCCCCAAAACGCGCGTTGTGATCATAGCCATCCACCACAATCAGATCAAAGCGCTTCTTGGACTCCGCCATCCACGCAATACCATCGGCAATTTCAATCTTGATGCGGTCCTCATCATGCGGCAGCTTAAATAGTTGATGTCCCACCCGTGGCACCAACGGATTGATCTCGACGATGGTCTGCACGCATTGCGGTCGGTGACGATACAAAAATTTTGTGACCGAGGCTGCGCCCAAGCCGATCTGCAACACCTGCTTTGGCCAATCCGCATCAGGTCGCAAGGCAAGCGCCAACATCAGTTCCCGCGTGTATTCGAGCTCAAGCGCCCAAGGCCTCGCAATCCGCATCGCGCCTTGTACCCACTCCGAACCAAAGTGTAGATAGCGGACACCCGCTTCGTCAGAGGTTTCAATAGAATGGATGGGCGCTTTCGTCATCCGCATATTGTCCCACGGCGGGCGCAGCGAATTGAGAGGTGATTGCCCGGCTTTTCGGCAGATTGCCAGCGGTGCAGCGCATTGACGGCGCGGCAGGTTTTGACGTAATATTTCATTGCGCCGATTTGACGATCAGCTTGCGGGCGCGGCTCGACAGTTTTAGTTTTACTGCTGGAGAGAACCAACAAATACGGCTAAAGCGGCTATCTCGATTTCTGCGAAAGCCCGATAGTCCAAGCTGTCGGGCTTTTTTTCGTTTTTGAAAGCGGGCGTGTCACGTTGATTGCTAAACCGCAACTCGCACACTTTTCTCAACCACTCGCACTCGCGAGTGGTGCGGTGTTGCGCGATTATGATCTGGCCTTTGAGACATACGGCACGCTCAACGCCGATAAGTCCAATGCGGTACTTGTCTGTCACGCGCTGAACGCCTCTCACCATGTCGCGGCCGTGTATGAAGATCAACCTGACGAGCACGGCTGGTGGGACAACATGGTCGGCTCCGGCAAGCCGGTCGATACGGATCGCTTTTTTGTGATTGGCGTCAATAATTTGGGCTCGTGTTTTGGCTCCACGGGTCCCACCACGATGAACCCGGAGACAGGCAAACGATGGGGCGCCGATTTTCCGTTAGTCACCGTCGAAGACTGGGTGGATTCACAGGCGCGACTGCTCGATCAACTCGGCGTGACAACCTTAGCAGCGGTAATAGGCGGCTCGCTAGGGGGCATGCAGGCCATGTCTTGGGCGATTCGCTATCCCCAACGAATACGGCACGCACTGGTGATTGCGGCCGCGCCAAACTTGTCCGCGCAAAATATTGCGTTCAATGAAGTCGCACGTCAGGCGATCATGAGTGACAGCGCGTTTCACAACGGCGCCTTTGCCGACTACAACACGGTACCGAAAGACGGCCTGACGGTGGCGCGCATGATTGGCCATATTACCTATATCTCGGATGACCAAATGGAATCGAAGTTTGGCCGTGGCTTGCGGGAGGGATTGAAATTTTCATTCGCCCCGGAATTCCAAATTGAGTCCTACCTTCGTTATCAGGGTGAGAAGTTTTCCGAGTACTACGACGCCAATACCTATCTGCGCGTCACGAAAGCGCTCGATTATTTTGATCCTGCACGTCAATTTGAGGGCGACCTTTCGCGTGCGTTCGCTGGCATTACCGCACGGATGCTGGTGATATCTTTCACCACCGACTGGCGTTTCTCGCCCGCACGTTCACGCGAGATTGTCAAAGCCTTGCTGGATGCCGACCGGGATGTTACCTACGCTGAAGTGAACGCGCCGCATGGCCACGATGCGTTTTTGCTCGATGACCGGCAATATCATGCGATTGTGCGCGGCTACTTGCGGGGCATTTCAACCGGAGCAGCCACATGATTACCCGCGCCGACTTTGACATCATTACGCAATGGGTCCCGCCAAAATCTCGCGTGCTTGATCTAGGGTGCGGCGATGGTTCGCTCATTCGCTATCTCACTGACGAAAAACAGGTTCGTGGCTACGGCATTGAGAATGACGATCAGTCGCTCTTGAAATGCATCGGCAACCGTGTCAGCGTAATCCAAACCAACCTCGAAGCCGGCATGAAGGAAATTGCCGACCATTCGTTCGACGTGGTGATTCTTTCGCAGACACTACAAGCAATCAAACATACCGAGGCGGTGGTTGCAGATATGTTGCGCGTGGGCAGAGAGGCGATTGTGACCTTCCCGAATTTCGGCTACTGGAAACATCGTCTGCAAATTGGTCTCGCTGGCAAGATGCCCGTGTCTGACGATTTGCCTTATCAATGGTATGACACCCCGAACGTGCATCTGTTTACGATCAACGACTTTGAAAGCTTCTGTCGCAATCGTGGGTATCGCATCAACAACCGCCGCGTGTTGGCGGGAAACGGCGAAGCGACGTTTTTGCCGAACCTTACCGGCACCTTGGCGCTATACAAAATCTCAGCGCAATAGCCGCTGGCGCTCCTATTCTCATTGCGTCCGCGCTCTGTTGGTGCTACTCAACGCGCATCACTTGCGTCCTATGCTCGCCGTCGCCGGTACCGAATCACGACGGCGTTGATCTTGAAGATCGGGCCGGCGTGCGGCCCAAGGTCGCGCAGACTCCAGTTGGGCGGCCAAGGCGAGCAGCATCGCCTCGTCGCCATAAGGTGCAATGAACTGCACACCAATCGGTAAATTATCTTCGTTCCAGTGGAGTGGCACTGACATCGCGGGTTGGCCCGACACATTTGCCAGTGGTGTAAACGGCGCATAGGCTAGGGTGTTGGTACGGTGTGTGACGTAATCGCAGTCCATCACAAAGCGCCCTAGCATCGCCGGCGGCTCGGCGAGCGTCGGCGTCAACAAAAGGTCAAATTGGTCAACCAGGGCCGCAATCTTGCGGCCAATACGGTGCATCGCATGAAGTGATGAGAGATAGTCAGTCGCCGACATTCCCATCCCCAAATCATGGGCACTCCACGTTGCAGCTTCGAACTCAGTTGGACTGAGAGGTCTATCAAACATCGCAGACATTGCCTTCATCTCATTAGCAGTGTTCGCGCACACAAGCGCACGCATCACGCTCGCCATTCGTGCGAAATCAATTTCGTGAGAAGTCACTGGCTCGACGATATGCCCTAGGCTTTCACACAGCCTTGCGGCATCTTCTGCCGCATAAACACAATCGGGATGCACCGTTGCACCCGATGGCGCGGCGGTCAGCAGGCCGATGCGCAAAGCGCGTGGCGGCATCGCAATTGCCTGCATGAATGTCGTCGCGGGTGCCGGTGCCACATAAGGGGCCCCCAGATCGGGGCCGTGCGTCGCATCCAATGCCGCCGCCGAGTCGCGTACGCTACGTGTGATCACATTCGACGTTGCCATACCGGACCACGATTCACTCGCCCCCGGGCCGTGTGGCATACGGGCTCGCGTCACCTTCAAGGTGAACAGTCCGCAACACGACGCGGGGATACGCAGCGACCCGCCACCGTCAGAACCGTGTGCCATCGGCACAATGCCCGCTGCAACCGCTGCCGCTGCGCCGCTGCTCGACCCACCCGCCGAGCGCCTGAGATCCCATGGATTCTTGGTCGGCCCCGCATAGAGCGGGCCTTCACAAGTCACATTGATGCCGTACTCGGGCGCGGTGGTGCGTCCAAAAATGACCAATCCTGCTCGACGATAACGCTTAGTGAGCTCGCCATCGGCGGCAGGAAAATAAGACATGGCGGAACGTGAACCAAAGGTCAAGCGCAGGCCTTCGGCAGACGCACCTCCGTCCTTGAGTAGAAACGGCACACCGGCAAATGGAGCGTGGATATCTGCGATTGCAGCCGCACGTTCACCGACGTCGCGGTCTGGCCAACACACCGCGTTGATCGCCGGGTTCATGGCTTCCATTCGCGACCATGCGGACGCAAGCAATTCGGACGGCGTCACCTCTCGCCGCTGCACCATTGCAGCAAGTGCTACGGCATCGTGGGAGACGTATTCATCTGGCGACAGCATCCGTACCTCCCTTAAGTGGCCGTACGCGCAGCCAACAGCGCACGGGTATAGGCTTGCTGCGGTCGATCAAATATGTCGTCACGCGAGCCCTCCTCCACAATCTTGCCGCTCTGCATTACGATGACGCGGTCAGCGATTTGCTCGACAGCAGCCAAATCATGGGAGATAAACAAACAGGCGAATTGGTGAGCACGCTGGAGTTCTGCAAACAGCGTCAAGATCTGCGCTTGAATGGTCATATCGAGCGCCGAGACGGGCTCATCGGCGACGACGAATGCCGGACGTCTTACGATGGCGCGTGCAATCGCTACCCGTTGGCGTTGCCCGCCTGATAACTCATGACCAAACCGTTGCCCTAACTTATCCAAGCCAACCTCTTCCATGACCTGCGCGACACGTTGCACCTTCGCCTCACGCCCCATTGTGGTGTGATTCAACGGCTCAGCGATGATATCCGCAACACGCATGCGCGGGTTGAGTGATGAGTAGGGGTCCTGGAAAACCAATTGGCACGCCATCCTAAAATCATGCAACGCATTGCCGCTTAAGTCCTGCATCGGCTGCCCGCGAAACAGGATCTCGCCGCTCGCGGCAGAATTGAGGCGCAACATTGCCCGCCCAAGCGACGTTTTTCCGCAGCCACTACCGCCGACCACCGCAACCGTCTCGCCTTGATAAATAGTCAGATCAACACCATTGACGGCGCAATTCGGTGTTGGTTTTGTAAACCAGCTCGTTCGACGACCGGGGTAATTGACGACGAGATTTTTGACCTGCAAGATTGGTGGGGAATCAACGTCACCGACGACCTTGTGGCTACGTTTAGGTAGCGCATCCACAAGTTGCTTGGTGTAGGGATGCTGAGGCGAGCGCAGCAACGTCTTGGCGTCCCCCGCCTCTACAATCTTGCCGGTTTGCATCACAATCGCCTTGTCGGCATATCGTGAGACCAATCCCAAGTTGTGCGTAATGAGCAATACAGCGGTGCCGTCGGTTCGCGCCAGTGACACCATGATGTCCAGCACTTCTAACTGAGTCAGCGTATCAAGTGCGGTAGTCGGTTCATCTGCGATTAGCAGCTTCGGCTTGAGTAGCATGACGGAGGCCAGCATGATACGTTGCCGCATACCGCCTGAAAACTCATGCGGGAATGACCGCATACACTGCAACGGATTGGCGATTTGTACCCGCTTGAGCATCGCCACGCACGCGGCTTCCACTTCTAGCTTGTTGAGCTGAGTGTGTAATCGCAGGCCTTCGGCCATTTGTTCACCAATTCGAATCGCCGGATTGAGCGAAACCATGGGCTCTTGGAACACCATTCCAACGGTGCCGCCGCGTAATTCGCGCATTCGCTTCGGCGCTGCCTTCAAGAGACTCTCATCGCCCAATAGGATCTCACCGGCATCAACCTGCACACCCGCGGCAAGCAAACCCAAGACACTACGTGCGACCATAGTCTTGCCGCTGCCGGACTCGCCGACGACCGCCAAAAATTCACCCGCGCCAACATCAAATGAGACAGCGTCGGTCAGCTTTGCACCAGAAGCAATCGCCGAGACCGAGAGGTTCCGCACTCGCAAGATGGGGGGCGGACTTGCCAGCATCGCCGAAGGTGTCGTTGTGCTCATCAATGAATTCTCGGGTCGAGTCGATCGCGCAGGTGATCCCCCAACAAGTTGACGCCTAGTAGGGTCAAAGAAATGCAAACGCCTGGAACGAGACCCAGCCACACTGCCGATTGAATATGGGAGCGGCTGCCCGAGAGCATATTTCCCCAAGTCGGTGCGGGAGGTGGAACACCGAGCCCGAGAAACGACAACGCACTCTCCGACAAGATGACCCAGCCGAACATGCTGGTCGCCAACACGGCAATGGGCGCAACACAATTTGGCAGGACGTGTCGTAGCATCGTCACAACTGGGCTATTGCCAATCATGACCGAGGCCTCGATGTACTCTTTTTCGCGGATAGAGAGCACGCTGCCGCGCACCACCCGTACCACCATAGGCGCGTAGGCGAGTCCTAGGGCAATGATGATGCCGTACTGGTTTGCACCGATAATCACCATGATGGCCAGCGCCAGCAAAATGCCGGGGAACGCCAACAATGTATCGTTGAAGGCCATCACGATACGATCAGTCCAACCCCGAATGAAGCCGGCGAGAAGCCCAATCACGGTGCCCGAGGTGACTGCAAACAGCACCGTCAACAATGCCACCCAGCAGCTCGTCGCCGCGCCAGCCATTGCGCGACTGGCAACGTCACGACCCAGTTCGTCAGTTCCTAGCCAGTGCACCAGCGAAGGTGCCTGCAATTTATTTCTGACGCTAAGGTGAAGCGGATCGTACGGCGTCCAGAACACAGCAACCGCCGCAATGAGCGCGATTGCCCCGACCAGCGAATATCCGACGACGGCATTGAAGTGCCAACGATGGCGCGATGCACTCATTCCGCAGTCACCCGTGGATCAAGCAGTGGATAACATAGGTCAACCAGCAAATTGACCAACACATAAATGAGTGCGGTAAAGAGTAAACAGCCTTGTACAACCGGGTAGTCGCGCGCGAAGATTGCATCGACCAATAGGCGGCCTAGCCCAGGCAGGGTAAACACCGTTTCAAGAACCGCAATGCCACCCAACAAATTTCCCAGAATGAGTCCCACCAGCGTGAGTGTCGGCGCGAAGGCGTTGGGCAAAATGTGCCGCGTCAACACGCGCCACTCGCTGGCACCCTTTGCGCGGGCATGTGTCACATATTCCAAACGCTGTACCTCGATTGCGCTCGCACGCATCATGCGCGTGAGAACTCCCGCCTCAATCACAGCCAAGGTCGCAATAGGCAACACTAGGAAGCTCATGCCGATCAAAAAACTAGTCGATAGCGGAACGTAACCCACTACCGGCAGCCACCCTAGCGCCAATCCAAACGTGAGTAGCAAGATGAGACCAAGCCAAAAACTCGGAATAGAAAGCAACACGGTGGAGAGTGCAACGATGCTGATATCGGCGGCTCGATTTTGTTTATGGGCTGCGAATAAACCCGCAGGTACGGCGATCATTAGCGCCGCCATCACAGCAATGAGGACCACGACGCCACTGACCTGAAATCGTTCGACCAAAAGCGGAAGTACGGCTTGCCCGTCGGAAAGCGAGACACCAAGATCGCCCTGTAGGACTTTAGACGCCCACTCGAAAAACTGAATATGAATCGGTTGGTCTAGCCCCATCTGCCGACGCACCTCTACCAGTTCACCCGGGTCCACACTGTCGCCCAGCATGAGTTGCGCGGGGTCGCCGGGGATAAGTCGGATGAGTGCGAACACCGACACGCCAACGAGAAACAAGGTCGGCAGCGTCATCAACAAGCGGCGAATGATGTATCGAATCATGTGCCGCTCCGCTAAGGTTTCATCCGAACCAGCCAATAACGCGGATGCTCCATCGGCCACTGGCGAAAGCCGACAACACGCTTGTGGTATGCAGTGATTTGGATACCGTTCCAATACACAATGAGGGGAACGTCCTGCAACATGCGACGGTGCAGCTCATCGAAAATCCTTTGGCGTTTGACCTTATCCGTCTCGCGCATCGATTCTGCAACCAGCGCTTGGGCTTCGGGGTTATCCCAAACCTTTTGCGTTTGTATGGCTTTGGGACCGACGAGCATGTCGTATACAAGCGAAGGATCAAGTCGTGACGTATAGGCGAATGCCATCATTTGATAGTTACCACGAGTGTAGCGATCCAACTGCGTTGCCCAGTCGAGCACCTCGACTTCCAAGCGGATGCCAGCGTAAGCAGCCAACCCCTGCGCAATTAAGGCGGTATCGTACATCGTGCCGTAGCGCTTGTTAGCCAATATCTTGATCGGACGGCCGTTGTATCCCGCCTCTTTCAAGAGACGTTTTGCTTCGGCAATGTTAGGTACAAATCCTGTCCGCTGTACCTCGGTATAAAAAGGGCTAATGCTGGGCATCGCTGAGTTGTTCAACTTCGCAAGGTCATTTGTAGTTCCGCTCACCAGTTCTTTGCCGTCAATGGCGAGGGCAATCGCCCGACGAATGCGAACGTCCCTCATCACCGGGTCACGGGTATTGAACAAGATGCCGGAAATACCCGGCGTTGTAGAAATATCGACCTTAATGTTGGACTTCGACTGAATATCTGCAAGCTCGGACTCGTTGACATCGGGGAGGATGTCGACCGAGCCGCCCAGCAATGCGGCCTTGGCGGAGGCGCTATCTGGGACAACTAGGAAGCGAATCGTATCCACTTCAGCCTTTTTGCCACCAGCGTATCCACTAGCGGGCTCGCTACGCGCTTGATACTTGTCGAAGCGCTTTAACTCCAAGTACTGTCCACGCTTCCACTCGCCAAGTTTGTACGGCCCGGTGCCAATAGGTGCCTTCCAAGATCCATCTGCACCAACGGAACTACGATGAATAATTCCCGTGCCGCCGCAATCGGGGCGCGATAGCATGGTCAAAAATAGGGGGGCTGGACGCTCAAGACGAATCACCACTGTCTCAGCGTTTGGCGCTTCGACGGCAACGACTTTGGCTTGGCCCCGACCATCGACCTCCGGCAGGCAGCGCCATTTCGTCGCAGGATCAAAGTAACGCTTCAATGCCCAAGCGACATCTCCAGCAGTAAGCAGGGCACCGTTATGAAAGTGAATTCCCCGGCGTAACCTAAATGTGTAGGTGACGCCATCTTTCGCGATATCGTAGGATGCGGCGAGCATCGGGACGATGGAGGTGTCCTCAGCGAGTGCCACCAAGCCCTCCACAATATGCATCACGACTGAGTCGGTCGTGCCGTCCCGGTTGACCCCTGGGTCGGTCGAGCGGATGTCCGACAACAAGCGCGCACGCAGTTGGGTCGGCTCCGCCGCCGACGCCGACGTAGCCAACATCGCCGCGCCAAGGCAACACAACAATAGGATGCCTACTGTGCTAGCAATGTGACGTAGGGTCTGCATTCAATCTGCGAAGCGGATGCGCAACTAAGATAGCTCGGCAGGCGACGCCGGCTTGAAATTGGACTGTAGCCGGAAGCGATGAAATTTTTTGTTCAATGCGGGCAGCATCGCGACCTCCATCGTCCCAACTGCCGGTTCCATCACAATCATGGCGACGGTCGCACTTAAATTCGAGGACAATGAGGGGCGGGGCGGACGACATACCCCCCATGGCGATTCAAAGTCATCGAATAGCGCCCTTTTGACATCATCGGGCGCGATGCGGCCAATCTCTGCTCGTAAACAACCATCAACACGAAGATCTCGGTAGAGACTATCCGGCGTGCTCTTTACGCCAGTGTCGCGCAATTTTGCCAGTGCGACAGGGCTTTGCCAGTGATTTGCGTGGACGAGTAATCCATCGCGCGCTTGGACTTGAAATGTTTCGTCTGGCGCGCACTCAAGATTGAACACGACGCCTTCCGCATGGCTCACGATGATGTTGTTCGATGCCGATTTACTGGTGCAATAAACCGCTCGTAGGGCAAGGGCTAGGCGCTCTTGTTCGAGCGCATGCCGACGAATGAGTGCCAGCGGAATACCAAGCTCGCGATAGTCACGATCACTTTCCAAATAGTTACCGGTGATTGCAACACCTGATGCATTGATCCCTGCACGCGCCAGTCCGCCTGCTTCCGTAAACGTTAAGACATCCGGGCCATCGTCGCGCCGAACGTGAAGCACAATGGCCGTTTCTGCGCACTCATATTTCCAGTCCCAGTTTTGAGCGTGAATGAGTCGGTTGTCACGCGTTGCGCTGGGTAGCACCACCAGTCCGGTGCAGCCATCCGGATTACTGTCGACGGTGGTCTTGAGCTTTTGGCGAGCAGCAAGTTGCAGCACTTCGGTTCGCGCGTTGAGCAACACAACATGCTCGAATGGAACTTGTGCGCCGACAGCAATGCCGCGCATTTCCGTCACCAAATTTGAATTAAACGAGTCGATCAGCGGTATGATTTTGGCCACGATGTTGCCCAACTGGTCTGCGCCAAAATCGCTCGCGTTTAGCTGTTGCGAGTAGTGGGCAACCCCTTTGACAATTCGGTCATGCGCCTTCTGGCCATACATCACGCCACGCTCATAGGGGGAGCCTGATATTTCGATCAAAGGACATTCGTAAGCCATCGTCGTCTCAATTTCCTTTTGTCATATACAGATATAGCGTTGGAGTAACCACATAGAAAGTCCCAGGCACTTCACGACTGATTGAGACCCCAAATGCGGAGTTTGTCCCGAGTGCGAACCCAAGTCTTGGCGATACTCACAATTGGGCCACGCAGCAACCGCCCGCCGGGGAAGTTCCTGTGCGGAAGTCGCGAGAACATCTGGAAATTCTCGCGCCTGCCGGTGACCGCATCCGCGACGGCACGTCCGGCCACCGCTGTTGAGACCAATCCCGAACCCGAGAAGCCCTGCAGGTGATAAACGTTGTCCGAGACGGTACCGAGGTTCGGCGCGCGCGACATCGTTGCATCGAGTATTCCGCCCCAAGTGTAGTCAATACGAATATCGGAAAGCACCGGGAAGGTCGCACGCATATTGCGACGAAGCTCCTCCGTGTGCCCTACTGGTGACGTGTCACCAAGATAGCTGGCACCGCCACCGAAGATGAGCCGGTTATCAGCCGAAAGCCGGAAGTAGTCTAGCGCTGCGCGGTTGTCGGCGACTGCAACGCGTGTCGGAAGTAGTTGGGAGGCAAGCTCCGCGCCCAGCGGTGCGGTCGCTACAATCCAAGTTGCAACCGGCAGTATTCGGCGCGAAAGTTGTTTGGCAGCTTCCCCGGCTAAGTTGTCGATCCCGACATTGCAGGCAAGGATAAGCGTCTTTGCCTTCACGACCGCACAAGACGATTGGACCACAACACCTGACGCCTCATGCCATGAGACCAATGGCGAATCTTCATGAATGACGCCGCCTTGTGCGACTACCCCCCTAGCCAATCCTAACGTGTATCGCAGCGGATCTAGATGCCCGCCTTCCATATCCAAAATGCCACCGTAGTAGCGATTGCTCTGGATATGTTCACCCAAGTCTTCGCGGCGGATAAAGCGTTGTGTACCGCCGTAGTGTTTACGCGCGTGCTCGACCCAAGCTTTGAGGGGAGCAGCGTGCTGGGGCGTCACGGCTGTTTCAAGGTGTCCGCGCTGAAACTCGCATTCGATACCAAGCGCCTCCACTTGCCGCGCAACTTCATTTGCGCCCTCGATCAACAACCGATAACAGTTCTGCGCTTGTGGCATGCCGATGGCCGATTCCAGATAGGACATGCCGCACGCGAACTCGGGTATCACCTGTCCACCGTTGCGACCTGACGCACCCCAGCCCACCCGGTTGGCTTCGAGCACCACGACACTGACACCGCGCGAAGCCAACGCATACGCTGTCTGCAGTCCAGCAAGGCCCGCACCGACAATGCAAACGTCATAGCTCGCATCCGCCTCGAGCGGCGCATAGCGTTCGCGCACGCCGACCACCGACTCATAGTAACTCGCAGGAAGTGCGCGATCTTCCAAGTAGGCTATGGTCACGCGCTGTCACCTATCCGAATCGACGTTGTCTTGAGTTCGGTGTACTTCTCAAATGCGTACAGCGACTTGTCGCGATCATTGCCGGATTGTTTGTCGCCTCCAAACGAAGCTGCGGTTTTGTCCATATCTTATGCCACCAAGCCCAACTGGCGAACGTCCACCAAGGTCTTGTCCAAGGCAGTGCGAATAAGTCGAATCATTCGATCAATCTCCTCGCGTGTAATCACTAAGGGAGGCGCAACGATCATGCGGTGCCCAACTGCACGCATCACCACACCACCTTGAAAACAATGCCCGCGGCAGCGCATACCGACCGCATCGCTCGATGAGAACAACGCATTGTTTGTCTTGTCTTTCACCAAAATCAAGCCGGCAACCATGCCACAGGTTTCCGTCATGCCAACAAGTGGGTGGTCTGCTAACGTGGAAAATTTCGCCTTTAGGTACGGAGCCGTTTCCTCGGCCACGCGCTCGACAACTCTCTCACGCTGCAAGATACGAATGTTTTCGACCGCGACCGCGCACGCAACCGGATGTCCGGAATAGGTGAAGCCATGATTAAAATCGCCGCCCTTGCCGATCAATACATCCGCAACCCTGTCGCCCACGGCCACGCCACCAAGCGGGACGTAGCCTGAGGTAACGCCTTTCGCAAATGTCATCAAGTCGGGCTTTATCCCAAAGTACTCACAACCGAACCAACGTCCAAGACGACCGAACCCGCAGATCACTTCGTCGGAGACTAACAGCACATCATACTTGTGGCAGATCCGTTCGATCTCAGTCCAGTAGCCCGGCGGTGGGATGATCACGCCGCCCGCGCCCTGTACCGGTTCGCCGATAAACGCACCGACGTTTTCAGGCCCTAACGATAGGATTGCTTCCTCCAGCCAGCCGGCCGCTTTTATGCCGAAGGCCTCGGGCGTCATTCCCTGACCGAACTCGAAATAGTAGGGCTGCTCGATATGATGTATGCCTGCGATCGGTAGATCGCCCTGTGTGTGCATGTCTGCCATGCCGCTAAGCGAAGCGCCACAAACAGTGCTGCCGTGATACGCATTGCGCCTTGCAATAATGGTCTTCTTGGTTGGTTTACCCAACACATCCCAAAAGCGCCTCACCATGCGGAAGATGGTGTCGTTGCCCTCTGACCCGGAGTTGGTAAAGAAAAAGTGGTTGAACTGCGGCGGCGTAACTTCGGTTAACAGCGTGGCCAGCTCAATTGCGGGTACAACGGCCGTGTTGAAGAAGCTGTTATAGAAAGGCAGCTTGCGCATCTGCGCCGCAGCGGCCTCGACCAGCTCCTCACGCCCGTACCCTAAGTTGACACACCAAAGGCCAGACATGCCGTCGAGGATTTTGTTGCCCTCGGAATCCCATATATAGACGCCACTTCCGTGCGTCACAATCCGCGAGCCCGTCTTTGCGAGATCATGCGTATCGGTGAACGGATGCATGTAATGCGCACTATCCATTGCACGCAGTGTCTTGGTATCAAACGTCTCATTCATGATCGGCTTATCTATATTCGCACCCGTCAAACGTGGAGCAATAGATGCTCACGTTCCCACGGGCTAATCACCCGCATAAACTCGGTGTATTCGAGCTCCTTCACCGACGTATACAGGGTCACAAATTGTTCGCCGAGCAGTTCGCGCAGTGGCGCAGCGTTGCGCAACAGGTCAATCGCCTCGTTCAGGCTTCTTGGCAACTCATAGTCATGCGCATAGCCGTTACCCTTCAGCTCTTCTGAGGGCGTTAGACCGTTGACCATGCCCAAATAACAACACGCAAGGGTTGTCGCCAGCGCGATGTAGGGATTGGCATCCGCGCCAACCACCCGATTCTCTAAGCGTCGCGCAGCGGCACTTGAGTGAGGTACGCGGATACCAACAGTCCGATTGTCGCGCCCCCACTGAACATTAATCGGTGCGGCCGTATCGGGCACCAGCCTGCGGTAAGAATTTACGTAGGGCGCAAAAAGCGCCATTGACGCTGGAAGATACGTCTGCAGCCCTGCAATAGCGGACTTGAACAGCGCACTGTCGCTGCCATCCTCATCTGCGAAGACGTTTCGGCCCGTCGCCGTGTCGATCACACTCTGATGGATATGCATCGCTGAACCGGGCTGGCCCGCGATGGGCTTTGCCATAAACGTCGCATACATGTTGTGACGCATTGCCGCTTCGCGAACAGTGCGCTTAAATAAAAACACACTATCGGCCAACTCCAGCGGATCGCCATGCAGGAAGTTAATCTCCATCTGACCCGTACCGATTTCATGGATCAGCGTGTCGATCTCAAGTTCCTGCACTTCGCAGTAATCGTAGATATCTTCAAACAGCGGATCAAACTCGTTGACGGCATTAATGCTGTAGGCCTGCCTGCCAGACTCCGCCCTTCCGCTGCGACCGATTGGTGGCCCCAGTGGTAGGTCTGGGTCGGTATTTCGCGCGACCAAATAGAACTCAAGCTCGGGGGCTACTACCGGTCGCCAGCCCCTATCTTCATAGAGCTTCAACACGTTGCGCAACACCGAGCGCGGGGCGTGGTTGACCAGCTTGTCGCTGAAAGTGAAACAATCGTGAATCACCTCCGCAGTGGGGTCTGTCGCCCACGGAACGATCCGCACCGTGGTCGGGTCGGGCTTTAACACCATGTCGCCATCGGTGGCAAGAATGATGGCGTTGAAGACATCATCGTTGGGCACTTCCCCGGTGACGGTCATGCCGAGAACGACCTCAGGCAAACGCATGCCGCGCTCCTCCCGAAACTTTGCGCGTGGCAAAATTTTGCCGCGTGGTGTGCCCGTGATGTCGGGTACCAGACACTCAATTTCGGTGACACTGCGCTCGTTCAACCAAGCATCAAGCTCGTTGAATCCCATGTTTTCCCGCTCGATACGTCCACTGTCATTCATGATGCAGCCTTTGCCAAAGTGGCCTGATTTTGGTTTGAGACATCATCGTCTAGGCGCCTCGCGCTTGCCGATACTGCCGACAAGCGTCGCCAAACGCCGAAAACAGCAATCTGGATTCCCGGTTCTCAGACGCACGCCACTCTGGGTGCCACTGCACGGCCAGCGCAAAACGATCTTTACCACTGATGCGAATGGCTTCAATCAATCCGTCGGGTGCCGTCGCTTCCACATCCAACTGGTGCCCTAGTTGGTCAATTCCTTGCCCATGCACTGAATTGACGGTGATTTGCGCAGCGCCCAGAAAAATGGATTGAAGTTGTCCCCCGGCGGCGAGCCGGACTTCGTGCGCAGGCCCATATTGGATTTCTGCAAGCTGACCGGCGGCACCACGGTGGTCTTGCATTTCCGGGAGACGGTGCACCGCTTGATGCAACGAGCCTCCCATCGCCACATTGATCTCCTGAAATCCACGGCAGATGCCGAGTACGGGCACTCGGCGTCGTATCGCTTCCTGGATCAACGTCAGATTAGTCTCGTCACGCGCGGCGTCTTGTGGCAACGAATCGTCAAGCAGCGACTGGCCGTATCGCGCCGGCGCGATGTTGGACACCGACCCGGTCAGCAAAAGACCATCGACCATCTCCAGCATATGCGCCGCATCCAGCGATGCCCCTAGGGCGGGGATCAGAACTGGTACACAGCCCGCAACCTCGGCCAGCGCACGGATGTACTTTCCACCGACAACATGAAAGTCATGTTCGCCGATGAACTTAGTACAGCATGGCACGCCAACAAGAGGAGAAACGGAATTCATGACTACCCGCAAAGAGTCGTATCAAGCCTTGGGTCATTAACGCGGAGCACGCTGCCGATCGACGGGAACCTTGTCGCTGCATGGCTGATTGGATGGGTTTGATTGTAGTTTACACGAATAAAAAACAATTGATAGCCTCCGATGCCTGTCCCGGCACAATTTGTCAGGGCCCACGCAAATGACATTTCCCCCAATAATCATTCGCGAAAAACATCGCTGGAAGCGCAAAAAGCACAGCACAACCATATTGCATTTATAAAATATATAGTACAATTTTGTGGTCGCCTGTCGATCATTGGTGACGGCGGCCAGTGGTAATGCCACAACACCGCCCGATCCGATTGAATCGGGGCCAACCAACCCCCCCATTGAGTACCCCGCTGAGTATTTGATGTATCCCACGGTCGATACGGTACTCGAATACAAGGATGACGCTGCACTTGGCCTTCGCGAAAAAACCATTGCGAAAGTCCGCGCTTCGCTCCGCGAAAATCCGGCTTGGAAGGCCATTAGCGACAACAAGCAAAACGTCCGCGTCGGGCGCGCATACATCATGGCAGATCCACTGCTTCCGTAGGCAGCGCTGACATAAGACACTTACGAAACGAATGCAAAACGAGGAAGGCTTCATGGCAACGAACAAAGAATGGATGGGGAGGCGAAATGCGGCTGTTGCCCGTGGCGTTGGACAGACGCATGAAATCTTTGCTTCCCACGCGGAGAACGCCGAACTCTGGGATATCGAGGGACGGCGATACATTGATTTCGCTGGTGGTATTGCAGTTCTCAATACGGGTCACCGCCATCCAAGCGTCATGGCCGCCGTCGACGCGCAACTCAAGCGATTCACCCACACATGTTTCCAAGTGATTGCCTACGACAGCTACGTTGAAGTTTGCGAAAAACTCAATGCGCTTGCCCCGGGGAGCTTCGCCAAAAAGTCTCTTTTGCTTACCAGCGGTGCGGAGGCGTTAGAAAACGCGATCAAAATTGCACGCGCCTACACAAAGCGTTCAGCCGTGATCACTTTTACGGGTGGCTACCACGGTCGCACGTTGATGACCCTCGCAATGACAGGCAAAGTGGCGCCCTACAAGTTGGGCTTTGGTCCTTTTCCTGCCGAAGTCTTCCACGCAGCGTTTCCAAACGCCCTGCATGGCATCAGCATCGAGGACGCCAAAGCGTCACTCGATCAAATCTTCAAAAATGATGTCGAAGCGACGCGTGTTGCCGCCATTGTGATTGAGCCAGTACAGGGTGAAGGCGGCTTTTATGTTGCGCCGCCTGAGTTTCTGCAATACCTGCGAAAGCTCTGCGATGAACACGGCATCGTTTTGATTGCCGACGAGGTCCAAACTGGTGCTGGGCGAACGGGAACTTGGTTTGCGATGTCGCACAGCGGCGTTATTCCCGACTTAACCACAACGGCAAAATCGCTAGCGGGCGGATTTCCGCTGTCAGCGGTCGTCGGGCGCGCTGACATTATGGATTCACCGGCGCCCGGTGGACTTGGCGGCACGTATGCAGGCTCCCCTGTTGCCTGTGCTGCCGCGTTAGCGGTGATGCAAGCCTTCGACGAAGAGCGATTGCTGGAAAAAGCCAATGTCGTGGGGCTGCAACTCACGGAAAGACTGACTCAGATGCAACAGCGCTTTCCGGCCATTGCGGAGGTTCGCGGCCTCGGTGCGATGGTTGCACTAGAGCTTGTTGAGCCGAACAAGCGACATACCCCGGATGCGGCGCTCGCCAAGCGTATCGTCACGCGTGCGGCGGAAAAGGGGCTCATCCTGCTATCGTGCGGAGTATATGGAAATGTCATTCGTATACTCGTCCCACTCACCGCGAGCGCAGCCTTAATTGCGGAAGGATTGGATATTCTCGACGACGTGATGCGCGAACTGTGCGGCGTTGCCGCCGCAGCATGAAGCCAACTCCACCCCTCCTGGGCCAACCCCGCGACAACCCCTGTGACAACCCCTGTGACAACCCCTGGGGCAAAATACTGCACACCAATACGCAAACAAGCTTGCAATCGCCTTGCCGATTGGGTGCCTCTTTTTTACCATCCGCTCGACTACCCACCGCGACTAACAACGGAATGAACCCCTTATGAGCACGATACCGCTGTTTTATCAACAACCCAAATTCCTAATCGACGGCGAGTGGGTTACCGGATCAGGTGGCGTAACGCATCGCTTAGTCAATCCAGCAACAGGACTTGCCATATCGGAGTATCAATCTGCCAGCACCACACAGCTCGACGCCGCGCTTGGCGCAGTCGGCAAAAGTTTTCCTGCTTGGCGCACAACACCAGCAGCAGAACGCGGCCGCATCTTGCGACAAGGCGCAGCCCTGATGCACCAGCGGGTTGAAGAAATTGCCACTCTGCTCACCACCGAGCAGGGTAAGCCGCTTGCTGAGGCGCGGGCCGAGATTTTGGCGACTGCCGAAATGTTTGAGTGGTTTGCAGAGGAAGCTGTGCGTGCATATGGCCGCATCGTACCTCCGCGCGCGTCAAATCTTCGTCAACACATCGTTCGCGAGGCCGTCGGGCCCGTGGCAATGTTCTGTTCTTGGAATTTTCCCGCCCGCAATCCTGGCTACAAGATCGCGGCTGCGCTCGCCGCAGGTTGCCCTTGTATCGTCAAGCCCGCCGAAGAAACGCCCCTCACGGCAATGGCCCTGGGCTTAGCATTGATGGACGCGGGGCTGCCCAAAGGCGTATTGAACTTAGTCTATGGCGACGCTGCCAACCTCTCCGCCTACTTGATTGCGAGCAGTGTTATCCGCAAGATCTCGTTTACTGGCTCAACGCAAGTTGGCAAGATTTTGTCCAGTCTTGCCGCCAATACGGTCAAGAAAATGACGATGGAGCTTGGCGGTCACGCGCCGGTGATTGTGTTTGACGACGCTAACCTAGACCTCGCCGTGTCTCTGACGGCCGCCGCAAAGTTTCGCAACGCAGGACAAGTTTGCATTTCACCGACACGGTTCTTTGTGCAAGCGGCGACCTATCAATCGTTCATCGACAAGTTCGCCGCAGTTGCCGCCAAGCAAGTGGTCGGGAACGGCTTGGACACCAAAACCAATATGGGGCCGCTCGTGCATGAGCGTCGCCGCAATGATGTCGACAAATTTGTGCAAGACGCCATTGATCGCGGCGCAAGGTGCGTCTTAGGTGGTGCGCCAATCGACGGTGCGGGATTTTTCTATCCCCCAACGCTGATCGCGGATCTCCCGGAGCAGTCTCGGCTCTTGCACGAAGAGCCGTTTGGGCCCGTTGCCTCGGTGGTGCCGTTCGACACAATTGACGATGTAATCGTCCACGCGAACGCGTTGCCCTTTGGACTCGCCGCCTATGCTTTCACAACATCGTTAAGAACTGCCCACGACGTGGCTGATCGGATCGAAAGTGGTATGGTCGGGATCAACACGACGCGAATTTCATATCCCGAAACACCATTTGGCGGTGTCAAAGAAAGCGGCTACGGATCGGAGGGTGGAATCGAGGGACTCGACGCTTACTTGGTCACAAAGTCTGTGAGTCTCGCCCTCTGAGCCGACCGGTCAGCGGCGGCATCGGCTTCCAAATTCCACTGAGCATTTTGACGATCGCAATTTAGTTTTTGTTCACTTCCTCAAGACGACCCCTATGACTCCAACCTCTACTTCACTCGCCCTATTTGTCGTTGCCAGCTTGACGGCGTTGCCCACATTTGCGGAGACAAAAAAAACGGGCAAACAGATTTACATCGAATCTTGCGAGCAGTGTCATACCAGCGGCGCAAATAAGGCGCCCGTGGTGGGCGACAAGGCCGCGTGGCGCCCAAGATTAAAAGAGGGCCTATCGGAATTGACAAAGGACGTTGTCAGAGGCAAGGGCGCAATGCCGCCGAATGCGGGTAACCCCAAATTAACCCGCCGTGATATCCAGCTCGCCATTGTGTATATGGCTAACGAAAGTGGCGCGAAATGGAAAGAACCCACGTAGAAGCGTCGGCCATGAAATATCTTCCGACTAACTTGCCTCATCCTCAACCCCACTTACGCGGCGAGTAGCGACCCCAACATCCAAAGGACGCTCAACGATGAAACCAACGTCACAAAAAGGGAACTGGTTGCATTTACGGGCATCTTCAGGCAAAAGTGTCTGAAAGTGCCCGCTAGTCATAGAGTTTTAGCCACAGGGGGGGCTTCTCGAAACCGTCGCGAGCGGGCGAAGTTCGCGTCGAGGGGTTTGGCAAACACGGGGCACGTACCCAGTTTACGGCGAGCACCGCAGGCGCGAAATTCGCCCACGCAGCAGGTATATAGAAGTGCCCCACAAGTCCAGCACCCTGTCCATTCGGATGATTCTCAAACTTTCCATAGAGTGGTAGAGTCCGGCGAGTTAGCTTTGTGCGCTCCACCACAAAACGAAAGTTACCCGCTCAATGGCAGTCGCTCGCACCAAAAAATCAGATTCCTCCGCCAATATCGGTTTCGAAGCGAAGCTCTGGCTCGCCGCTGATAAGCTGCGCAACAATATGGACGCGGCCGAATACAAGCACGTCGTGCTCGGCCTGATTTTTCTGAAGTACATCTCCGATTCGTTCGATGAACAGCACGCTAAGCTGGTCGCACAAAAGAGCGAGGGTGCGAACCCCGAAGACAAAGACGAGTACCTCGCTGCCAATGTTTTCTGGGTACCGAAAGAAGCGCGCTGGGCGCACCTGCAAGCACGCGCCAAGCTGCCGAGCGTAGGTAAAGATGTTGATGACGCAATGGTCGCCATCGAGCGTGATAACGCGCGGCTCAAAGGCGCGCTGAATAAAAACTACGGTCGCGCTGACCTCGATAAACATCGCTTGGGCGAGCTCATCGATTTGATCGGCTCCATTCAGCTTGCCGATGTCGCAAGTAAATCAAAAGACTTGCTTGGCCGCGTCTTCGAATACTTCCTCACACAGTTCGCAAGTGCTGAAGGAAAGAACGGCGGCCAGTTCTATACCCCATCGTGTGTGGTACGTTTGCTTGTGGAAATGTTGGCACCATACAAAGGGCGCATCTACGACCCCGCCTGCGGCTCCGGTGGCATGTTTGTGCAATCGGAAAAGTTCGTTGAGTCCCATGGCGGCAAGCTGGGTGACATCAGTATCTACGGCCAAGAGAGCAACCCCACTACACGCCGCCTGGCCGTGATGAACCTCGCACTGCGTGGCATTGAGGCCGACTTCGGCCCCGAGAATGCCGATACCTTCCGGCGCGATCTGCATCCCGATCTACGCGCGGACTACGTCATTGCCAATCCACCGTTCAACGATTCAGATTGGTTTCGTAAAGATGACGACGCGCGTTGGCAATACGGCGTGCCGCCAAAAGGCAACGCCAACTTCGCGTGGGTGCAGCATTTCATCTATCACCTTGCGCCACAGGGGATGGCCGGTTTTGTATTGGCGAATGGCAGCATGTCGTCGAACCAATCCGGCGAAGGCGAGATTCGCAAAGTGCTGATCGAAGCCGACCTTGTTGATTGCATGGTTGCATTGCCGGGACAGCTTTTCTACAGCACGCAGATTCCGGTTTGCCTTTGGTTTGTTTCAAAGAATAAAAACGCCGATACCAAGCGCGGCTTCCGAGACCGACGCCAACACACGCTTTTCATCGACGCGCGGAAGATGGGCACGCTGATTGATCGCGTGCATCGTGAGCTCACCGATGCAGATCTCGCCAAAATCACCAGCACATACCACGCGTGGCGCGGCGACAAAGAGAGTCGTCATTCCCGCGAAGGCGGGAATCCAAGTTTGTACGCCGACATCCCCGGCGTCTGCAAATCCGCCACCACCGCCGAAATCGCCGCGCACGGCTTTGTGCTCACGCCCGGTCGCTACGTTGGCGCCGAGGAACTCGAAGACGACGGCGACCCCTTCGAGGAAAAGATGCCGCGCCTCGTTGCCGAACTCAAAGCGCAGTTTGAAGAGTCCGCGAAACTAGAGCAGGCAATCAAAGCAAACCTGAGGGGGCTGGGTTTCAACAAGGAGGTGAGCGCATGACTCGGTTCCTTAGCAATGATTCGCTTTGGGCTGAACTGACTTCCCGAGTGAAGGCTTCCCAAAGGGTCAAAGCAGCAGTGGCTTTCATGGGACACGGCGGGGCAGACCTGCTGCCTTTGAAAAAGGGAGACACCCTCGTAGTCAACCTTGGGCTTCAAACCGTGAAGCAGGGAGCCACATCGCCCAGGGAAATCCAACGGTTGATCAAGCGTGGCGTTCAGGTCTTCACGCGCGCAAATCTCCATGCCAAGTTTTTCATCTGCGATGACGCGCTACTTGTGGGCTCCGCCAACATTTCAAGCAATTCGCAGAAGGTGCTCGACGAGGCTGCTTCTTTGACGACGGATAAGATAGCTGTTCGCCGCGCTGAAGACTTTTTTTCCAAGCTCTGCACAGAGCCCGTGCGGCCCGACTACCTGAAGCTCTGCTTGGAGAATTACCGCCCACCCGTTTTCAATCCTGTCGGCAAGACGGCCAAATCCATTCGGCAAAAGAGGGTCGTGGAGGCTAAACTCTGGTTCATAGGCGGCCTACGTTATCGAGATGTTCCAGAAGCTGAAGAGTCCAGCGCCAGCGGCATTCAAGAAAAGGCCGCCAAACGACTTCAGCATTCAAAGGGGACGCATGCCGATTACGTCCACAACTCCAGCAAGCCTCGCTACTTTGATGATATTCGGGTCGGGGACTGGATTGTCACCTGCATTGCGGACGCGGAAGGCCAGCGGTTTGTGCATTCGCCGCAGCAGGTGCTCGGACACGAAAGCTATTCGCGGGGCCACGGCAAGCGAAGATACCTCCTCTTGATTGAAGCCCCTGACCAAGGACAAAGCATGCTGTTGTCTCAGTTCCGGCGGCAGATTCGTGGCACCGTGCCAAAGTTAGACTCGGAGCGACCGCGCACGATGGGAATCAGAGACATCGAGAGTGCTGATTCAATTCTCAGTCTTTGGACAGCCGGTGGGAGAATCGCCGTTCAACGGAAGGCCAAAGCTAAGAAGAGGGGGCGGGGTAATGGCGGGTGATTGGGCTGAAGTCGCGCTCGGTGACGTAATCACGCTGCAACGTGGTTTTGATTTGCCGTCCCCAAACCGGAAGCCGGGCACGGTGCCAATCGTGTCGTCCTCCGGAATCAGCGACTATCACTCTGAAGTTGGAGTCAAAGGCCCCGGAGTCGTGACCGGGCGATATGGCACCATTGGGCAAGTGTTCCTCATCAAAGAAGATTACTGGCCGCTGAACACAACGCTTTGGGTCAAAGACTTCCACGGCAATGACCCGCATTTCGCTTCCTATCTTTTGCGAACAGTCGATTTCCAATCGTGCAGCGACAAGAGCAGTGTTCCCGGAGTAAATCGAAACGACCTGCACCGTATTCCGGTACTTCTCCCACCCCTTGCCGAGCAAAAAGCCATCGCTGCGGTACTTGGGGCTCTTGACGACAAAATCGAGTTGAACAGCCGGATGAACGCGACGCTGGAGGCGATGGCGCGTGCGCTGTTCCAAAGCTGGTTCGTGGATTTCGATCCGGTCCGCGCCAAACTCGACGGTCGAAAGCCTGTTGGCCTCGACGCCGCCACCGCCGCGCTCTTCCCCGACTCTTTCCAGGACACAGCGTTAGGTTCTATTCCACAGGGGTGGAAGGTACAGACGGCCGATGAAGTTTCTACAGTCGGGATCGGAAAGACGCCGCCTCGAAAGGAGCATCAATGGTTCTCCGAAAATCCAGCGGACGTGCCTTGGATGTCAATTCGCGACCTCGGTATTGCCGGCGTCTTCATCTCGCACACGTCGGAGTTTCTCACCTCGGAAGCGGTTGAAAAGTTTCGGGTGAAGCGGATTCCCGACAACACTGTTGTTTTGAGCTTTAAGCTCACAATGGGTCGAGTTGCCATCACTGACGGAGAGATGCTGTCGAACGAGGCGATTGCCCACTTCCGCCTGAATCCAGACACAGCCTTCGGCCCCGAGTATCTCTACTGCTACCTCAAGGGTTTCGGCTACGACCAACTTGGCAGCACATCGTCCATTGCCACCGCGATTAACTCTGACATGGTTCGTGGAATGCGCGTCCTAGTTCCTCCAAAAGGTGTCGCCGAAGCGTTTGCGCAAACGGTCAAGCCTCTGTTCACGCAGATGAAGAACATTCAGAAGCAATCCCACACCCTCGCCACCCTGCGTGACACGCTGTTGCCGAAGTTGCTGAGCGGCGAACTCAAAACCACTATTTGACTCGCCATGCCCCGCCTCCTGAAAGCAGAAACGGATCAGCGCCTAGTAGTAAGCCAGCGAGCATTGACCGCAGCGTTCGGAATGCTGTCAATTCCGAAGCCGGTCGGTTATGAACCAGAGAGTACAGATGGAGCGATCGAAATCGGATTGATCGGCATTGCGGCGGATCTGGCCATTTCTGCTTGTTTGTATGAAGTGCTCGGCAAGTCGGGAATTCTGCGCAAGGACAGCGGGTTTTATCTCAGCGCACCAGAGGCGCTCGACTCGTTCCGAGCTACATTGGGATTGAAAATCCCACGTCTTGCGGCCTTGACCTATGGCGTCAGCAATCCGTCAGCGCACCTAAAAAGGCTGGATGAAGCGTGCAGCAATTTTTCAATCATTTTCACCGCTAGAGCGTGTGCTGTTCACGGTGGCGCGGGCATTTCCGGCGACGTTGCTTTTGTCGCCGGGAAGGCAGTTGCCGACTTTCTTCTCGCGCTGGCTGAAAGTGCAAAGTGGAAGCCATACCTGAAGCAGGTGCCGTCTATTCCTGCGCTCCCCAAGGAGAGAACGCTCATTGCGCAGGAGTTGGCAGCAATGCTATTAAGCGGTGACAAGTCAAAGGCGGGTGCCTCGATTACCGGAATGTATTTGGTGCTGCCTGAACTTACTGAGTCGGAACCCGATTGGTTGAAGACACTTCAGAGAGTGCAGGTTACGCCCAGGGCGCAGGACATTTCTGTCCTCATCAAGAGCCTAAGCCGGGCAAGTGTTGGAGAAATGTTCAAGGTTGGGAAAGGCGCGAAAGCAACGGCAGTAACCATAGTCGATAAGTCTGCTAACCCCGAAGCATTGCCAATCTATATTGAAGGAATGAAGAAAAAGTTTGACACGTTGTCGGACGCGTGGAGCGGCTATGTGGGAACTGCCAACGGCGAGTTGGACAAAGGCATCTTATCGCTACCTCCAATTGATTCGATCTACCGATTTGCAGCGATTGGAATCGACAATATTGGCCTCCCTGAAGACGAAACAAAGGCCGGGCTCTCGGCGCATAGCCTTTGGCCATTTGTCGCAAGCGCACTAGATTACAGCGGGACAAAAGGGCCTCTTTTTTTCTTGATTCGGTTTCTTAAAACCAATGAGATCGGCCAATTAATTAAACAATTAAACAAGGCTTCTGCCCACAGCAACAAACTCAAGAAAAGTTTGGGCGAATACAACCCGTTGCTGCAGGCTGTAGCGAATGCCAAGCCTCCCGCTGCTAGCTCGTTGCTAGCGAAAACATTGGCGGCTTCAACTACCGCCCGTGAAAAGCGGCGACATTCGCTTGTCGATAAGCTTTCGCTGCGAATGAAGAGCGCAGCTGGTCAACAAAAATTGGCCTATAAGGCACTTGTTGCCGAAGCTCAGGGCGCGGACTCTCTAGCTGGGGTAATGGATTCACTGAGGAAGGAGACCGTAAATATTGACTCGAACAAGTTCCCGGCACTTCGCCTTGTAATCGACGCGGCAAACGAAAAGGAAGATTTAGCCGCTCTTTGGGCCGTCTTGGCCGACAACTCCTTGCAGGCGGTCTCTACAAATGCGCGAAAGGCGATCATGGAAATTGACTACTCCTACTTCGGGCCACAGGTCTCGGCCTAATCCCAGTGATCACCACATTCAGCGACTACCTGATTTTTGTTGACGAGAGCGGCTCCCCAAGGATGGGTGGCGACATTGATCAACAATATCCGATATTCGTTCTCGCATTCTTACTCGTTAAGAAGACCGACTATGCGCAGGTCATCAATCCCGCCGTAAGCGCCTTTAAGTTCAAGCACTTTGGCCATGACCAAGTAATTCTGCATGAGCGCGAAATACGAAAAGATGTCGGCGCTTTCAAGTTTCTGAAAACACCGCAGATCAAGCAGGCATTTCTAGATGAATTGACCGAAATGATCGCTGCGATGCCCGTGCAGCTTTGCTGTGTTGTGATTGATAAAGCGAAGCATCAGGCCAAGTACAGGACGCCGGTCCATCCATATCACTTGGGTCTGCAGTTTGGCTTGGAGCGAGTGCTGGGTTTTCTGGAAAAGAACGGCGAGCAGCACATGGCGCATGTAATCGTCGAATGTCGAGGCAAAACTGAGGATGACGATCTAGAGCTGGAATTTCGGCGTATCTGCGATGCCGTGCCATTTACGACGTCCAAGGTTAAGTTGGAGGTGGTGTTCGCTGATAAGAAATCGAACTCTGCCGGCTTGCAGCTTGCTGATTTGATGGCACGACCGATCGGAATATCTGTGCTTAAGCCAGACCAGCCTAATCGCGCGGTTGATGTCATCCGTCCTAAACTGATGGTCATGAACGGAAAAACGACCGGGTGGGGGCTAAAGTGTTTCCCTTAATTAGACCCCATAAAAACAAAAGGCCCCAGCAATCGCCGGAGCCCAATGTCGACCGAGAATCCCCAGTCCTTAATCAAAAGTATACCAAAAGGTATAAAAACTTGCCACCACAAGGATCCGCCGGTGGCAGTTCTACGGGTATGGCCGGATGAGCCTCAATGAGTCAGTTATTGAAAATGTCGCCCTCGATTGGTTTGAGGGGTTAGGTTATGCCTGCACAAATGGCTTACTCATCGCGCCGGGGGAAGTAGGGGCTGAGCGCGATTCGTTTGGTGATGTTGTCCTCGTCAGCCGTTTGCGTGAGGCCATCTGGCGCCTGAATCCGGCAATACCCGAAGACGCCCGCGAGGAGGCGCTGCGAAAAGTTCTCCGCGTGGGTTCGCCCTCTGTCACGCAGTCGAACCGCGCTTTTCACAAAATGCTGCGCGACGGCGTCCCAGTTGAGTACTCGCGAGCGGACGGCAGCATTGCGGGTGACCATGTGCGGCTTGTCGATTTTGGCGATGTCACGGCAAATGATTGGCTGGCGGTAAACCAATTCACGGTTGTTGAAGGCCAGCACAATCGTCGCCCCGACATTGTGGTCTTTCTGAATGGCCTGCCGCTCGGATTGATTGAGCTAAAGAATGCAGCAGATGAAGACGCCACTATATGGAGCGCTTACGCCCAACTGCAAACCTACAAAGCCGAGATTCCCTCGCTGCTACATTACAACGCGGCGCTCATCGTGAGTGATGGCTTGCAAGCACGCATCGGCTCGGTGACGGCGAACCAAGAGTGGTTCAAGGTATGGCGCACGGTTGACGATGAAGACGGCAGCCCGGTTGAGGCGTCCAAGACAGCCCTAGAGCTTGAGGTGTTGATCAAGGGCGTGTTTGCGCGGGAACGCTTTTTGGATTTGCTTCAGCACTTCATTGTGTTTGAAGAGGACCCGGACTCCGGCGCGGTGCACAAGATCATCGCGGGCTACCATCAGCTTCATGCCGTAAACGCAGCCATTGAGGAAACCGTTCGTGCCAGCGGCATGGCAGACCGAAACGTTGCCCGCGAGGGAATAGGGCAGTACTGGGTTGGCCGCATGAATGACGGCAAGCCTGGCGACCGGCGCGCTGGAGTGGTGTGGCATACGCAGGGTAGCGGCAAGAGCTTCACGATGCTCTTTTTTGCAGCGCGGGTGATTCGTGAACCTGCCATGCAGAACCCAACCTTGGTGGTGCTTACCGATCGAAATGATCTCGATGATCAGCTCTTTGGGCAATTCCAGCGCTGCCATGAGCTGCTGGGGCAAATGCCAGTGCAAGCCTCAGATCGAGCTGACCTGAGAGACCTCCTAGCGGTCGCAAGTGGAGGGGTGGTCTTTACGACCATTCAGAAGTTTCTGCCCGAGAAGGGCGAGAAGATGCCTTGCCTCAGTGATCGCCAGAACATCATCGTGATCGCCGACGAGGCACACCGCAGCCAGTACGACCTGATCGATGGCCTCGCGCGCAATATGCGTGACGCACTACCGAATGCGTCCTTCATTGGATTTACTGGTACGCCGATCGAGAAGACCGATGCCAATACCCGCGCGGTGTTTGGCGACTACATCAGCATCTACGATATTCAGCGTGCAGTGGCGGATAAAGCCACGGTGCCGATCTACTACGAAAGCCGCATCGCGAAGCTTTCGCTGAACGCCGCGGCGCTGCCAAAGATCGATGCGGAGTTTGATGACATCACCGAGGGCGAAGAGCAAAACCGTAAGGAAAAGCTCAAGACCAAGTGGGCGGCGCTAGAAGCGCTGGTCGGTGACCCGAAGCGGGTGGCATTGATTGCGCAAGACTTGGTGACGCACTTTGAGAAGCGGCAAGAGGCCATGGATGGTAAGGCCATGGTGGTTTGCATGAGTCGCCGTATCTGTGTTGACCTCTATGAGGCGCTGATTAAGCTGCGGCCAGATTGGGCAAGCGCCAAGGATGATGACGCGGAGCAGGAGAAAGGTAAGAGCTGCGTTGTCAAAGTAATCATGACCGGCAGCGCGGACGATGGCCCCGAATGGCAGCCGCACATCCGCAACAAAGAAAAGCGCCGCAAACTCGCCAACCGATTCAAAGACAGTAAAGACCCATTTCGCATCGTGATCGTGCGCGACATGTGGCTGACGGGCTTTGACGCGCCGTGCCTCACCACCATGTATGCCGATAAACCAATGCAAGGCCACGGCCTCATGCAGGCTATCGCGCGTGTGAACCGCGTCTTCCGCGATAAGCCGGGCGGGTTAGTGGTGGATTACCTTGGGCTTGCAGACCAGCTTAAGCATGCGCTGGCAACTTACACCGAGAGTGGCGGTAAGGGCGACCCGACCTATGACTCCGCGCAGGCGATTGCAGTCATGCTGGAAAAGCACAACGTTGCGAGCGATATGCTGCATGGGTTTGATTGGGACAAATGGACAACCGGCACCGGTGCGGAGCAGCTTAAGTTGATACCAGCGGCGCAGCAGCATATTTACGAGCAACAAGACGGCAAGCCGCGATTCGTGCAGGTGGTGACAGATCTTTCGCGGGCCTTTGCACTCTGCGCGGCAAGTGATGAAGCCACTGAGATTCGTGACGACATTTCGTTTTTTCAAGCCGTGCAATCAGCTTTAAAAAAGCATAACCCGAACACACAAAAAACCCCACACCAAATAGATTCAGCCATCCGACAACTCGTCTCCAAAGCGATAACGACCGAGGGAGAGGTGATCGACGTCTTCACCGCAGCCGGACTCAAGAAACCAGATATCTCGATCCTCTCTGACCAATTCCTGTCGGAGGTGAGGGGACTTAAGTACAAGAACGTCGCGGCAGAGCTACTGGCGAAATTGTTGAAGGACGAGCTCAACATTCGCACCAAACGCAACCTTGTGCAGAGTCAACTTTTCAGTGAGAAGCTCAAGAAAACCCTCAACGCATATCACAACCGCGCAATCGCCACGCAAGAGGTGATCGAGGAGCTGATCAAACTCGCCAAAGAAATGGATGCTGCAACCAAGCGCGGCATTGATCTCGGACTGACCGATGACGAGGTGGCTTTCTACGACGCGCTGGCTGAGAACGGAAGTGCCAGAGAAATGCTTGGCGATGCACAGCTAAAAGTCATCGCAGCCGAACTAATCACCCAGGTGCGCAAGAGTGTGACGATCGATTGGACCCTTCGCGAAAGCGCACGCGCGAAGATTCGTGTTTTGGTGAAACGCATCTTGAACAAGTACGGCTATCCGCCCGATTTACAGGATGCGGCGGTGCAGACAGTGCTGAAGCAGGCGGAGTTGATTTGTGCGGATGTTGAAACCGACAGAATCTGACATCAGCGTTCGCAGGCAATCTTCATATTTGCTGTGAAGCATCCGGTATGTGTTTATGAAATCGTTTATCCGTTAAGAATTTCGCTAGCCTGCCATATTCCTTAACTCGACACCAATTGTTTGTGTGTTGATATCGACATCAACATGCCAAAGCCGATACAAAGGGAAAGAATAGCGGTGCCGCCGTAACTCATCAGCGGCAGCGGCACACCGACCACTGGCAAAATGCCGCTGACCATTCCGATATTCACAAACGCATAGGTGAAAAACGACATCGTCAGCGCACCGGCGAGCAAACGTGAAAAGGTCGTCGAGGCATTCATCGCAATCATGAATCCACGACCAATGACGATCAAGTAGAGACACAGCAACAACAGCGTGCCGACCAAACCAAACTCCTCACCGAACACCGCAAGAATAAAGTCGGTCGATCGCTCGGGGATGAAATCAAGCTGTGCCTGTGAGCCGCTCAACCAGCCCTTACCAAGCACGCCGCCTGAGCCAATCGCAATGGTCGATTGGATGATGTGATAACCCGCACCGAGCGGGTCTTTCATGGGGTCGAGCAATGTGAGAATACGTTCTCGCTGGTAGTCATGTAAAAGATTCCATGCGACCGGCATGAACGCGAGCCCCGCAATACCCGCCGCGATCAAAATGCGCCACGAAAGCCCGGCGAGAAAAATGACAAAAAAGCCAGCCGAAAACACCAAAATTGACGTTCCCAAATCAGGCTGTCGCATCACCAACCATGTGGGTAACATCAGAATAAAGCCCGCCAGCAGGTAGTCGCGCCAGTTGAGACCTTCTTCTTTCTTGTGGAAGTACCACGCGAGAATGAGCGGCATGCCGAGCTTCATGACTTCAGAAGGCTGTATGGTGACAAAGCCGAAATTCAACCAGCGCCTGGCACCGTTGCGAATCTCGCCAAACAAGGCCACGCCGATGAGTAGTGTGAGCCCCACGATATAGACTGGAATTGCGAGA
This sequence comes from Betaproteobacteria bacterium UKL13-2, assembly GCA_001602455.1. Classification (GTDB taxonomy): domain Bacteria; phylum Pseudomonadota; class Gammaproteobacteria; order Burkholderiales; family Usitatibacteraceae; genus UKL13-2. The sequence continues at coordinate 315,264 of CP012157.1, forward strand.
CGCATGAGTGTTTGTGGCGACATATTGGCCACAATCCACATGGCGATGAAGGCTACCGCAAAATTGCGGATCTGGCCGAACGTGCGATCAAACGAATCGCCCCCCGACGCCGAATAGATGGAGGTAAGCGAAATTGCCGCCAACAAGACGATGACCACCATCAGCGGGCCATCGAGACGACGGGTCGCGATATCAAAAGCGCGTTCAACGATGGTGGTGGGCCTCATTGGCACACCGCCCCTTGAATGCCAACTTGTGAAGGCCTAGTGCGAAGGACCAAGATCGTAGTCCCGTGGTTTTCGCTTGGCCACATCGGGCCGCTTGCCGAGCAAGTAGTAATCAAAGATTTCCCGAGCGATTGGTGACGCCGTGCCACCACCGCCACCACCGTTTTCGACCAGTAAAGCCAGCGCGATCTTTGGCTTATCAGCCGGGGCAAAACCAATAAACAGCGCATGATCGCGGTGCCGTTCATCAATTTTGCGTGCGTCGTACTTTTCGCCCTGTTTGATCGCGATGACCTGTGCCGTACCGGTCTTGCCTGCAATCGCGTACCCGGCTCCCGCCCCTGCGGCGGCAGCGGTGCCACCGGGTAACATCACATCGACCATGGCCTGGCGGACGAGATTCAGATGCTCCGGTTTGAAGCTAAGCTCACTTTGGGGTGGCGGCTTGTAGCGGCGCTTTTCGTTTGTTTTGGAGTTGATGACTTCTTTGAGCAGGTGCGGCGTAACTTGCGTGCCACCGTTAGCGAGAATTGCTGTCGCGGTAGCAAGCTGCAATGGTGTCGAGAGCCAGTACCCCTGCCCGATCGCGACGGGAATCGTATCGCCCGCGTACCATTTTTGTTTGAAGCGTTTTTGTTTCCACTCTTGTGAGGGCATAAGGCCAGTCAGCTCGCCATCGATGTCAATGCCGTTTTTGCTGCCGAAACCAAACGGGGTCATAAACGCATTGATCCTGTCGATACCAAGATCGTTGCCGAGTCCGTAGTAATAGGTATCGCATGAAACAACAATCGACTTGTGCATATTCACAACGCCATGCCCACCTTTTTTCCAGTCTCGATAGGGCCGTGCCAAGCCAGGCAGCATCCAATGGCCGGGGTCAACAATCGAATACTCGGGCGTGCGTTTACCGTTTTCGAGCGCCGCCAGCGCCATAAAGGGCTTGATTGTCGAGCCAGGCGGATATTGACCGCGTAACGCACGGTTGTTGAGAGGTTTGTCTTCGGAGTTATTCAGCAAATCCCAATTGACCGGATCAATGCCGTCCACAAACAAGTTTGGATCGAAGCCCGGCTTAGAGACAAGCGCCAAGACTTCGCCGTTGGACGGGTCTAACGCAACCAGCGCACCGCGAAACTCACCAAAGGCTTCTTCAACCACCTGCTGCAACTTGATGTCGAGCGTCAACCGTAGATTGTTACCCGCAACCGGTTCGGTCTTTGCCAGCGAGCGAATCGCACGACCGCCGGCATCAATTTCAACCTGCTCACTACCCGTCATGCCGTGTAGTTCGGCTTCGTAACTGCCCTCAATGCCGAGTTTGCCGATATGGTCAGTGCCCTTGTATTTGCTTGAGAGCCCACTGGCTTCGAGTTTCTTCACCTCCGCGTCATTGATGCGCCCGATATAGCCGACCGCGTGTGAGGCGACTTCACCATAGGGATAACTTCGGAACAGGCGCGCTCGGATATCAAATCCAGGAAAACGATAGCGATTCACCGCAAAGCGTGCGACCTCCTCTTCGGTCAAACGATTGCGGATTGGCAACGATTCGAAGTTCTTGCTCTCCTCCAGTAGCCGCTTGAAACGCCGCCGATCTCTTGGCTGGATCTCAATGATTTGCGCCAACTCATCTAGAACTTGATCGAGATTCTTTACCTTTGAGGGCATGACCTCTAGCGTAAACGCAGAATAGTTGGCGGCCAGCACTTCACCATTGCGGTCATAGACCACGCCGCGATTAGGCACAACTGGCAAAACCGAAATGCGGTTAGCCTCTGCCATGGTGTAGTACTGGTCTCGCTTGACCACTTGCAAATAAATGAGCCGCATCGCGAGCAATGAAAATGCAATCACAATGGCAAGGCTTGCAAAGATAATCCGGCTGCGGAACACATTAAATTCCGCTTCGTGATTCTTGATTGTCGTCCCGACCACGCGATTCTTTCTGCGCGCTTTACAGCAGTGCGGTGTCGCCACGGCGACGAAATCGCGGCAGCGTCGCCACGAAGTGAAGCGGCATCCACAGCAGTGCGCCCAGCAATGGTGCGAGGACGAGCGCGAAGCCAGCGAAATCACGCCCAAGCGATAAGTTAAGTCCGATATAGATGAGCTGCGCGACAAACAATATGCCGAGCATGTGGAGCGCTTGCTCGATCACCGACAAATGCCGAATCCGAATACGCAGCAATTCGGTGAGGAAGATTGCAACGACATACACCAGCGCGTGCTGGCCCAACAGTGCACTATCCGCCACATCCATCACCAGCCCAAGCGCAAAGCCCCATGTTTGCCCGATGTTTTGCGGCTCGTGCACGACCCAATAGAGCAACATCAGCAACACAAAGTCCGGGCGAATGATCAGCGCCCAGCCTGACCACGGCAGTAGGTTGATTAACAGTGCGAGCGCCAATGAGCCGAGCACCAAGCGCATCGGCGCGGGTGGTCTGAGGATGTCACGTGAGACTGGGGATAAGTCCATTGCGGTCTATCGGTCTCTCAAGGCACGCTTGGCATCGAGTTTGGCTTCACGCTTACTCAGCGCACTTTTCTCTTGTCCTGCACGATCGGCAATCGCCGGATCAACCTGCGGATAGCTCGCGTCGGCGGTGTCGAGCACCTTCACGAAGCGATGATGATCCGGCGCGGTCGCAGGCGAGGCGACAATACGCGCAAATGAGAACGCTGGGTTCTTATCGACGACCGTGACCGTCGCCACCGATAGGCCCGCAGGGTAAGTACCGTCAACGCCCGATGTCACCAACGTATCGCCCACCTGAATGTCTGCCGCAACCGGTATAAACGGCAACTCGATTTTGCCGTCTCGACCACTACCGACCGCCACCGCACGCAGCCCGCCTCGTTCGTTGCGCTCACGGGTTGTTGCTGTCCGCTGCGACGCGGAAACCGTATCGGTGGCTGGTGTCGTCGTCGCGGCCGCCTCAGAGGGCGGCTCGGCGCTGGGCACGGTCAATCGTGACGGGCGTATCACCATGACGGGGATCGATTGGTCTTTCTCGGTGGTGAGCGTCACTTCCGCGGATGTTGCGCCGATGGCGGTCACCTGCCCGACCACGCCATTACCATCGATAACGGCGCTTCCCAATTTGATGCCATCGGCGTATCCACGATTGATCACAATTTTTCGCGCAAATGGATTTCGCGCATCGCGAATGATTTCGGCGACGACGCCTTTCCTGTTGAAGCGCAGATTCGCCGCATTGAGCGCCGCGATATGTTCTTGCTCCGCCGCAATCAGTTGCGCCCGTTGTCCCTCAGCCGAAAGCTGGAGAACCTTATCGTTGAGCGCTTTGTTTTCATCAAGTAGTTTCTCTTGCGCGATAAAGTAGTCGCCAATGTCGCGACCAACTTTGCCCGGCCACATCAACGCACGCTCAACCGGCGTCAGCAATGTCGAAACACCTTGACGCAATACGCCAAGGGCTTGGAATCGATGATCTGCAATCATCACGGCCACCGCGAACAAACTAAAGAATGTCAGGCGTGCAAGCGGTGACGGCCCACGGGTAAAAAAATGATCTTGGTACGCCGCCACTAGCGATTGCTCCAGCGAGACAGGTCGTTGTTCATCACGGCGCGCTCACCGATCCTGCCGTTAAATCTCGTTGGTGAAGACGGAGCCTAGCTTGTCCATTTCCTCCAGCGCACGGCCAGAGCCGCGCACCACGCATGTCAGCGGATCATCGGCCACGATGACTGGTAAGCCTGTTTCTTCGACGAGCAAGCGATCGAGTTCGCGCAACAACGCGCCGCCGCCAGTCAACACCATCCCCTTCTCGGCAATGTCAGCGCCAAGTTCTGGCGGCGTTTGTTCGAGGGCAGACTTCACGGCAGACACAATTGAGTTCAGCGGATCAGTAAGCGCTTCCAAGATTTCGCTGGATGAAATCGTAAACGAACGCGGAATACCTTCGGCCAAGTTGCGCCCTTTAACTTCCATCTCACGCACTTCGGCGCCGGGGAACGCGGAACCAATTTGTTTCTTGATCGCTTCGGCAGTCGCCTCGCCGATCAACATACCGTAGTTGCGACGGATGTAGTTGATGATGGCTTCATCGAATTTGTCACCGCCGACACGCACACTCGCCGAATACACGATACCGCCGAGCGAAATCACACCGACCTCCGTGGTGCCACCGCCGATGTCCACCACCATCGAGCCGGTTGGTTCTGCAATCGGCAAACCGGCCCCAATCGCAGCGGCCATCGGCTCCTCAATCAAAAACACTTGTGATGCGCCGGCCGCAACCGCCGACTCGCGAATGGCGCGGCGCTCGACTTGGGTTGACCCACACGGCACGCAAATCACAATGCGTGGGCTAGGACGATACCACTGTGCGTCGTGTACTTTCTTGATGAAGAACTTGAGCATGTGCTCAGTGGTGTGAAAGTCCGCAATCACGCCGTCTTTCATCGGCCGAATGGCAGTGATGTTTCCTGGCGTGCGGCCCAACATCATCTTGGCTGCCTGGCCTACCGCCTGAATGGTTTTTTTGCTGTTCGGCCCTGCATCCTGGCGAATTGCGACAACGGACGGCTCGTCAAGAACGATACCTTTGCCGCGAAGATAAATGAGGGTGTTTGCCGTGCCTAGATCGATTGCGAGATCGCTGGAGAAATACTTGGAGAAGAACATGTTGCCTTTCTGCTGTCTTGCCTTGTCGTGGTGCCGACACAGCGCACTTGGCTGTGACTGAAATTTGTCGATGCCGTTTTCGTCAGTTAATCAACGGCACTTACACGATCAACGGGGCGCACTATTAGTCCACGGCACAAAGTACAAGGCACAAAGTACAAGGTACAAAACAAATTGTGTGGCCCCAAAAAACGTGTGGTGCAACGCACGATACGGTGCGAAATTGTAGTGAAATTATGGCGATACGGTTTTCTGTTGTCAGGTGCGTTATGATACCTGAGGCCACTATGAAAAAGTCGCTTCTGCGTTGGCCTTCAGTTGGCATTCTGTTTGCATTCAGGCGACTTTCTCGCACCCAAATCTGGCGAAATTCTGTTACTTTTGTTTTCCGAGCGGCGTCCGCAATTGGCCAAACTTACGCTGAACCCAGTCATGTCTTTCGATCCCGCCACTCTCGCTCGTATCGCCAACTTGGCGCGCCTCGATATTCCGGTTGACCAGCTTAGTCGGTTCGGAGCCGAAATGTCGAGCATCTTGGCGCTGGTCGATCAACTGCAAGGGGTCGATACCAAAGGCGTTCTACCATTGTCACATCCGCTATCAGCGGTCAGCGAAATGGCATTGCGATTGCGTCCCGACGAGGCGTGCGCTGACATTGACCGCGAAGCGAATATGCAAAACGCGCCCGAGACGGAAAACGGACTGTTTTTGGTCCCCAAAGTGCTGGAGTAGTCGGGTGAGCCGTCCCCAACATACCGTCGCGGCGTCTGTCGCTGCACTTGCATCCGGCACCGTTTCAGCCGTCGAACTGGCCACCGAGGCGCTCGCCCGTGCAAACGCCGCAGCCGACCTAAACGCCTTTTTGCACATCGACGCCGCACGCACGCTGGCCGAAGCACGCGACGCCGACGCCCGGCGGCAAGCGGGCGATGCCGCACCGTTGCTTGGCGTGCCGGTGGCGCACAAGGACATCTTTGTTACCCGTGGCTGGCGTTCCACCGCCGGCTCAAAGATGCTCGCCAATTACGTCTCGCCGTTTGACGCCACCGTGGTCGAGCGGCTCCGTGCGGCGGGAACGGTATGTGTCGGCAAACTCAATTGTGATGAGTTCGCGATGGGCTCGTCGAACGAAAACTCCGCCTTCGGCCCAGTGCAAAACCCATGGGGAAACGCTCAAATCGGCGCCCGCATTCCTGGCGGCTCCTCCGGCGGCTCGGCTGCCGCTGTCGCCGCTGGGATCGTGCCGGCCACCACGGGCACGGATACCGGCGGCTCGCTGCGGCAGCCCGCCGCCATGACTGGCATTACTGCCATCAAACCAACGTATGGTCGAGTGTCGCGCTACGGCATGATCGCCTTTGCATCCTCGCTCGACCAGGGCGGGCCGATGGCGCATACGGCCGAAGACTGCGCGATGCTGCTTGACGCCATGGCGGGCTTTGATGAGCGAGACTCAACGTCGCTGGATAGTGAAAAAGCAAAAGTGTCCATTTGGCGCGCATTTTCAGACATTATTGCTTCGAAACGCCCGCCCTCTCTAGGGTTTGAAGGTTTGCGTGTTGGCGTGCCGAAGGAGTTTTTTGCGGAGGGTCTGGCAGCCGACGTCGCGATCCGTGTTCAAGAAGCGATTGATACCTTCAAAAAACACGGCGCGACGTTGGTCGATATCTCGCTGCCGCGCACCGCCTTGGCGATCCCCGCCTATTACGTCATCGCACCGGCGGAAGCGTCGTCCAATTTGAGCCGCTTCGACGGCATGCGCTTTGGCCATCGCGCGGCCGACTTTACCGACTTAAACGATATGATCGCCAAGAGCCGGGCGGAGGGGTTTGGCCGCGAAGTGCAGCGACGTATCCTCACCGGCACTTACGTGTTGTGTCATGGCTATTTCGACGCCTATTACCTGCAAGCGCAGCGCGTACGTCGCCTCATCGCGCAAGACTTTCAGGCTGCCTTTCAGACCTGTGATCTCATCATGGGGCCGGTCGCGCCGACCACCGCTTGGAAAATCGGCGAGAAATCGACCGATCCGGTGGCGATGTATCTTGAAGACATTTTCACGCTCGGCGTGTCCCTCGCCGGATTGCCGGGTATGTCGGTGCCGTGTGGCTTTGACCAGCAAAATCTCCCCGTCGGGCTGCAAATCATCGGCAACTACTTTGACGAACCGGCGATGTTGGCGGCGGCTCATCGTTACCAGCAACTGACGGACTGGCATCAACAGCAGCCGGGAGGTGCCAAATGACCTGGGAAATTGTGATCGGCATCGAGACGCACGTTCAACTGGCGACCAGATCGAAGATTTTTTCGAACGCATCAACGGCGTTCGGCGCACCGCCCAATACGCAAGCCTCGGTGGTTGATATCGCCCTCCCCGGCACGTTACCGGTGATGAACGCGCAGGCCGTCGAATGTGCGATTAAGTTTGGGCTCGCGGTCAATGGTGGTCAAACACACAACATCGCGCGTCGGTCAGTCTTTGCCCGCAAAAACTACTTTTATCCCGACCTGCCGAAGGGTTACCAGATTTCGCAGTTTGAATTGCCAGTGGTGACGGGTGGCTTCATCGATATTCAGGTCGGCGATGGCGATAAGGTTTCAAGCAAACGCATCAATCTCACCCGCGCACACCTTGAAGAAGACGCCGGTAAATCGCTGCATGAAGGTCTGGAGACGCCCGGTGTGTCGGGTATCGACCTAAACCGCGCCGGAACACCTTTGCTGGAAGTGGTGAGCGAACCGGAAATGCGGTCAGCGGCTGACGCCGTGGCATACGCGAAGGCACTGCACGGCATCGTGACGTGGATCGGCATTTGCGACGGCAATATGCAGGAAGGCTCATTTCGCTGCGACGCGAACGTGTCGGTGCGCCGCGTGGGGGAGCCGCTCGGTACACGGTGTGAAATCAAAAATCTCAATTCCTTCCGCTTTATGGAGCGCGCCATCAATTACGAAGTGCGCCGACAAATTGAAGTGATTGAAGACGGCGGCAAGGTCATTCAACAAACGCGGCTCTACGACGCTGATCGCGACGAAACACGCGCCATGCGCTCGAAAGAAGATGCGATGGACTATCGCTATTTCCCCGACCCGGATTTGTTGCCGCTGGCCATCGACGAGACGCGAATTTCGGACGTTCAGGTGACCATGCCAGAGTTGCCTTCTGCGATGGAATCGCGCATGCAGCGTGATTTCGGTCTGTCGGTCTATGATGCTCAGCTACTTACCCAAAGTAGAAGTACCGCGGCTTACTTCTTTGCTGCCTTCGATAGCTCGGGCGAACAAGCAAAACTCTGTGCAAACTGGATCAACGGTGAACTCGCCTCCCAGCTCAACCGCGACGCAATCGATCTGGTCGATTCACCAGTCAACGGCCTCCAGCTCGGTCGCTTAGTCAAGCGCATCGCCGATGGCACGTTGTCATCAAAAATGGCCAAAGACGTGTTCGGCTACATGTGGGCGGGTGAACATGGCGGCGACGCTGATGCCATCATCGAAGCGCGTGGCCTCAAACAAGTCTCCGACGCGGGTGCCATCGAGAAGATCATCGACGAGGTGCTCGCCAAAAATGAAAAGTCCGTGGCCGAATTCAAATCCGGCAAAGACAAAGCCATTCAGTCGCTGATCGGCCAGGTAATGAAGGCCTCACAGGGCAAGGCGAATCCGGGGCAAGTCAACGACCTACTGCGAAAAAAACTCGCAGACTAAGCCCCAGCCTGAATATTTCATGGGTCGCGTGCCGCGTCGAAGGAGGTTACCTCTGGGCGATTGGACGGTGACGTGTTTGACACCGCAGTTGACAAACACGCGCCCTTCTCCCGAGCGTATTTGGCAAACGCGGCTCGCGAGGCGGTGGTCGATCAGCCAAAAATCGCTCGCCCGTTCACCTACTGACCCGCTGTCGAACGCGCCCCCATGAAATGTTCAGGCTAGCGTTTGGGAATTGGCGCTTCAATCAGAACATTACCCTGCTCGTCGAGCACGGTACCGACTCGCATACCGCGCTTGAGACGACGAAAGCGATCTTTTTCCGTCTCGTAACGTGCAACTACCGCCCGGCGATCGACCTCCAGTCGCGCAATTTCCTGTTGCAGGTTCGTGCGATCGTTGGTGACGCGATCAAAGTCGGCTTGCAGTTGCGCGGGCACTTGGGGCTCGGTAGTTTTAGCCTCCTTCGCGTCTTTCTCCTTCGCGGGCTTTCGTCGGCCGGCGATGTAGAACTCCATTTGATTGGTCACTTTTTCCAAGCGGGCTTCAACATCCGCGATGCGTGCATCAAGGAAGCGTTTGCGCTGATCAAGCTGCAACACATCTTTGTCGCGAATCAGGTCAATTTCACGTTCCGCGCCGTAGGTGCCGAGCAAGGCGAGGTCTTTTTGCTTTTGCTGCGCGACTTTTTTGTCGTTTTCGCGTTGCTTCGCATCTGCTTCGACCTTCGCTTTTTGTTGCTCCGGCGTCAGTGGGGCGTCAAGCTTACGCAGCGTTCGACCTTGCTTGGACAGTTCGGTAACGTCTTTTTTGGCGCACGCGGCGGGCATGGTCTCGCCGTAGTGGGTCACGCCTTTTTCGTCAACACAGCGAAATAGTGTCGACTGGGCGCTGGCCGCAGTGGCCGCACTCAGTAAAACCAACGCGATCAGTCGAGAAAATGCCATGTAAAGGTGAGTGGTCAGTCAAGTCGGAATAGCAAGGAAGTCACCGGGCTTCATTATTAGGGCGATGCCGCGCCATATTGTGTACGGTACTCGACTATTGCCGCCAATTTATCGGCTTCGCCCGATTGGGCGGACAAATATACGACGATATCCGCGAGTGCCGCCACGGCAATAACGGGGATGCCGTGTTGTTGACTGACTTCCTGTGCAGCGGATAACTCTCCCAGCCCCTTTTCTTGCCGGTCCACCGAAATCACAACGCCGGCCGGCGTGGCTCCCGCATCACGAATCATCGCCACCGATTCGCGTACCGAGGTGCCGGCAGAAATCACATCATCAACAATGAGGACGCGCCCGGCCAGTGGCGCGCCGACGATCAATCCACCCTCGCCGTGGTCTTTGGCTTCTTTGCGGTTAAACGCGAACGGCACATTGCGCCCTTTGTCGGCTAATTTGATGGCCATGCCTGCGGCCAAGGTGATGCCCTTGTAGGCCGGACCAAAAATCATGTCGAACGGCACGCCGGAGGCCAACGCGGCGCGCGCATAGAAATCCGCCAGTTTGCTCATTGACGCGCCATCACTGAATAAGCCCGAGTTAAAAAAGTAGGGCGACAGACGACCGGCCTTGGTTTTGAATTCACCAAAACGGAGCGCGTTTTGCGCAATAGCAAATTCAACAAATTCTTTGCGGAAATCGTTCATTTGAGATGGGGGAAGGGTGAGGAGAGAAGTGTTTGACGCGAAAAAAGGGGGTTGATGTGAGGTGTGACAAGACAACGGGGTAAGTTAGCCCATGCGGCGGTGCACCTCTGGGGAAAACGTAAAACCTCATTTTCCCCCTTCCCCCTCCATCACAAAACCTCCCGCATAATCGCGTCTCTCGGCATTTTACGGAATTCCAATGCGTGTCATTTCGGTTAACGTCAACGGCATTCGTTCGGCAACCTCAAAAGGCATCATCAAGTGGCTTAAAACACAAAAGCCGGACGTGGTATGCCTGCAAGAAATCAAGGCGCTAGAAAGTGATATTCCGGAGGAAGTGCTGCGCTGGAAACATATGCACGCCTTCTATCATCCGGCGGAGAGGAAGGGTTATGCCGGGGTGGCGGTGTTTTCGAAGCAGGAACCTGACAAGGTCATCATCGGCACCGGCATTCAGTGGATCGATGCCGAAGGCCGCTATCTTGAGGTGCAATTCGGCAATTTGTCGGTGGTGTCACTTTATGTGCCCTCAGGATCGGCGTCGGACGAGGCGCAAGCGAAGAAATTCCGCTTTATGGAAGTTTTTATGCCGTATTTGAAGACGCTCAAAAAGTCTGGCCGTGAAGTCATCATCGTCGGCGATTGGAACATCGCGCACAAAGAAATTGACCTGAAAAACTGGCGCGGCAACAAAAAGAACTCAGGCTTTTTGCCGGAAGAGCGCGAATGGCTCACGACACTATTCGATGAGGTGGGTTACATCGACACCTTTCGCACACTGAACGACAAACCGGATCAATACACTTGGTGGTCGAACCGTGGCAATGCGCGGGAAAACAATGTCGGCTGGCGCATCGACTATCACATCTGCACACCCGGCATTGCCGCCAAGGCGACTAAAGCCAGCGTGTACACCAAGGCCTGGTTTTCGGACCACGCGCCACTCACCATCGACTACGATTTCGCTCTGTAGCGGCCCTAACCGCTGCTTTTTGTTTGTAGTGCGTGGTAGTTGGTTGCGATTCGCGCGGCGCGAAGGGATTCGCCGGCTTGGATGCGCTGCATGATCGTATCCTCAACCTGCTGGATTTGCTGCGCGGTGGTGAGCACTTCTAATGCACGGCCCGCTGGAACAACGACAACACCAGAATCGTCGGCAAGCAGAATATCTCCTGCACGCACCTGCCGTCCGGCGATGTTCACCGGGGCATTAATCGCCTCTAACTCGACACGATCCTTACCAGTCATCATGTACGTGCCGCGCGAAAACACGGGGTAACCCAACTCCCGGATCTTCGGAATATCACGGCAGACGCCGTCAATCACCGTGCCGGCGATGCCTTTCATGTGCGCCAAGGTCGTCATGATGTCGCCCCAAACCGTGCAATCGATCCGTCCAGCGTTATCGATAACCACCATTTGATCGGCAGAAACATCGTCAAGAAAATCGCCCACCGTTCCGCGTTCGACTGCGCCGGCGAGGCGGTACTTCACGGTAAAAGCACGACCCACTGCCCGCTGCCCGGGGACGACGGCTGTGATGCCGAGACATCCTGCGGCAAGGCCCAGCTTGTCCATCGCGTCAGACACACTCGGTGTATCGAGCGAGCGAAAAGCGGCCAGCAATTCGGCTTCTGTCATGTCGGGTTACCGTGAGTTGTGGATTGCAACATGGTTTCGTAGCCGAAGCGTTTGTCGACCTCAAGGATCGATTCGCCCGCACGCAGCGCGGACAGCATAGCTTCTTCTTTGGCGAGGATTTCGTCTGCGGCGGCCAACACGGCATCCAGCTTTTCAACCGGAATCACCACCACGCCATTCACGTCGGCCACGATGACATCCCCCGACCGCACAGCAGCGTTTCCCAAGCGAACCGGTACATTCCACGCCTCTTGCACAATTCGGCCACGCGCTGTTGTCGGCACGGTGCCGCGTGCGTGAACTGCGAAGCCGAAGCTTTCGCAGGCGTCCACGTCGCGAACCGCACCATCAACGACCACGCCGGAGACGCCTTTCTGACGGGCCCCCATCGAAAGAATTTCCCCCCAACAATTGTTGTGCAAGTCGCCGCGGTTATCGACCACAATGACGTCACCCGGCTCGCAGGCGGCGATGGCATCAACTCCTAAATGCGCGCCCGACGGCACGGCCCCTGCCGCAGTCATGCGGATCGTAACGGCGCGGCCAATCACTTTCGTGCGCCCCCACTGCGGCACAATTCCGGCAACGGCCTGATGCGCAATGCCGAGTTGGTCGAGCGCGTCGCTCAGGTTCGACGTCGCTAGTTTGGCAAAACGATTTCGATACTGCGCGTCAAATTGACTCGCGCTCATCATGGTTCTCCTGAACCTGCAAGATGGTAAATATCCAACGTACGTTCCCCGGCGCGGATGCGCGCAAGGATGTCTCGTTCCTTTCGTTCGCGCTCAACTGCTCGTTCCAACACCTCTCCAGCACGATTCGCGGGAATGATCACCACACCATCGGCATCGCCCAGCACCCAGTCTCCCGGCACGATGGAAACGTCGTCGATACTGACTGCCTGCGGAAACTGTGCAGTGACGTGTTTTTCGGTGCCCTTGACTGAAATCCCTTTCGAAAACACCGCGAAGCCGAGTGCGCCTATGGCCTCGCGGTCTCGCACCGAACCACTTGTGACAAGCCCTCGTAAACCGCGCGTCATCGCCGCAACCGCCATGATTTCGCCGAAAGGGCCTGCCTCAAGGTAGTCAAACGCATCAACCACCAATACGCTGCCCAAAGGCGCTTGATAAATCGCCTCGTGCAGCGCAAGATTGTCTCGCGGAGTCAGGGAAACCGGGAAGGCGGGACCAGACACTCGCATGCCTTGCCAGATCGGCTTGACTGCGCTCGACAAGGCACCGATCCGGCCTGCCGCTTCGTGTACCGTAGCAACAGATTGTTGGGCGTACAGGCCGTCAAAGGCGTGAAAGTGGTTTTTCGGAAGCGACGACATTGGGTCGAGTAGCGCGTCAGACACGCAAAAAGTTAGATCACCCAAGATTCTAGGATCGCCTCTAGCACCGCAGCTTCAGCAATGCCGAAGCCCCACTTCAAGAGGACTGAAGCACACCCTGTTGAAGAATCTGCAACAGCGCCGTGGTGGCAGGCGAGAGTTCATCAGCATCGCGTACACAGAGCAAGAGTTGATTCTCGGCCCACTTGTCGGTCAGCGTTAGGACACGAACGTTGTGCAGCGTCTGTAGGCGTCGCGCAGCGGAACCCGGAATCACCGCGATGCCGACCCCTTGCGCGACCATTCGCGCGATGGCATCAAATCCGGCGACATGAATCCGGCTGCGCAGTTTGCGTCCCGCCTCGCGCGCGCGGTCCGACAAAAAGTGGAACAGCGCCGCAGTGCGTTGCGGGCATACCTGATCTTCCTGTAACACCTCGTCGTAGGCAATCTCGGTCTGCTTTTTCCAGCGGTGTCGGACCGAGACAATGAGCACCAACTCGTCGTCGCAAAACGGAAACGTGGCGAGGTCGGGAACCGCAAAATTTGGCGAGTAAATGCCGATGTCCGCTTGGCCTTCCCGGACCTGTTTGACGACCTCCGCACTGGTGGCCTCAACCAGCGCAACATCAATTTTTGGGTAACTCGCGAGAAATCTCGCCATCAACTCGGGCAGGTGTTCACTCACCGCCGTGGTGTTGGCGGCAAGTCTGACATGTCCGCGCGGTGCGCGCGCGAAGTCCGAAACGTCCTCGTTGGTCCGGGCGGCCTTTTCGAGTAAGTCGCGCGCGTGACCGAGTAAGCGCTGCCCGGCGGCGGTCAACGTCACGCCTTTTTGTGTGCGCAGACAAAGCGCGGTACCAAATGCATCCTCCAGCGATCTGAGGCGGGCGCTCACCGTCGGCAGCGACAACGATACCTGCTCGGCTGCCGCCGTCATTGTGCCCGCCTCGGCAAGCGCGCAGAAAATGCGTAAGTCGTCGAGGGTCCATCGAATCGTCATAGGGTAAAAGAATAATCGAATTTGTCCGGCAGATTGCGATCTCCATCACATTCACAACGGGGCAAGGGCCCGGATACCGTCATAATTCAAACGCCTTGTTTTGCATGACCACTCTTTGATCGCCTGAATGATTCGCATCTCCAATCTCACCCTCGCGCGCGGCACCAAGCGTTTATTCGACAACGCCAATCTCACCCTTTTCCCCGGCCATAAAGTCGGGCTGGTTGGGGCTAACGGCATCGGCAAATCGACCCTGTTTGCGCTGATGCGCGGCGAAATGCACCAAGATTCGGGCGACCTCGAAATGCCACCGTCGTGGGTGATCGCACACGTCGCACAACACACGCCACAAAGTGCGTTGTCGGCGCTCGAATACACACTTGACGGCGACCGTGAGCTGCGGGTACTGGAAACCGAACTCGCAAAAGCGGAAGCGGCGGAGTGGCACGACGAGTCGGAACACGAGAAGCTCGCGACCGAATTATCGAATTTACATACACGCTTTGAGGAAATCGGCGGCTATGCGGCGCGGTCGCGTGCGGCGGCGTTGTTATCCGGCTTGGGCTTTAACGAAGGGCAACAAGAACTCGCCGTGAGCACCTTTTCCGGCGGCTGGCGTATGCGTTTGAACTTGGCGCAAGCGCTGATGTGTCGCTCGGATTTGTTGTTGCTCGATGAGCCAACCAACCATCTCGATCTCGATGCGGTCATGTGGATTGAAGACTGGCTGGCGCAGTATCGCGGCACGTTGTTTCTGATTACCCATGATCGGGATTTTCTCGATGCGGTGGTTAATCAAGTGGTGCATGTCGAACATCAAAAGCTCAATCAATACACAGGCAACTATTCGACCTTTGAGCGCACCCGCGCCATGCAATTGGCCAACCAGCAGTCGCAACACGTAAAGCAGCAACGTCAGGTGCAGCATCTGAAAAGTTACATCGACCGCTTCAAAGCAAAGGCAACCAAGGCGAAACAAGCGCAAAGCCGCATCAAGACCTTGGAGCGCATGGAAATCATCGCTGCGGCGCACGTTGATTCGCCATTCGAATTCTCGTTCCGCAAGCCTGCGGCCGCGCCGCGCCAACTGTTGCACTTGAAAGAAGCCGAACTCGGTTACGAATCTAAAACGGTGCTGCCGCACGTTGAGTGGCGCTTGTTCTACGGCGACAAAATCGGCCTGCTCGGCCCCAACGGCGCGGGTAAATCCACGCTGGTGAAAACACTGGCGGGAACGCTCGCGCAGAAAAAAGGCGGTCGCTACGAAGGGCAGGGCTTGAAGATCGGTTATTTTGCGCAGCACCAGATTGAGCAACTTCGTACCGATGAATCGGCGCTGATGCACTTCAATCGCCTCGACCCGACCACCCGTGAGCAAGAGTTCCGTAACTTTCTCGGTGGCTTTGATTTTCGTGGATCGCGTTGTGATGAACCGGTCGGTCCGTTCTCCGGCGGCGAAAAAGCGCGGCTGGCGTTAGCCCTCATCGTCTGGCAAAAGCCAAATCTCCTACTGCTCGATGAGCCGACCAACCACCTCGATATCGACATGCGGGAGGCGCTCGCCGAAGCGTTGCAAGAATTTGAAGGCACCTTGGTGGTGGTGGCGCATGATCGGCATTTGCTCAAAGCGACCGCCGATCAACTGTGGCTGGTCGCTGACGGCGAAGTCAAAGAATTCGACGGTGATCTGGACGACTACAAACAATGGGCGAAGCAGTACGCAACGGCCAAGGCCAAGGGCTTCAAGGAGTATCGCGATGCCAAACCCAAGGAAGGACGGGCAGAACCAGCCAAAAGTGCTCCGAAACCCGCGCCAGAGCTAGAGGTTGCCACGCCGCTGACCGCCGACCGCAAGGAGCAAAAGAAGACCGAGGCCGAAGCCCGACAGCGGCTTGCGGCGGCACGCAAACCATTGGAAAAGAAGCTCGCCGAGCTGGAGTCCAAACTGAAAGCACTGACGGCTGAGAAGACCAACATCGAGACGTGGTTGAGTGATGAATCGGCGTATACCGATGAGAAGAAACCGCAACTGCAAGAAATGTTGAAACGGCAGGGGGAAGTCGCCGGTGCCATTGGTGATGTGGAGTGGGAGTGGTTGGCAACGAGCGAAAAACTGGTGGGGATAGTATGAATTTTTGCGGGTTTCTTGCCGAAATGTTAATTGAACGTGACATTTTAATTAGCGCGGGGTCAAAATGCGCCTGACGCAAATCGCGTTTTCGTACAAGTGTAAACCTCAAACAAACCCTAAATGGAGATTTTCATGAATTTGAAATCTGTTATGTGCTGCGTATTCGCATTCGGTCTGAGCATTACAGGTGGTGCATTTGCCACTGATTTGTCCACATCCAACTAGTTGGACGAAAAGACGTTGATGAGCCCTTCTGCTTACGCTCTTTTGGTCGCACCAATTAAGTCGAAGTCTGTATTGGATACTCATATAGTGGAAGCCGCTGATTCGCCTCTATCGAGGTTGTCGACAAGTGCACAAACAGAATTTTCCGCCAGCATCCGATTCAATGAAAAGGGCATTACTGGGTTTAGATATGACGCGCTCGCGGGGCTTACCGCAACAGACGCACACGAGATACTCGCCCTTTTCGGCGCGCAGCGCGCCACCCGACTGATTGACAACTTGCGGATCGCTTCAGATACCGATGCCGCAATCATGAAAGGAACGTTTTTTGTGAAGGGCAAACGATTTGATCCGGCCGCGCGCAACACACAACTAAAGTTTGGCCAGTGGTTTGGCCAGTGGTATGACGCCGACGACTTCTCACAAGGCGGAACAGATCACAAGGGCTACTACTGCGCACAACGGGCCACATGCCTACAAGCTTCGAACGCTATTTGTATGTCGTCATGCTAAATTGTGATCAAGCTGGCCCACGGAGATTGATCAGCTAGCATCGGCGGGCGGCACTTGTTGCCCCCGCCCCCTGAAAGCGATGTGTATATTGATGACACGTAATTCGTCAGTTGTATTCGTGGTCGCGGCACTGTGCATATATATTCCAGGATGCACGCACACCTCGTCGGTGCGCGTTGGTGCGCCAGATTTTTTCAAGGTCGAAGCAGAAATTCCTCGAATGGAAGTCGTTGACGACGTCAAGCGGGCAACACTTGTAAAGGCATTCAACCGCTACATCGGGGATTTTCCACCCCAGGGGGCGCTGTCGGCCACGCATGATGCAGATTTGGATTTGTATTTGCGAATTGCACAAAGCATGGTGTTCTACACGAACATGACCTCTTACGCGATCCAACAGAAGTTGATCTTGGACGAGAATACGAGGCGACAACGTACCACTGCTGCGCAGAGACTTGAGTACTATGAAAGTTTGATTCGCGTTCGAGATTTCAAGAACGCTGTTGACTTTGCACCCCAGCTTCAACCTCCTGCCGAGGATGTGCTGCCGGAAATGGTTGATCCACTAGGGCGTGGCTTCACTGGACCGTCAGCTTGGCAACTTCACCCGCTGCTTGATATTGCTACCCGTGTTCCGGCCAATCTCAGTGCAGATTGGCAAATTGTTGTGGTCGCGCATCCGCGCTGCGGGTTCTCGCGGCGAATGATGCAACATATCAACGCTGACACTACGCTTTCTAGCGAAGTGAAGGGACGCATCCAGTTTGTCACCCCCCAGGACTCTCAATTCAACTTTGAAACACTGCGCGACTGGAATCATCGCTATCCGGATCAGGCACTTTCGGTTGTTCACATTGCGTCTGAGTGGCCTTTCGACGAGTTTTCGGCAACACCGATCACCTATTTCCTCCACAAAGGGATAGTGCAGAAAAAATTGGTGGGGTGGCGCAACGAAACCCATCGAGATCGGTTCGCCGATGCAATTTCGGAATTGAAAGGGCTGCCCGCCAAATAGCCGCACAAGCAGGCCTCAAGCCACGGCGTCGATGCCAATTGGGAAATGTCTCCGTGCTTGCTTGTCGTCACGACAACAGCTTCGCGCTTGACCTATCGGCGACAGGCCGAATTCATCCTTGATTTGGCGGTGTTTGTCGCAGCCCGCCCTTCGGTGACTGGGCCACCAGCAGAATCCACCCCATACCTTTACGGGGAATTTTCATGACACTACCGCCTAAAGTCCAAGCTGCCGTCGACGTACTCACGAAGTTCGACGTTCACCCAGACCTAGTAGCGCCACTTTCGTATCGAGTTTATCTGCGCCTGAGGCCGGCAACGCCACCACCCTTGTGGGGCGCGAGCCCAGGCTATTGGACATTTGTCGCGTTCACATTCGCCTTCGGCAGCGCCGCACTGTTTTTTTGCGGCGCGACCTACTGGCTCGTTCAACAGGGGCGCGATCCTGTTGCCGAGCTGCTCAGCCCGCTACCACAATTTGTGTTGTGGTCGTTCTTCGGCTTTATTGGCTGGGCAACAGCGTCGGGAACCGCAGACCAAGTGAAGCTGGACGCGGCAAATTTGCAGCTTCCCGCTTGGGAGAGCTTCACCACCGCTTGGCGGCCCGCCATGGATCAAGTCGCAGCCTACGCCAACCCGAACCGTTACTGGCTGGCGGCGTTAAAAGGCGAGCCGGTGGTGAAGCGCGCCGAGTTCATCGGGGTGATCGCATTTGTGGTGTTGGCATCCCTCTTACCGGTAAAAGCCGCTTCAGTAGCCGAAACGCTCGCCGTCGTTTACTTCGTCTTATGCGTCATCGCGAATCAACGCGGCCCACGCGGCCGCACGCTGGCGACGGCAGGCCGCGCTCGCACCGCGTGGTTCGTCCAACACGGTCTGTGGTTCGGCTTTCTCGCCACGGCGTTGCTATGGAACTATGGTTTTGCTGTGTATGTGTGGCCGACCAAAACCTCGGCGCTATTGGGTGTGTATTGCCTGCTAGCGTTCTTGATGCACTATTTCGACCGCGCGCGCTTTGAGCAACAGCGCCTGCTCCTGAGCCGCGTCGAGAAAGCAGAGCAGGATAAGCAGCTCGCCGAAATCCGGTTGCAATCGTTGAAGGCACAGATCGAGCCGCACTTCATCTTTAATACCATCGCGCATTTGAAATCGATGATTGCCACCGACCCAAAGTCGGCTGAACGCATGGCCGATGAGTTATCCGATTTTTTGCGCGCCAGTCTGCAAGCGTTGCGAAATGATTCGAGTACTGTTGCTGCGGAAATGGCGTTGGCGCGTGCGTATTTGGAAATTGCCAAACTGCGCATGGGAGGCCGGCTTTCAAGCCAAATCGACATGGGTGCAGATGTCGCGGATATTAAAATCCCATCGCTTCTGGTGCAGACATTGTTGGAGAATGCGATTCAACACGGCGTTGAACCCAAATCGACACCGAGCGAAATTCGCGTGAGTGCCGACTTGCAGTACGATGGCGCAGGTGACAAACGGTTGTTGGTTCGTGTGGCGGACACGGGCCGGGGCTTCTCGCAATTGAGCGCCTCCGGTGGCTCGGGTATTGGGCTGGCGAATATTCGCGAACGCCTGCAATCGGCCTACGATGGCCGTGCGACACTGAAATTGTCGGCGAATACCCCAAGCGGTGTAATTGCCGAGTTGATTCTGCCGATAGCGTAAACCACATGACAACCGCGATCATTTGCGACGACAGTTTGCGGCGGGTTTCGGCAAGACAAACTGCTTTGTCTTGCCGCGTCGCGAACGGGCGACCGATGCAGCGGTCGCCCCTGCCCGAAGGAGTGAAGCTATGACAACCGCAATCATCTGCGACGATGAACCACGCCTAGCAGAAGCCCTGCGCACGCAACTCAAGGTCGCGTGGCCTGAACTCAACGTGATGGCGTTGGGACATAGCGGTGGTGAGGCACTATCGCTCATTGCGGAG
Source organism: Betaproteobacteria bacterium UKL13-2 (assembly GCA_001602455.1). Taxonomy (GTDB): domain Bacteria; phylum Pseudomonadota; class Gammaproteobacteria; order Burkholderiales; family Usitatibacteraceae; genus UKL13-2. The sequence goes on from CP012157.1 coordinate 335,312, forward strand.
CACGAGCCCGACATCGCTTTCCTCGATATTCGTATGCCCGGCCTGAGTGGGCTGGACGTCGCTCGCCAGTTGGTGGATAGCGAAGCCGCGCCACGCATCGTATTCATCACTGCCTACGACCAACACGCCATCGAAGCGTTTGAAGCGCGTGCGGTCGATTATTTGCTCAAGCCGGTAAAAGTCGAACGTCTTGCCGAAACCATCACCCGACTAAAGGCGTCGATCAGCGCCGGTGCGCCGACAACAGTCGACCAGAAACTGGTCGAGGCGCTGCGACAAATCTCAACTGTGGAGCGCAAGTTTTTGCGTTGGCTCAATTGCGGGCAGGGCAGCGAGATCGACGTCATCGCGACCGGCGAAGTGTTGTTTTTTCAATCGCGCGACAAATACACGGCGGTCATCACGGCGGATAAAGAGCGGTACGTTCGTACCCCAATCCGCGACTTGCTCAACGAACTCGACCCGGATGAGTTTTGGCAGGTGCATCGCTCATCGGTCATCCGCGTGGCGGCCATTGAGCGCGTCATAAAGGACGAGGTCGGTCGAATGCGGGTCAAGCTGCGTGGTACGAATGAGCTCGTTCCGGTGTCTGCGGCCTTTGCGGGGCGGTTTCGGCAAATGTAGATTTTGTTGGGCCACAAGACTAAGCACGAGGCTTTTTTGCATCTGTTTGTCGGGAATCAGGTGTTTGGGGCGAAAATATGGGCTGTTTTCTTCCGCCGACCCCGCCACGTGCCCCTCTCGAACGTCACACCCCTGTTATTCCAACTTTTAGGCAATCGTGAAATCGTAAAGACCGCTGCGAGCCTGTTGTTGGTAGCGCTCTTGGCGGCGTGTTCCTCCACCCCCAAATCACCCACAGCGTCCAAACCGACGCCGCCGAAACCGAGCGGCCAAGGTGGTTTTTATCTCGACGACGGCCCCGGTGCTGACGCGGCGAAAAACACCCCCGCCTACTTGGACAGCATTGCAGATGCCGTGCCTCGTGCCGAGAAATTCCACTCCGGTGCCAACAAGCCTTACACCGTGTTTGGTCGTAGTTATGCGCCGGTTGTAAACAATGACCCTTTCCGCCAAAGCGGCGTCGCCTCGTGGTATGGCCGTAAATTCCACGGCAATATGACCTCCATCGGCGAGATCTACGACATGTATGCGATGACGGCGGCCCACCCAACGCTGCCACTGCCTTCCTATGTGCGAGTGACTAATCCGGCAAATGCGAAGTCTGTCGTGGTGCGGGTGAATGATCGCGGGCCATTTCATTCGGAGCGCATCATTGATTTGTCCTACGCGGCGGCGCACCGTCTCGACATTGCGCGCAAAGGGAGTAGTCAGGTCATTGTTGAGCGAGTCTTTCCGGGTAATGCGCCTCGCACCAGTCCGCCCCCGGTTGCCGCAGCAACCATCGTCGCGCCCACAGTTATAAACACCCCGCCAGCCACCGTCGTTGCGACGTCGCCGATCACGGCTGACGGAACGCAACTCTTCTTGCAACTGGGTGCCTTCAGCTCGCAAGACAACGCGAACATTTTCCGCGATCGCATGACGCGCGAACTCGATTGGAACCGCGAGCCCATCGTTGCGGTCTTTAAGGATGGCCTCTGGCGTGTGCGACTGGGCCCGTACTCCTCGCGCATTGAAGCCGAAGCCATTCAAGCACGCGTCAAAGACTCGCATGATTTTTCTCCCGTTATCTCTAAACCATAAGACCCAGATGAATTTCCGCATATTGCTCTCTGCTTTCGCTCTGTTTTCCTCCACCACCGCCTTCACGCAACTGCCGACCATCCAAGCTGATATTCCGCCCCCTACGCTGTCTGCTCGCGCCTATGTGCTCTATGACGCAAGTAGCGGCCAAGTGCTGGCGAGTCAGGCGCTGAATGATCGTTTTGAGCCTGCTTCGCTCACCAAGATCATGACCGCGTACCTGGTCTTTGATGCGCTGCGTACCAAGAAACTCACGCTCGCCCAAACCGTCACGGTTTCCGAGCGGGCGTGGAAAGCCGAGGGGTCGCGCATGTTTATCGACCCCAAGCAGTCGCCAACAGTCGAGATGCTCATTCGCGGCATGATCGTACAAAGCGGCAACGACGCCTCCATCGCGCTCGCCGAGGCGGTGGCGGGCTCTGAGGATGTGTTCGCGCAGTTGATGAACAAGACGGCGCAAAAGCTCGATATGAAGAACAGCAATTTCGTCAACGTCACCGGCTTGCCGAATCCGCAGCACTACTCGACCGCACAAGATTTGCTACTGCTGGCCAACGCGATCATTCGCGATTTTCCGACGGAATTTGCGTATTACAAAGAACGTGAATTCACCCATAACAAAATCACGCAGCCCAATCGCAATCGCTTACTCGTGATTGACCCAACCGTCGATGGCCTGAAAACTGGTCACACCGAAGCCGCTGGTTATTGCTTGGTTGCCACGGCAAAGCGCGCGAGTGCGGCTAACAATGGCGGCGAACGTCGTTTGATTTCAGTCGTGCTGGGCACCAATTCCGATGTGGCGCGCACCCAAGAAAGCCAGAAGCTGCTCAATTATGGCTACCAGATGTTCGACTCGCAGCGGATGTACACCAAAGGTCAAGCGATCGCTACGCCAGAGATTTTCAAGGGGACGCAGAACACCATCAAGCTGGGATTTGATCGCGACATTTGGCTGACACTTCCCAAGGACAAATTCACCGGCATCACCGCGACACTCGCGACGACGCAACCGCTGCTGGCACCCCTGCAAGTGGGCCAGAAAGCAGGGATAATGAAGCTGGTTCGCGATGGCAAAACGCTCGCGGAAATTCCTGTTGTCGCGCTCGAAGACGTGAAAGTCGCGGGGATTCTCGGTCGTGGTTGGGATGCGATTCGATTGATCTTCAAATAATTTGCGGTCCACAACATGACGCTGGATCAGTGATTTAACTCTTTTTAGGTGATGCCATGACCCAATCTCTTTGCCTACCGACGGTATATCTCAATGGCGAGTACTTACCACTTGAGAGTGCAAAAATCTCGCCACTAGACCGTGGCTTCATTTTTGGTGATGGTGTCTATGAGGTCATTCCGTATTACGACGGTCGCGGCCTGCGTGCCAGAGAACACTTAGTCCGCCTTCAGCACTCGATGGACGAGCTCTACATACAAAACCCGTACAGCGTCGCGCAGTGGGAAACGGTGTTGGCCGAGTTGATCGTGCGTAATGGAGGTGGCAATTTAGCGGTCTATATTCAAGTGACTCGCGGCGTCGCCAAGCGGGATTTCGCGCCGCCTGTGGGGGTCGCGCCGACGGTGTTTTTGATGGCGAACCCTCTTCCCACGCCCAAACCAGAGATCTATGCAAACGGTATTTCGGCCGTGTCGCTCGATGACAACCGTTGGCTGAAGTGTCATGTGAAATCCACCGCTTTACTCGGTGCCGTGCTGCTCAAACATGAATCGAATTTGCTGGGCGGGGATGAGGCGATCATGTTCCGCGATGGCTATCTGACAGAATCGTCGGCCTCCAATATCGCGATTGTGAAAAATGGCGTGATCTTATGCCCGCCGATGGACAACCTGATCTTGGGCGGGATCACTTACATATTGATGATTGAGCTCGCCCGCAAGGCGAGTATGCCCATCGAGATTCGGCGAGTATCGCGCAAAGAAGTTCGAACCGCCGACGAAATTTGGATCATGTCATCAACCAAAGAAGTGGTTCCGATAGTGACCCTCGACGGCAAGTCAGTTGGTGCCAGCATTGACGCAGGCAAACCCGGCCCCGTATTCAAAAGAATGTTGCAACTCTTTCATGACTACAAGCGTTCACTTCCTGCTGCTGGCAGCTTGGCCAAGGCCGCCGAATAATGGATCACCCAAAACATATTGGCGACCTAGGGTCGGAAACCAAAGACACGTTGTTGGTGTTCCCGACCGCCTTTCCCATCAAGGCGATGGGACGCATGAAGGCCACGGAGACCGACGCGGCTAATCAAAACTTCGCGCAAACGGTGCTGGAGATTGTGCAAAAGCACGCCCCTGATTTTGATGCGACGACCATGGAGCTGCGTCCGTCAAAGAACGGCAATTTCATTTCCGTGACGACGACAATCAATGCGACCTCAAAGCTTCAGCTCGATGATCTCTATCGTGAATTGAGCAGCCACCCTGCGGTCTTGATGGCGTTGTGACGTGCCGCCCTTGATTCGTTACCTCGGCATGGCTGAGTATCAGCCAACCTTCGAGGCAATGCGTGCGCACAACCGCGCGACCAACGAATCAACGCCTGACGAGCTTTGGCTGCTGGAGCACCCCTCGACGTTTACGCAAGGGCTGGCCGGAAAATCTGAGCACATCTTGAGCGCAGGCAACATCCCGGTGGTCAAGATTGATCGCGGTGGACAAGTGACCTACCACGGCCCAGGACAATTGGTGATCTATTTAATGCTCAATATGCGCGGCCGCAACTTTGGCGTCAAATCACTTGTGATGCGACTCGAACAATCGGTGATCGATTTGCTCGCAGAATATGGCATTACCAGCGGACGCCAGACCGGTATGCCTGGCGTTTATGTGGTCACTGATGGCGTTGTGGCAAAAATCGCCGCCATCGGATTGCGCGTCGCAAACCACGCAACCTATCACGGGCTCTCCTTAAACATCAATATGGATCTAGAACCATTCTCGCGTATCAACCCATGCGGCTATGCGGGCCTCGCGACCACGCAGCTCAGCGCCCTCGGGGTGCGGGATAATACGCAGGTGGTGGGCGAAAAACTGCTCACGCATATGAAAGCAAATTTGTATGGCTGAAGTAGAAAACAAATCTGGTACCGACATGAATTTAGGGATTAGCGCTGGCGAAAAGCAAAAGTCTGGCCTCAAAACGGCACGCATTCCGATCAAGGTCGTCGTCCAGAACCCAGCAGAGCGCCTGAAAAAACCCGAGTGGATTCGCGTCAAGGCAGGCTCTTCAAGCAGCCGCTTCTATGAGATCAAAGAAATTCTGCGCGAAGCAAAGCTCCACAGCGTTTGTGAAGAAGCGTCTTGCCCCAATATCGGCGAGTGTTTTGGCAAAGGCACCGCCACCTTCATGATCATGGGTGATCTATGTACACGTCGCTGCCCATTTTGTGATGTCGGTCACGGCCGCCCGCTGCCGCTAGACCAAGACGAGCCACGCCATTTGGCCGAAACGATCGCCAAGCTCAAACTCAAATACGTGGTGATTACGAGCGTGGATCGCGATGACTTGCGTGATGGCGGTGCCGGGCATTTTGTGGAGTGTATCCGCCAAACGCGTGCGCTGTCGCCCAACACACAAATCGAAATTCTGACGCCGGATTTTCGCGGCAGACTCGATCGTTCACTCGGCATCTTGCGCGAAGCACCACCCGACGTGATGAACCACAACCTCGAAACGGTGCCACGTTTGTACAAACAGGCGCGGCCGGGTTCGGATTACGCGCACTCGCTGAAGTTGCTGAAGGACTTCAAAGCCGAGCATCCGAGCGTGCCAACCAAGAGCGGCTTGATGGTCGGACTGGGTGAGACTAACGATGAAATTTTGGACGTCATGCGTGACTTGCGTGCACACAACGTCGATATGCTTACCATCGGCCAATATCTGCAACCGTCGGGACATCATTTGCCGGTGATGCGCTATGTGACACCGGATGACTTCAAGATGTTTGAAACCGAAGCCTCCAAGATGGGCTTTGTCCACACCGCATCAGGCCCGATGGTGCGGAGCTCATACCATGCGGATCAGATGGCGCATGAGGCGGGGTTTTCTGCGTAAGAAAAAACGACGAAACGTCGCCGAGATATTGTCATTTCAGCTTCATCGCAATTCCGGAGCGGCTCAATGGCGCATCGCACCGCTCACCTGATGCAAGAGGAACTATGCCCCAGACGTTTTATTTCCGGGGACGGGTTCCGATCACAAAAGATCAAACGAAGATTTTGCGCAGTCGTGCCGAAATGGTGTCGATGCCTGTGACGGTAAGCACGATGATGATCAACAACGCGCAAGTTTCGGCGTAGTAAAAGCCGCGGATGACTTCCCATAGCACCACACCTATGCCGCCGGCTCCCACCATACCAACGACGGACGCGGAGCGCACATTCGCCTCGAGACGATAGAGCGTGTACGACATCCACAGCGGCATCACCTGCGGTATCACACCAAAGGCAATTTCTTCGAGATTGTTTGCGCCCGTGGCGCGAATACCCTCTACTGGCTGTGGATCAATCGCTTCAACCGCCTCGGAGAACAACTTCGCAAGTGTTCCGGTTGTGTGTACCCATAGTGCTAATACGCCCGCGAAGGGCCCGAGACCTACCGCAACCACAAACAGCATGGCAAACACCATCTCGTTGATGGCGCGACACGAATCGAGCACGCGCCGAACCGGTTGGTGAATCCACCACGGCGTCAAATTAGAGGACGCCAGTAGCCCCAGCGGGATCGAGCAAACCAGCGCCAATGCGGTGCCCCAGATGGCAATCTGCAAGGTGACCAACATCTCGGAAAGGTAAAAGCGCCAATTGGTAAAGTTTGGCGGGAAAAAATCGGCCGCGAACTTTGCCATGTTGCTGGAGTCGCGCCACAGCTCTGCCGGGCGCATGTCCGCGCCTTGCCATGATGCGGCCAGCAGCGCCAGCACCCCACCCCAAATCAGCAGTGTTAAGAGGCTAACCCTTGGCGGCAGTTGCGGGTTGGTCGCTGGTGCAATTGATGACATATCAACCCTGTTTATTTCGCTGAAACCTGTTTGGCGAGCTCGGCTAGCTTCTTGTCGATCTCAGCAATTTTTGTCTGCTTTTCCGCATCAGACAGCTTGGTGTCAGACTCGGTGCGCGTTTTGTCGCGGAACAGTTCGAGCTGGCGGATTGGGAGCAGTTGCGCGTTTGTCGACGGACGGAACCCCGACAGCTTTGAGAGCTTCATCAGCGCCGCTTTTTCTTGCTCGTTTTTGCCATATGTGTAGAAGAAATCTTTAATCTTCTTCTTGGTAGATTCAGGCAGATCTTTACGCATCGCAAGCGGATCGAGCGGGATCAATGGCGAGTTCCAGATCACGCGGATGTCGTTGAATTTATCTGGGAAACGCTGCTGAATTTTTTCCAGGTTCTCACTATTGTTGGTGGCGATATCCACCTGCTTGTTCGCCACCGCGAGCGCATTGGTTTCGTGGTTTGCCGAACGAGTCACTTTGAAATGCGTGCGCGGGTCGATTTTGTTTACCGCAAATACGTAGTACGACGGCACCAAGAATCCCGATGTGGAGTTTGGGTCGCCATTGGAAAAGCTGTAGCTCTTGCCGTTCTTCAGGACATCATCTAACGTTTTGATCGGGCTGTCACGGTGAACAATGAGTTGTGAATAGTAACCTTGCTGCCCATCGGCGTTCACCATCTGTGCGAATACTTCTGCACTGGCGCGATCCACTGCCTCGATCGCGGATTTATTGCCGAACCATGCCATGTGGACTTTGTTAAAGCGCATACCCTCGATGATGCCCGCATAGTCTGGCGCAAAAAAAGCATTTACCTTGAGACCGGTGGCAAGCGACAAGCCATCGAGGACTGGCTTCCAGTCTTCTTTCAAATTCTGCGTCGATTCTGTAGAGATGATGCCAAAAACAATCTCTTTATTGGTGTCCATCTGCGCACTGGCAGTTGCGCTGAACATTGCAATGCCGAATGCTGCAAGCAGTTTCTTAATCATGATGTGGGAGCCCTAGGTTGCGAGTGAAATTTGTGAATCGACTGGAATAAATCAGATCAACCCGTTTGTGCGGCCTGCGTCGCAGGCGAGGGCTGTGAGTGCAGGGGAACGACATTGTCAGTTCGCTCCTGCAAGAGAGAGATGTGATCGGGAAGCGCCAGGATTTCGTCAGCCTCTGCGCCGTAAAGATCGCGCAACAATGCAGGCGTCAACTGTGTTGATGGCCCATCAAACACGACATCACCGCGTCGCAGCGCAATCGTACGCGGGCAGTACTTGATCGCAACGTTGACTTGGTGCAGCGAAACCACCACCGTGCTGCGATCTTCCCGATGAATCGTTGCCAAGATCTCCATCACGCGGCGTGAGGATTCAGGGTCAAGTGAGGCAATTGGCTCATCCGCGAGCACCACCTTGGCACGCTGCACCAGGGTGCGGGCAATGGCCGCACGCTGTTGTTGGCCACCGGAAAGTGTAGACGCACGTTGCGCAGCACGCTCGCCGATACCGACCCGATTCAACGCTTCTTGGCCAAGCAAATACTCTGAGTGTAGAAAGAGACGAAACATTCCACGAATTAGTGATACGCGCGACAACATACCGGCCATGACGTTGGTTATCACTGGCAATCGGCCAACAAGATTGAATTGTTGGAATACGACGCCGATGTTGGCACGGACGCTTCGAATGTCGCGCGCAAGCCTTCCGCCAGACTGCACCGTGCGGCCATGTACGACCACCTCGCTGGCACTATCTTTGTCTGCGACAATCAGGCCAGCCAAGTGTCGCAACAGCGTGGATTTGCCAGAGCCGGAGGCACCGATGAGCGCAACCATTTCACCTGGCATGATTTCCAGCGTGACGCTATTGAGGGCGCGCTGATTGCCAAATGATTTGACGAGGTTGGTGACACGGATTGCAGGTTGCATATTCAGCCTAGCTGTCGAAATGACTCGAGAAGTTTATGAGCGTGAGGTGACAATTTATTGACAGTAAATTGAAAGTTAGATCACGCGCACACCGCGTCGCCAAACAGCGCGGATAACCGGCTGCTGGTCCGCCATGTGTACCTGCACCAAATCGGCACGCAGACCTTCGCGAATATCGCCGCGGTCCGTCAGCCCCATTGCTTGCGCCGGATTTCGTGAAATGGTGGCAACGGCTGCGGGGATCGAAAATCCGGCATCGCGAGTGAGCTGAAACGCCGCGCCCATTAAGCTTGCGGGCACATAGTCCGAGGACAAGATATCTAACAACCCTAATTTCGCAAGTTCTACCGCAGCGACATTGCCAGAGTGCGAGCCTCCACGCATGACATTCGGTGCACCCATCACGTTGGTCATCCCGTGGGCGTGTGCCGCCCGCGCCGCTTCTATGCGCGTGGGGAATTCGCAAATGGTCACGCCCTCACGATGCGCCTGTTCGACATGAGAGGGTAAGGTGTCGTCGTGGCTGGCGAGCGTCACACCATGTTCGCGAGCGTAGTCGGTGAAGTACTTTCGGTGCGGGAGCGCGTAACGTGTTTGCATCTCAATCGAGGCTTCGACCGAGGCTTGAAAGCGCGCATCGGACCAGCCTTTTTTGCCGGTGTAGTAAGTGCGTGCAATCTCGATGTTTTCCCACTGGCGTTGGCCGGGCGTGTGATCCATGAGCGAAATCAAACCCAACGTGGGCTCGTCTTGAAATGGCTCAAACAACGTTAACGCATTCGACGCGGGCAGCTCGCAGCGGATGTGGAGCAGATGATCGGCTCGGAGTAAATTGTTTTTGCGTGCGTGCCGCAATGCGGTCAGCGTCGGCTTCATATCTTGTCCACGCATCGCTTCCACATCGGTGTCACCCACACCGAGTGCGTCGTAAACGGTCGTGATACCCGATGCAGCGCACTCGGCATCATGCGACAGCAAGGCCGGGAGCGCGGGCCAAAACACCTTTGGCCGTGGCATGAGGTGTCGCTCGAAATTATCGGTATGCAGCTCGACTAATCCCGGCAACAGATAATCTCCTTCCAGATCCACGCCCCGACCGGTTGACGACGCATCACCGGCACCGCCGTCAGTGCCAATTGCGCGGATCACACCATCAGAAATGGCAAGGGAGCCATGCTTGACCTCATCGCTGAGCACCAAGCGTGCGTTACGGATGACAAGTTGATCGCTCATCGGAATTCGGCCATGTTGATAACTCGCGTGGCCACTGTGTCGCGCACACGTTGGTCGTGAAAGATACCGACAATTGCTGCACCCTGTTCGCGCGCTTCGTTGATCATGGCGGTAACCGTTAGGCGGTTCTCCGCATCGAGCGACGCGGTTGGTTCATCCAGCAACAGAACGGGTCTGGGACAAATCAGCCCGCGTGCAATGTTGATGCGTTGCTGTTCGCCGCCGGAGAAGGTGGCGGGCGGCACACTCCAAAGGCGCGGTGGAATGCGCAGGCGTAATAACAGCGTTTCGGCGGTTCTACGCGCGGCAGCGAGGCGATCAATATCGCCGCCCGCACCTTCCATGAGCGGTTCAGCGACAATGTCGAGTGCTGAAACACGCGGGATGGTACGCAAAAACTGGCTCACATAGCTTACCGTGGTTCGCCGCATTGCCATCTGCTGCCGCAGTGAAGCGGTGGTCAAATCCAATGTCGTATTGCCGTCGCTGACAATCAGCGTGCCCTGCGTGGCGCGATAGTTGCCATAGATGCATTTCAGCAGCGTACTCTTGCCCGCACCGGAAGGCCCATCGAGTGCAACACATTCACCCGGATGTACATCAAGGGAGACTGCGTTCAATACGGCAAGCTCTGTCCCGCCTTGGTTGTGAAGTGTGAAGGTTTTCGCCAAGTCGCGAATTTGTATAGCGAACGATCTGCTCATGGTAGTAGAACCGAAGAGACTAGCAACTGGGTGTAGGGGTGTTGGGGGTCATCGAGCACCTGATCAGTCAACCCTTGCTCGACAATGCATCCGTCTTTCATGACTAACATCCGGTGTGCAAGTAGTCGTGCCACGGCGAGGTCATGTGTCACGATAATTGACGCCAGATCGAGTTGGTGGGTCAGCGTTCGTAGCAAGTCCAGTAACTTCGCTTGCACAGAAACATCTAGCCCTGACGTGGGTTCATCCATGAACACCAAGCGCGGGCGCGTCACCAAGTTGCGTGCAATTTGCAGGCGTTGACGCATGCCGCCAGAAAATGTTTGCGGCGATTCGTCGATACGGTCTTGCTGCATCTCGACTCGGCTCAGCCATTGAGCGGCTTCATTGCGGATGCGGCCATAGTGCCGCTCGCCCAGCGCCATCAGCCGTTCCCCTACGTTGGCACCTGCGGAAACATCCATGCGTAAGCCGTCCGCAGGGTTTTGATGCACATATCCCCAATCGGTACGGCTTAGTAAGCGTCGCGCGGCTTCGGAAAGTTTGTAAACATCAACCACCCCTTCGTGCCGTGTGCGAAAGCTCACTTGACCGACATCAGGTGTCATGCGTGCGGAAGCGCAGTTGAGCAGTGTGGTTTTGCCCGAGCCTGATTCGCCTACGATAGCAAGCACCTCGCCTTGCCACAGGTCGAAGCTGGCATCATTGACTGCAATTCGGTCGCCAAAGCGCTTGGTTAAATTCTTTACACTCAGTATCGGCTGATCAATATCACTCATACGGAACCACTCAAAGGACGTTCGACAAGGGCTGCCGTCGATGCGACTTCGCCGCGGCGCTCCTGGCAAAAATCGGTATCCGAACAGAGGAACATACGTCCACCCTGATCGTCTGTAATCACCTCATCGAGAAAACTTTCTTTTGCCCCACACAGCGCACAATGCTGTTGCCAGCGTTGTACTTCAAACGGATGGTCATCGAAGGCGAGGCTTTCGACTTTTGTATACGGTGGGATTGCGTAGATGCGCTTCTCTCGACCCGCACCGAATAGTTGCAATGCCGGGTTCATATTCATCTTCGGGTTGTCAAATTTCGGAATTGGTGAAGGCGCCATCAAGTAGCGATCATCGACCATCACTGGATAATCATAGGTGGTCGCAATGTAGCCAAACTTCGCAATGTCTTCATAAAGCTTTACGTGCATCAATCCATACTCGGATAAACCATGCATTTTTTTTGTTTCCGCTTCTCGTGGTTCGAGTTTCGCGAGCGGCTCCGGAATGGGGACTTGATAGACGATGATTTGGTTTTCCTGAAGCGGGGTTTCGGGAATGCGATGCCGCGTCTGGATGAGTGTCGCCTCCACTGTTCGCTCGGTGGTCACCACGCCGGTTGTGCGTTGAAAAAAGCGGCGAATGTTGACGGCATTCACGGTGTCATCCGCACCTTGGTCAATCACTTTGAGCACGTCATGGCGACCGATGATCGAGGCGGTGACTTGTATGCCGCCCGTGCCCCATCCATAGGGTAGTGGCATTTCACGCGAACCAAATGGCACCTGATAACCCGGTATTGCCACCGCCTTGAGTATGGCGCGACGAATCATGCGCTTAGTACGCTCGTCGAGATAGGCAAAGTTGTAGCCAGTATCCAAATTGATCGCCGGATCAAGCGTCGTCACAGCACTCACGATGCGGCTCCCACCTGATCTGCTTGGACTTGTCGCATTTTGCGCACCAACTCCAACTCGGATTGAAAGTCGACATAGTGCGGTAACTTCAGATGCTGAACAAAGCCAGATGCTTCAAGGTTGTCAGCGTGTGAAAGCACGAACTCCTGCATTTGCGCGGGCGCGACAACCGCTTCGCCGAGCTCCTCGGCGCGCAATGCACGATCGACGAGCGACATGGCCATTGCTTTGCGTTCACTATGCCCAAACGCCACGCCATAGCCGCGTGTGAATTGTGGCGGCTTGGTTTTTGACCCGGTAAATTGATTCACCATTTGGCACTCGGTGAGCTCTAATTCGCCGACGACGATGGGAAAGCCCAGTTCCTCTGGAATCATCTCAACTTCTACCGTGCCGAAGCGAATTTCACCCGCGAATGGATGGTTGTTGGCATATCCGCGCTGAGTGGAATAGGCCATTGCCAACAAGTAGCCTTCATCGCCTCGCGCAAGATTTTGCAAGCGCTCAGCACGGGAGGTGGGGAAGGTGAGCGGCGTGCGCGTGATATCGTTTGGCTCAGGATCGCCTGCTGATATCGGCTGGGGTTCGATCAACTCTTCGTGGCCCAACAATGCCATCACACTGGATGATTCGTTTTCCGCCATTGCGGTGTTGATCTCGGGTTTCGCCACCGCCGCACCGTCGGCGGCAAGTGAAAAATCGAGTAACCGTTGCGTGTAATCGTAAGTGGGGCCGAGTACCTGGCCACCCGGGAGGTCCTTAAACGTCGCCGAGATGCGACGGCGTAATTGCATTGACAGGGTGTCCACCGGCTCCGTGTATCCAAAGCGGGGCAGCGTTGCACGATATGCACGCAGCAAAAAAATGGCCTCGACCGCATCGCCTGCGGCTTGTTTGATCGCCAACGCAGCAAGCTCCCGATCGTACACAGAGCCCTCTGTCATCACGCGATCAACCGCGAGGCGCAACTGTTTTTCAATCTGCGCCAACGTCAATTCAGGAATTGCGGGGTCGCCGCGCCGCGCTTCCGATACCAAAAGATGTGAATTGGCGATGGCGCGCTCGCCGCCTTTGACAGCAACATACATATCAGACCCCGATCCGAGTACTGCGCGGCAAGCCGCAAAGTTGATTGGCACACGTCAGGAAAATATCCACGCCGCGTGGTAACAAGCTGGCTATCTCCGAACGAGTTTGCGCAAATGCGGTGTCGAGTTCCGGCACCATCAATCGTGTTTCCGTTTGGATGCCCGGGCCTGTGAGCGTCATGCCGACGCCGACCTCGATGAGGGACACCTCCCGCACCATCGTGGCCGACTCATCCGGCGCGTACTCGGTGCCCATTTTTAGCGTCTCGACCGATGGCATTTCATCCTCAATGCCAACGAAGACAAAATCGGCCTCGCTAGGGATTGAGGCCAATGTACAGCCGGTATGAAAGCGGTAGTAAGTTGCGGCCGCAGATCGTTGAGGCGCCAAATACAGTGAGACATCTTGATCGAGCAGCGCAAGCAAGAGCGCATTGGCGGCAGCGCCGATGCCCTTCGGCGCAACAGCATCACTCGGCACTTCAACCAACGTGCCAGGTCGGGCGAACACATGCAGGCCAAGGCGGAAGACCTGCTGACTGGCCTGCGTCGTGTCACTAAATCCTGCATCCACATGGTCAATATTGATGGTGCTCATTTATTCATCGCCCCTTGAGACGGTGAAAAAATCCACCTTAGTCAAATGTGCATCTTGGTGGATTGCGGCGCGTTTGGCGGCGATGCGCGCACGTAGTGGCTGTAGCAATTGCCGATCCAGCGTTTCGCGAATCGTGGGTTCTTGTAACAGCGCATCGGCCAATGCGGCGAGCTCGGCGTGCCTTGTGGATCGCCCTTGAACATACGCGACACCGTGACGCCCATTTGCCAAGCGTAGTGTGCAGCGTGTGACGGTCATTTCACCGACGTTAAATCGATCACCGGTCGCGCCAATGCGCGCCCGCACCATGGCTAACCCCGATTCTGGACGCCGCAACCACACATACTCTTCTTGTCGATCCTTGCCCCATGCCTCCAGCATATCGAGCGGCGCTTGGGCAAGTAGTCCCAGCCATTCTCGTCTTGCAATGTCGGTGCCTGCGCTGTCATACATCTGTCATACCTCCCACGGACAATTCTTCTATTCGTCTAATGGCTTAGACATTTTTGTTTGCGGCGTCACTTTACTAAGCTGACATGACAGTTTCGTTTCGAAATTAAGACAATCGCGGCGTCAGATATCAGCCTTTCATATTTCTGGTGTGGTGATTGTGTCGAACGCATGACAAACGCGGACGTGATCTGTACGCTCAACCAAGGTGCGCGATGCGCGGTCTTGCACATCCGATCAATGTCGGTTTTTGAGGCTGCGCCCATTAACGAGGCACTGGTGGTTTGCAAGCGTTGATGCAGTTGCATATTGGTGCAGTTGCATCTTGTTCCTCAACAATGATCGTGAAAAACTAGATGACCGAAGCCCCACGTTTTGCCCTGTATTTCGCCCCTCAGCCGATCAGCAAACTTTCTCAATTAGGCGACGCATGGATCGGTCGGCTCGCAGAACTGCCTGAATTTCGATATGCGCTTGAAAAGTTAGGTCTTGATGTTGACCGCTTGCACCGCATCACCCAGCACCCAAGACGCTATGGTTTTCATGCAACGCTCAAGGCACCGTTTCATCTGGCGAAAGGACACACGCCGGATATGTTGTTGAAATCGGTCGAGGATTTTGCGCGGACGGAATCGAGTTTCGCGCTATCGTCGTTATCCGTATCAAAACTCGATGACTTCCTCGCGCTGGTCACCCACGAACACAGCGGCCACCTGAATGCGTTTGCGAGTCGGTGCGTGACCACATTTGACACGTTTCGGCGTGAGATCACGGCGCAGGAGATAGCCAGACGGCGACAAAAAACACTATCCCCACAGGAAGACGCGATGATGTTGCGCTGGGGATATCCCTATGTGCTCGACTGTTACCGTTTTCATTTGACGCTAACGGATTCGTTATCCGAGACCGACGCTGCATTTTGTCAACAGATTCTCACCGCTGCTGTGCAAGTGTTCAACGCCGAATTGCTGCGCGGTGTTTGTGTTGATGCGATTACGGTATTTGAGGAGCCGCATACGGGCGCGGATTTCAGGCCGATTTTTCGGGCACCACTTAAGCCCTTGGGAAGACTGATTTATGTCGTTGGCGCATCCGGCGTTGGTAAGGATAGTTTATTGCAGTGGGCACGCTCCAGCGTTTCACGACCAACGCAGTTTTTGTTCACCCGGCGCGTCGTCACACGCATGGTGCATGGAGACTACGAGCTACATGAAGCCCTCGGTGAGGCTGAGTTCAATACGCTGGCCAGTGCTGGTGCCTTCGCGATGCAGTGGGAGGCGCATGGCCATCAGTATGGTATTCGTTCCGATATAGATGATGCGTTGCGGGAAGCAAAGACCGTGATCGTCAATGGCTCGCGCGCACATCTGCCTATTGCACAAGCGCAGTATCCGCATTTAGAAGTTGTTCACATCGTCGCGCCGGCGGCTATTCTTGATGAGCGGCTGCAACGCCGTGGGCGTGAGACGGCGGTTCAAGTGGCGGCGCGGCGCGAACGTGATGCCAACAGCCAGATCCCCTTACCGATTGCCTGCGAGATATCCAATGCTGGGACGATTGACGTCGCGGGACGGCAGCTTTTGCAATTTCTTGAAAACAATGCGTCGCCTACACTGCCGATTGATCCGCAATAACGGCGGCACTTGGGGAATGGGGGATGGGGGATGGGGGATGGGGTGACACACCGGGTTTGCCACCGGCTTTGGCACCGCTCGCAAGTGGGTACAGTATTTTTTGAAAACCCAATTTTTAGCAAAAGCCACCCCTCAAATTACAAGCGGATGAGGTTCCTCGTCGCCCGATGGGTGTGCGTCGGAATGACAAGCGGAGGCGGGCATTTGCAAACACTCGATAACGATCAATCTGCAAAAAGGGCACTTCTATAACCCTGCTGCGTGGGCGAATCTGTCAGTTCCCGAGTTTGTCAAATTCGTCGCCGTACACTGGGTACGTGTCCCGTGTTTGCCAAACCCCTCGGCACGAACTTCGCCCGCTCGCGACGGTTTCGAGAATTTCCCAAAAACGTAGGACGCCTACCTGCGGGCGTTTCCAAGCCAAATCGCTTGGAAACGCCCGCCGATATTAGGGTTTCTATTTCGACCGGACGTGCTTGTTGAGGAACGCGACAGTGCGATCCCACGCTAGTTTTGCCGCGGCGGCGTCATACCGTGGCGTGGTGTCGTTGTTAAAGCCGTGTTGGGTGCCGGGGTAAATAAACGCCTCGTGTTTCACCCCTGCGGCCTTCAGCGCGGTTTCATACGCGGGCCAACCGGCGTTGATGCGTTCGTCGTTGCTGGCATAGTGAATCAGGAGTGGTGATTTGATCTTCGGCACGTCTTCGGTTTTTGCCGCGCTGCCATAAAAAGGGACGGACGCCGCAAGGTCGGGCAGTTGGGTGGCCAGATAGTTGGCCATGCTCCCGCCATAACAAAAACCAACAACACCCACCTTGCCGCTGACTTCCTTCATGGCTTTCAAGAATCCATAGGCGGCAACAAAGTCGGCGCGGGCGCGGGTTTGATCGAGTTTGGAAAACGCTTCACGCGCTTTGTCTTCGTCTCCCGGATAACCGCCAAGTGGTGTGAGTGCGTCCGGGGCAAAGGCGATGAAGTTATCCAGCGCCACTTTGCGGGCGATATCTTCAATGTGGGGGTTGAGGCCACGGTTCTCGTGCACCACCAATACGGCGGGCAGCTTGCCTTCATATTTGGCCGGGGTCACGAGATAACCTTTTACCTTGCCCGAGCCGTCGGGGGAGGCGTACTCAACGTACTTGGCGACGATGCGCGGGTCGTCTTTCTTAACTTGCTGTGCGGCGGCGAAGTTGGGGTTCAACATTTCCAGCAACATCGTGGCCGAGACGCCAGCGACGGCGTATTTCGATGCACTGGCCAGAAAACCCCGCCGGTCGATCGCGCCGTGTACGTATTGGTCGAACAGCTTTAACACCTCGGGGTGAAAGTCGGCGGCGGTGTGATGCGTCGCCGGAGGCAGTGGCGTGGCGGCGGACAATTGAGCGTCAGGCATGGCATCCCCTTGGGTTGAATTGATGTTGCGAAAAATGACTTGGCGAGTTTCCGGCAAAGCGCGTGCCGGCGCAAGCACGATATCCGAACCGACCGGGCTTGCCATTGACCGTAAAGCGTGAATTCCCCAACTTTTCCCCAGCTTATTGAGCGCTTCTGATTTGGGTTTCCCGCGATATTGAATCGTCATCATTCCATTGACGAGATTGCCGCCCCAGAATCCACAGGAGATCGAAATGCCTCATTCCAGCCACGTCAAAACCCCACCCGCCGCACGTCGTCTGCCACACCAATCCTCAAGACTGTCGGGCGTTGATGCCAGCGCCCGCTTTCTGGCAGCGCTCCAAGGGGCGTTCGAAACGGCACGCGATCAATTTGAGGCCGACGTACTCAGTATTCCGGAATGGCGCCACGCGGCAGACGCCCTCGACCATGCGTATCACGCGTGTGTACGTCGCGCCAAAGGTGACGATGTTGAAGCGCTGTGTCGTGAAGCGCAGCGTCGCGTTGAAATGGCGGTACAGATGTCGATGGTATCGAGCTACTACGACGGTCGCATCGAGCAGGTGTGTAACTAGCCTGAGTATTGACGTGAAATCTGTTCGCATGCATTAGTGCTTTTCGGTTTTTGTCGATGCGTTCATAATCAGCGCTCCAACCAAGAGGAGTGCAGGCATGGCCAAGCTGAACGTAAATGGTACGGTACGCGACTTTCAAGCCGACAGCGATACGCCGCTTCTCTGGGTGCTTCGAGAACAACTCGGACTGACGGGCACCAAATACGGCTGCGGTATCGCCCAATGTGGCTCCTGCACAGTCCATATCGACGGCGCCCCGGTGCGTTCATGCGTGCGTCCTGCATCCTCGGTCAAGCCGACGGAAAAAATTGTCACCATCGAAGGTCTCTCGAAAGACGGCTCGCATCCGATTCAAAAAGCGTGGGTCGCACTCGATGTGCCGCAATGTGGATTCTGCCAATCTGGCATGATCATGGCCGCCACCGCACTGGTAAAAGCAAAACCGAACCCGACGGACAAAGACATCGACGAGGCGATGACCAACATTTGCCGCTGCGGCACCTACAACCGGGTGCGCGCCGGTATCAAGATGGCGGTTCAAGAAATGGCGAACGCTAAGGCGGGGAAAGGTGCTGGAAAAGCAACAAAGAAAGTCGCCAACGCCCTTGGCATCGAACACACTGAAGGTCAACTGTCGCGGGGTGAAGCATGAGCGCCGTCATGAAAAATGGCCAACCCGTGAACGCGGGCCGTCGCAGTTTTGTAAAAGGTGCTGCCGCATCCGCTGGAAGCTTAGTGGTCGGTTTCCATGTGCCGTTCCTGAAAAACGCCGACGCGCAGACACCCTCATCCGCCTCAACGGCGATTCCAGAAATCAACGCCTGGGTAGTGGTCAAACCGGACGACACCGTGGTGGTGCGTATCGCTCGATCAGAAATGGGGCAGGGCACATTAACTGGTTTAGCGCAGTTGGTTGCGGAAGAGCTCGAGTGTGATTGGGCGAAGGTCACCACCGAGTATCCGACGCCCGGCCAGAATCTTGCGCGTAGTCGCGCTTGGGGTGATTTCGGCACCGGCGGCAGCCGCGGTATCAGACAGTCACAAGACTACGTTCGCAAGGGCGGCGCCATCGCCCGCACCATGCTCGTGCAAGCCGCAGCCGATGAATGGAAAGTCCCGGCGACCGAATGTACGGTTGCCAAAAGCGTCATTTCCCACGCGGCGTCGAAACGCCAAACCACCTTTGGCAAGGTCTCCGCGGCCGCAGCAAAACTGACGCCGCCCAAAGACATCGCGCTAAAGGACCCGAAAAACTGGACGCTTATCGGCAAACGTGTGGCACGCCTCGATACGGTCGAAAAAACCACCGGCAAACAAATCTATGGCATGGATTTGAAGCTCCCGGGCATGTTGAACGCAGCGATCAAAGCCTGTCCCGTGTTCGGCGGCAAGTTAAAGGGCTTCGATGACAGCGCGACCATGAAGGTGGCAGGTATCAAGAAAATTGTGCGGGTGGGTGACGATGCGGTTGCAGTGGTCGCAGATACATGGTGGCACGCAAAGAAGGGCTTGGATGCGCTCAAGATTGAGTGGGACGAAGGCGCTAACGCCAAAGCGTCGAGTGCCGCCTATGCAGAAGTGGTGAAGGCAGGTCTGACCGCAAAAGACGCCGCCGTTGGCAACAAGAACGGCGACGCGCTGGCGGCGATCGCGGCTTCGGCAAAGACGGTTGAAGCGGTGTATTCATATCCACATCAAAACCACGCCTGTATGGAAACCATGAACGCGACCGCCGTTTGGACGGCGGAAAAGTGTGAGGTATGGACGCCGACACAAAACGGCGAAGGTGCATTAGCGGCAACATCGGAAGCGGCCGGTCTGCCAAATTCCAAATGCGAAGTGTACAAACTGCATCTGGGTGGCGGCTTTGGTCGCCGCGGCGCGGTTCATGATTGGGTACGCCAAGTGGTACTCATTGCCAAACAAATGCCCGGCACGCCGATCAAACTGATCTGGTCACGCGAAGAAGATATGGTGCAGGGCAAGTACCACCCGCTGACACACTGCAAGATGGTGGCTGGCCTTGACGAGAAAGGTGAAATCACTGGTCTTCATATGCGTATTTCCGGCCAGTCTATCTTGGCTTCACTTCGGCCAGAGGCGATTCGCAACGGCATGGACCCGGTGGTTTTCCAAGGCCTCAATGACGGCGGCGGCGAGGCCATGATTGGTTATGGCTTCGCAAATTTGCTGATCGACCACGCCATGCGTAACCCGCATGTGCCGCCGGGCTTTTGGCGGGGCGTGAACTTGAATCAAAACGCGATCTACCTTGAGTGTTTCATCGATGAAATTGCGGCGGCGACAAAACAAGATCCCCTCGCCTTGCGCCGTAAGCTGATGACCAAGTATCCGAAGCATCAAGCGGTACTTGAAGCAGTGGCAAAACACGTCGGCTGGGATAAACCCGCACCAGCCGGGGTATTCCGTGGCTTGGCGCAAACGCACGGCTTCGGCAGTTATGTCGCGGCCTGTGCCGAGGTGTCCGTCAGCAAAGAAGGCGCACTGAAAGTCCATCGCATCGTTGCCGCGACCGATTGCGGTTACGCGGTGAATCCACAGCAAATCGAAGCACAGGTCGAAGGCTCGTTTGTGTATGGACTCGGTGCGGCCTTGTATCAAGAATGTACGGTGAAAGACGGTCGGATTGTCGAGACTAACTTCCATGACTATCCGTCGTTAAAACTTGCCGACATGCCAAAAGTCGAAACGTTGATCGTGGCTTCAGGTGGGTTCTGGGGCGGCGTGGGTGAGCCAACCATCGCGGTGGCAGCACCGGCGGTATTGAACGCCATCTTTGCCGCAACCGGCAAACGCATTCGTGATTTGCCGCTGAAGAATCATAGCTTGAAGGCGTAAGCGCGTGGTCAATCAACACACGCTGAATCGTCCCAACCGCCGATGTCAGCCAAGGATAACGGGGGGGAGATCAACGCGCCGGACGTCATACCAAATCGTATGCGTCCGGCAGCGGTGACTCGATTCGTTTCGATGGCTGCGGTTTGTGTGGCGGCCCGCGCCGTGACCTTGACCGCGACCGCGACCGCGACCTTCGCCACCACGCCATCGATCGGGCAACCACCAACAGCGCCAATAGCGAGCCGCTACACCATTTCCGGTGACGGCATCACTGAACCGCTATCGGGGCTGCGCGGCGACGCCGCTCGCGGCAAAAGTATCGTCATCAATCGTCAGCAGGGCCTTTGTGTTCTGTGCCATCAACTACCGTCCGGGAGCAATGTGGCGGCTGTGTTTCAAGGCAATATCGCGCCGTCACTCGACGGTGCGGGGGCGCGGCTTAGCGAAGCACAACTCAGACTTCGGCTCGTGGACAGCCGGGCGATCAGCCCGCATAGCGTGATGCCCGCATACTATCGTGTCGATGCGCTCACCCGTGTCAGCAGTACGTTTCAGGGAAAGCCGATCCTGGATGCGCAACAAATTGAAGATGTGGTGGCGTACCTCATGACACTCAGGTAACAGATATGCCCAGCCGCCGCGAATTTATTTCCCAAGTCAGCACGAGCAGTATCGCCGCACTGGTGACGGCGTATCCGATCACATCAATGGCCCAGATTGATCCGCTCGTCGCTCGCGTACGCGCCTACGCGGGGGTCGGAAGTATCAAAGAGGGCCGGGTGAAACTAGAGATCGCATCGCTCGTTGATAACGGCAACAGCGTTCCGATTGAGGTCAAGGTCAGCAGCGCCATGCGTGAGCAAGACCGTGTGGTCGGCATCGCCGTGTTCAACGAAAAAAATCCGCAGCCCGAAATTGCGGAGTTTGTTCTCGGGCCGCGCACCGGTCGTGCGCACGTCTCAACGCGCATTCGTCTCGCGACGACTCAACGTATTGTTGCCGTCGCCAAGATGGTTGATGGAAGTTGTTGGACCCATACCGTTGAGGTCGTTGTGACCTTGGCGGCTTGTCTTGATGAGTAGGGGCAGGTAATGGCGCACACCATACTGACTGTGCCGGCGGTCGCCAAATCTGGCGAAATTATTGAGCTTCGTGCCTTGATTCAACACCCGATGGAGACAGGATACCGTCGTTCGAGCGAAGGCGTGATGCTGCCACGCGATTTGATTCGCTCATTTACCTGCCGCTTTCTGGAACGCGGCAAGAGCGGCGAGGGTGAGCTGGTGTTTTCGGCCACGCTGCACGCGGCCATATCCGCAAATCCGTTTCTTTCGTTTCACACCACCGCATATGCGAGCGGCACGTTCGTGCTAACGTGGTCTGGCGATAATGGCTTTACCCAAACCGAGCGCGCCCATATTGCGGTGCGTTAGCATGATCGGCAAGAGCACCAAAACAGTCTTGCTGGGGCTGGGGCTGGGGCTTGCCTCAGCGGTTCTAACCTTCGCGCCGCCAGCACACGCGGCGACTACGGCGGGGGCCGGGGCCGGGGCGGGGGCGATGGTTGACGCACGTAAATCAGGATATGAATTCATGCTGCCTGCGACGCAAGTCTTGCAACGTGATGATTCGCAAAACCCGGCGATGTTGTGGGTCAAAGATGGTGCGGCGCGTTGGTCGCAAATCGAAGGTGCTAACGGGAAGTCTTGCGCAAGCTGTCATGCCCACGCGAAGGCCAGCATGAAGGGCGTGGCGGCCAAGTACCCTGCTTATTCAAGTTCGCTCAAGCGCGTGATCAACCTGCAACAGCAAATCAATTTTTGTCGTGCTGCGCGACAGGGTGCCGTACCCTTCGCGTTGGAAAATCCCGCGCTGCTGGGTCTAGAAAGCTACGTTGCGTTTCAGTCGCGCGGGATGCTGACAGCACCGTCGTCGGACGCGGTGACGGTCGCGGCACAAAACAAAGGACAGTCTCTTTTCAATCAACGTATGGGACAAATTGATTTGAGTTGCAAAGATTGTCACGTTGACTTAGCCGGCCGCTCGTTGGCAGGAAACCTCATTCCCCAAGCGCACCCAACGGGCTATCCGCTGTATCGCTTGGCCTGGCAGGCGGTTGGTGGATTACAGCGACGACTTCGCAACTGCTTGGTCGGTATTCGCGCCGAGCCGTATGCTTTTGGCAGCGAAGAAATGGTGGCGCTGGAAGCGTATCTGGTCAAACGCGCGGCTGGGATGCCGCTTGAATCCCCCGCTGTCAGACCCTAATCTGAATACTTCCCAGATCGCTCGCGGCGTCGAAGGGCGTTGCCCCACATCTAAACTCTAGCGGGTAAACTCTAGCCGTCCCTTTTCATTGCGATCCATGTCAGCCAAACACGTATTTGTTATCGATGATGACGATGTGACGGCCACGATTTTGTCCGGCCATTTGTCGAAAGACGGTTATCTGGTCACGCGCTTTAGTGACGGTAACACCTTGTTTGATGACGTTGCGCGGCTAACACCGGATGCGGTCATTCTGGATGGCCGCTTGCCGACAACGGACGGCTTCGACCTGTGTCGGGAGCTACGGCCAAAGTTCGGCGGCGTCATTATTTTGCTGACTGCGCGCGACGACGACATTGACGAGTTGTTGGGGCTGGAGCTTGGTGCGGACGACTACATTCGTAAGCCCGCCAGCGCCCGGGTGGTATTGGCACACTTAAAGGCTTGTTTACGCCGCGCCGCGCCACGAGGCCTTAAGGGCAACCTGCCAGAGGCGCTCACCATTGGCGAGCTGTTGATCGACAAGGCGAGCCGTAGCGCGTACTTTGGCGATAGTGAGCTTTCACTAACTACGGCGGAATTCGACTTACTGTGGTTACTTGCCAGCCACGCGGGCGCGATTCTTTCGCGTGAAGATATCTTTCGGCAGACCCGTGGGCTCGATTATGACGGGCTTGATCGCTCGATTGACATGCGGATTTCACGGCTGCGTAAGCTAATCGGGGACGACACCGACAACCCCCAAATCATCAAAACGGTGCGCGGTAAGGGCTATTTGTTCGCGGTCGCGAAACACCAGCTTGAATCCTAGGCCGCTACCCACGCTGTCATTCCAGCCAGAGCGCAGGTACAAACGGATCAGATTGCTCGTCGCCTGATAGGCTCGGTCAGCATGACAAGGGAGTCTAATGTTTCAGACGCGCACATAACTTTAGCCCCGTTACAAAACTTGACACAAGCCTGACACGAGGCCTACAGACTTTCGTCGGTCCCATCCCCAAAATCTTATGATCGAACCGCAATCGGGCGGGGTATATCGTGAAGAAATGGGGGGGGCGTGAACCAAAACGAGTGGAAAAACGTATTGCCGGCGAGAAAAGCCGCGTTCGTTTTGCTCGCGTTCGCGGCATTGCTCATCGTTGCGGTGTGGTCGGTTGCGTTGGTCGAGGTTGCGAGTGAACGCCGCCGCGCCGAGGACGACGCCTTCAAGGATGCCGAGACGTTTGCGCGTGCCTATGAAGAGCACACGGCACGGACCATCGCTGCGGCTGACCAGTCGGCTCGGTTTCTACAGTATCAATACGAACACCGTGGTACGCACTTCGACATGAACGAGTACCTCAACTCGGGCGCGTTGGCGACGGACATCTTCAACCTGTTTACGATTGTCAACGCCAATGGCGATGTGGTGGCCTCGAGCAAGCCGTTCGCCTCGGTCAATCTGTCGGACCGCCAACATATCCGCGTCCACATGCAAAACGCCAGTGATAAGCTGTTCCTCAGCCAACCCGTAATGGGGCGCGTCTCCAAAAAATGGTCGATGCAGCTAACGCGCCGACTCAATACGCGCAATGGCGAGTTTGATGGCGTCGTCGTCGTTTCGCTTGATCCATTTTATTTTTCGCGGGTCTATCGCGATTTCACCGCGAGTCGCAATGGCTTGGTTTCACTCGTGGGGGCCGACGGCATCATCCGGGCACGGCAAGTCGGTACCGAGGCGTTCGTGGGACAGGATCTCTCCGGGTCACCAACATTCCATCGCATCTTGGAAACGTCCAACGGAAAGCTGCGTGCTTCAAGCGCAATCGACGGTACAGAACGCTATCTCGCCTACCGCAAGCTCGAAGGATTTCCGCTTTACGTCGTAGTCGGTTTATCGATTGAAGACGTCATGTCGGGCGTTGAAGAGTACAAACGCTCGGTTCACAACATGGCTTGGCTGACGACCGTCCTCGTCGTGCTGTTTACTGGCTTATTGTTGCGCACCATCACGCGAATTGAAGCCAGCCGTCAAGAAGCAATTCGTGCAAATGCCGCGAAATCGCAGTTCCTCGCGAATATGTCGCACGAACTTCGCACCCCACTGAACGGTATTTTAGGTTACTCCGAATTGCTCAGTATGGAAGTCATCAATGCGGAGCATCTAAAGTTTGCGAATGCAATCTATGCCAGCGGCAATCATCTTTTGGCACTCGTCAACGCCGTGCTCGACATCGAGAAAGTGGCCTCTGGCAAGATGGAGGCTCACTACACGAATGAGAATTTGGCGGCCTTGCTACAGGAGGTCACAGACGGGCATCGCTCCAATGCGATGGGCCGAGGCCTAAACCTAGAGCTCACGATTGACGCGTCGCTCCCGAGTATCGTGGCGTGTGATCGGGTGAAATTGGTTCAGGTGCTCAACAACCTCATCCACAACGCCGTCAAGTTTACGGATGCGGGCTATGTTCGCATCCACGCTACGCTGCGGCAGGAGGGAGGCCGCGGAATGGTCGCCATTGAGGTGAGCGACTCAGGTCCCGGTATTCCACCCAACTTACACCAGTCGATCTTCGAAAAATTTGTTCAGGTCGATGACTCAGATAGTCGTGCCCACCAAGGCACCGGCCTGGGTCTTGCGCTTGCGAAGGAGTTAGCGACGCTGATGAGCGGAAGAATTGACTTGAAGTCCACTCCACCCAACGGCGCGACCTTCACATTGCTGTTACCGCATCAAGTTTCAACTTCTTAACCTCAGATAATTGAAAGGAACGCATCATGAAGCAAGTACTCATCGTTGAAGATAACCCTATGAATGCCGAGCTTGCTCGGTTGGTGCTCAGTCGCGCCGGCTATGAAACCGCCGTTGTCGAACGCGCCGACTACGCCATGGACTTTCTGGCGGGCAACCGTGTTGACGCCATCCTGACGGACATCAGCATGCCCGGCATGAGTGGCAAAGAGTTCTGCCGACGATTGCACGAACACCAGCCCAATGGCTGTCCACGCATGGTGGCGTTCACCGCGTTTGCCATGCCGCACCAGCGACAATCAATCCAAGAAGCAGGTTTCGACGCGATTGTCGTCAAGCCCGCTCGGGCCGAGGCGATCCTGAACGCCATTGACCCCGAACGCAACCTCATGGATTTTGTAAAATGAAGTCTTTCGCGACCGTGGTCGCTTCCGAAATGACAAGAATGCCACCGGCACGCCCGCACACTTATAACGACTTTGACCTCGCCGCCGTCCGCGACGTGATTGGCGAGCGCCCGGACGTGCTGCTGGAGCTTGTGATGCTGGCCAATAAAGTGGGCGGTGAACAGATGGCGGAAGTTAACGCCAGCGCAGCGGCGCGAGACCTCGCCCGCTTGCGTTTTGCCGCGCACAACCTGCGAAATACCTTGACCTTTCTACACGCCACAAAAGCAATGGCCGTGGCTGAACGTGTTGAAAGTCTTGCGACTCATCATGAGTATGTAATTCCAAGCGAGTTGCTGATGCAGTTAAACGTTGCTTTCGAAGACGTGCTCGCCGACCTGTCGTATTTTTTTCAATTCGAGAGTTAAGCTGAACATTTCACGGCGGCGCGTTCGACCGCGCCTGACCGGCTGAAGCGATTTTGCGTAGAATGCGCGCTCTTGTTTCAATTCACGCGCCAATTCATGCTGCCTTCCATTCAGTCCCGTCTCGCCCTCGAAGTTT
Organism: Betaproteobacteria bacterium UKL13-2; assembly: GCA_001602455.1. Lineage (GTDB taxonomy): Bacteria > Pseudomonadota > Gammaproteobacteria > Burkholderiales > Usitatibacteraceae > UKL13-2. The sequence goes on from CP012157.1 coordinate 362,124, forward strand.
CCGCCCAGCCCAATCAGATCGCCGCCGCAATAGCGCTCCTCGACGAGGGCGCGACTGTCCCGTTTATCTCTCGCTACCGTAAAGAGGCCACAGGCGGACTGGACGATATCCAATTGCGGCTGCTTGAAGAGCGTCTGCGTTACTTACGCGAGTTGGAAGAGCGGCGTGCGACCATCTTGGAGAACATCGAGTCGCAGGGCAAGATGACGGACGCATTGAAGTCGGCGATCACCCATGCGGCGGACAAAACCACGCTCGAAGATTTGTATTTACCCTACAAACAAAAGCGCCGTACCAAGGCCATGATTGCGCGCGAGGCTGGGCTCGAACCGCTGGCTGACGCCCTGTTAGCGGACCCAACCTTGTCCCCGGAGACAGAAGCAGAAAAGTATTTATCTGTCGACCCCAAGACAGCCGAGAAAGACACCGCTGTACCAGATGTGAAGGCCGCCCTCGAGGGCGCAAAACAAATCTTGATGGAGCGTTTTGCGGAAGACGCCGTCTTGATCAGCCGTGTGCGTGATTATCTATTGGCACACGGTGTTGTTGAATCGAAGTTGATTGAAGGTCAAGACGATAAAGGCGCCAAATTCGCCGACTACTTTGCGTATTCAGAGACGCTAAAAACAATTCCTTCGCATCGTGCGCTGGCATTGTTCCGCGGTCGGAATGAAGCGATCTTGACGGTGGTACTACGTCTGGATAGTGAAGAGGAAAAACCGGCATGGAGTGCGCCGTTTAATCCCGTCGAAGACATGATTGCGGGATTTGCCAAGGTGGCAAACAAAGCGCGGCCCGCTGATAAATGGTTGTGTGAAGTGGTGCGCTGGACATGGCGCATCAAGCTCTCGATGCACCTTGAAACCGAGCTAATGTCAGCGTTGCGTGAACGCGCCGAGACCGAGGCAATCACCGTGTTTGCACGCAACCTGAAAGACCTGCTGCTCGCCGCACCTGCTGGGCCGCGCGCCACCATGGGCTTGGACCCAGGTATTCGCACCGGCGTCAAGGTAGCGGTGGTAGATGCCACCGGAAAGGTGATGGACACCGCAACCATCTATCCGCACGAACCACGGCGCGATTGGGACGGCTCGCTGGCGGTGTTGGGCGCACTGGCGATCAAACATAACGTAGATTTGATTTCCATTGGTAACGGCACCGCCTCGCGGGAGACGGACAAACTAGCGGGCGATTTGATCAAGTTGATTCAGAAAGCACAACCCTCGCGCAAGATCACCAAGATTGTTGTTTCGGAAGCGGGAGCATCGGTTTACTCTGCGTCCGAATTCGCCTCTAAAGAGTTACCAGACCTAGATGTGTCGCTACGCGGCGCGGTATCGATTGCACGACGCTTGCAAGACCCGCTCGCCGAGCTGGTTAAGATCGATCCTAAGTCGATCGGTGTGGGCCAATACCAGCACGACTTGAATCAATCACAACTTGCGCGTTCGCTTGACGCCGTGGTCGAGGACTGTGTGAACGCCGTTGGGGTGGATGTGAATACCGCCTCGGCTGCGTTGCTCGCGCGGGTGTCGGGGCTGACCTCATCTGTGGCCGCGAATATCGTCACCCACCGCAACACGCACGGCGCGTTTGCCACCCGTGACGCACTGAAGAAGGTGCCGCGATTGGGCGACAAAGCGTTTGAACAAGCAGCGGGGTTTCTACGCATACCGAATGGTGAGAGCCCACTCGATGCGTCATCCGTTCACCCGGAAGCGTATCCGCTGGTGGAAAAAATCTTGGCCGACATTCAGAAGGACGTGAAAGCGGTGATGGGCGACGCCAAGCTGCTGAAGAGCTTGCGCGCCGAAAAGTATGCGGATGAAAAGTTTGGGGTACCGACCATTACCGACATCCTCAAGGAACTCGAGAAACCCGGCCGCGATCCGCGCCCTGAGTTCACCACCGCCACCTTTCAAGACGGCGTCGAAACGCTGAATGATCTACAGCCCGGCATGATTCTCGAAGGCGTGATTACCAACGTGGCCGCATTCGGCGCGTTTGTGGATATTGGTGTTCACCAAGATGGTTTGATTCATATTTCGGCACTCGCCGAAAAATTCGTCAAGGACGCACACGACGTTGTTAAAGCAGGGCAAGTCGTGAAAGTGAAAGTGCTCGAAGTCGATATCAAGCGGCAGCGAGTGGCATTAACCATGCGCTTGAACGACACACCAACCAGAAACACAAACCCCAGCAATGGCGGGGGTTTTCAGGCAAAACCGTCCCAAACTGCCCGTCAACTGGCGAGTTTGAAATCCGCCGCACCTGCGGGCGGAAATGCGATAGCAGAAGCGTTTGCGAAGCTGAGGGCCAAAACCTGAGGCCAAAACTTAAAACTTAGCAGCTTAAACCTGCCGCGAGATCACTGGCGACGCGCAGCGAGTCCCAATTCTTGCCAGAGCCAGCCAAAATCATAGAGCGGCTGGCCGGATTGTTGGCGCTGTCGCGCCGTCATGTTCTCCACCGATTTAAGCAACGCGACAACTGCATCCCGACCACTTTCGGTCGCAACTGCCTGTCTCGGGGTAAGGCCATCAAGAACCGGTAGTGCGCTATCCAGCCACCCCCGGTAGTGACGATCAAAAAATTGATTCGCAATACTAGCGGCCACCTCCGGCGGAATTTCGTCCCCGTCCCCGTCCCCATCCCTGTCCTCGATTGACTGCCTTTCGCCGACTTGCATGAGCGCCTCCCGCAATGGGGTCATGCTTGTCAACCCTGCGCCTATTTGCTCGCCAAGCGCGCCTTCAAGCAGCGCGGTGGCTCGCTTCATCCTTGCCGCCGAATTTGTGCTCAATTTCAGCGCGGTTTTCTCCAGCCGCACCGTCGCCAACTGATATTTGCCAATGTTCGGATCAATCATCTGAAGGTGATATCCGGTTGCGCCGGAATTTTGTGGCTCACCCGGCAGATCGGGTGTACCCAACCACTCCCAAGCGGGTGGCTCATCATCCAAACGGTGCCAATCTGGCAAGGCATCGAGACGTGCAACTACTTGTTCCGCAGATCCGTTGCGTAAGGCAAAACGTGTCTCAGTAAACACCAGCGGATCGCCTTCAGCGTTGACCACTGCCGCCGCTTCATGATCCGTGATGTATCGTGATAGCCAACAAGCGGTGAATGTGTGCGGTAGCGTCGCGAGCGTATCGTCAATTGCGACACGGGCTTCCGGCTCACTTGCGCTTGACCTTTGCAAACCCTTGTCGGCCAGCGTCTCGGAGATTTTCGCTTCGATCTGTCGCAATAGTGCGTCAGATTGTTCGTTTGCGAATGGCAACAGCACACCGGTAAAGATTTTCTCGCCTAGATAGTCCACCACGCGCGCACCGAGCCGATCCCAGCGTACCAACGATTGGCTGCCGAGATGTTCGACCACGCGCACCGGGTCGCCGCCGCGCACCAGATCACGCACCTCCACCCATTTTCCCGGCATGACGGCACTCACCTCGAACACACTCATACGCGCATCGCGTAACGTCGCCATATAGCGCCGGCTGGGGACGGAGTCACGCCAGCCTCGACGTTTGAGGTAGTCATCGACAATGTTATGCGGCAAGCCAACATCATTGAATCGCTGTGTGGCTAAGTCTTCAAACACAGCGCCATACAATACCCCGGCAGCGTGCTGGCCCAGAACATTCAAGAGCCCCGCATACGACAGGCCGCTGACCGCGAGGATCGATGCGGTATGTACTTGTTGAACAGCATCGAACCGTGTTGCCCAATGCGGTTCGCGCCATATCCATTCCATTAAATTGGCGATAGCCTTGTTGCTTTCACTTTTTGCCATTCCACATACTTTCAGCTAGTTTGCATCAACGCCTACCGACGATTCAGCCACCACGCAAACACCCCAGCCGTCACAAACATGATGAGTGAGTAGATCGCGGCCGGGACGCCCATCGTCCCGTTGTTCAGTACATTCAGCGCAATATAAATGGCGAGTGTACCGTTATGTATGCCGATCTCCATTGAGATGGCAATCGCCTGCTTTTCAGGCAGTTTGAGCGCCAGCGGCGCGGCATAGCCGACCGCCATTGAAACGAGATTGAACACTAAACACGCGAATCCCACCACCGCGAAGTATTTGACCAGCACCTCCCAACTTTGCGCCACCGCGAGCATCACGAGAAGCGCGAGTAGTAAAACCGAAAATATGCGAATCGGTTTTTCCATCTTGGCGGCAAAGCGCGGGGCGAATTGGCGCACCAACATCCCGATCACCACCGGCAGCACAATAATGAGCCCGACCTCGATAATCTTACGGAACGGCGGCGGCACATACTGATCACTTGCCATGAAGTATTGGAGTGCGAAGGTCACAATGAAAGGCAAGGTCAGCAGCGATAGCGCGCTATTGACTGCCGTCAGCGTGATGTTGAGCGCCACATCGCCATGCGCCAGATGTGAATAAACATTCGCGGTGGCGCCGCCCGGTGCGGCGGCCAATAACAGCAGTCCAACCGCGAGCTCCGACGGCAATTGGAACACGACGGCGATCAAAAACGCAGCCGATGTCAACACCAACATTTGGATCGTGAGCCCGATGATGACCGCTTTGGGGTAGCGAAAGACCCGTGTGAAATCGGCGAGCGTCAGCGACAGCCCAAGCCCCAACATGATGATGCCCAAGGATAGCGGCAACAGTAGATTTGTGATGAGTCCGCCTTGCACGTTAAAACTCGCGAATCACATGCTGTTGACGACGGCTAACAGGCAAGCGCTCCTGCACCCCTTTGACCACACAAACCCAATTCAGCCCTCCACTCGACGCAGCAGGCTCTTCACCTTCTTCACTCGTCACCGCCACCCTCTCAAAGCCCGCGATTGCGCTGGTAGCGACAATGGTGTTGCGATGAATTCGGGTGAATACACCTTGAAATTCTTCCTCAATCTTGATCAAGGATTCTTCCAGTAAATATTCTTTCGCCGCTGTTCTGACGGTTAAGTATTTCAACTCTGCTTTCAAGAACAAAATTTCTTCCACCGGCACCAACACGACCTTGCCGCGCTCGTGAATTGAAAGGTGGCGTCGCTTGTGTTTGATGGCCTCGGCAATTGCCGTTGCGACGGGTAACAAGACTGGGCGAGCCTTTTGCAGCGCGGCGAGCAAACGCTCTTGCCGAATGGGTTTCAAGAGGTAGTCAACGGCATTGAGCTCAAACGCCTGTACCGCATACTGATCAAAGGCCGTCGTAAAGATGAGCTTAGGTGGTGCTGTCAGCGCGGCTAAGTGACGCGCAAGCTCTATGCCGTCCATCACCGGCATGCGGATGTCAGACAACACGATATCGACATTGCCGCGATTGATCGCCTCAATCCCCTCCAGCCCATTACCCGCTTCATTGACGATGGTTAAGGGAAATTGCTCCCGACAATCGTCGAGTAAGTTGGATAGCCTTTTACGTGCTGGCGCTTCGTCATCAACGATCAGGATACGCGCGACATTTTCGTGAGGGGTGGGTGTCATTTTGTCGCGTATTGCTCGCCTGAATGTTTCATGTGTTGCCCGCCGCATCGAAGGAGGTTGCCTCTGAATGAGTGGATAACCAATTTGGCTCGTTTCTCTTTTGCCGTGGATGCGGGCTACACGTTCGCTTTCCAACGCGCCCCCATGAAGTGTTCAGGCTAGGTTGTTATTGTAATCGGCATATTGATTCTCACGATGTACTGGCCATCGCTTACTTCGGCGCTCAAGCCTGCCTCTGCATCAAAGTGTAATTGTAGTCGCTCTCGAATGTTGGCAATTGCCATTCGATTGCCCGACACGTGGGTGGATGCCGCATGATAAGGATTGGTCAGCCGGATCTCGATCTGCTTGCCCGATGAGGCTGCCGTGGTAATCGAGATGGTCAAGACGCCCACGCCCTGTTGTGGCTCAATGCCGTGATACACCGCGTTCTCAATCAACGGCTGTAGTATCAGTGGCGGGACCAACGTATCAGTTGGCATGTTGTCGGTCTGCCATTCGACGGACAGGCGTGGTCCGAGTCGAATCTGTTCAATCTCAAGATAGCGCCGACATAACTCGACCTCATCCGCCAGTGGCCTCAGTTGACGGTTATCCGCCATCAGCACACGAAACAGCTCAGCCATATCTTCCAACATACGTTCAGCGCGACGCGGCTCATCACGGATCAGCGATAAAACGGCGTTGATGGAATTGAATAGAAAGTGCGGGCGTATCCTTGCTTGCAGTGCCTGTAAGCGCGCCTCAGTTAATGCCGGCGCAAGTGATTGTGCGCGCAAATCAAAATAAAACAGCACCACCGCGGTCGCCAGCAGAAAGAACAAGCCAAACTGGGCGGGCGCAACATCCCCCAGCGTCGGCAGAACCGCGCTCAAGCTGCGATAGAGCAACCAAAACAATGTTCCCGTCACCGTCTCGATGATAAAAATCGCCACGACACCATGCCAGTAGCTCAGCTTCGACAGAATCGGTTTCAGGCCGCAGCTTACGACCAATGAAAAAATGATTGCGGGTTGCGCGATGATGGAGATGGCCAAAAATTGCCGGAGCAGTCCCGACATATCGACTTGAAGATCTGCGCGTATCAGTGCCGCACCCAGCACCATCACATTCACCAACACAACCATCCGTAGCATGACGCCCTGATTGCAAAAATTGGGAAGGCGCGGGTGATAGCCAACATGCGCGCTGGTGGTCTCCGCTTTTAGCAGGGGGTCGTTTATACTCATCAGTCTATTTTCGCCTCATTTACCGGGCAAAATTTGGCCGGTTAAACATTCAAAGCCGCTTGTGGCCAGCTCGACCCGCGCAACCTTTGCCGGCACACCCACCCTCAACACCCACCCTCAACACCCACCTTCAACACCCACCCTCAACACCTTACCCCTCTACTTCTCGCCGCCATGTCTGCTCAAAAACCTCCTGCCGAAACAAACGCCTCTACTGCCAAGGTGTGGTCCGGTCGGTTTTCGGAGCCGGTGACAGAATTGGTGAAGCGTTTTACCGCCTCGGTGACGTTCGACCAACGCTTGGCTCGCGCCGATATACAAGGCTCGCTCGCACACGCCGCCATGTTGGCAAAGGTAGGGGTGATTAGTCCCCAAGACCTGTCTGATATCGGCCGGGGTATGGCGCAAATCACGGCAGAAATTTCAGCCGAGACGTTTGAATGGGACATTGCTCGCGAGGATGTCCACATGAATATCGAGGCACGCTTGATCGCCATTATCGGCGATGCTGGCAAGCGCCTCCATACCGGTCGGTCGCGCAACGACCAGGTGGCAACGGATATACGGCTATGGTTGCGTGACGAAATTGACGACTTGGTTGAGCGCCTGCGCGTGTTGCAAAGCGCTTTGTTGGATGTTGCCAATCATCATGCGGCGACCATCATGCCGGGCTTCACCCACCTGCAGGTTGCACAGCCCGTGACCTTCGGCCACCACCTGATGGCATATGTGGAAATGTTGGCGCGCGACGAGGCGCGGCTCGTTGACTGTCGCAAACGCGTGAATCGCCTGCCTCTGGGCGCGGCTGCGCTGGCGGGCACCAGTTATCCAATTGATCGTCAGCATGTGGCTGATGCGCTGGGCTTCGATGGTGTTTGTGAAAACTCGCTTGATGCGGTGAGCGACCGCGATTTTGCGATTGAATTTGTTGGCGCGGCAGCACTCATCATGACGCATCTTTCACGGTTTTCGGAAGAGCTCATCATCTGGATGAGCCAGAGTGTGGCGTTTATCGATTTGCCTGATCGATTTTGCTATTCATCATCAATCATGCCGCAAAAGAAAAATCCTGATGTACCCGAGTTGATTCGCGGCAAGACTGGCCGCGTAAATGGCCACCTCGTCGCATTGCTAACATTGATGAAAGGGCAACCGCTGGCGTACAACAAAGACAATCAAGAAGACAAAGAACCGCTCTTCGACACCGTTGACACGGTACGCGATTCGCTGACGATCATGGCGGATTTGGCCACGGGCATTGTGGTCAAAGAAGACAATATGCGAAATGCGGTCTTGAAAGGCTTCGCCACCGCGACCGACTTAGCTGACTATTTGGTGAAGAGGGGGGTCGCGTTTCGCGACGCGCATGAGGCTGTGGCCACGGCTGTTCGCCTCGCGAATCAGTCTAATCGTCGGCTTGAGGATTTGTCGCTTGAGGAGTTGCGCTCATTCTCATCGCACATCACGGACGATGTTTACGCGGTGCTGAGTCCAGAGGGGTCGGCGGCGGCGAGAAATCACATTGGCGGTACCGCACCGGAACAAGTGCGCTCCGCGATTGCGCGGGCGCGGATTCGACTATCTGCGGCGCGGGGGCAGAGCGCCATCGCGTAGTCGCGTCGGGTAACCGTGCGGTCGGGCAAGCTGGTAACTGCGTGATCGGGTAAGCGTAATCGGGTAATGCAGCAAAAAGACGCATTTAACGGTACACCTTGCGCGATTGTGTAATTCGGTCTATGGTCACAATATCGACATCCGCTTTTGAATGCGAACCGCCATGCGCGCTCAAGCAGTATCGTTGCATCAACCTTTACGCTGCCGCGCTTTACTGCGCATCGCCGCGCTTGCGTTCGCGTGGGTGCCTGTGTGGGTCGATGCGCAGGTGATGAAGCGCGGTGTGCCAAACTCGCTCCCATCCGCCTTGACGAGCGAATCGGTCAACGCGAGCGCATCAAATTTTGTGATTCACAATGCGAACACTCCACGAGACCGTATGGTGTGGCTACGCCCAAAACCCGACGACATGCTTTTCAAGATGTCACCGGGCACCTGTAAGGCAGACAGCCTCGTCTGCTACGACTACCGCAAGGGCCAGTCCGTTGTGCCGATGACGAAATCGCTTATGCCGGAGGTGCCCGGCCTGACACGCGAGGGTGTCACCCTGAAGCGGGATAAGCTGTCGTTCCACTATAGCTTTTAGCAGAAGCAACGTCCTTCGAGGCGGCGGGCGACCCATGAAATATTCAGGTTAATCCGCATTCAACACCTCTGCGTCAATGTCTCCACATCGGCGCTTTAAGTCGATGCGTAGGAGACGTCGGTACCTCGCTCCGTTTTAGCGCCGTTAATCGAAATAGCTGTGGACGGTTTTTGTGGGCCTGCAAATGTGCTTGCCATCGACCTTCATACAATAAACTTCGATCTTATCGCCCTCTTGCATCTCGTGATACGTTTCATGCGTCACAACCATCTCAATGTTTTCTAGGTTCACCTTAAAGCCTGCTGAAAAATCTGCCGGGCAAAACTGGCCTTTGGCGACATCAACTTTGCAGCTTGGGTCAACGACACCAAATTTAGAGTTGTCAGCCGTGTTTATAAAACCAGACAGAAAATAGGTGCGTCTCATTCTTGCCACTCCCGACTGATAAATGTCAAGTTGTTTTTTGATTCGCTTGTTGCTAATCGTGATGTTTTCTTTTTTGCCTTGGCTTAGAAGAAGCCGCGCTTCTTCCTTATTGGAAAAATGCTTATAGGTGATTAGTCCAATCGCAACCAAGAGCACGATGGCGAGAGCGGTTGAGATTGCTACAAGGCTTGTATTTTTGGCGGACATTTTTCTCCAGCGTTACAGGGTTCAGTCGACGGCGTGAATATACCCGGAATTACGTATGCCGATGAATGCGATCGTTGATACCAGGCTCGCCCGCATCTGCAAGTCGTGCTTCTGAATCGGTATTCTGTCGTCCCCTTCTTGCGGTTGGGTTACGTTTTGGATTAAATGCGCCTCACTAAACTCGTCCATCCATCGCCCATCCATCGACCTTATTTCACAGTAAAGGGAGTTTCCATGCTTAGACTCGTCGGCGTTACGCACATTTATCCCAATGGTACCAAGGCGCTAGACAACGCCACGCTCGATATTCCCAAGGGTATGTTTGGCCTCCTTGGACCCAACGGGGCGGGCAAGTCAACGCTGATGCGTTGCATCGCGACGCTACAGACGCCAAGCACGGGAACAATACAATTTGGTGATATTGACGTGGTACAGCAGCCGGAAAAGTTGCGCACGACCCTCGGCTATCTGCCGCAGGATTTCGGCGTCTATCCGCGCGTCTCCGCGCTAGATTTGCTCGACCATCTTGCCGTACTAAAAGGGTTAGGTAATAAAGGTGAGCGCAAAGACACCGTAGAGACCCTGCTCAATCAAGTCAATCTATGGTCGGTACGCAAGAAAGCCGTCGCTGGTTTTTCAGGTGGGATGCGGCAACGATTCGGTATCGCGCAGGCGCTGATCGGCAATCCGTCGCTCATCATCGTCGACGAGCCCACGGCGGGCTTAGATCCAGAGGAGCGCAATCGCTTTAACAATCTCTTGTCCGAGATTGGCGAGAACGTGGTGGTTATTCTGTCCACGCACATCGTCGATGATGTGGCTGATCTGTGCTCTCGTATGGCGATCATTGTTAACGGCAAAATCGTCGAACTGGGCGCGCCTGCAGAGTTGATACAGGGCTTAAGCGGTCAGGTGTGGCGGCGTACGATTCCGAAAGCGGCATTACCGCAGTACCAATCGCGTATGAATGTCATTTCCACGCGTTTACGCGGTGGGCAAACTGTCATTCATGTTGCCGCAAACGCCGCGCCAGAAGCCGAGTTTGAGCCCATCGCGGGCGGCTTGGAAGACTTCTATTTTGCGACACTGGCCGCCACACGCCGCGAAGGCGCTCGCGCAGCACAAACCGCTAGCAGCAACTAGAAGGGTTTCCAGCCATGTTAACCAAAATCGCGGCTTTCGAACTGCGTTATCAACTGCGCTCGCCACTGTTTGTGGTGGGCTTTGTGTTGTTCTTCTTACTGGCATTTGCCTCTGTGACAAGCGATTCAGTGCAGATTGGCGGCGCTGGCAACGTAAACATCAATTCGCCCTATGCGCTACTGCAAACACTTGGCATCATCAACGTCTTCGCGCTTTTCGTTGTGACTGCGTTCGTTGCCAACGTCGTGATTCGCGATGACGATACTCGATTCGCGCCGATTGTCCGCGCAACGCGGGTGTCTAAGTTCGACTATCTCGTTGGCCGCTTCAGTGGGGCGTTTATCGTTGCCATGGCCGTCATGGCGAGTGTCCCATTGGGCATTCTCATCGGCTCTTGGATGCCATGGTTGGATGCAGAAAAAGTTGGCCCATTTGTATTGGCGCACTACCTGTATGCGTTTTTTGTGTTTGGCTTGCCGACCATCTTGGTGATGAGTGCGGGGTTCTTCGCGGTCGCTACCGCTACGCGTTCCATGATGTGGACCTACGTCGCTGTAGTGGCGTTTCTCGTGCTCTTCATCACAACGCGCATGTTGCTGCGCGATCCCTCGCTCGACACCATCTCGGCGCTGTCTGATCCATTTGGGTTAAGTGCATTAGGAAATGTGACCAAGTATTGGACGGCGTCCGACCGGAACACGATGCTGCCATCGCTTTCCGGCTTGATGCTCTACAACCGAGTGATTTGGCTCGCGGTCGCGCTTTCCCTGTTCGCGGTGGCCTACGCGATCTTCCGATTTGAGGTGAGGGGTGCCAAGGTAAGTACGAAACCAGAGACCCCGCAGAAAAAGCGAACGACTACCGTTGATACGCCACCGACCGCGAGGCCGCTCGCAGCAACCGATGCGTCGGGCAGCACCCGGTGGCAGCAATTCATGGCCTTAACGCGTTTTGATATGGATTTCGTTTTCAAGAGCCCCGCATTCTTTGTGCTGCTGGCAATTGGTGTATTCAACGCGTTCGGCAGCATGAATTTTGTCGTCGAGCAAAATGGTGTGAATTATTTTCCCGTCACACGCGCGATGATCGAAAGCTTGCAGGGCGCGTTCAATATCATCCCGATCATCATCGCGATTTACTACGCGGGCGAATTGGTGTGGCGTGATCGCGAACGCCGCATTCATGAAATCGTCGACGCCACTGCTGCGCCGGACTGGGCGTTTGTCATCCCGAAGGTATTAGCGATTACGCTGGTTTTGCTGGCGAGCCTTGCCGTGGCTGCGCTGACCGCAATTCTTTTTCAGCTCTTTCATGGCTACACGCATTTCCAACTACAAGCGTACCTGCTTTGGTTCATTTTGCCTGGGCTTATTTCGGCCGCTCTATTGGCAGCACTCGCAATCTTCGTGCAAGCACTGGTGCCGCACAAGTTCGTGGGGTGGGCGGTCATGTTGGTCTATATCGTGGCGAGCGTGACGTTTAATACCATTGGCTTTGAACACAATCTCTACAACTACGGCGGCGAGCCGGGTGTCCCGCTATCCGACATGAATGGCCTAGGACGCTTCTGGATTGGTCGTGCCTGGTTCCAAGCGTACTGGCTTGCATTCGCGTTGATGCTGCTCGTGGCAACGCACTTGCTGTGGCGACGCGGCGCGGAGTCGCGCTTGCGCCCTCGATTCGACCGTTTGCGTTCACGTCTTCCCGGTGGACCTGGGTTGGTTTTTAGCGCAGCGGGCGTTGCATGGGTTGGCATTGGCGTATTCATCTTTTACAACACGAACGTGCTCAATCGATACGAAACGGGCCCCCAGCGTGAACGCCTTTTAGCGGACTATGAGAAAGCGCTATTGCCGTTCGAAAAATTGCCGCAACCGAAAATTATCGATGTTGTACTCGACGTTGCGATTTTCCCAAAGCAGGCTCGCGTCATCACCAACGGTAGCTACGCGATCGAAAATCGCAGCGGCGCACCGCTTCCCGCAGTACATGTACGCTGGGATACACCGCTGAAGATGGAAACACTCGATGTAGAAGGCGCTACTGTTGAGAAAGAATACAAGAAGTTTGGCTACCGTATCTATCGTTTCGCAACGCCCATGCAGCCTGGCGAGAAGCGCACCATTCGGTTTATCTCGCGACTCGAAGAGCGCGGCTTTCCGAATAGCCGCCCGCTCACGCGCGTCGTCGAGAACGGAACCTTTATCGACAACTTCACCATCGCACCGATATTGGGGATGGGTCGGGATATGCTCCTCGTGGATCGGAGCAAACGCCGCAAGCATGACTTACCCGCCGACTTGCGCCCGCCCAAGTTAGAGGATCAAGCCGCCAATGATTCGCACTACTTGCGCGCCGATAGCGACTGGGTGAATGCGCAAATCACGGTGAGTACCGATGCTGACCAAACACCTGTGGCACCGGGCTATATTGTCAGTGATGATATTAAGGATAGCCCTGAGGGCAAGCGTCGCGTGTTGGTGACCAAGACTGAGGCACCGATCATGAATTTTTTCTCGATACAGTCCGCGCGATACGCGCAGAAGCGTGATGTATGGATGTCGAGCAACGGCAAGCCTGTTGATCTCGCGGTCTATTACCATCCCGCCCATGAACATAATGTGCAGCGCATGCTGGACGCGATGAAGACATCGCTTGATCTGTTCAACGATAAGTTCTCACCGTATCAGTTCAAGCAGGCGCGTGTCTTGGAGTTCCCTGCCTACGAGCGCTTTGCTCAAGCATTCGCTGGCACCATGCCGTACTCTGAAGGAATTGGCTTTGTTCAGAATTTTGACGAGACGAAAGCCGATGAAAAAATTGATTTGGTCACCTATGTGACGGCGCATGAAGTTTCGCACCAGTGGTGGGCGCATCAAGTCATCGGTGCGAACAAGCAGGGAATGACGCTTATGTCAGAGTCTTTTGCACAGTATTCCGCGCTCTTGGTAATGGAAAAACTTTATGGCCGTGAGCAGATCCGTAAGTTCCTGAAAACCGAGCTTGATCGTTATCTGCGCGCTCGCGGCGGCGAGGTGGTTGAGGAGCTACCTTTGATGCGCGTGGAGAACCAAGGCTACATTCACTACAACAAAGGCGCTGTCGTCATGTATTGGCTGAAGGAGGTCGTAGGGGAGGCCGTGGTTAACCGTGCGCTGCAAAAGTTTCTCGCCGAGTTTGCGTTTAAGCCCGCGCCCTATCCTTCGACCACGGACTTTATTCGTCTACTTCGTGCAGAAGCGGGTCCGCAACACGATCAACTTATCACCGATCTATTCGAAATGATCACCCTCTATGACATGAAGGCAATGGACGCAAAGGCTAAGAAGCGCGCTGATGGTAAGTACGAGGTGCGCTTTTCGGTTGAAGGAAAAAAACTCTATGCCGACGGCAACGGCAAGGAAACGGAAGCTGCGCTGGACGAGGCGTTTGATGTAGGAGCCTTTACTGAGGAGCCCGGCAAAAAAGGTTACAAGCGTGAGTCAGTGCTGTTGATGGATCGCCGCGTGATGAAGACGGGCAAGCAAGTCGTCACATTGGTCACAGATAAGTTACCGAAATTCGTAGGTGTTGATCCCTACAACAAGCGCATTGATCGTAATTCTGACGACAATTTTGCGAAGGTGGAATCAGAGTAGGCCTCACGATTACTCAAGATAGCTCGAGACGACGAGCGCCCTGCGGGGCGCTCGTGCTGTGTACCGTCGATGTATTTCGTGAAATAGTGGCGTTTGCTTTTCTGGTCAGTGGGCTTTGTTGCCTGAAAATTGCTCGGGCGCGTTCAACAGCGCGGCGAGTGGGCGACCGATTTTTAGCCTGACCGTCCTAAACATAGCGGCCTTTCACCGCCTCTCGGTGGTCGTCCGGCATTCGTGCTCGGTGCGGCGATTGGCTGTGAAACGCTAGCGCTGGTGCGGCGTTTCAGGTATTCGCCCTGTCGCGGCGAAGATGAATTTGATGCGGGGGAAATTTGATTTAGCCTGACCAGCGTTGATTCACTTATCCGGTAAACACTGTTGAATCATAAGAAAAATCTCTACCGTTTCAAGAGCCTACAAATCCTACACGTCGAGATTTTGAACAATGAGCGCGTTGTTTTCAATAAACGCTCTCCGCGGCTCAACATTGTCACCCATGAGCGTGGTGAAGATTTCATCGGCACCAATCGCGTCTTCGATTTGCACTCGGTTCAAGATACGCACCTTCGGGTCCATGGTGGTTTCCCAAAGCTGCTCGGGGTTCATTTCACCCAGACCTTTGTAGCGTTGGATGGTCATGCCGTCTTTTGCTTGTTCAATCAGCCAATTTAGCGCTTCACCAAATGACTTAACGGCAAACATTTTTTCCCCGCGCTTGATTTCCGCTCCTTCACGAATGAGGCCGTTCAACATTTGTGCGGTATTGACAATTTGATCGTAGTCGCCGGTTTCGATGAATGTGGTGTCGATGATAGTGTCGCGCTTGTTGCCATGTAACGTCTTGGTACAGCGCAGGCGGTAGCCCTCATGCAGCTCGTCTTGTTCGACTTTTACGACAAGCGTGCCCGTGCCAATCGCATCCGCCAGCCAAACCGCGGCTTTTGATGCGGATTCGGCATTACTTAAATCGATTCGTGGGCACGCCAGCATGCCTCGCACAACATCAGGATCAAATGTTCTTGACAGGCGATCGATGATGGCATCGGTCACTAAAAAATCGTCGGCGAGCTTGCCCAACGCTTCGCCTTCAATCCATGCGCCCCCGCCCCCCGGATTCAGCGAGGCGTCGTTCATCGCTTTTTTGAGTTGCAATTGCTTCAAGCCTTGCTCGTCTTTTACATAGCGTTCGTCTTTGCCGCTCTTCACCTTGAATAATGGTGGCTGTGCGATGTAGACGTAGCCGTTCTCAACGAGCTGCGGCATTTGACGGTAGAAGAAAGTTAGGAGCAGTGTTCGGATGTGCGCGCCGTCAACGTCCGCGTCAGTCATGATGATGATGCGGTGATAGCGAAGTTTGTCGTGATTGAAATCGTCCTTGCCGATACCTGCGCCAAGCGCGGTGATCAGTGTGGCGATTTGTTCGGAACCGATGACTTTATCGATGCGCGCTTTTTCGACGTTTAGCACCTTGCCGCGTAGCGGCAAAATTGCTTGGAATTTCCGATCACGGCCTTGTTTGGCTGAACCGCCTGCGGAGTCTCCTTCGACGATGTAGATTTCGCAAAGTGAGGGGTCTTTTTCTTGGCAGTCGGCCAGTTTTCCAGGCAAGCCGATACCGTCCATTACCCCTTTGCGACGCGTGAGTTCGCGCGCTTTGCGGGCGGCGTCTCGAGCGCGTGCGGCTTCGACAATTTTGGAGCAAATAATTTTTGCGTCGGCCGGGCTTTCCGCTAGGAAGTCTGTGAGTTTCGCGGCGACAACTTCAGAAACAACTGGCTGTACTTCGGAAGAAACCAATTTATCTTTGGTTTGCGACGAAAACTTGGGCTCCGGTACTTTCACCGACAGCACGCAAGTAAGCCCCTCTCGCATATCATCGCCAGACGTTTCTACCTTGGCTTTCTTCGCAAATTCATTCTCTTCAATGTACTTGTTCAGAATACGCGTCATCGCCGTGCGCAGCCCTGTCAGGTGGGTGCCACCGTCGCGTTGCGGGATGTTGTTGGTGAAACACTGGACTGTCTCTCCATAGGAATCATTCCATTGCATGGAGACTTCAACCGTAATGCCATCCTTTTCGCCAATTGCATGAAAGATTTTCGGATGCAGCACAGATTTTGTGCGGTTCATGTATTCCACAAACCCTTTTACGCCGCCGGCGTATGCAAAGTTCTCACTCTTGCCATTACGCTGATCGATGAGCTCAATCTTGACGCCGTTGTTGAGGAATGAAAGTTCGCGAAGACGCTTAGCGAGAATCTCGTAATGAAATTCAACATGGGTGAATGTTTCTTTGGCCGCGAGGAAATGTACTTCTGTACCGCGTTTGTCGGTGGTGCCAATCACAGATAGTGGCGAGACTCGTTCACCGTGACGAAATTCCATTTCATGCAGTTTTCCGTCGCGACGAATACGCAGTTTCAACCACTCTGACAACGCGTTAACAACAGATACACCGACACCGTGTAGCCCGCCTGAAACTTTGTAGGAGTTAGCGTCAAATTTACCGCCCGCGTGGAGCTCGGTCATGACGATCTCGGCAGCAGAACGCTTAAATTCGTCGTCCTCTTTGATGCCCGTTGGGATACCGCGACCGTTGTCTGCGACCGAAATTGAGTTGTCCGTGTGGATAATGATTTTGATGTCATCACAGTGACCGGCTAACGCCTCATCGATGGCGTTATCCACCACTTCGAACACCATATGGTGAAGGCCCGAGCCGTCGGATGTATCACCGATGTACATACCGGGGCGCTTACGTACCGCCTCTAAGCCTTTCAGTATCTTGATTGAATCCGAATCGTATGCAGCGGGGTCACTCTTTTTTGCCGGTACCATTTATTCCCTAAAGTTTTTAGTTATGCGTGCGGCCGTAAATTCGCGGTTATTTCGTGCGCCTCGCGGTGAGCGATGGTTACTACGCGTTGATGCTAAATGCGCATTGGCATTACGACATACTTAAAGTCGTCGCTACCGGCTAACGTGAGTAGTGCGCTAGACATATTGGCTTCGCCAAGTGACAACTGGATCGTTTCAGATGACAGATGGCTTAATGCATCAAGCAAGTAGGCGATGTTGAAGGCAATATCCATTGGCTCGCGGTCGTATTCGATACCTAAGCTTTCCTCGGCTTCTTCCTGGTCGTTGTTTGAACAAATAATGGCCAGCGAGTCTTTCGTGAAAACCAAACGTACGCCTCGTATTTTGTCGTTCGACAGAATCGATGCTCGCTGCAACGCGGCTTGAAACTCTAAGCGATTTAACTGGATATGATTGGTATAACCGCTTGGGATGACCTTGGTGTAGTCAGGGAACTTGCCTTCGACAATTTTGGAGACGATTTCGATTCCTGCAAAGTTAAACTTCACCTGATTCTGGTGCATCTTCATATGAATCGGGTCGTCGCTTTCGTCGAGCAGTTTAATGAGCTCCAGCACGGTCTTGCGGGGTAAGATCGCCTCTATTTTGGCGATTGATTCGGTTAACTTATACGAGGCCATCGAAAGACGATGCCCATCTGTTGCGACTACTCGCAGCGTTGCGCCATCACAGGAAACCAATACGCCATTCAGGTAGTAGCGAATATCCTGAACCGCCATTGCGAATTGAACCAAACCCAAGACTCGACGAAAGTCGCGCTGTGGAATCGCGATCTCGGTTGCGTCGTCTTTTGTTTCGGCTATTTTTGGGAAGTCTTCGGCAGCAAGTGTTTGCACCGAAAACCGGCTCTTGCCTGCCCTGACCGTTAAACGCGACTCTTTTGTCTCAAGCGAGATATCGGCATCTAGCGGTAATGCGCGAAGGATATCTTGAAATTTCTTTGCGCCAACCGTAAGGCTACCGGGCTTATGCGCGGTGTCAAGTTTGGCCGTCGCTCGAATTTGAACTTCGAGATCGGTGGCCAAAAAGTGAACGGCGTGGTCTTCAATATCGATGAGCACGTTGGACAAAATGGGGAGGGTATGGCGCCGCTCTACGATGCCAGTAACAAACTGAAGTGGCCCTAGTAGCGTGCTGTTCTTAGCTTTTATTGTAAACATATTACAAACCTAGTAGTAGTAATAGGAGGGGAGTCTTATTCGGTAAAACTTGAAAATCTGCTTTATATTCAACGTGTTGCGCTACTTCAAACGGTGGGGGTGAATCACGTCAAGGCGTTCGACGATTTGTGGATGGTTTTGCTTTAGACGAACAGGGCTAGTTTTTATCCACAGGCTATGCCGATTTTGTCTTAGTCTTATACGTTAGTTTTTATGGTGTCCTAACCCCTTAGTATCTGCATCAGAAGAGAGTGGTCCCTCGCTACCATATGGTCGGCTTCGACTAATTCGTTCACTTTTCGGCAAGCGTGCAGCACCGTGGTGTGGTCGCGACCGCCAAAAGCTTCGCCGATTTCGGGGAGCGACATTGGGGTGAGCTCCTTTGCGAGCGCCATCGCAATCTGGCGAGGCCGCGCAAGTGATCGGACGCGCTTCTTTGAATACATTTCAGCGACTTTGATCTTGTAATAGTCGGCAACCGTTTTTTGAATGTTGTCGATTGAAATTTGTCGATTCAACACAGCAAGCAAATCCTTTAGCGCTTCCTTGGCAGAGGTAATTGAAACGGCAATATTGTTGAACCGCGAGTACGCAAGTACACGTTTCAAGCCGCCTTCGAGTTCGCGGACGTTAGAGCGAATATGTTTGGCG
The DNA here is from genome assembly GCA_001602455.1 of Betaproteobacteria bacterium UKL13-2. Classification (GTDB taxonomy): domain Bacteria; phylum Pseudomonadota; class Gammaproteobacteria; order Burkholderiales; family Usitatibacteraceae; genus UKL13-2. The sequence goes on from CP012157.1 coordinate 381,134, forward strand.
ATGAAAAAAGCGACTTCCTCATCAATCGGCGTTCCTTCAGACTCCGCTTTTTTCATCAGAATGGCGACGCGCATCTCAAGCTCAGGCGGCTCTACCGACACGGTTAACCCCCAACCGAAGCGGGAGATGAGTCGGTCTTCAATGCCGGAAATTTCTTTCGGAAAACGGTCTGACGTAATAACGACCTGCTTGCCACCTTCAATTAGCGCATTGAACGCGTAGAAGAATTCTTCTTGGGTGCGAGACTTGTTGCCAAAAAACTGTATGTCATCGATCAGCAGCAAATCAAGCGTGTGATAAGAACGCTTGAATGAATCAAACGCTTTATGCTGATATGCGCGAACAACATCGGTCACGAACTGTTCGGCGTGTATGTACTTGATGTTGGCCTTAGGGTTGCGTTCCAAAAGTTGGTTACCAATTGCTTGGACTAAGTGCGTTTTGCCTAAACCCGTCGCACCATAGACGAATAGCGGGTTGTATGCTTGTCCTGGGTTTAGGGCGACTTGTTGTGCGGCGGCGCGTGCTAATTGGTTTGCTTTACCACTCACAAACGAAGTGAACGTAAAGTTTGGATTTAATCGGTGCGTTGTCGGCGCGTTAGGCGCTGGGCGAATCGCATCGGTGGTCTGTAGGCGTTCATCGGCGTCTGGCGGCAAAGAGGCGTTTTCGTCCTCGCCTTCTTCCATTGCTAATTCAATCATCACCGAGCGAACGAAAAATTTTTCGGCCGCTAACTCAATTTTGGCGAGATGCCGTTCCTTTACCCACTGTAGTACGAATCGATTCGGCGCAACCAACACAAAGCTGTCACCCTCTTGTTCAAACCGGAGAGGTTTGATCCAGGTGCTAAATTGGTGCGGAGAGAGCTCGTGCTGAAAGTCTTCTACACAAGCTTGCCAAAAAGGATGCATGTTTTTCGTAACGGGACGGGTATGGTAGCGGGTGGCTGGCGACGTTCTAAAATGCGGCATTTCTGGTCTTCGCGCCGAAGTGATTCATAGCCGTGGCCGAGGTAGGAATCAGGCGTGAATTTTACGCCGAATTGGGGTCGAAGAGCGACTTATCCACAGGCAAAATAACAAAAAAATAAGTTGATTTTTCAAAACCGGCTTGCCCTGAATCGACAGGGAAGAAAATGCGGTCGTCACGGGGATGGTCCAAGGAGGCGGGCGGGCGAGATGGTCAAGCGAGATATTTACGCGAGACCAGACGGCAAGCGCGACTTGACGAAACATCAACAAAAACAAGATAATGCGAGATTCTGCTGGTTCAACGGAAACGGCTTTTGGGAGACGTGCCCCCTGAAAGCAGGATTGGTCAATTGCAATGACTAACCAAAATGACCGATACCGCATTTCTCTCCAACTTGTAGATTCACGAGCGACATCATGAAACGTACCTATCAACCCTCAGTAGCCCGCCGCAAGAAAACCCACGGTTTTCGTGTTCGCATGCAAACAGCAGGTGGCCGCAAGGTCATCAACGCCCGCCGCGCCAAAGGCCGCGCGCGTTTGGCTGTCTAAATCTCATCCACACCAAGGGATACCCCCGCGAAATGCGCCTTGCCTCGTCCGAGGTGAAGCGTCTGCTCGGCCGTGGCCAACGTGCAAACGAGTCGAGTGGCGGCATCACCTTATCCGTTAGAGCGTTATCGAGCGAGCGTCGCCGCGAGCACCATTCGCAAGCGGGGCTTGCGCTGGCGGTCCCCAAGCAGCATCTGAAGCGTTCGGTCGATCGGAATCGTGCGAAGCGGGTCTTGCGGGAGGCGTTTCGGCAACATGAGATCCGCGCGCAGCCCGTTGATGTTTTGCTTACCCTAAGCGCCTTCCCCAAAACACTTATGCCAGCGGGTCGCTCACGCGCCGCGTCGGCTCATCTTCGTGCCGCAGCCGAGGCGTTGTTTCGCAAAGTCATCGCCCGCCAGGGGCGTCAGTAATGTCACCGCTTGCACACGCCTTATTATGGTTAGTGCGCGCTTACCAATACTTGTTGAGCCCGTATTTCGGCACGCAATGTCGCTTTGCGCCGACCTGTTCCCACTATGCGGTTGAAGCGCTTAAGAAGCATGGCGCGGTCAAAGGCAGTTATCTTACGATGCGTCGCTTGCTACGCTGCCATCCTTGGCATGCTGGCGGCTACGATCCAGTCCCCTAACTTTTTTATCGATACCCCCAATATGGACACCCAACGCATCATTGCGCTGATCATTTTTTCTTTCTCCGGGCTTCTCTTGTGGGAGGCATGGCAAAAGCAGCGTAACCCGCCCGTGCCGCCAAGCACCCCGACCGCCGTGGCAGCGGCGCAAACGGGCAATACAAACCCAGCGATGGCGACATCACCCGCGGCTTCAAGTACGGTGCCGGCGTCAACGATACCGACCGCGACGACGGCTGCCCCGGTGTCGGTCGCAGCACCCGCTGCCGTGCCGACCACATCAACCAAAACGGTTTCCGTTCGCACCGACACGCTCGCCCTCGAGCTCGATAGCACAAGCGGTGACATTCGAAATGTGGTGCTCCTCAAGCACACGGCGCGTGGCGACGTGACCCAACCGTTTGCGCTGATGCAAGAAAAAGTGGGTCATTACTTTATTGCCCAGACAGGCCTGTTGGGCGAGGGTATGCCAAACCATACAAGTAAGTGGGTGCCCACGGGCGAGCGTTTTGACCTCGGTGGTAACGACAAGATCGAAGTGGCGTTCACTAATAACGATACCCCGGGCATTGATGTGACCAAGGTCTTTACATTCAAGCGTGGCAGTTATGTGGTCGATGTTCGCTACGATATCAAGTACGGTGGCGCAAGCCCAATTGCGCCTAAGGCGTATTTCCAGTTCGTGCGCGACGCCAATCCGCCCGAAGGCGAGAGCTCTGGTAGCAATCCGTTTACGGGTATCGCGACATTTACTGGGCCGGCTGTCTATACCGAGCTTAAGAAATTCCAAAAGGTCAGTTTTGCCGATATTGAAAAGAACAAAGCCGAATATGTCAGCGCAGCGAGTGATGGCTGGGTTGCGATGGTGCAGCATTATTTTGTTTCCGCATGGCTGCCCCAGGGCGGTGGCGCGCGCGAATACTTTGTTAACCGAGTCCCGAATAGCCCGCTGTTCACCGCAGGTGTAAAGCAGCCGATAGTCGCGGGGGGCGCCATCCTACCAAATACGACAGCCAGCTTGAGCATGCCGTTGTACGTTGGGCCACAGTTGCAGGAAAGCCTTAAGGCGCTGGCACCAGGTCTCGACCTGGTGGTTGACTACGGTTGGCTAAAAACCTTGGCCTACCCTATGTTTGTTGTGCTTTCCTTCTTGAACAGCATGATCGGCAATTGGGGATGGACGATCATTGTCTTTACCATCTTGCTGAAACTGGTATTTTTTCCGCTGAACCAAAAGGCGGGTAAGTCCATGGCGCATATGAAGAGCCTGATGCCGAAGATGGAGGCGCTAAAGGCGCGACATGGCGACGACAAGATGAAGCTCAATCAGGCCATGATGGAGTTGTACAAGACGGAGAAGGTCAATCCGCTCGGAGGCTGTTTGCCGATCATCATCCAGATACCGTTCTTTATCGCGTTGTACTGGGTTCTGCTTGGAGCGGTCGAGTTACGCAACACGCCGTGGATGGGATGGATTACCGATCTCTCGACCCCAGACCCATACTACGTGCTGCCTGTGTTGATGGGCGCATCGATGTTTATTCAGACTAAACTCAACCCGCAGCCAGCCGACCCGATTCAGGCGAAGGTCATGCTGGTATTGCCGATCGTGTTTTCCATCATGTTCTTCTTCTTCCCGGCGGGCTTGGTGCTTTACTGGACGATGCAGAATATTTTGGGCATCGCCCAGCAGTGGTATATCAACAAGACGTTTAGCGCCACACCAGCAAAGGCGACCGCGGGCAAGCGTTAAGCGCCCGCCAACAATCAAAAAGCCGCCTTGTTTAGGCGGCTTTTTTGTTGAGTTGTTTCACGTGAAACGCACCGATCGTCCATAATTAACGGCTATGCACAGCCGGACGCAACCAAAGCCAGACACCATCGCCGCAATCGCAACCCCGGTTGGGCGTGGTGGTGTGGGCGTTATTCGCATCTCTGGAAGCAATCTCACGGCGTTGGGCAAGCAACTTACCGGACGCGCTCTGCTGCCGCGGGTCGCCGCGCTGGCGACTGTGCGGGATGGGGGCGGCGATGCGCTGGATAAGGTGGTTGCGCTCTATTTCCAAGCGCCCGCCTCCTACACAGGTGAGGATGTGATTGAGTTGCAGGGTCATGGCGGGCCAGCGGTAATGCAGGCGTTGCTCGCGCGATGTCTGGCCTTGGGGTGCCGCTTGGCGCGGGCGGGCGAGTTCACCGAGCGGGCGTTTTTGAATGACAAACTCGACCTGGTCGAGGCGGAAGCCGTTGCCGATATGATTGACGCCGCGTCGGTTGAGGCGGTCAGGTCTGCCGCCCGTTCGCTAACGGGAGGGTTCTCGGCCCGAGTCCATGCGCTGGTGGCGCGGCTGACTGATTTACGGATGCATGTTGAGGCTTGTATCGACTTTCCCGAAGAGGAGATTGACCCGGCGGATCGCCGCGCACAACAAACCAAACTCCAGCAAATACGGGCAGATTGGGACGCTTTAGCCCGGGAGGCCAAGCAAGGCGCGGTGTTGCGTGAGGGGTTAACAGTTGCCCTGATTGGCCGCCCCAACGTCGGCAAATCCAGTTTGTTGAACTGTCTCGCCGGTGACGACATCGCCATCGTGACGCCGATTGCTGGTACAACACGCGACCAGGTGTGCGCAACCATACATATCGAGGGAGTACCCATCCACCTGATTGACACCGCCGGACTGCGCGAGACGGACGATGAAGTTGAGAAGATCGGTATTGCCCGCACTTGGCAAGCCGTCGAGCGGGCGGGTGCCGCTTTGCTGATTTCTGAGGCGGGCGAAACATTGCCTGCGGACGAGGCCGCGATTGCCGCAGCGTTGCCGCCTACGCTGCCACGGCTTTGTGTCTACAACAAAATTGATTTATATGCCCGCCCGCCCAGTCAGACGGGTGAGTTCGCCTATGTATCGGCGCGGACCGGGGCGGGGGTTGACGCGCTGCGCGATTGGCTGCTCGCGACGGCGGGGTGGCAGCCAACAGGCGAGGGGGTGTTTATGGCGCGAGCACGGCACCTGTCTGCGCTCTCTCTTGCGGGGGAGCGCCTACGTGCCGCTGGCGGGCTGGTCGAACAATATGATTTGTTTGCCGAGGAGCTGCGTTTGGCACAACAGGCGCTGGCATCGATTACCGGCGCGTTTACCGCCGACGATTTGCTGGGTGAAATCTTTGGTAAATTTTGTATTGGCAAATAAGGGGAACTTCTCGAAACCGTCGCGGGCGGGTCGTCGTCTGGGCGTATATGTTTCACGTGGAACCTGCGGTGATCCATGTTTGCCTCGCGTTATCACCGGAACCCTTGCGCGACCGCCATTCCTCATGGCCTTTTTTGTCGTGCTGCCGTAAACTTGCGGGCACGCCAGAACATTTCACGGGTTGCCCGCGCTCAAACGTGGCCCCGTGCGGTATTCGGGCCAGCATTTATTCACCTTCGAGCGTAAAAAATCCCGAAAAATCATGGAGTTCCCGACTAAATTTGATGTGATAGTGATCGGCGGTGGACACGCCGGTACCGAAGCCGCGCTCGCGGCAGCGCGTGCCGGGGCGAAGACATGTTTGCTCACGCATGCAATCGAGACGCTCGGGCAGATGTCGTGTAATCCGTCCGTTGGCGGGATTGGCAAGGGACATCTGGTGAAAGAGGTTGATGCTCTCGGTGGTGTGATGGCCATCGCCACCGACGAAGCGGGCATCCAATTCCGCACGTTGAACGCGAGCAAGGGGCCGGCGGTGCGTGCCACGCGTGCCCAAGCGGACCGCGTGCTTTATCGAGCCGCAATCCGCAAGCGCCTCGAAAACCAGCCAAACCTCTGGTTGTTTCAGCAGGCGGTCGATGATCTGATCTTAGATGAGTGTGGGGGAACCCCACGGGTGGCGGGCGCAATTACGCAAGCCGGTATTCACTTTCGGGCGAAAACGGTTGTGCTAACCGCAGGCACCTTCTTGGCGGGAAAAATCCACGTCGGACTACAAAACTATTCTGCGGGTCGAGCAGGCGACCCGCCGTCGATCACGCTGGCCGCGCGCCTACGTGATTTGAATTTGCCGGTCGGTCGCCTTAAAACCGGCACACCACCGCGTATCGATGGTCGCACCATCGATTTCTCCAAGATGGCCGAACAGGCGGGCGACAAACCGACGCCGGTGTTTTCGTACATGGGTTCGCGCGATCTCCATCCGCGCCAGGTGTCGTGTTGGATCACTCACACCAACCAAGCCACCCACGACGCTATTCGTGCCGGGCTTGATCGTTCACCGATGTTCACTGGTGTGATTGAAGGTGTGGGGCCGCGATATTGTCCGTCGATCGAAGACAAGATTCATCGCTTTGCCGACAAATCGAGCCACCAGATTTTTCTTGAGCCGGAGGGGCTTACGACCAATGAGTTCTATCCAAACGGCATCTCAACCTCGCTGCCCTTTGATGTGCAAATCAAGCTCGTGCAATCGATTGTAGGGCTCGAACAAGCGCACATTTTGCGCCCCGGTTACGCCATCGAATACGACTACTTTGACCCACGCGCACTCAAAGCCACGCTCGAAACCAAAGCAATCGCGGGTTTGTTCTTTGCCGGGCAAATCAACGGCACCACGGGTTACGAAGAAGCGGCCGCACAAGGGTTGTTGGCGGGGGTGAACGCGGCGTTGCAGGCACAAGATAAAGACGGCTGGTGCCCACGTCGCGACGAAGCTTATGTCGGTGTGTTGGTCGATGACCTCATCACCCGTGGCGTGTCGGAGCCGTACCGGATGTTCACCAGCCGCGCCGAGTATCGCTTGCAGTTGCGCGAAGACAACGCCGATGCGCGTCTGACCGAAATCGGTCGCCAATTAGGATTGGTGGATGATATTCGTTGGGCCGCATTTGAGGCCAAGCGTGAGGCAGTCGCACGCGAATCCGAGCGCCTCAAATCGACTTGGGTGCAACCGGGCCGAGTGAGTATTGACGCAATGACGGCTGCCATCGGACAGGATATCGAGCGCGACTATTCACTGTTCGATTTATTGCGCCGACCCAATGTCAGTTATGACGCGCTTGTGGCGTTGCCGTTGGGCCTGGAAGGTGTCGGTGAGCGTGGTGTGACCGATCCTGCCGTGGCCGAGCAAGTGGAGATCGCGGCCAAGTACCAAGGCTACATCGACCGACAAAACGACGAGGTGGAAAAAAATCGTGCGCAAGAGTCGTTACGCTTGCCGGCGGAAATCGACTACACCAACGTCCGTGGACTGTCGAAAGAAGTACAGCTCAAACTCAATCAACACAAACCCGAAACTGTTGGCCAAGCGGCACGCATTCAAGGCATGACGCCAGCAGCGATTTCGTTGTTGCTGGTGTATCTGAAGCGCGGATTTAGCGGCGGTGAGATGACCGCTGCCGTTGATGAGCAAGTCGCGTGACTGCGCGCCTGATGTCAACAACACCAGCGCCATCTGCCGCAGTGCCATCTGCCCCACTTGCACAATTGTTGGCCGAGGGTATTGATCAGCTTGGACTGACGCTGGACGCAGCGCAACAAGACAAATTGCTCGCTTATGTCGCGTTGCTCGCGAAGTGGAATAAGGTTTACAACCTGACCGCCGTGCGTGAGCCTGAACGTATGATTGGCTTACACATTCTTGACAGTCTCTCTTTGGTGCCGCATTTGCACGAAGCAAAATCAATGTTGGATGTCGGCTCTGGTGGCGGCCTTCCGGGCATTTGTGTCGCAATCGCCTTGCCGATATTGGAGGTTGTGATGTTGGATTCGTTGCAGAAAAAAACCACCTTCGTGCGACAGGCCATCGGGGAGCTGGGGTTAACCAATGCGAGCGTGCAGTGTGAACGTGTTGAACATTTCCAGCCAACGCGAAAGTTTGATGTTGTTACCTCCCGCGCATTTGCCGAACTTGCCGATTTTGTCAGCGGCGCGTCACGCCTCGTCGTATCTGGCGGCCGAATGCTGGCGATGAAAGGCGTTTATCCCCACGACGAAATTGCACGCATACCGCGTGGTATGCAGGTGGTGGAAGTGGTGACACTGGATGTTCCGCAAATCGAGGGGCAGCGACATCTGGTCATTCTTGAGAAGATTGATGCCGGTTTTGATGATAATATGCATCAACATTGAAGCGGAATCCCTTATTCAAGGATAAACATGAGAACCACCGTGACCATCGAGGACGAGTTGTACGAAAAGGCGCTTGCGGTTGCTGATCCCGGTATGGATCGCGCCGATTTGTTTCGAGAGGCCATTCAGACATTTGTGCGGGTGCAGGCGGCGAAACGATTGGCATTGCTAGGCGGTGCTGCGCCGACGATGCAAGACGTCCCTCGCGAACGCTCGGCCTAGTTGATTTTTTAGAGATAACGTATTGTGGTGCTGGTCGATACTTCGGTCTGGGTGAATCACTTCCGCCAGGGTGATAAGGCGCTCGCGAACTTGATTGAAACCGATTTGGCCCTTATCCATCCGCTGGTAATCGGGGAAATCGCCTGTGGGACGCCGCCCGAACCTCGCCAACAAACGTTGGCAGATTTGGCGCTGCTGAAAAGAGCAAACGAGGCGACATTGCCTGAAGTGATGTCGTTTATTGAGCGCAAAAAATTATTTGGCCTTGGCTGCGGAATTGTTGACATGGTGTTGCTGGCGTCAACACTCCTCACACCAAACGCAAAACTGTGGACGGGCGATAAGCGCCTGGCCGTGCTGGCCGAGCGATTTAATGTGCGCTTCGAAGCAAATGTGCACTAGATACGAGACAAACGGCTCACGTCGCATGTTGGGACAACTGAAGAAAAAATGAAAACCTACGCCGTCGCAAATCAAAAGGGAGGCGTGGGAAAGACATCCATCGCCGTCAATCTGTCGGCGACGTTGGCCCACTACGGGCAACGGGTGTTGTTGGTCGATCTCGACCCACAAGGTAATGCGACCACGGGTAGCGGTGTCGATAAAAATGCGTACGAAAAAACACTCTATGGCGTATTGCTGGGTGAGTACGCCGCAAGCGAGGCTCGTGTGGGCACAGAAGCCGGTTATGACGTGCTGATTGCCAACCGCGAACTCGCCGGCGCTGAGATTGAGATGGTGCAAATCGAGCGCCGTGAATTTCGCCTCAAAGAAGCACTCGCCAGCATCGCCGACGATTACGATTTTGCGGTAATCGACTGCCCGCCCGCCCTCAATATGCTGACGGTGAATGCGCTGACCGCAGCCGATGCGGTGGTGATTCCGATGCAGTGTGAGTACTACGCGCTTGAAGGCTTGAGCGATCTGGTTGGCACACTGCGAAAAGTGAAGGCAAACCTCAACCCCAAAATTGAAATTGAAGCGCTGGTACGCACCATGTATGACCCACGCTCTTCACTCACCACGCAGGTGTCCAACGAAATCAAAAGCCACTTTGGCGACAAAGTGTTTGATACCGTGATCCCGCGCAACATTCGCATTGCCGAAGCGCCGTCGTTTGGCAAACCGGTGATCCTGCATGACCCGTCAAGCAAAGGCGCACAGGCGCACTTTGCGTTCGCCCGCGAATTGCTCGGGCGGCATGGCATCCCGATTAAGGAAACCGCATCGCTATGTTGAAGAATAAAGGTTTGGGCAAGGGGCTCGATGCGCTGCTCGGTGGCAACAAGCCCACAGCGGGCACGGGCGACGGAGAGTTACGCCAGTTAGCGGTAACCAGTTTGTCGCCCGGAAAGTACCAACCGCGCACACACATGGATCAAGCCGCGCTTGCCGAGCTGGCGGACTCCATCAAACAACGCGGCATCGTGCAGCCGATCTTGGTTCGCGAGGTTGGTAGCGGTGGCAGTGGTGGCAGCAGCGGCCGCGGTGGCAGCAGCGGCGGCGGTGGCAGCAGCGGCGATAGCAACAATAAGTTTGAAATTATCGCGGGCGAACGTCGCTGGCGCGCCGCACAGTTGGCAGGCTTGGCGACCGTTCCGGTGTTGGTGCGAGAGATTGCCGACGATGCTGCGTTAGGCATCGGGCTGATCGAGAACATTCAGCGCGAAGATTTGAACGCGATGGAAGAAGCTGCGGGCATTCAACGGCTAATTGATGAATTCAAACTCACGCATGAAGAGGCCGCAAAAGCGGTAGGCCGTTCACGTTCTGCGGTATCGAATCTCTTGCGTTTACTCGAACTCGCGAAGCCAGTGCAGGATATGGTGATGACGCAAAAGCTCGACATGGGCCACGCCCGCGCATTACTCTCGCTGGCGAAGTCACAACAAGTAGAACTTGCCCACCAGGTTGTTCACAAGAGCCTGAGCGTGCGTGACGCCGAACGATTGGTAAAAGCGTCCACCGCGCCACCGAAGACTAAAAAAGCCGCGCTCGCCAACAACGCCGACGTGCGCCGTCTGGAGACGGATTTATCCGACAAGTTGGGCACCACCGTCACCATCAAACTCGACAAAAAAAACAACGGCACCGTGACCATTGCATTTATGGGCTTTGAGCATCTCGACGGGATTCTGGAAAGAACGAAGCTAAAGTAAAACTCTAGTATCTACGGGTGTTTTCAGACGGTTTGGCTAGGATCTTCCCGCCCAGCAACAGTTCTTTCTTTTGACAAGGCGCACCAAGCCGCAAACTGCTGGCACCCCTGCACACAACCACAAGTGTCGCGCCGGGAAAGGCCTGAAATTTCGCGGCTAAACCGTGAGGCAGCACCGCACTGCGTTGACAAACTTCCGTACAGTCCGTACAGTTGTGCAATGAAACCCTCCTACCGCCCTGCCGCCAAAGGTGCCGAAGAAGCGCGCCAACAATTGCCCGCCATTCTTGCTGATGCTGCCGCTGGCCGCACCACTATCATTACCCGTCACGGTCGCGCTGTCGCAGCAGTGGTTCCAGCCGCAGCCGCACGCCAGAACAAACCAGCATCGTTACTCTTGTTAGCCGGCTCAGGCAAAGGTATGTGGGGCAAAAATAGCGCGCAGGTTATCGACAAGCTTCGTGATGAATGGGATCGCTGACTTTGTTCAGTAGAGACGCGCTGCCAACCGGCGCGCTGGTGCTCGTTGATAGCGCGCCGATCATTTACACGCTAGAAGCTAACGCGAAATTTTCGAAACGCTTTGCGCCATTGTTCGAGCGCCACGCTGCCGGAGAAATCTTGTTTGCGGTATCGACTGTCACGTTTGCGGAAGTATTGACAGGCCCCCTCGCAAAAGGCGAAGAAGCGCTGGCCAAACGCTACCGCGCGGTTTTGGAAGCGTGGCAAGTGGTGGACTTCACCAGCGATATCGCCGAAAGCGCCGCACGAATACGCGGCACATACGGCCTCAAGCTACCGGACGCGATTCAGGTTGCGAGCGCGCTGGCGATCAACGCTGACGCGCTGGTGACGCATGATCGCGATTTTTCAAGGGTGCGGGGATTACAAGTGCTAATTTAGCGAGACGAGCGACGCCGTTACGCTGGTATCCGCACAAACTAAATTTTTATGCCCTGCAGGCTCTCATTGAGGGTGCCAACGCAAGGTGCACTTGGATAGTATTCGCCAGCAGCCAAACTCTTTTATCCACGGGCTTTTCCAGCCAATATTGCTCGAAAACGCCCGTCCCGCCTAGACTTTTGAGTCTTTTCCGTCGATCTTGCTGTCGTCAAACAACGCCGCAATCGCCGCCGGATCAAACCGATATTCCTGGTTACACATATCGTCTTTAACAATCACTTCCCCGAACTGCGCGAGCGTGGCCTCTAATTCCTCACGCCCGAGCGAGCGCAGCACGTTTTTCACCTTCTCTTCATCGCGCTTGCAGTCCGAGCGAACCGATTTTGGCTCAAACAAACGGACATCTTCCTCGGCAAACAAGCGCCTGAGTAATAGGTCAATGGGCGTCGAGATGAGATCAGCATCATTGACGGAGGCGGCCAGCATCTCGGCGCGGGCCCAGCCATCGGGGTCGCGAAGGTCTGCGTTGGGTAGCTTTTGCAGCATTAACGCCCCCGCGCCTTCTGGGGTGGCGGCCAGCCAAAGATGGGTGGGCAATTGTTCGGATTGATCGAAGTAGTGCTCAAAACACTCCGCCACACTCAATCCGGAAATGGGCACGATCGATTGATACATCTGACTCGACGCGCTGTTGGTAACGGTCATGGCGAGTGTGCCGCCACCCACCCATTCAGCGAAGCCGCCGGTGCTTTCGGCGAGGCCATCCGCACCACCCGACGACGCCATTCCGCGCAAGCCAAGGGTGTCGGTGCAATCGACCACCAATAGTTTTGCCGCGCGCTTTGCCGCGACACCTTCCGCCGTCTTCGCCCCTTGAATTTGCAGGGTCACACGACCGGGGTGTTTTAGCCCCGTACCGACGAATACGGCCACACACGCCAGCTCTCCAAAATAACGGGTGACGTCACTTGGATAGTCGCGCCCATTCATCAGGGTGTGCCATGCATCGCCAAGCCGCACCACCTGGCCACGAATGTCGAGGTTTTCTAGCGTGAATCGGCGCGAGTAACTCGCTTGGGAAAAAAGGTCTGTGGACATTCGGCGAGTGTCGCAAAACTGGCAACAATGCGCAAGCCAAGCGCAGCGATGTTGGTGCCGCGCCGGTGTTGCTTTGGTGTTGCTTTGGTGTTGCTCCGGTGTTGCTCCGGTGTTGCTCCGGCGTAGCAAGCGCAAGGCTAATTTACGCGGCGACCGCTTGCGGTTTAGGTTGCGAAACCATGGTGCGACCAACCGGAAAAATCACCCGGAAGGTTGAGCCATGATGTTGTGTTCCTTGCGTGCTTTCGATATCCAGCCGCCCGCCGTGGCGCATCAGGACGTGTTTGACGATGGCGAGCCCAAGGCCGGTGCCACCGGCCACCCGCGAGCGTCCGCGATCAACACGATAGAAGCGCTCCGTGAGCCGAGGCAGATGTTCGGGCGCGATGCCTTCGCCGTTATCCCGAACCGTGAAATGCAGTTCGGCCTGTTGCACTCGAAGTGATACATCAACGTGGCCGCCATCGGCGGTGTAGCGAATGGCGTTTGAAACCAAGTTTGAAACCAAACTTGAGATCTCATCACGATTACCCAATAGCCAAGAAGGCTCGGCGTTGACGGTAACTTGATGGCGTCCAGCCGACATGACTTTGGCATCGTTAACGGAGGCTTGCACCAAACCTTGCATGTCAATGATCGACTCGGCGAGCTTGTTATGCGCATCTTCAAGACGCGATAGCGCCAATAAGTCATCTACCAGCCGTTGCATACGCTCGGTTTGCTGCGACATATGGTTCAGCGAGCGCTTGAGTAATTCGGGCTTGGTGCCGCCGGCAATATCGGTTTGGTGCATGGTCTCCAAAAAGCCAGCCATTACGGTGAGCGGTGTCCGAAGCTCATGCGAGACGTTGGCGACAAAGTCAGAGCGCATTCGCTCTAAACGCTCACGCTCGGAAATGTCGCGCGACAGCAGCAGCGTTTGCTCATCGCCAAAAGCCACAAGCTGCACCGACAGCGAAATCTCGCGACTGCCACCCGCATCGATGAGGTGCGTGTATTTGAGCGTTAATGACTCAGCGAGGTTGCGTGCTGCCAGAAAAGCGATGAACTCCGGCATCCGAATGATGTATGTGATCGTTTGCATCCGATCGCGCACGAGCGAAATATGCCAATGCTGCTCGGCCGCTGGGTTACACCACACAATGTTGTTTTCATTGTCGAGCATGACAGCGCCGTCAGGTAGCGCGGTGGCTGCTTCTTGAAATCGGGTCAACGAGCTGGACAAGGTTTGTTGATCAACCCGATTCTGACGAATGATGCGATAGAGGTTTGAGAGCACATCGCCCCAAGTGCCGAAAGCGTCCGGCAGGTCCGCGGCGCGCAGGTCGCTGTCGAGCCAGACGTGGATTTGTGATAGCTTCCATGCGTGGTACGCAAAACCAAGCAGTATGATGATCGTGGTGACTAAAAAGGTTGACGCCCAAGAGCCAATCAGCCCTGCGATGGTGCCGCAGACGGTCGCGAGTAGCAGCAGTGGCCACAACGCCGTCAGAAACAATTTGGTCGCAGGTTTCATGCTCTGTATTTTGCGAGAAAAATCAGCTTGAAAACCGCCTGCGCGCACCGCGTTTATTGACGGCGACATTGGCCCACCGTGTCGCCCGCGTTCGCCTCAGAGGAGGGGCGATTCAAACGGGTTTGCCAATCGTTCAGAGGATACGCGCATCAACGCCGCGAGCGACGTATGAAAAACGCAGGCTAATCGTCGCGCGCGAAGCGATAACCGCTGCCGCGTACGGTATGGATAAATTTGTCATGCCCCGATGGTGCCAGCGCCGAACGAAGGCGACGAATGTGGACATCAACCGTGCGTTCTTCGATAAACACATGGTCACCCCACACCAAATCGAGCAATTGCGTGCGCGAGTAAACGCGTTCGAGGTGGGTCAGGAAAAAGTGAAGCATCCGAAACTCCGTCGGCCCCATTTGTAGCGTATGGCCGTTGCCGGTCACTTTGTGGGACGCGGGGTCTAGCTTCAACCCATGATATTCAATCGTGTCTTCGGTCAGCTCAGGCGCGCGGCGACGAAGCACCGCTTTAATGCGCGCCTCCAGTTCCTTTAGTGAAAACGGCTTGACCATATAGTCATCTGCGCCGGTTTCGAGACCGCGCAATTTGTCCTCTTCTTCACCCCGCGCCGTCAATAAAATCACCGGAAGCGATTTGGTGCGGCTGTCACCACGCAATTTGCGGGTGAGTTCGACGCCGCTCATTCCCGGCAACATCCAGTCGAGTAGCGCAAGGTCGGGCAGCTCGTGCTGCACGAGCTTCAGCGCATCTTCGGCGGTTGATGTCACCAACACACGGTAGCCACCGAGCTCCAGATTAATCTGAATCAAGTCTTGAATCGCGGGTTCGTCTTCAACAACGAGAATGGTAGGATTCATTTTTTTATTCGTGGCGAAACTTCGCGCCACGCATTTGCCTACAGAGATGGGATTGCAGTGGACGCATGATATTTCAGGTTTGTGAATCTAATGTGACACCCCAACCCAGTATGACGCCTACTCACGCGACGCGCTACAATGGCACCCGCTCAGACTCTAGGCTCGCTTGATTGGCATGGCCCCGCCCCGCCCCACCGAAATCACACTCCACCAGAAATCCCGAGAACTGGAAATCACGTTTGATGACGGCAACCGTTTCCGTCTCACTTGTGAATTCCTGCGGGTTCATTCGCCGTCGGCGGAGGTGCGCGGTCATGGTCCCGGGCAGGAGGTATTGCAGGTTGGTAAACGCGAAGTCAACATCACCGCGTTGGAACCGGTTGGTTCATATGCGATCAAGCCAACCTTCTCTGACGGCCACGACACCGGCCTCTACTCCTGGGAATATTTGCACGACTTGGGCGTCAAACAAGACGAGTATTGGCGCAGCTACCTAGCACGCTTGGAGCGTGCGGGTGCAAGTCGTGGGTAAATGCGGTGGATAGGCTCCGCACCACCTTAGGATGACAGATGACTGAAACACATTTTGGTTTTCAAAAAGTCGGTGAAGGCGAAAAAGCCGGCAAGGTGCGCGAAGTGTTTCGATCGGTCGCACCGAGTTACGACGTGATGAATGACTTGATGTCGGGTGGACTACATCGCGTCTGGAAGAAATTCACGGTTGATCTGGCGAACGTACAGCCGGGTGAAACCGTATTGGAAGTGGCATCAGGCACGGCTGACTTGGCGCAAGCGTTTGCGAAACGAGCCGGTGCTGCCAATGTTTGGCAGACCGACATCAACGAGGCGATGCTGAAGGTCGGACGCGATCGGCTGGCGAACGAGGGGCTGATCACACCGAACGCGTTGGCTGACGCCGAGAAGTTGCCCTTTGCGAGTGAATCGTTTGATATCGTCACAGTTGCTTTCGGCCTGCGCAACATGACGCACAAGGACGTGGCGCTGGCAGAAATGACGCGGGTGTTGAAGCCGGGAGGACGTTTGCTCGTGCTCGAATTCTCGAAAGTCCACAAATCGCTCGAAAAGGCCTATGACGCCTACTCCTTTGGTCTTTTGCCAAAGATTGGGAAATGGGTGGCCAAAGACGAAGCAAGTTACCAATATCTGGCGGAATCAATTCGCATGCATCCTGACCAAGAAACCCTTAAAGTCATGATGCAATCGGCCGGGTTAACTGGTCTTGACTATTGGAATCTGACGGCGGGCGTAGTGGCGCTCCACCGTGGGTACAAACCCGCCGCGTAGCGGATAAAACGGCGGGAATCATTTTGTGGTGCTGTTGTCATAGCGGCGTTCATCCGCATTTGTTGGTGCAAACGCTGTTGGTGCAAATTCTGTTGGTGCAATACAACTACAATATCTCGCACTTAAATTAAACAATTATTCTTCTCTTGGGGTACGGCATGAAATCGATTCTGGTCACACTATTACTTTGTATCTCCACCTTAGCCGCAACCGCTTATATGTCTGACGCGGATGCGAAAAAACGTCTTGGGGGAGGCAAATCCACCGGGACACAGAAAGAATCCATTCAGCGTGACGCCACACCGCCACCGGCGAAAGCGGCTGCGCCTGCTGCGGCCCCTGCCGCCGGTGCAGCGCCTGCCGCCGCCGCTCCAGCAGCCGCATCAGGTGCAAGCAAATGGCTCGGCCCATTGGCCGGGTTGGCTGCCGGCGGATTGCTGGCGGCGATGTTTATGGGCGGTGCCTTTGATGGCCTGAAATTTTTCGACATCCTGTTGATGATCGGTCTGGCGGTTGCCGCGTTTATGCTGGTTCGTATGTTTATGCGTAAAAAGGCCGCTGAGATGGGCGGCATGAATTCGCCCGCCGCAGGTAACAGCCAGTACGCTGGTGCCGGTGCGCCTTATACGCCCCAGACACAAGCGCCATCACCAGTATCGGCCGCCCCCGCGTCAGCAACAACGACAAACCGCATCGCTGCGCCTGAAATTGGTAGCCGTTTGTCGACTGCAAACGCCTCGGCTGAAGTCATTAACGATGCCACGGCCAAACCGCGTATTCCAGCCGATTTTGACGTTGTTCCGTTTGAGCGCAATTCCAAAGCAGCGTTTATCCGCCTGCAAGCAGCCAACGACGCAAAAGACCTCAACGACATCCGTGAATTTGCAACACCCGAAATGTACGGCGAGCTTGCGCTACAAATTCAAGAGCGCGGCACCGCCACGCAGAAAACGGAAGTGGTTTCTGTCGACGCCCGCGTGATCGAAGTTGTGATTGAGAATAACCGTGCGCTGGCAAGTGTTCGTTACACCGGAGTTATTCGTGAAGATGACGGTCAGGCCGAAGGCTTTGACGAAGTCTGGCACGTCTCGAAAGACTTGTCGGATGAGCAATCGACTTGGCGGTTGGCTGGTATTCAGCAACTCAATTAATCAGGCGCAATCAACAGAGGGAAGAGATGAGCTTTGTCATCATACTGCTGTGACGCATTCTTCTCGGCCCTCTTTGCCTTCTTTACCCTCTCTGTCACCGATCAATTTTGCGGCTGCCAAGATGGTCAACCGCGTGCTGTCGGACTACCCCACAGCACGCCAACGCCTGGCGCATCATGCGCTCGCCCGAATCGATGTCCACGTCGGTCCGGTATTGGCATCGCTGCGTCTGACGCCACACGGAACCATTGAGCCAGTCGGCGAGGGCGCACACGAGCGCGCACAGGTGACCTTTCGTATTCCTCTCGCACGTATTCCATCACTATTGCGCCAAGACCCAAGCGCGAATCGTGATGTCGCCTTTGAAGGGGATAGCGAGTTAGCGCAGGTGTTGTCGACCGTCGCACATGGCATCGAGTGGGACATCGAAGAAGACCTAAGCCGATTGCTCGGACGTGGAAAGCTCGCCGATATCGTCTCCCATCGTGTGGTCGGTACCGCCAAATCGCTACGCGCCTGGCGAGATGACGCGGGCCAGCGGTTTACGGAAAACATTGCGGAATACCTCATCCACGAACGCGAGGCATTTATTCATCACGACGAACTTGAACAATTCGCACGTCACAACGAAACCCTGCGCGACGATGTGGCCCGCCTTGAAGCGCGCCTCGCTATCCTCAACAAAAATCAACAATAAACCAGCGGCTTCGAGCCGATGAGGCGTATCACTGAGCAGGAATGACGCCGAATTTGAGGTTTTTTAGCCTGAACATTTCATGGAAGCGCGTTCGAAAGCGGGTCAGTAGGTGAACAGGCGAGCCATGAAATACTCAGGTTAGAAGGATCAAAAAGGAAACTTCTCGAAACCGTCGCGAGCGGGCGAAGTTCGTGCCGACGGGTTTGGCAAACACGGGACACGTACCCACTGTACGGCGAGCACCGCAGGCGCGAGATTCGCCCGCGTAGTAGGTTTTTAGAAGTTCCCAAAACATGAAACCCGCCTATTCACGGATATTTAGACGCAAAAATGCCTGAAGATGCCCGTCTTTGCTGGGTTTTGTATTTGCTCGAGTGTGAGGGCGTGGGCAGTGGCACGACGTTCTACACCGGCATCACCACCGACCTTGAGCGCCGCTTCAACGAACATTTGGCGGGTGTGGGCGCACGTTATACGCGCAGCCACCCGCCCATTCGAGTGCTCGCCGTCCGCGAGTTTTCGGATCGCACGGAAGCCTCGCGCGCCGAAGCCCAGGTCAAGAAGCTTCCACGATCAAAGAAGCTTCAATACTTCGATTAGCCTGAGCATTTCATGTGGGCGCCGGCCCACAACATACCGTAACCATATTGCGCCCCCGCTTGTGAATACGTTGAAATACCTGATGGGTCAGCAACGGCCGCGCTCGTCACCAAACATGGCGTTGATTTCGTCCAAGCTCAGGCATAAATGGTGTCTGACCCCAATTTACTAAAGACATCGGCTTGCCTAAACCGACTCCGAAAACTGTCTCTCCGGCGAACAACCACAGGTGTTGTGCCGAGCCGGGGTTCAAGTTTGTTAGGTTATCTAAAAATGCAACTTGGATCCCGGCCTTCGCCGGGACGACAGACTTAAGGTAGTGCCATGAGTGTCTGACCCCAATTTACTACCCCAATTTACTATTTGCTGATTCCGGGCTGAGAGACAAACCAACTAGGATTTCATAAATGGTGTCTGACCCCAATTTACTAAATGGTGTCTGACCCCAATTTACTCTCAGCGACGGCTCAAAACGACCTGGTTCAGTGGCGTGGTGACCCCCAGGTGGTGCTATATTGCACCCGATGCGGTTGAATTTCCTATCCGTAAACTGCGCTTGACCAAGCCGCATTTCCATTTGATACTTTCTTCTCCCTATTTTAGTGGACAGTACCCAACCGAAATGCGAGATGGAACGTCCATTTCTCATGATGACATCAAGAAGCCGATCAACCGGAAGGAATACCTGAGATGAAATCATACGTGCCTCCTGCCAGCAATCTCAGTCAACGCGTTTTTCAGGAAAAATCGGCCAGCACATCCCCGTTTCCGGACTTTCGCCCCCATTCCCAAAACACTCGTAGCCAAATCGAAGCGATGAACAACAGCCCTCGCCTGGCCCAATTGCAATCCGTGGCTTCCGTGATGGCAAGCAGCCCGCGCATGACCACGCAACGACGACATCTGCAAGCCATGCAGCACCCATCCCGCTCAGGCACCGAACGCAATCCGGCCCAACTCATGCTGCACAGTGGCGCATCTGCAACCAGGCAACTGGCCAGCAACGGCATCATTCAAATGGTGACCGGAACTGACGTAATCAACACACTTAAAAACGATCTGGGGTCTGACTCTTTTTTCTCGATCGACACCATGCGCACCAAGTACAGCGGCGCCAGCACCGAACTGGATGATTTCATCGACAAGAAACTGAACAAGAATCTCAATGACCTTGGCTACACCAAGGAAAAAGAAATGAATGTGGCATCCGGCACCACACCGTATAAAGGCGACTACTATTGCCTGGATGCCAACCATAAGCTGCCAGTTGACGCAAGCGATTCGTCCTCAAGGGATTTTTATGGCTTTGACAATCCGTCAAAATCGAGTGGCGCTGGCAATAAAATCATGATGAAGGGGTTGGAAAACTTGGCTGATGTCAATCAGCAAATTGCCAATGATAAGGGCACCGGTACGACCATAGCCGATCTCAGTGTTGGCGCTACCACGTCCTATCTGAAAGATTATGGCACTTATACCTGCAAACGCACGAATGAAACCAAATTGGCCTGGGACGCTTGCATACTTGGTCATGACGACACAACGCACAAAGGTGCATCGGGTTATTTTAATGATGCAGGCCATGAAAACAAAAAGGCCACAAACAAGGCATGGAATAAAGATCCGGACAATTACTGGGGACCAGAAAAGGCCTCGGAATCAAGTCGCAGCGGCTCAGCAGCGCCAAGGTATCGAACTCCGTTAAGGGAACTCGGTAGCTGCGATGACTGGATCTGATTTGGTGAGAACAGGAAACAAATAAATGGGGTCAGACACCATTTAAAATGGGAAATAAATGGGGTCAGACACCATTTAAAATGGTAGAGAGAAATAAATGGGGTGAGAATAAATGGGGTCAGACACCATTTAAAATGGTAGAGTAGTGATCTCCAACTCGTCAAAATCCTCATGGCCCGCCTTCCCCGCTACGTGATCCCCGGCCAGCCGCAGCACATCATCCAGCGCGGCAACAATCGTCAGGCAATTTTTGTCACCGATGACGACTTTCAGTTTTTTCGTGATGCCCTCGTCGAAGCGGCCGGGCGATTCGGGCTTGCGATTCACGCGTATGTGTGGATGACCAACCACATTCATCTGTTAGCGACGCCGACTTACGACGACAGTATTAGCAAGATGTTTCAGTCAGCAGGTCGCAAATATGCCCAGTACTTCAACGTTACGCATAAGCGCAGCGGCACCTTGTGGGAAGGCCGCTATCGGGCGACCGTTGTCGATACTGAGCAATATCTTTTAAAGCTCATGCGGTACATCGAAATGAATCCCGTGCGAGCCGGGATGGTGGAACAACCCCGGCAGTACAAATGGTACAGCCATCGTCGTTATGCCTACGGCGAGGACGACATAAACCTCAATTGGCTGATCGAGCATGATCAGTACGTTCAGCTTGCAAGAGACCCTTCCGAAAGGCGCGCCGCGTATCGGGCGTTGTTCCGAACGGAACTCGAGGCGGACGAACTTCGGGCCATTCGGGAGGCGAGCCATAAAGGTTGGGCTCTTGGCAGCGAGAGGTTTCGGCAAGAAATTGAAGCTTTGTCTGAACGACGCGCTTCACCGGCGGCTAGAGGAAGGCCGAAAAAGCCGGGGGGAGAAAATGGTGTCTGACCCCATTTTTATCCTTAATTATATGTACTCCTTATAGGGAATATAATAATGGTAATCCTGATTTGAGAAATATTATGAACATATCCCGACACAATATAGATAGTAACGATATCCAATCAGATTGTGATTACTATGCTGATCTATTGGAAAGAAGCCTGAAAATTATACATAAATCACCTCTTAATCTAGGTACACTTGCTAGTGATGCCCGGCACTATGCGGGGAATCAGTGTATTCTTGATCCGAATTCAATACAACTGTGGCGGGCTTTACGCATTGCCGCCTATTCTCTCACAAGTGTTTGTGAACTTGCCTCCCTACCAGAAGGAAACTATGAAGTCTTTGCTGGTGAAGGAGAACCTGTAATGTTACCTGCTGGTGTCCACAGCTACTCTAGTGGAATTAGTTGGCTACACGGCTTTTATCTGGGAGTAGCTTGCCGAGAAACTCACCTAAATGACAATCTTGCTGAAATTCCTGTTGCAATTTTAAAACAATCAAGCACCCGTAGTGACGAGTATCTTTATTTACAAATAGAGGCTTTACAGAGTTTCTGGAAGGGAGCAGCAGACACCCCTCAAAGGGTAATAGAAGCAATGAAGGCTACTGATCCAGAACTGATAAAAGTGGGAACAGTAGATTATGCACTTAACATTGCAGTTCGAGAAATAGACTTGCTTTTTCGTCTGTTAGAAAATGATAGTGTAGCTTTCAATGAATCTCTCATTAAAGCTCTTGAAAGGCACAAAAAACACTGGAGTAAAAAGAACTTGAAAAATGATCCTAATGGATTTATAGCATTTGGTATATTAGGTCTGGTTTCTATTGCTTACGAGAGAGGTATGACTATAGAAGTAGAATCAGACTACATTCCCAAGTACATTTTCCAAGGCGACTTTCTTAAGTAATTTTTACAATAAACTAAAGTAAATTGAAAGTAAATTGGGGTCAGACACTCATGGCACTACCTTAAGCGATTTTCGCGCTTCGAGGATAGCGGCTCGGGCTTGATCACGTGGGACTGTCAAGTAGGCATGCGTTGTTGGTCGTCGCTTGACGGCATGAGGCTCTATTCGGTCTGGTCGATGCGGAATGATCCTCGTTGAAATTGCACGAAGCATTGCCGTCACGACGGATTCTGTGGCCTCACCTAGATGCCATCGCCATTGCTGGCTAAAGGCGTGCCAAAGCTGAAGTGTGGCCTTGAAGCTCAAGGCACGCGGCAGGACGTGAGCCAGCACGGCGGCACGCACCATGAGTGAGCGGATCAGGTTATAGGCCAGCAGGTGGACAGCAACTTCCTTTCTGGCCATCTCCGGCGACTTGCTGCGCAGGATATCCATGCCGATCTCGGATTTGATGCTGCGGAAGTCAACCTCGATCATCCAGCGCTTGCGATAGAGCGCATCGAGATCACTCGTTGAGACACGCTTGGCGTCGACGAGTGTGGTCACCAGCTCGCGACCACCTACCTCGGTCTGACGAACGATGAGTTCTTCGGGCATCGTGGCGTACTGCTTGGCGTCCATCCACTTCGGGCGCTGCGGTCGCACCCATCGTACCAAGCGGTCGCCGCCGCCGAAGGTCTCGATGATCGCCTCCGGAGAGGTTAAGCGCTTCTGGTGTTGTCGGGTCAAGATATCGATGCCACGCGCCAACAGCATGGCAATGGTGAAGTAAGTGCAGTGATAGCGATCCACCAAAATCACGTCTCCACTGTCGAGCTGTGGCATCAGTTCACGAAATAGCGCTTGCTCGCCACTACCCTTGCCCTTGGTGGACCCCATCGCGACACCGAGCACCGCACCGGTGGCCAAGGAAAGGAGGCCGACGAGTTGTGCGAACGGGAATCCTAGTCCTGGTGCTTGTTCGCCGCTTTGTGGATATGCCGCTTGATTGGCCGGTGTATCCGGCATCGAGACGGTGGTGCCATCCAAGAGCTTGACGCGCCGCCCTCGCCAGCGCCATTGACTCGGTGCGGATTGCTCCAGACGCTCTCCAATGGTCGCGCTCAGCTGTTCTACCAGCGAAATCGGTAACCGCTGGCGCGCTTTGCAGTAAGGGCCGGTGTTGAGGCTGCAAGGGGCTTGATCCCGCGCATGGCGTGCGCTCAGGTATCGGGCGACGGCATCTTGGCACGCGCCATCCGCAGACAGACTCTGCTCAATGAATAGCCCCAGTGTCGTCAACGGTGGGTAGAGCCGGTCACGGTAGCTGCCGACCTCAAGATTAACAATCGATTGCAGCCGCGCCAGTGGTATTGCCTCGCTCATTGCCGCGCCGGGGGCTTCGGCGACAAACTGCTTGAAACGAAAAATGCTCGACTGTAGGCGTTTTTTTGGTATCGTCACACATGGCTGATCCTTTCTGTTTTGACGTTGATGTTAGACACCAGCATCTTAACAAGTGAAGGCTCTCAGCCAGCTTTCTTTCCATGCGCTTTCATGGCAGAAATCGCTTAAGGTAGTGCCATGAGGGTCAGACACCATTTATGCCCCAAACACCCCGCCAATGAATGAGTTTGCTGCTTTAGCGCGGGTGAATCGCTGCAACCGCCAGTCGCTGATGCAATACGACCACCACGGTAATTTAGAAAAGAAATCCACCGTCGCCGGTCTTGACGGCGGTGCCATCAACGACACGCTGATTTACTACAACGTGCGTGGCCAAAAGCTCACCCTCACCGACCCCGATACCGGTACCACCACCTATAGCTACAACGGCGCAGGTGAACTGTTAAGCCAGACCGATGCCGCCTACCGCAGCACCAGCATGACCTATGACGTGTTAGGCCGCATGCGCACCCGCGTTGACCCCAACTACAGCACCACTTGGTTCTACGACAGCACCGACGGAACCGCCAACGGCAGCCACTGCAGCAACACCGCCGCCGGTATCAACAATGGCAAAAGCCGGGGACGGCTGTGTGCGGTTACCTCGAATGACGGCAACACCAGCCACACCTATGACGCCTTGGCGCGCCTTTCCACCAGCACCCAGAGTGTTGCCCTCACCGGCAGGAGCTACACCCAAGCGGTCAGTTACGACGGCATCAGCCGGGTCAAACGCGTGGTCTACCCGGTCACCGGCTTAACACTCCAGAACAACTACAACACGGCAGGCTACCTACAAACCATTACCGAACCTGCCAATGGCAGTAAGGTGCATTGGCAAGCCTTGGGTCGCTTTGACGACGGCCAGATCAGTCAGATGCAATATGGCATCAATGCCAGCACAGGCGGCGTCTTCACCAGCACCCGTAGTTATGACAGCCAAGGCCGCATCAGTGGCATCAGCACGATTCCTACTGCTGGCGCAGGTGGTGGCAGTACCGCCATCCAAAACGCCAGCTTCACGTTTGACGCCATCGGCAGCGGTTCGATTCAGGGCATTCGTCGAAGGGGTGGTAGCTCGCGTCGCCCCCGCTATGCAGCTTTAGAAAACGCTATTGTTGGCGCGTAGTTTGAGACAGATTCGCCCACGCAGCAGGTTTATAGAAGTTCCCAGCTAATTCGACGCTACTTTGCCGAGAGGATGTCTTTCTTAAACCAATCGTCGAGCATCGCCTTTTCGTAGCGCAATGGCTCGCCGCTCGGGTAGCGGTTCAAGTGATTCAGGTAATTTAGATCGCTGATCTTGGCCTCGCCCTGTTTGAGCGATTTGCCACCCGCCTCTAGGCTGTAGCGCAATTGAATCATTGGCCAATCTGCGCCGCCGCGCAGCACGCGTAAATCATTAGCGCTACCCATGCGGGATGGTTCGCTGCGACCCGCTAAGTCGACTTCAAGCACTTCAATTTTGAGATCCTGCCCGCTGGGTAACTTGCTGCCGAGCTTTTCAAAATGTTCCTTGAGCGTCTTGAGCGTTGCCTCGCGGTCGCTCGGCGAAAACGGCACGTCGATATATTGATCGGCTTTGGTGAAGGTCACCGTGACCGCAGCATTGGCCGCAACTGTCACGACGGCGCTAAAGCTGGTGAGGACGGCGAAGAGGGTGAGGAATTTAGGGCGACGAATCATGGAAGTTCCTTTCCAAAAAAGCACAGTGTTGCGCGGTACACGGGCGCCAGGGGAGGCCTCGCCGGTGTGATCTCCTTGATGGACAACCTTGGCTGCCCACGGTTGCATCAGCCTCAAGCTGAACCTCAAGCTGTACGATACACCTACTCAAAAAGGCGCGCTGTGCGGCGGGCCTGTCGCCTGTCACGTTGTCGGTGCAGGTCCGATCAAATCCCAGTAGTTGCCGTAAAGATCTTCAAACACCGCCACTGTGCCGTATGCCTCGACCGTTGGCGGCCGCACCCACTTGACCCCGGCGTCGCTCATCTGTGCGTAGTCGCGCTCGAAGTCGTCGGTGGACAAAAACAAAAACACGCGCCCACCGGATTGATTACCTACGGCCGCTATTTGTTTTGACGATGCTGCGCGGGCCAGCAAAAAGCATGTTTCCGTTGCACCCCGCGGCCGAACGCGAACCCAGCGTTTCCCCGGCTGGGTAGCTGAGAGGTCGGTATCTTCGATCAGTTCGAATCCCAGCGTTGAGGTGTAGTAAGCGATTGCTTCGTCGTAATCGCTTACCAGAAGGGCTACTGCCGCCAGATATTGGCGCACTTCTATCGCGCCTTGGCCAACAATCTTGCCGCATCTAGGGCGAAATAGGTCAGGATGCCGTCAGCGCCGGCGCGCTTGAATGCCAGCAACGACTCCATCATCACGCTGTCGTGATCGAGCCACCCGTTTTGGGCGGCCGCCTTCAGCATCGCGAATTCCCCCGAAACTTGGTAGACAAACGTGGGCGCGGCGAAGGTATCTTTTGCCCGACGCACGATGTCCAGATAAGGCATCCCCGGTTTTACCATCACCATGTCCGCACCTTCTTGCAGATCGAGGGCAATTTCGCGTATTGCCTCGTCCGAGTTTGCCGGGTCCATCTGGTAGTTCTTTTTGTCGGATTTGCCGAGGTTGGTGGATGAGCCTACGGCGTCACGAAACGGGCCGTAGTAGGCGCTCGCATACTTGGCCGAGTACGCCATGATTGATGTGTGGATATGCCCTGCGGCGTCAAGCGCTTGGCGAATTTGCCCGATACGCCCATCCATCATGTCTGACGGCGCAACAATATCAACCCCGGCTTCGGCGTGCGAGACCGCCTGTTTTTGCAAAATGGCATTGGTTTCATCGTTGAGGATATAGCCAGTCTGGTCGATCACACCGTCTTGGCCGTGGCTGGTGTAGGGGTCCAGCGCGACATCGGTGATCACGCCCAAGTCTGGAAAGTGGTGTTTCAACGCCCGCACGACCGTTGGCACAAGGCCATTTGGGTTGAACGCTTCTTCGCCCCCGGGGGTTTTCAGCGATGTCTCGATCACGGGAAACAGCGCAATTGCCGGAACCCCCAAGGCTCGGGCTTCCTCGCATACCGGCAAGAGTTGGTCGAGGGACAGTCGTTCGATACCGGGCATCGACGATACTGCTTCGCGGCGCTTTTCACCCGCCAGAACGAACACGGGATAGATGAAATCAGCCGGTGTCAGAACAGACTCGCGCACCAAGTTGCGCAAAAAGCCGGTGCGACGCAGGCGGCGCATACGGCGCTGGGGGAACTGTCCGAGATTCATGATTTGCACATAAACAAAAAAGATTCGAGGATTATGCGTCAGGCGCAGCGAGGTTGAACTTTCCCGCCGTTTCACCATCTATTCCACTGAGGCGTTCGCGCTTCCCCGCTTTCCCTCCCTGAGCGGGGCCTTTCAAAAAGGCTTCGGGGCATAGGTTAACCCCTTTTTCCTATGCCCCCTTTTATTCCATTCGCTGCGCGCCCGCAAGGTTTTCCTGCCGCGCGCGCAGCGCAGGCCGCTAAGTCGGCTGCGCAAACAGCATTTCGCTGATTCGCGTTCCCGCTTCGTCAACGCCAGTTTTCTTTAGTGCCGAGAACAACTGCGCGGTGGCATTTCTCTGCTGGAGACGTAGTGCATCCTTTACCTGCCGTAAGGTGTTGGCTTGTTCGTTGCGAGTAAGTTTGTCCGCTTTGGTCAATAGACAATGAACCGGCTTTCCGGTCGGTGCGTACCAATCGAGCAGCCTTTCGTCGGCGGGGCGGAGTGGGTGGCGTGCGTCCATGATGAGAACCAATCCGCGCAACGCTTCGCGTCCTGACACATAATCTGCCAGCGTTTGCTCCCAGTGCGCCTTCATGGCCGGCGGCACCTTTGCATAGCCATACCCCGGCAAATCTACCAGCGAATTGCCTGCGCCTAGCGAGAAGAAGTTAATCAGTTGCGTGCGCCCCGGTGTTTTGGAAACAAACGCGAGACGATTGTGATTTGCCAGCGTATTGATTGCCGATGACTTACCCGCGTTCGAGCGGCCAACAAAGGCGATTTCCGCGCCGGTATCAGGAGGCAGTTGGGCCAAATCATGGGCGGAGGCGGTGTAAACAACGTTTGCGAATAGTTTCAAAGCGGTCCTGACGAGGTTTTCTCTTTAACGGCGATCAGCTAAAATGGAGGCTATGGCTGGTTTTAGTGGGTACATCCCACCTCAATGGCACATGTCATGTCGCCCAGCGAGACGGATTTCGAAACGGCAGTAATACAGGGATTGAAGACAATGAAGAAGTGGATCGCCACATTCGTGGTGTGTGTAGCAAGTTCAGCAAGTTCAGTCACCGCCAATGCCGCGACCGAGTCGGCCGCGGCCAAGACGAATGCGGCAAAGCCAGCCGCACCCACCTACGCCGAGCGTCTTGAGCGGGGTAAACAAGTGGCTGGCTCAGTCTGTGTCGCTTGCCACGGTGCTGATGGATATAGCCCCGTTCCAGCCAATCCGAATCTTGCTGGCATGCCTGCGGAGTATATCGCCAAGCAGCTCGAACACTTCAAATCGGGCGTGCGGGTCAACGCGGTCATGCAGGGCATGGCGGCGGGGTTGACGCCTGAGGACATGAGGGCGGTTGGCGATTTCTACTATGCGCAACGCGGTAAAACCCAAGCGGTGGCGCGTGATCAAAAGAAAGCCGAGCGCGGTCAACAGCTCTATCGTGTAGGTATTCCTGAAGCAAAAGTGCCCGCCTGTGCGAGTTGCCACGGTGGTGCCGGCGTTGGTATTCCGGCGATTTATCCAAAGCTACAAGGGCAATGGCCTGACTACACCCTTGCTCAGCTAAAGGCATACGCAAGTGGCGAGCGCAAAAACCCACAGATGAACGCGATTGCTGCGCGGATTAAAGAAAGTGATCTCCTTGCACTTTCCGAATACATCGCCGGTATGCGTTCCAAGTAGATTGCATCAAGTACAAAACCGCACGGTACGCTCAGGCTGTTCTTTTTGTCGTTGATTCGGTGGCCAGTGCGCGTGCGTGGGACGCGATCAGCCAGATTTGAGACGCTTGAATGTCGCTTTAGCATGGGCGATGGTTTCGGCAATGTCGGCATCGGTGTGTGCTTTTGACACAAAGCCTGCTTCAAAGGCAGAAGGTGCAAGATATACGCCGCGTTCCAGCATGCCATGGAAAAAGCGGTTGAATCGCTCACGGTCTGATCGCATCACCTCGGCGTAAGAGCGGGGCGGGCTTGGTGCAAAAAACATACCGAACATTCCGCCGAGGCTCGCCGCCGAGAATGTTTCACCCTCTTCACGCGCCGCCACCATCAGGCCGTCGCAGAGCTGTTGGGTAGAGGCCGAAAGCGCCTCATAGAAACCTGGTGCTGAGACCAGTTCAAGCGTCTTCAATCCGGCCGCAACCGCAACCGGATTGCCTGACAGCGTGCCCGCCTGATAGACCCCGCCAAGTGGTGCCATATTGGCCATCAAATCACGGCGACCACCAAACGCACCGACCGGCATACCGCCGCCGATGACCTTCCCGAGCGTGGTCAAGTCAGGCTTGATGCCGAAATGACCTTGAGCGCCGTGCAGTCCGACCCGGAAGCCGGTCATCACTTCATCAAAAATCAGGACGGCACCGTGTTTTGTGCAGAGCGCCCGCAGCGCTTGCAGGTAGGAAACATCGGGGACGATGAAATTCATGTTTCCGGCAATTGCCTCGATAATGACGCAGGCGATTTCGCCCCCAATGGCCGAAAACGTGTCCTCAAGTTCTTTGAGGCTGTTGTAGGCGATGACGACGGTATCCGCCGCGACCTCGGGAGGCACGCCCGCCGAGCTAGGGTTGCCGAATGTGAGCGCGCCAGAACCCGCTTTCACCAGCAATGCGTCGGCGTGTCCATGGTAGCAGCCTTCGAACTTGACGATTTTCTTGCGCCCCGTCGCGCCGCGCGCAAGGCGAATGGCGCTCATGGTGGCTTCCGTGCCGGAGCTCACCAGACGGACTTGCTCAATTGACGGCATCAGTTCGCAGAGCTTCTCGGCCATCATTAGCTCGGCTTCCGTCGGCGCACCAAAACTTAAGCCATCGACCGCCTTGTCTTGAACCGCTTGGATGACTGCGGGGTGTGCGTGCCCAAGGATTGCAGGACCCCATGAGCCGACATAGTCGATGTACTTATTGCCATCGACGTCCCACAGATAAGCGCCATTTGCCTTGCGAAAAAACACCGGTGTTCCACCGACGGCGCGGAACGCACGAACCGGTGAATTCACCCCACCGGGGATGACGCGCTGCGATTTTTCGAACAGGACTTTGCTTTGCTCAAACATATTAGTGGGTCTCAAGGTAGTGGGTCTCAAGGATTGAGGCGACCGGGATGGTGGCCGCTGGCGGTGCGTCGGTCAAACATTTCTAAAAAACGCTTTGCGCGGGCAACCCGTTCGGTGTCGTTGTCCGCATCAAAAAGATCGCTAATCACCGCGAGGGCGTCCACGCCAGCGTCCAGTAGCCGTTGCGCATTATCTCTTGTGATACCACCGATGGCCACGACCGGGGTGCCGAAGGTTTGTTTGGCGCGTGCAATCAAAGAAATAGGGGCATTGGCCGCCTGCGGCTTGGTGCTTGAGGCGAACATACTGCCAAAGGCGATGTAGTCTGCGCCAGCAAAGTCGGCGCGTTGTGCGAGATCAAAATCGTTGTAACAGGAGATGCCGACGACGAAGCCGGGCGGACAACCGGCCACCGCTGCACGCTGCCGTGCTGCATTGATCTGCGCCGAAAGGGGGGTGCCACGGGTCAGATCTTCGCGCCCCCAATGCACGCCGCTGGCACCAATTGATATGGCAAGCGCGAGATCGTCGTTAATGATGAGCGCCGCCCCGTGGGCTGCCGCAAGCGTTTGTAGTGCACCCGCCTCATGACGTGCCAAGGCGGGCGAAATTGCTTTTCGTCGGTACTGAAGTAAGCGCACGCCGCCTTGGAAAAGCTTGTCGCAGCTTGTGATTAAGACGTCGGTGTGAACATCACTTGGGGTAATCGCGTACAGGCCAGCAATGGCCGCCGCCGTGCTAGTGGCGTGGATCAAGGTCGTCGCGCCGGGTGGGCGCGGTTCTCGACACGTCGTTACTCGTCCCGCTGTTGGTGTCAGGTTGATCGGCCGATTCAGTCTCGTCCTCGTCTCTCGCCCAGAACATCCGATCCGGGATGAACTGACCCATGCCTGGTCGGAACCCAAACTTCAACGAATGCCAAGTGTAATCCTGCGCCTCGCGAACGGCTTCTTCGATGTCTAGACCACGGGCAATAGTGGCGGCAATCGCCGAGGCAAGTGTGCAACCAGAGCCGTGATAACTCCCGGCCAAGCGTTGCCAGCGGTCTGATCGCATGACGCCGCTGTCGCCATAGAGCGTGTTGATGACATCGAGTGTCGAATCATGCGTCCCCGTGACCAGAACGTACTCTGCGCCCATGTCCGTTAAGCGCCGCGCTAACTTATCTGCGGGCACGCGATCCTCATCCTCGCCGAGTGCAAGACGAAGCAGTTCTAAGGTGTTGGGTGTCAAGACAGTGGTCTGCGGCACAATCATCTGGCGCATGGCTTCCAGTGCGTCCTCTGAGGCAAATTCATCGCCCCGCGTCGATGCGAGAACAGGATCAAACACGAGCGGAATCTCTGGATAGTCAGACACAATCTCGGCGATGGCAGCGATATTCTCAACGCTCCCCATTACCCCAATTTTGAAGGCTGCGATGGGGATATCCTCGAGAATCGCGCGGGCTTGGTCTGACACCCAGTCGGCGTCAATGGATTGAATGCCCTCAACGCCAGAGGTGTCCTGTACGGTAATGGCCGTGACCACCGATAGTGGATGGCAACCCATGCTAGCGAGGGTGAGCAGATCTGCCTGTAGCCCCGCGCCACCGGATGGATCGGTTGCGGCAAATGTGAGCACCGCGGGGAAGTGTCTTGGATGGTCCGGCATGTTGATTCCAAAGAAAGCGACTTGACGCAAAAAGCCATCGAAATCGCGAGTTGCGCACACGATTGGGTAGAATTGAGCATCGTTGGCCAGACATCGGCGACCGCGTATGCCACGACAAAACGAGGCTCTCGAAGCCTCGTTTTGCAACGGCGACTGATTGACAACATCAGACGATATTGTAGCGCCTGATGAGTCAGGGTTGCTCGAACCAGCACACTTACCTGCGTCGAGTCGGTGAGCGAGCCAATGCGTTGCACAATACCCCTCACAAGAAGAGCGAATAGACATGACAACAGCGGCAGCAACCAAAACGTGGATGTGTCTGGTGTGTGGCTGGATTTACAACGAGATTGAGGGCTGGCCAGAGGACGGAATCGCCCCCGGCACCGCTTGGGCAGATGTACCGGTTGGCTGGGCGTGTCCCGAGTGTGGCGCACGCAAGGAAGACTTCGAAATGGTTGAAATCTAGTCGTCGTATTGAGACATTTTTTCGACCGACCCCATGCGTCGCTTTTTGTGATCAGCGCTAACGACTGAAATGATGGTCTGTGCTGTGCTTCTGTTTGCGTCACGAAACGCAGCGTCGCATTGGGAACTTCTCGAAACCTGCTGCGTGGGCGAATTTCGCGCCTGCGGTGCTCGCCGTACACTGGGTACGTGTCCCGTGTTTGCCAAACCCGTCGGCACGAACTTCACCCGCTCGCGACGGTTTCGAGAAGTTCCCCATTACAAAACTCTAGTATTGACAGCGCTTTCCAAGCGTTTTTGGCTGAAAACGCCCACCAAATAACGAGGTTTGCAACTTTACGTTTCACATGAGGTTGCGTTCGTGCAAATCACCGTTTTTTGGACTTTAACGGACTGATTCTTCGGTCTTTTTCGCGATAAAAAAATTTCGCTTGCATGTTGCGAAGTCGCGATATATTGTGCCTGCGACGCGATAAAATACCACCTATTGTGGGTGTTTTCGTTTCTGTTTCGTTCCTAACCACCTCAAAAGGTTGGCGTGCGCGGTGGACATCTTGTGGATAACCCATCTCTTGTTTGTCGCGTTGTCGCGTTCTCGTGGCGTCTGCGACGCCATTCGGACGTCGATATCAGTCGCGATCTGGCCAGAAGTTCCCCAGTCTCATGGGGTTTGTAGGGTGAAGTCGTTGTGAGCAAACAAAAACAGATACTGAAATGGAGACAGCCATGAGACTTGGTTCCGATATCGACCCGTTGAACTCCCTCGCGAATCCTTTGACGACGTGCCGCGGCAACCCGAATCCCGCTGGTCATCATGCGGGCGACGAGGACATGGCTGCGCCTGGCGAATGGAAGCCATTCAACGCGATACCAGCGCGATCGAAATTGCACGGGTGAGTGAGACAAAATCTTTGTCGGGTTCTCGCGTGATGGTGATTGATGATTCCAACACCATCAGGCGAAGCGCCGAGATTTTTCTGTTGCAGGCAGGGTGCCAAGTGATTCTTGCTGAGAATGGTTTTGATGCACTCGCCAAAATTGCGGACCACCAGCCAGATGTGATTTTTGTCGACATCATGATGCCGCGGCTAGATGGCTACCAGACCTGTGCGCTGATCAAGAAAAACAGCAAACATAAGAGTACGCCGGTGATCATGCTCTCCTCAAAGGATAGTCTATTTGACCGTGCGCGCGGCCGTATGGTGGGCTCCGATGAGTACCTTACTAAACCTTTCTCAAAAGAGAACCTGTTGAAGGCGGTTGAGGCGCATCTTGCGTCAAGCGGCGAGGCGCAGGCGCGGCTGGACGATGCGCCGTTATCGCCATGATCCGCGAAACACAAAGCATGAATTAATTTTGGCATTGCACGACTGGAGTGTTGAGTATGGCTGTAAACAAAATCTTGGTGGTTGATGATTCCCCGACGGAACGCGCTTTTCTTGAGGCCTTGTTGGTTAATGCGGGGTTTAGCGTGATTCACGCGGCAAGCGGAGAAGAGGGGCTCGACATGGCCAAGCGCGAGCAGCCTGATTTGGTTCTCATGGATGTGGTCATGCCGGGGTTGAATGGCTTCCAAGCGACCCGAGCGATCACGCGTGAGGAAACCACAAAACATATCCCAGTCTTTATTTGCTCCAC
This sequence comes from Betaproteobacteria bacterium UKL13-2, assembly GCA_001602455.1. GTDB lineage: Bacteria > Pseudomonadota > Gammaproteobacteria > Burkholderiales > Usitatibacteraceae > UKL13-2. Next base: position 414,955 of record CP012157.1, read on the forward strand.
AAAAAACCAAGAAACCGACAAGATTTGGGGGCTGCGACAAGGTGCGAAGGACTACATCATTAAACCAGTGAGCGCCCCTGATCTCATGGCCAAAATTGAGGAGCTAGGCTAACGCTGACCGAGCGCATTCAACATGGCCCGCAAATCCAACCTACGAGAGTTTCAGCTACGCCTTGCTGAGCGACTGCGCGACCCGTCTAAGTTGCGCGCGTTAGCCTCGATGCTCGGATTTCAAATTGCGGACGAGAATTGGTTCGTCCCGCTCGCTGATGTGGCTGAGGTCATCCAAGTCCCGAGTTTTGTGCCTGTGCCTCAAACCAAAGCATGGTTTGAGGGCATCGCCAACGTCCGCGGCAAACTCTATGCGCTGGCAGATTTTTCTGCGTTTCACGGCGGGGTGCCGATCACGCAGGGTATGGAGCGTCGAGTCGTTCTCATCAATCAACGACTGCTGGAAGCATCGGGAATCATTGTCAGCCGGACGCTGGGCTTGCGAAACCCAGATAGCTTCACCCGCGAAGAGGGACTAGATCCATCGAGGCCATGGGTCAAAGGTCGCTACCGGGACTCAAACGGGGCGATATGGTTAGAGCTTGATATCGCGGTCTTGGCCAAAAACGCCGCATTCTTAGATGTCGCCATTGTTCGAGCAACAAGCGGGGCGGCATAACGTGTGTCCAAAAATCAACCACAACTTTCGCTGTGGCAAATCAATATCGACTCATGCGCTCACAAGTGACGACGTCGAAGCGCGGTTGCAACGTAATTACGGTTCGGAGAAGACAATATGGCATTGAAATTATCGACGCCTTCAGCAACCAAGGGCAAAGCCCCAACCGCGAATGCGAAATCTCCTGGAGGCACATCGGGTGCTGGATGGTTTGCGCGCATCGTCGGGCGTCTTTTCGGCACCAAAAAGGACTTGGAGTCGGACACCACGACGCTCATTAAGGCAGGCCCAATATCCGGCTTTAGTACATCGGGAAATCAAACACAAAAGATCGCCGCGGTTCTTGCGGCAAAGAAGATGCTAACGTCAAAGGCCAAACCCGCGCCATTTTCCATCCCAGTACTTGGGAAGTATCCGCTGCAAAAACAATTGCAAGTGCTGGGTTTGTTTGCGGCTGTTTGCCTTGTGCTGATGCTAGGGTCGATCGTTGTTGACACGATTCAGCGCGGCAATATTTCTACTTATACCAACATCGCCTCACGGCTCCAGTTTCATACACAGCGATTAGCAAAATCGGGGAGCCTCGCGGCACGTGGCGACGCCGCTGCGTTCGCACAGCTTCAGGATAGTCGCGCCGAATTTCAAAAATACTTGGATGTGTTGAACAATGGCGGATTTGCGTTTAACGCGACTGTTCCATCGGCGCGCACTTCTGAAGAATTGGTATCCCGCCTCACTAATTTGACGAACGGCTATCGGGAGGCATCAAATTCAGCGGCATCGATTATTGCGGCCCAGAAAGACTTGACTAACCTTGGCCGGAACGTATCTCAAGTGCGTGCGAGTGCGGAAGAATTGGCTGTGCTGGCACAGCAGCTTACCGTGGGGCTTCAACTCGCGGGAGTCAATCCGGCGCAAGTATTGAAAGTCAACAAACTGACGCATCTTGCTGAGCGATTGGGTCGAGGCTCGGCTGAGATGTTGGGCGCAGATGTGATTTACCCCGAGGTGCCATTTCTGATGGGTAAGGACAGCAATGACTTCCGCGAGCTTGTCCAAGCGCTTGAGGTCGGCTCCGATGCGCTGGGCATCAGCGCCGCAACCGGCGATAACAAAGCGCGCACGACGACCTTACGCCAAGCGTTTACCGTATTTGAAGAGAACATCAAACCCATACTAGAAAACGCTCAAAAGCTGATTTCGGCGCGTCAATCCGTGCGCGCGCTGCAACAAGGCTCGGATCGGTTGCAGAACAGCGTGGAACAGATCCAGAACAGTTTCGCGGCAGACGAGCAAAGCCTACCGCTAATTTCCGCCATTGTTTGTGGCTTGCTGATGTTGTCCACACTCGCATTGATGGCATATTTGTACTTGGCCAACGAACGTCGGCGCAGCGTGGAATCAGAGCTCGAGAACAAGCGCAACCAAGAAGGTATTTTGCGCTTGCTAAACGAGATGGGCGACTTGGCTGACGGTGATTTGACGATTCGTGCGAAGGTCACAGAGGACATTACCGGTGCTATCGCGGACTCGATGAACTACACGATTGACGAACTGCGTGCGCTGGTCACCGGCGTGAACAATGCGTCAACGCGGGTGTCAGCAAAATCACAACAAGCGCAAGCGGTGTCTGTGCAACTGCTCGATGCGGCCGAAAAACAATCAAAAGAGATTCAGTCCACCACCGAGCAGGTGTTGAGTGTGGCGAATACCCTGTCGACAGTTTCGACAAATGCGGAAGAATCATCCAAGGTTGCATTACGATCTCTTGTGGCCGCTGACAAGGGTCGGCTGGCGGTGCAGGACTCTATCGCGGGCATGAACGATATTCGCGAGCAAATTCAAGAAACGTCAAAGCGTATCAAACGACTTGGCGAGTCGTCCCAAGAGATTGGTGAGATTGTCGAGATGATTTCCGACATCACTGAACAAACGAACGTTCTGGCGCTGAATGCGGCAATTCAGGCAGCCTCTGCAGGGGAAGCGGGCCGAGGTTTCTCAGTTGTTGCCGAAGAGGTGCAACGACTTGCTGAACGTTCAGCCGAGGCGACGAAGCAGATTGGCGCAATTGTAAAAACTATTCAGGCTGATACCCAAGATGCCGTTGCTGCGATGGAAAAATCCACGGCGGGGGTGGTCGAAGGCGCGAAGCTCTCCGACGCGGCAGGACAAGCGTTGAGCGAGATTGACGCAGTGACGACAAACCTTGCGGGCTTGATTCAAAAGATTTCATCAGAGACGCAAGTGCAGGCCACATCGGCGAGCAAGGTGGCGCGAAACATGCAAGACATTCTGGAAATCAATCGTCAAACGACCACGGGTACGCAACAAACGGCGTCGTCGATTGAGGAGTTAGCTGCGGTGGCGTCCGATTTGAAGGCCTCAGTTTCGGGCTTCAAGTTGTAGATGCGTCTAGGTTGGATGTAAATGTCGCTTAATACGTATTCATCGTCTGTCGATCTTGGCGCACTGTCGTGGGTCAAGACAGAGATCGAGTATTCGCTGGCCGAAGTGCGAAGTAATCTTGACAAGCTCGCGATAGATATCACGGATGCAAAGGCGCTGAAGTATGTCGCCACCCATCTTCACCAAGTCACTGGTGCATTGTCGATGCTGGGTCTTGGCGCAGCGACGAAGTTTTCCGAAGAAATTGAAGCCCTCGTCGCCTCGTTGGACGATCCGGCCAATCGTGCCGTGGTCGACGATCGCGTCATGCTGGCCAAACAAGCCACGGGCTCGCTATCAAGCTATCTTGATAGCCTGATGTCAGGCGAGCCGGATCGCCCAATGACACTGGCGCCGGCATACCTTGCGGTGAACAGAGGGCGTGGCGAAAACACGGCAACAGAGAGCGACCTATTCACGCCGGACCTCAATATCGTGGTGCCGCAGCCGGAAAATACCGCGGCGTTACCAACATCGGAAATGCTCGTCGGTGCAATCAAACAGCGTAGAAGTCTGTATCAGGCTGGATTGCTAAAGTTGCTTCGAGAAAAAGACTTTGTTGCCGGCGCACACGAAATGCGCACCGCGACGCTCGACATTGAGGCGCTGCAAGTTGCCTCGCCGACACGCGCGTTCTGGCACACCGTCGGCGGATTCATCGACGCGGTTGCGGGTAACCCTGAGGAGTCAGGCTTGCTCGCGGTCCATCTGTTCGGCAAGATCGACCAGCAAATTAAATTGCTCATACAGGGCGTGCAAAAGGTACCGGAGCGGCTTTTCCGAGATTTGTTGCTGGTCATTGGAAAGTCAACCGCAGATAGTGAACGTATCAGAACGATTCGCCAGCTCTATCGTTTGGATGCGTTGTTGGCAGATGTGCCGCTGCGTGACGCAGCGTCTGACCAATCTGTCCAAACGCTGGTTCGCTCTTTGCGCGACCAAGTGCAGATACTGAAAGAAAGCTGGCTCAAATTCACTAGTGGCAATCGCTCCGCGCTGGAATCGTTTCTTCAGCAAGGCGAAGTATTGGAAAAGACCGCACAACGATTGCCTAATGCTGCGATGGCAGAGTTGCTGCGTGTGCTGGTTTTGGTCGGCCCGCATTTGAAGAAAACATCTGTTGCGGCGACCGAAACGCAAGCACTAGAAGTCGCGTCCGCGTTGCTGTTTGTTGATGTGTCGTTAGGACAATTTACGCAGTTGCCCCCTGAGTTTTCAGCGCAAACGCAGTCGATCATTTCGCGTATTAAGGGCGCGATGTCAGGCGACCCGTTGCCGCCTATCGATGTATCAACGGATGCGATATTGGATGATTTCAGCAAGCGTGCGCAAGAGCGCCTGCTGCTGTTCCAAGTGGGGCAGGAGGTTCAAGTCATTCTCTCCACCATTGAAAATACGCTAGACGCGTTTTTCCGTGATCCGTTGAAATCAGCAGAGCTGGGCACGCTTCCCCCGTTGTTTGCAAAGGTACAAAATGCCCTAACCCTGCTTGGCCTCGATGAAGCCACTGCGCTAACCCAGATTCTCCAAGATCGTGTCGCACAATTTTCATCTGGCGCGGTCGCAGGTTCGGGTGATGCGGCCGACGCGGTTGCCGAGGGTGTCTCGGCTCTTGGGCTGTTTGTCTCTGCGCTACAGCAAAGCTCAGCCGATCCACGCGCCCTGTTGTTGCCGGCGCTGATTCGTTTCGGGCTGGTGGAGAAGCTGGCAGAAACCGAACCCCACTTGCTGACCGCTCCGGTGTCGCCGGCAGATATTGAGGTTGACAAGCAAAAAGTACAGGCGCTGTACTCTGACTGGAAGCGACAGCCGGGCGCATCGGACGCGCGAGAACAGCTACGAGATGCAGTGCTCGCGCTGAAACTAAACGCCGAAGTCACCGGTGACTTAGATGTGGCGTCGTCGTCTAACGCAACGCTAAAGGCCATTGACAGCACGTATGACCCGCTAAAGGAGGGCGTCACCGAAGCCATTGCTGATATTGCGCCAGTGAAGCCAGTAGAAGCACCGGCGCAACAGACCGTTCAACTGCTCGACGCGCCAGTCGCCGAAATCGATCGAGAATTGCTCGACATCTTCTTGGAAGAGGCGATAGAAGTCCTCACGACAATTCGCGAAAATCATGAGGTCGTTCGGGCATTTCCTCTCGATCGCAAAGCGCTGATGACGATCCGTCGAGGTTTCCACACGCTCAAAGGGTCAGGGCGGATGGTTGGCCTCATGGACTTAGGCGACGTTGCATGGAGTTGTGAGCAGGTGATGAACAAGTGGCTAAAAGAAGAAAAGCCACTGACTGCTGGATTGCTCAAACTCTTTTCAGATGCAACGGAGGCGTTTTCGAACTGGGTCAGCGCCCTTCAAGCGACAGGTACAGTCGCCATTGATGGTGGCCCGATTACGGCGTTTTGTGAGTTACTGAAGAACGATCAAGAGCCCATTTCGGAAGCGGTGCCATCCGCTCAGGTGGCTGAGACGGCCACGGCGACTGCCCAGATTGAGCCGCCTGTTCTCGCCGAGACAGAGGTATTCGCCGAGCCGCCTGCGTTCACCATCGAAGAAGCATCAGGTGCCGGTGCAGTCGCTCAAGATCCTAATGTGCAAATTGGGGACGTGACGTTACCGCTGGCGCTATTTGAGATCTATCTGGGTGAAGCGAACGTACATATAGAAACGCTCGGCCGCGAAATGAGTGCGATCGAAGCGAATCCACTCAGCGCGGTGTCGCATGAATTCATGCGTGCAGCACACACACTAAACAGCTCCTCAAGAACAACTGGCTTCTTGTCGGTTGCGGAAATCGCGTTTGCGCTAGAAAAATGGCTGCAGGACGCCATTGAATTGACCCCGCTGTGGGATGCGACAACATTAAGCGTTACACGCGACGGTGTGAATGCGCTGAGTGGGATGATCGCGACACTTAGCCGACTTGAGGCGCCATCCTCGCGCCCAGAGGTCGTCGCAGCGCTGGTGCAACTCAGAAGCGCACTCCAAGCAGGTGCCCGCACGGGTCAGACGTCAGTCGAGGTCGCAAACGAAGGCGCCCTACCCGAAATCGAGCAAAGCACGGCGCAGACGACTGAAGATACTGCCCCACGTTTTGATTCCGATACGGACGCCGCCGCACCCGACGAAGGCGCTTCCGCGACAGATCGTGCGCCGACAGACACGACCTTGCTGCCAGCAATTGAGCGCATCGAGCCAACAGCACCCGTGCTCACCCCAGAAACGGTGTTCGAAATTGCATCGACCAGCGCACTCATCACCGCCGCCTCGACGTTTGCAGGCGAGTCGCCAGATGCGTCGAGTACGGCAACAGCGGACGTTCCATCGGCACCAACTGGTCTGGATCATACGACGGCAATCAATCCACCAACGGCCATATTTGAAGCAGACGAAGATCGCACGGTACAAGACGACGTTGACACAGACTTGCTGCCGATCTTCTTGGAAGAGGTGCGTGAAATCACGCCACAAGTGGGTGAAGCACTGCGGCGTTGGCGCATCGCGCCGGCCAATCATGGCCCTGTCGCCGAACTTGCGCGACATCTGCATACCCTGAAGGGTTCGGCGCGTATGGCGGGCTTGATGCGCCTGGGTGAGCTGTTGCACGCGATGGAAACGCGCGTGATCGACATGGATCGCGTCACCGAGCCAAAAGAGCGCGACTTTGAAGTAATCGATGATGGTCTAGACCGCTTCAATGCGGCCATTGAGAGGCTCGCGGCGGGCGACCTTACCCCCGTCATTGAAATTTCACCTGAGCCGCCCGTCGCACCCGATATCCCGAGTGAATCGCCATCGCCAATGGCCGCCGCCGCCGCCGAGGATGAAAAACTTGAAGGCCGAGATCGACAAGCGCTTCTTCGCGTCAATGCCGACCTGCTCGATCGTTTCGTTAACGAGGCGGGCGAGCTCGCCATTGCTCGTTCGCGTGTTGCCCTTGAGGTGCAAGCGTTTAAGAAGGCGCTGATGGAGATCAGCGACAGCGTTTCGCGCATGAAAGTCCAGCTTCGCGAGATCGAGATCGGCGCGGAAACGCAAATTCAGTCGCGCATCAAAGAAGCCCAAACGCAGGGAGAACAGTTCGACCCACTTGAATTTGATCGATTCTCGCGCATACAGGAGCTGACGCGGTTTATGGCCGAGAGCTTGAATGACGTCGTCACGCTCCAACAGTCGCTGACCAAGAATCTCGATGAAGCCGATGCCGCGCTATTGCAGCAATCGCGGTTGAACCGTGATTTGCAGCAAGGCTTGATGGGCGCACGACTTGTTTCGCTGGGTAACCTCAAAGACCGCTTCTCTCGATTGGTGCGGCAAGCGGCGAAGGATCTCAACAAGAAGGCGAATTTGGAGTTCCGTGGTGTGCGGGTCGAAATCGACCGGGCGGTACTCGAAAAAATAACAGCACCAATTGAGCATCTGCTGAGAAATGCGGTGGCGCACGGACTTGAGACCCCAGCAGACCGTGTTGCGGCTGGAAAGCCGGAAATCGGTGAAATTTTCATCGATGCTCGCCAGATTGGCAATGAAGTGATCTTGACGTTGGCTGACGATGGTGCCGGCCTCGATTATTCGCGAATTCGTGAGAAAGCGATCGCGAAGGGCATGCTCACCCCAGACGCTGAGGTCACCGATACACAGTTGACCCAGTTTATCTTTGCAGCAGGGTTTACAACCGCAGAAACGGTATCGCAGTTGTCTGGCCGAGGCGTTGGGATGGACGTTGTGCGCAACGAAATTGCGTCGCTCGGTGGACGGATCGATGTCGACTCATCTGCCGGACGAGGCACGACATTTACGATTTCGCTGCCGCTGACACTGGCGGTCACGCAAGCGGTGATGGTCAATGTCGGGCAGACGATCTATGCGATTCCATCAGTGATGATTGAGCAAGTGCAGGTGTACAAAGGTAAGCGCTACGAGCTGCTACTGCGGCTCAATGAAATTGAATGGAACGGCAACAAATACCCGTTGCGATCAATGGAAGTCATGCTGGGCGGAAAGTCCGCGCTCTCCTCGCAGCGGCGTGCGTTTGTCATTTTGGCCAAGAGCGGTCAGCAGCGCGCATCGGTACAAGTTGACGACGTCATCGGTAACCGAGAAATCGTGGTGAAGTCGATTGGGCCGCAATTAGCGCGCATCCCAGGAATTACGGGCGCCACCGTGCTCAGTTCGGGACAAGTCGTTTTAATCATGAACCCGGTGCAACTCGTCTTTAGAGAGGCGGCATCGATTTCAATCGAACAAAATGTAGCCTTGGCGCGAGTCGGCGAGTCGCTCGATTCCAGCGCGAGCATGCGGTCAACAACCACGACCCAGCAAAGCCGGGAACTTGTCGTACCACCTGGGCCAACGCTGGCAGAGGCGATTGCTAAGAGCGCGAGCGACGACGGATTTATGGTGGACGACCCCTCACAAAAAACGCGCGACAATCCGCTGGTGATGGTTGTGGATGATTCGCTGACCGTGCGCAAAATTACAACGCGTATGCTGACGCGGGAGAGTTTTGAGGTTGTGACCGCAAAAGACGGCGTTGACGGCCTCCAGCAACTGCACGATGTCGAACCCGATGTCATCTTGCTCGATATTGAGATGCCGCGGATGGATGGATTCGAATTTGCGCGCAACGTACGCGCTGACCCGAAAACCAAGCACATACCGATCATCATGATTACGTCTCGAACTGCCGACAAACACCGGAACCGTGCGATGGAACTCGGTGTGAATGAGTACATGGGCAAGCCATATCAGGAGGAGCAACTGCTTCAAGTGATACGACAGTTCACTGGACAGATGACAAGCGCTTAAGGGGAACTTCTCGAAACATGCTGCGCGGGCGAATCTGTCAGTTCCCGAGTTGGTCAAATTCGTCGCCGTACACGGGGTACGTGTCCCGTGTTTGCCAAACCCGTCGGCACGAACTTCGCCCGCTCGCGACGGTTTCGAGAAGCCCTAAGCCCAAACTCGTCTAATGACGGGCATCTTGAAGCAAAATTGGCTGAAAAAGCGCGTGCTTATTGGAGCGTTTGTTTCGGGAACTTCTAAAAACCTGCTGCGCGGGCGAATCTGTCAGTTCCCGAGTTGGTCAAATTCGTCGCCGTACACGGGGTACGTGTCCCGTGTTTGCCGAACCCGTCGGCACGAACTTCGCCCGCTCGCGACGGTTTCGAGAAGTTCCCTTTCTTGCTCAAGCTAGCCTGAACATTCCATGGGGGCGCGTTCAAAAGCGGCTCAGTAAGTGAACGGGCGAGCGATGAAATACTCAGGCTAGTGCGCTCGCCAATCGACCGAACCCGAGTAGGCGGTGGCGAGAACAACAAAGCCGAAGACGATGCGATACCAAGCGAAAATCGTAAAGTCGTGCGTTGAGACGTAACGGATCAGCCAACGCACCACGATAAACGCCGAGACAAAGGCGGCGATAAATCCCACGGTGAACATGGGAATATCGCTCGTTGATAACAAGGCACGCGCCTTCCATAACGTGTAGAGGGTGGCGGCGAACAGGGTTGGGATGGCAAGGAAGAACGAAAACTCGGTTGAACATTTTCGTGACAGGCCAAAGAACAAACCGCCGATGATGGTCGCACCTGATCGTGACGTCCCGGGAATCAGCGCCGCGCACTGCGCCAGCCCAAGTTTTAAGGCATCGCGCCAAGTTAAGTCGTCCACACTGGCGATCATGGGGCGGGCAACAATTCCCGGCGCTTGATCGGGTAGCAGCAGCAACTCATTCTTTGTTCGTGCCTTGTACCAGCGCTCCGCAAACAGGATGACAATTCCGCCGACGATAAACGCCAACGCGACCGGCACAGGATGAAACAGTACAGCCTTGATTTGTTTATTAAACAGCAGCCCCAAAATCGCCAGCGGCAAGAAGGCGATGAACAGATTCAGCACAAATCGTTGCGCGCGCGGCTCATTGGTAATGCCTCGAAAGGTAAAAACAAGGCGGGCACGATACTCCCAACAAACCGCGAGGATGGCACCGGCTTGAATGAAGATTTCGAAGACATGCCCTTTTTCATCATTGAAATCGAGCAGATGGCCCACCAAAATCAAGTGGCCAGTGGACGAAACAGGCAAAAACTCCGTCAATCCTTCGACGATACCGAGGATTACCGCTTTTACCAATAGGGCTAGATCCAATGAAATCTCCAGTTCGATGAAACGGCAATTATCCTATTTCCGGCAGTTGACATTGCGTAAACCGGCTGCAAGCTAGACTAGACGCCAATTTCAATGGATTTATCCTATTTCCGGCAGTTGACATTGCGTAAACCGGCTGCAAGCTAGACTGTACGCCAGTTTCAATGGATTTATTGGAGTCACCAAATGGGTGAAGCAAAAAGGCGTCAACTTGCTGTCCAAACGCAGGCACTGGAGGCCATGGTGGTGGATACGCCGGGCGGGCGAATTCATGTGAAGTGGGACCATGGTGCCAGCGCCACACCGAATGCACAGTTGACCTTCTTCTCCGAGTTCTTGGCCACCACGGGTGTGTACAGCTCCTGGGTCGATAGCTGCCCATTGACCTACACAAGCCCCAATGCACCCAGCAAACAGGATATCTTGGGCACATGGCTGCTGGCGATACTGGCAGGGCACAACCGCTACGCCCACATCACCGGGCTGCGCGGCGACGCGGTGAGCCCGCAGATTCTGGGGATGAAGAAAATCATCAGCGAAGACGCGCTGCGCCGCGCACTGTCGCGTATGAGCGCCGAGCAAAGCCAGGCCTGGCTTGCCCCCCAGCTCATGGGTAGTGTGCAAGCGGCACTGAGCACCCCTTGGATCCTGGATATCGACACCACCATCAAGCCGATGTTCGGAAAACAAAGCGGAGCTGAGGTCAGCTACAACCCACACAAACCCGGTCGCCCGAGCCACGCACTGCACACATACTGGGTTGGCAACCTGCGCCTGGTGCTGGATGTTGTCGTCTGCCCCGGCAAAGAGCACAGCGCGGCCAAAGCGCGGCCTGGTCTGATCAGCGTACTGGAAAAGCTCACGCCCCAGCAGCGTCCGGCCTTGGTCCGAGGCGACTGCGGCTTTGGCAACGAACCCTTTATCGCCGAGCTGGAGGAGCGAGACCAGCCCTACCTGTTCAAGCTGCGTCAGACTGTGGGTGTCAAGAAATTATTGGCACGCCAATTCGCGCGTGATGACTGGAGCACACCCGGCCCCAGCGAGCAAGGCTGGAGCGCAGTCGAAGATACCCTCAAACTCTCGGGCTGGGACAAATCACGTCGGGTAGTGATCTTGCGGCGTGCCGTCAAAGCCACTTTGGCGCTGAGTCGAAAGACCAAGAACGAGCCGGGCGAGCAGATTGAGTTGCTGATGCCGGACAAGGATGTTCAGGTTTGGGAATACGCGGTGTTGGTGACAAACAGCGCCTACGCATTGGACGCGTTCGGTCAACTCTATCGGGACCGGGCTGACTGCGAGAACGGATTTGACGAGCTCAAAAATCAGTGGGGATGGGGTGGCTTCACGACCCAGGACATTGAGCGCTGCCAGACCAGTGCTCGCGCTGTAGCGCTGGTGTACAACTGGTGGTCCTGGTATTGCCGGGCGGCCAAGCCGGGTGCACGCATGGAAGCCATCACCAGCCGAGCGTTATTGCTTGCCAGTGTGGGGCGCGCTGTCAAACATGCGGGACAGACAACGCTGTATCTGACACCGATGCATGCTGCCAAGGACAAGTTGCTCGCGCTCATTGCCAACATTCGTGCGGCTTTAAGTCATGTCAGGGATATTGCGGAGCAGTTGCCTTTTACGGATCGATGGAAGACATTTCTGGACTACGTGGTGGCCAAAATCACGCGCCCACTGCCACCTTGGCTACCGTCAGCCCAACTTACAGCGGCAGGGTAACTGCCGGATTTAGGATTATCCTAGAAACAGCAGTTGGATAGAGGTGTATGTTTCGCAGGATCGCGGGTGGCGCTGCATCTTCGCGTCGCCCATATCGAGGGGCTTTTGTCACCAGATTAGCGAATGTGGAAGAAAGCTCACCTGTGCGCAAGCAACAGGCGGTCTGAGAGAATCTCGAATCGCAGTCCGCTGCCATCTGGGCGCAGCCTCAGGCGATCTCGTTGATCCGGGCTCAATGTGTAGAGCGGCTTCCCCTCAAGATACTCTTTGGCGAGTTGCGTGGCGGTTTTGGCGAGGGCGTCAGACAAGGCATCCGGCATATGGTCAACGCGAACACGATCAAGCCTGGCATCGACGACATGAATGCTCTTGTTGGTGGCGTCATATGTAGGAATGCCGGATAGTGTGAGGCTGCCTAAGAGCGAGCGCTGAGTGTTATTTAGCATCGAGGGCAGTTTGAGGTCTAAATCCAGCGTGACAGCAAGACGAGGCTGAGCGCCGGGCGCAAGTACCGGAGCCACCCGGGGCCGCATAAATGTGATGTTTAGGAAGCCAGCCATGTTGCGCTCGACGGGGAATCGTGTGCTCAACCGCTCGTTGAGTTCAAGGTAGCTTAGGCTGATCTCGCGAAACGAAAATAGCGCACAACCCGACAATACAGCCAGTGCGACTAGCGTGGCTACACACGCAAAATTTGATCGACGGATAGACAAAAGGCGGCTCCGATTAGTCAGGGACAGGACGCCCCTCATGCGTGGACGAGCCTGATTATTTCATGGAGGCACGCTCGCCCATGGTCGATTGGACAGCACGCTATTTGTCACCGTGTTTGCCACCCCGCGCCAAACCGACCGACACATTTAGCAAGCACGAAGCCGCAATGCTTTGGTTGCTGAGGCGAAAAGTGGTTCGACCACCGACCCGCTTTCGAACACGCTCCCATGAAATGTTCAGGCGTTCAACTGTTCGAGACGCTCACGAATCTCGTCCGGGTCACCCGAGCGCATGATGGCTGCGACGTGTTCGGTGATTTGTGAGACGCTTGTCATCAGGACACGCTGTTTAACGAGTAGCAAATTTGCTGGGTGCATCGAAAAGTCGCGCAGGCCGAAGCCCAAGAGTAGCCGTGTCAGTGACACATCACCTGCCATTTCGCCACACACCGCGACAGGGACCTTAGCAAGGTTCGCTTGCTCGATCACGCTGGCAATCAAATGCAGTACTGCCGGATGTAGCGGATCATAGAGGTGCGCGACGGCATCGTCCGTACGATCAATGGCAAGCGTGTATTGGATGAGATCGTTAGTCCCGATAGACAGGAAGTCAAGCTTTGCCAGAAACATCGGTAATGCAATCGCCGCGGCAGGAATTTCAATCATGCCGCCGACCAATATTCTCTCGTTGAATTTTTTGCCCTCCGCCTTCAACTGTGCTTTGGCAACATCAATGGCAGCAAATGTCTGGCGAATTTCCACCGCAGAGGCAAGCATCGGAATTAAGATCCGCACGTCGCCAAACCGCGAGGCGCGCAAAATAGCGCGTAGTTGGGTATTGAATATCTGAGGCTCGGCGAGGCAGTACCGAATCGCACGAAGTCCAAGGGCAGAATGGCCACTTGTGCTCAATGAAGGATCTAGCGCTTTGTCGGCGCCGATATCGAGCGTCCGAATCACCACTGGCAGTCCCTTTAAGCCTTCGGCGACCGTTTTGTAGGCTTCAAACTGCTCTTCTTCTGTCGGCAGGTCGCGCCGGTTCATAAACAGAAACTCACTCCGAAACAACCCGACACCCGCCGCACCCGATTGTGCGACAGCATCGAGGTCAGATGGAAGCTCGATGTTGGCATGGAGTTCCACGCTAATCCCGTCGAGCGTCTCAGATGTTGCTACCTTCAGGCGGCCTAATTTCTGGCGTTCGAGCGTCGACTGATGCTGCTTGAGGCGATATTCCGCTAAGACGGTTTCATCTGGGTCAACGATTACAATGCCTTGCGTGCCATCGACAATGATGAGCTCGTCTTCTCGTACTAATTCGCGCGAGGTATGCAGCGCGACCAGTGCTGGAATGCCCAAGCTCCGGGCAAGAATCGCCGTGTGGGAAGTACGGCCGCCAAGATCGGTGATGAATGCGGCGACTTGGTGGTCCTTGAAAAGGATAACGTCGGCCGGTGAAAGGTCGCGCGCCACCAAGATAGTGTCCTCAGCGCGCTCCCGAAGCTTTTCCGGCACGGCGCCACCTTGGCCAGAAAGTGCGGAGATGATCCGCTCGGCGACTTGCCGTACATCCGTTCGGCGTTCTCGGAGGTATTCATCTTGGACGTCTGCAAACTGTGCGAGTAGCTCATCGACACGACTCTTGAGCGCCCATTCAGCATTGCAGCATTCGCGTTCGATGATCGAACGTGGCTCAACCGACAAGGTAGGATCGTCCACTAGCATGCGGTGGACGGTAACGAAGGCGGCGATGTCGCCAGACTGGGCATCTAATTTATGGGCGGCCTTAAGGTCGACTTCGAGCGCGTCGAGTTCTGCTCGAACCGCTTTGACGGCTTTGTCGAAGCGCTTAATCTCGCGTGTAACGAATTCCTCAGGAATCGAGTAGTGGTCAACCTCAAGCGAGGCGAGTGTCACCAGATGCGCGTGGCCGATGGCAATGCCAGCCGAGACCCCTAGTCCGTGCATCGTGAAACTCAATTTAAGCCCCCTTAGTGTTGCGTTACGATGGAGACGGCGGTTGGTGACGGCGGTTGGTGACGGCAGCTTAAGCCGCGCGACTTCTAATGCGACTAACCGACGTTACTCGCCCTCCCCGAACTTGTCGTTGATCAGCGCAGCGAGTGCCGACATCGCGTCCGCCTCGTCAACCCCCGACGTTTCAAGCTCGATCATGCTGCCCTTACCGGCCGCCAGCATCATGACCCCCATGATTGACTTGGCATTGACCCGCCGCCCGGCCTTAGCAATAAAGACGTCACTTTGGAACCGGGCTGCCGTCTGGGTGAGCTTGGCGGAGGCCCTTGCGTGTAACCCGAGTTTGTTAATGATCTCGACTTCTTGTTTCAGCATGTTTACGCAGCTTTAGATGACTGAATACAATGGTTGACCGGCATTTGAATGACGCCCTCAGTTCCACCGGCAATTGCCTTGGCAATCAGTTCAGGCATGGGGCGCTCTCGGTAAGTCAGCGCCCGAATCAACATCGGTAAATTCACGCCGGATACACCTTCCACCCGACCTTGCTGCAGCAACTTGCAGGCGATATTGGAGGGCGTGGCACCAAAAATATCGGTCATGATCAGCACACCCTGACCCTGATCAAGAAACCGAATCAAATCTTGACCCTGCGGCAGGATTGCGTCCGGGTCATCGTGGATGGTCACGCCGAGCTGCCGGAGATAGAGCGGGCGCTTTCCAACCACATGGGATGCACAATGAATTAGGCTTTCGCCAAGCGTGCCGTGTGCAATGATGAGGAGTCCGATCATTGGAGGATTTTAGCCCAAGCCCCGCGAAAAATCGGCGAACCCGATGTCACGCCAGTCCGGGCGGCTAAACGTGACATCGTCAAAGTTCGTCATCGTCCGATGCGCCACCTTTGACCTCGTAGAGCCAGCAGATCTTGCGCGTATCCGGCCCCGAAAGCCGGTCGCCCATCAGACCGCAACGATAGGCGCGTGCCGACAACCGCTCGAAGTGCTTACAGCCGGGACACTTCCCGAACGGGGAGCCATCGTTGTCTATTTGGAACGTGGTGAGTGTCTCGCGTAGCGCAGAAACCGCATTGCGGATGCGGTTAGGGCTGATGTCGCGTGTTGCATGAATCCACGCCAATTGCGGCTGCGCATCATAAAGAAATTGCTCGCCGGTTGCGGACAAGCGAAGTCGAACGACGCGGCGATCGATGTCGTCTTGATAACGCTCAATGAGTCCCCGCCGATCTAACAGTAGCAGGCTCTGGGAGATTGTCCCCTTGGTCAGCCCCAAATACTCGCCGAGCGCCTGCGGGGTGTTGGAGTAACGGTTTGCGTTCGCGAGATAGACTAAGGCTTCGACATGTACCGGCGACAACTGCTCATCGGCGCCAACGCGCCGTGCTTCCTGGCGCATGAGATTGCCTAGTCGCTCCACCAGCTCAAGTAAAACTAGCGGGTTCTTATCCATGGAAATCGTTAAAAGCGGGAAACATGTGGCTGCTCACAAATTCATATTTAGAACGTAGAAAAAACGCCGTAAACGCGCTTTTAGCCCTTGAAGGGCAATATGGTATCGAATCGATACTGAATCGAGTTGAATTTAGACGCCGTTTTTTTAGTGTTGGGTCGATACTAAATTAAAGTCGCCGTTCTTTCAAGCCCTAACGGTGAACGGGCAGCTCCTCTTGCGCCGCTCTGCAGTGGATGCTAGTCGAGTATGACTTGTGTGCTGATGCCCGCTTGCTCAGAGAAAACTTTTGAAAGCAATACTGCGAGCAATTCGCCGGTGCGTGTGTCGCGCCAGACTGCTTGATCAAATCGAAAGTGAAAGCCGCCTGACTTAGCGGCGACCCAAACTTCGCGGTTCGGTGTTTGCCGATTAACGATTATTTTTGAGCCGTTCTCAAACGTCAACGACAGGATTCCGTTCGAGAGATCGCTATCGATGTCGGCCTCGGCCTCATCAAGTTGGGATTGCAAGCACAAAAGCAGCGCGTCGACCCGTTGGTGGAATTCGCTTTCGCGCATCAATTCAAAAGATGACATGGATAGACCTTTGTGTAGGGTTAGCCCCGAGAAATCACCGGCACCCTGGCGGTGTCACAGCGATGGCCGTGATACCATCGGCGCTCTAAATTTGACGCCTTCTTGCTATGACGCCCAGACAGATTTTACGCATTTTGCTATTCATCGCCGTTGCACTCGGCACCTCAGGGTGTGGTCAGAAAGGGCCACTTCGCTTGCCTGACGCACCAAAGGCAATGTTGGGCGAGGTGGCTTAAATGGCCGCAATTGAGACCTATGGTGCACGTTACGAGGGAGATGCGCTGTTCATCGAAGGCGTATCGCTTCATTCCGTCGCCGCACAATTTGGAACACCGACCTATGTGTACTCCAAGGCGGCGCTCACCGCTGCATATGGCCGTCTCGATGCCGCGGTGAGCCAGGCGCGAGCTGGGCGCAGCTACACACTTTGTTACGCAGTCAAGGCTAACTCAAACCTTGCAATTCTTAACTTGCTGACAAAGTTAGGCGCCGGGTTTGACATCGTCTCCGGTGGCGAGTTACAGCGCGTGCTGCGAGCGGGAGGTCAGGCGAATAAGGTCGTCTTCTCTGGGCTCGGAAAAACACGCGATGAAATCGCGATGGCGTTACAGGCAGGCATCAAGTGCTTCAACGTCGAGTCGGAGCCCGAGCTTGAGCGTTTGAGTGAGGTCGCGAGCGCACTCAAGGTAAAGGCGCCCGTCAGTCTCCGTGTGAATCCTGATGTCGATGCGAAAACGCATCCATACATATCTACTGGACTCAAGAACAACAAATTCGGTATCGCTTTTGACCGTGCACGATCCGTCTATCAACGAGCCGCCACGCTACCCGGAATCTCAATTGCCGGTGTCGATTGCCATATCGGCTCCCAGTTGACAGATGCCTCGCCATTAGTTGAGGCGATGCAGAAGATAGTCTCGCTGGCAGATGACTTGGCAAATGACGGTATTCAACTCCACCATATTTGCCCAGGTGGCGGTGTTGGCATTACTTACACTTCTGAGCCGCAGATTGATTTGGTTCGCTACGCAAATGCGCTCCAACAGGCGCTTGGAAATCGGGCAGTCGAGCTGCTGCTGGAGCCGGGCCGTGCGATCGTCGGAAACGCCGGCGTGCTGCTGACAAAAGTCGAGTATGTGAAGCTCGGCGCGAACAAGAATTTCTTGATTGTCGACGCTGCCATGAACGATTTGATCCGCCCCGCGCTTTATCAGGCTCACCACGAAATTGTTGAAGTGCAGCGTACGCAGACACAGCAGCGCAAAGAGTTCGATGTTGTCGGGCCAGTTTGCGAAAGCTCAGATGTGCTGGGATATTCGCGCCAGCTCGGCGCGACTGAAGGTGAGTTGCTCGCCGTGTTATCCGCAGGGGCTTACGGCTTTGTAATGTCGTCAAATTACAATACGCGGCCGCGCGCCGCAGAGGTCATGATTGACGGTGTCAAGGCGACGATTGTGCGTGATCGTGAAACGGTGCAGGGCCTCGTGAGCGGCGAATATTTACTCGACTAATGAAGGCGCACGGCGTATCGCAAGGTGTTTTCAAGCGAACCGAGTTGTCTAATTTTTGCGCGCTCGTTTGCACATCCTTCCATATGGTAGCGAATCGATACTAAATTGCAAAACTCAATTGCAAATAACCAGCCTTGACAGCACGAATAACTGGTGTTCGAAAATTTTCTTACATAGAATCCGCTTCACCAAGTGCTCGCGGCGAATGTTTTGGAATTCCTCGCATTTGGATTCTTTTAGGCAAGCAACCGCGAGTGGAGTGAGGTTGTTTCGCCGTCTTTAGCGTTCTCGGCAACTGCCAATCTCAATCGTTCGTCTGAACTGATGTCTTGGTGATTCGATTCAGTTGAGTCGGGTCCAAACAAGCAATTCGGTCCAACCATCGAAAGGAGTTGATCATGGCAACAGCCAAGAAAAAGCCGGCAGCAAAAAAAGCGGCTAAGAAACCAGCAGCAAAGAAACCAGCCGCAAAGAAAGTAGCGAAGAAGCCTGCGGCTAAAAAAGTAGCAAAGAAGCCCGCTGCAAAGAAAGTAGCAAAGAAGCCTGCGGCTAAAAAAGTAGCGAAGAAGCCCGCTGCAAAGAAAGTAGCAAAGAAGCCCGCTGCAAAGAAAGCCGCCAAACCTGCGGCAAAAAAAAAAGTAGCTAAGAAGCCCGCTGCAAAAAAAGCAGCCCCTAAGAAGGCCGCCCCTGTAGCGAAGCCCGCTCCTATGGTAACCCCGGTTATCACGCCACTCATCAAGCCGATGGGTTGAGTTGGGTTCAGTGCTTCGATCAATCTCAATCCGGTAGGATATGTTGTCGCTCCCGATCACACCCTTCCGGATTGAGACATTTCCCGTCTGCCACGGTGCCGCCCAATCGCCCGTTAAACGCTCGAGCCCAAGGCCGACGCCGTCGCGTCACCGCAAAGATAGGCCCCGACGTTAAAAACGCGTTTTTGAACGAGCGCTTAACCATTCGCTCTGGTTGGGTTTTACTCGTTCGACCGCCGTCCCACTACTCGCTGCCACCCTTGGTAGATCGCAAGCCCCGTTAGCGTGTAGAGGATGGGCGTGAGTACGAGCAAGTCGATCCTAACTAGGCTCCGCGTCTGGTTGCCTTGCCCCAGAAATACTGCAACAACTTGAAGCTCGTAAAGATTAAACAGAAGCCACAACAGCCCCGCAAGAACAGCCGGTTGCCTAAACCATTGCCTGTCTAACCGATTCGACAACTGCAGCGCACAAGCCGCAGCGACCGCGAGTAGCGTCGCTCCAACGATGAAGCCTGCGTATGGGTGCCAAGCAATCAGCTTAGACGGCCCAAAAAATAACCAGTGCATAAATTCCATTCCAGCCTCAAGGTAGATTAGCCTGAGGCATCCGTCGCAGAATCGCCTCCGCTCGTTTTGCGAGATAGGTAGAGTTTCGATTGCGGTCATAGAAGCGTGGCCGTGGAACCATTGCTGCGAGCCTCGCCGCCTGACTTGGTGAAAGCTGTGACGCGCTAATACCGAAATAGTGACGCGATGCAGCCTCTGCGCCAAAGATTCCATCTCCCCACTCGATGACGTTTAGATAAATTTCTAGAATCCGCTGTTTGTCGAGCACGCCTTCCATCATCACCGTGATCATTGCTTCCTGCCCTTTGCGCAAAAAAGACCGCTCGCCGGAAAGAAATAAGTTCTTAGATAGTTGTTGCGATATCGTCGAGCCTCCCGCAACCAGCTTGCCGCGTTTTTCATTCTTCTCGATCGCCTTTTGAATCCCCTCCCAATCGAACCCGTCGTGATCCACAAATTTGTCGTCTTCGGACGTCAAAATTGCGCGCTTAAGGTGATCCGAAATTTTTTCGTAAGGAACCCAAACAAAGCCAAGTTTCGCGTCTGGTTTTATTTCGCGCATTTTGGCTAGGCGCGCATCCATGAACGTCGTCATATTCGGATTGTGATCACGCAACCAATAAAGATGCGAAAAAAAATAGACCTGAACCAATATGCCCAGCAGGACGACAATACCGAGTGTCCACCTTAGCCA
This sequence comes from Betaproteobacteria bacterium UKL13-2, assembly GCA_001602455.1. Taxonomy (GTDB): domain Bacteria; phylum Pseudomonadota; class Gammaproteobacteria; order Burkholderiales; family Usitatibacteraceae; genus UKL13-2. The sequence goes on from CP012157.1 coordinate 435,214, forward strand.
AGACAAGATTCGTCGCGCCATATCAAGCCAAGGAAATCAGAGGCTTCATTGCTGCGATGACCGACGTGGTATCGGGCCGCGCCCCGCGCCAGATAAAAAAGGCTTCGGCCGCCTGCTCCACAAGCATACCGATGCCATCAATCGTCTTGGCATCAAACGCGGCAGCGTGCATCAAAAATGGGCTAAGCGTCTTGCCATACATCATGTCATACGCCACCGCATGAGTTGCGAAACAGTCTTGAGGCATCGCCGGCAGCTCGCCATTCAGACTCGCAGATGTCGCGTTGATGACAACGTCAAAGCGGTGCTCGGCCGAACCCGCGGGCGCAATTACTTTGATGCAATCCGCCCCTATGGCGACACCAATGTCATTCACGAGCGCATCGGCGTTGCTCGGTGTCCGATTCGAAATCGCTAATTCTGCCGGGTGCTCATCCCACAACGCCCCCATCACCCCGCGCGCCGCGCCGCCAGCGCCGAGTACCAGAATGCGCTTACCCGACAACTGCACCCCGTTGTTGTCGCGAAGATCGCGCACCAAGCCAATCCCGTCTGTGTTGTCGGCATGGATTGCCACGTTTGCACCCGTTCCGCTGAACCAAAGTGTGTTCGCCGCACGGGCAACCGTCGCACGCGTCGACCGAAAATGCGCGAGGTTGAATGCGTCTTGCTTAAAGGGAACGGTCACATTAGCCCCTAATCCGCCCTTTTTGTAGAACTCGCTAAGTGAGAGCACAAACCCGTCCAGCGGCGCCTCGATACGATCGTAACGAATCGATTGACGAAGCTGTTGCGCAAAGGCGGTATGGATAAGGGGCGATTTAGAGTGGGAAATCGGATTGCCGATAACAGCGTATAGGTCAGCCATAGCGTTAGGTCGCGAATCGTTGGACGGAAGGAAAAATCATAAGAAAACCGCAAAGACGAACCAAAAAGAGGCGCCGCCGCACCAAGCGCACTAATTTAGGGCATAAAATCTGCGCTGTTATTCAAAAACACCGAGCAATCAATAGTTTACCCACGATATCCGCGTGGCATGTTTTGTGCTGTTAAATGGCGAAGTACCAAGAGTGCACGTAAAGAGATTAAATTTGAAACGTCGCATTAGGTCTTACGTTTCCCGCATACCTTAAACAGGAGAGTCACATGGCTGTTGTAGATGTAATGAAGTTGGTGAAAGAAAACGAAGTCAAATTTGTCGATTTCCGTTTTACCGATACCAAAGGTAAAGAGCAACACGTCTCGGTGCCGGTAAAGGCATTTGACGAAAGTAAATTCACCGAAGGTCATGCATTCGACGGTTCATCCATTGCGGGCTGGAAGGGTATCGAAGCCTCCGACATGCTGCTGATGCCCGATGCCAGCACTGCGGTCATCGACCCGTTTTTTGACGACCCAACGCTTGTCCTGACTTGCGATGTGATCGAACCCTCAACAGGGAAAGGCTATGACCGTGATCCTCGATCATTAGCGCGTCGAGGAGAGGCCTACCTGAAGTCGAGTGGTATTGGCGACGTCGCGTATTTCGGGCCAGAGCCGGAGTTTTTCATTTTTGATGCTGTCGAATGGAACGTAGACATGTCCGGCAGCTCGTGCAAGGTCTTCTCGGAAGAAGCCGCATGGTCAACCGGCGAAAAATTTGAGGGTGGCAACCTAGGGCATCGTCCGCTTGTGAAGGGTGGCTATTTCCCTGTCCCACCGGTCGACCAGTTGCAAGACATTCGGTCGGCGATGTGCGTCGCGCTGGAAAACATGGGTATCGAAGTTGAAGTGCATCACCATGAAGTTGCCACTGCAGGTCAGTGCGAAATTGGCACCAAGTTTGCACCGCTGGTGCAGCGCGCCGACTGGACACAAATTTTGAAGTATGTCGTGTTGAACGTTGCACATCGTTACGGCAAGACGGCAACGTTTATGCCGAAGCCTATCGTTGGAGACAACGGTTCGGGCATGCACGTCCACCAATCCGTTTGGAAAGACGGCAAAAACCTCTTTGCAGGCAATGGCTACGCAGGTCTGTCAGAGTTCGCCCTTTACTACATCGGCGGCATCATCAAACACGCGCGCGCGCTCAATGCGATTACCAACCCCGGCACAAACTCGTACAAGCGTCTGGTGCCGGGATTTGAGGCACCGGTCAAGCTTGCCTACTCCGCGCGCAACCGCTCGGCGTCGATTCGTGTGCCATATGTGCAATCCGACAAAGCCCGTCGCATTGAAGTGCGCTTCCCCGATCCAACGGCAAATCCATATCTCGCCTTTACAGCAATGATGATGGCTGGTCTGGATGGCGTACAGAATAAAATACATCCAGGCGACCCGTCAGACAAGAACCTCTACGATCTGCCGCCGGAAGAGGACGCAAAGATCCCGACCGTGTGTTCATCGCTCGATCAAGCGCTCGAACATCTCGATAAAGATCGTGAATTCCTGACCCGTGGCGGCGTGTTCTCAAACGAAATGATTGACGCTTACATTGAATTGAAAATGGCGGATGTGACGCGCTTCCGTATGACGACGCATCCGGTCGAATACGATATGTACTACTCGGCTTAATCGCGTCGTTTTCACACAGACAACGCGCTCAAATAGGGGCAGCCATGTGGCCGCCCCTTTTTGTTGCGACCTACATCCAGCAGCAAACGCAACCTATAGTGTTTGGGGGGTCATAAGTCGCTACCCATTGCATTGAAAAACTGCTCCTGCGGACGCAAACTAAGAACCCGTTTTAGCCGCATGAAGAGGGTCCGGCAGCGTTCAGGAGTCAGCTTCGCGGTCTCGCACAGCAGACGGTGAGCAAATCAAGTGAGCTTAAATCGACCTCAATCATTGTGCGGCGCGCCACGCGACAGTTGCGCTAATGTTCTTAACTCCTTTCGGTTGGATTGTCCGATCGAAGTTGAACGCCGAAGGCCGAAAGCCTTCGGCGTTTTTTTGACAGACTGCGGTATTGTGTGCAGACACCATTAGCTTTAACTTAGCCTGAACATTTCATGGGGGCACGCTCGAAAACGCCCTTTCATGAGCTTGATGCTTTGTCACCTCGCCCCAAACCTATTCAACTGCAACGGCTGTTTCTGTGTCCAACAATGGCAAGAAACTTGCTAAAGGCAACGTCGATTACCCTAAACCTTTCATCCGGGCGACCTAAGCGTCGCGGGCCGCGTTTGTAAAATGCATCTGGGATGATGTGGGAGGCAAAGTTTTGTGTGTGAGCAACAACTGCATTTGGCCGACGCGGCGCGACGAAGCCGGCTCAATCAGCGCCCACCAACGAAATAACAAGGTCCACTGTGCATCACCAAACAAAATCCCCAACCAACCAAGTAACTGTCTTGCAGAACTACGCCGGCCTCGACCTCATTGCAACGGCTGTGTTGATTGTTGACAGAAATCTCTTGCTTAAGCACGCCAACGCTGCAGCCGAAAATTTGTTCGCATTTAGCCGTAAAAATGTGATGGGATTGCCCTTGTCCAAGATTGTGATGGACGACGCTCAGGCCGATGGCGTACTGTCGATGTTAGGCAAAGTGCATGGTAGTGAGTCCGGCTTAAGCGAGGCGAGTGTTACGCTTTCGACGCCAGGCGGTCAGACGTTGCACTGTTCGTGTTTGGCCACCCCGGTCGATGGCGGGATGGTGGTGATTGAGTTTCAACCCTTAGATCAACATCTCAAGATTGCGCGGGAAGAAAAACTGCTGGAGCAGCAGAAACTAAACCGCGAACTCATCCGTAACTTAGCCCACGAAATCAAGAATCCTCTCGGTGGCATTCGCGGTGCCGCGCAGTTGCTGGAGCGAGAGCTGCCCGATGATGCGTTGCTGGAATACACCCAGGTGATCGTTAAAGAAGCGGATCGACTGCAATCATTGATGGATCGCTTGTTGACGCCGCATCGACTACCAAAAATAGAGTCGGTCAATATCCACGAAGTACTTGAATACGTCCGAGCCGTCGTACTGGCGGAGTTTCCAGAGTCGCTGACGATTGTTCGGGACTATGACACTAGCATCCCCGAAATCATGGCTGATCGCGAGCAGCTCATCCAAGCGATGCTCAATATCGCCCGCAACGCCGCACAGGCTACGAATGGTGAAGGGCGCATTCGATTCCAAACGCGCATCTCGCGCCAAGTAACGATTGTGAGGGAGCGTTTTCGCTTGGCACTCGTAGTGCGGATTTGTGATTCAGGCCCTGGCGTGCCGGAGCATTTGAAGGACACAATCTTCTATCCGCTTGTCACTGGTCGAGAAGGTGGCACTGGTGTTGGCCTTTCACTGGCACAGAATTTCATTAATCAACATGCAGGCGTGATTGAGTTTGAAAGCATCCCAGGGGATACCAAATTTATTGTGCTGTTGCCTGTCAGATCTATCAGTCAAGCGCAGGCAGCGAGACGTCATTCGTGATTGCAGCGAGCGCAACGACTGTTGCGATTCTGCAAGCCGACATCAAGAAAGGATGCGAAATGAAACCTGTCTGGATCATCGACGACGACAAATCTATTCGATGGGTCATCGAGAAGGCGCTGACGCGCGAGGGAATCGAGTATCGGTCGTTTCCCACGGCGAACGACGCGCTCGACGCGCTTGATGGTGAGCTACCCCAAGTGGTCATTAGCGATATCCGCATGCCTGGCACCTCAGGTTTAGATTTAATGCAAAAGCTAAAATCCAAATTGCCGACCGCGCCGATCATCATCATGACGGCCTATTCGGATTTGGAAAGCGCTGTTGCAGCGTTCCAAGGTGGGGCGTTTGAGTATCTTCCCAAGCCGTTTGACATTGACCATGCTGTCGAATTGATTCGTCGCGCACTTGATGAATCAAGACGTGTGGGTCGAGATGATGTCGTCAGCAAACCGGAGGCGGCGCCGGAAATTCTTGGCTCGGCACCATCGATGCAGGAGGTGTTTCGGGCAGTTGGTCGATTATCGCAGTCACATGCCACGGTGCTCATTACAGGCGAATCCGGTACTGGAAAGGAGTTGGTGGCGCATGCGCTCCACCGCCATAGCCAATGTTCTGCCAAACCGTTCATCGCGATTAACACCGCTGCGATTCCAAAAGACTTGCTTGAGAGCGAACTCTTCGGACACGAACGGGGCGCCTTTACCGGCGCGGCGACGACTCGACGGGGCCGTTTTGAGCAGGCGGAGGGAGGTACGCTCTTTCTCGACGAAATCGGCGACATGCCCTCAGACCTGCAAACGCGTTTGCTTCGGGTGTTGTCGGATGGGCAGTTCTACCGCGTTGGCGGCCATACACCGCTGACGGCAAATGTCCGTGTAATCGCCGCGACCCACCAAGATCTCGATCAGCGCGTGAAGCAGGGACAGTTTCGCGAAGATCTGTACCATCGGCTTAACGTCATCCGATTGCGTCTGCCACCGCTTCGCGAACGTCGCGAGGATGTGCCGCTACTTGCAAAGCACTTTCTCGCCAAGAGTGCGCGCGAGCTCAATGCTGATGAAAAACATCTGTCTGATGTAGCAATGTCTTATCTGACAAAGCTCGACTTTCCAGGCAATGTGCGGCAGCTTGAAAACATCTGTCACTGGATAACGGTAATGGCACCCGGACAGCAAGTAGAAATCACAGATTTGCCGCCTGATGTGCGCGGTAGCGACAAATCCGGTGCGGCAATCGATACAAATTGGCAGGGGGCACTCGAACGTGAAGTGACCGCGCTACTCGCGTGTGGCGACCGGAACCTTTACGATTCCTTGGGTCGCATTTTTGAGTCCGCCCTGATTGCGAAAGCGCTCGAACATACTGCGGGTAAACGAATTGAAGCGGCAACTTTGCTCGGCATTGGCCGCAATACCCTAACGCGCAAGATCGCGGAGTTGAATCTAGCCTGAATATTCCACAGCTCGCCAACAATGCGCCGATAGATTGCTTAAAAAGTCACGATGAGACTCGGTAGCACTTATCAAGCTTCGTACAGTTTTTTAGGTATCGGATGCAAGTGCATCGTCTTGCCAGCTTTCATTACTTGCCCGGGGACCTCGTGGCCAACGATGGCTGGAATTTTTACGGCCACAGCGAGCAGTCGGTCAATGTCAACCCCGCTCTCAAACCCCATGTCGTCAAGCATATTGACTAGATCTTCCGTGCAGATGTTTCCGGTTGCGCCGGGGGCAAAGGGACACCCACCAAGACCTGCGATCGAACTGTCGTAGCTGGTGATGCCGGCACGAATGCCTGCGATCACATTCGCCAGCCCCATTCCGCGTGTATTGTGGAAGTGCAGGGTAATTTCCGTACCGGGGAAGCGGCGCTTGGCATCAGTCATCATTCGCTCGACCTGCACCGGATTCGCCATGCCGGTCGTATCGGCGAAAGTGATACCGTCAAAGCCGATTTCCAAATATTTTTCAGCGAACATCATCGCACGATACTCCGGGACAGAACCTTCGAATGGACAGCCAAACGACGTTGAGACACAGCCATTGAGCTTGATTCCCACCGCTTTTGCCATTGGCACCATGACCGCAAAATCTGCGAGGGACTGGGATGTGGAGCGTTTCACGTTGGCCATGTTGTGCGTTTCTGAGGCAGACATGAATAGGTTCATTTCATCAATCCTGCCGCCCGCCGTGTGAACGGCGATGGCACGCTCCATTCCCTTGATGTTGGGAGTGATCGCGGTGATCAACACCCCCTCGCGGCGTGTGATCGCACGGAGTACCGTTTCCGCATCGGCCATGTTTGGTACAAATTTTGGGTGAACGAACGAGGTCGCCTCGATTTTTGCGAGGCCGGTTGCCGTTAGTGCGTCGATCAACAAGATCTTGGTTTCGGTCGGCATGAGCTTCTTCTCAATCTGAAACCCGTCCCGAACACCGACATCATTAACGTGAATTTTTTGCTTGTGCATGGTTATAAGCTGATCTGACAATAGATGAAAAGTCGTTGGCCTCGACAAAAGGTTTCGACCACGTAAAAAGCCGATTGAGCTATCGGATTTACCAAACCGACAAAATTTCGTTAACCCGAAGCGGTTTGCCAAGACTGACCAAACTCCCGCTGTAAAAAAGAAAAGCACGTTAAGTATTAAGCGCTTAGCCCAAAGATAAACAATCGAACGTCGTGGTGCGCCGCCACATTTTGGTTTGACTTGAAATTCTACCCGCGCTTATAATCGACAGGCTTTGCGGTTGAATTTATCAGTTTTTTCGTTCGAACCTCGGTTTTCAAGCGGCTCGGGACATGGAAACACCATTGATCGGTGTCGCTTACAGACGGGTATTGATACTTCAAGCCGCCGCAGTGTTGCTGGTCGTCGTCTTCGCGATTTTTTTCGCGGGTGAGACCGCTGCGGCTTCCGCACTGATTGGCGGCGGGGCAGTTGTTGCTGGCAGTCTGGCCTATGCGTTTATCGCACGGCCAGCAAAGGTTTTTGCAGTGTCCGGCAAACGTGTGCTGTTACGGCACGTGGTGGCAGAGGTCGCAAAGCTCATGATTATTTTGGGCTGTATTTTTGCGGCGTTTGCGACGAAATCGTTTGACGGTGGGTGGCTTTTGGTGGGTATGGGCGGTACGCTGCTGGGGCATTGGGCGTCTCTCCTCTTTCCCGTCTCGCCGCTAGATTGAGTTTGTAAACCAAAAATTCTGTTTATTCAGCATCGATCGTCATGGCGTCCAGTTATAGCTCCCCCTCAGAGTACATTTCTCACCATTTGACCAACCTTCGGGTCACGGTTGGTGATTTCTGGACAATCAACGTGGATTCCATGGTGATGTCAGTTGTTGTTGGCGTTATCGGTTTAGGCGCGTTCTGGCTTGCTGCGCAGCGTGTCACTTCAGGCGTTCCTGGACGTTTTCAGAGCTTCATCGAAATCGTCCTCGAGTTTGTGGACACCACGGTCAAGGATGTCTTTCCCGGGGACAGAAGCTTCTTGGCACCGCTGGCTCTGACAATATTTGTTCTCGTCTTTATGATGAACTTGATGGACTTGATCCCCATCGACTTCGTGGCGACTCTGATGGGCGCGTTCGGGGTTCCGCATTGGAAGGCCGTGCCTTCTACCGATCTAAACATCACGTTTGCAATGTCATTCACCGTTTTCCTGCTGATCATCTATTTCAGCCTCAAAGCCAAGGGTGCGGGCGGTTTCTTGCATGAGTTGTTCACGGCGCCGTTCGGCTCGCACCCGGGGCTGTGGGTTCCGAATCTCGCCATCAACATCATCGAGTTGGTCGCTAAGCCCGTTTCGCTCGGCATGCGACTCTTCGGCAACATGTACGCTGGCGAACTCGTCTTCATGCTCCTCGGTTTGTTGGGCATGTTGGGCGGACTCTACACAGCGGGCTCCATCGTGTTGTCTTGGGGGTGGGCGGTATTTCACATCCTGATTATCATTTTGCAGGCGTTTATCTTTATGGTGCTCTCAGCGGTTTACATCGCAATGGCGCACGAGCACCACTGAGGGATCACTGATTTTTTTGGTTTGTATTTAACTTAGTTCTCGCGAAAGGAAAACAAAAATGGCACAGTTTCTCGCCCTCGTTCAAGGCAATATGGCGCTTGGTATCGGCCTGATCATCGGTCTCGGTGCTCTTGGCGCTTGTATCGGCATCGGCATCATGGGCTCCAAGTTTCTTGAGTCTGCCGCCCGCCAGCCTGAGCTGATCCCACAACTGCAAAAATTCATGTTCTTGTTGGCTGGTCTGATTGATGCGGCCTTTCTGATCGGAGTGGGTATCGCCATGTTCTTCGGCTTTGCCAACCCGCTCTTGTCCGCAATCAAGTAATCACTGAACTTCGATAGAAAGGTCGTCGCCATGAGCTTGAATGCGACGTTATTCGGGATGGCCGTCTGGTTCATCCTGTTGATCTGGTTTGCGTACGCAAAGATTTGGCCGCCGCTTGTTGGGGCGATTGATGAGCGCCGGAAAAAGATTGCAGAAGGTTTGGCCGAAGCCGAAAAGGGTAAAGCCGCGCTCGCCGACGGTGAGAAGCAGAAGTCGTTGATCCTGAAAGAGGCTCGCGACCAAGCTGGTGAATTCAAGGCGCTCAATGAAAAGCAGGCGCAGTCGCTGATCGATGAAGCGAAGGCGCAGGCAAAGGTTGAGGCGGATCGAATCATCGCTGCTGCACACGCCAGTGCTGCGACGGAATTGCAAAAAGCCCGCGAACAACTTCGTGATCAGGTGGCAGTGTTGGCGGTTGCTGGGGCGGAGAAGATTCTCAAGCGCGAAGTTGACGCAAAAGCGCACGCGGACATGCTGAATCAACTGAAGGCGCAACTGTAATGGCCGAGTTGACCACGGTTGCGCGCCCATACGGTGAGGCGGTGTTCCGCGCAGCGGTAGAGGCTGGCAGCGTCGCCGCGTTTGGCGATGCGCTGTTCGTGCTGGGCGCGACCGCAGACGATCCGCAAGCTGCGGCGCTATTGGGTAATCCAAAGGTCACAGTGACTGAAAAAGTCGCGGTACTTTCAGCCCCTGCGGGTGCGCTGGCGATGCCCGTTGCAAATTTGTTGACGATGTTGATTGAAAGCGGCAAAGCATCACTGCTGCCGTTTATTGCAGAGCACTTTGCGAAGCTGCAGCGTGAACACGAGGGTGTGGTTAAGGCAACCATTACCTCCGCCATGGTGCTGTCCGACGCCGATAAGGTGGGGTTGGTCGAAGCACTTGGCCGCAAATACGGCAAGCGCGTTGAGGCGGTTGTGGTGGTCGATGCCGAGTTGATTGGTGGTGCACGTGTGCAGATTGGCGACGACGTAATTCATGCGTCGGTTCGTGACACGCTGGACCAAATGAAACAAGCGTTGACTGCTTAGTCAGCGGCAAATACTTTTTATTTAATAGCTTAACTAGGGTAAGACGATGCAAATCAACCCGGCAGAAATCAGCGAACTCATTAAATCGAAGATTCAAGGCCTGCCTGCGGCTGCGGAAAAGCGCTCTGAAGGTAACGTGATCTCGGTGACCGACGGCATTTGCCGCGTACACGGATTGGCAGACGTGATGCAAGGCGAGATGCTTGAGTTTCCAGGCAACACCTTTGGCCTGGCGCTTAACCTCGAGCGTGACTCGGTCGGCGCGGTGGTGCTTGGCGAATATCAGCACATCAAAGAGGGCGATACCGTCAAGTGTACGGGTCGTATTCTTGAAGTGCCCGTCGGGCCAGAACTACTCGGTCGCGTGGTCAATTCGCTTGGCGCACCGATCGATGGCAAAGGCCCGATCAATGCCAAAATGACGGATGTGATCGAAAAAGTTGCGCCGGGTGTGATCGCGCGTAAATCGGTTGACCAGCCGGTTCAAACTGGTTTGAAGGCAATCGACGCGATGGTGCCGGTTGGTCGTGGCCAGCGTGAGTTGATCATTGGTGACCGTCAGACGGGTAAAACCGCCGTGGCGATTGACACCATCATCAACCAAAAAGGCAAAGACATGTTCTGCGTCTACGTGGCAATCGGTCAGAAAGCATCGACCGTTGCAAACGTAGTACGCAAGTTGGAAGAGAGTGGTGCGTTGGCATACACCATCGTGGTTGCATCGACTGCATCCGAGTCAGCCGCGATGCAGTACATCGCCGCTTACTCTGGCTGCACGATGGGTGAATACTTCCGCGACCGCGGCCAAGATGCACTGATCATTTATGACGATTTGTCGAAGCAGGCCGTTGCGTATCGTCAAGTTTCACTGCTGTTGCGCCGTCCGCCGGGCCGCGAAGCATATCCGGGCGATGTGTTCTATCTACACAGCCGTCTTCTCGAGCGTGCTGCCCGTGTAAACGCCGACTACGTCGAGAAATTTACCAACGGTGTGGTGAAGGGTAAGACTGGGTCGCTCACCGCGTTGCCAATTATCGAAACGCAAGCGGGTGACGTTTCGGCTTTCGTTCCAACCAACGTCATTTCAATTACCGACGGCCAGATTTTCTTGGAAACCGATTTGTTCAACGCCGGTATTCGTCCGGCGATTAACGCTGGTATTTCGGTGTCGCGTGTGGGTGGTGCAGCACAAACCAAGATCATGAAGCGTAAAGACACCGGTGCTGGTGTTCGTCTGGCGCTTGCCCAGTATCGCGAACTTGCTGCGTTTGCGCAGTTTGCTTCTGACCTCGACGACGCAACGCGCAAACAGTTGGAGCGCGGCAAGATGGTCACCGAGTTAATGAAGCAGCCGCAGTATCAACCGTTACAGGTTTGGGAAATGGCGCTGATCCTGTTTGCGGTCAACAATAACTATATGGACGATGTAGAAGTGAAGAAAGCGGCTGCGTTTGAAAAGGCACTTCGCGATTTCATGAAATCTAAATATGGCGCGCTGGTTGATTCGATAGAAAAAGCAGCAGCGCTGTCCGGCGACGATGAAAAGGCGCTGCACGCTGCGGTTGCCGACTTTAAGAAAACAGGCGCGTACTAAAAAATAGGGCGATGTTGTTGAGGGTCTTAGGCGAATCGAAAGATTAAAGAATGGCCGGTTCAAAAGAAATTCGGAACAAGATCAAGAGCGTTGAAAATACGCGCAAGATCACCAAAGCGATGGAAATGGTCGCGGCGTCCAAAATGCGCAAGGCGCAGGAGCGCATGCGTGCTGCACGGCCGTACAGCGAAAAGATTCGCAGTGTTGCCGCGAATCTGTCGCACGCCAATCCTGACTACAAACACGCGTTCTTGCAGAAGCGCGATGTCGTTCGCAATGTTGGCGTGATTATGGTCACGTCCGACAAGGGGCTCTGCGGCGGCCTTAACACCAACGCGATGCGCTTGATGATCAACAAGATCAAAGAGTGGGAAGGCGCGAATGCAAAGGTGCAGGCCACTGCGATCGGTAACAAGGGGCTTGGATTCTTGATGCGCTACGGTATTCCAGTGGTGTCACAGGTTGTCGGTTTGGGCGATAAGCCGCACCTCGAAAAAATGATCGGCCCCATTAAGGCGCAACTAGATCAATTTGCCGAGGGCAAAATTGATGTCCTCTATCTGTGCTACACCAAGTTTATCAACACGATGAAGCAAGAGACGATGTGCGAGCAATTGTTGCCGTTGTCTGGCGACAAGCTCGGTGCGCCTGATTCATCTTGGGACTACCTATACGAGCCGGACGCCAAGACGGTACTGGATGAGTTGCTCGAGCGGTACATTGAGTCCATCGTGTACACGGCGGTTGCCGAAAACATCGCGTCCGAGCAGTCGGCGCGGATGGTGGCGATGAAGTCAGCGTCGGATAACGCAAAGAAAGTCATCGGTGACCTGAAGTTGACCTACAACAAAGCACGTCAGGCGGCGATCACCAAAGAGCTGTCGGAGATTGTCGGCGGCGCAGCGGCGGTCTAGCCAAGACTTTTCAAAGAATGCCAAGTTAATACAGAAATCGAAATATTACGTCGGAGCAAAACATGAGTGTCGGTCAAGTAGTGCAGTGCATTGGTGCGGTTGTTGATATCCAGTTTCCGCGCAACGACATGCCGCGGATTTATGACGCGTTGGTACTAGAGGACTCAGACCAAAAATCGTTTGCCGAAAAAGGTCTGACCTTTGAAGTCGAGCAGCAGCTTGGCGATGGTGTCGTGCGTTGTATCGCCATGGGCTCGTCAGACGGCCTGCGTCGCGGCATGACCGTCAAGAATTCTGGTGGGCCCATTTCGGTACCCGTCGGTGAGGCCACGCTTGGTCGCATTATGGATGTGTTGGGTCGCCCAATCGATGAGCAAGGCCCGATCAAGACAGAGGAGCGCCGCTCGATTCATCAGCCGGCGCCAAAGTTCGACGAGCTGTCGCCGTCGGTTGACCTACTGCCAACCGGTATTAAGGTGATCGATCTGGTTTGCCCGTTTGCAAAAGGCGGCAAGATCGGCTTATTCGGCGGTGCGGGTGTGGGCAAGACCGTGAACATGCTGGAGCTGATCAATAACATCGCCAAGAGCTACGGTGGTTTGTCGGTGTTTGCCGGCGTGGGCGAACGAACCCGCGAAGGAAACGACTTCTATCATGAGATGCAGGAAGCGGGCGTTATCAAGGCAGACAACCTCAGCGACTCCAAAGTGGCGATGGTGTTCGGTCAGATGAACGAGCCGCCGGGCAACCGCCTGCGTGTGGCGCTGACCGGTCTGACGATGGCCGAACGGTTCCGCGACGAAGGTAAAGACATCTTATTCTTTGTGGATAACATCTACCGTTACACGCTGGCAGGTACCGAAGTTTCTGCATTGTTGGGTCGCATGCCATCTGCTGTGGGTTATCAACCGACACTTGCGGAAGAAATGGGTGTATTGCAAGAGCGTATCACCTCGACTAAGACGGGCTCGATCACGTCGATCCAAGCGGTATATGTCCCAGCCGATGACTTGACTGATCCAAGCCCTGCTACGACCTTTGCCCACTTGGATGCAACCGTCGTCTTGTCGCGTGATATCGCCGCACTCGGTATCTACCCGGCCGTTGATCCGCTTGACTCGACGAGCCGCCAGCTCGATCCGCAAGTGGTTGGCGAAGAGCACTACGCCGTTGCACGCCGCGTTCAGGCAACGCTTCAGCGCTACAAAGAGTTGCGTGACATCATCGCCATCCTCGGCATGGATGAGTTGTCGCCAGAGGACAAATTGGCGGTGTCGCGCGCCCGCAAGATCCAGCGTTTCTTGTCGCAGCCGTTCAACGTTGCAGAAGTATTCACTGGTACACCGGGCAAGATCGTGCCGCTCAAGGAAACCATCCGCGGCTTTAAGATGATTGTTGAGGGCGAATGTGATGCCTTGCCAGAGCAGGCGTTTTACATGGTTGGCGGCATCGACGAAGTATTCGAAAAAGCCAAGTCAATGTGATTTCTGCGGTGGCGGAAATCGCCCCCGCCGAGTCAATGTTGAATACAGCACATTCGTTCATTAAGCACCCATAAAGAATTTCTTCGAGAACACAAATGGCAACACTCCACGTCAATATCGTGTCTGCGGAACAGTCGATCTTTTCGGGAGACGCCGAGATGGTTGTGGTACCTGGGGAGTCAGGTGAGCTCGGGATTCTGCCCCAGCACGCGCCCCTCCTTACGCGAATCAAGCCAGGGACGGTTAAAGTCACGTTGGCCGGGGGTGCCGAGGAGCTGGTTTTTGTGTCGGGCGGTATCCTGGAGGTTCAGCCAAAGGCACTAACAATCTTGGCCAACACGTCAGTTCGTGCAAAAGACCTGGATGAAGCCAAGGTTATGCAGGCAAAGCAAGCGGCGGAGGAAGCGCTCGCTAACCGGCAGAGCGGCCAAGAACGCGCAGTTGTCCAAGCGGAGTTGTCACAACTGGCGGCCCAACTGGCGGCGATTAGAAAGTTGCGCAAATAATCTTGTTATGGTAGTATCGTCTGGCCGTAACGGTTTAGAGGCGCAGTAAAAATTTCAGGCAGTGGGTCTTCCCACTGCCTTTTTTATTGGCGCGAATAGTCCAGAGTGCGTCGAGCGCTCTTGGGTGCTATGAGTGCCTGAAGTGCCTGAAGTGCCTTGAGTTCCCCACGCACCCACCGGAATGAAAGACATGCCGAATCTATCTATCGTTATTCTTGCCGCCGGGCAAGGCAAGCGAATGCAATCCGCGCTGCCAAAGGTGCTTCATCCGATCGGCGGGAAACCGATGCTCCAGCGGGTGGTTGAAACCGCATCTCTTCTAAAGCCGCGCAATATTGCAATTGTCATTGGCCACGGCGGAGACAAAGTACGAGCCGCATTCGACACCGATTTAGCACCTATTCAGTGGGTAGAGCAGGCGCAACAACTCGGCACCGGACATGCGGTGTTACAGGCGCTGCCAGTGATTGGCGAATCGGATACGACGTTGATTTTGTATGGTGACGTCCCGCTGATCGGTCACGTAACGCTATCTCGTCTCGTTGAAGCCGCTGGCAAAGAGACGCTGGTTTGGCTCACGGCAACAGTTGACGATCCCGTTGGACTCGGAAGAATTGTTCGCAACCAAAATGGCGACGTAAGCGCCATTGTTGAAGACCGCGATGCGACCGAGCAGCAGCACGGCATATGCGAAATCAACACCGGGTTTTTGGCGTGCCCAACAAGTTGGCTGACTCACTGGCTACCAAAACTGGGAACAAACAATGCGCAGGGTGAGTATTATCTGACGGATATACTGAAACTCGCGGTCGAGGATCGCAAAACGGTGATTACCTATTCGCCTTCCGCAAACTGGGAAATTGCCGGGGTCAATAGCCGTGCGCAACTCGTCGCACTCGAACGCATCTACCAGCGTGAAAATGCCCACCGATTGTTGGATGCTGGCGTCTCGCTACTGGACGCAGCGCGCATCGATGTCCGAGGATCGCTCCAGTGTGAGCCAGATGTAACCATCGATGTGAATGTCATTTTCGAGGGGGATGTCTGGTTGGGTCGCGGTGTAAAAGTTGGCGCGAATTGCATACTAAAAAACTGTCGCGTCGGGGCAGCGACCGAGATCATGCCATTTACGCATATCGATGGCGCAGTTATTGGCGAACGCGCAAAGATTGGTCCTTATGCGAGACTGCGTCCTACAACCACA
Source organism: Betaproteobacteria bacterium UKL13-2 (assembly GCA_001602455.1). Classification (GTDB taxonomy): domain Bacteria; phylum Pseudomonadota; class Gammaproteobacteria; order Burkholderiales; family Usitatibacteraceae; genus UKL13-2. The sequence goes on from CP012157.1 coordinate 450,709, forward strand.
TTGGGTAACGAAGTGCACATTGGCAACTTCGTAGAGGTGAAAGCAAGTCGCATCGATGAGGCCTCAAAGGCCAACCATCTCAGTTACCTCGGTGACACGATTGTGGGCAAAAACGTCAACATCGGTGCCGGTACCATTACTTGCAACTACGACGGTGCCAACAAGCACCAAACCGTCATCGAAGATGATGTGCACATTGGGTCCGATGTACAGCTCATCGCGCCAGTGACCGTGCATACCGGCGCGACCATCGGCGCGGGGACAACAGTCTGGAAGAATGTACCAAGCCAATCGCTAACCATTAACCCAAAATCTCAAGCGATACAAACGGGCTGGTTGAGGCCTATTAAAAAAACAACGGCGTAGCATATGTGTGGCATTGTAGGTGCAATTTCGACTCGAAACATCGTCCCCATTCTCACCGAGGGGCTTAAGCGGCTGGAATATCGCGGGTATGACTCCGCTGGACTCGCCGTGATGACCGCCGAGAATAGTGAAATTCAACGTGTGCGCCGAGTCGGCCGTGTTGCCGAAATGGAGGACGCGATACTGGCGCAGGGTCTTCAAGGGGTATTGGGCATCGGACATACCCGCTGGGCGACACACGGCGGCGTGACCGAGTCGAATGCGCACCCACATTTCTCGCAACATGAAATCGCAGTCGTACACAATGGCATCATCGAGAATCACGAGGCGCTTCGGACAACGCTGAAGCAACGCGGATATGTGTTCGATTCCCAAACCGATACAGAAGTCATCGCACACTTAGTACACCGCTACTTTCTAGAAGTAGCCGATCTGTTCAAAGCGGTGCAACTGGCTGCAATTGAGATGCACGGTGCTTATGCAATTGGTGTGATCTCGCGCTCTGCCCCGGACAGATTGGTATGTGCCCGGGTGGGGTGCCCGCTACTCATCGGCGTTGGTCGCCCCCAGGCTGAGGGCGGTGCAGGAGAGAACTTCATCGCATCCGATGTCACCGCCGTCCTGCCCGTCACGCGTAGTGTGATCTACCTAGAAGAAGGTGATGTCGCATCGATTACCCGCACCAATATCGAAATTGTTGATCGCACCGGCGCGCCGGTTCACCGACAGGTTCACCTATCCGATGTCGCTGACGATGCGCGTGAACTAGGGCCCTATACGCATTTCATGCAAAAGGAGACTCACGAGCAACCACGCGCTATCGCCGATACGTTGGAAGCCGTCATCACCAACGGAATTGAGCTCGATATATTTGGCACCGATGCTCAGGTGAATTTCTCGCAAGCAACCAGTGTGCTGATCCTTGCATCGGGAACCAGTTTTTATGCGGGGATGGTCGCCAAACAGTGGATCGAAACCATTGCGCGTGTCCCCTGCCAAATTGAACTTGGACACGAGTATCGCTACCGCGATTCGCTCCCAGATTCTCGGCAGATAGTGGTGACGATTTCGCAATCAGGAGAGACGCTAGACACCATGGAGGCGCTCAAGCGAGCAAAGGCGTTAGGACACACCGCAACGCTTTCCATCTGTAATGTTCGACAGTCCGCTATCCCGCGTGCTTCTTCAATGGTGTTCTATACGCGCGCAGGCGCAGAAATCGGGGTTGCCTCGACGAAAGCATTCACGACACAACTTGCCGCCCTCTACTGCTTTGCACTCGGATTAGCAAAAGCAAAAAATCGGCTGACGACTGTACAAGAACAAGAACACATTGACCAGCTAAGGTTTGTGCCGGGAAGTGTTCAACACGCATTGAACTTAGAACCGCAAATTCAAGTCTGGGCCGAGCTTTTTGCCGGGAAAGCGAATGCACTATTTCTTGGGCGTGGGCTGCACTACCCGATTGCGTTAGAAGGGGCGCTCAAGCTCAAAGAAATTTCATATATCCATGCGGAAGCCTACCCGGCGGGGGAGCTCAAGCATGGCCCACTTGCGCTGGTTGACAGCAATATGCCAGTCGTGGTGATTGCGCCGAACGATAGCCTGCTCGAGAAAGTGAAATCCAACATGCAGGAAGTACGCGCTCGCGGGGGCGAGCTGTTTGTATTCGCGGATGCAGACAGCCATTTCCACGCAAGTGACGGTGTCCATGTGATTCGAACTCCTCGCCATGCCGGGTTGCTGTCACCGATCATTCACGCCATTCCCGTACAACTGCTCGCCTACCATACAGCCGTAAAGCGGGGTGCTGACGTTGATAAGCCCCGTAATCTGGCTAAGTCCGTTACCGTGGAGTGATACCTCAGACGCAAGCGCAAATTGTTTCTTGGGAATAAAGTCTAGAACTCCTCAGTAGACGTCGGTAATAAAGTCTAGAACAAGCCGGGTGCTTGACGCGCCGACTCTTGCAGCTACTTCGGTAGTATTGCCGCATATACCCGTAAGTCTCCTCAAAAAGATCTTCATCCGCGTGCAGCTCGTACTTGAACAACTCCTTCCGCGGGGCCTTCTTCACGTCCCCTGACCAAATGAATGCCAGTAATTTCTTCAGTTGAACCTCTGTGCCGGTATCGGAGTACGTCTCGTATCTTGCGCATGGATAGTCTGTCCTGTGGCATGCCCGCTCGCTTTCAAAAAAGCGACGAGATTACCGTTAACAATCCACACAGCACACCAGCTATCGGTCACGTTCAGCGCGAAATCGCGGTCACGCTTCGGCGAAACGTCGGTCACGCTTTGGTGAAATCACCGGTCACGATCACGCGAAATACGCAACCAGCCAGAAATTCTCGGATTTGCTCAATTGTGTCGAGCCGTGCGTCGTTCATGTCGATGACCATTTCTGGATAATCGACCCAAAATCCTCATTTCAGACGCAGATGCCGTTGGAAACGCAATGCCCCTCTCAGACACATATGCCGTTGGAAGAGGCTGCCCCTTTGACAACCGTATAGCTACGCTATACCCTTGTATCGTGATCAAATCATTCGCGCACAAAGGTTTACGAGAGTTCTTTGAGTCAGGAAAGAAAGCAGGCATTCAGGCCTCGCATTCAACGCGACTCAGATTGCAACTTGCCAAGTTAGACAGTGCTGGAGGCCCTAACGATATGGCCTTACCCGGCTGGAAACTGCACCCGCTTAAGGGCGGCATGAAAGGACATTAGTCCGTATGGGTTGATCAAAACTGGCGGCTGACGTTTGCCTTTGAGGGTGGACATGCAATCGTTGTTGATTATCAGGATTATCACTAGGACAAAACATTATGCGTATGCACAATCCCCCACACCCTGGCGAAGTATTGCGTGATGGTGTATTTACCGATTCGCAAGTTTCTGTGACCGAATTTGCGAGCCGCATCGGCGTCACCCGAGTAGCCCTGTCTCGTGTGTTGAACGGCAAAGCTGGGATAAGCGCCGACATGGCCCTACGTCTCGCCGCTGCGCTCGGCGGTAGCGGCCAATCATGGCTGCACATGCAAGCCAATTTCGACCTGTGGAACGCTGAGAAGTCGCTTAAGAAAGTTGTTTCGAAGATTAAGCCGCTGGAAGTTGCGGCGTAAATCGGCCAATAGCCGCGCTTCCCGAAGATCGTCCAATTAGATGAGTATTGTCTGATGTGACGTAAAACTTGATTCTGTTATGAGTCTCCATAACTACAACTGCTTTGAAAAAAGATATGATTCCGAAGTGTTTTTTCGACTTTTCTTACGCGAGTTCTGCGTCAGCCCGAAATGTTGTGGAGACTCGGGCTGTCGCCATAAATTGAGTTAGGCCTACAGGAAACATGGAAGCGATCTGGAAGGTGTTTGCGGACTGCAAATCCGAAGAAGCGGCGCTAAAGCTGGCATCTCGGAGTTTTGTGCTTCTTGGGCAGGCCCCGGAATCGCTTACTGCTGAGCCTTATGCGAAGGGTGGGTATGTCATCCGCGCCATAACTCGCCTCCCTGTGCAGGAGTGGTCCCAGATTGTCTTGCTGGCGCTGTCCCAGGCTCAGGCAGTAGGTCGAGAGTGGGTCATCTACGGCGACATCCGAGAGGAACTGGAAGCGTGGTCAAATCATGCTGCGGTCTCAGGGGTCACATCAGTCCACTTGCAGGTGCTGTGTGGGCCTAACTGTTCGTTCAAGCGGCAGTATCAATCGCTTCGCGATTGATACTGCCGCTTAACTCAGGCGTTAGGCGTCACATCCAGAGAGTGCTGCTCACGAACATCGGACAGTGGTCATGCAACTTCGACAACAAGACACGTCTTTCGCACCGACTAACTACCTGAGCACTAGCTTGCGTGATACAGACTATCGGAGAGTTTGTCCGAAGTTTTTTCTCGACTGAAAACACAGGATCTTTTTTACAGACTTTATTGTCCACTACCAGATTGTTTCTCGGCAACAAAGTCTTGCCCATTTGGCAAACACAGCCCGGGATGCGTTGGTCGGTCAGGCAAAAATCGCCCCCGCCCCCGCTTTCGAACACGCTCCCTTGAAATGATTGGGCTAGACGGCCAACAAGGACGTACCCCGTCGTCGCTATAATCCCGTCATCCTAGGACAACAATAAGTGAATATTCATGCCAGCGCTCATCTGCGGTTCCATTGCGTACGACACCATCATGGTTTTCCATGGGCAATTTGGCACCCACATCCTTCCTGACCAAATCCATATCCTGAATGTCTCGTTTCTCGTCCCTGATATGCGCCGCGAATTTGGCGGTACGGCAGGCAACATTGCCTACAATCTCAAGCTGTTGGGCGGTGAGCCGCTAGTGATGGCCACCGTCGGGGACGATTTTGGGCCCTACCGCGAGCGCTTGGACCAGCTCGGAATATCGCGCGATCACATTAAGGAAGTGCCGGGTACCTTTGTGCCGCAAGCCTTTATTACGACGGATCTGGATGCGAACCAGATCACCGCTTTCCATCCGGGGGCAATGTCTTCGTCGTACATCAATAAGGTTGGTGACGCGAAGGGTGTGACATTGGGTATTCTCGCGCCGGATTCGCGTGACGGAATGCTCCAGCACGCAGCGCAGTTCGCGGACCACAAGATTCCCTTCATTTTCGACCCCGGCCAGGCCATGCCGATTTTTAATGGCAACGAGCTTCGTCACTTCATCGAACTTGCCGATTTTGTGACGGTCAATGACTATGAGGCTCGCGTGTTGGAAGAACAAACCGGAGAACCCGTGGAGAAGCTGGCCGAGCGAGTCCAAGCGCTGATTGTGACCAAGGGGGCGGAAGGTTCTGTGATCTATACCAATGGTCAACAAATAGCCATCCCAAGCGTTAGGGAAAATCGGCGGGTTGATCCTACCGGCTGTGGAGACGCCTACCGTTCAGGTTTGTTGTACGGCATTGAACGCGGCTGGTCATGGGAAAAAACCGGACGACTTGCCAACACCATGGGTTCGATCAAGATTGAATATCGTGGGCCGCAGGGCCATCAGCCAACGCGCGACGAAATCGCCGAGCGTTATCAGATGGCATTTGATGAACCGCTATGGGACGGGGACGAGTAATTGCCGTAAGAAGGCAAGTCATTCGAAGTCTCTAGTCAGATTGATGAAAAGGAGCACAGCATGAAATTCAAATTTGTACTTATTTCGGGCGTGTTGCTGACCAGCGCGTTGTTGTCTGGTTGTGCGGCACCTGGTCTGGGAGGTGGTGATTACAACCGCCGTCAAGTCCGTGGCGAAATGAACGTCCGCTTAGGTGTTGTTGAATCTGTCCGTGACGTGACCATTGACGCGCGGGGAGGTGAGTCGGGAACCGGGACCATGGTCGGTGCCGCGCTAGGTGGTATTGGTGGCTCGACCGTGGGCGGCAGTGACCGTGCTAACGCAGCCGGCGCAATTGCCGGTGCGGTTGTTGGTGGATTGATCGGGGGTGCTATCGATAAAGGAACCAACAATCGACGCGGTGTCGAAGTGACTGTTCGCTTAGAAGACGGTCGGCTCACTGCGATCACGCAAGAAAAAGACGAAGAGTTCCGCGTTGGAGATAAAGTTCGCATCCTATCGGGTCAAGGTGTGACGCGCGTTACGCGGGGATAATCTGAGTATTTCATCGTGGTGCCGAGGCAACGTGCTTCGAAGGATGTTGCCTCTGAACATGTGGCGTTGAAAAAAGGGGGGGGCTTCGGCGCCCCTTTTTTACGGCTTATCGGCGGCCAAGCAAAACCGCACACAGCCCGGTTCGTTTTTCTCTAATACCAACCGATAGCCAGCATCGGCGGCGTGGCGCGATGCCTGAAACAAACCAATTCCTAAGCCATTGCCCTTGTTTCCGCTGACGGGTGCTTTGAAAAGTTCTTCACAAATCTGCTCGGGCAGCGCACTGCCACTGTCGGTCACAATCAGCACGGGCGAGTCATCTGCAATCAACTCCGCAATAATGCGAATCTCGGGTTCGCGCTCTCGTTTCTTACGCGCGTTTTCCAGACAGTTTTCGAGAACGCTATCGAACACATTCGCCGGGACATTCCCGGTAACGTCCTCGTTCACCTTAAATTCAATGCCTGCGTTGGCGTGACGCATCGTAGCGGCATACCACCAATCGGCAGCAGGGAAAATCACATCGGTGCCACGAATGGCAGGATTACGCAGCTTATCCAGCGTGTTTTGCAGCCGCCGGGTCAACTGTGGAAGCTGGCGTTGCAGCATCTCATCAAACGGCAACGTCGCGCGGCGGTCAGCTTCGCCATTGGGGAACAGCTCCGACTGAACGGCGCGCTTGCGTGCAGCCGATATCATACTGGCCGAGGTAATCGCAACCAGCGACTGGAGAAGGTTCTTAATATCGTGCGTGAGGCGCGCCCCGGTCTCGTGGACGGCCTGCATGTACGCATTTTGTTTCATCACCTGCTCGCGACGTTTGCTCTCGTAGAACTCACCGATTACCTGCGCAATGAGACGGACGTGTAGAAACAGAACGGGCGACAACTCAATTGCGGTGTAAAAGGTAATCTCTAAGCTGTGGCTGCGAAAGGTCGCGACATACTCAGACTCGATCCCAAAGCGATTTCCGCCATCCTGCGACGACCATTTTGCGCCGACGGTCAACGGCAACGTGGCAATCTCCGCCATGGCCGCGGACAGGAAGCGAGGCGCGTCGCTCTCCGTTTCTGACAGCTCGATGATGCGCCGCATCCAGAACTCAAAAGGTAGCCCGACGGTCATCAAATAGCGCGAAAAATACGTTTGTAGGCCACTGAACCCCCCACGGGGCGCCCACAAAATGGCGAATAGCAACAATACCCCCGCGAATGAAAGAACGGTCAGCAGCAAGGCGGGGAAGTACTGGTTGTTCGTCAACCGCATCAATGCCAAGCTCCCCAACACCAAGATAACGACGACCTGTAGCAGAAAGGCCGAATAGAAAAAGTCGAATGCCTCGATGTGCAATTCATCTTCTGGTTGGAACGGCAAAAACACCATCGCCACTAAAACGAGCGGAATCCCCCACGTCGCCAATGCCTGCATGCCGCCCGGCATCGCAGACAGCCCGAGCAGCGACACGGGAATCGTCCATGCCAGCAAGATTGCCAATAAATAAAACAAGGCAGCCAAGTAGAATCTATTGCGATGTGCGACTTCTAGCGTGAACACTTTTCCGCCCATGATCGCGATGAGGATTGCAATCCAAGCAACCAACATCCACCCGGCTAAGGTGTAAAGCGTCACAGCGGTGATGCTGAGCAGAATTACCACCGCAACCGCCGTGAGCTTGCGCTCGGTGGACACGAATGGCTGCCAGATCAGGAACAAGCCGAAATGCACCAGCAGCCAACCGCGTGCGAACAACGTGTCATTTGCCTGCAAGAGCGTGGCCAAATGTAGTGATAGCAACATCGCGATGATCAGCCAACGGTGCCGCCTGAACCCCCGTTCGGTGATGGCAGAGGGGGCGGGGTGAGATTTCTCTGATGGAGTCAACGTTGTCCTATTGCGTTATCGAAGTTGGCTAAGGTCGTCGCCAAACGCGAGCGCGATTACCTCCTCGTCAATAACGCGATTGTGGCATGGCGTAGGATGCCTGAATGAGGAATGATCAAATCAGTGACCATCATCATCTCGTCGCATCGCCTCGGAATCGCGGCACCCAAGACCGTGTGGAGCGTCGAAATCTCGGACGCTGTTGTCAGTAACGCTGACAATTCGGCCATTTGCGAGCGAGGGGCAACTCCAAAAGTTTCAAAAAGATGTTTGCAATCATATACATAAAAAGTTGGCACGCCGTTTGCTGCTATTTGCCATATAAACCTAGATTTTTCACTATTTAACATTTTTGTCTCCGCCTCGGCGTCTGCTGCCAGCACCCAAAATATCATCAGGAGAAACACATGAAACACCAACAGTCAGGCTTTACCCTAGTTGAGATCGCCATTGTGCTGGTGATTATCGGCTTACTGCTCGGCGGCGTGTTGAAGGGCCAAGAGCTGATCAACAGCGCCAAAGCCAAGAGCTACGCTCAAGACTTCCGCACCATCCAATCGGCGCTGTATGGCTTCCAAGACCGGTACAAGGGCATTCCGGGTGATTTGGCTGGGGCGAATACCAAAATTAACGGAGCCACCCTTGCAACAGGAACCCTTGGTGATGGCAAGATTGACGGCGTTTGGGACACTGTTACCGCTACGAATGAGTCTTGCTTGGCTTGGCAACATCTGCGCCTAGCGGGGTTTCTTGCCGGGAACACTATAAATGATTGCACGACCGGCAGTGCGTACCTTCAAACCAACGCCGACGGAGGTCGCATTGGCATTAGCAGCACAATGCATATCACCGGCATGACCGGCTCCTACAATATTTGTTCGGATGGCGTGCTTGGTAAAATCGCCAAGCAGCTCGATACCCAGCTTGACGACGGGGTAAGCAATACCGGTTCCTTCCGGATCATTGTCCGTGCAACCGCACCAGCGGCAAGCGGAGCCGCAGTTGTACCCTCGGCGACACTGCCGGATGATTCAACGCCATATACTGTTTGCCTCTCATTCTAAATTTTACGACGCCTTACAAGAAAGCCCGCACCAGCCAGCGGGCTTTTTGTTTTTCTGAACCCCTAACATCCACGGGTACTTTCAAGCAAAAGCGCCCGGAAACGCCCGTCAATAGGGCACTTTGAAGTTTCGGGCACTTTTATAAACCTGCTGCATGGGCGAATTTCGCGCCTGCGATGCTCGCGGTACACTGGGTACGTGTCCCGTGTTTGCCAAACCCGTCGGCACGAACTTCGCCCGCTCGCGACGGTTTCGAGAAGTTCCCTTTCACTCGCCTTGTAAGACCCTCATCTCTGCGCGGGCTAGGTTTTCCGGCGAGCCATTCAGTATCAGTACGTCGCCTACCGCAAGGCAAAGCTGCGGGTCGGGCTCCATCTGTCGCACGCCGCCACGCCGCAGTGCAATGAGAAATACACCAACACTACCGATGTCGAGTTCCGCAATCGACTGGCCGATAGCGGCGGCACCGGCGTCCAACATGACCGATTGCAACCGAGGCAGGTCAGGGTCCGGCACACCATCATCGGCATCAGTGGCGCCGGGGAAAAATCCGCGCATGAGCTCATATCGCTCGCCGCGAACCGTGCGAAGTCGCGACAGCACACGATTGAGCGGTACGCCCAGCAGCAGCATGGTTTGGGTGGCGAGCATGAGGGAGCCTTCCACCACCTCAGCGACGATTTCATCTGCGCCCGCGTCGCGCAGCTTTTGTACGTCGGTGTCATCAAAGGTGCGCACGATGACAGGTAGATCCGGCTTTAGGGTGCGAACGTGGGCGAGGATTCGCATTGCGGTGTGGGTGTCGGCAAAGCTGACGACCAACGCGGAAGCACGGGCGACGCCGGCGGCTGTGAGGACTTCACGTTTTGAGGCATCGCCAAACATGACGGACTCACCCGCGGCGCTGGCTTGTTTGACGCGCATCGGGTCGCCATCCAAGGCAATGATAGATATTTTTTCCCGCTCCAAGAACCGCGCAAGGCTCTGGCCGGATCGACCGTAACCGGCAATGATGACGTGGCCTTTTTTCATCATCGACTGCACGGCAAGTTGTTGTAACTGCACTGCGCGTTGCTCCCATTCAGACGCGACCAGATAGAGCACAATCTTCTCCATGTACTTGAACAGAAGCGGCGAGAACAGCATCGAGATGATGCAAGCAGCCAAGACAACTTGCAGCGCATTGGCCGGTAGGGTGCCTGACTTGTCCGCGACCGACAGCAAGACGAAGCCAAACTCACCCGCCGGGGCGAGTGCCAAGGCCACGCGTAGGCTGACCGCACGGTCTTGCCCAAACGCGAGCGCAAGCCCAAGAACGATCAGCAACTTGATCGACATCAGGGCAATGATGAGAACAAAGACATAAAAAATGTTCTGCCACAGCGCTGAGAAATTCAGCAGCATCCCAATGGTGATGAAAAAAAGTCCGAGTAGCACATCGCGAAAGGGCTTGATATCGTCTTCCACTTGGTAGCGGTATTCGGTCTCAGCGATAAGCATTCCGGCTAAGAACGCGCCCAGCGCCAACGAGACGCCGGCCAATTCGGTGGCGAGTGCCAATCCCAGCGTGACCAACAACACCGTGAGTACAAATAGCTCGGACGATTTCTGTGCGGCCACGACATGAAACAACGGCCGCATCAGCCGCTGGCCAAGAAACAGAATGAGTGCAAGTGCCGCCGTCGCTTTGAGCAGCGAAAAGCCGACCGAGGTAATCATCTCTTCGCCCGACAGGCTCAGTGCAGGCACCAGCACCAGCAGCGGTATCACCGCCAAGTCCTGAAATAACAGGACGCCCATGGTTTGTTTGCCATGCGGCGAGTGCAGCGCGGCCTGCTCGGCAAGCACCTTGGAAATGATTGCCGTGGATGACATCGACAGAACACCGCCGATCACGAGTGCGGCCTGCCATTTCTGTCCGGCAAGTAGGGCGATAGTGCCCGCAACAACAATCGTGACCATTACCTGTAGTAGCCCGAACCCGAATACCACTTTGCGCATGGCAACCAACTGAGGTAGGGAGAACTCGAGGCCAATCGAGAACATGAGGAAAACTACCCCAAACTCAGCCAGGTAACGTGTGCCTTCGCTGTCTGGTACCAGCCCGGCGGCGTGGGGGCCGATGGCGACACCCACAATGAGATAGCCCAAAATCGCGGGCATGTTGATCTTGCGAAACAGGACAACTGTCACCACCGCCGTGGCAAGCAGCATCACCACAAGTGAAAGGGTCGAAGAGTGCAACATTAGATCGTGAAGGGCAGGGTTAGGGTTGGGGTTAGGGTTGGGGTCGTAGCCAGGGTCGGGGTCAGAGTGGTGGGCTGCGGCGTGTCAGCCGAGCACTCAAGTGGCAAGTCGCGGAGCGCAAGGTCAAACACGCATAAAATACGGCGATGGGATACATATTACCTTCACGCAGCGTAAGCGACACCGCTAAAACGCTTGCGCTGGCGCGCCAGACGCTAGAAATTGAAGCAGATGCCATACGCTCGCTCGCGGCAAATTTAGTTGACTCGCTGGGCCAGAATTTTGTGGCGGCGCATCGACTGTTATTTGAGGTGACTGAGCGCAAAGGGCGTGTGGTGGTGACGGGCATGGGCAAGAGCGGCCATATCGGCGGCAAAATCGCCTCCACGCTTGCCTCGACCGGGACGCCTGCTTTCTTCATGCATCCGGGCGAGGCATCGCACGGCGATCTTGGGATGATTACGAAAGACGATGTCGTGATCGCCATTTCAAACTCGGGTGAGTCCGACGAGATTGTGAAATTGCTACCGCAACTTAAGCGGCGTGGCACGCCGATCATTGCGATGACAGGCCGCGCCGACTCCACGCTGTCGCAAGCCGCGACTATTCATTTGGATACTGCGGTGGCAAAAGAGGCGTGTCCATTGAACCTTGCACCGACGGCCAGCACGACGGCAACGCTTGCGCTGGGTGATGCATTGGCGGTGACGCTGCTCGATGCCCGTGGCTTCGGCGAGGAAGAATATGCAATGCACCACCCCGGGGGCTCGCTGGGGCGGCGGCTATTGATGCATGTGTCCGATGTGATGGTGACGGGTGAGCGCGTTCCAACGGTCGCTGAGGACGCATTGCTGACCACCGCCATCCTTGAAATGTCGAAGAAGGGTCTGGGAATGACGGCGGTAGTCGGTGCCGATCACACACTGCTCGGCGTTTTTAGTGATGGTGACCTGCGCCGCGCGCTTGAGACGCATGACAACATTCGGACGCTTTATGTCCGCGATGTCATGACCAAGACTCCTAAAACAATTGCGGCTGACAAATTGGCTGCCGAGGCTGCCGATACGATTCAACAGCACAAGATTGGTTCGTCGGGTCTGCTCGTCGTCGATACGAAAAATCAGCTCGTCGGTGCCATTCATGTACTCGACCTGATGCGCGCGGGGGTGCTGTGAAAAAGCTGCGCAAGTCCGACATGGAACGTCTAGCCAAGATTCGACTCCTGATCTTGGATGTTGACGGCGTACTGACGGACGGTCGGCTTTACTACGGCGCAAACGGCGAAGAATTGAAAGTCTTTAATACGCTCGACGGGCATGGCATCAAAATGCTGATGGATAGCGGCGTTGAGGTCGCGATAATTTCTGGGCGCTCGTCAAAAGCGCTGGCCCGCCGCGCCAAAGACCTCGGCATCGAGCGACTGGTGATGGGCGCGAGCGACAAGGCAGACGCCTACCGTGCGCTACTAAAGTCGGCAAGATTGACGCCTGCTGCGGTAGCGTCCATCGGGGACGATGTTGTTGACCTGCCCATTTTGTTGCACTGTGGTTTCTCGGCAGCCGTTCCCGGCGCTTCAGCCGAAGTCATCTCACGCGTCGATTTCGTCACGACGCATCACGGCGGCAACGGCGCGGTGCGGGAGTTCTGCGAAGTCATCATGCGCGGGCAGAAAACCTATCGCACGGCGATTGAGCGCTTGTTGGAGTAACCATGCTTTGGATTAAGTCGTTTCACATCATTTTTATGGTCGCGTGGTTTGCCGGTTTGTTTTATATGCCGCGGCTGTTCGTGTACCACGCACAAGCCACTGACGAAATCTCGCTCGAACGGTTTAAGGTGATGGAGCGCAAGCTCTACTTTGGCATCATGACGCCTTGTATGGTCATTACCATCGCGCTCGGCTTGTGGTTATGGGGTGGGTATCGCATCGGCTTTGGGCAGGGCTGGATGCACGCCAAACTTGCCCTAGTTGGTGTGCTGGTCGCGCAGCACTTCTACTTGGGCAAATTGATGAATGACTTCAAGCACAATCGGAATACCCACGGCCACGTGTTTTATCGATGGCTCAATGAAATTCCGACTCTGCCGGCGTTGATTGGGATTGTCATCCTTGTTGTCCTCAAGCCTTTTTGACGACCGACGACCTTGAATAAATTTTTTGCACAGTGTCCGCGGGGCCTGTCCGGCGTTCTCGCACAAGAGCTCGAACGAATCGGCGCGATCAATATCGCTGCAAGCGATGCGGGCGTTGCATTCGGCGGCACTACTGAAGTTGCCTACCGTGCAAACTTGTATTCACGGATTGCAACGCGCATCCTCTGGCACGTCGCACAATTTCCGTATCAGACTGAGCACGACATTTACGACACGGCGATGTTGTTACCGTGGCCGTCGTGGTTTGACGTTCAACGGACGATAAAGGTCGAAATCACGGCGCAGAAGTCTCCCGTCAAAAGCCTGGATTTCACGACACTTAAAGTAAAAGATGCCGTCTGCGACAAGTTTCGAGAAGTCAGCGGTGTGCGCCCGTCGGTCGCAACGCGTGACCCTGATATTCGAATCCATGTACATCTGGATCAGACGGAGGCCGCCATCTATGTTGACCTGACCGGCGAGCCGCTGTTCAAGCGCGGAAAGCGCGAGCATACGGGGGATGCACCGCTAAAGAAAAATCTCGCTGCGGGTATCATCGCGCTGACCGGGTGGAAACCCGAAGAGGTGTTTTATGACCCGATGTGTGGCAGCGGAACTTTCTTGGTCGAGGCGGCCGAAATGGCACTGAACATCGCGCCCGGATTATCCGGCGGCACCCCGCGCAAATTTGCGCTGCAAAAGCTGAAGGAGTTTGACGAACCGTTGTGGAAACGTTTGATCGATGAAGCGCGCACCAACGAACGCCCTACGGAGCTCTCAACAATTTTTGGATCTGATATGTATGGGGATCAGTTAAAAATTGCGCGGGAAAACCTTGTCGCGAATGGTCTTGGCGACTGCGTCCATTTGAAGCAAGCCAATATTTTGGAAGTCTCAGCGCCGAGCGAATCGGGTGTATTAGTCACTAATCCGCCGTACGGCGATCGTATTGGCGATGCCGAAGCCTTGAAGGAAATGTATCCGAAGCTAGGTGATTTACTCAAGCAAAAGTTTGCGGGCTGGCGTGCCTATTTTTTTACGGGTGACACCAATCTTCCAAAGGGCGTGCGCTTGAGCACGAGCCGAAAAACGCCGCTGTTTAACGGCAAGATTGAGTGCCGCTTGTACGAATACAAAGTTATCGCGGGCAGCAATCGCCGATCCGCATCATCAGCCGAAATTTAGTCGCGTGTTGCCGCCGACGCAGCGCAAAATCCCTCACTTCAAGATTTCAAGGTGATCGAGCCCGACCGCAGGATTTTTGTCCTTGGCTGATTTGCCCTCCAGCTTGATCCTCAAGCGGAGGTCATTCAGCGAATCAGCGTTGCGTAGGGCGTCTTCATAAGAGATGAGGTCTGCCTCGTACAAATCGAACAATGCTTGGTCAAAGGTTTGCATGCCGATTTCCCGCGAGCGCTTCATGACTTCTTTGATTTCGTGTACTTCACCCTTAAAGATCAAGTCTTGCACCAGTGGTGAATTGAGCAGAATTTCAACGGCGGCAACGCGGCCCTTGCCCTCCTGCCTCGGGATGAGTCGTTGGGACACAAAAGATTTCAGGTTGAGCGATAAGTCCATGAGCAACTGATGGCGACGCTCCTCCGGGAAGAAGTTGATGATCCGGTCTAGCGCTTGGTTGGTTGAGTTTGCGTGCAGCGTTGACATACACAGGTGACCCGTTTCAGCAAAGGCAATCGCGTAGTCCATCGTTTCGCGATCACGAATCTCACCGATGAAAATCACGTCGGGCGCTTGGCGTAGCGTGTTCTTCAGTGCCGAAAACCAGTTATCGGTGTCCACGCCAATTTCACGCTGTGTCACGATACAGTTCTTGTGGTCGTGTACATATTCGACCGGGTCTTCAATGGTGATGATATGGCCATAGCTGTTTTCATTGCGATAGCCGATCATCGCCGCAAGCGTCGTCGATTTACCCGAACCCGTCCCGCCCACCACGATCACCAAGCCACGCTTGGTCATGGCGATGTCCTTGAGGATGGGCGGCAGATTGAGTTCTTCCAGCTTAGGGATCGTCGTGGTGATGGTACGCAACACCAAGCCAATGCGACTTTGCTGCACAAATGCGTTGACCCGGAAGCGGCCGATGCCAGCGGGGGCAATCGCGAAGTTACACTCTTTAGTCGCTTCGAACTCTGCCGTTTGTTTATCGGTCATGATCGCACGCGCAATTTCGCCAGTGTGGATGGGCGAAAGACTTGCCTGCGACACGGGCGTCATCTTGCCGTCGATCTTCATTGCCGGCGGAAACCCTGCCGTGATGAAAAGGTCTGACGCTTTTTTCGCGATCATTGCGCGAAGCAATTCATACACAAACTTTAACGCCTGTTCTCGTTCCATAATTTATCCTTGGCGAGCTTCACGAACTTTCGTGACCAATCGCGACCTCTCGCGTGGTCGCTGAATCAAATTGCCCGGCATGAGCAATCTAGTTGAATGCGTCTTTGTTTGCTGCTTTGTTGCGCGCTTCGCCAACCGAAATAATGTTCCGGCGAACCAAGTCAGAAAGACACTGATCCATTGTCTGCATGCCAATCGCGCCACCGGTCTGAATCGCGGAGTACATTTGAGCAACCTTTGCCTCGCGAATGAGGTTTCGAATCGCTGGCGTACCAATCATGATTTCGTGTGCCGCCGCGCGGCCTTGCCCATCTTTTGTTTTGCAAAGCGTCTGCGAGATAACGGCGCGCAAACTCTCGGACAACATGGCGCGGATCATTTCTTTCTCCGCAGCCGGGAATACGTCAATGATACGGTCAACCGTTTTGGCCGCAGACGATGTATGGAGCGTGCCAAACACCAAGTGCCCCGTTTCGGCGGCTGTCATCGCGAGGCGAATGGTTTCCAAATCGCGCATCTCGCCCACCAGAATAATGTCGGGATCTTCGCGCAATGCTGACTTCAATGCGTTTGCAAATGAAAGCGTATGCGGGCCGACTTCGCGCTGATTGATCAGGCATTTCTTTGATTCGTGCACGAATTCAATCGGGTCTTCGACCGTCAGTATGTGACCATACTCGTTTTCGTTGATGTCGTTCACCATTGCAGCGAGCGTGGTTGATTTGCCCGAGCCCGTCGGCCCGGTCACTAACACCATGCCACGCGGCTGCTTGGCGATTTCTGCAAAAATCTTTGGCGCATTCAGCTCTTCAAGCGACAAGATTTTTGATGGGATCGTCCGCATCACCGCGCCTGCCCCACGGTGATGATTGAATGCATTTACGCGAAAACGAGCAAGGTTTGGAATCTCGAACGAAAAGTCGCACTCGAGGTTTTCTTCATACTGCTTGCGCTGTCCGTCGTTCATGATGTCGTACACCATGCCGTGGACATCCTCGTGCGAAAGTGCTGGCAGGTTGATCCGCCGAACATCGCCATGTACGCGAATCATCGGCGGCAGACCCGCAGAAAGATGCAAATCTGATGCTTTATTCTTGACGCCGAAGGCGAGTAGCTCAGCAATTTCCATTTATACTTTTCCCTCTTAAAAGCGTCGCAAATGCGCGACCGATTATGTCCCTAATTGCTTCAAACTTGCAAGGCGTTTACCGAGCGTGCGCTGCCGCGATCGCGGCGCGTTCGACGCGCTATTCCGAGCCGGTCAATATTGTGGCCGTGTCAAAAACAAAACCTGCCGACGATATTGCCGCTGCGTTCGGTGCTGGACAGCGCGTGTTTGGTGAAAACTACGTTCAAGAGGGCTGCGAAAAAATTCAAACACTGCGCGCGCGCGGCCTCAGTGGAATCGAATGGCATCTAATTGGCCCATTGCAGACCAATAAGGCAAAGCCCACCGCACTCAATTTCGACTGGGTACAGTCGGTGGATAGGCTAAAGATCGCCGAAGCGCTCTCGCGCCACCGGATTGAGGCGGGGTTACCGCGACTCAATGTGTTGCTTCAGGTAAACGTGAGCAGAGAATTGACCAAAAGCGGCGTGTCAGTCGATGCTGTGCTGGCGATGGCAGACGACATTTCTTCCCTGCCGGGTTTACAACTGCGGGGGCTAATGTCGATTGTCGAAAATACACCGGACGAGAACGAGTTGCGAACCCAATTTCGCACCTTACGGGCACTATTTGACACGCTTGCCGAACGCATGCCGAGTATTGATACACTGTCGATGGGAATGTCAGGCGATTTTTCTATCGCCATTGAAGAAGGGGCAACGATGGTCCGCATCGGTAGCATGATTTTTGGTTCACGCGGAGCGCCCGCATCCTATGGATAGCGTACTGTTTATCGGCGGCGGGAAGATGATGCAAGCCATTGCTGGCGGGCTCATTGCACGCGGCCTCGCACCAAGCCACATTTTTGCCGTTGAGCCTGATCCGACGGCGATCACACTATTGCAGTCGAAGGGCGTGACGGTTTTTTCAGACGGGCGAGCCGCGATCCCGGCATTAACCCGCGTTGGCGCGGTCGTTTTGGCGGTCAAACCCCAGATGATGCAAGACGCGCTGACGCCATTTTCCGGAAAAATCACCGATCAACTTGTGTTGAGTATCGCCGCAGGCGTACGCGTGTCCAGTCTTATCCGATGGCTCGATGCCGATGGCGGGTACGCAGACCGTGCGCAAATCGTGCGTGCGATGCCCAATACACCAGCGTTGATTGGGGCAGGAATCAGTGGGCTGTATGCTGCACCAACCCTCTCTGCGCGTGCGCGGCAACACGCTGAAACACTGTTAGCCGCAGTTGGTAGAGTTGCGTGGTTTGATGATGAGTCGATGCTCGATGCGGTGACAGCGGTATCGGGGAGCGGGCCGGCTTATGTTTTTTATTTCATCGAGGCGCTTGAGCAGGCGGCACAAGAGATGGGTTTTTCACCCGATATGGCAAGGTTGTTTGCGCTAGAGACCTTTCGCGGTGCGGCCCTGCTCGCCTCGCAAAGTGACGACCCACCCGCCACGCTTCGCGCAAACGTCACGTCCCGAAACGGGACCACAGAGTCGGCCATTGCGGCGTTCGATCATCATGCCTTGAAGTCACTTTTTGTCACTGGGGTGAAAGCCGCCCAAGCGCGTGCGAATGCATTAGGCGCAGAGGTCTCCAAGGGGTAACCATGTTGGTTCAATCGCTCGTATTTTTGATCGAAAGCCTAGGCCAACTGTGGATACTCACGGCCCTGTTAAGGTTTTTTGCCCAAGCCTTTCGAGCGCCATTTCGCGCCCGCGCAGGTAACCCCATCGCTGACTTCGTCATGGCGTTGACCGATTGGGCCGTTGTTCCTACGCGCCGCGTCTTTCCGAGCTTGTTTAGGCTCGATACCGCATCATTCATCGTCGCTTGGGTAGCGATGGCGCTACTAAATCTTGCTGTGATGTTGATGGTCGGTAGTGTTGCGCTCAGTTCACCCAGCTTCTGGTCGGGGCTAGTCGCGTTTGCGTTTGTAGGAATCTTGAAGGCGTCGGTCTATTTATTCATCGGATTGATGATTATTCAAGCGATCTTGTCTTGGGTCAGCCCATATCACCCGATGAAGCCCTTTTTTGACACTTTGACCAGACCATTACTGCGGCCAGTGCAGCGCTTCTTGCCCTTGATTGGCGGAATTGACTTATCCCCGCTATTAGTTATTTTGTTGCTACAGGTTTTGTTAATTGCGCCCCTTCCTTGGCTTAGTCAGGAAGCTATCCGCCTGATGCGCTGGATTGGTGGATAGCAGTCGCTGACGAACGCGGGTAAGATAACGCTCACTCGGAGCCAAGCACGCTTGCCCCATGCCAAATTATCGACACCGCACCATGCCATTTGAACGACGCCCCCGAAGGTTTGCGAACCTTTAATGGAGCCACTGGCAAGCCAATTTGAAGCCGAAGCAGAGCGCTATCACCAATGGCGCACAACACTTTCGCGGGCAGTCCATGAGTATCACGACTGGCTGGAACGTACGAACCAACTTGATGTACAGCAGTCAATTCGCTTCTATGATTTGCTTGAGACCCTCAACAAAGGGCGTCTGCTGCTCGTGTTTCTTGCCGAGTTTTCGCGCGGCAAATCGGAGCTGATAAATGCGCTGTTCTTTTCAAGTTTCAAAGAACGCCTGCTCCCGTCGGATGTTGGACGCACGACGATGTGCCCGACCGAGATTTTTCATGACCCCAACGAAGAGCCATACTTAAAGCTGCTTTCGGTCGAGACACGGTATCGTGACGAGTCGATCGCACAGCTAAAGAATATGCCGGTCGAGTGGTCGAGAATCCGCTTAAACGTCGATGACCCGAAACAAATGAGACAAGCGCTGTCTGCGCTTGCCGATACCAAACGTGTTTATGCACTTGATGCGCGCATGATGGGACTCATCCCAATGTTTGACGAAGGTACGGCGCTCAAAGAAGACGATGTTGTTGAGGTTCCCGCATGGCGTTATGCCATTATCAATTATCCGCATCCGCTGCTGACCAATGGTCTTTCGGTGCTCGACACCCCCGGCTTGAATGCGCTCGGGCTTGAGCCGGAGCTGACGCTCTCAATGGTGCCCAATGCACACGCCATTCTGTTTTTATTGGGAATTGATACGGGCGTCACCAAGAGCGATCTTGAAATTTGGGATCGTTATGTGCGCCAAGGATTGCCTGCAAAAATTGCGGTGTTAAACAAAATTGACCTGATGTCGGACGCGCTCAAGTCAGAGTCAGAAATCAGATCGGGAATACAGCGAATGACGGAAAGTACGTCGGCGCAGCTTGGCGTGCCAACCGAAAAAGTATTTGCGATTTCGGCTAGAGAGGCGCTAGTGGGTCGCATCAAAGAAGACCAAAGCCAAGTAGAGCACTCCGGGATTGAGCGACTTGAAAACTATCTTGCCAGCGAGATCATTCCCATTAAGCAACAACTGCTTGCAAAGGCGGTGACGTCGGAAATCGGCGGCATGATGACCTCAAGCCATAAGAGTTTGATCGGCAAACAGCAGCAACTCCAGGCACAGATCAAGGAGTTATCTGCGCTTCAGGGCCAGAGTCAAGATATGGTCGCTCAGCTTTGGGAGCATGTAACGCAGGAGCGAGAGCAATACAATGCTGCCCTCGCGGAATACAAGATGCAGCGGATGGCATTCAGTCACAAGAAGAAGGTCGTTCTTGATACTGTCGACCCGACACGGCTAGACCTACTGTGCGCGAGAAGTCTTCAGGCAATCAACGATTCTTGGACCACACCGGGTCTCACGAGAGGAATGCGCGAGCTGATTCGCTTGATTGGTGACGAGTTCGATCAGATGAAATTAGCCGGCGAAGATACCCGTCGGCTGATGGAAGGTGTGTACGACACATTTCGTGGCCGCTTTGGCTTTGTCGCGCTGGAATTTTTGCCGCTTGATTTCGAAGGTCCGCGCGCGAAATTAGCATTGCTGGCTCTCCAGACTGAGCAGTTTTGCCGTGACCCGATCAATATTTTGATGACAGAGAAGCGCTTCATGGTGCGTAAGTTTTGGCGTCAGCTCATTGAAGAGTCGCGAGTCATCTTCCATCAAGCCCGCACGAACACCATGCGGTGGCTAACGGATGTGCCGCTTCCCCTCGAGACGCAAATCCGCGACCACAAGGTACAGCTCGAGCTGCGTTTGGCATCGCTTCAAAAGCTCAAGCAGCGCGACGGCAGCATTCATGACGAACTCAACAAGATCAACGCGCAGTGGCTCGATGCACAGCGGCAAATTACGTTGATCACAGGGCTGATACGTCAGGTGCGTGATGGGTGGCCGTCGCCCGAGGGGGTGGCCGCAGAGGTGCGCGTGGCGGCCGAAACCGACGCCATCATCCCGAAGCCGCAGCAGGAGTATCTGGATACGGTTCGCATGACGGCGACAGCAAGAGCCGATGCCGGGGTTCCATTCAATCCAGCGCCGCGATAGAGATGTCGCCCCGGCGAAATTTTCAGGCGAAGATTTGCCGCTAAACCAAGATCACGTCGTACTGCTCTTGCGTATACGATGACTCTACTGAGAGAGAAATTGGTTTCGCAATAAAGTCTTCTAGCATCGCCATCGATTGTGATTCCTCGTCAAGAAAACGATCAATCACCGACTGGGAGGCGAGTATCCGGTATTCGCGTGCATCAAAGCTTTTTGCCGAGCGCATGACTTCGCGCAGGATTTCGTAACACACTGTTTGAGCGCTTTTAATTTCGCCCCGCCCGCCACAGGTCTGGCAGCTCTCGCACAATACGTGAGCAAGGCTTTCACGAGTGCGTTTGCGCGTCATCTCAACCAGCCCAAGCTGCGAAAAACCGTTGATTGTCCAGCGGGTTCGGTCACGCTGCATCGATTTATTGAACTCGGCGAGCACGGCTTGCTTGTGTTGATCGTTATCCATATCGATGAAATCGACAATGATGATCCCACCCAGATTGCGCAGTCGTAGCTGACGCGCAATCGTTTGAGCGGCCTCTAGGTTTGTTTTGAAGATGGTGTCGTCGAAACTGCGGCCTGAAACGAAACCGCCGGTATTGACGTCAATGGTGGTGAGCGCCTCGGTTTGATCGACGATGACGTAGCCACCTGACTTCAAATCCACGCGACGGTGTAGCGCCTTGTCGATTTCGTCTTCTGCTCCAAACAAATCAAATAGCGGCCTTTCGCCTGCATAGTGTTCGAGTACCGAAACCGAGCTCCTTGTGTAATGCTCGGCAAAGTCGCGCATCTTGGCGTATGTCTCATGCGAGTCCACGATGATGCGTTCGGTATCGGCCGTCACCAAATCGCGCATGACACGGTGGCTGAGGTCGAGGTCTTGGTAGAGGAGTGTTTGCGGTGCCGCGGTAGAGGCTGAGTCGGCGATGCCGCGCCACAACTTAATCAGGTACGCAATATCTGCATTGAGATCTTCGTCGGTCGCGGTCTCGGCAACGGTACGCACGATGAACCCGCCGGTCTCGCTCGCAGGCATTAATGTATGAACCTTTTCGCGTAGTTGCTCGCGTTCGGCTTCATCTTCAATGCGTTGAGAGATGCCGATGTGGTGGTCGCCCGGTAGATATACCAGCAGGCGTCCGGCGATCGAAATCTGGGTTGACAGCCGCGCGCCCTTTGAGCCGATCGGGTCTTTGATGACCTGAACAACCAGAGTCTGCCCTTCGTGCAGTAGCTTTTCGATTGGCTTTTGTTCTACCGGCTTTTGTTCGCCGAGTTTTTCACCGCTTTTTTGGCCCGCCCAGATGTCGGCGACGTGCAGGAACGCGGCACGCGGAAGGCCGATGTCGATAAAGGCGGATTGCATACCCGGAAGCACGCGCCCCACACGTCCTAAATAGATATTTGCAACGAGCCCCCTATTGGACGAACGCTCGACGTGGAGCTCTTGTACGGCACCTTGTTCCATGATGGCAACACGGGTCTCCTGTGGTGTAACGTTGATAAGAATCTGTTCGTTCAATTTCCGTTGCTCATGGTCAAGTGTGAGGTGCCCGGCGCTCGGCGCTCGCGTGAATGTTTCACAGTGCGCCCGCGTTCAAACGCGCCCCCATGAAAGGTTCAGGCTAGAGCACGATGCCTGATTGTCTCAGCAGTTGCGTGGTCTCGTAAAGCGGTAATCCGACCACGCCGGAATAGCTGCCCGAAAGTGTTACGATAAATTGTGCCGCCCGGCCTTGGATACCATAGGCACCAGCCTTGTCCATCGACTCACCTGTATCCACATAGCGACCAATTTCGTCATCCGTCAGAGGCGCGAAGGTGACGAAGCTAGCGGTGAGGGCTTTAAACGAGTCGCGCTCCGTCTTGACCATCACGGCAGTGAGCACTTGGTGCGTTTGGCCCGCGAGACGCTTGAGCGTGCGAACGGCTTCGTCCTCGTTGCGTGGCTTGCCGATGATCTGGCCACCGAGAGTGACGATGGTGTCGGCCGTTAAGATGGGCCGGATCGGTAGCTTGCGCGCCAGCATCACTTTCTCGGCTGTTTCTGCTTTCAGCGTAACGACCCGTTCGACGTAGGCTCGCGGCGGCTCGCCTTCGCGCGGGGATTCATCGACATCCACACGCGGCACCACTTCGCGCAGCAGTAGTAATTCGACCTGAGCGCCGATTTGCTTGAGCAATTCGCGGCGGCGCGGGCTTTTGGAGGCCAGATAAATGATGTTCGAAGTCGGCTGCATATTGGTTCGTCGTTGAAGGCTCATTCGCGGTGATACGGATGATTATGCAGCAGCGACCAAGCACGATAGAGCTGTTCGGCTAGGATCACCCGCACCATGCCGTGAGGTAACACGCAACCCGAAAGGGCAATCGTGTGAGCGGCGCTGCGCCGGATCGGGTCCGCGAGCCCATCGGCGCTGCCGATAATAAAACACGGGCTCACACCACCTTGCATCCACTCCCCCATCCACCGCGACAGCATCGGCGTGGTCAGCGTCTTGCCGCGTTCATCGCACACGATCGGCGTGGCACCCTTGGGCATGGCAGCAAGAATGCGTTCTGCTTCGAGCGCCAGCACTCGATTCGTGGTCTTGCTGGTGCGGTCTTCCGGCTTCAACTCGATGATTTCGATGCGCGCCTCAGGCGGCATTCGCTTGGTGTATTCCTCAATCCCAGCGTTTATCCAGGGAGGTAACTTGTGTCCGAGCGCAAGAATGTAAATCTTCACGATGGCCTCTCGGAGACAACGCACCAATATGCAAAGGGAACTTCGCGAAATTCGCCCACGCAGCAGGTTTTTAGAACTTCCTCAAACACAAAACACTAGAAAGGGCGGCCTTTTCCAAGCCAAAATGGCTTGAAACGCCCGTCCCTTCTAGCCCCAACACTTCGGGGAACTTCTCGAAACTGTCGCGAGCGGGCGAAGTTCGTGCCGACGGGTTTGGCAAACACGGGACACGTCCCCAGTGTACGGCGAGCACCGCAGGCGCGAAATTCGCCCACGCAGCAGGTTTATAGAAGTTCCCTCAAGCATTTTTCTTTTTTGCCACCTTGGCCACCGGTGTTTTGGCCGCCGGCACTTTGGTCGCCACCTTCTTCACAGCAGTTGCTTTTGCCGCGACCGATGTAGGTTTCTTTGCGGCCACTTTTTTTGCGACCGCGTTGGTGACCGTCTTGGTGACCGGCGCCTTTGCTTTAACCGCAGACTTCGCGGGCAGCTTCTTTGCCGCCACTTTCTTGCCCGTGTCTACCCCCGCCGCTACCTTCTTCACCGCCGCTTTTTTTGCAACGGGCTTCTTTTTGCTGGCGACTTTCTTCGCCTTGGCATCGGTCGCTGGTTTGGCGGCCTCAGCCGCCTCCCGCACTTCCCTCTTGGGTTTTGGAAACTCAATCGAGCCATCGAGCCAGAGTTCTTCAAGTTTGTAGTACTCGCGAATGGCTGGCTGCATGATGTGTACGACAACATCGCCGCAATCGACCAACACCCACTCGCCTGAATCTTCGCCCTCAGACCCATAAACGGTGTAGCCGGCTGCGCGTACCTTATCCATCACATTACTGGCGAGCGCACGGGTTTGTCGGTTTGAGTCAGCGCTCGCGATCGCAACATGGTCAGAAACCGAAGTGATATTTGCGACATTAACCACCTTGATGTCTTTTGCTTTGATGTCTTCAAGGGCATCGATGATGATGTCGGTAAGCGCGGTTTTCTTTGTTTTAGCCAAGAGTAAGAGTCTCCTTAGAGGTAGAGCTGATGGTGCTGAATATATTCGTAAACGGCGGCGGGAACCAATTCTTTAGCCGACTCGCGCTCGGCCGCAGCGCCCTTTAGCCGCAGCCGAATCTGCGTTGAAGAAACGCCTGGCGGGTCACAATCGACGATCTCGTGTTGCTGCGGCGTTATCGGCAATGCGATTGACTCGCCAGCACGGCGGACGACAGCAAACTTAACCATTTGCGCCAACTGAGCAGGCTCCTCCCAGGTGTCTAATGCTGAAAACGCATCGCTGCCGAGCAGCCAGACAAATTGCTCTTTCGGGAAGTCGCGCTTGAGCTCGCGCATCGTGTCCACCGAGTAGGTCGCGCCGCCGCGTGACACTTCGCGATCATCAACCGTCACATTTGGAAGCGCGAGCTTTAGCATCGCCACCCGATGCCGCGACGGTGCAAAGGGCATGCGCGACTTTTGCCACGCATTGCCAACGGGGATGAGTAGCGTCCGAGACGGCTTAATTTGGTCGATGGCAGCGTGCAGCATTGCCACGTGACCATTGTGGATAGGGTCAAAGCTACCGCCGAAGATCAGTGTTTCATTCATTTGTCAGTTTTGCCAAAAATCTTACGTCAACATTCGCAGGAAATCAAAGCACGGACAGCCCGTACTTGCGAGCGAGATACTCTGATGTGCGCACGGTAATACGGGCACATTCTTCGGTATTCAGCGGTTCAAAATTCTCCGCCCATTGCCGCGCCTGAAGGTAGCGCGGAAAACGCGGGGATTCTCCCCATTGCCAATCAGGGTGCCGAGCGTTCTGACTGCGCCCCAGTAAGTGCATGTGAACGCGTCGGTGCGTCTGTGGCAGCTTGGGTCCGATGGGTGATGCGTCGTCATTCAAGGCCCAATTACCAGCTTCCCAGTAATTGATGCATCCATCTTTGAGCTGCGGCAACACTGCCAGCATCGCCTGCGCTGTCGCAGCGATTAAGAAACTCCAGTGTGTCAGTTCCGACGGACTAAGCATGCCCCGTTCCCAAACCTCTCGCGGAGGATTCACCCAAATATGTCCGCCGTCTGTGCGATCCAAGAGGGGCGTCGCGGGCAGGGCCACTGTTCCGCCCGAGCAACGCAGCAATTCAATGGTTGCAGCCACTATGTGCGAACCTCGCCGTGTCCCATGACGACCCATTTCAAAGAAGTAAGGCCTTCAAGACCGACCGGGCCGCGTGCGTGTAACTTATCGGTTGAGATACCAATCTCGGCACCCAGGCCATATTCAAACCCATCGGCGAAGCGCGTTGACGCATTGACCATGACGGATGCGGAATCGACCTCGCGAACAAAACGCTGTGCGTGCATCAAGTTTTGCGTGACGATGGCGTCAGTGTGAGCCGACCCGTACTGCGCAATGTGTGCCATGGCGTCATCTAGGCCGTTGACCACGCGGATCGCAATGATCGGGGCGAGATATTCGGTGTACCAGTCGTTTTCGATTGCATCACTTGCCATGATACCCCCGCGAGCCAGAATCGACTTGCTTTCCTCACAGGCACGCATTTCGACATGCTTTGCGGCATAAATTGCCCCAATACGCGGAAGAAAGCGCGTCGCTACCGCACGATCAATCAGAAGCGTTTCCATCGTGTTGCACGGAGAATAGCGCTGCGTTTTGGCGTTGTCAGCAATTCTCACGGCCATATCCAGATCGGCGTCCGCATCCACATATACGTGGCAAACACCGTCTAAGTGCTTGATGACGGGCACCTTGGCGTCGCGGGCAATGCGGGATGTCAGACTCTTGCCGCCGCGCGGAATCAGAACATCAATCACGCCACGCATATTCAACATCTCGCCGACGGCTGCGCGATCTGTGGTGGAGACCAACTGCATCGCATCCGTCGGCAGCCCTGCGGCGCGTAAACCATCTGCCATTGCCGCATGAATGGCGGCGTTGGAGTGTATCGCTTCTGAGCCGCCCCGCAAGATACAGGCGTTACCACTTTTCAGACACAACGCGGCGGCATCTGCTGTCACGTTGGGGCGTGATTCGTAAATCATGCCAATCACGCCCAGCGGCACGCGCATCTGGCTGACGTCAATTCCAGACGGTCGTTTGGTCGCGACCGTCACTTGGCCTATTGGATCGGGCAACGATGCGACTTGGCGTAGTCCTTCTGCCATTAGTTCAATCGCACGGGAATCGAGTCGAAGCCGATCGACAAAGGCCGCGTCATTCCCCTGCTGGGTCGCGTGTTCGACATCAGCCGCATTCGCCGCCAAGATGGCATCTTGGTGCGCCAATAGCGCGCTCGCCGCCGCCATCAATGCGCTGTTTTTGGTGTCGGTTGATGCCCGGGCTAAGGCGCGTGCGGCCTGTTTGGCGCGTACACCGACCTCATGCATATAGGCGGCGACCGCGTTAATCGATGCTGGCGTTTCCATCTTTTGTTCGCTGGAAGATTTCATTGCGGTGGAATATGCACCGGTAAGGGGGCGCCCGCTAACCCACAGGAAAACTGTAGAAACGCATCCCAAACATCATTGTTGTTTACGCCCTTAATCATGCGGTCAATGCGAGCGGCCTGGAGATTGAGCCGCACCAAACTACCTGCGGAATGTTTGCGAGCGAGCTTCTCGACTTCGCGCGCTTTGGACGGAAACGGTGAGCGTCCGGTTTTGGTCACGCCGAGTATACGCAGCAACAGGCGCAACTCGTTGGCTAATATCCACAATATCAGTGGCGGCGGCTCACCCTCGGCTTTCAGGCCGTCGAGCATTTTTGCGATGCGTGCGGTGTCGCCCGCGTGAATTGCCGTGATAAGGGTTGCGCTTGAATAACGCGAGACATTCTCGATGCTTGCCTCTAGCGTGTTGAGTGACACTTCGCCGGGCGGGCAAAGGAGAGTCAGCTTCTCAATTTCCTGTTTGGCCGCGAGTAGGTTGCCTTCTACACGATCCGCTAGATACTCAAGCGCCTCGGCGGACGCCGAAAGATTGACCCGCGCGAGACGCGACGCTAACCAACGCGGCAGGTGGTCGCGCTCAACGAGCGGCGATTCAATCACCGTGGCTGCGGCTTCCAGTGCGACAAACCATTTTGTCTGTTTTCCCTTCCAGTCTAGATCAGGCAGACTGACCAAGGTGACGCTGTCATCGGGAAGACGCTGGCAATAGTGCTCGATCGCAGCCGAACCCTCTTTGCCCGGTTTGCCAGTCGGAATGCGAAGCTCAATCAAACGTTGCGTGGCGAATAATGAGAGCGCACTGCCCGCAAAAGCCAGTGTCGACCAATCGACGCCGGGCTCGGCCGTAAAAACCTCGCGCTCGACATAGCCCTGCTGTTTTGCAAGCTCACGCAACCGATCAGCGGCCTCAAGCGCGCCCAACGGGTCTGCGCCATAAACCACATAAAGCGGCTGCAGTGTTTTTGGCGGGCGATCAATGAATTGTTCGGCGGTTAGGCGCATCGCGAACTACGGCACCTTTTTGACGGCAATCATGCGGCGCAAGATCTGCCCGGTCGCGTCGCGCTCCATGTCTTGGTAGAGCATGGCTTCTTCTTGCTGTTTAGCAATGACGCGGGTGTCGTCGTAGGCAAAGGTTCGCTTAAGCAAAATTTCGCTCGTCGGAATGATGACTTGCCCGCGGCCATCGGCGAATTGGTAACTTACCTTCATTCGCAACTCATACTCGCGCACGCGACCCGCGCCAGACAGTGACAAGATTTGCCGGTCACGACGCTCTTCGATGATGATCAAGGCGGCGTCAGCTTGAGCGCTCGCCGGCACCACTTTTGTGTTGGAGTCAGCGAGATCGCGACGAATCAGACCCGCGACCACCGAATTGCCCGCTGAGGTCACGCGAATGGTGCTGTAGGGCAATTCATAGGAGCCGCGCAGCGCGAAGCCACACGATGCGAGGAGCGTTGCCACAACCGTGCTCGCCAATACGCGGCGGAAAATCGTCGCGAGTGCAGGCGCGGTAAGGTGTGCAAGACGTGGAAGATGCATAAGACGTTCAAAACGCATGAGACGCCCAAAACGCATGAGACGCCCAAAACGCATAAGACGCTCAAAACGCATGAGGCGCTCAAAACGTTCAAGGCGCGTACAACGCCGCAGCACCACGCGCCGCAGATTTTCCTTAGACCACCACATTGATCAACCTTCCTGGAACCACAATCAATTTCTTAATGGTTTTTCCTTCGGTATGTTTTGCCACACTTGCGTCAGCCAACGCCAGCGCTTCGATGTCCACTTTGGTGGCGTTCTTTGGCACACAAATTTGGCCACGCAGTTTGCCGTTGACTTGAATAACTAATTCGACCTCATCTTGATCCAGCGCGGCCGCATCGGGTTCTGGCCATGCTGCATCGATGATTTCGCCTTGGGATGACACAAATCCCAACTCATTCCAAAGTTGCCAAGTGATGTGCGGCGCGATGGGATAGAACATTCGCAACAATATCCACAAACCTTCAAACCGTGCGGCCGCCCAATCCGTGCCCGGCTCGGCCTTGCTGTCTTCGAGTGCATTGAGCATCTTCATGCCGGCAGAGACAACGGTGTTGTACTGCAGCCGCGCGTAATCATGGTTGGCCTGCGACAAAATCGTGTGAATCTCAAATCGCAACTTCTTCACCCCCGGCGCTGCGTTGACAAACTCAAGCACTGGCGCGGGGTTTGAGGCATTTTTACTTGAAGAACCCCATGTATAAAGGCGTTTCAAAAAACGATAAACGCCCTCCGCGCCCGAGTCTGACCACGCCGCACTCATTTCCGGCGGTCCGGCAAACATCACATAGGCACGCGCGGTATCCGCACCAAAGCGTTCGATGATGTCTTTGGGTTCGACGACGTTGTTCTTCGACTTCGACATTTTCTCCATGCCGCCCAACGACACCGCCAGCCCATCGTCCTTTGCAACGGCTCCGGTTGGTCGGCCTTTGTCGTCGTACTGCACGGTGACTTCGCTCGGGTAGTACCAGCGTTTTTTCCCCTCGCTGGTTTCGCGATAAAAACACTCGGCAGACAACATGCCCTGCGTAAACAAATTTGTGAATGGCTCCTTGAATTTCACCAGACCCAAATCAAACATGACGCGCGTCCAGAACCGCGCATAGAGCAAATGCAATACCGCGTGCTCGATACCGCCGATGTATTGATCCATCGGCATCCAGTAGTCGTTACGCGAATCGACCATCGCCGATGCGTTGTCAGGGCTACAGTAGCGCATGAAGTACCAAGACGAATCGACAAACGTGTCCATGGTGTCGGTTTCACGCTCGGCTGGTTTGCCGCACTTTGGACACACGCAATGCAGAAACGCTGCGTCTTTCTTTAATGGGTTGCCGCTGCCGTCGGGAATGAGGTGTTCGGGCAGCACCACCGGCAAATCCTTCTCCGGCACCGGCACCGCACCGCAATCCGCACAATGAATGATCGGAATCGGTGTGCCCCAATAACGCTGCCGCGAAATGCCCCAATCGCGTAAGCGCCAGGTGGTTTTGCGTTCGCCGCCGTGGGCTTTGGTTTGTTCGGCGACGTAATCGATAGCCTCTGTGAACGACATCCCGTTCATGGCACCGCTGTCGACACATACGCCGTGGTCCCCATAGTTGGACTTCCAATCGTCGGTCGAGTATGGACTGCCAAGATTGATGACGGGCCTGATCGGCAGCGCGTATTTTTTGGCAAACGCAAAATCGCGTTCATCATGCGCCGGCACACCCATCACCGCGCCATCGCCATAGGCCATCAGCACGTAGTTGCCGACCCACACTGGAATTTGCTCTCGTGTGAGTGGATGCGTGACGGACAAACCCGTGGCAACACCCTCTTTTTCTTTTGCCGCCAATTCCGCTTCGGTGGTGCCGCCGTGTTTGGCACGTTCAATGAATTCGGCGACGGCCAGGCTGGACTTGGCTGCGTGCAGTGCCAGCGGGTGTTCGGGTGCGACCGCGCAAAATGTCACCCCCATAATCGTGTCAGCCCGTGTGGTGAACACAAACAGTTTGCCGTCTTGAATCAGACCGTTGCCATCGCTAATGCTGTGCGAGAACGCGAACCGAATGCCTTCAGATTTGCCGATCCAATTCTCCTGCATGGTGCGTACTTGCGGCGGCCAGCCATCCAGCTTGTTCTTCACCGAGTCAAGCAACTCGTCGGCGTATTGGGTGATTGCCAAGTAGTAACCAGGAATTTCTTTCTTCTCGACCAGCGCACCCGATCGCCAACCGCGCCCATCAATCACCTGCTCGTTCGCCAATACGGTTTGATCAATCGGATCCCAAGTCACCACCTGCGTTTTGCGATAGGCGATGCCTTTTTCCAGCATCTTGAGGAACAGCCATTGGTTCCACTTGTAATAATCAGGCTTGCAGGTGGTGATTTCGCGCGACCAGTCAAATGCCAACCCCAACGGCTGCATCTGTGACTTCATCTCTGCAATATTTTGATAGGTCCACTGCGCTGGCGGTGCGCCGTTGGCAATCGCCGCGTTTTCGGCGGGCATGCCAAACGCATCCCAACCCATCGGCATCAACACGTTGTAACCCTTCATGCGCAGGTGCCGCAACATGACGTCGTTGATGGTGTAGTTGCGCACATGCCCCATATGCAACTTGCCGGAGGGGTAGGGCAGCATTGAGCAGGCGTAGAACTTCGGCTTTAAGTTGCCGGCGGCATCCTTGGCATGCTCGTGCACGCGATACACATCAGCGGCCTGCCATGCAGATTGGGCGGCTGTTTCGATCAACTTTGGATCGTATTTTGCGTGTTGCGTTGAATCCATTTGTGGGGCAAAAGAGTCCGTTTTTCAATCGGCCATTATACAGTTGCCCCCTGCCGCCCCCCTTACTTGGGGCGATGTTTCATCGACTTCGCGAACAGCAGAAACGCCGCCGACTATAATCTGTGCCAATCTTCCTGTTGTGGTCTTCGATGTTCTCCAACGCCTCACCTGTCTCTGCCGTTTCCCCCCGTCTTCTCGAAAACCTGAACCCCGAGCAACTTCGCGCTGTCACTCTGCCGCGTGAGTCGGCGCTGGTGCTCGCCGGTGCCGGGTCGGGCAAAACGCGCGTACTCACGACACGCATTGCCTACTTGATTCAATCGGGTCAGGCCTCACCTGGGTCGATCCTCGCGGTCACGTTCACCAACAAAGCGGCGAAGGAAATGTTGACACGGCTCTCGTCGATGATGCCGATCAACACGCGTGGCATGTGGATCGGGACTTTTCACGGCCTGTGTAATCGCCTACTGCGTGCACATTACCGCGACGCAAATTTGCCGCAGACCTTTCAGATTCTTGATTCCGCAGACCAACAGTCGGCGATTAAGCGGTTACTCAAGGGGATGAACGTCGACGATGAAAAGTTCAAGCCGCGCGAGATGGCGTACTTTATCAACGGTGCGAAGGACCAGGGGTTACGCGCCCATATGGTCGAGGCGCGTGACGAATTCACCCGCCGCCAAGTCGAGATCTATCAAGCCTACGATGAACAGTGCCAGCGCGAGGGGGTCGCGGATTTTGCCGAGCTGCTATTGCGTTGTTATGAGGTCTTATCCAAAAATGCGCCGTTGCTGGAACACTATCGAGGGCGTTTTCAGTTTGTGCTGGTAGATGAGTTTCAGGACACCAACCGTTTGCAGTACCAGTGGATACAGCTTCTCGCGGGAAAAAATGCGGCGGTGTTTGCTGTTGGTGATGACGATCAATCGATCTACGGGTTCCGCGGGGCAGAAGCCGCCAACATGCGCGATTTCCAGCGTGACTTCGCACACGGCAACATCATCAAGCTAGAGCAAAACTACCGATCACAGGGAAACATTCTCGACGCCGCGAATGCGGTGATCGCGCACAATAAAGATCGGCTCGGCAAGAACCTTTGGACCGACGAAGGCAAGGGCGAGCCGTTACGAATTTATGCGGCATCTACTGATGCCGATGAAGCGCAGTTTGTAATCGATGAAGTGAAAGCCTTGCACCGCGAGGGCAAGGATCTTTCCAATATGGCGCTCTTGTATCGATCCAACGCACAGTCGCGCGTACTTGAGCACACACTCTTTCGCGCCGGTATTGCCTACCGTGTTTACGGCGGTATGCGGTTCTTTGAGCGCCAAGAAGTTAAACATGCGTTGGCGTATTTGCGGCTTGCAGGTAACCCTAACGATGACGGCGCGTTTTCGCGGGTGGTCAATTTCCCACCGCGCGGTATCGGCGCACGTTCGGCTGAACAAGTACAGGAGCTCGCGCAACGCTACAACGTCTCGATGTATGAGGCCGCACTCAACGGCATCGCGCAGGGCACCATCACTGGACGTAGCGCCGCGGCCATTGGCACCTTCCTTAAAGTCATCGAGGGCTTGAAGGCATCATCAACAGCAGTCTCGCTCGGCGAGCTTGTGGACGAGGCAACGGAAAAATCTGGCCTCAAGGCTCACTATCAAACTGAGCGCGAAGGTGCCGACCGGCTTGAAAACTTGGCGGAATTGGTCAGCGCGTGTACACAATTCGAAGAGAGCTACGAGGGGGACGACACCACCCTGGTTGGCTTTTTGACGCACGCCAGCCTAGAGGCGGGTGACCATGAAGCCTCAGCGAGTGATGATGCCTTGCAACTGATGACCGTACACGCCGCGAAAGGTCTCGAGTTTGATCATGTATTTCTTGGCGGCTTGGAAGAAGGCTTGTTTCCCCACGAAAACTCGATGAACGACTTTGCCGGGGTTGAGGAAGAGCGGCGTCTGATGTATGTCGCCATCACACGCGCAAGAAAGCGGCTCTACCTTTCGTATGCCGCTCAGCGCATGCTGCATGGCCAGACACGTTACGGAATCGTCTCGCGTTTTCTCGACGAAATTCCACCCGCGCTGTGCAAGTGGATCGTGGTGCCGGAAAAGCAGGCCGCGTATGGTGCACCAGCCAACAAAGGTTACGGTGGTGGTGGCTGGGAAAAGTCCGGCGCACGAGGTTCCTATTCCGCAGAGATGCGGGGTGCTGGGCAAAGCGGTGGTGGCCAGGTTGGCGGGGGCCAAGTGTATACGGGCTTCAAACAAAACATCGTCAAGGATGAAAAGGCCGTCGAGTACGGACGCGAAGGGGCACCAGATACCTCACGCGCAAACTTTGAAACTGCACGCACCGACGCTTTCCCATTCAGAGTGGGGCAAACCGTGGCGCACCTAAAATTTGGCGAGGGTGTGGTGTTGTCGTTCGAAGGTCGCGGCACCGACGCACGAGTGCAAGTGAAGTTTCGTGTAGAAGGCACCAAGTGGTTGGCGCTGCAATACGCCAAACTGACCGCAGTGAATTAGCAAAGTCGCCTATCTACGGGCACTTTCAAGCAAAAAATGCTGAAGATGGCTGTGTTTGCTAGTGTTTTTTTTGGGGACATCGTGCAGAATTTGGCGGTGGGAATGACCGTTTTTTTTGGTTGGGAATCGCTGCACCTGACCCAAAGCCGACATGGCGATTGCCCGAAAGCAGCGGTACAGCGCATGAGATAAGTGGCCGATTGCGAGGAGAGCGGGCGGCTATTGTCGGCTAGGGGATTGCGCTTTACGAAACACGAAGCTCTTCACGAAGAACCTTACGTAACTTCGCCACCGTCAACGGCTCTTCATCCTTCTTCTTGGTTTTTGGCTGTTCAAACGCGGCGCGCAAGGCGCTATTGATCATTGTTTGGTAGCCGACGCCCTCTGCCTCTGCCCGAGCACGAAAGTACTCGATGACGTCGTCATCGAGCATGATGGTGATTCTCGTCTTGCCAGGTGAGGGCAGCACTGCGCCCCGCTTTCCTTGACTGAAATCGTATTCTTTACGCATGGTAATGCTCCGTTTCACCCCGGCTGGCCTTGCGCGCAGAAATGAGCCGGATTCGTTCTCCGCGCGGCGTGTGGATGACAACTAATACCCGACCGAGTGAATCCATGCCCAACGTGATGAACCGCTGTTCACCTTCGGAGTCGGGATCTTCGATGGTGAATGCAAATGGGTCGCGCAGGGCCTGTTCCGCATGAGAAAAGCTAACCTTGTGCTTTTTAAGGTTTGTCTGCGCTTTATCGGGGTCGAATTCGATGTCCACTCTGACATTATGCATATCGTATGCATATAGTAAATACCGTGGCAATCAGACCGACTTCAAGAATGACGGCTTCTGGCTGAATTTGCATCGCGGCTAACGAGACAAGCGCTGAATTATTAGACCGTTTCCGGCGTCTATGATTGCAAGCCGCCGATTGACTTCGTCAACGGTACGCTCAATTCGAGTCTGCACGACCTGCAGGGCTTCCAACAACTCCAGTACCGAACTCTCATTGGGTGTCATCGCTTGTTCCTAGCTAATTGGCAGGGCCGGTTGTAACGGAGCTATTGCTCGAAATCCGCCTCACAAAAAAAGAAACCCCTGGCTGCTGTTTGCAAGCTCAGGGGTTTTATGTTGACGCTTAGGCTGGCAAAGATCGGTCGTACAGTGTTTCAGGCGCGATGTCCAAGTTGCCCGGCCAGCACACTGTGCCGTACGCCACATACGCTTGATTGAACAACTCAATATTCTTGAGTTGGCCAAACACTCCGCGACCAAGGTACGGAACGGTATCGAATACGCGCTTTTCACCGGTATTGAAGACCAACTCCAATTTATAACCACTAAGTGGCTTCACAAACGTAACTGATTCCACGAATGCCTCCATGATTTTCAGCGCAGCGGCTCGATTGGGAAAAGCGTTTCACCTTTGACCGCTAAAGTCCAGTCAGCCATCAGACTCTCTCGATGGATTTCTATCCACGCTTGTACCAACCTCGCTTTCTTGATGGGAAGAGTTCCCGTCAAGATTGCGCCATCTTCAATCGAAAACACCGCTTCTTCACTTTGAAATTTCGCATGGATGTGCGGTGAATTATGTCGTTCGTCATGGAAGAAATACATGTAGATGACGATGCCATAAAACATACTAATTGCCGGCATCTGCAACTCCTTTGGATTATGGACAAACCCTTCGGAGGTCGCCCAAAGGGCGAACCCGTTGGGCAAACTTTTTGCTGGACTAACAGCAGTATCAGGATGATCCTGATTTATGAAAACCGTGACCAGTACGGTGTAGTGAAATGTGTATTGAGTAGATCAACAGCTTTAATGTCCAGCAACACGCCAAAACAATGCGAATCTCGGGCCTTTTCCAAGAGAAGACTCACAATTAGACGAGTTTGAACTCGTCATTGGACAGTTGGGGGCAATGACGGCTTCTGGCCGAACGACACCCTACCTTCGCTGCTCGTTTGTCGCCGTTTGCTTCCGCCGCTGCAATTCCAGTACGGTAGGCGCTTGCTGCGCCGCCCGCCATCAAGTACGCGTTGCCCAACGAACATCGGAGCAGCGCTGTATCTTTGCCCGTCGCAAGCATCGCTTCAAATTTGTCAATCATCGACATTCGGTCGGCTCTTGGTCGTTCGGTTAAAGATAGATTGTGAGTCAATTCAGCTATCATCCGACTTTCGCCAACTCGCACTCAATCGGGCATAAAAATACGGTTCATTCGAATCCTTGCCAAACCGCACGAGCAGAGTGCCACCTGCATTCCACACCATCGAGTAACTGATATGTCTACTGTGATTCAACCGAGCTTGGCCTACGTACTCACTGCGCCGCGCACCACGCACGATCATGATGTTCCTGTGGTGTTTGATTCGCCTCACAGCGGTACGCGGTATCCGACGGATTTTCATCACATCGTCGATCCGCTGATGTTGCGTAGCGCCGAAGACACCCACGTCGATGCGCTGTTTGCGGCCGCGCCCGACCTCGGCGCGACCTTGATTGCGGCGAATTTTCCACGCAGCTACATCGATGCTAATCGCTCATTGCTTGATATCGATGCCGCGCTGCTCGATACCGCTTGGCCAGGGCCAATTAATGCGTCGCGAAAAACAGAGAAGGGTATTGGGCTTGTATGGCGGCTGCTCGATACCGGTGAGGCAATTTATGACCGCAAGCTGAGTGTGGCCGAAGTCCAAGCGCGTATCGCCAACTGTTACGCGCCGTATCACAAGGCGGTACGTGACGCGATCAACGGCGCACACAAACACTACGGCGCGGTTTGGCATGTGAATTGCCATTCGATGCCCGCCACCTCTTCGGTGATCTCTGAAGAAGGGCCAGGTATTCAGCGTGCAGACTTCGTGCTTGGTGATCGGGATGGGACAAGTTGTTCGCCCGCGTTTACAACATTTATCGCGGTCGTTTTGAAGGAAATGGGCTACAACGTAAAGATCAATGACCCCTACAAGGGTGTCGAACTCGTGCGTGCATATTCTGATCCTTTAGAGAACAAGCACTCAATTCAGATCGAGATCAATCGGCGGCTCTACATGAGTGAACAGACGCGTGAGCCAAACGATAACTTCAGCAAGCTACAGCAGGACATCACCCGACTGATCGAAGAGATCGCGGCTTATGCACATGACAATATGCCTGGGCATCAACATCATCATGATTGCGGCCACGATCACCATCATCACGACCACAGCCACCATGACCACAGCGGCCACGGACACCCGCACGGAACTGGGCACAAACATGACCACTAAAGTTGCCGTGGGAGCGTCACCCTACCGCGTCGAACTCTCACCGCCGGATATCTCCGCCTACCGTGCCGGAAACACCGGCGTGGAGTACATCACCACATTCGACTCCGGTGTGGCAGGCCCGCATGTGATGGTCAATGCAGTGACGCACGGTAATGAAATCTGCGGGGCAATCGCGGTTGATCGATTATTCAAGATGAATGTGCGGCCCACACGCGGCAGATTATCCCTCGCGTTTGCTAATGTCGAGGCATATCACGCTTGGAACCCTAAACATCCTCACGGCAACCGGTACGTTGAGGAAGACTTTAATCGTGTGTGGACACCGGCGACACTCGATGGGTCGCGCCAGTCCGTTGAACTGCATCGCGCGCGCGCGATGCGACCGATCATCGACGACGTCGATCTACTGTTGGACATTCACTCGATGCAAGATCCGCACGGCCCAGTGATGATCTGTGGCGCACTCGAAAAAGGAATCGCCTTCGCGCGTGATGTTGGCTTCCCGGAATTTATCGTCAGCGATAAAGGGCATGCGAATGGTACACGGATGCGTGACTACGGCGAATTTGGCGAGTCGGCGTCAGCGAAAAATGCGTTATTGGTGGAATGTGGCCAACACTGGGAAGCGGCGGCGGCGGATGTCGCATGGCAATCGACATGGCGTTTTTTGCGGGCAACCAAGTGTGTTGACGACGGCCTTGCCGAGAGCCAAATTGCCCCGGCGCTAGTGCCTGCACCTAAAGTGGTTCGCATCACGGATGCGCTGATTGCCAACAGCGCCGACTATCGCTTTCGGGAAGGGACGAAGGGCTTGGATATCATCGCCCGGCGTGGCGACTTAATCGCGCAGGACGGCGGCAACCCAGTGCTGGCACCTTATGACAACTGTGTGTTGATCATGCCGACGTTGCTTCACGTCACGCCGGGATTGACGGTTGTGCGTATTGGGCAGCTCATCGCCTAGCGGCGTCACCGATGCCTTGGTGCCTTGGCGCTATTCAGTCTTGCCTGATGGACGAATGCCCAACTGTTTCAACTTCCGATAGAGATGTGTTCGCTCCAGCCCGACCTTGTCGGCAACGCGTGACATATTGCCTTCTTCGTGTCGAATATGATGCAGAAAGTACTGGTACTCAAATCGTTCACGCGCCTCGCGCAAGGGCAAATCAAACGGGATGCCGCCCATTGGGAGATCACTTGTGGCAACACTTAAGCCGAGTTCGCCAGCTACGCGCGCCACATCGTCAGTGGTAATTTCGGTCGAAAGGCTTGTTAATGCGAGTGTCTTAACCGCATTCTGTAGCACCGGTAGGTTGCCGGGCCACTCCAAGTTTCGCAACGCATTGAGTGCACCCACACTGAAAGAGCGGAGTGGGCATTCGTTTGACTCAACCATTTGTAGCAGCATGGTGTTGGCCAGATCAGGAATGTCTTCGGCGTGTTCGCGCAGGGACGGGATACGCAACGTGATACCGGACAACTGCGTATAGAGGCTTGAATCGAATTCTCCCGCTTCAATCTTCGGCTGCAATGGGTGGGCGGTTGCTGCGACCAGTCGCACGTTGAATTTCTCAAGTTTAGTTATGAGTTGTGCAAGACCGCGCTGCTCATTTCGATTAAGCCGTTCGATTTCTTCGATGAATAGCACGCCGTCACGGGTTTCGGCGAGTGGGGCAAACGGATTCACCGCCAGCCACGAATGATCCGTTGGCGCGAGCCAGGGCGTATTGCGTAGATGCACCATGCGGGAGATGAGCTCGAAGCCACAGCCGGTTTCCCCTGTCAACAGCAAGGGCATGCGAAGGCGACTGATTTGATCCAGTCGCTGGCGTAGCTCGGTCATGATTTTCGCCCGCCCCAAATGCGCAAACGACAAGCCGGGTTTGGCAAGTACACGGCCACCAGCAAGCGCTTTACCAACGGTAGCAACCAGCTTGGGTAGGCTAATGGGCTTCTCAAGGAAGTCAAATGCGCCGATCCGCGTCGCTTCAATGGCGGACTCAATCGTACCGTGGCCGGACATCATCACCACGGGCATTGTGAGCTGACCGGTTTGCGCCCACTCTTTGAGCAACGAAATGCCGTCCATATCGGGCATCCAGATGTCGAGCAAGACCAAATCAGGACGCGCCTCCCGACGAGCGGCGCGAGCGGCGCTGGCATTTTCTGCGACACGGACAGAATAGCCTTCGTCCTTCAAAATCTCGAAGAGCAATTCCCGTATTCCGATTTCGTCGTCGACGACCAAAATATTGTTGGCTGGCATGATGGGTTCCTGATTCTCAGTTTAGCGCGTCTAGCCGATTTCGCCCGTCGCGGTCGCGATAGGCAAGTGGATGGTGATCATCGCGCCTTGCGGAGAGGTGTTCTCAGCAAGAATAGTGCCACGATGTTCCTCAATGATTTTCTTGACAATTGGTAACCCCAAGCCGGTGCCGCGTGGTTTGGTGGTGATGTACGGTTCAAAGATTCGCGCCATGACATCTGCACCAATGCCGCTACCGTTGTCGGCGACACAAAATGAAACACTCGTTTCATCGCCCCGCGTCGATACCGTCACGGTTGGCTTCTCAACGCCAGTGAGTGCATCTTGCGCGTTCTGCATGAGGTTGTGAATCACTTGGCGTAGAAGGGCGGGGTCGGCCGTGATGCGGGGCAGGTTAGGTGCGAGATCGGAGACAAGCGCTGCGGGCATCGATTGGTATAGCGCAAGTACGTCTAGCACCAGCTCGTTCAGATCGACCGATTCGGGCTTCATGCGTGAGGCGCGTGAATACAAGCTGAAATCGTCAACCATCCTTTTCAGGGCAGCAACCTGGGCGACGATGGTATGGGTGGCGCGCCCCAAAATCTCGCGTTCATGTTCGGGTAATTTATCGGCAAGCTTCATCTGCATACGCTCTGCGGAGAGCTGAATCGGTGTCAGCGGATTTTTGATCTCATGCGCCAACCGGCGTGCCACTTCGCCCCATGCCGCATCGCGTTGGGCTTGAATTAAGCCGGTAATGTCATCAATGACCAGCACGTAGCCTGCGTCTATATCCTGCGGTAGCTTGGTGCCACGCACCAGTAATGCGCGTTTTGTTGGGGTGCCGACTGCTTTCAATTGCACCGTCGTGTTCGGGTTGGTGTTCTTGAAGTCTTGTGTCTCGATCATGAACTGCCGCTCCCAGGGGCGTTCGCGCGGGGTTTCTCGCGCCACGGCAAGTAGCTCCGCAATTTCGGCAATCATCGGGGCGAGATTCTCGTGCTTATGCGCCCACTGCGGTAAGGGCGTGCTCT
The DNA here is from genome assembly GCA_001602455.1 of Betaproteobacteria bacterium UKL13-2. Classification (GTDB taxonomy): domain Bacteria; phylum Pseudomonadota; class Gammaproteobacteria; order Burkholderiales; family Usitatibacteraceae; genus UKL13-2. The sequence goes on from CP012157.1 coordinate 491,468, forward strand.
CCATAACAGCAGCAGAAATGCCGAGCATATCGCGTGCTATCCGATTGACTGAATTTGCACGCAAGCGCTCGTCGAGAGTGACGACGCCTGATGTCAAGTTACCGAGAATCGACTCCAAATAGACGTTAGCCGCTTCGAGCTCCAACTGTTTCTTGGCCACGACGCTCGACGCCTCGCTGAGCTGCCGCGTCATCGTGTTGAATGATTGCGTAAGAACTCCAAACTCATCACGGCTCTTTACGGGGTTGAGCTTGGTAAAGTCACCTCGGGCAATCGCACGGGTAGATTCGGCCAGTGCTGAAAGTGGGGCCGAGAGTCGTTCCGACAGCAAGAACGAAAGTGCGATCGCTGAAAAAAGCGTGAGTACCATAGCCAGCGTCAGTGTTAACGCAAAAACACGCTTCAATCCGTCTCTGAGGAGTTGCAGGCGCTGATAATCGCGCACACCGGATTCAACGCTTTGGGCATCAATGATCACCTCGCGTGGCGCTGACTGCATGATTTGAAGAACGTGTGCTGCTTGAGTGGATGGTGCTGCTGGAATCAAGATCACCACGCGCGAAAAAATCGCACGCTCACCCAGTGTCTCGGTGAATTTTTGCGGGCCTTTGATAATTGCGTCCTGCACTTCCGCCAGCGAGGGTTTGTCTGGCAGCAGTCTGTTGCGCGACGTCGATCCATCCGGCGCTGCGCCGATCCAGACCTTCACGGCACCGTCACTTCCGGCGATCAGTACCTCGTCGAAATTGGATTGTTGCCGAATCTGGCGCACGACTTCCTCCGCATCGGCGGAGGTGTCGGCCACCCTTAACGCCACATCACGGGAGCGTCTGAGCAAATCCGACGCACTTGCATCCAACGCGGCACGGCCCAAATTAAGTGCGCTTTCAAAGGCTTGGTCAACCGGCACATCAAACCACGAATCAATTGAACGATTCAAAAATTGGACGGAGATCGCATAAACCAGCCCGCCGGGGATAACAGCCATGAGCGCAAACACCGCCATCAATCGAAGGCCGAGCTTGGAGCCGAAAACTTGGGTACGCAGGCGTCTGACGAGTGAATACACCTGTACGGCAATCAACCCCAGCAGCCCAATGGTTAGCGCGAGACCGAGACCAAACAGCCAAGGGTAATTCTGCTCAAACACCCCATTGTTACTCGATGCACGGAACATCAGCGCGACCAGCGCGATGCCGAGCGCAACGCAACCGAAGACAATCGCACGGATCATGGCGACACGCTCCCGTCTTTTCCGATGGTGACTGTCCAGCGATGCCAATCACTGGACAGATTCCACTCGCGCGAGCCAAATGTATTCAACTGGAAAGGCTTGGGTAACTGGGCGGTGTCAAGACGAAAGCGGATCGCGGCTTCGAATTTGTCGCCCGGCTTGAATTTGCCGCGCTCGGCAATTGTCCACGAGCGAATACGAGACAAAACGCGGCGCACGTCGTCGGCAGTTGACAGATTTTGCGAGATGCCCGCCGTGTTTAGGCGATATTGCTCGGCCAACGGCAGATAGGAAACACGTCGTTCACGCGTCGCACGGATCGACACTTCATCGAGCCAGTACCAGCGACCCCGCGACATTTCAAACTCAACAACGAAATACAGTGGCACGCCCTTGCGAATCGTCTCTAACAGGCTCGACGCCAGCAGTATTTCAAAATCAGCATTCAGTTGATACCCGTCTTCGGTGGCATCGAGCTTCACCGACGTTAGCTGCACGCCATCTGCCCGCGCCACGACAGGAAATAGAAGACACAGCACGAATGCGACTGCGATGACCAATGCAGATCGACCTCGACCTGTAGGCGAGGGCGTCTGTAGAAATGTGCAATCAGGCGGCTGCGACATCCAATTTCAGCGCAACTTTCTCGAGTAGCGCAAAGTAAAAGCCGTCGTGAACTTCATCGGGCAATAGCAGGGCCTCATCAATCTGATCGATGTGTGCGTTCTGGCCCACAGGGTGGCCAATGCCCCGCGCTAGCGGCTGCGATAGCGCCAAGCGACGTGCCGAAGGCTCAGCCGCAATGAATGCTGCGATGACGTCCTGATTCTCCTCTCGGAACACTGAACAGGTGACATACAACAGCTTGCCGCCAACTTGGAGGCTGTTCCAAGTGGCGATCAACAAGCGTTGTTGCGCAACCGAAAACCGTTTGATATCCGTCTCGCGGCGTATCCATTTAATGTCGGGATGGCGCCTCGTCACACCAGAGCCGCTGCATGGAACGTCGAGCAGGATGCGGTCAAACAGTTGTTTGTCCCACCATTGATCAAGCATTGCCGCGTCGGCATGTTTGACTGTTCCGTGCAAGTAAAGACGGCTGAAGTTATCCGAGACGCGCTTGATTCGAACTTTGTCGCTATCAAGCGCGGTTAGCGTAACGTCGCGGCACTCAAGAATATGGGCAGACTTTCCGCCAGGAGCAGCACACGCATCGAGTACGCGCATTCCGTCTTTGAGATCGAGCAGCGCTGCGGCCTGCTGTGCGCCGAGGTCTTGGACGGAGACCCAGCCCTCGCTAAACTTTGGCAGCGCGGTCACCGGCACGGGCAGCTCCAAGCGGATCGCCTCGCCCGTCATCGCTTGCGCCGCGATGCCGCTTTCTGCGAGTAGCGCAAGATAGGCCGCAACCGATGTTCGGCGGCGATTTACTCGAAGGTGCATTGGCGGACGCGCCCGCGCGCTGTGCATGATTTCTTTGTAGTGTGCAGGGTATTCCGCTTCCAACTTTGCGCACCACCAACGCGGGTGGTCGAACACCGCGACTGGATCTTTGAAGCGCTCGCGCTCAAATTTTTCGGGCGACCGTAAGTAGTTTCTCAATACCGCGTTGGTGAGACCCTTTGCCCTTGCAAAGCCCATCGCAACAGCGGCGTTAACGGCATTGTCAACCACCATATGCACGGCAACCTTGGAGAACTGAAGTTGCGCCAGCGCAACGAGCAACAAAAACCGCACCTGCGTATCGGTCAGAGGCTGGCTCAGCAAGACATCCAATTGCGCGTTGAGCAGCCCGTAGTGACGCAGCACATCAAAACTAATTGAGTGTACGGCTTGGCGCTCATTGACGGAGAGATTATTGTTTTTTGACAGAGCTTCGCTGAGCTCGCGGTCGAGATTTTTTCCGCCGAGAACGCGGCCAATGATCTCTGCCGTGGCAATTTGAACGGCAACCATACCGTGCGTTTCCACTGGCGCGGGCGCGGGCGCTCGTGCTGGAACAGCGGTTGGTGGGCGTTTAGCAGGCGGGCGGCGATGTGGCTTCGAAGTCGTCATGTGCATTGCTGCTTGATTGAAATGGGGAATGATTGCAATAGTTCTGCGGTCGATATTCGCCGCCCGCCCGCCCGCTGCACAGATGTAATGCGCAGCGCCTGTTCACCGCACGCGACAATTATTGCGTCGCGCTGTACTGCACTCACAACCCCGGCTGGGCTGTTCATGGGGTTTTCACAAACGGCTGCGCCCCATACCTTGAGCCTTTCGCCGTTCATGTTGGTCTCGCACCCAGGAAAGGGGTCGAAGGCACGAATACGTCGCTCCAGCACTATCGCCGATTGTGACCAGTCTATGTGCGCTTCGCTTTTCTCAATTTTTCTTGCGTAAGTCACACCGACGTCTGCTTGCGGCGTCGGTGTGAGCGTGCCAAGTTTTCCAAGCGCCTCAACGATACACGCCGCACCGAGTGCCGTGAGTTTTGCGAAAAGACTCGCCGTGGTGTCAGTGGCTTGAATTGGAACGGCGCGTTCAAGCACCACGGGCCCAGTGTCGAGGCCCGCCTCCATTTGCATGATGCCGATCCCGGTTTCGGTATCCCCGGCCTCGATTGCGCGCTGAACCGGTGCCGCGCCGCGCCAGCGTGGTAGCAGAGAGCCGTGGATATTGATGCATCCCAAGCGTGGTAGATCCAAAACAGCCTGCGGAAGCAACAGGCCATAGGCCGCGACGACCATCACGTCAGCGTGGTGGCTAGCGATGAGGTCTTGAGCATACGGGGTTTTGAGCGACACAGGCTTTGCCATCGCGAGACCCCTCGCTTCAGCGTACTTGGCGACGGCGGATGCTTGCAACTTCATTCCCCGCCCGGCAGGGCGATCCGGCTGTGTGAGTACCAACGACACCTCATGTCCCGCAGCGCAGATCGCCGCAAGGGCTGCGGCTGCAAACTCGGGTGTTCCAGCAAAAATGATCTTCATATTGGCTACCGCAACGCGGCTGTTACACGAACTGGGCCGCACGAAGGCGACAATTTAGTGGGTCAACCAACAGGCGTCGCGGCTGAAATCAGCTTGGGCGAAAACAAAAACGCCGACCTGAGGTCGGCGCCCGATGCTACGCAGCAATGCGCCTCAGACGCGTGCGGCGGAAATTCGACGGCGTGGCTGGGACAGCTCGGCTTCACGATCAAGCTCACGTTGGCGCTTGATCAGTTTGTTCTTGATGCGGTTTGATTTCAGCGGCGATAAATATTCGACAAAAACATGTCCGTCGAGGTGGTCGATTTCGTGCTGGATGCAGACTGCCAATAGGCCAGAGGCGTTAATGGTGAAACGTTGGCCTTCACGGTCAAGGGCGGTTACCATCACGGTCTCAGCGCGTTCTACCTTGTCATAAAATCCAGGAACCGACAAGCAACCCTCCTCGTTCAAGGCTGTTCCCTCTTTGCGGACGATTTCGGGGTTGATGAAAACACGAAGTTGATTCTTTTCCTCGGTGACATCAATCACCATGATGCGCTTGAGCTCACCGACTTGCGTTGCCGCCAATCCAACGCCGGGCGCGGCGTACATTGTTTCGGCCATGTCGTCGACTAACTTCTTGATTTTATTATCAATCAGCTTAACCGGCTCTGCAATCCGCTGGAGTAGGGGATCAGGGTAAGTCAGGACGTTCAGAATAGCCATAATTGCTTGCGAATTGAATAAATTGGGTGCAGAATCTTAAAGTAATGTCTTAAGTTTGTGTCACATTGCTGACGCCCTAGTCTATTAGAAGTCGCCGATTTAGGCAAATCTAAGAATGCCGGGGCATAGGCCGACAGCCGATTTATTGGCGCTTTAGCCCTCCATCGGTTGCCTCGCCAGTTGACTTCACGTTGGGTGAACGCTGGGAATGGAATGGCCGAAATACAACGAAATACAAGAATACGCGCCGTCGCTTTTAGCTTAAAAGTAGCTCTTTAGCGCCGACATTGATTGAATTGCGTGAGGTAAACCACGGCAATGAATAGAATCCCGAGCCTGTTAGTGGTGAGCTGGGTCGTTATGACAGCGGTATTGCCGCTTGCCGCTTACGGGCAAGACACCGCCAAACCATCGCCAGCCACCGAAAAAACAAAGCCAGCAAAGGACAATCCCCTGCTGCTTTCTAACGATGCGCCGACAATTTACACCGTGGTTAAGGGCGACACCCTGTGGGACATTTCTGGGAAATTCTTGAAACAGCCGTGGCGCTGGCCGGAGATCTGGAACATGAATCAGGATCAGATAAGGAATCCGCATCTGATTTATCCGGGAGATATCGTCAAGCTTTCATTTGATGCCAACGACAAGCCGTTACTGACGGTGGTGTCTGGAACCGGAGCCGGTGAAACGTTGAAGTTGGCACCGCGGATTCGCCCGTCGTCAAACGAACAAGCCATCACGTCGATTCCCGCGAGTGCCATCGGACCGTTCCTTTCCGCGCCGTTAGTGGTTGAAGAGATCTCGATGGATGCGGCGCCGCGCATTGTTGCCTCAGAAGATAGCCGTGTCATTGTTGGCGCGGGCAATTTGGTTTATGCCGTTGGTCTTAAACCAGACCAAGGAACGAAGTGGCAGATTTATCGATCTGGCCGTGCGCTGCTCGATCCAAACACAAAAGAAACCCTGGGCTACGAGGCGCAGTATCTCGGTGAGGCAAAAGTGAATCGCTTCGGTGAGGGCATGTCGATACCGTCAACTTTGGAGATCATTAAGTCCAATCAAGAAATCAATCGTGGCGATCGGCTGATGCCCGCAGACAACGCGACGCTTCCGCAGGTCAGTCCACGCGCGCCAGAGAAGCAAGTTCAAGGCAATGTCGTTTCAGTCGTGGGTGGGGTTTCCGAAGCCGCGCAATACTCTATCGTTGTGCTGAATCTCGGTAAACGTGAATCGATGGAGGTCGGACATGTGCTGTCGGTTCAGACCGGTGGCGACGTTGTCAGTACAGACACCGGCGGCACCGGTTCTCGTTGGTCTTGGAAGTCCCTGTTGCCCGCAGAGTGGCGTACCGGGCCTGACGAGGTCCCGCCAGAAGTCCGCCTACCGACTGAACGAAACGGCCTGCTCGTCGTCTTCCGCGTCTTTGACCGCGTATCCTATGCGTTGGTCATGTCATCGAAGCGCCCACTAAAGATTGGCGATGCCGTTCAAACGCCCTAATAGTTGAGTCATCAGCGCGGTTGCCGTACAAAGGTAAACGCGGAACAACATCAGCTCGTTAAGCGTCTTTGTTGGCCAAAACGCCTCGCCTATCACCTGAATTTTTAATAGGCACATGTTTGGCCAACACGTCGCTGCCCAATCGCCCGAGAGCGAACGTGCAGTCCACATCCACCGCAAAAGAGGAACGATCCAAATTGGTCTGCAAATCGCCCATAGGCAACGTCCTTCGCCGCAATCGGCGACCCGTGAAGTATTCGGGCTAGCGGTAGGGGCGCCAACTGATGCCGCTACCGCAAGACGGGTTAGATCCCATCGCATGGTTATCGCTAGACCTTATTCCTGAGGTTGGGCGAGATAGTGTTTTCGCGCTGCTGAATGCATTTAAGTCACCGCGTGCCGTACTCTCCCAGACCGAGTCGTCGCTGAGCCGCGTGGTGGGCCCGGCGCGAGCCCGGGCCGTGTTGCAAGGGCCGGAAGAGGCGCGTGTTGCCGAAGCGCTATCGTGGCTCGAACACCCACAGCATCATTTGCTGACGCTCGCGGATGCCGACTATCCCTCGGCATTGATGCAAATTTCCAACCCCCCCGTCATGTTGTATCTGAAGGGGCTTCGAGAGCTTCTTGGGGCAAACTGCGTCGCGGTGGTTGGTAGCCGCAATGCCACGCCAGGAGGTCTCCAAAATGCGGAGCAGTTTTCGCGTGCACTGTCCGACGGCGGGCTGACGGTCGTTTCAGGTCTGGCGATGGGAATCGATGCGGCTGCGCACCGCGGTGGGCTCGCAGGACGATCATCGACGATTGCGGTAGTCGGTACTGGTCTTGATCGAATCTATCCGGCGCGCAACAAATCGCTCGCGCAACAAATTGCGGATGAGGGGCTCATCATTTCCGAATTCTCGCTCGGCACACCCGCGCTCGCCGCCAATTTTCCGCGACGTAATCGAATCATTTCCGGATTGTCCAAGGGGGTGTTAGTGGTTGAAGCGGCACTGGCATCCGGGTCTCTGATCACTGCGCGCCAAGCGGGCGATCAAGGGCGTGAAGTTTTTGCAATTCCAGGCTCGATTCACTCGCCGCTCGCCAAAGGCGCACATCAATTGATTAAACAGGGTGCCAAGCTTGTCGATGATGCAAACGATATCTTTCTCGACCTTGGCTGGGGGCAATCGCGCTCTACGCCGACACCTGTCCAAGGTGAGCTCGCCGTCGAGGACGACGCGGCACCGCTGCTGCTGGCATTAGGCTTTGATCCGGTCTCCATCGACGAAATATCGAATCGGACGACATTATCCGCAAGTTCATTAGTGGCCCAACTCATGGAGCTCGAAATTAACGGGCGCGTTGCACAACTGCCGGGTGGAAAATATCAGCGCCTTGATTAGCATCAGACGCCGATAAAAAAATTATTTGCTTGCTTATGCGTAAGCTCCCCGTCTATCATGTGCGCCCCACGATGGTCGCTGTGATGGCGGCCGCGGATGCGTGAACCAATCTTACGAAAGCGCAAAGCATGTCTAAGAGTCTCATCATTGCCGAGAAACCCTCTGTTGCGAACGACATCGCAAAGGCCCTTGGTGGCTTTACCAAACATGCGGAGTATTTTGAGAGTGATGAATATGTCCTCTCCTCTGCTGTCGGCCATCTGGTCGAGATCGCAATGCCCGAAGAAGAAGAGGTCAAGCGGGGAAAGTGGACCTTTGCACACCTTCCGGCAATTCCATCGTACTTTGCGCTCAGACCGATTGAGAAAACCGAGGCACGGTTAAAGGTTTTGCTCAAGCTGATCAAGCGCAAAGATGTGACGATGCTGGTTAATGCATGTGACGCCGGGCGCGAAGGTGAGCTCATCTTCCGCTATATCGTCCAATATGCGAAAGCAAAGCAGCCGATTAAGCGTTTGTGGCTCCAGTCGATGACGCAATCATCAATTCGCGATGGATTCAAAAGCCTCACCAAAGGCGAGGCCATGCAAGGATTGTCGGATGCAGCGGTGTGTCGCTCTGAGTCCGATTGGTTGGTCGGAATCAATGGAACGCGTGCAATGACCGCGTTTAACTCCAAATCGGGCGGCTTCCAACTAACCACGGTCGGTCGCGTACAGACACCGACACTGGCGATTATGGTTGAGCGCGAAGAGCGTATTAAGGCGTTCAAGTCGCGTGACTTCTGGGAAGTGCATGCGAGTTTTTCGGCAAGCGGCGGTGATTACGCGGGCCGTTGGTTTGACGAGAAATTCAAGAAGTCGGATGAAGACGACCAACTTAAAGCTGAACGCTGTTGGGATGAAAAAAGTGCGCGCGCCCTCGTCACCAAGTGCCTGAGTAAGCCGGGTGTCGTCGAAGAAGAATCAAAGCCGACGACGCAAGCCTCACCGCTATTATTTGACTTGACGTCGTTGCAGCGTGAAGCGAACTCGCGGTTTGGGTTCTCTGCGAAAACCACATTAGGACTTGCGCAAGCGCTGTACGAAAAACACAAAGTGCTGACATATCCAAGAACCGATGCGCGGGCTTTGCCTGAAGACTATTTGCCGACGGTAAAGAAAACCCTCGAGATGTTGAAAGACGGCGAGTACAACGTTGCGGCCAAAAAAATACTAGACAGTGCTTGGGTCAAGCCAAACAAACGTATCTTCGATAACGCGAAGATTTCTGATCACTTTGCGATTATTCCAACGCTCCAAGAGCCAAAATCGCTCAACGAAATTGAGCAAAAACTCTACGATTTTGTCGTCAAACGTTTCCTCGCCGTGTTCTATCCGTCGGCGGAGTTTATGCAGACGACGCGCATTACACGAGTCGAGGGTGAGGCGTTTAAGTCCGAGGGCAAGGTGCTGGTGAATCCTGGCTGGCTCGCCGTCTACGGTCGCGATGCTGACGGTGAGGAAGCCGCGACGCACTTGGCGGCCGTGAAGTCAGGCGAAAAAGTCAACACCGAGTCCGTTGAAGTAAAGGCAAACGCGACCAAGCCGCCGCCGCGTTATACCGAGGCGACATTGCTCTCCGCCATGGAGGGAGCCGGTAAGGCGATTGATGACGAAGAGCTGCGCGCGGCAATGAAAGAAAAAGGGCTGGGAACACCAGCAACACGCGCCGCTATCATCGAAGGCCTGCTCTACGAGAAATACATTTATCGTGAGGGTCGAGAGCTGATCCCGACGGCGAAAGCCGCCTCGCTCATGATCGCGCTTCACGGTCTTGGTATTCCTGAACTCTATTCGCCTGAACTGACGGCAGAGTGGGAGCAAAAGCTCGCGCTGATGCAAAAAGGAGAAATGTCTCGCGAGAAGTTCATGGAAGAAATTGTCGAAATGACCGAGCATATCGTTGGTCAGGCGAAAAATTTTGAGCATGACACGATCCCGGGCGATTTCGGCGGACTCGCGATACCGTGTCCAAAGTGTGGCGCTGAAATTCATGAGAACTATAAGAAGTTTTCGTGTGTGAAGTGCGACTTCGGATTTTGGAAAATCTTGGCAGGCCGTCAGTTGGAGGCGAGCGAGGCTGAGGCGCTGATTCAAACGCGCGAGATTGGCCCACTCGAAGGATTCCGCAGTCGTCAGGGGCGCGTATTTTCGGCCAATCTGATATTGAATAAAGAAAACGTGATCGAATTTTCTTGGGGTGACGGCGCGGCAGATGATGAGGAAATGGATTTCTCAGCCCAAGAGCCGCTCGGCCCGTGTCCAAAATGCAATGCCAATGTGTACGAAACGCCGAATGCTTACACCTGTCAGAAGGCGACGGGTCCGGCAAAGACCTGCGACTTTCGATCGGGTCGTACCATCCTCAAGCGCGTGATTGAACGAGAAGAGATGATTGAGTTGCTAAAGAAAGGGCGCACGCCATTGCTACAGAAATTCATCAGTAAGAAAGGGAGACCTTTCTCGGCGTTTCTGGTCAAACAGCCTGATGGCAAGATCGGTTTTGAGTTTGAGGCGCGTGATCCGAAAACGGCGAAAGGCACGGCAGCGGCAAAGAGCGGCCCGGCTGGCGCGCTTCGCATCTTGGGCAATCATCCGGCAGACGGAGCGCCGATTAGCGTGTACTCTGGACGCTATGGCCCCTATGTCAAGCACGGCGATACCAATGCAACCCTGCCCGATAAAGATAAGGCCGATAGTATTACGCTCGACGAGGCGCTGGCCCTGATAGAGGAGAAGACGGGCGGTATTGCGAAGCCGGCGAAGGCGTCAAAGGTGGCGAAGGTGGCAAAGGTCGCGAAGGTGGCGAAGGCATCAGTAAAGGCCACCGCCAAAGCAACGACTAAGCGCAAAGTCGCTTAGTCGATACTGGGTAGCACATGCAAGTCGTTCGCCTCCTTCGGATCGTAACCGTCGTCGTGCGCTACGGACTCGATGAATTTTTGCCGCCGGGTTTCGTGCGCCGCACGATTCGGGCGCTGTTTTTCTGGCGAACGCTGACCGAACCTCGAGCACGTCGACTGCGTCTTGCGCTTGAGTCGCTCGGCCCGATCTTTATCAAGTTCGGCCAATTGTTGTCGACGCGGCCAGATCTTGTGCCCGGCGATATCGCCAAAGAGCTATCTCGGTTGCAAGACAAGGTGCCGCCCTTCGCCCAAGCACAGGTCGTACAAATTCTAAGTGCGGCCTACGACGCTGCGCCCAGTGACGACATGAATTTACCGGCGCGGACATGGCGAGACGTATTCGCGGCGTTTGATATGGAGCCAGTCGCGGCGGCCTCAATCGCGCAAGTGCATTTTGCGACGATGGGCGCAGGCAAGCTCGCGGGTCGAGAGGTCGCCGTCAAATTGATCCGGCCCGATATTCATCGAATCATTGGTAATGATGTTGGCTTACTCTATGTAATCGCCGATTTGGTTGAGACTGTGCTTGAGGACGGAAAGCGCCTCAGGCCGCGCGAGGTGGTCGCCGAGTTCGACAAATCGATTCACGACGAGTTGGATTTGGTTCGCGAGGCATCAAACGCATCAACCTTACGCCGCAACTTTGCCGACGGCAAGTTGCTTTATGTGCCTGAAGTATTCTTTGATTACACCTCGCCCAACGTGATGGTGATGGAGCGAATTGACGCCATTCAGGTCAATGATGTCGCGCAACTCATCGCCCACAACATCGATTTGGCTCGCTTAGCAGCCGATGGTGTGAAGATTTTTTTTACGCAGGTGTTTCGTGATGGGTTTTTTCATGCCGATATGCACCCAGGCAACATTTTCGTCGGACGAAATGGTATTTATTCGGGCGTCGATTTTGGCATCATGGGAACCCTATCAGACGCTGACAAGAGTTATCTTGCGCGCAATTTCGCCGCGTTTTTTGATCGGGACTATAAAGCGGTCGCTGTCGCTCACATCGAGGCAGGATGGGTGCCGAAGGATACGCGAGCCGACGAATTTGAAGCCGCGATCCGAAGCGTGTGTGAACCAATCTTCGACAAGCCACTCAATGAGATTTACTTTGGCAATGTTCTGCTGAGACTATTTGACGTTTCGCGTCGATTCCGTATGGAGATCCAACCGCAACTGGTGCTGCTACAGAAGACGCTACTTCAGGTTGAGGGGCTAGGGCGCCAGCTTTATCCCCAGCTCGATCTCCGACCAGTTGCGCAACCTATTCTTAAAAAATGGATGGACGAACAAATTGGATGGCGCGGATTGGCGCGCCAGATTCGCAAAGAAGGAGTGCTTTGGACGGGTACCGTGCCGCAACTGCCGCGGCTGATCCATCGCGCACTGGAAAACAATCCATCGGAACGACTCGCCGCAATTGAGGCGGCAATTGATCGGGTCAATCGCACCCAGCGCTGGCAGTCTGCGCTGATCGCGAGTCTGGTGGGGCTGGGCGCGCTCGTTGCCGCAGCGTATCTGTATTTGCTATTGTTCTGGGCGGGCTGATTGGCATGCGGCTTCCGCCCATTGTTAACTGTTAACCAATTTTGATCATTGAACATCGAGTGAGGTTGTCGTGACTGCTTTGCTTGCCTTTGTTGTTATCTATTTGCTGGGCACATTGGCTATCGGTCTGTATGCGGGAACACGAGTTAAAACCGCGACTGATTTTGCGCTGGCCGGTCGCAGCCTGCCGCTAATCATGATCGTGACGACCACCTTCGCGACGTGGTTTGGCGCCGAAACAGTCATGGGCATTTCGGCAAAATTTGTTCAGGGCGGCTTGAACAGTGTGGTCGAGGATCCTTTTGGGGCTTCGCTATGCCTGATTTTTGTCGGTATGTTTTTCGCCGCCAAGCTCTACAAGATGACGTTGCTGACCATTGGCGACTACTACCGCAAGCGTTATGGCAAGAGCGTTGAGGTGCTTTGCTCGGTTGCCATCATCTTGTCCTATTTGGGTTGGGTGGCAGCGCAGATTACTGCGATCGGGCTCGTATTCAACCTCGTGTCGGGCGGCGCGATCAGTGTTGAAACCGGCATGGTGATCGGGACGCTGTCCGTGTTGGTCTATGTGGTGTTCGGTGGGATGTTGGCTATCGCGTGGACTGATTTTGTCCAGATGATTGTGCTCGTGGCAGGTCTCGCCATTATTGCTTTTATGGCGGGCGACCTTGCCGGTGGCCCAGACAAGGTGCTGGATCTCGCGCTCACGAACGACTGGTTTAAGTTTTTCCCAGAGCCGAAATTGCACGATGTCCTATTCTTTGTGGCCGCCGCGATTACGATAATGTTGGGATCGATTCCGCAGCAGGATATTTTTCAGCGCGTGATGTCGGCAAAAGACGCCAAGACGGCGTCGCGTGGTTCCATCATCGGCGGCATGTGTTACTTTGCGTTTGCGTTTGTACCCATGTTTATCGTGGCCTGCGCCGTGTTGGTGATGCCCGAGGAGGCGAAGCGCTTGCTCGCCGATGATCCGCAAAAGGTGTTGCCAACACTCATCCTGAACCACATGCCGTTTTTTGCCCAGGTACTTTTTTTTGGCGCGTTGCTATCCGCAGTCAAATCGACCGCGTCGGCAACGCTGTTGGCACCGTCAACGAGTTTTGTCGAGAACATATATAAAAACCTGCGGGGCGGATTGACGGATAAGCAGGAGCTGTTTGCGTTTCGAGTGGTACTCGTGCTGTTTACGGGATGCGTGTTGACGTACGCCATCATGATGCGTGGAACACCCATATACGAAATGGTGTCCACCGCTTACCAGGTCACGCTTTGCGGTGCGTTCGTGCCATTGGTCGCCGGCCTCTACTGGAAACGCGCTAACCGCTACGGCGCATTAGCCTCCATCGTCATGGGGATTACGACCTGGATTTTGCTGCTCGCCACACCGCTCGGTGAGCAATTTCCGCCGCAGTTGGCAGGCGTCTTGATGGCGGCTGCGGCAATGGTGGCGGGATCATTAGCCACCAAGCCACACGCCCACCAAGCGCATGAAGCGGGGCATCCCGAGGCAACGTCCGCCCCGTTGCAAGGCCACGCCCACCAGTAGGGGCCTACCAGCAGGGGTCACCAAAACGGAATCGAAACGCACATCTCGCACCGCAAGATGTGCGTTTTGTCGCTTCGTACTCGCGCTCGCCAGCATGGCGCGTTAGCCTGAATATCTCATTTGTCCCATCGTCGAACCTCCCTCGACGAATTCGCCCGGGCTGGAAACAGTCCGGGCTTTTTTTGCCACCGCAATGTCATCGGAAATTCACATTGGCACGTCATGCTGTTCGCCTGTTCGCTAAAGACTTTTCATTTGCAGCCGTAATCGCATCATGACCCCCACAACGATTTCCGCACTCTCCACTGTATCCTTGGCGTTGGTTGTCGCGTTCATCGGCGCGGCGATGGCGTGGCGCTCGTATAGCCGCCGGGTCGCCGCTTCCGACCGAGTGGACGTAGTGGTGGCGCAAGCGCAAAGCACCAATATCAAGCCGACGCGCCGGATCGCGGCCATTAGCGGGGCAAACTTGCCCTATCGAATGAGCATTCGCTCGGTCGCACGCCAAGCCGCACCCTACCATACCCGCCCAGTCGAGCGTGCGGTAAGCCTCTCGCCGGGTCAATCGCCGGCCGCCGTGCCACTTGTCCTCGCCGCGCGTCGCCCAGGCGTGGCAAAACAGTCCACTCGAATCGAGCGTCGGCTGGCGGTCGTTCGCTAAGTTGGCTCGCTCGGGCCTGCTGACCACCGCAGACTTTCGATGAAAACAGTCCATCGCCTAAAATGCGGGCGACGAAAGGGAGCTTCTAAAAACCGTCGCGAGCGGGTGAAGTTGGCAGTGAGGAGCGGACACGTACCCAGTGTACGGCGACGAATTTGACACACGCGGGAGCTGACAGATTCGCCCGCGCAGTAGGTTTTTAGAAAGTGAAAGTCATTATTTGGCGGCACTTTTCAGGCATTTGTGTCCGGAGAAGCCCGCCAAATCTGGGGTTTGCTGTTTTGGGAACTTCTCGAAACCGTCGCGAGCGAGCGAAGTTCGTGCCGAGGAGCGGGCACGTTTGGTTCGTTCCACTTTTGCCGTGGATGCGGGCTGCACGTTCGCTCTCGGGTGATCGGACGGCAAATCGGACGGCAAATTGGACGGCACCGTGTTTGCCATCGCAGTTGATAAAAACGCACCTTTCTCGCGTACGTATTTGGCAAATACGGCCCGCGATGCTGTAGTCGGTCAGGCGAAAAA
This sequence comes from Betaproteobacteria bacterium UKL13-2, assembly GCA_001602455.1. Classification (GTDB taxonomy): domain Bacteria; phylum Pseudomonadota; class Gammaproteobacteria; order Burkholderiales; family Usitatibacteraceae; genus UKL13-2. The sequence continues at coordinate 506,497 of CP012157.1, forward strand.
TCGCTCGCCCGTTCACCTACTGACCCGCTTTCGAAGGCACCCCATGAAATGTTCAGGCTAGAATCTCCGATTGCCGTTGCCGGTGGTGTGTGCTATTTCGGCTATGGCTGCAAACTGAGCAGCGGTTTCTGCAATTCGCGCCTTGCGCCATTGAGCGCCGATCTTGTGCCCGTTAGACTCGCCTGAATGTTTCATGGGGCGCGTTCGAAAATCATGTTTAAAGCAATTGGCAACGTAATCTATAAAACACCTTGGTGGGCGATGGGCCTCGGCGGGCTTTGCGTTCTAGTGGTGCTTGCGCTGTTTACCGTTCCGATCAACGTGATCCAACTCACCGAATCCGGGAAATCGCTCGCCGAAAACCAAGCAATCCAGCGTGAAATTGACTACACGTTCGGCGATAGTGCGCTCGGCCTCGCAGAGCGTGTCGTTGGTGCGGTTGGCGAGCACACGGCAGACCCGGCGCGAAAAGCAGAATTCGACCAAGCGCTTAAAGAGATTGCCGAAGCGCGTCGTGAGCTCTCTAACGCTGAGCGGGAGGTGCGCCAGTCCGCTAAAGAAGCGGCGATTGCGGCTCGTGATGCGGCGCGAGAAGCCGCCTTAAGCGCACGAGATGCGGCACGGCAGCGCATCAGCGAACTCAAGGATGCCCGCAACGAAGCGGTGGAGTTGCAGGCGCGCGTCGGCCTGAAAGACAATGCGGCAATCGAGTCATACAACAAGGCTATCGACGAAGCTCAGCAAAGTGAGCGAACGGCAAACGAGGCACTGAAGCGACTCAAAGTAAAGCGGAGCGATATTTCGTTATCGCGGGGGAGCGATGGCACCAAGTTGCTCGACAAAACCGCGATGGACAGCGCGCCACCCGCCAACCAAGCTAAACCCAGTACACCGGCAGTCCCCACAAGTGAGCCCGAAGTGCTTAACTTCGACCTTGGCCCCAAAGGTAACCGCATACGAGGCAGCATCACGATTGGCGACGATGAATCGCCCGTGTTGAAGATTGAGGCACCAGATACTCTTTCGCCAGCGCCCCCCGCTTTGCCGCCCTACGTGCGTGACGAAATCCGCCGCAAGGTGACCAGCGACTTCCGGCGCGTGGGTATCGGCTCCGCCTTGATCGTGACGTTCATCCCGCTGTTTATCATGTTGTTGATTGCGAAGTTCTACATCGGGCGTTCGCGGCGTGCCATTGAGGTGGCGAATCTCAAGACGAAGGAAGCGGAATCGGCGAATGTTGACCGGCAGATTGTGGAAGCCAAGTTGATGGCGTTACAGGCACAGGTTGAGCCACACTTCCTCTACAACACGTTGGCAAACGTGCAAGCACTCATCGAAGTTGACCCACAAAAAGCGAACGAGATGACCGGGCACTTGATTCAATACTTGCGGGCCTCACTGCCGAAGATGCGCGAGAACATTTCCACTGTTGGACAAGAAATCGAACTGGTTCGGGCCTATCTGAACATCCTAAGAATGCGTATGGGCTCGCGCCTCGAGTTTGGTATTGACGTGCCCGAAGACCTGTTAGCGCTGCCGTTTCCACCGTTAATGCTTCCGTCGTTGGTGGAGAACGCGATCAAACATGGCCTAGAACCCCAGCGTGAAGGCGGACGGATTGATGTCATTGCGGAGCGGATCGGCGCAGGCGATGACGCCCTGATTCGGCTCATGGTCAAAGACACCGGGCGCGGATTTTCGGATGCTCCAGTGCAGGTTGGTGGTGGTGTTGGCTTGGCCAACATTCGCGAACGGCTTTTAGCGTTGTTTAACGGGTGCGCGAAGCTGACGCTGGAGGCCAATTCACCCAAAGGCGTTGTGGCCACGATTGAGACGCCCGCCAACGGTGCGGCTGCCTTTGTGATGAGCGCGGCGAGCGCGGAACCGCAAGAGGATCTGCCCAAGACGTGGCGCGGCAAGACGATGCGGTTTGCGGCGCACACCCATCGTTTCTGGGCCAATCTGCTCGTAAAGACATTCCTCGTGATCGTCTCAATTCTGGGGGTGATGTTTATCCTCGGCATGATTGCGCTTGCCACGGGTGTGTTACCGATGTCCATTGCGGGTAATCGCGTCTCAGGTTTGGAAGGTATGGCGCTCGGCTCATTGGCCTTGCTTCTTGCGTTCGGTGCCTTGTCGATTGTTGCATTAGTGTTGGTCACCGTGATTTATGGTCTTGGATTTCTGCTGCTCGCGGTCGCCATCGGCGTGCCGATCATTGTCTTGCTCGGCCTCTTTCCAACACTGCTGCCAGGCGCCGTGGTTGGTTTTATCGCTTATTGGTTTTGGTGGCGCAAGCGCAGCAAGGCCGCTGCTCCCGAATTGCCCAAAGCGTGATGTAATCGAGCCGGTAGCAAGTGGCTCATCTACCGTGTGGGCGTTATCTTGAGCCGACTAATTTCTGAGTAGCCAATATGAACTTAACAGCAATCATCGCCGAGGACGAACCAATCCTCCGCGCACAGCTAAAAACAAAACTCGGCAAGCTCTGGCCCGAGCTCAAGATTGTCGCCGACGTTGGTGATGGTGAGGCAGCGCTTGAGGCGATCGCAGAACATCAGCCTTCACTGGCGTTCTTGGACATTCAAATGCCGGAGATGACCGGTATTGAGGTTGCACGCAGCTTGTCGGCAAACAAAGAACTCAAATGCCATATCGTATTTGTCACAGCATTCGATCAATACGCTGTTGATGCGTTCAATACTGGCGCGATCGACTACGTGTTGAAACCGTACTCAGATGATCGTCTCCATGCGGCGGTTGAGCGGCTCAAAGAGCGTTTAAGTGCAGTGCCAGCGCAGCCGCAGAATCTTGAGTCGTTGATGCAGCAACTCGCTGCCAAACTCAATCCGACCGCCGAAAAGCTAAAGTGGATCAAGGCCAATATCGGTTCCAATCTGCGCCTGATTCCGATTGAAGACGTATTGTTTTTTCAGTCCGATGAGAAGTACACTCTAGTGGCGACCAAGGAGCTCGACGCACTCATCAGAACGCCGATTAAGGAAATACTTGAAGGTGTTGATGCCGAAAGATTTTGGCAGATTCATCGTTCGACGATCGTGCAGGCCGCAGCGATTGATTCGGTCACACGCGACTTTCGCGGCCAGGCCACCGTCAAGGTCAAGGGACGCAAAGAAAACTTGACGGTCTCCCGACCGTTTTCACATCTCTTCAAGCAGATGTAGTTCGTTTCTTGCGGGAACGCTGATGTATTTTTGTCCGCAATTTTTCTTGTTTGTCGTGCAACATTTGATTGGATGGCGCTTTTCTGCCTCCCCACAGCATATGTAGAGGTGCGGCATAAGTTTGATCTTTGCGGGAAAATGGCATCTCAACCCAACTGACTTTGCCCACCATGATCTATCGCCTCGGAAATGCCAGCCCAATACTCAAGGGCAACAACTACGTTGCTCCCAACGCCGCCGTGATCGGCGATGTCGTGCTGGAGCAAAACGCCAATGTTTGGTGGGGTGTGACGATACGGGGCGATAACAACACCATCACACTCGGCGAAAACGTAAATATTCAGGACGGCGCGGTGTTACACACTGATGAGGGTGTCATGCTTCATCTGGAGAAGGATGTGTCCGTCGGCCACATGGCGATGTTGCACGGCTGTACCGTGAAAGAAGGTTCGCTAATCGGTATTCGTGCTGTAGTGCTGAACAACGCGGTGATTGGCCGTGAGTGCCTTATCGGTGCCGGCGCGTTGGTGTCAGAAGGAAAAGTAATTCCTGATCGTTCGCTTGTCTTGGGCGCACCTGGCCGTGTGGTCAGGCAACTCAACGACGACGAAGTCAAGATGCTACGTTGGATCGCGCAGCACTATGTCGAAAATGCGGCGCGTTACCGATCTGAGCTTGCCGTGGCTGATTGATTGAGCTGTGCAATGAACCAAGCTGCATCTGACTGTGCATCGCACACGAGTCGACGACTGATCCAATGGGGCTTACTGACCTATGTGTTGATGCTCACCTACGCGAGCCTAGCGCCTTTTGAAGGATGGCAACGCCCGCAGGGCTATACGCTGTTTGATTGGCCAAAATATGTGACGGGGTTTGATTTGGCGATCAATATGGTGGCCTATCTTCCATTGGGAGTCATCGTTGCGGCTGCGCTCCGCAATCCCTTGGACGACGTGGAGTTTAGTCCGCGACAATGGCCGATCGTCTTGTTGCTTTCAGTATTGACCGGGTTGGCGATATCGCTTGCGATGGAGTCGGTACAAGCCTTTCTGCCAAGCCGTGTCTCGTCTCCGCTTGATGTTCTGGCCAATACCATTGGAACGAGTGCCGGTGCGATCGCGATGCTACTCCCCGCCGGACGTCGCTTGATCCACGCGATGGTTGAGTTCCGCCGATCCTATTTTTCGCAGGCCCCGCGTACTGACTGGGGTTTGCTGTTGCTCGCGTTGTGGTTGTTCGCGCAGCTCAATCCAGCGATTCCGTTTTTCGAGGCGGGCATGTTGGCTGAGCAGGTACCAGTGGTGACCACTGGTGTTCCAGCCGCCGCGACCCCGTATGATCCGCTGGTGTTATGGCCGCAAGCGGTCGGCGTTGCATTGAATGTGGCGGCGTTTGCGATGTTTGTAGCGATGCTACTGCCACCGGCGCAAAGCGTGGCGCTACCGTTAGCGCTTATCTTAGCCTCGGGGTTGACAGCGAAGTTAGCGATGGCGGCACTCCTGCTGAAGGCGCCGCAGCTAGGCTCGTCGCTATCGCCTGCCACTGTCATCGGCGTGATAGCTGGGCTGATTTTGCAGCCGCTGTTTACGCGGCCTCGCTATCGCTGGCGAGCCTTTTGGGCGGCGTTGTTCATGTTTGCGGGCGGCGTGATGGCGAAGCTTGCGAGCGGATACGCGGCGCTCGATCAAGCGCTTAGGCTGTTCAATTGGCCGCACGGTCAGCTTGCTAACTTCGCCGGACTGACGCGCTGGGTCAACGAGATATGGCCTTTTGCCGCCCTGATTTTCCTGGCGGTGGCGTTTGTATCAAATCAACCGGAGTCGCAATGAGTTACTTTCAGCACCACGTCTTTTTTTGTGTCAATCAGCGTCCTGATGGCCGCCCATGTTGCAGTGATCACCAAGCCGACGACGTTCGCGCCTACGCCAAGCAGCGTATCAAGGAACTGAGCCTCAATGGCAAGGGTAAAGTGCGGATCAATAGCGCAGGTTGTATGGACCGCTGCGAAGACGGCCCTGTCTTGGTTGTTTATCCGGAGGGTGTTTGGTACACCTATGTCGACAAAAATGATGTCGATGAGATTGTTTCGGAGCACATTCAAAACGGCCGTGTGGTTGAACGGCTGAAAATTTAGTCCGATGGCATTACCGTTCCCTGCCGAGCGTAGGCTCATCTTGGGTGGTGCAGGCAATATTGAGGTTGTTGCCCATCTGCCGGCGGAAATAGCCGCTCGCGCCGTTGCGATTGTTGCGCATCCGCACCCTCTGTTCGGGGGCACGATGGACAATAAAGTTGTGACAACACTAGCGCGCGCCATGTTTGATGCAGGTGCAGCCGTATTTCGCTTTAACTTTCGTGGTGTTGGAAAGTCTGAGGGCACACACGATCATGGACGGGGCGAGACCGAAGATATGTTGAACGTCCTGACCCATGCCGCATCTGTCGCGGGTGAAAATCTGCCCGTCTGGTTTGCCGGATTTTCCTTCGGTGGTGCGGTGGCGCTTGCGGCGTCTGAGCAGGCGGCGGTAGATGAAATGGTGCTGGTCGCCCCAGCATTTGAGCGCATGTCGCACTGGGTAAACGTTTCGAAAGGGGGGAACCCTCCCGCGTCGACATTGCTGATTCACGGTGAAAGTGACGAAACCGTTCCCATGGCGGACTCAATGGCGTGGGCTAAGCCGCGCGACCTCTGCGTGACGGTTGTTCCCGCAGCGGATCACTTTTTTCATATGCGCTTACATATCCTCAAGCGCCTCGTCTCACAGCATTTTCACTAGCCTGAACATCTCATGGCGACGCGCTTGAGGGCGGGTGAATGGGCGAGCGTGCAGCCCGCATCCACCGCCAAAGAGGAGCCATCCAAAATGGTTTGCCAATCGTTCAGAGGCAACGTCCTTTGACGCAGCAGGCGACCCGAGAAATATTCAGGCAAGCATATTGCCTCTGGGCGAGACCCGGCTGAACAAAAAAGCCCACCGATTGGTGGGCTTTTTAATGACCAAGGTAGGCTATTTGTATTTCACGCTACAGCCATAGGGTGTGGAGGATGCAACCGTAATGGGCTTGTTGGCTTTCGACTCTTCTAATGCGGCGACCACGAAGTTCTTTGCCGTTTTGATCTCGTCTTTGTTGGTGCCGCGCTTGTCGTCAATCGCGCCCGCGTAGACCAGCATGCCGGCCGGATTGATGATGTACATATGCGGCGTCGTTTTTGCGCCATAGAGTTGCCCAACCTTGCCATCAGCGTCGGTCATGTAGCGATCGGGTGCCGCCTTCTTGTCGGTGATGTAGCCCTTCAATTTGTCGTTGCTCAAGAAGTCTTGATGGGCGGGATTGGTCGAGTTGATGGTGAGCCAAACAGTATCCTTGGCGTCGTATTTGTTTTGCAGCGACTGCATGTTGTTTGAGTCATAGTGCTTCATCACGAACGGACACGCCGGGTTGTGCCACTCAAGCACCACGTACCTGCCTTTGTAATCGGCGAGTTTGACGGGTTTGCCATTCACGTCGTTCAGCGTGAAATCTGGTGCGGCCTGTCCCACCGAAGCCGCTGTCGCGTTCTTGGCGATCAGCATGCCGCAGACGAGGCAACAGGCAAGGAGCGATGCGATGGTGGAATGCTTCATATTAAGTCCTCACACAAAGTCGATAAGGTTGAAGTCGGCTGTGGCCAACATTGCCGCGCCCAGTTGAGAGCGCAGGCAACGCAAAAAGTTGCTTCGTTGTCATATTACACGGCAATAAAAAAGGCTTCCTTTGCGGAAGCCTTTTACTGGGGTAGCGGCAATCAAGCCATCTGTTTTTTGAGTTCCATGTCCACCGCATGCATGTACTGCTCCGTGGTCAGGTAAGGGTGGTCTGGGCGAATCAAGATCGCCAAATCTTTGGTCATCTCACCGCGTTCAACAACGTCAACACAAGCCTTCTCGAGCTTCAGCGCAAAATCGACCACGTCCGGTGTGTCATCCATCCGGCCGCGCGCCTGAAGACCGCGAGTCCATGCGTAGATAGAGGCGATTGGATTGGTAGACGTCGGTTTGCCCTGCTGGTGCATCCGGTAATGGCGTGTCACCGTGCCGTGCGCGGCTTCGGACTCAACCGTCTTGCCGTCCGGCGACATGAGCACGGATGTCATCAAGCCCAGCGAGCCGTATCCCTGCGCAACGGTATCGGACTGCACATCGCCATCGTAGTTTTTACACGCCCACAAGTAGCCGCCGCTCCACTTGAGATTCGATGCCACCATATCGTCGATCAAACGATGTTCATAGGTGAGACCTTCCGCATCAAACTTTGCCTTGAACTCCGCGTTGAAAATTTCCTCAAACAAATTCTTAAAGCGGCCGTCGTAGACTTTCAGGATCGTGTTCTTGGTGGACAGGTAGACCGCGTATTTGCGCTGCAAGCCATAGTTAAAGCAAGCGCGGGCAAAACCGGCGATCGACTCGTCAAGGTTATACATTGACAATGAAATGCCGGCCCCCGGTGCTTTGAAGACTTCCTTTTCTATTGGCGCGGAGCCGTCACTCGGCGTGAACTTCACCGTGAGGGTGCCAGCACTTGGAAATTGGAAGTCCGTTGCGCGGTATTGGTCGCCGAACCCATGGCGTGCGACGACGACGGGTTTGTCCCAATGCGAAACCAAACGTGGAACGTTTTTGCAAATGATCGGCTCGCGGAAAATAGTGCCGTCCAAAATATTGCGAATAGTGCCGTTAGGCGACTTCCACATTTGCTTCAAGTTAAATTCTTTGACACGCGCTTCGTCTGGTGTGATGGTGGCGCATTTGACGGCGACGCCATATTGCTTGGTGGCCATCGCCGATTCAACGGTGACCTTGTCGTCGGTCGCGTCGCGATGTTCCATGCCTAAGTCATAGTATTTGAGGTCAATGTCCAAGTAGGGGAGGATCATTTTTTCGCGAATCATCTGCCAGATAATGCGAGTCATCTCATCGCCGTCCATCTCAACGACGGGGTTTTTGACTTTAATTTTGGGCATGGGTTTTCCTAGGCGGGTTAACGGATCACGGCGCGGATCGCGGCGACCACGAACGTGGTGCCAAGACGTGCAACGAAGGCTGAAATTATAGCAAACAGGTTAGCCCTGCGTGTGATCATTGAATCTTCAAACCCTAGCAAAGACGAGCATTTTCAGCGCATTTCGCTTGGTAAACCGCGCCTTTATTAGACTTTCGTGTAAGCCGAACTTCTCGAAACCGTCGCGAGCGGGCGAAGTTCGTGCCGACGGGTTTGGCAAACACGGGACACGTACCCAGTGTACGGCGAGCACCGCAGCGCGAAATTCGCCCACGCAGCAGGTTTATAGAAGTTCCCTGAATAGAGGGCGCACTGATACGCCGATAGCGCAGTGGTCGATTAGGTCCAAAAACAACAAATGCCCCACGAGGGGGTGTTTGTTGTCTGGTGGCCTGGGGCGGAATGTGCCCGTCTCGCTTTGAGCGATCCGGCCATCGCTTCGCGACCGCGCTGCTGCGCGTCCAATCGAAGTTCACTGGACTTCGATTAGTCGAACCGGCGTTGTTCAGCTCCCTAATCCAATCACCAAACAAAAACGCCCCACGAGGGGGCGTTTGTTGTTTGGTGGCCTGGGGCGGAATCGAACCACCGACACAAGGATTTTCAGTCCTCTGCTCTACCGACTGAGCTACCAGGCCGTATTTTTAAAGCGACTGCAAATTCGGTACTGCGGAAACCGTAGCCTCTGCTCTTCCACGAAAAGCCCGGCATGGCTTTTCGGTTCGTCAGGCGCAAAGCCATGCTTTGCGAAACCCCTGCCTTACCCAACTGAGCTACCAGGCCGTATTTTTAAAGCGACTGCAAATTCGGTACTGCGGAAACCGTAGCCTCTGCTCTTCCACGAAAAGCCCGGCATGGCTTTTCGGTTCGTCAGGCGCAAAGCCATGCTTTGCGAAACCCCTGCCTTACCCAACTGAGCTACCAGGCCGTAATTCTGTCTTTAGCGCAAGTTGTCGGACGCCTTGCGGAAAGCCGATAATTATACTGTCAATCGTCGCCGAATCAAAATTGCCCAATCTCCTTAGGATATTTGTCGGTCTTGCCGTCTCAGTGACTGGTGGGTCGCTCTGCGCGTACTGGCATACGCCGCTGCCGTGGATGATTGGGCCGCTGGTGGCGATGGCGGTTTGTAACTTTAGCGGGGCTCGATTAGCCGCGCCGCCGATCGGGCGTGAATTGGGTCAGTTGATGATCGCAATCACGCTCGGGCTCTACTTCACACCAAACGTGGCACGCGAAGTGGTAAGCCATGCAGGCCTACTGCTTTCTGCTGCATTTTTGTCGATTGGGGTCGGCTATATCGCAAGCCGTGTGTTGGTGCGTTAGCCCGCGTCGATGAGCCGACGGCATTTTTTGCCAGCGTCCCCGGCGGGGCGGCCGAAATGGCGACACTTGGCGAGCGCTTTGGTGCGGCGGTGGACAAAGTTGCTGTGGCGCACTCGCTACGCATTACGCTGGTTGTGTGTACGATCCCCGTTCTCTTGACTGTGCTCAACGTCCACGGCGGCGAGATCTATCGACCGGTTCAGATTGTGTTCTCCGCTTGGGGTTTGGTCGCGCTGATTTGTATCGGTATCTCGGGCGGTTTGCTATTTGGGACAACAAAGTTTCCTAACCCGTGGCTGATGGGCCCGCTCCTTGCGACGATGGTGCTGACCGCGTCTGGTGTTGAGCTCTCGTCAATGAATCTTACGCTGACCAATATGGGGCAGGTATTGCTCGGTTGTGCGTTGGGTGCGCGATTTTCGAAGTCGTTTTTGCAGGATGCGCCGCGGTTTGTCTTGGTCGTGGTCGCCAGTATTTTTCTGATGATGTTGCTGTCGACATTGATCGGCGTTGCGCTGGGCATGCTTACGGGTACCTTTGTGCCGTCAATGGTTCTCGCAATGGCACCTGGGGGCATCGCTGAGATGTCGATTACGGCGCGCACATTGCAACTTGCCGTGGCGCTTGTGACGGCAGCCCACGTCACCCGCGTGTTGGTTATCGTTGGATTGACACAACAAATTTTTCGATTCATGGTGCGCAAGAAATGATTGCTGCACAACAAGCTGAAAGTACAAAAAAAATCGCCGCGCTAAAAAGGCGCGGCGATGAAAGTGGACTGACTTGACCTAACAACAGTCCACTCGGGGTTCATAAAAAAGATTCAATTAATAGCATAGGCGATGAACCTTACGTCAACCTGACAATCATTTCGGGTGCAGCCGACACCCCTCGCAAAAGAGGAACGATCCAAATTGGTTTGCCAATCGTTGGTAGGCAACGTCCCTCTAAGCAGCGGGCAACCCATGAAATACTCGGGTTAGGCTGCTGAGAACACGGCCTCAAACCTTGCGCCGTGGCCTGCTTGGGCATCGACGAGAGATACCCTCGCTAGGTGAGCGTCTGCGATCTCTTTCACCACCGCAAGCCCAAGCCCGGTGCCCTCTGGCGAGTCCACGGTAAGGGTATGTGTGCCACGATAAAAACGTTCCCAAATTCGCGGGCGATCAGCTTCCAGAATGCCAGGCCCGTTATCCTCAACGAACAACGTCACGCGCTGTTCGGCCAACGTGACGCCAGCCGTAACGGCCCCACCGATGTGGGTATAGCGGATTGCGTTATCAACCAAGTTCGTCAGTAATTCACGCAGCAACGATGCATTGCCCGTGATGTGTACCGGCGTCTGCGGGCAATCCGCCCCGAGATCGATTTTGCGGCTTATCGCGTCCGATAGTCGCTCTTCGACAACGCGGTGCACCAGCGCGGTTACGTCCACTTTCTCAAAAGCGGTCACGGCAGCATGCTCAGCGCGTGTGAGGATGAGTAACTGGTCGATGGTGTGCGCACTACGCTGCGCCGCTTGATGGATGTCGGCGAGTGCCTGCTTACGGTCTGCATCATCTTCGCTTCGTAGCGCAAGTTCGGTGGTTAACTGAAGCCCCGCCAACGGGGTGCGAAGTTGGTGAGCGGCATTATCGATAAAGCGTTGCTGTCGTAAATTTTCAGACTCAACACGCGCCAAGAGCTGGTTAAAGCCATCAACGAGTGGAAGTAACTCTGCGGGTGCTTGGTTGCCATTGATGGGTTTGAAATCGCTCGGATGGCGTGCAACCAGATCGTCGGAGAGACGTTTCATCGGTTTGATGCCATGACGTAGCCCCAAGAGCGCGAGCATGACGGTTAGCGGAATGGAAATAAGTTGTAGCGGCAGCAGAGACAGCAGCATATCGCGGGCGAGCGATTCGCGTCGTGCGACCAATTCCGATAGCTGCACCACGACCGGCTCGCCCAACTGCGCTGGGATTGTTGACAGCGCCGCCACACGAGCCCGTGCGCCGCCTACGATTTGGTCAGTGAAAGCGATCCTGTGCTGTCCTGGCGCAATTGGCATGGCGACATTGCCTCGTGGAAGCGATTTTGCGCCGATCAGAAGACCGTTTTTGCTATCGACCCGAAGCTCGTGCGCGGCCGCGTCGTCGTCAATCAACAACACTCGAAGATCGATGCCGAGCTTGATGCCCCCCGTTTTGTCGTCACGCGCAATGTTTTCCGCTAGTGCGCGAACTTTGGCCTCCAATCCACGATCAAACACCCGCCCAGCGACGCCAATTGCGATCACATAGCTCAACAGTAAGGAAATCGGCCACGCAAACACGAGCGGTACCAGCATCCAATCTATTAACTCTCGGAGCAGCGAGGTTCGACGGATGCTCGGTGGCCTGCTACTCATCTTGTGTGTGTGTCCTTATGGGGCGTCAATCGATGGGTTGAGACAGTAGCCGACGCCACGAATAGTGCGAATGATGACGCCCGCGGGTTCGAGCTTTTTGCGGAGGCGATGGATGTAGACCTCAACGGCGTTTGATGTCACATCCTCACCCCACTCAAACAAGAGATCAGTGATGACATCCTTGCTGACGATGCGTCCGATACGCGTCAAGAATATCTCTAGCAATCCGATTTCTCGAACAGAAAGCTCCATGATCGATTCGCCCAAATATGCGGTGCGCGTGCTCGTATCAAAGCGAAGCTTGGCGTGGGTAACGATGGGCTGTGACTGTCCTGCCGCCCGGCGAAGCAATGCGCGAACACGCGCATCGAGTTCGCGCAATGAAAAAGGTTTGACGAGGTAGTCGTCCGCGCCAAGATTCAAACCTCGCACACGATCTTCAATGCCGTCGAGTGCGGTAAGAATCAAGACAGGAGTGGTGTTCTTGCGTTCCCGGGCACGTTTCAATACTTGAAAACCATCTAGCCCGGGCAGTCCGATGTCAAGAATCACGAGGTCGAATGATTGCGCAGTCAGTGCGGAGTCTGCGGCGGTACCAGTATTGACGTGATCGGTCGCATAGCCAGCTTCTCGCATAGCCCGCGTCAGACCAACGCTGATGGTTGGGTCGTCTTCGGCAATCAGGACGCGCATACGAGTTCGACGGGTGAGTGGCCGACGCTATTCACCCGAGGGTTAAAGCTTTACTTCTTTTGCTTGGCGACGATTTGATCTTTGATCTCGGCGTAAACTTTTTCAGAGACGATTTTTTTCTTCACCAATTCGTCTTTGCCCACATATGGACGGCCTTTGATAATCTTCTTTGCTGTGACGTCCCCCACACCCTTCAATGTCATGAGCGCTTTCTCATCCGCAGTGTTGAGATCAATCAATTCGGTCTTGGGGGCGTCTTTTGCGGTGTCCCTGGGCGCTTCTTTTGCTGCGGCGGGTACAGGTGCCGAAGGCGCTGCTTTCGGCGCATCAGCCTTTTGTGCAAATGCGGTACCGGCAAGTGCCATCGCAAGTGCGGTAATGAATAGCTTCAGTGTTCTCATCTCATTTACCTCATTGGTCAGGATTGGCGAATGGTGCGTGGCGAGTGTCCGGCGAGCTTGAGTATTTCATTGGTTGCTCGCTTTCGAACGCGCCCCAATGGAATGTTCAGGCTAGGTCATGCAGCAAGGAGCCATCATTACAGCACAAGTCGCGTGCTGTGGCGGTGATCGAAAGTGCGGCACGAGGGGGAAAGTTGTTGTGCAACATTAAATCCAATGCCCGAAAATCGGCGCCGCAAAATTCTTGAACCGATAACATGCTAACCAGGCACCTTGACTTTGATCGGGGTGACGACCCGCGGGTTCGCGAGAATCCACTTACAGCTTGATCGCCGCAATCGCCTTTTGCGCGGCGTCAGCAGACGTAAAACGATCGCCTGGTTCTTTGGCCAACAAGCGACGTATCACCGACTGGAAGGGGGCGAACTTTTCAGGCAGTGTAGGTACAGCCGCGTTGACGTGCATGGCCATGATTTCAACCGATGTCGGGGCCAAATATGGTGGCCGCCCCGTGAGCGTTTCAAATAACAAAATCCCCAGTGCATAGAGATCGCTCCGTGCGTCGAGCGGGCTGGCGGTCGCCTGTTCGGGGCTCATATAGTAGGGGGTGCCAAGCGCAATGTTGTTTTGGGTAAGCGCCAAGCCCGAGCCGATTTGTTTGGCAATTCCAAAATCAGCCAATACGGCTTCACCCGTCATGCGCATCAAGATGTTTGCAGGCTTCAAATCGCGGTGAATGATTCCCGCCGCGTGGATGGCGCCGAGTGCAGCCGCGATTTGTGCGGCATATTTCTGCGCCCGCTGTGGTGCCATACCCGCTTCGATATCTAGCCTCAAATCGCCACCAGGCAGGTACTCCATCCCGATGAAGAGATGGTTTTCGACCAGCCCGTGCTCGAACACCCGCGCAACATTCGGATGGGAGATCCGAACCAACATCGAATACTCGGTGAGAAAGCGATTGATGACATCGCGTTGCTCGCTCGACTGGTCGGGTAGCCGAACCAGTTTCAGCGCGTGTTGTTCGCCGCTATGAACGTGTTTTGCGAGCAAAACTTTCGAGCTTGCACCCTCGCCGAGGGTTCGAATGGTTTCGTATCCTGGCACAGTGAAGGCAGAACCGCTAGAGGTCTTGAGGCTTTGGCCAACGGCGGCGTGCATGCCAGTACGATGCAAACGGTCTGCAAGCCGGGAGGTCACCGCTTCGCCAAGCTCGGCGCTTGTAAAAGGTTTGATCAGAAAGTCACACGCCCCCACGTTCATCGCTCGCTTAAACAGAGCGCGGTCGTCGGTGCTCGAAATGAAGATCACTTCAGGCTGGCCAAGCGTTGGTGTCATTCGAACTGAGCGAATGAAGCTGAAGCCATCCATACCGGGCATGTTCACGTCAGTAAGAATCATATCGAACATCCGAGAACGAATGAGGGCAAGCGCGTCTTCCCCGCTCGGAGCAACGGTAACCTCGAATTGACGGGCGCGCAGCGTCCGCGCGATGACCTCGCGAACGATTTCGTCATCTTCAACCACTAGTACGCTATTCACTCTTCTGGGTTCTCAAATGCGGCGGATAACCTATGATATATGTGGAAGCGCACAAATAAACAAAAAGGGCCAGCTTTCGCTGGCCCTTTTTTGCACTGGATCCCTGCCCGGCGCAACCCTTGAGGTTGTTCGCGGGGATGACACAGCCGTTTCCAATCGCGGCGAGGCTACGCCTCTTGCTCTTGGACGGCGTATGTCACATGTCCATACCGCCCATGCCGCCCATCCCACCCATGCCGCCGCCACCCATGCCACCGCCGCCAGCAGACTCATCCTTCGGCAACTCGGCCACCATTGCGTCGGTGGTGAGCATCAAGGATGCGACCGATGCCGCATTTTGCAACGCGTAACGGGTCACTTTGGTTGGGTCCAGAACGCCAAGTTCGACTAGATCGCCGTACTCGCCAGTTGCGGCGTTGTAGCCAAAGTTGCCTTTGCCTTCAACAACCTTGTTCACTACAACTGATGGCTCGTCACCAGCGTTTTGCGCGATCATGCGCAGTGGCTCTTCGATAGCGCGCAGGATGATCTTGATACCGGCGTCCTGCTCGACATTGTCGCCCTTGATCTTGCCAGCGTTGGTACGTGCGCGGAGCAGTGCAACACCGCCACCCGCTACGATGCCTTCTTCAACGGCGGCGCGTGTTGCATGCAACGCGTCTTCCACACGGGCTTTTTTCTCTTTCATTTCGACTTCGGTCGCAGCACCGACGCGGATCACGGCAACACCGCCGGCCAGCTTGGCCACGCGCTCTTGCAGCTTCTCTTTGTCGTAATCGCTGGTTGCGTCATCGATTTGTTTGCGAACGGTCGATACACGCGCCTTGATCGCTTCCTGATCACCAGCACCGTCGATGATCGTCGTGTTCTCTTTGCCCACTTCGATTTTCTTCGCGCGACCCAAGTCCTTCAGCGTCACATTCTCTAGCTTCAAGCCGAGTTCTTCTGCGATCACGGTACCGCCAGTCAAGATGGCGATATCTTCTAACATGGCTTTACGACGATCCCCGAAACCAGGTGCTTTAACAGCGGTGGTCTTCAGGATGCCGCGGATGTTGTTCACCACCAGGGTTGCAAGCGCTTCGCCATCAACATCTTCTGCGATGATCAATAGTGGACGACCAGCCTTTGCAACTTGCTCCAATACGGGCAGCAGGTCACGGATATTCGAGATCTTCTTGTCGTGCAAGAGGATGAATGGGTCATCAAGGTTTGCAACTTGCTTGTCGGGGTTGTTGATGAAGTATGGCGAGAGGTAGCCGCGGTCAAACTGCATACCTTCAACGATGTCGAGTTCGTTGTCGAGTGATTTGCCGTCTTCCACCGTAATCACGCCTTCTTTACCGACCTTTTCCATTGCCTTGGCAATGATATCGCCGATGTTGGCGTCAGAGTTGGCCGAGATCGCACCGACTTGTGCGATTTCTTTGTTGGTGGTGGTGGGCTTGGAAATTTTCTTCAGCTCAGCAACAATGGCCACAACGGCTTTATCGATACCGCGCTTCAGGTCCATCGGGTTCATGCCGGCGGCAACGTACTTCATGCCCTCAACAACAATGGCTTGTGCCAACACGGTCGCGGTGGTGGTGCCGTCGCCAGCAACGTCAGAAGTCTTAGAAGCAACTTCCTTAACCATCTGTGCGCCCATGTTTTCGAACTTGTCTTTGAGTTCGATTTCTTTTGCAACCGATACACCGTCTTTGGTGATGGTCGGCGCCCCGAACGAGCGCTCTAGAACCACATTGCGGCCCTTTGGACCGAGCGTGACTTTAACTGCGTTGGCGAGAACGTTCACGCCATGAACCATGCGAACGCGTGCGTCGCCGGCAAATTTGACTTCTTTAGCTGCCATGATGAATACCTCGTATCAATGTTGAATTGGGTGCCGGAAAAACCGGCAAATTCGAAGCGGGATCGGCGCCGGTTCGTAGTGAAAGGAAAGCAAGTATTTCGGTTCGAGACATGGCGCACGGAGATTTTTGAAGCGACGTGTACTTGAAGTACACGAGCAAGAAAATCAAGCAGTAACGCCGTATCGGGCCGAAAGACGCCGCTTTACTTCGCTACGACGGCCATGATGTCTTCCTCGCGCATTACCAAAAGCTCTTCGCCGTCAACCTTGACGGTGGTGCCGGAGTACTTGCCGAACAAAATCTTGTCGCCGACTTTGACGTCAACGGGTGAGACTTTGCCGTCTTCGTTTTTCTTGCCCGGGCCAATGGCGAGGACTTCGCCTTGGTCCGGCTTCTCGGCAGCCGTATCAGGGATCACGATGCCGGAAGCAGTCTTCCGCTCTTCTTCAAGGCGCTTGACGATCACGCGATCGTGCAGGGGACGTAATTTCATAACTCACTCCTAGTGGTTGGTTGAAACAAAAACAAATCCGGTATGGAACAGCTTGTCAGCAATGCAGACTGCCGACCTTGGAAACTGGTGGGCGCTTTCAAAAGCGGCGAAACCACAGGTTTCCGTTAGCACTCATCCGTGTGGAGTGCTAATTATAAGGTCGAAGCGGAGAAAATCAAGCCAGCCGTCGCGAATTCGAACCCAAATAGGTGGGGTATGCCGAAAATCCTGCGCCGATCTGCGGCGTGGCGTTCTATTGCACCAGCTTGCGACTGCGTCCGAATGGATACACCAAACGACGTGGCGTACGGAGGCGATAGGTTTCCAACACCGGTTGGGTGGTTAGCGGGCAGGTTGGGTTGCGATAGCCGCCCGGCTCAAGCGTCTCATCATCCGCGACTTCACTCCACATGCCCCCGCGCACGGGCCGGAACGTCCATTGGATATAGCCTGCCCGGCTCGCCGCGTCGATCAAGTCGCTGCCCTCTGGAACATCGGCGACAAACGTCGCCTCGCCGTCAATATCAATCGCCGATATGCCGAAGGCGGTCATCCCCATATTAGTTTCATACGTCAGCGCCCCCACGCGCCCGAAGGGTTTGGCTTCAAGTCGCTCAAGATTCCACGCGCCCAACTCCCACGCCGTTTCGAGTGCATCAAACTCAATATCGTCGAATTGATCCCAGCGCATGTTCACTTGAAGTGCACTCGAGGGCACAGACTGGTAGGCGACTGCATCGCCTTCTTCAGCCAGTTTCACTTCGACAAAGCCGTGCCAGTGAAGTGTCAGCACTGTTGGCGTATTGGCATGCGGAACGGCCGCAAGAGATACCGCGACGAGCGGAAGACGATTAGCAATCAATTGTGATTCAACGAGATCAAGCAGTTTTGTCGCCACGTCAGCACCTCCATCGATAAGAAACAATAAAACGACGGCGGTTGGTGTAATCCCGCGAAAAGCGCTTTGATTAGTGCGTTATTCCTTTTTTGAGAAAAGTGGATTGCGCCGCGCCGTTGAGAGGCGCCAAACGTTAGCGCCGTGCGGTCGGCATCGCGAAGATGATCCGGCGAGCCAACAATACTGCGCCCCCTGTTCGGCTGGCGTTGTGGGGATTACCCCCGAATTTGCGGGGCGGCGCGTGCTGAGTGAGATGGTGAGATGGCGCTGCACGCAATCCTTTGCTCCTGTAATGCAGAATAATTGATTGCCTATTCATAAAAAATTGCGCCTCACCGGCACAGTTATTTTATTCTACTGATCGTATTCAAATTATTTTATATAGGTTTCATAGTTAAGGTTGTTTAACCTCACTCCGATTCCTCTTTTTAATATTTCTTGTAAAGTATAACCTCGAGGCCTCGGGTTGCCTTCGGCTTCATGAGCGAGCTGCCTATCAACGATCTTGTAGCTATAGGCTGGCGACAACCCGTCGAAGGAATTACAATCAAAATTATCGGGTTCAGCAATACTTATTTTGCTTACTATTCGATAGTTTCCCGTTTCATGTACATCTAATTTGCTCTTCCAAGAAATGTCTAAGGAGTTATACCAAGCACCAAAGCTGCCTACAAAAACTTCCGCATCCTCAAAGTCTTGTAAAACAGGTAAGGCATCTTGGAAAATTCGCAAAGTAATAATTAAACTTAGCATTGCTTTTGTTCGAAGGCAAAAAGAGCCATACCATTTACCATTTTCGCCTTGGTAGGCGATGCAATCACCTGCTCTGTAGGGGGGGCTTTAGCATAACGTGGCAATTTTGGTGGTTTTACCGTAGTGTTGGCCGTTTCTATTTTGTTCAAAAAATTCTTCAACAACTTTTCCCTCGTTTTGAGGTCTTTGTCAGAGAAATTTAGGCTTTTCCACTTCTCAATATCAGCCCCGGAATTAATGATATGGGTAACTTTGTTGAGTATTTCCGCCTGCAACTCGCCACATTCCCATTGTGCTTTGGCTAGAGCGAAATAAAAAGAGTAGATATCTTTGTGCTCTTCTATAGTCCCATCAAATTTTGCTTGTTGAAGAATTTTTCCAGTTATCCAATCAACCGAAAAGCCGTGATTGTAGTCGTCCATAAATTCAACATAAGTCGATAGGAATGTTTGGTTTTTTTCAAGTTTTGTCTCTATCAACATATGTCAAATTGCAGTTTATTTGTCGAAAAGATATTTTTTGACCAGTTTGGTTGATGGCGGTTCAGCGGAAATGATAATCCATACCCAATGGATCAGACTTTAGGGGCAGTAGTCGTCAACACAGATCCCTCTGCGATACTACGCTTTGTAAATCAACGGATCATCGCCGACAACTGCCCGCAGCCACTTCGACGGCCTTTCAGGTAGGGTGCAAGCCTTGAATAGATTACGCCTGCCCCTACCTTATCGCCACCCCGCGAGGGTAGCCGATATCTAAAAAATTTTAGGCGTCTATGTGGATTACTATGTTGAGGTCCCGCAGAATTCGAGTTACGAAAACGACCCCTCGCTAACGTCTGTCTTTAAAATTCATATGCAACGATTGCGCCCCATTCCTCTGATCACTGTCGGCATTCTCATATTTTTAGGCGGATTTTTATATGATGTGTTGTTTGCAGGAATACCTTATCAAGATCCTACGCCAGAATTGTCTGCCGCGTACCGATACCATGCGCGAATCGCGTCGGTGTTGTGCTGGGCTGGGCTCAGTGTA
This sequence comes from Betaproteobacteria bacterium UKL13-2, assembly GCA_001602455.1. Lineage (GTDB taxonomy): Bacteria > Pseudomonadota > Gammaproteobacteria > Burkholderiales > Usitatibacteraceae > UKL13-2. The sequence continues at coordinate 526,105 of CP012157.1, forward strand.
TTTGGTTTGGGGTTAGTGGCCGCGATCACGCAGTTTGTTCGTCATTCGAGAGCCAAAAAACGCTAAACACCGCATACACAATAGAAATTTGTATGTAGAGGACTACTCTACCTGGTGCGCTCGGTTTAAACCGAGCTGATCGTTGGCGTAGCGTGACCCACCACCCCGTGCTGAGCGACAAGGTGGTGGATGGGTCGTCAGACCCTAGCGAAAAGTGTAGCGTGCGCCGAGAGTCAGATATGCGCCATATGGCTGGAACCAATTTAAATTGACTGGCTGGGCCAGCGGATCGCCACTCGGACGAGCATTGGTCACGTTCTGCACGGTCGCCGACAAGACTAAGTTCTTAATGCCACGATACTCTGTGCCAACATCAAAAGTAACTTGCTCCGTGACACGGCAAAAGCCGATGTAAACTGAGCTTGGTGCCGAGTCTTGGCAAGTGGCTCCCGCTGGGTCACCGCTGCTAAAGCTGCGAAAGCCCGAAAAATAACGAGCAGTGAGGGTATTCGTCCAACTCCCCGTTTCCCAACTGTTGGCAATGGACGCACGCACACGCGGATAGTCACGGTAATCATTCAAACTGACAAACGGCTCTCGATCACCACCACTAATTTTGTATTCGTCGGTATAGCTGACCAACGCTGTTGTACTGAGGCGGCCGTATTCGCCCAGCGAGAATCGTGACCGCAGATCAAAATCAACGCCACGCGTCGAAGTACGGCCAACGTTGATAAACCCAGTACGAATCACCTGAATGTCGCCTAACGCCCCCCCGGGAGCCGGTACACCACGCACGACACGTCCACGATAGCGCGGATCAGATGAGCGCTCATTGTTCAAAATGTCGGTCAAACTCAAGATGTTGATCTCGTTCCTGCGGTCGATGAAATAGTAATCAACCGATAACGATATTTCCTTGCTGATATCAAACACAAACCCAGCGGTTGAAGACTTCGCTGTTTCGGGTTGAATATTCGGGTTCGCCTGAATCAACAAGCCAATTGGCTGAAAACATTGATTCTCGTCGCCATTAACGCACTTGATTGGATCGGTCACATAGGTAAACGCTGACACGGAGCTCTTCGTAATTTCTGTCAGCGAAGGGGCACGGAAGCCTTTGGCATAGGTGCCGCGCAGTTTCAGCGATGGATTCACGGCCCAAGCTAACCCAATTTTTGGAATGGTCGAGCGACCATAATCGGAATAGCGATCCGTTCGTCCGGCAAGTTGCATTTCAACGTTCTTCAACCAAGGCAGACGAAGTTCCGTGAAAACACTCGTAACGTTTCGATTTCCGTCTGCACTCGCCGCCCCATAGCCAACGATTTCTCCTGTTGTCTTCAAAACATCTGGTGTCGCGGCGCGGTCTTCACGCCGATATTCCACGCCACCGGCAAAACCGATCTTGCCACCGGGCAGATCGCCAAATTCGGTGGAAGCCTTCAAATCCAAAATCGAGAAACTTGACTTCGACGTATCCTTGGAGTCGACGCGAAGTTGTGCTGCCGTGACGCGCCCCATTGAGGGATTTGCAAAGTTATACGTGCCTTGAAGGATCGCGTTGGTTAAGACTGATCTCCGAATCTGATTTGTGGCAACCACATCGGTTTTGTTTTGGTTATAGAGGGCACCAGCATCGAAGTCCCATGTGCCGAAGGTGGTTTTTCCGCCGACAAAAAAGCGCACGGTATCACTTTTTACGTCTGTTCCGGTTTGCCCGACATCGCTGAAGCGGTAGCGATAACCAACATAATCACCGGTTGGATTATTCGGGTGGTTGGGCGGCAGCACTTCAGGGATATTGACAATGGTGTTGGTGGCAGATGCGAACCACGATCCGAAATCACCAGCGACCTGCGGGGAACCCACATACTTTGTTTTAATTTGGTTTAACCCGGCTTCGGCAAATAGACTCGTCGTATCGGATAAATCGAAGGTGCCTCGCGCGAATACACTGGCGCGATCACTCTTTGGCACGATCTCGCTGTCCTGCCAAACGTCGTAGCGACACTCCGTTTCGCCTGGGCGCTGCTGGCCAGCGGGACATGCATTGGCCGAGCGTGAACCCGAGCCCGAGTAAATGAAGGCGTTGCTCAAATTAGTCGGATCAAACACCACAGCCGGGTATAGGTTCAACTGCGGCGCATAAGATGAAAAGGCACGCTGACCTGTACGGTAGCGCGTAGATGTCGCATATTCAGTCCGGTTTAAGAAGTCTTCGGCATCGCGAAAGCTGACCCGCTCACGGCTGAATACCTCGGAATTGATGAAAAGGTTGTAGCGATCTTTGGCTAAATCCCCCCACCCCGCTGACCCTGAAATGGTGCTCGTGTTGTATAGGCCTTTTGAGTTTGTCGCGCCGCGCACCGAGAGCATGGCGCCTTTGAAGTCCTTGCGCAAAATAATGTTAACGACACCAGCAATCGCTTCTGAGCCATAAATGGCCGAGGCGCCGTCTTTCAATATTTCGATGCGTTCAACGGCATCAAGTGGAATCGCGTCTAGATTCACCGACGCGCTTTGGCCGAAGTTTGGGTCGGCAAGCCCGTAGGGCGCGATACGCCGCCCGTTTAACAACACCAGCGTGGCCGCAGAGCCCAAACCACGCAATGAAACAGTCGAAGCCCCTGAGGAGAAGCCATTTGCGCCAGTCAAGTCGTTCAAGCCGCCTGCTCCTGCCGATGGCAGCGCACGCAAAATTTCGGTCACCGTCTGTTTGCCGCTGCGCTTGATTTCATCGGCGGTGATCACTTGAATGGGTGATGCTGATTCGGCATCAATACGTTTGATATTCGAGCCTGTCACCTCGATTTTTTCGGCCTTAGGTTCGGGCGGCTTAGCCTGCGCATTTGCCTGACCGGAGAGCAACAGTAGAGCCGCGGTTGCGCCGGCACCTGAAATTTTGAAGGCGCGATTGACGCGAGCAGCTTTTTGCTGCTTTCTTAATTCAGTTGCTTTCATTGTTTTCCCTTTAGTAAAAAATGAGCAGAGGATCGGCCTGACGGGCTTCAATTCAAGGCGAATTTCGCACGCCAATTTGGTTTTAATCTTCTAGTGCAGTATATAAAAAGCTTTAATACCAAAATCTGCATTTAGTCATACTGTTGTAAAAAAACATCAAATTTCTGCCCTAAAAATTTCGTGTAGGCGCGTTCGTGAGCCGGGCTGAGAGATATCGATCTACCGCCAGCAATCCGAAATTGCCTAAAATTTTCTAAAAATCCAATGCAATGAGTGGCGCGTGGCGCGGATGGATGGCTAATTTCAAATGCCCTTGTTCAGCAATCCTGAATGCATCTGGGCGCAAGCGAGCCGTGAGATGCTCCGGCTAATTTGCATGAATCAGAAAAAACCTATCGATAGTCGGTGGCGCAAATGCTGCGTCATGGCTGGGCTTTGTCGAGACAGATGAATGCGTCCCAAACACGGCGACATCGCTACCAACAAAGCGGCACATGAGTGATTTGACCAAGTGTTGTGCCTTAGATGGCTACGCCTTGTGCGTCAAAAAGATGGATATGCTCAGGAGCCGTATGAAGACCGATCTCATCTCCGACACGCGCATCGATAACACCGCGCACCTCGATGCAAATTGGCTGCCCGGCGACCGAGCAATAGAGGTAGGCGGTCGCCCCGAGTTGTTCCACCGTATTGACTCTCGCACGCATGGCGCTGCTGCGATCAAGTCGTATGTGCTCCGGACGAATCCCCACCGTCACCTTGCCAACAGGCGCGTCTTTTTTGCCTAGGAGCCATTGACTGCCATCGGCGAATACCGCCTGATTGAATTCGGCTAAGGCCATAAACTCAGCCGGCAAAAAATTCATCGCAGGTGAACCGATAAACCCCGCCACAAAGAGATTAGCCGGCGAGTGGTACAAGTCCATCGGCTTACCAACTTGCTCGACCACACCATCGCGCAACACCACGATTTTGTCGGCAAGCGTCATCGCTTCCACTTGGTCATGAGTCACATAGATCATTGTCTTGCCAAGCCGCTTATGCAGCGCCGCAATTTCCAAACGGGTCTTGAGGCGTAGCTCGGCATCCAGGTTCGATAACGGCTCATCAAACAAAAACACATCCGGCTCCTGCACCAGCGCCCGCCCAATCGCCACACGCTGGCACTGTCCGCCGGAGAGCGCGCCGGGCTTGCGATCGAGATACGGTGCCAGCCGTAACATCTCCACCGCCATCTGAACTTTTTGCGCGATGACGCCCTTCGCCACACCGCGCATTCGCATCCCAAAGCTGAGATTTTCGGCAACCGTCATGTGCGGGTACAACGCATAGGACTGAAACACCATCGCCACTCTACGTTCGCTCGGCGGCCTAGTCGTCACGTCGCGGTCACCAATCTTGATTGCACCCGCTGTCACCTCTTCAAGACCGGCAATCATGCGCAAGAGGGTTGACTTGCCACACCCAGACGGGCCGACAAACACCACAAATTCGCCGGCGTCGATCTCCAAATCGATGCCATGAATCGTTTCCGTCTTGCCAAATTGTTTGGTGATACCACGCAAAGAGAGTGCCGACATTTCGCTCAAACCTCTAAAGAGTGTGTTGCGGTGTGGATGAGCCGTTCAATCAGGCCTGCATCCCAGCCAATGGGAATGCCGGTAGCAGATAGCTTGCGCTGAAACGCACGCACCCGTTCGGTATCGACATAAATGGCTGCGGGCGTTTGCCCGCACGCCAAGGCGTAGTCTGCCAGCAGCGCAGCAACTTCACCGATCAACCATTCCGTCGGATGGGTGCGCGTTGCGGCATTGACCAAATGTGTGACGCTGATGTTTTTACAAGCCGGGATCAGGTTATCGCAATCACGCGCAATAAAGCACCCTAGCGGAAGTGTGAACGGCCTGACCATCGCATTGATCCCATGGCCAGACACACAGGTGGGATGAATATCCATGTTGTACCACGCTACTCCGACACTATTATCGGCATGGAATGGGATAACAGCATTGGGAACAACCGCATTGGAGTCAACAGCAACGGCATTAGGCACTGCCACACCACTCTCGGCCGGATTCACGAGGATCTGCGATTGTGTGAGGCAATCGAGCCCAACAATTCGGCGCGATTCACGCACATAAACCTGCTGCGCGTAACCATCGGTACCAAGCATGTCGGCCGCAAGTTGAAGCGTTGGGTAGCCACGTCCACCATCGGCATTCGGTGCGTCGGTCTGCAACCAATAGACCAAGCTAGCGCTGAGCTCCTTCGCGGCGGCCACCACATCACGCTCAGGTATGGGGCCATCAAGCAGCGGCGTAATGCCGTAGTCATTCTGCGCCCAATTGATCAGAGAAACATCTTCTCGCGGCGTCCGCCAGTTGCGCGATGCGACGACGCGACGGTAGCGCCATAAGTCCAGCGTCTGGCCTTGACCAAATAGCGGCAACTCTACCGCCTTGCCGATCACAGGCCCAGGGATTGCATTGCCAAATAACAGATAGCCGTAATGCGGCAGTCGATACTGTCGCCACTTCGCGTACGATGTTGGCTCGGTGATCGGCGCCTGTGGCTTATCTGCGCGCACCAGTGCCACGACAACAGTACACGGCTGCTGATCGAGCCGATCGGCAACGTCTGGCGCATCACGCTCGCCGAACTCTGCATGCGACTCTTTGCCTAAGCGGTATGGCAAGCCCGCGACGCGAATCAACTGGCCCGTGTCAGTGGCGTCTAAATAGAAACTGGCGCGTACCGAAACGACTTCACCCGCACCATTCTGGCAACGCACCGTACCAATGTTTCTGCCGTCCCGATCAGCCTCAAACAATCGTGTATCGCGCAGCAACACCAACCGACCAGTCTTGATATGCGGCGCGAGCAAACGATCCAAATAAGCCAACGCGACGGTGGGCTCAATACACAGACGACTCACCCATCCGTCACCCGGGTTGCAACCTTCCGTCATTTCGGTGTTATCGACAAAATCGTCCAGCGCCAAGTAGTGGGCACGCATCGCGCGGCGAAATGCCAGATAACTTTCGCTCGCGCCACCAACCTCGATCAGCCGGTGTTCATCTGGCGGAACACCTTGCGCCGTCAGTTGGCCACCAATCCAAGCGAATTCACTGGTCAGCACGACCCGACGGCCTGCCTCACAAGCGCGCCACGCGGCCAGCACGCCCCCTAAACTGGCACCGATGATGGCGATGTCAACGTCGTAGTGTGGTGTGGTCATGACACTTGCAACGCGGATTTAGGAACGAGATGAATATCAATTTCAAACGTCCGCTGCCACGGTAGCTGAATTGACTCCACGCGGTAGACAAATTGATGTTCGGCAAGCCAATCATTGGCGGCGGGAATAAACATCTCGGCAACAACGGTCTGTAACTTCTCTGCCGAGACGGCAGATTCGTCGATGACATCTCGAATCCGCTGCCGCCAGATGGATTGATAAAGATAGTCTTCAACGATGCGAAGGCAGACGACCGCTTGATTGGTTGGCGTCTGGTAGGCGCCTGTCGCCAGCGCACACTGCGCCAACAGACCACCAATACTATTACTGGCCGTGTTCCATCCTGCGTACGCCGCGAGTTGAGAGAGCGGGACGTAAGTGGGCAATTGCTGCATCAGCGCCGGATCGCCGCCGTTGGCATAGGCTAAATCCACCACGGCAATGGCCTTTCCCACTTGATGGGCAGCACGTAGTTCTGCAAGCCACGCACCATTGATCCCGCCCGTGGTTGATAGCGCAATTTTCATCGCCCAATCGCCCTGTGCCGTGCCTTGTGTGTGGACCGCGAGTAGTAGATCGGCGCTCTCAATTTCATCAACGACGACCGCGCCAACTGCCGCCAATTGCGCGGCGAGCGATTCGGTGATGGGCCGATCCTCGTAGCGCGCAACCAGACGGTGAACGTGATCGGGATCGCTGTAGGTGATATGGACTTTTAGTGGCTGGTCTACCCACACCTCACGGGCTACGTGTGCGACCAAGGTATGTGCAACTTCGTCGGCCCCCGGATAAATACGCACCCAATCCTGACACCCTCGGTCAGCGACCAGCGCCTCCAGAAGCCGACGTTCTGCAATGTTGAAGCCGTAGGGCGCCGTGTCGTCTTGCGGCAATACCAAGCCATTGATACCCTCGTGATCCACCACATCCAATACTGCGCGGGCGACGGAAAAGTTGCGCGCACGGGTCGCCAGATAATCTTCGCGAATCGCCTCAGGGATTTTGGTGCTCGCCGCGATCGCCTGTGCGTTTGCTTCCGCGTCGCCAGTGACCTTGTATTGATCACTGAAGTACGACCAACGCCAGATCAATTCGCCATATTGATCCCAATAAGATTTTTCTTCTTCGTTGACGTTGTTGTTCGAAATCCGCATGGTCGCCAAAAATGCGTAAATCGGCTTATGCGGGAACGCGTGCTTGAGTTGCCGCAACACATCTAAACGCGCTCGCAAACTTTCTTCAGAATCCGCAATAAAGCGCGAGGGCACCAAGCCACCATAAATGAGCATGTCTAACGAGACGACGAAGCCTTGCACCTCACTAGCCTGCAATCGCAGCCAATCGGCGAGGGCGTCACGATCTGCTGGCTCGCGAAAATGGCCTAAGGCCGACACGGGCGGCACCACGAGTTCGACGCCGCCCGCCTTGGCAAGCTGTACAACTTGTGCCCGCACCACCGGTCTGGCGTCGACTGGCAATAGCGCCAACCGGCGCCCCGGCAGCGGGCTCGCTGACGCCATTAACGTCGACATCTCAGCGTGACAATTTCGTGCGGCTTCACCAACGATGTTGTCCCAGCACACGGGGCACCGTTGGCAGTGATACGTTGCCACGGCCCGGAAGAAAGTGCGAATGACTGACCCACATCGGTCGGATTCCACAGCCGCAATTCGAGCGAATCACCGACGCGACGAACGGCGCTGATTTGTAGCGCCTGATTGTCGATCTCAATCCCAGCCGACCACCGCGACGTCGAACCCCGCAAGCATACCAGTGGTCGCCGGAAGCGCTGCGCAGCCGTCAGCGGGTGAATTGCCGGGCTGCCGAGCGCGATCTGAAACACAAACACCTCAGCCCCTAGGCACTGCGCCTCAGGTGTGGCCATATCCGGCCCCGCCCCGACGCCGCGCGTGACAAGATCGCGCCGCGACATCCATCCAACACTACGAACGAGAGTCACCCCGAGCATCTGCTGGCCGTTCACTTGTAAAACTTCGTACTCATGCATCGCACGGTGCAAGAAAACGAGATCCCCTGCAACAATCACACTTAGCGACGGATTAACCACCACCGGCATCTCTTGGCGGGTCACTGACGTTGGATAGTCGGCATATTTGACGGGGTGGCGTACCCATTCAAAGCCTGAATCGCTGAAGGTGTGTTCAACCGGTGCGGGCAGGGCTAGTATCAGACGAGTTCGCTGATCACTCGCACGATTGGTCCACTTGAGGGAAAAATCAATCACCGACTCATCGGCCTCATCAGCAAGCAAGCGGATACGCAGCAACCCCGTATTGGTCACCGTTTCGGCAGATCGTTCTGTGCGATCAGCCGACAAACTCTGCGGCGTCGTCAGCGTCACAGCAAGCACGAGCTCTTGCATCCCGGCCAGCACAAGGGAAGACACAAATGAATACATTGTTTGTGCAATGCGATGTTGATTTGGTGGTGGCGAAAAATTGTATGAGTCGCCCGCATCTAATTCCGAAAAAAACGACAATGCCGGTGCCAAGGTCTGCCCGGTCAGCCTGTTCGTGATCGATAACTCACTATCGTCGTTCAGGAAAACACGGTAGTGTCGATTTTCGATGGCGGCGGGCATGGCGTCAGTTGGGGGTAACAAAGGCGCAGTCGTCGTGTCCTCAATCACACAGGTGAGCGCTTCGAGCCCGGCAATCTCACAACGCACTAACACCTCATAACGATGCCCCTCAAGCCGCTCCGGGAAATCATCAATCGGCGAGCGCAGCATTGTATCGGGTAGGACACTGATCAATTCACACCGCAGCAATGTTCCGGCGAACGACCCACCGGCTAATGGTCTCATCGACAACGCCGACCGTTTTTCGCCACGCAAGAACAAACTGACGACCTGCGACCCTGTAAACGCCATTGGTAGCGGGTTGAACAACGTAAATCTCGTATCGTCGGCAAATACATCAGGGGTCGCATTCACCTGCAACGGATGTTGCTCGTTACTCATCAAGCCACCCGCCACGACAACACGATCCACTAGCGCATTCAAACGCTGGTCGATTAACTGATAACGCGCCACCATTTCTCGATGCACTTGATCAACGCTGCACCCACAGATGGAATCGTGTGCCTGCTGCTGGATCACCATACGCCAGGTGTCTTGCAGATACCGCGCTGGATACTCGTCAAATTGAAGCTGCGCGAGAAGTGGCTCAACGACACCGAGCAGGCGGTCCTCCGCCTCTTGATTGAGGCGCTTCAGATACCGCCTCGTCGAGAGCACATCGGGCAGTACAAACACCTGCGCATTGTTACGCAACGCCCCGCGAATCGTTTGGCGATGCCCTATGGTTTGCGCGATGATCGTTTCGGCGTGATCGGCGAGCGATTTTTCCGACAGTTGATATTGTTTATTAGTGCTGTTGAAAGACGCGAGACGATCGCCGATAGCATCGACCGAAAGCAGGTGATCGCCGCCCTGTGTGAGTAATAGCTCGGTGGAGGTGGAAAGGCTACGTGCGGCCACATTGTCGAGATACCGCACGAGGGCGGCTTGCCAGTCGGCGACATTGAGCGGATGTTGGTAGTAGCCCTGCGTCAAGAAGATTGCGCCAACACGAGTACCATCCGGCGATTGCCAGTCAAACTCCGCGACAGGTGAATCTACACCACGCCACATCACTGCCGAAAAGATGTTGAAGTTGGCCAGAAGTTGCGGCATTTGCCCAATGTGCCCGAACGTATCTGGCAGGTAGCCTACATATTGGCAATTACCCGCTGCAACTGCATCACCGATACCAATCTCCAAGTTACGCAACAATGATTCGCCCTGCACTAAAAATTCATCAGCCATCACATACCAAGGCCCGAGCACGATACGTTTTGCTTTCACCAGTTCCTGTACACGGGAGACCAATCCCGGTTCCGCATTTGTGAGCAGATCCTCGTAAGCAGCGGTTTGACCGTCAAACAAAAACTGCTGCAACTTGCCCGACTCCAATTGCGTCACCACGCGTGACATCACTTCGATCAGACGGGCGACAAACGTCTGATGTGGAAAGTACCACTCGCGATCCCAGTGCGTCTGTACCACTACCGCAACCGGACGCTTGTTATCCACCGTGCTCATCCCTTCACCGCCCCTTTCATCGCACCTTCAATAAAGTAGCGTTGCGTAAAGGTAAAGAACAGCAGAATCGGGATGATGGAGAACACCGCGCCCGCCGCCACCAGACGCCAATCGAGCGAGAAGGTGCTGGCCAATCGATTGACACCCAGCGGTAATGTAAATAATGAAGGCTGATCAATAATGATGAGAGGCCAAAGAAAGTCGCCCCAGACGGCGATAAAACTAAACACTGCCAGTGTTGCGAGCGATGGCTTGACCAAGGGCAACATCACGAACCACCAAATGCGTAGGCGCGAAACACCATCCATGATTGCAGCTTCTTCGATTGCCGCCGGGACGGATAAAAACGCCTGCCGCATAAAGAAAATGCCAAATGCCGTACAGGCGTGTGGCAGCACCAAACCTAGATAGGTATTTTGTAGCCCGAGTGAAATCGCCAGCTCATAAACCGGAATCATCAACAACTGGAACGGAATCATCATCGACGATAACAACACAATAAACAGCACCGCCCGGCCTGTGAACGGTATGCGTGCCAACGGATAAGCGGCGAGTGACGCGAGCAACAGATTCAATGCCACCGACAGGGCCGCGACCAGCGCACTATTTTTCAGATAGACAAAAAACGGCTGCGATTCTACGACACGAAAAAAATTGTCGAGCGTGGGTTGTTGTGGCACAAACATAGGGGGGTAGGCAAAGATATTCTCGCCGGCGGACTTTAACGACGTGGATAGCAGCCATAAAAATGGGCCGACGGTGAACAGCAACACGATCATGATCGCGACATAACGAAACAGCAATGGCAACACGGAGCGTAGGCTAGGCTTTTTCACGCAGAAACCGAAGATTGATCAGGGAAAACACGAGCGTCAAGAGAAACAGCACAACGCCAATCGCCGACGCATAACCCATCTCGAACTCCGAGAACGCCGACTCGTAAAGATAGTAGACCAAGGTCTTGGTTGAATCCATCGGCCCGCCCTGGGTCATGACGTAAACCTCCTCAAAAACCTTCATCGCCGCAATTGAGGACATGACCGTGACGACCGCAATCGATGGTCGCAACAATGGGATCGTGATATGAATCATCTGCTGCCACGCGCTGACGCCTTCGACTTCAGCGACTTCGTACAGGTGGCGGGGTATCGACTGCAATCCGGCCAAATAGATCACCATGTAATAACCCATGCCGCTCCAGATCGTCACCGCCATCACGCTGTAGAGCGCGTTGGCAGGGTCAGTGAGAAACGCGACCGGATCAGTCGTCAGGCCGGACGCGAGCAACACATAGTTGAGGATGCCCTGTTCCTCGTACACCCATTTCCAAATCAGCCCACTAATGACCAGTGACGTGATAACGGGCAAATAGATTGCTGCGCGGATAAACGTGATGCCGGGGATATGTTTGTTGACGAGTGCCGCGAGGAAAATTGGTGCAATGACGAGTACCGGCACGACCACCACCATATAGAGCAGCGTATTCTTGAGCGCCGCCCAAAAGAACGGATCGCGCCAGACGTTCAGATAATTGGCGAACCCCACAAACTCGGCCTGACGAATCATATTGAAGTTAGTAAAACTCAAATAGATCGCCTTTAACGCGGGATACAGCACAAACGTCGCGAGCACCACACAAGCCGGTATCAGAAAAACATACGGTATCAGCGGATTGCCGACGATACGAGTAGACGATGCTGGCTTCACGATGTTGCCTTCATGGTGTTCCCTTCATGGTGTTGGCTTCATGGTATTGGCTTCATCACAGCGCCACCGCAAAACGATCAAACACCAGCCGCGCGGCGCCGTACACGCCGGCGTCATTGCCCATTGTGGCGACAGCGACCGGCGCTTGCACGCCCCTCGCCGCAAGACCAGCCCTAAACATCGGCCACCAATGTTTGCGCGAATCGACCATGCCGCCGCCAATGATGATGACGTCCGGATCGATCATCCAATGCAGATTGAAGACTTGCAACACAAGATGTTCGCACCATCGTTCTAGTGCGAGCGAGGCGTTGACATCACCCTTGACGAACAACTCCATTACCGCCGCGCCGCCGATCGCGTGGCCAACCTGTTCCGACGCTGCGACGATCTGTTGATAGACGTTACCCAATCCTGTGCCCGATACCAAGTGTTCAACCTTGACCTCTGTTTGTGAATGACGATCCCACATGCGGGCGATGCCAAAGTGTCCGGTGAGATGGTGTCGGCCTGTGAGTAGCCGTCCGTTGGTCAGCACGGCCCCACCAAGCCCGGTGCCGAGTGTCAGCATGACCGCGCTCGGGTTTGCGCTCAGCGAGTGACGGCCACACCAAATCTCGCCGACGAGCGCACAGTTCGCGTCGTTGTCTGCGACCACCGGCAGTTGATACCGCTCGCGAAAATAAGCGCCGAGCGGTGTGCCGGCCCAGCCGGGAATTTGTGGCGCGGAACTCACGACCAAGCCGCTGGCGGGCGCAATCACGCCGGCCGAGGACAGGCCGATACCGCACACCGAATGATCCGCTGATACTTGCTCTTGCAATTTGTCGACACTCTCCACAATGACGCCCAGCACATGGCTTGCCCCAAGCGAAGCATTCGTCGCGAGCCGTGTATCTGCGAGCATATTTGCGTCGCGGTCAATGAGTGCGCCACGAATTTTTGTGCCGCCGATGTCAACGGCAATTGCAACTGGCGTGGTAATCGGTCTCATCGCCATTTCCCCCCGGCGGCGACATCGGCCAACTTTGTGACCCGAGTGGAACATGGCAGTAGTGCAGCCCACGCCACGTCGATGTCAGTCAATGCTTGACGAGTGGTCTTACGCTTTAGCATGACCGCCTGTAGGTTGCGAGCGTAATCGCTACGGAACTTGTTGTAGTTACGTATGGGCGGTACCAACACCTCGCCGCGCTTAACCTGCTCAACCGAAAGCGCACGCGCTTCATCCAGCAAACGATCACCGCTCGATGTTGTGAAAAACGGATCGTCATAACTCTTTGTGCTCGAAGGAAGAATCGGCACACGCCGTGCGAACCGCGTTTGGTTCGCCGCATTGGTCAGGAAGGCCGCAAAACGAAAAGCCGCTTTTTTGTTGGGCGATTGTTCGAGCACCGCGACATTCATGGCAGCGATGTTTGGTGGTGATTCACCGACACCAATCTGCAACGTCACCCCGACATTGGCATAAAACGCAGGATTGTTGGTTTTAATGAACTGGAGAAATTGCATGCCCGTACTCACCATCGCCACCTGACCCGACAAAAACATTTCAACGGCTTTACGATGGCCCTCGGTGACCACATTTTTCGGCACCAGCCCCTCTTGGTAGAGCCGCTGGTGAAAGTCAAAAACGCGCTCACCACGTTCATTCACAAACCCCGCGCGACAGCCGTTTGCGCTGAGAATGGGCGCGCCCATCGACACCAGCGTTTCGAGCGGCGTACTGCCATCGAGCGCCGGAAAATAAGCGTAGCGTCCCGTCGCGGCTCTGACTTTTTGCGCTGCCGGCAGTAAGCCCGCAAAGGTGGTCGGCGCATCGACACCGGCCTTGGCGAGCAACGTCTTGTTATACAACAGGACACTTGTTGTCAGATACCAAGGCAACGCAAAGGTCTTGCCGTCGAGTCGATTTGCCCGCCACGCGGCCGGCAGATACCCGCCTATCTCTTCGGCGCTCAAGAATTTCTCAGGGTCTGCCAATGCGCCGAATTCGGCCAACTTCGAAGCGAACTGTGGGTTCAGATTCACCACATCCGGTGCGGGCCGCCGTGGGGACGCGGCCGCGACGGCCGTAAGTGTCTTTTTCTCCATTTCAGACCAAGGCACATCCACCCACTTCACCCGAATCTCAGGATTCTGTTTTTCAAAATCGTTAATCACACCACGAATATACGCATCGTGAAACGGTGACAGTTGCATCGTCCAGAACTGCACTTCCGCACTGGTGGCGAATGCCGCGCTGGAGAACGCGACAGCAACCGCGATGACCGACATCGAGTACCATCCGCGCCAACGCGCGGCGAGACTCGCTGATAATGATGGAAAGGCAAGCTGATCAATCAAAACAGTAAACTCCAGAAAAGACGGTCGTTTCCAGCCATAATTGCCTGAAACTAGCCGTCAATTGGACACTTTGACAACTGGGCACTTCTGTTGATCTGACAATTTGATATGGTGAATTTCCCCGCTCCCGCGAACAACCCTTGTGGTAAGTCGCCGGAATGACGGCAATACTGAGGTTTTTTGGAATTTCCCAACGTTTTCACCATCATCCGTGATTCTGCCGCCATGAATTTTAGAACAACTACTCTCATTGATGCGGCGCTGCACGGTCGCTTGGTCGTGTCGTGTCAACCAGTCGATCTTGGACCGATGGACCGTGACGACATTGTGGTCGCACTCGCGGCTGCTGCCATAGCCGGGGGGGCAGGCGGAGTGCGTATTGAGGGTGCACGGCGGGTCGCGGCAGTGAGTCGTGTGCTGGACGCACCGATAATCGGCATCATCAAACATGATCTCACCGATTCGCCGATACGCATCACGCCGTTTCTAGAAGATGTGGCGGAATTGGCAACTGCTGGCGCGGACATCATTGCTGTTGATGCGACTAACCGTCCTCGTCCGGTGCCCGTCGCCATACTACTTGAACACATACGTTCGCTCGGAGTCCTCGGCATGGCCGATTGCAGTAACGTCGAAGAAGCGCTCGCCGCACACCAGCTTGGATTTGACATCGTCGGCACAACACTTTCAGGATACGTCGGCGGCGAGATTCCACATGATCCGGACATTGCATTCATTCGTGCCATTGCTGCGCGGGTGCCGCGCGTGATGGCCGAGGGCCGGTTTAACAACCCAGCGTCGGCGGCCGCGGCCATCGACGCGGGTGCGTGGTCGGTGACGGTTGGTACGGCAATCACACGCACCGAGGTCGTGACAGGATGGTTTGCCGCCGCACTCAAGGCTTAAACGCCATGAGGGGAAGGACCGAGTATTCTGCAACGCCCAGTTACAGCGACGATTCAATTCGTTCGCACAGGCGTTCGAGCACTTCAACGCGCGACCAAAGTTTGTCGTTTGACGCCACGATATTCCACGGTGCAATATCCGATGATGTGCGGTCGATCATATCGGCCACCGGACGTTCGTAGGCCGGCCATTTTTTGCGATTGCGCCAGTCTTCTTCGGTGATCTTGAATTGTTTGTACGGCGTTTTGGCGCGTACCTTGAAGCGCTTGATTTGCTCGGCTTGTGTAATGGCCAGCCAAAACTTACTGATAATGGCGCCACCGTCAGCGAGTTGTTCTTCAAACTCATTGATCTCGTGATACGCGCGCATCCAATCCGGCTCGGAGGCAAATTTTTCAACACGTTCGACGAGTACGCGACCGTACCACGAGCGGTCAAAGATCGCCGAGTGACCATGGGTCGGAACATGTCGCCAAAACCGCCACAAATACGGCTGCGCACGCTCCTCTTCGGTTGGCGCGGCAATGGGAATGACGCGGTAGTAGCGCGCATCAATGGCTCGCGTAACACGGCGAATGGTGCTGCCTTTGCCAGCAGCATCCATGCCTTCGAACACGATCACCAGAGAACGGTCGCGCATTTTTTTATGGCGCGTCAGGAGGTTCAGGTCGCCCTGGAGTTTGGCGAGGCGTCTTTCGTAAGTGCTGTGCGTTAACGCGCGCCGATAGTCGGCCGTATTGAGTACCGTGCGATGATCGAGACTCGGCTGAGGTAGCGGCTCCGGTGGCGTAACCACATGCCGCTCACCTTTTAGCCGACGTGTAATGGCATCGAGCAACAAACTACCCGCCGTGAAGGAACGGTAGGCATGATTGCTACCATCGATCACATGCCATGGCGCTTCGCCGGTTGACGTTTCGCGTAGCGCGAGTTGGCTAACCTGCACAAACTCATCGTAGTGTTTGAAGTGTCGCCAATCGTCTTTGGTCACGCGCCACGCAGTTTTCGCTTTTGTCGAAAGCTCTTTGAGGCGCATCTGCTGCGCCGATTTGGAAAGGTGAAACCATAGCTTGACGATCAACGTACCTTCCGCAACGAGCATACGCTCGTGATCGCGAATTCTCGCCAAGCGTTTTTCCAGCTCGGATTCCGTTTCACTTTCCATCACGCGCTGCAAGATCGGATCGGTGTACCAGGAACCAAACATGATGCCGATCCGTCCTTTCGGTGGCAGCGCCTGCCAAAAGCGCCACATCTCTGGTCGCTGCCGCTCGACGTCGGTCGAGGGCCCAAAGGCGAATGTATGAATGTATCGTGGGTCCATCCACGCATTGAAGAGATTGACCGTCTCGCCCTTGCCCGCGCCATCCACGCCGTTGACCAAAATGATCACGGGTGTTTTATTCTCCGCGAGCAGTGCATGCTGTGCATCCAGCAGGGCGCTACGCAGCACTGGCTCTTGTTTCGCAAATTCTGTTTTTTTGAGCTTGTGGCCTACTTCGGCGGATTCGAACATCGTCTTTCCTTTTGCTGTTGCGTCGCGTTGCTAAGCCATTGTGAGGGCGTTGTTAGGGAGGATGAGGATGAGCATGGCTGATACATGATGCGCCGTATTGATCTGAATCAGCAAATCAGCGATGTTTCGCTTGCATATTTCATGGGGCGCCCGCCGCGCCGAATGAGGCTGCCTCTGAGCGATGGGCAAGCCAATTTGGCTCGTTCCTCTTGTGCGGTGGCCTCGGGCTAAAGTTCTGATTTGATCGGCCGATAAGCAACTTGAGATTGTTTTTTTGTGGTGTTCTCGTCCGGGGTGCCACGCCTGTCATGCAACTAAATCTGGCTTTACCTTAAGGAGAGAATCAATGTTTAAGTCTTTACGCTTGGTCATGGCGCTTCTGGGTACCATTGGTGTCGCTGCGGCGATTGCCGTGGCGGCACAGGGTTATTTCTTCATCAATAAGCTCGACGTTTCAGCCAATAAGGTCTATGTGGCCAAGGATGTGATCGCAGACATCCTGCCGCCGCCGATGTATCTCATTGAGGTTCGGCTGGTGCTCTCCATGATGATGGACGGCAGCCTCCCAGCCGCCGATGGCAAGAAGCGTTTTGACGAACTTGCTGCCGAATACGCCCAGCGGGTTGATTACTGGACCAAAAACCCGCCTTTCGGGCTCGAGGCCAAGCTGTTGGGTGCCCAACACACGGCCGCAAAAGCCTTCATCGCTGCCGCGCATCGCCAGATTGTGGAGCCCATACTCGGCGGGCAAATGGATGCTGCCAAGGACAATCTCGCTGCGGTGCATGCCCTGTACCAAGAACACCGTTTGGGTGTCGATGCAACCGTTGCTGAAGGTAATACCTTTGCCACTGCCACGATGAAAGACTTTGACGACACCCGCACCATCAGCAATGGCGCGATGTTGGTTACAGCGTTAGTGGCGGGGCTGATCGTGTTCGTGGTGTACCGTCTGGTGCTGGCGAGCATCCTGAAGCCAGTGAGCGGCAGCACCGAAGCCGCCAAGCTAATTGCCGCCGGCGATCTGGCGACGTCAATCCAGATGGATGAGGGGCGTACCGATAGCCTAGGCGTCTTGCAAACAGCCCTACAGACCATGCGTAAAGACTTGAACCAGACCGTGTCTTCAGTGCGCAGCGTCGCCGATAGCGTCTCGAATGCCAGCGCCGAAATTGCCCAGGGTAACCACGATCTTTCTGCCCGAACCGAAAGCCAGGCCAGCGCCTTGCAACAAACCGCGGCCTCCATGGAGGAATTGACGGCGGTGGTCAATCAAAACGCCGAGTCCGCAGCCCAAGCTGATTCCCTTGCCAAGCAGGCTGCCGAGGTAGCGCAGCGTGGCGGGGCGGCGGTGTCGCAGGTGGTCGCCACCATGCAAGGCATCAACGAGTCCTCCCGCCAGATCGCAGGCATTGTGAGTGTGATTGAGGGCATTGCCTTCCAGACCAACATCTTGGCGCTGAACGCTGCGGTGGAAGCCGCGAGAGCCGGCGAACAGGGTCGGGGCTTTGCGGTGGTGGCGTCAGAGGTGCGGTTGCTGGCCGGGCGCAGTGCCGAAGCTGCCAAAGAGATCAAGGCGCTGATTGGCGCGAGCGTAGAGCGCATGGCTCACGGCTCGACCCTTGCGGATAACGCCGGTGCCACCATGGCAGATATGCTGCAAGCCACCCAGCGGGTGAGCGATATCCTCGCGGAGATACGCTCCACCAGCCAAGAGCAGTCAAGCGGTATCTCGCAGGTAGGCGATGCAGTCATGCAAATAGATCAAGTGACTCAGCAGAATTCCGCGCTTGTGGAGGAAATAGCCGCGGCGGCCACCAGCCTCAAGATGCAGGCCGCTGAGCTGGTGCGTCAGATGTCGCAGTTCACCGTCGCAGACGAGCAGCGCCGCACTTGCTGAGGGACTGATGACCTTTACAGTCACCGCTTGAGGCGATGCGGGTTTGCCGCATTCGCCAATCTGGTGATGTAGGCGACGGTGAGACCAGAATCGGCAAATCGGCACAATGGTTGGGAGGCGCGTAGCATGGCGGCAATATTGGCCATCCATTGAAAGTTACTGCGTGTCCGGAACCCCCCCGACCCGATCGCCACCGCAATCATCGCTACCGACGGCTCATGTCATCAACTGGAACGAGGACGGTCAAATGCGCACCGCCGTCTGGCGCGCTGAAAATGGTGGAGCTGCACCGAAACGTGTGATGGTGGCCGACGACACAATGACCGCCGATCGCGCATTTGGTTTGGCGAGCGAAGGCACCGCCCTGTTGTGGCGGGGAGATTTTCAAAATGCCAAGCAGTTGCTGTTGGCCCTGGCTCGGCGGGTTGACGTGCGTGGGGCGAGGAAAAAGTCCAAATCCCAAGCGGGAGCGACACCCGCTCAACCGCAGGTGTCACCCATCGAGTCCTTCAATCAACATCGATTGAAACGATCTCAGCGGGCGCGGACGCTCTCGATGTTGCTAGTCCCCTTTGATACCGATTTCAGTATTCCGCTTGGGCGCGCACCGGACGTCGCAGCAGCTTGTAAGGACGCTTGGGGGCAGCCAACCGGTCGGCCAGCCGTGACATCGCTGCGTGAGCTGCTGGGGATTATTGGTGCTTATGAGTGGCGCAAAAAAGGTGTGCAGATTGCTGCATTGGGTGAGCGTATTCATCCGCATTACGGTGTCTTCGCACCGATTCGCGATGAGTACGTAGATTTGATCGCGACCACGCCGTTACCTAACCCGCTGCCGTCGATGGCTTTCGATATTGGCACCGGTACCGGCATATTGGCAGCCGTGCTTGCCCGTCGCGGCATTGTGCGCGTGATTGCAAGCGACATGGACTCACGCGCGATCATTTGCGCACGCGACAACATGCGCAGGATGCATCTGCAAGAAGCCGTGTCAGTGGTGGAGGCCAATTTGTTTCCCAATGGCCGTGCGCCGCTTATTGTGTGCAACCCGCCATGGCTGCCGGCGCGGCCATCATCACCGCTAGAACGTGCGGTGTACGACCCTGATAGCCAAATGCTGCGTGGCTTTTTGTCTGGACTCACGACGCACCTTGAAGTTGACGGCGAAGGCTGGTTGATCCTGTCGGATCTTGCGGAGCATTTGGGGCTGCGTTCGCGAGCGATGCTGCTCGACTGGATTGCCGAGGCGGGACTGATGGTGCGCGACCGCATTGATACCAAGCCCACGCATCGCCGCGTTAATGACAAAGATGACCCGCTCCATGCGGCGCGGGCGAAGGAAGTCACCTCGTTGTGGCGGTTGGTGCAGCGCTAGCCTGAACATTGCATGGGGGGGCTTAGCGCCCCGCACAGTTTTGCCTGAAAATGCCCGTATTTCCTTGTGTTTGGCAGATTGATTTTCTGCGCTCACGAATCCCTTTCCCCATCCTTGGCGACCCTCACGGCGGTTCTGATGTCGAATGCTTTCGCACAAACGTTATCGTTCAACGACATTCTCGACCGCACACCGCGCCCGACACCAACCGATAAAGTATCCTACGGGCCTCACGCGGATCAATACGCCGAACTTTGGCTGCCTGACGCTTGTGTTGCGTTGTTGCCGGTCGTCATTCTCATTCATGGCGGATGTTGGCGCGCCGACTTGCCCGGCCCTGAATTGGTCGCGTTTTTATCCCAAGCGATTGCCCAACAAGGTGTCGCGGTTTGCAGCGTAACCTACCGACGCGTGGGTACCGAGACCGGCACCAAGGCTGGCACCAAGGCTGGCACCAACGCTGGCACCAACGCGCAGGCGTTTTCGCCGTACCCGGACACCTTTCTCGACGTCGCTGCCGCCGCTGACAAGTTGCGCGAGATCGCGCCACATTACAAACTTGATTTGAATCGTGTCGTCACGATCGGCCACTCCGCCGGCGGACACCTCGCGTTATGGCTGGCAGCGCGACCCAAGCTTCCCACTTCCTCACGACTTGTGACGCCGCACCCGCTCACCATTCACGCCGCGGTGGGCATCGCCGCGCTCGCCGACCTCCAATACGCAAAGTCGGCATCTGCGCACGCCTGCGGCGCAGACACGGTTGACTTGCTCATCAATACCAAAGAGCGCAAAGACGCCGCCTACCTCGATACGTCTGTGACACCATTGCTCCCGTTAGGACTTCCACAAACGCTCATCAGTGGCGCTAGCGACAGCATCGTCGCCCCCGCGCATGCACTACGCTACCATGAGCACGCCAAAGCCAAGGGCGAGACGGTGACACTACTCACGCTCGAAGATGCTGGTCACTTTGAACTCATCGCACCTTGGACACCACCGGGCGCTAGGGTCGTTGAGACGATTGTGTGCGTTGTCAAAGGATGCAAATGAAACGCATCGTTCTCATCGATGATCTTGTTGAGGACGGCGTAGAGCGACCTCGCCTGAACATTTCATGGCGCGCATTGGTCGCTCGCATTCGTCGCTCGCATTCGTCGCTCGCATTCGTCGCTATAAGGACGTTCGAATGTCCCAAAGTTCTGGAAAGAGTCGCACGTTGACCATCGCTCGCAAATAGGAAACGCCAGCCGTCCCGCCGCTGCCGCGCTTGAAGCCAATCACCCGCTCGACCGTCGTGACATGACGAAAACGCCACTGGCGAAAGTAGTCCTCAAGATCGACCAGCTTCTCGGCGAGCTCATACAGATCCCAGTATTGGCTGGTATTGCCATACACTTTCGCCCACGCCGCAGCGACACTATCGTTTGCGACATACGGCATCGACCAGTCGCGGTCTACCGCAGATTGATCCAGTATGAACCCGCGTTTTGCCAGCAGTCGGTTTGCTTCGTCGTAAATCGATGGCGCCTGTAGCAGAGCCGTTAGCTCGGCATGCAGTGCTGGTTGATGTGCGAATGGTTTGAGCATCGCACGGTTTTTATTGCCAAATAAAAATTCGAGCATGCGGTTCTGGTGCGATTGGAAACCAGACGATCGCGCAAGTGACTCTCGGAATGCAGAATACTCCGTCGGCGTCAGGGTCGACAAAACATCCCATGACTGAATCAGGTTGTTCATGATGCGTGAGACACGCGACATCATTTTGAACGCGGGGGAAAGGTCTTCCTGCTGGATGCAGCACCTTGCGCGTAGCAACTCCGCAAGCGCTAGCTTCATCCACAATTCAGTCGTCTGATGTTGGATGATGAATAGCAGTTCGTTGGGTTCGGTCGAGAGTGGATGCTGGGCACTAAGCAATTGATCGAGTTTGAGGTAGTCCCCATAACTCATCTCGTTCCGAAAATTTTCATACGCCCCCTCATGCGCCACACCAGATAGCTTATCGTCGTTCGTCATGATCACTAATACATCGGCAGCGAGGTTTTCAGCACAACACCGGTCTGCGCTTCTGTAATGAACACAGTTCTCGGATCGCTCGGGTCGATGGTCAGGCCTGTCACCCAATCACCGCGCGACGAGTCGACACGATACTTCGGCTCGCCACGTTTATCAAACATCCACACACAACCCATCCCCTGATGCGCAATGTAGATGTTGTCGTCACTATCCATGGCAATGCCACCGGGGCCGCCGTTGGTACCCCAACCGCCTGAAAGTTGAAGGTATCGACCGACCTTGGAGACGCCGCCCTCCACCAGTGGTACTCGCCAGACGGCGTTATCCCCCGTTACCGCCATCAGCAACAAATCTTCATTGGCACTAAGCGCGAGTCCTGACGGCCTTGCGATACCGTCCACCAACCGTTGCAACTCACCGCTGGCCTTCATTCGGTATAAAGCGCCATCTGCGGCATGCAGCCCGGTTTGGCCGGCATCCGAAAAATACAGATCGCCGTTGCTGGCAAAGGTCAGGTGGCTCACGCCCAGAAAACGCTGCCCGACGAAGTGTGTCAATACCGGCGATAACTTCCGCAAACTGACATCAAACTGCAAAATGCCGTGCCGCTGATCGGCGATAAACAGGCGGCCATCCGTATGAAACTTTAAGCCGCTCGGCCAGCCGTCATATTTGGTAATGAGATCCCATTCGCCCGTTGGGGTAACGCGGAAAATGCGTCCGAATGGTGCATCCGCCAACCATAAATTACCGCTGCTATCAAAGCAGGGTCCGTCCAAAAAGCTATGAATGTCCCGGCCGCCGAGATTTGCGTGCGACCAAGGATTGTCTGCGCCAGCATCATGCAGAAACGACGGCAATTCAAAGTGGGTATCGGTGGTGAGTGAAAGCGGCGTGGAATACATATTGGCTTAGACAATGTGAATGCCCGCATTATGCGTCACTGGTAAGTGTTGAGGTAGAAATCATCCTTCCGAACTTCGATATGGCGTGGCCTCAGTTTCAGCAGCACAGGCATTAAACTGCCGCCATGGCAACCACTGCAGTGACAAATCCTCGACTCTGGCAATTCTGGATTGATCGTGGTGGCACCTTTACCGATATCGTTGGACGCCATCCAGGCGGCCATCTCGTGACGGCGAAGTTGTTATCGGAGAATCCCGAGGTTTACCCAGACGCCGCAATTGCCGGCATTCGACAGCTCATGGGTATCGCCCCCACCGCACTTATTCCCGTCGCGGAGATTGAAGCGGTCAAAATGGGAACAACAGTCGCTACCAATGCGCTACTTGAGCGCAAAGGCGAGCCAACACTACTCGCCATCACCGCAGGATTTCGAGATCAACTTCGGATTGCCTATCAAAACCGTCCCCGTATTTTTGATATGCATATTCGTTTGCCTGAATTACTTTACGCGGACGTGATCGAGATTCCTGAACGGATGAGCGTGCAGGGCGAGGTGTTGATACCGCTCGATGAAGTAGCCACACGCTTGCGTCTCGCCGATGCATTTGAACGCGGAATTCGCGCCGTCGCGATTGTGTTAATGCACAGCTACCGTTACTGCCATCACGAGCAGCGCGTCGCACAGCTTGCGCGTGAAATCGGCTTCACGCAGGTGTCCGTCTCGTCTGAGGTCAGCCCAGTGATGAAAATCGTCTCGCGCGGCGACACCACGATAGTCGATGCCTATCTTTCCCCAATTCTCAGACGATATGTGGAGCAGGTTTCCAAGGAGCTGCCCGATACGCGTCTGTATTTTATGCAGTCCAATGGCGGACTGACAGATGCGGCGCGCTTTCAAGGGAAGGACGCAATCCTGTCGGGGCCTGCGGGGGGCATTATCGGCATGACCCAAACGGCGAGCGCGGCGGGTTTCCCGAAAATCATCGGCTTTGACATGGGCGGAACCTCAACCGACGTTTCACACTTTGCAGGTGAATTGGAGCGCGAATTCGAGACGCAAGTCGCCGGTGTCCGAATGCGCGCTCCGATGATGTCGATCCACACCATCGCCGCGGGTGGCGGCTCGATTTTGCATTTCGAGGCCGTCGGTAGAACCGCGCGATTTCGCGTCGGCCCCGACAGCGCTGGCGCAAACCCAGGGCCTGCGTGCTACCGTCGCGGCGGTCCATTAACGGTCACAGATTGCAACGTCATGCTCGGCAAGTTGCGACCCGACTGGTTTCCGAAAGTCTTCGGTATCGAAGGCAATCTGCCTCTCGACAGCGACATTGTTCGCCAGAAATTCGTTGCACTCACGACCGAGGTCAACCAAGCGACCGGGCAAACACTAAGTCCAGAGACGATTGCCGAGGGGTTTCTTCAGGTGGCGGTGGCAAATATGGCCAATGCCATCAAACGTATTTCGGTCGAACGCGGCCACGATGTCACCGAATATGCGCTGCAGTGTTTTGGTGGCGCAGGTGGTCAGCATGCATGTATGGTCGCTGACCGGCTTGGAATATCAACCATTTACATCCACGCCCTCGCTGGCGTGTTGTCGGCCTACGGCATGGGGCTCGCGAGTCTTACCTCGATGCGTGAAGAATCGGTCGAAATGCCCTTAAGCCAATCCGCAAGTCACCTGACAATGCGATTCGCAATTCTTGCCGATGCCGTTGGCGAGCAATTACGCGGCCAGGGAGTTTTGCCGACAAAGATCATCCTCACGCGCCGGGTACATCTGAAATACCAAGGCACGGATTCGGCCATCGCCGTTGTTTATGCTGACGCACCATCGATGCAAGCTGCATTTGAAGAAGCGTATAAAAAGCGTTTCAGCTTTCTCATGCCGACGCGCGCGCTCATCGTGGAAGCCATCTCCGTCGAAGCGACGAGTCAATCCGAGCGGGGCAAGTCTGGCGTACAGGCGATGTCCAATCGCCCGCCTGCCCAACCACTCGGTAGTGCACCGCTCGTCTCAGGCGGCATATCACAAAGCGCTTCGGTCTACGACCATGCGACCTTAGTGAGGCACCAGCAAATTGATGGCCCCGCGATCATTAGCGACCATCACGCCACGACTATTGTCGAACCCGGCTGGCGCGCCTCGTTAACCGCAGAATGTGACTTGGTATTGCAGCGCGTTGTGCCACTCAAAACCTCACAGACCACGGGCGCTGGCAAGTCCGCTGACCCTGTCACGCTTGAAGTTTTCAATAATCTGTTTATGTCGATTGCCGAGCAGATGGGTGCCCGTCTCCAACAAACCGCCCACTCAGTCAATATCAAGGAGCGACTCGATTTTAGTTGTGCGCTGTTTGATGCTGAAGGCAACCTGATTGCCAATGCGCCCCATATGCCAGTACACCTAGGATCGATGGGCGAATCGATCAACACGGTTTACCGAAAGAACTTCGGCCAAATGCGTCCTGGCGACGTGTATGTACTTAACGATCCGTACAATGGCGGCACCCATCTGCCTGATGTCACTGTGGTGACGCCGGTATTTATGTCTGACATTGACACCGCACCGCAGTTTTTTGTCGGCTCGCGAGGCCACCACGCCGATATCGGCGGTATCACCCCCGGCTCCATGCCGCCATTCTCCAAGACAATAGCCGACGAAGGTGTGTTGCTCGATAACGTCAAACTGGTCTCTGCGGGCATTTTCTTGGAAGACGACATTCGAGCGAAGTTAGCAAACGCGCCATTTCCTGCGCGAAACATCGACCAAAACATGGCGGATCTTCGCGCACAAATCGCCGCCAACGAAAAGGGCGTACAGGAATTGCGCCAAATGGTCGCGCACTACGGTTTGCCCACCGTAACAGCCTACATGCAGCATGTGCAAGACAATGCAGAGGACTGTGTTCGTCGCGCCATTGGCGGCTTGCGAGACGGTCGTTTTCAATATGCCATGGACAATGGCGCAGTGATCGCTGTCACGGTGACTATTGCAGATGACAAACGAAATGCCACGATTGATTTTTCCGGAACATCCACTCAACTGGCTTCAAACTTTAACGCGCCCTCCGCCGTAGTCTATGCGGCGGTGTTGTACGTATTCCGCATGCTCGTTGATCGCGACATTCCGCTCAATGCAGGTTGCCTGAAACCGCTGACCATTATCATCCCGCCTGGTTCGATGTTGAGCCCGGTGCCGCCCGCCGCCACCGTCGCGGGCAATGTTGAAACATCGCAATGCATCACTGACGCACTCATTGGCGCACTCGGCGTGATGGCGGCGAGCGGGGGTACGATGAATAACGTCACGTTTGGTAACGCCCAGTATCAATACTATGAAACAGTCTCAGGTGGCACGGGTGCGGGGCCAAATTTTGATGGGTGCAGTGCCGTTCAGGCACACATGACCAACTCTCGTTTAACGGACCCCGAAGTGTTGGAGCTTCGCTATCCCGTCATCGTGGTCGCGCATACGATTCGGCGGGGATCAGGCGGAAGAGGTTTACACGTCGGTGGTGACGGTGCCATTCGTAAGATTCGTTTTCGGGAGCCGATGAGCGTCGCGATTTTGGCCGGACATCGCGTGGTCCCGCCGTTCGGCTTAGCGGGCGGTGGTGTCGGTGCATGTGGCGAAAACTGGATCGAGCGAGCCGATGGTTCGAAAACGACGCTGTCATATTCGGATGAAGCTGAGGTAAATACGGGCGATGTATTTGTGCTCCACACACCCGGTGGTGGTGGCTTCGGCCAAGCGGCGACATAAGCGCGTGCGGTAACGCACACTTTGTTTGCGATGCCACAAAACGTGCAGCCGCATGCGCTACTTGTTGCAGATGTACCAACAACACAATTGAAATCGCGATTAAGCAGTTGCTTAAAACTTAAGCAGGGATAAAATAAGCTCTCTTCTGCAAACTTTGTGCATAAACATCGAAAAAACTGTCGAACACTTTCTCTTCTGTTTCTTGCTCGTTTCTTTCTCGTTCCTCTCTCGTTTCTTTCTCTGTTCTCTGTTCTCTGTTCTCTATTCTCTATTCTCGATTCTTTATTCTCACCCGTCCCGCTACAATCGTCCCCCGCCTTCTTCGTGCAACTCGGCCCTTACATCCTAAAAAACAATTTGATCTGTGCGCCAATGGCTGGCGTTACTGATCGTCCGTTTCGCCAACTTTGCAAAAAATTAGGTGCCGGGATGGCGGTATCCGAAATGGTGGCGTCGAATAGTAAGCTGTGGCAAACCGAAAAATCGATCTTGCGCGGTAACCACGTCGGCGAGACCGAACCGATTGTGGTGCAGATTGCAGGTGCCGCCCCCGATATGATGGCGGAGGCGGCGCGTTACAACGTTGATCGCGGCGCGCAGATTATCGATATCAACATGGGCTGCCCTGCCAAGAAAGTATGCAATGTTTACGCAGGCTCGGCGCTACTTCAGGACGAAGCATTAGTCGAGCGCATTGTCGCTGCGGTCGTCAATGCGGTCGACGTACCAGTAACACTAAAAATTCGCACGGGCTGGGACCGCGACCACAAAAACGCCCTGAACATCGCTCGTATTGCCGAAGACAATGGTATCCAATGTCTCGCAGTGCATGGGCGCACCCGCGCTGACCTCTACAACGGCGACGCCGAATACGACACCATTCGCGCGGTTAAGCAAAGCGTGAAAATTCCCGTCGTGGCCAATGGCGACATCGATTCGCCCGAGAAGGCGAAACACGTCCTCGCATTTACCGGCGCGGACGCCGTCATGATCGGCCGCGCAGCGCAAGGGCGCCCGTGGGTCTTCCGCGACATCGCGTGGTATCTGAAAACCGGCACGCACCTTGCGCCACCCACCATTCAAGAAGTGACATCGATTGTGCGCGAGCATCTTGAGAATTTGTATGCGTTCTACGGTGAGCAAAAGGGATACCGCATCGCGCGTAAACACATTGGCTGGCTCGTCGCAAAAGACGGCATGCATGCGCCAAATGGCGAAGCATTCCGGCAGGAAATGAATCAAATTGAAAACACCGCAGCACAGATTTGTGCAGTACTGAAGTACCTCGCAACACTGGAATCCCAAGGTCATGTATTCTTTGACTTCGGCTTTCCAAAAAGTCCGGCAACCGCAGACCAATTGCAGTCAGCGGCGTAGAAATAAGAACAGGCAATCTAAGGAAAAGCATGACTAGGGAACCACGAGGCCACTTATTGGAAAACAGTGGTGATAGCGAACTATCTGCTTGCGTTCGCAAAATGATGAAGCAGTATTTCAAAGATTTAGATGGTGAAGAAGCATCGAACATTTATGACATGGTGGTCGCCAATGTTGAGCGCCCGCTGCTCGAAGTGGTGATGCACCAAGCGCGTGGCAACCAAACCCGTGCGGCGGATCTCCTTGGGCTGAACCGCAATACGCTGCGAAAGA
Organism: Betaproteobacteria bacterium UKL13-2; assembly: GCA_001602455.1. Classification (GTDB taxonomy): domain Bacteria; phylum Pseudomonadota; class Gammaproteobacteria; order Burkholderiales; family Usitatibacteraceae; genus UKL13-2. The sequence continues at coordinate 554,503 of CP012157.1, forward strand.
AGCTCAGTCAGCACGGCATCGAGTAAGCGAAGATATCAATGCACATGCACATGCACATGCAAATGCAAATGCACACCATCAAACGCGCACTCATTAGTGTTTCTGACAAAACCGGGGTTCTCGCCCTCGCGAAGTACCTTGCCGAACATGGTGTTGAGATACTTTCCACCGGCGGTACCGCGAAGTTATTGAGCGACAACGGCATTAACGTCGTTGAGGTCGGCGAGTACACTGGCTTTCCAGAAATGATGGATGGCCGGGTCAAGACGCTTCACCCGAAAGTACACGGCGGCATCTTGGCGCGGCGTGATCTTGCGCACCATAAATCGGCGATGCAAAAGCACGACATCCCGCCGATCGACATGGTGGTGGTGAACTTGTACCCATTTGCGGCCACGATCGCGAAGCCCGGTGTGACCTTTGACGACGCCATTGAGAACATCGATATTGGCGGCCCGGCGATGGTACGCGCCTCCGCAAAAAATCATGAATTTGTGGCGATCATCACCGATGCGGGAGACTATCCACACATCATTGCGGAGATGAAAGCCAACGATGGCGCGCTGTCGGGTAGCACTCGCCTAGAACTCGCCAAGCGTGCATTCGCGCATACGGCCGAGTACGACGGCATGATTAGCACCTACTTATCCTCGCTTGTCATCGATGCTGACGGCAGCGCAACACGTCGCACCTTCCCAGAAAAGCTCCACCTCACGTTTAGTAAAGCGCAGGACCTGCGGTATGGCGAAAACCCCCACCAAGACGCGGCGTTTTATGTTGAAAAACATCCGGCGGCTGGGACACTCGCAAACTATCAGCAGCTCCAGGGAAAAGAGCTGTCATACAACAATATCGCCGATGCAGATGCGGCGTGGCAGTGCTGCCGTAGCTTTGAAGTTCCGGCCTGTGTCATCGTCAAACACGCCAACCCATGCGGCGTCGCAATCGCGCACGAGCCCTTAGTGGCGTACCAACGTGCGTTTGCGACCGACCCCACATCGGCGTTCGGCGGCATCATCGCGTTCAACCGCGAAGTCGACGGCGCAACCGCCGAGGCAGTCTCCAAACAGTTTGTGGAAGTGTTGTTGGCGCCGTCTTTCAGCCCGGCAGCGCTGCAAGTCTTCAGGCCTAAGCAGAACGTGCGGCTGTTGACCATTCCAGTTGCGGCGATGGTTAATGACGTTGATATGAAGCGGGTTGGTGGCGGGCTGTTGGTGCAGTCGTCCGATGACTTTGATGTCTCGGAGTTGCGCGTGGTCTCCAAGCGCCACCCGTCCCGCACAGAAATGAACGACCTCATTTTCGCTTTCCGCGTCGCCAAGTTTGTGAAGTCCAACGCGATTGTGTTCTGCCAAGACGGCATGACGCTCGCTGTCGGTGCCGGGCAAATGAGCCGCGTGGACTCGACCAAAATCGCTGCCATCAAGGCGAAGAATGCCGGCCTTTCGCTCAAGGGGGCGGTCGCGGCGTCGGATGCGTTTTTCCCGTTCCGCGATGGTCTGGATGTCATCGCCAACGCAGGTGCCTCGGCGGTGATCCAACCCGGTGGCTCGATGCGCGATGATGAAGTCATCAAAGCGGCTGATGAGCACGGTGTCGCGATGGTGCTCACGGGGATGCGGCACTTCCGTCACTAGTCGTCACGCCTTCCCGAACACTTGCTGCGGCAGTACCCGCGCATCACTTAGAATAGCTACTCCATGAGAGAGCTTGAATACATCACTATCGCGGGCTTCAAATCCATCAAGGCTGTCAAGCTGCCGCTTACACGCCTTAACCTTGTCATAGGTGGCAATGGTGTCGGCAAGTCAAACCTCGTGAACAGCTTTCGCTTTCTTCACGATATTTACTGGGGTCAACTTCAAACGCTTTCAGCGTCTGGCAATCCCGCAACCTATTTTTTTCACGGCCCCAAAGTTACCAAGTCGATTGCGCTAAAACTTCGATTTGTTGAGAACGCATACAAGACTGCGAACGAGTACGACGTGCGGATTGGCTACGGCGAAGCAGGACTATTCGTCACCTCGGAAGAGGTCGGCTTCCAGGATATGAGCCAATATCCAAGTCCTTACACGGAGACGTTGGGCATGGGTGCCGCGAAAGAGTCTGTGCTCCGACAATCTAAAAAGCGGGTCGCTCGCTACGTATCAGAAGACATAGCAAATTATCGTGTCTACCATTTTCATGACACTAGCCGCACTGCCAGCGTAAAGCAGCCCTGCAAGATTGACGACAACCGTACCCTTGCATCTGACGCAGCGAATCTAGCGCCGATGCTGAAACTATTTCAGGCAAAGCATCCGAATAATTTTGCGTTGATTGAAGGCACAATCAAGCAAATCGCTCCATTTTTTGACGGATTCGTACTTGAACCCCTCAAGGCAAATCCCGAGATGATCAAGCTCGAATGGCGCGAGAAGGGGTCGGACGACTACATGGATGGCCATTCCTTATCGGATGGAACGCTGCGCTTCATGTGTTTAGCGACGTTGCTGCTTCAGCCAGATTTACCTCGTCTAATTTTGCTAGATGAGCCCGAGCTAGGTTTGCACCCTGCGGCTATCCAAGTACTTGCCTCTCTCCTTAGAGCAGCATCCCAACGGTCCCAAATCCTCCTTGCGACGCAGTCGGTGACGCTGATAAATCAGTTTGATCCGGAAGACGTTGTTGTCGCGGACCGCAAAGACGGCGGAACTACCTTCACTCGACTTTCGAGCGAGACGTTCTCAAATTGGCTTGACGAGTACTCTATCGGCGAGCTCTGGGAAAAAAATCTTATTGGCGGCAGACCCTGATGAAGCGCGTGCTCATTCTGGTCGAAGGCCAGACTGAAGAAGTATTTGTCAAGCAGGTTCTCGCGCCTCACCTTTTGACTCAAGACATCGCAATTACGCCAACCATCGTGACAACAAAGCGTGTGGTTTCAGGCCCGCACCACAAAGGCGGCGGTGATTTCTCGAAGTTTGAAGGCAACCTTAGGCGTCTATTTGGAGACTCAAACGCAGTAGCGATCACCACGCTATATGACTACTACGCCTTTCCCTCAAATTTTCCGAACGGGTTTCCTATTTCCACACCGCCGACGCCTGGACGTGGATATTCTGGCGCTAGCAGTATTGAAATTGCGCTATCCAGCTACTTTCAAGAGCCGCGTTTTAGGCCGTATCTGCATATGCATGAGTTTGAAGGATTCTTGTTTGTTGACCCCATCATCACGGCGAAGAGTCTTTTCGACGACTCGCTAGGTCCAAAATTAAGCACCGAACGCGGCAATGCCGGCAGTGCGGAAGAGATAAACGACGGGATACAAACCGCACCCTCGAAGCGAATCAGGCGTCTGGCCCCGTCGTACGCCAAGGCGCTCCATGGACCTGCAATTACAGCTGCTATCGGACTCGCAAGGCTACGGGCTGACTGCCCAAAGTTCAATCGCTGGGTAAACTCGCTAGAAAACCTTTAGCCGGCCGAATGACGGGCATTTCCAGCCAAAAATGCCTGAAAATGCCCGTCATTCGGCGACTTTCACTTTCGGGAAACACGCGTGCCAGAACTTCATTGGTTAGGTGACACCGACGCAAAACGCGCTTCGTTGCGCGATAGGAGAGACGCGTTTGTTTGATGCCTATCTAAAATCTGTCACCTCCGCGCTCAAACGGGGCGACGCGACTGAGCATACCCATCGGCCGGCATTGAAGACGCTGGTCGAATCTTTCTCCAAAAACATTACTGCCACCAACGAACCCAAGCGCATCGCCTGTGGCGCGCCCGACTACATCATCACAAAAGGGGTTACGCCTGTTGGCTACATTGAAGCCAAGGACGTGAATGTCGATCTAGACGATACTGAGGACGGCGAGCAACTCAAGCGCTACCGTGCAAGTCTGCGGAACCTTATCCTGACCGACTACCTTGAGTTCCGCTACTACCGCAATGGCATTCCCGCGCTTACCGCCAAGCTGGGAAAGTGGCAAAAGAACGGCGTTTTCAAAAAGGCCGTTGACGGTGAGAAGCAGGTCGCGGATCTCTTCAAGGCATTCCTCGACGCCGAAGTTGAATCTGTCGGTAGCCCGCGCGAGCTTGCGAAGAAGATGGCGCAACTTGCACGCATGATTCACGACCTGATCGCAAATGCGTTCACTGACGAAGGTGATCGTGGCGATTTGCATGCCCAGTATGAAGGCTTCAAGCAGGTCTTGATTGCTGATCTCACGCCTGCACAGTTCGCGGACATGTACGCGCAGACCATCTGCTACGGCCTCTTCGCTGCGCGCTGCAATCACAACCGCACACACGGCGCATTTACGCGCGATGCTGCTGCGCGCGATTTGCCGAAGACCAACCCTTTCCTGCGCAAAGTGTTTCAAGAGATCGCTGGTCACAATCTGGACGACCGTATCGCTTGGGCCGTTGACGATCTTGTATTGCTGCTGGATCGCGCAGACATGAGTGCGATTCTGGAAGATTTCGGCAAAGCCACGCGTCAGGAAGACCCCGTCGTTCACTTCTACGAAACGTTCCTGGCCGCCTACGACCCCAAGCTCCGCGAAACACGCGGTGTTTACTACACGCCAGAACCAGTCGTGAGTTACATCGTCCGTTCGGTCGATGCGATTTTGAAGCGCGATTTCGGTTTGAAAGCAGGTTTAGCGGATTCCAGCAAAGTCAAAATCAAAGTCGGCACCGGCAAAGCCAAAGACAAATCCAGCAAAGAGAAACTCGAAGAACGCGAAGTGCATCGCGTGCAGATTCTTGACCCAGCAACAGGCACGGGTACATTCCTTTACGCCGTAATCGAGCAAATTCGTGAATCGTTCAAAGGCAATGCTGGCATGTGGCCGGGCTATGTTGCGGAGCATTTGCTGCCGCGCATTTACGGCTTCGAGCTACTGATCGCGCCCTACGCGGTCGCACACATGAAGCTCGGCCTCCAACTGAAGGACAGCGGCTACGATTTTGAATCCGATGAACGCCTGCGCGTTTATCTGACCAATACGCTTGAAGAGGCGCATGAACTAACGGGCCTACCGCTCTTTGCGCAAGCAATCGCACAGGAGGCAGCCAGCGCATCATCCGTAAAGAAAGATGCGCCGATTATGGTTGTAGTTGGCAACCCGCCTTACGCAGGCTTTAGCCAGAATTCCGGCGAATGGATTAAGACTTTGGTCGAAGACTACAAGCGCGAGTCCACAGGGCAACCGCTAAAGGAACATCGAAACTGGCTAGGAAATGACTACATCAAGTTTATTCGGTTCGCCCAGTGGAGAGTTACTCAAACTGGCTACGGGGTAGTTGGCTACATTACGGACAACAGCTACATCGATGCCCCTACTGCTCGCGGCATGCGGTATCACTTGATGACAGAGTTCGATGACATCTTTGTCTTGAATCTGCACGGCAACATTAATCGTCGAACCAAGACCCCTGACGGTCAAAACGACGGCAACGTCTTCGATATCACTCAGGGTGTCGCGGTATTACTTCTTGTGCGACGACATGGCAGCAAACGCAAACTAGCCAAGGTGCATTACGCTGACCTTTGGGGCGGGCGCGAAGCAAAGTATCAATGGCTTTCGGAGAAAGAAGTCGGCACAACAAATTGGGAAAGCGCGACGCCATGCGCCCCAAAATTCGACTTCTTACCCGTCAAAGATGCTGGCATTGCGAAGGAATATTCGCTCATTCCAATGGCATTAAACAAATGTTTTGCTGTGGGTGGCCTCGGGATCCAATCCTCCAGAGATCATCTCGTATCAGCGTTTAGTGAGAAAGAATTGCTCGCGAAAATTAGCGAATTCGTTTCCGACCAAACAGATGAAGAGATTCGGCACAAGTTTTTTGATGGGAAAAAAGTTGCAAGCTACCTTCCAGGCGATACCCGGCAGTGGTCACTCAGTGAGGCCCGGCGTATTCTCAAAAAGCGCGCTTGGAAGTCTGAAATCACGAACTGGCTTTATCGACCATTTGATACACGGCCAATTCTTTTTGATAGCAGCATGATTGATTGGCCACGACCCGAGGTGACCGGACACTTATTGCAAGCCAACTTGTGTTTGCTTGCCAATCGACAGACAAAGGAAGATTTTGCTGTCTTCGTCGCGAACGGCTTGGTGGAGCGAAAAATTGCCGCCGTTTACGACGGCAGTACTGCATTTCCGCTTTGGCTCTACCCGCAGGTAAAGAAAGACTTATTACAAGAACCAAGCGGTGAACGACAAGTTAACCTCTCAGCAGGATTCCTCGCTGAAATCAAATCCAAGATCAGTCGAGCTGACCCTGAACAGATCTTTTTTTACCTTTATGCAATCCTCTATTCGCCCAGCTACCGCACTCGTTACTCGGAATTCTTAAAACGAGATTTCCCAAGAGTACCAATCACGAGCGATACCGCTCTTTTCGCCAAGCTCGCCAAACTTGGTGAACGATTGGTCGCGCTGCATTTAATGAAAGGTGAGACCGACGAGATTTCTCGCTTTCCAGTCGCAGGCAGCAATGAGGTCACCAAGGTGGAGTTCACTACCGCCGCACAGGCTGAGCTAATTGAAGGGGTCGGCCCTAAGCAGCGAAAGTCGGCAGCGCCACCTCAAACGAATTTAGGGCGGGTGTATATCAACAAGGATCAGTATTTTGACGATGTACCGGCGGAGGTCTGGGAGTACCACATCGGCGGGTATCAGGTCTGCCAGAAATGGCTGAAAGACCGCAAGGGACGCCAGCTCTCGTACGACGACATCAAGCACTATCAGGGCATCATTGCGGCACTTGCTGAGACGATAACGCTGCAAGGTTTGATTGACGAAGCCATCCCGAGCTGGCCGTTGCAATAAGAATATGAAAATTCAACTCGGCCAACTCTGAGATTTTTATGAAACTCCTCGTCATCGGTTCCGGCGGTCGCGAGCACGCACTCGCGTGGCGCCTCGCGCAAAACAAACGTGTGCAATGCGTTTACGTCGCACCCGGCAACGCCGGCACGGCGACTGAAGAGGGCCTTATCAATATCAACATCAACATCACTGATATCGGTGAGTTGCTGGCGTTTGCAGAAAGAGAAGATATCCATCTCACGGTAGTGGGGCCGGAGGCACCGCTTGCTGCTGGTGTGGTCGATAACTTTCGCGCTGCGGGAAGAAAAATATTCGGCCCGACCAAAGCCGCGGCACAGCTTGAGTCGTCCAAAGATTTTGCCAAGCAGTTCATGGTGCGGCACCAAATCCCCACGGCGCACTATGCGACCTTTACCGACGGCAAACTTGCGCGTGAATATGTCGCGATACACGGTGCGCCGATTGTGGTGAAGGCCGATGGCCTCGCGGCGGGTAAAGGAGTGGTGGTCGCGATGACGAATGCCGAAGCAGTCTCAGCCATCAACACCATGCTGGGCACGGCAGAACACCCTATCGCGGGACGCGTGGTCATCGAAGAATTTATGGAAGGCGAAGAGGCGAGCTTCATTTGCATGTGCGACGGCAAATCCGCACTGCCCTTTGCATCGTCGCAAGACCACAAACGCATTTTTGATCACGACCAAGGCCCGAATACCGGTGGCATGGGTGCGTATTCGCCTGCACCGGTGGTGACACGCGAGGTGCACGCACGCGTGATGCGGGAAGTGATCAACCCCACGCTCAAGGGCATGGCTGCGGAAGGCATGCCGTTCACTGGCTTTCTCTACGCGGGGTTGATGATCGACCAGACCGGCAGGCCGCGTGTGGTGGAATTTAATGCGCGAATGGGCGACCCGGAAACTCAGCCGATCATGATGCGATTGAAGAGTGATTTTTTGTCGCTCGTTGAGGCCGCCTTGGATCACAAGCTGGCGGATATCGATGCCGAATGGGATCGCCGCGCAGCGCTCGGCGTGGTAATGGCGGCGGGTAACTACCCTGATACGCCGCGCAAAGGGGATGTCATCTCCGGCTTGCCTGCATCGACGGATGACGCGAAGGTTTTCCATGCGGGAACAACGAAACAAGACGGCAAGATCGTCACCGACGGCGGGCGCGTGCTTTGCGTCACGGCACTTGGCGACACGGTGAAAATTGCCCAGCGCCGTGCTTATGAAACGCTCGACGGCATTCGGTTTGAGGGCATGCAGTACCGCAAAGACATCGGCTATCGCGCCATCAAACGCTAGCGCCGCATTACGACCGAATGGCTGCGCCGACCAGAAAAGGGCACTTCTATAAACCTGCTGCGTGGGAGAATTTCGCGCCTGCGGTGCTCGCCGCACACTGGGTACGTGTCCCGTGTTTGCCAAACCCGTCGGCATGAACTTCGCCCGCTCGCGACGGTGTCGAGAAGTCCCAAAATGCAATCTGTCCAACAGACGGGCACTTTCAAGGCAAAATGCCTGAAACTCCGCTTCTTTCCTTGCGTTTCTAATCCTTCCAAACATGAATCCAAACGCCGTTCGCGAGTACCTCCTCAACCTCCAGTCGTCGATTGTGGCGCGCATGGAAGCCATCGACGGCGGTACATTCATTCGCGATGAATGGCAGCGGCCCGAAGGCGGCGGTGGCATTTCGCGTGTGATTGAAAACAGCACAGTGCTTGAGCGCGGCGGCATTTTGTTCTCCCATGTCATCGGCAGCAAGCTGCCACCATCTGCCGCCGCCAACCGCCCCGAGATCGCCGGGCGTCCGTGGGAGGCGATGGGCGTCTCGCTCGTGCTGCATCCGCGCAACCCGTATGTGCCGACGGTGCATATGAACGTTCGCTTCTTTATTGCCAAAGCGGACGCCGATAAACCAAGTGATGCAGATGTCTTCTGGTTTGGCGGCGGCATGGATCTCACGCCCTACTATGGCTACGACGAAGACTGTAAACATTTTCATCAAGTGAATAAAGACGCGCTCGATAAACTCAACCCGGTATATTTTCCGCGCTACAAAAAATGGTGCGACGAATATTTTTGGTTGAAACATCGCAACGAGCCGCGTGGCATCGGCGGCGTATTTTTCGATGATTTTCACGACGGCGGTTTCGACCATGCGTTTGCGTTGCAACGAGCGGTCGGTGATTCCTTCAACGAAGCCTATGCACCGATTGTTGAACGCCGTATGAATACCGCCTATGGCGAACGTGAACGCGACTGGCAGCTCTATCGTCGTGGGCGTTATGTCGAATTCAACTTGGTGTGGGATCGCGGCACACATTTTGGTTTGCAATCGGGCGGCCGCACCGAATCGATTTTGGCCTCGATGCCACCACACGCCACTTGGCGCTACAACTGGACGCCTGAAGCTGGTACGCCTGAGGCCGAGTTACTAGAGAAGTATGTGAACGGGCGCGATTGGTTTTAGTCGAGGTGCGCGCCCCCATGAAATGTTCAGGCTAGCGACGCGGAGTGTCGGTCGCAGACTCGGGTGGCGCTGGCGGGCGGATGCCATTACCTCGGTTAATCGCGGCGCGCATGAGCATATGGGCCGATACCGGCGCGGTAATGAAGATAAACAGCGTAATCAATAGCTCATGCACACTTAAGCTGCGGTTGGCGGTACTAAAAAATAGTATCGAGGCAATCAATGTGCAACCAACACCGAGTGTTGATGCTTTTGTTGGGCCATGAATACGTTTGTAAAACTCTCCAAGTTTGGCAAGGCCAAATGAGCCTACCAGTGCAAACACGGCACCAAGGACCACGAGCAGCGCGAGTGCGATATCCAGCCAAATCGGCATCATTGGACAATATCTCCTCGATCCAAGAATTTCGCCATTACCACCGTGCCAATAAAACCCAGCATGGCGATCACCAGTGCGGCTTCAAAAAAGACACTTGACGCCGACACGATGCCCAACAGTAGCGTGAGTGCCAGCGTGTTGATGTAGGCGGTATCGAGGGCGAGGATTCTGTCCGTCGTACTCGGGCCGCGAATCAGGCGATACAGATTCAACAGCAGCGCGATGGCAAAGGCGGCCATTGCAAAGGTCACGGCATATTGAGAAAAAGGCCCTAAGTGCGCAGGCGTATCAAACAGGGTCGCCATCATTCGAAAATCTCCTTCAATGGAACTTCATAACGCGCCTTGATGTCGCCAATGAGCTGCGCTTTGTCCGTGACGTGTAGCGCATGCACCAGCAGATAGTTGCCATCTTCCGAAAAATCGACCGATAACGTTCCGGGCGTCATGGTGATAATGCCGGCCAGCGCAGTCTTCGCATAGGTGTTGGTAACATCGAGCGGCACCCAAACAAAGTCGGGTTGGATATTGGCTTCCCGACCGAGAATCAGGCGTGCCACGTCGAGATTCGATTTCAAGATGTCAAACAGCACAATCACGCTGAGCGCCACAACGGTGAGCAGTTGTTTTGGATAGGTTGCCGATACCGCAAAGCGTGATGTCCACAGCGGAATCGTAAGCGCCAGCAAGGCCCCCAACAGTAAGTGCGCTGGATGAACCGTGTTGTTCAGGGCCAGCCAACCCGCCAACAGTACGAGGCTCATTCGAGGCTGCGGTAGCCAGCGCTTCATTTTGGTGCCCCTAGCGCGTTGCTCTCCTGATTTGCCGGCTTTTGAATCGGTAGCTTACCGAGTACGTTACTGATCATCGCTTTTGGCCTGCGCAATTCGACCGCCGCCTGATCGGTATATCGTTGGATCGGTGCGGCAAAGACTGTCAGACAAATAAGTACCGCCGCGAAGGCGATAGCGGGAACCAAGTACGCTGGCGAAAGGCCAGCCGCATCGCGCTTCCAGAACAGGCGACTGCCCATCCGGGCATACGCCAACATCGAAACAAGCCCCGCACCTAGGATTGTGAACCACAACCAAACTTGCCACATCTGATTTACCGACCCCACCAGAATGGTTGCCTTGCCGATGAAACCGGCAAACGGCGGCAGCCCGGCAAGGGCGGCTGCACCGATGAAGAACAGGGCACCCGTCCACGCCCACGCCTTACTAGGCAGGTCGCCCGCCGATGTCGCTCGAGGGCCGGCCTCATCGATGGCGGCGGCATTGAGAAAGAGTAACGCTGTCGCAAGGGTCGATCCGACCAAATAAAACAGCGCACCTGATAAGGCCTTGGTGCCACCCATCGCAACGGCAGTAATCAGCAGGCCAGCCGACGCAATAACCGACCAACCGATCAGCGAGCGCACATCTCTGGCCGACAATGCACCAGCCGCCGCGACCAGCAAAGTGATCGGGGCAATGATCAACAGGGCTTGGCTCATGTATTGGTTAACGATCCCGCCTTCGGGAAAGATCAACGTCATGGTGCGAATGACGGCGACCACCCCAACTTTTGTCATCAGCGCAAAAAGTGCCGCCACCGGCAATACCGCTGCACGGTAAGTATTGGTCAGCCAAAAATTGAGTGGTAGTAGCGCGGCCTTGATGGCGAACACGACCAGTAGCAAAAAGCCTGCCGCCGCCACCAGCGCCTGTGAATAGGCGGGTATGACACTGATCCGCTGTGACAAGTCGGCCATGTTCAATGTGCCGGTCACACCGTAAAGCAGCGATACCGCAAGCAGGAAAATCGCCGACCCCACCAAATTGATTACCACGTAATGTGTTGCGGCGTTCGTGCGCCGCTGATCACTCTGCTGCAACAACATGCCATAACTGGCGGCGAGCAGGACTTCAAAAAACACAAACAGGTTAAACAAGTCGGCTGTAAGGAAGGCACCATTGAGCCCCACCAACTGGAGTAAAAACAGCGGCGTAAAAAAAGTCCCCGTTGACACTGGCTTTCCATCGGCGGGCTTGGAAGTCGTCGCGGCAAACACAATTGCACCCACAAATGCTGTCAGGAGTAACACCATCGCCGTGAGCTTATCGACCACCAGCGCGATACCGTAGGGGGCTTTCCAGTTCCCGAGCAGATACACAAACTGTTCACCCGCAGCGGTTCGGTTCACCGCCAGTACGGCCACTGCGAGCAACAGCAAGATTGCGACCCAGGCGACTCCGCGCTGTAGCCAGAGTCTCGACTCACCGATGGTCAAACACAACGCCGCCCCAACCAGCGCCACGGCAATCGGCAACACGGGCAGGTGTTTGATGGCGAGTTCCATCATGGCGCTTGGTTCCCATCGACGTGGTCGCGACCATTTTCGGCGTACGCCCGTACACCAATGGCCAGCAACACCGCTGTCATGCCAAACGAAATCACAATCGCGGTCAACACCAGCGCTTGGGGGAGTGGATCGGCGTAATAAGCGAGTGTCTGCGGCAACGACCCGACGATGATCGGCGGTTTACCCACAGCCAAACGTCCCATAAAGAAAATGAACAGGTTGACCGCGTAGGAAATGAGCGTGAGCCCCAGCACGACATCAAACAGCCGCGCACGCAGCAGCAAATAGATACCACACGACATCAGAACACCAACACCAATGGCGGCGAGTAGGGCGAGACTCATGCTGCCCCCGTTTTGACAGAGTCGTTGACATGACCAGTGCCGTACTGACCTAATCGCCCCAGTGTTGCCAAGGCGAGCATCGTGCCGCCGATCACCGCGAGAAACACGCCGAGGTCAAAGAACATTGCCGAGGCGACTGGCACCGCACCGATCACGGGGAAACTGAAGTACTTGAAGGCGCTGGTCAAGAATGGAAAGCCAACCAACGCGCTACCTATCCCGGTAACCCCGGCAAACAACAGCCCCCAGCCAATCCAAGTGGGGTAATGCAGCCGCGCCTGCGCTTCCGCTGTCTGCTGCCCGACCGCCACGTATTGCAGAATCAGCGCAATGGCAAACACCAAGCCGGCGATAAAGCCACCCCCCGGCTGGTTGTGACCACGCAAGTAAAAGTAAATCGACACCATCAACGCGATGGGCATCAGCAACGACGTTACGGTGCTCAACAACAAGGAAACACGGGCGTTTCCAGGCGTTTTTGCTCCGAACTGCCCGTCAGACGGCGCATTTGGCAATCGGAAGTCCCGCAATAGCAGCGCGACGATCAACCCTGCCATTCCCAACACGGCGATCTCACCTAAGGTGTCAAAGCCTCGATAATCGACGATGATGACGTTCACCGCATTCGCCCCGCCACCTTCAGCTAACGTCGTTTGCAAGAAATACGGCGCAATCGAGTCAAACGGCCTCTGTAGAACCTGATAGACAATCCATGCGACGCCGACCCCCGCGAGCCCCGCCAATGTCGCGTCTCGCCAGCGAACAGCGCCAGTGTCAGCCTTGCTCGTCTTCGGCAAAAAGTTAAGCGCCAACATCATCAATATGATGGTAACGACTTCAACCAGCAACTGTGTAAGCGCGAGATCGGGAGCAGAAAAATAAACAAAGGCGAACGCCACCACCAAACCAGTCATGCCCAGAAACAGCAAGGCGGTGAGTCGTCGTTGATGATTGATGACCGCAAACACCGCAGAGGTCATACCGATCAACGCAATAACGATGACCGCTGGATTCGCAACCTCACTGCCGACCAACATCCGGGCGGGTGTTGCCGTCGAAGGAAACAAGACGAAGGCGGCAATCACAACCAGGACACAGGTGGCGACAATCAGCCAGAGGTAGCGCTGCAAACTACCGTTCTGCGTCAAACGCGTGACGGTGGCGGCCAACGCCGTGAGGTTTTCGACGAACACATCAAACAGCAGTTTTGCATCGCCAGGAAGTTTGGCGATGGTGTGCAGGTTGACTTTTTTCTGAAGCGCAAAGTAGATACCGACACCACCAGCCAAGGCGATCACACTCATGAGCAATGGCAGATTGAAGCCATGCCAGATTGCCAATGTATAGGTCGGTAGTGGCGCATTCAACGTCGCCTGTGCCGCCACCGCAAGTAACGGCCCTACGGTGACCTCAGGAAACATTCCAACCACGATACACAGCACCACCAGCACTTCAATCGGCACACGCATAAAACGCGGCGGTTCGTGCGGCGTTTTGTTCACGGCATTTGGTCCGAACACCGGCTCGCCGTTAAAGAATACATCGTGGATAAAACGCATCGAATATGCCACTGCGGCAATACCTGCGATGGTCGAAGCAATAGGCGTCGCGATCTCAATCAGGCGGTGACTATTGACCGCGACCGCTTCGACAAAAAACATCTCCTTCGACAGGAAGCCATTCAGCAGCGGGACACCTGCCATCGCCGCGCCGGCCACCATTGCAAGCGTAGCGGTGACTGGCAGGTACTTCCACAAGCCATGCAAATGGCGCATATCGCGCGAGCCAGTCTCGTGATCAATGATGCCAGCAGCCATAAACAATGACGCCTTAAACACGGCGTGGTTGATGATGTGGAACACACCAGCGACGACGGCAAGCGGCGTATCGAGTCCGAACAGTAGCGTGATAAGACCTAAGTGCGAGATCGTCGAATAGGCGAGTAATCCTTTAAGGTCGTGTTGAAAGATAGCCACAATCGCACCCATCAACAGCGTCACTATGCCAGCCGTGGATACCACGCTAAACCAAACTTCATTACCGCCCAACGCCGGATAGAGGCGTGCCAACAAAAACACTCCCGCTTTGACCATCGTTGCCGAGTGTAGGTATGCCGATACGGGCGTCGGTGCCGCCATTGCGCGGGGCAACCAAAAGTGAAAGGGAAACTGCGCACTCTTGGTGAACGCCCCAAGCAATACGAGTAACAAAATTGGTACAAATAGCGGGCTCTTTTGCAGCACCGCCTTACTCGCGAGTACGATATCGAGGTCATAACTGCCGACCACTTTGCCGATCAACAATACCCCCGCCAACAACGCAAGGCCACCCAAGCCAGTGACCGCCAAGGCCATCCTCGCCCCTTGGCGTGCGTCTTCACGATGCCGCCAAAAACCGATCAACAAAAATGATGAAAGACTGGTGAGTTCCCAGAATACGACGAGCAGAAGCAAGTTGTCAGCCAGCACGACCCCAAGCATCGCGCCCATAAACAACAGTAGATAGGAAAAGAAACGCGGAGAAGAGTCGGCCGGAGAGAGGTAGTAGGCGCTGTAAACGACGACGAGCAAACCGATGCCCAAGATCAGCAAGCCGAACAGCATCGCCAGCCCGTCTAACCTCAGCCCAAAGGCAACCCCAAGCGAGGGCAACCATTCCACTCGCCATCGGACGACGGTGCCATCAAATACCGTCATCGCCGTTAGCAGCAGCAATACACACGCGCCGAGCGTGAATATCCCCGCCAACCAGCCGGACAACCTACGTTGCTCGGTCGGCACAAACATCAACAGCAACGCGCCCGAGAACGGCAGCGCCAATATCAAGGTGATGACATCAGACGACATTGGATAATTTTTATCGAAAAGACCTTAACGCTTCGATCAACTTGACGACAGCGCCTTCGTCTTTGTAAGACTTGCAATGATGGTAACGATTGTGATTGGCACCACAAACCACAACATCACGTTACTCAACATCGGTAACGCATCGTGCTCTTGTGACATCAAAATCAGATAAGCGGTATAGGCGGCGTAATAACCCAAAAAGACACCCCCCTCCCAACGGGCAATTTCACGTCCGGTAAAGAACACAGGTAAACAGGCAACCGCCACCGCGAGCATCACCCACATATCGAAGGTCAGGATTGACGGCGCCACAGCAAGACTGGTCGGCGCAACGATACCGGTCAAACCCAACACGCCAAGGATGTTGAAGGTGTTACTGCCAATCACGTTACCCACCGCAATGTCACGTTGGCCGCGGATGGTAGCCATGATTGAAGTCGCCACCTCAGGCATGGATGTACCGGCTGCAACAATGGTCAGGCCGATGACCAATTCCGAAACGCCCATCGCTTTCGCAACAATAATCGCCGCTTCGACAAACCAATTAGAGCCCTGCACCAGCAACGCCAGCCCCACAATGACCAATATGATTTGCACGCCCCAGTGGCGGTCCCAGGTGCTCGACATATCGATATCGTCGCCGCCCTCGGCCTGTGAGGTTTTGGATTCGCGACGCGACTGCACCACCAAAAAGACGGTATAGGCCACCAACAACACAAACATGATCAAGGCTTCGACACGATTGATCGCGCCATCAAACATAAAGCCGACCAACAACAAGGTCGCGCCGATCATGATCGGCACTTCTTGACGAATAATTTGCCGGTTAATGAACAACGGTGCCACCAATGCACACACACCGAGGATGAACCAAACATTAAAGATATTCGAGCCCACCACGTTGCCAATCGCGATGTCCACCTTGCCAGTTAGCGCCGATTGCACCGACACTGCCATTTCTGGTGAGGAGGTGCCAAACGCAACCACGGTCAAACCGACGACCAACGGCGAAACGCCGACGGAAATGGCGAGTTTGCCCGCGCCGCGCACGAGTGCCTCGGCACCCGCAATCAACAGCGCCAATCCGCCCACAAACATCAACAATGTCATCATGATCAATCTTTCGTTTCAACGGCAATCAAATACCAGCTAGGTCAGACTAGGGAACACTGAAAGCGTTCCCTCAATAAGCTTCGCCGGACAGCCAATCTAGGCCGACAAATATGCAATGCGTACGGGCTCCTCGCCGTGTATTTTTTCCAAGCGCCGCACAATGAAGTGTCCGCGTGCCATGTTCTGAAAATGCTCGATGAACAAGGTGTTGATCAGCGCACCCGAGGCCGCACCGAGAATGGGAATGGCCTGAGCTGCCGCCTTCTCTGAGACGACAATACCAAATCGCGACGCAATCAACGAGGTGAGGCGCACCAGGGCAGGCGCACCGGCTTTGCTCATACCTTTTTCGGCCAAAAATTTTGTTGCCTCGGAGACCGCGCCCGACATCGCCAAACGTGCGGCAAAGTACCCGGACTCAGCCGCATCGTCACTCGCCGTGCGCCCGCCCATCGCGAACACCGTCAGGCAGGCAAGTCGAGTTTCAATATGCTGAATGTTCTCCCCTTCGCTCTTGGCGATGTCCGCCACCGACCGCAGCATGATGGTTGTCGAGATCGGCAACTCGACGCTCAGAGCGAGCAAGCCAAACGCGCCACCGACTGCGCCAGAGGTCGCCGCCGCGAGTTTGTGTACCCGATCTTGCGATACACCGGCTTTTCGCCTGTTCTCTACGCCGATTGACTTCACCGCCACGTCGAGCGCTTTCATCATGGCAGCTTCTGAGGCTTTTTGGACGGTTGATTGAAAACGCGCAGGGAGCATTGACATACCGCGTTCGAGCGGTGAGCCCAAGGTCGCAGAAAGCCGCGCAGCGAGGCTGGGGTTTTCTAACAGCGCTTTCGCGCGCTTGAGCTCGGCCAGCTCGGTTTTTGATAGCGAAGATGTCATCTGAAACATCGGATGGGTTTATCGGCTTGTGTTGGTCTGGATAACGTGTGCGGCGGCTAAGCCGCTTCGCCAAGATACGCTTCCCGCACGCGCGGGTCGGTGAGTAAGTCAGGGGACGCGCCTTCGAGCGTGATTACTCCACCGTCCATCACATACGCGCGGTGACTGACTTGGAGGGCAAGCTTGGCGTTTTGTTCGATTAGCAGAATCGTGACGCCACTGGCGGCCACTTCGCGAACCACCGCAAAAATCTTCTGCACCATGATGGGAGCCAGACCCATTGAGGGCTCATCAAGCAGTAGCAACCGTGGCCGCGACATCAATGCCCGCGAAATGGCCAACATCTGCTGCTCGCCGCCCGAAAGCGTACCCGCCGTTTGTTTGGCGCGCTCTTTTAATCGGGGGAATCGCTGATAGGCAATTTCCATATCGCTTGCGATGACCGCTTTGTCGTTGCGACAGTAAGCGCCCATCGCTAAGTTTTCTTCGATGGTCAGCCCGGGGAATACGCCCCGGCCTTCAGGCACGAGTGCCAAGCCTCGTTGGGAAATGTGATGCGGGGCGGTCCCAACAATGCTCGTTTCGTCGTACTGAATTTCGCCAGCACTCGGTTTCAGCAAGCCGCTGATCGCTTTGAGTACCGTGGTCTTGCCCGCGCCATTAGCACCGATCAGCGTCACCAGCTCGCCAGCATTGACCTGAACGCTGATGCCCTTAACAGCCTTGATGCCGCCGTAGCCAATATGTACGTTGTTTAGACTCAGCAAGCTCATGCCACGACCTCGCTCGCAACGTCCGCCCCGAGATAGGCTTCGATCACGTTGGGGTCGCGCTGCACATCGGCCGGAATACCATCGGCGATCTTTTTGCCGTAGTCAAGAACCGCCATACGATCACACAAGCCCATCACCAGCTTCACGTCGTGTTCAATCAACAGCACCGTCACACCTCGCTGGCGGATTGATTCGATCAGGCCGCGTAATGCCACCTTCTCCGTCGCGTTCATGCCTGCGGCAGGCTCATCAAGCGCCAATAACTTCGGATCGGTTGCCAGCGCCCGTGCGATTTCGAGACGGCGTTGATCACCATACGAAAGATGTTTGGCGACATCGTTGGCGCGGTGATCAATCTGTACAAATTTCAGTAGCTCATGTGAGCGCGCTTCAATCGCCGCTTCTTCTTCACGCGTCGCACGATCGCGCAGCATCGCCCCAAAAACACCGGCGTTGGTCCGAATATGCCGCCCTACCATCACGTTCTCAATGGCCGACAAATTCTGAAACAGGCGAATGTTTTGAAACGTCCTCGCAATGCCCTTGGCTGCAATCCGATTAGGCGTCATATTCTCAAGCGTCTCGCCGTCAAACTTGACCGTACCGGCGTTGTGTTGGTAGAGCCCGGTGATAACGTTAAACATCGTCGTCTTGCCCGCACCATTGGGGCCAATCAAGCCAAAGATATGTCCCGCCTCAACACGAAACGAAACTTCTGACAATGCGGTTAGGCCGCCAAACTGTTTGGTGACATTGTTGATCTCAAGCAGCGCGCTCACGATGTGCTCCGCGCTAATTCACGCTTCCGTACCGCAGATGGTAGCAGTCCCGCCGGACGGTAGAGCATCATGATGACCATCGCCAATCCGAACAACAACATACGCAATACGTCGGCTTCAATTATCTGCCGACCGAATATCGCGTGTTGGGCAGGCTCAACCGTATAGCGTAGGATTTCTGGCACAAAGGACAGCAGCAACGCGCCAAGTACGACGCCCCAGACATTACCCATCCCGCCTAACACCACCATCGCCAAAATCATGACTGACTCGGTGAGTGTGAAACTCTCTGGACTAATAAAGCCTTGAATCGACGCAAACACACCGCCGGCAATGCCACCAAAGGAGGCGCCCATCGCAAAGGCCAGCAACTTCAGATTGGTGGTGTTGATGCCCATCGAACGCGCCGCGAGTTCGTCTTCACGAATTGCCTCCCATGCGCGGCCGATGCGCGAATTTTGCAAACGCAGGTTGATGATGATGACGATGACAAGCACTGCCAGCAGAAAAAAATAGTACTTGATCTGGCCGTTTAGCGCGAAGTCGCCGATGCGCGTGGTGCGACCAAAGTCCAAAGTAAACAACTTGATCGAATCAATCGTCGCGATGCCCTTCGGGCCATTAGTGAGATTGATCGGCTCAGACAGGTTGTTCATAAAAATACGAATGATTTCGCCAAAGCCAAGTGTCACAATGGCGAGGTAGTCGCCACGAAGTTTGAGGGTTGGCGCACCGAGCATGATGCCGAACAAACACGCCACCATGGCACCGATGGGTAGAATGATCCAGAAGGGCAAGTGAATGCCGAAGTGCGGTGACGCAAGCAGTGCGTAGACGTAGGCGCCGACGGCAAAAAAAGCGATGTATCCCAAATCCAATAGACCGGCAAATCCGACCACGATATTCAGGCCGAGCGACAACAGCACAAATAAAATCGCGAAGTTAGTCAGACGCACCCAAGCTGTTCCGGCCATCGATAGCACAAACGGCAGTGCAACCAGTGCGACCACAATCATCGCCACGCCCAAGGTGAGGACCAACGGACTTTTGCGGAATCGTTCTGGCAAATAGGAGGTCATATTGATTTCAGTAATGGCTTACAGCCAATGCAATCGGACATTGCGGGCGCGGACAAGGTCAGACGCGTGGAGGCACAACGCCACATCGGCAAGCGCACAAGCCCAATAACGTCAAGCACGGTCAGAGACCCGTTCACCGAGCAACCCCTGTGGACGAAACACCAGCACAAGGATCAGCACAATAAATGCGAAGACGTCTTTGTAGCTGGAGCCAAAGACAGCCATATTGCTGTTTGCTTCGCACAACGCGCTAAAACCGGGAAGAAATTTATTCAGCGTGCAGACGTTGGTCAGGTCGCCCATATAACCCGCCCCAAAGGCTTCGATGAGGCCGATGAGAATGCCGCCGAGTACGGCCCCCCCCAAATTACCGATACCGCCCAATACCGCCGCGCAAAATGCTTTAAGGCCAAGCAGGAAACCCATCTGGTAGTGAGCGATACCGTAGTAGCTACCAATCATGACACCGGCGATGGCGCCCAAGCCGGCACCGACGACGAACGTAAATGAAATGACATGGTTGGGGGATACCCCCATCAGGCCGGCCACGTCGGGCCGTTGTGACACCGCACGCATGGCGATACCAATTCGCGTTTTGTAAACCAGAGCGATCAGCCCCGCCATCATCAATACCGACAACACCATGATGGCAATCTGCACATTGGTGATCGTTGCCGCGGTTTCCGAGTTGGACAACGCGAAAGACTGCGTCTTAATGATTTGTGGGAACGGAATGTAGTTGCGCCCCCAGATAAGCAGCGCCAAGTGTTGCAGGATCATCGATACGCCGATGGCGGTGATTAACGGTGCCAGACGCGGCGCACTACGCAGCGGTCGATAGGCAACACGTTCAACCAGATAACCGACCGCCATACACGCCGGAATGGCAGCGAGCACGGCAATAAGAACGATGGCTAACGGCGGCACACCCGATCCCGCCAGCCCCAGGATGACCGACATTGCTACCATGGCACCAATCATCACCACTTCGCCATGCGCGAAGTTGATGAGCTGGATGATGCCGTAAACCATGGTGTAGCCGAGCGCTACAACGGCGTAAACACAGCCGAGGGTGAGACCATTGATAAGTTGTTGTAGAAAGACATCCATCGATGGATATTAGCTGATGCGTTGCCGTTATTCACAAAAGAAAACGGCACCGTCCCCGGTGCCGTTTTGTTCGCCTAAGTTGCGCTTACTTCTTTGGTGCTTCTGCAGGTGCGCCGGGGGCTGGTGCAGTTGCCGGTGCGGCGGCAGGCGCGGCAGCGGCAGGCGCTGGTGCAGCGGCTGCTTCAAACTTGGTCGCTACCCCGTTCTTGATGATCGAGACTGGATCGATCTTGCCGTCCTTACCCAAGAAGATGGTGATTTCAGCGTCTTTACGATCACCTTTAGCATCAAACTCGACCTTGCCGGTTGCCCCGGTGAAGCTGACTTTGAAAAGCTCAGGAGCAAATTTTGCCGGGTCTGCGGAGTTTGCTAACTTCATCGCCTCTACAACCGCGAGCGTGGCGTCGTAGAAGTATGGTGCATATTGCAGCACGTCGGTCTTGAATTTCGTCTTAAAGCCATCGGTGAACTCTTTAGTTGCAGCCGATGCCGGTAGCCCCGCTTGCGAGCACACCAGACCGTTGGCAGCAGCGTCACCGGCGAGCTTGAACATTTCATTGGTACAAGCGCCATCGCCGAAGGTGAAGGTCGCTTTGATGCCCAACTCACGCGCTTGCTTGAGCATCGGTCCGCCGGTTTGGTCCATACCGCCGTAGAAAACGACATCAGGATTCTTCGCCTTGATCTTGGTGAGGATTGCCTTAAAGTCGGTTTCGGTATCGGTGGTTTGCTCGTTGGCGACGATGCTGACCTTGGCGGCCTTGAGCGTCTTTTCAACTTCCTTGGCAAGGCCTTCACCGTAGGCAGTCTTATCGTGGGCGATCGCCACTTTTTTGCCCTTCAATTCGCTGGCGATGTAAGCCGCGATTGCAGGACCTTGCTGATCGTCACGACCAACCGTGCGGAACACCGTTTTCAAACCACGCTCAGTCAGTGTTGGGTTGGTGGCCGAACCGGAAATCATCGGGATGCCAGCTTTGTCATAAATTTCAGACGCGGGAATTGAAACGCCTGAATTCAAGTGACCGATCACTGCCGCGACCTTGGCATCAACCAATTGCTGCGCAATGGTGGTGCCGACTTTCGCATCACCCTCGTCGTCTTTGCTGATCATTTCAAGTTTGAGGACTTTGCCGTCAATCTTGATTTTCTTAGCGTTGGTTTGGTCGACGGCCAAGGCCACGCCGTTTTCGTCGTCTTTACCCAAATGCGGTGTTTTCTTCGTCAACGGACCGGCATGGGCAATCTTCACAACAACGGTTGGCTCCGCTGGTGCAGCCGGTTTCGCAGGCTCAACTTTAGGCTCTTCTTTACCGCAGCCAACCAGACTGGCGGCGAGCATTGCAGCGAATACAAGTTTGTACGAGTTTTTCATGGACAGCTCCAAGGTGGATTTCGAAATTTCTGGTGAAAGGTGCTCTGTAAACGCACTGCCGCCCCCTGTGTTTGTCATCCAGTCAAAATGCTGGACTCAGACAACGTTCAAAGAGGAGGCTGTGTGGGATAAATCAGTGGGAAGCCTTAGGTCTCCCCTGAATGCCGCAGCGCGGCATTACAGCCTTGCATTATGCTGACGGCAAAAATTACTTGTCAATCTGAAAAATTGCAATTTTCACCCTGATGCGTAGGCACCACAGGCGTAGCGTCGAGGCGGTGCCACCAACACAATCGCGCTACTCCCGTCGGCCAAAATTGGACGGTTTGCAGTCAATCCCTATTTCTTGCCTGGTGGTATGTCCAACACGGCTTTTACCATTTTCTGAATATCGGCTTCTGGTACGTGCCCGTGGGGCGGCATTGGCACCGGCCCATAAACCCCAGAGCCCCCCGCCTTCACTCTTGCGGCCACTTTTGCAACAGTCGCCGTCGCATCTTTTTTGTAGGCATCGCGGTGCTTGTCCGCAACGTCTTGGTATGCCGGCCCAACCAGCTTTTTGTTGTCGGCATGGCATGCCGTGCAAGCATATTTTTTGTGAAGCTCGTCCATCGCGAGTAGGTTGGTCGAGACAAACAGCCCGAGGACGGCAAAAATCGTTTTTCTCAGACAATTCATGATCTTCTCACTGGTACGTTGGCGTAGGCGCAAAACTATACAAAAAAACACCATCTGGCGCAAACACCACGCCCCAGGCGGCAGCGAGTATTGAATATCCGCCGTACCTGCAACATACGATACACAGACGATTGTGCTAACTTAGCGCCTACAGCGTCGCATTCTCGTGAATTCTGTGGATCAAACCCGCTGCCCTCGTTGATTGACTTTTTCGGCGACGATCTTTCAGCGCACGTTCACTTTTTCAGCTTACGTTCACTTATCCCATTGGGGTCGATATGCCTCTTGCCGTCATCGCCGTCATCATCTTGGTCATGAAGATTGCCGAGATTAACCCAGTCGCCAACTGGTCATGGTTTTGGGTGTTACTGCCCTTTGGACTGCTCGCCTTTTGGTGGGAATTTTTGTCTAAGTGGATCGGCTGGGACAAGCGCGCAGCGACACAGAAAATAGCTGAAGACGCACGCGCCGCAGAGGAACTCAAAAAGAAAAACCGTGGCTTCTAGCCGCGTGGAGCCGATCTCCCTGTCGACCATTGAGCCGAAAGTGCGCTTTCGATGGCAACCCCGAGACGCTGCAACTTGGCGTCGCCATTGGTTTCGCCCACCACCATCAGCCCCACTGGCGCGTCGCCGGCGGCATGGCAGGGAAGCGACCACGCTGGTCGGTTTAGCACATTGAATGGCGCGGCGTTACGCAAAAGCAGCGAATTGATGCGGTAGAGGTCTTCATCGGACCGATCAAGTTCTGCCAACGCTGGCGCCACAATGGGCACCGTGGGCGTCAGTAAGGCATCGAATCCGGCGGTCGTTTTGTTTGCAGACGCCATCAGCTTTTCGCGCAGAACGTGCAGACTCTGATAGTCTTTTTCTTTCATGTTGGCGCCGAGCATCAACCGCTTTGCCACACGCGGGTCAAACGCCGCCTCGCTGGTTTCGAGGCGCTCGCGGTGTAGTCGATACGCCTCATAGCCTGAAAAATTCACCAGTCGGCTACCATCGAATTCGTCTTGCAACTCTTGGAACCTGAACTCCTTGATGGTGGCACCGGCGCGAGAGATGCGCGTCAGCGCCGATGCAAATGCGCGCTCGACGGGTTGATCAAGTTTGTCGAGCAAGATCGTGGTTGGCACGCCAAAAGTCAGGCCGCGCAAACTCGCGGGTTCGCGAGTTGAAATTGACTCACCTGCCATCGCGCGATCCAACAGAATGCAGCAGTTGGCCGATACGCCGAGGGGGCCAATCGAATCGCGTGTGGGCGAGAGCGGAAAGGCACCCGCCAGCGGTACCCGGGCTTGCGTTGGTTTGTAGCCTGCGAGGCCACATAACGCTGCCGGGATTCGCACCGAACCGCCGGTGTCCGAACCAATGGCCGCCGCCGCCATACCATCGGTGACACTCACCGCCCCACCCGAGGTCGAGCCACCGGGGATGCGTTTGGTGGCGCGGTCCCATGGATTGAGCGGCGTGCCGTAATGGCAGTTGGTGCCGTGACCGCCATAGGCAAACTCAGTCATGTTGGTGCGACCCATCAAAATCACGCCCGCCGCTTTTAACCGTGCAATCGCCGGGGCGTCCCGCCCGGCCGGTGGCGCATTGGCCAAGATGGTCGAACCCGCGCGCGTGACCTCGCCCGCGACGTCGAATAAATCTTTGATTGATATCGGAATGCCGGCCAAGGGGCCAAGTGCCGCACCGCTTGCACGCGCCCGGTCAACCGCAAGCGCACCTCGGCGGGCGGCGTCACGATAGACCGCGATAAAGGTGCGCGAACCTTCACCTAACGCGTCATCAATTGCGGCGAGATACTGCTCGACGAGCGTGGCGGAAGTTACCTCACCGGTACTGAGGTCGATTGCAAGTTGGGAAATTGTTTTGACCATTGTGTTTTGACCATTGGCGGCATGTTTTTTTGAGACGAGCTGAAATCAATATTGGGCCAATCCGCTTCAACCACTGACCCTCGATCAACATCGGGAAAGTTGACTGAGTTCGCCATAAAACAATTGGCGTGCGCTTTTTCGCCGTAGGTCAGCGGAGCCGCCGCGCGTGTATGCCGAGTGCGGGTGCGGGTGAGGTTCACCGCCGTCTGCAGGCCAGTGGAGCGAGATGTGAAATTTATTTTCGTCGGCCTTGTTTTCGTTAGCCATTTTTGTCCTCAATGTGCAGATCTCAATGGCATGAAAGCAGCATCACGATACCGTCCAATCTTCCAATCGCTCAGAAGCAGCGCCCCGCAGTAACACCCCACAGTAACAACCCGAAGCTGCGGCCGACCCAGGAAACATTCAAGCTAGAACTTAAGGCTTGCGATACGCGGACAGTGGTCGCTGGTTTCAATTTTTTGATTGGGCACGGTTGCCACCGCGACCCTGCGCGACGCAATGGTACCCGGGTTAATCGCCTTGAGTGCGTCGCTGATCACGATATGGTCCAGCCCAGTAAACCCGCTACAGCCACCGTCTTTCGTCGATAGTGGCACCTGGTGCATGGTCGGTGTGCCGTCTGAAATTTCTTGCCACAGGTATTTCGTCGAGACTTTGCCATCGGTGCCAACATTGTTCGGGCTGGCGGGGTCGGTGCCGTCGGCACGAACTTCATTGGCCTTCGGTGCCAAGGCGAGCTCGTCATCAATACGGCGATTAAAGTCGCCTAGCAGCACAAACCGCGGGGTCTTCGCGGCAACACGCTCAATCCAGTTTTCTAAAATCGGAACTTGGCGGTTCAGCACTTCACACGCTTCATTCGCATCGGTGAGCATTCGACCCGGATAGCGTGGGTCGCTATTGGTCACGCTTGCACAAGCCGCCTTCAAATGAATATTCATCAACGTCACTGGCTGATCATTAACCGTTAGCGTGAGCGCGAGTCCCGGGCGAACCGAACGAAACGTGGCCGGATCATTGGGAGGATCTTTTATCGCAAGCGCGGGCTCAACCACGCACTGCGCTGGTTTTGAGGTCACTGTTTTGTCCCACGCAAACGCCAGCGTTTGAAATGCCGTGTGTTTGGCATCACAAACATCAAATTTGTCTGCATATTGGCCGAGAACAAGCTTGATGACCGCAGACGAGCGTACTTCTTGGAACGCAATCACACGAACACCGTCACGCGAAATGAGACCCTCAACCGTTTCGCGGAGTTTGTCGAGTTTCTCTTGGTAGGCCGCAGGCGTCCGCGTCACATTAGGATCAGGCCGCGGCTGTCCTAGTACAGGCGCCTCGCCACTTCGGTAGGCATTACAGGGCGCAATCAAATTCGATGCCGCAGGGCCACCCGCGGCTTTAAGCACGGCGTCTTGACATTGCGTGGCACGCGCCGTTTCTTCGGATGTAGCGGCGGTCGCACCACGTACGATGCGCGCGCGCGTATCGCACCAATTCACCGTCGCCGACGCGCAGACCGCCAAATGTTTCTTGAAGTCATCCGGCGTGCCAGCCCACGCCATATTAAACGCAGCAACACCAACCGGCGCCGCTTGGTTCGAAGCCAACGCTTGGGCGAGGCTGAAATTCGCCGCAATCATGGCAGAGATAAAAATGGATGAAGCAAATCGTTGAATAGGACGCATGATGGACATCGTGGGCATTGATATAAATGAAGATCGTCATTATGACCATTTCGCCCATACATCGCCGTCCATTCTTCGGGTGCGATAATGCTGGCCTTTGACGAAATTCGACGCGCTGCACGCTGTGCGCATACTATGACCACGCCGCTCTCTACCGAAATCAAACGTCGCCGCACGTTCGCGATCATCTCCCACCCCGACGCGGGTAAAACGACTCTTACCGAAAAACTGTTGCTGTTTGCGGGCGCGATTCATATCGCCGGTAGTGTGAAAGCCCGCAAAGCCAGCCGTCACGCCACATCCGATTGGATGGAGATCGAAAAACAACGCGGGATTTCGGTCGCCTCATCCGTGATGCAGATGGAGTACCGCAACTGCGTGGTGAATTTGCTCGACACACCTGGGCACCAAGATTTCTCGGAAGACACCTATCGCGTGCTGACAGCCGTTGATGCGGCACTGATGGTGATCGACGCGGCGAAGGGTGTGGAAGCGCAGACGCTGCGATTGATTGAAGTCTGCCGCGCCCGTAACACACCAATTCTCACCTTCATCAACAAAATGGACCGCGAAGTATTGCCGCCGTTGAAGTTGATGGAAGAAGTTGAGCAAGTCTTAAAGATGGATGTGGTGCCATTCATCTGGCCATTGGGTATGGGTAAGTCGTTCCGCGGCGTTTATGATTTGCGGCGCGATTCCATGCGCGTGTTCACGCCCGGCGAAGATCGTATGGGCGATGACGATGAGATTTTGGAAGGCATCGACAACCCGATCATTGCTGACCGTTACGGCGATGAATTGACCCAAGCCAAAGCCGAGATCGAATTGATCCGTGACGCCAGCCCCGCCTTTGACCGCGCCGCCTTTCTGGCAGGCAAACAATCCCCGCTGTTTTTTGGCTCGGCGGTGAATAATTTTGGTGTACGCGAAGTGCTTGATGCGCTGGTGGACGTGGCGCCTGCGCCCGTTTCGCGTGCTGCCATTGAGCGTGTGGTCGAGCCAGATGAACCCACCTTCGCGGGTGTGGTGTTCAAAATTCAGGCGAACATGGACCCGGCGCACCGTGATCGTATCGCCTTTGTGCGCGTCTGTTCAGGGCGTTTTGAGCGCGGCATGAAACTTCGCAATGCGCGCACCGGTAAAGACTTCCGGCCGGGCACGGTCGTATCGTTCTTGTCACAACGCCGTGATTTGCTCGATGAGGCCTACGCAGGTGACATCATCGGCATACCGAATCACGGCACACTACATCTGGGTGACACACTCACCGAAAAAGAAGCGCTGCAATTCACTGGGCTACCTTACTTCGCACCGGAAATTTTTCAGACGGTCGAAATTAAAGACCCCATCAAGTCCAAGCAACTACGCCAAGGGTTGCAACAGCTCGGCGAAGAAGGCGCAATCCAAGTATTCCGACCCGTTTCCGGCGGTAGCCTATTGCTCGGCGCGGTGGGTACGCTACAGTTTGAAGTCGTACTGCATCGATTGAAATCGGAATACAACGTTGAAGCGAGATTGGAGTCGTCGCGCTATCGATTGGCGCGTTGGATTACCTGTGACGACCCCAGCATTCTGCGTAAATTTATCGATTCCAACGCACACCGCGTGGCCTACGACGTGGTCGATGCGCCTGCATTCCTTGCCACCCACACCTCGGAGCTGGAGGTGTCAGCCGAGCGATATCCGCAGGTCAAGTTTCACGCGATGCGTGAACATGCGGGGCAACACTTTGCGACACAGATGTAGTCCGATGATGTGTGAACTTCGGATTGTTTTTGCCCGCTTCGACTATAGGTAAACGTCACCACGCCGACGACGCTAGTCGCGGCGAAGGTCAAACACAGTCGCGCCCAAAGCGGTCAACGAGTCTGCGTACAAAACTTGCACCTGTGGCAGCGGCTTTGTCAAAAGATGTCAACGGGCGCACAGAGTACCGCGATTTTTGTATCGTTGCGTATCTAGAAAACAGCCAACACCATTCTCCGCAATTTCTCCACCGTTTCTGCGCGATCAATGCCCCACGGCGGGCTATTCTGCAAACCTCAAAAAGGCGCTGCGTGAGAAATCACGGGAAGGAACGCTAAACGCTAAACGCCACACCGCCTAACAATATGTCAAACACAACGATCCAAAATTCGGCTATACTCCACCGACAAAAGTACCGTTAACCGACTAAGCCATCAACCAAGCCCAAGAGCGCGAGCAGGCTGAAACTGTCTGGCTCAAACAAAACTGCCAACGCGAAAACGGGGGCGATTCAAGTTCAACCCAAAGGGGACAACATGAAACAACGACTACAGCAAGGTGTACGAATTGCCAGAACGCAACTTCGTCAGACCAAAAAGTGGGTCAAGCCTGTAGTCGTACTCGCGACTGTGCTGGCGTGCGCAACTGCAGCGGCGCAGCTCGCGCCATCGGAGCCACCAGTTCCACCAGTTTCACAAATTGGCCCTCAGGATCAGGTTAATTTGAAGGGCGGCAACCAAGCGTTTGCCCGCCTTCTCGCCGATCTGCTCGCCGCCTTTTTGCAAGGTCGTACTGGCTTTGGCCAAGCGCTGCCAGGTCTGACCGCCGCTGAGCTCACCGCGTTTGAGGAAGGACGTGTTGAATTCACCAATGTCGAGACACCCGCCGCCGGCTTAGGGCCGATTTTTAATGGTGTCTCTTGCATCCAGTGTCACGCCGCACCGGCCATCGGCGGCGGCAGCCGAATCACCGTAACGCGCTTCGGACGAGTCGAGAATGGTGTATTTGATCCACTCGACGCACTCGGCGGCTCGTTATTGCAGCCGCTGACGATCTTTCCGCAATTGCACGAAACCATTCCCCCTCAGGCGAATGTCGTCGCAGAACGTATTTCGCCACCGCTCTTCGGATTGGGTCTCATCGAAGCGATTCCTGACGCCACCCTAATCGCCAACGCCGCCGCGCCGAAGCCCGACGGTGTTAAGGGGCGCGCTGCGCTTGTTACCGATGTCGTCTCCGGTCAAACGCGCGTGGGGCGTTTCGGTTGGAAAGCACAGCAGGCGACGCTGCTTGCCTTTTCGGCGGATGCGTACAACAACGAAATGGGTATCACCAACCGCTTTTTCCCAAACGAAAATGCGCCCAATGGAAATCAAGAATTACTGCGACGATTTACCGCTAACAAGGGCATCGATGACACCGTCGGGCCCGATGGTCGCAGTGACATCGACGCTGCCGCAGACTTCATACGCTTCTTGGCGGCACCACCAACGTTGACCAAGTCCGCATCGGCGCTGACCGGTGAAACACTCTTCATTCAATCAGGGTGTGCGACCTGCCACACGCCAACGCTTCGCACTGGGCCAAATTCCATCGCGGCGTTGGATCGTCGAAACGTAAACCTGTATTCCGATCTGCTACTGCACGATATGGGTACACTGGGTGACGGCATCGGGCAGGCCGACGCAGGGATGCGCGAAATGCGCACCGCGCCGCTGTGGGGCATTCGCGCCCGTGACCGCTACTTGCACGATGGGCGCGCTCACACGATCGATGCGGCAATTCGTGCGCATGAGGGGGAAGGCAGTGTTTCGCGTGATCGATACACACGCCTCTCACCACGGTTGCGCCAAAGTATTGTGGACTTCTTGGGCACACTCTAGTAGGGCACTTCTAAAACCCTGCTGCGTGGGCGAATTTCGCGCCTGCGGTGCTCGCCGTACCCAGTGTATGGCGACGAATTTGACCCACTCGGGAACGGACAAATTCGCGCGCGCAGTAGGTGATTAAAAGTTCTCCGAGACGCGAATGTGGTGTTGAAAGACATCCTCAGAAAGGCCATAGAGCGTCGCTAACGCCGCCGGACGCAGCGCCTCCGCGGTGGGGCCGATAACGACATGACCGTCGCGCGAGATGGTCAGCGTGCGGTCGGCGTCGTCGCTGCACACATAGCGCGCCTGGTTCGGATCGTGTGTGGTGAACAATATCGCCATGCCACGCTGCTTGAGGTTCCGCATTGTGTTGAGCACCAAGATGCGATTGCCAAAGTCGAGGCTCGCCGTTGGTTCGTCGAGTAGCAGACACGCTGCCTGGCTGGCCAGTGCGCGTGCGATCATCACGAGCTGGCGCTCACCGCCAGAGAGTTCATCGACATTGCGATCAACCAATGCCAACATGCCAACTTGATCGAGTGCGTTTAGCGCAATTGCACGATCCCTGTCGCCCGGCTTGGCAAACCATGACAGATGGGGCGCACGCGCCATCTGCACCACGTCGAGAACGCTAAAGTGAAAAAATCCCGCTGATGCCTGCGGCACATAGGCGATTGTTCGCCCGATCTCGGCGGCGGAAATGTTGGTAATTAACCTCGCATCGATTGATACCGCTCCGGCGCGCGGCGCGAGCAACCCGAGCAGGGTGCGCAATAGCGTTGTTTTGCCACTGCCGTTTGGCCCGAGGATGGCGAGCGCATCGCCCCTTGCAATGTTGAGTGAAATATCGGCCGCGATTGTTCGTCTGGCGTACCCAATAGAAACTTTCTCAAGCGAGAGGAGGGTCATCGCGCCCGCCGAAAAGTTGCCACCATGAGCCAAATGAATACGGGTGTACCCAGTGCGGCTGTCAGCACCCCTGGCGGAATCTCGATTTGCGCGACGCTGCGGCCAATGGTGTCGATGAGTAACATGAAGGTGCCACCAATGAGCATCGTCAATGGCAGCAGGCGCGAGAACTCTGCACCGATCAACAATCGCACCGCATGCGGCACGACGAGGCCGACCCAGCCGATGATGCCGCAGATGGCGACCGATGCGGCGGTCATGAGTGTGGCGGAGACGATGACAATCAAGCGGAGTCGGCGGACATCTTGGCCGAGCGCACGCGCCTCATCGTCGGGCAGCGCCAGTAAGTTAATCCGCCAGCGCAATGCCAGCAAGGGTAGCATGGCCAGTACGATCATCGGTAGCGCGACTACAAGGTCTTTTTTGGTCACGCTGGCAAAGCTGCCGAGAAGCCAATACGTCATCGCAGGCAACTGGTTGTACGGATCGGCGAGATATTTGGTCAGCGCAATGCCTGAGCCGAGTAAAGAGCCGATCACCACACCTGAGAGAATGAGGGTGAGCATCGCATCATGCCCATGCGCGCGAGCAAGACTGCTGCCAATGAGGTAAATCGCGGCGACCGCACTCAAGCCGCCGATAAAGGCTAGGCCCTGAATCGCGATGAGGGGCAGTGCCATGAATATCCCCAGCACCGCCCCCAAGGCCGCACCGCTGGAGACGCCCAAAATGTCGGACGAAACGAGCGGATTTCGAAACAGGTTTTGATATGCGGCACCCGCCGCCGCGAGTGCCGCACCGACTGCGAACGCGGCCGCAATGCGCGGCCCACGAATGCTGAACAAAATGAGATCCGCATTTTCAGGCGCGTTTGCGGTCCCGCCAAAAAATGCAGCCGAGACGAGCGAGAGCACCTCCATCGCGCTGATCGGAAATCGGCCCACGCCTAGCGACACGAGCACCATCAAGAGTGCGGCGGCGACGGCGAGCGCGTACACCTTTGCAAGACGCATATGCGGACTTTTGGCGACGACAGTGTTTCGGCTGGAAGGTGACAATCGGAGACGGTGTTGTTTGAGCTGTGATGGTGACTTAGCGATTGTGCGAGGTGCGGCGCTATTTTGGCAGGTGCTTACCGCCCATGCGTGAGTTTTTGTTTCGCGCACCATCTTATTGTCAAATGCATACGCTACTTGCTGATGCCCACTGCGGCATTCGATGAATCACCCTATTTCCGGCAGTTGACATTGCGTAAACCGGCTGCAAGCTAGACTAGACGCCAATTTCAATGGATTTATTGGAGTCACCAAATGGGTGAAGCAAAAAGGCGTCAACTTGCTGTCCAAACGCAGGCACTGGAGGCCATGGTGGTGGATACGCCGGGCGGGCGAATTCATGTGAAGTGGGACCATGGTGCCAGCGCCACACCGAATGCACAGTTGACCTTCTTCTCCGAGTTCTTGGCCACCACGGGTGTGTACAGCTCCTGGGTCGATAGCTGCCCATTGAGCTACACAAGCCCCAATGCACCCAGCAAACAGGATATCTTGGGCACATGGCTGCTGGCGATACTGGCAGGGCACAACCGCTACGCCCATATCACCGGGCTGCGCGGCGACGCGGTGAGCCCGCAGATTCTGGGGATGAAGAAAATCATCAGCGAAGACGCGCTGCGCCGCGCACTGTCGCGTATGAGCGCCGAGCAAAGCCAGGCCTGGCTTGCCCCCCAGCTCATGGGTAGTGTGCAAGCGGCACTGAGCACCCCTTGGATCCTGGATATCGACACCACCATCAAGCCGATGTTCGGAAAACAAAGCGGAGCTGAGGTCAGCTACAACCCACACAAACCCGGGCGCCCGAGCCACGCACTGCACACATACTGGGTTGGCAACCTGCGCCTGGTGCTGGACGTTGTCGTCTGCCCCGGCAAAGAGCACAGCGCGGCCAAAGCGCGGCCTGGTCTGATCGGCGTACTGGAAAAGCTCACGCCCCAGCAGCGTCCGGCCTTGGTCCGAGGCGACTGCGGCTTTGGCAACGAACCCTTTATCGCCGAGCTGGAGGAGCGAGACCAGCCCTACCTGTTCAAGCTGCGTCAGACTGTGGGTGTCAAGAAATTATTGGCACGCCAATTCGCGCGTGATGACTGGAGTACACCCGGCCCCAGCGAGCAAGGCTGGAGCGCAGTCGAAGATACCCTCAAACTCTCGGGCTGGGACAAATCACGTCGGGTAGTGATCTTGCGGCGTGCCGTCAAAGCCGATTTGGCGCTGAGTCGAAAGACCAAGAACGAGCCGGGCGAGCAGATTGAGTTGCTGATGCCGGACAAGGATGTTCAGGCTTGGGAATACGCGGTGCTGGTGACAAACAGCGCCTACGCACTGGACGCGTTCGGTCAACTCTATCGGGACCGGGCTGACTGCGAGAACGGATTTGACGAGCTCAAAAATCAGTGGGGATGGGGTGGCTTCACGACCCAGGACATTGAGCGCTGCCAGACCAGTGCTCGCGCTGTAGCGCTGGTGTACAACTGGTGGTCTTGGTATTGCCGGGCGGCCAAGCCGGGTGCACGCATGGAAGCCATAACCAGCCGAGCGTTATTGCTTGCCAGTGTGGGGCGCGCTGTCAAACATGCGGGACAGACAACGCTGTATCTGACACCCATGCATGCTGCCAAGGACAAGTTGCTCGCGCTCATTGCCAACATTCGTGCGGCTTTAAGTCATGTCAGGGATATTGCGGAGCAGTTGCCTTTTACGGATCGATGGAAGACATTTCTGGACTACGTAGTGGCCAAAATCACGCGCCCACTGCCACCTTGGCTACCGTCAGCCCACCTTACAGCGGCAGGGTAACTGCCGGATTTAGGATCACTCGCACCGAGCTGGCTGAGCGTGCAAAAATACGATTGTGAAAAAATCGCTTCCCAATCCCATCGTCAATCCTGTCTTCAATCCCATCACCCTATCCACCGCGCCTGAACTCATGGAGCTCAAAGAAGTTGCGGGGTATCTGCGCGTCGGCGAGCGAACCGTCTACGAACTGGTGAAGCAAAAGAAAATCCCGTGTTCGCGTGTGACCGGCAAGTGGCTTTTCCCCAAACGCTTGATCGATCTCTGGATCGACCAGAACACCGAAGCGGTCGGACTTGGTGGGCTAAGGACAATCACAAACCGCGTTGTCGCGGGAAGTCACGACCCGTTGCTGGAGTGGGCGGTTCGAGAATCGGGTTGTGAGATGGCGATGCTCACAGGTGGAAGTCGCGGCGGACTTACCCGTCTTTTTGCGGGTGAGGCCGTCATCGCCGGTATCCATTTGTTCGATGCGGCCACGGGGGACTTCAATTTGTCCGCATTGCGCGCCGCACCGGCCGGCGAATGGGTTGCGATCACGATGGCAGAGCGACAGCAAGGTCTGGTGCTGGCTAAGGGCAACCCGTTGAGCATTCATCGCATTGGGGATTTGGTCGCGACCCGTGCGCGCGTGGTGCGCCGTCAGGCAGGTGCTGGCAGCCGGGAGCTCTGGGATGCGTTGATTGCCGATGCAGGGTTCACTTCGTCTGCATTCAATACGCTGGACGCACCGGCGCTTACTGAAACGGATCTTGCGCTTGCCGTTCGTGAGGACGCAGCCGACGCCGGACTTGCCATTGAAACCGCCGCGCGAAATCTGGGGCTTGACTTCATTCGGCTCAAAGTGGAACGATTCGATTTGGTCATGTCGAGGCGAGAATATTTTTCGCTGGACGTACAGCGTTTGATCGCTTTCGTCATGAGCGACGCCTTCGCACGCCACGCCACATTGCTCGCGGGATACGATTTGGCGCGTCGTGGTCAGGTCGCGTTTAACAGTTAGGCGGCTTTCTTCATGGCGGGCTTCGCATTTGGGAAGAACAACTGCTCGCCGCCGATTTTGTATTCGGCGATAGCCCGTTGCCCCTCGGCTGATACCAGCCAGCCAATAAATTGCTGCCCCAGTTCTTGTTTGATATGGGCGTGTTTTGATGGATTCACCAACATGACACCATACTGGTTGAACAACTTGGTGTCGCCTTCAATTTGAATTGAGAGTTCGCCGCGATTCTTGAATGCCAACCAAGTGCCGCGATCAGTGAGGATGTAGGCATTCATCGCCGAGGCCGTATTGAGCGCCGGCCCCATGCCCGAGCCCGTTTCACGGTACCAAGCACCTTTAGTGGTATCGAGATCAACGCCGGCGGCTTTCCAGTAGCGAAGCTCTGCCGCATGAGTGCCGCTCTTGTCGCCGCGTGAGACAAATGCCGCTTTCGCGTTGGCGATATTCTTCAGGCCTGCCGCGATGTCGCGCCCAGTGGATTTTGCGGGATCGGCTTTGGGGCCGACGAGCACAAAGTCGTTGTACATCACCTCGATCCGCTCAATCCCGAATCCGTCAGCGACAAATTTCTCCTCAGCCGCCTTGTCATGGACAAAAACCACGTCTGCGTCGCCACGGCGCGCGGTATCGAGCGCTTGCCCGGTGCCGAGTGCGACAACGCGCACGTCAATCCCGGTGGCTTTCTTGAAGATCGGTAGGATGTGACCAAACAGCCCGGACTGCTCGGTCGATGTGGTTGACGCCAGGGTGATGAATTTTTCCTGTGCCTGTGCCGGTGTCTGTGTGAGCGCAAGGCTTAGCGTGAACGCGGCACCAGCAAAGATTCGCTGCAATTTAGACTGCATAAAATGCTTCATCAGGATTCTCCTTCGACGAATGCGCGGCCAGCGGCCGAGCGAGGTTGGATAAAGAACTGGGTGGCTGGTGTGATCTCTGCGATTGCTCCGTCATTCAGCAAGATGATCTGGCTGGCGAGGCGTTTCGCCTGCGCTAAGTTGTGGGTGGTCATCACGATGGTTACGCCGCGTCCGGCGGCGGTCGAGATGAGTGTTTCAATCTGACGAGCCGACTGCGGGTCGAGGCTGGCGGTGGGCTCGTCGAGATAGAGAATTTCGGGGTCGCGCACCAGGGCACGCGCAAAGGCAACACGCTGCTGTTCGCCGCCGGATAAAACGCGTGCGGGGCGATTAGCCAGTTCGGCGAGCCCGACCGATTGCAATGCGTTTAACGCGCTGACGTGGGGAGGGGGCATTGTGATCCCTCTGACTTGGTGTTTAGCCGCGTACAGCACGTTGTCGAGCGCGCTGGCCCGTAGCATGACGGGACGCTGAAATAGCATCGCATCATGTTGTCGAAGCACTTGGGTGGCGACTGGTTCGCCCACGGCGTTGACGACGCGCCCCGCCGTCGGCAAGAGCAAGCCGTGCAGCAAACGAAGCAAGGTGCTTTTGCCTGCACCGTTGCTCCCCATAATGACAGTGCGCGTATTTTTGGTGATTTCTAAATCGATGCCGCGCAAGATCGACTTGCCCGCGAATGCGACCGCCGCGTTTTCAGCGCGAACTGGGAGCAGGCGTAGGGCGGCTGGCGGCTGGCTAGCCATATCGTCGCTCCGCAAACGATTTCAACCATTGCGCGACGATGTTGATCGCCAACACAATGGCGACCAACACAATACCAAGCGACAACGCTAACGGCAAATCGCCTTTGGTGGTTTCCAAGGCAATCGCAGTGGTCATGGTGCGCGTGACGCCATCGATATTGCCGCCGACAATCATGACTGCACCGACTTCGGCGCAAGCGCGACCAAGACCCGCTAGCGCGATGGTGACAAGGGAGAACCGACAGTCCCAGATGAGTGTGGCGGCGGCCGAGGCGTTCTTGATGCCGAGTGAGGCGAATTGATCCTGGTACTCGCGCCATGCGTCTTCAAGAATCTGCCGAGACAGGGCGGCGATGATCGGCGTGATTAAGATTACCTGCGCGATGACCATTGCCGGGGGAGTGAATAAAAGTCCGTAGTGGCCGAGCGGGCCTGCGCGTGACAGCAGCAGGTACACGACCAAGCCGATCACGACCGGTGGCAATCCCATCGTCGCGTTTAGCGCCGCAATCACCATGCCCCGTCCGGTAAACCGCGTGACCGAGACAATCGCACCAATGGCCAGCCCCAGTACGCTGGCGATGACGACCGCCGTCGCGCTCACCTTGAGCGAGAGCGAGATGAT
This sequence comes from Betaproteobacteria bacterium UKL13-2, assembly GCA_001602455.1. Taxonomy (GTDB): domain Bacteria; phylum Pseudomonadota; class Gammaproteobacteria; order Burkholderiales; family Usitatibacteraceae; genus UKL13-2. The sequence goes on from CP012157.1 coordinate 591,691, forward strand.
GTCGACCAGTTTTTGGTCGGCATGGGTGATGAGGTCGACGGCACCGGCGAGTGCTGCGAAGAATGGGTTCACGAGCGTGTTTGCAAAAAGTTGCAAGAATTTGCAATTTTAGCGGAGCATGGCCCACGCGCACCAACCTTTTTTGGGAACCGGCCTGAACACTTAACGGGGCGCGCTCGCTGCGATGTGTGAAATGTGCAGGTTAGTGCCTTTTGCTTTTACCCTTGCTTCTGTCTTTGCCGTGGTCTTTGGCGCATCGATGGTCGAAAAAAAACGCTTTCGACGCAGCCGAAAGCGTTTTTTGTGACGTTGCGGGCACGCCGCAGTGGGGCGGTGAATTTACTGCGTGCCGTCGAGCAGCGCCTTCAACTCCCCCGACTGGTACATCTCGCGCAGGATATCTGCGCCGCCGACGAATTCACCCTTTACATAGAGCTGCGGGATCGTTGGCCAGTTGGCGTATTCCTTGATACCCTGGCGAATTTCCTCGTCTTGCAACACGTCCACGGTGAACGGTTTGTCGATGCCGCTGGCCTTCAAAATTTGTACCGCGCTGGCAGAAAAACCGCACATTGGAAACTGTGCAGAGCCTTTCATATAAAGCACGACGGGGTGATTGGTTACGGTTTCACGGATTTTGTCTTGGGCGCTCATCAAAGATTCCTTGGAAAAGATGGGATGGATTATAAAGGTCACGCGGGTCGCTGTCCTGACGTTACGCGCTCGATGCCGGCGAGGTCGCGCGTCGACTGAACCGCGGTGAGTCTTGCGGCGTACATCAACTGCCGTACCGCCTCGGCTTGGTTATAGCCGTGTTCAAGCATCAGCCAACCGTTTGGCCGCAGGTGCACCGATGCGCCTGCCGTGATCGCCCGAATGGACGCCAGGCCGTCTGGGCTTTGATCGGTTAACGCCATCATGGGCTCGAAGCGAAGATCGCCTCGGCTAAGGTGCGGGTCGTCCACCGCCACATAGGGCGGGTTGGAAACGATGACATCAAAGCACTGGCCGTCGAGTGCGCCGTACCAATTGCTGTCGAGGAATCGAACCGGCGCATTTAACGTCGCGGCATTGGCTCTCGCGTTACGCAGCGCAGCGGCCGATGCATCAATCGCGACCACCTCGCAGTCGGGCGCTTCGAGCTTCACGGTAATGGCTACGATGCCGCTGCCGGTACCAAGATCAAGAATTGAAAGTCGCCTATTGGCGGGAGTTTTCAGGCTTTTTTGCTTGGAAATGCGCGCCAATGCTTGCTCTACCAGTGTTTCTGTTTCCGGGCGCGGAATCAGCACGTGCTCATCGATTGCAAAGTCGCGGCCATAGAACTCACGAACCCCAAGAATTTGCGCCACCGGCTTGCCGTCGGCTCGAGCGGCGACCCATTGACGAAACCGCGCCGCCGCCGCAGGATCGATCTGGCGGTCAGAATGCGCGATGATCGATGCACGGGATGTCCCGAGGAGATGGCTCAGCAGGTACTCGGCGTCTCGCCGTTCGATCGAGCGCTTTGCATCGGACAGGGCTTCGCCGACTGTGGTGCCAGGCATCTTGAGACCTCGCGTGATTACCCGCCAGACTCGCTCAAATTGGCGAGTTGCTCGGCTTGATGTTCCGCAATCAACGCATTCGTCAGGTCAGCAAGGTCACCATCCATGATGAAGTCGATCTTGTAGAGCGTCAGATTGATGCGGTGATCAGTCACGCGCCCCTGCGGGAAATTGTAGGTGCGGATACGCTCGCTGCGGTCGCCAGAACCAATCAGCGACTTACGTTCTGCCGCCTCTTTTGCCTGCTGTTCGCGGGTCTGCTTGTCTTTGATGCGAGCCGCGAGGACGCGCCAAGCTTGCTCCTTGTTTTTATGCTGCGAGCGACCATCTTGGCACTCAACCACAATACCCGTCGGGAGATGGGTCAAACGTACCGCTGAATCCGTTTTGTTGATGTGCTGGCCGCCGGCACCGGATGCGCGAAACGTATCCACCCGCACGTCTGCGGGGTTGATCACGATGTCGGAGGTGTCATCGGCCTCCGCCATGATCGCCACGGTCGCCGCCGAAGTGTGGATGCGCCCCTGAGTTTCAGTTGCAGGTACCCGCTGCACGCGATGACCACCTGATTCAAACTTGAGTCTTGAGTACGCGCCTTGGCCGACGATGCGTGCGATGACTTCTTTGTATCCACCCACTTCACCCTGGGACTCGGAAATGATCTCGACTTGCCAGCCTTGGCGTTCGGCATAGCGTGTGTACATCCGAAATAGATCGCCAGCAAACAGTGCCGACTCATCACCGCCGGTTCCGCCGCGTACTTCGATGAAGATATTTTTGTCATCGTTCGGATCTTTGGGTAGCAATGCTTTTTGCAGCGCGAGCTCAATTTCTTCCAAGCGAATTTTGCTTGCTTTGATTTCTTCATCGGCAAAATCGCGCATTTCCGGATCTTGCGCCATTTCCAGCGCAGCCGCGACATCGTCTTCTGATTTTCGATATTCGTTGTACAAGGCCACAACCGGCGCGATTTCTGCGTGCTCTTTGGTAATCTTGCGGTAGTTGTCCATGCTGGACACGACGTTCGGATCTTCGAGTTGGCGATCCACTTCCATCAAGCGCTCAGAAAGTGATTGCAGCTTTTGTTGGATCGAGGCTTTCATGACTCGTCGCCATTTGTGGCGGGTTGTTCTGGATAAAGTTTTTTGATTGCGGCGGTGAGCGCCTCGCGCTGTTCTGCCGGGGCGCGCTTGAGAGCGGTCATCGGATGGTGCAGGAATTTATTGGTTAAACCCTGTGCCAGCAGCTCAAGTACCTGCTGTGGGTTCTCCCCTCGAGCCAGCAGCTTTTGTGCGCGCTCCAGTTCTGTCGTGCGGTATTGGTCAGCGCGCATTCGCAGTTGCTGAATAACCGGTACCGTTTCGCGGCTGGTAAGCCAGCGTTGGTATTGCTCGACATGCGCCACGACAATTTTCTCTGCATCGACCAGCGCCGCTTCTCTGGTCGCCATATTCTGCTGAATCATCTTGCCGAGGCTATCGAGTGTGTACAGATAGACATCGTCCATGTCGCCGACTGCTGCTTCAATGTCGCGGGGAACGGCGAGGTCGACGAGAAACATTGGCTTGCGCTTACGCATTTTCAGCGCTTTTTCGATCATACCTTTGCCAATAATCGGGAGGGGCGAGGCGGTTGACGTGATCACTGCGTCGAATTCATGAATGCGGTCAGGCACCTCGGCAAGCGACATGGCCGAAGTGGCGCTAGTGGCGCTATTGAAGGATTCGGCCAGCTCGCGTGCCCGCGACACCGTGCGGTTCGCCACCACGACCGCCTTGGGGGACTGCGCCGCAAAATGCGTGGCAGCCAAGGTAATCATCTCGCCGACGCCAATGAGCAGCAGGCGAACTTCGTGGATATCGCCGAACAATTGCTGTGCGAGTTTTAACGATGCCGCGGCCATGCTCACTGAGGTCGCACCGATTTCGGTTTCGGTGCGGATGCGCTTGGCGGCCTGAAAGGTATCCTGAAAAAGGCGGTCGAGCGAGCCGCTCAGTGTGCCTGCCTCGATCGCCACTTTGACCGAGTGCCGGACTTGACCAAGAATTTGTGGCTCACCGACGATCATCGAATCGAGACCCGCCGCGACGCGGAAGGCGTGTCGCGCTGCTTCGTCGTCCTTGAATTGATACAGATATGTCCCAAGATCGAGTTTCGCGGCACTTGGGCGCGAGGTCAGCCAGTCCGTTGCGCGACTGAGTACCGCATCGTCGCCACGAAGGTATAACTCGGTGCGGTTGCAGGTCGATATCAGCACCGCCTCTGCTGCGTGGGTTGCTTGCACGAGATCTTCAAGGGCAGGGCGCTGTCGATCATTGGGAAACGCAACTTTCTCGCGAACCTCGACCGGTGCAGTCCGGTGATTTAAGCCAAGTACGAAGAGCGACATTCAGGAGGCAAGGTTGCGCAAGTGGGTAGAGGAGGCCACAACGGTAGCGGAAGAATGATGTGTCTGAAAAACGACGCTGAGATGGACCAAAATCATCCTAGAAACAGCAGTTGTACGGGTGTGGCAAACCGCCAAACCCAAGAAAGGACGCGGTGTTTCAGACGATTCTCGCGAATAACAGCCATTTCTACGATTATACCAGTTGCCCATCACGCACCCGCCAGTAGCGGGCGTTAAACTGACAAACTGACCGATATCGTCCAACACTTTTTTCACGAGAGTCTGATCATGAATTATTTCATCCGCTTGCTGCTTTTGGTGACGACTGTCACCGGTTTGAGCGATACCCAATTTGCGATCGCTGCGCCGACAACGGCCATCGCGCCAGCCCCGACCCCATGCACGAGCCTGTTGAATCAGAAGTTCGAGGCGTTGCAAGGGGGGACGCGCGATATGTGTGAATACGCCGGTAAGGTGGTGCTGGTCGTGAATACCGCAAGCTATTGCGGCTACACCAAACAGTACGAGGGCCTGCAAGCGATCTTTGACAAGTACCGTGAGCGTGGCTTGGTCGTGATCGGCTTTCCGGCAAACGACTTTGGTAAGCAGGAGCCTGGTTCTAACGCCGAAGTCGCCGACTTTTGCGAACGCACCTACAAGGTGAAGTTCCCAATGATGGCCAAAACCTCGGTCGTCGAAGGCACGGCAAACCCGTTGCACGAGGCACTCGCGAAATCCACAGGCCAACGCCCCAAGTGGAACTTTCACAAGTACCTGATTGGTCGCGATGGCAAGACCGTCTCTTCATTTAGCTCGCGTGTGGAGCCCGAGTCGACCGAATTGACCACCGAAATTGAACGTCTGCTCTCGCTTGCTACCAAAAAATAGCTATTCTTTACAAGGGCTTAAGCAATAGACCACCATGTGTCAGCGTGAATATCCCGTTTAAATGTTCAGGCTCGTGAGCGGCGAGATATGCAACAATAGCGGCTTGGGGTGTTATCTCCTAGCCAGAACATTTCATGGGGGCACGTTCGAAAGCGGGTCAGTAGGTGAACGGGCGAGATTTTTCGCCTGACCGACCACAGCATAGCGGGCTATGCTGCGGGAGGAAGGCAGAAAATTTCCGTCCAATCGCCCGAGGGCCAACGTGCAGCCCACAGCCACCGCAAAAGAGGAACCGGCCAAATTGGTCTTTCAATCACTTAGAGGCAACGTCCTTCGACACAGTGGGCGACCCATGAAGTATTCAGGCGAGATGTTCGGGGTTGAAGAAGTGGAATCGACAAGCAATGAGTAGCAGTAGCCGTCTGAGATGGATAGCGGTTGGTCGCTTGATCGTTCGATTTTTGCGACCAGCATAGGAGTAGGTTATGGCAACGATGGCAAAACCGTCAAAAGACGTCAAAGTCTATCTCTTTACTTGGGAAGGTAAAGATAAGTCGGGCAAACTCGTCAAAGGCGAAATGCGAGCCTCTGGCGAGAATATCGTCAATGTGACGTTGCGACGGCAGGGCATTCAGAACGCAAGGGTCAAAAAAGCCGCGACCCGTTCCGGGAAGAGGATTACCGATCAGGACATCACGTTCTTTACGCGCCAGCTCGCGACCATGATGAAAGCAGGGGTGCCGCTCTTACAGTCATTCGATATTGTGGCTAAGGGGCACAGCAACCCTTCGGTGACGCGACTTCTGCTCGACATTAAGTTGGAGGTTGAGACGGGTTCGAGCTTGGCGCAATCGTTCCGCAAGTACCCGCTCTACTTTGACAACCTGTTCTGCAACCTCGTTGCGGCCGGCGAACAGGCCGGTATTTTGGACTCGTTGTTGGACCGCCTGGCGATCTACAAGGAGAAGATGCTGGCAATTCGGAGCAAGATCAAAAAAGCCTTGTTCTATCCGGTTGCGATCTTGGTTGTCGCGTTTGTGGTGACTGCGGTCATCATGATTTTCGTGATTCCGCAGTTTAAGGAGTTGTTCGTAGGCTTCGGCGCCAACCTGCCGGCACCAACTCTCGTCGTCATGAACTTGTCCGAGATATTCGTTAGCTACTGGTACCTCATTTTTGGTGGATTGGCCGGCGGCATTTGGTTGTTCACGAATTCGTTGAAACGCAGCGAAAACATGCAGTTCGCGATGGATCGATTGATGCTCAAGATGCCTATTTTCGGTGAGATGGTGAGGAAAGCGACCATCGCACGCTGGACGCGCACGCTTTCGACGATGTTTGCCGCTGGCGTCCCGTTGGTTGAGGCGCTAGATTCCGTTGCCGGTGCGGCGGGTAATCGCGTCTATATGCAAGCGACCAAGAAGATTCAGCAGGAAGTGTCGACGGGCTCGAGCTTGACGGTGTCGATGCAGAACTCTGGGGTCTTTCCAAACATGGTTCTACAGATGTGCGCAATCGGCGAAGAATCTGGCGCACTCGATGCGATGTTGGGTAAGGTAGCCGATTTTTTCGAGCGTGAGGTTGACGATTCGGTCGATGCGCTGGCGAGTTTGATGGAACCGCTGATCATGGTGGTCTTGGGCGTATTGATTGGTGGCTTGGTGATCGCGATGTATTTGCCGATCTTTAAGATGGGTCAAGTCGTTTAAGCGTTTGGATGCGTGGCATGACGGCGTTTGGGTCGCGCCTGCCCGCCTTTGTTTTGTGGCTAGATCGAATTGAGCTGGCTCCGCCGACCCATCGATACAGCGATGACGGCGACCCTGTGGCGTAAACCTCATATAGAAAAATTTTAACGATGGACATAATCGAGACATTTCGGGCAAACACTTGGTTCTACATCGGAACGCTCGGCACACTCGGACTCCTAGTCGGTAGTTTCCTCAATGTCGTGATCCATCGCCTTCCCAAGATGATGGAGGCAGATTGGAAGCAGCAATGCATGGAATATCTGCATCCCGAAGAGGTTGAAAAGGCGGAGCGAGCAGGTGCTGAGCCCCCGCCCAAGGGCAACCCGAAGTACAACCCGAAGTACAACCTTGTGACGCCGCGATCAAGCTGTCCGTCCTGCGGGCACGAAATTACTGCGATTGAAAACATTCCGTTGCTCAGTTACGCCCTACTTGGCGGTAAGTGTTCGGCGTGCAAGGTCAAGATCAGCGCACGCTACCCGGCGGTTGAGCTGCTGACGGGCGTCTTGACGGGCCTGTTGGCTTGGAAATTTGGCGTGGGAGCCCAAGCCTTGTGCGCGATTGTATTTGTCTGGGCCTTGATCGCCTTGACGTTTATCGATGCAGACACCACCTTGCTGCCCGACGACATTACGCTACCGCTCGTCTGGCTGGGGCTGATCGTGAATGTTTTTGGCGTATTCACCACCTTGAGCTCTGCGGTCTTCGGCGCGGTCGCCGGATACCTCGCACTTTGGTCGGTTTATTGGTTGTTTAAGCTCACCACCGGTAAAGAAGGAATGGGCTATGGCGATTTCAAGTTGCTGAGTGCCATCGGGGCTTGGTTGGGGTGGCAGATGCTGGGGCAGGTCATTCTTCTGTCAGCGGCAGTCGGCGCCGTCGTCGGCATCATCGGCATTGTGATGTACGGGCGCGAAAAGAGCGCCAAAATACCGTTTGGACCATATTTGGCTGCGGCTGGCCTAATCGCCCTGCTTGGCGGGGCACAGATCAACCGCTGGTATTGGTCGATGGGACATGGCTAGTCCGCATCCACTCGTCAAATGAGCCAACTCAAAATTGTTGGACTGACCGGGGGAATTGGCGCAGGCAAATCGGCCGCGGCGCAGTGTTTTATCGCGCACGGCGTTCGCCTCGTCGATACTGACTCATTGGCCCATGAGCTGACTCTGCCGGGTGGAGCGGCAATTGATGCGATTCGCGTTCGGTTTGGCCACGAATTCTTGATGCCGGACGGTGCGCTCAACCGAAAACGGATGCTCAAGTGCGTTTTTTCTGACCCGGCCGCGAAATTTGCACTTGAGGGCATATTGCATCCGCTGATCGTACAGCATGTCCACGCCGCCATCGCCGTGATTGAGGCCGATCCCACCTACGGGGTGGGATACGCGATTGTCGCGGTTCCGCTCCTGTTCGAGAAAATGACCTTCCGCGGCGCTCTGTGGCGGACATTGGTGATCGATTGCCCGGTGAGCGTCCAGGTCGCACGGGTTCAGGCGCGTTCAGGGCTCTCGGCCGACGAAGTGCTACGCATTGTTTCTGCCCAATTGCCTCGTGATATCCGGCTACAACTCGCCGATGATGTCATTACCAACGCGGCTAGTTTGGAGACGCTGAAATTAGCGGTTTCGAAGGTTCACGCGCATTACCTCGAAAGTGTGGCTGACTAACCTGAATATTCCACAGCTCGCCCACTCAATGCGTTGGAGCGCCCGTCATGCAATGTTCAAGCTCCCGGCAGGCGAGACAAATTTGCGAAGCAACCGTGGATGGTTCAGAATGCGTCTTAGCCCGGCTCGCTTGAGTCAGCAATTCCATGAGCTAACACTGGTCGTGATCACCTACGAATATCCGCTGAACGAGCGTATCCGCACGCTATTGCGGCTCGAAGACCTCTACGACAGGGTGGCTTTCTTTGTGGCGAAGTCGACGCCACTCGACCATCAAGCGGCACTCAATAGCCTGTTTGAGATTCTTGATGTCTCCAGTCGAGGCGATCTAAAATCAGATCTGCTTCAGGAGCTTGATCGACAACGATTGTTTCTCGAGGCGCTGCGCTCGAATCCGGCGATTTCGGTTGAAAAGCTCGATCGTGTGGTGACGGAGATCGGGGACGCATTTGCGGCCTTACTCGCCATGTCGGGCAAAACTGGTCAGCATTTGCGAGAAAACGAGTGGCTGATGACCATCAAGCAGCGCACGGCGATTCCGGGCGGCACCTGCGAGTTCGATCTGCCCTCATTCCATTACTGGTTACACTCTGACGACCACCTGCGGCGCGCTGACATCCTCGCCTGGTTGGAGCCGCTTGCTCCTATTGGTGTGGCGTTGCGTATCGTTCTTAGTGTGCTTCGCGAAAGCGGAAAAACGCTGCCGTTGATTGCTTCCCGAGGCGTTTTTCAGCAAATGCCGATGGAGCGTGCCACGCATATGTTGCGGCTCACGCTGCCGCGTGCCTTGCCGTGCGTCCCGGAAGTTAGTGCAAACAAATATGCACTCAATATTCGATTTATCCTTCCCGGTAGTGTTCAGCGGACAAAAGTTTACGAAAGCGACGTGGAATTTGAGCTAACCTACTGCAATCTGTAGGTCGCCGTCGCGCTTACTCAGACGCAAGAATTTTGGCAACAAACCATCAACAATTGTGAAAAAAGTGCGCTGCCCTCAATGTGCGGGGATATCTATCTATTCGACCGAAAATAGGTTTCGGCCCTTTTGCAGTGAGCGCTGCAAAATGCTCGATTTAGGGGCATGGGCGAACGATGAGTACGCGATTCCCGGCTCGACGATCGAAACCCCAGTCGGCGCTGATGGCGGTGCCCCGCTGCCAAGCGAAAAATTGATACAGTAAGTTGAGCGGCACTTCGCAGTTTGATTGCGGATTGAGCGATTTTGGGTTGTGTCGAATTGCCGTAGACGCCTGAGGTGCGATAAAATCGCTGAATTGACCTTGTGGCGACGACGCCGTGTTGATCGGCCACTTCTGAGTGATTTTCTTTGGCGCAAACGATTCTTCATATCGACGCGGACGGCGTTTTTTGGTCGACAAGACCTAATCGTTCGCTCACCGCTTACGGGAGGGCGCTTTGGATTGGTCTGATCGCCCTGAACGCGGCGTTAGTGTGTTTGATGGCCATTGCGATCGGCGCTTGGCCGGTGGTTCCATTTGCCGGGCTAGAAGTGCTGTTGGTGGCGATCGCGTTTGCGGTCGTGGGTAGGCATGACGATGATTTTGAATTGCTTGAGGTTTCCGCAGATACATTTCGTTGGGAATCGCGAGATGGCGGCAAAACTACAACGCTGAGTGGCAATCTGGCTTGGCTGCAAGTCGAGTGGTATCGGTGTGCCAAGCGGCATACCAAGCGCCTGCGCTTGCGCTACGCAGGCAAAGAAGTGACAGTTGGGCGGTTGTCGTCGGAGCAGGATATGCAAGACATCGTATCGAGTTTGGCGCGGTCACCAGCGCTTGGCCCAAGTATGAGAGCAGTAGGGATCAGTTTTTGAAAGTGATTCCGACGCAATTTCTGTGGTGCAGCAAGCTAATCTAATCAGGTTTTAACGATGAAATTCAGAAAAGAAAACGGTCCAAAACGCGGTTTGATGAGCCGTCTCCAGCCTGCGCTGCTCGGTGCTGGAACACTGCTTAGCCCGGTACTCGCGCGGGCAGCCTATGACGTGAACATCGCGCAACCAGCCTCATCAATTTCGTCGCAGATCTACGATTTGCACATGTACATTTTGTACGTCTGCGCGGCGATATTCGTCATCGTGTTTGCGCTGATGTTTTATTCGATTTTCAAGTTTCGCCGCTCGAACGGCGCTAAACCGGATGTCAATTTCCATGAAAGTACGCTGATCGAAGTTATCTGGACGGTGATTCCGTTCGTGATCTTGCTCTTCATGGCGATTCCTGCGACCAAGACCGTGCTCGACATGAAGGACACGTCGAATCCTGACTTGACCATTAAGGTGACGGGCTATCAATGGGGTTGGCGTTATGACTACGCTTCGGAGGATATGGGCTTCTATTCAAACCTGTCGACACCTTGGGCTCAAATCGGCCAACCCGGCGAAAAGGCAACAGAAGAAAAGGGCAAGGACTATCTGCTTGAGGTCGATAATCCACTCGTTGTTCCTGTGGGTAAGCGTGTACGTTTGCTGATTACGTCAAATGATGTCATTCATGGATGGTATGTGCCGCAACTTGGCGTAAACCAGTACGGTATCCCTGGCTTCATTAAAGACGTTTGGTTTAAGGCCGACAGGGTTGGGACCTTCAAGGGGCAATGTAGCCAAATTTGCGGCAAGCTGCACGGTTACATGCCGATCACTGTCGTGGTGAAATCAGAGGCGGACTACGCTAAATGGGTAGCCGAAGCAAAAACCAAATGGGCGATAAGCACGCCATCTGCACCTGTGGCGACCGCCGCTGTGGCCATTGAGGCACCCGAACCGGGTAAGACATTGACGCTCGCCGATCTTAAGTCTGCCGGGGAGAAAGTGTATGCCGCGAACTGCGTCGCCTGTCATCAGGCAAATGGTAAGGGTATGCCGCCGAATTTCCCAGCGCTCTCAGGGTCTAAGGTAGTTCTGGGGTCGGTGGATGCGCAACTCGATATATTGTTAAACGGTCGTCCGGGCACCGCGATGGCAGCTTTTGCACGACTGTCTGACTACGAAATTGCGGCAGTAATGACTTATACAAAGAACAGTTGGGACAATAGCGTCGGCAAGGCTGTTCAACCGGACGACGTGAAGGCAAAACGCAAGAGCTAGCAAGACCAGTATCGCGAAAATGAATAAGCGGTCGCCGTATTGTCGGCGGTCGAGGAATACTAGATTCAGGAGAACACAATGGCGTCTGCAACCACACACGATCACGCGCACGGACATGGACACGGCCATGACCATGATCATCATGGCCCCGGACCGTGGACGAGGATTTTCACAACCACAAACCATAAAGACATTGGTTCGATGTATCTGTGGTTTTCGCTACTGATGTTTTTTGTCGGTGGTGCCATGGCGCTGCTGATTCGCGCCGAATTGTTCCAGCCTGGGCTCCAAGTTGTGCAACCGGAGGTGTTCAACTCTCTGACCACCGTTCACGCGCTGGTCATGATTTTCGGCGCAGTGATGCCAGCGTTTGTCGGGTTTGCCAACTGGCTAATCCCGCTGCAAATCGGTGCCGCCGACATGGCGTTTCCGCGCATGAATAACTGGTCGTTCTGGCTCATGATTCCAGCGACCATCCTGCTGATGGCATCTTTTTTTGTACCCGGCGGTGCTGCGGCGTCTGGTTGGACACTCTATCCGCCCCTGTCCACACAAGGCGGAATCGGCGTCGATATGACGATTATGGCGATCCACATTTTGGGTGCGTCGTCGATCATGGGCTCGATCAACATCATCACCACGATTTTGAACATGCGAGCGCCCGGAATGACATTGATGCGTATGCCGATGTTCGTCTGGACATGGTTGATCACGGCCTATTTGATCATCGCAGTGATGCCAGTTCTGGCCGGTTGCATCACGATGTTGCTCACTGATCGTCACTTCGGCACATCGTTCTTCAACGCTGCTGGTGGCGGCGACCCAACAATGTTTATGCACATCTTCTGGTTCTTCGGGCATCCAGAGGTTTATATCTTGATCCTGCCAGCGTTCGGCATCATGTCGCAGATCATCCCAGCTTTTGCGCGCAAGCCATTGTTCGGCTATGCGTCAATGGTCTACGCGACGGCGTCGATTGCAATCCTGTCGTTTATCGTTTGGGGTCACCATATGTTCACCGTGGGTATGCCGGCGGCGGGACAGTTGTTCTTTATGTATGCGACAATGCTGATTGCGGTTCCCACTGGCGTCAAGATATTCAACTGGATCGCGACAATGTGGCGCGGCTCAATCTCGTTTGAAACGCCGATGCTGTTTGCGATTGGCTTTTTATGTATGTTCACTCTAGGGGGCTTCTCTGGGCTGGTGCTGTCGATTGTTCCAGTCGATATCACCCTGCACAACACCTACTACGTGGTTGCTCATTTCCACTACGTGCTGTTCCCAGGTGCCATTTGGGCGCTCATGGCGGGGGTTTACTTTTGGTTACCCAAGTGGACCGGGCGCATGTACAACGAAACGCTCGGGAAATGGCACTTCTGGTTGTCGGCCATCTCGTTCAACGTCACATTCTTCCCGCAGCACTTCTTGGGGCTTGCCGGAATGCCGCGCCGTATCCCTGATTACGCATTGCAATTCGCCGAGTGGAACATGATCTCGACGATTGGCGCTTTTGCACTCGGTTTCAGCCAGCTATTGTTCGTCTACAATGTATTCTCGTGCATTCGATCGGGCGAGAAGGCCAAAGAGCGGCAGTGGGATTCGGCAGACTCGCTGGAGTGGACGCACCTGCCATCGCCCGTGCCCTACCACACCTTTGAAACGCCGCCAGACTTGCGCGGTACCAATGCAGCACACTAAGGGTGTTAATTCTCGTGCGCAATAACGGCGTAAATACTCCCCGGAAATCAGACGACCAGCGTGCGAAGTACGTCACGCTAGTGCTGCTGTTGCTGTGGGTCGCTGGCGTGTTTATTTTCACTGTGTTGAAGTTTGCGAAGGTGGTCTGATGAGCGTTACGACAGATGAGTTCGACATTGCGTCCCCTGCTGAGGTGCGTGAAAGCAACGCGGTGACGTTGCGCAAGCTCTTGTTGATCGTTCCGGTGATGCTTGTTTTTTGTTTTTCATTGGTGCCGCTGTATCAAAAAATTTGCGAAGTATTGGGCGTGACCGCGACTCGCGCCATTGCGCAAAATTCGCAAGTGGACACGTCACGCCTCGTCAAACTAGATTTTGATGCGACCAACAGAAATCTCGCCTGGCGTTTTGATCCGGTTGATCGTCATGTCGAAGCCCACCCAGGAGCGATCGTCACCATCAACTATCGTGTGACTAATATGACTGACCGCGTCACGACCGGGCGTGCGACGCCGAGTTTTGGTCCTTCTGAGGCAGGTTTGTATTTCAATAAAATTGAGTGTTTCTGTTTCTCGAATCAAACGCTGCAACCGGGTGAAACGCGGGATATGCCGGTCACGTTTTTTATTGATCCCAAGATGCCGGTTGCCATTGAGGCAATAGCCCTGTCGTACACCATGTTCGACATCACAGACGCGACGAAGAAAAGCTAGTGTCGGTAACGCTGATGTGGGATACCTTCAGAGCAGTGTTTTGGGCGTTTTTGGGAATTCGTAGTAGTCAAGGGTATGACGAAGATCGTAAGAAGTTAAAAATTCATCATGTGATTATTGCGGGCGTCGTTTGTGCGCTCGTTTTTGTTGTGATGCTATTGATGCTGGTGAAGTTCATCACCGCCAAATAGTTGGAATTTGATATCAGGAGAGTGATGTGAGCGCGACGACTGGTGGTTACTATTTCGCCCCCCCTTCCAAGTGGCCTGTTGTCGGGTCAACGGCGTTGCTGTTCCTCGGGGCAGGCACAGTCATGTGGATGAACCAGATTCAGCCGTACGGATATGTCGCTCAACTGGTGGGTTTCGCGATCTTGGTGTACATGCTGTTCGGCTGGTTCGGGAATGTGATTTCCGAAAGCGAATCCGGTTTGTACAACAAGCAAGTTGACGCCTCATACCGGTGGAGCATGAGCTGGTTTATCTTTTCAGAGGTCATGTTCTTTGCCGCGTTCTTTGGCGCACTGTACTATGCGCGTGTGTTCTCGGTGCCATGGCTGGCCGATATGGACAACGCATTTTTGTGGCAAGGCTACGCCGCGAAGTGGCCGACTCTCGGGCCTTATTTTGAGCAAAATCCTGCGCTCGTATTCCAGAGTATGGGTGCTTGGGGTATTCCAGCGCTCAATACTGCCCTGTTGCTCGCATCCGGTGTCACGATCACCTATGCACATCATTGCTTGATTGCGAACAACCGCAAGGGTTTGATCTTAGGCCTTGCTGCCACGATCGCACTAGGCGCGGTGTTCCTCGGCTTCCAAGTCTATGAATATGTACACGCCTATTCGGACTTGAACTTGAAGCTTTCGTCCGGCGTGTTCGGCTCAACTTTTTACATGCTGACCGGTTTCCATGGTTTTCATGTGACGCTTGGCGCGATCATGCTGACGGTAATACTATTTAGATCGATAAAGGGTCATTTCAAGCCAGAAAGTCACTTCGGTTTTGAAGCAGTTGCTTGGTACTGGCATTTTGTCGACGTCGTTTGGCTCGGCTTGTTTATCTTTGTGTACGTGCTGGTCTAGGGTTTGCTAAACGGTAAATAAAAAAGGCCGCCAGCATGCGCTGGCGGCCTTTTTTCTAATGACCGCCCGAGCGCGTTGGGCGGCGAAGTCGCAAGTCAGCTACGCGGGAACCAGCCGAGCACGAAACCTGCGATCGTGATTAGGAATGCGATGACCGAGAATCCGACCCGTAGCTTCAGAGCGTTCACCATTCGCTTGGGGTCGCCCTTGTTTCGGTACATGAAGAATAGCCCCGAAAACAGGCTGATGATGACAAGGCCCAAGAGTACGACCAAAACGATTTTCATTGCTAGTCCTTAATTCTTGTAGTGCCGCACGAATCTTTGTGGTCGACGGTGGTCTGAATGTGTCCAACGCATGATTCTATCGATTCGGTTGGACATCTGGACAGGATGCCTCGTTAGCCCTCGTTTCTGTCCTCCTCCCACAGCATTGCTCGCTATGCTGTGGTCGGTCAGGCGAAAAATCTCTCGTCCATTCACCCGCTTTCGAACAAGTACCCATGAAGTATTCAGACTAAAGATGTCTTTCGTGTCTCAAAAAATGCGTGGTGTGAGATTTCGTCCCGGGCTCGTGCCAACGGTCGCGACACTGATTGTGCTTGCCCTGACAATACATCTTGGAAATTGGCAACGGGGGCGTGCTTCTGAAAAGCTGCTCCAACAGAAAGACTTTGATACGCGTCTCATCATGCCGCCGATGCAGCTTCCACAAGATCGCATTGTCGGGGATGTGAAGTTTAGGACGGCTGTTGCACGGGGCCTATTTGATGCAGCGGGTCAGTTTTTTGTCGATAACAAGAGTGACGGTGCCACTGTCGGCTACTATGTGGTGACACCTTTGCAGCTTGAGGCAAGTAAAGTTGTATTGCTGGTTAACCGTGGCTTTGTTCCAAGGGGACTGACCTACCCATCGCCGCCCGTGGTGCCTGTTCCTGTGGGGGCCGTCACGGTCACCGGTTTGCTGTCTGTGCCGAATGAGCGATTCCTTGAGCTTGGCCAAAATTCGCCCGTGCAGGGCTCGGTATGGCAAAACCTCACTATTGAACGTTACCGCACACACACCCGCCGTGACGTTGCCAGCTTTTGGTTACTCGCCGATCCGGTTGATGCTGGGCTCCGTCCAGTGATCGAGCGGCCCGATGCAAAAGTCGAAAAGCACGTCGAGTACATGTTGACTTGGTATAGCCTCGCGGTAACGGTTGTTTTGCTCTGGTTGGCCCTCAATCTCAAGTTTTCTCATCGCGGTGGTTCTGAATGACGCTATCTCCACGTACAAAGTTCGTGCTCATGTTTGTTTTGTTTGCAATGCCCATCACCTTATCGTATCTGGCCTATTTTTTCTGGAAGCCTACGACGACTAATAATTTTGGGGAGCTCATTCGCCCTGTGGTTTCGTTGCCAATTGAAAAATTCACGGCGACCGATGGCAAGGATGCGCTGCCTAACGCAGCGGCGACCGGCTATCGGGGAAAGTGGCTGCTGGTCACCCGAGATAGCAGCGCTTGTGATGCGAGCTGTGCGGCAAAGCTTTATGCCATGCGTCAAGCTCGTCTATTAGTGAGCAAGGACATCGAGCGGGTCGCGCGCGTGATGCTGATTGATGACGATGCTGCCCCAAGTGACGCCGTCACACGTGACTTCGCTGGAATGGCATTTGTTGCAGCGAAATCATCCGCATGGCTGGCAACTCTCCCTCGTGCGGCTAATGATCAATCAGGTGGGCGTGGTTTCATTTATGCGGTCGATCCGATGGGTAATGTATTCATGCGTTACCGTGCCGATCAGGACATTAAAGAAATCGCAGCGGATTTGCGGCGCGTGCTCAAGGCATCTCAGTTGGGTAAAGACATGGAAGGCGCGGTAGCTGCCGCAAAAAAATAATCCAAGGGAATTGAAATGAGTGCGCTCGAACATGGAGTTGTCGGTTTTATTACATTGCTCGTGATTGCCGCCGCATGGCTGTGGGTCGGGCGTCGCCAAGATCGATATAGACGGTTGATCGCGGTGACGGCTCTGCTGACATTCGTCCTGATTGCGTTGGGCGCGTACGTGCGCCTGTCCGATGCAGGCCTCGGTTGTCCGGATTGGCCAGGCTGCTACGGAAATCTAACGCCACACCATTCGACACAAGAAATTCGCGCGGCCGAGGCAAGCGTGCCCGGCGGTCCGGTCACGATGGGCAAGGCTTGGAAGGAAATGGCGCATCGCTACCTCGCGATGATCGTCGGCGCGCTGATTGCAGCGATCATGTTCGCCGCGTGGCAGAACCGTAAGTCGTTTGACCAATCCCCGGCGCTTGCCACAGGTCTCGCGGGTGCGGTCATTTTCCAAGCGGCGCTTGGCGCTTGGACCGTGACAATGCTCTTGAAGCCGGCAATCGTCACATCTCACCTCGTGGGCGGAATTACGATTCTCGTGCTACTCGCGCTACTGCTCGCTAGGCAGCCGGGGAGCGGCAAACTCGGTGAACGTATAATAGCGAGTCCGCCGCTAAAAGCATTTGCGGCGGTTGCAACGTTGGTGTTGTTTGCACAGATTGTTCTTGGCGGCTGGACCAGCACCAACTATGCCGCGTTGGCCTGTGTGGACCTTCCGACCTGCAACGGCAAACTGGTCCCGGAGATGGATTTTGCCAACGCGTTTCATGTGATTCGTCCATTGGGCGTCGGCCCAGACGGCCAATTGTTGACGATTGACGCGCTTCGGGCGATACACTGGATGCACCGGCTGGGGGCGCTTGTCGTGATTGTGGTCGTTGGAATGTTTGTGTGGCGACTGAACAGAATCAGCAGCGGTAAGAAGGTTGGAAAGATGTTGGGCGGTATGCTGCTATTGCAGGTGTTGCTTGGGCTGTCGAATGTATGGTTTAGCCTGCCTATTGCGGTGGCAGTTGGCCATAACGCCGTGGCAGCGTTGTTGATGGCATTGATGGTAATCGCCTTGTACCGAATGAATAAAAAATAAGAAACGATTGATTGAACCGTGTCCGAACAACTCCTAACCTACCGCCAACCCAGCATACTCGCGCAATTTCTCGAGCTCACAAAGCCCCGCGTGAATGCACTAATTGTCTTTACGGCGATCATTGGCATGATGCTGGCCTATCCTGTCGGCATCGCGTGGGACTTGCCGCTGATGCTTCTTGCCACCATAGGAATTTGGCTGATCGCGAGCGCTGCCGCCGCGATTAATTGTTTAGTCGAGCAAGCCATTGATCGAAATATGGCGCGGACGCGGGCGCGCCCAACTGTTGCAGGAACGATCACTGTTCCTCAGGTGCTAGCGCTCGCCGGACTAATTGGTGGCATCGGGTTGGTCGTGCTGTATCGCTACGTTAATCCACTCACCATGTGGCTGACACTCGGCACATTTGTTGGCTACGCGGTGATCTATACCGTGATTCTTAAGCCTGCGACGCCACAGAATATTGTTATCGGCGGTGCGTCTGGCGCGATGCCGCCAGTTCTCGGCTGGGCCGCGGTTGCGGGTGTGGTTGACCCGCAGGCGCTGCTGTTGTTTCTCATCATTTTTGCATGGACCCCCCCACACTTTTGGGCGCTCGCGCTGTATCGCAAAAAGGAGTACGCGAAAGCTGGTGTGCCGATGTTGCCCGTGACGCACGGCGACCAATTTACGAAGCTGCACACACTTCTTTATACATTCATGCTCGCAGCCGCAGCGCTTTTGCCGTTCGTCGTAGGAATGGCTAAATGGATTTACCTCGCCAGCGCGGTAATACTCAACGCAGTTTTCATCGGCTACGCGATCCAGTTGTATCGTCGTTACTCCGATGCGCTTGCAAAACGCACGTTTAGTTACTCCATCTTGTATTTGGCGCTGTTGTTTGCCGCGCTCTTGGTTGACCACTACGCGCCCTTACTCGATCGGCTGTAGGCGATGTGGCGTTCTCTTTTCTCGGCACTGTTTGTTGCCCTCGTATGCGTCGGATGCACGCAAGCACCGGCCAGCTTCAATGCTGTCGATATCACCGGTGCACGAGGCTATGCAAATGATTTTCGACTGACCGACCACACTGGTGCCGTGCGAACGATGGCCGACTTTCGTGGCAAAGCGGTTGCCATTTTTTTTGGGTTTACATTCTGCCCAGACGTTTGCCCGACGACACTTTCAGAGATGCGCCAAGTGATGCAAATGCTTGGGCCGCAGAGCGACAAGCTGCAAGTGTTGTTTGTGACGGTAGATCCTAAGCGCGACAGCCAAGCCGTTTTGGCCAAGTATGTCTCGTCCTTCAATCCCACATTTATCGGGTTGTATGGTGACGAGCCGACGACAGCGAAAGTGACCAAGGACTTTAAGATTACCGCCCGGATCGCGGAGGGTAAGACGCCAGAAACCTACACGGTGGATCATACCGCCGGTACGTTGATCTTCGATCCACAAGGTCGCTTGCGGTTGATGGTGCCGTACGGAATGGGTGCAGATAAAATTGCAGCCGATATCAAAAAACTAATTTGAGAAAGAATAGAGATGACCATTGAGCGACTCCATGTAGGCAAGCGCCTCTCTGAGGCAGCGATCCATGGCAACACCGTTTATTTGGCCGGGCAAGTCGCCGAAGACGCAACCCAAGATATCGGCGGACAGACCCGCCAAGTGTTGGATGCGATTGACAGGTTGCTGGTCGAAGCCGGGAGCGACAAGACAAAGCTCCTTCAGGTCACAATTTTTATCGCCGACATGAAGGATTTTCCGGGGATGAATGCAGTGTGGGATGCGTGGGTAGTCACCGGCGCGACGCCGCCCCGCGCAACCGTTGAAGCAATGCTGGCGCGGCCTGAATTTAAAGTGGAAATACTCGTCGTCGCGGCGCGCTAGCCTGAACATTGCATGGGGGCGCGTTCGAAAGCGGGTGAGTGGGCGAGCGATTTTTTGCCTGACCGACCACAGCATAGCGAGCTATGCTTCGGGAGGAAGGCGGAAAATCGCCGTCCAATCGCCCGAGAGCGAGCGTGCGGCCCGCATCCACAGCAAAAGAGAAATGAGTCAAATTGGTTTGCCAATCGCCCAGAGGCAACGTCCTTCTAAGCAACGGGCGACCCATGAAATATTCATGGCCAGCCTGAACATTTCATGGGGGCGCGTTCGAAAGCGGGTGAGTGGGCGAGCGATTTTTTGCCTGACCGACCACAGCATAGCGAGCTATGCTTCGGGAGGAAGGCGGAAAATCGCCGTCCAATCACCCGAGAGCGAGCGTGCAGCCCGCATCCACAGCAAAAGAGAAATGAGTCAAATTGGTTTGCCAATCGCCCAGAGGCAACGTCCTTCTAAGCAACGGGCGACCCATGAAATATTCAGGCTAGGACGCTACCCGCCGCAATAAAAAGGGTGCCTCTGGCACCCTTTTTATTGCGGGAACTTCGGAAATCATCCATCCTATGCGGCGGCGTAGTCCTGCAATTGCAGCTTCATCTTTTGCATCGCTTTTACTTCAATCTGGCGGATGCGCTCTGCGGATACGCCATATTCGGCGGCGAGTTCATGCAGCGTCTTTTCTTCACCGTCATTGAGCCAGCGGGTTTGGATGATGCGGCGGCTCCGTTCGTCAAGACTGGCAAGTGCGGCCTCCATTCCTTCAACCGCCGCGACTTCTTTTTGCATCGCGCCTAGACGGTCGGCAGGGTCAACTGAATTATCCGACAGGTAGGCGATCGGGCTGACCCAGTTTTCGTCGTCGCCATCGTTCGGTTCCAGCGAAATCTCTTGCCCCGTTAGACGCTTTTCCATCTCGCTGACGTCGGTTTCCTTGACGTTGAGTTGGCGTGCCACCTCTTTCACCTCGGTTGGCGAAAGCGTCCCAAAATTAGGTTTCATCGAACGAAGATTGAAGAACAACTTCCGCTGCGCTTTGGTGGTGGCGACTTTGACAATGCGCCAGTTTTTTAAGATGTACTCGTGCATCTCAGCTTTGATCCAATGTACGGCAAAGGACACCAACCGGACACCGCGGTCGTGGTCAAAGCGCTTCACCGCCTTCATGAGGCCGATATTGCCTTCTTGGATCAGGTCGGATTGCTGAAGTCCATAACCAGCGTAATTCCGCGCGATCGATACCACGAGCCGAAGGTGCGACATCACCAGCTCAGACGCGGCGGCCAGATCGCCACGCTCTTTAAGCGCAACGGCCAACGCGTGTTCACGCTCGGGCGTGAGCATCGGAATGCGGTTGACGCTTGAAATGTAGCTTTCAAGACTTGCGACCGAAAGCACGGGAACACTGATATTTGCGGTAGACATAAATGACTCCCTTTCGAAATTGCAGCACTAGGCAGCGGTGATGCCACGCTAGGTGCGTATTTTAGCACTCGCGCATTAAGAGTGCTAACTCGACGGGAAGTTCAATTGTGAATCGGCGTCCGGAATAGTGAGGCGAAAAAAGTGAGCGCATGCTATCGTGAAGCGCCAATAAATAAGACATGTACGCTCAATTACACATTGCTGAACGGTATCCTATCCTGAGCCGCGTCGTCATTCATTGGTACGGTTATGCGTCGTCGTGGCTATTGAATCGCAGACACTTTTGCCGGCGTTGCATTGCCACCCTTCAGCAGGGCGGTTTCCGCCGCGAGCAATGTGCGGTCATTGCTGCTGTTCTGTAGGTCGGCGAGCGTCAAGGGAACCTCAATATCCGGCTTGACGCCTTTGCGTTCGATACTGCCGCGCTTGGTGAGAAAAATCTGCATTCGAGAAACCGCAAACTCGCCGCCGCCGGGCAATGACGTAAATCCAAATAAGCCAGTGACGCAGCCACAAGACGGCCGGCCGACCACAATTGCTCGGACGTAATCTTGCAATGATGCCGCGATCATCTCAGCCGCGCTGGCGGTGTTTTCATCGACCAAGACGGCCAACGGCCCGGCGTATTCGCGTTCAAACAAACGTCCCGTCGCGAGGGGGGAGCTGGTGTCGGTATTGCCGAATGACAGCACGGAGAGTAGGGGATTCATCGGTCGCATCTTAACCCTGGCGATCTCTTCCGTGGAATCCAAGAACGGGTCGACGACACCCAGCACGCCAGCAACCGCACCGCCTGGATTGCCGCGTAGGTCGATGATGATTCCTGCCGCGTCTTTCTGATCGATGATGGTCTGCCTGAAACTCAGGATTGGGGCAAATCCTACTTGATTCATTCGGATGAGCGCGACATTTGACGGCAGTCGCTCAACTCGCACTTTGGTGGGCGGCTCAACGGACTTGGTGTCTGATACGACCTTGATGGTCTTGGGCGCATCCTGTTCGTTGCGTACCATGATCGTGACTTCGGTACCTACCGGCGGTCGGGTCAGGCGCGAAACGAGACGTGAGAAGTAGGCGGGATGCGCGTTTGGCGGTGTCTTGGCAAGCGCATCGGCATAGATTATTGACGCCGCCTTTGCGTCAATGGATTCGATCACCATGCCGCGCTTGAGTCCCGCGCGTTCTGCCGGGCCGTCTTTCCGAATACCACTGACAACGAGCTCCTTGCCAATAAAACGCATGGACATGCCGACTCCGGTAACGCTATCGCTTAGCCGATCGTAAGTTTCGACCGGGGCCCGAACATAGACATGCGAATCGCCGACCTCAGCGGCGAACTTGGACATGACGGCATAGTACGCGTCCGGCGTCGCAGCGGATTCAATTTGCGGCAGGTACTGCGCACGCACCGCTGGCCAATCTAGACCGCGAATGCTGGGGTCGTAGAAATTGTCATTAATCGCATTCCAGAATTTGTCGAAGCCCGCACGGCGCTCTTCAATGGGAATCGCAGCGGCTTGAGTCTCCACTGTTGGCAGTTTGGTGGATGTGGCACAGCCGGCCAGCACAGATACGGCGATGACGAGGAAGGCGTAGCGGATTGAGTGTTGAGGTCTATTCATTAGTGGACAGCAGTTGATTGAGCGGATTTTCGCAATGTTAGACCGACGGGAATACTCCTAAAGTGCCGCGCGACGAAAGCCCGCAAATTGCTGACGAAACTTGGGAGCGGGCGCGATCTCCCGAAACGACGGACCGTCATGACCTACCGGGATCGCCGACGTTTCCACCAAAGCAGTATGCCGCTGATGCCATACCAGACGAGCACCAAACCAATGAACCCGGTGAAAACCAAATTCGCGGTGCCGAATAAGCGACCGCTGTGGTACGGGTAGCCCCATCCTTGTACGCGTGTTCCAAGGTCACCCTCGTTCCACTTCGTTTTCTTCAGCACTTCGGCCGTCTTTGGGTTCATCCAAATGTAGGTCTGACCGTTGGGATGTGGGTCACCTTCGAGATGCTTGCGCACGCGCAGGCTTGACTGTTCATCCTTTGGGTAGGTGATGTCAACCAATCTCCCACCAGGGACTGCCACGTTGGCATGTGCCAATATCGTATCCAGTGGCGCATCTGGCAGGAGTTTTCTCGCTGGGTCCTTCGGCAGCACGGGTGGCTTATTAGGGGTTTGACCCGCCATCGCCGTGACCCACGTTGCGATCGGTTTCCAAACAAGGTACGTCCCAGTGAACACGCTTACCAGAACAAACAAGCCGAACACAGCGCCCGCGACCCGATGCCCATCGAACAGTAGCGCCGTTACGTTTCCTTTGAAATTAACGCGAAAAGCAAATCGCCATTTGCGTGGCCACCATAAAAACAGGCCAGTAATCAGCATGATGATGAATGCAGTACCCGCTACCGTCAGAATGACCTCGCCTACGTCATGCAAAAACAAATCGGAGTGCAATTCGAAGATGAAGTTATAGAACCCTTCGTCTTTCGCACGCGCGCCAACCAGCGCGGCCGTGGCGGGATCAAAATAGGCGCTACCGTCCCATATCTTAGTTTTGACATACGCTTCGACAGTGCCACCAGATTCTGCTGGAAAGCGCAGGCGGACCTGTGTATCTGGGCCGTATGTGGTTCTGACTGCATCAACAAACGCTTGGTAAGGAACCTGTTGCGGCCCTCCCACGAATAAGGACGCATTTACGATGCGGTCGAGTGGCTTGCCAAGCGTGAGCAACACGCCTGTCACTGCGCTAACCATGATGACAATGCCGATCGATAGGGCAAGCCAGCGGTGTACCTTCAGCAGCAACGGTTTTAAAGTGACCGCGCCAACGAAGGTCTTGTTGGTGGATGCTGTGCGCTCTGTAGATAACTCAGTCGATGACATGTGGGTTGTGAGCGAGGGATTACCGTGTAGCTGAAACGGTGAGGTGCCGGAAGAGTAGTGCAAAAGCCCAGTCGATATCGTTCTCCAAGACGGCATCAATGATGGCGATGTGGTCGCGGCAGGAATCTGCCAAGTCCTTCGGTCGGTTGACAAAGCGTGCGTATTCTTCAAAACGCCGCAACTGGTTTTGTTGCCAAACAGCTTGTTCAATGAATCGATTGCCTGAGCAGCGTGCAAGCAACTCATGAAAACTTGCGTTCATGTGGAAGAAGTCTGTCGGGTCGAAATGATCTTTCGACTGCGAAAGCCTGTTGATAAACGATACGTGTTGTAGTTTGGCCGCTGAAAGGTCCGCCAAATTTGGCTTGAAAGTCGGCTGGCGCAGTCCACCGCACTCAACGAGTTTACGAAACTGGTAGCTGTCCTCAATCGCTGCATCGGTATCGAGCGCAGGCGGGAATGTCCAGCCATGCCCCTTGCGGCGCTCAATCAGCCCCTCGCGCACGAGACGAAGCAGCACTCGCCGCAGCACAGCATTGGATGCGCCGTATCTGGCAAGCAGTGCTGCTTCGGACAAGGATTGTGGAAGTTGGTCACGCGCCCGATCAGACAAAATACTGCGGTATAACTCATCTTCACCGGCTGAGGAAACTGGGAGTGCGGCAAATTTTTCTTTGGAAGAAGGTGCGGCGACAAATGTGCCGGCGTTAGCGCGAACCTCGACAAATCCCTTGTCTTCCAAAAGACGTAGGGCCACTCGAACGGGCGTCCTAGAGACGCCGTATTCTTTAGATAGTTTTTCTTCAGTGAGGTGGTCACCAGGCGCAACCGCCCCATTTCGAATCATTTCGATAATGCGATTGGCAATCTCAATTTGCAGCGGGCTGGCGACGATTGTCTCTGTTTTCCGTGCGCGCGATGTCATTTGCATTCACTGTTTCGGGACGAGGAGCGCAAATCGTCAGCCGCAAGCAGAACCCGATCGAGCCGTACTCTTGTCCGACTCGGCCGGGTTTCAGCCATGAAAAACGATGTGGAGGGCGGCTCGTGGAACAAAAAGGACTAGAAAAAATCCATCTTCGCGAGGAATGAGATCGAGCGCGGAGCGCCCACAGCGAGGTAGCCCGCACCACCGGCTTCCCAATAATCCTTGTCAGCAGCATTGGCCACGTTCATCTGTACGGAGAACGGTTTGTTGAGGAGTTTTGTCTTGTAACCCATGCCCGCCGTCAAAATTGTGTAGCCCGAAATTTCAGCTTGATTGGCTGGGTTCAGGAAACGGCGACCTGTGTAATAGGCGCCCGCATTGACAAAAAAGCCCGGCACCATTGAAGGTTTGTACTCAGCGAGGAGGCTATATGTTTCCTTTGGTGTGGAATCAGGAGTTTTACCCGTAATTGCCGCCGTTGCTGCCCGCTGGAGCTTGGCGTTGATCCGCATACCCGACGCATAGAGTGAAATTTCTTTAGTCAACTCACCATTGAATGAGAATTCAACACCCTTGATGCGGGTACGGCCGTCCAACACGACGAATCTATTGGCGTCGGTATAGCTGGTAGCCCGTTCTAAATCAAAGTACGCAATGCTCGCTAGTAGCCCGCGGATGGCTTCAGACTTGAAGCCGATTTCCTTTTGCTTGCTTACGGCAGGCGGCAAAATTGCGCCCGCGTTTGCGGCCGTGATCGGCGCAATCGGCCCTTCTTCCAGCCCCTCAATGTAGCTCGCGTAGATGCTTGTGTCCTTACGAACTTTGTAGAGACCTGCATATGAGTATGTGGTAGGGCTCGCGGTGTAGCGCGTCACTGTAGGCGGGTTGGTCGTGTTGCGTGTCGTCACCGCTTCATAGTCCTCTTTGCGTACCGCAATAGTGAGCTGGAAGTCTCCGGCCGTTATGCGATCCATCGCATAAGAGCCTTTATCCTTCGTATTCACTGGGTTCAAGATTGAAGGAACGTTCTTGTCGATAAAAGGAATCGGGCGCGGGTCATACAGGTTTTGCGTGAAAGACCGGGCTTGACTGTTGGCGCCAGCTTGATAGAGCTTGTTTTGCATGATGCCGAAGGTTAAGTCATGCGTCATGAAGCCAGTGGCAACCTTACCGCCGAGTTCGAACCGTGCGTTCCGATTCACGAAGTTCAGGTCGCGTGTCAGCGAATAATCAAGGCGGCCTTCACCCGTCACAAGGTTGTAATTGGTGATTTCACTATAGTCGCGCTTGTCACGTCGCGTCTGCGCTCGCCCGACCTCGGCAAGGGCATACCAATTGTCAGAAATCGTGTAGTCAGCCCGAAAGAGCGCATTTTTTGCCACCGCATCATTTTTGGGCCAGTCACCTGCAATCAGGCGGCTGTAGACGGGTCTCCTCGGGAGCGGAATGACACCGTTCACAGCGGCTGGGATTACGATCGTCGCGGGTTCGAGGGTCTCTTTTGCGATGCCTTCATAGTCAAATTTGAACCAAAGGCTGTCCATCGCACGCCAATCAAGCGCGAGCGCGAAAAGGTTGCGCTCGCCCTTCGGTGCGTCAAGTGCGCTATTCAACTTTCCGCTAACGATGTTGACGCGTGCGCCAAACTGTTGATCCGCACCAAACTTGCTTCCGGCGTCTAAGTGTTGAACAAATTGGCCGTATTCATTGCCACTAAGCGTCAGGCTTGCATTGGGTTCTGCGCGCGCACGCTTGGTGACCAAGTTGATCACGCCGACCGGGGTTGTGAATCCATAATAAAGTGAAGATGCACCTTTCAACGCTTCAACACGCTCCTTATTCTCCATCGGCATATCGATCAGGTTGATGATGGGCAGCGAGCCATTCAGTCGATAATTCGTGCGATTCTGCAGCGCGACACCGCGAATTGAGAGGTTGTCATAAATCGCGCCGCTAAGCTGCGCTCTAGAGACGCCGCCGGTATTCCGAAGCGCATCATAGACACCTCTGGAATCTTGCGAGTCGAGCACTGCGCGCGGAATCACGTTTACTGTCAGTGGCACCTCAAGGATGTTCTGATCGCGAAATGCGCCAACCTGCACAATACTGGCTTTGTAGCCTCGGGGATTTTCGGCGACAACACTGATCTCTTCAACTTTTGAGCCGGACTTCGCGTCAGCTTTTGGCTTGTCTGCTTCAGTCTGGGCGAGGGCGACGCTAGTTACGCCGAAGAGTGCGAGCGAAACTGCAATTGAAAGGGCGCTTCGATTTGTTGGTGATTGCATGGCGGCATCCATTGAAAGATTGTCGATTGGGTCGCAAATTGACGTGTGAATTTTCTACACAAACCTGTTATGCCGCTTAGCGAATTTTACGCACGGCTTCTTATGTTTGACTAATGATCCGGCGAGGGAAGTCGGTCGAGGCGCAACGAATTTATAGGGTTGTACATCACGAAGTCGGAAGGTAGCATTGTTTTTTTTATTTGTAAAGAACAGCAAAACGCCTTGCGGCAATTCGCCTCGCTGTAATTCCCCTCTTTGTCGCTTGGCCCCAACTGGCTTGCCAGCCGGACGGGGAACGTCTCATATTCCGCAACCGCAAGTTTTGGCTGGTTGTATGGTCTAATTTGCTGACACC
This sequence comes from Betaproteobacteria bacterium UKL13-2, assembly GCA_001602455.1. Taxonomy (GTDB): domain Bacteria; phylum Pseudomonadota; class Gammaproteobacteria; order Burkholderiales; family Usitatibacteraceae; genus UKL13-2. Next base: position 619,263 of record CP012157.1, read on the forward strand.
TCGCAAATTGTATTATTAAGTTTTACAATGCAATTCTAAATTGCCGTCACACTGCGACTCGCGTGACGCCCGCACGGGCGATTCGCGCGTCGGCTAGGCTGGCCAAGACCGCGGCGGGAGCGGGGATTTACATTCGGGTGCCATCGCGCAGTGCGAGGGCTGATGGCACTCACAATTAGCGCTTCCCCACCAAGACGATATAACCGATATAGACGATATAGCCGATATGCCAAATCATTTCTCTTTTGACGAACCAGCACCGCTGCCGGAAATCGACTTCCCTCGGCCTGACCGACTCATTTCTGGGAATCCTCAACGTACAACGTGGAATCGCTACGAGCGCGAAGGTGTGTTTGCTGGGGAGTGGGCATGCGAGGTTGGCGCGTGGCGGATTGAATTTGGGCCGCATATGCATGAGTATTTCCAAGTCATCTCGGGTAGATGCCGCGTGACGGACGATAACGGCGTAACCAAAGAATACGGGCCCGGCGACAGCTTTGTTGGGGGGCCTGGTCTTGCCGGAACATTCGAGGTGATCGAACCGATCCTTAAGCGTTACATGATTGTGGATCGCCCAGTTTGAACATTTCGTGGGGACGCGTTTGACAGTGGAGGGCGGGGGCGAGCGCCCTGTATGGCAAATCCCAAGCGTGGGCAAGGAGTCAGCCCTTTTGATCGATGCAGATGCCTATTGAGGAGCGCCACCGAGTATTTTAACCATCGCAATCCCGACGTCCTCGTCAGTATGCAGGTACTCCCCTGGAGCAACTTGGACATCAACTCCATAGAGATACTTGACGCCATCCCAAATACGGTCTTCTTCGTTCAAAGGCGAATAGATCAGTGATCCATTGTCTTGGTGTTGCATTACATCGCACGCCCACTGGTCAGCGGCTTCCCTTGTCATTCGCCCGTGCAACAGGTCGTGAAACACGGATCGCACGGTCTCAAGCTTGATTTCCACCTGCCAATTCTCCTCGATGCCGAACATTATCGGCATTTTCAGGCTAGATCGAGTGCTTAATAATTTGTGGAAAAAGTGAGACCGAATGTTCTGGGGTCACCAATCAGCGCTTCCATCGTACCCGCCGCTGCGAAAACAGATTTGTTCAAGAAGTAGACCTTATCGTTCAAATTCTTGCCCCAAGCCGTTAGCCTGTACTGTTGTTTCGCGCCGAAGCGATATGTTGCTTGCGCGTTTACCAGTGAGTAGGCCTCGCTGCTCTCCAACGTGTTGTTGGGGATGTTGAAGAAGCGTTTTGCACGATACGAGTAATCACCACCAATGCTCAGCGTATTGCCACCATCTAGCTTCCATTCCTTGCGTATTGTTAGGTTGGTCGTCAGCCGTGGTGAGTTTGTCAGCTCTTGTCCGGAGAAGTCGAGCTTCCTCACCCCGCTGGCTGGGCAACCCCCCGCATTCGCAACACACGCCTCGTCCTGCGTGAACTCGACGATCTTTGTCTTTAGGTAGCCCACTCCCAAATCGATGTTCCACCCCCCGCCAGGGGCCCACTGCGCTTCCAATTCAACGCCTTGCAAGTTTGATTTTCCGGCATTGACTTGTGCTGCGACAATACCAAGACCTGGTAAGGAAGTGGTACGAAGCAATTGTTGGTCTTTGTACTGGTAGTAGTAGCCCGTGAGATTCAGCTTAAGCTTACGGTCTGCCGTCGTGGTCTTCAGGCCAATTTCGTAGGCTGTTAGCGTTTCTGGGTTGGTTGGGGTGAAGAACGACCCGTTGATGCTTTGCGCAGGGGCAGCGCTATAACTACCAGACTTGAACCCCTGTGAGACAGTGCCGAACACCATCGTCTGCGCGTCGACCGAGTACTTAACGCCCAACTTTCCGCCGGACTGACTAAAGGATTTCTCGAAGGGCGTATCAACGTAAACGTTGCGCCCAGTGCCGACTGGCAATGCCAGCAACTCTGCAGTCGTGATGGGACGCTGCCCACTGGTGGGTAACAAGGCCGCGCGTGTTACCGCGTCCGTCAGCGAGCGTTGAACGGTTGTATTGGTCCCCGACAGCTCTTCGCGCGTCGCACGAATACCTGCGGTGACGGTCAACTGCTTAGTCACGTCAAATTCAATCTCGCCATAACCCGAGGCAACACGGTTTTCTTGATTGAGGTTCGTCGAATTTGCACGACCGCCATTGGCGGCCGTACCCGCAAAGTATGAGAACGCGGTTGTATTGCCGATCGTCTTTTCCTTAAACCAGAAAAGACCCGTGATCCAGCGAAGGCTCTTGTCGGCTTCAGACGCCAACCGTAATTCTTGACTGTACTGCGACGCTTCGCTCACTTGAAAGAAGTCAAATCCGCCTTGATAGTTCGCGTTTGTGATCGAGCCAGAGAAAGGGCCAGTGGGTCGAAGGGGCGCGGGGCCAGCATCAACGTCCTCAGCTTTCTTAAAATTGTTGTACTCGTAGCCGCCAATCGCGGTGGCACGTACATCACCGATTTTCCAGTTGGCATTGAGTGACGCACCGCGAGCATTTACCTGCTCGATTGGACTGCGCATGCTCGCACTAAATGTGCGTGTGTCATTGGGGTCGCTCGGTGTATTGTTGATACCCACGCAAGCGCTTCCCAAGCCAATCGTAAACTGGCATGGCGTGTTGTAGGTGGTGACAGCACCAACCAGCAGGGGCGATTGAAGGCCTATTGTCTTCCAGAGCTTATTGGTGTTGTTCACCTTCTCGCCGTGGAGTTTCATTAGCAGCTCTGTATCTGGTCGCGGACTCCAAACCAATTGCGCACGCACAGCAGTTGAATCCTTGTCGTAAACCTTCTCGCCAAGATAGCTGTTGTTGTACATGCCGTCTCGCGTCTGCTTGATTAGAGCGAGTCGGGCGGCCCACTCTTGCCCCAGGTCGAACGATACCGCGCCCTCGACATCCGCCTGACTAAACTGGCCACCGGTTAAGGTGAGATAACCCCAAGTGCCGTCGGCGACCCTTGGCTTAACGGAAACAAAATTCACCGCGCCGCCAGTGGTATTGCGGCCATACAGTGTGTTCTGTGGGCCTCTAAGTACTTCTACTCGCTGCAGGTCAAAGAGTTGCAACACATTCACGATTGGCGAATTCAATGAAACTTCGTCAACGTAAATTCCTACCGCAGCGACTTGGTTGTAGCCAGGCCCTTTTGTGCCAACCCCGCGTATGTAGATGTTTGCTGCGGTTGAGCCGTTGTTCATGGTGATATCGCTGCTCGGGACTTTTAATAGAAGTTCCTGCGAGTTTGAGACGGCTTGTTCGGCTAGCTGCTCACCTGAAAATGCAGAAAGCGCAACTGGGACTGCCTGCGCCGATGCTGAGCGCCGCGTTGCCGTGACAACAAGTTCGTCCACCTTGTCCGCATCTGATCGCTGAACACGTTGCTCCTCCGACGCTTTGGGCGCAGGCGCTTGCTGCGCAACGACGGAAAAGGGGGTGATCGCGGCAGTGACACACAGTGATATGCGGCTGAGGATAGGCATCCTCGAAGCAGACGGTCGCTTGGGCTTACTCATGTGTATGCACTCCTAATGTTGTTGCGGGCAGGTTTTTTTGTCAGTGGAATAGAGTGAGCTAATTCAGCGCGGCATCGGCCATGCGGCAGCGCCTCGCTACGTAGCTTCGGTCAGTGATGGCGTACAACGAGCATCGGCACACCCAGTGAGAGCGATTGTTGACTGTGATATTAGTAACGTTTATGTGATATGCACAATAATGCTAAAGTTTGACGCGCCGTGTGTCAAGGTTGCGATCGCTTTTTCTTCGCGGGAGGCGCCTACATCATGGCGCGTTCGAACGTGCAGCCCGCATCCACGGCAAAAGAGGAACGAACCAAATTGGTTATCCACTCATTGAGAGGAAACGTCCTTAGGCGCAGTAGGCGACCCGTGAAATATTCAGGCTAGTGTGAGTCCCGTGTCTAACCTATTGCGATTCGTAAAGTGTCATGTTAACGTGTTTAGATAAATGGTACGGCGTTGATATATATGAAACGGTTGATATACAGAGCTTATAGGGTGAGGGTGATCCCATGCACAGCCTTCGGTCATGACTTAGTGAAACAAGTTTTCGACGCACGAGGTGAGCGTGTTGTGTAATTCAGCGACGTCTTTTGCTTGGAATTGGCGGCTGTCGCGGCGGTGCGCGTTGCCGCTGTTGGTTGGACTATGGGCGATGCTGACCAATCAGTTGGCCCTCAGCACCCCCCTTTATACAGTTGCGCCGACAATTATTCAGAATCCGAATCCCCGAGCCCCGCTGGCGGCGGTGCTGCAATTGGAGACATCCGAGCCGGTGGAGGTGACAGTCGATCTGAGTGACGACAGGAGGTCTTGGCAAGTTCGGTTTCAGCATGTGAAAAGCCTTCGTCGCGCCTTGCCGTTGGTTGGGCTGCGTCCAGCGGTCGATCATCAAGTCAAGGTTTCGATACAGAGCAAGGACGGTAAAAAAATCACTTTTCCCCGCCCCCTTACCTACCGCACCCCCGCGCTTCCCGCAAACCTGTTCGACTTTCCGCAGATGAAGATACATCAGGCGCAGGTCGAACGTATGGAGCCCGGCATTACACTCATGACTGTCAGGCGGCGAGCGCTTGGCCGCTCGGAGCTTCAGACATCAAAGCAACGCGAATTTGCGCTTGGGTGGTCTCTAATCATAGGCATCAATGAGTTGGGCGAGGTTGTCTGGTACTACCAATCGGATTCAAGAATTTCCGGTATTGCGACCCTCGCAAACGGCAACATTTTCTTTCACACCGCACGCTTTAGCCCGGTAGAGATTGATCTGTTGGGGAACGAGATTCGTCGCTGGGGTGCTGCGAAGGGTCCTCGCTCAATGCCGCCGGGATCGACCCCGGTTGATGCAGTCACCCTCCATCACCAGCCCGAAGAGTTGCCTAACGGAAACTTCTTGTCGATGGAGGCAATCCCTAAGATGATCGACAACTACTACACGAGTGAGCATGACGCGGCAGCACCGCGCAAAACGCAGAAAGTGATGGGTGATCGGATCATCGAGTTCACGCCTGGGGGGGATGTTGTATGGCGCTGGGATAGCTTTGACTATCTCGATCCTTTCAAGATTGGCTACGATACATTTTGGTCGTACTGGGAGGTTCGCGGATTCCCCGGCGCCGTCGACTGGACCCATGGAAATGGTGTTCACTACGACGCACGCGATGACTCAATCATCGCTTCATTTCGAAACCTTTCGGCAGTTGTAAAGATTGATCGGAAAACAAAGCAAATCAAATGGATTCTCGCGAGGGATATCGGGTGGTCCCCTCAACTACGTACCAAGCTGCTACGGCCTGTGGGTGACAACTTCCAATTTCCCAGCCATCAGCATAACCCCCGCGTGACGCCGGACGGCAATATTGTTGTGTTCAACAACAATGTGCATCAGGCAATCCCGTTTACTGGTGAAGTGCCAAAACCAGCGGATCAATCTTTCAGCAACGCGATCGTGTATGCGATTGATGACGCCGCCATGACCGCGAGAGTCACCTTCGCGACTCCCACAGTAAGCGATGTCTCTTGCAACTCATTCGCAATGGGCGATGCTCATGTTTTGCCGAAGACCAGAAATGTACTGGTCAATTTCTCGCTTTGTTACCCGGGCATGAAAATTCAGACGTGGGATCAGCGCGATAGAACCAAGACCTATCCAGACGACCTGCCTTCATACCCGCGGCTAAGAGAGTTCCAAAAAGACGATCCACTACGGCCAGTGTTTGATCTCGAACTCCTGCCAGTCCACGACTTGTTCCAGTGGGAGGTATTCGGCGTGTACCGCGTACCAAGCCTAGATCCGACGGCGTTGCGTAAAACCAGATGAGCACGATTCGATGAGCTGTCAAAGGAGAGCCGCATGAATGTCGCCATTATCGGTGCTGGCATCGGTGGGCTGACTGCTGCTGCCTGCCTTTTGCGGCGAGGGCATACAGTAAGGGTCTATGAGCAAGCGCATACCTTGGGGGAGATTGGCGCGGGGATTCAGATGAGCGCGAATGCCACAAAGGTGCTCAATGCCATTGGCCTCGGCGAGACCCTAGAGGCAATAGGGGTGAAGCCGCAGGCATTCGAATTCCGACGATTCGATACCGGCGAACATCTGCACCGGATTCCCATCGGTGTGCGCCATGCGGAAATGCATGGCGCAACGTACTACCAAGTACATCGGGGAGATCTGCACGCAGCGCTGGTAAGTGCGGTAACGTCTCTGGCATCTGAGGGTATCAAACTCAATATGTCGGCCCGGCGTGTCGAGGATGGTGAGAAATCTGCCACCGTACACTTTGCGGATGGAAACAGCATCGAAGCTGACTTGGTGGTTGGCGCGGACGGTATCAAGTCCGTGGTTCGCAAGTCCATACTAGGTGACGATAAGCCCGAGTTCACGGGGCACGTCGCTTGGCGGCTCATCGTGCCGACAGAGCGCATTCCGCCAGAACTTCGCACCGAAATTGTTTCCACAGTTTGGTGCGGGCCGAAGAATCACGCGGTGACCTACTACATTCGTGGTGGCACACTCACTAACTTTGTTGGCTGCGTTGCACGTCCTTGGGAAGAAGAGTCGTGGAGCGCGAGCCGCCCGTGGGGTGAGTTGGATGCTGACTACAAAGGGTGGCACCCGATGGTTCGGGCGATCATCGAGGCGGCCGATAGAGACAAGTGCTACCGCTGGGCGCTCAATAATCGCAAGCCCGCCAGCCTATGGAGCAGTCGGCACGTTACTTTGCTCGGCGACGCGGTGCACGCCACGCTCCCCTATATGGCACAAGGCGCGGCAATGGCCATCGAAGATGCGGCTGTTTTGGCGCGCGCAATCGATATCGATGTTCCGTTGGAAGTTGCGCTCCGACGATATCAAGACCACCGCGCTCCTCGGACGGCGCGAGTGGTCTATGAATCAACTGAAATGGGATCTCTCTATCAAATCGTTGATGCGGATGAAATGCGCAAACAATTCCATGACAGAGACATCGCAAAGTCACGTAATGAGTGGCTATATCCGTACGACCCGATCAATGTGAGTTTCTAGAAGTGATCGCCTCTCAACCACACTCGCTGTCCCATTATCGCCATGAATAACTTCGTCGTCCCGGCACCGCCCATCGTTGCTCTTCCCATCGTCGGCTCATCTGAGCACTTTCCGGTGAGGCGCGTCTATTGTGTTGGGCGAAATTACGCCGCGCATGCACGCGAGATGGGCTTCGATCCCACGAGAGATCCACCGTTCTTTTTTGCCAAACCAGCGGATGCCGTGATTCCAGCCCATCACGGCGAGACGCGCCAAATCCGTTACCCCTCGAAGTCAACCAACTACCAATATGAGGTGGAACTTGTCGCGGCAATTGGTCGGCCTGCGTACAAGGTCTCGACTGAACAGGCGTTGGACATCATTTTTGGCTACGCAGTCGGATTGGATATGACGCGCCGTGACCTGCAACTTGCTCTCCGCGATAAAGGTCGGCCTTGGGAGTTGGGTAAGGCGTTTGACGAGTCTGCCCCGTGCGGTCCAATCTACTCCGTTGCACAGCACGGGCACCCAGCATCGGGGGGGATTTGGCTGCAAGTCGATGGCGCAGACCGCCAGCGCAGCGATATCACCCACCTAATTTGGTCGGTAGCCGAGATCGTATCGAACTTATCACAGTATTTCCGGCTAGTGCCTGGCGATATTGTGTTCACTGGCACTCCCGAGGGGGTCGGCCCGGTAACGCCGGGGCAAATAATGTCAGCCGGAATCGATGGGCTGGGCAGCATCACAATTGCCGTGGCTGCCGATGAGTGAGAGCAAGCTTCGTTCCCTCTTCAATAGCCTAGCAAGCTACCGAGTCGGTATCGCCTTGCACCTAAAACGAGTACCGTTTGAAACTCGGACCGATAACATTCGCGCAGGCGACCATCACGAGGCCGTCAAAATCTGATGAGCACACGCGAAGAGTTTTACACTCGAATCGATAAAGATGCGTTAGCCCCGCTGTGGACGCGCCTTAAATCCTTAGTGCCCGCGGAGCCTACTCCCGTCGGTATTCCTTATCTTTGGCGCTATCGAGATATCCGACCGCATGTTCTTGAATCCGCGACGCTGATTTCAGCAATGGAGGCAGAGCGCCGCGTTCTGATTCTTGAGAACCCATCGCTGCGCGGACTTTCGCAGGTATCGAATACGCTTTATGCGGGCGTTCAGCTTCTGATGCCGGGCGAGATCGCGCCTGCACATCGACATACGCAGTCGGCACTTCGATTTATTCTTGAAGGGTCGGGTGCTTACACCGCGGTCGATGGTGAGAAGACGCTGATGCAGCGGGGAGATTTCGTCATCACCCCCTCTTGGACCTGGCACCATCACGGTAACGATAGCAGTGAGCCAACCATCTGGCTGGACGGGCTCGATATCCCGATGGTGGCATTCTTCAATAGCACTTTCCGAGAAGACCACGACCGTGTAGAGGCAGACGTGCATCGCCCCCTCGGTGACTCACCGGCACGATACGGACAAGGACTGCTTCCAGTTGGGCATGTTGCGAGATCACTGAACTCACCCGTCTTCAACTACCCCTACGCACGAACGCGCGAGGCGCTGGCAACGATTGCGGCGCACGATATGCCGGATGCAGCGCACGGGCACTTGATGCGCTACATCAACCCGCTTGACGGGGGCTGGGCAATGCCCACCATCGCGCCAACAATACAACTCCTTCCCAACGGAATCGAAACCACGCCGTACCGTTCCACTGATGCAAAGGTGTTCGTCGTCGTCGAAGGTGGGGGGGCGCTTCATCTCGGCGACCAAAGCCTAGTGTTCGATGAATCCGATATCTTCGTTGTACCCGGCTGGGTATCACATCACTTCTCCACCACTGCGGAGACCGTTTTGTTTGCGTTCTCCGATCGCGTCGTGCAAGAGAAGATCGGTATTTTTCGTGAGCAGCGTTAGATGTATTGCGTTGTTGGGCTCCCCACCACATTGAGATGACATCGGGTATGGAACTGAAACATCTGATTGACGGTATGTGGCACGAGGGTGAAGCTGACACGTTTGGTTGCCTCAATCCTGCCTCCGGCGACTTCGAAGCAAGTCAGCGTGCGGCATCAATCGACCAAACCCGAGATGCTGTCGGTGCCGCACGGCATGCGTTTGAGACTACAAAATGGCGTCAACAAGCGCGGGTGCGATCGGAAGCCCTGATGGCGTGTGCATTCAGCTTGAACGATCACCGTATCGAAGTCGAATCGCTGCTCGTGCAGTTCAATGGCAAACTGCGCGTCGAGGCCGCAAATGAAGTCGGTGCCGCCATCAACGCATTTCAGTACTATGCTGGGCTATCGAGGAATCTGTGGGGGCGCGTCGCAGAAATAGACGCCGACTGCTGGTCGATGTTGCCGCGCGAGCCGTTGGGTGTAGCAGCAGTTATTGTGCCGTGGAACGCGCCAGTTTCCTTATTGGTGCGTTCTTTGGCCCCAGCACTGGCTGCCGGTTGCACCGCCGTGGTAAAGCACGCGGCGCAGACCTCCCCCGCGACGTCACTAGTGCTTTCGCTTATTGCTCAATCAGGGCTACCTCGTGGAGTTCTCAATAGCATTGTCGAAACGGGGGCCGAGTGTTCACAATATCTCTGTGAAAGTGCTGACGTCGACGTCATCAGTTTCACCGGCTCTTCGAAGGTCGGGAAGGATATCGCTCTCGCGGCTGCGCGTTCCTGCACGCGACTCTCGCTCGAACTTGGTGGCAAAGGGCCTGCGGTCGTTTTTGCGGACGCTGATCTTGATGTCGCTATTCGCACAATTGTTCGCCACGCGACCGTGATGGCAGGACAAATGTGCACCGCCATCACTCGAGTGCTGGTTGAGCGTGCGGCGTATCAGGCCGTCGCCAATAGACTTGTTGCACAACTGCGGGAGGTGCGCGTCGGTGCCGGTGATGACCCGTCGTCCACAATGGGGCCAGTCATAGACCATCGCAATCGGGATCGAATACTCTCCATTGCACAGCGTGCGACAAACGAAAACGAAGTCTTGTTGAATTGCACCCGTCCTGAAGGCGAGCTTGGACGGGGGGCGTTTATCACGCCAGGCGTGGTCGCCGTTGATGATCCAAATTCGCGCTTGGTACAAGAAGAGATATTCGGCCCATTGCTTACGGTAGAACCCTTTGACGATGAAGCCCAGGGTATCGCGTTGGCGAATGCGACCCGCTACGGCCTGTCCGCAAGTGTGTGGTCAAGCGATCTGATGCGCGCAAAGCGTGTCGCAGCAAAAGTTCGCGCCGGAACAGTCTGGATCAATAATCACAACCGACACGCCGCTGAAACCGAGACTGGCGGCTATCGCGAAAGCGGTCGTGGAAGACTATATGGAGTGGAGGGGCTTAATGATTTTCTTCAGACCAAGCATGTTTACTTCGAAACACCCGACCACGCCTGACGACGTAGTAAATCGCTACCTGACGAGGACGGATTTATGAAACGGCATCAAGGAAAAACGGTTGCGATTACGGGTGCAGCAACGGGTATCGGGAGAGTGTTGGCTACTCGCTTTGCTGAGGAAGGTGCCAACGTTGTCATCATTGACCTTCGCGGAGCCGAGGAAGCCGCCACTGAGTTTGTAAGCGCTGGGCACTCGGCCATCGGCTTACAGGCCGACATCGCTAGCGAAGTGGACACGATGCGTTGGGCCGCTGCCGCGAGAGCGCGATTCGGTTCCGTGGACATCCTCGTGAACAACGCCGCACTTTTTTCGACGCTTAAAAACCGCCCGTTCGACGAGATCCCGGCTGAGGAGTGGCGTCGCGTCATGGAAGTGAACACGTTAGGGCCTTTCCTCTGTCTCAAGGCAGTGGTGGGCGATATGAAACAACGGCAATGGGGCCGGATCGTGAATATTGCCTCTACCGCTGCGATCAAAGGAGTGCCGAATTTTGCGCACTATGTTTCGAGCAAAGGCGCTTTGATTGCGTTTACACGCGCCATTGCAAGAGAACTCGGCAGTTGGAACGTTACCTCCAACGCGATTGCACCAGGGCTCACACTATCTGACCAAGTATTGAAAAACGAAGCCCATGTGAATTCCTTGCAAGAGGTTTCACGTAAGGCTAGGTCGATCCAGAGAGATGCCTATCCCTCAGATCTCGCGGGTACCGTTAGTTTTTTGGCAAGTGACGATGCTGCGTTTATTTCCGGTCAAACGATTTGCGTTGATGGCGGCGCAGTTTTTCTTTAGACATAGTTGGAGCGAGCAGGATGAAGGCTTGTAATTTGATCGATGGTCATTGGGACCAGTCAGCCCCGGCTGGTGGTGTTTGCGTTGATCCCGCGAGCGGCGAGCCTGTCGCTGAGTTTGTCGACGCGACCGAAGCGGCGGGGCGCCTCGCTGTTCAGGCGGCGCGTGCTGCATTTGAGCGGCCGGGCTGGGCGCATATGCCCCGATTACGCGCAGATGTTCTGCTTGCGTTCGCCAATAACTTAGAGCAGCGAGCGCCCGAAATTGCCTCTTGGATAGTTCGTACCAGTGGCAAGCTCGCTGGCGGTGCGGCACACGAAGTTGCGGCAAGTGTCTCTGAACTTCGATACTACGCCGGGCTTGCGCGGAATTTATGGGGTCGCGTCGCGGAACTAGATCAAGACTGCTATTCGATGATTGTTCGAGAGCCTATTGGGGTAGCCGCCATCATCGTTCCTTGGAATGCGCCGGCGACTTTGCTGATCCGTTCGCTTGGTCCCGTGCTTGCGGCAGGCTGCACAGCGGTCATCAAGTCCGCTCATCAAACCAGTGTCGTTAATCAGTTGGTCTTGGCGTGTTTGACCGACGTGAGTCAGTTGCCGCACGGCGTCGTCAATACGTTGACCGAATCAGGTGCTGCAGTAGGACGAGCATGGTGTGCCGACCCGGACATCGACGCGATTAGCTTCACGGGTTCCTCGGCGACGGGGAAGCGCATCGCCGAAGCGAGTGCCGGTACACTGAAGCGCCTCTCACTCGAGCTCGGTGGGAAAGCGCCGGCAATTGTGCTCGAAGATTGCGACCTCAATGTTGCCATTCCGCAAATCACTTCTGGGGCAATGGCGCTGTCGGGGCAAATGTGCACTGCTATCTCACGCGTGCTGATACATGAATCAAAGTTCGAACAAGCGTGCAAGCAACTCGCCACGCATCTGGGCAATCTGCGCCTCGGACCAGGCACAGATCGGACGAGCCAGCTCGGGCCACTCATCGATGTTGCGAATCGAGATCGCGTCTTATCGCTGATCGAAGCGGGTAACAAAGCTGGACGATTCCACCTGCGAGGTGGGGTGCCGACGCACTTGCCCAAAAAGGCGGCCTTCCTGTCGCCATCGCTGCTTGAAGTCGCTGATACGTCTAGCCCATACATTCAGGATGAGCTATTTGGCCCGTTTGTTGTGGCCGAAATCTTCCGATCCAACGAAGAAGCAATTGAACGCAGCAATGCGACCCGTTATGGGCTCGCCGCAAGCGTGTGGACGGCCAATCAGCGCACCGCGCACCATATCGCGCGGCGCTTGAAGTCCGGCACGGTGTGGATCAATGCACACAACAAGCTTTTTGCTGAAGCGGAAACAGGTGGCTACCGCGAGAGCGGTTACGGGCGATTGCATGGCGTGGAGGGGCTCAATGACTTTATGGAGTCCAAACATGTTTACTTCGAGGCGTGACGAGTGACACCGCTGCGAAATGTGTTGTTCATTATGCTGGATCAGCTCCGCTGGGATCATCTCGCCTGCAACGGGCACCCGGCAATTCGGACGCCCAATATAGATGCCCTGGCACGTAACGGTGTTTCGTTTGATTCTGCTTTTGTGCAAGCTGGCGTCTGCGGCCCGTCACGTATGTCCTATTACACCGGTCGCTACGTCTCCAGCCACGGTGTGACTTGGAATCGCGTACCACTTAGCATCGAGCAACTCACGATTGGCGACTATCTGCGCCCGTTGGAACGAAAGATGGCATTAGTGGGCAAATCTCATGTCATTGCAGATCTTGACGGGCTTGCTAGATTGGGGATTGGTGTCGACAATCCTGTGCATCGTCAAATTAGCCAGGGCGGTTTTGACGTAATTGATCGTATTGATGGCCATGGGTCCCCTGATGGTGACAGCGGATACACGGCTTATCTTCTCGATCGCGGCTACACGAGCGACGACCCTTGGAGAGATTACGTCGTCTCAGGCATGGATGAGGCCGGAAAGATACAGAGCGGGTGGTTCTTGCGAAATGTCCGGCTCGCCGCACGCGTCGCGGAGGAGCATTCAGAAACTGCCTATGTGACCGATACGGCAATCAACTACATGACATCGCAATGCGAAAAGCCGTGGGCGCTCCACTTGTCTTATGTCAAACCACACTGGCCCTACATCGCCCCAGCACCGTTCCACGCCATGTATGACGAAAATGATTGCTTGCCAATCGCCAAATTGGCGACAGAGTTAGAGGATCCACACCCTGTTTATGCGGCCTATCTCGCGCAAGAAGAGTCGCAGAGCTTTGCGCAAGACGAGATCGCCCGACATGTGCGACCAGCCTACATGGGACTCATCTCGCAGGTCGATATGCACATTGGGCGCGTCGTGGACACCTTGAAGCGACTGAACCTCCTTGACGAAACTCTAATCGTACTAACATCAGATCACGGTGACTTTGGTGGCGATCATTGGCTGGGCGAGAAGGATCTCTTTCATGATGCCGTGACACGCATTCCTATGATTGTGTGCGATCCCCGTGAGGCGGCAAATGCGACGAGAGGCACCCGTATCAGTAGCTTGGTGGAGGCGGTTGACGTGCTGCCCACAATTCTGGATGCTATCGGTAGCGATTACGTCGGCTCGCCGATCGAAGGACGGTCGCTGCTTCCTCTCGTCTTCGGACAAGCGAAAGAGCATAAAGAGTTTGTGATATCCGAGATCGACTACAGCTTTCGCCGCGTGCGGCGAACCCTAGGCCGGAAGCCCCACGAATGTCGCGGCATCATGATCCGCGATGCGCGGTGGAAGTACGTGCATTGGCAAGGATACCGGCCACAGCTTTTTGACCTGCAAGAAGACCCCCATGAGTACATGGATCTAGGAACCTCAACTGTGCATCAATTCATTCGTCAAGGCTTCAACGAAAAAATTCTTGCTTGGCACAGCACACGGCGCGCACGAAAAACGCTGTCTGATCAAGTCGTCGAAAAACGCACAGACCGCGCCAAAGAGCTAGGGATCTACTACGGCACATGGTGAGTCCCTCTCAACGTCGGGATCGTTGCAACTCTTCGCCGATATGTTGTGCTGTCTCAGCAACTTTTTTTGCCAGCTTTGGCATCTCGTTTCGCGGCAGACGCCCAGAGGGTGCGCGCAATGCGACACAGCACTCCACATCGCCAGTAGGACCAAAAACCGGGGCGGCGACTGCTCGCACGCCATCCGCCAGTTCTTCGTCGTCAACCGCCCAACCCCGTCTCTTGATATCGACCAATTGTTTGCCAATTTCGTCTAAGTTGGTAATGGTGTGTGCCGTCAAGGCGGGCATTGGAGTGGCGTCGATCTCTTGGAACAAGGTGGCGGGCCCGAATGCCAAGAAAACGCGACCGCTAGCCGAGCAATACATTGGGACGGAATCCCCCACTTCTGCAGAAACCCGTACCGCTTGGCGGCTCTCGCATGGGAGGGTCACGACCACAACATTTCCTCGTCGCACCGAAAGCAAGATAGTTTCGCCCGTCTCGTCGCGCAGGCGCTCAAGATGTGGCCGTGCGAGTGAGGTTACGTCCATTGAGCCTAGATTGCGGTGGGCAAGAGCAATCAGCCCCGGCCCCATGCGGTATCTGCGCGTCGTGGCGTCCTGTACCAGTAATTCCCCCTCTGCAAGGGCGCGGAGCAGGCGGTGCACAATCACTTTGTCCATGGCGACGGCACGCCCAAGTTCGCTCGCTCCCCACTCTTCGTGTTCAGCAGAAAACATTTTGAGAAGACGGATTGCTTTGGCGACGGTTTTCATGGAATCTGCGGGTCAATCGAAAGCTACAACTTACTGGCGAGCGCGAGCAGTCGGCGAGCGCTTCTCACATTGTAAACAATTGGGCGATGGGTCCACACAAGGCGGCCCAAATGTTTCATACACGAGCAACATGCATCCTTTCACAATCCGCTATACAGGGGGCCGCGATGGCCATTGAGTCGCTTTCTGTGACGCCGAATCACGTCAGCTTTACGGTGATGAATATTCAGCGCGCATTAGATGTCTTTATACAGCTTCTGGGTGCCGAACTCTTAAGCCACAACAACGCGGCGAATCTTCAAGGCATTCGCGGAATGACAGCGCTTGACGTCAAATCGCTGGAAATTGCTTTTCTCCAACTCGGGTCGCAACGGGTTGAACTGCTTCAATTCATGCCGATGCAAGAGGCGACCGCATTGACACCAAACACGCCAAGTTTTGCTCATCTTGCAATATCGGTCGCTGATTTTGATACTTTCCTCACGCAGGCTCGACAGTTTGATCTCATGCCCATTGGGGAATCGATGCGGATGCTCGGCGGGTTGGATGTCGGCAAACGAGCGATCTATCTGCGTAGCCCAGACGCGCTCGTTCTCGAAGTGATTGGCGTGTAAGAGTCCACTTAGCCGTCACATGAGACTTTTCCCCTTCCTCTCGTGGCCTCGCCCGTCTCGAGAATCGGCTCAGGCAGATTTGCTTGCCGCCATAACGGTGGCAAGTGTGGTGATTCCACAGTCTGTCGCCTATGCGTCCTTAGCAGGAATGCCACTCGTGACGGGCCTCTATGCATGCCTACTGCCCACACTGGTAGGCGCTCTCTGGGGTTCGGCCCCACGACTCGCGACTGGGCCTGTCGCACTGACGAGTATTCTCACAATGAGCAGTCTATCCGTCCTTGCGGCACCAGGGTCCGAGACGTGGGTACGATACGCAATATGGCTTGCGATCATGGCAGGTGTCATCCAAGTGGCGTTGGGCGTACTTCGCGGCACTTGGTTGTTCAATTTAGTCTCGCTGCCGGTTTTGCACGGATTTACGCAGGCTGCGACTTTGCTAATCATTGTGTCCCAGTTGCCTCATCTGCTCGGCGTGGCAGCCGAGGCGACGAGGGGCAACTTACTGCACATCAGTGCTACCGGCCTGCACGCAGCCTCGGCAGTCTTTGGTGTGTCAGCGCTCGCTTGGCTGCTAATGTGCCGGCGCGCACTGCCCCGGTTTCCAGCGATCGCGCTAGCGGCTGCACTTGGCGGCTTCGTTTCTTGGACCGTCGACTTTGAGTCCCTTGGCGGTGCTGTCGTGGGCTCGCTACCAGGAGGATTGCCAGCGTTGGCATTTCCTGTTGCAGTGAGTGGACCAGAGCTACTAGCGCTGATTCCGGTGGCAGTGACGATCGCGTTGATTAGTTTTGTCGAGACGATGTCAAGCGCCAAAAGTGAAGCAGTGACGATGGATAAGCCATGGGATGCGGCGCAGGAAGCGGTCGGACAGGGGCTCGCAAAAATCGTATCGGGTTTTTCAGGGGCTTTTCCGGTGAGTACGTCCTTTTCGCGATCGGCGCTGAATCGCTACGCGGGTGCCCGTTCATCTTGGGCCACTCTTTTTGCCGTTGTTCTCGTTGCCTTGTTCGTTGAGTATGCAATCAGTGCGATGCGAACAATTCCGATGGCTGTGCTTGCCGCCATCATCGTCACGCCACTGCTGCCGATGTTGACAGTGGGGTCGTGGCGTCAGTTTTGGCGGCTATCCAAGGTTGAGTGTTGCATCGGGGTCGCGACCCTGATCGGAACCTTCGTGTTCGCACCGGCGCTTCACTGGGGCGTTGCGCTCGGTATTGCCCTGACATTGCTGAAATTTATGTGGAGTCATTTGCACCCGCGCATCATTGAGATTGGGCGGCACGCAGATGGTAGCCTGCGTGATCGAGAGCGATTCAATCTGCCCGTGCTTTTTGACCGCTGTTTGTCCATTCGCGTGGATGCCGCTCTAGACTTTGTCAGTGCAGTACGGGTTGAAACCTTCATCGTTGATCGCTTGCGACGTATGCCCTCGACCAAGTGTATCTGCCTATTTGCGTCTGGCTTGAACTCAATCGACGCTACCGGGTATGCGGCACTCGACGCAATTTGTGACCGTGCTCACAACGCGGGGATTGAGATCATACTTTGCGCCCTTAAGGCGCAACCTGAGGACGTGCTCCGTGCAGCGGGACTTCTCGACCGCCCGCACGTCCACAATGCGCGCACCGAGGAAGAAGCCCTTGCCATCTTGAGTCAACTTGTGCGCTGAGGTTCAATGCGCTTCGGTTGCATCAACGGGCTTTACTCGTCGCGCCTGTCTTGAAAGTGCGAGCACGGCAACGCTCGCAATCATCGCGAGTGCGATCGCTGCCGAGAAAATCTGTCCATTGGTCCAACCGGCTGAGATGAGCGATCCTGCGACCAAAGGGCTCGATATTGAGCCCACTCGACCAACGCCGAGTCCTATGCCGATACCGGTCGTGCGTATGTGGCTAGGGTAGTACGTTGCGGCCAGCGCCCCCATGCAAAAGGAAGCGCCTACAATCGAAAATCCGGTCGCAAAGGTTACGATGGCAGTAGCACTTGAGATACTGCTTTCTTGCGCAAGCATGAATAGGCAGACACCTGCCATAACGTAGGCGACGCAAAGTAGCTTCTCCAAAGCGATCTTCGCTGCGAGCCACGCCACGAGCACTCCGCCAATCAAAGCACCAAAGTCCCAAAGGGAGAAAGTACGCAGTACCGTGTCGAGCGGGTTCCCCACACGCGTGAGCAGTGTGACGTACCAACTCTGAATGAAGAACACCATCGCTTGAGTGCAAATGAACAGAACCCAAATGAGTAGCGTTGAACTGGCGCGGCCATTTGAGAACAGCGCACTCAAGCCTGTATGCCCTTGGCTTACCTCAGATTGAACTGCCGAGGTCAACTGGCAGGTCTCAGGGAGCGTGGGCAGAAAGCGCCGGACGGTCACGCACGCCTCAGCATTCCGGCCGCGCCCGACCAGAAAGGCTGGAGATTCTGGGACCGCGAACCAGACTATTGCTGCGATGACAAGCGGCGCGATACCGCCGACATAGAATGCGGATGTCCATCCAAAGTGCGGGATTAGGTAGGCACCCAATAGACTACCCAACGCTCCGCCTAGTGCGGCACCGCTGTACACCAGCACAATCTGAAATGCTCTTCGCTTGGCTGGCATTAGCTCACTGATGAGCGAGATCACGTTGGGAATCGCTCCGCCCATGCCGACACCAACGAGAAACCGCCACAGAATCAGTTGCGAAATATCGCTTGCAGTAACCGTGCCTAGACAAGCGATTGAACCGAAACAATACATCAGCAAGAGAGTATTCTTTCGACCCCATCGGTCACCCATGAAGCCGGCCAGCACAGACCCAATGCCAACCCCGATCAGCGATGCAGAGAGTGCCCATCTGAATGCGGAAGGTTCTTGCTTCCACGCCTCCGCCATCGTCGGCAATACGAGGCCCATCAACGATAGATCATAGCCATCTAGCATCATCATCAACGCACCGATGAAAACGATTTGCCAATGGCGCGCGCTCATCGGTGCGTCACTCATTACGGTTCCTACATCTAGCGAGGTCGCATTGCGCATTGTCTTACCCCTTGCTGCGGTAGTCGATAAAGTCAGAGGGATGAGAGTGCGTCATCGATGCGGTCTAGTCCCATTTGCAGGTCTTGCTCGGTCATGCCCGCGGACACGAAGTAGCGATCCCCTCGTCCGGCGTAGACGCCGCGGTCAAGTAGTGCTTTCCTGAAGCGACGCGCCTTATCGGCGTCCGCTTTCGCACGCAGTTCTGCATGAGAATAAGCCACTGCCATATCCGTAAAGTGTACGCAAAAAACACCACGTACACCTTGCACGAGAGCGGGATGTCCGTGTCTATCGGCGCATGACTTGAACTCACGCATAAAGTGCTGCTGCATTCGATCAATTCGCTGGTAGGCTGCGCCATCGTCTTCTTCCAGCATTTGCATCGTGATTACACCACCAGCCATACTCATCGGAGCGGCATTGAACGTTCCGGCACCGACGACTCGATTCGATTTGATCAACTCAAAGATGTGTTCGCGACCCGCTAGCGCGGCCAGTGGCATTCCGCCAGCGATCGCTTTGCCGAACGTTGCCAGATCGGGTGTAACCCCATAGTGACCCTGTGCGCCTGAGAGTCCCATCCTAAATCCTGTGATGACCTCATCTATGCAGAGCAGCACGCCATACTTGGTGCACAGTTCCCGGGCTGCTTCGAGGTAACCGGGTCTTGGGAGCACACAGCCTCCATTGGTCATGACCCCTTCCATCAATATGAGCGCAATGTCACGACCGTGCTCTGCCAATAATTGCTTGAGCGCATCAACGTCATTCCACGGGATCTTGATCGACTCCTGTAACGTCAGGTGGGATTTTCCCTCTGTGTACATTGGATCGCGGTCGTTCTCAATCGCAAACGGGACACCGTGTGGTTCTGGATCGCTCATTCCACCAAGGACGTTGTCGATCCAACCATGGTAGTGCCCATCGAAACGCACAAAGTACTTGCGTCCCGTAAAGGCTCGCGCAACCCGAATCGCCATCTGTACCGCCTCAGACCCTGTCGTCACGAATCGTACACGGTCTGCGCAGGGAACGTGCTGTACCACTTTCTCTGCCAGTTGGACTTCTTGTTCTGTTTGGAGCATGCCTGAAGCGACAACGAATACCCGCGACATCTGCTCCTGCACGGCGCGCTCATAGCGTTCGTTGCCATGCCCCCAAATACCAGGTCCCATTCCAATGGCAAAGTCAACCAACTCGCGTCCGTCGACATCCCACATACGCTGACCCTGCGCACGTTCAATGAAAACGGCTGGCTCTGCGACTGCCCGCAGATTGCTCTGCCGACCCGGCATGACACGCGATGCACGCTCAGCCAAGTCCGTTGTGCGACTGGAGGCTAGCACGACCGAAGCCTTCCCCGTGCCATCACGCAGCGTCACAAGCTTCCCCTTTGGATAGTCATTCTGATTTGTCCCTAAGCTATTGCTGGTCAATGCTGCAAACGACACTCCCCACGGTCGTTTCTGTTCCCGCGGGCACCGCAATCGAGATGAGGGTGCCGTTGCACGGCGCTTCGACCTCCATCGTTACCTTTTCGGTTTCGATTTCATAGAGAGTCTCGCCTTTGACGAACGATTCGCCCGGCTGTTTTCTCCAAACTGAAACCGTTGCCTCGTCCATGTTCATGCCGACGCGACTCAGCTTTAAATTGACTTTCATTCAGGTTCCTTTTTGCGGCGTGTCCCCGCCTTGCAAGAGCGCGTAAACACATTGCACAATCTTGTCTGCATCTGGCAACACAGCGCGTTCTAGCGCTGGCGCGTAGGGCATCGCCACATCGGGTACCGTGACTCGCTTGATCGGGCGATCCAAGTGCCTGAATCCTCGGTCGGCAATAACGGCGGATATGTGGCTTGCTGCGCTGCATCGATCACGCGACTCGTCAACAATCACTAAACGTCCAGTCTTCGAGACGGAAGCGAGAATCGTCGCCTCATCAAGCGGTACTAGCGTTCGTGGATCAATAACTTCAGCCAAAATACCGTGCTCGTCGAACAAAATGGTGGCCGCGCTTAGGGTGGGTTTGACCATCGTGCCAATGGCAACGATAGTCACGTCCTTGCCCTCGCGTTTGATGGCGGCTTGGCCGAGTGGGATTACGTAGTCATCGTCAGGAACCTCCCCCATGTCGCCGCCGCGGCCACCCGGCTCAAGGAACACGCACGGGTTGCTACCTCGTATGCAGGACTTGAGCAGCCCTTTTGCATCTGCCGCGTTTGACGGTACGCAAACATTGATACCACCCAGATTCATGAGTAGCGGATAAGGTGTGTCGGAGTGGTGTGCGGCAATTGAACGCCCTCCGCCATAGGTCGCGATGAAAGTTGCAGGGATACTAACTTGGCCACCCGTCATGAAGCGCAGTTTAGCCGCCTGATTTGCAATAGAGTCGAAGCCGGTATACATGAAATTAGCAAACATCATGTGAGTGACGGGTCGATAGCCAGCAATGGCTGCTCCCACCGTCATGCCCGTTAGGAGAGTCTCCGAAATCGGCATGTTGCGCACACGCGTGCGCCCGAACTCTTCGACGAGGCCACGTGTGTCCCCAGAAATGCTGATTTCAACGTCCTCACCTAATACGATCACCTTGGGGTTGCGTCGCATTTCTTCGACAAGTCCCTCGCGGATCGCTTGAATCAAGCGTTTTTTCGCCATTGCTACGCGCCTCAAGGCATCTGGTTATGAAACATGTAATCTTGGATTTGCGAGAGCGGTGGATCAGGAGCCGCCTCAGCGGCTTTCACAGACTCTGAAACAACTTCAGCGACGCGACGCTGCATCTCGACCCATTTGCTTTCATCTAGGTTCCCGGTGTCCCGCAGTGCGTTGCGATACAGGTCTAGCGGATCGCGTTCACGGCGTCGGGCGACTTCTTCGTCTGGGCGATACTTGGCACCAGCAAGGAACCCAGACTCCGCCTCCACATGACCACACAGCCGGTACGTCATCGCCTCAATGAGTGTCGGCCCCCTACCGCTTCGAGCACGCTCAATCGCCTCTCGCGCGACGCCCCAGACAGCCTCAACGTCATTACCGTCGACCTCAACCGACGCCACACCGTATGGGGTGGCGCGTTCGGAGATTCGTCCGGCTGTCACGGTGTGAGCCGGTGAGAACTCCGACCATTCATTGTTCTCGCATACCATCACCATTGGTAGCTTCCAAAGGGCGGTGAGGTTCAATGCTTCACTCAGCACACCCTGTGCCGCGGCACCGTCGCCAAAAAATGCGACCCCAACCGCCCCTGACTGATCCATTGATGCCGCCAAAGCGGCGCCCGCGATGAGGCTGATACCGCCCCCTACAATTCCATTGGCACCCATGATGCCCTTGGAAAAATCGGCGACGTGCATGGTGCCACCCATTCCCTTGCATACTCCCGTTTGCTTCGCGTAAATTTCTGCAATCAGACTTTCAGGCGAGCCCCCTTTTGCCAGAAAATGACCATGACCACGATGGGTGCTCGCGATCCAATCGCGATCATTCAGGTGATCACAAACCCCAACCCCGACCGCCTCTTGTCCGATGTACAGATGTACGCCGGCGATCAATCGACCTGCGCGAAAGTCGTCGCCTAGCCGCTCTTCGACGCGCCGAATAAGCAGCATTCGTTCGAGCATGGCGAGACGGCGTTGCTCGGGAATTCCTTCTAAATTCACTCGTGCCTTTCATCCATATCACAACAACTATTGTGTTACGATATACGTAACGCAATGCCGATAAGTGTAACGATGATAATCGACACGTCGTTAGCGGTCAATATGGACGCCGTTTACGCCAACGCCAACGCGAACGTATAGCGATGCGTCAAAATGCGTGTATGACGAAATTCGCGCAACCAGTGATTCGATGGCAAAAAAATAGCGGCCGACATGATCTGCCCTGGCAGAATACCCGCGACCCCTACCGCATTTGGGTGTCAGAAATCATGTTGCAGCAGACCCAAGTCAGTGCGGTCATCGGCTACTACGCGAAGTTCATGCAGCGGTTCCCAGATATTGCCACCCTGGCGGCGGCGTCAGCCGACGATGTGATGCGGTACTGGGCGGGGCTGGGCTATTACGCCCGCGCGCGAAACTTACATCGAGCGGCACAGGTGATTCAAGCCAAATTTGAGGGCGAGTTTCCGAAGACGTACGACGAGGTATGGGCATTGCCAGGAATCGGACGTTCAACAGCCGCCGCAATTTGTGCGTTTGCATATCGCGAGCCGCGAGCGATTCTCGATGGCAACGTCAAACGAGTATTTGCGCGGCATTTCGGCATAGAGGGCGACGTTCGTTCAAAAGCGATTGAAGATGCGATGTGGCTGATCGCGGACCGTGAAGTGCCAAAGAAAGACATCGAATCATATACGCAAGGTTTGATGGACTTAGGCGCAACGCTGTGTACGCGCAGTTCGCCGAGCTGCTTGCTCTGTCCATTACGTGCAACCTGTGTGGCATTCAATGAGGGGCGCGTCGCGCAATTGCCTGGCAAGAGTCCAAAGAAAGAAACGCCGCACCGACAGACGCGTATGTTAGTCATGATCTTGGCCAATGAAGTGCTGATTGAGCGGCGACCGCCCACTGGGATTTGGGGCGGTCTGTGGTCGCTGCCAGAGGTCGCCTTAGACGAAGACGCGATTGGTGTGGCAAAAAACAAGTATGCCGTTGTGTTGGTGAAGGGACGTCGGCCACGCCCCATGCCGGAAGTTGAGCACGGCTTTACGCATTACTCGCTTACCATTTATCCGGTCGAGATTGCAGTGGCCAAGCGCGGTATCGCGTGTGAAGAGCGAGGCCGCCTATGGTTGAATCTGTCGGATGTTGCAGGTGCAGCGTTGCCTGCGCCAGTTAAAAAAATACTGCGCACTCTAAAAGGAAACTTCTAAAAACCTACTGCGCGGGCGAATCTGTCAGCTCCCGCGTGTGTCAAATTCGTCGCCGTACACTGGGTACGTGTCCGCTCCTCACTGCCAACTTCACCCGCTCGCGACGGTTTTTAGAAGCTCCCAAATCGGTAAAGTGTCCATTCGGCGGGTGTTTTCAGACATTTTCGCCCCAAACTGCCCGCCGATATTGGACTTTTCGTTTCAACTTGTTCACTGAATGAGGGCGTGTCGAGCGAATGAATTGAGAAGCGAGAAGCGAGAAGCGAGAAGCGAGAAGTGAGAAGTGAGAAGTGAGAAGTGAGCGTGGGCGGCGATGCGGTATCAGGATGCAAGCGATGTCTTCGCACGCGCTACGCGAGGTCACGATGCCGCACCAACACTTGCTGGCTGGTGCGGAAGCGCTGCGCGAGACTTTCTGCGATGTAGACCGAGCGGTGCTGTCCGCCGGTGCATCCAATAGCGATCGTAATGGCGGCGCGATGGTCGCGGATGAACGACGGCAACCATCGAGAAATGAAGCCGGCAAGGTCATCGGTAAATTTTGCGACCTCGGCATCGGCCTGCAAAAATCCAATCACTGCCTCGTCACGCCCGGTGAGTGGACGCAGTGCTGGATCGTAAAACGGATTCGGTAGAAACCGCGCATCAAACACCATATCCGCGTCAATTGGGATGCCATGCTTAAAACCGAATGATTGAAGCGTAATTGAGATGTGACTACGGTCCAGTTTGAGCCAATCCTTGATCCATGCTCTGAGCCGGTTAGCATTCACATCCGATGTGTCCATGCGGTGGCCGAACTCAGCAACGTCAGACAATAACCGCCGCTCCTCGGCGATGCACGCATCGACGCCACCGGTGATTTGTTCTGCGAGCGGGTGTGGACGCCTTGTCTCTGAAAAGCGCCTTGTAATCGCCTCGTTGCTCGCTTCGATGAACAGCAGCCGACAATCGATGTTATCTGCCTGTAACCGACTCACCAACGCTGGAAGAGAGCCCACCGATTCGCCCGTGCGCACGTCGATTGCAACGGCCACCTGCTTCACGCCGCGCAGCTCCGTGAGCAGACTGGACACCATCGCAACGGGCAGGTTGTCCACCGCAAAGTAGCCGGCATCCTCAAGCGCCTTGAGGGCAACGCTTTTGCCTGAACCAGAGTATCCGCTGACAAGAACGAGCTTCATCGTGGTCGCTATTCAGGGCCGAAGGTATCGAATGCTGAGGTCGCATCTTCCGCCGCACGGTCGATCCTTGTTAGCCCGTCTGATCGAGATTGCGCGTTGCTGACATCAGCTTGTTCCCGCATCGCTGCTTCGTGGCGGTCGAGAAAATCTCTGGTCGAATCGTAGCCACGCGTTTGAAGAATGTAGTGTCGTACAGCCGCTTCTACGAGTACGGCGAGGTTGCGACCCGCGACCACCGCCAGCGTCACCGTCGAAATTTCAACGCCCAAAATGGCCGTTGTGCTCGATTTTGTTTGTAGGCGATCAAGTCCCTGAAAATATTCTTTTGTGGGGCGCTCAAGGTGGACAATCAGGCGAAGTGTTTTCCGAGGGCGAACCGCAGTTTCACCAAAGATCGCTCGGATATTCAATACCCCAATGCCGCGCACTTCAAGAAAGTCTCTCAACAGCGGTGGACAGCGACCCTGAATGGTTTCGGGGCCGACTTGATACAGTTCAACGGCGTCGTCGGCGACGAGACCTGCACCGCGAGAGATGAGTTCGAGTGCCAATTCGCTTTTGCCGATTTGCGAATCGCCAGTGATCAGAATTCCGAATCCCAGCACATCCAAAAATACGCCGTGAGACGTCGTAATCTCGGATAACTCGCGCTGTAGATATGGTCGCAGCAGGTTGACGAAAACCCGACTCTTCTTTAGCGACAGGAAAAGCGGCGTCCCATATTCATCGGCAGCATCAACAAGGTAGGTTGGCGCGTCTGCTCCATCGCACAAGAAAATCGCGAGCGTTTCATTGGTACAAAGCGCTTTTAGGCTTGCGGTCCGCTCTGCGGCCTCAAGATTGTCAAGGTACTCAATGTCGGAAACACCGAGCGCCTGAATCAGAATAGGATGAATGAGGTTTAGATGTCCGACGAGACCTACGCCAGGACGATTGAGCGCGTCGTGATTGAGTAGTCGTGACGCACCCTTGTGGCCACCAACCCACGTTAGGGAAAGCTTGTCCCGCCTGTCGTCAAACAGCCGCTGTACGCTGAGCTGCGGCATCGCTGGAGCCTAATGTTGAACCATATATCAGCATATCGTGTGCTCGCGATTGATCCGGCTCGTCTAGCAGCGCTTGGCGCAGTGTGGCGTCGCTAAAGACCTGCGCGAGTTCGGAAAGTAGATTCAAGTGCTGCTCGGTCGCATGCTCTGGCACCAGTATCGCGAACACCAACCGCACAGCCTCGCCATCGGGGGATTCAAATGGAACCCCGTCTTTTGTGCGAATGAAAACAGCAAGTGTATCGCGCAGGCTTTTGATGCGACCGTGCGGAATGGCGACACCATGCCCGAGGCCAGTCGACCCAAGTTTTTCACGCGCAAACAAGGCGTCAAAAACGGCGGCACGCGAAATCTTGTTCTCGTTTTCGAACAGGAGTCCAATTTGCTCAAACAACCGCTTTTTGCTGGAGACGTCGAGGTCGAGCAGAACGTGGGAGATGGGAAGAAGCTTGGCGAAAGTTGCGAATGGCATGGAACGCGATCAGCTTTAGTGCGATGCGGTATTTTACGCCGTGATCAATCCGCAGGTAGCGCGGACCAATATCTTGATTGCGGCGTATTGGATGAATTGGTTGAATTTCTCGACGTCGATCCGATTCTGTAGGGCGCTTAAAACAGTAACGCCCGTTAACTAAATTTAATTTAACGGGCGTTTTAATGCGGAAGCTGCGGTAGGGCTACGAATCAAGCGCGATCCGCTTAGGCGCTTCGGCGAGGTGTTTGCGCTTAATTTTTTCTTTGTGCTTGACGATTTGGCGGTCAAGCTTGTCGACCAAGAGGTCAATGGCCGCGTACATATCCGCATCGGCAGATTCAACAAAAATGTCTTTCCCTGAAAGGTGTACATTGGCCTCGATCTTTTGTCGTAGCTTCTCGACTGAAAGGATCATATTCACGTCGATGACGTGATCAAAATGGCGGTTGATTCGGGTCATCTTTGCGGCAACGTAATCACGCATCGATGGCGTGATTTCGAGGTGATGGCCTGTCATGTGCAAGTTCATATGCCTATCTCCTATCAAATGGGCACATCATGTGCCCGGTTTAATCATCCCTGATCCGGGATGCAACAAAGCGTATGTTGGAGTCAAGATACGCCCATTCGGTTCACCGTGCAACCAGAAAAAGGCTGTGAAACCGTGACAGTTCTGGTCATTGACGAAGGATCAGGCTATAGGGACTTGCGCAAGTTTGCGGGCTGAATGTGGAGTGCCTCACGGTACTTTGCAATCGTCCGACGGGCGACAATAATGCCTTGGTTAGACAAAAGATCAGCAATTTTGTTATCTGACAATGGCTTACGTCGATCTTCTGCATCAACCAATTGTTTAATCAATGCACGTATGGCTGTCGCTGAGCACGCGCCCCCCGCCTCGGTGGCAACGCTTGATCCAAAAAAGTACTTCAATTCAAAAATACCGCGTGGAGTGAGCATGTACTTTTGTGTGGTGACACGAGAAACGGTAGATTCATGGAGGCCGACTTGGTCGGCGATCTCACGCAGGATAAGTGGCCGCATCGCCACCTCGCCATGATCAAAAAAGTGTCGCTGATTTTCTACGATGGCCTCAGTGACTTTTAGAATCGTTTCAAAGCGTTGCTGAATGTTCTTAATCAGCCAGCGAGCTTCTTGCAACTGTCCCGCAAGATTTTTTCCGCTGGTATCCCGGCTCTTTTGAACAAGTTCAGCGTAAAACTGATTGACTTGGAGTTTAGGCATTGCCGCCTTATTGAGCATCGCCCGCCAATGGCCACGGACTTTTTTAACGACGACATCAGGAATGACATATCGCGTGTCGCCCTGCCCAAATCGACGGCCAGGCTTGGGGTCGAGTGACACAATGAGCGCTCGTGTTGCACGCAGAGTGTCGTCAGTGATGTGAAGCAATCGCTTGAGTTTCGAGAAGTCGTGCTGGCCCAATGTTTCCAGATAGTCAGCGACGAGCGCACGAGCGGTAGCCAGGTGCGGCGTTGACGGCGGTCGCTGGTCAAGCTGCAATTGCAAACACTCCGCGAGTGAACGCGCACCCACGCCAGTCGGTTCCAGATGTTGAACATGGTGTAACGCTACTGTGAGATCGCTCTGCAATGACTCAATGGCGTCATCTGCGTCTGCGGTATAGATAAGTTCGTCTCCGGTTGCCGCAAGTAATTCGACAAGATCGCTAAGTTCGTGGGTGAGGTAACCGTCATCGTCTAAATACGTAATGACAAATGCGGCCATCTGACGGTCACGTTCGGATAGTGGTGTCAGTCCAAGCTGGTTCAATAGATGTTGCTGAAGCGAAATGGTCGCGTTCGCGGCAGATGCATATTCGTCGCGGTCTACACGGTCGCCGTCGTCGTTCCCGCTCGAGTTTGAGGTGCTTGCGGTATCGGCGAAGCTGCGCGAAAAATCGTTGCTATCGAATTCGAGTTCGCGTGCATCAGGAGCCTCGTTGGCAAGCTGTGTCGCTGGCATGTCTGCGTTCGCGTAGCCAGAAACTTGGCCGCTGTCGGACCCCGAAAGCATTCTTACCTCCCCCTGAGAGGTGTCGTCGTTGGTTTCGTGTTCTTCTCGCTCAAGCAGCGGATTCTCCAACAGGAATTTTTCCAGCTCTTGATTCAACTCGACCGTCGATAGCTGTAGCAGTTTGATCGACTGCTGTAATTGCGGTGTCAGTGCGAGATGTTGAGAGAGCTTGAGGTGAAGCGAGGCCTTCATGATTGCAAGTTAGAGCCGGAAGTTTTCACCTAGATAGACCTTGCGGACCGTTTCATCGGCCACAATTTCGGCAGGCTTACCCATCGCAAGTACGCGTCCTTGATTGATGATGTAAGCATGATCGCAAATACCAAGTGTTTCTCTGACGTTGTGATCTGTAATCAGCACGCCAATTCCTCGGCCCTTGAGGAATTTAATGATCTCTTGAATATCGATCACAGCAATCGGATCTACACCCGCAAAAGGTTCATCGAGCAATACGAATCGCGGTTCGACGGCGAGCGCCCGGGCGATCTCGACGCGACGACGCTCCCCGCCTGACAGGCTAACGGCAGGATTGTTTCTTAAATGGCTGATGTGCAACTCATCTAGCAAGGAGTCGCGTTTTTTGGCGATTTCTGCATCGCTCAGCCCGCGCAGTTCGAGTACGGCTTGAATGTTTTCGGCAACGGTGAGTTTGCGGAAGATGGATGCTTCCTGTGGAAGGTATGCGACACCCAAACGAGAGCGCTCGTAGATGGCGAGTGAAGACATCTCTTTGCCATCGATTTGGATTTCTCCACCATCGACGGGAACGAGCCCGACGATCATGTAAAAGCAGGTTGTTTTGCCCGCGCCATTGGGCCCCAGCAAACCGACGACTTCGCCACTTTTCACTTCGAGCGAAACATCATGTACGACGACGCGTTTTTTGTAGGCTTTGCGTAAATGCGCCGCGCGCAATACGCTGACTTTGGCCGTCGTGTCGACTTCAGTTTGTAACGGAACGGCCAGAAAATCGCGCGGGGCGTTCATGCTTATTTTGTCACCGGCGTGTTGGACTTCGCCGCTTCTTTGGTTGCCTCGGCACGCGGCGCAATCTCCATTCGCACACGGCCGTTGGCGCTAGGCGCTTGGCCTTTCGGATCGTTCTTGGCGTCGGGCGCGCGGCCCAGTGCCTTGATGACGTCTGTCAGCGAGTTGTAGTAAATGTATTCGCCGCTTAACTCATCCGTTCCGTTTTTAAGCTTTGCGCGAGAAAACAGTTTGATCGTGTTGGCTTTATCGTCAAACTCCGCACGATCGGCTGTTCCCTCCATAAAGTCATTCATACCTTCTCGTTTTTCGCGGAAGAAAATTTGCCCACCAGCCTTTGCAAATAGCTGGGCGAAGATGTAATCCTGAGCATCACGCTTTACGATCATACGATCCGCAGTGATGCGCATAGTCCCCTGCTCGAGCACCACGTCGCCTTCGATTGTGAGTAGATTCGTCGACTGATCGAGCATATTGCTCGCCGCCTCGATCTTGATCGGCTTTGTACGGTCGGCTTTTTCGCCCAAGACGGCACCAGAGTAGATTGCGGCGCAAATTGAGGCGGGGATGATCAAATATTTGAGGTTCATGATCAATCTCTCATCTTCCAGAGGTTAGCGTTGCACGCATGTTGGACATTTGCAAGGTCTGAGTCTTGTTGTTGAGTTCGAAGCTGGCTGCCGTCATCACGCCTTGCCGGCTTTCAATGACGACACCTTCCTTGGAGAAGGTCGTATTTTTTTCAGGCAGTACCGTGAGGCGCGGCGTGCTTAGCGTCATGGCTGGCGAGCGACCAAATTCGCTTGAGTCCACGACTACCCCGCCTTCCATCACAACCTCATCTCCGCCAGACAATAGACGTGCAATGGGCGACTTCGCCACTAGATTCGGCTGGCCTGGCGCTGTTGAGCTGAATACCACTTGCTCGAGTCGGGAGGAGTCGTCAGCCGGGTAATGTGTCATCGTGTTTGCGGTCAACACATACTGCACGTCGCCAGTCGGCGAGAGTTTCCTGGCGACAAAACGCTCGACAATAACGTCCGGGTCGTTTCGGCCTGGCTCACGCCCGCGGGTCGCTTCTGTCCCGACATATCGCGATAACCAAGTGGTCAGTGCAAGAAGCAAGACCAGTACGCCGAGCGGGAGTAAGGGCAGCGAGCGACCGTTCATTTCATGAGCTCTGAAATGGGCGGCGGCGGAATGGTTCGGTCTTGAATTGCGACCACAATGCTATTAGCGGGATCACCATATCTTAGCTCGACGGCCTTGGGTAATGGCGACTCAAGACCCGTATTGTGGCTTGGAATGCTGGATGCGTTTACCGGCCAGCGCTCCTGCCAAGTCCCGACTTCGTCAAGGTAGAAAAACCGTCCGTTGCTACCGCGCCAGCGGGCGAGAACAGCCGGCGCACCGCTTTCGCGTCGTAGGCGAAGTTCACTTTCGCCCGTTTCGGTGCTGAAACCAATGTCGAAAAAATATGGCATCGGGCCGTGCGCGACCGAATTTGGAACCGCGATTGAAAGTCCAGCAATGCTAGTCGGTTGGCCGATGAGTGGGGTTAGCTCGACCTTCGTATTGCCGACTCTAGGGGGCAAGACGGTGAGGCCAATGGTTTCGCGAAACCACGCGAGCCGCATGGCTTGGTCACGGGTGTTTGCGGTTTGTGTGGCACCTTGATCCGCGACGCGAATCGCTTGCGCGACCCCTGACACTAAAATTCCGGCTACCATGAAAAAAAGCGCCATCGCGGTCAGTATTTCGAGAAGAGTGAAGCCAGTCTGGTGGCGGATTAGGTGTCTGGCTGGACCCCGCGCAGCACGCATTGAGTCGATAACGCCGAACGAATACCGCTCGATCCCCGACGGCAGGAGGGCGGAATTTGGCGGGTAGGACATATCTAACACAGGCTCTAGTATGATTCTTGCTTATGGCGGACTCTAATCATAACGCGATACGGTGTCGAACACACGTTCCGGTGGCATCGGGGACATTGGCGGCTCAACCTCGGCTTGGCTCACCGCAAGCCGGCTTCGTGCTGGTTGCGACGCTGGTCGCAATTGCGGTGATTGCTCTCGGCGCCGCCTACTTTGCAGGTCAGGTAGACAGTCTTCGCAACAATGCCCGCCAAATGGCGAGTTGGGCAGAGGCCGAGCGGGAGGCATTTTCTGTGCGCGAAACGCTGATGTTTGCTGCGGCCGCAGGCCTGCGGGACGAGGGCGGGCTGAATTACGCCAATTCGGTTCTTGCCACGGATGGTCGTCCCTATCGTATTTCTGAGACGCTTAAGATCTTTGTGCAAGATGAGCGTGGGCTGATCGGAATCAACACGCTGGATGAACGTTTGTTGGCGAGGTTTTTGACCTCGATCGGCGTCCCCGCCGACCAACAGCCACGGCTCATCGATACCCTGTTGGATTACATGGACCCGGACGATCTTCGTCGCCTTAATGGTGCAGAAGCGGCTGAGTATAGACGAGCCAATCTTCCACCGCCGACCAACGATTTCTTGCGCACGCGCGAACAATTGCGCGACTTGGTTGCATGGCGAGACTTGTTTGGTAAGTTGGCCGAAGCTGAAGCCGTTTCCCCCGGCATTCAAACGCGGTTTCTCGATCTTTTTTCAACGGCTAGACACTTTGGACTGAATTTGAACTCAGCGTCCGGTCAGGTGCTCGCGATGGTTCAGGGGATTGATCCTGCCCGTGTTCCGGCATTGCTTGACCAGCGAAAAGCGCGCGCATTTACCTCGCTGGCGCAGTTAGCACCGTATACGAACGGGCCGATCGACGAAGAATACCTAGGTTTGATCGGTGCCTATGATTTGCGCGTCACGGTGCAAAAGGAGGGGCTGCCGTTCCTGCTAGAATGCCAACTGACGATTACTGCTGCAGATGCCGACCGGCCAGCCAGACTAAAAGAATGCACTCGTCGGCCGGCGACGGCAACTTCGTCAGGCCTTGCAGATGAATTCCGACGCGCTCTTGCGCCTGAAATAAATTTGCGCTCTACACCTGAAACGGTGCCT
This sequence comes from Betaproteobacteria bacterium UKL13-2, assembly GCA_001602455.1. Lineage (GTDB taxonomy): Bacteria > Pseudomonadota > Gammaproteobacteria > Burkholderiales > Usitatibacteraceae > UKL13-2. The sequence continues at coordinate 651,538 of CP012157.1, forward strand.
ATAAGACCGTCCAATTTCGCCAACCGGAATGACTTACCAGACGCGCGACAACCCGTTGAATCTGCGATCCCTAGCTGGCTGGCTGTTGCGCCTAGTCCCGCCGGAACTTCGGGGCGATAAGCCTTTTAAGCTCGACGAGCACTTTAGACAAACTCGCGCAGGCGTTCAGGTGCCGGCGGGTTGGCGAGATGCCGCATCGACATCTGCGGGAATATTTTGGCTGCTGGCGCGCTCCTGTTACACCGTTCGTGTCTTAGATTTAGCAGCAGTACCGCCCCCGAAACGCGAGGCAGCCGTTCGTCTCGCCATTGCCGGATGGACCCCATATCCTGCAACGACTCACTATGTGATCCCACATGGCGATGGTGTGTTGCTCTGTGCTTGGGATGGCAGTGATGTCGCGGCACAAATTTCCCAACTTGGTCTGAAGGCGGGCCAGGTAGCGGTTGTGCCGGAAGCAGCATTGCGCAAGTCGCCCGATGGTATGCGTGAACAGCCTTACGGTATTGAGCAGACCCTCGATGGGGTGAGTGGTGTGATTACTTCCGGCCGCCACAGAGCTGCTGAGCAGTGGTGGCCAGATGCGCCGACCTTAGACAATTGGCGAAATTTCCTTCGCGGTGCCGGGATCGAAGTTTCTAAGGTTGATTCTTTGCCTGTATTCGAAGAATTTGCGTGGCGTTCGACCTCAGTGGGCTACCCATCGGACGCTCCAGGCTCAAAGACTTCCGCCACGGAGCAGTTCGCTGTTTGGATTGCCGCCGTGATCTTGGCCATGCCGACGATTTGGTACCTGAATGACCTGCGGCAGGTAGAGACATCGAAGCGCGCAGCAGGTGAGCGACTCGCGGCAACCGAAAAGGATCTTGATGCTATTTTGAGCGCTCGCGAGGTTGCGTTGGGTCTTCAAGATCGTGCGACCAAGCTTGTGAGCTTGTTCAATCCGCCGGAGCCAATTCGGTTATTCACGATCGTCAATGATGTTTTGGGACAGAACAAAGGGCAAGCCACAATTCAACTCGCTGAATGGGAGATGCGCGGGTCTTCCCTCAAATTTTCGGTACTTGCGACGGCAGGATCGCTGCCGCCTGCGACAACGCTCGTGAAGGTGCTAGAGAAGGTGGAAATGTTCCGCGATGTCGAGGCTAGGCTGGACGGTGCGCGTATGTTGGTGACATTACGGATTGCCCAGCCACCAACCGCGATGCCGAGCGCCGCAGCGGTATCCACCGGCCCAATACCCGCAAACACAGGCGCAAAATCATGAGCGAAAGTATCATTAAATTACGCGCTGAGTGGGAGAGCAGTCGCCTGCTTCGGGGCGGAATTTACGTGCTCCTCGGCACGCTGTGGCTGTATGGAATTCTTGTTCTTAAGGATTTTGTGGCCGTAGAACGCAAGAGCTGGGAAGCGATGGAGTCAAAGACTTCGCGTGCAAAAGCGACCGCAGTCAACGCTGATTGGCCGATGCGAGCGCAGGAGATGAAGGTCGCGATATCTGATCTTGAGTCATTGCTTTGGCGAGAGGGAAGTGTCGGCCTGTCTCAGGCATCGTTCGAAGAGAAAATTTCGCTTTCTGTCACGCAAGCCGGTATCCCATTACGGTCGATTCGCACCACCGCCGTCACCGATGGCGCGACGACGGCGTCACCGCTTGGACTCATTGAGCTTCGCGCTCGTTTGCAGCTTGAGTTTCGTCCAACGACTTTCTATCCTTGGCTGGCGGCAGTCACCAAAGGCAAATTCGAAAAAGCGCCGACCATGTTTGTCGAAAATTTGTCGATCCGTGCGGCGTCCCTTGGGCAGCCGGGTTACGCGGACCTTGAATTGGTTGGATATGCGCTCAAGGCGGCTCCATCGTCGGCCACGACCACCTCAGCGACCTCAGCGACCTCGGCAACACCAGGGCTTGGAGCAAATAAATGAATCCGTGGCTGAGGAGATATGCATACATACTGGCCATCATCGTCATCTCGACGTTAGCGATTGCACCAACGCCGCAGCCATCAACCATGCGTAGTGTTGGCGCAGACTCCGGTTGGGCGTTGCCAAGCGTCGCGCCAATGCCGGCAAATTATGCGGGAACCGTCCGTGATCTCGCCCAAAGCAAGCTGTGGGGAGGGCAAGTCGATGTTGCGGCGGGCGCGAATGACCTTGTATCCAGATGGCGTATTGCTGGCGTGACTGGGCAGCGCAACGAGCGCTACGTCATTATTCAATTCGGTGATGATCGAATCCAACAGCTTAAGGCGAAGGACCAATTCCCCGACGGAACCGTCATCGTGGAAGTGCGCGAAAACGGTGTTTGTGTCATGTTGCAGGGCAAGCGAAGACTGCTTCCGCTCGACGGGCAGGCGCCCACGATCATTTGGTAGCCCTTAGAATCGAGACTATGAATATTCGAAAACTATCCGACTTTGTATGCGTATCCCTTACTGTTACGCTGATCTGCGGTGGCTGCGCGACACCGCCAGTCATCCCGCCGCCGCTGGATCTGCCAGCACGAGCTGGCGAATCGGGCGCTACGCTGCCCACAGTAAGCCAAGATGCAAAACGTGCCTTGGTGCTCGAAAACCCCGTGCCCCCAACGGTGGCCTCAAAGCCCGATACCCCGTCGGCTAGGCCCCCCGCGGGTAACGCCGATGTACTGCTGAACTTCGATCAATTGCCGCTACCGGCCTTTATTCAGGCGGTTTACGCGACGGCATTGAAGCGGTCTATCAGTATTGATCCTGTGGTCTCTGCGAGAAAGGACCTAGTAACATTGCGTAGTGGCAAGTCCTTGACTGCGGTTGAAGCGGAATCTACGGCTAGGCTCTTACTGAAGAGTTATGGCATTGCTGTACAAGACATTGGCGACCTCGTTCGGTTCGTTCCAGATACGGCAAATACTGGTTATTTGTCCGAGATTCGGCGCGGGAGTGCGCTACCCAGCGCGCCGCTTCCAATGCGGCCCGTATTCCAGTTGGTCGAGTTGCAGGTGGTGCGCAATACCGATGTCGCCGGTTATCTGCGTACGCTTTTTGGCGACAAGCTACGGTATACCGAAGATTCACCGCGGAACTCCCTGTTGCTTTCCGGCAATGGTGACGATGTGCAAGCCGCGCTAGAAGCCATTCAAGTACTCGACCAACCTCTTTTCAAGGGGCGCAATTCGATCCGAATCTCACCGGCTGTTTGGTCGGCGGATGAGCTTGCTCGACGCTTGACCGAAATTCTGACCCAAGAGGGCTACTCGGTAGGAACCACCAACTCCGCTGGCGCTGTCCAGTTTCCGATTACCTTGCTGCCGGTTTCGGCGATCAATAGCGTTATTGTGTTTGCACATTCAAAGGATGTGATTGCGCATATTGTCGAATGGGCAAAAGTACTTGATAAGCCCGCAGAAAAGAGCACTGGACGAAACTTCTTTAGTTATCAAGTGCGCAACACAGATGCTTCCCGGCTCGCAGAAACGGTACAACAACTGATGACCGGAGCCAGCGTGCGACCGTCGGCACAAGCACAGTCGTCGACCGTCCCCGTCAATATTGGTGGTGGGGTTGTTGTAGACAAGGCTACCAATACTATTTTGTTCAAGGCGTCGAGTGATGACTATACGGATATCGTTCGCTTATTGAGGGATTTAGACAGAGCGGCTAGACAGGTGCTAATTGAAGTAACCGTGGCCCAAGTGACGTTGACCGATAACATGTCGCTGGGTGTCGATTGGATCTTTTCAAGGCTAAACTCAGGCGGTCGGAACGTCACGCAACTGGGAGGCAACACAAAAGGCCCAGCAACCACGCTGGGTAGCTTTGTCGGGCTCGCCGTCACTCAGCTTGACGGCGGCGGTGGACCGCGCGCGATTTTGAACGCGCTGGGAACAAACGATGAAGTCACGCTGTTGTCGAGCCCTCGCGTGCTCGCGCGGAACGGCGAGCAGGCAAGTATTCAAGTGGGGGACGATGTGCCGGTGTTGACGAGCCAACAAACAAGTTCTGCACAGGCGGAGCCGGGCTCATCTCCACGGTCCAGTATCGCAATACCGGCACGATTCTAAAAATTAAGCCAGTGATCCATTCATCTGATCAGGTTGATATGGATATCTCGCAAGAGGTCAGCAAGGTAGGCACGTCGTCTGCTGGTGGAATCAACTCGCCCACGATTTCGAAGAACTCCATCGATACACGTCTGACGTTAAAGCACGGATCAACCTACGTTCTGGCGGGGCTGATCACCAACGATTTGACCAAGACCAGTAGCGGTGTTCCTTTTTTGAAGGACATTCCAATCATTGGGCAGGCATTTAAATCGAGCACTGATAAAAAGGCACGAAGTGAACTCGTCATCTTGATTACACCTTACATCATCAGCGATGACGCCGAAGCGCGCACAGTGACAGATGCATTCCGGAAACAACTTGGCCCGTGGGCGCAGGTCGTACCACCGGCTGGGCTGTCGCCGGTTAAGTCCGAACCATAGACACCCAACGCAGTTTGCGCTATCTCGCGGGGTTGGGTAGCGCGTCGATCACAATCTTTGGCGTGAGCAGTTCGGGCAGCACCACTGGGTCGCCAATGGCCGGATAGATAACGTATAGGGGGACGCCATTTCGCCCGAACGCGGCGAGTGCGGCAGTAATGCTGGCGTCCTTTCGCGTCCAGTCCGCTTTCATGCGAACGACTTTCTTCGCTTTCATTTGCTGGATAACCCCTTCATCGTTTAGCGCAACACGCTTGTTGACTTGGCAAGTGATGCACCATGTCGCGGTGAAATCGATAAAAACTGACTTTCCTTCGGCACGGAGTGAGGCAATTTTTTCTTGGGAAAAGGGTACCCACTCACTCGCAGCCGATGTCGTTATCCCGGTAGGTGCAGGCGTATTCGCGCCTTCCCATGCAATGCCAATACTGAGCGCTAGGCTGATGGCCGCCACGATCGATGCCGCAACTGGCTTACGCGTTTGCAGCCGTCCGTAGAGCCAGGCACCGAGCGATAGCAGCGTCAATGCGACCAAGAATTTTGCGATTCCGTCATTGCCAGTTTGGGCACCAAGAATCCATACCAGCCAAACCACCGTGCCGTACAGCGGGAATGCCATTGCCTGCTTGAACGTGCCCATCCACGCCCCTGGTTTTGGCAAGTAACGCAACAAGGCCGGGAAAAAAGACATCATCGCGACGGGAAGCGCGAGCCCCGCCGCAACGGTGAGAAACACAAGCATGGCGATCGGCGCACTCTGACCTAGCGTGAAGCCGACTGATGCGCCAAGACCCGGTGCCATGCACGGCGTTGCAATGACTGTTGCAAGGATGCCGGACGTAAACGCACCGACGATAGGATTGGACTGAGCGCGTAACTCGATCTCGCCTGCGGCGGACTGGATCGTCATGCCAAATTCAAAGACGCCAGAAAGGTTTAACGCCATCAAGAAAAATAGTACGGCCAGCCCCGCGACGAACAGCGGCTCTTGCATTTGGAAGCCCCATCCCACTGTTTGCCCGGCACTGCGTAGCGTCAGCATTAAGCCAGCGAGCAGGGTAAACGACACGAGCACGCCGACGAAATATGCCGCACCCTGCTTACGCAACATCAATGTTTCGCCATGGGCGTTTTCAACGAAGCCCATTATCTTGATACCGAGGACCGGGAATACGCACGGCATGAGGTTCAAAATCAACCCGCCTATAAACGCAAATGTAATTGCGACCAGAAGGCTCAAATCTGGCTGGGCGGCCGAGGCTTTACTCACCGGTCGCGACACGCTCGTCGCCGACTTTTCAGCGCCTACCGGTCCCCCGGAGTAAACGATAGGGGCGTTGATGGAAACGGCCTTTGCCTTTCCGAGTGTGCCCCATTGAACGTCCGCGCCAGCCCCGACCAATACACCTTCCAATGTGCTCAGATCATTGTTTCGCGGCTCTGCGAGCGGAACAAGCAGCCGAAATCCGTCTGGCGTTTTAGTCAATGATTGTTTACCGGCATTGGCGATGACATCGTCGCGATACGGAAAGAATGCGATATCGGCGATTGAGTCGACGCGCGTCTTTGATGAAATCGTTGCAGTCTGGCCGCTAATTTCGACTCGCACGTCAGACAATGTTTTTTTAGGGAGTGCCGCGTGCGCGGCGGCAAAAGCTTTTTCCCACCTTGGGTTGATCGCCGGCGTCGTGGCGGCTGCAACCATCGTCATACCAACTAAGCCATCCTCGGGGATGCAGACATCCGCGCAGACCAGCCAGTCGGCTTTAGCAGAAAGCGTGACCTTGGCGCCAATTGAGGCGGTCGACGGCGTTTGGATGGTTACGAGGTGCAAGGCTTCCCCCTCGTAGCCAAAGTTCATGAGGGGACCCAACGGCAACTTGGTCGGATACGGCCACTCGATCTCGCCAGCACTGAAGCCGACTGGCAACGACCACTTGATACGGGTGGGCAATCCTGAATCACCGGGATTGCGCCAGTAGGTATGCCAGTGGTCGATGATTTTGAGTCGTAGCGCTGCTTCGATTGGTTTGCCTGGCTGAAAGGTCGAGTATCGAGCGATCAACTCGGCTTGCACATGCGGCGTGTTGACCACTTGGGCGTCAGCAGCACGAATGCTTGCAATCGATGCTAGTGCGAACAACATGCTTGCAACCGTAGCAAATCGGCGCAAGGCAAAAAGTGAGAGAAGCGCACGCGAAAAGCGAAACATAGCAGATGGCACCAAGAAAAGGGGGTAAAAACCTTGCGTGAGCAGGGAGACGTCAGAGCACGGATCACTATGCTGTGGTCGGTCGGGCGGAAAATCGCTCGCCCGCTCGCCCACTCCCACGCTCGCCCACTCCCACGCTCGCCCGCTCGCCCGCTCGCCCGTTCACCCGCTCACCCGCTCGCCCGTTCACTCGCTCCCCCGCTCTCGAACGCGCCCCCATGAAATGTTCAGGCTAGCGCCAGTATCTTAACCTGAATATCTCACAGGGCGCACGTTCATTCTCAGGCTGGATTCTTTTTGGAGAGTTTGGTTGTTCGGTGTAGGTGACTACGGACACCAGAATACATCTATGTGCTGCAGCGCTGCCACAGGCGTTCGCATTGGATCGGTCGCTTCCATGAGGCGAATCCGCTTCGACTCACCTTGAATCACCAAGATAATGCGCCTCGCGTTCGATAGCTCGGCCAGTGTCAGAGTGGCTCGTGCCACGGCGGGCATTGCGGTTGTTGGCGGCGGCACGAGGGCGATTCGTTCCCCGTTTGTGGGATTCAATAACGCCGCGAGTTGGGGGGCGTTGGGGAACAGTGACGCGATGTGCCCATCCTCGCCCATCCCAAGGAGCACTAGGTCATATCGCGCTGGCTTCCGGGGCAGCAATGTGCGGATGCGGTCGAGGTCAGTCGTCGTCGGCTTTTCGGATTGTGTAAGTGGATGGAACGTCGAACCGTTAGGGCCGGGGAGACCAAAAAAAATCGCTCGCAGCATCTTCGCATTTGCGTCAGGGGAATCTTGCGGCACGAGCCGCTCGTCTGCCAACACAAAGTGTAGCGCCGACCAATCTAGCGGCTGTCTAGCCAGTAGCGGGAGATAGTGTGCCGGCGTGCTCCCACCGGACAAAACCGCCCACGCCTGCTGTCGTTGTGCAATCGCGCTGGCGAGGGTTTCGTAAGACGCACATGCGACCGCCGCAGCCATTGTTCCGATGTCGCTGTATGAAAGAAAGCGATTGCCGTTTGGCATTGTTGGTTGACTCATCTGCGGCTAAGACCGGCTGTTCGCGTGGTAACGGTCGCAAGATGATGGCTATTCATGCCACGAGTGGCCGTTACGCTCGGTGAGCGCGATGGCGGCGCTCGGGCCCCAACTGCCAGCGCTGTAGGGCTTGGCGACATACCCGGTCGATTGCCAACCCTCAATGATGCCGTCGATCCATTTCCATGCGGCCTCAACCTCGTCGCGCCGAACAAAGAGTGCTGAATTGTCGCGCAGCACATCCAACAACATGCGCTCATAAGCGATGCGTCGCCGGGATTGTCCAAATGTCTCGCCGACGGATAAATTCAATGGCACCTGCGCCAGTTTTACCTCATTCATTCCTGGCTTTTTGTGCATGAGGGTGAGCGTAATCATCTCGTCGGGCTGTAGCTTAATCAGCAGCGCATTGGGGGCAAGCGTGGCACCAATATCGGCGAAGATATTGAATGGCGCGGGCTTAAATTGGATCATGATTTCGCTTGATCGTTTGGCCATGCGCTTGCCAGTACGCAAGTAAAATGGCACGCCCGCCCAGCGCCAGTTGTCGATGCCGACCCTGAGCGCCACGAAAGTCTCGGTGTCACTCGCCGCCGCCGCGCCTCGTTCCTCAAGGTACCCGACAGCCGCTTCACTGCCGGTATGGCCCGCTGTGTACTGCCCACGCACCGTATGCGTCTCGACGTTGTTGCCTGTGATGGGGTGTAATGACCAAAGCACCTTCACTTTCTCGTTGCGTACCGCAGACGGCGTGAAGCCGGCGGGCGGCTCCATTGCGACGAGGCAGAGCAGTTGCAGCATATGGCTTTGCACCATGTCGCGCAATGCACCGGTGCTATCGTAGAACGGCCAGCGCCCATCGACGCCAACGGCCTCCGCAACCGTAATTTGCACCTGTTCGATGGCATTAGCATTCCAGAGCGGCTCAAAGATGGCATTGGCAAAGCGGAGCGCGAGAAGGTTCTGTACTGCCTCTTTACCCAAATAGTGGTCGATTCGAAATACCTGATGCTCATCAAACGCCGCCGCGATGGCGTCATTTACTTGACGCGCAGTTTCGGTGTCGGTGCCGATAGGTTTCTCGATGGTAATTCGTGATTGCGGATCGATCAGGCCAGCGTCGCGTAGCGCAAGGCAGATTGGACCGAACAACTGCGGGCCAGTAGAGAGATAGAACATGACACCGCCCGGGCCAGGCCGTAGTGCGCCTTTAATACTGTCGAGGCCGCCTGTTTGTTGGATGTCTACTGTCACATAACGAATGCGCTGAGCAAACGTGGCGAACGCTACCTCCTCGAACAAAGATGCGTTAGCAGAAACACATATCGCCTCGCGCACTTTGGTGAGGAACGCTTCGTTGGTAAGGGCCGATGTGGCGGCTCCGATCAACTGAAATCCGGTTGGCAGTAGTCCGTCTTGATGCAATGCGTATAGCGACGGCCAAAGCATACGTTTAGCAAGGTCGCCCGTGGCACCAAATAAAACCAGTGCGCGGCATTCTGATGTTTCGGTGAATGGTGCTGTCATTTTAGGCTCGCGGCGGCGACGGCGCGCTGGCGAATTGCATCCCAGTCCCGTGAGGCTACTAAGTCCGCAGGCGCGAGCCAAGAGCCACCAACACAGGCGACATTCGGTAGCGCGATATACATCGGCGCAGTTGCCGCGTCGATGCCACCGGTCGGGCAGAACATGATGTTGGGAAACGGGCCAGCGAGCGCTTTTAACATATCGAGGCCACCAGCTTGCTTTGCAGGGAACAACTTTGCAGCATGAAAGCCTGCCTCTGCAATACGCATGACATCAGATGGCGTCATACACCCAGGAAGCAGCGGCATGGTTTGCGTTGCCGCATGGCGAAGGAGCGCGTCGGTTGTGCCGGGGCTAACGCCGAATGCCGCGCCAGCCGCACGGGCCGCATCAAAATCTGCTGTATTGGTAATGGTGCCAACGCCAACAACGGCTTCAGGCACCTCTCGTCGAATGGCGCGAACACAATCGAGCGCGACTGGTGTGCGGAGCGTCACTTCGAGGACGCGAATACCGCCGGAGACAATGGCATGCGCTAACGGCACAGCGTCTTCAACGTGCTCTAGAACGATTACCGGCATCACTGGGCTTAGTCGCATGATGTCGCGAATGTTGCTCATGTGTTCACTTTCGTTGTGTTCGATGAATTGATGGATGCGGTTAATCGAGATACCGTTGTCGTGCCAAACGTTGCCGCACCTTCCTCAGCCGTCAGGGCGCACTCACGCGCATTTTGAAACAACTCGCGACCCCAGCCATACTGATTGGCCTCCACTGACGCAGTAGCTAAACTCCGACCGGACCATTCGACTTCATCAACCTTAGCCTCTAGGGTGCCTCGTTCCGCATCAAGCCGGATGACATCCCCGTCTCGAATTTTGCCAATATACCCACCTGCCAGTGCTTCTGGCGAGACATGAATCGCCGCGGGTACTTTGCCGGACGCACCTGACATACGACCGTCGGTAACGAGGGCGACGTGAAAACCTGCGTCCTGAAGTGATCCGAGTGCCGGCGTTAATTTGTGCAACTCCGGCATACCATTGGCGCGAGGGCCTTGAAACCGAACAACGACGACAACATCGCGTTGCAACTCCCCGCGCTTGAAAGCCGCGAGTGCGTCGTCTTGGTCGACAAACACGCGCGCTGGCGCTTCAACGATTCGGTGTGCGGCTTTTACCGCCGATACCTTGATGACAGCACGTCCCAAATTACCGCGCAGAAGTCGCAACCCGCCGTCTACGCTAAACGGGTTTGTTGCTGGCCGTAACACATTGGAGTCGCCGCTAGCCGATGGTGAAGGCTCCCAGCGAATGCCATTGCCTTCAAGGCGCGGTTCCTCGGTGTATCGCAGCAGCCCAGGCCCTGCGACTGTCTCGACATCCTCGTGCAGCAATCCGGCGCTCAATAGTTCGCGAATAACAAACCCGGCACCGCCCGCCGCGTGGAAATGATTCACATCGGCACTGCCGTTAGGATAAATACGTGCAAGCAATGGGACGACGGACGACAGCGCATCAAAATCGTCCCAGTCGATCATGATGCCAGCGGCGCGTGCGATGGCATTGATATGGATGGTGTGGTTGGTCGAACCGCCCGTTGCAAGCAGTGCAGCGATGGCGTTCACGATTGAACGCTCATCCACGATTTTGGCGATTGGCGTGTATTCGTTGCCAAGGTGCGTTAGGCGTAGTACACGTTGCGCGGCTTCCGCGGTGAGCGCATCGCGCAGCGGTGTATTGGGCGTGATGAACGCTGCGCCCGGCAGATGTAGCCCCATTACCTCCATCAGCATTTGGTTGCTATTCGCTGTTCCGTAGAAGGTGCAGGTGCCAGGGCCGTGGTATGCGCGTGATTCGGCATCAAGCAAAGCGGCGCGATCAAGTTTGCCTTCGGCGAATTGCTGGCGAATTTTTGCCTTATCGTCGTTTGAAAGGCCTGTGGTCATTGGGCCTGCTGGTACAAAAACGGTTGGTAGGTGGCCAAACTGAAGCGCTCCAATGAGGAGCCCCGGCACGATCTTGTCGCACACACCTAAACACAAGACGGCGTCAAACACGCTGTGCGACAAGGCGATAGCGGTGGCCTGCGCGATGATGTCGCGAGAAAAAAGTGATAACTCCATTCCGGGCTGGCCTTGTGTCACGCCATCACACATGGCGGGAACGCCACCTGCAAACTGCGCGGTGCCGCCGGCATTGCGCGCTGCACGTTTGATGATGTCTGGAAAGCGCGCAAGCGGCTGGTGTGCCGACAACATATCGTTGTATGCCGAGACGATGCCAATATTGGGCGCACGCACTTCGCGCAGTACCAGCTTGTCTTGCGGAGCTTCGGCAGCGATTGCGTGGGCGAGATTGGTACACGAAACACGTTCGCGCGACGCACCTGTCAAGCGGGCGCGGGCGACATGCCGAAGATAATGCTCCCGCGATTGTTGGCTGCGAGCGCGAATCTTGTCGGTAATACGTGCGACCGTCGGATTGAGTGCCATACCAGTGTCTCCAAATTGGCGATAGACCGGACCGCCGATGCAGCCGATAGTGAATAATTGTAGAAAATCTACAGGGTTCCGTCAATTAGCAGTCGCACATTTTTCTTTGTTTGGCCGGGATATTCTAAAGGCTGTAGAAGACAGATCGTCGCGCGGGGAGATTATCGGCGCTCCTGTGCCCCCTAGATTTGTTGACAAACTACATGGCTTGTTTGAATAATCGAATATGGTCGCATCATCTCAATCATTCGCTCAATATCCACAATGCCCGCAATGCCCGCAATGCCCGCAATGCCCGCAATGCCCGCAATGCCCGCAATGCCCGCAATACTTCTTACGCCCGCCACAACTGCTTGCGCTCAGGGCTGATTGATGGCGGTGAAAAATTCGCGCGCTGGCGCATCCAGTGCGGCACCATTGCTCGATCGCTTGGAGGCACTGCTCGATCACCTAAGACCCTCAGAGCAGGCGGTGGCGCGTTTTGTTTTGCGTCATCCCAACCTAGTGATTAGTCTTTCGTTTCCCGACATCGCAGCGCGAAGTGGGGTCAGCCAGCCAACGGTGGCGCGATTTTGTCGTGCGGCGGGTTTTTCGGGCTATCGGGATTTCAAGCTGCGCTTGGCGCAAAGCCTTGCGAATGGCGTGCCATACGTGCATCACGATGTGAGCAAAGAAGATTCGATGGCCGACATCGGCGCGAAGGTGTTTGATCGCGGTATTGCCGCCTTAGTTGGCGTACGAAATCACCTCGATCCCATCGCACTCGCAAAAGCGACTAAGCTACTCGCAGAGGCGCGACAGATCGAGTTCTACGGATTGGGGAATTCGGGCATTGTGGCGATGGATGCGCAGCACAAGTTTTTTCGCCTCGGCGCACCGACTGCCGCCTACGCAGATCCACATATCCACGCAATGTCAGCATCGTTACTCGGCAAAGGTGACGTCGTTGTCGCTATTTCTGGTACCGGGCGGACGCGCGAACTGATTCACAGCGCTCAGATCGCGCGTGGTGCCGGTGCTTCAGTGATCGCCATCACTGCCAGTGCAACACCGCTGGCAAAGCTAGCCGATGTCGCCATCATTGCCGATGTACCTGAGGATCTGGATGTCTATGCGCCGATGACCTCACGCATAGTGCATTTGGTACTGCTCGATGCACTTGCAGTTGGCGTAGCAGTCGCCCGCGGGCCTTCGCTAGCGAAGCGGCTCAAGCGTGCCAAAGAAGCGATTGCAGGCTCTAGGACTGATGAGTGCTAGGCTGAATACTCCACCGCGTTAGCACGCCAATCTGGCTGATTTCCCCAACCTACGTCTGGTCACCGACGCCATGGGTCGCTGATCAAAAGCAATCAGTTTGGAACAATGCAGTTCAATAAAGCGCAGCGTAAAAACATTGATCTACTGGGAAATTTTGGTGCCCACAGTCGGATTCGAACTGACGACCTACCGCTTACAAGGCGGTTGCTCTACCCCTGAGCTATGCGGGCCATGAAGTGCCGTATTTTACAGTTTTCCGGGCATGGTAGGCGAGGGTGAAATGGTTTCGCCGAATACATTTTGGTTGACGACCGTCCGGCGGTATCCCATTTGACGCAGCCGCATTGCGTAGGGCTCGAGGCGGGGGCGCCCGTCTAGCGACACTTCAATTTGGTACATTGCGACGAGGAAAGGTCCGGGCTCGCGCGCATCTGTTCGGTTTTGTACTGGGTCGCCAATCGGTGTCGCACGCCATGTCATTTGGATGTCGCCTAGCTTGACATTCCCAGTCGGTTGCTCCATCGGGTTTACGGTCTTCATGTATTCCATGGCGTTTAGTTCGGCGGCGGCCCGCGCATTGCTGATCTCAATGCGATTCAAACTGTCGAAACTGGCATTTATCCAGGTGAAGAGTACCAGTCCTGCCGTGCTCAACAACACAACGGCGACGATCGCTTCCAGCAGCGTAAATCCGCGAGGCAAATGCCGGCGAACTAGGATGGATTTCATGAGGATGAGGTCATCGGATTGCAAGCGGGCGCGAATAGTTGGTAATCGCGACGCTCGCCATTGGCGGCAATCACGGCGATTCTTCCACCTTCGCACCAACCGCTGAATCGATACGTGATGGGAGTCGGGATTTCGGTTCGCCAATCGGTAGGTAGGCCCATAAGACGCTGACGCGCCGAGGCGTTATCCAGTTGAAACGACGTACCTGAGATAAAGGCTTGATAAGGAATATCGCCGATTTCACGCTCAAGCGTGGCCCACTGATTCTTCTGCGAAAAGCTATCTAATAAGCGTGAAAAGTTTGGCAACGCCAAACCGGCCATGACGGCGATGAGCGCGAGGACCACTAGCATTTCGAGCAGGGTAAATCCTCGGGAGATCACATTTCGCATGAAGAGTCAGCAGACTGGAGCGGGTGAAGGGAATCGAACCCTCGTATGCAGCTTGGGAAGCTGCCGTTCTACCATTGAACTACACCCGCCAAGATGGCTACGGGGCGAACCGTACACCAGATTCTAACGATTTCAACGCGTTGTTGTGCGTTCTTGCGTCTCGTCGCTGTTGCGAAACTGATTTGTCATGGCTTCGAGGGTTCCGCTCGACAAGAGCACGCCTAGTGTTACGGCGGCAATGCCAAAGTAGTCTGCGGTTGTCGGAACTTCACCTAGTAATGGAATGGCAGCCAGCATTGCAAGAACGGGTACCAATGAAGCGAAGCTTGCGCCAAGAGATGCGCCGAGGATGCTGACTGCCTTTGCATAAGCAAAGAGGGACACAATCGAAACAAATACGCCTTGGTAGATGGTCTGAACTACAACAGCATGCCAAGGGGCATCGGCGATGCGGTGCGGTAGCCAAAACGCATAAATTGGCAGATACAGCACGGCGGAGACGACGGAGACAACGGCGGCGGCATGCAACGGCGTTATGCCCCGAATACTCGCGAAGCGCATGGCGACGGTGAAGCTTGCCCAACACAGCGCTGCGGTCAAAAACAACAGATGTCCGCGCCAGTTACCGGTTTCAAAATTGGTCAGACCACTGCCGACAAAAATAACGATGCCGATGGGGATCATTGCCAAGCCGATTTTTCGTGCGCCGCTGATTCGCTCTTGAAGAAAGATCATGGACAACGCGGCAGCCCAAAGCGGCATTGTCCCTGGCACTAATGCGCCTGCATGAGCCGCCGGCGCAAATTGCAACCCGCCTGATGCGATTAAGACATAAGGAGCCCCTGCGCCAATGCAGATGATGAGCCAAAGTGGCCAGCCGACTTGATCAATGGCGAACCCTTTGCGGATCACAATGGGCAGGAGCAGTATCCCCGCGCAGGTAAACCTAAGTGCTGCGATGTCATATGGCGATAGCGAAGTGGTGACGCCGTAGCGCGTGAGCAATATCCAGCCGACCCAGATCGAGATGGCAAAAACACCCCAAAACGCGCCGATAACGTAGGATGGATGGGTGTGTGCGCTGGAGGGCATGGCGTTGTGTGCGGCGCGGCCGAAACATCACCACGGTATGCGGACTGAAAGGACTGACGCAAAATAGTAGTCTATCCTGAATGCTTCACGGGTCGGTATCGTCCCGCATACTCTTTCACGATACTTTTGACTTAAAACTACCGATGCCCAACGAAATTCCTGCAACATCTCTCGCGCAGTTGCGCGAAAAGCCCTACAAGATTCCGCGCTCCACAATGATTGTTATCTACAACCATTCGCTGGAGGTTTTGCTTATTGAGCGCGCCGACCACCCGGGATACTGGCAAAGCGTGACCGGCAGTCAGGACGAAGGCGAGGCGCTCTTGCAGACGGCAATACGCGAAGTCATGGAGGAGACTGGTATCGACGCGAGTCTTTATCAGCTCACGGATTGGCAGAAGGAAAATGTGTATGAGATTTATCCCATATGGCGGCATCGTTATGCGCCAGATGTCACCCACAACACCGAACATGTGTTCGGTCTTGTCGTGCCAGGTCGCGTGGCGGTGACGCTAAGCCCACGCGAACATTTACAACACGTCTGGTTGCCAGTCGAAAAGGCGGCATCGCTGTGTTTTTCTTGGTCCAACCGTGAGGCAATACTCTCGTTGCCAGAAAGAATGAGCCGCTAGCGATGGATGTGCGGCAGACCATCACCATCGCGACATACAACATTCATAAAGGGCTGTCGCCGCTCAATCGCAAACTCATCATTCACGATGTGCGCGAAAAACTGCATGCCTTCGATGCCGATATCGTTTTGCTACAGGAGGTGCAAGGCGCCCATACGCGAAATGCTCGTAAGTTTGACGGCTGGCCGCATATGCCACAGCATGAACATCTTGCCGATGGACGTTATACCGACATCGTATATGGTGCCAATGCCTTGCACCAGCAGGGCAATCACGGTAACGCGATTCTCTCGTCATTCCCTATTGTCGATTCATTTAACTTGGATGTTTCGCATCATCGCTTCGAATCGCGCGGCCATCTATTGGCGAGCGTTGCGGTTCCGGGACTGAGTGGCCCAATCACATGCGTGTGCGTTCATTTAGGGCTATTTCATCGAAGTCGTGTCGTGCAAGTCGATCGTCTGATTGAGCTTATTCGCGCCAACACCCCAGACAATGGCCCACTCATCATTGCCGGCGACTTCAATGATTGGCGTTCGAGCCACAGTCGGATAAGTGCAAAGCTCGCCAAGGCAATTGGCGCTCATGAAGTGTTCGAGTCGACGTTTGGCCGGCCAGCACGCACCTTCCCCGCAGTTCTGCCACTGCTCACGCTCGACCGCATCTACGTGCGAGGCCTGAAGGTCAAAGAAGCGCATCGCTTGCACGGCGATGTGCGTGGCACCCGCTGGGGGCTGATGTCCGACCATGTGGGGCTCGCGGTAACGCTGGCGGTGGAGTAATGGCGCGGTGGAGCAATGGCGCGGTGGAGCATTGAAAAAGTGGACTAAGCCACAATGAAAGTTATCCAAGGCAATCGAATTAGTCTGCTCAAAAATGGCGCCGAGTTGTTTCCTGCGCTGGTTCGGGCAATTGATGCCGCGACGGACGATATTCGGATTGAAACGTATATTTTCGAAGACGATGCAACGGGGCGACGCATCGCCGACGCACTTGCGCGTGCGGCCGCACGGGGCGTCGCGGTGCGCGTGCTGGTGGATGGCTTTGGGTCGCTAAAAACACCGGAGGCATTTTTTTCCGCGCTTCAACACGCGGGCGTCAAAGTACTTTTCTACCGCCCAGTTCGTGGAAAGTGGATACCGACGCGGCACCGGATGCGACGGATGCATCGAAAAATTGCGTTGATTGACGGTCGCGTTGGATTCGTCGGCGGCCTCAATCTGATTGATGACTTCACCGAAAATCTTTCAGACACCCATCCGCGCCTCGATTACGCCGTGCAGGTCGAGGGGCCAATTTTGGTTCAGATGTACGGCAGCGTGTTTCATCTCTGGCACACAACCAAGTGGTTTTCACCACAGCGCCTTGAGCCAAACGGCGCTATTCCCATGATCGCGGCCGCACCGATCGGTAATGTCGCTCTTTCGTTTGTGGTGCGCGATAACATACGGCACCGGCGCAACATCGAACGTGAATACCGCACTGCGATTGGCAAGGCCACCAACTCGGTGCTGATTGTGAGTCCGTATTTTCTGCCGGGTGGGCGTTTGCGACGGACGCTGATTGATGCGGCGGCGCGTGGTGTGGCGGTCCAAGTGCTGCTACAAGGTATCGCTGACCATCCGTTAATGCAGATGGCCACACGCGCCTTGTACGGTCAATTGCTCGATGCGGGGGTGGTCATCTACGAGTACAACTCGGCAATGCTGCACGGCAAAGTGGCGGTGGTCGATGGGCGATGGGCGACTGTGGGGTCGTCGAATCTAGACCCATTTAGTCTTGTGCTTAACCGTGAGGCGAACATCGTCGTTCACGACGCCGCGTTCGCGGCAGTTTTGCAAGCCAGCGTGCGCCACGAAATCTCCACGCATGGCGATAGGCTTGATGTCAGTGCGTGGCGCCGTCGCAGCCTGATGCAGAAGGTAAGGTCGTGGCTTGCGCTTGGGCTGGTGCGTGTCGCGTCGGTGATTTTTGGCGCAGTGGGCGAGTAGAACCACAATCCGTCGAGTAAAAACGCAAACACAAGCAAGGACGGGCGTTTACAAGCAAAACTTGCTCAAAATACCCGCCAATACTAGGGTTTGTGTTTTGGGGCGCTTCTATAAACCTACTGCGTGGGCAAGCCCGCGAAATACTCGGGTTAACGTCCGTGGTGTCCACTTGCGCGGTTTGCACTGGCACCGCGAATCAGGGTTCCCACGCCTTCGCTCGTCAGCACCTCCAGCAGCAGCGCGTGTGGCACACGACCATCGATGATGTGCGCTGTTTTGACGCCATTTCGAACCGCGTCTAGCGCGAAATCAATCTTGGGGATCATGCCGCCTGAAATCGTGCCATCGGCGACGAGGTCGTGGATACGCGATGCCGTTAGCCCTGTCAGCACATTGCCGTTCTTATCGAGCACGCCCTTGGTGTTGGTGAGAATGACCAGTTTTTCTGCCTGAAGTGCAACCGCGATCTTGCCGGCGACAACGTCGGCGTTGATATTGTAGGCAGTCCCGTGTTCGTCCACGCCGAGCGGCGCAATAACTGGGATGAAGTCTTGGGAGTCAAGCAAATCGATGATCGCGGTATCGATTTTCACGACTTCGCCGACGAGGCCGATATCAATTTTTTTGCGCTTATCTTCCTGGGAGGAATCGTCATTTTCCGTGCATGGATGAAATTACCATCCTTGCCTGTCAAGCCCACCGCTTTGCCGCCGGCTTTATTGATGAGCGAAACTATTTCTTGGTTGACCAGACCGCCGAGCACCATTTCGACAACGTCCAGCGTCTCATCGTCTGTGACGCGCATGCCCTGGATGAACTGACCTTCCTTGCCAATCTTTGACAGTAATGAGTTGATTTGTGGGCCGCCGCCGTGCACCACCACTGGATTCATACCAACGAGCTTTAGCAGCGTAATGTCTTCCGCAAAATCTTCTTGCAAGGACACATCGGTCATTGCATTCCCGCCGTATTTCACGACGATGTTTTTGTCCCAGAAACGTTGCAGGTAAGGCAGCGCCTCGATGAGCACCTCTGCTTTTTGAGCCGCTGTGATCGTGCCGAGGCGGTTGGCCGCATCCTCAATCTTGCGCGTCGTCTCCTTCCGCGTTGACGACTTTTTAGTCGTCTTGGTCGATGTTGTTGCCTTGGGGGCAGCGGGTGGCTTGGACGATGCTTTCTTTGACGCGGCTTTCTTTGGGGGCATTACGTTGATCTCCAGTGTCAGATGCTTGGGCTGATTCTAAAACGATTCTGCTTTTGCTTCGCGGGAAAGTAAGGCCTTGAGCGCATCCCGAGGCGATGCGTGGTGAAACAGCACAGCGTTGACGGCTTCGGTGATCGGCATGGATACCTTGTATTGACGCGCCAATGCCAATGCGCTCGCCGCAGAGTTTACGCCTTCAGCAACATGGCCTAAGTCGCGCAGGATGATGTCGATCGGTTTACCCTCGGCCAACAGGATGCCAACTTTCCGATTCCGCGAAAGGTTGCCGGTTGCCGTCAAGATGAGGTCGCCCATGCCGGTCAAGCCCATGAAGGTTTCGGGTTTGCCGCCCATTGCGACACCGAGCCGAACTATTTCTGCGAGACCACGCGTGATGAGGGCCGCACGAGCATTCAACCCGAGTTGCATGCCGTCGCTAATTCCAGCGGCGATCGCCATGACGTTCTTGAGGGCGCCGCCGAGTTCAACGCCAACAAGATCGGCTGAGGAATAGACGCGGAGTGCTGGGTTGTTTAGCTGCGCTGCCAGGGTCGCAGCGAAGGTGATGTCATTGGCGGCGAGCGTTAATGCACAAGGCAGTCCGCGCGCCACCTCGTCTGCAAAGCTTGGGCCGGAGAGTGCGCCAAAAAAAGAGCCCGCAGGCACGATGGGCGCGATTGACTCATGTGGCAATTTGCCCGTGGTTTTGTCGAAACCCTTGCACGCCCAGACAATCGGGAGCACGGGTCGGGAATTCGTTCGCCACGCCTGCACCAGCTTAACGGTCTCAACAAGGCCACTTGTCGATGTCGCGACCAGCGCGAGGTCAGTCTGCGAAATCACGTCGGCGGGATGGGTCGCAATCTGAATCGACGGACTGAGTGTGATGTCAGGTAGATACTTTTCGTTCTTGCGCGAGGCTGCGATGGCAGCCAACTGTTGCGCATCGCGTCCCCACAGCGCCACTTCGTGCTTTGACGCCAGCGCGATGGCGAGCGCCGTTCCCCAAGCACCCGCGCCGAGAACCGCGATTTGCATCGTCTAATCGCCCCAAACCTGGCTGAGTCGAATAAATCCCGCTTGGCCGTCTCGGTGTTTGACGGGGAGCCAGCCGTCAGTTGTTGTGCCCGTCACCTCAAGCACCACCATCCGCTGCGCCTCAAAGACCAGTGGCGCGTTTGCAGCAGGGTTGGCGTGAACCTCAGCCGTCGCGCTAGAAACTTGGACATGACGGCGCTCACCGAGCGACGTATTTTCGACCCAGCCAATTGCGCCCTCCATATCGCGTACCTTGGTCAGCTTGTCGAGGCGAACCAATAGTTCCAACGGCGTTAGGGCATTGATGATGAAGATTTTGTTTGCCTTGGTCGACGGCGCATCGTACATCACGCTTGGCTTGTCGCCCATCGTGACAAATACCTTTGCCGGTGTGGCCACGCTGGTTGCGCTGGCCACGCCAGGTGGCGCGGTGGTCGCGGCGGCGGCAGGAGGTTTTGCCGTGGTGTTTGCTGCGGCAGACGGTGATTTCTCCGTGACAGGCGCTTGGGCGTGAAGCGTTCCAATCGCGCCCGCCAACGAAAACGCCGCTGCAAGCGCAACGGCGTTGAGTGGGGACATGGAGGACAGGGAGGACAGGGAGGACGCGGAGGACGCGGAGGGCGCGGCCGGTACGGCGTTTGATGCTGACATTGCCTCTCGCATCGCCATCACCAATCAGTGTTTCGTCGTCACCAGCGGCTGCTCTTCACCGGCTTCCTGTGCCTTTTGTGCTTGGTACAACGCTTCAAAATTGACCGGGTTCAGCAATACGGGGGGGAAGCCCGCGCGGGTCACCATGTCGGAAATCGTTTCGCGTGCGTATGGGTACAAAATATTTGGATTGCCAATGCCAAGGATTGGATCCAAATCTTGGTTCGGCACATTACGGATTTGAAAGATGCCTGCGAGATTGGCTTCAGCAAGAAACATTGTCTTCTCGCCGATCTTGGCGGTCACAGTGATG
Organism: Betaproteobacteria bacterium UKL13-2; assembly: GCA_001602455.1. GTDB lineage: Bacteria > Pseudomonadota > Gammaproteobacteria > Burkholderiales > Usitatibacteraceae > UKL13-2. Next base: position 672,566 of record CP012157.1, read on the forward strand.
GTGAGTTCAGTTTGATAGATGCCATCGTCGACCGACTTCGACATGTGGTGCAGTTGAACGTCGACCGAGGGGGTGTCACGCTCAAGGAAAATCGACGGCGCGTTTGGCACTTCCAACGACAGGTCTTTGACGTAAATTTTTTCGATGTTGTAGGTTGGTTGGTTTTCTTGTGCGGCTGGTGCGGTAGCGTCGGTCATCTCATTTTCCTAAAAGTGAATCGATTGCGGGTCATAAAACATACTTCAAACTTAGTTTGCAGCCAGCCTAGGCGTTGAGCAAAGGACTCAGGCCACCTGCTTTGTCGAGCGCAGCCAGGTCGTCGAACCCTCCCACGTACACCTCGCCGATGTATATCTGCGGCACGGTACGCCGCTGCGTGCGTTGCATCATTTCCTCCCGTTTGGCGGGCTCAAGGTCGATTCGAATTTTCTCGATCGTTGCGACACCTTTTGACGTGAGCAGCCGCTCCGCCATTTGGCAGTACGGGCAGACGCCGGTTGAATACATCGTGACATTGGCCATATCGTTTCCTAACGTTCGACGGGTAGGCTCGCCTGTTGCCATGCGGCAAAACCGCCCTCCAACTGGCGGACATTGCTGAAGCCGTGCGACTTTAGCGACCGTACTGCGACACCTGCGCGCCCGTTGCTGCGGCAAACGACAATTACCGGCTTGTCTTTGAATCGCGTGAGATCGGCAACGCGCTTTTCGAGATCGGTCATGGGGATATTTTTTGATTTTGGGATACGCCCACCGTTGTATTCGCCGGAGTCCCTGATGTCGAGCACCAGCGCTTCCCCCGAATTCATGAGTCGCGTTGCATCGAGGGTGCCGACTCCAGTTGCGCCACCAATTGTTTTGGAGATGATGGGCCAAATCAACATCACCCCGCTCGCCACAAAAAGGCAGACAAGCATGATGTTTTGAGTCAAAAATTCAGTCATTGGTGGGTAATTCGCATGATTGTTGCGAGCCCAAGCATCGGGATCGCGAGGTTAGTCGATATTGGTTACGTCAATCCCCCGGACATCAAACGCGCCACATTCACAACGGCAAACTGAATGTTTTGAGGGGCAAGCGGGGCAGCCCAATTTGGAGTGCTGCTTTCGCTCACGTAAACTCGCTATTCTACCGATTTTGCTTAGCATGGCAGGCAAAGCGAGCCATTCCAGCGCCGCGTATCGATGCCGACGGTGAGTCGGCCTTGGCTGGCTCCCCAATGTCCTGGCAGGTTGCGACGCTTGTTTAAAATTGAAGTGCTGGACGAAAAATATGAAAAAACTCGTACTAATGCGTCATGGTGAATCCCAGTGGAATCTCGACAATCGATTCACCGGTTGGGTCGATGTCGATTTGACTGAAAAGGGTGCCGCTGAGGCGCGTCGCGCCGGGGAGGTGCTCAAATCGGAAGGCTACGACTTTGACATTGGCTACTCATCATTGCTGACTCGCGCCATTCGCACGCTTTGGATTGCCCAAGAAGTCCTCGACCGGCGTTGGATTCCCGTCGTTCGTCACTGGCGGCTCAATGAGCGTCACTATGGCGCGTTGCAGGGCCTCAACAAGGCGGAGACAGCGAATAAATTTGGAGAGGAACAGGTCTTGGTTTGGCGGCGCAGCTACGACACACCGCCGCCGCCGCTTGAACTAAGCGATCAAGGCCATCCGTCGCGAGACATCCGGTATCAACACTTGCTGCCAGAAGAATTGCCGCAAACCGAGTGTTTGAAGGACACGGTGGCACGAGTTGTTCCTTATTGGCAAATGGAAATTGCGCCGCAAATTCTGGCCGGGAAACGAGTCATCATCGCCGCTCATGGCAATTCGTTGCGTGCGTTGATCAAGCATTTGGATCGCGTCTCTGACGAGGCAATCGTGAGCTTGAACATCCCGACGGCGGTTCCGCTGGTTTATGAGCTGACCGACAATTTGCGCCCGATTCGAAGCTATTACCTTGGCGATGCCAGCGAAATTGCCGCTGCGGCCGCGGCGGTTGCCGCACAGGGCAAGTCGAAAGGCTAGATGGCGCTAAATCTGAAACTCGTTGAGGCACGAGGTATTTCAGGCATTTTTGCTTGGAAATGCTTGTGGATAATAGGGTTTGTGTTTTCAGTCTCTGCCAATGCGGCCGATAACAAAAAGCAGGCGCTGGACGACTTGCGAGGAAGAATCGAACGCCTGAATCGAGATTTGGCGCGTAGTGAGGAATCACGCAGCGAAGTCACGGATCAGCTCCGCGCCTCGGAAAAGGGCATATCCGAGGTGAATCGAAGTTTGGCGCTGCTCACTCGTGAGCAGGGGGCGACCGCACGGGAACTGGCGGACGTCGAGAGGCGAATTCGTGATGCGAAGGCGGATATCGCGCACGAAGAAGCGCGCCGAGATAGCCTAATTCGGCATCAGTACATGTACGGCAACACGGATGCACTGCGCCTGTTGTTGAGCGGCGACGATGTGGCCTTGGTTGAGCGCCAGTTGAACTATCTTGGGTATGTCACACGCTCTCGCGTTGCAACCATTCAGAGACTCAAGCTGATGGTCGCTGAGCTCGCCGGACTCGAGGGCGAAGCACGCGAGAAGCAGGGGCGGCTTAGCGCGAACGCCGAGCAGCAAAAACAGGCGCGTGCTCAACTTTTATCCGAGCGGCAGGGACGCCAGAAGGTCTTGGTTCGCATCCGCGCCGACATCGACAAAAATCGGCGTGAAGTTGGCCGGCTAAAGCGGGATGAAAATCGGCTGACCAAGCTGGTTGAACAGCTCGCGCGTGAATTAGCCAGAAAAGCAGAAAGTCGCCCCACGCCGCGTGGAGATGGGCGCCGTCGCACGGAAGATACCGCGACCATTCGCAAGCCCGGCGAGGCGGTGAATGATGTCGTTGACAGCGGTTTTGTCGGAAAAGCGTTTGCGACCTTAAAGGGAAAGCTGAAATTGCCCGTTAAGGGTGAGCTGTCGGGCAAGTTTGGTGCCCAACGTGAAGACGGCGGGCTAACTTGGAAGGGGCTTTTCATTCGCGCCGAAGAGGGGCAACCGGTCAAGGCGGTGGCTGACGGGCAGGTGGTTTACGCAGATTGGCTAAGAGGGTACGGCAATCTCGTGATTGTTGATCATGGCACCGGCTACTGGAGTCTCTATGGGCACAACGAATCGCTGACAAAACAAGTTGGGGATAGTATCGCTGCGGGCGAGACCATCGCGTCCGTCGGATCGACCGGTGGTGCTGTCAGTTCGGGTGTATATTTTGAATTGAGGCAAGATGGAAAACCGTTTGATCCCATGCGGTGGGTCGGGCGATAGCCGATAGCCATTGAGCAATAAACAGGATGGATTTGTGGACAAAGTAGACGGCACTTCCGACCGCGTTCCAAGCGGTAACTTCGACGACCTGAGGATGTCTGGCGGCGTTTGTGCGCCAAAGGCTAACCCCGGGGAGGCTAACCTCGCGGCGCCTAAAGCGAGTGGCACACGGTCTAAGCTGAAGGCGATTGGTCTAGTTAGCTTGGGTACGGTGCTAGGCGTTTCCCTCTCCCTGCACTTCTCGGCAGTGGCAGAACGTCAGTCCACCATGCTGAATTTGCCAATTGAAGAAGTTCGGATGCTCTCCGAGGTGTTTGGCCGTGTGAAAGCAGGCTATGTCGAAGAAGTCGATGACAAGCGGCTGATTAAAGAAGCCATTAACGGCATGCTGACGGGGCTCGATCCGCATTCCGCGTTTCTCGATAAAGACGCTTATGCAGATTTGCAAACAGCCACCTCAGGTAAATTCGGCGGGCTGGGAATTGAAGTCGGTAGTGAAGACGGGTTTGTAAAGGTCATTTCACCGATTGACGACACGCCGGCATACAAAGCCGGGATCAAGTCAGGCGATTTCATTTTGAAAGTTGACGGCAAAAATTTGCGCGGCCTTAGCCTTAACGAAGCCGTCAAGCAGATGCGCGGTGAAGTCGGCACGGAGACCACGCTGACGATTCTGCGTCGTGGCGAGGCAAAAGAGCTGGTATTTAAGGTGAGACGCGACATCATCGAAATCCAGAGCGTTCGCAGCCGCCAGTTGGAGCCCGGCATTGCCTATGTGCGGGTGGGGCAGTTCGAACAGGCCACAACAGAAAAGCTCGTGCGCGCCATTAACGAGGCATACAAACAAAACAACGGTACCGTGCGCGGAATGATCCTTGACCTTCGCAATGATCCGGGTGGCGTGCTTGAGGCTGCTGTTGGCGTCTCCGCTGTGTTTTTGCCGAAAGATGCGCGGGTGGTCTATACGGAAGGCCGCATGCCTGACGCCAAAATGAATTTGGTTGCGCGTAAAGAAGACTATCAGCGTCGCGGTAAGGAAGACGTACTGGCCAAGCTAAACCCGGCTGTCAAGACCGTGCCGCTTGTTGTGTTGGTCAACAACGGTACGGCATCCGCATCGGAAATTGTGGCCGGAGCACTCCAAGATCACAAGCGCGCACTGGTCATGGGCATCCAAACTTTTGGCAAGGGTTCGGTGCAAACCATCCTGCCGATTAGCGACAACACAGCGATCAAGCTCACAACGGCGCGCTACTTCACGCCGAATGGTCGCTCAATCCAAGCGAAGGGTATTGTCCCGGATAAGATTGTCGAAGACGGGTCGCAACGCTTCATGATGCGTGAAGCAGATCTTGATCGCCATTTGACCAGTGAAGAAGAAAAAAAGGCGATCGACGCCATCAAAACGGCGTTGCCTGATGCGAAAAAGTCCGACGCAAAAGAGTCCGACGCAAAAGAGCCAGACGCCGAAAGCAGCAAGGCAGAAGACGAGAAGCCCGTTGTGTACAAGGCAGCGAAGGGGAGCGACGGCCTGCCGATCGATTTTGTTCTCCAGCAAGCGCTCAACCACCTCAATGGTCAGGCGGTCGCGGCGAATCCGCGCGAATGGCTGGCGATGGTAAACCAATCGCGTGACGCGAAGCCGGTCGCCGCAGTGGCCGCGGCGAATCCCGCGACGCCAGAAGCTAAGCCCGCCGCGCGGTAGCGTGCGCTCACGTCGCGCGATCAGCAACCGACGATCAGCAACCGACGATTCGCAATGGACGATCAGCAACTGCTTCGCTACTCGCGCCATATCTTGCTTGATGGCTTTGGTGTCGAGGCACAAGAAAAATTAGCCGCATCGACCGTGCTTGTCGTGGGTGCAGGTGGACTGGCGTCTGGCGTGCTCCCTTTTCTTGCATCTGCGGGTGTGGGCAAGCTTCTGATCGCAGATGGTGATACGGTGGACCTGACTAATCTACAACGCCAGATTATTCATCGCGAATCGTCGATTGGACACAATAAAGCGAGCTCGGCGAAACAGTCGCTGGCCGCAATCAATTCGTCGATTGAAATTACCGCCATTGAAACTCGACTCGATGCGGCGGGTCTTGCGAGGATGGTCGAGACGGTCGATTTGGTTGTCGATTGCACGGATAACTTCGTCACCCGTCACGCAATCAATGCCGCATGTGTTTTATCGAAGACCCCACTTGTTTCAGGCGCAGCAATTCGCTGCGACGGTCAACTCATGACGTTCGATTTCAAGAGCGAACATTCGCCGTGTTATGCCTGTGTGTTCCCTGATTCCCCTGACGCCGTTGAGGCAGAAGAAGATCGCTGCGGGGTGATGGGCGTTTTTGCGCCGCTGGTGGGCGTTATCGGCGCATCGCAGGCCGCCGATGCACTCAAGATGCTGACGGGCTTTGGTGAATTGAGTGTAGGGCGGCTAAGATTATTTTCAGCCGCAACGATGACTTGGCGTGAAGTCCGCGTCCGGCGCGATACCGGCTGCCGCGTCTGTGGCACGTCCCCCCTTACGTTGGCTCGCCCCGAACAGGAAAGTTATGCCTAAAACCTTGCTGATTGGGCTGCACGTCTTATGCGTTTTTTCTTGGATGTCGCTTTCAGTTGGGGCGCAAACGCTATACCGTTATACCGACAAAGACAGTAAGGTGACATATTCAGACAAGGCGCCACAGCCTGGCGAGCAGGCAGAACCTGTGAACGTCGAGAAGGGCGACCGAATTGGAAACACCGTCAAACTTGGGACCAAAGACAGTAAAGGCGTGCAACAGCAATTTTCGGATATCAAGGCACGTAGCGACACCAGAGTTGCCGACCGAGAAAAGCTGCAAAAAGAAGTTGACGAGGCGGAAGACCGCTTGACGCGCGCAAGGAAGGCGCTGGACATGGGGCGGGACCCGAAAGAGGGCGAGCAGCGCATCGTCACTAGGCCCGGCGGCAATACGGTGATCCGCACAGAGGAGTACTATGCCCGCATTGAGAGCCTTGAGCTGGCGGTAAAAAAAGCCGTCGAAGCCGTCGCGGCGGCACAGGATAAGTACAACCGCAACGCGCCATAAACTTCGTTAAGCCGACTCCACCAGCGGCCACCGTGGTTTCACGCTAAACGCGCCGTTTGCAAAAAAGTGATTGTGTTGGTTTGCCAAGATTCGCATAGCACCGGCAAAAGCGATCATCGCACCATTGTCGGTACACAAGTTTAGCGGCGGGTAAAACACCTGAAATCCCGTTCGATTGGCCGCCGCGTCGAGCGAGGCACGAAGACGCTGATTGGCACCCACGCCCCCCGCGACCACTAATCGGCTCACCCCTGTTTGTGCAATCGCATTGATGCACTTTGTGGTGAGCACATCGACGATCGCCGTCTCAAACGCGGCCGCGATGTTTTGTCGATGTGCATCAGAGATACCACCCGCAGGCTCACGGAGTGTGTTGGTTAGCGTCAGTACGGCGGTTTTGAGTCCACTGAAGCTGAAGTCTAAGTCGCCCGACCGAATCATCGGTCGCGGCAGTACGAAGGCACGGTCGTCACCCTTTGTGGCGAGTGTTGCGAGTGCAGGCCCGCCCGGGTAACCCAGACCAAGCAGTGAGGCTGTCTTGTCGAATGCCTCCCCAGCCGCGTCATCTAATGTTTCGCCCAGCAACCGATATTCCCCAATCCCCGTCACAGACATGAGTTGGGTATGTCCGCCTGAGACGAGCAAGGCAACAAACGGAAACGAAGGGGCGGGTGTTGAGAGCAGCGGCGACAGGAGATGCCCTTCGAGATGGTGCACACCCAAGACAGGTTTGTTGAGGGCAGCACCAAGCGCGTTTGCAACACTCGTTCCCACCAGCAATGCGCCGCCGAGCCCAGGGCCTTGCGTGACGGCAATGGCGTCAACATCAAGAAGTGAGTGACCGCTATCGGTGAATACCTTGTCTAGAAGAGGCAAGATGCGTTTGATGTGGTCCCTAGAGGCGAGCTCTGGCACGACGCCTCCATATGCTGCGTGCATCTCAACTTGTGAGTAGAGCTGGTGCGCCAGCAGGCCGGCCACGGTGTCATAGAGCGCGACACCAGTTTCATCGCAGGAGGATTCGATACCGAGGATGAGCACGATAGGTACTTGAAATTGTTGCAGAAATTTGAACTTGGCGCTATTATATCGGCCTTCCCTCTCAGTCCTCGCCGAGTCTGTCGGTGGGCCAGCCGGAGCGAAGCGCGAAGCTTCAGACCCACGGAAAGCAGGTTTCCGGGCGGGCATAACCAGAAAAGTTAATCAGTAAGGAAATTCATCATGTTGGTAAAACTGAAAGAAAACGAGCCGTTTGACGTTGCCCTGCGTCGCTTCAAACGTGCCATTGAAAAAACCGGGTTGTTGACCGAACTGCGCGCCCGCGAGTTCTACGAAAAGCCAACGGCTGAGCGCAAGCGTAAGCATGCCGCCGCAGTGAAGCGCCGCTACAAGCGCCTTCGCTCGCAGATGCTGCCGCCGAAAATGTACTAGGCAATACGCATAAAGATTTAAGTTGAGGCAGGTGGTGTAAACCATCTGCCTTTTTTATTTTCAATTTTCTATCCCTACTTCAACAAATGGTGAACCAAATGAGCTTGCGAGATCGCATCAACGATGACATGAAGGCCGCAATGAAGGCGCGTGAGACCGAGAAGCTTGCCGCAATCCGCTTGCTGACCTCCGCTTTGAAGCAACGAGAGGTGGACGAACGAATCGAAATCACCGACGGCGTCGTTCTCGCTGTTATCGAAAAAATGTTGAAGCAGCGCAAGGATTCGATCGAGCAATACACGGCAGGAAACCGGATGGATCTCGTCGAGAAAGAGCGGTTTGAGGTCGGCGTGCTTCAGGTATACATGCCAGCACAATTGTCGGAGGTCGAGCTCGGCACGATGTTGGATGCCGTTATTGCGGAGGTCGGGGCCACGTCAGCGAAGGACATGGGCAAGGTCATGAATGCGCTGCGCCCTCGGGTGGCCGGACGTGCGGATATGGGCAAGTTGTCAGGGGTCGTCAAGGCAAAGCTCGGTTAGGAGGTCTTCGGTGTGAGTGGCAAAAGCGCTTCATTGAGCAGCGTGAACGTGAAGAAGCGATTGGAATACAACAGCGAGCGGCGGCGTGGGCACGCTCATCACGGGGCGGCAGCTAACGCTTTCGGTACGACCATTGATAGGTCTGTGAGCGCCGCTCCTATAATCTCGACAGCATGATCCCGCAAGACTTCATCCAGCAGCTCCTCGGTCGCCTCGACATTGTCGAGGTGGTGGATCGGCACGTGAAACTAAAAAAAGCGGGCCAGAACTATTCGGCTTGTTGCCCGTTCCACAGCGAAAAAACACCGTCGTTTTCGGTGTCACCCACCAAGCAGTTCTATCACTGCTTTGGTTGTGGCGCACACGGCACCGCGATTAGCTTTTTGATGGAATACAACGGCATGGGGTTCCGCGAGGCCGTGCAGGAATTGGCCGAGGGCGTTGGGATGTCGATGCCCGAAGAGGCGAACCATGAGCAGTCCATCGAAAAAGCGCGAGTGTCGGCCACGTTGGGCGAGGTCATGACGGCGGCGATGCAGTTCTACCGGCGGCAACTCAAGACTTCTATCACTGCCGTCGATTACCTGAAAGGGCGGGGCCTCACTGGCGAGATCTCCGCAAAGTTTGGCCTCGGTTATGCGCCCGACGATTGGCAGGGGCTGAAAGGCGCGGTCGAGGATTACACGACGAGCGCACTCAGGGACTGCGGCTTGGTCATCGATTCGGACGAGGGTAGGCGCTACGACCGGTTTCGAGATAGGGTGATGTTTCCAATCTTGGATCAGCGTGGAAATGTCATCGGTTTCGGTGGGCGTGTGATTGGTAAAGGTGAGCCGAAATATCTGAATTCACCCGAAACGCCACTATTCGAAAAGGGGCGCGAACTTTATGGCCTCTTTCACGCAAAACGCGCGATTCGTGACGAAAACACGGTGATCGTGGTCGAAGGCTACATGGATGTCGTCGCCCTCGCGCAGTCGGGGGTCGAAAATGCGGTCGCAACACTCGGTACGGCGACGACACCGATGCACGTAGAAAAACTCTTGAGACTCGCCGACAATTTGGTCTTCTGTTTTGATGGAGACAAAGCGGGACAACGAGCTGCGTGGCGTGCGCTCGAGCAGGCGTTGCCCGTCATACAGGATGGAAAGGAAGTACGATTTTTGTTTCTGCCCGCAGAAGATGATCCCGATACGTTCGTAAGACAGCGCGGGAAGGAGGCGTTCCTGACCGAATTAAAGAACGCCAAGCCGCTTTCTGTGTTTTTATTGGACGAGTTGCGCTCACAAGTTGACCCGACCTCAGATGAGGGGAAGGCGCGTTTGATGACGCTGGCCAAGCCGTTGATCGGGCAAGTTACCGCGCCTGCGCTGGCGCTGATGCTTCGACGAAAACTCGCCGATGAAATCGGGTTGAGCGCCATCGAAATCGAGCGGGTGGTTCCGCTCTCAGCGCAGATCGGTCAGGTGACAAACGCCACCAGACCGGGAGCATCGTACAACAATGATCGATCTTCACGCAGCGACGCTGTGGATTGGGGTAAATCAAAATTCGAAAAATCCAGTTTTCGTCGAAAGGGGCCTGAGGCAGGTGCCCCGGCGCCTAGGGTAAAGCCGCCGCCATCGGGCCCTGCGGTGCAGGCCATCGCCAGAATGTTGGTCAAGCCCGTCCTAGCGAACATTTTTGACCTTGGCGTTGATGACACCGATGAAACCGCTCTCGGGGCGGCATTTCGCGTGGCGACGTTTATCCGCGACCACGATGGTGAGGGGATCAACCACGCCGTGATCATGGAGCACTTCCGCCCGACGGGGGACTGGATTTTTGTCAACCAGGCCTCGCTACTGTTAAGTGAGGTTGACATTGATCGGCTGGATCTCGATACCGAGTTTCAGGAAACACTCGAGCGGCTCCGCGCGGACGCCGCTTCTGTCGCTCGGCGCGCAGATGTCATGCGTCGGGCACGAGATCTTGGCTTGGGGTGACTCCCACTTCGCGGTTTTTTAGCCGAAAACCTAGTGGTTTCCCGCGAATTTGCAACTTCTGGCACTTTTCTTGCGTTTCCGGTGTCGTAGGGCAAATGCAGCGCGGCCATGTTAAGTCCTTGTCTCTATTCACAAAACGGCACATAGCACTATCGGAAAAACGCGCCGCGTAGTAAAATGCTAGGTTCTACTTTCCGTTCGCTGTTGGCACTGTTTGTGGCCTATGTCGTCGCGGTTGGTGTCTAAACAGCGGGCATGACGCGGGGTATCGCGCGAGATAGCTAGTTTAGAAACGGTACGTTTTTAGCGACAACCCCCATTTTTTACCTCGCTCCACTTTCCTCGGACTTCACACATGGCCCGTAAACCAAAAAGCGCGCAAGACCACGACGAATATCCGTTCCCGAAAGGTAAGCTCGCGAAAGCCACAGAAATGGCGCCGCAAGATGTTGAGGCACAAAAGAAGCGCCTCAAGAGCTTGATCACCCTCGGCAAGGATCGTGGGTTTTTGACCTACGGTGAAATCAACGACCATCTGCCGGATATGGTCGATGCTGAGCAGATCGAAGCCATCATCACCACGTTCAACGACATGGGCATTCAGGTCTACGATGAAGCGCCTGATGCTGAAACCCTTTTGATGAATGAGGCGCCGCCAGCCGTCGCCGATGACGACGCGGAAGAAGAAGCAGCGCAGGCGTTGTCCACCGTCGACTCCGAGTTTGGTCGCACTACCGATCCCGTTCGTATGTACATGCGTGAAATGGGCTCGGTTGAATTGCTGACACGCGAAGGTGAAATTGAAATTGCCAAGCGTATCGAAGACGGCTTGAAGCACATGATTCAGGCGATTTCGTCATGCCCGACCACGATTGAGGAGATTCTGGCACTGGCTGACAAAGTCGAGCGCGATGAATTGCGGATTGATGAAGTTATCGATGGACTGGTTGATCCAAATGAGGATCAAGTCAAAGAGGCTGAATTGTCGGACGAAGATCTTGACGATGATGAGGATCTTGACGAAGAAGATGCTGACGAAGACGGTGCCATCGCCGCCGCAAATCTTGAGCAGCTCAAACAAGATGCGATGGTGCACTTCAACCAGATTCGCAAGACCTACAAGAAGATGAAAAAGGTTTTGGCGGAAAAGGGCTATCGCTCACGCGCCTACAAGGACTTGCAAGAAGAATTATCGGCCACGCTGATGCAGATTCGTTTCGGTGCAAAACAAACCGAATCGCTGTGTAATGGCCTGCGTGGGTTGGTTGATTCTGTTCGCAAAAAGGAGCGCGAAATTCAGCACCTATGTGTGCAGAACTCAGGTATGCCGCGCCCGCACTTCATCAAGGCGTTCCCCGGCAATGAAATTAACCTGAAGTGGATTGCCGAAGAAATCGCAGCATCCCACGCAAAGGCCTATGCAACAGCGTTGCTGCGCTTTAAGCCAGCGATTGTTGAGCTCCAAGAAAATCTGATCGCGCTACAGAAGGACGTTGGTATTCCGATCAAGGACTTAAAAGAAATCGCGCGCCAGATGTCGACAGGCGAGGCAAAAGCCCGCCGCGCGAAGCGCGAAATGATTGAAGCAAACTTGCGTTTGGTGATTTCGATCGCCAAGAAATACACCAACCGTGGATTGCAATTCCTCGACTTGATTCAGGAAGGCAACATTGGCCTGATGAAAGCGGTTGATAAGTTTGAATATCGTCGCGGCTACAAATTCTCCACTTACGCAACGTGGTGGATTCGCCAAGCCATTACGCGTTCGATTGCGGACCAAGCACGCACCATCCGTATCCCGGTTCACATGATCGAGACGATCAACAAGATGAACCGTATTTCACGGCAAATTTTGCAGGAAACCGGTTTAGAACCCGATCCAGCAACATTGGCGTTGAAGATGGAGATGCCGGAAGACAAGATTCGCAAGATCATGAAGATTTCCAAAGAGCCGATTTCGATGGAAACGCCCATTGGTGATGACGATGATTCGCATTTGGGGGACTTTATCGAGGATACAAATACATTGGCACCAACCGATGCTGCTCAGTATTCCTCTTTGCGTGATGTGACGAAGGATGTGCTGGATTCGCTCACGCCGCGCGAAGCAAAAGTGCTTCGGATGCGCTTTGGCATCGAGATGAACACCGATCACACGCTCGAAGAAGTGGGCAAGCAGTTTGACGTCACGCGTGAGCGTATTCGTCAAATTGAAGCAAAGGCGCTACGGAAGCTGCGTCATCCTTCCCGATCGGAACGCTTGAAGAGCTTCCTCGAGCAAGAGGGCTAGCCTGAATATTTCATCGCGCGCCCGTTCACCTACTGACCCGCTTTCGAACGCGCTCCTATTGAATGTTCAGGCTAGGTCGCCGTGGCAAATCGTGAAAGTAAAAAGGGCAGCGTCGGCTGCCCTTTTTGCTTCTACTTCCGGGATTGATTACTTCACCAGCAACACCGGTACTTTGCTCTCCGCCAAGGCGCTTGTTGCGGCCGAACCCATGAGTAGGTTGGCGAGCCCAGTACGGCCCTTTGTGCCCATAACAATCAAATCGAAACCATCGTTTGCTGCGGCTGCAACTTCCTGGCCAGGTTCGCCAATCTTAAGTAGCTCGCCGGCATTGCGTTGATGCTTGGCGAGCAGCGCCCTAGCCGGTGCCAGTGCAATTTCTGCTTCTTCTTTGTAGTAGTGGTCAACGACATCTTGCCCGACCCACGCCTTAGCACGAGCCGACGGGATCGGACGATGCACGTTGATCAGTGTGAGTTCTGGGGCGGACCCGAACAGCGCAGTGTGCTCAAGCACATACAACAAAGCGCGCTGGCTACAATCAGAACCGTCGATGGCAACGAGTATTTTCATAAAGTTTCTCCTGTCTGTTTTTGCATGATGTCATTTAGTTGGCTGGAATTGTTTGATCTTGGTCAGATCGCCGTCAGAATGTATCGCAGCCGCACCGTGTCTCGGGAATCGCTCGAAGCGCGGGTTGAAAAGCCGAGGCGACTCGCAAGCGCCAACATCGCTTGATTGGCTTGCAAAACGCTTCCCTCCATTTCGGCATACCCGGCATCCTTAGCGCACCTGATTAAATTCCGCATTAGTTGCTCGCCAAGCCCTCGCCCCTGCCATGTATCGCCGATGGCGACCGCGAATTCCACCGTTTTTCCATCAGCGTTTGGAGAATATCGTGCAACGCCCGCGATCACCGACTCATCTGCTGTCAGCGCAATCAACGCCATCTCGCGATCATAGTCGAGCTGCGTGAAGCGTGCGATCATGTCATCGGACAGTGTCGTCACCGAATGCATAAAGCGGTAGTAGCGTGAGGTGTCAGACATTGCAGCGACGAACGCGCGTTCGCGTGCCGCGTCATCCGGCCGGATGGCACGCATCTGTAAGAGCGTCCCATCGCGCAGCCTGAGTTCGCGCTCTAACTCGACCGGATACGGGAAAATCGCCATGTGTTTGTAGCGTGTATCGGTCGCGGCGGAGTCGGCATCAATCACCACTCGCGCATCAAGAATCGCCACGCCGCTTGGATGCGCGATCACGGGATTCATGTCCATTTCGCGAACCCACGGTAGTACAGAGGCGATCGTTGCCGTGCGGACGATGATTTTCTTGAGCGCAGGCCGGTCGATTGAAGGGATATTCCGATAATCGCCAAGCACCCGGCTAATCGCTGTTGCGGCAATCAAACTATCCGCGAGCGCGTCGTTTAGCGGCGGAATCGCAAGGGCCGTATCTGCAATGGCTTCAACACCAACGCCACCCGCACCAAAGGCGATGACTGGGCCGAAGGTCGGGTCGCGCGAGATGCCGATCAGCAGTTCGCGTGCATCCGAAAACTTCAGCATTGGCTGCACGTTGACTCCGCTAATTTGCGCATCAGGGCGGCTATCGTTGACATCTGCAACAATGCTCTCGAACGCAGATATCACTTGCCGTACATTGGCAAGGTTTAAGCGCACGCCACCCACGTCACTCTTATGGGTGATGCGAGATGACTCGATTTTTAGAACGACCGGAAACCCGATTTCAGTCGCAATGTTTGCGGCCTCTTGCGCGGTCGAGGCGACGCGTCCAATCGCAACGGGTAGCTCGAACGCATGCAGAAGCGCCTTTGCTTCATTCTCTGTGAGCAGCGTTCGACCCGCAGCAAGCACAGCATTGCGAATCGCGCAAGCCTTGGTAATCGCCTGGGTTAACGCATGAAACGTCATCGACTCTGCAGCCGACACCGACTCTTGCAACAGCAACTGGTGCGCGCGAAAGCGGGCGAGATAGGAAAATGCATCAACCGCCGTTTCGGGTGTCAGGAAATTGGGGACGCCTGCTTCATCAAATTGGCGTCTTGCACCGGCAATCGAGATGCCGCCTAACCAAGATGTAAACACCGGCTTGCTACCCTCATTGAGTGCCGTTATTGCGATCGGAATGACCGCCGCCGCAGCCGCCTCAGCCGAGGTGATCGCTTGCGGACAAAACATGACGAGCACAGCATCCACGTTGGGATCGGCAACCACCGCTGCCACGGCCACCGAAAATCGCTCTGGAGTTGCGTCACCAATGATGTCGACTGGATTGGCGTGCGACCAATGTGGGGGCAGCGCGGTATCGAGCGCCTTAAGGGTGACCGCACTCAATGTAGCGAGTTCAAGCCCATTTCGCTCCACGCTATCCGCCGCGACAACGCCAGGACCGCCACCGTTGGTGACGATGGCGAGTCGATTTCCCCGCATCGCCCGAGTAATACGAGGGTCTGCGAGGAGCCGTGCAGCGGCGAAGAGCTGCATCGATGAGTTGACGCGTACCGCACCAGCACGCGCTAGCGCTGCATCCCAGACCTTGTCACTACCCGCGAGCGCGCCGGTATGGCTTGATACGGCGTGCGAGCCTGCGGCGTTACGTCCCACCTTCATGATGATGACAGGCTTGACTCGTGCGGCGGCGCGTAGTGAGGACATGAAACGGCGTGCATCATGTACCCCTTCGACATAGAGCAAAATGCCTTTTGTTTCGCGATCATGGATGAGGAAATCCAATACTTCACCAAAGTCTAAGTCGAGCGCACCGCCGAGCGAGACGACGCTAGAAAACCCAATCCCCGCACTTGCCGCCCAGTCAAGAATTGCCGTGCAGACCGCACCAGACTGCGAGATGAGCGCGAGTGCGCCTGGCTTAGCGCCCGTGTTTGAAAATGTTCCATTCAGGCCAATCGATGGCCGCATGATGCCCAAGCAGTTTGGGCCAATCATCCTTATCCCAGCATCCTGTGCGTCTTTGCCAACGCGGGCGGCAAGCGCTGCCCCGGCGGCGCCGGTCTCAGCGAATCCGGCGGACAACACAACGGCCGATGTGATGCCTCGCGCACCAGCAGCGCGAATCACGCCGGGTACGGTCGCTGCCGGCGAAGCGACAATGACAAGGTCAGGAACCTGTGGCAAATCGGCTAGCGTGGCGAATGCCGTGTGGGAAAAGACAACTTTGTACTTTGGATTGACTGGGTAAAGGGGGCCGGCAAACCCTGCACGGATCATGTTTTCCATCACAAACCGACCGAGCGATCCCTCGCGTTCGGACGCGCCGATAATCGCGACACTGCCTGGCGAGAGCAATGGCGTCAAATAATGCCGATCCGCAGAAGGCCACGGCGAGGCTGGTGGTTTCAGAGAGCTAATCGTCGGCAAGTTTGATCCAATCGGGGCGCTATACAGCGATCACATGCTTGGGCATTAAGGGGTGCGCAAGGTTCCCTCCGATATAATGTTATTGCAGGCTTGGCAATAACTCGGACGCATTTGAGTTGCATTGTCGCACGGAGGGCCGTTAGCTCAGTTGGAAGAGGCCCGCGGCTCCGAATGTGCCTTCGCACATTTGGACGGAGCCGAATCCGAACGCCATGCAGGGCGTGAGGTGGGTTTGTGCGGAGGGTCTTTTCCGCACAAACGAGCAGAGGACGGGGAGTAGCAAGAGTACGGAGGGCCGTTAGCTCAGTTGGAAGAGGCCCGCGGCTCCGAATGTGCCTTCGCACATTTGGACGGAGCCGAATCCGAACGCCATGCAGGGCGTGAGGTGGGTTTGTGCGGAGGGTCTTTTCCGCACAAACGAGCAGAGGACGGGGAGTAGCAAGAGTACGGAGGGCCGTTAGCTCAGTTGGAAGAGGCCCGCGGCTCCGAATGTGCCTTCGCACATTTGGACGGAGCCGAATCCGAACGCCATGCAGGGCGTGAGGTGGGTTTGTGCGGAGGGTCTTTTCCGCACAAACGAGCAGAGGACGGGGAGTAGCAAGAGTACGGAGGGCCGTTAGCTCAGTTGGAAGAGGCCCGCGGCTCCGAATGTGCCTTCGCACATTTGGACGGAGCCGAATCCGAACGCCATGCAGGGCGTGAGGTGGGTTTGTGCGGAGGGTCTTTTCCGCACAAACGAGCAGAGGACGGGGAGTAGCAAGAGTACGGAGGGCCGTTAGCTCAGTTGGAAGAGGCCCGCGGCTCCGAATGTGCCTTCGCACATTTGGACGGAGCCGAATCCGAACGCCATGCAGGGCGTGAGGTGGGTTTGTGCGGAGGGTCTTTTCCGCACAAACGAGCAGAGGACGGGGAGTAGCAAGAGTACGGAGGGCCGTTAGCTCAGTTGGTTAGAGCAGAGGACTCATAATCCTTTGGTCGTTGGTTCAAGTCCAACACGGCCTACCAAATATATTTTTATAAATCAAATAGTTACAGCATCATAGTCGCCTAGTCAGCGTCTAATTTTTTGCTTGCACACCGCTTACACACTTCTTGCTCTTGATTGGGGAAGACGCTACAGTGTGCACATGCCTGCAAAAGCCCCATCCACACATGTCTTGATGAGCAACGAGCTTGTCCTGTACCAGCGTGAGCGCAGCAGCATCTGGCAGTGCCGCTTCAAGGTGGACGGCGTTTGGCAGCGGGCTACGACGAAGGAGCGCAACCTTGCAAAGGCCAAGGTCCAAGCCAAGGAATTGATGCTTGAGGCTGAGATTCGCAAGCGGTCTAATCTCCCATTCATCACCCGTAAGTTTCGGCATGTTGCCAAGCTCGCCATCGAGCGCATGCGCCAAGACAAGGCGGCAGGTCGCAGCAAGGTGTCGTTCGTCGACTACGAGCGAGTCATCAACGACTATCTCATCCCGTTCTTCGGCAACTACAACATCACGAATATCGACTTTCCGGCGCTGGAGCAGTTCAGTGTGTGGCGCGAGAAGCGGATGAAAAGGCCCCCGACGCAGAGCACGCTGATGACGCAGAACGCGGCATTGAACCGGGTGTTCGATGAGGCCATTGCACGAAGCTTCATGTCGGAAGTCAATCGCCCAAAGCCGACTGCAAAGGGTAAGGCAAGTGAGCGACGCCCGGCCTTCGACGTGCAAGAGGTTCGAGCACTTCGTGCTAACTTCGATGAGTGGATTGAGCGTGGCCGCAATGAACAGACGAAGGAGCTTCGGGCGCTACTTCGAGACTACGTAGATGTCCTGCTCGATACGGGTGCGAGGCCTGGAGATGAATTGCTGAACTTGCAGTGGCAGCAGGTTCGCTTTGCCATGAAGCCTATTGTCACCAAGACTGGCCAGCTAGACGAAGAGGGCGAGCCTATTGAACTGGCTGACTTGAACCGTAGCTGCTACATGACCGTAAGTGGCAAGACCGGAGAGCGTGAAATCGCAGGAATGCAGATGACAGTGAAAGCATTGGAGCGGATCATCAAACGCAACTACGGCGGCAAGAAAAAGGTAACGAACCCTTTTCAAGGCGTTGCAATACCCGGCAATGCCGACTACGTGTTTCGAACCAAAGACAAGGGCAAGCCGACAAGCTTTCAAAAGATGTTCGAAGGATATCTTGAAGAGCACAACTTGCTGATAGATCCCGCAACGAAGCGAAAGCGGGTCTTCTACAGCCTGCGTCACACGTATGCCACGCTCGCGCTGATCAATGACGTTGTTCCGTTGTCTACGCTGACGGTGCAGATGGGAACAAGCGTCGGCATGATCGAGAAACACTACAGCCACGTCGATGTACGGCGTGCGATTGAGCAACTACGGCGCCACGAAACAGCAAGGCTATTAGAATCTGGTGCTGTTATTGACGAGGTGTACAAGGCGAAGACTACAGCGATAAGGGCAGAATCGCTTTCAAAGCCCACTCAGCCGCGAAGGTGGAGAGCACTTCGCTCGACTGGAGATCAATCAAGCTGCGACGATCAAGAAGCTGCTGTTGATCACCAGTAATCCGCAACTCGATGAGTTGTTTGCCACAGCCGCCAAGTAATCCGAGGGGAATATGAGTTCAAGCAAAAAAGGCCAAATTGAAAGTGCCAAAATCGTCATCGGCGAGGTGTTCTCGCGCTTCTGGTTTCGTATCCCCGATTACCAGCGTGCGTATGTCTGGGGCAAGGACGAAATCTCCGAACTGATCGACGATGTGAATTACGCCAGCGAGCACAACCCGGAGGGTCAGTACTTCCTGGGTTCGATGGTGCTGCGCAAGGCGACACGCACCACGGATGGCGTAAGTTTCGAGGAATACGAATTGCTCGACGGGCAGCAACGGTTGACTACGCTGATGCTGATGCTGGCGTGCATCCGGGACCGGGTGACGGATGCCAAGCTCAAAGGCGCATGCCGTGAGATGCTGTATCAGGAAGAGAACAAATGGAAAAAAATCCCGGGCCGCAACCGCATCGTCTATGACATCCGCGACAACGTGGGCGCTTTCATTGAGCGCTACATCAAAGCCGATGACGGATCGCTCAGCACAGATTTGCCAGGCATCGCCGCCAGCAAGAACCTGTCGCTGGGAAATATGGCTGCTGGCATGCAAACCATCCATGCCAGTTTTCATGATGCCGAGCGCTTTCCATCTCCCGGCGACTTTGACCGTTTTGTTGGCTTCTTGCTGAACAACGCGCTGTTCATCTATGTCTCCACGGAAGACCTCGACGACGCTTTCCGGCTGTTCACCATCCTCAACGACCGTGGCATCCCTCTGTCCAACAGCGACATCCTCAAGGCCAAGAACCTGGGGGCGATCACCGGCGAGAAGGATCGTGGCAAGTGGGCCGAGTACTGGGAGGAGGTTGAGGGTGAGATGGGGCGGGACGAGTTTGACCGCTTCCTGTCGCTAGTCCGCACCATCTACGTGAAGGACAAGGCGCGCGAGGGTCTACTCAAGGAGTTTGACGAGCGTATCTATGGCTCGAAGCCGCCGCTGCTAGCGCTGGGCAGCGACACCTTTGAGGCCGTCAAAGCTTACAAAGATGCCTATGACGAAGCCATTCAGTTCGATGATTTGCCGGCCACCCTGGGCAATGCCTATCGCAACCGCATCAATGTCATGCGCCGGGGGTTGCCCTCCACCGATTGGATTCCTCCTGTACTGGCTTGGTATCGCAAGTTCAAGGCACAGAAGCTGCTCGATCTAATCGAGCGTATCGACAATAAATTCTCAGCTGACTGGATTGTCCAACTCACGCCCACCCAGCGCATCAGCAATATGAACGATGTACTGAAGGCCATTGATGCGGCGAAGGTTCCCGATGACGTGCTGGCCAGCAAGGTGTTCGATTTTGACGGCAAGCAACTGGCAACCCTGCTGGACGGGGCGATCTACGGTCGACGCTTTGCCAAATACGTATTGCTGCGGCTGGAATACCTGCTGGCCAGCCACGCAGCACCGCTGAATTTGCCCGATGAGATCAGCGTCGAGCACATCCTCCCCCAGACGCCGGGCAAAACCAGCCAGTGGATCAAGGATTTCAAGGAAGAGCAGCGGGAGGCGTGGCTCCATCGTCTGGGCAACCTGATGTTGCTGTCGCGGCGCAAAAACACATCCCTGGGCAATCTGGACTTTGCCGACAAGCGGGTGCGCTATTTCGAAGACCGTGTCGAAAGCTTGCCGAATTCGCAACGCTTGCTTGCCACGACGACGTTTGCCCTGACCGACCTGGAGTTTCGTCACAAGGATCTCTTGGAGCGCCTGGCCGGGTCTTACGGCGCGAAGCCATGACAGCCCGCAAGTACGTTTGAGGGGGGATAAATGAGCAAAAACAAACCACCGCGAGTAGCCAAGAAAAATGAGGTTTCTATCGTCCGTTCATCGGCTGCCGAGTATCTGACATTTGTCGCGGCTACGGGCAATGGCAACGCCAGCGTGGAAATGCGCTACGAGGATGAAAACCTGTGGCTCACGCAGAAAATGATGGCCACGCTCTACGATGTATCGGTGCCGGCCGTCAGCCAGCATCTGAAGCGCATCTATACCGACAACGAGCTGGAGCGCGAGACAACTGTTAAGCAGTACTTAATGGTTCAAACCGAGGGCGACCGGGAGGTTCAGCGCAAGGTCGACCACTACAGCCTGCAGGCCATCATTGCCGTGGGCTTCAAGATCGAGAACGAGCGCGCGGTGCAGTTTCGCAAATGGGCCAATCAGATCGTCAAGGACTACACGATTCAGGGCTGGGTCATGGATGCGGATCGCCTGAAGAGCGGCGGCAGCGTGCTGACCGAAGATTTCTTCGAGCGGCAGTTGGAGAAGATCCGGGAAATCCGGCTCTCCGAGCGCAAGTTCTATCAGAAAATCACCGACATCTACGCGACGGCACTGGATTACGACACCTCGGCCACGGCGACGAAGCGCTTTTTTGCTGCGGTTCAGAACAAGTTGCACTACGCCATTCATGGACAGACGGCGGCCGAGGTGATCGTGGATCGGGCGGATCACCAGAAGGACAACATGGGTCTGACCCACTGGGAAAACGCGCCCCACGGCAAGATCCACAAATACGATGTTTCCATCGCCAAAAACTACCTCTCCGAGTTCGAACTGGCGCAGATGCAGCGGATCGTTTCTGCCTATCTGGACATGGCCGAACTCCAGGCCATGCGCCGCATCCCCATGACCATGCAGGATTGGGAGGAGCGCCTCGGTGGTTTTCTGAAGCTATGGGATCGCGAAATTCTGCAAGATGCCGGCAAGGTCTCGGCGGAAATCGCCAAGGCCCATGCCGAAAGCGAATTCGAGAAATACCGCATCGTGCAGGATCGTTTGTTTGAAAGCGATTTCGACCGCTTGGTTAAGCAGATCGAGTCTGGCGGCAACCCCGACATTGACGAGAAATAGGACTATGGCCACGAAGAAAAACACGCCCAGTTGGAGCGATGTCAAAACCAAACTCGTGGACTTCGACCGCGCTGGCTTGCTTGGACTGCTGCAAGACCTGTACGCGGCCAACAAGGATAACCAAGCCTTCCTCCATGCCCGCCTCAGTCTTGGCGACAATGTGCTCCAACCGTACAAGGTCACCATCGACCGCTGGCTATGGCCCGACGTGTTCAAGAATCAGGACACCTCTGTCGCCAAAGCCAAAAAGCCGATCGCCGATTACAAAAAGGCCATCGGCCAAGCGGAAGGCCTGGCCGAACTGATGGTGTTCTATTGCGAACGGGCAGCGGGGTTCAGCGATGATGTCGGCCTGCAGGATGAGGGCTACTTCGATGCGCTGGTGAAAATGTTCGAACAAGCTTTGAAAACCATTGCCAGTTTGGCCGACGCGCAACGCCAGCCGTTATGGGACAGGCTGGATACCGTCCGCAGCACCAGTCACAACTTTGGCTATGGCGTGGGTGACGATATGGACGACCTGCTTGCCGAGTACGGGGCCGATGATTGAACACGATCCATTGGCCGCACTGCAAGGCGAAAACGCCCGCCTGATCGCGCTGCTGGAAGATCACGGTATCGAATGGCGCTTGCCGCCGCAAACAACTCCGCCTGAGCCTGCGCCGCCCGTCTCGGTGCCAGAACCATCCCGGTTTTCCACCGCCGAAAAGGTTGCACTGTTCCGTCGCCTATTTCGCGGCCGCACCGATGTCTACCCAATCCGCTGGGAAAGCAAAGCAACCGGCAAATCTGGCTACGCACCGGCCTGTGGCAATGAGTGGCTGGCGGGTGTTTGCGAAAAGCCGCGCATCAAGTGCGGGGAATGCAATAACCGTTTGCTGATTCCGTTGTCGGATACGGTCATCTACGAGCACCTCGCTGGCAAACGCACCATTGGTGTCTATCCACTGCTGGCTGACGACAGCTGCCATTTTCTCGCCGCTGATTTCGATGAGGCGGAATGGCGCGAGGATGCCAAGGCGTTTTACCAGTCGTGTTACGAATTGGGTGTGCCGATGGCCCTTGAAATATCACGTTCCGGCAACGGTGCACACGCGTGGGTTTTCTTCTCCGGCAGCGTATCGGCTCGGGATGCGCGCCGACTCGGCACGGCCATCATCAGCCACACCTGCGCCCGTACTCGCCAACTCAAGCTCGAATCCTACGACCGCTTGTTCCCCAATCAGGATTCAATGCCCAAAGGCGGTTTTGGCAATCTGATCGCGCTGCCACTGCAGAAGCATCCGCGAGAGAACGGATGCAGCGTGTTCGTGGACGGTGATTTGCGGCCTTACCGGGATCAGTGGGCGTTCCTTGCCTCCATCCTGCCAATGCCAGCACACGATATCGAGCCCACCATTCTGAGGGCGACGGGTAACGCGCACCCGCTCGATGTGACCTTCATCGATGAGGAAGATCAAAAAGAACCGTGGAAACGATCCGCATCCGTCAGCAAGAAACTGGTCGGGCCGATGCCGAAGTCGCTCACGGTGACGCTGGCCAACCTGATCTATTTCGAGAAGGCACAACTTCCGCAGTCGCTGGCCAACCGACTGATTCGTTTGGCGGCCTTCCAGAACCCTGAGTTTTACAAAAAGCAGGCAATGCGCTTTTCGGTGTGGGATGAACCGCGCGTGATCGGATGTGCCGAAAACTATCCCAATCACATTGCATTGCCGCGTGGCTGCTTGGATGCTGCGCTGGAACTCCTTCGGGACAACGCCATTGGCTGCGAACTGATCGACGAACGATACGAAGGTTCGCCGCTGGAGGTGGCTTTTTCTGGTACTTTGCGGCTGGATCAAGAATTTGCTGTGGCGGCCATGCTGCATCACGATGCAGGCGTCCTGTGTGCGCCGACTGCCTTTGGTAAAACGGTTACGGCCGCTGCGATGATTGCGCGCCGGGGTGTGAACACGCTGGTGCTGGTGCATCGAACCGAACTGCTCAAACAATGGCAGGAGCGCTTGCAATCATTCCTGGGCGTTGGCAAGGGCGTGGTCGGCACCATCGGTGGTGGCAAGGCCAAGCCGACAGGCAAAATCGACATCGCGGTGATGCAGTCGCTGTCGCGCCAGGGTGAGGTGAATTCACTGGTCGAAAACTACGGTCAAGTGATCGTGGACGAATGCCATCACGTCGGTGCGGCGTCGTTCGATGCGATTCTGAAGCAGGCCAAAGCCAAATACGTACTTGGCCTGACTGCCACACCGATTCGCCGCGATGGCCAGCAGCCGATTATTTTCATGCAGTGTGGGCCAACTCGCCACACCGCAGCCAAGCCTGCGGGTGCGCCGCACGATCTGGCTGTTACGCCGTGCACTTTACACTCGCGGATTGACTTGCCGCAGGAAGCGGGGATTCAGGATGTATTCCGGCACCTTGCCATTGATCAAGCCCGAACGGACGCGATTGCCACCGAGGTCATCAACACCTATGGCCAAGGCCGCAAGCTGCTGGTGCTGACCGAGCGCACCGAGCATCTCGATGCCATCCAAACCGCCTTGGATGGCAAGGTGCCATCGTTGTTTCTCCTGCACGGACGAATAGCCAAGAAGCAGCGTGCCACGCTGATCGCGGAACTCAACGCGCTGCCACCCGAAGCGGCACGTGTTCTGCTGGCAACCGGCAAGCTGGTCGGTGAAGGATTCGACCATCCACCCCTCGACACCTTGGTGCTGGCAATGCCGGTTTCGTGGAAGGGGACGTTGCAGCAATACGCGGGCCGATTGCATCGCGAGCACGCCACCAAGACCGATGTACGCATCATCGATTTCGTCGATACCGGTCACCCGGCGTTGCTGCGGATGTGGGAAAAACGCCAGCGTGGATACCGGGCGATGGGATACAGAATTGCGGAATGATCTCAGCGAACCGCAGACACCCGCAGCGTTACTCATTGGTTCCAATAGCGAGTCGTTCGGTAGTAAACTGCACACTACCAAAATCAAGCATTTACGCGGTGCTGTCGGTCGATTTATGCCGCAACTTGCAGCGGCTAAATCTGCGTGAATCAAAGCGGTTAGCGACGGGCTATCGACAATTATTCGCACATCACCAGCCTCGCGCGTGGCCGCGCTTCGCGCTGCTGGCCCAGCCTCCTCAGATTGTGTTTGAAATCGGTTGCTGCCGAATGGTTGATTCTGATTCAGCCTCAGCCTCAGCCCGCGTAAATTGTATCCGTGGCGTACCGAAAAAATCGTCGCCGTCCCCTTTTAATTGACCCTTCCCAAGCCATGTTTTTTACCGCTTGTCGTTATTGATATTTTAATTAAGATTTTAATCTATTATTTATTCCCTCTAAAACTGGAAGGGCCTTGGGGCTTGGACTGTATTGTAGAGAGTTACATAGCTCTTGTAAGACTCTTCTTGTTAGATTATTTAGAGAAAGTAATCTATTGGCATAATAAGCGGCTAACTCATCTTCATTAGGCTCTATTGTGATAATTAAACAGGCGACTTGAAATGCTAGATCAAATTCTATTTTTATACCTTGATTTAACCTAATAAAACTATTTTCGATGGCTTCAATTATGCTACCTTGTATTGTTGGAGTAATCTCTTTGCCTTTAAGAATCGCCAAAGCTAAAGATTGGCCAAAATAATACTGGTCATAAAGTTTTAAAAAATATTGTGTGACTTGAATTCTCCAATTTTTAAGCTGTTGATCTTGCTCGCAATAGTAACTTGTTCGCAGAGCGTCAGCTAGCATTTCAAAAGCCGAGTTGCAATTGTAAATTCGATCATAAACCACAGATTTTTTTAACCAAGGAACCTGTGTAGGGTCTTGAATCAAATTAAGCAAACTAATAAAACCTGCTTGATTGCCCCAAGAAATAAGCATTACATAGGCAAGTAAACTGTAATAAGGCTCTTCATTCTCAGCTAGTTTAATCAATTCTGGAATGCGATTTTCATATCCTCCATCAAGACCATCATCAATGACATCTTGTAACTGTTGTCTATTACCTTCAAGATTAGTAAATAGCAGCTTTTCTATTTGCTCTAAAGAATGCATCACCGTATTTCCTTGAAAATATTAAGTAGGCAGATAATTGAAGTGCTCGCAATCAAAGGGGGTTGGCGATGATTATGTTCGCAGCACCAGTATCCCTTACCTCGGCGGTACTTCTGCCACATCTAATTCTAGCCTGAACATTTCACAGGTCGACCGCCGCTTCGCAGGAAGTTGCCGCTGAACGATCCAAACTGGCGCGTTTCGAAATTGTGCATTGGAGCGACAGGTCGCCACGCGCTAGATTTGCCGGAATTGTTGCGTGAAGACAGTTAAAATTGATCACTGTTTTTTTCTAAGTCGTTTGGCCGTGCGGGGCTCCGCCTGAACGGAAAAGCGCAGAGGTTTTAGAAAAAAGTCGACTAAGTGTTTGATTATTAACAATCGGCGATAGGACTCATCATCCTTTGGTCGTTGCGTTGCTTCAAGTCCAACATGGCCTACCACGCTTAAGGTTATCCGCCTCTATGTTCTATATGCTCGCTGCACTGATGCTGTTGCTTGCCATTGCATTCATCGTTTGGCCCTTGTTTCGTGGTGGGGTAAGAGAGTCTGTTGTCTCAAATAACGCGAGCAATGTTGATGCCTTTCGTGTGCAGGCTCGCGAGGTCGAATCGGAGCACGCAAGTGGACTGGTGAGCGATGCAGAACGCGACCAAGTATTGGGCGAACTCAGCCACCGACTTGCGGCTGAGCTTGATCCATCGAGTGAACCCTCGCAAATACGGGCACCTTCGGGCGAAATGGCTTCAAAACGCCCGTGGATACTGGCGTTTTCACTTTCGTTTTTTCTGATTGGAACAGCGTCTGCGGGATACCTCGTGCTCGGCGGGCATGATGCAGGGCGTGCCGCCGCGATGGTCGGTGCCAGTACGCCAGTCAACGTCGATCCGAACGCGCCGCTTTCGGACCAACAAGTGCTGGCGCTGGTCGAGAATCTCGCGAAAAAAATGGAGGCGAATCCAGACGACCCGAAGGGATGGATTTTGCTGGCGCGTTCCCAAAATGCGCTCGGACAATGGCAAGCTGCCGCGAAAGCCTATGAGCGCGCGGTCGCGTTGATGCCGTCTGATGCGCAATTGCTGGCCGACTACGCTGATGCTCAGGTGATGGTGCAAGCGGGTGATTTCGCGGGCAAGCCGATGGCACTCACGCAGCAAGCGCTAAAAATTGACCCGAAAAACATGAAAGCACTCGCGCTGGCCGGTACCGCGGAGATGCGGGCGGGTAACAAAACCCAGTCGATCAAACACTGGGAGAAGCTGAAAGCGCTGTTGCCGAAAGACTCGGACGACTTCACCCAAGTTAGCGCTATCATCACCGAAATCAAGACTGGCAAACCGGCTTTTCCGCAGGATGCGCCGTCGGCACCCTCACCCTTACCCCCACCAGCACCAGCACCGGTAGCCAAGGCCCCGCCGACGCCTGCCGCCCCCCCGCTGGCAGCCACTGCTGCCGGAAAGTCGGTCAGCGGCGAGGTCACCATTGAGCCGACATTGGCCAGCAAGATCGTGAAGGGTGACACCTTGTTTGTGTTTGCGCGTGCCGCGAATGGCCCAAAAATGCCGTTGGCCGTGATGCGGGTTCCGCTGCCTGCAAAGTGGCCTTTTCAATTCGAACTCACCGATACGATGGCGATGGCGCCTGGGATGAATCTGTCATCATTTGCCGAAGTCACGATCGAAGCACGAATTTCAAAGTCCGGAAACGCTAGCGTGCAGACGGGAGATTTGCAGGGGATTACCCAGCCAATCGCGCCGCCACAAAAAGGGGTCAAGATTGTGATCGATAAGGTGGCTCGCTGATGTCGGACGCGATGTTGGTTGCGCAGGGCCTCAGTTTGTCTCGCGGGGTGCGGCAGCTTTTTGTGGGGTTTAATCTATCGGTGATGCCGGGTAGCGCGACCATTTTGCGTGGTCCCAATGGTGTGGGTAAAACGAGCTTGCTTCGTGTTCTGGCCGGGCTGACGGTGCCAGATGAGGGCAACATCGCGATCGGCGGCGAGGTCACAACTGCACTTTCGTTGATGGCGCGGCAAACTGTTTTGTACATCGGACATGCGAACGCGTTGAAAGACGAGCTCACCACTGATGAAAACTTGTCCACCCAACTTGCGCTCGATGGCCAGTCTGTTCGGCCAGAGGTGCGGCTCGACGCATTGCGGTCGGTTGGTTTGTGGGATCGGCGAAATGTGCAGGGGCGACGCTTGTCGCAGGGGCAGAAGCGTCGTATCGGGCTTGCGCGATTGTGGGTCAATATTGGCAGGCAAGGTAAGCGCGTCTGGTTGCTCGATGAGCCGACCAACGCGCTTGATCAGGCGGGTGCTTCACTCTTCATGGATATCATCGACGCACATCTGGCCTCAGGTGGTGCGGCGGTGATCGCGACGCATTTGCCGCTCGAGCTGTCCGGTGCATCGGTCGATTTCAATATGGCAGTGCCACAGTGACGAGCGCGACATCGGCAGGCCGAGCGGTTCTGGTGCCAGAGCGCGGGTTTTTTATCGCGTTGGTTCGAGATGTGCGGCTGGCGATGCGGTCGCGAGGCGAGCTGGCGCAGGCGCTTGCGTTCTTTGTCATTGTCGTGAGTCTTTTTCCGTTGGCAATTGGCCCCGAATCGGTAATTCTGAAACGCATTGCGCCAGGGGTCGTCTGGGTTTGCGCACTACTGGCAGTGATGTTGACACTGCCGCGGTTATTCCAGAGCGACTACGCGGATGGAACGCTCGAACAGCTTCTGCTTTCGCCGTATCCGCTCGCGCTGCTTTGCGCCGGTAAAATGATGGCGCACTGGTTGACAACGGGTCTGCCCTTGGCGCTCGTTGCACCGTTGCTGGGGCTGCAATTTGGGTTAGACGCGGCGGAACTTGGTGTCATGGTCGCGAGTCTATTGCTGGGTACGCCAGTGTTGACCATGCTCGGTGCGATTGGCGCGGCGCTGGTGCTTGGCGTCCGTGGCGGGGCGATCTTGATGGCGTTACTGGTTTTGCCGCTCTACATCCCGGTTTTGATTTTTGGCGCGGGCGCAATCGAGGCCAGTCTCGCCGGCACTGACGTGGCGGCAAATTTGTCGCTGTTGGCTGCGATACTGTTGTTTGGCTTTGTCGGCGCGCCCTTTGCTGTTGCATCGGCTGTGAAGATTTCACTGGATTGAAATGAGTCTCTTCAAGTATTCCGCCCCCTCTTCGTTCTATCCAATTGCGGGTAAGTTAGTGCCTTGGTTCAGCACGCTTGCCTTTATTGCGGCCGTGATCGGGCTGTACCTCGGGCTTTTTGTGGCGCCAGAAGATTTCCAGCAGGGCGAGGTCTATCGCATCATCTTCATCCATGTGCCGGCGGCTTGGATGGGGATGTTTATCTACCTCGTCATGGCGGGCTATGCGGTTCTTGCATTGGTCTACCAAACGCGGCTGTCGGCGATGATGATGGAAGCGCTTGCGCCGACTGGGATGATGTTTACCGCGCTCGCATTATGGACGGGCGCATTGTGGGGTAAGCCGACTTGGGGTACGTACTGGGTCTGGGATGCCCGCATGACCTCGACCCTGATTTTGCTGTTCCTCTATATTGGCTATATGGCGTTGGTCAATGCGATGGATGATAAAAAGCGCGCCGATAAAGCGGGTGCTTTATTGGTGCTGGTAGGCTCGATCAACGTACCGATCATTTATTTTTCGGTGAAGTGGTGGAATACCCTGCATCAGGGCGCGTCGGTATCGTTAACGCAAGGCAACAAGATGGCAGCAACGATGCTGGCGGGTATGCTGGTGATGGCGCTGGCGTGCTGGATGTATTCCATCGCCGTCGCGCTTTGCCGGGTGCGGGCGATCATTCTTGAGCGTGAGCTTCACGCGGCTTGGGTCAAAGACATTCGCGAGGTGCAGACGTGAGCTGGGCGGAGTTCTTTTCGATGGATGGACGAGGCTTCTACGTTTGGGGCTCGTTTGGCGCGTTTTTGATCTGCATTGTGATTGAGATCGTGCTGGTACGGTTACGTATCGACAGTGCGCAGAAAACGGTTCGTGACTCGCTCGGCTCGCCTGAGAGTATTGGCGCAGGAAAGGTAGCAAGATAATGTTGACGTTACGGGCAAAGCGATTTGTTTGGGTGGCGGTGGGTGTGGCGACGATTGCCGTTGCGGTTGCGCTGGTGTTGCGTGCGTTTAACTCAAACTTGGTGTTTTTCTTTACGCCAACAGAAGTCTCACAAAACAAAGCGCCGAAGGACCGCACGTTTCGGATTGGTGGCCTTGTCACCGAGGGCAGTGTTCAACGCAAACCAGATGGTTTGACGGTGGCCTTCACCGTGACTGACACGATGCAGTCGATTCCTGTGCGTTACACGGGTATCCTGCCCGACCTCTTCAAAGAGGGTAAAGGTGTGGTGGCACAAGGCAAGATTGGTGGCGACGGTGTGTTCACGGCCTCTGAAGTGCTGGCAAAACACGATGAGAACTACATGCCCCCGGAAGCGGCAGAAGCGTTGAAGCGCGCCGGGCATCCGATTGAAGGCAAAGTGTTCGCTGGCCAAAAGCCGGTGGTGACACAAGCCGGAAAGTGAGACTCTCTTGATTCCAGAACTAGGCCATTTTTCACTCATCATTGCACTGTGTTTGGCGATTTTGCTGGGCACCATGCCTCTTGTAGGCGCGTTTCGCAATAACGAACGTTTGATGGGTATGGCGCGGCCACTCGCGACCGGCCAGTTTGTATTTGTGTTGTTCGCGTTCGCCTGTTTGATCTATTGTTTTGTCACCAGCGATTTTTCGGTCAAGAACGTCGCGGCGAATTCAAACACCAAGCTGCCGATTTACTACAAGGTGACTGCATCTTGGGGCTCGCATGAAGGCTCGCTGTTGCTGTGGATTCTGATGCTGACTGGCTGGACGTTTGCTGTTTCCACATTTAGTCGAAATCTGCCGCAAGAAGTCGTTGCCCGCGTGTTGTCGGTGATGGGTCTGATTGCGATCGGGTTTTTTCTGTTCACGCTGATCACCTCGAACCCGTTTGAGCGTTTGCTGCCGGCTCCTGCAGAGGGGCGTGATCTGAATCCGCTGCTGCAAGATGTGGGCATGATCTATCACCCGCCGATGCTCTACATGGGCTACGTCGGTTTCTCGGTGGCGTTTGCGTTCGCGGTTGCCGCGCTCATCGGTGGCAAGCTCGACGCCACATGGGCGCGCTGGTCACGCCCGTGGACCACGGCTGCTTGGATTTTTCTCACGCTTGGCATCGCACTCGGCAGCGCCTGGGCTTACTACGAGCTGGGATGGGGCGGCTGGTGGTTCTGGGACCCCGTCGAAAATGCATCCTTCATGCCATGGTTGGTCGGGACTGCGTTGATTCACTCCCTCGCGGTCACCGAGAAACGCGGCATCTTCAAAAGCTGGACCGTGTTGCTCGCCATCATCGCGTTCTCTTTGTCTTTGCTCGGCACGTTCCTCGTGCGCTCCGGCGTGTTAACCAGTGTGCATGCGTTTGCCACTGATCCGGCGCGTGGGGCATTTATTCTCGGCTTCTTGGTGATTGTCACCGGCGCATCACTTGCATTGTATGCGTGGCGCGCACCGCAGCTTGGATTGGCGAAAATCCCCGGTGCGTTTACGCCGGCCTCGCGGGAAGCGATGTTGCTGGCCAATAACGTACTGCTGCTGGTGGCGATGTTGGCAGTGATGTTGGGTACGCTTTATCCGCTATTTTTGGACGCGCTAAATCTGGGCAAGATTTCGGTGGGACCGCCGTACTTCGATGCGGTGTTTTATCCACTGATGGCGCCCGCACTGTTCTTGATGGCGGTCGGCCCGATTGCGGCATGGCGTAACGCCACCTTGCCGAATTTGTGGACGCGTTTGAAGTGGGCGCTCGGTGCGGCCATTGGCTGTGCGGTTGTCACCCCGTTTCTGATGGGCAAGTGGACACCATTGATTGCGTTGGGCTTGCTGCTGGCATTTTGGATCATCGCGGCGTCATTTGCGGGCATCGTTCATCGTGTCCGCTCGACAGCAGGAGTGGGTGTGTTGACGAAGCTTCGCGCCAACAGCGCGAGTTATTACGGCATGCATTTGGCGCACGTCGGGATGGCTGTGCTGGTCATCGGCATTACGCTGGTGCGAGGTTACGAAACCGAGCGTGATGTACGCATGGCGCCGGGCGATTCGGTCACAGAGGGCGGTTATGCCTTCAAGTTTGTGTCGGTCGGCGCTCGACAAGGCCCGAATTTCGACGCCATCAAGGGCGTTTTTGAGGTGAGCCAAAACGGCAAAGTGGTGCATGTGTTGCACCCGGAGAAGCGTACCTATTTTGCTTCTGGCCAAACGATGACCGAGGCCGCGATTGACTCAGGTTTTACGCGGGACCTATATGTCTCACTCGGCGAGCCGGTTGAAAGTGTTTCACCTAACAATCCAACGGCGGGTGCTTGGGCGGTGCGAATTTATGTCAAACCCTTCATCGATTGGATTTGGGCGGGCTGTATTTTGATGGCGCTCGGTGGTGCCTTTGCCATCGGCGACAAGCGTTATCGTGTTCGAGTACGGCAGCCCGTGACGCAGTTGTCGCCATCCGTATCAACTGCATCCAGAGACACAGAATCGCCACAGGCCGCCGAATGAGTGTTGACCAGACACAGTCTTCGTCGGTCGCCGCTGCCGATGCCACGATTGGCGGTGTCAGCAGCGCCGGTGTCAGCAGTACCAGACGCGCGTGGCAGTTCTTTTTGCCGCTCGTGATTTTTGTTGCGTTAGTTTGGTTTCTCTACCAAGGGTTGTTTCTGAACCCGCGTGAAGTCCCATCCGCGTTGATCAACAAGCCCGCGCCCGCGTTTTCGCTCGCCAAATTGCACGCGCCCGATCAAACGTTTTCACCGGCGGAAATGCAAGGCAAGGTTTGGTTGCTTAATGTTTGGGGCAGTTGGTGCGCCTCGTGTCGTTACGAGCATCCGTTCTTGAACGATCTCGCCAAGCAACAAGTAGTGCCGGTTGTCGGATTCAACTGGAAGGATGATCCGACCGCTGCAAAATCTTGGCTCGTCAAATACGGCGACCCGTATCAGTTGAGCGTCAGTGACCTCGATGGACGTGTGGCGATTAACTGGGGCGTTTACGGTGCGCCGGAGACGTTTGTGATCGACAAGGCGGGGATGATTCGCTACAAACACACCGGTCCAATTGACGCAAAAGTACTCAATGAGACACTGCTGCCGTTGATTCGTGATCTGAAAAGGGCAAGCTAGAAAATGCACCTAAAACCTAGAGCCGCCATCGCCAAGTGCAAAACACTAATAAATACGGGCATCTTCAGCGACTTTGGTCTGAAGATGCTGGCCGAATGGCGAGTTTGGTTTTCAGGGAACTTCTCGAAACCGTCGCGAGCCGGTGAAGTTCGTGCCGACGGGTTTGGCAAACACGGGACACGTACCCAGTGTACGGCGAGCACCGCAGGCGCGAAATTCGCCCACGCAGCAGGTTTCGAGAAGTTCCCTTCAGTATTTCTTCCATTGGTGCGCGGTGCATACACATGCGCGGTCGCTAGCGTGGTGTCAGCCGCTTTTGTTTTCTTGTCAGTCGGTGTTGTTTCGCCCGCAGCGAATGCACAAGTGCAAACGCCTGAGGCTGGATTGCCGTCGCCGGCAGTGGCAAAACGTTTGAAGACGCTTGAGAGCGAGCTGCGCTGTCTGGTTTGCCAGAATCAAACCTTGGCAGAGTCGCCAGCGGGCCTGGCTGGTGATTTGCGGCGTGAAGTGCGATTGCTGGTTGAGCAAGGAAAAACGGATGCTGAAGTAAAAGCATTCCTGCGGGCGCGCTATGGTGACTTTGTGCTGTACAGGCCGCCGGTGGACCCCAAAACGTACCTGCTCTGGTTTGGCCCGTTCGGGTTGCTGTTGATCGGCGCAGCGATTGGCTGGATGATCACGCGTCGTCGTCATGCGGCTAAAGCGCCCCCACTAACGGCTGCCGCGAGCAGTGTCGAACAGGCATCGCAACAACACGCACGCGCTCTTCTGGTTGAAGATGCCCATGCTGAGGACGGCCGCAAATGATTGTCGACGACGTCGCAGGTATTCGCCGGATACTAAAAAATAGCCGCACGATCGCGGTTGTCGGGCTATCGGCGAATTGGTGGCGTCCGAGTTACTTCGCCGCCAAATACATGCAGGAACACGGCTATCGCATCATTCCCGTGAACCCGATGTACACGGAAGTGCTGGGCGAAAAGTGTTTTGCCTCGCTCGCGGAGGTGC
Organism: Betaproteobacteria bacterium UKL13-2; assembly: GCA_001602455.1. Lineage (GTDB taxonomy): Bacteria > Pseudomonadota > Gammaproteobacteria > Burkholderiales > Usitatibacteraceae > UKL13-2. Next base: position 706,319 of record CP012157.1, read on the forward strand.
CGGAAAAGATCGACATCGTTGACTGCTTTCGCAAAAGTGAAGAGATGCCAGCACTCGCTGAGCAGGCCATTGCGATGGGTGCAGGGTGTTTGTGGATGCAGCTCGGCGTGGCTAACGCGGCGGCAGCGGCGATCGCGTCCAAGGCGGGGCTCGACGTGGTGGCGGATCGTTGCGTGAAAATTGAGCACGCGCGGCTGTTCGGTGGGCTAAACTTTGTCGGTGTTAACACCAGAATAATCTCCGCAAAACGGCCCGTTTTTTGACCTTGCGGGGAATTTTTTGCAGGTTGTTATTGTCATATTTCGGTTTATGGGCGTCGACTATATTGTTGCGCACAACACCAATCGAAACACAATAACAATCACAACAAGAAAGGAGTTTCAAAATGGCAACATATCTTTTGTGGGCAATTGCGGGTTTTGTTCTGGTCATCGCCGAGCTGGTGACGGGCACTTTTTACCTTCTCGTATTCGGCGTGGCCGCGCTGGTGGGCGCATTGGTCGCCTACTTGGGCGGGGCATTTTGGCTGCAGGTGGTTTTCACGGCGGCGGCGTCGCTGATCGGTATGTATTTGGTTCACACATGGTGGCAAAAACACCCTAAAGACTCGAAGTCCGAAAATAGTCTCGATGTCGGACAGACCGTGGTTTTTGAAGGCTGGGTAAGCGAGAGCGGCAAAATCGCCCGCGTGAAGTATCGCGGCTCTAGCTGGGACGCCAAGGTTGATGGATCACCGCAGTCCAACGACGTACTTACCATTCAGTCCGCCGAAAACGGTGTGCTGCATGTGTCATCGGCTTCCGCTTGATCGATAACCAACCCCATTCCCCGGCCAGGCAAATACTTGGCCCAACCCACCATATTCAAAACACGAACGATAATCGCAAAGGAGTGCCTATGTTTGTCAAATTCGCCGCAGTTCTCGTCGCCACGCTCAGCCTTTACTTCACGCCGGGCTTCGCGGGCTATGCGATTCCCTTTTTCCTCCTCGCCACCATCATCGTCTTTGTTGTTGAAGGTGTTCGCATCGTTCCGCAACAGAACGCTTGGGTGGTGGAGCGATTGGGTAAATATCACTCGACGCTCGTGCCCGGCTTAAACGTCATCGTGCCGTTTTTTGATCGTGTCGCGTATCGCCATAGCTTGAAAGAAGTCCCACTGGATATTCCTGAGCAGGTCTGTATCACCAAAGACAACACACAACTCGCCGTCGACGGCATCATCTATTTTCAAGTGATGGACCCAAAGCTAGCGAGTTACGGTTCGAGCGACTACATCATGGCGATTACGCAGTTGGCGCAAACGGCGTTGCGTTCGGAAGTCGGCAAGATGGAGCTGGATAAGACCTTTGAAAGCCGTGACGAAATTAACCACAAGATTGTCAGCGTGCTGGATGAAGCCGGTCGCACCTGGGGCATCAAAGTACTGCGCTACGAAATCAAGAGCCTAACCCCGCCAGAATCGATCCTGCGCTCCATGCAGGCGCAGATCACCGCCGAACGCGAGAAGCGCGCCTTGATTGCCAAGTCTGAAGGTGTGCGTCAGGAAGAGATCAACATCGCCGACGGCCAACGCCAAGCGGCAATCTTGGCCTCAGAAGGTGAGAAGCAAGCCGCGATCAACAAAGCCCAGGGTGAAGCCCAGGCGCTCACCACCGTTGCCGAGGCGACAGCATCTGCGGTACGGCAAGTTGCGGCGGCATTGGAAGCACCCGGCGGACAGCAAGCCGCAAACTTGAAGATCGCCGAAAAATATGTCGAGCAATTCGGCAACTTGGCCAAGGCCGGCAACACGCTGATCGTGCCGGCGAATATCGCGGATGTTGCATCGATGCTGACCAGTGCGATGACGGTATTGGATAAAGCGAAACAAGCGGTGAAGTAACCGGCCCTGTTCCGAAGGTCGTTAATTGACGGGCGTCTCCGAGCAATTTTGCTTGTAGATGCCCGTATTCATTAGGGCTTCCCAAATTCTGTTTGATCAACGCGGCATGCGCCATAACTGAAGGTGATTGGCTTGTGCGTGCGGAGTGTGAATACAATCCGCACTCTCCCTCTCGTAATGGCCTAGGACGCAATATGGCAGATCGTCAATTTGGTTTTGAAACCCTCGCGCTGCACGCTGGGCAAATTCCCGACGCGGCGACGGGCTCCCGCGCACTGCCGATTTACCAAACCACTTCCTATGTATTTGATAGCGCCGAACACGCGGCGTCACTGTTCAACCTGCAAACATTTGGCAACGTCTATACCCGTCTTTCAAACCCGACGACAGCGGCCTTCGAGGAGCGTTGTGCTGCGCTGGAAGGCGGGCGTGCCGCCGTGGCAACGGCCAGCGGGCAAGCCGCAGAGATGGTGGCGTTGCTGAACATTCTGGAGGCTGGAGATCACATTGTTTCGTCGTCGAAGCTTTACGGCGGCACCCACACAATGTTCAACGTCAACTTTAAGAAACTTGGGATCGAGGCGACGCTGGTAGATCCGGATGACCCGGAAAATTTTCGACGCGCACTCAAGCCAAACACCAAAGCTTTTTTCTCCGAGACCTTGGGCAACCCGGCGATCAACATGATTGATCTGGAAGCCGTCGGCAAGATCGCCCGCGAGGCCGGTGTGCCGTTTGTGGTGGACAACACCGCAGCGTCTCCCTATCTGTGCCAGCCGCTGAAACACGGCGCGGATATTGTGATTCACAGCGCCACCAAGTTTATGGGCGGACACGGAACGACGATGGGTGGCGTAGTCATCGAAAGCGGCAAGTTTCCGTGGGGTGAAGAAAAAATTGCGGCCAAGTTTCCGGGCATGCACGAGCCATCTGCCGGGTATCACGGCGTGCGCTTCTTTGAAACATTTGGCGACTTCGCCTACACCATGAAGGCGCGCATGGAGGTGATGCGGGTGTATGGGCCGACTCTCGCACCGTTTAGTGCTTGGCAGTTGATGCAGGGGCTTGAAACACTGCCGCTGCGTATGGAACGTCATTGTGAAAACGCATTGGCTGTCGCGACGTTCCTCGAGAACCATCCGGCAGTCGCGTGGGTGAACTATCCGGGGTTGGTCACTAATCGTTACCATGCGTTGGTACAAAAATACATGCCGCGCGGATCAGGCGCACTGCTGTCGTTTGGCATCAAACCCGGCTCGGTATCGAGTTTTGAAGCGGGGGTGAAGTTTATCGAGGCATTGCAGTTCATCTCGCATCTGGCAAATATCGGCGACGCAAAATCGCTCGTTATTCATCCCGCATCCACGACGCATCGACAGCTTAGTGAGGTGGATCAGATTAAGGCTGGCGTGCCGCCTGACATGATTCGCCTATCAGTGGGACTCGAAACGCTCGACGATATTGTTTGGGATATCGAGCAGGCGCTTGCCAAGGCAATCTAACCGCCTAGCCTGAACATTTCAGGGAGGCGCGTTCGAACGGGTCAGTACGTGAGCGCGCGCGCGATTTTTTGCCTGACCGACCACCGCATCGCGGGCCGTGTTTGCCAAATACGTACGGGAGGAGGGCGCGTTTTTATCAACTGGGATGGCAAACACGGTGCCGTCTAGACATGCGTGAGCATGCCTAGAATATTCAAATGTTTGGCACTGCTGGTTCGCGCTAAGTCGAGCGACTTGGCATTCACGTATTGTTTGGCGAGCCATGCAACCGCCAGCGCTTCGACTTGTTGGGCAATTCTTCTCGCCGGCCAAGAGAATAGCCGACGCTCTGAAACGCAAGTGCCATCGGGGTGGTCGCCGAAAAATCCGACATGATGGCACTCACCTCCTCCATCGATGGACCCGACACGATGCCCAGCTATACAAACTATTGGGCAGCGGCTAAGTTACTCAAAACGACTTGGAATGATGTCGCGCATCAGCGCCAGTTGTGCGCCCTGTGACGCGGCGGTCGCTTTGAACTGCCCAATGTATTTGACCGCGAGAGGATCGGCCTTCGGTAATGCGACACGCATTGGGTCCTGATGTTGGCCACCGATCTTGAACTCGTAGTGCAGGTGCGGGCCCGTCGCAAACCCCGTTGAGCCGACAAAGCCTATCGTTTGCCCTTGTGTGACTCGTACACCTTTGCGCACGCCAGGAGCAAAGCCCGACAAATGACCGTAGAGCGTACTGACCGAACCTGAGTGACGTACCTCAACAACATTGCCGTAGCCCCCCTTTACGCCGGCAAACTCAACGATGCCATCGGCGGTCGCCCATGCTGGTGTGCCGCGCGGCGCGGCGAAATCAACGCCAGTATGCTGCCGCCAGTTGCGGAAAATAGGATGCATCCGGCCACCGAAGCCAGACGAAACTCTCGAGAACGCCAGTGGAGATCGTAGAAACGACTTTGCCCGGTTCGAACCATCTGCCGCATAGTAGCCCTCGTTGCCTTCACCATCGGTAAATAGATAGGCCTCGAAGGTCTTGCCTTTGTTGGAGAATTCAGCGGAGAGCACGCGACCAGACCTCAGAAATTCGCCGTTGTAGTAGAGCATTTCATAGACAACAGCGAAGCGGTCACCGGTCCGAAGATCAATGTGAAAATCGATATCGGTTGAGAAAATCCTTGCGAGCTGGGTGGCAACAGCGTCGGGGATGTTTGCGGCATCCGTCGCTCCATACAGCGATGATTTGATGACGCCTGTCTTGCGCACGGTTTGTGCAGTCGGTGTCACGCTCTTTTCAACGGCTTTAAATGTGTCGTGATCACGAACCACCTCCAGCAATTTGTCTGCGCTGTGGAAATACACGAGTGATTGCATCTCGCCGTCGCCGTCAACTACCGCTTGCAACGTCTTGCCAGGACGAAGCTGAAACAGCGGGCGCGCGTCCTGAGACGTGCGTAAAAATTCAAATGCGGCTTTGTCGTTTACGCTGAGGCGTTGTAATAGGCTTGCAACTGTATCCCCACGCTGCACGCGATCCGCAGTCCGATATTCGACCAGCCCGCTGTCTTGCTCTTGAAAGTCTGGCAAGGCGATCAATTGATCGACCTCGCGGCGCACAACTTGCGTCGTTGAGGTATCTGAAGAAACGCCGAACGCCGTCAGCACGCCAAATATAGGTAGGGCCAACAATACGCCGACTGCAACCGCTGCTCGCCGGAGCGCTGGGCGCTGGGCTGTGGAGTGGATAGCATTCGCCATCCGCGTCGCGGCCTGTTGCAGTTGAATTTTGAGTTTTGTATGGTTCATCAAGACAGTGAGTTGGTCTGGAAGCTGCTGTTCCCAGCAAAACCGAGTCACGCAGGATAGCAGAAACGCCAATTCGTTGCCGCGCTGATCGACCAGCTAACTCGCGGAAGCATTTCTGTGATGCGCGTGATTCAGCCAGTGAGCGTCCTCTGCGGTTGGATAAGGGCGCGCATAAATTGTTGGCAAGTTGGATTCCACCGGCGATCTAGCCTGAACATTTCATGGGGGCGCATTCGAAAGCGGGTCAGTAGGTGAACGGGTGAACGGGCGAGCGATTTTTTGCCTGACCGACCACGGCATCGCGAGCCATGTTTGCCAAATACGTACGGGAGGAGGGCGCGTTTTTATCACCTGCGATGGCAACCACGGTGCCGTCCGATTTGTCGTCCGATTTGCCGTCCGATCACCCGAGAGCGAGCGTGCAGCCCGCATCCACGGCAAAAGAGAAACGAGCCAAATTGGTTTGCCAATCGCCCAGCCGCAATGTCCTTCGACGCCGCGGGCGACCCATGAAATATTCAGGCTAGGTGCGCGGCAAGAGGTACAGGTGCGATCGAATGTAGGTGCCGAACCTCGGTATTGCAAGTTACGTTAGTCATGTTTTCATCGCGATATTGAAATCTTTTTGCAAAAAGGGGTTGACCGAACTATTGCTGCGCTGCATAATTGCAATCCCTCGAAACAAACCGTTGCGGTTCCGAAAAGAGCTGCGACGGGACGTGTTTTGAGTCGTTCTTTAAAAACTAGACAACCGATTGAGGTGGGTACTCTTGTATTGGGGTGCTTTGCTGGTGATGGTTGCTGGAAGTGGTTAGCTTTAAGCTGATTACGGAAGGTGGCTGGTGCTTAGGTGCACGGATTGCTGGCGAGGTTGAGCTCAACATATTGAAGTAGTACCCGTCTCAAAGAAGTAAGCGCATCTGAAGAAATTTGGATGTGAAGCAAGCTTTGAGTTGGGAAGACGGCACTTAGGTGTCTGTCTTGCAAACAGGAATTGAACTGAAGAGTTTGATCCTGGCTCAGATTGAACGCTGGCGGAATGCTTTACACATGCAAGTCGAGCGGCAGCGCGGGGCAACCTGGCGGCGAGCGGCGAACGGGTGAGTAACATATCGGAACGTATCCTTTAGTGGGGGATAACGCAGCGAAAGCTGTGCTAATACCGCATACGATCGGGAGATGAAAGCGGGGGATCGCAAGACCTCGCGCTAAAGGAGTGGCCGATATCAGATTAGCTAGTTGGTGAGGTAAAGGCTCACCAAGGCGACGATCTGTAGCTGGTCTGAGAGGATGATCAGCCACACTGGAACTGAGACACGGTCCAGACTCCTACGGGAGGCAGCAGTGGGGAATTTTGGACAATGGGGGCAACCCTGATCCAGCCATTCCGCGTGAGTGAAGAAGGCCTTCGGGTTGTAAAGCTCTTTTGTCGGGGACGAAACGGTTACGATTAATACTCGTGACAACTGACGGTACCCGAAGAATAAGCACCGGCTAACTACGTGCCAGCAGCCGCGGTAATACGTAGGGTGCGAGCGTTAATCGGAATTACTGGGCGTAAAGCGTGCGCAGGCGGTTTTGTAAGCCAGATGTGAAATCCCCGGGCTTAACCTGGGAATGGCATTTGGGACTGCAAGGCTAGAGTATGGCAGAGGAGACTAGAATTTCTGGTGTAGCAGTGAAATGCGTAGATATCAGAAGGAATACCGATGGCGAAGGCAGGTCTCTGGGTCGATACTGACGCTCATGCACGAAAGCGTGGGGAGCAAACAGGATTAGATACCCTGGTAGTCCACGCCCTAAACGATGTCAACTGGTTGTTGGGAGATTTATTCTCTTAGTAACGAAGCTAACGCGTGAAGTTGACCGCCTGGGGAGTACGGTCGCAAGATTAAAACTCAAAGGAATTGACGGGGGCCCGCACAAGCGGTGGATGATGTGGATTAATTCGATGCAACGCGAAAAACCTTACCTACGCTTGACATGTCCGAGATCCCTGAGAGATTGGGGAGTGCTCGAAAGAGAATCGGAACACAGGTGCTGCATGGCTGTCGTCAGCTCGTGTCGTGAGATGTTGGGTTAAGTCCCGCAACGAGCGCAACCCTTGTCATTAGTTGCTACATTTAGTTGGGCACTCTAATGAGACTGCCGGTGACAAACCGGAGGAAGGTGGGGATGACGTCAAGTCCTCATGGCCCTTATGCGTAGGGCTTCACACGTCATACAATGGTCGGTACAGAGGGTCGCTAACCCGCGAGGGGGTGCCAATCTCACAAAGCCGATCGTAGTCCGGATCGCAGTCTGCAACTCGACTGCGTGAAGTCGGAATCGCTAGTAATCGCGGATCAGCATGTCGCGGTGAATACGTTCCCGGGCCTTGTACACACCGCCCGTCACACCATGGGAGCGGGTTTTACCAGAAGTAGCTAGGCTAACCGCAAGGGGGCCGGTTACCACGGTAGGATTCGTGACTGGGGTGAAGTCGTAACAAGGTAGCCGTATCGGAAGGTGCGGCTGGATCACCTCCTTTCTAGAGACATCCTCAGTGCTTTAGTGCTCACCTCAATCGGTTGTTGGTTAATAAAACAGTCTAGTCATGTGCTGCTGGTCCTGTAGGATTTATGTCAGGTCGGGCGAGGAGTCTGGTGTTGACAACGGGGGTCTGTAGCTCAGTTGGTTAGAGCACCGTCTTGATAAGGCGGGGGTCGTTGGTTCGAGACCAACCAGACCCACCAAAGAGTCGAGCGAGCGTTGGTACAAGTTTGCTTGGGTATACCGGGGGGATTAGCTCAGCTGGGAGAGCACCTGCTTTGCAAGCAGGGGGTCGTCGGTTCGATCCCGTCATCCTCCACCAAAAGCTTTGGAAGTGTTGAATGTTTAGCAGTGGGTATATGAGGTGAAGAAGCCTTGCATGTTTACTGCTCAACGTTTTACGTTGAAAGACTGTTTTGTTCTTTAAAAAAGTGGAAGAAGTAAAGACAACGCATTGAAGTTTGCGTGCTGGTTACCGTGAGGTGATTGGTATGTGGACAAAGATGCGGGGTTAGATTGTATCGATCATCATGGCTTGGAAATGAGTTCTTGGGTCATGATGAAACAAGCGTTGTAAAAATATATAACGTCTTTTGCGGCATGTGCATGTCAGCCATGTGGTGAAGGGCTTAACGTTATAGAGTCAAGTGACTAAGTGCATGAGGTGGATGCCTTGGCGATTACAGGCGATGAAAGACGCGATAGCCTGCGAAAAGCTCCGGGGAGCTGGCAAATAAGCTTTGATCCGGAGGTCTCTGAATGGGGAAACCCACCCGCAAGGGTACCTGTCTCTGAATACATAGGGGGCAAGGAGCGAACGTGGTGAACTGAAACATCTAAGTAGCCATAGGAACAGAAATCAACCGAGATTCCCAGAGTAGTGGCGAGCGAAATGGGAACAGCCTGCAACTTTTAGCATCTGTGTTAGCAAAATGGTTTGGAAAAGCCAGCGATAGTGGGTGATAGCCCCGTATGCGAAAACATGGATGTAGAACTAAGGTTGCGACAAGTAGGGCGGGACACGTGAAATCCTGTCTGAAGATGGGGGGACCATCCTCCAAGGCTAAATACTCGTAATCGACCGATAGTGAACCAGTACCGTGAGGGAAAGGCGAAAAGAACCCCGGGAGGGGAGTGAAATAGATCCTGAAACCGCATGCATACAAACAGTCGGAGCCCTGCTTAATTGGTCTTTACCCCGAAGTTCTTTGTTGTCCGAGCGCGCATCGCAAGATGCGGGCGAGACGCAACAAAAGATATTTGAGGGGAGTGAAGAGCGAGAGCTTTTAGTTGATTGAACAGAGAGATAGGCGTACTGGACACGAGAGTGGACAGAGCCGTCACCCTGCTCAATTGGCTGAAGGCCAATTGAGCAGGGTGACGGCGTACCTTTTGTATAATGGGTCAGCGACTTACGTTGTGTTGCGAGCTTAACCGAATAGGGAAGGCGTAGCGAAAGCGAGTCTGATAAGGGCGATTAGTAGCACGGCGTAGACCCGAAACCGGATGATCTATCCATGGCCAGGATGAAGGTGCCGTAACAGGTACTGGAGGTCCGAACCCACTAACGTTGAAAAGTTAGGGGATGAGCTGTGGATAGGGGTGAAAGGCTAAACAAATCCGGAAATAGCTGGTTCTCTCCGAAAACTATTTAGGTAGTGCCTCAAGTATCACCATCGGGGGTAGAGCACTGTATTGGCTAGGGGGCCGTTTAGGTCTACCAAACCAAAGCAAACTGCGAATACCGATGAGTGCGAGCTTGGGAGACAGACACCGGGTGCTAACGTCCGGTGTCGAAAGGGAAACAACCCAGACCGACAGCTAAGGTCCCAAAGCATGGTTAAGTGGAAAACGAAGTGGGAAGGCGAAGACAGTCAGGAAGTTGGCTTAGAAGCAGCCATCCTTTAAAGAAAGCGTAATAGCTCACTGATCGAGTCGTCCTGCGCGGAAGATGTAACGGGGCTAAACCATGCACCGAAGCTTCGGATTTGTACGCTCCACTTTAATTTATTGGCACAAGCTTGTTGCTGGTTCGCGGAGCGAATCACGCAACAAAGCGACCATCACTAATCGAGTTATCACCTGATTGTGGTGGGGTAGCTTGTTGCTGGTTCGCGGAGCGAATCACGCAACAAAGCGACCATCACTAATCGAGGTTTGATTGGTGGTGGGGCTAGTGAATTAAAGGGAGCGTACAGATGGTAGGAGAGCGTTCTCTAGGCCTGAGAAGGTGTCTTGTAAGGGATGCTGGAGGTATGAGAAGTGCGAATGCTGACATGAGTAGCGATAAAGGGAGTGAAAAGCTCCCTCGCCGAAAGCCCGAGGTTTCCTGCGCAACGTTCATCGGCGCAGGGTGAGTCGGCCCCTAAGGAGAGGGCGAAAGCCGTATCTGATGGGAAACTGGTTAATATTCCAGTACCGTTATCCAATGCGATGTGGGGACGGAGAAGGTTAGGCAAGCCGGGTGTTGGACGTCCCGGTTGAAGCGTGTAGGCGTGGTTTCTAGGCAAATCCGGAGATCTTAGCTGAGGCGTGATAACGAGGTACTTCGGTACTGAAGTTGCTGATACCAAGCTTCCAGGAAAAGCCACTAAGCTTCAGTTGGATAAGACCGTACCGCAAACCGACACAGGTGGGCAGGATGAAAATTCTAAGGCGCTTGAGAGAACTCAGGAGAAGGAACTCGGCAAATTGACACCGTAACTTCGGAAGAAGGTGTGCCTTGATAAGGTGTAGAGACTTGCTCTCGAAGCCGTAAGAGGTTGCAGAGAATCGGTGGCTGCGACTGTTTAACAAAAACACAGCACTCTGCTAAGACGATGAGTCGACGTATAGGGTGTGACGCCTGCCCGGTGCCGGAAGGTTAAATGATGGGGTGCAAGCTCTTGATTGAAGCCCCGGTAAACGGCGGCCGTAACTATAACGGTCCTAAGGTAGCGAAATTCCTTGTCGGGTAAGTTCCGACCCGCACGAATGGCGTAACGATGGCCACACTGTCTCCTCCTGAGACTCAGCGAAGTTGAAATGTTTGTGAAGATGCAATCTCCCCGCGGCTAGACGGAAAGACCCCATGCACCTTTACTGTAGCTTTACATTGGACTGTGACACGGCCTGTGTAGGATAGCTGGGAGCCTATGAAGTGGGGACGCTAGTTCTCATGGAGGCGACGTTGAAATACCAGCCTGGTAGTGTTGCGGTTCTAACCTGGCCCCCTGATCGGGGGTGGGGACCGTGTATGGTAGGCAGTTTGACTGGGGCGGTCTCCTCCCAAAGAGTAACGGAGGAGTGCGAAGGTAACCTAGGTACGGTCGGACATCGTACTGATAGTGCAATGGCATAAGGTTGCTTGACTGCGAGACTGACAAGTCGAGCAGGTGCGAAAGCAGGTCATAGTGATCCGGTGGTTCTGAATGGAAGGGCCATCGCTCAACGGATAAAAGGTACGCTGGGGATAACAGGCTGATTCCTCCCAAGAGTTCATATCGACGGGGGAGTTTGGCACCTCGATGTCGGCTCATCACATCCTGGGGCTGTAGCCGGTCCCAAGGGTATGGCTGTTCGCCATTTAAAGTGGTACGTGAGCTGGGTTCAAAACGTCGTGAGACAGTTTGGTCCCTATCTGCCGTGGGCGTTGGAAATTTGACGGGGGCTGCTCCTAGTACGAGAGGACCGGAGTGGACGTACCGCTGGTGTACCTGTTGTTTCGCCAGAAGCATCGCAGGGTAGCTAAGTACGGAAGAGATAACCGCTGAAAGCATCTAAGCGGGAAACTTGCCTGAAGATAAGATTTCCCGGGGGTTTAACCCCCTTGAAGGGTCGTTCGAGACCAGGACGTTGATAGGCACCGTGTGGAAGCGCAGTAATGCGTTAAGCTAAGGTGTACTAATTGCCCGTAAGGCTTGACTCTATAACGATAAGCAAATGAAATCGCTGATTTCATTTGGGTCAGCTAGGTCGAAATTGGTGGTGGAGCCACACAATTTCGGTCACGTAAAACCATTATGTGAAAACCTAGTGAACTCGTATAGATTGAGCAACGCAATACAATTTAATCGAAGGTGTACGGTGATAAGCCGAACACTGACTGTCTTTACTTCCTCCCAGAATGCGGTTGCGCGTTGGCCTGTCCGATACGAAAGTACGCAGGTAAACGATCAACACACCGAATTCTTGGCGACCATAGCGCGCTGGACCCACCCCTTCCCATCCCGAACAGGACCGTGAAACAGCGTTGCGCCGATGATAGTGCGGTCATACCCGTGCGAAAGTAGGTCATTGCCAAGACCCTATAAAACATAGCCCCTCCCAGCAACGCTGGCGAGGGGTTTTGTTTTTAATGCGACTGTGACCTGCTTGAGACATGAAAACAGGGCGTGCTGGGACAGGGCAGGTTGCGGTTTAGGGTAAAAACATCGCGCTCCTGCCAACGCTGGCGAGGGGTTTTAGGCCAGCAACGGCCAACACGCGCAGGGGCGACTACAATCACGACTATCGCCTACCTTGGCGTAAGTGTGAGTATCCCCCCCCCTTTCCTCCTGACCCTTGGCCCCCGAATCGCGTGCAAGACCTCTTCTTTACACCTACTAGTCGGTCAGGCTAAAAATCGTTTGCCCGTCGGCTCACTCACCCGCTTTCGAACGCGCCCATAAAATGTTCAGGCTAGATCTCAACTTGGGTGCCGAGCTCAACCACCCGGTTGGTAGGAATCCTGAAGTAGTCAGAGGCCTTGGCTGCGAGGTGCGACATCCAAACAAAGATGTGTTCTCGCCACAGTGCCATGCCACCTTTCGGGGTGGCGATCAGCGACTCACGGTTGACAAAAAAGCTGGTGTCCATCATGTCGAACTTCATCGACTGCAGACCGCAATCCGCAAGCATGACGGGGACGTTTGGCGACTCTTTAAAGCCATAGTGTGCGGTGATCGTATAGAAGCCATACCCGTGGTTATCGATCCAAATGTAGTCTTCCTTGGGCACGCGCGGGATGTCCTCAATGACGATCGAGAGGATGATGACGCGACCATGCAGTACCTTGTTGTGTTTTAAGTTGTGCAGGAGCGCATTGGGCACGCCCTCAGGATTGGTCGTCATAAAAACGCCAGTACCTTCAACGCGCGGCGTGTCCGACAGAGAGACCGATTCAACAAACCCTTTTAGTGGCATAGCGCCGTCATTAACTTTGCGTCGGACAATTTCGCGCCCCCGCCGCCACGTACTCATGATTGTGAACATGGCAATACCGATGACCAGTGGGAACCAGCCGCCGTCGCCAATTTTCGTGGCAGTCGCGGTTAGGAACATGATGTCGTTTGCCAGAATCCCGCCAATCAGGACGACGGCAAACAACTTGCTCCATTTCCAAACGTAGAGCATCACCGCGAGCAGCAATAGTGTGTCGATAGTCATCGTCAGCATAACCGCAATGCCATACGCAGCCGACAGGTTGCTGGATGTCTTAAAGATGAGCACAAGGGCGATGATGCCGATAAGCAGCCCCCAATTCACAAATGGCACATAGATCTGGCCAGCCTCTTGCTCGCTCGTATGTTCAATGGCAAAACGTGGAAGATAGCCCAGTTGCATGGCTTGTTTAGTCAAGCTGAACGCGCCTGATATGACGGCTTGGGACGCAATGATGGCAGCGAGTGTCGCGAGAATAACCAGCGGAATAAGCGACCATGATGGTGTCATCAAAAAGAAGGGGTTCTTGATCGCTGCTGGGTTGGCCAGTAGAAGCGCACCTTGGCCAAGATAATTCAACATGAGCGCAGGCCATACCAAGCTAAACCAGCCAACGCGAATTGGTGTGCGTCCAAAATGTCCCATATCGGCATAAAGCGCTTCGCCGCCCGTCACGCAAAGTACAACGGCACCGAGAGTGATCCAGGCCGCCGTCTTGTGTTCAATAAAGAATTGCCAGCTATACCAAGGGTTGAGCGCCGTCAGAATATGCGGGTTCTCGACAATTTGTAGAACCCCGAGCAGAGCTAGAACCAAAAACCATAGCAGCATGGTCGGCCCAAAATATTTGGCGACTGCGGCGGTGCCGTGTCGTTGGATCACAAACAAACCCACCAAAATCGCAATCGAAATCGGCATGACGAATTGGGAAAAGGCGGGCGTGACGACGTCGAGCCCCTCAACGGCAGATAACACCGTCATCGCAGGCGTAATAATCGCGTCGCCGTAAAACATGGCCGCGCCAAACATACCTAGTGCAACCACCCACCAATGCCGCCGGGTACCTTTCCGAAAGCACCGTTGCGCCAACGCAGTCAGTGCCAAGATTCCCCCTTCGCCCTTGTTGTCGGCGCGCATCATGAATACCAAATATTTGACGGTAACCAGCGCGGTCATGGCCCAAAACATCACCGACAAAATTCCATACACGGTCGTCGTATTTAGTGGAATGCCGTGTGCCGGGTTAAATGATTCTTTGAGCGCGTACAACGGGCTCGTACCGATGTCGCCAAAAACGACACCGATTGCACCAATGGTTAGTGCACTAAGCTTTTTATTTGAAGAATCCATACCGAGTAGCTATGATGTTCATACCGCGACGGAGGGCACCATCTGGGACATACAGTATGAGACTTGGGAGAGTTGGGCGAAAAGGAGCGAAAAGGAGCGAAAAGGAGCGAGAAGGAGCGGAAAGAAGCGGAAAGAAGCGGAAAGGACCAGATGGGATCGAAAAGAGTAGCGGTTACGTCGACCGTTTTTGTATTGCGACGCAACATTACTCCTGTTTTTTTATAAAAGCAAACCAACGCCCCTCTCATCGGCGCCAACAATCGGACGCGCCACGACAGTAAAATTGCGAAGGCATTGCAGCACAGCGTTGCAGCCTAGCGTCAACGAAAAATAACGAAATCAAGCTCGGGGGAGAGGCGCCTTGAATATGCTGATAAATCGCAGACGTGCGCGAAAAGAAACTCGTCTGTTTTCTGCGTTAGTCATCCTTGGCCTCGGTGCCTCGCTAAATTGTGTTGCAAATGCTGGCGATGCCATTCGCTACCAAGTGCCGCCACAACCCATGGTCGATATGGTGGACGCAGCACAGATTCCACAAACGGTGCTCTCGCCCAGCAACGAATGGCTTATGCAGCTCGACCGCACGGCGCTACCCGCCGTTGCTGAATTGAGCAAGCCGGAATTGCGCCTCGCAGGACTGCGGCTGAACCCGCGTAATAATGACCTGAGCCGTAGCAATCATGCGACCGGAATACGTTTCATACGATTGGCGGATCGGCTGGAAAAGACCGTTCAGAATCTCCCGACGAATGCGCGGATTGGGGACGCGGTATGGTCGCCGGACGGCAAGCGCGTAGCCTTCATACTCGTGCGAGATGCGTCACTTGAGTTAATGGTCCTTGATGTCACCAATGGTGCCCAAGCGCGACGCATCACTGACCGCAGCCTCAACGGAATGTTTGGCCGTCCATTCAGTTGGTTCAGCGACAGTAAGTCGCTTATCATCTCGGCAATTCCGCCCACGCGAGGCGCACCGCCGAAGGCGATGACGACGGTGAGTGGCCCACTTATCCAAGAAAATCTTGGCCGCCGAAATGCGGCGCGCACCTACCAAGATCTATTAAAGTCTCCACATGACGAGGCGCTGTTTGAGTATTACGCCGCGACCGAAGTTGCGCGCGTGACACTAGACGGAAAGATCGACATCATTGCGACTGGCATGATTCGTAACTTGTTGCCATCACCTGATGGACAGTATGCGTTGGTGCAGACCGTCAAGAAACCCTTTTCATATACCGTACCGCTTTCGCGCTTCGCGCTAAAGACAGAAATTCGCGATGTCCGCGAACCAAACTTGGGACAAGTCGTCCGCGTACTCTCTGACCTGCCGCTCGCCGAAGACGAGGAGCAAGACCCCGACGCCGTTCGTAAAGGGCCACGTCAATATGCGTGGCGAAGTGATGCCAACGCGACCATCGTTTGGGCACAATCGAATGAGGCAAAAAAAAATGCCTCGTCCGATTTAGTGTTTGCATCTGTGGCTCCGTTCGATGCCGAGCCAGTAATGATCGCCAAGCTCGACCTCCGCTTCCAATCGATCGCATGGGGTAACGACGCTGTCGCATTGGTCACTGAAGTATCTCGAAAGCTGCGCAAGACGAGCACATGGCGGATTCAACCAGCCGATCTCGCGAAGCCGCCGATGAAGCTATTTGAACGGTCGACCGAGGACAGATACGGTGACCCAGGCGTGGCGTTTACGGAAGCCAATGGCCGAGGTTATCGTGTGCTTAATTTTTCACCGGATGGACGTGCCATTTATCTCAACGGTGCCGGCGCTTCGCCCGACGGTGACAGGCCATTTGTTGATCGTCTTGATCTTGAAACCCGTGAGACCAAGCGGCTCTTCCGCTCTGAAGCGCCATACTATGATGTTCCACTGAGCGTGTTTGACACCTCGCCGCCGGGAAATGCAAGTGCAATTGGTGTTCGTTTGCTGCTTCAACGCGAGAGCATCACCGAGGCGCCAAACGTTTTTGTGCGCGAACTTGCCACGGGCAAGATGGCCACTGTGACGCGTTTTGCGACACCAAAAAATCCATTGGTAGGTGTGACAAAGGAAGTTATACGATACAAGCGGCGTGATGGCGTTGAGCTTTCCGCGACCTTGTACCTTCCGGCTACTTACAAGCGCGGAGATGATCCATTGCCGCTGCTGATGTGGGCGTACCCGCGCGAATTCAGAACGGCTGAGGCGGCGGGGCAAATCAGCGGATCGCCATACCGCTATGTTCGGCCGAGTTTCTCAGGCCCGCTACCGTTTTTGACAAGTGGGTATGCCGTTCTTGACAACCCGACCATGCCCATCATCGGCGAGCAAGGCAAGGAGAACGACGCCTACCTGCCTCAACTGATTTCGAGCGCCGAAGCGGCCATTGATGAAGTCGTACGTCGAGGTATCGCAGACCGTAACAAGATCGCCGTTGGCGGACATTCGTATGGTGCATTTATGGTGGCGAATTTGCTGGCGCATACAAAGTTGTTTGCTGCGGGAATTGCCGAGAGTGGCGCGTATAACCGAACACTTACCCCCTTTGGGTTTCAAGCCGAGGATCGGACATTTTGGAAGGCGCGCGACGTTTATTCGCAGATGTCCCCGTTCAACTATGCGGATCAAATAAAAACGCCAATTTTGCTGATACACGGCGAAGCCGATTCAAACTCGGGAACCTTCCCGCTCCAAAGTGAGCGCTTTTACCAAGCGATTCGCGGATTGGGTGGCACCGCTCGATACGTCGTTCTGCCCTACGAGGATCACGGCTACCGTGGGCGCGAATCAGTGCTCCACCGCCTGTGGGAATCGGTACGTTGGCTTGATCGCCATGTAAAAAACGGGGATAAGAAGCCCGCCTAGCCTGAACCTTTCATGGGGGCGCGTTCGAAAGCGGGTCAGTAGGTGAACGGGCGAGCGATTTTTTGCCTGACCGACCACCGCATCGCGAGCCGTGTTTGGCAAATAGGTACGGGAGGAAGGCGCGTTTTTATCAACTGCGATGGCAAAC
Organism: Betaproteobacteria bacterium UKL13-2; assembly: GCA_001602455.1. Taxonomy (GTDB): domain Bacteria; phylum Pseudomonadota; class Gammaproteobacteria; order Burkholderiales; family Usitatibacteraceae; genus UKL13-2. Next base: position 723,569 of record CP012157.1, read on the forward strand.
ACGGTGCCGTCCAATTTGCCGTCCAATCACCCGAGAGTGAACGTGCAGCCCGCATCAACAACAAAAGAGAAACGAGCCAAATTGGTTTGCCAATCGCCCAGCGGCGACGTCCTCCTATGCAACGGGCGACCCATGAAACATTCAGCCTAGCCCAGTGATAGGCTCGACATTCGCTAAACGTCTTTGTTGCCAAAAACCCCAAAAAACGACATAATTTACGACCTTTGGGAAGCAGTTAATCCAAAATGGCCAATTAGCTCAGCCGGTTAGAGCGACGGAATCATAATCCGCAGGTCCCCTGTTCGAATCAGGGATTGGCCACCAAATCCCCACAAGAGCCGCTGTTTGCGGCTCTTTGTCCTTACGCTGAGTTTCATGCGCGACCTCGTTTTTGCGCATCACACGTATCACTCACATCAATAACACCTGCCCGGTTTATTCACCGTCTTCAGGAGCATACGTGGCATCAGAAAAATCCCAGAAGAAAGTCTTCATCCGCACCTTTGGTTGCCAGATGAACGAGTACGACTCTGACAAGATGGCGGATGTCTTGGAGGCCGCTCAGGGCTACACCAAGACGGACAAGGCCGATGAAGCGGACTTAATCCTGTTGAATACGTGCTCGGTACGCGAGAAGGCTAGCGAAAAGATGTTTTCCGACTTGGGTCGTCTCCGCGAGTTCAAAGACGCAAAACCAGGTGTGTTAATCGGTGTTGGCGGCTGTGTCGCGTCACAAGAAGGCGAAGCACTGGTCAAGCGTGCGCCGTATGTCGATATCGTGTTCGGACCACAGACATTGCACCGTTTGCCGGCGATGATCCAACGGCGCAATGCGACATCGTTACCGCAGGTGGATATATCATTTCCCGAAAACGAGAAGTTTGATGATATGCCGCCGGCACGGGTAGAAGGCCCGACGGCGTTTGTGTCGATCATGGAAGGTTGCTCGAAGTACTGTAGTTTTTGTGTGGTGCCGTACACCCGCGGCGAAGAAATCTCCCGGTCGTTTGCCGATGTGATGAATGAGATTCGCGATCTAGCGGCAAGAGGCGTAAAGGAAGTGACGCTGTTGGGGCAAAACGTCAACGCCTACATTGGTAAATTGATCGACGAGGAGAGTGGCGAAGAGATCGACGCCGACTTCGCCTTGTTACTCACCGCTGTGAATGCTATTCCAAACATTGAACGAATACGCTATACCACGTCACATCCGCTTGAGTTCACGCAGCGGTTGATCGATTGTTATGCCAAGCTGCCCAAACTGGTATCGCAGTTGCACCTACCCGTGCAGTCGGGCAGTGATACCGTGCTGGCGGCAATGAAGCGTGGCTACACGGTCATGGAATACAAATCCATCATTCGACGATTGCGTGAAAAACGCCCTGGCATATCGATCTCCAGCGACTTTATCGTTGGATTCCCGGGTGAGACAGAGGAAGACTTCAATCGCAGCATGAAGCTCATCGAGGATATTCGGTTTGACGGCGCATTTTCGTTTGTGTACTCGCGCAGACCGGGAACGCCGGCAGCGAGTTTGATGGATGAAACGCCGCAGGAAATTAAGCTCAAGCGCCTGCAGCACATGCAGCGCGTGCTGGAGGCGCAGTCAACTTCCGTATCGGAGGCCATGGTTGGTACCGTGCAGCGTGTGTTGGTGGAAGGGGTATCGCGCAAAGATGCGTCAGAACTCATGGCGCGAACTGACAACAATCGCGTTGTTAACTTTCCAGCAGACAAGCAGCTTATTGGGCAGTTTGTCGATGTTGTTATTACCAAGGCGATGCACTTCACACTGCGTGGCGAGGTGAGAACTCACGAAGCGACCTTGCGTGTCGCTTAGGGGCGAGATGAAAACGCCCTCACTCGAGTTTAGTTTTACGCCGGTCAACAATCATCGACTGAATTCACTTTGTGGCGTACTAGATGCCAACCTGCGCCAGATTGAGGCGACACTCGACGTATCAATTTCGCGGCGTGGCGCCAAGTTTGCGGTTGCAGGGGAACGCGCAAAAATTGAGATCGCCGCTAAGGTGCTCAACAAGTTTTATTCCCAAGCCAGCACTGACCTGTCAGTCGAAGATATTCAGCTAGGCTTGGTTGAGTTGCAACACGGCAAGCAAAGCAAGTCAGGCAAAACAGACGTTACTCCCAACGAGTCATCTGCGGAAGAGGTGATATTGCATACCAAACGCGCTGATTTGCGAGCGCGTACTGAGCGCCAAGCGCAATATCTAAAGCAGATTCAATCACACGACATTACCTTTGGCGTGGGGCCGGCGGGAACGGGAAAAACGTTTCTCGCGGTAGCCTGTGCGGTGGATGCGTTTGAACGCGATCTGGTCAAACGTATCGTATTGACCCGCCCCGCCGTTGAGGCGGGTGAGCGTCTCGGATTTCTACCGGGTGACCTATCGCAGAAAGTTGACCCGTATCTGCGGCCACTCTATGACGCGCTGTACGACTTGCTCGGTTTTGATCGGGTGAGCAAAATGTTTGAGCGCAACCAAATTGAAGTCGCACCACTTGCGTTCATGCGCGGGCGAACGCTCAATCATTCATTCATCATTCTCGATGAAGCGCAGAACACCACGCCTGAGCAAATGAAAATGTTTCTGACTCGGATCGGCTTCGGTACCAAGGCAGTTATTACCGGAGACGTCACGCAAGTGGATTTGAAAGCGGGGCAAGTCAGCGGCTTGGTTGATGCCCGCAACGCGCTCTACGGCATTCAAGGTATCGGCTTCACCATTTTCCAAGCCGTTGATGTGGTGCGTCATCCGTTGGTGCAGTCGATTGTCACCGCATACGACGCACACACCCGCGCCCGCCGTGGATAGTTGCGGGTAATGAAGGGGCGCTTCTATAAACCTGCTGCGTGGGCGAATTTCGCGCCGGCAGTGCTCGCCGCACACTGGGTACGTGTCCCGTGTTTGCCAAACCCGTCGGCACGAACTTCGCCCGCTCACGACGGTTTCGAGAAGTGCCCGAAGTTAAAACTCGCCTATCGGCGGATGTTTTCAGGCGAAAATGGCTGGAAATGCCCGTCCCTTCTAGTTTTTTATCTTTTGGGAACTTCTAAAAACCTACTGCGCGGGCGAATCTGTCAGTTCCCGAGTTGGTCAAATTCGTCGCCATACACTGGGCACGTGTCCCGCGTTTGCCAACCCCGTCACTGCCAACTTCACCCGCTCGCGACGGTTTTTAGAAGTCCCCCGAAGTTAAAACTCGCCTATCGGCGGATGTTTTCAGGCGAAAATAGCTGGAAATGCCCGTCCCTTCTAGTGTTTTATCTTTTTTACGTTTTACGCGCTTAGATGTCGCCGACTGTTTTCATTCAGCGTGTAAGCCGATTGACCAATATCCCGAGCCATCGATCGCTGCGAAAGTGGGTCAACACCGCATTGCTGGCGGTCAGTGCGGGGTCGGATTCGGAGGTCACGCTGCGGATCGTGAATGCGGCGGAAGGCCGCACTCTCAACGCCGCTTTCCGGGGAAAAGACTACGCCACAAATGTCCTGACTTTTGGATATCACGATCGCGGTGCAGCTTCCCTCATGGGGGACATCGTTCTGTGTGCGCCGGTGGTCGCGCAAGAAGCGAGGGAACAGTCGAAACTCGTCGCAGCGCATTATGCGCATCTTTGTGTACATGGGGTGTTACACCTTGCTGGCTTTGATCACGAGACCAGCAAGCGGGCGAAAGTGATGGAATCGCTAGAAATTTCGGTGCTATCTGGCTTGGGGTTTGGTAATCCGTATTAGCCGGAACATTTCATGGCGAGGTCACCAGCGCCATGCCCGCGTGGTTGGCTGCATTGCGGTCAAAGGTCATCACGACATTACACCCTGCCACCTTTCCAGCGCCGGCGATGAGGCAACCCGCAAAATCTGCGGTGCCAGCGCGACAAGCCCGGATGGCGAGCCACACGGTATCCGCATCTTCGATCGCAAGCACCACGGGCTGCAATCGCCACATTCATCTCTTCAATCGAGACAGCCGTTGCGGCCTTCCCAAACATTCCCTTGAGATCCCTCGTCGAGTTCGTGGCAGCAATCAACTCGAACCGGCCCGGCGCAGTTTCCACAAACTCCACCCGAGCCCCGCTGAATCCTTGTCGGCACCGGGCAGCCGAAGCTGTCACAAAGCCTGAGCCGCCAAAAAACTTGCACCCAAGGCTTAAGTATTGGCGCGTTTCGACGAAATCATTGCGTAGACCGCCCGCAGACGTCGCCCAAAAGCGAAGACAGCTTCGGTGCGGTTGACGTTGCGTCTCGACGCCTAATCCAATAGAACCCTACGAAAGTGAAGCCATGAAATTAAGTCCCATCTCAACCGCCATACTTTCCTCAGTTTGGCTGCTTGCCAGCACCTTTGCCGCCGCTGCGCCACTGGAAATTGCTGGCTCCACGTCGGTGCAAAAATCCATCATCGATCCTGTCACGGCTAAGGCGAAAGAGGCAACAGGCCTTGAGTTGAAGATGCTCGGTGTCGGCAGTGGAAAAGGCATGCAAATGCTTTTTGAAGGCAGGGTAGCCGTTGCGGCGATCTCAGATCAACTGGCAGATGCGGTAGCAGCCGCCAAGAAGGCCGGTGCGGTAAACGCGCCTAGCAATCTAAAAGTGATGACAATCCGAAAGGAACAACTCATCCCGATCGTGCACCAAGACAACAAGATCGCAGAGCTCACGAAAGATCAATTGCGGGGAATTTTCAGTGGCAAGACCACTAATTGGAAGGAAGTGGGCGGTGCTGACCTCCCGATCATCGTCGTGGTTCCCTCTGCGGGTTCGGGCACGCGCGGTGTCATCGACAAGCAAGTTCTTGGCGGTGGCGCGCTATCGGCGAATGCCAAAGAATTACGCACCACCACAGCAGAGATTGCTGAGGTAGCCCGCGAAAAGGGTGCCATCGGTTATGTAGGCTCGGGTCTGGCTGAAAGCGCCAAAGGCAAGCTGCGTGAGGTGAAGGGCCCTGATGTTAGTCGACCGCTGGCCTTGGTTACGGTTGGAGACCCAGCCCCGGAGGTCAAAAAGCTGTTTGACTTCCTGCAAACCCCTGATGCCAAAAAGCTGTTTTTGGATTGATCCTTATCGCAAAGAAAAAGCTTTGCGAGCGTCGCTGGTGTGAAACATTTAAAGAATGAGACTGCAATGAAAACCTTACGTGGAAAACTACTTACGTCATTCGTTGGAATCATCCTTGCCTTGGCGGCTGTCGTTACTGTCGCACTTACTTCATTAAGAAACTCTGCGACAGAGCTGCGACAGACCGCCTTGGTGCGTATTGTTCAGCTTGAAAAGCTTGGACAACTTGAGTCGAAGGCATTGCAGAGGGCCGTTAATACCCGCGATCTGGCGATGAACGAGGACATGAAGGTGCAAGCGGATCTACTAAAAGCATCCAAGCAATTGGAGGGTGAATCCAAGAAATTGATTGACGATCTGCGCGAATTGGCTGCATCGGACGAAGATCAAGCCACGTTGGAAGGGGTGATTGCGATTTCGGTCAAGGTTGACACGCTGATCCTTGAGGTGGGGAAAGCTATCGATGAAGCCCGCTTTGACGATGTCAAGCAATTGGTACTGGACAAAGTCCGGCCACAACAGAAAGCTTTCACGGATGAGCTTGGCAAGCTGGTTGCGTCCAAATCCAACAATGCCGAAGCGAAGGCGACTGTGACGATCACCGGCATCGACCGCACGGTGACCGCGTTGGTGTTGGTTGGGATGCTGGTTGTCATCGTAGCAGGGATCACCGGCCTACTTGTGAGCCGGTCTGTAACCCGACAGTTAGGTGGAGAGCCCTCCGATGCTGTGCTGACTGCTCGTGCGATTGCCGCCGGAGACCTTTCTACGCGATTTGTTGTAAAGGGCAATCGGGGTGATAGTCTTATGGAAGCGCTCAATGAGATGCAAGACAGCTTGGCCGCATTGGTGGGCCGTGTACGGCTTGCGTCCGAGAGTGTGGCCAGTGTCAGCGGCGAAATTGCCCAGGGCAATCAAGACCTATCCGCGCGAACCGAATCCCAAGCCAGTGCGCTCCAACAGACCTCGGCCAGCATGGAAGAGCTCAGCTCCACCGTGAAACAAAATGCGGACAACGCCCATCAGGCCAATCAGCTTGCGGAAAGTGCCAGCCAGGTGGCGGCCAAGGGACGCGAGGTGGTGGCTGAAGCGGTGGACACCATGAAGGGCATCAACGAAGCTTCCAAAAAAATTAGCGACATCATCAGTTTGATTGACGGTATCGCCTTCCAGACCAATATCTTGGCGCTTAATGCCGCAGTTGAAGCCGCCCGCGCGGGCGAACAGGGGCGCGGCTTTGCCGTCGTGGCAAGCGAGGTTCGCACGTTGGCTGGTCGGTCAGCCAACGCTGCGAAGGAAATCAAAACGCTCATCAATGACAGCGTGCAAAAAGTCGAGCAGGGCACAGTCCTTGTGGACAAGGCCGGATCGACGATGAGCGAGGTGGTCGGCTCCATTCGAAAAGTCACTGAGATCATGGGCGAGATCAGCTCGGCCAGCAGCGAGCAAAGCCAAGGCGTTGCCCAAGTGGGTGATGCGGTAACCCAAATGGATCAAGCAACCCAGCAAAATGCGGCGTTGGTTGAACAGATGGCGGCGGCAGCGACCAGCCTCAACTCCCAAGCCAATGACCTCGTTCAAGTCGTGGGGGTTTTTGCAATCGACGGCAGTACTGACCGTCTGGCTAACACTGTTCGTCATCTTTCGAAACCCCAGCATCCACGGGCACTTTCAGGCCAATTAAGCGCATTGTGAGCGTGAACATTTCATGGCGTGCGAACAAACTGGTAGGGCTCGGTGGGTGGAACACGAAACGCGTAACGTCCATCTTCGAGCTGGCCTGACTCGCGGTACTGTACCGAGCCGTCAGCCAAAAGCACCACCCTTGCATCGATCGCCATTCTGCGGCCAGACGCGGCGGTAATGCTGCATTCTTTACCGCTGATGTGGCCAACCACGCTCTGGCCTTCCGATGCAAACGTGAGTGCACAGCGGTCGCCATAGCCACGCAGTTTGTCGAGGGCCAGCGTTTTGAATGCATTGGCGGTCTTGCCCTGCCCTATCCATGCAGTACCATCAACAAAGGCAAAGAAATCCATGCGGGTTGTGCCGCTCGCATCCTGACGAAACGACCAGATTCGCTGCCGCGACACCTGCCCGGTCTGACTGCCTGATCGCCATTCCAAATACAGCACGTTGGCACCGATGGCAGGGGCATCGACCCGCACAAACTGGGCATGTTGCAAATCGAGCCACTCCCCCTGCACCGAAGGCGCTACCTTCAATGCGGTGGGGGCTGCTTCATACTGCGGGGCGTTGGTATACGTTCCACCGAGGCCGGCAACGAGCGCGGCCGGAGAGACGTTCGGTGCTGACGTGCCAGTGCGCCAGGCACAGCCAGATAAAACCGCCGTGCCGGCTGCGAAAGTCGTGAAAAAAACTGAAGGGAAACTTGCGCGCATTGGTGATCTCATGATGGTTGGCAATAACTAATAACTCGCCCGAATACTTCATGGGTCGCCCACGGCGTCGAAGGAGGTTGCCTTTGAACGATTGGAAAACCAATTTGATTGGTTCCTCTTTTGCGGTGGATGCGGGCCGCACGTTCGCCCTTGGGCGATGGGACGGTTCTTTTTTACCTTGCTCCCGCACGCATTTGGCAAACACGAGCCGGCGATGCGTTGGTCGGTCAGGCAAAAAATCGTTCGCCGAATCCACCGCGTTCAAATGCGCCTCCATGAAATGTTCGGGCTGGCGAAGATTTTAAGGCAGGCTTCGCCATCCGTTGCGGTACCTGCGCCAGCCGGATAAAAAAGTGTCCCGCCGTGATGGCGGCGAAGGTGCCGAGAGTCGCTACTGTTCGTAGAATGTTGCTGCGCATCATCGGCATCATTGGTAAAGAGTGCTGTGTTGTGTCCTGGGGGGAGGGGGCGAGGAGGCGTCATGCGTGTCCACCGCGCTGGCGAAATACGATGGCGAAATTGCCTTCGAGGTTCGTTATGCTATTTGACGCGATCACAACAGAAAAACGGCCATCCGACCGCTGCGCTGGGCGAAAGAAAAAGCCCTTGTGCCGCCTTGGCCTTGTTCCTCGCAAGTGGACACGGGCGCAAAGCGTCTCAATCGGTGCGAACTTGGCTTAGAATTCAAAATTCTCGGCTCCCTTTAATGGTCTAAAGATTGGATGAGGGATTCGGTTATACAACCTAACCTAATGGTGGAAAAAGATGAAAATTTTAAAGCACGCAATCGGTGTGCTGATGCTTAGTTCACTAATAGTAGCGTGTGGTGATGTTTCGCTGAAAAAGGAAGCCAAGTTGGAAAAATCTGAAATTGAAAATTTAGCTCGGATTAAGTTGCCTGCGAGCAGTAAAAATATCCAAGTTCATACTGAGTCAGGTATTGATAGACTGATCGTTATTCGATTTATTCTCGACAAAAATGACCTATATTATTTTTTAAAGAATGCGGGATATGCGGAGCCATTAAAACAGGGCTTTCGCCCCTTTTCTTCCAAAGATTTTAAGAATATAAATTGGTGGAATCCGGATGACGCAAAAGAGGTGATAGGGGGATTTTCGAATGGTCAAAAATGGGCAAATGAGATCATGGTTGATGTTTCTAGTCCCAGTCCTGTCGTTTATTTTAAGGCGCATGATTTATAGTTGATATTATCAAATTATCAAGTATCAGAAAGCCTACTGCGTGACCTTGAACAGATTAAATTGTTAACAACGAATGGAGTTGAAAGCTATGGCCTGGGAAGATTTTGAACGCAACGGGGAGTCTGGGATCAGTGGGGATAAACCCATTGATGAATTGGCGCTTGCACTTCATAAAATTACTGCTGCATATCAAGAAAGATTTTCGCGCAAACCGACCGTTGGGGAAATATTTTATGCTTTAGAGAATGTTATAGGCTCCCATCCTGAGCGCTATGTATCAGATGCGAAGGGACTGCGATTTGGTTCGATAATGTTCCAGCGAGAATATGAAAAAGAGGATGACTATGTGGATGTGACCCAATATGAGGGTGTCTACACTGAAATCACGATGCCGGGGTATTATGTTGTATTGCAAAAAAATGCAGATCATGACCGCAAAAATATGGTTGAAGTAATTAAAATACCTGTCCTAGAGGCGACTAATAGAATTTTAAGTTGTGACTATGAAATTTTAATTGATGGCATTACCGATAAAATGGCAGAAACGCTCATTTTAACGGTGCTGCTTGGAGAATATATGGAAGATTTCCATAAAGCAGAAGCAGATACAATCGAGTTTAAAAATTTGAAGTCTGGCCGTGGTTACAAGGTTGAATATATTTAATTGGCGCATGCATATGAATTTCTTACCTGATTTGTTGCCCGGTGAGCGCGATTTTTTCGTCAACCTCGCCGAGCAAGCCGAGATGTCCTTGGAGGAGCTCGAAGAGGAAATGAGTGACTGCGACATCTACCCAAAACCTTGGGTAACTGTAAACGAGCGCGGCCATGTGATACGCGTCGACTTGACACATTTCAATTCGCCAATCGAGCGTTTGGACGTCTCGGCTCTGACGCATCTCGAGACCCTCGATTGCGGCTGGGACGACAACCGTTACTACCGTTACCACCGAGAAGAGTCGAGCGGCGGCCCTGCGCTTCGCGCGTTGGTGCTCGGTCGATTACCGCATCTTCGCAGGTTGGACGCCGGAACCTGGCTCCGCCCGGGGACCCCACGGGGAACGCGCATTGGTACGCTAGACGTCACCGGACTGCCCGCGCTCGAGTTCTTGAATGTTGCCGACTGCGGCCTCGATACGCTAGACGTCCGCCAGAACCCGAATCTTCAAATGCTCATCGCCAGCAACAACCCTCTCACATCGCTCGATGTGTCTGGAAGAAAAGCGCTCACATACCTCAACTGCGGTAGCGAAGGCTACAGGACCAATAGCGTCTTACGCACGCTCGACATCTCGGGCTGCTCGTCGCTTCAAACCCTCGCGTGTTGCGATTCGCCCCTGACCCAGCTCGACCTGTCCGACGCCCCTGCGCTCGAGAAGCTCGATATCACGCGAACACGGCTCACGCAGATCGATCTGCGGCGCAACAAGCGTCTTCGCGAAGTGAAGCTGGTTGGGTGCAAGACCCTGAAGACCATCGACTGCCATGAGTTGCAAAAGCAGGTCATCCCAAGCCTGCGGACCTTCTTCAAGCTGTCCAAGCCGACTAAAGATCCCGCCACGATGGACCCGTTCACACTGCATGCGTGGGCCGACCAGTACAACTGGGACGAAGGCACAAAGAAGCTCCTCGCCGCCATTCGCAACCCGAGCTGTAGCTTGGCCACGGCGCTGCTCATTTATTGGCGGGCGAAGCCCCATTGGTTCCTCCAATACGTGGACGACCGCGCAGCACTGGCCGCGCGGCAAGATCCCGACGTCCTAAAGCTCATCCGCGAGATCGAGCAGCGCGTCGCCGAGAACGCCTACCAACACCACCCGTTCATTGCCTGGACACCTGGGGATATGCCCGTCGATCCCTATCCTGAATACGAGAAGAAGCGCACTTTGCTCCGCCTGATGCTGGAGATCTCCGCAGCCGAGCATCGTGTGGCCGATGCGTGAGGGCGCGAACAGCGTTAACGGGACGGGCTCGCTTTCAAGCCGGTCTTCATACCGTGTTCAGACAAAGCGAATTAGATCGGCAACGGGATTGAAGTAATAAGGGACAGATCAAAATTTTTTCTGCTATCCTGCCAATTCTTTGACCTCAAAAACGAAAATATGCCTCGCCGTGCTCGTCTTTCTCTCCCCGGTATTCCTTGGCACATCATTCAGCGCAGCAATAATCGCGCGGTCTGTTTCCAAGCGGAGGAGGACTACCAGTGCTACCTTTACTACCTCAAAGAGTTCGCCGAAAAATTTGGCTGCGCCATCCACGCCTATGTGCTGATGACCAACCATGTACATTTACTGCTCACGCCAGCCGAAGCGGACTCGGCGGGGCTGATGATGAAACACTTGGGGCAGCGTTATGTGCAGCACGTCAACCGCACGTACAAGCGCAGCGGTACGTGCTGGGAAGGGCGCTTTCGTTCGTGCCTGACGCAAACTGAAGACTATGTGTTGGCGTGCTATCGCTACATTGAGCTCAACCCCGTGCGGGCGGGTATCGTGTCGAAACCGAACGACTGTCGCTGGTCGAGCTACCACGCCAACGGACACGGCAAAGTGAACACCATCATCACGCCGCACGAGCAGTACACCCGTTTAGCGCAAAGCGATGCGAATCGACGTCAGGCCTACCGGGCGCTTTTACGCACACACATCGATGAAGCGCTCACCCAAGAGATTCGGGATGCAACGAACGGAAATTTTGCGTTGGGCGGAAAGAAATTCCAAGCACAGATTGCCAAGGCAGTAGGCCGGCGGGTGACGCGGGGCGTGGCCGGGCGGCCGGTGGAGAAAATCGCCACGAAGGATGGTCGGTAGACGACGTTGCGACGGCTATTTTGTGCGCGTCGGGGAAGATGCGTCGTTACCCCGTCGCTACCCCGACGCTTCCCCATCGCCGTCCCCTTTTATTTCACCCTTTGAATTCATTGTGGCTGATGAGCAAGACGACACGCAATGCCAATAATTGATCGTGCGTACTAAAACCGATTGAAGACCAAAGCATAAGGGGCGGCTTACTTCCTTGCTTTGCGATAGGCGAGGATGGCGCAAACTAAGATCAATTGGCCCACCAGAATGCTGGCCTAGTCCTGCCCGCGTAGAAGCATCACGCCGACTGAGATTCCGATAGACGGCAAGACATAGAGTGCCGGTGGCGCTTTCTGATGTACTGCGTAGTGATAGAACAATGCGGCTGCGCCCATTGATACCCAAAGGCCGAGATTAAAACTCATAAGTGTTTGCGGTCAAGTTATTGTGTGTGTTCTCGTTTTGCTCAATTGTAAAGGTGCGCTGTGCTGACCTTGATGTACCAGTGTGGAACGAGAACCTTCTCGCGCCGGATTCTCGCGCCCATCATTGGGCCGTTGTGCCAAACCAGCCATCGGCGGCGGCTTCAAGCCTTTTGCAGCAACACAATATGGATTTAGATGGCAAAACCCCGCTAGATCCGGGGCTTCGAAACTATCTGAGACTCGATAATCTTGCGTTGAACCTCTCCATGGAGTTCCCTTGAAACCCTCAACGCGCAACCGCGCCACGCAGAAGCGCACCGCACTTGCCCTGCTTGAACAGGCCGAACGCTTTGCGGCGGCCGGGCAGGGACTGGAAGCCGAGCGCTACTTTAACCGCGCGATCAAAGCCGATGGCTCATCATCGGCGGCGTTGGTGCAGGCCGGGAATTTCTACTTCAAGCAGCACCAGCCGCAACACGCTATCCCCTTATTCAACCGAGTCACGCAAATTGACCCGACCAATGCAATCGCATGGCGAAACTTGGGTGTTGGCCACTCCGCGGCAGGGGAAGTCGAAAACGCGATTAACGCATTCGCGCGCGCCATTGAACTTCAGCCTAACTATGGTGCGGCACACCACGCGCTCGCACTCTCGTTGATGACGGCCGGTCGGTCGCTAGAGGCGATTGGTCGATTCCAAGAGGTGATTCGTCTTAATCCCCACGATACCGACGCACTTTACAACTTGGGTAATGCGCTGGTTCTCATTGGTGAATTTTCTGCCGCCGAAACTGCATTTCAGGTTGCGCTCGCACATCAACCCAATTTTGCGAATGCACACTGCAATCTCGGCAAGCTCTACTATTCACGCAACCAAATCGCGCTGGCGCGTGAGCACTTAAAGCGCGCTGTCGAACTCGCACCACAATCGGCGGTGGCGCATAAGAACCTCGGCGCGGTACTTCAGCATGAAGGCAAACTAAGCGAGGCACTTTGGTTCTACGAAGCGGCCATTGAGCGACAACCTGATTTTGCGGAAGTGATCGGCAATATTGGCTCGGTGCGGCTCGCACTTGGCGATTCAGTTAGCGCAGCCGCAAGCTACCAACGTTCACTACAGATCAATCCCAACAACGCGGCGATTTTTAGCGACATGTTGTTCTGCCTCCAAAATGACTATTCGCTTTCCAATGCGGATTTGTTTGCCGCACACCGAGAATTTGCGGCGCAGTTTGAAGCCCCGCAACGCTACCGCTGGCCCAATCACACGAATACGCCAGACCCTCAACGGCGACTGCGGATAGGGTATGTCTCGGGGGATCTTCGCAGCCATGCAGTCGCGTTCTTTCTCGAGCCAATATTGGCGCAACGCAATCACGCGGCGTTTGAAGTTCATCTCTACGCCAACCACGCACAAGTTGACGAGGTCACCAAGCGCCTTCAGCATTACGCCGACACTTGGACACCCTGTTCGCACTTGGCTGATGACGTGCTGGCGCAGAAAATTCAAGCTGACGGCGTTGACATATTGGTTGATCTGTCTGGACACACTGCCTATAACCGTCTGCCGATGTTTGCGAAGAAGCCTGCGCCCATCCAAGTCACCTATATCGGCTACGGCGGTACGACGGGGCTTGAAGCGATGGACTATCGCATTACCGATACCGCGCTTGATCCCATTGGGCTCACCGAATTGTGGAACACTGAAGAATTGATTCGCTTACCGAGCGGCGGCGCTGCGTTCGAGGGCGTGGAAAGCGCACCTGAGCCAGGCCCGCTGCCTGCACTTGCGGGCGACGGTATCGTGCTCGCCTGTCTGAATAATCCACGGAAAATCTGCGCCCCCGTTATTGCACTCTGGTCACGTATTCTCCTCGCCCGTCGCGATACGTTACTTCTTTTGGGTAGTACGTCTGATGAATCGCTCATCAGCAGCCTTCTCGCACAGTTCCAAGCGGCGGGCGTCAACCCATCACGTATTGTGTTTGTGCCGTGGATGCCCATGAGTGACTATCTCGCGCTTCATCAAAAAATTGATTTGGCGCTTGACCCATTTCCATACAACGGTGGCACGACGAGTTTTCACTCGCTTTGGATGGGCGTTCCATTTGTGACCCTTGAGGGCGATCGCACGATGTCTCGCTGTGGGATGTCAATCTTGACTTTTGCAGAGTTGGGCGATTGGGCGACGGCGACTGAAGAGGCGTATGTTCAAAAGGTACTGACCGCGCTTGACGATTTACCCGCACTCGATAACCTACGCCAATCTCTGAGCCGTCGCCTCCGAGCCAATTGCAAAAACCGATCACGGCAAATCACCAGCGCCCTCGAGTCTGCATATCGCGACATGTGGCGTACTTGGTGCGCGAGACCGCAAGATGCCCGTCGATAGGGGGAAGTTTGAATAAAGCGCTAAACCTCGATTGGATCGACATCGATATTCCAACGAACCGTGCGCTCATCGATTTCGCGGATTTGGGTAATCCAGCGAGCAAGAAACTGCTGCAGCCCGCGCCGTCCGTCTGCCTGCACCATGAGTTGCTTGCGTGAGTAGCCGGCTTTGCGTTCCAGCGTCGCGACCACGGTATCCCAAATTTGCAAGCCCACATTTGAATCTGTCTGGCATTGCGCGGCGAGCTGCTGCGCCCGCGCCATGAAGAGGTCTAATTTATGGGCGTCCCGCGCCTCCGCACGCAATAACGCAAGGTAGCTGTATGGCGGCAGTTTCATCAGTTGTCGTTCGGCAAGCGCAGCGCGTACAAACGCGGCATAGTCGTGTCGCGCCACAGCCTGATAAACCTGATGTTCAACAAAGCGAGTTTGAATCAGCACGCGACCGGCCAGATGTGCGCGACCGGCGCGACCCGCCACTTGCATGAGTTGCTGCGCCATGCGTTCGGCTGCGCGGAAGTCGGCTGAAAACACCGCACCATCAGCATTGATCACGCCGACTAGCGTGACGTTCGGAAAGTCGTGGCCTTTGGTGAGCATTTGTGTGCCGACCAGAATATCGAGCTCCCCCTTTTCAGCCGCGACGAAGATGGCTTCCGCACTTCCACGGCGGCGGGTTGAGTCCCGGTCAACGCGTGCAATACGTCGATCTGGGAAGGCATCGGCGAGTGCGGCCTCGATGCGTTCGCTACCCTGGCCCGCCGGATGAAGGTCAGTGGATGCGCAATCACGGCACACCTGCGGCGGCGGCGCGTCTGCACCGCAGTGGTGGCAACGCAAGCGATTAGCCGATCGATGAAACACCATTCGTGCGCTGCATCGCCGACATTCAGGCATCCAGCCGCAGTCGCCGCACACCAAAGCGGGCGCGAAGCCGCGACGATTGATGAATACCATGGCTTGCTCGCCACGTTTGAGTGTTTCATCGATGGCGCGAATCATCGACTGGGTGATCCCATCCGGTGCCTTTTCCGCATCTAGATCGATGAAGCTGATTGTTGGTAGAGCGGCATTAGGGACCGCGCGCGTACGCAGCGAGATGTGATCAAACCGTCCGCGTGCAACATTGTCGAGCGATTCGATGGATGGCGTTGCGGAACCAAGTACGACCGGGCACTTCGAGATGCTGGCGCGGAAGACGGCAACATCGCGTGCGGAGTAACGCACACCTTCCTGTTGTTTGAATGATGGGTCGTGCTCTTCATCGACAATCACGAGGCCCAGACGAGGCATTGGTGTAAAGACGGCGAGTCGTGTCCCAACAACGATGTTGGCATCGCCATGCTGCGCCTGTCGCCAAGCCTGATACCGCGCGACATTTGGCATCCCGCTGTGCGCGGCGGCGATACGCTGAGAGGGAAAGCGCGTCCTGATCTGTCGCAAGAAAGCTGGCGTAAGATTGATCTCGGGCACGAGAACCAATGCCTGCTTGCCTTGTTCAAGCGTGGCCGCGATCGCGGCGAGATACACCTCTGTTTTGCCGCTACCGGTGATGCCATCGAGCAAAAACGCTTGGTATTTGCCGTTTAGTTGTTGTGGTTGTTGGGTTTGTTGCGTTTGTTGTAGCGCATCGCCGATCGCCAACACCGCAGCCGCCTGCTCCGCATTTAGCGAAGGCGCCCCAGCCTGGAGCACTGGCGCGGCGTGAAATATGACTGTTGCGGGGGCGGGTACCATTTGCGCCGCGTCGATTGTCGTATTGGTTGCCACAATCGACTCTACCCAGCCCGCGTCCAGCAATCGCTTGATTGTTGTGCCGGCGCGTGCGTGGCGCTCGCGCACCAGTTTTTCAGGCAATGCTGCTGTCGACTCAGCGAGCAATTGCAAGATGCTTCGCTGGGCAATAGCGCGAGACGGTATTGATGGTAACGCTTCCCGGCCCGCTGCGGTGATTCGGAGTACCTTCACCAAATCCGGCGCGGGTTGGTTTGCCGAACGCAGCATTGGCGGGATGGCATTTAGCGCGATTTGCCCGATTGGCGCGTGATAGTACTCGGCACAAAAGGCAAACACCGCAAGGATCTCAGGCGACAAAGGCAGCACATCTTGCTTCACCGACTCGACTGCGCGTAACTTATCCCGCGCAATGTCGGTATCCACATTTGTTTCGAGGACCACACCGACGATACGCTGACGGCCAAATGGTACGACCACGAGACTACCCACTGACACCCGTAACGAGGGGGGTAGCAGGAAATCAAATGCTCTGGCGATTGGCACGTCAAGCCCCACGCGCACGACCGGAAGTACTATGTCGGCATTTGGGGGAGGGGTTAAATCAGCGGTGAGGGACAACATTTAGTTACCTTAGCACCGTCGGCTCGTGGCGCGCTGCTGCGTTGCAGATCGGAACCATGAGGCCTGTGGATAACTTTGTGCATACTCCGTCAGACCTGACGCGATAGAACAAAATTTATTTGCTTGATTTTTTAATTTTGTGCTGCAGTATAAAAAAATAATCAATTATTTCAAATGGATAGAATCATATTTTCACAAAACACCGGAAAAACCACACGGAAATTAATGGAACCAGTGTTCTGTGCATAAGCAAGAGCCGCGAACCACAAATTTAATAAAATTTTTCTTGACTTGGCGAAGTCAGGACGTTCTAGCGCTGGCAAGGTGAACCGCGTTAACGAGTGTTTCTACGTGCGCCGGATCGGTAAATTGTGAAATTCCGTGACCTAAGTTGAACACATGCCCGTCGGCGTTACCGTCGAAGGCGAATTCGCGCAAAACGCGGCGAACTTCCTGTTCAATCGTGGCTGGTGGGGCAAACAGCGCAGATGGATCCAGATTGCCTTGTAGAGCCACTTTGCCGCCCACCCGACGCTTTGCGTCCGCAAGGTCAATCGTCCAATCGCAAGCGAGAGCATCAGCACCCGAATCAACCATTGATTCGAGCCATAGGCCGCCGCCTTTGGTGAAGAAAATGCGCGGCACGATGCGGCCGTCAGCCGTTCGCTTCAAACCCGCCATGATTTCCTGGACGTATTTCAACGAAAACTCTTTGTAGGCGCTGTGGGACAACATGCCACCCCACGTATCGAACACCATTACCGCTTGTGCGCCGGCATCAATTTGCGCGTTTAGATAATCAATCACGCTCTGTGTATTCTTCTTCAGAATCGTATGCAGCAGGTCAGGCCGACGGAACATCATCGTCTTCGTGAGACGAAAATCATCGGAGCCACCGCCTTCGATCATGTAACAGGCGAGGGTAAACGGGCTGCCCGAGAAGCCAATGAGTGGCACCCGCCCGTCCAGCGTCTTGCGGATTTGCGAAACCGCATCAAACACATACTGAAGCGACAACATGTCGGCGACGGGTAGTCGGGCGACATCGTCTTCATGCCGGATCGGACGCTCAAACTTCGGCCCCTCGCCTTCGGCGAAATAGAGGCCGAGTCCCATTGCATCAGGAATGGTCAGGATATCTGAGAACAAAATTGCAGCATCAAGCGCATAGCGATCCAATGGCTGGATCGTCACCTCGGTGCAGTAATCCGGATTTTTCGCGAGCCCTAAAAAACTTCCCGCTTTCTTTCGCGTCGCGTTGTACTCCGGCAGATATCGGCCCGCCTGACGCATGATCCAAATCGGTGTGTATGGGGTAGGTTCGCGCATCAAGGCGCGTAGAAAAACGTCGTTTTTTAGTGTGGACATGGCGTAAGTAAAAATGGCGCGACCGACTGGCCGCGCCACCGCATTATGTCATTGGCGGGCTAAAAACTTTAGCGCGGTAATTCTGACGCGCCCATTAGGTATTCATCGACCGAGCGTGCGCATTGCCGACCTTCGCGAATGGCCCAAACGACTAACGACTGCCCCCTTCTCATATCGCCCGCGGCGAAGACTTTTGGATTTGTCGTCTGGTAGGCCATCGTGCCTTCTGTTACCGCCTTTACATTCTGGCGCTGATCCTTTTCGACGCCGAGCGCGGCAAACTGTTCGAGCAGCCCATTCTGCGTTGGCGAGATAAACCCCATCGCCAGTAGCACTAAATCTGCTTT
Organism: Betaproteobacteria bacterium UKL13-2; assembly: GCA_001602455.1. GTDB lineage: Bacteria > Pseudomonadota > Gammaproteobacteria > Burkholderiales > Usitatibacteraceae > UKL13-2. Next base: position 741,948 of record CP012157.1, read on the forward strand.
CATTTCAAACTCAGAACCGGGTACTTCTTGCATCTGCATTTGCCCCCCCTGGTCTTTCCATTCAACGCGCACCGCGACGATCTTTTCAACGGCGCCGTTGCTGCCGATGAACCGTTTGGTGGCAACCGACCAATCCCGTTCGCAACCTTCTTCATGGGACGACGATGTACGCAACTTGATGGGCCAATATGGCCAAACCGAGGGCTTATCTTCGTGCTCGGGGGGCATGGGCAGGAGTTCAAACTGTGCAATAGAGGCGGCACCATGACGATTCGATGTGCCCACGCAGTCGCTCCCCGTATCGCCGCCGCCTATCACCACGACGTGTTTACCGGTTGCCATGGTTTGCCCTAGGATATTGTCACCCGCAACCACCTTGTTTTGTTGCGGCAAAAAGTCCATCGCGAAATGTATGCCCTTAAGATCGCGGCCTGGCACCGGAAGGTCGCGCGGTTGCTCTGCACCGCCTGCCAAGATCACCGCATCAAAATCGGCCATCAGTGCCGAAGCGGGCGTCGCGTCCGCCAAATCCGCGCCTATATGCTGGCTGAGGCGAAACTGAACACCTTCGGCTTGCATTTGCGCGACGCGACGATCAATGTGTGATTTCTCCATTTTGAAATCAGGGATGCCGTAACGAAGCAGGCCCCCGATACGGTCATTCTTTTCAAATACGATGACATCGTGCCCGACGCGCGCTAACTGCTGCGCAGCCGCGAGTCCCGCCGGGCCGGAACCGACGATGGCGACACGCTTTCCGGTTCTGCGTTTGGGTGGCTGCGGAACAACCCAGCCCATCTCCCAACCCTTGTCGATGATTGCGTGCTCAATCGACTTGATGCCGACCGCATCATTGTTGATGTTGAGTGTGCAGGCGGCCTCGCACGGGGCGGGGCACACGCGGCCAGTGAACTCAGGGAAGTTATTGGTCGAGTGAAGTGTATCCAGCGCTTCTCGCCAGTTTTGGCGGAACACCAAATCGTTGAAGTCGGGGATGATGTTGTTGACCGGACAGCCGGATTGGCAGAACGGAATGCCGCAGTCCATGCAGCGAGCGCCTTGCGTTTTGGCGTCTTCGTCCGACAAATGCAGCACAAACTCTTGGTAGTTCTTGATGCGTTCTGCCGTTGGCAGCGCTGGCTCGCGAAGACGGTCGAACTCTTTAAACCCTGTGACTTTTCCCATTTGCTGTTTTCTCTACGAAGCGTTCGTTTTTGGTGGTGTGACGCGGAAGCCGTTAAACGACTAAGCCGCTTTTTTCTTTGGCGACGACGATTTTTTTGCCGCGAGTTCCTGTAGTGCGCGGCGGTACTCTGTCGGCATCACTTTCACAAATTTAGGCAGCCAGACAGCCCAGTTGGCCAAGATGGCTTTGGCGCGTTCGCTGCCGGTATAGCGGGCGTGATGTTCGATTAGCGACATCAAGATATCGATATCGGCTCGACCTAAATGACTGTCAGGCCCCGCCTTATCTTCCAATGCCTCGAGCGCGACCATCGACAAGTTGCATCGCTGCGAAAATCGCCCGTCTTCATCGAGTACATAGGCGACGCCGCCAGACATACCGGCTGCAAAATTTCGGCCAGTCGCCCCGAGGACGACGACCGTACCACCCGTCATGTATTCGCATCCGTGGTCGCCCGTTCCCTCAACAACTGCCGATGCACCTGAATTCCGCACGCAAAAGCGCTCACCCGCCACGCCGCGGAAATACGACTCACCTGACGTGGCGCCATACATTACGGTGTTGCCTACAATGATGTTTTCGATCGGGTCACCCTTGAATCCCGCATTTGGTTTGACGATGATCTTGCCGCCGCTCAAGCCCTTACCAACATAGTCATTAGCCTGGCCGGTGAGATCAAGCGTGACGCCATGCGCCAAGAACGCACCAAAGCTTTGTCCTGCGGTGCCGCTCAATTTCACAGTAATAGTGTCGTCTGCCAAGCCGGCATGGCCGTAGCGTTTGGCGACTTCGCCGGACAACATGGCACCGACAGTCCGATTCAGATTTCGAACCACAGTGGTGATGGTGACTTTTTCTTTCTTATCCAGTGCGGGCGTCGCCTCGGCAATCAATTTGTTATCGAGCGCCTCAGCGAGGCCGTGGTCTTGGGTTTCGTTGTGCAATCGTGAGACATCTTGCGGCATTGCCGGCATGTGGAAAATCTTGGCGAAGTCCAAACCCTTTGCTTTCCAATGACGGATGCTTTTGGCGGTGTCGAGCAAGTCTGCCCGGCCGATCAACTCGTTAAATGACCGCACGCCCAAGCTTGCCATGATTTCGCGCGCCTCTTCCGCCACAAAGAAGAAGTAATTCACGACATGTTCTGGTTGGCCGGAGAATTGCTTGCGTAACGCGGGGTCCTGAGTTGCGACGCCTACCGGGCAGGTGTTGAGATGACACTTTCGCATCATGATGCATCCTTCCACCACGAGCGGAGCGGTCGCAAAACCAAATTCATCCGCGCCGAGAAGCGCGCCAATCACGACATCACGCCCCGTTTTGAGTTGGCCGTCAACTTGCAACGCAATGCGGCCTCGCAGCCGGTTCAGCACGAGCGTTTGTTGTGTTTCAGCCAGTCCCAATTCCCACGGGGTTCCAGCGTGTTTGATCGACGAGACTGGTGAAGCGCCGGTGCCACCATCGTGGCCGGCAATGGTCACATGATCCGCTTTCGCTTTTGCCACCCCGGCTGCGACCGTGCCGACGCCGACCTCGGAGACCAGCTTGACGGAAATCGATGCGGCAGAATTGGCGTTCTTCAAATCGTGAATCAGTTGTGCTAAGTCTTCAATGGAATAAATATCGTGGTGCGGCGGCGGCGAGATAAGCTCAACACCAGGCGTTGAGAACCTGAGCCGACCAATGTACTCGGAGACTTTGTGTCCCGGTAGTTGTCCACCTTCACCGGGCTTGGCACCTTGCGCCATCTTGATCTGGATTTGATCTGCCGACTGCAAATATTCCGCAGTGACGCCGAAGCGAGCCGATGCAACTTGCTTAATCTTGGAGCGAAGTGAATCACCTTGCTGTAGTTTGATGTCGGTCACGACGGCATCGCCAAGGGTGGATTTCAGCGTTTCGCCGTCTCGCTGAATGGGAATAAAGCGTTTCGGGTCTTCACCACCCTCGCCGGTATTCGATTTGCCGCCAATACGATTCATCGCAATCGCAAGCGTCGCATGCGCCTCAGTCGAGATCGATCCCAACGACATGGCGCCCGTTGCAAAACGCTTCACAATTTCCTTTGCAGGCTCAACGTCATCCAACGGCACTGCAGGGCCGAGCGGCTTCAACTCAAACAATCCGCGTAACGTCATGTGGCGCTTCGATTGATCGTTGATGAGCTTTGCGTATTCCTTGTAGGTCTCATAGGAATTCTTACGAGTCGAATGCTGTAGCTTCGCGATTGCGTCTGGCGTCCACATGTGTTCTTCGCCCCGCACGCGGTAGGCATATTCACCACCGGCATCGAGTTGCGTGCGTAGCACCGGATCATCGCCAAATGCCTTTTTGTGCAGACGCATGGCTTCTTCGGCAATCTCAAAAATACCAATACCCTCGACATTCGATGCGGTGCCAGAGAAGTATTGACTGATGAAGGCTGACGACAGGCCGACGGCTTCAAATATCTGTGCACCACAATAGCTTTGATAAGTCGAAATGCCCATTTTGGACATCACCTTCAGCAAGCCCTTGGAGACGGCCTTGATGTATTTTTTCTCAGCCTCTTCTTGATTGTAGTCGCCGAGGTAGTCATGCAGATTGTGCAGTGTTTCTAATGCAAGGTAGGGGTGGACTGCGGCTGCACCGTATCCGCCGAGCAACGCGAAGTGGTGGACTTCACGCGCAGAACCTGTCTCGACGACTAACCCGGTCGATGTACGAAGACCTTTACGTACTAAGTGTTGGTGGATGCCAGCAACCGCTAACAGCGCGGGGATGGCGACTCGTGCCGCGTTCACTTTTCGGTCGGAAACGATCATCAGATTGAAGCCAAGCCGGATCGCATCTTCTGCCCTTGCACAGAGGCTCGCCATGGCAGCTTCGATGCCTTCTGGCCCCCACGGTGCTGGGTAAGTAATGTCGAGCTCTTCGCTCCTCAAATATCCACCCGTGAATAATTCGATATGGCGGATTTTTTCCATGTCCGACGTGGTGAGGACAGGCTGTGGCACTTCTAACCAACGACCAGGATCGGCGTGGTCAATATCAAGAAGATTTGGTCTCGGGCCAATGGTGATCGCCGTTGACATGACCAACTCTTCTCGAATAGGGTCGATGGGAGGGTTGGTCACTTGCGCGAACAGTTGTTTGAAATAGTGATACAGATTGCGCGGTTTATCTGACATCACGGCAAGCGGCGAGTCGTTACCCATGGAGCCGGTCGGCTCAATGCCGTTTTGCGCCATTGGTGCCATGATAACTTTCAGGTCTTCTTGCGAATACCCAAATGCCTGCTGCCGGTCGAGCAGGCTGACGTCGGATGGTTCCGCTGGCGCGGGCTCCGGCAACTCATCCAAGCGAATGCGCGCTTGTTTGACCCAATCACGATATGGCTTTGCCGTAGCGAGTTCGCGCTTCAGGTCGTTGTCATCAATGATCTTGCCGCGCTCGATGTCGACCAAGAACATCTTACCTGGCTGGAGGCGCCATTTTTTAACGATTTTTTCTTCGGGAATATCCAATACGCCGGCTTCTGAGGCAAGCACGACCGTGTCGTCGTCCGTTAGCACATAACGTGCGGGTCGCAGGCCATTGCGATCGAGTGTCGCGCCGATTTGTCGGCCATCAGTAAACGCCATGGCAGCAGGGCCATCCCACGCCTCCATGAGCGTTGCGTGATACTCGTAGAACGCTTTGCGGTCCTCATCCATGAGTTGGTGGCCACTCCACGCCTCGGGAATCATCATCATCATGGCGTGCGCCAGTGAGTAGCCGCCCATCACCAGCATCTCGAGGCAATTGTCGAACGAGGCAGAATCAGACTGACCGTCGTAGATTAGGGGCCAGATTTTTTTAAGGTCTTCTTTCAGAATCGGCGATGCAATGGCCTGTTGGCGTGCACGAATCCAATTGACATTTCCGCGGAGCGTATTGATCTCGCCATTGTGAGCGACCATTCGAAATGGGTGTGCTAAGTCCCATGTGGGAAACGTGTTGGTTGAGAATCGTTGGTGTACCAGCGCGAGCGCGGTGACCATCGTCGGGTCCTGAAGATCGGCGTAGTACTTCCCGACCTGATCCGCGAGCAACATCCCCTTATAGACAATTGTCCGTGTTGAGCACGAGGACACGTAAAACTCTTTGCCGTGTCGAAGATTTAACGCCTGAATGGCGTGACCGGAGCGCTTGCGGATGATGTAGAGCTTCCGCTCAAGGTCATCCTGCGACATTTGGCTTGAACCGCGCGCAACAAAGACTTGCTTGATGATGGGCTCGACGGCAATCGTGGCTTGGGATAGGCCGTCGTTGTTGGTGGGAACGTTACGCCAACCCAGCAAAATCTGCCCTTCAGCCTGAATCGCGCGCTCGATTTCCTGCTCGCACGCCATGCGTGATGCAGGTTCCTGCGGTAGGAACACCATACCTACCCCGTACTGCCCAACTGCTGGCAGCGTAATCCCCTGTTTTCCGCAAACGCGGCGCAAGTGCAGATCGGGAACTTGAATCAAAATACCTGCGCCGTCGCCGAGCAGCGGGTCATAGCCGGTCGCACCACGGTGCGAAAGATTATCGAGAATTTGCAACCCTTGGGCGATGAGGGTGTGTGACTTTTTGCCCTTGATATTGGCGATGAAACCGACACCACAGGCGTCGTGTTCGTTGGCTGGGTGGTAGAGACCCTGCGGGAGTGGGGATGAGTGCGCGTGTGGGCTAGGCATAAGGGAGTTTCTCCAATCATTGCAATGCAGAGCGGGGCCCGACAGCGCGTTGATATATGCAGCGCCGCGACTTGGCCACTCGAACGAAGTTCTCACAACGCTGGCTTATGGCCGAACGCCCGTGACGCCGGGGAAGTGCGCCAAGGATGTGGGGCGCTCAAGACGTCGAGGATCAGAACAGAATCAGCATCATAGCGCCCAATTTGGTGCGTCGCAATAAAGCGTGGCTGTTTAGTTGAGCAATATTGGGTATCGGTGCGCTGGTTTCGGTTTTGTGAGCGGCGTAGGTTTGCGTCGCCAGCGGGTGGCGGTTGTGACGAAATATGGGCATAATCGCTTGCATCTCAGTGAAAGTCGCGCTTTAATAAACTGAAGTAACTTCATCATTTAGAAGAGAATTGCATGAGAATTTCAGTCGATTGTCGGTCCTTATTGAGTTCTTTGTCGGGTTGGGAGTTCGGTTGGTGCGGCATTCTTTTTCAATCGACGGTATGCGAGGGAAGCCGTGGCTAATCAAATTTATACTAGCAATGCGAATGAGGGTCTCGCCAGCGTTCGGTGGGCACAGCGCGGCCTATTGTTGTTATTCGTGCCACTCATCTCAGCGGTATTGTCCGCCTGCGGCGGCAGTGGTGTCTCAGGCGGCACGTCGTCCGGGGGCTCGGGGGGTGGAGGCACCCCACCAGCCGCCCCACCCACACTGACACTCACCCTAACCGACCCAACGACGAACGCTGCGGTGACCACGATTGCGCCGGGCAAGCCGGCCAAAGTGAGCGCGACGTTTAAATCCGCCACCAATGTGCCTGTGGCTGGCGCGGTGGTCACATTCACCACCGACAGAACATTAGGCGCATTTGTTCCCGCAAATGCGACGGCGGTGACTGATTCTAATGGCGTGGCCACCGTCATGCTCTACCCTTCGACCGCCGCAGGAGCGGCGACGGTCACCGGCAGCAGCCAAACGGTAGTCTCTGGGAATGCGGCTCCAGCCGCTGTCACGGGCACGGTAGCCTTCACCGCCACGCCATCGCCAGCGATCACAGTGGGTCTGTTTGACCCTGGAACGGGGGCGGCGCGAACATCCATTTCGGCGGGCAATCCAGCACGGGTGGCGGCGACATTGCAGCAGACCACCGGTGCCCCCGCGGCTGGTGTCGTCGTGACATTTACCACCGATGCCACCCTCGGCGTTTTCTCACCCACATCTGGCACCGCGCTGACCGATTCGAACGGCGTGGCCAGCATTATCTTGAATGCAGCGAGCCTGACAGCCTCTGGCGCTGGGATTGTCACCGCGAGCGGCCAGATTGGCACCGGAGCCACCGCGTCTGCCGTGAGTGGCACCGCGAGTTTTTCAACGGGTGCAGTCAATATTTCGCTGTCAACAGTAACGGTCGCGACGCCCCAACTATCGGCATTCGGAACGACGGCAGTGAGCGTCACCGTTAACGCTGGTGGAGTCGCAACAACGACACCGTTTAACGTCAGTTTCACCTCGCCTTGCGCCAGGAATGGCAAGGCTGCCTTAACGTCGACCGTTGCGACCATCAATGGGGTTGCGACAGCGTCGTATCGAGATATCGGCTGTGCGGGTACCGACACGATTACGGCTAGCGTGACGGGTCTTGCGCTGGTCAGCACCGGGGTCGTCACCGTGTCGCCTCCCGCTGTTGGTTCTATTCAGTATGTGGCTGCAACGCCAACGTCGATTTCACTGCGCGGTACCGGCGGGCTGGGCAGACAAGAGACATCGCAGGTATCGTTTCGCGTCGTTGACATCGGCGGCAATCCACTCGGCGGACGAACGGTCACGTTCAATTTGAATACCACAGTAGGCGGCATTTCACTGAGCGCGGCGACCGCCACCTCGGACCCTTCCACAGGTTTGGTCGTCACCAATGTTCAAGCGGGTACGGTCAGCACACCGGTTCGTGTCACGGCATCGACCATCGCCGGCGCGCAAACCTTGACAACGCAGTCGGATCAACTCACCATCACCACCGGGATTCCAGCGCAGGATAGTTTTTCAATCTCGCTGTCGACGTTCAACATCGAAGGCTGGAACTATGATGGCACTACCACGCAGGTCACGGTGCGTATGGCCGACCACTTCAAAAATCCGGTGCCAGACGGAACAGCCGTTACATTTACGGCCGAGGGTGCTTCCATCGTTGGCTCGTGCTTAACAGTCGGCGGTTTGTGCTCAGTAACCTTTACAAGCCAAGCGTTGCGGCCCGTTACCGGGCGTGTCACTGTACTCGCCTACGCGGTAGGCGAAGAAGGCTTTACTGATCTGAACGGTAATGGCTGGTTCGACTTGAGCCCGACCAACGAGTTGATTGATTCGAATAAGCAATCCACCGATATCGGTGAGGCCTTCGTCGACTTCAACGAAAACGGTGTGCGTGACGCCACCGAGCCGTTCATTGACTTCAATAACAATGGCGTCTTCGACGGCCCTGACGGTAAGTACAGCGGCGTGCTTTGCGATGAAACCGTTGCAGGTAGAAGCCCAGCGGGTTCTTGTGCAGCCGCGAAGACTCTCCATGTACGCGGCAGCCACACGGTTGTTCTGTCTGGTTCTGAACCGAAAGCCGAACTCGAGGTGGCAGGCATCAATAACCCCAATCCTTCCCTGCTTAAGCTAACTTGCGGGAGCGCCCCAGTCGCGTTGAAATTTCATCTAGAAGACGCACGCGGAAACGCGTTACCAGCAGGGACCTTGGTGGAGTACACGACAACAAACGGAAAATTCGCCTCGACTACCAGTTTTGTCATTCCCAATAGTTTGGCGTGCCGTAATCCGGGTACGGGCAACTGTCCAGCTTCTGCGCAGGAACTGCGAAACACTCCTGCGGGCAGTTTTCTGACGTCGATCCAGAGTGATGCCGAACTACCCAAGTGTGAGAATACGAACAAGTTTGGTACCCTGACCCTGAAGGTGACCACGCCAAAAAACGTCGTTACACTGTTTTCGTCCCTTACCATCGAAGATTAGCCTGAGGGCGTGACTTGCGGCGCGTCGAGAGGGTGTTTAACGAAATTCAGAGTAGTAATGAAGCGGTTCAGCGCACACAACGGGCACCTCGGTGCCCGTTGTGCTTTTGCAGAAAGGCGGCACAACAATGACACGACAGCTCGCCAGCGCATTTGCTTTTGCGTGGCTGATATGTGCTCTTGGGTTGTTGGCACTGTTGCAAAGTCGACTGGCGCATCGCTGGCTAGACCGCACCGATAAGCACCATGCAATGCATGCGGTCGCGGTGCCGAGGCTAGGAGGGCTGGTTCTCATCACTGCAGGGGCGCTGAGTGTCCTGCTTGTCGGTGGAATCGATCACGCGACTACGTTAATGTTGACAATCAGTTGGGTCGCGCTGTTGCTCGCTTGCGCCTCGTTCATGGACGACATACTTGGGCTTTCGCCAGCCGTTCGCTTGGTGATGCACCTAGCCGCAGCCGCAACCGTGACGAGCGCCAGCGGGCTAGGGCTGGATCGAGCCAGCAGTGTGACGGGTGTTTGGGCGTTCACTTACGCAGGGCTCGCGATTCTGGCCATTCTGGCCATTGCATGGATGACTAACCTCTATAACTTCATGGACGGCGCGAATGGGCTCGCCGGATTCATGGGCATCATCGGGTTTGGCACGATGTCTTGGGTCGCGGGTCAGCATTCGCAGTGGTCACTGGCGCTGATTTGTGCAGCAGTATCTGGTGCGTGCTTCGGTTTTCTCGTGTTTAACTTTCCCAGAGCGCGCATTTTCATGGGCGATGGCGGCTCCATTCCGCTTGGGTTTCTTGCTGCGTCTCTCGGCCTCTATGGGTATCAGCACGGCGTTTGGACGTGGGCATTTCCCCTGCTCGTCTTTAGCCCGTTTGTGGTGGATGCCACCGTGACGCTTGCCAAGCGCATCGCAGCCGGCGCACGCATTTGGGAGGCGCATCGCCAGCACTATTATCACCGCTTGATTCTAGATTGCGGTTGGTCGCATACGCGCACGGCACTGGTCTACGCGGCGCTGATGGTGGCAACATCTGGATACAGCTTAATGTTGTTGCCAACCCGCCTCGGTGATGGCGAGAATGCGCGGGAGATCGGCGATGTGCTGCTCTATCTCGCACCGTGGGCAGTCATCTATGCGAGCCTCATTGCTGCGCTCGAGTGGCGGCTGCGGTCGGCTCGGCTGAGGAAAAATCGTGCTTAACCCTAACAACGGCAGTGATTTGCCGATGGTTAATGCTCGCGGCACCGTTGCACACCCATGGCAAACCCATGGCACACCCATGGCACACCCATGGCACAACATCACGAGGCGCAATCGACAACCCGCAGTCATCTAGGTGATGTTAGTGCCCGTGCAGCTTCCATCATGATGCCTTGGGTGTTAACATGGCACATTCAGCTTTCAGTCGCCGAGTTGCAAATTCGGCGGCACACATTAACAAAAAAAACCATGTCAGCGAACGATGATCGAGGGACGAAATGATGTCCTTTTCAGTCAATGAACGTGCAATCCTTGCGTTCATCCATGATGTTGTTATGTTGTGCCTGTCATGGGTAGCCGTACTTCTCCTATTCGGTTTTGCCGATAAATCAAACGCAGGCAGCTTGCCTGTTTCGGCGTTGCAGGTGCTGTTTGTTGCCGTGCCAGTGCAAGCGACGGTTGCCGCGATTTTCGGGATGTACCAAGGCTTATGGCGTTACGCGAGCTTGCCGGATGTCCAACGTATTGTCGCGACTGTCGTTGCCGGGACGCTCGCCGCTGCCGCAACGCTCTGGGCGGGCGATTGGATGGGCGCTCTTGTCTTCTCGCATTTCTTCGTGCAATCACTTCTGTTAGTGGTTTTGATGGCCGGAAGTCGCATCGCCTACCGTTCATGGAAAGAGTGGGCCGTCTATGGCCGGTCGGATGACCAAGGCTCGCCGGTGCTGATTCTTGGCGCGGGTGATGCGGCAGTTGGTTTGTTAAAAGAAATTATGCGCAGTCGCGATTGGCGAGTGGTGGGCTTGCTCGATGATGACGGCAATAAGCGCAATCGACTCATCCATGGAGTGCGCGTGATCGGTGCGCTCGATGAACTGCCTCGCATTGCGCGGCTACTTAAGGTCAGACACGTCATCATCGCGATGCCATCGGTGGCCTACCAGAAGCGCCGCCAGATTATCGAAATCTGTAATCGCGCCCGTGTGACCGTCATGACGGTACCAAAATTCGGTGAGGTCTCGACGACTGCCAATATGTTGGCTGGAAAAACATCGGCAGCCAAAATTCGCCGCCTGTCATTTGAAGATCTGGTCAAGCGCGAGCCAATTACCTTGGATGATGCTGGCTTGCACGATTTGCTCACCAACAAAGTTGTGATGGTGACTGGTGCGGGTGGCTCCATTGGCTCCGAGCTTTGTCGCCAAATCGCGGCCTATCAACCGTCGATGTTGGTGTTGTTCGAGCAAAATGAATTTGCACAGTACAAGATTGAGCAATCGCTGCGTGACGAATTTGAAAACTTGCCGATTGCCAGCGTCATCGGTGACGTGAAGAATGTACGACGGGTCAATCAAACATTGCACCAATACGCGCCTTCGATTGTCTTCCACGCCGCCGCTTATAAACATGTACCGTTGATGGAAGAAAGCAATGCTTGGGAGGCGGTGCAAAACAACGTACTCGGCACCCTTGTGTTGGCGCAGTCGGCGATCGAATACAACGTCAAAAAGTTTGTGCTGATCTCGACGGACAAGGCGGTTAATCCCACCAACGTGATGGGTGCGACCAAACGTCTTTCGGAAATGGTTTGTCAGGCATTACAACAGAGCGGTGGCGAAACACGTTTTGAGATGGTGCGGTTTGGCAATGTGCTGGGCAGCGCCGGCAGTGTGATCGCCCGTTTTGAGGAACAAATCGCGCGTGGCGGGCCGGTGACCGTCACCCATCCCGAAATGGTTCGTTATTTCATGTCCATCCCTGAAGCCGCGCAGTTGGTGTTGCAGGCGGGTGCCATGGGCCTTGGTGGTGAGGTGTTCGTGCTCGATATGGGCGAGGCGATTCGTATTGTCGATCTTGCGCACGACATGATTCGTTTGTCAGAAGCGACCGACGATGAGATCAAAGTAATCTATACGGGGCTGCGTCCCGGTGAGAAGCTGTTCGAAGAGTTGCTCATGGATGATGAGCATACCCGTGCCACACCCCATCCAAAACTGCGTGTCGCGAAAGCCCGCGAGGTCACCCAAGACTTCATTCAAACCCTCAGTGCGTGGCTGTATCAAGACAAGTTGCCGGAAGACTCTGACGTTCGTCGTGACCTGAAACGTTGGGTGCCCGAGTATGTGGCGCAAGTACGGCCAAAGCTGAAATCCGTAGCGGGTGGCGCAGGACGGAAGTCGGCGTAGTTTGTTGCTTGGGTGCCCAATAAAAAAGCCGCACGGTGTGCGGCTTTTTCTTTCTGAGTTCACCACAGCCTAATCGTCGATCCTCACCGTAGCAGTTGTCTCAAGCCCGCTCGGCGCCTTCACCGTTATGCGCAGGTCACCTGATGTGCGGGTATTGGTACAAACATAGGGCAAGTCAGCTGTTCCCGATCCGAATTGCCTCGCGTCGCTCTCGACAGATACGGCGAATGTGATCACACCGCTTGCATTGCTTGAAGGACCGACGTTTGAATTGGGCACCGTGAAACTTGTTGGAAGCGAGGTAATTGTTCCGTTGGTTGTTGTAAATGATACCGTCGTCCCCGCAGGCATTACGTTGTCATTCTGATCTCGAACAGTGAACACCACTTGTTGTGGCGCTGGTTTTGTAAATTGGCCCGTTCCGCAAGTGGCGAAGGAGACGCGATCACTTGGTGCGTTCGAGGATATCTTGGCAGATGAACTTGAGAAAACCACCGTAGCCCTGCCGCGAACATGGATACTTTTCTGCGCGCTGCATGAACCCGCCGCACTGCCGCCAGTAATGGCTTCGTTACAACTTACGCCATTAAATTTGCCGTCGCCACCGTCGTATGCGGCGTTGTTATTGAAGTCGACGAATGGCTCAGTTGCATCCCGTACACGATTTTCATTCACATCGAGCCAAGCTTCGGGTAGGTCGGTCGAATTTCCATTGAGATCCACGAGTTCGGTCACCGGCGATATATCAAACCAGCCATTACCGTTTTTATCCGTGAACGATTCTTCACCAATTGCATAGGCTAAGATCGCGACCCGTCCGTTGGTCGGCCGGAAATTTTGACTTGTTAGCGTCGTACTGCACACACCGCCTACTGTTGTGCAAGTACTGCCGATCGAGCCACCGGCCGAGGTGAAGTTCACCACCGTGCCGTTTGGAACCGGGTTGCTGAAGCGGTCTGCAAGTCGGGCAGTGATTTGTGTCGCAGTGCCGTCGATATCCCCGCCTTCAATGTTCGGGGTGGATACAGACAGCGAGAAACCGCCTTGCGACGGCACGCCGGTCGAGACGCTTAGTTGGTCCGATTGTGTTGATAGCGTCTGCCCTGCGGAAGTGGTGCTCGCAGTGACGCGCACCGGCGTGCTAACGGTACCTGCGCTAACGGTCGTCACCGCAAGTCCGGTGGCGTCTGATGTGGCGCTGCTCGGCGTGAGGCTAAGTCCACCAACGCTAGTGTTGAGTGCGAATTGAACGACTCGACCACCGATCGGATTGCCTCCCACGTCAACGACTTTGAATGTGACCAATGACGTTTCTTGTCGGCCCACGCCGCCCGTGCCACGCAGCGCGATGGAAGTCGGCTGTGCAGAGACAAACTGAATCGAGCCTACCGCCGGCGCTGCTACGGTGACCACACCAGTGGAGGACAGTGTCGTGCCGGTAATTGTCGCGGTGATCGTATCGGCCGCGGCGCAACCAATGTCTCGATAGGTGGCGCTGGCGACACCATTGACCGTCGTTGCACTGGATGTCAACGCCGCTTTTCCGCTGAGCGCACAGGGCGACGTAAATTTGACTTCCAACGGCACGGCCGACGGTTGCCCACCCGAAGAAACAGTGACACTCAAGCCCGTGGTGCCAAATGCAGATAGTGTCGACGATTGAATCGATACTGGGCTGATCGTCACATTCGCGGCGCCAACGGAGTACCCAATCGACTGACTTAACGCAACTGGTGTCGCGGTGCTGGCAACGGATGCCGCCGCGCTGACAGTGCCTGCGCCGGCGACGGAGAAGCTCGCCGCGCTCAGGTTAATGCTTGCGACACCATTGGCATCAGTCAGGGCGGTGCCTGTGGCTGGTGTAAATGTGGCAAGACTCGTGTCCGTTGTGAATGTGACCACAACGCCGACCAAAGGTGTGGTGCCATTCTTGATGGTGGCGTTGACCTTGGCGGGGTTGCCAAACGCAATCGAGGTGCGGGCAGTCGTCGTGGTCAGGTCCGTTAGCGTGATCGTCATGGTCGGCGTGCTAGAAGATATCACGCCGTCGCTGGAAACGGCACCGCTGCCACAGCCTGCCAGCCCAGCGCTAACGGCAATCATTACGGTAAGCGCACGCAACACAGAGGTGAAGCGCTTAAAACCACCAGACATTTTGTGCATTGACGAGACCATTTGTTTTTGTTTGCGACACACGAAAGGCTTACGCATTTCACGAAGGATGATTTCCGCTGATCTGGGCGTCGTCTTGGTTGCACGCGCCACCGTGCTGCGGATTCAACCGTTAACGTACACCACCACTGCCTAACCCGGATTACATGAAATAGGGTACTTCTCATCACCTACTGCGCGGGCGAATTTATCCGTTCCCGAGTTTGTCAAATTCGTCGCCGTACAATGGGTACGTGTCCCGCGTTCGCCAACCCCGTCACCGCCAACCCCGTCACCGCCAACGTCCCCCGCTTGCGACGGTTTTTAGAGGTTCCCAATACAAGAGCAAAAACAAAAACACTATTATCCACGGCGCTTTCCAGACGATTTTGCTTCAAGCTGCCCGTGGATGCTAGACCTTTAATATGGCGCGCCCGACACGATTCGAACGTGCGACTTCCACCTTCGGAGGGTGGCACTCTATCCATCTGAGCTACGGGCGCTTGACGAAAGTTTACCATTTTGAATAGGTCAAAATGACCGCGTGGGTGCTGGGGTGTTTGGGTGCCCTTGCGCTCTTGTGTCCTTGCGCCCTTGTGTCCTTGTGCCCTTGTGCACCAGACCTTACGCCCCAGACCTTACGCATCGAGTGGTACATCAACGTCGCATCGCGGTTCACCGCTCTTTTTACAGCGCGGTGAAGTATTGCTACAGTTGTTTTGACACAGTTTCTGCCACGCAGACGCCCAGCCTCCCCATGTCATTCCGACAGAGCCCATCGGGCGACGAGGAATCTCATCCGTCTGTACCTGCCCCGCGTTTGTATCCGCGTTTGTATCTGCGTTTGTATCTGCGTTTGTATCTGCGTTTGTATCCGCGTTTGTATCTGCGTTTGTATCTGCGTTTGTATCTGCGTTTGTAGCTCGCCGTCGTCCCAGCTTATCCTGCGCGGCAAATGAGGGCCTTGCCCACAAACCGGAAAAACATACACTCACGCCCATTCAACTGCCGTTTCTAGGATAATGTCAAAAATTCGCATTGACTGAGGCAAAAAAATGAGTGAGCAACATTCCCACAACACCGATGAAAAGAGTGGAAATCCTGTTGGGGCGGCGATTGCTGTTTTTGTAGGTACGATCGGATTGGTCATCGGCATCATGCTGTTGGCGCAATTTGCCATCGGCACCCGCACGTTGGGCGCGGGCTTAGATAAAGACAAGGCTGAAGCCGCTGTCAAGGCCAATATTGCGCCCGTCGTCATGATTGCGACGTCCAATCCCGTTGACGCGGCACCGGCAACGCCAGCGGCGGCTCCGGTGGCCGCTCCGGTCAAGGTTGCCAGTGGCGACAGCGTCTACAAGGCGGCGTGCGCGGCGTGTCACACGGCGGGTGTCGCGGGCGCCCCCAAGACCGGCGACAAGAGTCAATGGGCTCCGCGCATGGCGCAAGGTAAGGACACGCTTTATAAACACGCCATTGTGGGATTCCAAGGCAAAGTTGGCGTGATGCCCGCCAAGGGGGGCAATACGGCACTTTCCGACGCAGACGTGAAGGCGGCCGTGGACTTCATGTTGGTATCGGCGAAGTGAACAACGCGGGCATTGGGCAAACCAAAAGGGCGGATTTTCCGCCCTTTTTTGTGGGCGCAGCGGTGGCATGAGCACCTACGTCATCGGCGACTTGCAGGGGTGTTTTGAGACGCTCCAAGCGTTGCTCAAACGCATTCGCTTCAATCGCCAACAGGATACGCTTTGGTTTGTCGGCGATCTTGTCAACCGTGGTGCGGGTTCACTGGCTTGCCTAAGATTCGTGAGATCACTTGGCCCAAGCGCAAAAGTGGTGCTTGGCAATCATGACCTACATCTGCTCGCCGTGGCCGAAGGCTTCGCCACACAAAGTCAGCTCGATACACTTGACCCCATTCTCACCGCTGCCGACCGCCACACATTGCTCGACTGGTTAAGGCGGCGGCCGCTGTTGCACGTTGAGGGTGGTTTCGCGATGGTGCATGCGGGGTTAATGCCTGAGTGGAGTTGGGCGACAGCACAAAAGTTAGCGCATGAAGTTGAAGCCCAATTGCGTGGCCCCAACTTTCGTCGCGTGCTGTCAGCCATGTATGGCGACCAGCCAATCCAGTGGCGCGACGATTTGCCCGGGCAAGCGCGGCGGCGCTTCATCATCAACACCATGACGCGAATGCGCGCACTGGATCAGCAAGGCCGACATCAGCTTAAATTCAAGTCTGGCTTGGCGCAGATGCCGGTTGGACTCCAACCGTGGTTCGACTATCCATCCGTTCGTCGGGCCAAACGTCTGCTCTACACTGGGCACTGGTCCGCGATTGGTTATCTGAGGCAGGGGCAGATCGTTGCGCTTGATACCGGCTGCATCTGGGGCGGGTCATTGACGGCAGTCAGACTCGACGATCAAAAGCGATTCACGCAACCATCCGCAGAACCGGGAAAACCCCGCGCCTTGCTCAAGACCCAGGGTGATTGACCCCTCGGCGGTTGCGGTTAGGCAGGCAGGCAGGCAAAAAAGTGCTTGCCCACTCCTCCGCCTTCGAACGCACCCCATGCAATGCTCAGGCGAGCGGCGTCGCACCATCACCAAAGTGCTGGTGTGCGTGTGGCTTGGGAACATCGAGTATCGCAGCAATTGCATTCTCGGCATCAACGGCGGCATCCCGGCGCGTGCGCGCTGTCGTCTCGATGAGAGGCGCAAATGTGATGTCCGCGATCATTTTTTTCGTGGCGATGATGGCGCCGATGGACTGCGTGAGGGTGGTGTCGCCAATGAACAGCGCAGCCCTGCATGGCTCGCCGTTGGTGGCGCGATAACGAATGGCGGCAGGGGCGAGCCTGGCGGTGTTGACCACGGCGGGCTCAAACAGCGAGGTGTGGAATTTCAGCAGCCGATCACCGGCAGTGGTGGTGCCCTCCGGAAAAATCGCGACCGTGTCTCCTTGCTCAAGGGCATCATGAATCTCTGTATTGATTCGGGCGGTATCACTACGTTTTGCGCGACGAACAAAGATGGTGCCCGCCGCATCACACACCACACCGGCAATCGGCCAGTCGCGAATCTCCGATTTGGCGACAAAACGGCTCGGCACGGTGGCGTTAATCACAAAGATATCGAGCCACGACACATGATTGGCCACCACGAATAGCTTTGGCGTATGCGCCTCTGGCCGTGCGCCATGAACAGCCAGCGTGATGTTGAGAATACGCAGCATTTTTTTCGCCCAAGCCTCAGTAAGCGCCGCACGCACCGGCGGCTTCACACGCGGATAGACCAAGATCGTCATCAACAGTGCATGCGTAATGTGCAGCAGCATTCGTGTCCAGCGAAAAGCGCGAACGAGCGAATTGGAAGTGGGCGTGGCGGTCTCCGCCGTCGTGTTGGCGTGTTTCATGCGCGGTGGTTACGGAAGCTTGCCCGCTTGCACCATTCGCGCAAACAGGGTATTGAGTGATCCCCAGGTGACGATGTCGTCGAATTCGCCTGCGCAATTTCCAGACGGGGTTGGGGTGTGTGAAACAAACGTGGTCGCGTCTTTTGCCACGTTTTGCGCTTCATCCGCCCCCGTACCACCCGTGGTGCCATTTTTGCCTAACGAGAAGATAACGAACGGGGCTTTAGTTGTGAGGTTCGATGGCGTGCAACCAGCGGGCACGTTGTTGATCGTTGTTGTCACAACGGTTAGCAAGTTAACCGCTGCGTCTGACAAGCAGCCCATAGTCGCGCCCTTGATGCCGTTGGTTTTGGTCAGGGGGTAGGTAAGGGTTGCCGGGCATCCAGTCGGAGCGGGAGCGCCCGGCTCGTATTTGACTTTGCTGACGGCGTAGCGAAGACGCCTCGCAGTGGTTCCGTCGGCCCATCCATCTTGCATGAACCCGTTGCTATCAACTGGCGTTAAACCAAGCGTTGCGGCAGGAACCCAACCCGAAGTCGAGCTGCAGTCGCCATCTGCGGCGCTACCACTTCCGGCAAACGCTTCTGCGCCGTATGAGGTTGCCGAAGCCGGGCACGGCAGGCGTCCATTTGCCATTGCAAATCCATAGATGGCCTCCTTTACGGCCTCAAGCTGTTTTTCCGTGTCTTTGGTCTTTTGCTGATCAAGTTGGCTTGCAAGCGGAACGCCGATTGCGGTGGCCAAGATTGCAATGATGACGAGCACTACAGCGATCTCGACCAATGAGAACCCTGAATATCTAGCTGCTCCCAATCTCATGGTGCCACCACAACAGTCTGGTCGTTATATGTCGATGCGAGAGCGCGATTTTTGTCTTCAAAGAGACAATCTGTCGAGCTAGTGCTGTTTTTTAACTCTAAATAATCTCCCGCCGGAAGTGATGGGCGCACCGAATTGGTCAGGCTCTTGCCTGATAGCATCACCAGCGCTTGCACCCCAGTCGTCGAACCCACCGTCAGTGTGGAAGCGGACGCGCAGTTCGTCGTTGTCGCAGGCGCGCTCGAATTCGCGACGGCATAGAAAGACTGCTTGTACCACTCGTTGTCGTAAAACCAACTTGCCATCAGGGGTTGATAGCGCATGTTGTTCAGTGTCACGCTAGCGGAGTTTCCTGGGTAAACGTTGTAGGACGCGCTCACCGGACTAAGCGGCGCATTGGTGATGGTGTCATTGATTGTGATCGGAAAATCTACTGTCGGTGTTGTTAGTATCGGGCACGTCCAATTGATTCGGTGTGGCAGAGTGGACGTGCCGTTTGCGTAAGTCGCTTTTGGCGACGCACATGTCGGCTGGCTGAGATTGAGAGTAACAGTACGACTCACTGTGTAAGTTGGCGGCGAAGCGATGGGGTCAACGTCATCTGTGCAATCCGCAGATGTGCTATACCAAGAAGCAAACGTTTTAGTGATGATAGTGGGTGTTGTGCTCGTGCCATTAAGCTCGACCGCTGTTGCTCCGCGCCATCTAGCGGTGGCAGCTGGGATCGAACCGGAGAGAGCCGAAGGCTCAGTTGTGACGCCTTGTGCAACGTTAACCCATCTTGCCGGACCGGTTTGTACTCGCCGGCAAACTGTCAAGTTAGATGGCGCTGTCCGAACGGTGCTCGAAGACCAATCCACCGCAGTCGCATACCCCGTCGGCGTAGTCGACGGCGAGACCGGGAAGAACGGAAACATACCGACTATGGTTCCAGCGTTCGAAATAAACGCACCGTCGTTGGCTGGCAAAGCGTAGGACGCTGCCCAAGGCCAACCGAGGGTTACAGATGGGGCTACGGGCGTATTTGCAAAACTCGTCAGTGACGCCTTCATTTCAGCCAGAACGCGCTTCTCAATTACTGGCATCAAATCATCGATCGTAATGTAGACAACGATGTCGTTGAAGGGAACGTTGCCGGTCTTCGAGGTATCTTCCGGATTTGCAGGATATGTTGAATTCGCTGGAAATTGAATGAAAGTGTTGTCGAGGCCGGCATTGTTATACGTCGCGGTACAAGATGCCGAGCAGCCCAGCGGAAGCGAAATTCTGTCCAAATAGTCTTTTGGTTTCCCGGGCGCGGCGTTGGAAGCTCGCGTCTGGACATAACCGTTATCCAGTTTTTGTGGAGGACCGGGAATGATGATGACCACGGCCGCGCGATTGGTGAGAACTTCGCCGTTTGAGCCAACTACGGTTAACCATGGGTGAGGTAGTGCGGCTGCACACGAAAATGAAGTGTAGGTGAGATTCAATACATCTGAATTGAGTTTCGTCAGACAAGTATCTTGGAGAGAAAGATTGGCGGAGATTGCGATCCAGGGAATGTTGCCATTGGGGTCGTTTGACATCAAAGCTCCAGCTCCATCCCTCGCTGCACCGGATAGGTCAATTGGAATGACTTGCCAAGGCCAACGGCCCAAACACCGTTGCGCTGCCGTATTGTTGTTTGCCGCTGGAAGCCCATCACCGCCGGCATTGTTTCCTAGGCATTTAGTTTCTGATAGGCCGTCGTAGGTGGGCGTGGTCAATGAATCAGGTACCGGAAGCGACCCAGGACGCAAGTACGATCCTCCTATCGGTGCCGAAAGCAAGTAGCCAAATATCGCTTGGCGCAGATCAGCGGCAGCGTTCAACTTTGCGATTGCATCAGCTGTGCCCCTTTGGCTTCGCTGCGAATCAGCGATCGAAGCAAGAAATATCGTCCCACCAATCGCCAAGAGCGATAGCAAGATGAGCACCAAAATAACACCGGATTGATTTTTCGACTTCATAGAAGGTAATAGTAGGCGATTTTGCGGCTGTTTGCGGCATGATGCATGGTGAAATGAGCTCATGTGGCGCGATGCGACGTGATGCGACGTGTGTGGCCTGATACGGCTTCCCCATTTGAAAAGTCTAATAACCACGGGCAGTTTCAGAACTTTTTGCCTGAAAGCGCCCGTCAATCGGCGACTTTCCCATCGGGGAACTTCTCGAAACCGTCGCGAGCGGGCGAAGTTCGTGCCGACGGGTTTGGCAAACACGGGACACGTACCCAGTGTACGGCGAGCACCGGAACTGACAGATTCGCCCGCGCAGTAGGTTTTTAGAAGCTCCCATCGGGGCGCTTGAAACCTCATCGTCCCACATCGTGGTCATGTGGCCATCGTGGTGGGAGACTTCCCGCTTTGGTAGAGGGGCATCGAGGGGGATCGAGGGCATCGAGGGCGCTGTCGTCGCGGGTTAGTCTGTCAAAATCGTGCTTAGTTTCTCGTGAGCAAGGCGCTAAGTGCGTTGCCTTAGCCTGAACATTTCATGGGTCGCCCGTTGCTTTGAGGCACGTTGCCGCTGGGCGATTGGACGGCACCGTGTTTGCCATCGGGGTTGATAAAAACGCGCCTTCCTCCCGCACGTATTTGGCAAACACGGCTCGCGATGCTGTGGTCGGTCAGGCAAAAAATCGCTCGCCCGTTCACCTACTGACCCGCTTTCCAACGCGCCCCCATGCAATGTTCATCAGGTTAGCGCGGCAAATTTGGGGTTTCTGGACGTTTCCATCGGGCTATTTGTCATTTCTGCACCGCGCTTGGCGTTGACGCTGGCCGCGCCGATTTTATGGCGGCTGTATTTGGCGATGGGCTGTCTTTGGTCGTTGCCTGCGTCTCGCGGAAGGTGATGGTTGGCTCCGCGCCGGTCATGGCTGCGCCAGCAGATATATCTTTAGTGGGGTCTGCTGCGATACGTTGTCTTCCGTCCACCCAGTATGTGGTGCGGCCACCGCTGCTGCGGACAAACCCATCAATGCGGGGCGAACGTGGGACGATTTCGCTATCGACGATTTGAACGCCGTCTCGTCTTGCCTTATCGAGGCGCTCACGCTCCGCATCGGTAAAAAATAGCTTTCCGGCCAGCGGACGGTAAGTTGTGGCAACGGGCGGCGGTGTGTAGCCCGCCGCAGGCGCTGGCTGCGGTGTGGGCTGCGGTGCCATCTGGGGCGGCGTTTGCGCGACGACAAGTGTGGCGAACGTACAGGTCATGAAAAGGAGGGCGCGTCGCATCATTTGGCTTTCGTCGGGGTGGCGCTCGGAGTCGCGGGGGTCGATGCTCGCTTATCAAGCAATGTAATCCACTCAAGCGCGCATTCGGCTTGAATGGCCGAGGTCAGTGCGGTCGGGCGCACACTGACTTGGCTATCGTCGCCCACAGCCGATGTCGGCGGAGCCACCACGGCTACCCCTGCTTTGTCATTGCGACCAAGTGCGCAACGCTCGATTGGGAAGAGTCCTCGCTGCATGCGTGAAAATTCATCTAGAAACGCGAGCATATCGCCATCATGGAGTGCTGTTGCCTTAAACACAATGCGACTTCCGAGTACGTCCACCGCAGAAATGCTGGTGTCCCCCGCGAGCTTGAGTGGGCGTTGTGCGCCAACTTGATATTCGAGCGAGGTGATGCCGTGGCGCTGCCGAAGTGCTTCCATCGCATCGAGTAGATCGAGCCTGTTTTCAGGGATGAACACGCCCCGCTTGGTGATCGCGGCGTATGTATCTTCTGTGTTGCGAAGATCGTTGCGCTCTTGCTCCGCTTTTGCCAAGCGCAATTTCGCCTCGCCGAGGCGACGTTGTGATTGCACATTGCTCGCCTTGTCAGACTGCCAGAACAAATAGCTAATCGCCACCAAAAAAGCGGCGAGACCCAAGCCAGCCACCAAGACGAGAAGCGGGAACTTGAGTGCACTAAAGCCCTCCTTCGTCATCACGCTCATGTGCCTCGAACCTTTCGCGCAATATGAAGTGTGAATGGCGCCTGTGTTGATATCGCGTTTGATTTGTCGATGACCTTCAGGCTGGCGAGTGGCGTAGTATCGACTGGTCGCTTGATCACTTTTACGGTGAATTCTGGGTTGGCTTTCAACGCTTCAACGAGTCGCTCAGTAGTGGCGAGCGCGCTACGCAGGTCGCCATCAAACGGCTGGACGGCAGCCTCCACCACGGCGATGTGGAATTTATTCCCGGTCAGCGGGGCGTTCGTCATGGAATCGGTCGCAGCGCCGGTCGATGCGACTGTAGCTTGCGCCGTTTTGCTTTCTGATGTGGATGTGACTTGGGGTGTACCGCCGAGCGCTACATTCGCTGCGCTGAATCCTTGCGGTGTGGTTGGGACAAAACCTGGGTCGTTGTTGGTGGCCCACAAAATCTGGTTCAGGCGAATGGCGGGGAAGCCCGCCAACACCTGCGCGATTTCATTAAATAGTGGCCCAGGTGCCGCCGGTGCAGGTCGAATTTGCGAATTGAAGAATGTGCTCGTTTCACGGACGATGTCGGTCGCACTCTGTTGCCCATTCATTGTGGCCATCACGGCCTGATACTGCGAATGCAGTGCGTTTTCTTGCCGACCACGCGAATCAATCTCTTGGCTGACTTGCGCCGCATGGTAGAGGTTAAATGCCGCACCTGCGGTGCCCATCGCCAAGACGGCCGCGGTTGCGCCAAAGATGGTGATACGAGCCCGGCGAAACGACGCAAATCTCGTCTCGTTGGGGGCGGCGAAATGATTCGTCAGCGCAACACGGGAATAAAGTAGGCAAAGAAGTTCCTCTGCGTGGGACGACGTAGGTGCAGTCGCAACCTTTAACTTGGTGGCGACCTCATTGATATCGAGGAAGCGATAACGCAGCAGGGGATAGCGACGGATGGCCTCTTGTATCGCCTCATGATCGCGTTCGTGCGCGAGCATACAGACGTCGAGAGCGTCGGCTTCGGTAAAGTAGCGCAAGCTGTCAAGATACTGCCAAGTGCGGCTGGTTTCGGCTGCGATAAGCTGGCCCACCGACCGTGATTCGTCAGTAGTGATGGGCGTGAGGCGACTGAACTTGATCTGTTTATCTTTGAAATATGTTTGGCGCAGCCCAAAATCAGGAATGATCGTCACTAGCATGGTGTGCGGAAAGACAATCGCTAAATCTTTCAACAAAAGGCCGGATAGCACGGCCGACGAATAGATGCCTTGGAGTGGCGTGCGCAGTCGCTCCAGTATCGAAAGGAGAGGCTTCAATAGATCCGGGTTGGTGACAGCGTGCAGAAGCGCCTTGTCGTCGCGTCTACCGTCTTCCTCGCGCCCTTGTACGATGGCATGGCGAAATGGCGAGGCGCGGTAGATTTGCCCGAGCTTCCGCTCAAGTACCGCCGCTCGATCGCTACCACGCAGGTGCGGGATCGTGTCGAGTCGGAAGTCCTCTTCGACCAAATCAGTCACGAGGTAAGTGCGCAAGGTCGCGTAAATCTGAAGGTGTGCTTCGACTACAGGCGTTTGCAGGCCGCCGATTGCAAAGCTCTTGCGGCTGACCAGCTTACGGCCTTTGATCACAAGGCAGACGAGCTTATCGTTAGTTAGATAGAGAAAGTGTTTTGACACGCGTTGCGTTCCTAGCGGATTGCTGTTTTAGCGATGACGTCGTACATCGGCATAAAGATGGTCATCAAAATTCCAATCAATAGGCCGCCGAGGATGACGGTCAACGCAGGCTGAATCATCTCTTGCAGCCTCGACATTGTCTCTTGTACTTCGCGGTTATAAAAATAGCTGACGTTAAGTAGTGCCGTGTCAAGGCCACCGGTCGATTCGCCGACCTTTAGCATTCGCAGCACCAGTGGCGGAAACATTCGTGCGTTCTGAAATGCTTGCGTGATGGCAGTGCCGTCATTGATGTCACGACCAACCTGCTTGAGTCCGTCTTCAAGCACTCTGTTGCCGACGATTTTTTCTGAGATATGGATGCAGTCGAGTACGCCCAGCCCAGATTTGTACATCAAAGCGAAGTAAGTCGAGAATCGGGCGAGGATGATTTTTTCCGTGAGCGGACCCATCACCGGCAGCTTTAAGCTGAGTGCATCTATCTTGTAACGCACTTCCTCGTTTGTTTTGGCGAGCACGAACAAAATGCCGACGCTGATGATCGGAAGCCCGAGACACAGGTACCAAAACTGCTTCATAAACGCGGAGATAGCGATCAACGCGAGTGTGGCTTGAGGCGGGTTGGGCGTAAGAGCTTTCATGGCGGTGGCGAGCTGCGGCACCAAAAAAATCATAAGCGCAAACAAAACGCCGATGATGACTGTTCCGGCGAAGATCGGATACGTCATTGCCTTCTTGACCTGCGCGGCGAGTTCGTCTTGCCACTTCAAGTTCTCGGTTAACTGCGTGAGAACCTCGGGCAACTGCCCCGCACGCTCGCCAGTCTGGATCAAGGCAATGAATACCTTGTCGAACGCTTGCGGATGATTGCCCATGGCTTCGGATAAGCGCAAGCCGCCTTCGATGTCTTCGAGCAGACTCGCAACGACTTGTTTGAATGCGGGGTTTTCAACCGAGTCGCGTAAATCGGATAGCGCCTCGATAATGGGCACGCCGGCGCGAAGCAGTTGCTCCATATGAAAGCAAAAGGTGATCAGCTCTTTGCGTGTGATGCGCCGAGCGGTGAATAGCGAAGATTTTTTGATGGACTCAAACTTGATGAGATCGAGCTCCATCCGCTTGAGGCGAAGCTCAAGGTCAATGGCATTTGCCGCATCGAGACTGCCAGTTTGGATTTGACCTTCGAGATCGATCGCGCGATAGCTAAAAGTTGCCATGTCCGATTCCGCTAGTCGATGCGATCCGTCAAATCGACGATACGTGAAATTTCTTCGAGATCGGTATCTCCTTGTAGCACGCGGTTCACGGCGTCTTCAGCCAGCGTTCGAAAGCCGCGCTTACGAGCGGACTCACGAATTTCGCGCCCCGTGGCGCGGCGGGCAATCAGTTCGTCGATCTCACCATCCATCCGGAACAGCTCCATGATCGCGAGGCGCCCTTTGTAACCGGTGTGGTCGCAGCTCCCGCATCCGACATGGCGATAGACGGTTCCTTGCCAGCCCGCAGCCACGCCTAAGATACGGCGCGTGCCGTCGTCATCTGGGGTAAATGGCTGTTTGCACTTTGTACATAGGCGGCGCACCAGCCGTTGCGCAACGACGCCGATGATATTGCCCGACATGATGTCGGGAAGAACCCCTAAGGAAACGCCGATTTATTCACAACCTCTGCCAACGGCAAGCATAGTAGAAACGTTTTTGCTGCAAGCCCACACAACCTGACAGCGCCATGGACAACAAATCTACGAAGCCACAGCAAATGAGTTTGCCCAAGTCGAATACAGCGCCAAGAAGAAGCTCACGCGGCGCGATATCTTTTTGGCCAAGATGGAACAGGTTGTGCCGTGGGAGAGACTCATTGCCGTGGTGGAGCCGCACTACCCGAAGAGCGGCAGACGTGGCCGCCCGCCGATTGGCGTTGAACGCATGCTGCGCATGTATTTTATTCAACAGTGGTACGGGTTAGCCGATGTTGCGGTAGAAGACGCGATTTACGACAGCCAAGCGCTACGCAACTTCTGCGCCATTGATCTTGCCGTATCCAGTGTGCCTGACAGCACCACACTCATGGACTTTCGTCACCTGCTCGAAAAGAACGCATTGCCGCAAGCCATGCTCAAGGAGGTCAATGCACTACTCAAAGAGCGCGGGTTGCTCATGAGTCAAGGCACACTCATTGACGCCACCCTGATCGCCGCGCCCAGTTCCACCAAGAACAAGTCACGCAAGCGCGACCCAGAAATGCATCAAGCCAAGAAAGGCAACCAATGGCACTTTGGAATGAAAGCACACATAGGCGCGGATGAGCAGTCAGGCTTGGTGCACACGGTGGTGAGTACAGCCGCGCATGAGAGTGACGTCAGTCAGACGGCCAATCTGATGCATGGTGAAGAGGCGTGCATGGGTGCAGATGCGGGCTACGTTGGCGCGGCAAAACGCGAGGAAGTCGTCGCCAAGCTACAAGGACGTGCGGTTGAGATGAAGTGGCGCATTGCCAAACGCCGCAAGCCGCTCAAGGAGATGGCGGCGTGCTGGCAAAAGGATCTGGCGCTGGCCTACGAGAAGCTGAAGGCCAGCATTCGCGCCAAGGTAGAGCATCCGTTCCATGTGGTCAAGAATATCTTCAAGCACAAGAAGACACGCTACCAAGGCATTGCCAAGAACGATGCACAGCTTAACGTGCTGTTTGCCTTGAGTAATTTGTATATGGTGAGGGGGAAGTTGTGTCCGTAGTGGGGCAAGGCGGCGAACTGCCGCAAAAAGGCAGCCAAATGGCAACTAAACACGAGCGGTGCGCAGTAAAAGAGGCATCAATACGCTGCGTAAGAAAAAACTGAGCAACAAAACAGCGGCGCAGAGGTGCGTTTGGCGCTTTATACAGTGACGCTCAAAAATTCATTAAATCGGCGCTTCCCTAAGTCTTGCAGACGAGGGATCGCGCCGAGCGCTGAGTTAGTGTGCAGTGTGGAATACACTTGGTGCCCCGTCATCGCCGCGCGGAAGGCCATCTCGGCAGTATCTTGGTCACGGATCTCACCGACCAAAATGACATCCGGGTCTTGCCGCATCATGGACCGGATACCACTCGCAAAATCGAGCTTCGCGACTTCGTTGACTGATGTTTGCCGGATCATCGCCATCGGATACTCGACCGGATCTTCGAGCGTCATGATGTTGATGCCTTCTGTGTTTATGTGATTCAGAATCGAATAGAGTGTTGTCGTCTTGCCTGAACCGGTTGGGCCGGTCACGAGGATGATGCCTTCCGGGCGCGCCATCATTAAGCGTAGCATCTTGAGTTCGTCTTCTTGTAGGCCGAGGTCCTCAAGCGGGACGATGCCTTTCTGGCGATCCAAAATACGCAGCACTAAATTCTCGCCGTGCGTGGTCGGTTGTGCGGCAACGCGGAAGTCAACCGAACGACCCGACAGTGTCAATGAGATACGACCATCTTGCGGTGCCCGTGTCTCCGCGATGTTCATGCCGGAGATCACTTTCAGACGAACCACCATCGCGCTCCAGTAGTTTTTGTGCAGCGAACGAATCTGGCGGAGCACACCGTCGATGCGATACCGAATGCGCAAGAATCCTTGCTCGGGCTCGAAGTGAATATCTGACGCGCGCCGCTTTACGGCGTCGGCTAACAAGGCGTCAACTAAGCGTACCACTGGCTGGCTGTATTCGTCGAAATCCGTTGCCAGACTTTGGTAGTCGATTTCACCGGTTTCAATTTCGTTTAGGATGCCGTCAATGGAAAGCTCAAATCCATAGTGCTGCTCGATTGCGATCGCAATGTCTGACTCTCGTGCCAGCACTTGTTCAATACGAATGTCTTCGCGTATCAACACGCGGATTTGGTCGATCGCGACAACGTTTGTCGGGTCGGCAACCGCCAGCAGGAGCTTTCGGATGGTGCGATCAAAGTCGACTGGCAACACTTGGAAGCGTTTCGCAATATCCTTCGGCACCATCGATAACGCTTCGTGATCGATGATCGTGTTGGACAAATCGACGGCAACTTGGCCGAGGCTTTCCGAAAGCGTGTCGCGGATCGTCGCTTCAGTGACAAATCCTAGCGTGACGAGCGTCTTACCGAGTGGTGCCTTGGTCTTGCGCTGCTCGGTCAGTGCAATATTGAGCTGGTCTTGCGAAATGACGCCACGCGCAAGCAGCGTTTGCCCGAGCGGAAGCTGGGAAATTGGCACACTCATTGGCGCATTCATTTGGTTCATTTCGCACGTAAGTTGCTAAGTAAACACAAGGTATGGGCCCACTTCTTTCTTGCGCTGCCATTGATATTCGTGTTCGACATTGATTTTACCAAGCAAGCCCAAGTCGTTAAGTCCGGTGACCGGACTTGCGTCAGCGGCTAACTGCGTTGTCTTTTGCGGGTTCGGTGAGCTGCGAAATACGGCGTTGAACTGCCGCGGTGTCGAATTGTCCTTTGGTCGTGGCGCTTAATGCGCGACGATAAAAATTTGCCGCCGATACCGCTTGGTTCAGATTATCGAGGCTCACCGCAAGGTTGTAGCTATAGTCTGCGATTTGCGGGGCAAGGCGAGTCGCCTCAAAGAAGGACTGTTGTGCGTCGCGCCAACGGCGCTGCTCTGCATATAAGTTTCCCAGCAAGTAATGTGCATTCGCTGAAGTTGGATCGTGGGCGATGAGAAGCTTGAGTTCAGATTCTTTCTCTGCGAGTGGGTTAGACGCGCCGCCTGCCGTTGTGCGCCCCGTCGCGGGCCCCGCTGAAAAAACGATCAGCGCGGCGGAGGCCGTTGAGTTGCGGGGGTCTAGTTCGAGCACACGTTGATAGTGAGTGATGGCCAGTGCGAGGTCGCTTGCGTCCCCACTTCTTGCCGCGGCTGTGGCAAAGCCCAGATGGGCATCCACGTTATTGTTGTTCGCCGATATTGCTTCGGCGTAGCGGCGTTTAGCTGTGGCGTAGTCGCCGCCAATCAGCGCCGCATATCCAGCAGATAACGCCGTGCTGACGGTTTGCACATTCGCCGAAGAGGGTTTGAGCAGTATTCGGTTCGCGCCATTTTCAGCACCACCAAGCGGGGGCAGGGCATCAATTTTTCGTGCAACTGCCTCCCGCGGAGTCGCTGGCGCGGGCGTTTGTGGTGCGGTCTTGCGCTCATCTTTAATCTGCGTGGCAGGCGGCGGCAGCAGTGGCGGCAGGGCGGCGGGAGCGTCGTTTGCGCGAACCGTTGTGGGTTTGCCATCAGCCGTCGGACTCGCTGCATTTTCGGTGGTGATGGCGGCGACGGCTGGCGGTGGCGTGGCTGTTGCCGACGCTGGCCGCGGAACCAATGCCACCCCCGGTTTGTTGAGGCGATTCACCTCGTTCCAAACGTACCAACTGCCGACACCGGCGGCCCCGATGAGAACGCTGACCACCGGGAGAATCCACTTGGCCTTCGCGGGATTTGTTGCAGTCTGCTTGACGGCAAACGCATTCTTAATCGCTTGCCGGTTGGACTCTAAGTCTGGCGCAGGCGTCGGCGTCGGTGTGGGCGCCGGTGCCGCGACCGACGCGATGTCAGCCTGCGTCGGTGTGTTTTCCAGTTCGATCAGTGACTGCGGTGAGTTGAGCGATTTGGAATGGGTCGGCGTAACCGCCAGAGTGAGTGGCGGCTGCTCAGATTTTTTTCCGTCGGTGTATCCCAACTCGCTGTCGAGCATGGCTTCAAGGGTCAACGCCGGGGCGCTTGGCGTTGGCTCAGAAGTACTCACTTCCGCCGCCGATATCGCCAATCTCGCTGACAAAACTGGCTTGCCCGCATGATGATCGTCTGCCTCAAGCGAAAGCAGTGGAACATCTACTGCATCGGTTGCGTTTTCGAGGTGGCGCGAATCCTCAAGCGCAAGCGCGCCCGAGGTCTTGGTGGACGCGTTTTCGGCTGGGTTGGATTGTTCAGATTGCGAACCGGTTGCTGCCTCGGCTTTCGCGCGCTTGGCATCTTCTGCACGTTTTAGCGCATCGAGTAGCAGACTCACGTACTACCTCACGGCTTAAGCTGCACCGGAGCAGGGATTCCGGGGATGGGGACGTTTACCACCGGCTCTGCCTCTTTGAAGAAGCGGCCATCCGGCAGATAGCGTTTGTATTCACTCAGATCGGTCTCGACATTTGCATCGCGCAGCACGATCGGGCGGATGAAAACGACGAGCTCAGACTTTTTGCCCGCGTCGTTGCGATAACTGACGGCGTCGCCAAAAATGGGAATCTTGGAAAGCACCGGCAAACCGTCTCGGGTGGCCTTGAAGCTATCTTGCATGAGACCGCCCAAAACGGCGGTTTGCCCAGAAGCAACGCGCAAGACCGTCTCGAATTCGCGTGTCTGGAGCTGCGGAATCAGATTTGGGACAGCCGCTTTCAGATCAGGATTCGGATCTTGAGCAAAGCTCGCAATGGCAGTGATGCTGGGCCGAATGTTCAACGTCACGACGTCGCTCTCCCCAATTTGCGGCGTCACGCTCATGACGAAACCGACAGGGACTACGTTCGGCGTGGTTGTATAGGTTGCGGGGCTTGTCACGGCGCCAGTCTGCTCGTTTCTCGTTGCTGGGGTTGTCGCGATTGTGAAGTAAACGCGATTTTCCACGACCTTCATCACCGCCGTCTGGTTGTTGAGCGTCGTTGTCCTGGGGCTTGATAGCACTTTGGTGGTGCCAAACGACGAGAGCAACGTGATTGTGCTCTTGATGCTTCCGCCCACTGCCGCATTGGGATTGGCGTAGCCTACGGAAAAAAAGTTGCGCCCTAACTCGGTGCCGGTTGGCGTGGGATTACTGCGCGTCAGTGCCTGTTGAAATGTGTAGCCGAGACCTTGCAGGGCAGTAGACGACCAATCAACGCCGGACTGATAACCATCGTTTAGCTCCACCTCAACCACGGTTGCTTCAATCAACACTTGACGTTTTGCGGCACCTGCAACGAGTTCGATGAACTGGCCGACCTTCTCATGTTGCCGCGACGTGCCCCGAACGGAGATGGTTCCAGTCTCTGGATTCACGATGACCGATGCTGCTTCACGGAACGTGAGCGTCTGCGTGACTTGCTCGTTCTGCGCTTGAATTTCGCCAGGTGATAGGGTGGTGGTCTGGCCCCGGTTAGCGGTGCCGGATCGATTGGATTGGGTGCGGGCGCTCGCGGTGCTGGAGCCTTGTGTCTGCCCACGAACAATCGTCTCTGAGCTACCTTCGGGCAGTAACTTATCAGTCTCGCGCAGAAGGTCCTTGATGTTCTTTTCGAGGTTTTCCCAAAAACGATTCTTAGACGTGTTTGTCACTTTTACCTGAGATGAATTCTGACCTGCACCGGTCGAACCGCCTCCGCCGCTTTGGTTACCGCCACCGGAGCCGCCGGAAGTTGCCGGGCCGACGACTTGGGTTTGAACACCAAAGGTGCCGTCCATATCGCGAGTGACGTTGACGTAGTCAACGCGGTACAGCTTCAGGTAGGGTGAATCGGGCATGACCGCAATATTCGGGCCGTCCGCTTCCCAGCGGATATCGATTTGTTTTGACATCCGCGTTAGGATTTGGCGAATGGTCTGGTCGAGCGCGTTTAACGTCACCCGCCCTTCAATACCCGGGAAAATATCGATATTGATTCCCGTGTCTCGGCTCATGGCGAGCAGTATTTCCCGCGCCGGCACATCGATGACGGTAAGCGTGTAGCGTTTTTCGTCGACGACAGGCTTCGGCGGTGGCGGGATTGGTACTTGTCGAACGGGCGCGGGTGCGGCGGACGCGGATGTAGCACGCTCATCTGCGGTATTGCGCAAATGGCTGTCGATTTTGGCGACGGGTGTGGTGCCACAGCCGACCAGTGCGACGGCCATGCTGGCGGCGAGCAGCGCAAATTTCGGCGCACGATGTGTGGCCGACACGCCCTCTGTGTGACGAGCAATGTGACGTAATGGCAGATCGCAATCGGAGTAGAGCTGGCGCAAAGAGAGCCTCATGGCAGTGTCGTTTGAACCGCATGAAGCGAGGGTGCGGGGCAAAAAATACACCCCTGCCGCCACATTGTGCCCATCGGTCGAGTCCATTATGTCGTGTTTTGGCTGATTGTTTCCCACTTTATAAGCGGATTTTGTAATAAAAGCAATGACTTGTGTCGGTAATTAAAAAAAAGTCTCAAGATTGGGTGCCGGGTAACGCCTTGCCTAAATCTGGAGCTTATTGCGCGGTGCGGCGCATCTTGTCGCGAACGGTTTTGAATGACCGTGCAAAGGGGCGGAATTTTTTGAGTCTTGGTGGTAATAAGGCAGCTTCAGTATTGGCCTCGGCATAGTTGGCGTAACTGCCGTAGAGAACGTTCACTTTGGGGTTTTCAGAGGTGCCAGAAAGGTAAACCATGATCTGATCGGGATTCACTTCAAGGCTTGCTGCTCGGAGGAATGCGTCAATGGCGGGGCGCTCGCGTCCGTCTGCCGTCAGTAACTGGATCGAGAAACGTGTTCCTGGCTGTTTTTCAATTCGGGCTAAGTCTGCGCGGAGCCTAGACCCCATCCACTCGTTGGACGCCATGGCGGTATCGGCGGCCGACGTCGTCGACGGTTCTTTTGGGGCAGGCGCGACTATCGCCGGTGCTGGCTTAGGAACGACAGCCGCGGCACTCGCATAATTTGCCGCGGCAGCAGCAGGGGTGGCAGCGGGCGTGGCAGCGGGGGTGGCAGCGGGGGGGGCAGCAGGGGTTGCAGCGGGGGGGGCAGCAGGGGCGGGTGTGGATGCGGGCGCGGCGGTATCCGCTGCGCGCTCGACGGGTTTGACCGGCGC
Organism: Betaproteobacteria bacterium UKL13-2; assembly: GCA_001602455.1. Taxonomy (GTDB): domain Bacteria; phylum Pseudomonadota; class Gammaproteobacteria; order Burkholderiales; family Usitatibacteraceae; genus UKL13-2. Next base: position 775,018 of record CP012157.1, read on the forward strand.
CGTCGAACTTGTATCAATTGGTGCGCCAGTGGCGCTAGGGCGTGTCGCCCGACCGGCGAGAAAACCAATGACTAAGCCTGCGATCAGCGAGCCCAGCGTCGCGAGCCAAATTGCGCCGCGGCGTTTGCCAGCGCCTTGATATACGATCTGAGTATCGGAAATGGCTGCCTGAACGAGACCCGCGGTGATGGTATGTGTGCCAGCGGCGAACGCCGCAAGGAGCGTTTTGTCGCAATAGATGTTGATTCGGCGCGTCAGCCCCTCGGACGCTTCCGCGATCAGTTTTAGTGGCTCAGGCCCGAATAATTCTGGCCCCTTGTAGCCTGCTGCGCGAAGTCGAAAGTCAACATAATCTTTGATGTCCCCAGGCGGCAACGGCAATAGCGTGAAGCTATGAGTAATACGCTCGCGTAATTGGCGCATATTTTGTAGCGACAAGTGTTGATCCAGTTCTGGCTGACCGAACAAGACAATCTGCATTAACTTGAAGTGGCTCGTCTCAAGATTGGAGAGAAGACGAATCTCTTCGAGTGTCTCCAAGGGCATCGCATGGGCTTCATCAATGAGGGCGACGACCTGACGACCTTCAGCGTGAATTTCAATCAGACGCTCTTGCAATGCGCGAACGAGTTTGGAGGTGGAAAGGCCGTGGGTCTCTAAATTTAGGTCGCCCGCGATGGTGGTCAGCATTTCGTCCCGAGACAACGATGGGACGGCGAGATAGATCGTTTCAACCGAGGGCGGTAGGCGCTCCATGAGAACGCGGCAAAGCATGGTCTTTCCGGCACCAACTTCGCCGGTGACTTTGACAATGCCTTCGCCGCTTGTAATCGAATACAGCAGCGCTTCAAGCGTCTCACCACGGCTCGCACCGGAAAAGAAAAATTCAGTATGCGGTGTGATCTTAAAGGGTGCTTCGGTCAAGCCGAAGTGTTCCAGGTACATCGTCATAGCGAAGTTCGGTTAGCCGTAGTTGTGATTTTGCGGAGCATTTGCACGGGCGGCGATGGCCCACATTAGGGAGCAACTGGACGATGAGTTTATCACTCGGATGGGGGCCGAATGACTCAACTTTCGCCCTCGTCGGCGGCAAGGTCCTTTGGCACCGCCGCAGACCGCAATACCTCAAGTCGACTGTAGAGCGTCGAACGAGAAACGCCGAGGATCTTGGAGGCTTGTGTCATGTTTCCGTTGGCAATCTCAATGGCGGCATCGATATACTTGAGTTCGACTTCGGCGAGTTTGCTGTCAAGTCTAAAGAGCGCACTCGCGGTAATTTCTGCTTTTGGACTGAGGGTTTCTGGCGACATTGCGCTTTCTTCCGCTTTGGGTATTTCAAACTCTTGCGACAGCGCCTCAGCGTTCACGCGATAACCCGCATATTTGGCGATGAGGCGAATGACGATGTTCTTGAGTTCGCGCACGTTTCCCGGAAAATCATAGGCGAGCCAAGCGGTGCGAGCCGCGTCATCAAGCGTAAAGACCTGCGAGTGCTGATGCTTCGCGTACATTTGTGAGAAGTGCTCCAGGAGTTTCAATTTGTCTTCGCCAAGTTCCTTGAGCGGCGGCAATGCAATCGAGAACACGGAGAGCCGGTGATACAGATCGGCGCGGAACCGCCCCGCCTTGACCTCGGCGCGCAGATCCCGATTGGTCGCGGTGACGATTCGTGCCTTTGATTTTCGCGTTTGGGTCTCGCCGACGCGCTGAAATTCACCGTTTTCGAGGACGCGCAGTAGCTTCGGCTGAAGCTCAAGCGGTAACTCGCCAATTTCGTCGAGAAACAACGTACCTTCGCCAGCGTCTTCGAAATAGCCCGACTTGGCATTTGTCGCGCCGGTAAACGCCCCTTTGGCATGGCCAAAAAGCGTCGCCTCGACCAAATTTGCCGAGATCGCGGCGCAGTTCAAGGCAAGAAAGGGTAGATCACCTCTTGGGCTAAGGTAGTGGAGCGCTTCGGCGACCCGCTCTTTGCCTGTTCCCGAAGGGCCTTCAATCAGTGCCGGAAACGTGGACGAGGCGTAGATATCAATTTGCCCTTTTAGCTTGCGCATTGGCGGACTTTCACCGACCAACCCCTCGGCCAGTGGGTCGCTGTCTCGTGTTTCGGCTGAGGCGCCTTTTAACTGCGCCTCAAGTAGCGCCTTTAGCCTTGCAGGCTCGCACGGTTTAGGAACCAGATCAGCGGCGCCGAGTGCGCGTGCACGGCGAGCATTGGACACTTCATTTTGTCCCGTCAGAACCAAAATTCTGATGCCTGGTACCCGCGCAAGCAAATCACCTACCAGCTTAAACCCCTCTGTCGGCTGATTCGTCGAAGGCGGCAGGCCGAGATCAATTAGAGCCAGTTTGGGTACGAAATCGCCAGCATCCAAAAGTTGCATCGCGGCGACACGGGAATCGCAGAAGCGAACGTTGAAGTCGTCCGACAACGTGAATGCGATCGTTTCGGCGATCAGTGGGTCGTCATCGACGACGAGTAACGTGGCTTTGGCACCACGTCCTCGACTGCTGTTGCTGGTGCTGGTGCTGGTGCTAATAGATACCAATTGCCTGCTACCTTTTAAGAAGTCACGCCCTGATTTGGGGTAAGCACAAGAGAATAACCGAGACGCGTTGAATTCGGGCGATTACACACATGCTTAAGTCCGGATAAATGTGGTTTCGTGCTTCCAAGCAGCGGGCGGCCGGTGAAATACGCAAGAGAGCAATGTTAAAATAAGTTACTCGCTCGTCATTTGCGATGATTGCAACGACGTATGCGCCATTCACCCTGTTTCCACCATTCACCAGCGTTGCTATTGCAGTTCTACGCTCTAGAACGACGTTGCACATTGGCGCATTGAGTTCGGCACAGTAAGTTACCCAATTATTGCCTGCGCTTGTTAGGCGAATTAGATATCGGACAATGCGTTCCATTACCAATCCTGCTGAAAGACCATTGACGAGCGAGAATTTCGTTGAGATCAACAATGTTGATTTCAGCTATGGCAAGCGTGCAATCCTGAAAGGGATTTCGATGACTATTCCAAAAGGAAAGCTCGTGGCAATCATGGGGGGCTCTGGCTGTGGCAAAACGACTCTCTTACGCTTGATTGGCGGACAGCTCAAACCTTCATCTGGACAGGTAAAGGTTGCGGGGCAAGTGGTGGGCGACCTCGACCGCGAGGCGCTTTATGCGCTGCGACGGAAGATGAGCATGCTGTTTCAATTTGGTGCGCTGTTTACGGATATGTCTGTATTCGACAACATCGCGTTTCAGTTGCGTGAGCATACTGAACTGCCGGAAGACATGATCCGCGACTTGGTGCTGATGAAGCTGAACGCCGTCGGCCTTCGCGGCACGGCCAAGCTGTATCCAGCAGAGCTGTCTGGTGGCATGGCGCGTCGTGTGGCGTTGGCGCGTGCGGTCGCGCTAGACCCCGAATTGATCATGTATGACGAACCGTTCGCCGGGCTCGACCCAATTTCGCTGGCAGCGGTGGGCAATACCATTCGTCGCTTGAATGACACGCTAGGTGCAACGTCAATTGTGGTGACGCATGACGTGATCGAATCGCTACAAATCGTCGACTATCTATATTTTGTGGCCGACGGCAAGATTGTTGGCCACGGAACGCCAGACGACATTCGCGCGTCGACGGAGCCGTTCGTGAAGCAGTTTGTCCATGCCGAAATGGACGGCCCAGTACCGTTCCACTATCCGGCCGCACAGTATGCCGACGATCTGGGCTTGCCATTGGAAAAAAAATCGCGAGGCGCAGCATGATAGAACCGATTCGCGGTCTCGGTGCGCGCGGCATCGAAACCATCTGGCGTGGTGGTGCGATGGCACGCTTTTTTTGGCTCGTGCTGGTGCAGTCGGGTATGAGCTTTCGTCGCCTTTCATTGACGGTGCGTGAGATTTATTTTGCCGGTGTGATGTCGCTCGTCATCATCATGGTGTCGGGGTTGTTTGTCGGGATGGTGCTCGGATTGCAAGGCTTTGAAACGCTGCAAAAATATGGCGCGGAAGAAACGATGGGGGTCTTGGTCGCGCTCTCGCTGGTGCGCGAACTCGGCCCGGTCGTCACCGCCTTGCTATTTGCAAGTCGTGCCGGGTCAGCAATCACCGCTGAGATCGGCCTGATGAAGGCGACTGAGCAACTGAAGGCAATGGACATGATGGCGATCGACCCGGTCGCTCGCGTAGTGGCACCGCGCTTTTGGGCCGGCGTGATTTCGATGCCGATTCTGGCTGCTCTCTTCTCGGCGATGGGTATATTTGGCGGCTACATTGTTGCAGTCGCGTTAGTGGGGATCGATCCCGGTGTGTTCTGGGCGAATATGCAGTCGGCGGTTGATTTTCGATATGACATTTTGAATGGCATCATCAAATCAATTGCCTTCGGTATCGCTGTTTCAATTATTGCGACGTTTGAGGGTTTTGATGCGGACCCGACAGCAGAAGGTGTTTCGCGCGCGACCACTCGTACCGTCGTGACATCGGCGCTGACGGTGTTGGCGATTGATCTGATCTTAACGGCGTTTATGATTCGCGGACTTTGAATTGATCACCTGCTTGACAGGCTGCGTAGGTTGACGTGGCGAAGGTGACTTGCAGGTATAGAGGAAAAAATGGATCGAAAAACAATTGACCTTTGGGTTGGCATTTTTTTGTTGTTGGGCTTTGGCGCTTTGCTATTTCTAGCGCTCAAGGTTGGCAACTTGGGCAGCGAGCGGACGGGTGCGCTCTACACCGTTGAAGCTCGATTTGAAAACATCGGCGGCTTGAAGTTGAAGGCGCCTGTCAAGAGTTCCGGTGTACTTGTCGGGCGGGTCACGGATATTCGGCTGGATCCTGAAAAATTTCAGGCTGTCGCGACGCTTTCAATCGACAAACGATTTGAGTTCCCAAAAGATACCGGCGCGTCGATATTGACATCGGGCTTGTTGGGCGAGGTCTATATTGGCCTTGACGCTGGGGGAGACGACAAAAAATTAGCGCAAGGTGATCGCATCAAGATCACCCAATCTGCGGTCGTCCTGGAGCGATTGATCGGCCAGTTTATGTTTAACAGAGCGGCAGAAGGCCCTGACAAGAAATAGTCTTGGTTAGAGTGGTTAGAGCGTAAACGTTGCAGCGTTGGCGGCGTTACATCACAACATGTCAAGCAAGGAATGGTTCAAAAAATGTTTAAGAAATTGCTTAAGAAATTGTTAATTGTCGTTTCGATGTGGGCCTTAGGCGGTGTTGCCTTCGCGCAGGATGCAACGCCCGATGAGCTTGTTCGCAAGAGCACCACAGAGGTTCTCGGCATGCTGAAGGCGGACAAAGAGCTTGCAGCGGGTGATCCCGCCAAGGTCGAAAAACTTGCGAATGAGAAGATTCTTCCTTACTTCAATTTTCAGCGGATGACGCAGTTGGCGGTAGGTCGCTCGTGGCGCGAGGCAACAGACTCGCAGAAAACGGCGTTGATCGATGAGTTTCGCCGCTTGTTGGTGCGTACCTATTCCGCTTCGCTATCGCAGTTCAAGAATCAAAATATTGATGTCAAGCCGCTGAAACTGACGCCGAGCGATACCGAAGTTGTCGTGAAAACGCTCATCGCACAGCCAGGGGCGCAGAGTATTCCGATCGACTATTCAATGGAAAAAACGAAAGACGGCTGGAAAGTTTTTGATGTGCTTATTGACGGCGTATCGCTGGTCACCAACTACCGTTCATCATTCTCAACCGAGATCAAAAATAGTGGGATTGACGGGTTGGTCAAGTCGCTCGCTGATCGAAATGCGAAAAATGCCGCAAAAAAATAGCACCGCTGCGAGTTCTGTCAACTGCCACGAGCCGTCCTCATTTACATCAACGGTCGTTGGGGAAGTGTTGGTATTGGATGGTGCGCTGAATTTGGCATCCATGCCAACACGGCTCGCTGAAACGCAAGCCTATGCGTCACAAGCCAACTTGCCCGATTGTTTGACAATCGATTTTCAGAAAGTCGATGAAATCGATTCGTCTGGTGTCGCGTTGTTGTTGCATTGGCGTCGAGAGGCGGCAAAGCTGAACAAATCGTTGCGCTATGTGCATCTGCCAGCGAACCTCGTTGAGCTCGCCGCGCTTTATGGCGTGGACGGCATGATTCAGTGCCCTTCGCAGAGCTGCGCGTAGGGTGTTGAGATAACGGTACATCTGGCGCCCTCCTGTGAGGGCGCTTCTTTTGGGCGGGTAGCCTGATGGTCGCAATTGAAACAAGAGATGTTCGTAAGCGTTATGGCACGCTAGATGCGCTCGCGGGGGTTTCGCTCGATGTTCGGGAGGGCGAGTTCTTTGCGCTTCTTGGGCCCAACGGCGCGGGAAAAACCACGCTGATTTCGACCTTGGCCGGCTTGACCTCAGCCGACAGTGGTGGCTTGTCGGTGATGGGTTTCGATGTGGTTAAGGACTATCGGCAAGCGCGTCGATCACTTGGGATCGTGCCACAAGAAATTGTGTTTGATCCGTTTTTTTCGGTGCGCGAAACGTTGCGGTTTCAGGCAGGTTACTTCGGCATTTCTCGTAGTGCGGCGCTGGACGCTTGGATCGACGAATTGCTCGACAATCTTTCGCTTTTGGATAAAGCGGATAAGAATATGCGTCAGTTGTCCGGCGGCATGAAGCGCCGCGTATTGGTCGCGCAGGCGCTCGTCCACAGGCCCCCGGTGATTGTGCTTGATGAGCCCACGGCAGGTGTTGACGTTGAGCTTCGGCAGACGCTTTGGGCCTTTATTCGGCGGCTAAACCAAGCGGGGCATACGATTTTGTTGACGACCCATTACCTTGAGGAAGCGCAACAACTATGTTCACGGATCGCCATGATGAAGCGAGGTGCCATTGTGGCGATGGACACCACAGATCATCTGCTGAACGCTTTTTCCGAGCGCGTGTTGAGAGTCATCATTTCTGGAGAGCTGCCCCCGCCACTGGTCGCACAGCGTACGAAGCAGTCTGGCGCATGGCACTGTTTTTCGATAAATGACTACGCGGAAGTCGAGCCGCTGCTCGCCCAGATGCGCATGCAGCGTGTGGCGATCCAGAAGATGGAAGTCACTGAGCCAGACCTAGAAGAAGTGTTCTTGAAAGTGATGAGTAGATGATTGGTTTTCAAACGCTGCTCCTCAAAGAAATCCTTCGCTTCTGGAAGGTAGGCTTTCAGACGGTCGCTGCCCCGGTGCTGACGGCTATTCTGTATTTGCTGATTTTTTCCCACGTCATGTCGGGTACCAACGCCGCATTTCCTGGCGTGAGCTACGAGCAGTTCCTGATCCCAGGGCTTGCGATGATGTCGATGTTGCAAAACGCGTTTGCCAACACCTCATCGTCGCTGATTCAATCAAAGATTACCGGCAACATCTTGTTCATTCTGCTTCCGCCGTTGTCGCATTGGAATTTCTACTTCGCCTATGTGCTGGCCGCCATCGTTCGAGCGCTGGTGGTTGGTGCGGGAGTGTTCTTGGTCGGCTTGGTGATGGCGCACATTCCCGTGCATAACGGTGCGTGGATTCTGATTTTTGCGCTGTTGGGGAGTGCCATGTTGGGGGCGATGGGCATGATCGCGGGTCTATGGGCGGACAAGTTTGACCAACTTGCCGCATTCCAGAATTTCATCATCATGCCGCTGACATTTTTGTCTGGGGTGTTTTACTCCATCCACTCCCTGCCAAGCTCTTGGCAGTTGTTATCGCATTTCAATCCATTCTTCTATCTGATTGACGGCTTCCGCTTCGGGTTTTTCGGCAAATCGGATGTTTCGGTGTGGCTTTCGTTTGGCGTCACAACATTTGCATTTTTATGCCTCTCGGCAGTGACGCTTGCCCTGCTAAAATCCGGTTACAAACTAAGGCAATAACGATGGTCACCCCTACCCAAATTGAAGGCTACCTGCAACAAAAACTCGACTGTGAGTACCTCACGGTGGAGGGCGACGGCGCACACTTTCAGGCTGTTATCGTTTCATCAGCATTCGACGGCAAGTCGCGTGTCGCCCGACATCAAGTCGTCTATGGCGCGTTGGGAGATCGTATGCGTGAAGAAATTCACGCGCTGTCGATGAAAACCCTGACGCCCGCCGAATGGCACGCGCAGTCTCCCGCTTCCAGTCTTTAGCCTCCCGAGGATATTACGATGCAAAAACTCAACATCCGGGGCGGCAAGCCGCTCAACGGATCGGTTCGCATTTCCGGCGCGAAGAATGCCGCGCTGCCCATCATCTCGGCGTCGCTGCTGAGTGCAGAGCCGTTGGCGCTGACAAATGTGCCTCAGCTCAATGATATTGGCACGATGGTCAAACTGCTGGCGCAGATGGGGGTTAAGGCCGACCGCAGCGCCGAGTCGCTCACCTTATCCGCCGCAAACATCACCGACAAAACCGCACCTTACGAGCTAGTGAAGACGATGCGCGCGTCCATCCTCGTGCTCGGGCCGCTATTGGCGCGGTTTGGCGAGGCGAAGGTATCGCTACCGGGTGGCTGCGCCATTGGTGCGCGACCGGTGGATTTACACATCAAGGGGCTCGAAGCGATGGGCGCTTCGATTACCATCGAGGCGGGCTACATTCTGGCGCGCGCCGCCAAGCTAAAAGGCGCACGCATTTTGATGGAGACTGTCACCGTCACTGGCACAGAAAATCTGATGATGGCCGCGTGTCTGGCGGACGGCACCACGACGCTCGAAAATGCCGCACGCGAGCCAGAGGTAGTTGACTTGGCGCTGTGTTTGATTGCGATGGGCGCCAAAATTACTGGCCACGGCACTGACAAAATCACCGTCGTGGGCGTGGAGAAGCTGCACGGTGCGAGGTACGCTGTGATGCCGGATCGAATTGAGACGGGCACGTTTCTGGCCGCCGTTGCGGCGACGGGCGGCGACGTTACCTTGACCAACGCGGCCCCGGATACGCTGGATGCAGTGATTGATCGCTTGCGTGAGTCTGGCGCGACGATTACGGCAACCGCAGACACACTGCGTATTGTCGCCAACAAGCGTCCAAAACCCATCAGCTTGAAGACCGCGCCGTATCCGGCTTTCCCAACCGATATGCAAGCACAATTCATTGCGCTCAATTGCGTTGCATCGGGCACGGCGGTTGTGACAGAAACAATTTTTGAGAACCGCTTTATGCATGTGCAAGAGTTGGTACGGCTCGGCGCGAAGATTGAGATTGAAGGCAACACTGCAATCGTCCACGGGGTGGAAAAATTGACCGGCGCAGGGGTGATGGCAACCGATTTGCGCGCCTCGGCGTGCTTGGTGATCGCCGGTTTGGTCGCACATGGAGAGACGATCATCGACCGTATTTACCACCTTGATCGCGGATATGACCATATCGAAGCAAAGCTGACGGCGCTTGGTGCGCAGATTGAGCGTTTGAACTAGACATATTGCGATAACCGGTTTGTAGAAAAACGTATGTAACCAGCGAGACTTGATGTGATTACGATTGCCCTCTCGAAGGGTCGAATTTTTGAAGACACATTGCCGCTACTGGCCGCGGCGGGATTGACGCCGTCGGAGGCTCCAGAAAACTCACGCAAGCTGATCATCGGTACCAACCGGGCCGATGTAAGGGTTGTGATCGTGCGTGCGTCAGATGTGCCAACCTATGTGCAATACGGTGCGGCTGACCTTGGCGTTGCCGGCAAAGATGTGTTGCTCGAATCAAACACGCAGGGCATCTATCAGCCGCTGGATTTGAATATTGGCAAGTGCCGCATGATGGTCGCAGTCCAAAATGGGTTCGACTATGCTGCCGCGGTAAAGCGCGGCGCCCGTCTGAATGTCGCCACCAAATACGTCGAGACGGCGCGTGAGCATTTTTCGAAGAAGGGGATGCACGTCAATCTCATCAAGCTATATGGCTCGATGGAGTTGGCACCGTTGACCGGGCTGGCCGAGGCGATTGTGGATGTGGTCTCAACCGGCAGCACGTTGAAAGCGAACAATCTCATCGCCGTCGAGGACATCATGCCAATATCGTCGCGGCTGATTGTCAATCGTGCGGCGCTGAAGTTAAAGCATGACGCACTTCAGCCCCTGATGGATGCGTTCGCACAAGCGGTGCTGGCCGCGCAGCATTGAATTGCAAAAGTCGTTTATTGACGGTCGTTTTCAAATGAAAACGTCTGGGTTTGCCCGTCTTTACTAGGGTTTGTAGTTTGGAGAACTTCTCGAAACCGTCGCGAGCGGGCGAAGTTTGTGCCGACGGGTTTGGCAAACACGGGACACGTACCCAGTGTACGGCGAGCACCGCGGGCGCGAAATTCGCCCACGCAGCAGGTTTATAGAAGTGCCCTTTTCTGGTATGTTGGTTCTTGGTTGAATATGTTGAAAATCCGCGCACTCCAATCGACTGCCCCTACTTTCGAGGCTGAGTTATCCGCCTTGCTGGCGTTCGAGTCAGCGCAAGACCCGCAGCTTGAGGCGCGAGTACGAGACATCCTCGCCGATGTGAAGGCACGGGGTGACGTTGCACTACTTGAGGCGACCGCGACGTTCGATCGCTGGACGCCGGGCTCGGCGGCGGCACTAGAAATTGACCAGTCAACGTTACAGCAAGCGCTTGAGGCGATTGATTCCAATGTACGCGCAGCACTTGAGGTCGCAGCCGACCGCATTCGCCGCTACCACGAGCGCCAACTGCAGCCGTCGTGGCGCTACACCGAGCCCGACGGCACCGTGCTCGGCCAGCAAATCACGCCGCTCGATCGCGCCGGCCTTTATGTGCCCGGCGGTAAGGCCGCTTACCCCTCGTCGGTTCTGATGAACGCCGTCGCGGCCAAAGTCGCCGGTGTGCGCGAGCTCGTCATGGTGACCCCAACGCCTGATGGCGTGCTCAATGAAACCGTGCTGGCGGCTGCGGCGCTGGCGGGGGTTGACCGCGTGTTTCGTGTTGGCGGCGCGCAGGCGGTTGGTGCGCTGGCGTATGGCACCGAAACAATGCCCGGCGTCGACAAAATTGTCGGACCCGGCAACGCATACGTCGCCGCCGCAAAGCGGTTTGTATTCGGCGTGGTCGGCATCGATATGGTGGCGGGGCCGTCTGAAATTCTGGTGATTACCGACGGCACCACCGACCCCGGCTGGGTGGCGATGGATCTGTTCTCGCAGGCAGAGCACGATGAGATTGCACAGGCGATTCTGCTCTGCCCGGATGCGGCCTACATGAAGCGCGTTCGGGAGGCGATGGAATCACTGTTGGTCAGCATGCCGCGTGCCGAAATCATCCGTGCATCGCTCAGCAATCGTGGTGCGTTGATCACTGTGCGGGATTTGGATGAGGCTTGCGAGTTATCAAACCGAATTGCGCCTGAACATCTGGAATTGTCGGTAGCGGAGCCGGATTTGCTGCTGTCAAAACTGCGCCACGCGGGCGCCATTTTTGTGGGACCTTTTTCGTCGGAATCGATCGGCGACTACTGCGCGGGCCCCAACCATGTGTTGCCCACGTCGCGCACCGCACGTTTCTCCTCCCCTCTTGGTGTTTACGATTTTCAGAAACGCTCGTCGATTATTCAAGTGTCCGCAGCCGGCGCGGTTTCACTTGGTAAGGTCGCTGCAACCCTCGCGCGGAGCGAGGGTCTGGAAGCGCACGCGCAGTCAGCAGAATTCCGGGTAAAGAAATGAGTGCCGTCGGTAGCGTCATTCGCACTGAAATCGCTGCTCTCGCGGCCTACCATGTGCAGGATGCGACGGGTTACATCAAGCTCGATGCGATGGAGAATCCCTTTGCGCTCCCCGAGACGCTGCGTGATGGGCTGGCAAAACAATTGGCCAAGGCCGCCATTAACCGCTACCCTGATCCTGCCGGTGCGGCGCTAACCACGGCGCTGCGCGACGCCATGGGTGTCCCGAAAGAGTTGGACATTCTGCTTGGAAACGGGTCTGACGAAATCATTCAGATGCTTGCCATGGCATGTGCAAAACCGGGTGCGAAGGTGCTGTCGGTTGAGCCTGCGTTCGTCATGTTCAACATGATCGCCACCTTCTGCGGACTGCAGTACATCGGCGTACCACTTAAGGCGGACGACTTTAGCCTCGACGCTGAGGCGATGCTGGCGGCAGTGGCCGAACATCAACCCGCGCTGACCTTTATCGCTTATCCGAATAACCCCACGGGCAATCTGTTTGATCGCGACGATATTCGAAAGATTATTCGCGCATCGCCAGGGCTGGTGGTCATTGACGAAGCTTACTTCGCATTTTCATCGCAGTCTTTCCTCGATGAAATCAGCCAGTTCCCGAATGCGGTCTTGATGCGCACGGTGTCAAAGCTCGGTCTTGCGGGCGTGCGACTCGGCGTGTTGATCGGGCAGCGCGCATGGCTTGCCGAGGTCGATAAGGTCAGGCTGCCTTACAACATCAATAGCTTCACGCAAGCCGCGGCGACCTTTCTGCTTGAGAATGTTAGTGAATTTATCGCGCAAACGAAAGTCCTTGTTGCCGAACGTACAGCGATGGCGGCGAATCTGGCTCGACTGTTTGCTCGCTTCCCCGGAGCGTTGTGTTTCCCTTCGGAGGCGAACTTTGTCCTCATCCGTGTGCCCAACGCCGCGGCTGTCTTTGCTGCGCTAAAGGTGAGAAAAATCTTAGTGAAGAATACCAGCCAGAGCCATACCCTGATGCAAGACACGCTACGTATTACGATTGGATCGCCCGCTGAAAATGCCGCCTTTTTGACTGCACTGACTTCCATACTGGAATCCCAATATGCGTAATGCCACCGTCACCCGCAATACCAAAGAAACCCAAATCACCGCATCGGTCAATCTCGATGGCACCGGCCAAGCCAATCTGCATTCGGGCGTGCCGTTTCTAGACCATATGCTTGATCAAATCGCCCGCCATGGCCTGATCGATATCGAACTTAGGGCGACCGGAGATACGCATATTGATGACCACCATACGGTAGAGGACGTCGGCATTACGCTCGGGCAAGCATTCACCAAGGCCTTGGGCGACAAGATGGGGATTGTTCGTTACGGGCACGCCTATGTTCCGTTAGACGAAGCGCTGTCGCGTGTGGTAATTGATTTGTCTGGTCGTCCCGGCCTCACCATGAAAGTGGATTTCACCCGGTCACGCATTGCTGAATTCGATGTCGATTTGTTCTACGAGTTTTTTCAGGGCTTTGTCAATCATGCCTTGTGTACGTTACATATCGACAACATTCGTGGTGCCAATGCGCATCACCAAGCAGAAACGATATTCAAAGCCTTCGGTCGCGCGCTGAGGATGGCGTGTGAAGCGGATTCTCGTTCGGTCGGTATTCTTCCCTCGACCAAAGGCGCACTCTGAGCCTGTCGGTCGATGAGTCAAGTTTGCGAATGATGTCGGCGCGATGAATCTGCTGAAGGCTGCCATCTCGATCTCCGCGATGACGTTGTTGTCGCGAATTTCCGGGTTGATCAATTTGGTCATCGGGGCCAACCTGTTTGGGGCAGGCGCGGCGATGGACGCCTTCCAAGTCGCTTGGCGGATTCCTAACTTTCTGCGCCGCTTGTTTGCTGAAGGAGCCTTCAGTCAAGCGTTCGTCCCAATCTTTGCTGAGTACCGCAATAAACGCGGTATCGTCGAAACCAAAATACTCGCAGACCACGTCGCGAGTATGTTGGGTTTGATCCTGTTTGTTGTGACGCTGATCGGCGTTGTTGCAGCACCATTCTTGGTCTATGCAACTGCCTCCGGTTTTCGCGCCGATCCGGAGAAATTTAATCTGACGGTACAGATGACGCGGATTGTGTTTCCGTACATCTTTTTCATCTCGCTGGTGGCACTCTCTGCGGGCATTCTTAATACTTTCTCGAATTTCAAAACGCCCGCATTCACGCCGGTGTTGTTGAATTTGTGTGCTATCGCCGCCTCACTGTTTTTGGCACCACATGTGAACCCGCCAATCCTGGCGTTGGCGTGGGGTGCGCTCGCCGGCGGACTGGTGCAGTTGGGCTTTCAGATCCCCGCATTACGTCGCATCGGCATGTTGCCGCGACCCTCATGGCGTTGGTCGACGATCAAGGAGGTACGGGCCGATGAGGGAGTCGGGCGCATCCTGAAGTTGATGGTGCCTGCCACGCTTGGCGTTTCGGTGGCACAAATTTCGATCCTGCTGAATACACAAATCGCTTCGCATTTGGGAGACGGCGCCGTATCGTGGATTTCCTATGCGGATCGATTGATGGAATTTCCCTCGGCATTGCTTGGGATCGCCATTGGCACGGTGCTGCTGCCATCGCTTGTCAAACATCACACCAATGCAGACCCCACCGAGTATTCCAACTTGCTCGATTGGGGGCTGCGATTGACGCTTATCCTCACCCTACCCGCAGCAGTGGGGATCGGTATCTTGGCCACGCCACTGATCGCCACCATCTTCCAACACGGCAAATTCCTCGCCGCCGACGTCTTGATGACCCGCGCGGCGCTGGTGGCGTATTCGTTTGGACTGACCGGCATCGTGCTGATCAAGATATTGGCCCCCGGCTTTTATGCTCGACAGAACATCAAAACGCCGGTGAAGATTGCGATCTTTACCCTGTGTGTCACCCAGCTAATGAATCTCGCCTTTGTGCCGTTTCTACAGCACGCCGGATTGGCGCTTGCGACTGGTTTGGGGGCGTGTGTGAACGCAGGCTTGCTGTTTTACTTCATCCGTAAACACAAGTTTTACCAGCCGAAGCCGGAGTGGTTGGTGTTTTTCCTCAAGGTATGTGTCGCCCTGTATTTCATGGGCGGGGCGTTGTGGTGGCTGATGGGCACCGAGATGTCGTGGCTGACCATGAGCCCGTGGCTGCGCGGCGTAAAGTTGGCGGGGCTCGTCGTTGCCGGGGGGATTGTTTACTTTGCGAGTTTGTGGATGATGGGTTTTCGCTTGCGTGACTATTCCAAACGAGCGGCGTGATGCGGCTATCGCGCAAGATAATGGCAACCGGTAGCCCCCTCGCGCTTGCGGTGGGCAATTTTGACGGCGTGCATCTCGGACACCAAGCCATCCTGCGTGCGACGATGCGGGCGGCTGAACGGTTTGGTCTATCCGCCGCCGCGCTGAC
This sequence comes from Betaproteobacteria bacterium UKL13-2, assembly GCA_001602455.1. Taxonomy (GTDB): domain Bacteria; phylum Pseudomonadota; class Gammaproteobacteria; order Burkholderiales; family Usitatibacteraceae; genus UKL13-2. The sequence continues at coordinate 790,075 of CP012157.1, forward strand.
CTTCGCGCCGCTGCCCCGCGAGTTTTTTGCGTCCCGACAAAACAATCCTGCATTAGCGCCACCACGGCTGATGAGTGTGAGTGAGAAGTTGATCGCCTTTGCCCAGACAGGACTTGAACATGTATTTGTGCCACGATTCGATGAACGTTTTTCCAGCCAGTCGCCAGCCGACTTTCTGCAATCGTTGAGAGCGGCTGACGTGCGTTGGATGATGGTCGGCGACGACTTTCGGTTTGGCGCAAAACGTAGTGGCGATGTCGGCTTGATGCGCCAGTTCGGCGCCGCTCATGGGATCGAAGTGGCAACAATGGCGGATGTTGTCACTGCGGGTAGCGGTGTGCGGGTTTCATCATCGGCCATTCGAGAGGCATTGGCGGCGGGCAGACTCAGCGCCGCAGCGGAAATGCTCGGCAAGCCCTACGCCATCACAGGACGCGTTACACACGGTAAAAAACTTGGTCGCACCCTTGGCTTCCCAACGGCGAATGTTGCCCTATCGGGACGAAAACCTGCCTTGGCGGGCGTGTTTGCAGTAAAATGCAGACTTGTAACTCGCGGGCTCGAGGGAGTGGCCGAGTTAGGAAAATTCGATGTTGGCGAAGTCTTGAATGGGGTCGCCAACCTCGGCACGAATCCGGTGGTTTCTTCAGAAAACCGCCCGCATTTGGAAGTCTTCCTCTTCGATTATTCGAGTGATCTGTACGGCAAACGCGTTCAGGTGAGCTTCATCGAGAAAATCCGCGACGAACAAAATTTTGCGAGCTTGGATGGGCTCGTCACGCAGATGCATGACGACACGGCACGCGCCAAAAAAATCTTGTCACGGATGAATCCAGATGGAAGCGCCAAAGAAGGACTACAAGACCACCCTTAACCTGACCGACACGCCGTTTCCCATGCGCGGGGACTTGGCGAAGCGCGAGCCAGGTTGGGTTGCTGCCTGGCAACAAAACAAGCGATACGAAAAAATTCGCGAGGCAAAAAAAGGCAAGCCAACGTTCATCTTGCATGACGGCCCGCCGTACGCCAACGCGGCCATCCACATCGGCCACGCAGTTAACAAGATTCTGAAAGACATCGTCGTCAAATCCAAATTGCTGGCGGGCTTTGATGCGCCATATGTGCCGGGCTGGGATTGCCATGGCATGCCGATCGAAATCTTCGTTGAAAAACAGCATGGCAAAAATTTGCCAATCGAAAAACTCATGGGATTTGCGCGCGCACACGCCGAATCTCAGATCGATTTGCAACGTACCGACTTTATGCGCCTCGGCGTATTGGGCGATTGGTTCAATCCGTACAAGACGATGAACTTTGCCACCGAGGCCGCAGAGATTCGCACTCTTGGCAGACTGTTTGAACGCGGTTACGTCTATCGCGGCTTGAAGCCGGTGAACTGGTGTTTTGACTGCCAGTCGGCGTTGGCGGAAGCGGAAGTCGAATACGAAGATAAGACCTCCACCGCCATTGATGTTGGGTTCAGATTGGCCGATGGCGAGCAGGCAAAACTCGCTTCCGCGTTTGGATTAGCTAAGCTACCGGACGGGGAAATCTTTGCGGTAATTTGGACCACCACACCGTGGACGATTCCCGCTAATCAGGCGCTCAATATCCATCCTGACTTTGAATATGCGTTGGTCGCCACGCCACGCGGCGTCATCATCATTGCTGCGGCACGCGTGGAAGCGTGCTTGCAAACCTACGGCCTTGAAGGAAATATCGTTGCGACGGCCGTCGGTACAAAGCTGGACAAGATCGTTTTCAGGCACCCCTTCTATGACCGTGCATCACCCATGCACCTGGCTGAATACGTGACGCTCGATACTGGCACGGGCATCGTGCACTCGTCCCCCGCCTATGGTGTTGACGACTTTGCGACCTGCAAGAAATACGGCATGACCAACGAAGAAATCCTCAACCCGGTAATGGGCAATGGTCAATACGCTTCGACCTTGCCACTGTTCGGCGGCTTGAACATCTGGAAAGCGCAGCCAGAGATTGTAAAAACCATTGAAGGCGCGGGCGCACTGTTTCATACGACGCAGTTCAAACACTCATATCCACATTGTTGGCGTCATAAAACACCGACGGTGTTTCGTGCAACTTCGCAGTGGTTTGTAGGGATGGATCGTATCGGCACCGGCGACACGAAGTCACTTCGCGAATTGGCGTTGGATGCGATCAGCGCGACGAATTTCTACCCTGACTGGGGGCAGGCGCGTCTGCACGGCATGATTGCCAACCGGCCTGATTGGTGTATCTCGCGTCAGCGAAAGTGGGGAACGCCTATCCCGTTTCTGTTACATCGCGAAACGGGCGAACTTCATCCGAAAACGCTGGAAATTCTTGGGAAAGTTGCGGCGCGCGTGGAGCAAGAGGGGATCGAAGTCTGGCAACGCATCACCGCCGAAGAATTGCTCGGCACAGAGGCAGCCGACTACGAAAAATCCGGCGACACGCTGGATGTTTGGCTCGATTCTGGCGCGACATTCAACACGGTGCTGGCCACCACCGAATCGCTATCGCGGCCGGACGATCACGGCAAACCTGCGCAGGCCGAACTCTACCTCGAGGGTTCGGACCAACATCGCGGATGGTTCCACTCCTCTTTGCTGGTGAGTTGTGCGCTCAACGGACGTGCGCCTTATAAGAGTTTGCTGACCCATGGATTCGCGGTCGATGGACAGGGCAAGAAGATGTCGAAGTCACTTGGCAATGTAGTGCTGCCGCAGAAAGTGTCTGATACGTTGGGCGCGGAGATCTTGCGCCTGTGGGTGGGCTCAACCGACTACTCCGGCGAGTTATCGATTTCAGACGAAATCTTAAAGCGCGTGGTGGAAAGTTATCGACGCATTCGAAATACCCTGCGCTTCCTGCTCGCCAATACGTCGGATTTTGACTTCGCTAAGGATGCTGTTTCCGTTGACACTATGCTCGAATTAGACCGCTACGCAATTGCGATGATGGCCGAATTGCAAACAAAGGTGCTGGCAAATTACGACAAGTATGCGTTTCAGCCGGCGCTGCAAGATATTCAGTCGTTCTGCTCCGCAGACCTCGGCGGCTTCTACTTGGATGTAATTAAGGATCGGTTGTACACCACCAAGGTTGATGGCGTACCGCGACGTTCCGCGCAAACTGCGCTACATCATATTTTGCAAACCCTGAATAAGTTGACCGCGCCGGTCCTGTCGTTTACCGCCGAAGAAATTTGGGAAACGCTACATGCAGGCAAAGACGATAGCGTTTTTTCTCACCAGTACCACGAGTTGCCAGAGGTGTCCGGGTCTTTGTCGCTGTTGGCGCGGTGGGCAGTGTTGCGGCAATTACGAGCGGACGTGTTAAAGAAAATCGAATCAGAGCGTGAAGCTGGTCGTGTCGGATCTTCCCTCCAGGCAGAAGTCACGCTAACGGCGACACCGGCACAGTATGAACTGCTTGCAACGCTGGGGGATGAGTTACGCTTCGTGCTGATCACGTCTTCGGCCACGTTCACGGCGGGCGCTGGGGCGCGAATTGACATCACGCCAAGTACGCACAAGAAATGTGATCGTTGCTGGCACTATCGGGAAGATGTTGGGTCACATGCAGAACACCCGACGATCTGCGGTCGATGCATATCCAATCTCGACGGCTCCGGCGAAACAAGGCTATATGCATAGTCCAACGCATTCACTATTTGCGATTCCGCGCCGCACTTGCGAGGAATCTCATCCAAGGCAATCACTGCCAATGTGTGCAGGGATGAGATCCCTCGACCTTGCTCGGGATGACGACACTTTTGGGTTTGCCGGCATGACGCACAGCAAAAATCAATCTGGCAGCCGCTCAATAGTTGTCATTCCGAGCCGCACTGGCGAGGAATCTCATCCAAGGCAATTGCTGCCAATGTTTGCAGGGATGAGATCCCTCGACCTTGCTCGGGATGAAAACACTGTTGGGTTTGCCGGCATGACGCACAGCAAAAATCAATCTGGCGGCCGCTCAATATTTGTCATTCCGAGCCGCACTGGCGAGGAATCTCATCCAAGGCAATTGCTGCCAATGTTTGCAGGGATGAGATCCCTCGACCTTGCTCGGGATGACAACACTTCAGGGATGAGATCCCTCGACCTTGCTCGGGATGACAACACTTCAGGGATGAGATCCCTCGACCTTGCTCGGGATGACGACACTTTTGGGTTTGTCGGTATGACCCACAGCAACAATCAATCTGGCAGCCGCTCAGTAGTTGTCATTCCGAGCCGCACTTGCGAGGAATCTCATCCAAGGCAATTGCTGCCAATGTTTGCAGGGATGAGATCCCTCGGCGTGGCGCGTCTGCCGGTATGACGCACAGCAAAAATCAATCTGGCGGCCGTTTGACGTGGCTACGTTGGCTCTGGATCAGCGTGGTTGTTGTCGCCTTGGATTTGTCGACGAAGTATTACTTTGACACCACGTTTACCTACGGTGAGACGCGATACGTGACGCCGTTCTTCAACTGGGTATTGGTCTACAACCCGGGTGCCGCATTTAGCTTTCTTGCCAATGCGGGCGGATGGCAGCGAGAGTTCTTCATCGTTGTCACGCTCGTGATTACGAGTGGATTGCTGTGGCTACTTAAGAGCAATGAATACAACCGGCTGCTGGGTGGGGCGATTTCACTCATCATCGGCGGTGCGCTTGGCAATCTTTTTGACCGTGTTGTTCACGGACACGTCATCGACTTCATCCAACTTCATGTTGCCGGCTACTACTGGCCGGCGTTTAATGTCGCGGATTCGGCGATTTGTATCGGTGCCGGTCTGCTCGTCTGGGATGCGATTCGGCAGCCGAATGGCAAGCAGAAAGAAGGCCAAGCCTCGTGATCGATTGGGCACAGGTGATCGGCGCGAATGGTCGTCCCCGCGCAGTATCGATGGAAAGGTGCAAAATGGATTTCGGCGATTGAGTTTGTCAAAAAATCGGCCAAGATTCTGGGAGGTGGCGACCACAACGATGCCGACATTTGGCAAGAAGCGCGTTTTGGTTTGCCTCCCCAAGATACTGAACAAGCATAGGAAAGAAAAACCCTCGCCTGAACATTTCATGGGGATGCGTTCGAAAGCGGGTCAGTAGGTGAACGGGCGACCCATGAAATATTCAGACTAGGTGTGGCCGCCATTTTGGGCGGAAAATGCCTGAAAACGCGCTTCAATACGAGAGTTTTAATGATGAAAGACTCAGAAATTTTGCTATCGAACCCACGGGGATTTTGTGCCGGGGTTGATCGTGCCATCGATATTGTTGAGCGCGCACTTCAACGCCATGGTGCGCCGATCTATGTGCGTCATGAGATTGTTCATAACAAGTACGTCGTCGATGATCTGCGTGCAAAAGGCGCTGTGTTTATTGAAGACCTCGCCGATGTTCCCCCCGGCGCGACGCTTGTGTTTAGCGCCCATGGCGTCTCGAAAGCCGTTCGGCGTGAAGCGCAACAGCGCGGCTTTCAGGTGTTTGATGCCACCTGCCCGCTGGTCAAGAAAGTACATATCGAAGTCCTCAAGCGGCGTAACGAAGGCTATGAAGTGGTCATGATTGGCCATGAGGGGCACCCGGAGGTGGAGGGAACACTTGGCCAATCAGATACCGGAATGTATTTGGTTGAGTCGGTTGAAGATGTGGCCAACTTAAACATCGCCCACTCGGAGAAGTTGACCTATGTGAGCCAAACCACGCTCTCGGTCGATGACACACAAAAGGTAATCGACGCCTTGAAGGCCCGATTCCCGCATATTGTGGGGCCGAAGCAGGACGATATCTGTTATGCGACGCAAAACCGCCAAGATGCGGTGAAGTTTATGGCACCGCTCGTCGAGGTTGTCATCGTTGTTGGGTCTCGCACGAGTTCGAATACAAACCGATTACGCGAACTGGCAGATTTGCTTGGATGTGAAACTCATCAAGTGGATAGTGCGGACGAATTGAAGCCGGAATGGGTTGCAGGAAAAAAACGAATCGGCGTTACCTCGGGCGCGTCGGCACCAGAAATTTTGGTTCAGGATGTTGTCGCTAAACTAAAGTCACAAGGCGTGGTGAGCGTGCGTGAACTTGACGGAATTATTGAGACCATTACCTTTCCATTACCCAAGGGGTTAAACCGGGCGCAGCCAGCGGCCTAGGCTGAATATTTCATGGGCGCGCGTTTGAAAACGGGTGAGTGAGTGGACGGGCGAGCGATTTTTCGCCTGCCCGGCGGTCGAGCAGCACCCTGTGTGTGGACGTGATTGCGGCGCTTACGTCGCCTGCGCCGCCTATGGGGACATCTAAACCATTTATCGGCTTCCCCTAGCATTGCATAGGTGAGCCGGTTAGTATTAATCTGCGAAAGTGACCTCCTGCCCAGTGTCTTTGGCACAGCCGTCTTTGGTACAGTCATCTGCGGCGTGCGGGGCAGGCCAGAGCAGGGCAGGGCATTTTGATCAATCGCTTTCCCAGGACCATCATATGTATCCAAGAAATCGTGCCAAGGGTTTTACCTTAATTGAGTTGCTGATTGTCGTCGCCATTATTGGGATATTGTCGGCCATCGCCGTTCCCAAATATCAAGACTATGTTCTCAAGGGGCGACGCGCTGCGGCTCAGGCGTTCCTATTACAGGCGGCACAACGCCAACAGCAGTACTTTCTGGACAACCGAGCGTACGCACCAAGTTTTTCTACTTTGGGCTTAAACATGACGTCCGATGTGTCGCCGTATTACGAGTTGGTCGACATCATAACGGGCGCCGCACCACCAACTTTTTCGATTGAAGTCAAGCCAATCGGCTCGCAGGCTCGCAACAACGAGCCGAATCTAAAGATTGACAGTGCTGGTAATCGGACGCCATCCGGTAGTTCGTACGGCGCTTGGTGATCTACGTCAATGAAGACTGCCTCTTCAACAACAGTGGATCAGTACGGGGTGACCTTGGTCGAGGTTGTTGTCGTGATCGTGATCATCGGCATTCTTGCTGGAATGGCAGCCCCTTCTTTTCTCGAATTCACAAGGAATCAGCGTATCCGTGCCGCCGCCTCAGATATGCATATCAGTTTGATGAAGGCGCGTAGCGAAGCGCTCAAGCGCAACACGAATGTCACGATTCAACCAGTCTCAACGTCCAACTGGGGGTTAGGGTGGTCAATTGCCGATCCCGACGGTGGTACCACAGCATTGGACTCATTCACGGGCTACCAAGGCGTGAGTGGAACCGGTCCGACAAGTGTCACGTACCTATCTTCTGGGCGCCTCAGCGGGGTGACTGCGCCGTCATTAGAATTTTCCTCTTCAGGTTCCGCGGTCAAGCGGTGTGTCAGTGTCGATCTGAGTGGTCGACCCACAACGAAAGCGACCGCATGCTAAACCGCACCTCAAGAACAATGTACCAAATCTCGCGCGCTGCCGGAACAACGCTGTTGGAAGTGCTTGTGACGATAGTTATCTTAGCATCTGGATTGCTTGGATTGGCCGCTCTTCAAGTCGTGTTGATGACGTCCGAGGCGGAAGCGTATCAGCGGGCGCAAGCAATATTGCTCGTCAACGATATGGTTGAACGCATCACCACTAACCGTATTGCCGCCGCAAGCTATGTGTCGACCACTGTTCGCGGGACTGGTGATACCACGCTGCCTGCTCAATGCGCAGTTTCACCAGCAACGCAACTCAGCACGGATTTGTGTGACTGGGGGCGGGCTCTACAAGGAGCGGCGGAAAAAAAGACCGTGGGGGGTGTCACCACGCAAGTGGGAGGACTCGGCAGCGGGCGCGGTTGTATCGAGCTGGTGCAGGCCGAGGATGCCACTGCTGGCGTATGCAAGCCTGCAATTTATCGGGTGACGGTGGCGTGGCAGGGCTCTAACAGGACTACTGAGCCCACCGTGACTTGCGGTGCTGGCCTCTATGGCGGTACTGGATTCCGCCGCGCCATATCAACGCAGGTTTCTATTGGGTTGCCGTCATGTTAAGCAGATTGAGTGCGCGGGCATTGTGGAGACGCCAAGGTTTTTCTCTCATCGAGCTCATGATTGGTATCACGCTTGGCATGATCGTGATCGCGGGCGTGACTGCGGTCTTTATTAGTAGTAACCAGACGCGCAACGAAATTGAGCGCTCGAATAGGCAGATTGAAAACGGTAGATATGCGAGCGCCATACTCGCGGAAGATTTACGTATGGCAGGCTTTCTCTCGTCGTTTGACCCGTATCAGAACATCATCATGCCGTTGAATCCGCCGCTTTCCGGCGCATCTGTGCTCACGGCTATTCCTAATCCGTGCGAAACATCGGTGACTGGTGCAACGAGTAGTCTAATGAATACGTTCTTCATTCATGTACAAGGTGTTGATGACATCACGCCATCAACTACGCCGAGCTGTTTGAGCGACGTTAAGGCCGGCACTGATATTTTGGTGATACGGCGTCTTAGCTCTTGTGTGGCAGGCCCGACCGCGGGCGCGGGTTGCGATGCCGTGATCGCTGGCGTACCTTACTTCCAAGCCTCAAATTGCAATGCGGCCGGTGAGCTTGCAACTAAGACGGGTTCTAACACTGACTACCTGTCCTATTTTGTACTGAGCAAAAACTCGAGCGCGTTTGTTAAGCGAAACCTAGATTGTTTAACCACCGCTGATTACCGACGCCTCTTTGTACGTATCTACTTCGTTTCTAATAACAACGTGGGTACGGACGGAGTGCCCACGCTCAAGCGTGCTGAATTGGGCCCATCTGGATTCACAACCGTGTCATTGGTAGATGGGATCGAAAACATACAGTTTGAGTACGGTATCGATACGGGTACTGATGGCCTCGTGGATGTGTTCAATTCAAACCCGAGTAGCTACGGCGGGTGTGCTGGCACCGCTTGCCTCCTGAATTGGCTGCGCGCCTACTCCGCAAAAGTCTATGTGCTGGCACGTAGCACCACCACGACAACGGGGCATGTCGATTCAAAAACATACGCGCTTGGTAAAAAGGCAGATGGTGTGACAGAAAACTCGTTCGGCCCATACTCAGATGCATACAAACGCATTGCATTTACGTCCACCGTGAGGTTGGAAAACCCAGCAGGCAGGAGGCTTCCATGAAGATGAATAGTTTGCGAAAGCAGGAGGGGGCGACGCTGATCATCGGCCTGTTTATGCTGATTTTGATGACGGTGATGGCCATTGCCACCTACAACATGGGCAAGGGCAACTTGCAGGCGGTTGGGAATATGCAGTTCCGCACAGAAACCCAGCGTGTTGCCGAACGCACCCTCGAAACAGTGATCAGTACAGCAGACGCGGTCACAACAACGGTGGTGTATCCAGAAACATCAGATGGCTACAAAGTAAAGGTGGAGCCTTCTCTTGTCCAAGGTTTCGTGAAGAAGAACAACACGCTCGACCTTTCAAACCCCGGCGAAGTAGGCTGCTCGCTTGGTGCCGCGCAAACATTTGGGATCGTGGGCTCGTCGACTGGTAACTCGTTGTGCGCACTGACGCTCTACAACGTAAAGGTAACAGCGGAAGATACGCGCACGAAGGCTAAGGTGGTGCTTGATCAAGGCGTTGCGATCCAGGTTCCTGCGGATACGATTTGCAGCAAAGTGGCTTGCTAGCCTGAGCATTTTATGGGGGCGCGTTTGAAAGCGGGTGAGGGAGTGAACGTGTAGCCCGCATCCACGGCAAAAGAGGAACGCTCCAAATTGGTTTGTCAATCACTCAGCGGCAACCTCCTACGACACATCGGGCGACCCATGAAGTATTCAGGCGAGAACACGATCGAACCAAAGCATGAATCAGCGTATTTGAAGTCCGCATTTTTCCAAAGGAGTTCGAAATGAAATCCAACATCTATCTCCGCGCATTTGTTTACCTCCTCTCTACCTACATTTGGCTGGCGCCGCTCAAGGCGAAAGCGGAAGATATCGATATTTATGTTGGAGCGAGTACAGGGTCGAAGGCAAACCCTAAAATTTTGATTGTCCTAGATAACTCGGCCAACTGGTCTCGTGCGTCGCAGAAGTGGCCGGACGGTCTGGTACAAGGGCAGTCGGAGGTGCGAGCGATCAACACCTTGGTGGCAGGTCTCGGTGCCGATGTGAATATGGGGTTGATGGAGTATGCGACGGCGTCGGGCGGCAATGCTGGCGGTTTTATTCGCAAAGCGGTGACGCCGATGGATTCGGCGAATAAGTTTGCTTTTTCCACATCGCTGAATACAATTTTCAATAATATCAATGGAGCGAACGAGAAGGTGAGTTCGAGCTTTGGTTACGGCGATTTGATGTATTCCGCCTTGAACTATTTCAAAGGCACGTCGACCGTCGCGCCATCTTCAAGCGTGGTATCGAGCCTCGCCGACTCGATGGGTTACACCGCAAATTACACAACATTCAAATCACCCCTGAGCGACAGCAATGCATGCGGCCGTAATTTCGTTATCGTCATTGCGAATAACGTGAATGGTGCGGTTGATGGTGATAGCACTGCCAACGGAAGCGCGCTCACCGCGCTCGGCGGCAGCATTAGCCCGCAACTGCAATACCAAAATTACACGGCATCGACTTCCGTTGCATCGACCGTCTTGGGCTACACCTCGGCTTGCTTTTCCGGTCTCGCTTCTTGTAATACGGCCGACTACGCGGCGCAGTGCGGGTCGGGCGGTGCTTATGATAGTTGCACATGCACTAACAATGCGACGACATCACTCTCAACCTGCGCGGCAGGTACGCAGCGGTACTCCGTTTCGGGCGTAAAGTTTACCGGCGGCACCACGTCGACGACCGGACCTACCGTCGGTACGCCCACCGTGTCCGGCACCACGGGGGTATCGTCGTGTTATGCCAGTTCGGGCGCGGCGAGTACGGCGGTGACCTCAGGCACGGATAAAGGCGGGTTGACCTGTCCGACAGCCACATCTGTGACCAGCGGTGCCACCACTACCACCACCACTTATAGTTGCTCGTATTCGCTGGTCAGTACGACCCCGAATGTAGCGGCATCGCTAAGTTGTCCGCTTGGTACGCCTTCTACGTGGTCTGCCGTACTGCCGACGACTGCGGGGGATACGGCTAATACGACAGCGTGTTTTGGTTCTAATACCGACATCAAGGCTAACCCGTCGCCCTGGAGTGTGGGCGCTGCTGGCGCTATTCCCGCGTCTATTGCGTCATGTCCCGCGAGCACAACGACTGTGTCTGGAAGCACCACCACGACAAAAAGTTATACCTGCGCGTACGACGCTGTGATCGGTGCGGCCTGTGGAGGTGGCCCCGGGAAGAATACCGCAAAGGTGACCAGAGCGATCACCGAGCAGACGACGGCGGCCTCGGCAACGAGTAAATACAATGTACAAATGACGGTCACACCGACGGTTACTACGGTGACCACCACCGGCTCAACGTCAACCAATACGTTGTTAGGCGATACGGTGCTGTGTTACGCCTCTGGGGCCGCTGCCGCTACGTCGGCTGAGTACAGTGCGCAATGTACGAGTAGCACTTACAACGGGGGATGTATTTCCGGAACGGCGTCCGCGCAAGCCAATAATTGTGCGAGTGGCGCCCGCTACCAAGTAACGGGTAATGTTTCGACCACGGTCTACACCCCAACGGGTACCTCGTACACACCTTCGGATGGCGCCTATGCTGACGAATGGGCAAGATACATGCAACAACCGGTCGCAAAAAATATGGCGAGCACGACCGATACGGTCAAGCAGTCAATCATTACCTACACAATTGACGTTTTCAATGCGCAACAATCAACTGCCCGCACGGCACTGCTGCAAAGCATGGCAAAAAACGGGGGTGGAAAGTACTTTGCAGCAAAGTCTGAGGCGGAAATTCTTGATGCCTTAAAGCGCATCATGGCCGAAATTCAGTCCGTAGATTCGACGTTCGCATCTGCGAGCTTACCGGTGAGCGCCACCAACCGCACCCAAAACGCGAACCAAGTTTTTATTGGAATGTTCCGACCAGATCCTGATACGTTACCGCGATGGTTCGGTAACCTGAAACGGTATGCTATTGGGCGCGTGAATGGCGTGCTGGATCTTGTGGACTCAGTGGGCAAATCGGCAACCAACTTGCAAACGGGATTTATCGACGATTGCGCGATGAGCTTTTGGACGACCGATTCGGGAAGTTACTGGAATAACCTCGGAACCCCAATTAACCCGAGCCCAATCAGCAATTGTTTCACGCTGACGCCCTCTCAACGGTATTCAGACTCCCCAGATGGACCGACCGTGGAAAAGGGCGGCGCGGCTCAGGTGCTTCGCAAGGGCAACAACCCCTTGGGCGCAGCAACGTACACGGTTAACCGCATCATGCTGACCGGGACAACACCCTCACTGACGGCTTTTTCGACAACTTCAAGTGGATTGTCTGCTGATCTTGTCGACTTTACATTGGGGAAAGACGTAAACAACGACTCTGGCTCGGGCGGATCTGGGACAACCACGTCCAGACCATCTATTCACGGTGACATTGTTCATGCGCGACCATTACCAATTAACTATGGCGGGACGACGGGTGTGATTGTTTACTATGGTGCAAATGACGGCGCCTATCGTGCGGTAGATGCAAACACGGGTAAAGAGCGGTGGTCATATGTTGCGCCCGAGCACTACGCGAAATTAAAGCGTCTGAAAGACAATAACTTCCCGATTTCATACGCTAGCGTTACCGCATTAGGTATCCCAAGCGGGCCAAAGGACTACTTCTTTGATGGCTCAACTGGCGTGTTTCAAACTCCGACCGGGGACAAGGTGTGGATATTCCCGACGCAACGTCGTGGTGGGCGCATGTTGTATGCGTTCGATGTGAGCACCCCGACGAGCAACCCGACGCTCAAATGGCGGCATGGCTGTCCTAATTTGACCGACGATATAGGGTGTACCAGCGGTGGTTCTAGCTACTCGTCAATCGGGCAAACATGGTCGACCCCTAACGTCGCCTTCGTCAAAGGCTTCTCCACGACAATCCCGGTGCTGGTTGTTGGTGGCGGTTACGATAGCTGTGAAGACGCAGATTCCGTTACTAAATCTTGCGGCTCCGCGAAGGGAAGAGTCATCTATGTCATCAATGCCGACACGGGCGCTATTCTTCGATCGTTCACCACGACGAGTAGCGTTGCGGCTGACGTCGCAATGGTCGATGTCGACAACGATGGTTTTGTTGATTTCGGCTACGCACTAGATACAGGCGGAAATGTTTACCGCTTTGATTTCGTTGATGGCCCGGGAACATTAGTCCCGCTTGCTGCGGGGGACTGGAAATTTCGCAGAGTCGCCTACACAAACGGGGGTTATCGTAAGTTCTTGTTCCAACCAAGCTTGTTCCCCACAGCCAATAGCGTGTACGTTGCGATGGTGTCAGGTGATCGCGAACGGCCACTGATTGGGAACTATCCATACACAACCCCAGTCGTCAATCGTGCCTACGTTTACAAAGATGACTTGACGGCGAGCTCCGGGGCGATCGATATGGACGGTTCTACTTTCATTAACTCCACCGATTCATCAACGACCACCTGCACATCGACATCGCTGCTGGCAGATAGTGCGAAGCGAGGTTGGTTCTTTAGCCTAAATGAAAATGGCCCCGGTGAGCAGGGTGTTACTTCTGCGCTAATCGCGGCAGGGCGAGTGACGTTTAGCACGAACCGTCCCGTACCAACATCGGCTGAGTCTTGCGGCAACGCGCTTGGCGAAGCACGCGGATATTTGGTAAACCTGTTCAATGGATCAGGCGCGATTGCGGGGACGAATGGAAATTCGTGCGGTGGTAGAAGGTCAACGGTATTCCCCGGCGGCGGCTTGCCACCATCGCCCATTATTGGGGTGGTGCCAGTGGATGGCATTCCAACGGCAGTGATGATTGGGGCGCCTGATGCGACGGGGGCTACAACGACCACGATCGGTGTGACCAAGGTGAACCCAAAGATTTCTAACGTGCGGACGAGAACCTATAAGTCTATTAACACCGATCAGTAAGACGGGCTGTTAGGGGGTAGAGTCGAATTGAGGATACTGCTAAAATATCGGGCTATCGTGAAAAACACGGGCCCGAATAGCTCAGTTGGTAGAGCAGCGCATTCGTAATGCGAAGGTCGTAGGTTCGACTCCTATTTCGGGCACCAATAAAATCAACGGCTTACGTGAGTAAGCCGTTTTGTTTTTGGGCTGCAGCCTTGATGTAGCCTTAATGTAGCCCTGCCGAGCTTCTGGGAGCTAGACGTGGTAAACGTTGTTGGTATCTCTAGTCAGAGTCGGTCCTGGGCATTTTTATTAGTTAAGGTGGAGACCTTGGCTACAACTGTCGCGATTGGCCGCGATGCAGGCTATCCCCGTCGCAGATGTGCAAATCGGGCTCCAGTAGCATCGTCATGGCGACATGAATACTGGAACAACCTTCCGCTTTGGCATTTCGTCATAGGTGCGCCCATTTAATTCGCGCCCGGTCATGTCTTTCCGTACGCCGCCCCATTGCTTGAAAAAAAACTTGACTCGCGCATCGCGGCACTGCCGAAGTATTGATTTCACCCATGCCTTTTCCATTGGCCGAGAGCCCCGGCCGGATTCACCGCCGACGATGACCCAATCAATCTTGGTCAAGTCGAGATCATCAAGTGCGCCGATAAGCGGTTCGCAAGAAAGAAACTTAACCTTCGCTGGCGTCTGCCTCAGAAAATCAATTCGATCTACTACCCTTTCGTCTTCCACACTGACACCCATCCAGACATTTTCCGGCCATGGCAAATGTGGTGCCAGTTCGGCCAATCGCTCGCCACGCTTAGTAAGTACTTGGAAGACGTGTTGCGGACACTCAGCCATCGTTTCAAAAACTGCGCGGATGAAACTGAGCGGCACATCCTCTTGGAATAGATCACTCATCGAATTGACGAAGATCGTGCGCGGCTTCTTCCAACGACGAGGCAGGTCGATAAGATCGTGGTGCAAGGTCGGTGCAAACTCATTCACATATCGCACGCTTCCCATCAAATGAAGGCGGTGGGCCATGCGCTCGGCGTAACAGTTTTTGCAGCCTTGACTTACCTTGACGCAGCCCGTAACTGGGTTCCACGTCATTTCAGTCCATTCGATATTAGAGAAAGTTGCCATAGAAGAACTGTTTATTTGTACAGTATTATAATGATAACCGCAATAGGCAAGATGAGGTAGGGAATGTTACTGCATTGAAATCGCTCGGAACTCAAACAAACTGGCAAACCCCATGATCCAACCTGACTCAGAACTCCTGCAACCTGATTGCTTTCCAAGCGGCAAAGTGCTTGAGGTAGGCGATTGGTCCATTGAAAAGCATCATCTGCTTCGCAGGTATGTAGGCGCTTCGTGTGCCGCGAGACGCAAGTGGCCAAAGCGAGGCTTCATCGATTTGTTTTGTGGACCCGGACGGACGCGCGTGAAGGGCACCGATGTCGAGACCGATGGCGGCGCAGTCGTCGCGTGGCGCCAGGCAAAGATGAATCTGGCGGAATTCACGGATGTCATCATCGGCGACATCGACCAAGATAGTCTGCTGTCGTGCGAAAAAAGACTGCTTGCGCTTAACGCTCCCGTGACCGCATTGCTGGGCTCGGCAGAAAAAAACGTTGATGAGGCTATGAAACGGTTGTCAGCCAACGGACTGCATCTGGCATATCTTGACCCATTCAACATGGAGCACTTGCCATTCACGGTCATCGAGAAGCTGGCGAAGTTTCGCAATATCGATATCGTCGTACATTTCAGTGTCATGGACTTGCAACGCGAGATTGAGCTTGATTTTTTACGCGACGCTTCACGATTTGAAGCCTTTGCGCCGGCCTGGAGGAGCCAAGTCGATGTGTCTGGGCTAACTAAGCAAGGCGCGCGTAGCGCGTTCGTAAAATACTGGCTAAGCCTCGTCGAATCTTTGGGCTTTCGATGCTCCAAAGAAATGCCGCTGATGACTAATTCGAAAAACGGCCCTTTGTACAGGATGATGTTCTTGATGCGGCATCCGCTGGCGGAACGGCTCTGGAACGAAATCGCTAGGGGGCAAAAGCCGATGCAGGATTTGTTTGGCGATTGACACCCGTTTGAATTCGAAAGTCGCATTTATTTTTTTCTTACCAAATCAAGAAAGACATTCACTGCAACAATGGCGTCGATCACTTCCTGCTTGGGAATGTTGGGAGCACTCGGATGGGAATAAGGATTCATCACAACGTCCTTCAGCATTTCAAGTCGCTTGATAGCTGCGTCCCAGTCGGCTTGCTTTACGCTTCCCGTAGCTGTCCATCCTTTCAGCTTGCTTAGGAGAACTTGCGTTTTGTACGTTTTTTGATCTACCAGATAGGGGATTTCAGTTTTCTTGAGTTCGCAGGCCCCGCGGACAACATACTCGAATGCCTGACGGGCATAGTTGGCGGCGGCCTCGACGTAGCCAAGCTTAAGAAGGTCATCCGCCTTCTGCAAAAGTGCCGACGCCGGCCGGTTCTGCGTAGTACGGACAATTGGAATCGGCATGGGCGCGGTGGCTGCGTTGTCACCCTCGTAAATCTCAATGGGTAAATTGGGGTCAGACACCATTTATGAAATCCTAGTTGGTTTGTCTCCCAAGGGTAAATTGGGGTCAGACACCATTTATGAAATCCTAGTTGGTTTGTCTCCCAACGCGGAATCAGCAAATAGGGTCGGCCACCACAACCTCAAGCCTCACCAGCGTCCTCCACCCAAAAGTCACCCAAACCTTCAACGCCAACGGTCACCTCACCGTAAAGACCGTCACCCCGGAAGACACCTCCCCCGCAGGTTTACAAGCAGGCAAACAAAGTCAGCGTTACACTTACAGCGTGAGTGAACGACTTCTCAGAATCAGCGACGGCAGCGGGGTGGCCAACAACACCAACACCACCAACACCGCCAACAACGAGCAGGGCAACGAGATTGCCCGCTACGCCTACGACCCCTTTGGGCGCAGGATCAAGAAGACCGTTTCACAAAACCCATCAGGCCAAGGCAGCCCCGGCACCACCCTGTATTTCTACGCCGATGAAGGGCTGATTGCCGAAGTCGATGGCAACGCGGGTAGCACAACGCTGGGCAACATCACCACCACCTACGGCTGGGTGCCCGCATCTGCCAACACGGGCACATGGGGCACCGCACCGCAATGGAAGCGCGACCATGCCGGGCAGAGTGGCGCGACGAATCCGCAGGGTGACGCATCAACGAATGGCGTTGAGCACTACTATCATGTGGACCATCTGGGGACAAGTCAGCGGCTCACCAACGCGCAAGGTGAAACGACATGGCGAATGGTGAGTGAAGCCTTTGGCAAGACGTTTGTTGACACCATACTCGCGCCCGCAACAACAGGAACCACCACCAACAACTTGAGGTTTCCGGGACAGTATGAGGATCAAGAGACGAACACGCACTACAACTACTTCCGAGACTATGACCCGAGCACAGGAAGATATGTGCAGAGTGATCCGATTGGGTTGGCGGGGGGGATTAATACGTATGGCTATGTCAAGGGCCAGCCGTTGAGATTTATCGATCCCGATGGTCTGCAAGCTTTACCGCTACCAATTTTTCCGATTCCGGGGATGCCTTCCCCTGGGCGACCGGCTAACCCTACTCCCGACAATTCACTTGACCCTTATCCGAGCAAGCCAGGCTGGACGTTACCTCCAATTCGCGTTCCTAGTTGGCTACCCGATTGGTTAAAGCCCGCGCAACAGTGTAAAGAGGAGAGAGAGGAAGAGTGCTCAAAGAAACTTCAAGAAGATGATGCGCTTTGTGTAGCTATTGCTGGCCCTCGATACGGCAGGGCTGGTATTGCCATTTGCAAAAAATCGGCAATGGAGAGGTACTCTGAATGCCTGCGATCTGGCGTGAATGGTATTCGCACTCCTTTGGCCGGCGTGAGCACACCGCTATGACCGTTAATGTCCATTCCAATTCGTTCTATGTGGAGTTTGACGTCGAGCGAGATATGCTTGTAGTTAGACATCCGAATCATCAGGAATTTAAGACGCCATTCATTGAAATTCGCCGAGAGACCCTAAATGAGATGACCTTCAAGCAAGCGTCTGAATTTATTGGTGAGCGATTGATTTTATTAATGCCATCTCTCAAGGCTATGTATCAGGACTATCTTTGGACCGAGGATGGCGAGCCGCCGAGAAAGGTGTGATCTTAGTTGGCACGCCTTAGGGCTTCATCACTAAAGGTTCCAGGGTCGAATTAAATCTCGCTGCTTAATCTCTTTATAAAAAGAAGCATTCCCCCAACGCCCGCTTCTCGGGCGTTGTTGTTTTAGCCGCTGACGCGGCTAACGCGTTGCAGCCTGCGTCCGCCGCTTGGTGCTCGCACTCGCCTTAGTTGCTGCGGCAGTGACAGGCACCGCCCCCGCCCAGCGTCGCGCCTGATACTTCAGGATCATCCCATCGATCAATTCCCCGTTGGCCGGTCAAATTCCCCCACCCTTGGCCACTTCAAATTCCCCCACCTCGCTGAGCGATTAGCGGCGTAATTCTGCGCCGGTTCTTAGCTCATCGGGAGCCGCACTGGCAGGACGTATCTTCCCCCTTCGAACCAACGAAGGGGTATGGAGTGAACGTCTTGAAGCCACATCTGCAAACAACCGTATTTACGCTTCTAGCTGCTGGCGAGAGCCAACGTGAGATCGCGCGCATCACTAGTGAGTAAATTGGGGTCAGACACCATTTATCCTAGATTTTCCATTAGACCCAATTTCTAATGGAAGCCATTAGCGCAAGTCATTGATTGGAATGGTATTTAGGGTGTTGTTCCGCTAATCTACGCTATCGCGTTTTTAGTGCGGGGGTTTGGATGGGTGCAAAGCCGGGATAAGTACGGCCGGACAATCGGCGAAGTATTTCTAAATGGCGAGTCGGTGAACGAATGGATGGTGAAGGGAGGCCACGCTTGAGTTTATGCGGCAAAGCCAAGGCGCGAGTGGATTCCGTTGCAGGAGTCGGCAAAGGCGACAGAAATTGGGTTATGGCGAGATCCGCGACCAGCCGCACCTTGGATATTTAGGCGATAGCAGTTTCTGCTAAGAATGCAATGGACAAGCACGGATTCAGCGCAGATTGCTAAAACAAGTCACCTGTTGTTGGCGTAGGCGCCCAATCTTTCTTGGGCTGCGGCTTTTCTCGTTTGGGACGCGGTGGCATGGGCTCAGGCCGCGAGGTCATGAGCTCTGGCGGGAATGGCTTCAATAGCTTCACTGCATCCATCGGTGTGGCGTTAAGCCAGGCGAGATAGTTTTCTGGTTCAAGTATGACAGGCATGCGCTTTTCATCACCTGGGCGATGGAACTGATTCATTACCGGATGCGTGTGAGCATTAATAGTCAACATCGTGAATGACTCGAAGTACGCGTCGCCCTTACTGTGGCTTTCCCACAAACCACCAATAGCAAATGGTTCACGACTGGCCATCTCGATTCGCCAGCGGACCGCCTGACCTGTTTGCCAATTCGGTTCATAGAATAGTTCGGATGGCACCAAACAAAACTGTGCGCGGCTCCATGCCTGACGAAACATCGGCTTCTCCGCAACCGTCTCCGTTCTAGCGTTGTAAGCCATGCGCCCAAGTTTGGTGACTTGATCATCTTTTGCCCAAAACGGCACAAGCCCAAACCGCGCGGGCGTCCATTCCAGACGGCCAGCATTTTCACTTTCGGCGCTTGCCGGCCGGTTTCATGCCGCGCTGCTTGGAACCCTAGTTTTTGTTTCTGTTTTTCTTTCATTTGCAGAACCCACGGACTGGTATTTGATATTGGCAATATGGCTCGGTGTGGCTGTTTATGTCGGCATTTTGGTTGGTGCAAGTCGTGCGAACGTGACCTGCATTTGGCTATCGATCGTGCCACCCGCAGGTATTTTTCTCTACACCGCGCCAAACGTCATATACAATTTTTGGGAGTTCGCAACTGATAACCCAATTTACCTAGATTCACCAGGGACCATTTTTGCTGTTGCTGTCTACGGAGTATTTCTTACCGTTCCGTCGGGATTGGCACTTGGAGCGTATTGGCCGCAATTGCGTAAGCGATTCTTGCCAGATGACCACTAGTCCATGTTCGGCCAGAAGCGGCGGTTCGCCTCGGTCGTCTGATTGCAGCCGTCAAGTAGGTGAATCGATTGGAAAACAACAGACCCCGAATCTTTGAGCCGATAAATGATTTTTGCTGATATGGACTATCCAAGCAGATATGAGGACTTCCACGGGGAGTTGGTTTCGTTCTTGACTGCACGCTTCACGCGCGTAGAGTCTGGGCTTCAGGGCGATTCGTATTGCTGGGTTTTGGATGGTGGTGAAAAGGTTTCAATTGATACGTTTGATGCGATGAAGCACCAAGTCAAATCAACGAGGGCTGGCCCACACGTTCAGAACGTCATTTCTACTTTGCAGCAGCGATACAAGCTAAAGGTGTACGAGAATCCCGAACTTGAGGCGCATGAAGATGACGCGGCTGCGACATAGCTTTCGAAATCGTCCAACCGGCGGCATGCCAAAACCGGCCAGAACCGGCGGTTCGCGAGCGCTTTCTGATTTCATAGTTTGATCCACCGAATCGAATGAAAAACAATGTGACTCCGACCCCTGGCGTTTGTTCTGAGACTCGGATTGTCGCCATAAGTTAAGTTAGGCCGCAAGGACAATGGACACACATAGCGCCATAGCTTTTGTAGTCGATCCCGACTTTGGTATGCGGCTCCGTAATTTGGCCCACCGCGTACCGGTCTGGATTGTCGCTTCGCCCACGAACGCCAATGCAGTCAAAGTTGTAGAAGCTGAGGGAGGCCAGCCTTTCTCAATCACGCCCATCTATGCGAATGGGGCGTCGGCCGAGGAATGGTGCATCAACCATGCAGACACGGTGGATCAACATCACAATGAATTCTCACAGGAGCGCCCCTACACCACGCTTGAAGTGTTCGGCTGCGAGCCAACACCACAGGTACGCGCTTCATTCGCTCAATTGGGCTTCCACTCGTATCAAGCTTCTGAGGAAGGTTTCGTTGCGTCCAAGATTGCGCTCTAACCATCGGCTGGAGAGGGGCGCTCAACAGCGGCGCTTTTAGGTACCCGTCAGCTTCGCACGCCAGCGCCTCCTCAGCCGAAACGCTAAAGCGCCGCTTTCGAGAAAATCGAATGACGCAATGGGTCATCCTATCGGATGAATGCGGCTCATGAATTTGCTGGTAGATTGACGGCGTAGTTTTCGGCCAGAAGCTGCCGTTCAAACGCATCGCCTAATTTCATACGCTCATCCATCGAATGGCCCAACGAACAAGAATACTCCACCACTTAGAGTGCGATGGAGAGGGTTTAAGTCATTCGTGCGTCGCGCTTGACAATCGAACGCACGTAAATACAATGTATTGATGATCACGTTCGAGTGGGACCCGCCGAAAGCGGCAACTAACCTCAAGAAGCATCAAATATCGTTCGAAGAAGCGAGATCCGTCTTTTTTGATGAGTTCGCGGTACAGTTCTTCGACGAAGCGCACTCATTAGACGAAGAGCGGTTCCTGCTGTTGGGAATGAGTTCCGGTGCGAAATTGCTTATCGTTTGTCACTGCGAGAGAAATGAAGGCGAAGTTATTCGGATCATCTCTGCCCGTAAAGCGACGAAACGAGAAAGCGAGTTTTATCAAGGTGGCCATATATGAAAACTGAATACGATCTTTCCAAAATGAAGTCTCGCAAAAATCCCTACGCCTCAAAACTGAAGCGGCCCGTGACGATGCGACTGTCGGAAGACGTTGTCGCTTATTTCAAAGGGATGGCCGATGAAGCGGGCGTGCCTTACCAGAGCCTAATAAACCTTTATTTGCGCGACTGTCTTGCGCAAAATCGGAAGGTGCAAATCAAGTGGCCGCAGGGCGCTTAGCGCTGTTTGATTTGTCAATTTCGGCCAGAAGCGGTCCTACAATTTTGCATCCCACGCTTGTCAAAAGTTCGCATATTTGCTAACATTGGCGCATGGCGTTTGAAATTGAGTATTTCCACGAGCGTGTGCGTGCAGAGATTGAATCGTGGCCGGTCGATGTCCTTGCAGACTACGCTCGGCTGATCGAATTGTTGATTGAACACGGTCCTAGCCTCCGCCTTCCGCACTCGCGGGCTCTCGGTGAAGGGCTTTTCGAATTGCGGCCACACGGGCGCTCCGGCATCGGACGAACGTTCTACTGCTTTTTAGTAGGCAAGCGAGTTGTCGTGCTTCATGCATTCATCAAAAAGACTCAACAAACGCCCGATCGCGAATTGAAGTTGGCGCGCAAGCGCCTAAAGGAGATACCAAATGGCTGAGTTGAAATTCAAACCTGTCGTTCATAATCACAAAGAATTTCTTGCGAAAGCTAGTGCTCGCAAAGGGTTCACTGAAGCGTATGAAGCGCTTGAGCTTGAATATCAGGTCGCCGGGCAAATGCTTAAGGCGCGTTCTCGCGCCGGTCTTACGCAAGACGCCGTCGCTGAGCGCATGGGCACTACCAAGAGCGCGATCTCTCGGCTTGAGTCTGCTGGCAAACACGCTCCTTCGCTCGCAACATTAAAGCGTTATGCGCTTGCCGTCGGCTGCGAATTGCAAGTAAAACTTGTTCCGCAGAAAACTGCCTGAAGCCACGCAACGCCGCCAATCTCCTGCGCTGGGACCCACGCTAATTTCCCGAATTAGATGACCGCTTTCGGGAAATCTGAATGACCGCTATGGGTCAGACTCGGCGGTTCCCGATGAAAAAAAGCGGACATTACAGCCGGGCAATTCCGCACTTGGTCCGAAAGTTGACCAACGGTCGATCAGTCAGAAAACAACTCGGCAGTGAAAATTGTATGTTTGTACGATTGCGGGAATTCCACGCAATGTTCCAGTTACCCATCTTTAATTGCGGCCACAAGAAAAATCCAAAATGCCGCAAAAAAGAGGTCAATTTCAGGAAATTGCGCATTTTCCGCCGGTAAGCTCCTCTTTATGGGCACCTTACCGATGATACGAGTAAGCAAAACTAATAAAAAATACATGTCATTTACCTCCATTGGATGACGACATGAGCCCAGATTCTCCCAATTCATTAGCCTTCGACTTAGTAAGTCCGCGCAAGCGTCAAGCAAGCCTCAATAGCTTGCTCCTGCGCAAGCGTATACAGACTATTTTTCGCTTGCCGAGCCTAGTCGGTGTCTCTGCGATTGCACTTGCTCTGTTGGAGGACTGCGAAAAGTGCGGCACCACAATATTGATCGCGCCCGAGTGGGTTTCAGCTTTACGGCAAGTTGCGACCGAGACCACTCAGGAAATTGCGTCAACGTTTAGCCTCGATGCCGCGAAACTCGGTGCTCTAAATTCCCGCGTTGTAAACGCGGGTGTAGGTAAACCCACGCCGAAGTTGAACGAAAGTGAGCAGCTTCAAATTGTTTCATGTCGATTGCAGCTTATGCTTTTTGCACTTGCGACTGGAAAAACTTTCTCCCTCGAGTCGTTTGCTGCTATTCAAAGTATGTTGCAAGCGCGCTATCCAGATCAACAAGCCATATTCACTGCATTTTTTTCTGGCGATTCTGAATTCAGTCCCGCAGTAGAAGCATCTGGGCGGACAAGAAAGTTGATGGCTTTGTTGGAGACTGCGCGCAAGCAACGGGCTCACACAGAGGTATTTCCGGCGCGGCTACTGATCAAAACTGTGGATCGAAATGCAGGTACTACAGTACCGACTTCAGGTGCGGCAGTGAGGTTGCGAGCCAGCCCGATGACTACGCCTTCCTCGCCTCGCGTAGATCTGGAAGCGGAAACACCGAAGGAAAACCTCGTTGGACACAAGCGCCAGCGCCTAAATTTCGCAACCCCGAGGGAATTTTCCGGGGTCGGAAATCTCTGGAAAGTGCACGATGAATTGGAGTTGTGCAAGCTTTTTCGGTTGCTTCTGCCAAAGCTCCGTGCAGGCAATGAAGATGCGCTGGCGGTGTTTTTAGTTTTCTTTCTCAGCGTCCGCGTGGATGACTTTGCGAACATTGCTTTGCAACCTACCGTTCCCTCGTCGATTTGGGTTGACTTGGAAGTTGGCGGATTCTTCTGGGATCTACGCGCAATCAAAGATCGCGATTACGTTCAACTCCCTCTTGCAAGTACTGATGTACCAACATCGGTGTTTGTGCCGCTGCCAAACGAAGTTGTCGACGCAATGCGGGAAAAATCAAAAGCGGCGAGTACAAATGCGTCACTGCTGTCCTTTTTTGGAGTGAGCGCGGATGAGTTGCAAGCGCGGACTCGTCGCCTTCTCTGGGAATCTAACGTCTGGAGCCACGGATTCACTAAATCCAGACTTGCGTTCAGCTGGGGCCGTGTACTTCTCGGTGGGTGTCGCGACGAGGCCATCGCGTCGGCAATTAGTACGGACTTCACAATCGGAACGCCGTCGCAGTTTCATTACGTTCGAATCGGGGCGAAGCAAATCAATCAAACATTAAAGGCCGCCTTCATCCGGCTGGGCCTTTCGGGAAAATTCACGGAGGCAACAAGAGATGCCCATTTGTTTTCTAATCCGTCCGACCTTGCGACGCTTTGGCCTGGAGTCAAAGATATTCTTGCCAAGATTAAGTCTCGATTTGAACCCTTCCCAAAAAAGATTAGCTTGGGAACAGTCATAGAACTTCACAATCAAAT
This sequence comes from Betaproteobacteria bacterium UKL13-2, assembly GCA_001602455.1. Taxonomy (GTDB): domain Bacteria; phylum Pseudomonadota; class Gammaproteobacteria; order Burkholderiales; family Usitatibacteraceae; genus UKL13-2. The sequence continues at coordinate 814,747 of CP012157.1, forward strand.
TGCGCTTGCCATTTCGGCACTGCTGTGGACTACGACAGGAAGTCGCGGTGCGAAAGAGTGGAGTTTTCAGCGGCATTCAATTTGTTTGAAAAGTGGGGCAATTCTTGTTACGGATAAGGCAACTACTGCCTACCACCGGATACGGGTGGTGCCGCTCACACCAATTGCCATTGACTGGATTAGTTTTTATATACGGTGGCTTGGCTTCGCTTCTTCACGCCTGATCGAGTCGAACCCTCGGCTTGCGGGCCAGATTGCGTCAGTGGTGTCGGATAGCGGAGCGCCTGCAGCGATTCCGTTTTTCTTTTTCGTGAAAAGTGGGAAAGCGCGTGCCTTTGGCGCGCGCCACGTGTTGCGGCAGGTGATGAAATGAGCGGAAATTCTGAGGCACGTCGTGCTGTGGACGAGCTTTTGCGCGCACCTTCGAAGGATGAATCGTCGGGTGCGAGGAACATAACGTCGGCAGACGTAATGGCAGTAGCCGGCCGAGGCGCTGCCGGCGGGGAAACGTTTGCTTCCTACAGCGCAGCCTCTCCCCAGCTTTTGATGATTACCGTTGCAGAGACGCTCCACAAGTCGCAGGTGGCCTTTAAGTTTCCGAGCGCGCCGTCGTTTGCGCCCCGTGCAATCGCGGACATCGCGCCTGCACGTGGCTACTATCAACCGCAAATTCTTCGAAAAAACAAAGACAGCGAAGTGAAATTCTGCGCGGGCATCGACGAGGAACCGTATTTGCAGGAGGACACTCTGTTCAGATCGCGCCGCTACGTGAGTCTTGCAGGTCAATGGTTTTCTGTTCCGGCAAATAAAGGCTACTCGGATGTGGCAATAAGTCTGGTGGTGGTGGACGGAGTTTGCCTTGAAGAGGAGCTACGTTTTTTCCTGAGAGAATTGTTTTGCGGAAAAATCTACTATCACCGAGATTTATTTTTCAGCGATGTGTTGTGTCCAACCCTTGGGTTGCGTCGAGTTCGACTTTCCCCAACCACGATGAAGCTGCTCGATCAATGCTCGAAAAGTGATGTGCATGACGTGGACCAAATTCTAAAGGAGGCAGTTAACACGCTAGCCGGCTTTGCCGCGTTAAAGAGCTACGACTTCGGTGCCTTTATGTACGACGCGCAAGCTTTTCTCGCGCTGCGAGTGCCGGGATTTGAACGCAGCTGGTACTTGGGCAAGCAATTTTCTCGTGTGAGCCGACCCGAAACGGTAGCCCGGCACGTCACTGGACTCGCGGAAGACTTGCAAGTTGCTACGCATGTAGCCCACGCAACTCAGGTTGATCGTCTTCGAGAAAGTGAACTGGACCCATTAGTTTCTAAAGCGGTGCAGGGCCGGCGGGATAAGAGCACTTCTCATGAGATTCTCCGCAAAACGCTCGTCGCCGAGCTTGCAAAATTATCGGGTACCTTTGCTTCGCCCTTTGAGGAAATGCTCGCAAATTTTCTTCGGTATCTTTGTGATCAGCGACTGGCTGTCACCACGATTCGTGGCTATTGGCCGATTGCCCGGGCACTTGCTGACGTTCTTGAGAATGCTGGCGCGCTGCGCAGCGGCGCAAAGAATTCTGATACTTACGAGGTGGTGCGGGACTTTCTTGTGGGCTGCGTTTCTGAAGAAGCGCCCGACCCCGGAAGCACTGTTGTCGCGGCAAGTAACCACCTGCTCAAGTTCCTAAAAATTGCGTTGCGGGCGGAGACTGTTTTCGATCCCGCGCAGGTCGCAAGGGCGTATGCAGATTTTCCGTCTTACGCTGAAATTTCCATTGCTGCGCAGCTAGCGCAATCAGAGCCAAACGCAACAATTCGGGAAAAAGAAGACGCAGCGCTCGCGCTTCTTTTAATCATAGAGTTTTCGCTCCGCCGCAACGAACTAATTCACCTCAGGATGTGCGATTTTCGACTTGAAGATGGCGTTTGGCTGTCGATTTGTCGGGCGGCCTCGGGTGGAGTGAAGACGGCAAATGCCGAGAGAGTTCAGCACTCACGTTCGGTCGAATTGGCAGAGGCGCTCAAAACGCGCCTTGATTTGATGCGCTCGTTAAAACTCAATAAGCGTAGCTATTTATTTTCCTTTGAAGTCGATCCGCTAACAAATAAAGAGGAGCGGCGACTATTCAAGCAAATAACAACCTACCTCCAGACCGCGACAGGATCGATTGGAATTGGCATTCACAGGGCGCGCGCGAGAATTGTGACGACAGAAATATTGTCATGGATGGACTCCAAGATGGACACGTTGTCGATGCGGCAGGCGCCAACCGTACTTGCGATAAAAAGCGGACACGCCCACTTTCGGACAACGATGCTGAACTACGCGCATGACTTTGACCAAATCCGTCGAGCGCGATGGGGCCGGCTGAATGCGGAAGCGGGCCTTCTGCCGTCGAAAGTCTTTAGAGCATCTCTGGGAGCTGGCGGCGCGAAACGCAATCATCACGTAGGCGCGGAAGTGATGTACCCCAATTTGGCGGCCGAACTTGTTCCACTATCTTCACTCGTTCGCACCCAGTTGCGAGCAGGGCTGAGTCCTCAGCTTGGTGGCGTGCGCATGCTTCCCGCCGAGCGAATTGTTAAGTGTGCATTCCATTTGATGGTTGGCCACTCTTCTGCAGCAGCCTCGCACAAAGCCAATACGAGCGCCCAAGAATCCAAACGAATCGAAAAAGGATTTCGATCGAGACCCTTTCTTCAATGCTCGATACCGCCCATTTCAGAAGGGCGAATCGTATCTGCACTTGAAAGTCCCACCTTTAAGAAGGCCAGCGCAACTCTAGTTGGTGGTGAGCAACTGGAAGTGCTGAAGTTGCGAGGCTATCTAACCATTAAGAGCCCTGATCAACCTTGGCAGTTGCGATGTTGTGATGATGTCGGTGGGCTAGCGGAACTAGTTCAGCTTCTAGCTCACGCGGGCATCTCGACACTTGTTTCGCTTCGGAAAGGATGTTCAAAAAACGTCATCGAAGACATGAAATTTTTGAAGTCACTGGGGGTGGCTGAGGTCGAAACTTCCGACGCCCGATATTTCCGCCGGAACAAAGATGCAACGGTCGAATTTTTTGAGGCTGGCACACAGGACATGTCGCGCGAGAAATCTCGTCGGATTTCGATGTTCATCGCGTCCGCGTGCCTTCTAGCCGCCCTAACGCAGTCCCAAGGAGAATCCCGTGCCCGCTAAAAGACCACGGGGACGCGCGCCTCGAGCTGGATCAGCACTACGGTTTACGTCGGCGTTAGTCGAAACGCCGGCCGCAGACAAAAATGGATACCGCGACCTCTCAGGCTTGATTGATTTTCTTGATCGCCAAAAGTCAAGGATGAATTCGTTCCAGCTCCACCCACACCTAAAGTCTATTGTGGTTCGGGGATTTCCAGATACATTAGAGCTCGATGTGGTGTCGGACGTGGAACTGCAAGGCGCGTTAAACCACGAAAATACGGTAGAAGGATCGGCGAAACTAAATCAACAGGAGCAACTCGAGGCGGAACAGGAAGTCATCAAGGAAGCAATCAATAACGGGAATGAACTTGCGGCACGGGCTGTTTCTGGCGATGTTACTGCAGACGCGGCCGAAGACTTACTTCAGCAAGGGCGTCAGGCTGAAGTGACGAAAGCGGTTGTCGAGGCTGCACGCGGACCGGAGCAAGTTCTTGTCGTGGGCGACGAAATTGAACGGCTGGGCGGGAATTTGCTGGTGCCAAACGCTATTCAGGACGAATCAATAGTGACCTTCTTCGGCTGCCACGTCATCGGCTTTCGTTTAGATTCTGTCGTGTTGATTCGATTTTCCGAAGTTTCGAATCGTGCCCACTTGCGCGCTCCACTCATCGACTTCAACACCGTTGAGATACGCCTCAAAAACTCGGGTACCAATGCCGAGTTGTTTGCACGCGATTTGCACGGCGCAAAATTTTGTTCCGCTACCTTTGATTTCGTCGCCCATGAGCAAATTGCCATTGTCCGTGGATTACGCCCTTGGGATTTTGTCTTTGATGGGTTTGTAGATCCAAGCCTGATCTACCGACGGCTCGTGCTGACTTCCCAAGGCTTTTTGGACAGCATTGAACAGAATCAAAGAGCCTTTAAGCCTGAAGCCCAACCGCCTCTAAGCGGTTTGGATGAGCATGAGTTACCTGGCGCGTAGGCCTGCTGAGCAGCAAAATTTGCGTGTTTTGGCTGGCATCGGCGATGCCAGCAACGTGAGACCTGGGATGGGGGCTAATTTATCCAGCGGCTATGGAATCGGTTGAGTCGAATACAAACGTTTATCGACTCAAGAATTGATTTGTTTAGTTGAATTTCGAAATTGATTCGAATAAACTCGTTAATCAAATCAATTAATGAGTCGAATAATGGCTTCAGAACTGAATCGCTGGATATGGCAGACAGCTGAGTGGCCGCCTTTGCGGGTGGATTTGGGAGAGGTCGGCACCGTCCTTGGCAATGCTCGGCATGAGATCGGAAAGCTGATGGGGAAAGCCGAGGCGGTTGGACGTGGGGATCTGTCATTGACGGAGCGGGACATATGGGCAAAGGACGCACTGGCAACAGCTGCCATTGAAGGCGAGATATTGAATTTCGAGGCAGTACGTTCTTCTGTGGCAAGACGCCTAGGCATCGCATCAGACTACAAGTCCGCAGTGCCGCGAGATGTTGAAGGTCTCCTCGACGTGATGTCGGATGCAGCGTCACATTGGGATACCGACCTAACCACTGAGCGCCTCTCAGCGTGGCACTCAGAACTGTTCCCGTCCGCCAAAATTTTGTTGCGCCGAATCACTCCCGGAGAATATCGAACTCATCAGGAACCGATGCAAATTGTGAGCGGTCCGCAAGGGCGCGAAAAGGTGCATTACGAGGGGCCTCCGTCAGTGCTGGTTTCTGAGCAAATGCGTGAATTTCTGGAATGGTTTAATCGCACGCGGAACGACCAAAACACTGATGGACTGATACGGGCGGCGCTAGCACACTTGTGGTTTGAATCGATACATCCATTTGAGGATGGAAACGGAAGGATTGGACGTGCGATTGTCGACATGGCTCTAGCCCAGGCGGCACGAAGCGCGTTCCGGCTGCATGGCTTGTCGATTGAATTGAAGCGCCAACAAAAAGAGTATTACGACGCTCTCAACCGGGTGCAGCGAGCAGAGGCCGTACCGACGGATTGGGTTGTGTGGCTACTGGGAACGATCTGCCAATCTTGTCAGGCATCTTCGAAGTTTGTTGATGAAGCCATCGATCGCGCACGTTTCTGGTCACAGCACCGAGATGTCGGCCTCAATGAGCGACAACGTAAGGCGCTGAATAAGATGCTCGAAGCAGGGCCAGGTGGGTTCGTAGGCGGCATGACGCCAAAAAAACTTCAGTCGATTGCGAGCGTTGCCGGCGCTACCGCAACCCGCGATTTGGTAGAGCTTGTAGAAAAGGGGTTGATGGTCCGTCGCGGTGCCGGACGCTCGACTCGATACGAGCTGGCGATGGAGGGGTGGCAGTGGCAGCTGGCAAAAAATGATTGAGCAGGACAGAGCAGAGCGACGGTTGCAAGTCTTGCCGCGCTTTGCTGGTGAAGCCTAGCCAAGTGCGTTGTGCCAAAGGCCGAGGCTCTGCTGCTAAACTATCGCCATGATGATGAAGGCTTGAGCTGAGCGCCGCCATTACGCTGGTGTAAAAGTCGACTCGCGAAAATGCACCATCGCGGCAAGTTGCAAAAATTTTTTGGTAGGTAAAAAGCGGCAAGTATTGAAAGTTCTTGATTTTTTTGACGGGAAAAACAGCGCGCTTCGACTCCAAATAAAGCTTTAATTATCAGTGAGTTGCAGACGTTTCTGCCCTTTTAAAACCCGTTTAAATCTACAGTCGTAAACACATTCGTAATGCGAAGAACGGCTTACGTGAGTAAGCCGTTTTGTTTTTGGGCTATGGCCCACACAGTCTAGTTGAGATTTGTGCAAAACTGACCATATTGACCAAGATAGGTGCCAACGACTATAATGGGCGTTTTAGTGCGGAGTTATATATGCAGAACCCAGTTAGAACGATCTCGTCGTCAGATGCCAAGGCAACCTTGGGTGATGTGTTGTCGTCGCTTGATTCGCAAGGACCCGTTGAGATTACGCGGAATGGCAAAACAGTTGGGCTATTGACGCTACCACCTCTGCCGCCGGTGGATGCAAACCGACTAGCTTCATTAGCCATCGCGTACTCGAAGGGGCTGATATCTTGGCCACAGATTGCTGAAGAGACTGGGGCCAGCTACGGCGAGTTGTTGATTGCGCTCGGCCTAAAGAACCTGTCAATCCCAATAATCGCGCCAAAGAAAAGGCCCGAGCAGCTTGCCTTCTTTCACCAGATTCTCGACAAGGCTGCTGCTAGGCAGCAGAAGCAATGACGAATTTCTCTCTTATCGTCACAGATTCTGGGCCTCTGATAACCCTTGCTGTAGCGGACTCGCTCGACTTCCTCTTTCGTGCAGAACTGCCAGTGATTATCCCCGACATGGTTAGACATGAGGTGATACAGGATCAATCCAAACCCGGCGCGGCGCTGGTTGCAGAATGGATTCGCCTCAACGACCCCCACCGGCTGACGGTCGGCACTACTGAGGTGTTTGAGGAATTCATGTTGCTGAAGTCACTAAACCCTTCGACAAAAACGAAGAACCGTGGTGAACAGGCGGCCTCAGAAATTCTGGGAAGAGAGCTGGAAGGTAAAGACTTCGGTGCGGTACTTCTTTTTGAGGACACCGCTGTCAGAAAGGTAAATTTCTTGACGAGGTTGCCTGATTGTGTGGTCGTGACGTCAACGTCCGAATTTCTTTTTGGCCTCGAAAGTCGCGGTTTGATCCCGGGGGCGCAATCAGTGCTCGACCGCGCCGTCGATGTGAGGGGTAATGACATATTGGTGAGAAGTCTTGTCGGAACATCCGGTAGTGAACCCATTCAAGAATGGCCGGCACGGATACGACCAAGGATCTAGGAAACGCGAGTTCACATGTATCTTGCGAAATGGCGTTACGACATTTCGGCCAATAGCTGCGGTTCCCAACGACAGTCTGATTGCATATCTTTACTGCATGAATGTAGCTCAAATCGGGCTGACTCCGGCACTTCGGATCCAATTCTCGCTTCTTTTGGATGCTGCCGCCTAGATGTAGAGACGAAATGAACTTAGTTGAAGCCGACTTTGATGAGAGCGGTACTCACGATGGGTCGCCTGTCATTTGCATGGGAGGCTACATCTTCGATGCAGCAAAGTCTGAGAGCCTTGCTGCGGAATGGCAGGCGATGCTCAATGCTTTTGGCAACGGCGATGTTCCCTTGCCGTTTTTCCATATGAGCGAATGTACGAAGGTGAGCAAGAGCACCAACATGGGCGTTGGAATATGCAAACACTCATGTGTGTCTTCATTTACGGAACCAATCTGTAGCATCTTTGACCAACAGAACTGCACAAATGCCGCCGACGATTATGACTGTTATACGCAGCAATCCACACGGAAGCCAAAACGGAAAAGCAGGTAGCCTTCCTGGTAGTGGATCATCGCTGTGAAAGATCCAATTTCCAACTTTATGTGTAAGGTTAAGAAACCGAAGAAAACAGTACCATACGAAATAAAAGGCCAACCACGCAATGCCAAGCATGATTCCCCATATTATGTAAGTGAGCATGTCGGCCTCCTTGTCGGCTTACCAGCTGGATTCGGCACCGGAAATAGCAGGTATTCCTCAGGGCACGAAATAAGATGTGATTTTTCCTTACCCATGAGGCCGGGCACTAAGATGGGATCAATCCGTGGCGCCATTCGACAATTACTTGGTATTTGCCTCTGGCAGGTTGCCGTGTAGCCGCTTGTATTGAAGTAGAAGGTATTCCTCAGCGCACGAAATCAGATGTGGATTTTCCTGATCCATGAGGCCGGGTACTACGTAGATTCCGACTGGATTAAGGTGTCGTCTTTCGCGGTACTCCTTAAACCTCTTACCAGGGCTAGTTTTTGGATTGTCGTTGGCAGCCCTTTTGTCTGTGATCGTGTGAAGATGCTTGCGGCATCTTGAGAAAATTGTTTCTTCAATCGCTTTTCCGATGTACTTGACTTCGATGGAAAGAGGATCGAAGTTGTTCGGCGTGCATTGACCTTCACGCAGGAAGTAGATGCCAGGAAGATTCAGAGTACTGATTGGGCGCTCGAACTCTGACAGTGCAATGGGAGTACCGAAGGTGACCTCGAGGTGGTGAGCGGGATCCGATTTAGTGGACGGATAAGTTGATAGATTATGCGGCCAATTGCATTTGTGCTTCGTTGAATTGCTTTGCACAATCAGCTGGTGACTGATTGTTGATTTTTGCATGACGTCTGATTTGATTGTAGAAGACCTCAATATATTCAAACACAACCCGTCTGGCCTCTTCACGCGTGGCAAACCGGTAATGATGCAGACTCTCTGTCTTGAGTGTGCCAAAGAAACTTTCCATTGGCGCGTTATCCCAGCAATTACCTCGGCGACTCATTGACGTTGTCATCCCGTAGCTAACCTGTAAGGCGCGGTAAGCGGCGCTGCAATACTGGCTACCGCGATCTGAATGGTGCATCAAACCTGCTTTTGGCTTCTTGCGCCAATACGCCGCGCGTAACGCATCAATGACTAACTGCTTGGTCATTTGCTTATCCATCGCCCAACCAACGATCTCACAGGTATATAAATCCTTGATCGCGGCCAGAAATAGCCAACCCTCATCGGTCGGAATGTAGGTGATGTCAGCCACCCACACTCGATTCGGTGCAGTTGGCCTAAATTGACGATTAAGCAAATTCTCAGCGACCGGAAGTTGATGCTTTGAATCCGTCGTGACACGGAATTTCTTTTTATGCGTGCAGCGGATGCCGTTGAGTTTGCGTAACCGTTTGATTCGGTTGAGTCCAGCACTGATGCCTTGGCTTGCCAATTCAGTTCGAATCTTCGCTGGCCCATAAGTGCCGCGACTACGTTCGTGTGCGGCTTTGATGGCCGCTAGTAGCCTTTTATCTTCAAGCCTCTTGGCAGGAATGACGTTGCCCCGACGCCACGCTTGATAGCCGCTTTTGGCGACATCCACTAACTGACATAGCTTGTCCACAGGGTGTGTGTGACGGAGTTTATCGATCATGGCATACCTCACTTCGACTCTTTCGCGAAGTATGCCGTCGCTTTTTTTAATATGTCTCGCTCCATCTTGGCAATAGCGAGTTCGCGTTCAAGCTCGCGGATACGCAGTTGGTCGGCGGTGAGTTTATCAGCGCCTAAACTAGCTTTAAGCTCACCGCGCGACTGTTGCTCGATCCATGTGCGTATTGATTTCGTGCCGATGTCGAGCTTTTTGCTGACCTCGGCATGGGTAAGCTTTTGTTCAGTTACAAGTTTGATGGCTTCGGCTTTGAATTCAGCCGTGAATGTGCGACGGGGGATACGTTTCATGAGGACTCCTGATAAGTTGATAAAGTAACATCAACTTGTCCGTCCAGAAAAACGGGCCCCGTTCAGTGGAGGTCCGCGACGAAGGGATTTGGCATGACTGCGATTCCAAAAATATGTACTTATTGGGTGAAAAGAGGCGTCCGGATTCCGATGCCTGGTTCAATTTAGGGAGCAACAAAGCCGCAGAACATTGCGCGTTGCGCCTTAACATTTCAAGGAAACTTCTAAAACAACCGCTTGTAATCAATAGGCTTCATCACTATTTCGAACGAATATCCGCCAGTAACTAAGAGAACCCAATCCCGCTTCCGCCGACGAGGGAAACACCGACTTTCTTCCCAGGTCGTACCATGTCCTCATGTGCCTTTAAAAGGAACGATTCCTCTAGCCGCGCCCCGCCTTCTTCCAACATAACTTGCGCTGCGCGCCGGACGAGCTCCTTGACAAAGGCCGCACTCACTTTGCCGACGCGGCGACTAGTGGCCTCGACCAATTCCGGCGCGATGGCAAGGTTCCTGCTGTAATGTTCCAGCAATCGGCATCGCTCGCGATGGTCGGGCAAGTCGATCTCAATGGCTTGATCAAGTATTCCTGGGCGGGCGACGAGAACGGACTCTAGGGAACTTAGCTGATTTGTAGTTAGCAGGAAGAGTACCGTCGACTCTGAGGCTAACCCCTCCATTTCGTTGAGCAGAAAATTCCAGAGGCCATCCAGTCCTGTAGGTATTTTTTCCCCCGGCTCCGCAATTAAGTCGACATCTTCAAGCACTACAACCGATGGACCAACCTCGCGCACAAGGGCCATGGCATCGGGGAGGTACTGAATTGTGTTGGCGGAAAGCACTAGCCGCGTAAATCCTTCGAGATTGGACAGAAGATAGTTGGCGAGCAGCGTCTTCCCTGTTCCGGGCGGGCCATACAGGAGAACCCCTTTCTTTGACGAAAACCCGAGTTGCTGAAGTGCGTCGCGATGAGACGCGAAACCAATGGTATTTCGTTCGAATCGTTCAAGCGTCTGATCATCAAGGACGATATTCTCTCTGTCGACTCGAGGCAACTCTAGCGGTGCGAAGTCAACACTCCCTTCGTTAAGCGGGCCTCTCTCAGCGCTCAGGACGATCTGAAGTACCTGGCCCCGTAATGATTCTGCGCGACGCCCAGCCTGTGTCAAAGTGTCAAGCAGTTCTATGGCGAATTTGATCGCGATCGGGTCGTTTGGCACCGCGATTTCGACCCGCAATTCGGTGTCCCATCGTCGCATATTTCGCTCTAGGAGCACTCCGTATGGCACCCCTTCAGTGTGGTCGAGCCACAAGCCGCGATGAAGCGATGGCTGCGCAGTCGTACGACCTCGCTTGCCAGTGGTCCCCGAAGGCGCAAGCCAATCGGACTCGTCGAGGTGATCGCTTGGCGAGAACACCGTTGGTCCTACCTTTGCGGCGCCCTCTCCTTCCTCCAGCAGGTGCTGAAAGCAAAACTCGAAATTTCCTGGCGGAAGTCGGCAACCTACAAATTGATGATCTGACCGCTCGTTGAAATGCGCAAATAGTGCCGCTTGCACGTCTCTGCGCATCCAAACTGGAAAGTTGCGTCGTAGGACCTGCAAGTCTTCCAGCTCGACAGGTCGAAAATGGCCGCGTAGCCGATGGAGCACTAGGGTGCCTTTTTCGCGAGGACTATCCAATGGTGTCTTTTCGTGCCCGTGCGGCGCGCCCACACTTCCAGCTGTTTCTACTGCTTGCGCGGTGTCCATGCTTCAATCCTATAAATAAATTCGAATGAGTTTTTTTGTTGGCGGGTTCTGCCAGCTTATCGGCGTTCTCATCGACACACTCGATGTACAACTCTGGCTATCAAGCAAAGCATCGATCGTTGCGCGTTAGGAAAAGCGGCGAGTGAGCCTAGCCTCAGACGAGCCCGGTTCAATGAAGCCAGTTTCTCCATCCTTGGACGATCATGGCCATGGCAAGTGTGTCTAGCTCGCAGTAACGCAACAGCGCCTTGTTCCAAGCTCGGCGTTGGTCTTCAGTGATCTCCTCAAACTGCAACCGCGCATACGCATATAACGCAGCGCCTCCGTTTGCAATCGATAGCGCATCCTCTTCCTCGCCATTTGGAACGCTAAAGTCACCGAAAACTGGCGGTAACAAGTCGTAGGGGTCGATTGGCTGACCGTCCGGGCCCGGCACCCACCAGGTCATGGGTTGTTCAAAATTGCGAGAGTTGGACTTTCCGCCACCATAGTCAGCATTACTGTAGATCCTGCGCAGCTCATTGCTGGCCTCCAGCATGGCCGGCAGTACTTTCTTGATCGAATTGCCCGCCTTAGTTCGGCGGTGAAAAAATGCGTTGGCGGAAACCAACTTCATATCCACCATCGATCTCGCGCCTTGTCGAACGATGGTGCCTTTTTCCTTTTGGCTGGTCAGCCCCTCGATGAACGTAATGAGCTCTGAGGCATCTGGTGCGTCCAGTGTCCCATCGGTGAGCTGACCAGCCAGTTCATTCAAGACACTGTTTTCGTAAGGCGACCACATCAACACGCTACCGTCGTTAGACGCTAAGGACGTTCTTAAGGCACGCAAAAAACTCAGGTTAGGCAGCTGACCCGGATCCGTGGATAGGAACTCTCCCGCATGCACTAGCGTGCCGTCCTCATTAAGCACATGGTGAGAGAACTGAAATGCCACCAGCCCAAATGGGCGCTGTCCTGCATGAAAAGGCAGCGCAGTGCGGGAGGTCTCAAAGTCAATGAGATTCAGAGGGTAGCGCCAACTTTGTATTGCTTCGGCGGCGACACTCTTACTAAAGAGGTAGCCCCGTTCGTTAAGTCCGTCGCCAGAGATTTGGAGCCACTGACGATCAATGCGGCTGATGCCATTGTCTTCTTCGTGCTTGTCTTCCCCCAAGTCATCTTTCGTCAGGTGAGATAAAAGGCGCTTGCTGTCCTCGAGCCAATGGCGAGTGCGGCGACCATCCCATAGGTCGATCACGAGTGGTTCACGCAATTCATGGCTTGGCATGTGGAAGGCTGCCTTCCAGCATTCAGTTAAGCCGCAGTGCTTGTGACTATCGGGAGGCGCCCGGAACTCGCAGCGCTTGCACTGGCTTTGAACAGGTGGAGGAATCGAGGCTTCACGCTCGTAGTCCTCGGCCCAGCGAGTGGCCAGTTCCTCAATTGTTCCGGTCGCGCCTGGGAACTCATGGACTTCATTTAAAAGTCTGTCCACAAGGCTGGTCACGTCGACGACAGTCAAGATGGAATCCCCAACATCCGCCAGCGTTAGCCCTGGGCGAGTGCGCACTTCAATACGACCCTTCTCAGCGTCAATGCGATGAATGGGAAATAACGTATTGAGGCGTTCGATGGTTGCCCTGCGGCTTTTGTCTGGCAGCATCAGCGCTGCTTTGACGCTACAGTCGGGCATCGCGCGACGAGCGATAAGTGTTTGGAATGCTACATCCAACAAATATGGCTTCAGGTCTGAATCAATGCGACCTGTCTTGGTAATGAAGAAATACGCATCCTCTGGGTCATAGGACTTTGACTTGACCTCAATGAGCTGCACCTCATTTCCGTCTTTGACCAACACGTCGACTCGCGAAAAAAGGCGCCCATGTGACAGGGCGGCCTCGAACAACGTGACGCGATCGCCGATCAAGGCTGCTTTGGTGGCGTCTAGCTGAGCGCTGTGGCCGGTCACCGAAATTTCCTGCCCTCCGGGGAACATGAGCTTGGCCAGCTCGCCAACTTGATAGCCGCCCTCGGCCAGCATCCGAAGAAATTCATCATTGGCCTTGGTATTGGCGTAATCTTGGCGCCCCATGTAGAAAAGCTTGCGCGGGCACTCGGTGGCGAGCTTGAAGCGCGACTTCGTCAGAAACCGCTGTGAATTGTTATTGGACACTATCGATTGAACCGGGTTGTATTCAGATTACTTAGTAGAAACTGGACGGAGCCGCGTCGACCCGCTCGGAATCTGCGGTGAGGACGTTTTTCGCACAAGAGTATCTAATGAGTTTGAGAGATGTGCATTACTGCTTTTCTGATCCTTTAATTCATTAGGTAGCGTTGTTGGTTGTCCAAAAGATCGATGACGTTCGCAGCACACCAATTGCCCGAGGTGCCCACTCGAATCAAGGGCGGGTTGACGTTTGGAGCCTTTGCTGATTCCGGAAAAATAATATTCAAATTACCCTCGTTATCCACCTTAAGTGGAATTCGTATCCACTGATTAGGCTTGGCGTTTCCAACGTCGTTCAACTCGGCGTACATGAATGTTCGGACACCGTCATACCCAGTCGGCTGACGCGCATGTCCGTACGCCATCTTTATCCGCCAAGCTGGATATTTTCGCTCGGCAAAATTGATGATGCGACGGAAAACGTTCTTTTGGGCCTGTGTCAGCGTGTCATAAAACGGACCTAGTACTATCGCTATTACTGTCCGTTGCTCCGTTGTGAGCGCGGCAAAAATCTGAGCTAGTTCGTCGCCACCGGCAACATCTAAAACGCCAACCTGAACGGCAGGCGCTTCGACCTCTTGACCCTGTACGTCTACCATTTGATGTGCTTGTGTTTGAGGTGGCCGATCCTTACGGTCACCGCTTTGTTGCCACAGACGCCTGGTATGCCCGTGCATACCGCCACGACTTGCAGGAATGTCATCGTCTACAGAATATCCGGGCCATACGTCTGTGTTATCTGCTACGAGGAGAATCGGCGGTAACCGGTCGGCTTTACGGGCGAGTTGTTCAAGGCATCCGCCCTCACCGAATTTTGTCCAGTTGCCGCCCAGGCCGTGGTCTTGTAGAACGACGGCAAAAGGCGCTCTCGCCCCGGGCTGACAAAAAAGTGCATCGTATGAAGCCACCCCGTCGCCCCCAAGAAACAGAATCGCCAAACGCCGCGGACCATGACTATCATCGAATCCGTTCTGACGTTCAAGAATTTCTAGGAACGCATAGGCTTCATAGGGCGTCACCGGCGCTGGTCGCGTGGCGCGCGCTGGGCTGATGGTGGGGCGCCAGCCGTTCGGCGTCAGGTCATGCTCGCTCAACTCTTTACGGCCAATGGTCGTATAGCCGGTAAAGGGATGCCCCTGGGCGGCGAGATCACGAACGACTTGGTCCTTAGGTAATCCATAGTCCGCAAGTACAAAACAGTGCGCCGCATGTCGCGAGCCGAAGAACGCAACGGGCTGACCGTCTGTGCCGGCGCCTGGGTAGAACACCACCCTTGAGGCGAAAAAGTCCTTCATCGCGATTTGCCTGCGGGGCGTCAAGTTCGCAAGCCAAGTAGGTATGTTTTCAGGTGTCATTTTCTATGGGGCCTTTCAAAAATTGGGTGGCCTTTTTTCGAGCACACACATGGAGAATTTTCCGCAGAGCGCGGGTACGCAGAGCTACATCATTTACCGTCTTCCCACCAGTTTTTCGCGCTCTTAGCCAATCGGAATGCTGAGATTATGGCAAGGAACAACATCACATAATAGAACAAGGCAAGGGGTATCCATACAGGCACGGCAAGCACTCTGAACAGAACTGGATCATCACTGTGAAAGATCCAGGTCTGAAGTCGGCCTGCTGCCATAAGTGTTAGGACTAAAGCCTTGAAGAACAACCAGCAGATTAATAACCCAAGTCCAAGTACTACAGCCAATCCTATGAATTCGCCCATTATTCTGCCCTCAGACTGTTGCGACGCAATCCGCGTCCCGCTCGGGTGCCAGTAGCTAGCGATTCTCCTTGAGCAAAGCCGTTCGCCCCGATTGTGGTGGCCGTGCTATTGCGCAACTCGACGTTGTAATCGACAGGACTTGCCATAGAGTTCTCCTAGAGGTTTATTCGAGTGCGTACGGTTGCTCACTCCAGAACGCAGTGTATTCCAGGGGTGCGTCAAAACCTGTCGCTGAGGTCGCCCCTCGCAAACATTTTTTTGACGAGCTACACAATCGCCCGAAGTTCTGAGGACTTGCGTGGAGACGGGCGACGCGGGCCAAAAGCAAAGGCGCTCAACGCCAAATAAGCTTTGCGTGACAACTCCAAAACGTAACCACCGCAGCTTTCTTTTCAGCGGCCAATCGTGATCGGGTTTTCGCCATAAACCATTGACGGTTTTTGGCAGACATGAACAACGTCCGCAACGTTGCACGTTCGCGAGGTGCAGGAGTGCGTCAAGTTTTTACATTCCGCGAATCGACTACTGACGCATCTTCACATGGCGAATAGATGTCTAAGCTGCGATGAATCGCTCAGCATCGAGAATGGGCTTTCGAGACACCGCCAAGCGCTGGCCTGAGGGCGTCGTTCTGTTTATGAATCTGGCTAAGGGCTTTCGCGCCCGTGCTCTTCTACAGTCAATGGCCTTGCTGATTCCGGTACAAAGTAGCCGCCCCAACGAATGCAGCTGGAATCACGGCAGCGGCGTCGGCAAGTTGAAATGTGGCGCGTGTTGGTAGGGTGTTTCCTGGGTAGTTGGGCAGGGCAGTAGCTGCTCCGATTTCGAGAGATCTTTGCGGCGGGAGCAGAATTTCAGAACGAAACCGCTGCAGGCTTGGCTGCCAAAAGAGAGTAGCGACGTTGAAGAAAGTACGCGGGCCGGCAGTGCTCCGAATGCGAAGGTCACCGCCCTCAGAGCATGTAAATTGGACGTAAGCGTCGGCGACAGCATCGAACGCAGCAATCACCGCTTGTACGGCGTTGAGTGCGTCTGGATTGCCGTCGAATTTCTCAAAGAAAGCGGCTTCGCAATTTGGGTCTTCATCCGCAACCTCGATCTGTGCAATTGGCGGTGGCCCGGCCCCTCCCTGGTCGTCCGTATTCGGGGTCGCGCCTGCGTTCCCCAGCGGGCGCCTAGCGGGATGGTCTATTGGCGCTGTCGTCGCTTCATCGCTCGCGTCGAAACCGCACGTTGGGTCGATAGGGCCCAGTCGCGCGCGCAACTCGTTTTCAATGGACTGGCGTGCATCTTCTAACCCAACGTCTCTAGATGCTCCAATGTTTGTTTCTTTGTTGCATCGAGGGCGAAGCGCAGCAATCAGTTTGGTTTCGGCTTCTCCGATAATCTGCCGTAAATTATCCCGCCCGTGTATCTCAGCGTCATCCAACTTTACGTAGAGCAAGCGGAAATCGACGAGTCCCCTCGCATCCGCTAGTGTAGTGAAGAAATCCCAATGCTCGGCAGCAAAGCATGCACGATTGAAAGATGACACCCGACCACGGTCATCAGTGACGACGGGAATCGGATGTTCAGACGCACGAATGATGTCATCAAAGGGAGGCTCCTTAGCGCATTGGTCGCGAATCATAGTGATCGCTTTATTGCTGAATGAAATGCGCCTGTCACGCAAAGATAGTGTCCCAATGTGCTTGGCCCATCGCATCGAGCAGACGTTCCCGCCACAGATGTGCGCCCTCGTCCCAAGAAATTTGCCGATGTAGATCAGTCTTTCGCGGAAGAAGATCCCATATATACCTGGCCCGCGGACATCGGGAGGCGCAAGCCCGCCAACGGATTCTATTTTTAGGTTCGCCCAATCCGGATTTCCATTCAGAGGTTTTAACTGCTCAACGGTGAAAATATCCTTCGCATTGTAAGTTTCTATAATCATTAAGCGTGTCCGGAGAGAGTTAGATAAAAATTGTTCAAAGTGTGACATTCTACTTTGGAAACTCTTCTAAATCGTTGTAAAGCGCATGCATTTTCTGAGCACGCTCGGCGACCTCTTCGCGCACAGTCGCGGGTCCAAGCACTTCGATCCACGGTCCCATGCTCAATAGGAATGGAACGAGCTGAATGGTTTCAGGCACCTCTGCAATTACTTTGTACCAGCCCCCGGGAGTCGACGGCTCCAATATTTGTTGTTCAGCCGTAAGCTTTCGCTCCCTAAAGTGATACATTGCCTCCGGCGCCACGCTTAGCTCGAGCGTAACGGGCACGGCCTGGGAATCGAGCGCATGGCTGAAGTTGTGTGTGGCTGAAATGTAGGCATCTAGATCGAAATTTGAGTCCGCTTGTGAAACTTCTGCCAATTGCGCGGCTGCAGATGCGCGATGAAGTGGGTAGGGCCGAGGTGCTTCGTCAAGCCCAGTGACGGCAACCAAGTAGATACTGCCGTCTTTCGCAACTAAGCCTAGTGGATTTAGCGTTAGTTCTGAGGCATTACCTTTCGAACTGAGATATTGAATTCTGACTTTTTGGTTCTCGCTAATCGCCGCGATGATCGCACTAAGTACTTCGGGATCAATTGCAGCGGGCAGCCTACCGATGCCATCGGCAACAACTCTCAAACGATCTCTGAGCCGTCTGCTTTGTGGTGTTCTGTTAATCAAGTGCTCGGCCATGTCCGAGAGCTTCTCTGCGCTATTTTTCGAACCTGCTAAAAACGACTGCGCGGTCGTTTGTTTGGTCAATTGCAGATTTAGTGCGGCTTCTTCACTTAGAAACCAGGACGCAACCTGCGATGTCGCGAGGTAGTAACGGCTTCCGGGCGAGTTCTGCACTTCTCGCAACAAATTGCCATTCTCAATTGCAGATAGTTCAGCAATATATCGCTGGATGGTTCGGAAACTTACAACCCCACCCTCCTGTATGGGCCACTTGTCGCGAATCTCTCTTACGCTCAGGGCCGACGCCTCGCGCGTTCCAAGCAGGCGAAGCAGTCTGAGACCAGCCTCAAAGTCCATTTAGTTAGTCCCCCGTTGAATTGCGCTATGTTTTTGAAACCATCCCACGAAACCAAAAACCCTAGCATCCACGGCTATTTCCAGCCTCTTTTTCTCGAAGATGCCCGCCAATCGGCGAGTTTCAAAACTCATCCATGACACCAAACTCACCTACAACGATGTCTCCAACATCATCAAACGCGAGACCGAGCACTGCACCTATACCTACGGCTATGATGATCTGGATCGACTCGCCCAAGTCGTGCCACCGAGCAGCATCAGTTTACCAAATACAAATAACGCGAACAACGCGAACAACGCCACAGCCGACAACCTTACTCTCCCCATCGAAAGCTACACCTACGCCGCCGTGCATCACCGCAAAACCAGCCCGCACCAGATTTCAGGCTAGTGAGCCCGTTCGATTTGTCGCCAGTACATCGAGACAGAAACAAACGCGCCGAGCCATCCGAGGGTCGCGCTAACCGCCAGCACCGCACCGGAAAGCGAAAGTGACGGTGCTCGTAGGGAGAAGCCCCCGCCGTAGGAAACCGCGAGTGCGCTAACTTCACCGCCGACCCAAAACCCGATCGCCGCAGTGGCGATTACGGCCAGCGCACCCGCTAGCGCGCCTTGCATTGCGCCGAAATACAACAATGGGCGCCGCACGAACCGACGCGTCGCGCCAATCAAGCGAGCGACGATGATTTCGTCCTTCTGCGTGAGCATCTGGAGGCGTATTGTGTTGCCGGTTATAAAGACCACAGCAGCCGCAAGTAGCAGCCCCAGTAGGAGTACGAGTCGCTCGGCAAATTGCGCGAATCGAGTTAATTTTTTCGCCCACTCAAAATCCATCGTCACATTTTCAACCTTTGGCATGGTTGAAAGGTCGCGACGCATTGCCTCGAGTGTGGGCGTGTCAGAGGCGTGTGGCCTGATGGCAAAGGCGTGGGGTAGCGGGTTGACATCGATTCCAGCCAGCAGGTCACCCAGATTGGTACGTTTCTTTAAATCTGCGAGTGCCGTCTCGCGGTGTAGGAATACGACCCTGGCCGCATTGGGGTGTGCGCGGATTTTGCGCTCGACTTCTTTTGCGTCTGCGTCTGTTGCGCTTGCGAGAAGGTATACGTTTACATTCGGCTCGGTATTGAGTCGCGCCGCCGCTGCCGATACATTGTCAAACATCATATAGAGTCCGAATGGCAGCATGATGGCGACCGCCATTACGGCAATCGAAAGTGTCGTGGCGAGGGGCTGGCGACGCATTCGCGCTAGTGCGCGGGTGAGCGCTTGCAGATGCGCTGTCAAAATTGCGCTCATTGTGACAACGTCCCTTGCGCCAGTGTGACGCGCTTGCATTGAAGGCGCGTTAAGCTGATTTCGTCGTGTGTCGAGAGCAAGACTGTCACGCCGACCTGATTAAACGACCGGAATAGGTCCATGATGGTTGCTGAATATTCTTGATCGAGGTTGCCAGTTGGCTCGTCTGCAATCAGGATGGAGGGGCGGTTGACGATGGCGCGTGCGATGCATAAGCGTTGTTGTTCGCCACCGGACAATGCGACGGGATTTGCCTTTTCGCGGGTGAGCAGGCCGACTTTGTCGAGCGCGGCGCGGATGCGCTTGCCTGCCTCAGTGCGGGTAAATCCGGCAATCTCAAGCGGCAGCGCGACATTGTCGAATACGCTGCGATCAAACAGTAACTTGTGGTCTTGAAAAACGAGGCCGAGGTTTTGTCTCAGTACCGAGATCCCGGCTTCTTTTAGCTGTGCAAGGTTCTGATCATTGACCAGCACGTTACCTGCAGAGGCGAATTCAATCCCAGCGGCGAGTTTGAGTAAGGTTGACTTTCCAGCGCCCGAGTGGCCAGTGATGGCAACCATCTCGCCTTTGTTTATGGTGAACGAAACACTCTTAACAGCCTCGTGGCCGTTCGGGTAGCGCTTTGTGGCAGACGAAAAAGTAATCACGGTCGCGGCGTCGTTAAGGCGTACACAGTGGAATCAAAATAGCGCATCGACAAACTCACGGGCAACAAATGGTTTCAGGTCGTCGATTGACTCCCCCACACCGATGAATCGAACAGGAATGGGCTGGGCGTTTTGGGCGTTTGGCCGAACGGCAAGGGCCGCGATCATACCGCCTTTGGCTGTTCCATCGAGCTTGGTGACAACCAGCCCCGTTAGACCCAGTGCGTCGTTGAAGGCCTTGGTCTGAACCAACGCATTTTGTCCAGTATTTGCATCGAGTACCAGCATTGTTTCGTGTGGGGCGGTGGGGTCAGCCTTGGCGATCACACGCTTAATTTTCTTGATCTCGTCCATTAGGTGAAGTTGGGTCGGTAGTCTGCCCGCGGTGTCGGCCAATACAATATCGATACCTCGCGCTTTTGCCGCGCTGATGGCGTCGAAGATCACTGCGGCCGCATCCCCCCCTCTTGAGAGATCACGGTCACGTTGTTTCGCTCGCCCCATGTGGTGAGCTGCTCGCGTGCCGCCGCACGAAACGTGTCGCCTGCCGCGAGCATCACCGATTTTCCTTGCGACTGAAAGTGCTTGGCGAGTTTGCCAATGGTCGTCGTTTTGCCCGCACCGTTTACCCCCGATACCATGATCACAAACGGGCGATGAGACGACACATCTAGTGGGTGTTCAAGCGGAGAAATCAATGTGGTGAGTTCCTGCCGAAACACGTCGCGCAACGCGGCACCATCCGCGATTTTCCGCTCTTTTTGAAGGCGACGGAGCTGTTCGATCAATTGTTCCGCAACACGTACACCCACATCGGCGGTAATGAGCGCTGTTTCGAGTTCGTCATAAAGACGATCATCAATTTTTGGATAACGCGAGAACAAATCGCTGACATCCGTCGCTAGGACGGCGCGTGTTTTGGACAGGCCCGCCCTCAGACGTGCGAGCCAGCTCGAAGGCTCTGGTGTTGCGGAGGGCTTTGAAAAAGATGGAAACAAGACGAGGCTTTCTGTTCAGATACAAATGTACGCGCATTTGAGTAATGCATTGATATTCTATTGGAATGCCGTGTCTGTGCGAGTAGGGCCGCGTCGCAAAACGGGAAGACGTGCGAAACTTCAGCGATGCGCCGACCTTCAAAACTCAGCATTCGTGGCGCCAGTCAGGTCCGCATCGGCGGCGGGGATTGGCGAAGTCGTCTATTAGCGTTTCCCAACATTGACGGGCTGCGCCCTACCGGAGACCGGATCAAGCAGACGTTATTCAATTGGCTGGGGCAAAACTTGTCAGGCAAAAATTGCCTTGATGCCTACGCGGGCAGTGGGGCGCTCGGTTTCGAGGCGGCGTCTCGCGGCGCGGCGCGGGTTGTGTTGTGCGAAATCGATCCAACCGCACTACAACTGCTGAAGCAGAATGCAACGGCTCTGCATGCACGCCAATGCGAAATTATTCCGTGCGACGTAAAAGGCTGGCTCGCCACAAGTGATGAGACATTTGATGTCGCATTCTGCGATCCGCCGTTCTCTGGAGCAGACCACGCCAAGTTTCTTCGGGCAGTTTTGCCGCACCTAGCGCCCGATGGTTTGGTTTATGTCGAGTCAAATACCCCGATAGACGCACTGTTGGGGACAGACTCACCCTATGCGATTGCCAAGCAACGCAAAGCCGGCGCGGTATATTTTGGGTTGCTTCGTCTAAACACCCCCCGCTAAGCTGAACATTTTATGGGGGCGCGTGTGAAGCCGGGCGAGCGGTGAAGTATTCAGGCTAAGATACGCCTCCCGTTAATCACTTCTTTCCCCAAGTCCAAAAACATGATTCGCGCCGTCTATCCAGGAACATTTGATCCGCTGACCAAAGGGCATGAAGACCTCGTGGCACGTGCCGCAAGGTTATTCGGCGAGGTCATTGTCGCGGTTGCACACAGCCAAGCAAAGCGTCCTTTTTTTAGTCTTGAGGAACGCGTTAGTCTCGCCCGTGAAATTCTGTCCGCCCATCCGAATGTCAGGGTGATGGGCTTCACAGGTTTGCTTTCTGACTTCTTGGATACACACCAGGCCAGCGTGATCTTGCGTGGCTTGCGCGCGGTATCTGACTTCGAATACGAGTTTCAGATGGCAGGGATGAACCGCCGTTTGAATCCTGGGGTGGAGACAATGTTCCTGACGCCGTCCGACAAATACATGTTTATTTCGGCCACAATTGTGCGTGAAATCGCGATCCTCGGCGGTGATGTTAGTGAGTTTGTACATCCACTGACTAAGCATGCGCTGATGATGAAGGTAGGCAAGCAGCCGTGAGCCTTCGGATCACCGATCAGTGTATCAACTGCGATGTATGCGAGCCGGAATGCCCGAATGGTGCCATTTATCAGGGTGTTGAAATCTACGAGATCAATCCGGGTAAATGTACCGAGTGCGTCGGACATTTCGACACGCCGCAATGCCGCGAAGTCTGTCCGGTGGATTGCATCCCGCTTGATGAATTGCATCCCGAAACGAAGGATGAGCTCTATGCGAAGTTTATTAGACTGACTGCCGTGCAGTCTGGTAATTCAGGCTAGCCTGAATGTTTCATCGCCTGCCCGCTGCTTCGAAGCACGTTGCCAAACCGCTCCAAGCTTTCGCGCACCGCGCCGAGCTGCGCATGCTTGGCTTTAATGACGTCAAGATTGGCTTGGAAATCGGCAATCTTCTGGGCTAGATCAAGTTCTGCCGCACGAATGACCTCGATTTTCGCGGCGCGCCCGTTTAGATGTTTGTTTAGCTCAGCCAGTGGACGCTCAATGCCCAAAAATATACCGTGCATCCACGTTGCGGATTCGCGTTGTGCGATCTCAAAAATATGACTAACTTGTGGGGCGATGACTGTTTCAAACTGGCCGACAATGCCGCTGGCGCGTCGGATCAGTAAGCTGCTGGTTCGTTTCAGCGCCGCTGCCGCCGCTTGTTCTGCTTTGTCAATTTCAATCTGGAATCGGTTGGTCGCAAATGGATGCAATTCGTGGTATCCAAGCCCAATTAAGCGAAAGTGTTTCTCGCCGAGGTTGCCGAATAAAGTTCGAATCTCGTCGAGCTTTGCGTCAATGGCAGCGAGCTGGGCGCGTGTTCGTGAGAAGTAATCGGCCAGCGCATCGTGGATTTTTGCTATCTGCAGTTTGCGACCAATTCGGTTCGATGTTTCGATGGCGTCCTGCTTCGCTATTGACGGATTGGTGAGCGACGCAAGCTCCGCCGCGAGTTTGCCGTGAATCGGTTTGATTGCTCTCAGGTCATCCAGGGCGGCTGCAAGCGACTGGCGTTTGTCACCTGTCTCGCGCGCCAGTGCATCCGAGATCGTTTGATTTTTTTTGCGAACGTCACCGAGTGTCCGCAGCCTTTCGAGCGCCTCAAACCGAGCGTGGTCGAGTGCACTCTGGACGCTCTCCAGGGTGTGAGATAACGTATTCAAAATATCTTGGCCGAGTGCGATCTCTTGGCCTTCGGGAAGACTGCTCGCAACCGCGCGTTCTAACCAATACAAACGGCTCTTCAACTGCAGGTCTTGGTTGTTGGTGAACGCGCCTTCCAGTGCCAGTTGAGCGGAGACAGGAATGACGGTAATGGGCTCCACTTGCAAGAGCTCGGCGACCTCGTGGACCCGCCGATCAACTTCCTTCAGCCAAGCACGGTCGGCCTCCTTGGAGTCAATCAGGTTGTTGATGCGCAGAAGGTCAATTTTGTTCAGGACCACAATACGTGCTTGCGTTGGCGCGTTTTCTTTGCGCTGGCCGAAATTGCGTACCCCGCCGACCTTGTCTTTCCAAATCGTCAGGTCTGCCTGGGTCACCCCTTCTTTCGCGTCGAGCACCATGATCACTGCGTCGGCCATTGGAATATTGTCGCGGCTGAATTCGGGTTCTGCCGTTAGCGCGGATAGGCCAGGTGTATCAATTACAACCAAGCCCGCATCGAGAATCGGATGCGGGTAGTTGATCACTGCATAGCGCCAGCGCGGGACATCAACGTAGCCCGCGGTGGGTACATTCAGAATAGCGTCACTGTGCAAGCCCCAAGACACGGCGTCGGCAATCGTCGTGCGCTGGGTTTCGGCGAGCAACGCAAACGCGCTATTGATGGAGTCTGAAATATCGGCGTCAAAGGGCACTTCCTGCCACGCCGAATCATCCTCGTAGATGTCGGCGAAACGGCGCGGTGCTTCACGCGATTCGATCGGTAACAAGCGCAGCCCAGTGCGGCGCTCGCGATCAAATCGTATTTCGGTAACACACCGCGTCGCATGCTTTGTACCCGAAGGCAGAAACCGCCGGCCTGTATCAGAAAAGAACAGCGCATTGATAAGCTCCGACTTGCCACGTCCTGATTCGGCAATCAGGATGATGTTGATACGCAAGCGGTTAGCCGCCTTGGTTAGTTGCTCGAACGTGGCCTCCGTCTCGCCATTGCTATAGCCATGGATACGAAGAAAGTCAGCGACCCGATTGATCTGGGTCGTGATGCCATACCGCCAAGACTGCAAGTTGGCGAATCGAGCGGTCATCGCATGTTTCGGCTGCATGGAGTGATTGATTTGGCGAGCAAGTGGTGGTGGCCAAGAATCGGGCGCGGCAATACCTGATTATGTCTGACAACGCGGAC
This sequence comes from Betaproteobacteria bacterium UKL13-2, assembly GCA_001602455.1. GTDB lineage: Bacteria > Pseudomonadota > Gammaproteobacteria > Burkholderiales > Usitatibacteraceae > UKL13-2. The sequence goes on from CP012157.1 coordinate 839,472, forward strand.
AGTAGTAGGTGCTGCGCTGCCCCTGACGAATACTCCTGATTGGGGTGCCGCACACGCGGCATGGCTGAGACTGGCGACCGTAAACAAGTGCGTCGAGCTGGAAGTATCCGGAATTCCCATCGGCCTGAACGTAATTGCGAAGTGATGAACCGCCAGCCGCAATGGCTTTTGCGAGCGTATCTTTGATGGCTAAGACGAGTGATGTGTATCGTTCACGCGAGACTCGACCGGCGGCCGTGGTTGGGCGAATCTTCGCCGTAAACAGCGATTCTGACGCGTAGATGTTTCCCACTCCGACCACCGTCGACGAAGCCATGATGAATTCCTTCACACTGGCTGTTCTGCCTCTTGAAACCTCAAATAAATACTGGGCATCGAATGCATCGCTGAGCGGTTCCGGGCCGAGAGAATCGAGTAGGGAGTGGGTGGGCATTTCTCCAAGTATCCATAGTACGCATCCAAATCGGCGCGGATCGTGGTAACGGATTACTGATTCATCGTCGAGCACAATGTCGAGATGGTCATGCTTTTGCACGGACGTTGCGGTATCGACCACGGCGATTGATCCCGACATGCCGAGGTGCCACAGGATGAAGCCGCCGTTGGCGCGGGATTCCACATCAATCAGAAGGTACTTTCCGCGACGTATAACATCGCAAATGACCCGGCCTGAGACAAGACTCTGCAAGTTTGCGGGGATGGGCCAACGCAGACGCCGATCGCGTATCTCGACGCCACGTATACGCTTGCCAAGTATGCGTGGCAGGAGGCCTGCGCGTGTCGTTTCTACTTCTGGTAACTCTGGCATATGCTGGGGGTAAAGAGCAGGCGAAAAGGTTGAGCCAAATTGGCAGACGGAATTGTGACACGGGCGCGCCAGCACGAGAGCCTAGACCCAAATTGGTTTGCCAGTTGCCAATCCCCAGTTGCCAATCGCCAATCGCCAAAAGGCACGCCGCGACGAAGCCGCGGGCGAGCTGTGAGATATTCAGGTTAGTTGTGACGCACACCGCTGAATTCGCTATGATGGGCGACTTCAGCTATCCATTAAAACCGCCGGTCTTCGTGATGACTCAGTTTAACTTTGCTCCGCCGTTGCTTCGCCTCGTGATCGTATTCATGGCGATTGCCGTGCCCGCCGCAGCGAAGGCAAATCACCTCGACATCGACCGCGCGATGGTGACCGCGCAGGCGCAACTTCAACCTCAACCGCGTAAGCCAATAAGGGTCGCGGCAGGCCCAGCCAACGCGACAACCCAAGCACAGCATGGGCATGAGTCGATTTCCACCGAACAATTGCTGTACCAATACCTGCTTGCCGAGATTGCCGGTCAGCGCGGCGGCAGCGTCGTGGCCGCTCGCGGGATGCTTGATCTTGCCCAAAAAACTCGTGATCTGCGGATTGCGCGTCGCGCCGCTGAAATCGCATTTCAGTCGCGCCAGATGACTGAAGCACGCGATTCGCTACTTTTGTGGATCGAACTAGAGCCGGATTCCGTGATGGGTCGCCAAGCGCTAGGTGCGCTTGTTGGGGTGCAGGGGCCAATCGAGGCCGTGGTCGAAACGCTCAGGCAATGGTTGAAGGAGAAAACAGTTGCCCCCCCACTTTTTTTGCAGGTGCCCTATTTATTGAGTCGGTACGCTGACCGTGAACGTTCCGCCAACATTGTTGTTGAGCTTGCGCTTCCCTACTCATCACTGCCTGAGGCGCAGTACGCCGTGGCGATGACAGCCTTTGCCGTTGGCCGGATGGATACGGCTCGGATTGCTATTGATGCGGCGCTGACATTGAAGCCCGACTTCGGTCGAGCGGCCATGGCCAAGACGCAGATGATACTGGCGGGCGGGGGCGCGACTGCCCCCGAACAAGCGCGCCAATTCATCGAACAGTTCTTGAAAAAATTTGATGACGACACCGAAGTTCGCATCGCTTATGCGAGGTTGCTGGTTGGTGCCAAGTCACTTTTGTCTGCGCGTGAGGAGTTTCGTCGAGCCATCATCGCTCGTCCGAATGATGGCGAGTTGGTTTACGCGGTTGCGTTCATTTCCTTGCAGATCGAAGACTGGGATAGTGCCATCGTCGGCTTCACAAAAACGCTTACGATGTATCCACGCGACAAAAACCCAATCTATTTCAATCTCGGCGTGGCCTTTGAAGGTAAGAAAGACCCAGACGTGGCCGTGGCGTGGTACGGTCGCATTACGGAGGGAGAGTACTTCGTTAACGCGCAGTTGAAGGTCGCAAAACATTTGGCTAAGCGCGACGGGCTCGCCGCTGGCAGAAAATCGCTACTTAATGCGCGGTCTGGTGAGTATGAATCCGCCGAGACAAAAACCCAACTCTTTCTCGCAGAAGCACAGTTGCTGCGTGATAGCGGCAGTGTCAAGGAAGCCTATGACGTACTGAGTGACGCGCTGGCAAAACAACCGGAATCGGTTGCACTACGTTATGACCGGGCGATGCTTGCCGATCGGCTGAATATGCTCGAGGAGCTGGAGCGTGACCTGCGCACCGTGATGTCAATCAAGCCGGATCATGCACATGCGTATAACGCGCTCGGCTACACGTTTGCAGAGCGTGGCATCCGTCTGAACGAAGCGCTGGCGCTGATCAATAAAGCAGTGTCGCTGGCGCCTGATGATGCGTTCATTCTCGACAGCCTCGGTTGGGTACAGTTTCGCCTCAACCAAACTGATGCGGCCCTCGCAACACTGACCCGCGCCTATGCCATGCGTGCTGACCCTGAAATCGCGGCGCATTTAGGTGAAGTGCTGTGGACAAAAGGGAGTCGACAAGAGGCAATGCAGATTTGGCAGCGCGCGTTAATCGAGAGTCCAGATAACGCCGCGCTGCAGGCTGTTTTACAACGATTCAAGTGACGGCTCCAGTGGCGGTTCCGAGGGCGCAGTGGCGGCGTAACGTGCGTCGAATGCTCATTATCTCCTCTTGTGTTTTGTTGGTCGCGTGCGCTAGTGTCGAGCCTCCGCCCGCGTCCTCGGCACACGATAGTGTCGCCACTGATCCGGTGTACATAGATCGATTTACACTGACCGGTCGGTTGAGTGTTCGTACCGGAGACCGCCTTGATACGGTCCACATTAAATGGTCACGCGTTGCGCTTGGAGATACGATGCGGATTTTTTCGCCATTCGGCAATCAACTCGCCCTCGTCACTTCGACGGCGGGTGGGGCAAACCTTCAGCGTGGAGACGTGGTCGAGCGCGCCGATACTGTGGAGGCCTTGACGCTCTCGCTACTGGGCGTCAGTATCGCGCCAAACATGCTTGCACGATGGATACAGGGGCTCGATCTTAGTGTGGTAGACCGACTACCCAGCAGCGGCACCGAGCCAGCCGATCACTGGACGATTCAAGCGGAAAATCTACGTCAAATAGACGGCGTTATCGGCGGTCGCGTGGCCGGACGAGTTCTGGCGCGGGCCGGGGAAGTCTCGCTGCGCTTGGTGATTGATTCCTTTGAGCCGCGTTCAAGCACGTCGCGAGACGTCGCCGAGCAATGACCATGATGGCATTCGCTCCGGCCAAATTGAACTTGTTTTTGCACGTCATTGGGCGGCGGGCGGATGGCTACCATCTCATGCAGTCAGTGTTCACCTTTCTTGACTATGGGGACTCGCTACAAATTATGGTAACGCCGTCGTCGGTGATCCGTAGAACCAACGATGTGCCGGGTGTCCCAGAAGATGCCGATCTGGTAATTCGGGCGGCGCGCGCCTTGCAGATGGCGTCTGGTGTTTCAAGAGGTGCCGAGATCGCGGTTCAGAAAAAAATTCCGATGGGGGCAGGTTTAGGCGGTGGCAGTTCAGACGCCGCGACGACGCTTCTTGCACTCAATCGCCTATGGCAGCTCGACTGGCCCAATCAGACCTTGCAAAAAATCGGTCTGTCGCTAGGTGCCGATGTTCCGTTTTTCGTCGGCGGTCGAGTGGCGTTTGCAGAGGGGGTCGGGGAAGTGCTCACGCCGATTGCCGTACCGACTTGGTGGTATGTGGTCGTTACACCAAAAACGCACGTTCCAACTCCATTTGTGTTCCAACACCCGGATTTGACAAGATCGACGCCGCCATTCAAAATAGTGGACTTTTCGGCGACCGGCTTGGCAAATTACAAAAATGATTTGCAACCTGTTGTATTGAAAGCGTTTCCGGAAGTCGCGACGGCGCTCGCGATGCTGTCTGAAGTAGCCAAAAAATCGGTATTTGGCGCACGAATGACAGGCTCTGGGGCAAGTGTGTTTGCCGCCTTCGAGTCCGAACGTGATGCGCGTGAAGCTTACCAGCAGCTTTCGCCGAAAATCACCGGTTTTGTTGCAAGGGGTTTGGACAAACATCCGCACCTCTAGCAAGTTGCCAGCATGCCAGCCGTGGTGAGGGGTGACAAAAAATTGGGGAGTCGCCAAGTGGTAAGGCACCGGATTTTGATTCCGGCATTCGTAGGTTCGATCCCTACCTCCCCAGCCAGCAAAAACACAGTGTTGTCCCGTGACTCAATTGTTCGCTCGGCAACAAAGTGTGTGGTTACTAAGTTCCAATCGTGAGAACCAAGTACTGCAAGAGGCGAGGGTATGACATTTGATAATTTGAGCGTGTTCGCGGGTAACGCGAATCCGAAGCTTGCGAAAGAAACCGCACGCTTGCTGGGTACCCAGCTTGGCCGGGCGAAAGTTTCCAAGTTTAGTGACGGCGAAGTCATGGTCGAGATTTTGGAAAATGTACGCGGCAAAGATGCGTACATTTTGCAATCGACCTGTGCTCCGACGAATGACCACCTGATGGAAATCATGGTCATGACCGATGCGCTCAAACGCTCAAGTGCCGCCAGAATCACGGCGGTGATTCCGTACTTTGGGTATGCGCGCCAAGATCGGCGCCCGCGCTCTGCGCGGGTGGCGATTTCGGCAAAGGTGGTTGCCAATATGTTGATTGGCGCAGGCGTAGACCGTGTGTTGACAATGGACTTGCATGCTGACCAGATTCAGGGGTTTTTTGATATCCCGGTGGACAACATCTACGCAACGCCAATTTTGTTGGGCGATGTTTGGAAGCATGATTACCCGAATTTGATTGTTGTATCGCCAGATGTAGGCGGCGTGGTGCGTGCAAGAGCAATCGCAAAGCAGTTGGATTCAGAATTGGCGATTATCGATAAACGGCGTCCTCGGGCGAACGTATCGATGGTGATGAATATCATCGGTGATGTTGAAGGCCATACCTGCCTCATCATGGATGACATTGTGGATACCGCAGGCACCTTGACGGAGGCGGCTAAAGCGCTCAAAGAGCGCGGTGCAGCGAAGGTGGTGGCTTATTGTACCCATCCGGTTTTGTCTGGTCCGGCAATTGATCGACTTGAAAATTCCGTGATCGACGAGTTGGTTGTGACCGATACCATTCCATTGAAGCCAGAAGCATTGGCATGTAAGAAAATTCGTCAGATTGGTACGGCTGAATTGATCGCCGAAACAATCCGACGAATCTCAGAAGGTGGCTCGGTCAGCTCGCTTTTTAGCGAATGAGCAAAGAATTTATTTACGACATCTCAAGTCACCGAGGTGTGTTTGCAACAAACCATTTGGTCGCGAATGGTTTTTAACTTGGAGTAACAATATGAAAATCGCTTTGAAAGCAACTACGCGTAGCGTACAGGGCACGGGTGCGAGCCGCCGCCTGCGTCGCGCAGATAAAGTCCCCGGCATCGTTTACGGTGGTGGCAAGGACGCAACCGTGATCGAACTCGATCACAACGACATTTTCCACAAGCTTCGCCTCGAAGCCTTCCATGCGTCTGTTCTCGATATGGAGCTCGATGGAAAAGCTGAACAGGTGTTACTGCGTGACGTGCAAATGCACGCTTGGAAGCAAAATGTGCTGCACGTTGATTTCCAGCGCGTTGATCCGTCGAAGAAGATCCACATGAAGGTGCCTCTGCACTTTGTGAACGCCGAAATTTCCCCTGGCGTGAAGCTGTCCAGCGGCATCGTTTCACACATCATCAACGAACTCGAGATCGCTTGCTTGCCAAAAGATTTGCCAGAGTTCATTGAGGTGGACCTGAAAGATCTCGCGGCGGGTCATTCGATTCATTTGTCCAACCTGAATCTTCCGGCTGGCGTAGAATCCGTCGCACTGAACCGTAAAGATGATCAGTCTGTTGCGACGATCATCATCCCGCGTGCCGTTGCGGCCGATGAGGCGGCAGCAGCGACCGTGTCGGCAGCCGATGTACCCGCTGCCAATCAGAAGGCTAAAGAGGAGGCTCCTAAGAAAGACGACAAGGCAAAAAAATAACATCGCCTTAGTCGCGTATCACGCTGAAATGCCCGCCGCACTCGGCGGGCATTTTTTCTTGCACGTCACTCGCCGCTATGTCAAATCTCCCCATCAAGCTAGTTGTCGGACTGGGTAACCCCGGTCGAGAGTATGAATCAACGCGTCACAACGCGGGGTTCTGGTTTGTCGATGCGTTAGCGCGAGAGCTCGGCGCGTCTTTCAACAGGGAAACCAAGTTTCATGGCGAGGTAGCGAAGGCGGGGGGCGTTTGGTTACTCAAGCCGACGACCTTTATGAACCGTTCGGGACAAGCCGTCGGTGCATTGGCCAAGTTTTTTCAGATCACTCCCGCTGAGATAATGGTGGCACACGACGAAATGGATTTACCAGCGGGCGGCGTGAAAATGAAAATCGGTGGCTCTGCGGGTAGCAACGGAATTAAAGATATCGTCAACCATCTTGGGTCCAAAGAGTTCTGGCGCCTGCGTTTGGGGATTGGACACCCGCGAGAACTTGCTGCGGGTATGCCAAACAAGTTAGGTGGCGTGATGGATCGACCTGAAGTGGTTGACTATGTGCTGCATCGGCCAGGTGCCGATGAGCAACGCGCTATCGATGAGGTTATCACGCAGTCCCTCGACTGTTGGACATCAATCGCAAAGGGCGACATGGAGGCGGCGATGTTGCGGCTCCACACTAAGCCAAAACACGACATCAAAACACCGAAGGCAAAATGATATGAAATGCGGCATCGTAGGGCTACCTAACGTCGGAAAATCGACCACCTTTAATGCGCTCACTAAAGCCGGGATCGCCGCAGAAAACTATCCGTTCTGCACCATTGAGCCCAACATCGGAATTGTTGAAGTCCCTGACCCGCGACTCGATGATCTCGCCAAAATCGTCGTGCCGCAGAAAGTGGTGCCTGCAATCGTTGAATTTGTCGATATTGCAGGCTTGGTCGCGGGTGCGTCGAAAGGTGAGGGACTGGGCAACCAGTTCTTGGCCAATATTCGTGAAACGGATGCAATCTCACACGTCGTGCGTTGCTTTGACGACCCCAACGTGATTCATGTAGCCGGAAAGGTTGATCCGCTGTCTGATATTGCAGTCATCGACACTGAATTGGCGCTCGCCGATATGCAGTCGGTAGAAAAGGCGCTTCACAAAGCGCAGAAAAATTCTCGCGCAGGGGACAAAGAAGCCATTAAGTTAGTGGCGTTGCTCGATCCGATGATGAAGAAGCTCAATGACGCGATTCCAGTCCGTGCGATGGGGCTTGATGCTGACGAGATGGCGCTGATCAAGCAACTGTCGCTACTCACTGCGAAGCCTGTGCTGTATGTCGCGAACGTGATCGAAGGTGGATTTGAGAATAATCCGCTGCTTGATCGTGTGAAAGAACATGCCGCGAAAGAAGGTGCCCCCGTCGTTGCAATCTGCGCAAAGATTGAAGCTGAGATCGCCGATCTGTCGGATGAGGATAAGCAGGTCTTTCTCGAAGATATTGGTATGAAAGAACCGGGGCTCGCACGCATGATTCGCGCGGCCTACACGCTGCTCGGCCTCGAAACCTATTTCACGGCGGGCGTGAAGGAAGTGCGCGCATGGACGGTCCACCAAGGGTCCACCGCCCCTCAGGCCGCCGGCGTCATTCATACAGATTTTGAGAAGGGATTTATTCGCGCTGAGGTGATTTCGTTTAACGACTTTGTCACGCTCGGTGGCGAGGCGAAAGCCAAAGAAGCGGGGAAGATGCGACTAGAAGGTAAGGACTACATGGTCAAGGATGGCGACGTCATGCATTTCCGGTTTAACGTCTAATCGGGTTTCGTCGGCCCCATCAGAGCCGTCAATCAGAGTCGTCAATCAGAGTCGTTATTGCGACGGCAGCATTACCTGCATGACGACGCCCGAATGGTCAGCACGATTGTCACCGCGAATCGACCCGCCATGAAACTCTGCAATCAGTTTGGCAATATAAAGTCCTAGGCCTAAGTGATTGCTCGCGTCAGCACCTTGTCTGAATGACACCATGGATGCAAACAGCGATGTCGCGTCCTTCGGCAGTAGTGGTCCCGCATTCGATACGGTGAGATTGAAGCGATTCGCATGAGCCGAGAGAGTCACTTCAATCGCGGTACCTTCCGCAGCGAAGTCGACCGCGTTTTGAACGAGCTTGTCGAGCATCTGCGCGACCGCATCTGGAACGCCGTGCATTTGCCAAGGGCCACCGGCTGCGCTGAAATCAATGGGTTGCGCCGGAAACGCAAGTCGGTACCCGGCCACACATCCCTCAACGAGTTGGCGAAGATCAAATTTTTCTTGGTCCGCACCTTGCAACATCCGCTCGAGTTGAGTCGCCTCTGCCATTCGTGAAATCAAAATTGAAAGCCGCGTAACGCCTTCGTCTGCGCGTGCGAGGTACGTCAAGTCCTCATCGGTGAGTTTCGCGGCACGTAAATTGTCTAGCGATGAGCGAACCACTGCCACGGGCGTACGAAGTTCGTGCGACAAGCGCGCCGCCAGTTGTTCGAGATACTGGTTGTAGCTTGCCTGACGTGACACCATGGCGGCGAGCGTACGAGATAGCGACCCAATTTCATCACGTTCGGTGGCAGCTTGAAAGGTGCCGCTGGCGCGCCCCTGTCCATCGACGGCGGCATTGGCCTGCTTTTGCAGCCGCATAATGCGGCGCGACAAACCGAACGCAAACCAAAGCAGCACACTGAATGCAGCAACAAACACCAAAATACTCACGAGAATGACGGACTGTGCCGCTCGGTTGGCCAGGGCACGTTGGCTGCTATCACCTTGCTCAACGATAACTGCCGCAACGATGCTATCACCCTGCCAGACGGGTTCTGCGACGCTCAGTATCGCGAGTCGCTGGTCCCGCTGGGTGCGCCACTCGACATTGGGTTGGCCCAAGAGTGCGCGTTCAGACTGTGCTAGCACGGCGTCGCGCGAATCAACAACATCATTGGAAACTGAATTCATCTTCGTGGCCAGTAGCCAGCGCATCGCCGCTGACAGTGACTTTGCATACTCGCTTTGCGCTTTATCCGCGTAGATCGCACCAGCGAGCCCGCGAACGTTTCCCGCAAGATCAACCACCCAGACACGGGCATCGCTTGCTATTCCTTGATTCAGGATGCGCTCAACACTCGCGTCTGGAACATACTGTGCGCCGAGGCTCGATGCGATGTTGGCATCGCTGGCACCGAATAATGCAAGAATGCGTTCGCGTTCCAGATCTGGCCCAGGCGGTGGGGGTTCCGCGGTGGCGGTTAGCGGCGATTCCGTGGCATTGTCGATTGGCATCGATAGACGCGCTGTATCAAGCGGTGGATCGCGCCGACGCAGCAATAATCCTGGGCGATCAGATAGCGAGGCGGCAACGAGTTTTGCGGTAGCGACCGTCACTTGCTCTTGGCCCAGCCGGAGATAAGTTGCTAACTCGCGTACAAAAACAAAACCCGATAATGGAATAAGCAGAAGTAGTAACGATGCGCCAATGAACCTGGCGCGAACACCTTGAAAGAAAGAAACGTCGGTCACGTTGACCCGTTTTGTGTGCTGCGCCAGCGATAGCCCATGCCGTAGACCGTTTCGATGGCGTCGAAGCTTGCATCGACCAATTCAAACTTTTTGCGGATGCGCTTCATGTGTGAGGTAATGGTATTGTCATCGACAGTGAGTTCCGCCTCGCGCATGAGTTGGTCGCGATTTTTGACATGCCCGATAAACTTCACTAGTGCATGAACCATCCAAAATTCCGTGACCGTTAGCACGACATCTTTTTGTTTCCATGTAACAGATAGGCGATTGATATCGAGTACAAGTTGATCGCGGTGTAGGACATCTTCCGCTCGCGTCGGTGTTCGCTGGGCATCTAATCGACGGAACAGGGCGGCGATACGCGCCGTTAAGTGCGGGATTGACACATCCTTGGTCACGTAGTCGTCTGCACCCAGCCTGAGGCCAGAAACCACATCAAAATCGCTATCGCGAGCAGACAAGAAAATAATCGGTAGCCCTGCGGACAAGACTCGCAAATCGCTACATAGCGTGAAGCCCCCGTCAATTTCATCCCCTAGGCCAATATCGATGATGGCGAGATCCGGCAGCGCCAGCCGAAAGGTGGTCATTGCTGACACGCGATCCGTATAACCCGTCACATCATAGCCATGGCGCTTGAGCGCATCGGAGTAGTTAGCGCGGATAGTGCTGTCGTCTTCAACGATTGCGATACGTTTTTGCATTACGAGATCTATTCGGAAGGTGGATTAGAAGATTATCGAGTTCATCATACGGACGACCGAATATACCGCAGGCCATAGGGGAAAAATATGGGAACCGCGTTGTGAGCATGCTTGCGTGCATGCTTGACCGCAATTGCCATAAAGTCGCCACATTTGCGCGATTTAGCCGCCGTAATTTCCCCTAAATGTTGCCGAAATTGACGCGCTAAATCATCTCCAGCACGGCACTGTTAACTAACCCTCGCCTGAATATTTCATGGGTCGCCCGCTGCGTCCAAGGAGGTTGCCTCTCAATGATCAAAGAACCATTTTGGCGCGTTCCTCTTTTGCCGTGGATGCAGGCTGTACGTTCGCTCTCGGGTGATTGGACGGCAGATTGGACGGTACGCGATGTTGTCGTCGGTCAGGCAAAAAATCGCTCGCCCGTTCACCTACTGACCCGCTTTCAAACGCGCCCCCATGAAGTGTTCAGACTGGCCCCAAGGAGAATGAAATGCACATCAAATGGTTCAAGTCGCAAGTTTCGACACAGCCCGCAATCGCCGCGTCACAGTTTTTGGCGCAGGATTTCTTCAAGCTGGTGGCATACGCCGTTGCCTCGGGCATTGCCTTCAGCGCGTTAGCAATCGGCGCGGCACTCGCAGTTTCGCAGGACGGCGACGCGCAGACCGCCGCGCCCCATTGGGTCGCACAGGATCATATGTTCGTCGTGGTCGATGAAGTTGAGGGGCTTGAAGGACTTGAAGGACTTGAAGGACCTAGCGGCAGCAGTGAAGGACTGCTGAATATGGCTTCTCTCGAACAGTCAGATGATTTCAGCGCACCGGGTAGCCTATTTGTGGGCGATGGTTGTGGGGCAGAAGAGGTAGGCGCCATTGAGCGCGAGTGGTATGTGACCATTGACGGCAATCTCGCTATCGTGCAGGTGATGCAGACATTTGTGGTGCCGGAGGAACCTATGCCTGAATTTGGCAGCCCATCTGAAACCGAACCCGTACTGCCGTGGTTCAGCGCGATGTTACCGAAAGGGGCGCAATTGCTGAATCTAGTCGTTGATACATCCAAAAAACGTCTGCTCGCGACATCGCAGTCCATGGATCAACTGAACAACTTTGACGACGAGGCGCACCAGCAGATGGCACGCGCTGCACAAGCCAAGGGTGAACTGCCGATGTTCATCCCAAATTTCCCATTAGCCCCAATCTCTAATGGAAGCCATTAGCGCAAGTTATTGATTCGTATTGAGAATTTGGCGATTCTTGGGTAAAGTTGGGGATCGCGATTTCAGTGCAGGGCTGCCATGGACTTTGAGCTTCGTTTTACGGACAAAGAAATCACCGCTTGGGGCGGCATGAGCCTCATGAAACGCATGCTCGATCACATGCGCTTTGATACAGCATTGTCTTGCGCTGGCTTGCCCCAGCCCGGCTCCAACCGTGGCTACGCACCCGAGCAACTCATCACCCAATTCATGCTCTCGGTATGGTGCGGGGCCAACCGCTTTGAACATGGTGAAGTCACCCGCCACGATCCGGTACTGAAACGCATCTTCGGCATCAAGCGTATGGCCAACTACAAGGCCGTCATGCGACTGTTTCGCCGCTTTACACAAAACTCCAACGAAGCCGTCATGGACAAGCTCTACGGCTGGATGTTTGAGCAAATCGCCATAGACGGCATCACCCTGGATGTGGACTCCACCGTCATGACCCGCTACGGACAGCAAGAAGGCGCTGCACGGGGCTACAACCCGGCCAAACGGGGGCGAGCAAGTCACCACCCGCTCATGGCCTTTGTCTCAGAGACCCGCATGGTGGCCAACTTGTGGCTTCGCCCAGGCAACACCAGTTCAGCCAACAACATCCAAGGCTTCTTGGCCAACACCCGACAGCGCCTGGGCAACAAACACATTTGCCTATTACGCGGAGACAGTGGCTTTAGTGACAACGCATTTTTGACCCACTTGGAAGAAGAGAAATTGCACTACGTCATAGCCCTGCGCCAGACACCGCCACTGCAAAGAGCACTGGTCGATGCCAGCCTTGAGGGCAAGGGATGGTGGGGTCTTGAGGATGATAAGGGTAAGGCGGTACCGGGCATTGAGCTCACCCGATTTCGCTACCAGGCCGATAGCTGGTCCAAGCCCCGTTGGGTGACAGGTATTCGCCAGCAGATTGACCAACGCGTCAACCCTAAGGGCAAGACCTTGAATCTGTTTGCTGATGACCCGGTGATTGGACGCTACCGCTTCAGCGCACTGGTCAGCGATATGGACTTGCCCGCTGAAACCATTTGGCGCACTTACCGGGGGAGAGCCAATTGTGAGAACAGAATCAAGGAGCTCAAGTACGACTTTGCCGCTGACAGCTTCAACATGAAAGATTTCTGGGCCACCGAGGCGGCACTGAACACGGTGATGCTGGCGTACAACCTGATGAGTCTGTTCAGGCAGGTTCTGCTCAAGACGGTCGTGCGCAAAGGTGGCGTAAATACTCCGATTGAGCACACGCTGCAAACGCTGCGCTACAAGCTATTTGCCAAGCCTGCTTACATCACTACTGAGAGCCGAAGGCCGCTACTGAATCTGGCGATGGCCATGCAGCACAGGCCGTGGATGAAGGGGCTATGGGATCAGGCCACGCAGTTTGACTTACCGGTCAAATTCGCCACCCATCACCCGCCGGGCACGGGCTAATGGAAAATTTGGGTTCATTACTGGCTCGTGGGGTGATCAGTTTGTAAGTACCGGGGAGGTCTTGGGACTCAGGGCCGGTGAGACGGTCGTGGTGACCTACCGCTATCGTGTCTTAATCGACGACAACGATGGCCGTTCGCGCTTGAGCTTGCCACTGCAAGGAATACGCGAAGGTGGTGGTGGGGACGGCCATGGTCATGGTGACGACGATAGCTTCTCCACGATGTCGTCGACTGACGAAAACTTGCCGACTGGTGCGGTGTGGGTCGATTGGAAGAACCCACGTACTGCACCACGGGTATTTGATGTGTTCCCACGCGACGCCATCGTTGAGCAGAGCAGAGGCGGCATCGTTGGCTTAAGTTGGGCCACGAATCGTATCGCACCCGGCGAAAAATTCACGCTGGGCTGGCGCTAGCCTGAATGTTTGATGGGTCACTCACCGCGTCGAAGGGCGGTACCTCGAAGGACGTTACCTCGAAGGACGTTGCCTGACCGACCACAGCATCGCGGGCCGTGTTTGCCAAATACGTATGGAAGGAAGGCGCGTTTTTATCAACTGCGATGGCAAACACGGTGCCGTCCGATTTGCCGTCCAACCGACCGAGAGCGAAGGTGCAGCCCGCACCCACAACAAAAGAGAAACGAGCCAAGTCGGTTTGCCAATCGCCCAGAGGCAATGTCCTTCGACGCCGCGGGCGACCCATGAAATATTCAGGCTAGAATGGCGGCGGGAGAAAAACAATACTCGTCACACAACAGGAGGAAGCATGACATTCAAAAAAGCAGTTGCTGCGCTGGCCTCAATCGCGTTTAGTGCAACGGTGGGTATCGCGAACGCCGCCTACCCCGAAAAACCGATCACGATGTATGTGCCGTTTGCGGCGGGCGGCCCGACCGACACCGTTGCGCGCTCCGTCGCTGCCGTGATGTCGAAGTCACTCGGACAGCAAGTCAATATCGAAAACGTTGGTGGCGCTGGCGGCACGATTGGTGTGCAACGGGCATTGACGAGTCCGCCTGATGGCTACTCGCTGTTGCTGATGCACATCGGCATTTCTACTGCGCCTTCGTTGTATCGCGCATTGAAGTACGACGTGAACAAAGATCTGGAGCCGATTGGCCTGATCACCGAAGTGCCGATGACCCTAATTGCCAAGAAGGATTTTCCGGCAAAAGACTTGAAAGAGCTCATTAGCTATGTGAAAACACACAAGGACAAAGTGTCTTATGCCAATGCAGGTATCGGCTCGGCGTCTCATTTGTGTGGCATGTTGTTCATGAGCGCCATCGAGACGGATCTGTTGACTGTCCCCTACAAAGGTACCGCGCCAGCGATGACTGATATTTTGGGGGGGCAAGTGGATATCATGTGTGATCAGACCACCAATACCACCTCGCAGATCAAGGGCGAAAAGGTCAAGGCGTATGCAGTCACCTCAAAGGTGCGCGTCCCCTCGCTGAGCAATTTGCCGACGATGGACGAAGCCGGCCTGAAAGGCTTCAGCATCGGCGTATGGCACGGGCTCTGGGCACCGAAAGGCACACCAAAGGCTGTCACGGAAAAAGTCAATCAAGCACTACAAGATGCGCTGAAGGACAAGGATGTCGTCGAGCGTTTCGCAAGTCTTGGCACAGTACCAGAGCCGTTGAGTCGCCAAACGCCAGAGGCATTGCGTACCCAGCTTGCATCTGAAATCGCCAAATGGGGGCCGATCATCAAGAGGGCTGGTGTGTACGCCGACTAATCGAGATGGCTCGTGTTGCTGCACGAAAACGCCCCGAATGGGGCGTTTTTGTTTTCAGCAGGATCAGATATCGAATTAACCGGAACATTTCACTGGGGCGCGTTCGGAAGCGGCTGAGTGGGCATGATTTTTTGCTTGACTGACCACCGCATGTCAGCCAAGCATAACGGCTCACTCCTCCCCTTTGGTCTTGACGACGACAAGCTAAAGCAGTGATCTATTCTGTCGTTTGTGTGCTCGCTCGCTGTCTACTTTCTGTCTGCGGCATAGGCGTTCACAATCGCGGAGTCCGTGTAGACTTCGTTTCTAGGAAGTCATAAAAATGTCATAAAAATCGCTGTGTTCGCGGCGTTGTGGAGGATTCGATGATTTTCGCTAAGCTGTTGCCGCGTGAAGGCAACTTTTTCGAGCATTTCAATGCCCATGCCGGTCACACGGTTGATGCGGCAAGAGCGTTCTCTCAGTTAGTGGCGAATTACAGCGATACAACGCTTCGCGAAAAATACACGGCAGAAGTCGATGCAGCCGAGTATGAGGCCGACCGCGTGACCAAAGAGGTGAATCGCACGCTGCATAAAACATTCATCACGCCCATTGATCGCGAACAAATTTTTTCGCTTATCAACACCATGGATGATGTTGCTGACTTGTTCCAAGACACGGCAGAAACAATGTCTCTGTATGACGTGCGCCATGTGACTGAAGACATGCAGCGGCTCACAGAACTCGCCGTGAAATGCTGCGAGCGTCTAAGGCACGTCGTGTCGTTGATCGGCGATGTTGCTAAACAGGAGACCGCAGAAGCGGCATTGAAGACCTGCGAAGAAATTGATTTGCTCGAATCTGACGCTGATCGCGTGATGCGGGCGGCGATTAGTCGGCTCTTCCGCGAGGAAGATGACGTGAAAGAGGTGTTGAAGTTGAAAGCGATCTACCAGCTACTTGAAACGATCACCGATAAGTGTGAAGACGTTGCAAATCTCATCGAGGGCATCGTCCTCGAAAATTCATAACCGGCTGTCATGGCGACCGCACAGGCAGCTCTATGGGTGGTGATGCTGCTGGTATTGATCGCATTGCTATTCGATTTTATGAATGGCTTCCACGATGCTGCAAATTCGATTGCAACCGTCGTCTCCACTGGTGTCTTGAAACCGGGGCAAGCGGTATTGTTCGCGGCGTTCTTTAATTTTGTTGCGCTGTTTGTCTTCAAGTTAAGCGTTGCAGCCACCATCGGCAAAGGCATCGTACAGCCCGGCATTGTAGATGTCCATGTGGTGTTTGGCGCACTAGTTGGCGCAATTACTTGGAATGTCCTAACCTGGTGGTACGGTATTCCGAGTAGTTCATCACACGCATTGATTGGCGGCATCGTCGGCGCGGTCATCGCGAAGTCAGGCGCGAGCGTACTCATTGCATCTGGTGTCCTTAAGACTGTGCTATTCATTTTCGTCTCGCCGATGCTGGGCTTTCTTCTAGGTTCCTTGATGATGATCATCGTGGCGTGGACGTTTCGCCGTGCGACGCCATTAAAAGTAGATCGCTGGTTTCGCCGACTCCAACTCGTCTCCGCAAGCGCTTACAGCTTAGGACACGGCGGTAATGACGCACAAAAAACGATTGGCATCATCTGGCTGTTGTTGATTGCAACTGGATATTCGTCAGCGAGCGATGCACTACCACCGACTTGGACAATTGTGTCGTGCTACGCGGCGATCGCTCTTGGCACCATGTTTGGCGGCTGGCGAATTGTCAAGACAATGGGCCAAAGAATCACTAGGCTAAAGCCGGTTGGTGGCTTTTGCGCGGAGACCGGCGGCGCGCTAACCTTGTTCTTGGCGACCGCTCTCGGGATTCCCGTGTCCACCACGCACACCATTACTGGTGCCATCGTTGGCGTTGGCGCCACGCGTAATGCAAGCGCCGTTCGATGGGGGGTTGCGGGCAACATTGTCTGGGCATGGATTTTCACCATCCCTGCCAGTGCGTTTGTCGCGGCGGTGGCCTACTGGATCAGTCTCACCATTTTTTAACGTCGTCGTCGCGTTTGGCGACACAGCGCCGTCCAATCGCCCGGGAGCGAACATAAAGCAGCGGTGTCCTTCGAAACTTGATGGATGAATCTTTGGCCCCACCTACGGTCGAAACTGAGCTAGTTAGAAAGTGATGAAGATGAATAAACTTGCCGCTATTGCCTTGGTTGCTGCCGTTGCAGTCATGGCCACTATCCTGACATTTGCACCGACACTTTGGGCGCAGCGCGAGCGCGCCGTTGAGCCCCGTCAGGTGTCGCCGCGTGGCGCACTGCTTGAGCAAGAAAAATCGCTGGTGTCGTTGTTTGAAAACGCAGCGCCGTCGGTCGCCTATCTGACCACCGAGACCCGCGTGAGGCGCGGTTTTTTCGGCGAGCAGGTGGGCATCGCTCAGGGTGCCGGCTCAGGGTTTGTGTGGGATAGTCGCGGCCACGTCGTGACAAATTTTCACGTCGTCGCAGGGGTGGCACCGGGGCAGGGTAAGGTGTTTGTGAAACTCGACAATAGCAAGGACCCCATCCCGGCTGAGGTAGTTGGCTCGTCACCTGAATACGACCTTGCGGTGGTACGTTTGGTCTCAGTACCCGCTGGTATAAAACCGTTGCCAATTGGCCAGTCGCGTGACTTGAAAGTTGGCCAGTCAGTGATCGCGATTGGCAATCCATTCGGTCTGTCGCGCACCTTGACGGCGGGCATCATCTCCGCACTAGACCGTTATTTACCGACGGAGGAATATGTCGAGATCGCAGGCGGCATTCAAACCGATGCAGCCATTAATCCCGGCAACTCCGGTGGACCATTGCTCGATAGCGCTGGCCGTCTGATCGGCGTGAATCAGCAGATTCGCTCAGCGTCTGGCTCTTCTGCGGGGGTGGGATTCGCCATACCAGTCGATACGGTCAATCGTGTTGTGCCACAGTTGATTGCGCGCGGTTATGCGTCCTATCCGAGTATCGGCATTCAAGCCGTCGATCCCTATCTCGTCTCGCGCAACGGCATCAAGGGTGTGGTGATTAGCGCGACACTGCGTGGTGGCCCGGCAGCCGAGGCGGGCTTGAAACCGTTCTCCCGCCGAACTGGGGAATTGGGAGATGTCATCATCGCCGTCAATGGCAGGCAGACGGATACCTTCTCCACCTTTGTGGCCGAGTTGGATCGTGTGGGCGTGGGAAATGTTGCTGAACTGACCATTGTGCGTGACGACAAAGAACGTAAAGAGCGTATCAAGGTTATTGACGCGAATCGTCGAAGCGGGCCAAGCGTTTGAGCGATGCTGCTCCCCTGATTTTCAGGGGGGCTCATGAAAAAGCAACTGCACGATTTCTCGCTAGGCGCTCTGCAGGCGGTTGTTTCGACCAGCGTTCCGATGATGGCTTCGTCGCAGACCCCACCCACCAAGCCGGCCGATTTTGAGAAGATGCTAACGGGCACTTCTATAAACCTACTGCGCGGGCGAATTTCGCGCCTGCGGTGCTCGCCGTACACTGGGTACGTGTCCCGTGTTTGCCAAACCCGTCGGCACGAACTTCGCCCGCTCGCGACGGTTTCGAGAAGTTCCCTAATTCATAAACTCCAGTATTGACGGGCATTTTCAAGCAAAAAGTGCTGAAAAATCCCGTCTTATAAGGAGTTTCATCAATCTTTAGTGATATTCCAACCGTGCCGGGTGAGCACTTTCCAGAACGTTTAGCCGCCCGAGGTCGATCACCCTATCCGCCATCGCAATCGTCTCAGGCCGGTGGGCCACGATCACGCTAGTGACGCCGAGCGACTTAATCGCCGCGTTCACGAGTCGCTCACCGACCGTATCAAGGTGGCTGGTGGCTTCATCAAGGAACAGGACCCGCGGCCGTTTGTATAAAGCGCGAGCGAGAAGAATGCGTTGTTTTTGCCCACCGGAAAGCGAAGTCCCCATATCGCCAACCAAGGTGGCGTAGCCCATCGGCATACGCACAATGTCGTCGTGGATGGCGGCATACTGGGCACATTGCTCGACCCATCCTTGTGACGAGACCTCCTCAAAAAAACTGATGTTGTCAGCAATTGACCCGGCGAAAAGCTGATCATCTTGCATCACAACACCAATGATCTCCCGATACCGCGCTAGCCCCAGGCGGCCAACCGGTATGCGATCAATGAGGATGCCGCCCTTCTTTGCCGTGAGCAAACCGACCATGATTTTTAAGAGCGTCGTTTTGCCGCAACCCGATGGCCCCACAATCGCCACACATTCGCCCGGCTTGACGGCGAAGGTGACGCCGCTTAGCACAGGCTGCTCCAGATCAGAATACGCGAAATGCAAATTGCGGACATCAATACTGGGCGCAGTTGCAGCAACATCGACCAGTTGCGTGAGGCTGCGCCCAACTTCGTCATCGGCAGCGTGTAAAGCAATATCCGCGACACGCTCGGTGTGCAAGGAAAGCATTTTGTATTGAATGGCAAGATCCACCAGTGCCGAAATGCGGCCGGTGAAGTTGCCTTTGTAAGACATAAACGCATAGAGCATGCCTACTGAAAAACCACCTTCCAGAACCATATGCGCGCCGAGCCAAACGATGAGGATATTCTCTGCCCCAAACAGGACGCTATTTGCCGCACCAAACCCTAGCCCCATTTTTTCGATCGCGATGCCGCGATTAAAGTTATCGACGGCCAAGTTTTGCCAGGCACTCAATCGAATATCCCGTTTGCCGAAAAGCTTAATACTCTGCACGCCGCGCAGGCTCTCCAGAAAATGGGATTGTTGTTTTGCCGCGTGCACAATTTGCTCCTCGTTTGCGCGACGCAGTGGTGCGTACATCACAATCCGCAGCAGCGTGTAGAGCACGACAGCCACGAACACGACAAGTGTGAGCTGCGGTGCATACAGCAGCATCATGATGAGTGTGGCAATGACCATCATGCCGTCCAGCACCACTTGAATGAAGCTTGATGTAATGAATGACTGAATCGTTCCCATCGAGCCGAAGCGTGACGTGATGTCGCCCAGATGCCGCTTCTCAAAGTACTCCATCGGTAGCTTGAGCAGATGCGCAAGGAGATTTGAGGAGACCTGTAGGTTCAGCGAGGTGCTCAAGTAGACGATAAGCCACGAGCGAAACGTGCTCACTGCGAGTTGAATCAACATCAGCATAAAGAAGCCGATGGCCAATACCGTCAGCAAGTTGGTATCTGCCGAGGCGATGGCTTGGTCGACGACCAATTGCATAAAGAACGGCGACACCAGCGTGAACACCTCAAGACAAATTGAAAGAAGTAGTACCTGAATGAGGGCGCGTTTGAGTCCGACTACCTTGCCCAGCAGACTGAGCACGCGTATTTCGCGGCGCTCATCTTTTTTCTCAAAGCCCTCAGCAGGCAGCAATTCGAGTGCGATACCAGTGAACGCTTTGCCCACCTCAGCCCAAGTGCATTCGCGCAGGCCCCGCGCTGGGTCGTGGATGACGATGCCGCCAGATTTGACTTCGGTCAGAACGACAAAGTGGGAAAGCTCCCAGTGAAGAATCGCCGGCAGCTTGAGCTGCGACATCTCTTCCAGCTCGAGTCGGAGCGCACGAGAGGTCAGCTTCAGGTCGCCGGCAAACGCGATCAAGTGCGCGAGTGTCGCGCCCTTGATAGATACAGAAAAACGGCGGCGCAGCGTGGCCAGATCAGTCTTAAAACCAAAGTAGCTCGCCACCATTGCGAGGCATGCAACGCCGCACTCGGCGGCTTCTGTTTGCAGAATGACGGGGGCTTTACGCTTGCCGGTGAAATCCAACAGGTCTTGAATGCGGTTTTGTTTCATACGATCAAATCACCTAAGTGAGTAGAAGTCACGCTACCCAATACTGTCGTCCCTGCACACAACCACAAGGGTTGCGCCGGGCCGGGAGCCAATTTTGCGGTTGCCGAGGTGGCGGAACATGAGATCCCAAGCCCGTCGCTACCGATGTTGTGGTTCTTGCGGCATGGAGAAATCGCCTTGCTCACACGCGCCGCGCCATGCTGTAAAGCGGGTCGAGGATGAGTTGATAGAGCTTTCGATGCTCAATCTGTATATCGGCGTCGAGCTGCATGCCTGCTACCAGCGGGTAATCTTTGCCGTAAGCCTGAATGGATTGTTGTTCGAGCTTTACCGTGATGCGGTAGCGCGGCTCGCGCATCTCGCTTGTGGCGATTTGCGCGGGTAGCTCCTGCGGGTTCACGGTCGTCTTCGAGATACTGGTCACTACCCCTTTGTAGTGCCCAAAGCGTTCGAACCTAAACGCCGCATAGCGCAAGCGCACTGGCTGCCCCACCGCCAGAAAGCCAATGGCACGGGACGAGACCAGCAAATGCGCTTCCAAATCTGCGCCTGCCGGCAGCACCGTTGCGAGGGTTGCTCCCGGCGCAGCCGGTTGGCCGACCTCGGCGAGGATCGCGGTTGCAACACCGTCAACTGGCGAGGTCACGGCCACGGCACGTTGCGATTCAAAGGTGGCGGCTTCCTGCCCGGCCATCGCCAGCGCGCGATCAAGCCCCGCGATCTGGGCATCTGCGCGTAAGTGTTGTAACGGTATCTCTTGCTTGAGTGTCGCCATCTCGCGTTCTAGTGCGAGCGCTGCACGCTGGCTGGATTGCAAAAGCCGTACCTGCTCCAGCTTTTCGTCTTCTCGTTGGGTGACTTGCGCTGCCGAAATGAAACCTTGCGCCGCAAGACTCTTAAATCGTTCCAACTGTTCTTCGGAACGATGCACGCGCTCACGCTGGGTAGCGATTTCATCGCGTAGCTGTTGCAATTCCAGCCCGACCTTTTCACGCCGCGAGATGAGCGCCGCCTCGTTCATCTTCGCCAGTGCGAGCTGCTTTTCCTTCTCGCCGACGAGCGAGGTGCGACGATTTTGCAGCTCCGCCGCAGCCGCTTCGAGCGTTGCGCCAGCCGCGACGGACTCGCGCTCAGCGGACACCACAAACAACACATCACCGGCGCGCACTTGCGCGCCTTCAGCAACACGGCGCTCGGTGATCTTTCCCACCAGCGGCGTCAGCACGCGAACCTTGCCCTTACTTGGTGTGAGATAGCCGGTTGCCACTTCCTTGCGGGTGTAGGAAGCGAGCGCCAGAAACGCGATAATTGCGGCGGCAAAAACTAACGAAACGAGTGTTAGCCATGCAAAGGATAATGGCCGGTACAACACCACTTCGCCGATGAGGTGTTTAGTCTGCGCGTGGAGCGCTTCCCTGCGAAAAAGTTCCGTGCTGTCGCCCATTTATTTTTTTAAACATATGTTGTTAAAAGTGTTGACAAGTATGGGGGGGGGTTAACTATATTTGCAAGTGCTGCCGACGTGGCAGTAACACTTAAATTGGGGTTACAACATGCGTGAATTGACAATTAGCGAAGCTGGTGCCGTGTCCGGAGGAAACCCAGCTGCAGGTGCAGTCGCTGCGGGGGGATGTGCAGTCGGCGCGGTGACGGGGGGTGCCGCTGGAATGGCAGTTGCAAATCAGACTGGAAATTCCGCAGGGGTTGGCATCGTGGCCGGCGCCGTCGGCGGGTGTGTTGCCGCGGGGGCGAACGCGGTGGTTTCGGTTGCAGCACGGAACGTTCCAAGCCAAACAGGATCAGTCGGCGCAGCTGGCGGCGCATTGACGGCTGCCCTTGTATTCGCGGCGCCGACGCCTGACGATGGATCGGCGGGGCTAATGGATCCGTACTCTGGCTGGTCAAGGGATTACGACAACGGAAAACTTATCCCGATGGTCAGGTAGGGCGATTCATCGCGGTATTCCATGGGGAGCCGAAGGGCAGTTTCTTAGTTGCCCTTCGGCTGAATATAGAGATTAACCGATAAACACAACGCTGGTTTTGACGCTTGCACGCACCTACTGCTTTGAAAACTTTTCAATTAAAGATCGAAGTCCTGACGAATCAATATGTTCGGATTCGCTCAATCATGGCGTATGCCCTCTTCATTTTCTCAACGTCGGCGATTGCTGCATCGGAAAGGGGCATTCTTTACGTGGTCGAGTCAAAAGACGGGCGACAAATTGGATGTGTTGTCGGGACTATTCATACGCACACTGCAACGGACGAGTTTTTAGGAAAGTTTGTAAAGCATTGCGGCCGACGGGGCCAGATCGTCATTATGGAAGTGGCGCCGCCTGTATCTCGCGAAGCTGCTCTAAAAGAGCAGAATCAGATCGATGCGTTGACGAATCCCGCCGTGCCAAGTAAGTTCCGGTCTGACCAGCTCGCAATCATTCAGTCGAATACCACGCGGTTAATGGCTGTTGGATTAGACGCTCAGGCGCTAGGCAAACTGCCGATTTGGCAATCGTCCTTCTCTGTGGCACTTGCTGACATGAACCAATTCCTTCCCTCCCCGCGCGTAAACATGGAGCAACAGCTTTTTGCTAGTCTTTCCAAGGTGGGAGTAAGTGCCACTTTGGGATTAGAAAGGGCAATTGATCAGATTCAGCCTTATGCTCGCCTCAGTTACGAAGACCAGGTATACATGCTGAGTAGATCAATCGCTAATTTAGGGACAACTCGAACGAAAGTATTCTTGGCTGCGATCGTCGACGCGTGGTTGATCGGCGATCATGAGAAGGTGCTTTCCTCTCTTGACCGGTATTCTCAGTCCGCTCGTGAGCGGAGGCTTGCAGATCAGACGATATTTGTGCGAAATGCACCCCTCGTAAAAGCGCTTGAACGATCTATAGCTGGCGAGGCGCGCCCCTTTACACTGATGATTGGCGCGTTACATCTGGGGAAGTCGAGTGGTGTTCTTGCGTACTTTTCTGGGGCCGGGTATAGATTGCGGCAAGCTTAAGAGTGTTCCACTTAAGCGGTTTTGTTGGGGAATCAGATGCGCTATAAATCCGCTAGCTTCTTGCTTGGTATAGGTACGATTTTTTTTGCCGTCATCCTTGTGATCCTCGACCTATCGTCGTTTGGGCTGCATATGCTTCTGATCTTCATCGGGGCCGGGCTGCTGGACTATTCCTCAATCAAGAAAGTAAGCGCGGGCCGGAGCTGAAGAAGGCAATAAATTAGGGTCAGACACCATTTTCTCTTCCTTGCGGGTGTAGGAAGCGAGCGCCAGAAACGCGATAATTGCGGCGGCAAAAACTAACGAAACGAGTGTTAGCCATGCAAAGGATAATGGCCGGTACAACACCACTTCGCCGATGAGGTGTTTAGTCTGCGCGTGGAGCGCTTCCCTGCGAAAAAGTTCCGTGCTGTCGCCCATTTATTTTTTTAAACATATGTTGTTAAAAGTGTTGACAAGTATGGGGGGGGGGTTAACTATATTTGCAAGTGCTGCCGGTGTGGCAGTAACAATTAAATTGGGGTTACAACATGCGTGAGCTAAGTGTGAATGAAGTTGGGTTTGTTTCGGGGGGTAATGGATGTTCCGGTCCCGGTAGTGGGGGATCTGGTTCGTCGGGAAGTGGGGGATCTGGGTCAGGCACCACAGTAACATGCAGCTCCCTGCCTAATGGTGGTGGCCAGTGCACGACAAGAACTGGAAACACGTCGGTTACGACTACTTTCAATTCAAGTGGCACCGCGACAGCAGTGACGACGTGTACCAATTCTGGTGGACGTGGTTCTGTTGGGGGATTCTTCAGATGGGTTCTCGGGATCGAGGGCAGCGGGGATTCAGGGTCATGCCAGACCTATAAACTCGAAATAAATTGGGGTCAGACACCATTTTCTCTTCCTTGCGGGTGTAGGAAGCGAGCGCCAGAAACGCGATAATTGCGGCGGCAAAAACTAACGAAACGAGTGTTAGCCATGCAAAGGATAATGGCCGGTATAACACCACTTCGCCGATGAGGTGTTTAGTCTGCGCGTGTAGCGCTTCCCTGCGAAAAAGTTCCGTGCCGTCGCCCATTTATTTTTTTTAAACATATGTTGTTAAAAGTGTTGACAAGTATGGGGGGGGGTTAACTATATTTGCAAGTGCTGCCGATGTGGCAGTAACAATTAAATTGGGGTTACAACATGCGTGAGCTAAGTGTGAATGAAGTTGGGTTTGTTTCGGGGGGTAACGGATGTTCCGGTTCCGGTAGTGGGGGGTCTGGTTCGTCGGGGAGTGGGGGGTCTGGGGCAGGCTCCACAACAACATGCAGCTCCCTGCCTAATGGTGGTGGCCAGTGCACGACAAGAACTGGAAACACGTCGGTTACGACTACTTTCAATTCAAGTGGCACCGCGACAGCAGTGACGACGTGTACCAATTCTGGTGGACGTGGTTCTGTTGCGGGATTCTTCGCAAGGGTTTTCGGGTTCGAAGGCAATGGGAGTTCGTCGTCATGCCAGCAATATAAACTCGAGATACAGGCGCCGAGGTACGGGTGACCATCAATATTTGGCTGATCCAGTGATTCTAGTCAGCCACTAGGGTAGCGGGGCGTGCTTTTGCCCCGCTTTTTCGCTTCGTTTTTGGCTTAAATTCGTTATGGCTATGCACAAAATTCACTATTCACGCATCCTCATGCAGCGCTTTACAAGGCAGCTTCTTTTGTTTCTGACCTGTGCGGTTGTATTCGCTTGCCAAGCGCAGCCGCTTCCTCGTCTTTTGGCCATCGAGAGTCAGAATGGGGTGGGCTTTTTGCTTCCGGAGACGCATTTCGGATTAAAAGTTGAGTTCGACGCGTATTACAGCAATGTCATTCTGCCGGCCGCAAAGGCTTCAAACTTGGTTGTGCCGGAAGGGGTCGCATTGGGGGGGGCAATGCATGACCCGAACAGCAGATCGGATTGCGCGGGTCTCGACCCCCAAAAAGCGCGTCGCAAAGAAAGTGAGGCATTGGTCAACAAGTTTCTATTTGACCATCCTGGCAGGCTGGTGATTGGGGGGTTTGCACAAACTCATAAAGAGTCGGAGCGCCAAACTTTTGTGGACTTAATCGCCATGTATCCATTCATCCTGAAGTTGGATGAAATCAACCATCAGGTTAAGGTTCGGGATTTTCCGCTGCCAGGGTGGAAAGATCCAAGTGTGTTGTTTAAGCTTGAGCGGTACATTATGTCTCGCGATGGTCGGCGGGAGCCGCTTGAGGACTTCGGTGATTTTAAAAGGTCGTTCTGCCTGGTCCCCGAGGATAGACAACACGAATTCGTGAAGGCGCTAATCGCGCTTCATGCGGTGCGCGAAGACTACGATAAGGTAGATCTCTCAAAAGGGGAACTTTGCTTCAGGTCGGGGATGCGACAAATAAAAAATCAGCTTATGTGTATGGGGGCCGTGGCGGCACGTGGTGGTAGTGCCACCAGCGCGACGTGTGCACCGCCAGAGCGTTTTCCCACGGCAGAATGTCAGCTCTATCCTCGCGTTCATGAGGCTTACTACGAGTGGTCGCTCGTTGCTCGAAGTAAAGCGTTCGTCAAGCGAATTGAGGAGTCGATGCAAGCCGACACGCCGTTTGTGATCGTTGGTCAGGCGCATGTACCTGACAGCGAACAGGGCCCCGGCCTCATTACGCTGCTCACGGAAAAAGGGTACAAACTTAGCCTGATCGAAAACCGTAAACAGCTTGAAGTGCTGCTCGCTCGCGTCAAAGATAAGCGCCAGAGGCAGAAAACATTGAAACAATAAAGAGTAATAATAAATTGGGGTCAGACACTCATGGCACTACCTTAAGTCTGTCGTCCCGGCGAAGGCCGGGATCCAAGTTGAATTTTTTTTAGATAACCTAACGAACTTGAACCCCGGCTCGGCACGACCCCTGTGGTTGTTCGCTGGGAATAAATTGGGGTCAGACACTCATGGCACTACCTTAAGCGATTTTCGCGCTTCGAGGATAGCGGCTCGGGCTTGATCACGTGGGACTGTCAAGTAGGCATGCGTTGTTGGTCGTCGCTTGACGGCATGAGGCTCTATTCGGTCTGGTCGATGCGGAATGATCCTCGTTGAAATTGCACGAAGCATTGCCGTCACGACGGATTCTGTGGCCTCACCTAGATGCCATCGCCATTGCTGGCTAAAGGCGTGCCAAAGCTGAAGTGTGGCCTTGAAGCTCAAGGCACGCGGCAGGACGTGAGCCAGCACGGCGGCACGCACCATGAGTGAGCGGATCAGGTTATAGGCCAGCAGGTGGACAGCAACTTCCTTTCTGGCCATCTCCGGCGACTTGCTGCGCAGGATATCCATGCCGATCTCGGATTTGATGCTGCGGAAGTCAACCTCGATCATCCAGCGCTTGCGATAGAGCGCATCGAGATCACTCGTTGAGACACGCTTGGCGTCGACGAGTGTGGTCACCAGCTCGCGACCACCTACCTCGGTCTGACGAACGATGAGTTCTTCGGGCATCGTGGCGTACTGCTTGGCGTCCATCCACTTCGGGCGCTGCGGTCGCACCCATCGTACCAAGCGGTCGCCGCCGCCGAAGGTCTCGATGATCGCCTCCGGAGAGGTTAAGCGCTTCTGGTGTTGTCGGGTCAAGATATCGACGCCACGCGCCAACAGCATGGCAATGGTGAAGTAAGTGCAGTGATAGCGATCCACCAAAATCACGTCTCCACTGTCGAGCTGTGGCATCAGTTCACGAAATAGCGCTTGCTCGCCACTACCCTTGCCCTTGGTGGACCCCATCGCGACACCGAGCACCGCACCGGTGGCCAAGGAAAGGAGGCCGACGAGTTGTGCGAACGGGAATCCTAGTCCTGGTGCTTGTTCGCCGCTTTGTGGATATGCCGCTTGATTGGCCGGTGTATCCGGCATCGAGACGGTGGTGCCATCCAGGAGCTTGACGCGCCGCCCTCGCCAGCGCCATTGACTCGGTGCGGATTGCTCCAGACGCTCTCCAATGGTCGCGCTCAGCTGTTCTACCAGCGAAATCGGTAACCGCTGGCGCGCTTTGCAGTAAGGGCCGGTGTTGAGGCTGCAAGGGGCTTGATCCCGCGCATGGCGTGCGCTCAGGTATCGGGCGACGGCATCTTGGCACGCGCCATCCGCAGACAGACTCTGCTCAATGAATAGCCCCAGTGTCGTCAACGGTGGGTAGAGCCGGTCACGGTAGCTGCCGAGCTCAAGATTAACAATCGATTGTAGCCGCGCCAGTGGTATTGCCTCGCTCATTGCCGCGCCGGGGGCTTCGGCGACAAACTGCTTGAAACGAAAAATGCTCGACTGTAGGCGTTTTTTTGGTATCGTCACACATGGCTGATCCTTTCTGTTTTGACGTTGATGTTAGACACCAGCATCTTAACAAGTGAAGGCTCTCAGCCAGCTTTCTTTCCATGCGCTTTCATGGCAAAAATCGCTTAAGGTAGTGCCATGAGGGTCAGACACCATTTTCTCTTCCTTGCGGGTGTAGGAAGCGAGCGCCAGAAACGCGATAATTGCGGCGGCAAAAACTAACGAAACGAGTGTTAGCCATGTAAAGGATAATGGCCGGTATAACACCACTTCGCCGATGAGGTGTTTAGTCTGCGCGTGTAGCGCTTCCCTGCGAAAAAGTTCCAATAAATTGGGGTCAGACACCATTTTCTCTTCCTTGCGGGTGTAGGAAGCGAGCGCCAGAAACGCGATAATTGCGGCGGCAAAAACTAACGAAACGAGTGTTAGCCATGCAAAGGATAATGGCCGGTACAACACCACTTCGCCGATGAGGTGTTTAGTCTGCGCGTGGAGTGCTTCCCTGCGAAAAAGTTCCGTGCCGTCGCCCATTTATTTTTTTAAACATATGTTGTTAAAAGTGTTGACAAGTATGGGGGGGGGGGTTAACTATATTTGCAAGTGCTGCCGACGTGGCAGTAACAATTAAATTGGGGTTACAACATGCGTGAGTTAAGTGTGAATGAAGTTGGGTTTGTTTCGGGGGGGTTGATCGGCGCGCCGCCTGGTCCTCTTCTGTCGTCTGGGTCTTCTGGGTCTTCTGGGTCTTCTGGGTCTTCTGGGTCGTCTGGGTCGTCTGGGTCGTCTGGGAGCAACTTAAGCGTCGGATGCAATCAGGCGAACAGGTGGGCCCGACTGGGTTGCGAGTTGGCTCGCGATGGCGTAATCATGGCCGCGTTTGACGAGGCAGTATCCTGGGTAGGCAGGATAGGTGATGCGATGCGGGACGGGACGACTCGCGGCGTACCGACCCCAGATTGGCCAGGCGACGGCGCTCCTCCCGGCGGCGTTCCCGCGCCTGGCCGCGGTGGCGGCTTCATTACTGGACCATAGTGCACCACCGCATCGCCACTATCAACGGTTCCCAACTCCTTATTGGGGTTGGGTATCTTTTGGCGAGCCTCTTAGTAGGAGTATTCGCCACGACGATGTTTCTGCTCGTGGCACCCGATACGAACGTCCGACTTGTAGGAGCTCCAACTATCGCAGTGTTGTGTATTCTCTCCTATGTCAGTCTCGTCGCCTTGCACGAACAACGAGAGTACTCTGAGCTGACACTACGTGGGAAGTGTCTAAGTTTTGCAGTGATCCTTGCGATTACGATACTTTTTCAAGGTCTCATCTTTGTTGCTGGTGTTTTCCTTGTCGGGCTAGACGAATCTACATTACTACGCCCGTTCTGGGGTAATGCGTCATTTGATGCC
Organism: Betaproteobacteria bacterium UKL13-2; assembly: GCA_001602455.1. GTDB lineage: Bacteria > Pseudomonadota > Gammaproteobacteria > Burkholderiales > Usitatibacteraceae > UKL13-2. Next base: position 869,026 of record CP012157.1, read on the forward strand.
GCGCAGATTCTTTCGATGGTGCTCTCTGCATGCTTAGTTGCGCCAATCCTAGAAGAGATTTTCTGTCGCGGGCTAGTTCTCCGATTTTTGCTAACGAAAACTGGGCCGTTAGTTGCGATCGGGCTACAAGCGGCTGTCTTTTTGCTCATGCATGCAATAGTACTTTTCGATGCTCAGGCATCACGGTTCGTACAGTTATTCTTGACAGGGGTTTTCTTTGGAGTTCTGTTCTACAAAAGCGGGTCTCTGGTTTTAGCGATAGTTGTTCATAGTGCTTGGAACTTCGTTACCATCTTGCTTATTCTAGCCCTAGCTTCTATGCCTACTGTCGCCGCAAATGAATTGTCCTTAGATGAGCAAAAAATCGCAAACTCTATTCGGTCAGTAGAGTGCATCGCGCTTGCAATAGGCAGCATCTTTCTTTGGAAGTATGAATTCAAGGGAATGGAATAAATTGGGGTCAGACACTCAGAATAAATTGGGGTCAGACACTCATGGCACTACCTTAAGCGATTTCTGCCATGAAAGCGCATGGAAAGAAAGCTGGCTGAGAGCCTTCACTTGTTAAGATGCTGGTATCTAACATCAACGTCAAAACAGAAAGGATCAGCCATGTGTGACGATACCAAAAAAACGCCTGCAGTCGAGCATTTTTCGTTTCAAGTGCAATAAATTGGGGTCAGACACCATTTTCTCTTCCTTGCGGGTGTAGGAAGCGAGCGCCAGAAACGCGATAATTGCGGCGGCAAAAACTAACGAAACGAGTGTTAGCCATGCAAAGGATAATGGCCGGTACAACACCACTTCGCCGATGAGGTGTTTAGTCTGCGCGTGTAGCGCTTCCCTGCGAAAAAGTTCCGTGCCGTCGCCCATTTATTTTTTTAAACATATGTTGTTAAAAGTGTTGACAAGTATGGGGGGGGGGGTAACTATATTTGCAAGTGCTGCCGATGTGGCAGTAACAATTAAATTGGGGTTACAACATGCGTGAATTGACAATGAATGAGTTTGGTTTGGTTTCTGGGGGCAAAGGTTCCGGTTCCAGCGGGGGAGGGTCTGGCTCGGGTTCCACGACGACGTGCACAAAGACCGAGACGAAGACCTGCAACAAAAGCGGTACGAAATGCGTGACCTTATCAGTTGAGGTCTGTGTAAAGAAGTAAAGCGAGAGGCGCGCTCGGGCCAACCATTACATAGGCTCAAGCGCGCCTTGACGAGTCTCATGAAGTTTATCCACAGAATAGTTAGGCTATCGGTCGTTTACTTGTTTGTCGCAGTATCAGGATGTGCGACGAATGTCGATCCGCCACAGACCGGGGAGCGGCGGTACGTCAGCGCCGATGAATTCAAGCGGCTGGTTGGTCCCGAGGAGTACGCCCGTCTGCTGCGCGAGGCATCCGATCGCGCCGACGAGGTCGCATTTGAACTGTCTAGGGCTGGAGCCGTGCTCCACTTTCGTGGTCCGATCAACGAGAAAGCCGCGATAGCTTTCGAGGAAGAGCTCGGGCGTGGAGCCACGCAAGAGCTCCGCATCACTTCTGACGGCGGCTCCGTCGATGCGGGCCTACGCATTGGCCGTCTAGTACGCATCCACGGCTTGCACGTCGTGGTCGAAGGTACCTGCGTTTCAAGCTGTGCAAATTACGTGTTCACCGCAGGCAGGACGCGGACCATTACTACCGGTGCTGTGGTTGTGTGGCATGGCAACACAGCGCAAAAGGATGGGCGGGAGATGGACCAGTGCGGTGCCAAGAAGTCTTCGTTCGACGATCTTCCAAATCTACCGGAAGACTTTGAGTTGCGACGAGCCAACGCCGATGAGATGACGCGCCGGCGCGAAGCCGAGTTGGCGTTTTTTGCCTCAGTTGGCGTCGACGACTACATTGCCCGCGTCGGTCAGGAGCCGAAGTTCTACGGCAACTTCACGATGTCCGTGGACGCGATGGCCATGTTCGGCCTGAGAGGGGTCAAGGCACCGGCAGACTACGGCTCGCGCAGGTTCTGTCAGCGCATTAACCGTGCGCGACCCGAAGGGCAACTGCACTGCATTGCCGTCACCGACCACATGCTCGCGTACGAGCGCGCACGTCGCGCTTTGGGCGAGGTGTGTCAACCCGACGGCACTCTGCGCGTCCGTACCTCGCTTGACTAGAGGATTAAATTGGGGTCAGACACTCATGGCACTACCTTAAGCGAATAATTAAAAAAATTAAAAATGGGGTCAGACACAAAATTAAAAATGGGGTCAGACACCATTTTCTCATGTGCTGCGGCTGGCCGGGGATAATAAATTGGGGTCAGACACTCATGGCACTACCTTAAGCGAACATCTACTCTCAACTTAAAGACATCGGCTTGCCTAAACCGACTCCGAAAACTGTCTCCCCGGCGAACAACCACAGGGGTTGTGCCGAGCCGGGGTTCAAGTTCGTTAGGTTATCTAAAAAAATTCAACTTGGATCCCGGCCTTCGCCGGGACGACAGACTTAAGGTAGTGCCATGAGGGTCAGACACCATTTTCTCTTCCTTGCGGGTGTAGGAAGCGAGCGCCAGAAACGCGATAATTGCGGCGGCAAAAACTAACGAAACGAGTGTTAGCCATGCAAAGGATAATGGCCGGTACAACACCACTTCGCCGATGAGGTGTTTAGTCTGCGCGTGGAGCGCTTCCCTGCGAAAAAGTTCCGTGCTGTCGCCCATTTATTTTTTTAAACATATGTTGTTAAAAGTGTTGACAAGTATGGGGGGGGGGTTAACTATATTTGCAAGTGCTGCCGATGTGGCAGTAACAATTAAATTGGGGTTACAACATGCGTGAATTAGTGAACGACGAAGCTTTATGGGTCAGTGGTGGCTTGGCCTTTTCTGATGACCCTTACTCGTTACAAGCGAGCAACGGGCCTAACAATGGCGGCTCTGGCAATGGTTCTAGCGGCTGGAGGGGTGCGCTCTTAGGGTTCTTGGCTAATGAAGTTGCAGGTCAGGCCTATCAAGCCACTAGAGCCGCCGTGCTACAAGCGAACCGAGTCGTGTCCGATGCGGTCGTCAGACATTTCCGTGACAATCCGAACGGTGGTAGTTCGACCGACGGGAATACTTCTGGTAACGGCACTTCGAGGAACCCAAACGCTTTTGGTCCATAACTTTCTACGAGCGGGCCGCTCATGCGCGGCCCGCTTCTTTAAACAGGGTATAGCGCACGTGACTGTCGAGACTCTTCGCTATGGTCCAAGAACGATCACCTTGAAGGTGCTCGCCATTCATTTGGTATTTCAGGTGTTCTCGCTGTTTGTTGGATTTTCTTTACTTGAACTAAGAGGGCTAAACGGACTAGTGTTCGGCGTCATCGCAATAGCGCTCATGCCCTGCGCCTACTGGTATGTCGCTGTGAAGCACGAAAGGGCACCGGCCCAAGAACTACGGCTAAGTGCGCTTTTGCCTAGGGAGAGAGCCATATGCCTCACGGCACTGCTCGGCGCTACCATCCTGTTGGTGGTTGTGTTCGCGAACGCAACTGTAGGCGACCTGGGCGAGCCCAGATCAGGCGAGTCGTCTGCGCGAGACGAGCTACTCTTTGTGTTGCGAATGGTGCTTCTTTTGTCAATCTTCGAAGAACTGATCTTTAGAGGCATCATTTCTCGCTGGCTGATTAGACATATTTCAGTGAAAAAATGCACGGTCGTCCAAAGCGGGTTGTTTGTAGGCGTGCACTCCTTAAACGCTCCCCTTTCAAGCGGCGATTTTCTACTGATGAGCGCGTTCATCATGTTTTGCTTTACAAGTGGAGTTGCGTTCTTCCTGCTTTTCTACCGGACCGGTAGTTTGCTTCTACCCATCGTATTTCACATCGCTTGGAACGCAGGGGCATTTTCTGTTGTGAAGACAGCGGCGTCATCCGCGAATGCCCACAATTACGCTGAATTTCATCTGTACTGCGGCGCTGTACTTTGGACGGTGGTAGCTATTCTTCTTTGGCGACGGACATTTCGGTGAGTAAGAAAACAATCGGGGACAGCAACTGTCTTGATTTCACGCACTAACCGCGACTGTTTTTGGGTTCCACGGCGTGTCAGCTTTTATCATTGCAATAAATTGGGGTCAGACACCATTTTCTCTTCCTTGCGGGTGTAGGAAGCGAGCACCAGAAACGCGATAATTGCGGCGGCAAAAACTAACGAAACGAGTGTTAGCCATGTAAAGGATAATGGCCGGTATAACACCACTTCGCCGATGAGGTGTTTAGTCTGCGCGTGGAGCGCTTCCCTGCGAAAAAGTTCCGTGCCGTCGCCCATTTATTTTTTTAAACATATGTTGTTAAAAGTGTTGACCAATAAATTGGGGTCAGACACCATTTTCTCTTCCTCGCGGGTGTAGGAAGCGAGCGCCAGAAACGCGATAATTGCGGCGGCAAAAACTAACGAAACGAGTGTTAGCCATGCAAAGGATAATGGCCGGTATAACACCACTTCGCCGATGAGGTGTTTAGTCTGCGCGTGGAGCGCTTCCATGCGAAAAAGTTCCGTGCCGTCGCCCATTTATTTTTTTAAACATATGTTTTTAAAAGTGTTGACAAGTATGGGGGGGGGTTAACTATATTTGCAAGCGCTGCCGACGTGGCAGTAACAATTAAATTGGGGTTACAACATGCGTGAGTTAAGTGTGAATGAAGTTGGGTTTGTTTCGGGGGGTAACGTCGCGCCGCCACCGCCAAGTAATCAGTCGACGGGGTCGCGAGCAGGAGGCTTTCAAGTTGGATATGATTTCCGCGCTACTCAGACGATATTTGCTTGTCAGGCTCCCAGCGACACGTCAGTTGGCCCTCCGATTTCGGGCTTGTTCGACGGCACCAATTTGGGAAGTGTTACCAACCCCAACGGGCAGGGGTTGCCGCAGCCAACTCCCGAGGCGTCAGTTTGTAGCTCTGGCGCACCAACGGCACTACGGCCGACAAGTGCTCTCAGCGTTCTTTTTGGTTTACTTTCTTTTTCGCGACCTGCTTGCTAGGTAAGGCGTAAAAAGATTTGCCGAGCTCTTGCGGCTCGGCAAAGCCCCATTTGGAGTACATGTTTATGAGCCGACTAGCGCTCATTTCAATTTCGGTCGCGGTTGCATTAGCAGTATTGGTTGTGGCCATCGCCTTAGCTGTGAAAAGCGGCTCATTTCCCTATCATTGGTTTTTCGACGTTCAGAAGATCAGTCCTCGAAAATATGTTCAGTCGAGTGATGCTGACGGGAACGCAGCGCACTTACGTAACATCGGTGTCGCGCAAGCGCGTGTCGCTCGCTACGTGGGTCCGCTTCGATCTGATCCAGTGTGGATCATATGCAACAGTAGTGAGTGCTATTGGGAGATTACAGGTAATGGGTTCAAGGCTAGCGCCTTTGGGTCTTTTCTGATTGTCGTTTCTCCACGCGCGCACTCCGTCGAATTTCTGGCCCACGAGCTTCTCCACGTTGAGCTATCGTCTCGACTTTCTAGCTCGGCGATAAAGCAAGTTCCTGCGTGGTTTAACGAGGGACTTGCTGTACTTGTCAGCGAAGACCCTAGATTTACGAGTCGAACGCAATCTTGGCAACGTCTTAACTGTATTGAAGAGTACGATGAGTTTTTTAGCCAAATCGCGAAGGACTACGAAACGACATACTCGATGGCGCTAAGCTGTGTGGCTCCTTGGTTTGGAAAAGCGGGAGAGGGTGGCTTCTCGAAAATTATTGATCTGCTGAATGCTGGTGCCAAGCGCTTCGAGATTTTTGAGCCAATAAGGGCAAATGCAATATCGAATGCCGGAAACCCGCCGCAATGAGGAAATAAATTGGGGTCAGACACCATTTTCTCTCTTTTCTCTGCCATTTTCTCTGAGAGCGCCACTCTGTGTAGCTAGGGGGTGAATACAAATTGTGGACGTGGTCATGGCTGAGGTGAAGGCGTGAAACTAGGCGGTTCAGCCCAAGTGCTCCGCAAACTTCTCAAACGTCATCGCCCGGCATCCCGGCGCAATAATAAATTGGGGTCAGACACTCATGGCACTACCTTAAGCGAACATCTACTCTCAACTTAAAGACATCGGCTTGCCTAAACCGACTCCGAAAACTGTCTCCCCGGCGAACAACCACAGGTGTTGTGCCGAGCCGGGGTTCAAGTTCGTTAGGTTATCTAAAAATGCAACTTGGATCCCGGCCTTCGCCGGGACGACAGACTTAAGGTAGTGCCATGAGGGTCAGACACCATTTTCTCTTCCTTGCGGGTGTAGGAAGCGAGCACCAGAAACGCGATAATTGCGGCGGCAAAAACTAACGAAACGAGTGTTAGCCATGTAAAGGATAATGGCCGGTATAACACCACTTCGCCGATGAGGTGTTTAGTCTGCGCGTGTAGCGCTTCCCTGCGAAAAAGTTCCGTGCTGTCGCCCATTTATTTTTTTAAACATATGTTGTTAAAAGTGTTGACAAGTATGGGGGGGGGGGGGGGGACTATATTTGCAAGTGCTGCCGACGTGGCAGTAACAATTAAATTGGGGTTACAACATGCGTGAGTTAAGTGTGAATGAAGTTGGGTTTGTTTCGGGGGGTAATGGATGTTCCGGTTCCGGTAGTGGGGGGTCTGGTTCGTCGGGGAGTGGGGGGTCTGGGGCAGGCTCCACAACAACATGCAGCTCCCTGCCCAATGGCGGTGGCCAGTGCACGACAACAACTGGAAACACGTCGGTTACGACTACTTTCAATTCAAGTGGCACCGCGACAGCAGTGACGACGTGTACCACTTCTGGTGGACGTGGTTCTGTTGCGGGATTCTTCGCAAGGGTTTTCGGGTTCGAAGGCAATGGGAGTTCATCGTCATGCCAGACCTATAAACTCGAGATACAGGCGCCGAGGTACGGGTGACCATCAATATTTGGCTGATCCAGTGATTCTAGTCAGCCACTAGGGTAGCGGGGCGTGCTTTTGCCCCGCTTTTTCGCTTCGTTTTTGGCTTAAATTCGTTATGGCTATGCACAAAATTCACTATTCACGCATCCTCATGCAGCGCTTTACAAGGCAGCTTCTTTTGTTTCTGACCTGTGCGGTTGTATTCGCTTGCCAAGCGCAGCCGCTTCCTCGTCTTTTGGCCATCGAGAGTCAGAATGGGGTGGGCTTTTTGCTTCCGGAGACGCATTTCGGATTAAAAGTTGAGTTCGACGCGTATTACAGCAATGTCATTCTGCCGGCCGCAAAGGCTTCAAACTTGGTTGTGCCGGAAGGGGTCCAATTGGGGGCGGCAATGCACGACCCGAACAGCCGCTCGGATTGCGCGGGTCTCGACCCCAAAAAAGCGCGTCGCAAAGAAAGTGAGGCATTGGTCAACAAGTTTCTATTTGACCATCCTGGCAGGCTGGTGATTGGGGGGTTTGCACAAACTCATAAAGAGTCGGAGCGCCAAACTTTTGTGGACTTAATCGCCATGTATCCATTCATCCTGAAGTTGGATGAAATCAACGTGCAGGCTAAGGAGCGGGTTTTTCCGTTGCCAGGGTGGCAAGATCCAAGTGTGTTAAGTAAGCTTGACCGGTACATTATGTCTCGCGATGTTCGGCGGGAGCCGCTTGAGGACTTCGGTGATTTTAAAAGGTCGTTCTGCCTGGTCCCCGAGGATAGACAACACGAATTCGTGAAGGCGCTAATCGCGCTTCATGCGGTGCGCGAAGACTACGATAAGGTAGATCTCTCAAAAGGGGAACTTTGCTTCAGGTCGGGGATGCGACAAATAAAAAATCAGCTTATGTGTATGGGGGCCGTGGCGGCACGTGGTGGTAGTGCCACCAGCGCGACGTGTGCACCGCCAGAGCGTTTTCCCACGGCAGAATGTCAGCTCTATCCTCGCGTTCATGAGGCTTACTACGAGTGGTCGCTCGTTGCTCGAAGTAAAGCGTTCGTCAAGCGAATTGAGGAGTCGATGCAAGCCGACACGCCGTTTGTGATCGTTGGTCAGGCGCATGTACCTGACAGCGAACAGGGCCCCGGCCTCATTACGCTGCTCACGGAAAAAGGGTACAAACTTAGCCTGATCGAAAACCGTAAACAGCTTGAAGCGCTGCTCGCTCGCGTCAAAGATAAGCGCCAGAGGCAGAAAACATTGAAACAATAAAGAGTAATAATAAATTGGTAATAAATTGGGGTCAGACACTCATGGCACTACCTTAAGTCTGTCGTCCCGGCGAAGGCCGGGATCCAAGTTGAATTTTTTTTAGATAACCTAACGAACTTGAACCCCGGCTCGGCACGACCCCTGTGGTTGTAAATTGGGGTCAGACACTCATGGCACTACCTTAAGCGATTTTCGCGCTTCGAGGATAGCGGCTCGGGCTTGATCACGTGGGACTGTCAAGTAGGCATGCGTTGTTGGTCGTCGCTTGACGGCATGAGGCTCTATTCGGTCTGGTCGATGCGGAATGATCCTCGTTGAAATTGCACGAAGCATTGCCGTCACGACGGATTCTGTGGCCTCACCTAGATGCCATCGCCATTGCTGGCTAAAGGCGTGCCAAAGCTGAAGTGTGGCCTTGAAGCTCAAGGCACGCGGCAGGACGTGAGCCAGCACGGCGGCACGCACCATGAGTGAGCGGATCAGGTTATAGGCCAGCAGGTGGACAGCAACTTCCTTTCTGGCCATCTCCGGCGACTTGCTGCGCAGGATATCCATGCCGATCTCGGATTTGATGCTGCGGAAGTCAACCTCGATCATCCAGCGCTTGCGATAGAGCGCATCGAGATCACTCGTTGAGACACGCTTGGCGTCGACGAGTGTGGTCACCAGCTCGCGACCACCTACCTCGGTCTGACGAACGATGAGTTCTTCGGGCATCGTGGCGTACTGCTTGGCGTCCATCCACTTCGGGCGCTGCGGTCGCACCCATCGTACCAAGCGGTCGCCGCCGCCGAAGGTCTCGATGATCGCCTCCGGAGAGGTTAAGCGCTTCTGGTGTTGTCGGGTCAAGATATCGATGCCACGCGCCAACAGCATGGCAATGGTGAAGTAAGTGCAGTGATAGCGATCCACCAAAATCACGTCTCCACTGTCGAGCTGTGGCATCAGTTCACGAAATAGCGCTTGCTCGCCACTACCCTTGCCCTTGGTGGACCCCATCGCGACACCGAGCACCGCACCGGTGGCCAAGGAAAGGAGGCCGACGAGTTGTGCGAACGGGAATCCTAGTCCTGGTGCTTGTTCGCCGCTTTGTGGATATGCCGCTTGATTGGCCGGTGTATCCGGCATCGAGACGGTGGTGCCATCCAAGAGCTTGACGCGCCGCCCTCGCCAGCGCCATTGACTCGGTGCGGATTGCTCCAGACGCTCTCCAATGGTCGCGCTCAGCTGTTCTACCAGCGAAATCGGTAACCGCTGGCGCGCTTTGCAGTAAGGGCCGGTGTTGAGGCTGCAAGGGGCTTGATCCCGCGCATGGCGTGCGCTCAGGTATCGGGCGACGGCATCTTGGCACGCGCCATCCGCAGACAGACTCTGCTCAATGAATAGCCCCAGTGTCGTCAACGGTGGGTAGAGCCGGTCACGGTAGCTGCCGACCTCAAGATTAACAATCGATTGCAGCCGCGCCAGTGGTATTGCCTCGCTCATTGCCGCGCCGGGGGCTTCGGCGACAAACTGCTTGAAACGAAAAATGCTCGACTGTAGGCGTTTTTTTGGTATCGTCACACATGGCTGATCCTTTCTGTTTTGACGTTGATGTTAGACACCAGCATCTTAACAAGTGAAGGCTCTCAGCCAGCTTTCTTTCCATGCGCTTTCATGGCAGAAATCGCTTAAGGTAGTGCCATGAGGGTCAGACACCATTTTCTCTTCCTTGCGGGTGTAGGAAGCGAGCGCCAGAAACGCGATAATTGCGGCGGCAAAAACTAACGAAACGAGTGTTAGCCATGCAAAGGATAATGGCCGGTATAACACCACTTCGCCGATGAGGTGTTTAGTCTGCGCGTGTAGCGCTTCCCTGCGAAAAAGTTCCGTGCCGTCGCCCATTTATTTTTTTTAAACATATGATATTAGAAGTGTTGACAAGTATGGGGGGGGGGTTAACTATATTTGCAAGTGCTGCCGACGTGGCAGTAACAATTAAATTGGGGTTACAACATGCGTGAGTTAAGTGTGAATGAAGTTGGGTTTGTTTCGGGGGGGTTGATCGGCGCGCCGCCTGGTCCTTATCTGTCGTCTGGGGCTGGCGGAAGGAGCAGATTTTGGAGTTACCTTGGGAGGGCTGCAGACGCTATCGCAGTTGCAACTGCGGCTGCTTGGGCCGCCGATCAAGTGCCCACCGGATCGGGGAATGACTACGACGGAAATACGTCAGGAAGTGGCCAGTCTACAAACCCAAATGCGTTTGGGCCTTGACCGGTATTGATATTGACGAGTCTGAGCGCGTCACGGCGCGCGCTCAGACGCCACTTTCATCCGTGCAGACTACTCTACGCGCCTACCTCGTGCATTCTTGGGATGTCCCGCTGACTTGGCCGACCTTCTGGGGGCTTGTTTTGGTAAGGCTCTTGCCCCTTGCGATCCTGACAAGTCTGTTTGCTCCGCCATCCGCTACACCAATGCCAGATAATCTTTCTGCCAGAGTTCTAGGTCTGATGGTTGTCTCAGCGCTTTTGGTTGCGCCGGTTCTGGAGACTCTTGTTTTTCTATTGGCTCTTAACTTCTTGAGCGATTTGCGATGGGATGTCCTCGATAGTGTCAACAAACGTAAGGTAGTTTGTGTTGTATTGGGTGTATTGTTCGGCCTAGTTCATTTTCGAGACGCCTTCCAAACCACAATTCTCGCGATGGCGGGATACGTCTTCCTACGAATTTTGATGGAGCAGAGGGAATTAGGGATGACAAAAAGTGGCTTTTGGTGGAGCGTTTTGGCGCATGTTTTTTTTAATTTAACCGTCATAGCAATTGGATTATCCGCCGCGGAGTATGGCTGAGCCGCAGGGAGCACTCCACCCAGTTGCTGTACCAACGAGAGGCAAGTGTTGGAAAACGAAATCGTGCAAGTAACTCGTTCAGTTAAAGCAACTAGCTATCAATGGTTCTCGCTCGGACTTGGAATCCTTTTCATTTCGATTGGTATGCATGAGCTAAATGCATCTGCAGAGCGCATTGGCTACAACTATCTTCGTTTAGTGGGTTGGTTTCTGGCCGGGGGCGGGGCACTTGTTCGTTTTCTCGATGTGCGTCTCGGACAAACTGTTGTGCACTGGAGCAAGGTCGGCACCTTTGTGTTGCTAGTGGGCTTGGGGTTGCTGGCAGTTTCCTAGAAGGGAGAGCGTAATAAATTGGGGTCAGACACCATTTTCTCTCTCTTCTCTGCCATTTTCTCTGAGAGCGCCACTCTGTGTAGCTAGGGGGTGAATACAAATTGTGGACGTGGTCATGGCTGAGGTGAAGGCGTGAAACTAGGCGGTTCAGCCCAAGTGCTCCGCAAACTTCTCAAACGTCATCGCCCGGCATCCCGGCGCAATCGCGGCGGATTCGATCGCATTCTTTGCAGCGCGATGAACGAGTATTGAGGGAGTGAGTTTCACTTGCTGCGCCGTGTCGTGCCACGCTTTTATCAGGCGGATCATCGGCGATAACATGCTGGGCTGCGGTGAACGCGTTGCTTTAGCTTCGATAAATGTCGCAGTACCGCCATCGTTGAGTTTGATGAAGTCGACCTCAAGGCCCTGCTGGTCGCGGAAGTAGTAAAGCGCTCTGCGCTGTCCCTGGTTAACTTGTGATTTGATGATCTCGCTTGCTACCGCACCTTCAAAGATTGCGCCGAGGAACGGCGAACGTTCAAGCTCTGCGCTACTTCGGATGCCGAGCAAATGACAGACAAGGCCGGAATCCAGCCAGTAAATTTTCGGTGCCTTGATCAGACGTTTGCCAATGTTTTCGAAAAACGGAGGCAGCCGAAGAATCAAGCCGGATGTTTCCAGAATATCTAACCACCGCGAGACTGTTGGCACGCTCACGCCGAGCGGTGCGGAGAATTCGCTCATGTTCAAGACTGCGCCGTGCCGCGTGGCGAGCAGCGACATAAACCGCCGGAAGGTTTCGAGGCTCAGAATCGCGCTGGCGTTGCGAACGTCCCGCTCCAAGTAGGTCTGGGTGTACGACGAAAACCATAACGCGGCTGCATTTGGGCGGAGGATGACCTCGGGGTAGCCGCCGCGGAGCAACGACACTTTTGGGGTTTCGCTTAGCGAAAGCGGCAGCATTTGCAAGATCGCAGCGCGACCGGCCATCGATTCACTCACGTTTTGCATCAGTGATGATTCTTGCGAACCGGTAAGTAACCACTGACCTTTTTTCCCGGGATTTTGGTCGATACGGCTGCGTACAAAGTTGAATACTTCGGGTACGTTTTGGATTTCATCCAAGATCACTGGTGGCGTAACCCCGTCAAGAAACCCTTGTGGGTCCGTGCGGAAGCGACCAATGACATCCGGGTCTTCAAAAAGGAAGTACTGTGCTTTCGGGAATTGATGACGCAGTAACCAAGTCTTGCCGCTCCGGCGCGGGCCTGTCACCACCACGGCGCTGAACGCCTTAGCGGCTCTTGAAAGCTGCTTTTCGATGGCTCTGGAGATAGTCAACATTTGAGTAATTTAACATGTAATATTAAAATACTCAAACAAACTTCTTGGCTATCTGGGGGTCCACCACGCTGGCGGGCGGCGCGTGAAGAGATTGTGATGTTTCGGTGTTTGGCCAAGCCATAAAAGGGGACAGACACTCATGGCACTACCTGAGGCGATCTTTGCCATAAAAGCGCACGGAAAGAAAGCTGGCTGAGAGCCTTCACTTGTTAAGATGTTGGTGTCTAACATCAACGTCAAAACAGAAAGGATCAGCCATGTGTGACGATACCAAAAAAACGCCTACAGTCGAGCATTTTTCGTTTCAAGCAGTTTGTCGCCGAAGCCCCCGGCGCGGCAATGAGCGAGGCAATACCACTGGCGCGGCTGCAATCGTCAAGCGAGGGTGAGCATTTTATGGGTGCGCGTTCGCGCATGGGCGTGTGAACGGCTCCGCTTCCGTTATGCTGAGCCACCCATAAACAAGGAGCCCTGATGACCTGGATCATTAGCAAATACCTCATCACTGCCGCGATGGTGGTCTTAATTTCTGAAGTCGCCAAGCGCAGCGATAAACTCGGTGGCTTGATCGCGGCGTTGCCGCTTGTCACCGTGCTAACGCTGATGTGGCTGTACGTTGAAAACCAGCCCGCAGAAAAAATTGCCAATCACGCGTGGTACACGTTTTGGTATGTGCTGCCTACGTTGCCAATGTTTTTGCTATTTCCGTATCTGCTGCCGCGTATCGGCTTTTGGGGGACGATTGCAGCCTGCGTCCTTCTGACGGTGGTGTGCTTCGTTGCCTTTGCGGCGGTGGTGAAACGGTTTGGAATTGTATTGTGGTGACGCTACCTGAATCACTGTCTTCAATACCATTGGGCCATTTGGCCATTCCGTCATTCCGTCATTCCGTCATTTGCGACGCGAGTGCTGTCTGACGCCTACCGCGCCAACCGATGCATCAATATCGCCGCACGAATCGCATTGCGTTTAATCGACTCCGGCTTCAGATGCTCAATCGGCGCATGTGAGCCACTACCAACCGCTTCGGTAGGCGAGTCATGATTTGACTTCCAATGGATGAGATATCTTGTGTCGGCGCGGACGTCGGCCAAAGTTGAGTGCCTTACCCGCGAGTAGGGTTTCAACCAAGAAGCAAAGCAGTGCCAACACAAAACACGCGACACCGCCGATAAATGTGTACGGCACGAGGGAGCGTGTCGGTGCGCCGGCAGTTTCAACGAGGAACAGCGTCATGACGGTTGCGCCGATAAAGACCGCCGAAAGCGTGAGCAGCATCATCGCGGCATTCACAATTCGGCCGCGTTTGCGCAGCCGCGTGAGCTCTGCAAAAACATGCGCCTGATCAGCGTGGCTTTCTTCGGGTAGTGCGTCCATGCGATCTTCCAAAACGCGGCCACGGTCGATGATGCGCGCCAGCCGACCGGCAAGCGCAGAGATCATCGCACCAATGGCGGTGAGCATGAACACCGGTGCCACGGCGAGTTGAATGCTATGTGAGACCGCGTCGATGGTCATTCAGGGAAGGGGGAAGAGGGAGGGGAGAAGAGGGGGTAGAAAGGCACTCTACGCTAAGTGTTCACCTAGAAACGCGAGTGTGCGTTGCCACGCCAGGTTTGCAGCGGCTGCTTCAAAGACTTCTGGGCGAGTGGTGTTAAAGAATGCGTGATCGGCATCGTATCGGTGAATATCCGGTGACAGTTTTGCGCGAACCATCGCCGTTTCGAGGGTATCTACCGCAGCGGGTGTACACCAGTCGTCTCGGTTCGCAAAGTGGCCTTGGAAGGGGATATTGATGGCAGCGGGTGACGCAAATTCGGCGGGTGGAATACCATAAAAACATACGGCGGCATTAACACCCGGCACATGGACTGCGGCAGCGATCGTGAGTGCGCCACCCATACAAAAGCCGACCACGCCCACTTTGGTGTCGAGTTTGCTGCCAAGTTCGTGCAGATGATTCACCGCGCCGCGAATGTCTTGGTGGGTGGCGCCCGCAAAATCGAGACCGTTCATCATATGGCCGGCTTCGTCGGCGTTTTTGGCAACACGCCCCTCGTATAGGTCTGGCGCGAGTGCGTTGTAACCTGCCGCTGCGAATCGGTCGGCCACCGCACGGATGTGGTCGTTTAATCCCCACCATTCTTGAATCACCACCACACCAGGTTTGCCCGAATTTGCCGCCCCACTGGCCATGGCCAAGTAGCCGTTGGTGGTGCCACCGTCGGGACGCCTGAAGGAAACTGATGTGGAAGCTGATGCGGAAACTGATGCGGAAACTGAGGTGCCGTTGCTCATGATGTTCTCCGTAGGGTCATTCGAGGAGAAGAATGCTACGCCATCCTTTGGTCGATGCAAAGTCGATGAGCACTTGAGCTTGTATTCTGGAGGGGTCGCCATGGTTCGCCATGGTTCGTACACCTGCTTTCGAACGCGCCCAAGAAACATTCATGGTCAACGCAACTGCGTTCAGTGCGGCGTCTATACTGTCCACCTGCAATTTCACCACCTCATATTTTCTGTCGCACCGATTCTCCGGTGCAAAAAAGCCCAATGTCCGCGCACTCGCATTCCCATTCTTCAGCCGATCCCGTAGCCCCGCAAAAGACCGCGATGCCCAAGTCTGGTATCTGGCCCGTCATTCGTTCCTTGCTGCCTTACCTGTGGGATTTCCGTTGGCGTGTTGCGCTTGCGTTAACGTTTCTTGTCACCGCGAAGGTGGCGAATATCGGCGTACCGCTGGTGATGAAACAAATCGTCGATTCACTCGACAAAGATAGAGCGATATTGGTGGTGCCGGTGGTGTTGTTGGTGGCCTACGGTTTGCTACGTCTGTCCACCACGCTGTTTGCCGAGCTGCGCGACATTGTGTTTGTCAAAGTCACCCAACGGGCGATGCGTAAAGTGGCGCTTAATGTCTTCCGGCATTTGCATGCATTGTCGCTCCGGTTTCATCTAGACCGCCAAACTGGTGGTGTCACCCGTGATATCGAGCGTGGGACTCGTGGCATCTCGACATTACTCTCCTATGCGCTGTTTTCGGTCATCCCCATCGTGCTGGAGATAACGCTGGTTACCGTTCTTCTTGCAGCCAAGTTCGATTGGACCTTTGTCACCATCACCCTAGCCGCCATTGTGCTGTACATCATCGCGACCATCGGCATCACGGAGTGGCGCACCCATCACCGCCGCCAGATGAATGATATGGATTCAAAAGCCAACACCAAGGCGGTTGATTCGCTACTGAACTATGAGACGGTCAAGTACTTCGGCAACGAAGAATTTGAGGCGGGGCGTTACGACAAGAACTTACAGAAATACGAGTCAGCGGCGACCAAGAGTGAAACTTCGCTCGGCATTTTGAACGCCGCACAGAGTTTTGTCATCGCGCTCGCCGTGACATTGCTCATGTGGCGGGCTTCAGTCGGTATCGTTGATCGGCAGTTGACCATCGGTGATTTGGTGATGGTCAACGTGTTGATGATCCAACTCTATATCCCCTTGAATTTTCTCGGCGTGATGTACCGTGAGATTACCCAAGCGCTGATTGATACCGAGAAGATGTTTCGTTTGCTCGCAGAAAATCAAGAAGTCGCTGATAAGCCCGGCGCTGTTGCGTTGAAGACCAATGGGGCTGCCGTACGTTTTGATCATGTGAACTTCGGTTATGACAGCAAGCGTCAGATTCTGTTTTCGACTTCCTTTGACGTGCCCGCAGGCAAGACCGTGGCAGTGGTTGGCTCCTCCGGCGCGGGCAAGTCAACGTTGTCGCGTTTGTTGTTTCGTTTTTATGATGTCACTGATGGGCGCATCACGATCGATAGACAAGATATTCGCGATGTCACGCAAGCAAGTGTGCGTGCCGCACTCGGTATCGTGCCGCAGGACACAGTCCTGTTTAACGACACGATTCGCTACAACATCGGATACGGTCGCCCCGGTGCAAGTGACGCCGATATTGAAGACGCGGCGCGCCGCGCACATGTGCTCGATTTTATTTTGCGGATGCCGGACGGCTGGAATACGATGGTCGGTGAACGCGGTCTGAAACTTTCTGGGGGTGAAAAACAGCGTGTGGCGATTGCGCGAACGCTGCTGAAAAATCCCGCCATCATGATTTTTGATGAGGCAACATCGGCGTTGGATTCGGCGACGGAAAAGGCGATTCAAGCCGAGCTGCGCGAGATCGCCCGCGACCGTACCACGCTGGTAATTGCGCATCGGCTGTCGACAATCATCGATGCTGATCAAATTCTGGTACTGGATGCGGGTCGGATTATTGAACGTGGAACATTCCGAGAGTTGCTTGACGGCGATGGCAAGTTCGCCGAAATGTGGCGGCTGCAACAACAAGAGGCCGAGAAGTCCGCGCAGGCTGTCTAAGGCCTCATTGTCCGGCTGTGATCGACGTGGTGCCCCAATTGGCAACGTCGATGGGGGCTTGTTGCATCATCGCGTGGCCGACACCCGATAACATCGTCAATATGGCGTTCGGTAGGCGTTCACATAGCGATGTTGCCGCTACAGCGGATGTCATTTTGTCGTGTTCACTGGCGAGGATGAAGGTTGGTGTGGTGATTGCTGCAAATGCCGCTTCGTCTAACTGATAGCGGGTGCAAGCAGCAAGGTCATTGGCCAACACTCCTGGTCGTGAACGCGCGAGCATGGCGCGGTCTTTCTGCATCCCAGCGGTGGGCGGGGGAAAAGTGCCGTCCGCATTTTTGGTGACCCAGTGGCTCCATCGGGTGAGCATGTCGAATGCCTCGTCGGGTCGCGCCTCGGCCGCTTGCATCAACACGTCCGATACCGGCATCGGCAACGCGGCGCCGATCAGCATCAGCTTATCCACGCGCGAGGGGTATCGCCGTGCGCAATCCAACGCGATCAGGCTGCCCATGCTGTGCCCGACGAGTGTGGCTGACGGGATCGCGCCGTTATCCAGCAAATTAATTAGCCAATCGGCGTAGTCCTCGATTCGGGTTTTGGCGACCGAAAACGTCTCGCCGTGACCGGGCAGGTCTGGCGCGAGCAAATTGACGCCTTTTAACTCAGGTTTTCCGGTTAATTGTCGAAGTAACGAAGACCACGCTGTGTTGTCGTTTGCCGCGCCGTGGATGAATACAACGGTCGGTTGACCGGGCTGAAATTGGTCGGAATCGGAAAAACCGCCGGTGGCGACATGGACTGGCTGCTGTTCAACAAGAAATTTCATATAGGCCGTTCAATAATGAGGTTTTTGTATTTGATCGTGCACAAGTTACTTCACTCTGAACATTTCATGAGGGCACGTTCGCCGAGTGAGTGGACGCGCGATTTTTCGCTTAACTGATCAGAGCAGTGTGCGTTAAGTGTTGCGTGATCCCGGGAGTTTTGTTATGGTGCTCCGCTGTGCTCGGTTCGGATGTTTCGACGCTCACCTGATTTGCTTTCAGACTTTTTTCAATAACCGCACTTTAACTGGCGCACACCGAATGCTTTGTTTTCAGCAAATTCGCAGGCAATCACGGATCTTTATCCGTCTTGCTGCTGGTTTGATGCTTGCCTTCGCGCTGTCGGCTCTAGCGCAGTCAGCACCGGCTAAAAAGGCGGCGCCACAAAAGGTAAGCGGTAAGGGCGGCGGCAAGTCTGGTGCGAACATCGCAGACTTGACCAAAGACGGGATGCCCAACTTGATGTCTCACGCCGTCATGGTGCTCGACCAAGCGACTGGTCGCCCATTGTTTACGAAGAATGCTGACACGCCGGTGCCGATTGCCTCGATCACAAAGTTAATGACAGCAATGATTGTGCTCGAAGCCAAGCAAAATCTCGACGAGCCTGTCGTGATTGATCGGGCCGATGTGGATACCCTGAAAAATAGCCGTTCTCGCTTGCCCGTGGGCAGAGCCTTCCGCCGTGAAGACCTGATGCGATTGGCGCTCATGGCTTCTGAAAATCGCGCAGCCGCCGCTCTGGGCCGCACTTATCCCGGCGGCGTGAGTGCGGCCATTAAAGCGATGAACGTAAAAGCTAAAGCCATCGGTTTGCATTCCGCAACCTTTGTTGATACGACTGGCTTGGCCTCAGGGAACGTCGCCAGTCCGCAAGACTTGGCGTTATTGGTCGCCGAGGCGTCTAAATATCCGCAGATTCGGGAGTTTTCGACCGCACCGACACTTTATGTGACACTGCCCAACGCGAAGCACGCGATCGGCTTTAACAACACTAATGCGCTGGTGAAAAACCAAGGTTGGAATATCGGACTGTCGAAAACGGGTTTCATCAACGAGGCGGGCAAATGTTTGGTGATGCAAGCCGTGATCGCCAACAATCCAGTGATCATTGTGCTAATGGATTCTTGGGGCAGGCTCACCCGCATCGGTGATGCCACACGAATCAAAAAATGGATCGAGTCTGGAAAAGTCGCGGTCAACCAGCGCGTGGGAGGTGTAACAGCCGCCCCCAGCGCGGCAATCGCGACACCCAAGTAGCCCCCGAACAATTCACGGTTCGTTCAGCCCGCCTTTGAAGAAGCCCCCGGCAATGTTCAGGCCGACCACCTGTCGGTCTAATCCACCAGTGGCCGTTTTAAGCATCCCAACACACACATGCCATCATCAGCCGCTAACGGCTGAGTAGGCTAATATCTCATCCATGAAAGTTGGATTGTTCGTGACCTGCTTGGTCGACCTTGTGCGACCGAATATTGGCTTCGCTGCGCTCAAGCTGCTCGAGGACGCAGATTGCACGGTGGTCGTTCCCGAATCACAGACCTGCTGCGGTCAGCCTGGCTACAACTCTGGCGCACGGGAAATTGCCAAAACGCTGGCGCGCAAAGTCCTCAATGAATTTCAAGATTGCGACTACATTGTTGCGCCTTCTGGTTCGTGCTCAGGACAGATGAAAGTTCATGTGGTCGAAGACCTTTTTAAGGGTACACCAGAAGAAGCGGAGTTCAGGGCGCTTGCGGCGAAGTGGTACGAATTGTCGGATTTTTTGGTCAAGGTGTTGAAGGTTGAAATTTCTCATATGACCGATGACAAGGTGACTTATCACGATTCATGTTCTGGCCTGCGCGAGATCAACATCAAATCGCAGCCGCGCTTTTTGCTCTTGGCGGCGGGGGCCGAGATTCGTGAAATGGCCGACTGTGAAAAATGCTGTGGTTTTGGTGGTACTTTTTCAATCAAGCTTGGCGAGATTTCGACACGGATGGCGGAGAATAAATGCGTCAACATCCACCAAAGCGGCGCAGATGTTCTGGTTGGTGGAGACCTTGGCTGTCTGCTCAATATTGAGGGCCGACTACGCCGCAATGGTGATATGAAGACCAAGGTGTATCACTTTGCCGAAGTGGTGTCCGGGATGACGGAGCGGTAATGCAAGTCAAGAGCATGCATTTCAAGGCGACATCATCAGCCAAGCTCAATGACGCGGTGCTGCAAACTGCCTTGAAAAAAGCGAAGGCCAAGTTTGTCGATGGACGGGCCGCAGCGGTCGCGGAAATCGACATTTGGCAGGATATTCGTACCCACGCTGCGGCATTGCGCGACGGCGTTATTGCTAATTTGGATGCCTACCTGCTCGAGTTTGAAGCAAACGCGACGGCGCGCGGCGCAGTCGTGCATTGGGCGGAAACAGCAGAAGAAGCAAATGCGATCATCGTCGATTTGGCGAAGAAAAATGCCGTCAAAATTGTGACTAAATCGAAGTCAATGGTTAGCGAAGAAATATCGCTGAATGATGCGCTAGAAGCGGTAGGGGTTGAGGTCGTCGAAACAGACCTCGGCGAGTACATTCTTCAACTCGCCAAAGAACCCCCGTCCCACATTGTGGCCCCGGCCGTTCACAAGTCGAAAGAACAGGTGGCTGACTTATTTGAAGCAGCCCACCACCGGCCAAGGACGGTCGATATTCCATCGATGACTCGCGAGGCACGCGAAGTGTTGCGGAGTAAGTTTCTGAATGCCGACATGGGCATCTCTGGCGCCAACTTTGTGATTGCCGAAACCGGAACCACGCTGACGGTGACCAATGAAGGTAACGCCGATTTAGTGACGACCGTGCCGCGTATTCACTGTGTGGTGACAGGCATCGAGAAAGTCATTCCAACGTTGGAAGACTTTGCCACGCTGATCCGACTTCTGCCGCGTTCGGCCACCGGACAAAGTGCCGCGAATTATTTGACCCTGACGACCGGCACGAAGCAGCCGGGTGATCTCGATGGGCCGGAACAAATGCATATCGTATTGATCGACGCCGGACGTACCAAGCTCGTCGGCAGCGATATGAAGGAGATGTTGCGCTGCATACGGTGTGGGGCGTGCATGAACCATTGCCCGGTCTATCAAAACGTTGGCGGGCATGCCTACGGCTGGGTCTATCCGGGACCGATGGGCGCGGTCTTGACGCCAACATACGTCGGCATCGAACAGGCGGGCGACTTGCCCAACGCGGCCACGTTTTGCGGCGAATGCCAAGTCGTGTGTCCGGTCAAAATTCCATTGCCAGACTTAATGCGCAAATGGCGCGAGCGGCAGTTCGACCGAGCATTACGACCGTTCAGCGAACGTATATCCATTGCCGTGTGGAGCGCATTCGCAACGCGGCCGGCCCTGTATGCGTTTAGTACGCGAATTGTCGCTCGCGTCGCGGCGTGGATGGGTGGCAAAAACAAACGCATCACTTCATTGCCAGGGTTAGATGGCTGGACAGATGGCCGCGATATGCCGGCTCCTGCCGGAAAAACGTTTCGCGAACGCTATCGTGCGCGTCAGGTGGGTCAGGTGGGTCAGGTGGGCCGGGTGGGGGACATGGGTGCGGCGGATGAAGCGGGGCAGAGGTCGAAACCCACGCCATGAGTGCACGCGAAAATATACTGGCGCGGATTCGTGCAAACAGTGCGAAGCGCGGCGCGACCACCCAAGCCGAAATGGATCAGGCCCGGTCACATATTGCCACGCGAACCCGTGGACCCGCGCCTAGCATTGCGCGTCAAGCGCCATTGGTTCGCTTTGAGCAAGAAAGCGAGCGGCTCAAATCGACAATCGACGTTATTGCATCAATAGAAGAGGTGCCGCTGGCGACCGCAAGGTATTTGCGCGATAACGGTTTGCCCACGAGTGTTGTCGGTTGGCCAGCGCTAGCCCAGTTGGACTGGTCGGCGGCCGGAATTGCGTTTGCGAATCGATTGGCAAATCGCGAAGACGCGGTTGGCGTGACGGATTGTTTTTGTGCCATTGGCGAGACCGGGACATTGCTATTGCTGTCGTCCCCATTGACACCAAAGCTGCACGCGTTGCTTCCTGAAACACACATCTGCGTGGTGTCGCAGTCGCGTATTGTGGCCACCATGGAAGACGCGTTTGATCGGCTGCGTACGGAGCGTGGCGTGTTGCCAAGGTCCACTTTTTTTGTCAGTGGTCCGTCGCGGACAGCAGATATTGAGCAGACGATCGTTATTGGTGCACACGGGCCATATCGCGTACACGTCATCATCGCGCCGTAGCGCGTTCTCGGGTGTTGTGTCACCCTGCGCCGAGGCATAAATCGGGCGAAAAACTGGCGCGATGCGAGCTTAAATGAGATCAACAAACGTCCCATTTTTTTCTTATTTGTGGATGCAGAGTTTTGCTTGCACTTCGTGACAGTCGCGATTATGATTGTAATGTTTCGCTGAAGTACTTGCCCCGCGCTATCGGGGGTTGCTGGTCCAATTTTGGTGTTCGCAGATGCTGCTTCGAGCCATTGCTTCTCACTATTGCTTCGCGTAATTGCCACGCAATGCTCAATCATCAACAAAACAAAATACACAAGGACAAATATGACGCAAGAAACGAAAGTCAAAACGCCACAGTCACGCCGCAAGTTTTTAGCCGGCTCCGCCGCCGCAGGTGGTGCCGCGATCACCGGCTTCCCGATGATTGCCAAGGCGCAAACGGTTAGCCTGCGCTTCCAGTCAACCTGGCCAGCGAAAGATATTTTCCATGAGTACGCCAACGACTTCGCCAAGAAGGTCAACGACATGGCGGGTGGCCGCCTGAAGATTGAAGTTCTTCCGGCGGGATCGGTCGTGAAGGCATTTGATCTGCTAGATGCCGTTTCTAAAGGCACGCTTGACGGTGGCCACGGTGTGGTTGCCTATTGGTATGGCAAGCAGCAAGCCCTGGCGCTATGGGGTTCCGGCCCAGCGTGGGGGATGGACGCCAACATGGTGCTTGCATGGCACAACTACGGCGGCGGTAAACAACTGCTCGACGAAATCTACAAGGGCTTGAACCTCGATGTGCAGTCGTTCGTGTATGGCCCAATGCCGACCCAGCCGTTTGGTTGGTTCAAGAAGCCGGTCACGAAGGTGGAAGATTTGAAAGGCGTGAAGTTCCGCACCGTGGGGCTAGCGGTTGATATCTACAACGACATGGGCGCTGCGGTAAATCCGTTGCCAGGCGCTGAAATCGTGTCAGCACTTGACCGTGGTTTGCTCGATGCCGCTGAATTCAACAATGCCAGCTCCGACCGCAATCTGGGTTTCCCTGACGTGGCGAAAAACTGCATGCTGCAAAGCTTTCACCAGGCCTCCGAGCAGTTTGAGATTCTCTTCAACAAGACGAAGTACGCTGCACTGGCTCCTGAGCTGAAGTCGATCATCGACTACGCCGTACAAGCTTCGTCTGCCGACATGTCTTGGAAGGCAATCGACCGTTATTCAACTGATTATGCCGAGATGAAAGCCAAACAAGGCGTGAAGTTCTTCAAGACGCCGGATGCGATTCTGCGTGCACAATTGGCGAGCTGGGACAAGGTCACGGCCAAGAAAGAAGCTGAGAATCCGGTGTTTAAGAAAGTGAATGCCTCGATGAAAGCGTTTGCCCAGCGTGCCTGTGCTTGGCAGAACGACACCTTGGTTGACTACAAGATGGCCTACAACCACTCCTTCAAAGCAAAGAAGGCGTAGGGCGCTTTTGCAACATTAAAAACGGCGGCGTTTTGCCGCCGTTTTTTTGTGCCATAACTTAGGCTGTGTAGTAATCACCCATTTCGGCAGGGAGCCAGATAATGCAAAAGATATTGCTAAGCGTCGATAAGTTCTCGACGTGGTTCGGGCAGGTTTGTTCGTGGGCCGCGGTGGGGCTAACAATCTTGATTGGTTGGGAAGTATTCTCCCGCTACGTGCTCAATACGCCGCATGGTTGGGTGTTAGATGCACAAATCATGCTCTATGGCGTGTTGTTCATGATGGCCGGTGCATACACACTGTCGAAGAACGGCCACGTCCGCGGCGATGTTCTCTACGGCTTTTTCCAGCCACGCACGCAGGCGACCCTCGACCTAATTCTGTACTTCCTGTTTTTCCTGCCGGGTGTGGTGGCATTGACCTACGCCGGTTGGTCGTTCTTTAGCGACTCGATCAAGATCAACGAGCAGACGTTCTCGGCTGATCCCCTGCCGTTATATCCCTTTAAGTTCGTGATTCCGCTTGCTGGCGGCCTGTTGCTGTTGCAAGGTATCGTCGAGATTATTCGTTGCATCATTTGCATCAGACAAGGGGAATGGCCGTCACGTATTGAGGACGTTGAGGAAGTCGACGTCGATAAGCTGAAGGAAATGGTGCAGGTGAAAGATGAGGACATCGCCGCACTCGACAAATACGTTGTCGCTGGAGAAAAGAAATGATCCGCAAAGAACTCTGGTTTGGCTTCACTCTGATGACGATTATTCTGGTCGCGGTCGCCATCTTGATGCCGTGGTCGAATATGACGAACGGACATCTTGGTTTGCTGATGCTCGGCTTGGTCGTGGTGGCGATCATGCTCGGGTTCCCAACGGCATTTACGCTGATGGGCATGGGTATGATGTTCGCCTTCTTTGCCTATTTTTCACGCAGTGATGGTCACGCCGAACGCGCATTACAGCAAACGCTGGATCTCATGGTGCAGAGCACCTTTGGCGTGATGCGAAACGATGTATTGATCTCGATTCCGCTGTTTGTATTCATGGGCTACTTGGTCGAACGCGCAAACCTCATCAGCAAACTGTTTAAGTCGCTGCACCTCGCATTGGCGCGTGTGCCGAGCTCGCTTGCGGTCGCCACACTTGTGACCTGTGCCATCTTTGCCACAGCGACCGGTATCGTCGGTGCGGTGGTGACGCTGATGGGCTTGCTCGCGTTGCCAGCGATGCTTCGCGCCGGGTACGATGTACGCTTATCCGCCGGTGTCATCACTGCAGGTGGCTGTCTCGGTATTTTGATTCCGCCTTCGGTGCTGCTGATTGTTTACGGCGCGACCGCTGGTGTTTCGGTACCAAAGCTCTATGCGGGGGCGTTTTTCCCCGGCATCATGCTGGCGCTTCTCTACATTGGCTACGTGATCATTATTGGCAAGTGGAAACCACATTTAGCGCCGCCACTCGCGGCAGCGGATCGTGTCGTCACATTGCCACCAGCGAACAAGCAGGTGAATGATCGTTTTGGCGGGCGTGCTTTGCCGTCATTGTTGCAGGCGCTCAAGGGCGAACGTAACGCAGACATTTCGACGAAGGTGCTGCTCAAACAACTCGCGGTTGCGCTCGCGCCATTGCTGGTGTTTGTGGTCATCATGGGGCTGACTTGGAATTCGTTAACACGCCCTGATGAGGTTCAAGATGTTTCGGGGCTGCAAGAGATGGGCACATCTATTGGGGCCACCGAGGCGGCGTCTGGTGGGCTGGCAGAGCCCCCCGGCGCTAGTGATCTTAAAGAGCCTTCGCCAAGCGGCGTGCGAGAACCACCGGGGACGGAACCGGCCAAAGCAGAAGCTGCTGGCGCGGCGATGGTTGCTGATAAGTCACTGGAAAAGGCCGCGGCACCCGAAAAGAAAACGCATCGCGATTTTGTGCGTGACCCAACACCACCTGCGTTCTGGTATGTGTTCGGTATCGGTTCGGCGATATTGGTCGTTTTCTACGGCATGTTGACCTTCGCGCGTCTCGAAATCTTCAAGATGTTGTTGACCTCGTTCTTTCCATTGTCGGTGATGATTCTCGCCGTGCTGGGAACCATCTTGTTCGGACTGGCAACACCAACTGAGGCGGCCGCAGTCGGTTCGCTCGGCGGTTTTGTGCTCGCGTCGGTGTATCTGCTGTTGACCCAATCGCGCGAAAACATCATCCGGGCGGCAAAGATTTGGATACCGCTGTGGCTCGTGTTTCTCGTCTCGGTGGTCTGGTTTATCTTGTACAAGGCCGAAGTGGTGCCGACCGCGCCGACACAGTGGGTCGGTTGGTTGTCGATGGGTGCGCTCGGCGTTTGGGCGCTCGTCGCGATGGTGCAGGCCAAGATGATTGGTACGGTGCGCGAATCGACCTATCTCACCGCCAAGACGTCCGCAATGGTGTGTTGGCTGTTTGTGGGCTCGTCGATTTTCTCTGCCGCATTTGCACTACTCGGCGGTCAGAACCTCGTCGAGGCATGGGTGTTGTCGCTTGGGTTGACGCCCCTGCAATTCATGTTGCTCGCCCAGTTTGTGATTTTCATCTTGGGCTGGCCGCTGGAGTGGACTGAGATCATCGTGATCTTTATGCCAATCTTCATTCCGTTGCTGCCAAAGTTTGGTATTGATCCACTGTTCTTCGGGCTGCTGGTCGCGCTGAATTTGCAGACGGCATTCCTCTCACCGCCGGTTGCAATGGCCGCCTTTTATCTGAAGGGTGTGTCACCGCCGCATGTGACACTGAACCAGATCTTTGCCGGCATGTTGCCGTTTATGGCGATTCAAGTACTTGCGATTGCACTGCTGTACTTGTTCCCAGCCATTGGGATGTGGTTGCCGAACACGTTGTATGCCAATTAAGTTCTGTGCATAGACCGGGCGGCGTTTAGTTGGACACAGGCGGACGCTGCGGCGTCCGCTTGTTTCTGGGGTATCCATAGTTCCTAAGTTCGAAGCCAGACATGAAACCGAAAATTCTCATCAGCCGGCAAGTTTTCCCGCAGATTGCGTCCGACTTGTCTGCCCACTTCGAAGTCGATCACAACGAGATTGATGACATCCTCCCCGCCGATGCCCTGCGTGCCAGAGCGGCGGGTTGTGTGGGGGTGATGTGTTGCCTGACCGAAAAAATCGACGCGGCTTTTTTTGATGCCTGTCCGACCGTGAAAGTGGTGTCGAATATTGCCGTCGGTTACAACAACATCGACGTTGCCGAAGCCAGCAAACGCGGTGTGATGGCAACCAACACCCCGGGTGTGCTCGACGACACCACTGCTGATCTCACTTTTGCGCTGCTGATGGCAACGGCGCGGCGTATTACCGAGACCGAAGCGCGGCTGCGTCGTGGCGAATGGAAAAAAGGGTTTGCACTTCAACAGTGGTTGGGGACGGATATCCACCACGCCAAACTCGGCATTATTGGCATGGGCAGGATCGGGCAGACCATCGCGCGGCGCGCGTCTGGCTTTGATATGCAGGTGTCGTATTACAACCGCAAGCAGCTTGATGCGGCCACCGAAACAAAACTGAACGTGTCTTACGCAACGAAAGAGGCGATCTTGCGCGACAGTGACTTTATTGTCGTCATGGTGCCTTACTCGAAAGACACCCATCACCTTATCGGTGCCGCAGAGTTGGCACTAATGAAGCCGAGTGCCATCTTTATCAACACTGCCCGCGGCGGGGTTGCGGATGATGTGGCGTTGCTGGCCGCGTTGAAAGAAAAGCGTATCGCCGGTGCAGGGCTGGACGTATTTGAAAACGAGCCGGTGTTACATCCAGATTTTTTGTCGCTGGATAACGTCGTGCTGACGCCGCACATCGGTAGTGCGACACACGCCACACGCATGAACATGGCAAAACTCGCGGCGTTGAATCTGACGCTTGCGTTGCAAGGCCAGCGTCCGCCGAACTTGATCAATCCATAAGGAACACGGTATGAAAATTGCATTTCTCGGCCTTGGTGTCATGGGCTACCCAATGGCCGGACATCTAAAGGCAAAGGGCTTCGACGTTACGGTGTACAACCGCACCACCGCGAAGGCAGAAGCGTGGGTCAAACAACACGGCGGTGGCTTCCACCCCACAGTGGCTGGTGCGGTGGCGGGTGCGGATATGGTCATGATGTGTGTCGGCAATGATCGTGATTTGCTAGATGTTGCCGGACAAGCAATCGCAGCGATGAAGTCTGGTGCCACGCTGGTCGATCACACGACTGCCTCTGCTGATGCAGCACGCGCACTGTTTGCACAGGCGGCGGCGCGGAGCATTGCGTTTATCGATGCCCCGGTTTCCGGCGGGCAGGCGGGCGCTGAAAAGGGTCAGTTGACCGTGATGTGTGGCGGAGAAGAAGCGGTGTTCGCAAAGGCTAAACCGGTGATGGATTGTTACGCCAAAGCCACCACATTGATGGGCCAATCCGGTGCCGGGCAGTTGACGAAAATGGTTAACCAGATTTGTATCGCGGGGTTGGTGCAGGCACTTTCTGAAGGACTCGCGTTTGCGGAAAAGGCCGGTCTTGACGGCAACTTGGTGCTCGATGTGATCTCCAAAGGCGCCGCGCAATCTTGGCAAATGGAGAATCGCGGCCGCACCATGTTGGAGCGCGAATTCAACTTTGGGTTTGCGGTCGACTGGATGCGCAAAGACTTGGGCATTTGTCTTGATGAGGCTCGCCGTAACGGTGCGCGCTTGCCCTTGACGGCGGTGATTGACCAGTTTTACGGCGATGTGCAGAAGCAGGGCGGAAACCGTTTTGACACCTCGTCGCTGATAACGCGCCTCGATTAACCGGAAATACCCAGTCGCGGTAAGTGGTTACTCATTGAAATTTCAATAAAAAACAAATAGTTATGCGATCAATAGGAAAATTTACTGGCAGGTGACTATTGAACAAAGTGACATATTTCGTTAATCTGCGGGAATGATAAAACTTTACTACTCACCGGGCGCCTGCTCGCTTGCATCGCATATCGTTCTCGAAGAGCTTGGCATTGCGTACGAATCCGTACTCATTTCGCTGGCTGATGGTGACCACAAGCGTCCCGAGTTCCTGCGGATGAATCCAAAAGGGCGCGTGCCTGCGCTCAACGTCGACGGCAAGATCTTAACCGAGTCGGTTGCCATCCTGACCTACTTGGGTGGTGGCTATGCGGAGCGCGGTCTGTGGCCCAAGGAAACCTGGAAACAGGCGGAAGCCCTATCGCTGATGTCGTGGCTCTCATCGACTGTGCACACGACGGTCGCAGGCATTTGGCGTCCAGAGCGCTATGCGACTGACGCGGCGGCAAAAGACCACATCAAAGCAACGTCGAAGGAAAACCTACTCAAGTATTTCGACGACATCGACAAGATGTTACTTGGTCGCTCGTTCGCGATGGGGGGGCAGTATGGTGTGTGCGACCCATACCTGTTGGTCTTCTATCGTTGGGGCAATCGTTTGGGAATTGACATGAAGACGTTGTACCCGGTGTGGACCAAACACGCGCTGCGCGTTTTTTCGCGTCCGACCGTCAGGCGCGTTTTCGAAGCCGAGGGCATTGAGCTAGATAAGTAAACTCTAATATTGACGGGCGTTTCCGGCCTAAAGTTATTCGAAATGCCCGCCAGTCGGGCATTTTGTATTTTTGGGCACTTCTCGAAACCGTCGCGAGCGGGCGAAGTTCGTGCCGACGGGTTTGGCAAACACGGGACACGTACCCAGTGTACGGCGAGCACCGCAGGCGCAAAATTCGCCCACGCAGCAGGTTTATAGAAGTGCCCTTTTGGTGACATGAGTGCGCCGATCGCCGAGTTTCCTCGGGCTCTCCGATGACGAGCGCAATCGAGTTCGTTAACCCCGTCGCGTAAACTCTAACTCCCATGCGTCCCGCACCCGTCCCGTTGCCCGAATCGAACCGCCCAAGTGGTGCAGCCTCGGCGCTGAAACTCGATGACATCCTCGCCAGCGACCGCGGCCGCTTAGTCGCACTCGACCGCAAGCGCCGCGAATTGCTGCGGGCGAACCAGCCGACGGATGCACTCGATCAGCAGATTGCACAGGCCTTGTCAGCCGCTCAAGGCCGGATGCGCACACGTGGCGAGCGCCATGCCGCCGTTGCGTCACCGCGTTATGACGACGCGCTGCCAATTGCCGAAAAACGCGCTGAAATTCGTGCGCTCATCGAAAAGCACCAAGTCGTCATCCTTTGCGGGGAGACCGGCTCCGGCAAGACGACACAGTTGCCAAAGATTTGTCTCGAATTAGGTCGCGGCATCCACGGCATGATCGGCTGCACCCAGCCGCGACGAATTGCCGCGCGCACACTCGCCAGCCGCCTCGCGCACGAGCTGGGCCGCTCCGGCAGTGGCGACGTGGCGTACAAGATTCGTTTTAACGACAAGACCTCTGACGACACGTTTGTCAAAGTCATGACCGATGGGGTGCTGCTCGCTGAGACGCACCACGATCGCAATCTGTTGGCCTACGACACAATCATCATCGATGAGGCGCATGAGCGAAGCCTCAATATTGATTTCTTGTTGGGATACGTAAAACAACTCCTGCCCAAGCGGCCTGACTTAAAGGTCATCATCACGTCTGCCACCATTGATCCCGCGCGGTTTGCCAAGCACTTTGCACAGAAGGGGATGGATGCACCGATCATTGAAGTATCTGGTCGCACCTTTCCGGTGGAGGTGCGATATCGCCCCGAACACTTCCTCGACGATAGTGAAGATGCGGTTGATATCGAAGACGCCGTGATGCACGCGGTGGATGAATTGTTTGCCGAGACCAGAGCGGGTGACGTGCTGGTGTTTTTACCGGGCGAGCGTGAGATACGTGACACCACCGAAGCATTACGCAAGCATCATCCGAACCAAACGGAAGTGTTGCCGCTGTTTGCGCGGCTCTCAAACGACGAGCAAGACCGCATCTTTCGTGCAGGCGGAAGCGGTCGCCGCCGCATTGTGTTGGCGACCAACGTGGCCGAAACCTCACTCACCGTGCCCGGAATTCGTTATGTGATCGACACCGGCGTGGCACGAGTACATCGTTATAGCGCACGACAAAAAATCGATATGTTGCAAATTGAGCCAATCTCGCAAGCCTCCGCCAAACAGCGGGCGGGGCGCTGTGGGCGTGTGGCGGCGGGTATTTGTATTCGGCTATATGCCGAAGAGAATCACGATGCGCGGCCGGTCTTCACCACCCCGGAGATTCTGCGCACCTCACTCGCGAGTGTGATTCTGCGGATGAAGGCGTTGGGCTTGGGGGACATCGCCAACTTCCCATTTGTCGAAGCGCCAAGCCCGCGTATGATCGAGGATGGCTACCGGCAGTTGTTCGAACTCGGTGCCGTTGATCACGCAAAAAACATTACTGCACTTGGTTGGACGTTGTCTAAGTTTCCGGTAGATCCCGCTATCGCACGGATGCTGGTTGCGGCGGAAAAGGAGGCGTGTCTCGAGGAGGTGCTCATCATTGCCGCCGGACTCTCGGTGCAAGACCCACGCGATCGCCCCGCCGATAAACAAGAGCAGCACATCGCCGCACATGAAAAATTTTCACATCCGCAGTCGGAATTTTTATCCTATGTGAACTTGTGGTTTTTTTACCTGGACGCGATCAAACACAAGCAGTCCAACCGCAAGTTAGACCACTTACTGCGGGAGAACTTTCTCTCGCCAATTCGCATGCGCGAGTGGCGTGATGTGCACACACAGCTCTCCGAGTTATGTGCCTCACTGGGGATGCACGTTCACAATGATGCAGTCGGCAAAATGCCGCTTGCTGCGGTAACAGTCGCACCGTCCACCCAACACGTACCAATTGCAAAACACAAGGCTCGTGCGAACACCGGGCCGCCTCGTTCCGCCAACGCAAAGTATGAGAGCGTGCACCGCGCTTTGTTGGCCGGTCTGATTACTAACGTCGGCACCAAGTCACTCGACGGTAACGACTACATGGGGCCGCGCGGCATGCGGTTTCATCTGCCTAAGCGCGTTCGCGAAGTCGCGGCGCAGAAAAAAGAGCGCCTTAAGTGGCTGCTGGCGGCTGAGTTGACCGAAACCACGCGCCTCTATGCCCGCACCATCGCCGCTATCGAGCCAGATTGGATTGAGCAACTCGCCAGCCACCTTGTTACGCGCTCGCACTACGATCCGCACTGGGAGCGAAAGTCAGGCCAGGTGGTGGCCTTCGAGCAAGTGTCTTTATACGGACTCATTATCAATCCCCGTCGGCGTGTGCATTACGGCGCAATTAACCCGATTGAAGCACGGGAAATTTTCATCCGTCATGGTCTCGTGACAGGAGATGTCGATACACAAGGCAAGTTTCTCCGTGCTAACTTGCGCCTCATTGAAGAAATTGAAGACATTGAGGCCAAGGCGCGACGACAAGACGTATTGATCGATGACAACGAAATGTTTGCGCTCTACGACGCCGTGATCCCGGCCGACGTTGTCAACATGGCGGGCTTTGAACGCTGGCGTAAAGAAAGGGAAAAAACCACGCCACAAACGCTTGAGTTTTCGCGTGAGCAATTGATGCGCCGAAACGCCGGTGATGTCACGTATGACCTCTTTCCGAAGGTACTCAAGCACAAGGGGGCGGCGTATCCATTGCACTACCGCTTCGAGCCAACACACCCGATGGATGGTGTCACGGTGACATTGCCAGTCTCAGTGATCAACCAAGTCAATCCGGCGCGATTCGAGTGGCTCACTGTGGGAATGTTGCGTGAAAAAGCGGCGGCGTATTTCAAAACTCTGCCGCAGCGTTTTCGTAGTGCCCTGGTGCCAGTGCCGGATACCGTGAGTGCGTTTATTGACTACATCAATCGTAAGCCGGACATGGCCGATCTATCCGCCGCAGATGAACCGCTGATTGAAGTGATGACGCGGTTTTTGCAACGCGAGCGAAAGCTCGACGTACCCAAAGATGCTTGGGATGTTTCGCCGGCATCAGGGCGCGTTGTGCCGCACTTGACCATGAATTTCAAGATTGTCGACGGTGATGGGAAAGAACTCGCGATGTCGCGTGACTTCGCGGCGTTGCGAGAACAATTTGCCGATCAATCCAAGACAGTGTTCTCAACACTGCACCGCAACCGATTGGAGCGTGACGGGCTGACCGCATGGCCAGCAGATCTTGACGAGTTGCCGGAGACCATCAACTTCGAGCGCGAACAGGAAAAAATGCGGATTCGATACGATGGTTACCCCGCCTTTGTTGATCATGGCACCACGGTATCAATCGCCATATTTGACGAGCAGCTTGAAGCCAAAATGGCTCAAACGCAAGGACTGGCGCGGCTTTTTATGTTGGTGCAGGCAGAGGCCGCCAGATTCTGCGAACGCAACATCAAGGTATCGACAGTGGCGGCATTTCAGTTCTCCACCTTTTTCCCGGAGACCAAAAACCACGCGCAAGAGGCATTGCGTCAGGAGCTTTTGTTCTGCGCGTTCCGTGCGGCATTTATCGATTCGTTCGACGCTGGCACTACCGATACCATTCAGTCGCGTGCGCAGTTTGAATCCCAACTCGCCAAACACAAGGCTGCGCTGGCAAAACACGCCGCGGGCCTTGTCAAGGCGATTGATGAAGCGCTGACATTGGTGGCCGAAATTCGCAAACTCTGCGACGAGCGCTATGTCAAAAGCTGGGAACACGTTGGAGCCGATATCGAGCAGCAGTTAAAGGCACTGTTCATGCCTCGATTCCTGCGGGAGACTCCGTCCGGCCAGTTGCTCCAGTACCCGCGTTATTTGAAGGCGATGGTGATGCGCTTAAACAAGGCACGTCAGGGTGCCATGGAGCGCGACCTCGAAACCTTCAAACAGATTAGGCCACTCTGGCAACATTATTTGTCGGTGGCGAAATCGAAAGAGGCTGCTGTTGTCGAGTATCGTTGGGCAGTGGAGGAGCTTCGTGTGGGATTGTTTGCGCAAGAGCTACGCACGCCAATGCCGGTAAGTGTTAAACGTGTCGCAAAGATGTGGGATGAGATTGTCAACAAACTTTATTAGACGGAACTTTTGATGAACGAGAAACGTCTCGCCAAACGTATGTCCCACATCAAGCCGTTTCAGGCGATGGAGATACAGAGCCGTGCGCGTGCGTTGGAACTCACTGGGTACGATGTGATTCATATGGAAATCGGTGAGCCTGATTTCGGCACGCCGTTACCAGTAATCGAAGCAGGCAAACGCGCCTTGGACGAGCAGCCGATGTGGTACACCCCCGCGTTGGGGCTGATGCCACTGCGCGAAGCGATTGCGAACTTTTATCAAACCAAATATGGCGTCACCATCGAGCCGGAACGGGTGATCGTCACGGCAGGCTCGAGCGCGGCGCTGCTACTCACGTTTGCCGCATTGGTGAATGATGGCGATGAAGTGCTGATGGGCGACCCAGGGTACCCGTGTAATCGCCACTTTGTGCGAAGCATGGATGGCGTACCGGTGCAGGTGCCGGTGGGGGCGGCGAGCGATTTCCAAATGAGCGCCGCCGATATCTCGACACACTGGGGGACACGTTCGATCGCTGCGCTGATCGCGTCACCTGCCAACCCGACTGGCACATTGATCGCCGATGAAGAGCTGCGACGAATCCATCAACAGGTTACGCAACGGGGTGGCAGTCTGGTCGTCGATGAGATTTATCAGGGGCTGACGTATGACACCGCGCCAAGCACGGCTTTGTCGATACTCGACCATACCGATAACGTCTTTATCGTCAATAGTTTTTCAAAATACTTTCATATGACTGGCTGGCGGCTTGGTTGGATGGTCGTGCCGAAAGCGTATGTGAAGGAGATGGAAACACTGGCGCAGAACTTGTTCATTGCCCCTTCCACCCCGGCACAGTACGCAGCGATGGCAGTCTTTTTGCCGGAGACCATGGCGACTCTCGACGCACGGCGGGGTGAGCTGAAAAAGCGCCGCGACTTTTTGATTCCCGCGCTTGAGGCGATTGATTTTCAGGTGCCTGCCAAGCCGGGTGGTGCGTTTTATGTTTATGCAGACACCTCGACCGTCGCCGAAGATAGTTTTCATCTTTCTTCAACGCTATTGGAGACCGCGCACGTCGCGATGACGCCGGGCCGCGACTTTGGTGTGAATCATCCCGAGCGCTATATGCGTATCGCCTATACGCAACCAATTGCTCGATTAGCAGATGCCGTCGACCGGGTTCGTCGATCACTGGTCACGGGAGTCTGATATGCACAGAATAGTTTTTGTTGGCTTGTCGCTCGTGCTGCTTTTGTTCTTGAGTGCATGTGGCGCACCGGCAACGCCCGAGCGCATGATTACCGAAAAAATCACCGTCAAGGCAAACCTCGATGAGGTCTGGCGAGCATGGACAACGACTGAAGGAATAAAGTCATTTTTTGCGCCTGATGCGAAAGTGGATGCAAAGGTTGGTGGTCCCTTTGAAATCTACATGGACCCGATGGCCGCTCCCGGTCTGAAGGGTGCTGACGATATGGTCTTCTTGGCGGTGCAGGACAAGAAGATGATCTCGTTCACTTGGAACGCACCACCTTCGCTTCCAGAGGCGCGTAAGCAACGGACGGTGGTCGTGGTGCGCTTTGTTGGGCGTGGCGACAATTTGACTGATGTGACGTTGATCCATTCAGGCTGGGGCGAGCCGACAGCAGACAATGAATGGGGCAAAGCATACGATTATTTTGCGAAGGTATGGCCGAACGTTCTCAAGAACTTAAAGAAGCGATTTGAGGACGGGCCCGTCGATTGGAAGCCTTGGCTGGAGCGGCTACGCTCGCAGCCGATTCCACCGGTGAAGGCAATTCAAATCGCGCCTTCCGACACCGAAAAGAAGTAGCGTCTGTCTGCCCGCTATATCGAAGCAACCCGCTCCCACAGCTTGTAGAACGTCCACCGTACTTCGAGCGAAGAAAATTAGGTCCCCGCCTTCGCGGGGACAGGGAGTAGTGAATGCATCGTCAGGCGTAGAGACGCATCGGGTGCCGGCCGGCGCGGTCGGTGTAGAGCGACCACTATCTCGGTCGGTGTAGAGCGCCCCCGCCTGCACGGTTTCGCTTGGAAACAACCGTGGAATAGCAAGGTCGCATTTCAGCGATAGTCGTCAATAGCGTACCTGTCCCCGCACACAGTCACAAGGGTTGCACCGGGCGGGAGCCCAATTTATTTCGCAGAAACCATCCCTTAACCTTTCATGGGGGCGTGTTCGAAAGCGGTTCAGTAGGTGAACGGGCGAGCGATTTTTTGCCTGACCGACCACAGCATCGCGAGCCGTGTTTGGCAAACACGGTGCCGTCCAATCGCCCAGAGGCAACGTCCTTCTAAGCAATGGGCGACCCATGAAATATTCAGGTTAAATTACAAGCGGATAAGATTCCTCGTCGCCAGACTCATCTTGACACCGAGTTCGTAACGGTTGCGCGTCTTGACAGATCAACCATTTGCGATAAAGTCGCCATTAGAGTGTTAAAAAACTAACAATCTTCACCAAAAAGATAAAGGGAGTTGCTGTGAGAGGTCAAATATCGACGTGCGACCGGGTGCGCTTGGAGGACCCGCATGTATTGAGCTGTCCTAAATCACGATGCTATTGCTATTGCCACGTGGAGTGTGACAACGACACTTCCCTTCTAAGGCAAGTCTGCGGCAGCCGGCTATCCCTGTTGTTCTCGGGAAAATGCGCCGCAGTCTGGACACGCGAGTCATCGCGATGCGTTGTTTCGGTGCCGTTCCAACACACATCGCTCAGACGAAGTCCTGCGTAGTTTGCGCCTCCCTGCTTGGCTCGAATTTCATTCGAACGAGCGGCCAAGGTACGTTCAGTTGTGTCCTGCGTAGGTGACTTTGTCTCCAGTGCGTGCGTCAAAAAACATGTTTTTCTCCGAATAGTCTCTGCCAAAAACGGATTCTCCATGCAAGCATTTGCCCGGCTATTGATGACATTTGTTGCGCTGTTTACTTCTCTCATTTTGACAGCGTCAGTATGGGCTCAGTCGATCACGGCCGATCCAACGACGGTGGCAGCGCCAGCCGGATCAACTGGGAGCACGACAATCAGTTGGGGCACCGGCGTGCCGGGGCCGACGACGGTGACCGTTAGTATGAACGGCGGCACAGAGGCTGTAGTCGCCCAAACCCTCAATGGTGGAACTTCCCTGGCTTCTTGGATTCAGCCGGGGAACTCCTACGTTTTCCGATTGTATGGATGCACATTGGACTGGGAGGGGTTCCCGGTTTGTGACGGTTCCTACATCGCTTCCGTCACCGTGTACGGCGTATTCGCGCCACCGGTATCAGCCTCGATCACGCAATCCGTACCCACCACCGAGGCTGGGACGGCCTACACAATCAATTGGAGTTCGACCAACGCTACCTCATGCGCCGTGGAATACCGGCGCATGGCCGTTGATGCCGGTTTTGTTTTCTTCTCCAGCTTAGTCAATGGCAGTCTTTCGCCTAGCCCGACTGTGCTCGGGGAGCACATTTGGCGCATCACCTGCCAAGGCGCTGGCGGCCCCGCGGTTTCTTCCTTTTCTCATCAGGTGGTTGCGCTTCCTCAGGCCCAGTCAATTACATTCGGAGCATTGTCAGCGCAGACACTTGGGGCGTTACCCGTCACGCTTACCGCAAGCGCCTCCTCTGGCTTGCCCATCACCTACACGTCAAACTCACCGAACGTTTGTACCGTTTCTGGGACGAGCGTCACCCTTGTTGCGACTGGCACATGTTCGATAACAGCATCGCAAGCGGGTAATGCGACTTACGCAGCCGCGCAACCGGTCACACAGACATTTACGGTTAGTCAGACATGCCCGACCATCAGCAATTTCGCGTGGACGCCTGCAAAGGTTGTTGCGGGGTCGCTCTCTAAGTTGACGTTCGATATTGCAAATTCAAACGGGGCCGGGCGCCTCGCTTGTTCAGGTGCCTTCAATTTTGTTATCGACCCATACGCAAATACGAATTTCAACGCTAACTACCCCAATTCAACGTCAGGATTGGGTGGTCAAACATTCACTTGCACAATAACCGCGCGCCAGTCTTCATGCGCGGATACGTCGGAGACGCGTACACTAACAATCGAACCAGGGATCGCTCAGACGATCACCGGCTTTGACCCTGCCACGCCGATCAGTTTCAGTACTGGTGGCACCTTTACCCTGAGTGCCACCGGCGGGGCCTCCGGCAACCCGGTCACGTTTGCCTCGACCTCTCCAACCATTTGCACCGTATCCGGCACCACCGCCACTATCGTCAGCGCGGGCACCTGCATACTCACGGCCAATCAGGCCGGTAATGCGACCTACAGCGCTGCGCCACAAGTGAGCGCGACGGTTGTCATCAATAAGGTCGCACAGACAATCAGCTTTGCGGCGCTGGCGGACAGGGAGCTCGGTAGCTTGCCATTCACCGTGAGCGCAACGGCGAGCTCTGGCTTGGCCGTTTCGTTCAGTTCATTGACCACGCCAGTCTGCACGGTATCGGCGAACATGGTGACCTTGGTGACGACCGGGACCTGCACCATTGCGGCCAATCAGGCGGGTAATACCAACTTCAACGCCGCACCGCAAGTCTCGCAATCGTTCAAGGTATCGGCGGCACAGGTCACGGCGAACATTAGTCAAAACCTAGATACTACGACAGCCGGTCAGGTCTATGTGGTGACTTGGAACTCGACAAACGCGACCTCTTGCGTAGTCGACTACCAACGCAATGATGAATCACCGTGGCCAATTCTTTCCTACGCGACTAGCGGCAGTATTACTTTAACGACCGCGATGGTTGGCACCGTCCTATTCCGAACGACCTGTCAAGGTGTCGGCGGACCGAGCGGCAACACGATTTCCCACACCGTCAAACCCGCAGGCGGTGCGGCCCCGACGGTGAAGCTGGATAGCAATCCCCTCGTCACCTTCGTCAGCGCTAACGCCGCGACGATCACGCTCACCGGTTCTGCTAACGATTCAAACGGTACGATAGCGAGGCTAGATCTTTTCGTCGACACCAATCCCGGTTCCGGCAATTTCGCGCTGATCGACACCAAACTTCCTGGAACGGCCAGTGCGACTTACAGTTTTAGCTATAGCGCGATGCCGGGCAACTACGCATTCATGCTGCGCGCAACGGACAACGACGGCAACTTAGTACAGTCTTCAATCATTACCGTCAGCGTCACTGCGCTGATCGCCCAGACCATCACCGGCTTTAACCCGGCCACACCGATCAGTTTCAGTACTGGCGGCACCTTTACCCTGAGTGCCACCGGTGGGGCATCCGGCAACCCGGTCGTGTTTGCTTCAACCACGCCGACCATTTGCACCGTTTCCGGCACCACCGCCACCATCGTCAGCGCGGGCACCTGCATACTCACGGCCAATCAGGCCGGTAATGCGACCTACAGTGCTGCCCCGCAGGTGAGCGCCACGGTTGTCATCAAGGCCAGCCAGACGATCAGCTTTGCGGCGCTGACGGGCAGGGCACTCGGTAGCGCGCCATTCACCGTGAGCGCAACGGCGAGCTCTGGCTTGGCCGTTTCGTTCAGTTCATTGACCACGCCAGTCTGCACGGTATCGGCGAACATGGTGACCTTGGTGACGACCGGGACCTGCACCATTGCGGCCAATCAGGCGGGTAATACCAACTTCAACGCCGCACCGCAAGTCTCGCAATCGTTCACGGTGTCGGCAGCGCTGATCGCCCAGACCATCACCGGCTTTGCCCCGGCCACGCCGATCAGTTTCAGTACTGGCGGCATCTTTACCCTGAGTGCCACCGGTGGGGCCTCCGGCAACCCGGTCACGTTTGCCTCGACCTCTCCAACCATTTGCACCGTATCCGGCACCACCGCCACCATCGTCAGCGCGGGCACCTGCATACTCACCGCCAACCAGGCCGGTAATGCGACCTACAGCGCTGCGCCACAAGTGAGCGCGACGGTTGTCATCAATAAGGTCGCACAGACAATCAGCTTTGCGGCGCTGGACGGCAGGGCGCTCGGTCGCGCGCCATTCACCGTGAGCGCAACGGCGAGCTCTGGCTTGGCCATCACCTACACGTCGAACTCAACGGACGTTTGTACCGTTTCTGGGGCGAGCGTCACCCTTGTTGCGACTGGCATATGTTCGATAACAGCATCGCAAGCGGGTAATGCGACTTACGCAGCCGCGCAACCGGTCACACAGACATTTACGGTTAGTCAGACATGCCCGACCATCAGCAATTTCGCGTGGACGCCTGCAAAGGTTGTTGCGGGGTCGCTCTCTAAGTTGACGTTCGATATTGCAGATTCAAACGGGGCCGGGCGCCTCGCTTGTTCAGGTGCCTTCAATTTTGTTATCGACCCATACGTAAAGATGAATTTCAACAGTAATTTCCCCACGTCAACGTCAGGATTGGGTGGTCAAACATTCACTTGCACAATAACCGCGCGCCAGTCTTCATGCGCGGATACGTCGGAGACGCGTACACTAACAATCGAACCAGGTCTGATCGCTCAGACAATCACCGGCTTTGACCCTGCCACACCCGTGAACTACACGGTAAATGGAACATTCACGCTCTCCGCCAAGGGGGGCGCATCAGGGAATCCGGTTACCTTTGCGACCACGACCACGGCAATCTGCACAGTCGCAGGTGCAACGGTCACAATGGTAACGCTAGGCACGTGTAAGCTTAAAGCCGATCAGGCCGGTAATGCGACCTACAGCGCTGCGCCTAGCGTGACGAAAGATGTGGTGCTCAGCCTAACGCCGCCAGCAATCTCGTTTGTGTCACCAGCCGAAAATGCAGTACTGACGGCTGGTGCGTCGCAAAACATTGCGATAAGGTTAGGCGGTGGCAATATGGCCGTTAAGGACGTATTCTTTAGCGTAATCAGCGGTACGCCCCCCAAAGAGGACCTAATTTGCAACCTCAAAGGCTCGAACGCGCTCGGAAACTACTCTTGTATTTGGGAATCTGTCACCCTGGGGCTTTCCAAAATCCGCGCCCGAGTTGTTGCTATCGATGGTACAACGACCAACGCATACCTAGATGTGAAGGGTGTTGCCTCGACGGTGGCGAGCTTATCTGTTGGTCATCAACATGCCTGTGTTGTCACTGCCGCCGGTGGGGTGAAGTGTTGGGGCTATAACGAGTTTGGACAACTTGGCAACGGTATGACCGCGCAGACGCAAAATGTGCCGGTGGACGTCGTGGGCTTGACGAGCCAGGTTGCTGTTGTAGAAGCGAGCCGGACCCACACCTGTGTCATTACCGATACGGGAGGCGTGAAATGCTGGGGCAAAAACGACTACGGCCAGCTCGGCAATGGAACAACCAATGCCAGCCTTACGCCGGTGGATGTTGTGAGCCTTTCGAATGGTGTTTTAGCACTCGCGGCAGGATACAACCATACCTGTGCATTGCTGGCCGGTGGCGAAGTCCGCTGTTGGGGTGGAAATGTTTTGGGAGGAGAAATTGGCGATGGCATGGGCTTGACGCAACTAACGCCGAAAACGGTGTCAGGTTTTGGTCCGGGTGCTGGCGTCAAGGAAATTCGCTCTGGTGGTAGTCACACTTGCGCCGTCACCTCAGCCGATGGCGTCAAGTGCTGGGGGGGCAATACGGGTGGGCAGCTTGGTGGCGGCACGACAAATGTTGCCTACGTGCCGGTCGATGTTACGTCCCACGGAAGTGGTGTTTTTATCGCCGACGGAGGGGAGGATTCCTCTTGCAGCTTAACCACGGCGGGTGGTGTGAGATGCTGGGGCAAAAACGATTTCGGACAACTTGGGAACGACACGCAAATAGGTAGCTTAGTTCCTGTCAACGTCACGGGACTTGGCAGTGGGGTCGTCGGGTTAACTGTGGGCCGGTATACCGCGTGTTCTGTCACATCTGAGAGTGGTGTGAAGTGTTGGGGATTCAACAATGGTAGTTCGCTTAAGGCACCCCAGACCGTCACGGGTACGGCGCCATCTATTATTGATATTGGCGCGGGGAATGGATTTGTCTGCACCCTTTCCGCTGATGGTTTGGTGCAATGCTGGGGTAGCAACACTTATGGACAGTTGGGCGATGGCGGCAGCAATGACGCAAGTACGCCACGCACAGTCGTTGGCTTGCCCTCATCGCCGAATAGTCCGCAGACGATCTCCTTTGCGGCGCTGACGGAAAGGGCACTCGGTAGTGCGCCATTCACCGTGAGCGCGACGGCGAGCTCTGGCTTGGCCGTTTCGTTCAGTTCATTGACCACGTCAGTCTGCACGGTATCTGCGAACACGGTGACCCTAGTGACGGCTGGGACCTGCACCATTGCCGCCAATCAGGCGGGTAACGCCAACTTCAACGTTGCACCACAAGTCTCGCAGTCGTTCACGGTCGCGCCATCACCGAATCCATCGATGCCAACGGTTACGTTATCAGCAAGTGGCTTTCCGTATATTGCGCCCGCATCAGCAACACTTTCTTTAAGTACCGATGGTGCTTCACTAAACGCTGGTGAGACGATTACCCAAGTTCAGTGGTATCAGAACGGTAGCCTCATCGACACTACCAGCAATCCGACAGGTCTGTCTTGGCAAAAGACACTAAGCAACCTGGCGTCGGGAAGCTACACGCTGTACGCGATGGTGGCGACGAGCGCTGGTCGTATTGCCACCTCAAACAGCGTGCAGGTGGTGGTGTCACCGAGCGAGGCGACTGCACCACAGGTTTGTCAGCCTGAGCAAACCGGGACAATTCCCGGCGCGACAGCAGGGCAAGCGAGTGTGTCTGATTCGGGTGGCGCGAGCTACAGTATCGCCATCACCGTCCCGCCAGGGACAGCCGGCCTCGTGCCGAGTATCGGCATCAGTTACAGCAGCCAAGGCGGCAACGGTCCGCTAGGTGTTGGCTGGGGTTTGCAAGGGCTTTCAAGCATTCACCGTTGCCCACAGACGCTGTATAGCGACAATGCGCGGGGCAAGATTAGCTATGACCATAACGACCGCTTCTGTATGGACGGCATGCGCTTGGTGCCGATCGGCGCGTTGTTCGGCGGCACAGAGTACCGTACCGAGAAAGAGACCTACACCCGCGTCGTTGGCTATCCGGCAGCAGGTGTGAGCGGGCCAGCCTACTTCCGCGCATGGACCAAGGACGGCAAGATTCTGACCTTCGGCAATAGCGCGGATTCCGCGCTGCAGCCATCAGCGCCGCCTGTAGCGCTCGGAACGGTTTACAAAGTGTGGGCGGTGAATCGAGTGGAAGACCGCAGCGGTAACTTCATGACGTATGGCTACACCAACGACGGCGGTAACTTGTTGCCTGACGAAGTCAACTACACCGGAAACACGAACGGCATTGCACCCTACGCAAAGGTGAAATTTGTATTTGAGGCCCGTGGCGTAGATGACCAAACGCTGTTGTTTGACAGCGTCGGCACAACATCCAAACTCACCAAACGGCTGGCGCGTATTGAGACCAGCGCGGATGGCGTTGCTGTTAAGCAAATCAAGCTAGCGTACGCAAACAGTGTTGCCACATTCCGCACGACGCTGCAGTCCGTTCAGGAATGCTCGGGAGACGACGTCACTTGTCTGCAGCCCACAACGTTTGTCGCTTCGACGACGGCGGGGGCAATGAATAGTTTTGCCGCGCCCTTCTATCGTGCAGTGACAGTCGTTCAGCCGTTCCCGAACTCGGGTTCGTTGCGTCAGCCGTTTGCGGCGGACTTCAATGGTGATGGCCGAACAGACTATCTCTATCAAGACGCAAGCGAGGCTTGGGTTATATGTTTTGCGAAAACAACAGCCGATGGATTCGATTGCAGCAAAGTCGGGAATTTCCCCGCGCTGCCGCCAAGCGATGAGAACGGTAACGCCCTCCGCTACATTATTGAAGTGGGTGATTTCAATGGTGACGGCAAAGCCGACGTTCTCGTTTATCCGAGCCCAATCGGTTACCAGAATGACGGCGGCGGAACGGGCGGCGTAGCGGGTGAGCCACAAAGTGACACACAGGCGAAGTCTTCCGCCACTAACTCTGCGGTAGACCCTGCAAACATCAGTGGCTCAGGGCTCTACCGCGTCAAGCCGGGGCGCGTTACCGCAACCAAGGCCGAGTTGCTCGCCGCGCGTGCGCGAGCAGCTTCGGACAGACTAAGCGCAAGGGTCGCCGCTGTTGCGCTCGATGAATGGCAGTTGTGTCTGGCGACCGGGACGACACTTAACTGTCAGCCTAAAACACTTGTCGATCCGGGACGTGATGGACCGACACTAGACCTCGAAATAAAGTCAGCCACTGGGGATTTCAACGGCGATGGCCGAACCGATCTGTTGCTCGGTCAACTGGGCGACTACAACTACCCTGCCGGTTGGAAAACTTGTGCGCCAAACAACGCGGGCAATTTCGATTGCGTCACACAGCCTTCACTCCTGCCGGGTGGTTTACCAAGAACGTTGCAAGTTGGCGACTTGAACGGCGACGGGCGTGCTGACCTATTGGCCTGGAAACCGCTCAACGGCAATGCCTACGCGCTGAACGATAAATTTGTTTCCTGTTTGTCCAACTCCAACGGTGGCGCAATCACGTTTAATTGCCTACCCGAGACAGCGATCTTCCACACCTTAGCGGACTTCGGTATCGCTACCAGCGATTTCAACGGCGATGGCAGCTCGGATCTGTTGTTCTATCCGCTCAATCCGACGGCACCGGTAACCCAGTCATACCATGTTTGTTTAGGGCGCGGTGATGGCACGTACATCATGCCTGCCGGGTTCAAC
This sequence comes from Betaproteobacteria bacterium UKL13-2, assembly GCA_001602455.1. Taxonomy (GTDB): domain Bacteria; phylum Pseudomonadota; class Gammaproteobacteria; order Burkholderiales; family Usitatibacteraceae; genus UKL13-2. The sequence continues at coordinate 913,322 of CP012157.1, forward strand.
GCCTACGGGAATACGTGTTCTGCGTGGACGCCGCCCTACACGGGCGCTTCGAGGGACCGCGTACATTTGATTGGTGACTTTAACGGCGATGGCCGCTCCGATATCGTTATCTTCAAAAAGCTGGGCAACGACTACTTTACCGATCAGATTTGCACGTCGACGGGCACAAAGTTTGTTTGCGTGGATGACGCTAGCCCGAACAAACGGTCGATTCTGTATTACAAGATCAGTGGGGACTTCAACGGCAACGGCACAACCGACCTGCTGTTCGCTGACGATTTTGTTTGGAGTAATCCGCTCGGCACTGCAGCGACTGGCACACAGCTTGGCCCGCAGGACGCCCTCGGCACCGTCACCAATGGCCTCGGTAGCGATATCAAGTTTGATTACCTGCCCATCACCAATACGGCCGTTTATGCAAAGGCAAGTACACCAGCAACGTACCCAATTGTTGATGTACAAATGCCGCTTTACGTGGTCTCGGCACTGCGCAACACCGCTGGTGGCGCATTCCCGAATTACCTCACCACCTACACTTATCGCGGTTTGCAGGCCGATACACGCGGCGGCGGTTTTAGCGGCTTTGCTTCGCGCACCTCGCACGACCCGCAGGCACAAATTTGCTCGCAAACAGACACACAAACCGATTGGGCTAACCGCCGCATCGGGGCGACATCAGTGAGCCTCAAGAGTTATCAATCGGTCGCTACCCTCGGCACGTGTGCGGCCACCGGGGGATTTCTTAACCGCGTCACACACTCATGGAGTGCTCGCGTCCAACAGACCGGGGTTTACGAGAATTTTGTAGTTGCCTCTAGCGAGGAGAAGTCGAATCTCAACGGCACCCAACTACCGACCACCACCACCCAAACACCGCTTGCCAACATAGACGCATTTGGTAACGTGCTCTATACCTTTAGCAGCACGCCCGAAGCGGTTGGCGCGGCTGGGGTTTACAGCAAGGCTACCACCTCGACTTACCTGAACAATGCCGCCGACTGGATTCTCGGCAGATTGCAAACGGCCGAAGTGACGAGTGCCGTGCCCTACACGACACTCAACAGCAACCCTACCCGCCGTAGTTCGTACACCTACAACGCCACCACAGGCCTGCTCACCAACGAAACGGTCGAGCCACAAGCTGGTGCGGGTTCATCAGCCTATCTCTCCACCACCTACACTTACGACATCTTTGGTAATCGTGAGTCCGCCAACGTGGTCGGGCTAGGGGTGAATCGCACATCCATCTCGCGCTACTGCAGCGCCGCCACTGCCGCGAGCCATGCAGGGTGCACCCGCAATGGCCGCTTCCCCACCTCCCTTGAGAACGCCCTCGGACATCAAGAGGTGCGCACCTATGACACCCGCTTTGGTGCCGTGATTGGCGTGACGGACGCCAACGGCCTCAGTGCGTCGTCACTCATTGACCGTATGGGCCGCAAGTTCTGTGAAACCCGCGCTGATGGTGCGCAGACCAGCACGCGCTGGCTGAGTGGCGGAGACGGTGCATCCAGCGGTGGCAACGCCTACTACGCCGTCACCACCGATTCATCTGGTGCCAGTGGCCAGCAACACTTTGACTTGCTCAACCGCGAAGTCGCTGTGAAGTCCACCACCTTTGCCGGTGGCCTCGCCACCGCCACCACCAGCTTTGATGGCCGTGGCCGCAAGGCAACCGTCACCCGCCCTGTTGGTGCGGCCACCGGCACCACCACCTTTAGCTACGACGACCTCAACCGCGTCATTGCCGAAACCGGCCCCGGCACCGCCAGTGCCAGCATGACGTACGCAGGCCTGGTCAGCACTGTCACTCGCGCCTCGAGTGCGGGCAACCAAACCACCACCACCCACAGCAACGTGCGTGGGGAAGTGGTACGGGTGATCGACCCTAGGAACGGCGAACTCCGGCTGCAATACGACCATCACGGCAACCTCGAACGTAAATCCACCCAAGTTGGCTTGGATGGTACGGCGACCGGTGTGGGCAGCAACATCAGTGACACCACCATCACCTACAACGTGCGTGGCCAAAAGCTCACCCTCACCGACCCCGATACCGGCACCACCACCTATAGCTACAACGGCGCAGGTGAACTGTTAAGCCAGACCGATGCCGCCTACCGCAGCACGAGCATGACCTATGACGTGTTAGGCCGCATGCGCACCCGCGTTGACCCCAACTACAACACTACTTGGTTGTACGACAGCACCGACGGAACCGCCAACGGCAGCCACTGCAGCAACACCGCCGCCGGTATCAACAATGGCAAAAGCCGGGGACGGCTGTGTGCGGTTACCTCGAATGACGGCAACACCAGCCACACCTATGACGCCTTGGCGCGCCTTTCCACCAGCACCCAGAGTGTTGCCCTCACCGGCAGGAGCTACACCCAAGCGGTGAGTTACGACGGCCTGTCGCGGGTCAAACGCATCGTCTACCCGGTCACCGGCTTAACACTGCAGAACAACTACAACAGTGTCGGCTACCTGCAAACCATCACCGAACCTGCCAATGGCAGTAAGGTGCATTGGCAAGCCTTGGGTCGCTTTGACGACGGCCAGATCAGTCAGATGCAATATGGCATCAATGCCAGCACAGGCGGCGTCTTCACCAGCACCCGTAGTTATGACAGCCAAGGCCGCATCAGTGGCATCAGCACGATTCCTACTGCTGGCGCAGGTGGTGGCAGTACCGCCATCCAAAACGCCAGCTTCACGTTTGACGCCATCGGCAACCTGACCAGCCGCAGCGACAGCGCAGCCGGTGTCTCCCTCGCCCCAGAAAACTTTACCTACGACCTCCTGAACCGCCTCACGAGTGTCAGCGGTGGTGCTGGCGCCAACAAAACCCACACCTACGACAGCTTCGGTAACCTCACCACCCGCACCGACACTGGAAGCTACACCTACCAAGCCGGCACACACCGCTTAAGCCAAGTCACCGGTGGTATCGCCACCGGCAACACGGTGCAGAGCTACACCTACAACGGTGCGGGTGACATCACCCAAATCAGTGGGGGCAACATCAACGGCGGGGGTATCAGGACCATCACCCCGTCCGCCTTCAGTGTGCCACTGGCCATCAGCCAACCCTCCAGCAATCACACCAATGGCACCCTGAGCATCCAATACGGCTACACCGGCGACCGTGTCCGGCTGACCGAACGCCGACCCAACCGGCCCACGGCCACCCCGAGTAACCAACACGTCAACCTCACCACCTACCTGTTGGCAGGCGCAACCGCCTTGTTTGAAGAAGATCGGCTGGGGGCCGGCAACAGCAGCGAGCCGTTCCGCTACCGATACAAACACAGCATCAACACCCCGGAGGGGACGGTCTCTATCGTCGTCATTGATGCACCGTGGGGCGGCAGTGGCAGTAGCAGCATGAGGAGCGACAGAACCTTCCATCGTGATCACCTAGGTTCCACCGTCGCCATCACCGATGAAAACGGCACCGACTTCCTAGGTTATGACGCTTGGGGTAAACGCCGTAACGCCAATGGGCAGGACAACAACATCGCCGCATGGGTGGGGTTGAGCAGTAAGACCGACCGTGGCTACACCGGCCACGAGCATATCGACGACATTGGTCTGATCCACATGAACGGGCGGCTGTATGACCCGATCACGGGCAGGATGATGAGTGCCGACCCGATCATCCAAGCACCGTATCTGTTGCAGAACTATAATCGCTACAGCTATGTGATGAACAACCCACTGAGCCTCACCGACCCGAGTGGGTTTAGTTGGTGGACAAGATGGCGCAGGCCGTTATTGGCGATTGCGGTTGCGTGGGCAATTGGGCCAGCAGGATTCTGGTCCCAGACCGGCGGCATCATGGGGAATGCCTTCGCGAGCACGATGGCGGCTGGGTTCGCCTCTGGTGGCATCATGGGTGGCAATATTGAAAGTGCTCTACAGGGAGCGTTTACGGCAGCGATGTTCTATGGCGTCGGTGAGATATCTGGCATGCACACACCGGGTGTGGAAAAGGGTTTCCTGTCGAACGCCCACATCGCGCAGACGTTTGGGCATGCCGTGGTCGGCTGCGTTAGCGCTTCAATTGCTGGTGGCAGTTGTGGTTCTGGGGCGGCGAGTGCGGGCTTTGCGGCAGCGGCAGGGCCGCTACTGCCGGGTGCGGATATCTCGCCAGAACGCTTTGTATCGCGCATGATTGTGGGCGGCATCGGTTCACGGTTGGCGGGGGACAAATTTGCTAACGGGGCAACGAGTGCGGCGTTTGCGTACCTCTTCAACGATTTGGGACGCGAGATGTACTCCGGTCAAGGGGATTATCCGAAAGAGGCGCAGCCGCGTGTAACGACTACGACGCGCGACATCAGCGCGATGCTCCCGGGAACAGATGCCGCAACGTCTGCTCAGGAATTTTGGATCGGGCAAAACAATCCATTAATGGGGACACTGGCGACGCTGTGGACACCGGATCATGCGTTGGGGACGTTGGGCAGCGCATCCATCATGCTCAGACTTGGCAGCGGCGTCAACAGCTTAGGACACGTCTCTGACTATGTGCGATTTGGTCCAACTAGGGTCCCCAACCAGTTGATCTATGGAGAGGGGGTAGCAGGTTCTACTCGCGCACTTGCGCTGAAGGGCGGGGGAACCAACCCTGCGACTGGCTTTACGCTGCCGTATCACTTTCACGTTCACCGGTTCAACCTCACTCAGCCAAGTACTTGGTTCCGCTACACTCCAACCCTTCCGGCAGGCAAAGGAGGCTAGTATGCGATATGCTATTTTCGAGCGCAGCAGGGACTTTCCGGACGAGCCAGAGCGCACAGGCGTGGCGTTCGTCGTAGCAGAAATAGACGAGACGGGGCTCGTTCGGCGGGAGGTCGGCATCTCACGTTCGGGCTCAATTGCCTACAAGGTACCAGGGTCATCTACACCTTTTGGCTCTAGGGGCATGTTCGATTTAGTGATGTTCAACATTGCAGCTATCGAACCAGATTTGTCGGCCTCTGATTTCGAAGACCTATTCCGTCTAGATGCGAATGAGAAAGCGCCAAGGTTCAGCGCTCGAGGATGAATCCAATAAAAGCAATAGGGTGTTGTCGGGTCAAGATATCGACGCCACGCGCCAACAGCATGGCAATGGTGAAGTAAGTGCAGTGATAGCGATCCACCAAAATCACGTCTCCACTGTCGAGCTGTAGCATCAGTTCACGAAATAGCGCTTGCTCGCCACTACCCTTGCCCTTGGTGGACCCCATCGCGACACCGAGCACCGCACCGGTGGCCAAGGAAAGGAGGCCGACGAGTTGTGCGAACGGGAATCCTAGTCCTGGTGCTTGTTCGCCGCTTTGTGGATATGCCGCTTGATTGGCCGGTGTATCCGGCATCGAGACGGTGGTGCCATCCAGGAGCTTGACGCGCCGCCCTCGCCAGCGCCATTGACTCGGTGCGGATTGCTCCAGACGCTCTCCAATGGTCGCGCTCAGCTGTTCTACCAGCGAAATCGGTAACCGCTGGCGCGCTTTGCAGTAAGGGCCGGTGTTGAGGCTGCAAGGGGCTTGATCCCGCGCATGGCGTGCACTCAGGTATCGGGCGACGGCATCTTGGCACGCGCCATCCGCAGACAGACTCTGCTCAATGAATAGCCCCAGTGTCGTCAACGGTGGGTAGAGCCGGTCACGGTAGCTGCCGACCTCAAGATTAACAATCGATTGCAGCCGCGCCAGTGGTATTGCCTCGCTCATTGCCGCGCCGGGGGCTTCGGCGACAAACTGCTTGAAACGAAAAATGCTCGACTGTAGGCGTTTTTTTGGTATCGTCACACATGGCTGATCCTTTCTGTTTTGACGTTGATGTTGGACACCAGCATCTTAACAAGTGAAGGCTCTCAGCCAGCTTTCTTTCCATGCGCTTTCATGGCAGAAATCGCTTAAGGTAGTGCCATGAGTGTCTGACCCCAATTTACTCACCTTCTAATAGTAAGGGTCAAAGACAAAAAGAATCACATAATTTACCTATTCACAATGGAAGTCATGAACCATGGAATAAACACGCAGAGAATATATTGAATAGTAAATTAGATAAACTAATTAATATATATTGTAGTATAGATAATGTGCCAGGTCATGTGCTTATAAAAAGGGTAAATGGGGTCAGACACCATTTAAAATGGTAGAGTAGTGATCTCCAACTCGTCAAAATCCTCATGGCACGCCTTCCCCGCTACGTGATCCCCGGCCAGCCGCAGCACATCATCCAGCGCGGCAACAATCGTCAGGCTATTTTTGTCACCGATGACGACTTTCAGTTTTTTCGTGATGCCCTCGTCGAAGCGGCCGGGCGATTCGGGCTTGCGATTCACGCGTATGTGTGGATGACCAACCACATTCATCTGTTAGCGACGCCGACTTACGACGACAGTATTAGCAAGATGTTTCAGTCAGCAGGTCGCAAATATGTCCAGTACTTCAACTTTACGCATAAGCGCAGCGGCACCCTGTGGGAAGGCCGCTATCGGGCGACCGTTGTCGATACCGAGCAATATCTTTTAAAGCTCATGCGGTACATCGAAATGAATCCCGTGCGAGCCGGGATGGTGGAACAACCCCGGCAGTACAAATGGTCCAGCCATCGTCGTTATGCCTACGGCGAGGACGACTTAAACCTCAATTGGCTGATCGAGCATGATCAGTACGTTCAGCTTGCAAGAGACCCTTCCGAAAGGCGCGCCGCGTATCGGGCGTTGTTCCGAACGGAACTCGAAGCGGACGAACTTCGGGCCATTCGGGAGGCGAGCCATAAAGGTTGGGCTCTTGGCAGCGAGAGGTTTCGGCAAGAAATTGAAGCTTTGTCTGAACGACGCGCTTCACCGGCGGCTAGAGGAAGGCCGAAAAAGCCGGGGGGAGAAAATGGTGTCTGACCCCATTTTTACATTCACACGGAGATACCGGACAAGTTGATGAACCGATCGTCGCCAAAGACTTGCCAAGCGCGCATCAGAATAACCTTGGTTGCCGGACCGGATAAGGTATCGTGCAGTCTATCAACCTCGGCTAACAGCATCACGTCGTCTGCCCCATAGCGATAGCCAAAGTTGGTGCGGCTAGCGCGGCTTCGCGGCGCAAGTGAACGTTCTTGCCGGAAGCGGGCAATGAGTTTGGTCAGATGCTGGCGGGTATAACCGCTAAGACGTAGCAGGTAGGCGAATAGCACACCGCGCTGTCCCTTCGTCCTTTCAAAATACCGGTGGCGCTTGAGTACGGTCGAGACGAACCCATAACGGACTGTTTTATCGGTGGGGAGGGAGAAGCCTACATCTGCGGTACCAGCCAGAAATTCTCGGATTTGCTCAATCATTTCAGACGCAGATGCCGTTGGAAACGCAGTGCCCCTCTCAGACGCATATGCCGTTGGAAGAGGCTACGGCTTGCCTTTTACAAGACCGCTCGTTAACATACGCTTAGAATCGGTATGTGACATACCCAAACAATATCGTGATAGAAATCCTCATTATCCACATGCAGGTGTTTGGTTTAAAAGAAACGTAAATCAATCTCACCCGCACCGCATTTCGACCTCATCTGGATCTGACCAACATGATTACTTCGATGTTTGAGCGCTTCGCGTCGTTGTTTGCGTCTATGTTTGCCACGGCGTCTGTTCATGCCAAGGCAGTTACTGCGCTACGTGCGCTGCCTGCACCGCGTCAGCGAGGTAAATGGGGTCAGACACCATTTAAAATGGTAGAGTAGTGATCTCCAACTCGTCAAAATCCTCATGGCACGCCTTCCCCGCTACGTGATCCCCGGCCAGCCGCAGCACATGAGAAAATGGTGTCTGACCCCATTTTTCCCGTAACGTGCTCTATACCTTTAGCAGCACGCCCGAAGCGGTTGGCGCGGCTGGGGTTTACAGCAAGGCTACCACCTCGACTTACCTGAACAATGCCGCCGACTGGATTCTCGGCAGATTGCAAACGGCCGAAGTGACGAGTGCCGTGCCCTACACGACACTCAACAGCAACCCTACCCGCCGTAGTTCGTACACCTACAACGCCACCACAGGCCTGCTCACCAACGAAACGGTCGAGCCACAAGCTGGTGCGGGTTCATCAGCCTATCTCTCCACCACCTACACTTACGACATCTTTGGTAATCGTGAGTCCGCCAACGTGGTCGGGCTAGGGGTGAATCGCACATCCATCTCGCGCTACTGCAGCGCCGCCACTGCCGCGAGCCATGCAGGGTGCACCCGCAATGGCCGCTTCCCCACCTCCCTTGAGAACGCCCTCGGACATCAAGAGGTGCGCACCTATGACACCCGCTTTGGTGCCGTGATTGGCGTGACGGACGCCAACGGCCTCAGTGCGTCGTCACTCATTGACCGTATGGGCCGCAAGTTCTGTGAAACCCGCGCTGATGGTGCGCAGACCAGCACGCGCTGGCTGAGTGGCGGAGACGGTGCATCCAGCGGTGGCAACGCCTACTACGCCGTCACCACCGATTCATCTGGTGCCAGTGGCCAGCAACACTTTGACTTGCTCAACCGCGAAGTCGCTGTGAAGTCCACCACCTTTGCCGGTGGCCTCGCCACCGCCACCACCAGCTTTGATGGCCGTGGCCGCAAGGCAACCGTCACCCGCCCTGTTGGTGCGGCCACCGGCACCACCACCTTTAGCTACGACGACCTCAACCGCGTCATTGCCGAAACCGGCCCCGGCACCGCCAGTGCCAGCATGACGTACGCAGGCCTGGTCAGCACTGTCACTCGCGCCTCGAGTGCGGGCAACCAAACCACCACCACCCACAGCAACGTGCGTGGGGAAGTGGTACGGGTGATCGACCCTAGGAACGGCGAACTCCGGCTGCAATACGACCATCACGGCAACCTCGAACGTAAATCCACCCAAGTTGGCTTGGATGGTACGGCGACCGGTGTGGGCAGCAACATCAGTGACACCACCATCACCTACAACGTGCGTGGCCAAAAGCTCACCCTCACCGACCCCGATACCGGCACCACCACCTATAGCTACAACGGCGCAGGTGAACTGTTAAGCCAGACCGATGCCGCCTACCGCAGCACGAGCATGACCTATGACGTGTTAGGCCGCATGCGCACCCGCGTTGACCCCAACTACAACACTACTTGGTTGTACGACAGCACCGACGGAACCGCCAACGGCAGCCACTGCAGCAACACCGCCGCCGGTATCAACAATGGCAAAAGCCGGGGACGGCTGTGTGCGGTTACCTCGAATGACGGCAACACCAGCCACACCTATGACGCCTTGGCGCGCCTTTCCACCAGCACCCAGAGTGTTGCCCTCACCGGCAGGAGCTACACCCAAGCGGTGAGTTACGACGGCCTGTCGCGGGTCAAACGCATCGTCTACCCGGTCACCGGCTTAACACTGCAGAACAACTACAACAGTGTCGGCTACCTGCAAACCATCACCGAACCTGCCAATGGCAGTAAGGTGCATTGGCAAGCCTTGGGTCGCTTTGACGACGGCCAGATCAGTCAGATGCAATATGGCATCAATGCCAGCACAGGCGGCGTCTTCACCAGCACCCGTAGTTATGACAGCCAAGGCCGCATCAGTGGCATCAGCACGATTCCTACTGCTGGCGCAGGTGGTGGCAGTACCGCCATCCAAAACGCCAGCTTCACGTTTGACGCCATCGGCAACCTGACCAGCCGCAGCGACAGCGCAGCCGGTGTCTCCCTCGCCCCAGAAAACTTTACCTACGACCTCCTGAACCGCCTCACGAGTGTCAGCGGTGGTGCTGGCGCCAACAAAACCCACACCTACGACAGCTTCGGTAACCTCACCACCCGCACCGACACCGGCAGCTACACCTACCAAGCCGGCACCCATCGCCTACAGAATGTGACCGGTGGCATCGCCACCGGCAACACGGTGCAGAGCTACACCTACAACGGTGCGGGTGACATCACCCAGATCAGTGGTGGCAACATCAACGGCGGTGGTACTAGGACCATCACCCCGTCTGCCTTCAGTGTGCCGCTGGCCATCAGCCAACCCTCCAGCAATCACACCAATGGCACCCTGAGCATCCAGTACGGCTACACCGGCGACCGTGTCCGGCTGACCGAACGCCGACCCAACCGGCCCACGGCCACCCCGAGTAACCAACACGTCAACCTCACCACCTACCTGTTGGCAGGCGCAACCGCCTTGTTTGAAGAAGATCGGCTGGGGGCCGGCAACAGCAGCGAGCCGTTCCGCTACCGATACAAACACAGCATCAACACCCCGGAGGGGACGGTCTCTATCGTCGTCATTGATGCACCGTGGGGCGGCAGTGGCAGTAGCAGCATGAGGAGCGACAGAACCTTCCATCGTGATCACCTAGGTTCCACCGTCGCCATCACCGATGAAAACGGCACCGAATTCCTAGGTTATGACGCTTGGGGTAAACGCCGTAACGCCAATGGGCAGGACAACAACATCGCCGCATGGGTGGGGTTGAGCAGTAAGACCGACCGTGGCTACACCGGCCACGAGCATATCGACGACATTGGTCTGATCCACATGAACGGGCGGCTGTATGACCCGATCACGGGCAGGATGATGAGTGCCGACCCGATCATCCAAGCACCGTATCTGTTGCAGAACTATAATCGCTACAGCTATGTGATGAACAACCCACTGAGCCTCACCGACCCGAGTGGGTTTAGTTGGTGGACGCGGTGGAGAAAGCCAATACTAGCTATTGCGGCTGCTGCAATCATCGGGCCATGGGTCGGCAATCAAGTGATGTGGGCGTTAGCCCCGACGAGCGCGAATGCGGCGATGATTGGTGCAATTGCTGGCGGTGCGGCGGGTGGATTCGCAGCGGGAGGCATACTTGGTGGCAATATCCAGAGTGCTTTAACTGGCGCTCTGACTGGGGCTATTTCCGGTGGAGTCGCTGGGCATTTTGGCAACAACTATTCACTCGCGCGAGTCGGTGCAGAAACCTTGGCTGGGGGTGTAACCTCAGCTATACGCGGCGGAAGCTTTAGGGACGGGATGCGGTCGGCGTTGGTCTTTTCGTTGGTCACTTACGGTGCTGTCAAGGCCCGCGAATTTGAGCTCGCGCACTCCGAGCGCACACCAGGACAAGTGGGTGAGAGTCCGGGGTTCAGGGGGATCGAAGGGAAAGGCGCAGGCGGGAGGCTAAATAGAGATTCTTGGCAGCAGAATTCGGACGAGCTTGGCGCTTTCGACCCGACGAGAGCAGACTGGTCGGAGGCGGTAGCTAAGTACCACAGCATCGTTAGGCCTAGCGCACTCGGCTGCCACCAAGGCGGGCCGGGATGTATGTTTGGCGTACCGTACGCTCCCAATAGTTTCCGTGACAATGTTGCCGAGGCGTTCGCAGGCGTCCATGACTTCCTGAATCATGTTCCGTTCTATAACGCAGACGGGACTGCGCGCAATTTTTTGCCTCAATTTGGACGTGTCGGCTACTGGGCCGGGGAAGTCATCAGCGCTGCCAACGTGTTGGTTGCCGCACCGATCGTTGCTGTGTCGGCAGTGCCGGATGAGCTACGTTGGATCTTTAGTGAACGGAGGCGTCGATGAGAGCAGCAGAAAAGGTGTTTGCAATTGGAATTTTCCCGTTGCTTATCGGTTGTGCGAATGCAACCGATCAAGTTGCCTTGCCGACACACGAAGCCCCGTTAGATTGGAACGACATCTTACAGGCGCGATACGCCGGTACTGATTGCCCATTAATCTCGGGCGTTTATCGGTCGTCGGGTACTGAACGTATATTCAGCCAGATTGATGGTAAGCCGCAAGCCCCGAGAGATGGGTCTGCTGGGCCATGGAAAATCGGTTACAGCAAAAGGAGCGGAGCGCAGCAAGTGTTGGATATGACCGATCATCGCGTACCCAAAGGACTTGAACTTGGCGAAGTTCAAATTGTGCAGTTGAGCGGGACTCGATACGAAGTCTATCGTCCGCAGAAAGCGGGCAAAGTAGAAGTCGACGTGTTCGATTCAATCATGGGTGATTTCAATTGCATTGGCGGAACGATCCATTTTCCGACTAACCGTAACTCGGGATCGAGTGATGGTACCACGCACTACATCGAATCGACTCGTTCCATGAGAGTCTCGAAGGACGGCGCGCTACTCATCAAGAGTAATCTCGGCTCCAAATCCAGCAGCTTGATTTTCTTTCGAAGTGAGGGCGTTTTTGAGATTTACGCTCGTTTCGTCAGACTGCGACACCCCGATCAATCTAAGGAGTCTAAGGGGCCACCGACGAATTAAATTCACCAAACTCCAATACTGGCGCGCACTTCCAGCCATTTCTGCCACAAACTGCCCATGAATAGGCGACTTTGTTTTTTTGCAAAACGTGCTGACAAACACGGTTGATCGCGGGTGTCGCCCTCGCGTGGAAGGTGCGGCACGGTGTCGATCCCCACGGCGGCGGGCTCACGTTCGTACCCTCACCGGCAGGAGCTACACCCAAGCGGTCAGTTACGACGGCATCAGCCGGGTCAAACGCATCGTCTACCCGGTCACCGGCTTAACACTGCAGAACAACTACAACAGTGCCGGCTACCTGCAAACCATTACCGAACCTGCCAATGGCAGTAAGGTGCATTGGCAAGCCTTGGGTCGCTTTGACGACGGCCAGATCAGTCAGATGCAATATGGCATCAATGCCAGCACAGGCGGCGTCTTCACCAGCACCCGTAGTTATGACAGCCAAGGCCGCATCAGTGGCATCAGCACGATTCCTACTGCTGGCGCAGGTGGTGGCAGTACCGCCATCCAAAACGCCAGCTTCACGTTTGACGCCATCGGCAACCTGACCAGCCGCAGCGACAGCGCACCCGGTGTCTCCCTCGCACAGGAAAACTTTACCTACGACCTCCTGAACCGCCTCACGAGTGTGAGCGGTGGTGCTGGCGCCAACAAAACCCACACCTACGACAGCTTCGGTAACCTCACCACCCGCACCGACACCGGCAGCTACACCTACCAAGCCGGCACCCATCGCCTACAGAATGTGACCGGTGGCATCGCCACCGGCAACACGGTGCAGAGCTACAGCTACAACAGCGCGGGCGACATCACCCAGATCAGTGGTGGCAACATCAACGGTGGTGGTACTAGGACCATCACCCCGTCTGCCTTCAGTGTGCCGCTGGCCATCAGCCAACCCTCCAGCAATCACACCAATGGCACCCTGAGCATCCAATACGGCTACACCGGCGACCGTGTCAGGCTGACCGAACGCCGACCCAACCGGCCCACGGCCACCCCGAGTAACCAACACGTCAACCTCACCACCTACCTGTTGGCAGGCTCAACCGCCTTGTTTGAAGAAGATCGGCTGGGGGCCGGCAACAGCAGCGAGCCGTTCCGCTACCGATACAAACACAGCATCAACACCCCGGAGGGCACGGTCTCTATCGTCGTCATTGATGCACCGTGGGGCGGCAGTGGCAGTAGCAGCATGAGGAGCGACAGAACCTTCCATCGTGATCACCTAGGTTCCACCGTCGCCATCACCGATGAAAACGGCACCGAATTCCTAGGTTATGACGCTTGGGGTAAACGCCGTAACGCCAATGGGCAGGACAACAACATCGCCGCATGGGTGGGGTTGAGCAGTAAGACCGACCGTGGCTACACCGGCCACGAGCATATCGACGACATTGGTCTGATCCACATGAACGGGCGGCTGTATGACCCGATCACGGGCAGGATGATGAGTGCCGACCCGATCATCCAAGCACCGTATCTGTTGCAGAACTATAATCGCTACAGCTATGTGATGAACAACCCACTGAGCCTCACCGACCCGAGTGGGTTTAGTTGGTGGACGCGGCACCGGCGGACGATTGGTGCGATCGCCGCCATCATCATCTTCCAACAACTCGGTGCACACTACGCCGCACAAGCGGGTACTGAAGCCGCCGCGGCGGGAGCAAACGCTGCATCGGCCGCCGCCCAGACGCAAGCCTTCTTCAATAGCATTGGCGGCTTCGCAGCAGGCGGGATTGGCGGTGGTAACGTAGAAAGCGCGGTAATTGGTGCGATTACTGGTGGGTTCACGACTCTAGCTGGCGAATTGGCTGGCGTGGTGGGAGCGGCGGGAGGATCGGCTGGCGCTGTAGGGATACACGCCGTAGTTGGCTGCATGGGCGCATCGATCTCTGGCGGTGACTGTGGTCGCGGTGCGGTGAGCGCGGGCTTCTCTGAAATGGCGATACCGAGTGTCCACGATTTCACGCAAAGCTACTACGCACGGGTAGCGCTAATGAGTGCTGCAGGTGGCATCGGTTCACGACTCGCGGGTGGTAACTTCGCGAATGGGGCGGTGACTGGCGCGTTTGTTTACATGTTCAACTACTGTAGTCATGGTCAATGCACGAGTGATTTTGAGCAGTTCATGTACGACTGGTGGCCGGGCTACAAATTCGGAACGGCCGCTCGGAATGGAGCTATTGATAGTGCGATGCCTTCTGGCGAAGAAATCACTGACGTAGCTTCGCTATTCCCCGGCGGCGGTAAGCTTGCACAGATGGCAAAAGGTGCAGCGAAAGGTGCGGCAAAGCCGACAAACCAACTGAATGCCGAGATATATCGCGGGCAAGCGCCCGATGGGATTAAACGGGTGGATGATCCCCGCACATACGGAGAGCAAAAACAGGTACATTTCGATGACAAAAAAAGATCTGCTCTCAATATTGATGGCACATGGAAACACGGCGGAATGACACTTTCAAACGCTCAAAGAGAATGGTTGGTGAAACATGGTTGGAAACTACCTAAGTGATTATTCTCTCCAAGCAATGGCGAAAAGGGCTAGGTCGCTAAATGCTGGAGAGCATCTCTCCTCGCACCTTTCCGAAGGTGAATGCGACCTGCCCGTTGTTCGGCGAGGCGGTTCGCTGTTGCTTTTCATCGGTAGTTTGGTCGCAGAGTTAGACCGCGAACTTCGTCGCATAGTGCGTCCCAATTTCCAATTTACCTCGATAGCTTTTGTACCAATGTCTTTCGCGACGGGTATTCGGCCATGGAGCCCCAACTTTATTCGCGGACTCAAGTCACGAATGGAGCCGCCAAGCGTGTACATCTACACTGATCAATGGTTTCTTGACCTATGGGACGAGGAATACCGCTACCCGTTTCGTTTGAACCTAAGCGACGGTAGTCAGGTGAAATGTATTTATCGATGTTGGAGGGGGTTTGATGTTGCGGAAAAAGGCTGGCGCGAATTTAACAGAGGGATCTACATCTGTCGGAGCACTGGAGACCAACTTCGATGACAATTAAGGCAGTAAATTGGGGTCAGACACCATTTATGAAATCCTAGTTGGTTTGTCTCCCAACGCGGAATCAGCAAATATGTTCGGACACCAATGCGGTAAATTGGGGTCAGACACCATTTAAAATGGTAGAGTAGTGACCTCCAACTCGTCAAACCCCTCATGGCACGCCTTCCCCGCTACGTGATCCCCGGTCAGCCGCAGCACATGAGAAAATGGTGTCTGACCCCATTTTTACAATATGGCTTTGATGGCGGAAGATATTTGGCACCCGAGGGGACGCCTGCCGCGATGCGATCACTTCCGCCCGACGCTCTGAGTAAGCCGCTATCTACATTTGAGGTTACTCAACCACTGACTCTATCGGGAGGTGTCGCAGCACCTGCTTATGGTCAATTTGGTCTTGGGACACAATACTTCACTGGTACACGCACCGTTGCCGACCTAATTCGGGAAGGATCACTCGTGAGGGTTGCGCCATGAATCGACTAGAGAATTTTCGCGATGAGTTAATCGCGCAAGGCTTGCGTCCAGATGCCCTGTTCACAGGAGATTCGCTTCCGAATCTTGGAGAAACATATTGCTTGATTGTTTGCGGTTCAAGTATTGAGTTCTTCTTTCTCGAACGGGGGGAGAAAGTAAGTCTCCAGCTATTTGATGATATTGATGACGCAATTTCCACTGCGACTAGAGTTTTGAAGTCTGACTCATCGGCTTGGCAATCTAAAGCGCCACCGACGAATTAAATTCACCAAACTCCAATACTGACGCGCACTTCCAGCCATTTCTGTTCCAAACTGCCCATGAATAGGCGACTTTGTTTTTTTGCAAAACGTGCTGACAAACACGGTTGATCGCGGGTGTCGCCCTCGCGTGGAAGGTGCGGCACGGTGTCGATCCCCACGGCGGCGGGCTCACGTTCGTACCCTCACCGGCAGGAGCTACACCCAAGCGGTCAGTTACGACGGCATCAGCCGGGTCAAACGCATCGTCTACCCGGTCACCGGCTTAACACTGCAGAACAACTACAACAGTGCCGGCTACCTGCAAACCATTACCGAACCTGCCAATGGCAGTAAGGTGCATTGGCAAGCCTTGGGTCGCTTTGACGACGGCCAGATCAGTCAGATGCAATATGGCATCAATGCCAGCACAGGCGGCGTCTTCACCAGCACCCGTAGTTATGACAGCCAAGGCCGCATCAGTGGCATCAGCACGATTCCTACTGCTGGCGCAGGTGGTGGCAGTACCGCCATCCAAAACGCCAGCTTCACGTTTGACGCCATCGGCAACCTGACCAGCCGCAGCGACAGCGCACCCGGTGTCTCCCTCGCACAGGAAAACTTTACCTACGACCTCCTGAACCGCCTCACGAGTGTGAGCGGTGGTGCTGGCGCCAACAAAACCCACACCTACGACAGCTTCGGTAACCTCACCACCCGCACCGACACCGGCAGCTACACCTACCAAGCCGGCACCCATCGCCTACAGAATGTGACCGGTGGCATCGCCACCGGCAACACGGTGCAGAGCTACAGCTACAACAGCGCGGGCGACATCACCCAGATCAGTGGTGGCAACATCAACGGTGGTGGTACTAGGACCATCACCCCGTCTGCCTTCAGTGTGCCGCTGGCCATCAGCCAACCCTCCAGCAATCACACCAATGGCACCCTGAGCATCCAATACGGCTACACCGGCGACCGTGTCAGGCTGACCGAACGCCGACCCAACCGGCCCACGGCCACCCCGAGTAACCAACACGTCAACCTCACCACCTACCTGTTGGCAGGCTCAACCGCCTTGTTTGAAGAAGATCGGCTGGGGGCCGGCAACAGCAGCGAGCCGTTCCGCTACCGATACAAACACAGCATCAACACGCCGGAGGGCACGGTCTCTATCGTCGTCATTGATGCACCGTGGGGCGGCAGTGGCAGTAGCAGCATGAGGAGCGACAGAACCTTCCATCGTGATCACCTAGGTTCCACCGTCGCCATCACCGATGAAAACGGCACCGAATTCCTAGGTTATGACGCTTGGGGTAAACGCCGTAACGCCAATGGGCAGGACAACAACATCGCCGCATGGGTGGGGTTGAGCAGTAAGACCGACCGTGGCTACACCGGCCACGAGCATATCGACGACATTGGTCTGATCCACATGAACGGGCGGCTGTATGACCCGATCACGGGCAGGATGATGAGTGCCGACCCGATCATCCAAGCACCGTATCTGTTGCAGAACTATAATCGCTACAGCTATGTGATGAACAACCCACTGAGCCTCACCGACCCGAGTGGGTTTAGTTGGTGGACGCGGCACCGGCGGACGATTCTTGCGATTGGTGTTTCGTTGTTGATTGGTGGGTTTGACTTCAGTAACTTCTTTGCCAATGGCTCATTCCGTTGGGAGCTTGGATTCAATGGTGTTGGGGGTGCCATCGCAGGAGGCTTCGCCTCTGGTGGCATCATGGGTGGCAATATTGAGAGCGCGGTAAACGGTGCGTTCTCGGCAGCCTTGTTCTACGGCGTGGGTGAACTCTCGGGCGCGCATGAAGCGGCGGCGGCTGGCCGGTCCATGACGGGTGCCGAACACCTTGCCCAGACGGCCGGACATGCCGTGGTTGGTTGCTTTAGCACTTCCATTGCTGGTGGCAGTTGTGGTTCTGGGGCGGCCAGTGCAGGCTTTGCGGCAGCAGCAGGGCCGCTACTGCCGGGTGCGGATATTTCGCCAGAACGCTTCTTTGCGCGTGTTATTGTTGGCGGAACAGCATCGCGGTTGGCGGGGGGCAGCTTTGCTAACGGGGCAACGAGTGCGGCGTTTGCGTATTTGTTTAATGATGTGGCTGGTGCGCGCGATGCAGATGCTAGAGCCGATGGAGCGTGTGGCGGCAAAGGTGCAATGACGCCGTCAAACGCTTGTTACGCTGCGCGTGAAGCAGCAGCAAAAGAGTGGGCGGGTGTGCCAAGAAGTCAGACGTTGCAAGTGTCGACGCCGGAACTTGATTTGCTTGGCGGAGTAGGGCTCATAAAGGCGCTTGTAAGCAACTTTGTGCGCACTTTTTCTCTCTCGCTAGCCGACGTTGGGGCGATGGTTGGGGCCGGAGGACCAAAGGCCATTCATGTGGGCGGTGGGATGGCGAATGCTGAGCGTTATTTCGGTGCGTTGGCCAAAGAGTATGGCTCCACAATAAGTCCCGCGCGCGGCGGAGTGAGATATTTTGACTTCGTTGAATCAGGAGTGACTTACCGCGTCAATCTTTATCCGGTTTCAACGTCATTCAAGCAGCCCGCGATATCGATCGGTGATACTTACAAATTAAGATTCTAGATCCGAGGTATTGACATGTCGGAAGCATTTGTTTTGGAACGGGCTGCTTTTTGCGCGTCACACCTAGAACGGTATCGAAGCGTATTTGCGTGGCCTCCTACGCAGTTAAGGCCGTTCGTGAACCAACGCTGGCAGGGGCTGTTGTTTCCAGGGTCATTTCTTGCTGATCCAATCGTCTACGAGGCGCTGCGTTCGGCGAGTGTAGCAAATGGCGATAGTGAGTTCGTTCTCACGGCCATTTATGGTGGAAACGGTTTTGAAACGTCGGTGTTGAGTCACTGGCCGAATACGCTTGTAGAGTTCTTGGAAGCTAGAAAAACTGCACAACTTGACTTCACGCCGGCCTCGGAATTGTTTGGCGCGACAACCGGTAAGTGGGGATGTTGTTTTTTCTTCGAGGAGTATTTTCAGATAGGTGGCGAGAAGGAGTTCATTGGCACCCTTTGCGACGCGTTGGGGGGGCAAGAAGTTTTGCGGTCAAATTTCTATCGCTTTGCAGCACACGGCTGGCCCGTTGACGCGGGAGATAGAGACGTGATTCTCAGGAATATTGGGTGGTGACAAATTTAAAGGGGCAGCAACGAATAAAATTCACTAAACCCCAATACTGACGCGCACTTCCAGCCATTTCTGTCCCAAACTACCCATGAATAGGCGACCTTGGTGTTTTGAACAGTAAATTGGGGTCAGACACCATTTATGCCCCAAACACCCCGCCAATGAATGAGTTCGCCGGGTAAATGGGGTCAGACACCATTTAAAATGGTAGAGAAGGGTAAATGGGGTCAGACACCATTTAAAATGGTAGAGTAGTGATCTCCAACTCGTCAAAATCCTCATGGCACGCCTTCCCCGCTACGTGATCCCCGGCCAGCCGCAGCACATCATCCAGCGCGGCAACAATCGTCAGGCTATTTTTGTCACCGATGACGACTTTCAGTTTTTTCGTGATGCCCTCGTCGAAGCGGCCGGGCGATTCGGGCTTGCGATTCACGCGTATGTGTGGATGACCAACCACATTCATCTGTTAGCGACGCCGACTTACGACGACAGTATTAGCAAGATGTTTCAGTCAGCAGGTCGCAAATATGTCCAGTACTTCAACTTTACGCATAAGCGCAGCGGCACCCTGTGGGAAGGCCGCTATCGGGCGACCGTTGTCGATACCGAGCAATATCTTTTAAAGCTCATGCGGTACATCGAAATGAATCCCGTGCGAGCCGGGATGGTGGAACAACCCCGGCAGTACAAATGGTCCAGCCATCGTCGTTATGCCTACGGCGAGGACGACTTAAACCTCAATTGGCTGATCGAGCATGATCAGTACGTTCAGCTTGCAAGAGACCCTTCCGAAAGGCGCGCCGCGTATCGGGCGTTGTTCCGAACGGAACTCGAAGCGGACGAACTTCGGGCCATTCGGGAGGCGAGCCATAAAGGTTGGGCTCTTGGCAGCGAGAGGTTTCGGCAAGAAATTGAAGCTTTGTCTGAACGACGCGCTTCACCGGCGGCTAGAGGAAGGCCGAAAAAGCCGGGGGGAGAAAATGGTGTCTGACCCCATTTTTACATTCACACGGAGATACCGGACAAGTTGATGAACCGATCGTCGCCAAAGACTTGCCAAGCGCGCATCAGAATAACCTTGGTTGCCGGACCGGATAAGGTATCGTGCAGTCTATCAACCTCGGCTAACAGCATCACGTCGTCTGCCCCATAGCGATAGCCAAAGTTGGTGCGGCTAGCGCGGCTTCGCGGCGCAAGTGAACGTTCTTGCCGGAAGCGGGCAATGAGTTTGGTCAGATGCTGGCGGGTATAACCGCTAAGACGTAGCAGGTAGGCGAATAGCACACCGCGCTGTCCCTTCGTCCTTTCAAAATACCGGTGGCGCTTGAGTACGGTCGAGACGAACCCATAACGGACTGTTTTATCGGTGGGGAGGGAGAAGCCTACATCTGCGGTACCAGCCAGAAATTCTCGGATTTGCTCAATCATTTCAGACGCAGATGCCGTTGGAAACGCAGTGCCCCTCTCAGACGCATATGCCGTTGGAAGAGGCTACGGCTTGCCTTTTACAAGACCGCTCGTTAACATACGCTTAGAATCGGTATGTGACATACCCAAACAATATCGTGATAGAAATCCTCATTATCCACATGCAGGTGTTTGGTTTAAAAGAAACGTAAATCAATCTCACCCGCACCGCATTTCGACCTCATCTGGATCTGACCAACATGATTACTTCGATGTTTGAGCGCTTCGCGTCGTTGTTTGCGTCTATGTTTGCCACGGCGTCTGTTCATGCCAAGGCAGTTACTGCGCTACGTGCGCTGCCTGCACCGCGTCAGCGAACCAGCGGGTGTAAATTCAGTCGCTACGTGGCGAGTATTGTGTCGGCGTTGCTGCTGCTGGTTTCGGCCATCGCCAATGCGCAGCCGGTACTTGCGACAACCACCCTCCCGAATGCCTTTCAAGGCACGGCTTACGCCAGCCATTTGATCATCGCCTCAGCAAACCCCCTCACCAGTGCCGGTGCCACGGCGTTGCCCCTTGGGCTCACGGCGGTGCATAACGGCAGCGGTGTATTGACTATTACCGGCACGCCAACCCTGGCCGGCACATACTCCCTCAATATTGCGGCGACGGATAACGCCGGCGGCAACCTCGCCACCACTGTCAGCTTGCGCATCATCGCTGACGCCCCGAACACGACCGTCGCGGCGGTGGCGGGAGGAGGCGACCACAGTTGCGCGGTGGTGAATGGCGGCGTGCAGTGCTGGGGATTGAATTACTATGGCCAACTCGGCAACGGCAGCACCACGGATAGCGCCACCCCGGTGCAAGTCACCGGACTCACCAGTGGAGTCACAGCGGTGTCGACGGGCATGAGTCACAGTTGCGCGCTGGTGAATGGCGGGGTGCAGTGCTGGGGGTGGAACTACTACGGCCAACTCGGCAACGGCAGCAACACTTGGAGCGCCACCCCCGTGCAAGTCACCGGACTGACCAGCGGTGTCACGGTGGTGGCGGCGGGAGGCGGGCACAACTGCGCGGTGGTGAATGGCGGCGTGCAGTGCTGGGGCTGGAATTACTACGGCCAACTCGGCAACGGTAGCACCACGGATAGCAACGTTCCCGCGCAAGTCACCGGACTCAACAGTGGGGTCACGGCGGTCGCGGGGGGGGGGACCCACAGTTGCGCGGTGGTGAATGGCGGCGTGCGGTGCTGGGGATCTAACGGCGTCGGCCAACTCGGCAACGGTAGCACTACGGGTAGTAACGTGCCCGTGCAGGTTACCGGACTCACCAGTGGGGTCACGGCGGCCGCGGGGGGAGATACCCACAGTTGCGCGGTGGTGAATGGCGGCGTACGGTGCTGGGGATCTAACGGCTACGGCCAACTCGGCAACGGTAGCACTACGGGTAGTAACGTGCCCGTGCAGGTTACCGGACTCACCAGTGGGGTCACGGCGGCCGCGGGGGGAGATACCCACAGTTGCGCGGTGGTGAATGGCGGCGTACGGTGCTGGGGATCTAACGGCTACGGCCAACTCGGCGACAGCAACACGACGCAGAGCACCACCCCTGTGCAAGTCACCGGACTGACCAGCGGAGTCACGGCGGTGGCGGGAGGGGAGAGCCACAGTTGCGCGGTGGTGAATGGTGGGGTGCGGTGCTGGGGATATAATGGCTACGGCCAACTCGGCGACGGTAACACCATGCAGAGCGCCACCCCCGTGCAAGGCACCGGACTCACCAGCGGGGTCGCGGCGCTAGCGACGGGAAACAGTCACAGTTGCGCGGTGGTGAATGGCGGCGTGCAGTGCTGGGGCTGGAATTACTACGGCCAACTCGGCAACGGTAGCACCTCGAAGAGCACCATCCCTGTGCAAGTCACCGGACTCACCAGCGGAGTCACGGCGGTGGCAGGCGGAGACTACCACAGTTGCACGGTGGTGAATGGCGGCGTGCGGTGCTGGGGATATAACGGCGTCGGCCAACTCGGCAACGGTGGTACCACGAAGAGCGTCACCCCCGTACAAGTCATCGGACTCACCAGTGGGGTTACGACGGTGGCAACGGGAAATTTCCACAGTTGCGCAGCGGTGAATGGGGGTGTGCAGTGCTGGGGAAGTAACTACTACGGCCAACTCGGCAACGGCAGCAACACGAGCCGCACCACCCCCGTGCGAGTCACTGGACTTAGCAGCGGGGTCGCAGCGGTGGCCACGGGATATGGCCACAGTTGCGCGGTGGTGAATGGCGGCGCGCAGTGCTGGGGGTGGAACGACTACGGCCAACTCGGCAACGGCAGCACCACGAATAGCACCACTCCCGTACAAGTCACTGGACTCACCAGCGGGGTCACGGCGGTGGCCACGGGGTTGTACCACAGTTGCGCGGTGGTGAATGGCGGCGTGCGATGCTGGGGAGAGAACAGCGACGGCCTACTCGGAAACGGCAGCACCACGAGTAGCACAACCCCCGTGCAAGTCACTGGACTTAGCAGCGGGGTCACAGCGGTGGCCATGGGATATGGCCACAGTTGCGCGGTGGTGAATGGCGGCGTGCGGTGCTGGGGATATAACGGCGTCGGCCAGCTCGGCGACGGCAGCACCACGAATAGCACTGTCCCCGTGCAGGTCACCGGACTGATCAGCGGAGTCACGTTGGTGGCGACTGGAGGCGGCCACAGTTGCGCGGTGGTTCATAGTGCCCTTGTGTGCTGGGGGTATAACGACAGCGGTCAACTCGCGTATGAACCGACAGGCCCCGCAACCACCTCTCGGCGCAGCTTACTGCTCGCGCCAGCGGCCACCACGGTCCCCGGCGCACCGACCATCGGCACCGCCACGGCGGGTAACGCCCAAGCCAGTGTCACCTTCACCGCACCCGCGAGCAATGGTGGTTCTGCCATTACTGGCTACACCGTGACATCAAGCCCCGGTAGCTTGACCGTTACCGGTGCCGCCTCACCCATCACCGTGACCGGCTTGACCAATGGCACCGCCTATACCTTCACCGTCAGGGCCACCAATAATGTGGGAACGGGTACGGCCTCAGCGGCATCGAATAGTGTGACGCCTGTTGCGGCCACATTGACGACACCGCCCAAAGTGGAGGCGTCCTTTATGCCGATGCTGCCAACATCGGAGCCTCTTCAGATATACACCACAATGCTGCTGGTAGTGAAGTTGACGAATCAGAGCACTGGCTGGATGGGCATGCGAGTGGACAACATATTCACAGCGCCGATGGTGTTAGGTGCCCCAAATTACACTATGTTCACACCGGCCAATTGCGGGTTCATCACCAGCACCAGTGACGGGACGTCGCAGTGGCGAGAAAAAAACGTTCGGTTTTCTACCATCGCCATTGCCCCGGGGGCAAGCTGCGAGGCGAAAATCCAAGTACTGGGCAGCATTGAAGGAACGATCACCAATACGACCAATGCGCCGGTGGGAACGATTCCATCAACGGCGGCGGGGTCGCCGGCAAGTGCCTCGGTCACGTTCCTTTGGAGCCCGTTACTCGTGGGTCATGCTTTTTACAGTCCCCCCATTCCTCCCAATTCGCAGCCTATGTCGATCAATGAAGGTGACACGATCAACCTGAGGCTCATGCTTTATAAGGGTAGCCCTAACCCAAAAACTGATATTGGGTTGAGTGTGACCCTACCGTTCGGCTTACGATTTAACAGCGCAACACCGGCTGTGACCGTCACGCCCGGGTCGGGCGCGGTGTGTTCGGGGCCTGCAACGGCGTCCTACGACATGAGCACAAGAGTACTCAATGTGAGCGGGATAGATAGTACAGGGGGCGGGTTTACCGATTGCAACGTGGATGTGGCAGGCTTGACGAATGAGGAGATCGTGGCGGGGCCGTGTCAGCAGAAAGAGCTGTCGTTAGCGCGCGCCAATTTCTCGGCGACGAATGCGGTGGTAAACGACTTGCCCACCTACTGTTTGACCATCAAGCCGCGTTTGACACCTGCCACGGCCTCCGGCGCACCTACATCGGCGCTGCCACCGCAGGCAACGCTCAGGCCAGTGTCAGCGCCGGTGGATAAGCTGTGAAATATGCAGGTTAAGCATACGCGAGGGGCGTACATTTCTTGATAGGATCGCACGCCGTATCCGAGCGAATGTAGTAACGAAGCGACTGCCGTGTCGAGCGTTGTTGCATCAACAGCGAGAAATTCGTTCGCTTACTTGATGCGGGCCAGCTAATGGGTGGCCCCATTTACTTAGTGTGGCTCCTTTTATTCGGTGGCGTCAACTGATTTGTTAGGGGCGGGCAGGCAGTCGACGAAGAAAAACCAATTGGCCGTCATCTTCCTACCCAAAACAATGTCAGGCCCCTTGAATCCATGGGGACAATAGCCCGTGGCCGGAAGTCTTTCCTGCGCAAGTTGGCGCATTCCGAGCCGAATCCTTTCGTGAATGGGAAGCCTTGGATCCTGTGCTGAGACATATGGGGTGCTATTCACATCAAACCGAATCCTTGTAGGCTCAGTCGGATGGTTCGGTGTGATCTTTACTGTCAACGGGGCTCGCGGGGCTGGGTCACTTGCTGCTGCACAACTCGTCAGCAACATCGGCAGCAACAATTTGATCATCAAGACCCTATCGGTTTTGGTCATTCCCGCCTCCTACGTCTGAAGGTAAACTAATTAGGCGCAAACACAAATAGAAGTACCGCCTCGCCATTGTCCCCAGCAGCAGCGACCAAAGGCCAAAATGATTTCAGCACAATCAACACAGGGCTATCTTTGCTGACGCTTCAAGGTTTTCCAAGCCGTGAGCACTACGATTCGTTTCCAGAGGTCATGCCCACCCTCGGCGATTGCTGGCCTTCAACATCCCGTGCGTGAAACAGCGGCTTGTTCGCGCTAGCCGGAATATTTCATGGGTCGCCCGATGTATCGAAGGAGGTTGCCTCTGAACGAGTGGATAAGCAATTTGGTTCGTTCCACTTTTGCCGTGGATGCGGGCTGCTCGTTCGCTCTCGGGTGATCGGACGGCAAATCGGACGGCAAATCGGACGGCAAATCGGACGGCACCGTGTTTGGCAAACACGGTGCCGTGAAGGGTTCATGGCTAGTGGTAGTGCGTAGCAGGGTGATCTGAGTCCTCCGGCATTTCAGCATGCACGGCGTCGCCGTCGTGATCAAAGAAAAGTGGTGCGCCGCAATCCTCGCAGTATTCGGGTGGAAGGATGCCGGGGATTCGTGTGACATCAGCGATTTTGTGTTCGCGAAGGATTGCGATGATCTGTTCTTCCGGCCCCGGATGGGCGTCGTCGTCTTCCGTGCCTGAGAGAAGCCAGACCATGCCATTTAGAACATCGTTCTGTCCTTTGCGCGTGATGCTGACGCGGTATTCATCGACCACCGTCTCGCCCACCCCTGCGATCACCGCGCTGAGGTGCCCAGGTGGGATCTTTAGCGCGGTCTCAACAAGGGCGACTGCCGAACTCAGCATGTATGGTCGGACGCGTAGGTCGCTCTCACGGCAATTGTGGAAAAACGCATTTGGTAGCCCAGATTCGAAAGCGCACCCAGGCACTAGCTTTGCCAAACTTGGGCGACACTGCTCGATCCAGCGCTTTAAACAATCCGTTCGTGTGAGATGGGAATCGAGCTCTTGCCACTGGAACATTGGGGCGCCCGGCATAACGAGTACCACGCCAAGCAAAAACCGGACGTCCGCCGGGAGTTCGGCGGTATCCCCAAGTTTTGCGTATTCGAGTTTGGGCAGCTCGTGACGCAGTGCCGCATCCGCGAGCTTCTTCGTCAGCTTTCGTGTCCCGGCGAATCCGCGTGGTAATTGATCAATTGAGTAGAGGAAGCGGCTCATACAAAGCTCGGCGGTCCGGCTGAGGACATGGCCATGCAGGTGCGCCAAGATGGGTGCAATCGTCTTTTCGTCAATCGGCCCCGCCGGAATGCGGTACTTAGACCACGCCACAATTGGGATCGAGATGAGTTGGGCGAGTCGCGGTTGCCCGTCGTTTTCCGCATCGACTTCGCACGATTCGGCGGCAGCTTCACATGCGGTCGCCAGAATTTCGTGCGCGGGGCTGTTCATTTGGCGCGTTTGATCAAGAGCCGCTTCGATTGCTGTCTCGTTGCCGCGATCAAGCAACGACGCGGCAAGGGTCTCAAGATGAAGCTGCCAGTATTGGTCTTCGTTGCGACTGCCTGAGGTCGTCGCAGCGGTCGACATCGTGATCAAACGCTCGGCATCTTTTGATAGCCGCAAGGGAGATTTACTGCGAATGCGCTTCATCGGCGGGGCGACACGCCAAGCGTGCCGATTGGGTTCTTGGCCGACGATTATAGCGGCGCAGCCATCAATACAGCGTGCGCTTACGCGCTATACGGGCGTGCCGATACGGTTTTGGAGACGTGTAGGGCGCCCTGCGGTATGGCGCAGCATTGCTTCGTGATGCTGGCGAAGCGCCTCGCCCAGACTGATGTAGGTTCGTGACCAAAGGGCAGCCAGAAACGACCGGGGAACTTGATGCGTGTCGAGTTTGTGATTTAGTGCAGAAGATGTGTTTAGGTTCATTGTGGCCTCCAGGGCCGTTGTTTGCTGACGCTTTTATTGCTTGTGGATCGCTTGTCAACGGGTTTTTTGCGACTAACCCATGTTGCGACTAATCCATTTTAATTACACTCAATTCATATGGCAATAAAGATAAATGTCATAATATTGTGGAAATTTATTCACAAAAAGAGGGGTCGATGGATACACCTGGCGAAATGAAGGCGTTTGTGCGCGCCGTCGAATTGGGCGGTTTTTCGGCGGCGGCACGCGATTTGGATCTCACACCATCGGCGCTGTCGAAGTTGACAACCCGCTTGGAAGACCGGCTCGGTGTGCGGCTGATGAACCGCACGACCCGCAAGCTCGCGCTCACGGCCGAAGGCGAGGCTTATTTCGCGAGTGCAAAACGTATCCTGACGGAGATTGCGGACGCCGAAGCCGAAGTGACTCGCTTTGCATCGCATCCAAAAGGCTTACTTCGCGTGAACGTTGGTGCGGCATTCGGGCTGCATCAACTGGTACCTGCGCTGCCCAAGTTCTTGGAACGCTTTCCCGAGGTGGAGCTCGATATTACGGTGACCGATCGTCTCGTCGACTTGGTGGAGGAGGGCGCAGATGTGGCGATTCGCAACAGCGTGCTGCGGGACTCGTCGCTGGTTGCCAAGAAAATCTGCGACTTACACCGCGTGGTTTGTGCTTCACCGGGCTATCTGAAAAAGCACGGTATACCCAAAACGCCGGGTGCCCTTTTAGAACATAACTGCATCTCGATTTCTGGCGCACCACAGCTTCGTCGCTGGCCGTTTGATACGCCAAGCGGGACGGAGTTTGTTGAAGTGCGCGGCAATGTTTCGGCCAACAACGCCGAAACGCTGCTGCAACTCGCGGCAAATGGTGTCGGCATCATCAGGCTGACGGATGTGATTGTCGGCGATGGTATTCGTGCTGGCTGGCTGAGGCCGATACTGTCTGATGTACATCACGTTGAGCCTGTACCGCTCTCGGCGGTGTACCCGCACGGCAAACACAAGAGTCCCCGTGTGGCGGCGCTGGTCAATTTTCTCGTTGAACAGTTTGCCGATGCACCGTGGAGGCAGGGCGTAAATACGTCGCGCGGATTAGCCTGAATATTTCACCGCGCGCCCGCCGCGCCCAACGACGTTGCCGATGAACGATTGGCAAACCAATTTGGATTGGTCCTCGTTTGCGGTGGATGCGGGCTGCAGGCAAATACGATCAGTCGCCCAGCGCCCGAAAGGCCGCTACAATTTGGGTCGATGCCCTCGTCAAATTTCCAACATTCCATATGAAGACAAAACACTATCTAACCCACGAAGATGTAAAGATGATCCTAGGTGCTTGCGAAGCTCACGCAGTGGCGAATAAATGGGCGGTCTGTATCAGCATCGTCGATGATGGCGGGCATCTGCAAGGGTTCTTGCGTCTTGATGGCGCGGCACCCGCAAGCGTCGAAATTTCACAGGGTAAGGCTTATAGCGCTGCGGTGCGACGCCGGCCAACCAAAGGTGACGAGGAGATGGTTAACAATGGACGTGTGTCGGCACTATCGATGCCGGGCATCACCTTCCTCGAAGGCGGTGTCCCCATCGTCACTCACGGCGAAACGATTGGAGCGGTTGGCGTTTCGGGCGTGAAGTCATCGGAGGACGCTGAGGTGGCAGCAGCGGGCATCGCGGCGCTCGGCCTCTGAGCGGCCACATGGCGGCCAGTTGCCCGAGCTGTCGGGGTGCGATGACCGAGACGGTGTTTAGAACGCATGTCGAAACTGCGCTGGATATCGACATTTGTTGGTCGTGTCATTTGATTTGGTTCGATAACATGGAGAGTGTCTCGATGTCGGCGCAGTCCGTGATCGACCTTTTCCAGCAAATCAATGCTCGGCAAAATGCGGCGCGACGAATTGTGTCACTGCCGGGCAATTGCCCAGTCTGTGCCAGCACGCTAAAGCAAACATTTGATTTATCTAAGGCCGGACGCTTCCAATATCACCGGTGTTCAAATGGTCACGGCCGCCTCAGTACATTCGTGCAGTTTCTTCGGGAAAAGCAGTTCATTCGCACGTTGTCCAAGGTCGAGCGCCAGCAACTTTCCGCGACCGTGAAGCAGGTGCGATGTTCAAGTTGTGGTGCCGGCATACATATTGAACGGGATGACGTATGTTCGCACTGTGGCGCGCCGGTTTCTGTCTTGGATGAGCAAGCTGTGGCGAAGGCACTCGCTGAACTTGGTGAAAAGCGCTCCCGACCGGCACAGCCCGCGCCGGATCGGTTGCAGCAGCCCTATCAGCCAACGCCGTCATCAATAACAGCCGACAGTATTATCGTGGCCTCCCCCGCACTTGTGGACCTCATTGTGACTGGTGTGGCGGCCATTTTGAGTGCGACACTTGATTAGCCTGAACATTTCATGGGTGCGCGTTTGTCAAACGCGCTGCCCGACTGATCGCCCAGAGGCAACGTCCTTCGAAGCAGCGGGCGACCCATGAAGTATTCAGGCGAGGAGGAAGCGAGATGAAGCTCTACGTCATTACAGGAACCACCAAAGGAATTGGGCAAGCGCTCGCCACCGAACTCGGACGGGACGAGCGCAATATGGTTGTCGAGATTTCGCGGGGTGTTTCAGGCGAAAATGGCCGAAACGCCTTGCTGCATGCGGACTTTGCCGATCTAAAGACGATTGCATCGGCCATGGCTGCGCTCACCGGACTCGTCGGTGAAAAGCGTTTCACGGATGCGGTGCTGATTAACAATGCCGGGGTTGTTCTACCCGTTGAGCGATTTGATGCGATTGACGGCGAGGCCTTGCAGCAGAACTTGACGGTCAACGTCGTCGCCCCCGTGCTACTTACCCAAGCGTTTACCAACATCACTCGTGGCATCGCGGATCGACGTCTGGTCGTCAACATATCCTCCGGCGCGGCGAAGCGTCCTGTGCGCGGCTGGACCGCCTACTGTGCGGCTAAGTCTGCGCTGGAGATGGCAACAAGGGTGATTGCCGAAGAGGCGAAGGAGTCCGATCCGGGCATGGTGGTTTGCTCGCTTGCGCCCGGCGTGGTTGACACACCGATGCAAGCCACAATTCGTGGCGTCGCCGAAAACCTGTTTCCCGAACGCGCACGCTTCCGCCAACTCAAAGAAAGTGGTGCGCTGCGCGATGCGACGGCAGTGGCTCACGATATCATTTCACTCTTGAACACCGAGCGACTTGCTAACGGTGGAAACTACGACATCCGCGAACTTCTCAATGGCTAATGCTAATCCCCACACTGCAACGACTTCAAAAACTGCAAAAACTGTAAAGAGTGCAAAGAGTGCAACAAGCGCGGCGTCCGCAAAGAGCGTGAAGAGCACAAAGGCAGCGAAGCCTCCGACCACGGCAAAGGCAACCAAAGCCAAGCCCGCAAAGACGGCACGCAAAATTACCAAACTCCACTACTGCGATTTGCGAGATTGCCAAGGCATTTGTTGCAGCGACGGCGCGTTCCTGCGGCCAGAGGAGGTGCGACGTGTACACAAGCTTGTCGAAAAATATCCTGAGCACTTCAGCCATTTAGATTTACCGCTGGATTACATCATCGACGAGGAGTGGGCGCACGGCGTAGGCAAAAAAACAAATGTGCGCAAGTTTCGCTACCGCAACAAACCCGAGCACTTCAAGCACACAAAATGTGTTTTCGCGGAAAGCGACGGCAAGTGCTCTTTTCAGACGCTAGCGATTAAGCAAGGCGTGCATAAGTGGAAATACAAACCAATGGGATGTTGGTTGTTTCCACTCGAAAGCGATGAAAAGGGACTCGTCTCGCCGCCACGCACTCGTAAGGATGACCCGAATAATCTCGATGCGGCATATCCCGGTTTTGCGACATTCACGCCATGCGGCAAGCACTCTGAAAAAGGCAAGGTTTGGTGGATCGCCTTGAAGGAAGAAGTGGCCGAATACAAGCGCATTTGCCCCGATGATTGATACACCAACACCTTTCTCTTTTTACGCAGCCGTTGGCGCGCTACTAAATGCCCATGTATAAGTTACAAGTGCAAGATGATGACCGTCACGCTGATATTTGGCGTGACGTGAAATCGGCAGACGGCTTGTTGATGACCTTCGCCAACGAGTCAGAGGCACGAGAGAAGCTTGCGGTGTTATTTCCTGTGCTCGTCAAAATGGAGCAATTTCAAGCTGACCGCAAACGCACACGCGTGATCGTGATGAATCCCTACCAGGATATTGATCAGGAGAAGGAAGAGTAATGCAATACCGTCGCATAGGGCGTGCGGGCGCGAAGGTTTCGCTACTATCGCTTGGCTCGTGGATAACCTACGGCAATCAGGTCGATGAGAAGGCGTCGATTGAACTGATGGCAGCAGCACGCGATCATGGCGTGAATTTTTTTGATAACGCTGAGGTGTATGCAGCCGGAAAGTCAGAAGAACTGATGGGCGTATCGCTGAAGAAGCTTGGTTGGGATCGTCTGACCTATATGGTGTCCACGAAGTTCTTTTGGGGACTCCCGGCACAGTGGCGTGATGGTGTTAACGAGAAAAATACACTGAATCGCAAGTATTTGATGCACGCCATCAATCATTCGCTCAAGCGACTACAGCTCGATTTTGTCGATATCGTTTACTGTCATCGTCCGGACCCCAACACGCCACTTGAGGAAACGGTGTTTGCCATGCACGACATTGTGTCTAGTGTAAAGGCCGTGTATTGGGGCACGTCAGAATGGAGTGCGGCAGACATCATGGGCGCTTGGCAAATCGCAGACAAGCATCATTTGCACAAGCCGATGGTCGAGCAGCCTGAATACAATATCTTTCATCGACAGCGGGTAGAGAAGGAATATGCGCGTCTCTACAGCGAGATTGGCACCGGCACCACAATCTGGAGCCCGCTTGCCTCGGGCTTGCTAACGGGAAAGTATGCGAACGGAATACCCGCAGACTCGCGTGGAAGTTTGAAGTCCATGGCTTGGATGCACGATCAGCTAACAGATACGGCCCGCAACCGTGCAGTCGCAAAGCTTGTCACGATTGCCGCGTCACTCGGCTGTACGACGGCCCAGTTGGCGATTGCTTGGTGCGCTACAAATCCGAATGTCTCAACCGTTATTACCGGCGCGTCTCGGCTTTCACAGCTAATGGAGAACATGAAGGCACTAGAGGTTTTGGCTAAGCTGACGCCCGACGTTATGGTGGCTATTGACGATGTTGTGGCGGGGTTGTCTGACTAATGCCCGTCGACATGAAACGTGTCAGTGTTGGCAGTGTGTGCGCGATTGGCGATGACGCACCTCGGCGCGCCTTAGTGGTGGGACAGTCTAGCCATGAAATATTCATGGCTAGGAGCTGTGGGCGATCGATGAAATACGCCGGCTAGTCAATGGCTTGATATGCGGGCAAGGTCAGGAACTCCTCGTAGTTGTCGTCAAGCACGAGCGTCTCGAACAACTGTGCGCCTTGCACATATTTGCCCGCAGCATAAGCCGCAGCGCCAACGATGCTAGGTGTTTTTGTCAGTTCATCGGCGGTCAGCGCGGAAACCATTTCTTTGGTGACCTTGCGACCATCCGACAGAACCCCTTTGGGCGAACGAATCCATTGCCATACCTGAGAGCGCGAAATCTCAGCCGTAGCCGCATCCTCCATTAGGTTGAAAATTGGTACGCAGCCGTTGCCGCCTAACCATGAGCCTACATACTGGATGCCCACCTGAATGTTGTTACGCAGCCCCGCTTCTGTAATCGGCGCTTCTGGACGAAAATCGAGCAGATCGGCGGCGGAGTAGTGGATGTCGTCGCGCTGGCGGTGAATCTGATTGGGGGTCGGCATATGTTCATCAAATACGGCTTTGGCAATCGGAACCAAACCGGGGTGGGCGACCCAGGTGCCGTCGCAACCATCGGTGACTTCGCGCAGCTTGTCGGCACGTACTTTTTCCATCGCCGCGTTGTTGGCCGCGTCGTCGTTCTTAATCGGAATCTGCGCGGCCATCCCGCCCATCGCACAAGCATTACGCTTGTGGCACGTTTTCACGAGTGTCAATGCGTACGCGCGTAGGAACGGCGCCGTCATTGATACCTGCGCACGATCGGCTAAGCAAAAATCTTTATTGAGTCGAAACTTCTTGATCGCGGAGAAGATGTAGTCCCATCGACCAATGTTTAACCCGGCAGAGTGTTCGCGAAGCGCATACAGGATTTCATCCATCTCAAATGCGGCGACAATGGTCTCGATCAGCACGGTGGCCTTGATTGTTCCTTGAGGGATGCCAAGATCGTTTTGCGCCATCACAAAAATATCGTTCCACAGTTGCGCTTCAAGATGGGATTCCATCTTGGGTAAGTAAAAGTAGGGACCCGATCCTCTCGCCAAGAGCTCTTTTGCGTTGTGAAAGAAATACATGGCGAAATCGAAAATGCCACCGGAGACGGGCTTGCCATCGAGCATGATGTGCTTTTCGTTGAGATGCCAGCCACGAGGACGGGGGATCAAGACAGCGGTTTTGTCGTTCAGCTTGTAGGTCTTGCCTTTTGCTTCAAGCGTGATGGTGCGATTGATGGCGTCACGCATATTGATCTGGCCGTCAATCATGTTGTGCCAAGTGGGACAGTTCGCGTCCTCAAAATCGGCCATGAAGGTCGAGGCACCGCTATTGAGTGCGTTGATCACCATCTTGCGATCGGTGGGGCCTGTAATCTCGATTCGTCGATCTTGTAGATCGGCGGGGAGCGGCCAGACAACCCAATTGCCATCGCGGATGTGCTTGGTTTCCGGCAGAAAATCGGGCAGCTTTCCCGCATCGAACTCGCGCTGGCGTGCAACGCGCGCGGCGAGAAGCGTCTGGCGACGTGGCTCAAAAGTGCGTGCAAGTTTGGCGAAGAAGGCCAAGGCTTGCGGCGTCAAAATTGTCGCGAAGTCCGGCGAAATGGGAGCCGAAATGCTGAGGCCGGCGGGGGTGTTGTCGTGTGTGGTCATGGTGTGGTGTTCCTATGGAGTGATCGCGCCGTCGTGAGGGACGAATCTGTATTGCAAAAAGTGATGTACCGAACGTTAGCAAACACGTAAAAAGTGTATTACGATACTATTTATTCGATAATAACCAATAAAACATAAGTATTTATTACTTTTTGAATTATTACAACCCGAACCCTCACAAGAACGTGGAGAGTCGCAATGGATCGATTTAAAGCCCTTCAAACGTTTCTGGATGTCGCCAAAACGGAGAGCCTCTCGGCCGTGGCACGAGAAGAAGGTGTTACGCCTGCGATGGTGGGTCGCCGGATTGACCAGCTTGAGACGCGCATCGGCGTTAAGCTGTTCAAGCGGTCGACCCGCAAGATCACGCTCACGCCGGAGGGCACAGCCTTCTACGAAAGTGTTCGCGATTTCATTACAGACCTCAATGCCGCCGAAGAGGCGATTGCCATTGGCGCCAAAAATGCCACAGGTCGCCTGATTGTGTCGGCACCCACGGCGTTTGGGCGAAAGCACATCGCACCGCATGTTCCAGCGTTTCTTGCCGAGAATCCGAATCTCACGGTCACGCTGCACTTATCCGAACGTCTGGTGGATCTCAAGAACGAACGCGTCGATCTCGCGATTCGTATCGCAGATCTGAAGAACGCAGACTTTATTGCCGTAAAGCTCGCGCGCAATCATCGCGTCGTTGTTGGTGCGCCACACTATATTAAGCATGCAGGGCGCCCGCAAACGCTAGCAGATTTGGAGCGGTACAACTGTCTGGTCACGTCGTCAGACGATGGCTTGTCCGACTACTGGCACTTTCAGGACAAAGGTGAGGCGCAACGCGTCCGAGTCGCGGGCAATCTGCATTGCAATGACGGTGGAGTGCTGACCAAATGGGCGCTGGCCGGGCAGGGGCTCGCGTGGCGCAGTGCTTGGGAGGTGTCAGACGAAATCGCTCATGGAAGATTGATTGAGGTGCTGAATAAGTTTTCGGCACCAGGCAATGACATCTACGCGGTCTACCCTGACCGGAAGTTTCTGCCTGCCAAAGTGCGGTTGTTCATCGAATTCCTCAAACGAACTTTCGGTACGCCGCCGTATTGGGAACCGAAGGCCTAGCCTGAATACTTCACAGCGCGCCCGCTTTCGAACGCACCCCCATGAAATGTTCAGGTTCGCCGGACTTTCACGGCTCTACTGGTTGACGGCTTTCGGGCCGCGCTCACTTCGTTCGCTGCGCTCGGACGCCTTGTCCTCACGCCCTTCTTTAGGTTTAACCACGACAGCGCCCGCCCCCGCCCCTGACCCTGACCCTGACCCTGACCCTTGACGGCCAGTTTCTGCTCGGGGCTCCGCACGTTGTCCGTTGTTGGCGGGTTCCGGTCCGATGGCGCGAACATGAGCACGCAGCGGCGCTGAATGAATCTCAGCGTTGGATGGGGTGCTGCGCTCTCGCTCAACACGATCAACGCGCTCAACACGTTGGGCGCGATCACTGGGCTCTATCCGCGCAGCCCGCTCGCCTCGTGCCGGTTCGTTGGGTCTGGTCGTCTCGTTCCTGGGTGACACGCTTTCGCGACCAACACCGGGGGTTGCCGGTGGGGTGCCGACCAGCGTCGAGCCTTCTGTGTGCGTGACGATGCGAGGATTGGGTTTGGGCCGCGCTATCGGCACAATGGCTTCAGGTGCGCTGATTGACGGATCAGAGCTCGTGACTCGTGGCGTGCTGGGCGTTGTCAGGGGCGGCGGTCGATCGATACTTTGTGGCCCTGCGGTATTGGTCTGCGGACGAGCCGGTTCACCGACGACCCAGGTCGGCCGACTTGCATTCGGGGCTTGGCCCGTGATCGCAGTTGGCCGATTCCCACGGGGATCGGCTGCCGGCACCGTTATGGGCCTAGGCGGTGGGTTAGAGGGCACCCAGCGTCGCGTTGAATTGGGATCTGGAGTCAATGGATTCAATGATGGGTCGCGCAGGGGCTTCTGAACTCGCGAACCAATTTGTAGATTAGGCTGGCGCCAGACGGGTTCTCCACCGACGACGACATGGCGACTGACCGCCGTTCCACCGTGCTGTTGATTGATAAATCGCGTTGGTGGATGGATCAGCGTGACGTTGTTCGTGACGTAGTTGATGTTGCGGATATAGGTGACGTTGCTGGTGTAAGCGGGAATATAGTGCTCGCGGGGCGCAAGTGGGCACCAGCCAATCGATGGCCCGGCTGAAATTGAGATTGAGGTATTTCCATCGCCGAACCATGTCACTAATGCGGGTGCATAAATCGGACGATGGCGGTAACGACCGGGTGCCCAGTACCAACGCGCACGAATTTGCACCCATCGGCCATAGTGGAATGGTGCGAAACCCCAAGGCGCATCATCGATCCAGGTCCAGCCCCATGGCCGAACGTAGGACCAAGACCCGTAGCGATACGGCACCCAGCCTGTGACGACGGTACGCGGCGTCCACAGCCGTCCGTATTCAGCATCATCGACCCAGTCTCCATTGGTGTCGAGATCTTCATATCCGGTCATATAAGGCGAAATGACGTCGCTACTGGCAACACGCTGGTGGGTCTCATCCCATTTGACATCGCGAGACTCTGACCAGCGGTCAAAGTTCGTCTCATTCGCACGCTCAAACGTGAACGATGACGCCGATGCATGCCCCTGAACGACGAGCATCTTGCCCAGCGCCACGTTAAGATTAGCTGATCCATTTTCAAATCGTGCCGTGCCCGCGAAAACGGCCAGACGGGTTTCGTTACGGTCTGGCGAGGCGTCGACTCGATAGCGCCCGCTTTGATCCACTACCCACGCACCATGATCTGTTTCAATCCGAAACTGGTCGCGATAGTCGTCGCCATGCGACCCGCTTTGTATTTGTGTGTACGCGCGGATTTTGATGTTCATCCCTCCACGCTGCAAAAAGAGCTTGGTCCGCTGGTCGTCCACTTTCACAAAATCGAGCACGGTATCGCCGTCGATTCGAACCACAGATGCGCCAAAGCGAACCTCTGCCCGACTTTGTCCATTCGTCCAAACCGAGTTCTTACTCGTCACCGGATAGTTGAGTCGCGCCGCACGCCAGCCCTCATCCCGATCCGCGAAAAATGAGACATTGCCTTCAATCAAGCCAATACGCCCAACACGCGACGGCGGACTGACCTCGCTGTCTGATTCTGCCTGTGCCGGTGAGAATGTTATTGCGAGGAGCGATGTCAACATGAGTGCGAGCCACAGAGATGGTGCGCGATTGTATCGAGCAATGGCGGATGTTACGGTGCGGAAAAGCATGTTGGCTCCGAGTGCGCGTCAGCCCGTTGGGCGTGGAAAGTCTGGGCTAAGTTTTTTTCGCCCAACCTAACAACAATGAATATCTGCCAAACGTCTCGTGCGCGCCGCCGTTGACACCGACTCATTCCCTCCGCCCGTGTGACGATGCGGCGAGTGCCGTGGGGATTGCTTGTCTGTTATGTATAGTATCTAACAGACAAAACGCAGTCCTGCAGAGGCGACACAAAATTAGATCAATTTGTGTTCGCTGCATTGGCTGTGTTGGCGCTATCGGCCAGCGGGGTGTGTGCGGGCTCAACAAGAATCAGCTCCAAATACGTCGGAACCAAAATGGACGCGGAAACAGTCTTCTCTAAAACTGCAAAAGGCGACACCGAGGTTAATCAAAAGCCCCACTCATTGCCGCGCCAACTCGCGAAGGTGCTGAAGGCAGTTGATGGACATTCAATGATTAGCGCGTTGGCCGACAAAGTGGGGTTAGCGATTCCAGCTTTAGAAAAAGCGCTGATGCAACTGGAGAGGGATGGCTACATCACCATTCGTCAGGTCAACGTTGAGGAGGAAAAGTTCGCAGAAGAAGAGTCGCGCCGCGCACAAGTCGCCCGCCTTAAGGAGTTGGCTGAGCAAGCCGCGCACCGTGCTAGCCGACCCGTTGAAACTGCGGCCAGAAAGCAAAAGCGAATCAAGCCAAAGAGGGAAGTGCCGGTTGGTCTTATTGTTACCTTCGGCACTGTTGTACTGGTCGTGTTGGCAATAGTTCTGATCCAGATTGTGCCGCTGGGCAGCATGAACGCCAAGGTCGAGAAGGCGCTCGCTGCTTGGTCGCATGATGACGTCTCGTCGAGTAACCTGCGTGTGTCGTTGTTTCCGAAGCCGTACCTAAAACTTGATCAAGTTGCACTTGGCAAAGCGCTGGATGCAAAAGCGACGAGTGGTAAGTTGCATATTGATGTCTTATCGATGTTTAGCGATAAATTTGTCGTCAACTCGATGGAGCTAAATGATGTGACCATTAGCGCGGAGGCGTTGCCGCGTGCGTTGAAATGGGCAGGTGGCGAAGGTCGGGGCAGCCAGATTCAAATCGACCGCATCGTTTTGAATAATGTGAAGTTGGCGGTGAAAGGGGTCGCTCTCGACCCATTCGACGCACAACTGCAGTTTGATCGTAACGGCAGGATTGTGCGAGGAGCGGCCAAAACGCGAGACAGCAAGTTCTCGATCGAGGCATATGCTGGCACGACGAATCCACCGTCTGAGGGAGCCATCGCGCCGTGGGTCGTCGATGTTGCCGCGCGAAATTGGACGCCTCCAATCGGTGCTGGGATCTCGTTTTCGGTGCTATCGGGTAAAGGAATATGGGCGGATAACCAGATTGTCTTTCCTGACCTTGAAGCCAAACTTTTCGAAGGTTCGGGCAAAGGTAATTTGAAGATCACGCTGCCGACCTCTTCTTTGGCGAACGGGCAGATCATGGCACAGTCCGAATTCATGATTGAGCGGGCAAAGGTAGACCAGCTAGTCAGTACATTTACGCGTGATATCGCATTGTCGGGTCGCATGGAGATGACGTTTGCCGCGTCAGTTGTATCTGCGACGTTCGCGAATTTACTCGATACGCCCAACATTGTTGGTTCGTTCCAAGTGCGCGAGGGCGCGATGTCCAACGTCGATCTGGTACAGGCGATGCGCAACCCAGGGAGCGTCGGCGGCCAAACCAAGTACACTGAGCTTGGTGGTAAGTTCAGTGTGTCGGATAGCACCTTGCAGTTGCATTCGCTGAAACTTCACGGCGGTGTTTTGTTTGCCGACGGGAGCGTGGGTGTGGCGCTCGGAAAAGGAACCCTCAGTGGCACCGTGATGTCTGAAATTCGATCAAACGTCACGCAGGATCGTGCGGTATTTGGTTTGAGCGGCACCGTCGCACGACCGGCACTAAAACGCGGCGGCTAAGCGATCAATACACTTTGGTGCCGGTTGCGCGCTCGTCATTTAGTGGCGCGTTTGAAATATCGCGTTTCGCCCATACAATACTTGGGTGACTCCATCGACATCCTCCCGCGCAGCGTTGCCGCCATCTTCGACGGCGCCCACCGACAGTGCGCTAAGCGCATCTGACAAACCGGCCCGTAGCCTGAATAAGCTGTTTGCGCTGCTTCGTTTTTTGTTGCCGCACAAATGGCGGCTGGTCTTGGCGCTGCTTGCGCTCGCTGTTGCAGCGTCGACCGTGCTACTGATTGGGCAGGGGTTAAAACACGTCATTGACCAAGGGTTTTCTGCGCAGAATGCGGCAACGCTTGATGCCACACTATTTGCCTTGTGCGGCATGCTCCTAGTGCTCGGTGCATCCACGTATGCCCGCTACTATTTGATGACTTGGATTGGTCAGCGTTTTGTGGCCGACGTTAGACGCGCCGTTTTTGACCATTTACTCACCTTGTCGCCGAGCTTCTACGAACGCATACGGACAGGCGAAGTCATTTCGCGCTTAACCAATGATACGGCCTCGATTGAGAATGTCGTCGGCGGCGTATTTTCGTTTGCGCTTCGGAACTTGGTGCTGCTGATCGGGGGCTTAGTGATGATGTTTGTCACCAGCGTCAAGTTATCACTATTGGTCATTTGTGTGATCCCGCTGGTGATGGCACCGATTGTACTGCTGGGTCGGCGCGTGCGTAAGCTCTCGCGCGAGGCCACTGACCGTGTGGCGGATGCAAGTGCCTATGTGGATGAAACACTGCATGAAGTGCGCACCGTTCAAGCATATGTGCATGAGCCAGTTGATCGTGTGTCGTTTGGTCGATATGCTGAAGCCATATTTAACGTCGGCGCAACAAAGGCGCGCATTCAGGGTGCGCTCATTGCCGCTGTGATCGTGCTGGCATTCGGTGCGATTGGCGTAATTTTGTGGGTGGGTGGGCGCGACGTGATTCAACGGGTACTGACACCGGGCGCACTGTCTGCATTTGTCTTCTACGCCATCATCGTTGCCAATGCGAGCGCGGCGGTGTCAGAAATGTACGGTGAACTGATGCGTGCGGCTGGGGCTTCTGAGCGACTCAGCGAGTTATTGGAGACCCCCGCTGATATCGCCGAGCCCGAATCGCCGGTCGCCATTTCAGATATGAATGCTGTTGCAGTGAAAGCTGCGCTAGCCAATTCGGTGCCCGCCAAGAGTGGGCGTATACAAATGGAGGACGTCACCTTTTTTTATCCGTCCCGGCCAGACACGCCTGCGCTTGACCGCGTTAGCGGCGAGATAACGCCGGGTGAGGTGGTTGCCTTAGTAGGGCCTAGTGGTGCCGGCAAAACCACCGTCTTTCAGATGCTGCTGCGCTTCTATGATCCGCAGGCTGGCCGGGTGTTGATGAACGGTGTGGATATTCGTCATGCCTCGATTGAGGACGTGCGTAAGCATATCGCTTTAGTCAGCCAAGACCCGGTGATCTTTGCGGCAAGCGTGGCCGACAATGTGCGTTATGGCAACTTAAAAGCGTCCGACGCCGACGTTCGGGCTGCGTGCGATGCCGCATTTGCGACTGAGTTTATTGATCGGCTACCCGCCGGTTTCGATACCTACCTTGGCGAGCGCGGTGTTCGTTTGTCCGGCGGGCAACGGCAGCGTGTGGCCATCGCCCGTGCGTTTTTGGCTGACCGCAGCATTCTTTTGCTCGATGAGGCGACATCGGCGTTGGACGCCGAGTCAGAGCGCATGGTGCAACTGGCGATGGAGAAGTTAATGCAAGGTCGTACAACGCTCATCATTGCCCACCGCTTGGCGACGGTGAAATCGGCAGATCGGCTGATCGTCATGGAGCAAGGGCGCATTGTGAGCATCGGTACGCACGCCTCGCTCGTGGCCGAAGAAGGTTTGTATGCTCGTCTCGCCGCGTTGCAGTTTTCTTGAGTCAGGCTCGTCGGAACTTCTAAACACCGTCGCGGGTGGGGCAAGTTGGCGGTGACGGGGTTGGCGGTGACGAGATTGGCAAACGCGGGACACGTACCCAGTGTACGGCGAGCACCGCAGGCACGAACTTCGCCCGCTCGCGACGGTTTCGAGAAGTTCCCCGAGCACAGTGCTATTCAATCGCCCGGTGCGAGAGACAAACCCGCTAAAATGGGCAGCCTTTTACTCGTGCGGTCTCGCAACACGCGCCCCGCAAGAAATCATGCCTGACGATACCGCAGTCGACGTACCCAAAATTGCCGAGGTGCCCATCGTATATCGGCATGAGTGGAACAGCCATTTGCTGTCGATCCGCATTGCGCGTGACGACACTTATCGATTTCGGCCGGGCCAGTTTGCGAGGATTGGATTGAAAGATGAAACAGGCGAAACGATCTGGCGAGCCTACTCGATCGTCTCCGCGCCACAGCAACCATTCTTGGAGTTTTTCCTCGTCGTTCTGCCCGGTGGCAAGTTCTCGGCACGGGTGGCGAAACTCGGTACTGGCGACAAAATTTTGCTTGAGCGTCCGGCGCAGGGTTTTTTGACCCTCGATCGATTCGCTGATGGCGAAGACCTTTGGTTGATTGGCACCGGGACAGGATTGGCACCCTATATTTCGATGCTTCGTGATGCATCAACGTGGACACGTTTCAACAATATTGTGATCTCGCTTTCAGTTCGCGAATCATGCGACTTGGCTTATGTGGAGGAGATCGAAGCACTTGCGGCGAGCCACAATGCTGGCGAAGCGAAACTACATTTTGTCAAATCGCTGACGCGCGAACCCGATGCTGCTGCCGCCGCGAATGTCCTGCATGGCCGACTAACCACATTGACTGAATCTGGAGAGCTTGAGAAACACGCCGGCTTGAAATTTGACCACACTAAATCACGCTTCATGTTGTGCGGCAATCCGGAGATGGTTGAGGCGATGCGTGCGATTTTGAAAGCAAGAGGATTTGCGATGAATCGACGTCTTACCCCTGGCCACATCATTGTCGAGAATTACTGGTAGTCCCCCTTGCTGTCGTTTTCGGCGAGCTGGCGGGCGGGAATTTCCCTCAAACAAATTTAATGCGCTGACGCGATATTCGGCGTGATCGCGTCACCCTTTCCTAAAAAGAGATCGACGATGAAAGTGACCGTAGTGAAGAGTTTTGCCCCTATCTCTATCCCTATCCCTATCCCTATCCCTATCTCTATCGCGGCTGTATTTGCGCTTCTGACGGTATTGCTCGCGGGGCTTTCGTCGATCGCTACGGCACAAACCGCACGCACGATTCCGCCGGAGAGGCCGGTGACTGAAACCTTTTTTGCAACGACCGTGGCCGATCCCTATCGCTATATGGAAGACGTGGCTCGCCCCGAGGTTGTTGAATACATGCGGGGCGAAAGTGCTCATGCGCGGCGAATACTTGATGCCATCCCCGGGCGTGAGGCAATCGAGAAACGCATCAATGAACTATCCCAAGCGAACCCCGCCATTTTCGGTGTCCAAATCACCGGTGCCGACAAGAATCCACGGGTGTTCTATTACAAGCTCGCGGCAGGAATGAGCTCTCGCGTACTTTGCGTGCGCGATGGGTTTCGGGGTGCAGAGCGCGTTGTCTTTGATGCGGCGAGTCTGAATAAAGAGGGTCGCCGCTATGC
Source organism: Betaproteobacteria bacterium UKL13-2 (assembly GCA_001602455.1). Taxonomy (GTDB): domain Bacteria; phylum Pseudomonadota; class Gammaproteobacteria; order Burkholderiales; family Usitatibacteraceae; genus UKL13-2. The sequence continues at coordinate 956,361 of CP012157.1, forward strand.
GATCGATTTTTTTCGGGCATCACCCGATGGCCGTCATGTGGTGGTGGCGGTCGCCGCCGGGGGCTCAGAAGATACCGCCATTCGATTGTTAGAGGTAGGCTCATCGGGTACACGCGACCTTGGGGTTGAAATCGATCGCATTGGTTTTGCTGACGACACTGCATGGTCGAACGATAGTCGCAGTTTTTTCTATAACCGCCTACCCGCGCAGAAGCTTGGTGAGCCGACAAATCGATACCTGTTTAGTCAGGCATATCGTCATGTGGTGGGGCGCCCCGCTGCGCGAGACGAAATTTTATTGGGCCACAATAGCAGCGGTGTGAATCTCGCCGATATTGATATTCCAAGTGTTCGGTTATCTGATGACGGTAAGACACTCGTCGGGCGCGTTGAGCATGGCGACGCACGCGAAATAAGTATCTACACCGCAAGTGCGTCTCAGATCGGTGGCGAGGTGTCTTGGCGGCGCGTGATTCAACCCGCCGATCAAGTAACGAACTTCGCCTTACACCATCATGCGATGTATCTTCTCACCAAGAAAAACGCACCACGCTTTAAGGTAGTGCGGATGGGCTTAGGCATGGGAACCTTCGCCAATGCCACGGTGATCATTCCGCAGGGCGATACAGTCATCGCTCAGATCGAAGTCGCTCAGGATGGCTTGTATATCCGTGAATTGTTCGGCGGCGTTGATCGATTGCAACGGCTGAATTTTTCGAACAGCGTGTTTTCAGGCGGAAAACTAGAGTTCGTTCGTTTGCCATTCGATCTGTCGATTCGTCAATTGATTACGAGCCCGACACGGCCCGGTGCGCTACTGAGGCTCGAAAGTTGGACCGAGCCGCCCAAATATGTCACTGTCGAGGAGCGAACCGCAAACATTGGCGAAACCTCACTACATCCAAAGTCGTCAGCCGACTTTGCCAATATTGTTGAGTTACGCCAGAGCGCGACCGCGAAGGATGGTACCAAAATACCAATCTCGCTCATTTATCGGAAGTCAACCTCGCTGAATAGTTTCAACCCCACGTTGATTCGCGCCTACGGTGCATATGGCATGGTACAAACCCCCACTTTTAATCCATCGACATTGGCGTGGCTGGAGCGCGGCGGCATTTTGGCGACATGCCATGTGCGTGGTGGCGGCGAGTTCGGTGAGGTTTGGCATCTCGGTGGAAAGCGGCTCACCAAACCAAATTCGTGGCAGGATCTCATCGCGTGTACCGAGTACTTGATCGAGCGTGGCTTCACGCGGCGCGAGCGGGTTGGCATTCAAGGCGGTAGTGCAGGCGGTATCACCGTCGGCCGCGCCATGACCGAGCGCCCCGATCTATTTGCGGCTGTGGTGCCAAGCGTGGGCGTACTGGATGCGTTGCGGATGGAATTTACGCCGAATGGGCCACCGAACATTCCCGAGTTTGGAAGTGTCAAAACGCAAGACGGATTCCAAGGACTACTCGAGATGAGTTCTGTGCATCATGTGAAGAGCGGCGTGAAATATCCCGCAGTGATGCTGATGCATGGTGTCAACGATCCTCGCGTCGAGGTATGGCATTCTGTCAAGATGGCGGCGCGTTTGGGTGCTGCCACGCGTGACTTGGCGGAGGCGAAGCCGATCTTGCTAAGGCTAGATTACGATGCTGGCCATGGCGTGGGCTCAACCCGCAATCAACGCAACGCCGAACTCGCCGACATCTATGCATTCATGCTTTGGCAGTTTGGCGAGGCGGGATTTCAGCCGCCTGCCGCAAAATAGGATCGGCACATGAGCGGAGCGACGCCATCGGACGCAAGACCGCTGCCGTACGCGGGCATTCGTGTCGTCGAGTTCACCCATATGATCATGGGGCCAAGCTGCGGTATGGTGCTCGCCGATCTTGGGGCAGAGGTCATCAAAGTTGAACCGCTTAAGGGCGACAATACGCGGCGTATTCCAGGCTCTGGTGCCGGATTTTTTGCGGTGTTTAATCGCAACAAAAAAAGCCTCGCCGTTGATATGGATGACCCGCGTGGCCGGGAAGTTGTGTTGAAGCTCGTTGTGACGGCTGACATCTTTAGCGAGAATTTCAAAGACGGCAATATGAAAAAGCTCGGGTTAGATTATGCGTCGCTGTCTGCGCTGAATGAGCGTCTCATCTACGTATCGCACAAAGGCTTCTTGTCCGGCCCTTATGACCATCGCACGGCCCTCGATGAAGTGGTGCAGATGATGGGAGGCTTGGCTTATATGACAGGACCCGAGGGCCAACCGCTGCGTGCGGGGGCATCGCTCAACGACATCATGGGCGGTATGTTTGGTGCAATGGGGGCGATGGCGGCGTTACGGGATCGTGAGCGAACCGGGCGCGGCCAAGAAGTGCAAAGCGCTCTGTTTGAAAATAATGTGTTCTTGATGGCACCACACATGATGCAGTTTGCCGTGACGGAGAAGGCGGCCAAGCCGATGCCCAGCCGGATTTCGGCGTGGGGTATCTATGATGTGTTCACGCTTGCAAACGGCGAACAGATTTTCTTGGCGGTCGTGTCGAATACGCAGTGGCTCATCTTCTGTGATTTGTTTGGCCTTGATGACCTAAAGCCTGATGAAAGACTGTCAACTAACGCCGGTCGCGTTGAGGCGCGTGAGTGGCTGATGCCGATTCTGCGTGAGCGATTGGGCGGGCGGACGGCGGCTGAGGTCGCGCAGATGTTTGAGCGCGTGGGGTTGCCCTATGCGCCCATTACCAAGCCACATGAGCTTTTTGCCGACCCGCACTTATTGGCGAGCGGCGGACTCGCGCCGATCGCAGTCCCCGCCGACTGTAGTGGTGCTGGAAAGGTGATCGACACATCGACCCCATTGCTGCCGCTCACGCTGGACGGCGTACGACCGGGTATCCGTCTCAATCCGCCGTCGCTCGGACACGATACGCGAGAGATTTTGTTGGCGCTCGGCTATACCGCAGCAGAGGTAGATGCCATGGTTGCCGATAAGGTGGTCGGTGCCGCCTCGCCTGAACAATCCGTGGTGGCGCGTTCGAAAGCCGGTGGGGCGTGAAACATTCAGGCTAGCGGTCGATGTAAAACGCTTCGACTTTACCCTTGAGCTTAATCAACAACGGATTGCCGCGGCGGTCAAGCGCACGACCGGCTGGCACCATCACCCAAGCCTCACTGACGCAGTATTCAGATACGTCACTGCGGACTTTGCCATTGAAGTGAATTCCAATATCGTGTTCGAAAATCGCCTCGATGTAATGCGGGCTTTTGGGATCAATGGAAAGTCGGTCGGGTAGTGGAGGGCGCTCTGTCGTCATATCGGGTTTTTTGGCTAGTGATGTGATGCGTCAGACTATAAGCGTATTTCTAATCGTAGCCCGCCAGATACCGATGTCTTGCCGTTGGTCACCACCGTTTGCAACTCGTTGCCTTGGATCTGCGCATTGGTGTTGATCGCGTCATGCGGCGTTAGGTTTGATAGCGACAGCCGGAGCTTCATACTTGAACTGAACGTCCAGAGCGCATAGGCATCGAGAACACGCTTGGTACTGATTTTTTGCAGTTGTGTATCGGTGAGCTGCGTGTTGTAGGCTGGCACCCAGTTCACGCTTCCACCGATCGAAAACGGGGTGCCCGCAAAGCGGTAATCAGCACCAAAATTGCCGGTCGCACGCGGCTGATCGCTAATGCGATTGTTGGGGCCAGGAACCGAATCGACGGTTGAATCAAAGATGCTGAAATTGGTGCGGAAGTTAATCGCCGGCGCACCAGTGACGAGCTCGGGAAGGCGAAACTTCGCATCGAACTCAATACCGCTGGTGGTCGCTTTACCGAGATTTTGTGGGCGCGTTACAAAGCGTGGCGAGGTCGCCCAAGAAACTGTTTCGAGCCTCGTCACGTTTCGAATGAGATCGCGGATGTGGCGTGAAAAAAGATTCACCGAGATCACGCCACCACCACTAAGATAGTTTTCGTATGCAAGGTCAACACCGTTTGCCAACTCTGGCTTCAAATTCGCATTGCCTGCGCGGTCAGCCGCAATTGAGGTATTCGGTCCGGGTACAGGAAATAGCGTGTTCAGATTGGGCCGCGCCACCAAGTTCTGTGTGGTGGGTGAACGGTAGCTTTGCGTGAGTGCCAGACGGATTTGGTCGCGACGCGGTGAATCAAAGCGCCAAACGCCCTGTGCTAGCGGCGTGATCACGCTACTCTTGTTGTTGACCGGATTTGACGCCGTCCGGCTCTTCGTTTCGATGCCCTCCCAGCGAAGGCCGAAGTAGGTGCCAAGCTGCGGTAGTGGGTCCCACTCGTCTTGGATATAGAGCGCTTTGCGCCGGGTCGAGACATTGATTTCGTTGCCAAAATCTGCCAGTTGCGGCGCACCGTTGAGCAGGGTCGTCGAGTTGTCGGTGCGATTGACGCCTTCGAGCTCCCAACCGGTGACTAAATTATGTTTACCGTTGCCCCAGTTGTAGAGCAGTTTGCCGACCGTGTTCCACGACTTATCCTTTGCGTCGCCGTCGGTGGTCTGTAGCAGGGCTTGTGAGCCATTGGCGAGCAACTCGCGGATGCGTGAATTGGATTCGGTATGTAGCTGCCCCAGCCCGGCTCGTACTTCAATTCTGGTGCTTGGATCAAGACGTTTATTGAGTGCGCTGACCAAGCGAAAAATGTTCACCTTGTTTTCGCCGTTGCTATGGAAATTAGCATAGGGTGCTGGAAGGACGCCAACCGTTTGGGTCAGGGTTCCCTCACTGCGGCTGGTGGTTTTATTGGAAATCAAAAACGGTTGGATACTGAATTGCTCCCCCGGCCCCAGGCGCCACTGAAAACGTCCGCTCGTAAACACGCCGTCGCGCTTGTCCGAGCTTTGATTGAAGCTAGCTTGTGCAAGCGTCACGCGCCCAGTTGGGATATCGGTATAGGTCGATTGGCTTCGGGTATCCGTTAACTGATCACTCTTGTTGGCCGAGATGGTCAGGTTGTAGGTGCCGGTTGGTCCCATCGTGTCGTTACGTGAGTACGAGAGGTTGGGCGAAAGGCGGCCGCGCTCATCTTGTATGGCGAGTCGAATGTCGTTATTGCGATTGCGTAACGGTTCACGCAATACGATATTGATTGTGCCGGCGATGGCGCGCGCGCCCGTTTCAGCCGTCGGTGCGCGAAGTATTTCGATGCGCTCGACTTGTTCAGGTGTGATTTGCTCAATCGAAAAACCGGGCGCCATGCGTTCGCCGTCGATCAGGATTTGAGTGAAGCCACCCCCCATGCCTCGCATCGCAGGTGGGCCACCGCGCCCCGGGCGCCCACCCACCGTGACACCCGGAAGACGACGCATCACATCGCCAAGATTGCTGTCACCATATTGCTCAATATCCTCGCGCGAGATGATGATTTTAGAGGCCGACGAATCTCGACGGTCAGTCACTGCGGTACGCTTCTCTGTAACCTCAAGTTTTTCGGTTTTTGGCGCGATGGGTTTGACCGTGCCGGGTGCAGTCGCATCGGCTTTCGGCGCAGATGTTGCGGGCGGCGGTGCTGGAGTGGCGTCAGTCGGCGGTGTTTGCGCGGTAGCCGCCAAGGCAATCCCAACGGTGCCCGATGCGAGCAATTGCCTGAGGGTGGAAGGTATTGAACACGATTGCATGGGGGAGATCCATTTCGGCGCTATAGGTGAACCGCAGCCACCCACGCGCCGTTAGCGTTGACGGTCGCCTCGTGATGCGTTGAGCGAGTTTGTTGGGTGAAAGTTAGTAAGGCATTTTAGCGGGGCTGGACCACTGTTCCTCGCCTGAACATTTCTGAATATTTCATTAGGGCGCGTCTGAAAGCGGGTGCGCGGTGAAATATTCATGCTAGACCCAACCCCGCCCCAACCTTCCCCTTCGCAGGGCAGGGGGTTGAGCGGTGCGGCACGGCCCATCCATTACTGTCTATTTGTTCACATGTAATCAGGTGTTACAGGCCATAATCCGGGGCATTGCGCGAGTTCGTTCGGCATACTCGTCCTCGATCCAAAGCGGCGCAAACACAATCAGGAAATATTCTCGTGAAAGCTGATGCCAAGATTGTTCGCGATTTTCACCATACCCTGCTATGGCCCATCACACTTCGACCGCTCAGGCGTGATAGTGCTTCTGATGTGGTGCACTACTGGGATATGCTCAAACGTAATCCGGGGCCGTGGAAGTATGTCGACGATACGCTGCTAATTGAAGATGAGTCGTGCATCGCAGGCTATGAAGAGTTTGTCCACTTCCTGTCTTACGTTCAGCGTTTTCTGTACGGCGTGGGTGACGAAGGGCGCGGCGCACAGTCGTCGCTATACGCATTCACTCGCGATGACATTGAGCAGGTTGAGATCGAGTTGTCCAACGGCGCACTACCGATTCATTTAGACGTGCTACGGGCGCGGCTCTATTTTTTCTATGACATCGATGTGGCAGTCGCGGTGCTTGAAGTCGCTGGCACAGATATTCCGCTCGATCAAGCCGTTGAACTGATGGACAGATTTGGTCGCCCCTACGCGCCCGCGTGGGAGGGCGCTAATCAAGGAACACACTGCCCATACCGGGTTACCTTCAAAGGGGTTGATGGCGCAATCTTGTCGCAGTCCGATTATGGCGACCGCGACAAGTTTATTGACCTCGTGCGCGGCGAGCGCCAAACGCCATTATCTGTGCACTGGGAGTTCTTTCTCTCGCCGCTGGTGCCTGCATATTTGCCCGGTGGCAGCATCAAGTACTACCAGATCGAGAATAAACGCATTCCCATCATGACGTATCTATCGTTCGACGATCCGCGTCAATTGACGCGCGGCGACATGATGCGGATTGGCTTTGCCGCGAAGTGGGGTGATTCCTCGACGCTACCCTACTCTCGTCGCTTCTTAGAGGACTTTGAGGCGGTGTACTGTTACGACCGTTACTGGGACCCTGAAGATGAATCGCATGAAATGCTCACGCGGTACTTCTTTTGTGGTGTTGGGTTTGCGATGATCACAAAAGCGGGTGCGCAGACGCAGTTAGTTGGGCAGTTTCGGCATCAGTTTTACCAAATCGGGTTGATCGCCAACTTCAATAAAGCAGCTTTACTCTCGTTGTCGAATCGTTTTTCGCGCGCTGTCGAACGATTGAATGTACGAAACTACGAATCAGTCAAACAGTTTAAGAAACATGTGCGTGAAACGTTGGAAGTATTTCTCCGCTTTAACCACCGCTACTGGTTTCACGAGATCTCAAATCAGGTGCAAGCGAGTGATTTCTTTCAACGCTGGTCGCATCAGCTTGGCTCCGATGGTTTGTACCAAGAAGTGCGCGAAGAAGCCCGCGATATTAACGAATATCTGGATGCGGATCGGACACGCAAACAAACCGATAACGCGATGCGCCTCACGGTGGTGTCTTCGTGCGGTATGGTGGGTACGGTCGTTACCGGTTTTCTCGGCATGAATCTCTATTCACATTCCGATCTGCCAGCGGTGGAGAAGGCGCTGATTTTTGCCGCCGTGTTCGTACCAACAACGGCACTCGCGCTCTACACGGTCATCATCTCGCGGCGTATTGCGAACTTCATGGAAGCCCTCTCCAGCGAAGGTCTGACTTGGGGTGAGAAGGTGGGCACGTTCCGCCAGATATTTTCGATTACGCCGCGTGACCGTGCGCGCGCAAGACGGGAGACGCATGGCTTGAGCGGCCCGGATTAGTGCCAGTTAACGGCACGGAAGCAATGTTGTCGGCTACGTTGACGTCAACAGAAGGCAGAATTGCCGCGCGCCTAGCAACAAGTTGGGAACTTCTCGAAACCGTCGCGAGCGGGCGAAGTTCGTGCCGACGGGTTTGGCAAATACGGGACACGTACCCAGTGTACGGCGAGCATCGCAGGCGCGAAATTCGCCCACGCAGTAGGTTTTTAGAAGCTCCCCGTTTGGGAAACCCCTTATTTGGCGCGCATTTTCAGCCGTTTTGCCGGGAAAGCCCGCTTCAAATAAGGAGTTTGTCGGATTTTTTACGTCGAGCCTGAATTTTTCGCAGATGATCCACTCGCCCAATTTCGAACGCCCCCCATGAAATGTGCGGCTTATGCGGTGTTGCTGTCATCAAAGATAAACATTGTGATCGTTTAATGATGCGAGCTGTGCGCGGGCACGCTGGACTCCCCTGCTGAGGATGCTGAGTACGCTGAGGACAATTACCCAGCCCACTCCCGAAATCGGCTGATCTCGTGTGAATCTCTTCGTTCGGTCTCGTGTTGAAGGCGATGAACTTACTGCCAATGCGAGCCAATTGCTCAAGTACGGGTTCGCGCTGGCGAGTCTTGCGCTTTAGTGCCTGTGAGTAGTTCCTATTTCTAACAATAAGACGCTCCGTTTGTCCCATTTCTCTTCTTCGCTAACCATTGGAATCTTGATGCGTAAATCCTTGAAAACTCTCGCTCTTGCCGCCTTGCTGGCAATGGGTCTCGTTGGTGCTAGCGCGTTCGCGCAAAACGCCATTTGCTACAACTGCCCGCCTGAATGGGCAGATTGGGCAAGTCAGATTAAAGCCATTAAGGCGAGCACAGGTGTCACGGTCCCGCCAGACAACAAGAATTCCGGCCAGTCGCTTGCGCAATTGGTCGCTGAGAAGGCAAGCCCGGTAGCTGATGTTACATACCTCGGTGTGACGTTCGCCATTCAGGCGCAAAAAGAGGGTGTGGTCACTGCCTATAAGCCAGCAGGCTGGGCTGATATTCCTGAGGGTCTGAAAGACCCGCAAGGCCATTGGTTCACTATTCACACTGGGACGCTGGGCTTTATGGTGAACGTCAACGCACTCAAAGGCAAACCTATTCCGCAGTCATGGGCGGATCTGCTGAAGCCTGATTACAAAGGTCTTATTGGCTACCTAGACCCTGCATCTGCCTTTGTAGGTTACGTCGGTGCTGTTGCCGTTAATCAAGCGCGTGGTGGAACGTTGGACAATTTCGGCCCCGGCATTGATTACTTCAAGGCCTTGCAAAAGAACGAGCCAATTGTTCCAAAGCAAACAGCATATGCCCGTGTCTTGTCCGGTGAAATCGCCATCTTGCTCGACTATGACTTCAATGCATACCGCGCAAAGTACAAAGACAAGGCAAACGTAGAGTTCGTCATCCCTACCGAAGGAACCTTAGTGGTGCCCTATGTCATGAGTAAAGTGGCTAACGCCCCACATGGCGACAATGCAAACAAGGTGTTGGATTTCGTATTGAGTAATGAAGGACAAGCCATCTGGGCCAACGCCTACTTGCGCCCAGTGCGTGCGGCCGCAATATCAAAAGAAGTACAGGCTCGCTTCTTGCCCGCAACGCAATACGCTCGCGCGAAAAGCGTCGACTACGGCAAGATGGCATCTGTGCAAAAGAGTTTTTCAGACCGTTACCTCAAGGAAGTGCAGTAACGCAGCAGCAAGGTGCTTCGCATGACCGCGCATTCACGCTTGTTGGCTGCCTGCGTGGCACCTGCAGTGGCCTTTTTCGCCGCATTCTGGTTATTGCCAGTTGCGCGTCTATTCGCGCTCCCGGCTGAAAAGGGCTGGAGCACTTATTTTGCTGTTTTAACGAATAGTCGCTATCTGCAAAGTCTGCTGAACACATTGGGGCTGTCACTGACAATAACCATTGTCACGCTTCTTCTGGGTGGCCTAGTCGGCATTACCCTTGCGCGTCAGAAATTTGTCGGCAGGTGTTGCGATCCATGAAATACTCAATTTAGCGACCCCGAGCGCAAACTCATGGAGCGCTTGAACCGGTTGGCTTATGACATCGAAATCACGGTTAAGCCCAGCGAAAAAGTCGCACCCGCAATATCCGGCGCCCAATCGTGGCACGTCCCCTATTGTTTCATCCCATATTGTTTGAGGGCTTCCGAGGAAGCTCCCAAAGATGAGGAAGTTGATTTAGGTAAACCGATAGAAGTAGAATCTGGTTACGTTCTGAAGTGCATTTACCAAGGTGAATTTATTGAGTAATTTTTTCAAAAAACATAATCAAAAATAAATATGGACAATGTAAGCAGATTAATAAATTTGTTTAAGTCAGAAGATACATCTTCTCTAGCAAACATAGCCTCTTCAAAGAAGCCTCAAATAATCATAGAGCTAGAAGATATTGACGATGAAAGAATATTGCCATTTTTTTTAGAGGTCTTGCTAAATGAGCGAGAATATGACCTAGCAAGAATCGAAACTTTACAAGTTCTTGAAGTAAGAAATTTAAGTTACCCCCGCGTTCAAGAAGAGTATGATCAAGTGGGGCAAGCAATTAAACAAGTTTTAGTGAACTCAACTGACCACGATGTTAGAAACTACGCCGCTATGGCTATCGCTAGTTACATAGAAACTGAAGGTGCTTTTGATTTGGTTGAGGGTATACTTTTGGATGAAAATGAAGATATTGATCTCAGATACAATGCCTTTGCAGTTATTGAAGGGATGGGATTGAAAGATAGCAGTATGGAAGTATTAAAGAAACTTACACAAGACCCTGAATTCAATAAGCCATCTTTGCGCTTGCTAAATGAATGGCAAGTCAATGTAAGTAAATAAGGTTGAATAAAAATTAATCAAGAAACACTTTATCAAAAAATTGATCGCATTTTCCATGCTTTAAAAGCATTGCGCGAGCAATACAAAACCATTGACACTTGGGCCGAAACCAGACAGTTCATGGATGATATAGTAGATATTTATATAGCGTTGAAAACCAACCCATCCATCGAAGAAGATACAAAATTTCAAGACTATATCCGCGAAAGTGCTATTGAATTGACTTCGTGTACCGACTACATCTATGACTTCATATTTAAGATGGAACAAGATCTCTGCTATACCTTTTATAGCAATGAATGGATTGGGATATGCTGGCGACGCTCTGCTGTTGAAGCTATTAAGGAAATGTACCAGAATACCTGCTTTGAGGAACATTTTACTGATCTAGATACTGAAGAGATTGATGACCATATAAAAGCAAAAGGAGAGTATGAAGGCTACATTCCTCAAGCACAGATTCCCATTGGTATTCCTTCTTCACATTGGTGGTGGTGGTATCCTGAGACACCGACAACACGAGAAATAGCTAACATCCAAAAATAGCAAATGAAAAAACCATCACGAATTTTAAACTTAAATTTATATGAAAAAAATTGCATATATTATATCGTTTGGTGTGGTTTTCTATCTTCTATTTGTAGGTAATATGTTCTTAAATTTTTTTTCGAATGCATCTGCTCGTGATACAAAATTTCACTCTAAAGAGGTTGTTGGTTGTTTTGGTGAAGTAAACTTTAAGTTAGTTTATAAATATTTACTTTGGAAAAGAAGTGTAGCAAAAAAACTTAGTCCAAACCACAGAGTAATTATAACTGAAAATATTTTAAATTTAATTGACGTAGAAGCATCGGAAGACGAGCAAGGTAAATACATTAAATTTTTTAAGAATAATGAATACTACTTTAAGGTAGATGCTCAAAAAGGGGTAATTCCTATATTTACGAAGCAAAAAGCAAGTTATGTAGAAGATTGCCAAAAAATATTTTGTGATCTATTAGAAAGAGCGAATTTTGCAAAGCCTAATTTGGAAAAATTTAAGATGGATGACGAAACCTATGCTGCAGTTCCGCCTAGTTTAGAAAATATTGCCACACCACGCTTGCCTAACGAGCCCTACGCTGCAGTGCCACCCCTTTCTAATAAAAATCTTAAATTAGAGGCAGACTATATTGTCATAGGAAAAGTTATATCTGTTTTGAAAGGTGAAGTAAAAACAGAGTTAGGCAGTGATTATCACTATACTGCTATTGTACAAATAGAAGGTTTAGAGTCAGAGTTTCCATTGATGCCACCTATGTTGCCAGATGGGACTCTTCCCACCCGTTCTTCTGGCGAACCGAAAGCAGGATCACAAATCAAAATACAATACTGGAAAGCTGGTCAACGTCCTCATGGATGGACTGGCCCACAGGGACAAAATTCTAATTTAGAAACAAAAATTAAAGTTCGATTGTTTATTAAAAAGGATAGTGAAGGTGGTTTGCACTTATTACAACCTAATGGATGGCAATTAATAGTAAACAACTAGAAAAATTCAGATAGTTTTCTTTCAATTAATCAAAGTTAGATTCAAGCCAAAAGTACAAAAGAGGCTCGACAATAAAAAATAAATGGTGTCTGACCCTCATGGCACTGCCAAATCGCGTTGACGCTTCGGCAAAACATCGGTCGTGATCACGCGAAATACGCACGCATTGGATGCTAAGTTCAAGAACGACGACACAGGAGCCAGCGCATAGGCAGTGGAGCCGGTGTTTGGCAACATTCGGCACAACAAGCGCCCGGCCCGGCTGAACTACCGAGGGGGCGGTCAGGTGAAAAATCGCTCACCCGCTTTCACGCGCACCGCCGTGAAATGTTGAGGCTCGGATGATGAGGTAGCCGGTATAGCTGGCGACTCTGCCCACAAACGGCACCGTGACCTGAATTTGAAAATGAAGCATCTGGCCTTCACCGGTCTCTCGGGCGGTCACTTGTGGCATCAGCCAAGCTGGGCATTGAAGCCCTAAGAAATACATCTTCTCTAATCGCATTTCCAATGTCCCCATGACCTCGAAAAGTGCAAACGTCAGGAGAGACGGGCCGAGTCGTTCGGTAATCCGATTTCCTGACTTCGTCAACGTAGAGCGCATCGTCTTGCCTGGGAAAAAACGCGTCCAGGTTTCGGTATCTGGCTTTGCCAACAACTCAAACCGAACAGGTCCTTGGGTGGCCTTCAATGGCGCGCCTAAGAGGACCGCCAGCAATTTAGCGATGAATGTTGCGGGAGCCGCTACCTCTACCTCGCCCTGGAACTCATGACGACCGGCAAAGGTGTGGAACTGTCGTATCGGATCGGCTAGGCGATTAAAGGCGTCTCCCATCACTGCGCTGTACATCGATTGTTGGTTCATGCAAGTTTTTCCGAGGTTGTTATTTTTAGCCCCCGCATTTCATGTGCGAAATCTTCGAGGCTGAGTAGTCCAATACAAGGCATTGCACCGCACAACTTGTCGCCATCCGCAGATATTTTGCGGACGAGGGCAGAGGCGGCAAGCGTGGGCACATAAGGGCCATCGCCGTGGGTTGCGACTAATTGCCACTCCCTAGACACAGGTTGCCCTTCAGGTGTGATTCCCGAAACGGTGACGTGCATTGCCCCTGCATCCGTGCCCCAGTTCTGAAAGAGGTCGGCTGCCTTGTTGAGCCACTTCGCATGGGTGGCCCAGTTTTTCACGAGGCCCTGTCTAGCAATCCAAGCCATCAGGTTCATGCCACGGTGCAAAAACTCTAGGGAAACGCCGATTTATTCACAACCTCTGCCAACGGCAAGCATAGTAGAAACGTTTTTGCTGCAAGCCCACACAACCTGACAGCGCCATGGACAACAAATCTACGAAGCCACAGCAAATGAGTTTTGCCCAAGTCGAATACAGCGCCAAGAAGAAGCTCACGCGGCGCGATATCTTTTTGGCCAAGATGGAACAGGTTGTGCCGTGGGAGAGACTCATTGCCGTGGTGGAGCCGCACTACCCGAAGAGCGGCAGACGTGGCCGCCCGCCGATTGGCGTTGAACGCATGCTGCGCATGTATTTTATTCAACAGTGGTACGGGTTAGCCGATGTTGCGGTAGAAGACGCGATTTACGACAGCCAAGCGCTACGCAACTTCTGCGCCATTGATCTTGCCGTATCCAGTGTGCCTGACAGCACCACACTCATGGACTTTCGTCACCTGCTCGAAAAGAACGCATTGCCGCAAGCCATGCTCAAGGAGGTCAATGCACTACTCAAAGAGCGCGGGTTGCTCATGAGTCAAGGCACACTCATTGACGCCACCCTGATCGCCGCGCCCAGTTCCACCAAGAACAAGTCACGCAAGCGCGACCCAGAAATGCATCAAGCCAAGAAAGGCAACCAATGGCACTTTGGAATGAAAGCACACATAGGCGCGGATGAGCAGTCAGGCTTGGTGCACACGGTGGTGAGTACAGCCGCGCATGAGAGTGACGTCAGTCAGACGGCCAATCTGATGCATGGTGAAGAGGCGTGCATGGGTGCAGATGCGGGCTACGTTGGCGCGGCAAAACGCGAGGAAGTCGTCGCCAAGCTACAAGGACGTGCGGTTGAGATGAAGTGGCGCATTGCCAAACGCCGCAAGCCGCTCAAGGAGATGGCGGCGTGCTGGCAAAAGGATCTGGCGCTGGCCTACGAGAAGCTGAAGGCCAGCATTCGCGCCAAGGTAGAGCATCCGTTCCATGTGGTCAAGAATATCTTCAAGCACAAGAAGACACGCTACCAAGGCATTGCCAAGAACGATGCACAGCTTAACGTGCTGTTTGCCTTGAGTAATTTGTATATGGTGAGGGGGAAGTTGTGTCCGTAGTGGGGCAAGGCGGCGAACTGCCGCAAAAAGGCAGCCAAATGGCAACTAAACACGAGCGGTGCGCAGTAAAAGAGGCATCAATACGCTGCGTAAGAAAAAACTGAGCAACAAAACAGCGGCGCAGAGGTGCGTTTGGCGCTTTTATACAGTGACGCTCAAAAATTCATTAAATCGGCGCTTCCCTAGCTCAAGGCCGGCACCGAAGCGGACGTCTGGACGCCCCGGATATCGCGTGGGCAATAGCACCAGATCTGGGACGTCGCAAGGGGAATGTAAGCGGGGCCCCACGGGGGCGGGGTAGGTATATCGGTAGGCGCCCAGCCAACCTACTAATGGCTTGCGGGGCGAGGAGGGCAATTTTTGCCCGCAATAGCTCAAAATGCCTTGAACCGTGGACAGCCCCCGCTCAGTCCGGTTGCCAGGGCTAATGCCCACATCAATGGCGATGACCGTTTGAATACCTCGGACGAGATGGTCTGCCGCTGCACTGGACAGGGCCGGTACGGAGCTGGCACCACTGGTGACCAAGATGCCAGCGTTGATCGCATCCGCGTGCAAAGCCCCAATCCCAGTCACAAACTCGCGTCCATCCGCCAAGTCGATGTAATGGACGCCTGATGCAATGCAGGCTTCTGCCACCCGGTAATCTTGGCCTTGAAATGGGCCAGACGCATTAACCACGATCGCAGGGCTTATCTGCTTTAGTTGGCTCGCGAATGCCGGGTGTTGGATGTCGAGAGCGGCGAACGCAAGCGCCGAAGCTGCGGCCGGTCTGAGTTTGCACGCTAACGCATCCGCCGCCGCGCTGGATCGCCCAGCAATGGTGATATGCAGACCGAATTGCTTTGAGAGACGCTCGACTAGTCTGCGCCCAAAGAAACCGTATCCCCCTATGATCAGAACTCTTGTTGTTTTCATTGACACTAAAAGGGTTAGCAAAAATTATTTCGTGCGCGTCGGATAAAACATGCCGGCAAAAACTTTCTAATTATCTGAACAACTAATAGTCATTAACAACTAGCAGATAGACTCGATGCACAAAATTAGGACCGTACCTGCCTAAATTATATATTTTTAATAAGGGTGTTTGATAAAGCTAATATCCAAAAAAACACAATATTTTCCCAGAGTTTAGCTATTGGGTCCTGGAGGTTAATCAACAGCCATCCGTCCATCGACACGAGTGTACTCATCTTCCGTCAACCAGAAAACCGCTTTGTCATAGTCGCCTAATCTCTGAATGACTTTGTTATCTTGTTTCGGATCAATAACCAATATTCCGCCCGAGAAACTGGGGTCAGGACAAATAAACAAAACGTATGGAATAGTTGTGGATTCATCGACCCATACTTCATACCATGTTTGTATCATTTTGAAAAAACCTGTTCTTGGTGTTATGTGAGAGACAAAGGTAGCGCTCTACGTCTGGTGTTAGAAATACCAAAGCGCATCAGAGTGTTAGCCATAATTTTTTTCAAGTTTAATTAATTTGGCCAACTGGTTATGAAAGCCATATTCGGGTGAATAAATTTGACCCTTAATTTTAATTCCCATAGACTTTCCCTTTCCCTTTGCTTTTACTTTCTAATTTTAAATACCCTCAGCGAAAGATGTCCGGGCCACAATAACATATCGTAAATCATCAAAATTAACTTCATTGACTTGGTTGGTTATTTAATTTCTTATCGATGCTTTGTCTAGCGCTAATGTCAAAGTATTAACATTTCCTATCTCTTCCCAAAATTCGATCTCACGATTTTTTGTGCTATCAATTATCTCCAGTCATTCCTTGGCCAAATTTTTTGCCCTTTGTATTTCTGATTGAAGAAATAGCGCGACTGGTTGATGTGATTTTTTGACTTCGGCGTGGGGATAGCCTTGATCTTCTTGAGATAGTTTTATTTTCACATCGTTTTTATCTTAGCCAATACATGGTGTAAGTTTTTGCTATTCTTAATCAAAGAGATCAAATATTCTGCACGCGTTGGAGCGGGTCCGCTTTAAGCTGTATTCTTTTATCTTTTAATTGCAGAAGATTTTTCTAGGATTTTTACTGCTTCCGAGTATTGAAAATGATGAATATCATTTCTGCAAGGGTTATCTCCTAAAATCATACTCACTCCTTTGATATTCGGCATAGACTGAATAATTTGCAATAAATTATCAGCGGAAAAATCCAGCGTAATTAATAAAGGGTATTGCTCCGCTAAATTATTGATATCATTTATTTGTAAGTCTTCTGGATATTTCGGGCATTCTGTTCTCAGAAATTCCCATGAATTTTCTATATCGCCTAGGATGTCAATTTGATAGTAGCAATTACTTCTCTCTTTACTCGCAATGTGACTTAAAATCCAAGATGGATCGTCATCATGAGCGGCGTGGATATCAGAATATATTATCCCAACCCCTCTTTTGGACAATTCATTTTTGAAATCTATGGGGAGAATTTCTTTTCCTAATGGCTGTAAATAATTCGCCCCAAGTTTCTCAATTATATTTAATACATCGTCTAAACCGTCATTGACAGCGATTTCGATGGCAGGTTTCGCGCTGCTCAAGTTTTTTATAATTTCAAACGCAGCGCCTTCTGCAATGTCCCTGCTATCAATAAAATTGATATTTTTAGACAGTGAAATACATATAACATCAACATCCAATCCTTGCAGTTTAATTGCTTCTTCGACTGTTGATACTCGGTCGACCTTTGTAATTATTTTACTCATTTATTTTTTCCTAATCAGTTATATCGCCGCTTCCAAGACGTTGGCTCCGAGCGCGAATGTAATTCACGCGAAAAATTGCTCGCCCACTCACATGCTTTCGACCGCGCACTATGAAATGATCAACCGAGCGGTCGAGACGTGGTTTCTAACGTTTAGATACTAGTTGTCGCATCCCGGATGATTGCATTGTCTCGAAACGGTATCCGTTGTTCATGGCTAGAGAGGTCATGCGGCAGTTGATAGACAATCTTTGCGTCACCTCAGCAGTCCACCAGGGAGCCTTGTCATGATGATTGCCTTGCACAAAAACGCACGTACTACTCCCGCCACCCGTGCGGAGATGGCGGCCAGCACGGAGACTGCTGCCACTTTGGCGTTGCGCTTCGGCGTGAGTGAAGGCACTGTTTACAAGTGGAAGGGTCGAGACAGCTTTCATGACGCGTCCCACACCCCGCACAAGCTTCAAACCACGCTCACACCGGCGCAAGAACAGATCGTGGTCGAACTCAGAAAGACGCTGCTGTTGCCCCTGGATGATTTGCTGGCCGTCACCCGTGAGTTTCTTTGCCCCCAGGCCACACGCTCGGGTCTGGACTGTTGCTTGCGTCGCCACGGCGTTGGCAACCTCAACGCGCTCAGGCCCAAAGAGCCCACTGAGCCTCATAAAGCCTTCAAAAGCTATGAGCCGGGGTTCATCCACATCGATGTCAAATACCTGCCCCAGATGCCCGACGAGACCAGCAGGCGCTATCTGTTTGTGGCCATCGACCGCGCCACACGCTGGGTGTTTGTGCAGATCAAGAGCCACAAGACGGCAGCGGCAGCCCGAGCGTTTCTCAATGCCCTGCACAAGGCGTGCCCGATCAAGATGCAGAAAATTCTGACCGACAACGGCAAGGAGTTCACTGACAGGTTGTTTGCCAGCCGTGAGCGCCAAGCCTCGGGCAACCATGAGTTTGATCAACTGTGCCAAGCCTTGAACATTGAACACCGCCTGACCAAACCACGCACGCCGCGCACCAATGGCATGGTCGAGCGCT
Organism: Betaproteobacteria bacterium UKL13-2; assembly: GCA_001602455.1. Classification (GTDB taxonomy): domain Bacteria; phylum Pseudomonadota; class Gammaproteobacteria; order Burkholderiales; family Usitatibacteraceae; genus UKL13-2. Next base: position 974,538 of record CP012157.1, read on the forward strand.
TCAACGGGCGTATCGCTGATGTGCTCAAGACACACCGATTCACCAGCGGTGAAGATTTGGAGCAAACGCTCATGCGTTACGTGGCTCTGTACAACCATCAGTTACCCCAGTCAGCGCTTAAAAGCAAAACACCGATGAGGGCCATGAAAAACTGGTACGCTTCTCATCCTCATTTGTTTATAAAACGGCCTTACGATCATCCGGGATGCGACAACTAGTTAAATTCCACCTGATCGCCGACGCGGACTGTACCGAGCTTTACCGGCACAAGGTTCACGCCGAACAAGATTCCTTTGTTGGTGTCGCGAAACGTCGATAGGGTCATTAGCGGTTCCGGCCCACGCATTGCACCTGTTGCCTGATCAGTCGTTGTGACCTGGCAACGCGCGCATGGCTTGGCCACTCGAAACAGCGCGCTGCCGATCGCAATATCCTTCCAGTCGTCTTCAGCCCAAGCCGTAGCACCGCTCACCACCAAGTTGCTGCGGAAGCGATTCATCGGTATCGCTGCGCCGCCACGGCGCGAAATTTTCTGATTTAAGTTGTCGAGCGACGCTTCATTCGTCATCAGATATGGAAACCCATCTGCGAAGCTCACCATTTCATTGTTCTTGGCATACTCAGGGTTACAGAAGCGCTCGGCGTTGTTTGGCATATAAACCAACCGCACGTCGCGACCGAGATAATCCGACAACCATGTATCCGCTTCGGCGCTAACCGTTTGCGCTGATACGTGTGATGACCAAACACGCACCGAATGTGTGGGTGTCGCCCGTGGTTCAATATCCACGGAGACGGATTCTCGCTCTGCTGCGGCAATCTCCAGTTTGCTGCCGATGATTGCAGTCCATATGGTCGCCATTTTTGGTATCTCGCGCTGACTCACGAACTCATCGACGCGGTCAACAACCATGAAGCGGCGGTCGTACCGCAGGCCGCGCGTGGTGCAGTCTGATTGTTCGAGCGTAATGCCGCCCAATCCTTTGACTGGATAGATGTGTATTCCAGAGAGTTTTACTGTCATGTTTGGGGAAAGCAAATTCAACCAAATGCGGGCAAGTATCACACGGGCTTTGGAGCGCCCGCAATCATAAAAGCCGGTATCGATTACTCTCGCGAGTGGTCGTGACTACTTCTGGTCACGTCTATCAATCGCAGCGCCCACCCATTCGCTAATTTGCCGCAATCTCGATCATCACCTCGTTGCGGCGAAAGGGCGGCGGCGTCCAAGGCGCGTTGTATCGTGCGAGTTGCGCAATACTCACGGGCTTCATTCCGTTGCGTTCGATCCAAGCGTTTAGCTCGGCAATTTTCTGCGTTACTTTTTCGTCGCCCGAGAAGCCTGAGAAGCGAAATACGGCAAGACGACGCGCCGGCAGCTCCCTCAATGTCACTGCGTCATTCACCGGTGTCGGCAGCGTTGCCAAAGTGTACTGAAGGGGCATCACAAACTGCATTTGCCAGCGGGTTCCGTTTGAACCGCTGGTGTTCGCTATGGTGACTGGTGCTGTCATCGCAATTTTCTCGCGGGTTGGTCTGTCACTTTGTGTGATGACCACCGGTGCGGTCATGGCTATTTTTTGGCTCTTGCCCGTCGCGGAGCCGGATGGCTTGGCGATATTGTTTCCAAAAATATAGTCAGCGAGCACGCGAAACCCACGCCCGCTGGCGTCATCGAGTGAGCCACTGACATTCGTTTCGGCCACAATCATTGGCGCGTACTCTCTCAGCTCGAAGTCCCCATCGTTACGGACTACCTTGTATGGTGGTTCTTCGGTATTGGCCACAGCATTAACTGTTACACAGCCCGTCAGCAGAACGCTGGCGAGCAGAGTTGCGTAAAGGAAGGGTTTCATGGGGTTTAGGATTTCTCATCGATTGCACCGGCTAGGCGCAGACTATTGTTTTACGGGAGAATAGAAATTTAGGAAGCTCTGATTAACGCTACTTCAACGCGTCGTTTTTGCCTGAGGCGCTTATTTGCGCACACAAAAACTTTTTCAGCACTTTTGTTACCCTTGTTCGACGTTAATAATCCCACAACGCTGCCCTAAAAGGTGGGTCGTTTACACGATGCCCCACGAGCAGCGATCAGTATCGCACTCTGGAGCTCTTGATGAAATATGCTGCGCTGACTGGCTGGGGCAAATGCCTGCCGCCCGCTGTTTTGACCAATGACGATCTTGCGACCTTTTTGCCAACCGACGATGCATGGATCGTTCAGCGAACTGGAATGAAAGAGCGACGTATTTCGCACGTTGCGGGACTAGAACTTTCTTATGTGGCCGCCCAACGTGCTCTTGCGTGTGCCAGCGTCGAGGTGGGCGATCTTGATTTCATCATCTACGGCAGTTGTAGTTTTGATGAGCATGTGCCCAATACAGCTTCAGGCCTACAAGCAAGATTAGGCGCCCACAACGCTGCTGCCATGGATGTGAACACCGCTTGCACGAGCTTTCTGTATGGCATGTCAACTGCAACTGCCTTTATTCAATCAGGTGTCGCGAAGAACGTTCTCGTCATCGGCGTGGAACACATCTCAAAATTTATGGATTGGCAGAACCGTAACGTATCCGTCCTGTTTGGGGATGGTGCGGCCGCTGCGGTCTTTCAAGTCTCCGACAAGCCGGAAGGTGTCATCGCACAAAAATTGCAGTGTTATGCCGATTCGCGTCAGACATTGCGCGTTCGCGGCAAAGGTGCGCTTTACTCTAACGCTGGTGTGCATTACGGTGACACCCGCTGGGATTTTGATGGACAAGAAATTTTCAAGAAAGCCGTCACCGGGATGGGGGATGCGTCGGTTGCGGTGCTCGAACAAGCCGGTGTCAGCATCGACGACGTTGATCTGGTGGTTCCGCATCAAGCCAACTTGCGCATAATCGAGGCGGTCGCCAAACGCGCTGGCGCAAGTATGGACAAGGTGTTTCTGACAGTGCACAAGTACGGCAATATGAGCGCTGCGACCGCACCAGTTGCGTTGGTTGACGCGTTGGAAGAAGGGCGTGTGAGGCCGGGTGGACTGGTGCTGATTCCAGCGTTTGGCGCGGGCCTCACGCTATCGGCGCATCTGGTACGTTGGGGCGATCGTGTGACCCCAATTGCCACATCGGACGCTGAGCTTCCGCCCTGTGACAAGACTGCGCTGGAGATGGTGCAGGAGTTAATGGCAATCAAGTCGCCCCACGAGCGTTCAGAAGTAAGTTTGATGAACGCTAAGTTTTTTGAGGCGGGTAACCCGACCTGAGCCGATTACCGCATTTGTAAAGTCGCCCGCCTTGTGACAACGTAAGGCGTTTTAAGAACGCAAGGAGGACATTATGACAACCGCGACGGTCACGAGTAAGCGCCAGATCACCATTCCATCCGACGTCTGCCAGCGCCCAGGCGTGGCCAAGGGTGATCGTGTCGAGTTTATTGAGACCGAAAGCGGAGAGTTTTTGCTGCGGCCGGTGACTATGGATATCACCAGCCCTAAGGGAATGATTCGCACGTCCAAGCGCGGCACGACATTGGCTGATATGGACGCTGCCATTGCCAAAGCGGCCACAAGCGGCGCACTCAAACATAAATGACCGGTGTCGATACCTTCGACAAGGCGGCTGCTAAAGCCGGTATGGCGCTGCTCGTTAAATGACGAGCGTCAGCGCTAACGATCCTGATACCAATACTGATCGGTAAATCGTTTGACGCGCGTCTTATTGATCAGCATCCAGAACGCTACCCGCGGCATTTTGGTGAAGTAATGCCAGTCACCGTGTTTGTCGAATTTACGCATTGACGTGATCGCCTTGGTATTGCGTGTCCTCGCGAAACGCTGGCGGCGAGGCTTGCCGATTTTTTTGAGGTCGATGAGAAACTTTATGTCCTCGGCATAATCCAGCGTTTCGTCGTAGCCGCCGATTGCCAGAAAATCGGCGCGTCGGCAAAACACAACGCCGGCATCGACGCGCGCGAAAAAAGTCATGATCGTCGCAATCATCCATGTCAGCGCGATGCCAAGCGACCAGCGCTCAGGGTTGATGCCGGTCGTACCGACGACGACATCACCAGCAGAAAGTGTCCGGTCAATCGCATTGAACGTATCAGGGTGAATCCTTGAGTCAGCATCGATGAAACAGATAACTTCTCCGGTCGCAAGTTTAGCCCCGCCATTTCGCGCAGCGGCAATCATGCGTTTTTCAATGAGCGTGACGATGCACCCGTGTGTCAGCGCAATTTCGGCTGTGGTGTCAGTCGACATATTGTTGCCGACGATCACTTCGATCGCTTCTCTACCGCCGCTATAGTGAGTGCGCGCAACATCGACGCTGTCGAGCAGCATCGGCAAAAATACCGCCTCGTTGTAGGCCGGAATGACCAGCGAAAAACGTAGCGATTTTGCAGACGTTTCCCGCTGCGACGACGACATTACTTTGCTTTCAAGCCTTTTTCGAGTAAGGCGGCGACGGTTTTGTTTATGTCGCCGTTTTGTTCGTCGGTGCCACCGTCTTTTTCCGCCCGCTCGCGCAGTCGGATGACCAGTGCGCTCGGCAACTTGCATGCGAACGGAATGAGACCCGCTGCCTGATCGAGTCTGCGTTGTTCCTTGCGATCGATGCCCACTGCACCGCTGCCGGAACCAAAGCGATCGGGCACACTCGCAATTTTGGTCGCATTATTGGTCTTGAGCATTTTGTTTTTCTCAAGTTCAGTTCGTTTCATGGTCATGTTGGGGCTTTCGGTCGTCGGACGGGAGTTAGTAGCCTAATAGTCAACACGCAGGCTAATGGGCGCTTCTTGCATCGCAGCAACTTGCTCGCGCAAGGCCAGAATTTGATTTTGCCAATAGCGTTGTGCATCCGCGCCGAAGAACCACGGGAAGGCGGCTTGGAACGCGGGGTCGTCGGCACGTGAAGCGAGCCAGTAGGAGTAATGCAGCATTCGCATGGTTCGAAGTGCCTCAATCAAATGCAATTCACGCGGATCGAAGTCGGCAAAGTCTTGGTACCCCTCCATCACATCACGGAGTTGGATCGTCATTTCTTCGCGGGTGCCGGAAAGCAGCATCCAAAGGTCTTGAATTGCTGGCCCCATGCGGCAGTCATCGAAATCAACAAAATGTGGGCCGTCGTCGGTGTACAAAATATTGCCGAGGTGACAGTCGCCATGGAGCCGAATCAATGACACATCGCCGGCGCGCGCATAACACTTGGCGATTTCATCGAGCGCCTGGTCAGCTACGCTTTTCCATGCCGCGACCAAATCAGCCGGTACGACATTGTTTGAAATCAGCCAGTGACGCGGCAATTTTCCGAATGAATTGATATCCAGTGTGGGGCGCTCATTGAAGGGCGCTGCACGCCCGGCCATGTGGATGCGCCCGAGAAATCGCCCGATGATTTCGCGCACGTCAGGGAAATCCAGCTCGGGTGCGCGGCCGCCGCGTCGCTCAAATAGCGCGAAGCCAAAGGCGTGGTGCTTGTGCAGTGTTTGGCCATGCCAGACCATTGGGGGGACAACTGGAATTTCTAGCGCACACAATTCAGCGGCGAATGCGTGTTCCTCTAAAATCTGCACGTCGCTCCAGCGATCAGGGCGATAGAACTTTGCAATCAGCGGCTTTCCGTCTTCGATACCAACCTGATAGACGCGGTTTTCATAACTGTTTAGGGCGAGTAAGCGGCCATCCGAGCGAACGCCAGTCGATTCGACAGCGTCGAGAATGAGGTCGGGCGTCAGCGAGGAGTAGGGATGAGTCACTTCGCTATTGTACGGGTTGGTGCGTCGGCCACGCCGAGGCGCATAGAATCCTAGCCTGAATATTTCATGGGTCGCCCGCAGCGTCGAAGGAGGTTGGCTCTGAACGAGTGGATAACCAATTTGGCACGTTCCTCTTTTGTCGTTGATGCGGGCTTGACGCTCTCTCTCGGGCGATTGGGCGGCGACGTGTTTGACAAATACGCGCCCCCTTGAAACATTCAGGCTAGCCACCCATTGACTCACAACGCTTCATTCTTTTCCCATAGAAGCTCCAATGTTGGCCTCACAACTCGCTGGCCTGGGTATTGACGCCGTGGCCGAAGCCGAGACCGATTGGCGCCGGAACAAACGGCTGAAATCTCATTGCGGGTGAGGGCTCGAGCACGCAACGTCGTAAAATGACGAATTACGTTGGTTCAAACTCTCAACTACCTCATTGCCTCGAATATGTCTCATCACACCTGCCTAAGCATTCTCTCCGGGAAGGCCCCTGCCGATACTCCAGTCACGATCAAAGGTTGGGTCAAGACTCGCCGCGATTCCAAAGCGGGTATTTCGTTTGTGAACGTGTCCGATGGTTCGTGTTTTCATCCGGTGCAAGTCGTCGCGCCAAACACGCTGGAGAACTATGTTGACGAAGTGCAAAAGCTCACTGCGGGCTGCGCGGTTGAGTGCACGGGGTTGATTGTGCCGTCGCCCGCAAAAGGGCAGCCGTTTGAAATGCAGGCAGCGGCGATCAAGGTGTTCGGCTGGGTCGAAGACCCCGACACCTATCCGATCCAGCCGAAGCCGCACACCATGGAGTTCTTGCGCGAGGTCGCACACCTACGCCCGCGCACCAACGTCATCAGTGCCGCCACGCGTGTGCGTCACACCATCGCGCAAGCCATTCATCGTTTCTTACATGAACGCGGCTTTTTGTGGATTCACACGCCGATCATTACAGCGAGTGACGCCGAGGGCGCGGGCGAGCTTTTCCGTGTTTCTACGTTGGATATGGTGAATCCACCGAAGATGCCAGACGGCAAGATTGACTTCAGCAAAGACTTCTTTGGCCGCGAGGCCTTCTTGACCGTATCAGGTCAACTCAACGTCGAGACTTACTGTATGGCGTTGTCGAATGTCTACACATTCGGTCCGACCTTCCGCGCAGAAAACTCCAATACTTCGCGTCACCTAGCCGAATTTTGGATGATCGAGCCTGAGATCGCGTTCGCTGATTTAGCCGACGATGCCACCTTGGCCGAAGCCATGTTGAAGTACATTTTCAAAGCCGTACTTGATGAGCGCACCGATGATATGGCGTTTTTCGATGAGCGTATTGAAAAGGGAATTATCGCGAAGCTAGAGAACATCGTGAACTCCGAATTTGTTCGGATGAATTACACCGACGCCATCACGATTTTGGAGTCGTCGAAGGAGAAGTTTGAGTTTCCGGTGAAGTGGGGCATCGATTTGCAATCCGAGCACGAACGCTACCTCGCCGAAAAACACGTCAACGGTCCGCTCGTGTTGATGAACTACCCGAAAGAAATCAAGGCGTTCTATATGCGCCTGAACGATGACAACAAAACAGTTGCGGCAATGGATGTGCTCGCACCTGGCATCGGCGAGATCATTGGAGGCTCGCAGCGCGAAGAGCGCTTGGATGTACTCGATGCGCGCATGGTCGAAGTCGGTCTCGATCCGGCGCATTACAGTTGGTATCGCGACCTACGCCGCTACGGTACAGTCCCGCACGCGGGCTTCGGGCTCGGTTTTGAACGCACTATCTCGTATGCGACGGGCCTGTCCAATGTTCGCGATGTGATTCCTTTCCCGCGCACGCCTGGGAATGCGCGGTACTAGCCGCCGCGCACGCCTGGGAATGCGCGGTACTAGCCGCCACGCATGGGCATGACCAACCGACGGTATGGCGTCACGTCCATCGAGAAAGTCGTTGTGCTGGTGCCAATGCGCCGTCGAAGTAGCCCCTAAACTGCTCAATGAACTGGAGTCCAAATGACTGCACGCGATCAAATTCCAAGCCTTGCTGCACTGAATATCAATATCGAGACGCTCCGAGTAGATATCGATAAAAAGTGGGACGACGAACTGGTGCCGCAGTTGGTCGAGTACATCAAGATTCCTGCTAAATCACCTGGATTCGATAAAGAATGGGCCAAACACGGCTACCTTGATGCGGCCATTGAGCAAGCGCGTGTCTGGGTTGCGGCGCAAAACGTGCCGGGGCTGACGATGGACGTTATCGCCGAAGGTGGACGAACACCGATTCTGTTTTTTGACATCCCGGCTACCGGTAACGTCAATAATGAAAAGACCATTTTGCTTTATGGGCACCTCGACAAGCAGCCTGAGATGACGGGCTGGCGTGACGGTCTTGGCCCATGGGTTCCGGTGTATGAGGACGGCAAGCTCTATGGACGTGGCAGCGCTGACGATGGCTACGCCGTTTTTGCGGCGCTTGCGGCCATTCAAGCGCTAGACAAGCAAGGCGTTCCGCGGCCACGCTGTGTAGGCTTGATTGAGACTTGCGAAGAATCGGGCAGCTACGATCTACCCTATTACCTCGAACGGCTTGCCGCACGCATGGGCGATGTGCAGTTGGTGATTGCTCTCGATTCCGGCGCAGGAAACTATGAACAAATGTGGGTAACCACCTCCCTACGCGGATTGGTCAACGGCACACTCACCGTGAACGTGTTGACCGAGGGCGTGCATTCCGGCGATGCTGGCGGTGTAGTGCCTTCGTCGTTTCGCGTCGCACGTCAATTGCTTGATCGTCTCGACGATTCAAAGACTGGCATGATTAAACCAACTGCGTTTGGCTGCGCCATTCCACAAGAGCGGGTCGAGCAGGCGAAGCAAGCGGCCGACATTCTCGGCGAGGCGATGTGGAAACGCTTTCCGTGGGATAGCTGCTGTGGCGATGACGGCAAGTTTGTATTTGTTCAACCTGCAACCCAAGAGCCTGTTGAGCTCATCCTCAACCGTACTTGGCGCGCCGCGCTCGCTGTTACCGGCGCGGATGGATTGCCGCCGATCACATCAGCGGGCAATGTCCAGCGCCCGTTCACCGCACTCAAGCTCTCGATGCGCCTGCCACCGTTAGTCGACGCGCCTAAAGCTGCCGAAGAAATGAAACGCACGCTGGAGACTGACCCGCCATATGCGGCACGCGTGAGTTTTGAATACGAGCAATCGGCCACTGGCTGGAATGCGCCCATCGCAACACCGTGGCTCACCTCGCTGCTCACTCATGCATCTGAGACAGTGTACGGTAAGCCAGCGGCGTACCTAGGTGAGGGCGGTACCATCCCATTCATGGGCATGCTCGGTGCGAAGTTTCCTCACGCGCAGATGCTGGTCACTGGCGTGCTGGGCCCGAAGTCAAACGCGCATGGACCCAATGAGTTTTTGCATGTGCCCTATGCAAAGAAGCTGACGGCGGCGGTTGCATTAGTGATTGCGGGGACGCGGTAGCATGGGCCAACGACCCATGAAATATTCAAGCTAAACTCGCGCCATGAGCAAAAAAGCCTTCTTCCAGAACACGATCGCGATCGTCTATGATTTTGATGGGACGCTATCGCCACAGCCGATGCAAGAATACACCGTCCTGCCTAAGATCGGTGTTGAGCCAGAGGAGTTCTGGGCGCAGGTACATAAAGAGGCGCACGAGACAGGCTCTGACCCGATGCTGACCTATATGCGTCTGATGATGGAGAAGCTGTACAAGCATGATGATGTCAAAGTCACGCGTGAAGACTTTGCCGTGATGGCCGCGCGCATCAAGTATTTCCCAGGTGTTGAAACGTGGTTCCCGCAGATCGATCAGTATGTAAAAGAGCGTAGCGGCGGTCGTGTTCACGTTCAGCACTACATCATCTCTGCCGGGCAAAAGGAGATTCTTGAGGGGGTGTCGATCCGCAAGTATTTCAAACAGATTTATGCGTCTGAATATCACTTCAATCAATATGGCATCGCGACGTTTCCGAAGCTACTGATTACCGATACGTCAAAAACGCAATTTTTGTTTCGCATTAACAAGGGCAAAGAAGCGCTATCAGAATCGATCAATGAGCATATGCCCGAAGATCAACGTCCGATTCCGTTTTCCAATATGATTTATTTGGGCGACGGCATGACCGATGTGCCATCGATGGCATTGGCTAAAAAAAGTGGTGGCCACGCGGTGGCGGTGTACAACCCGAAGGCACCCCAAACCAAACAAACTTGTATGGGCCTGTTGAACGCGGGGCGCGTGGATTTCATTGCGCCCGCCGACTACCGCGCCTCAAGCAAATTGACCGCGCGCGTGAGGCTCTTGTTGGATTCAGTCATCGCCGGTGTCGCCTATGCCGAAGAAGTTGCTGCATGCAAGTCCGAGCAGTCCTAAGGCACCACCGCACTCATGCAGATCCGGCCATTAACGTTTACGCTGTTGCGCGAGTTATCCGCAGACCGTTTTACGTCGGGTGCGGCGTTAGCAACGCGTCACGGCATATCGCGAAGTGCAATCTCGGACGCCCTGAAGGATGCCAGCGCCTTGGGCGTGCCAATCTTCTCATTGACGCGACGGGGCTATCGCTTAGCCGAACCGCTCGCGTTGCTCGATATTGATGACATTCGACGCCGGATTGATGGGGTGCAGCACCGGTTCGATTTGCGTGTAGTCGATATCATTGATTCCACCAACACCGCGTTGCTGGCGCAAGCGATGTCTGGTGCGCCTTCCGGCACGTGCTTGGTCGCAGAGTTACAGACTGCTGGTCGCGGGCGAAGGGGGCGCGCGTGGCACTCAGCCGTTGGCGCGTCGCTGACATTTTCACTCCTATGGCGATTTGAGTCGGGTGCGGCGTCGCTCGGCGGTTTGTCGTTGGTGGTCGGGCTTGCAGTTGCAAATGCGCTACGTGCCTTAGGCTTGGCAGCTCAACTCAAATGGCCGAACGACATTTTGTTTCGCAATCAAAAGTTAGGTGGCATCTTGATCGAAACACAGGGCGATATGCTTGGCCCAACCGTCGCGGTGGTCGGCATCGGGATAAATGTGCGGCTGCCAGATTCAATGAAGGCCGCGATTGACCAGCCGGTGACCGACATTGCGGCAGCAATGATGGAGTCTGCTGTGACGCCACCCGCCATGAACCGCAACGCGTTGTTAGCGGCGGTGTTGACGCAGCTTGTCGCGCTACTAGACCAATTTCAGCGGAGTGGGTTTGCACCTCTTCGCGACCAATGGCGTGCGTTAAATGCACACCAAGGCCAAATGGTGGATGTCCACGCACCAAACGAAACGTACACGGCCAAACTCATTGATGTTGCGCTAGATGGCGGGTTGATGGTTGAGCGAAACGGGATGGCAGTAACGCTTTCGGCGGCAGAGATTTCAGTTCGTGCGGGGCGCTAAGCGCGGTGACCTGCTGCCTTTACAATGACCAATGTTGAACGCATAGAACAACCCGATCCGCATCACGAACGACACATTGAGATCGACATGGCGCGCTTTGTTTTTCTTTTATTGCTCATGGTCAACTTGGCATTTGCTGGCCACATTTATTTGACCTCCACCAAGCCGCGCGAAGCGGGACCCACAGAGGTGAACCGCGAGGCGATGAAGATTCTTTCGATCTCCGACGCCGCCGAGGCGCAGCGTGAGGCACAGGAGATGAAGAAACTCGTTGAGAGCTTGGCGTCCGCCCCGTGCTTGCAGTTGTCGGTAAAACCCGCAGATGCCGCTCGCGCTCAAACAGTATTGGGGGAGATGGGGCTTGGTGATCGCTTGGGTCTTAAGAACGTCGGAGAATTTACCCGCTTTGCCATTGCGCTGCCTGCTCAGAAGGACCGGAAGACCGCTGAGACGTTGCTCACCAATCTCAAGAACGCCAAGGTCAAGGATGTTCTGATTATGGGCGACAACAGTGTGTCGCTCGGCTTGTTTTCTACCGAGGACGCCGCAAAGCGGGTGGTGGCCGAGTTGGAGTCAAAAGCATCAGCACTCGTCAAGGGCGTGACAATTACACCAAAAAATCCGCAGACCAAAGAGTCGGTGTTCTCGATCAAGGCGCCTGACGCAACCCTAATCGCCAAAGTCGCCACGATACAACGGGACTTTGATGCCAGTGTATTGAACGGCGCTGCGTGTGGTGAGGTTCCCAACACGGCAGTCGTCGTTGCGGCACCTGCCGCCGGTAATGCGGAGGGTAATGCGGCACCGCCGGTTATCGAGGCGTCAAAGGTTGTACCAGTCGGGCCGACCGCGATCAAACGTTAGTTAAGGGCGCTCCAAAAACCCGTCGTGCGATCTCCTCGCGAGCAGCCTTGACTTCAGCGTTTAACTCGTCGGTGTTGCTTCGCCTTGTCGGCGCTGGCCTTCACTTAGTAGTTTTGTTGTTTTCGCTTGGAATTGCATTTGTCGTGGGTTTCGATGTGCTGTACACAGCAGGTCGACCGTCTGAGGCGGGAGTGCTGGCGGTGCTGGCTGCGGGAATGAGTTTTGCAGGTGGGTGTTGCTTCTTGTTGTATCGCCCCACGAACTTGTGGAAGGCCATAATCTTATTGGCCGAGCTGGCGGCACTCGTCTGCTCTGTGACTTGGTTATCGATTGATATCGCGGTTGTCTCGGGCGCAACATTGGCGATAGCGCTGACGATTATTCTTCGTCGGGAAGGGTGACCACCACTAGGATTAAAGGGGTCAACGACGGCTATGCTGCGCTATGATGCCTAAATGTCCCGTCGCTATCGTATCCAGCTCGATAACGTCCCGTCCCAAATCAGGCAGTGCAGCCATTACCGCGAAGCGTACATCTTGTGCGTTATGCGGCCGCGACCGGATACTGGTGCTATGAAAAATCATCGCCCGATGATCCCTGCCAAAGTTATTCCCGCTCCCATTTGATCTGGAACTCCACCTCTTCTTCACCATCTGACTTTTCGTGCTCAATGCTAAGGAAGCGCCGATTTAATGAATTTTTGAGCGTCACTGTATAAAAGCGCCAAACGCACCTCTGCGCCGCTGTTTTGTTGCTCAGTTTTTTCTTACGCAGCGTATTGATGCCTCTTTTGCTGCGCACCTCTCGTGTTTAGTTGCCATTTGGCTGCCTTTTTGCGGCAATTCGCCGCCTTGCCCCACTACGGACACAACTTCCCCCTCACCATATACAAATTACTCAAGGCAAACAGCACGTTAAGCTGTGCATCGTTCTTGGCAATGCCTTGGTAGCGTGTCTTCTTGTGCTTGAAGATATTCTTGACCACATGGAACGGATGCTCTACCTTGGCGCGAATGCTGGCCTTCAGCTTCTCGTAGGCCAGCGCCAGATCCTTTTGCCAGCACGCCGCCATCTCCTTGAGCGGCTTGCGGCGTTTGGCAATGCGCCACTTCATCTCAACCGCACGTCCTTGTAGCTTGGCGACGACTTCCTCGCGCTTTGCCGCGCCAACGTAGCCCGCATCTGCACCCATGCACGCCTCTTCACCATGCATCAGATTGGCCGTCTGACTGACGTCACTCTCATGCGCGGCTGTACTCACCACCGTGTGCACCAAGCCTGACTGCTCATCCGCGCCTATGTGTGCTTTCATCCCAAAGTGCCATTGGTTGCCTTTCTTGGCTTGATGCATTTCTGGGTCGCGCTTGCGTGACTTGTTCTTGGTGGAACTGGGCGCGGCGATCAGGGTGGCGTCAATGAGTGTGCCTTGACTCATGAGCAACCCGCGCTCTTTGAGTAGTGCATTGACCTCCTTGAGCATGGCTTGCGGCAATGCGTTCTTTTCGAGCAGGTGACGAAAGTCCATGAGTGTGGTGCTGTCAGGCACACTGGATACGGCAAGATCAATGGCGCAGAAGTTGCGTAGCGCTTGGCTGTCGTAAATCGCGTCTTCTACCGCAACATCGGCTAACCCGTACCACTGTTGAATAAAATACATGCGCAGCATGCGTTCAACGCCAATCGGCGGGCGGCCACGTCTGCCGCTCTTCGGGTAGTGCGGCTCCACCACGGCAATGAGTCTCTCCCACGGCACAACCTGTTCCATCTTGGCCAAAAAGATATCGCGCCGCGTGAGCTTCTTCTTGGCGCTGTATTCGACTTGGGCAAAACTCATTTGCTGTGGCTTCGTAGATTTGTTGTCCATGGCGCTGTCAGGTTGTGTGGGCTTGCAGCAAAAACGTTTCTACTATGCTTGGCGTTGGCAGAGGTTGTGAATAAACCTAAATCCGGCAGTTACCCTGCCGCTGTAAGTTGGGCTGACGGTAGCCAAGGTGGCAGTGGGCGCGTGATTTTGGCCACTACGTAGTCCAGAAATGTCTTCCATCGATCCGTAAAAGGCAACTGCTCCGCAATATCCCTGACATGACCTAAAGCCGCACGAATGTTGGCAATGAGCGCGAGCAACTTGTCCTTGGCAGCATGCATGGGTGTCAGATACAGCGTTGTCTGTCCCGCATGTTTGACAGCGCGCCCCACACTGGCAAGCAATAACGCTCGGCTGGTGATGGCTTCCATGCGTGCACCCGGCTTGGCCGCCCGGCAATACCAGGACCACCAGTTGTACACCAGCGCTACAGCGCGAGCACTGGTCTGGCAGCGCTCAATGTCCTGGGTCGTGAAGCCACCCCATCCCCACTGATTTTTGAGCTCGTCAAATCCGTTCTCGCAGTCAGCCCGGTCCCGATAGAGTTGACCGAACGCGTCCAATGCGTAGGCGCTGTTTGTCACCAACACCGCGTATTCCCAAACCTGAACATCCTTGTCCGGCATCAGCAACTCAATCTGCTCGCCCGGCTCGTTCTTGGTCTTTCGACTCAGCGCCAAAGTGGCTTTGACGGCACGCCGCAAGATCACTACCCGACGTGATTTGTCCCAGCCCGAGAGTTTGAGGGTATCTTCGACTGCGCTCCAGCCTTGCTCGCTGGGGCCGGGTGTGCTCCAGTCATCACGCGCGAATTGGCGTGCCAATAATTTCTTGACACCCACAGTCTGACGCAGCTTGAACAGGTAGGGCTGGTCTCGCTCCTCCAGCTCGGCAATAAAGGGTTCGTTGCCAAAGCCGCAGTCGCCTCGGACCAAGGCCGGACGCTGCTGGGGCGTGAGCTTTTCCAGTACGCCGATCAGACCAGGCCGCGCTTTGGCCGCGCTGTGCTCTTTGCCGGGGCAGACGACAACGTCCAGCACCAGGCGCAGGTTGCCAACCCAGTATGTGTGCAGTGCGTGGCTCGGGCGCCCGGGTTTGTGTGGGTTGTAGCTGACCTCAGCTCCGCTTTGTTTTCCGAACATCGGCTTGATGGTGGTGTCGATATCCAGGATCCAAGGGGTGCTCAGTGCCGCTTGCACACTACCCATGAGCTGGGGGGCAAGCCAGGCCTGGCTTTGCTCGGCGCTCATACGCGACAGTGCGCGTCGCAGCGCGTCTTCGCTGATGATTTTCTTCATCCCCAGAATCTGCGGGCTCACCGCGTCGCCGCGCAGCCCGGTGATGTGGGCGTAGCGGTTGTGCCCTGCCAGTATCGCCAGCAGCCATGTGCCCAAGATATCCTGTTTGCTGGGTGCATTGGGGCTTGTGTAGCTCAATGGGCAGCTATCGACCCAGGAGCTGTACACACCCGTGGTGGCCAAGAACTCGGAGAAGAAGGTCAACTGTGCATTCGGTGTGGCGCTGGCACCATGGTCCCACTTCACATGAATTCGCCCGCCCGGCGTATCCACGACCATGGCCTCCAGTGCCTGCGTTTGGACAGCAAGTTGACGCCTTTTTGCTTCACCCATTTGGTGACTCCAATAAATCCATTGAAATTGGCGTCTAGTCTAGCTTGCAGCCGGTTTACGCAATGTCAACTGCCGGAAATAGGATAAATCGGCGTTTCCCTAAATGTTGCACGAACCGGAACGTAGATGCGTTCACCCGCAATCTGAATCTCAAACCGCTCGCCATTTTCTATTGCATCCGCAAGTCTGCGGAGCTTTGCCACGAAATCTGCGCTTGGATACTCTTTCTCAACATCTCTCTCAGTTTTTGATTCCATTCGGCGTACCTTAAATTTTGACGACGTAATTATCCCACCTCGGCTAACGTAGGGGCGCGACACACCGCATCTCATGGTCGGCCGCACGCTAACACGGCGAAAAATTTCAAGTGAGGCTACTTTCCGAATTTGCGAGATGCTGAGTTTGGTGACGAGTATTCCGTGCTTGGCCTTCAATAACCGTCTTCAATAACCGCCTTCAACAACGCGGCCTTCAACCGCCGCTTCGGCAATCGCGATGTCGGCGCCGGGGTAGTAATCACCCTTCCGGCGAGAAAAAGCCGTCATTGTGCGCATTCACCTGACTGCGGTTAGCATTCAGCATTCACAACTTTACGGGGTGTGTCATGTTGATGTTGATTGCCGGGCTGGTGATTTTCTTGGGGCTACATTCGTCGCGCATTTTTGCGGATGATTTTCGCGCGGGCATCATTGCGAGCCGTGGCGAGAATGTTTGGAAAGCCATTTACGCCGCTCTCTCCATCGGCGGTTTTGTGTTGATCGTGTATGGCTACGGTGAAACGCGTTTGGCACCCATCACGTTGTGGAATCCGCCCGTTTGGACCCGCCACATTGCCGCACTGCTGACACTGTTCGCATTTATCTTGCTGGCGGCGGCTTACATTCCCAAGAACCCGATCAAGGCAAAACTCGCGCACCCCATGCTGATCGGTACCAAGGTGTGGGCGGCGGCGCATTTGTTGGCAAACGGCAATGTCGGCGATGTGTTGCTGTTTGGCAGCTTTTTGGTTTGGGCAATTTTGTGTTTTCGCGCGGCAAAAAAGCGGGATCGTACTGCCGGCAAGACCTATCAATCTGGCCCTGCACTAACGCTGTTTGCCACCGTTGGTTTGGGCATTTTGTTGTGGGCGGCGTTTGCGTTCTACCTGCACGCAGCATGGATTGGTGTGCGGCCGTTTGGTTAGCCTGAGTATTTCATGGGTCGCCCGCGGCGGCGAAGGACGTTGCTTAGAAGGGCGTTGCCGCTGGGCGATTGGCAAACCAATTTGGCTCGTTTCTGTTTTGCGATGGATGCGGGCTGCACGTTCGCTCTCGGGTGATTGGACGGCAAATCGAACGGCAAATCGGACGGCACCGTGTTTGCCATCGCGGTTGATAAAAACGCGCCCTCCTCCCGTACGTATTTGGCAAACACGGCTCACGATGCGGTGGTCGGTCAGGCAAAAAATCGCTCGCCCCTTCACCTACTGACCCGCTTTCGAAGCGCGCCCCCATGACATGTTCAGGTTCGAGAAGTTCCCAAAGCTAAAGAAGTGCCAATTGGCGGGCGTCTTCAGGCGTTTTCATCTGGAGATGACCGCCAATAATCGCGTTAGCAATTCAAATCCCCTCAATGCGGCCTTTAGGCCCGGGGGAGACCCGTGGATAGGGCGCTTTTGAATCCCGTTTAGTGGTTTGGTGGCTTGGGGTTAGACCACTTTGCCCGGATTCATCAAGTTGTACGGGTCAAGGGCTTGCTTCAACTGACGCATCATCGCAATAGCAACAGGGGACTTGTGGTGCGTGAGTTCGATGCGTTTGAGTTGGCCGATGCCGTGTTCGGCTGAAATTGAACCCCCGAATTGATCAACATGGTCGTACACAATTTGGTTGATCGCCTCAGCGTTCGCCAAGCCTTGCGAAGGCAAGCCGCAGTTGTAGTGCAGGTTGCCGTCGCCCAAATGACCAAAACACACCAGCGAGATATTCGGAAATGTGTTCATGAGTGCAGCATCACATTTTTCGATAAATGCTGGGATGCGAGAAATTGGTATCGAGATATCGTGTTTAACGTTTTTGCCTTCGAGACGTTGGGCTTCGGAGATTTCTTCGCGTAGCTGCCAAAGCGCATTGATCTGCGCTTCTGAGGCCGCAATCACTGCATCCGTGGCTTCGCCCGATTCAAACGCTGCGCCGAGTTCGGCTTCGAGCCAATCACCGAGCGGGGCGTCGGCACGCGAGTCGTTGAGCTCGATAAGAACCTGCCAGGCGTGGTGTTCGGTGAAGGGCTCACGGGTATTCGGAATGTGACGCAGCACGAGGTCAACGCAGACGCGCGCCATCAACTCAAGGCCCACCAGCCTATCGGCAAAGGCATACTTCATACGATTGAGAAGCTTCAACGCGTGCGCCGGAGACTCAACCGCGACTAATGCGACCGCGCGCTTTTGCGGTATCGGAAACAATTTGAGAACAGCAGCGGTAATGATGCCAAGCGTACCCTCTGCGCCGATAAACCAGTGTTTCAAATCGTAGCCAGTATTGTCTTTGCGCAGGCCCGAGAGTCCGTGCCAGATCTCGCCATTTGGCGTCACCACCTCAAGGCCCAACACCAAATCGCGGGTGTTGCCATAGCGGAGCACATTGGTGCCACCGGCGTTGGTTGAAAGATTGCCGCCGATGGTGCAGCTACCCTCGGCAGCGAGCGACAGAGGAAACAATCGTCCTGCCTGACCAGCCGCGGCTTGCAGGTTTTGCAATATCACTCCAGCTTCTACAATCGCGGTATCGTTGTCGGTATCGATGCTGCGGATATGATTCATTCGATTTAGGGACAATACGATCGCACGGCCAGTGGCGTCGGGAACGCTACCGCCGACCATGCTGGTGTTTCCACCCTGTGGAACAATTGGCGTATTGGTCGCCACACAGCGCTTGACTACTTCCGCGACTTCATTAGTGTTCGCCGGCCGCACGACGGCAAGTGCCGTCCCGGTGTAGCTTCGGCGCCAGTCGGTGAGATATGGCGCAGTATCCGCGGGGGTGGTGAGAACTGCGTGTACACCAACAATCTTTTTGATGTCGTCGACAAGTGTGGCCGCTGTACTCATGTGTTCGATTTGCCGCGAATCTTGGCGAGCATGGCCGTGGTTGAGCGTTCGTGCTGAAACGCGATCGAATGGACCTCGCCGCCCCAACCAATGACCTCCGGTGCGCCGATAACTTTGTCGACTGACCAATCGCCGCCTTTAACTAACACCTGCGGCCGCGCCTCAAGAATGCGGGCAATTGGCGTGTCCTCATCAAACCATGTCACCAGGCAGACAGATGCGAGTGCGGCAATTACTGCCATGCGATCTTCGAGTAAGTTGATCGGGCGGTCATCGCCTTTGCCTAATCGTTTGACGGATGCATCTGCGTTCAATGCCACGATCAGCGATCCGCCAAGCGCACGGGCCTCGGCAAGATATGTCACATGGCCACGATGTAGGACATCAAAGACGCCGTTGGTGAAGACCGTTTTTGTTGGTAGCGTTGCTGATCGAGCCGCGAGATCGGCGGGGGCGCAGATTTTTTGTTCGAAGTCAGGTTGCATGATGATATTTTGACATGGCACCAACGCGGTCAGCAAAGGCTAGCTCGTGGGGGATGGCGATGGGACTAC
Source organism: Betaproteobacteria bacterium UKL13-2 (assembly GCA_001602455.1). Classification (GTDB taxonomy): domain Bacteria; phylum Pseudomonadota; class Gammaproteobacteria; order Burkholderiales; family Usitatibacteraceae; genus UKL13-2. The sequence goes on from CP012157.1 coordinate 993,691, forward strand.
TGCTACTGCGCTAGCCATACTTGCGATCAATTCTTTACGGAAGCGATTCAAGTCTGCGGTGGATTCAAACGTGCGGTCAAACAACATCGATAACTGCTTCAATATGCCATTGACAACACGCGCTTCCCAAACCTTATCGAACTGAATCTGGCTGTCTAGCCAGCGTTCGAGCCAAGACGGGTCAGGCAACTTCGACTGCACGGTATCGTTCGGGAACATCGATTGGTTCACATGCAGGTTGGTCGGGTGCAGCGGCTTGCCGGCTTTGCCGGCACTCGCCATGAGAAGTCCAATTTTGGCGTAAGCCAACTTGGCTTCGCCGCCAACTTTGTCCATCGCACGGCGCATGTAGCGCATGTATGCGCCCGCATGGCGCGCTTCATCTTTGGAAATCGTGTCGTAGATTTTTTTGATCACCGGCTCGGTATGCCATTCGGAAGCACGCCGATACCACTGCGTTAAACGAATCTCGCCGCAAAAATGCAGCATCAGCGTATCGAGTGCAGGCGCAGGGTCGAATGGAAAACGTACCGCGTGCAGTTCTTCTTCGGTCGGGACGAGGTCGGGGCGAAAACGTCTCAAGTACTCCATTAAGACCAGTGAGTGCTTTTGTTCCTCGTAGAACCAGATTGACATGAACGCCGAAAAATCACTGTCATGCTGGTTGTCGCGAAGAAACATCTCGGTTGCGGGCAGGGCTGACCATTCAGTGATTGCATTCATCTTGATGGTAATGGCTTGCTCGTCCGTGAGCTTTGCGCTGTCAAATGCGCTCCAGGGAATATCGCTCGCCATGTTCCAGCGGGATTTTTCTAAATCGGAGAATAGGTCAGGATAAAGCATGGTGGCATTCTTAGGTTAGTCGCGATGGCGAGGAATATGTCTGATCCAAATTCGGATGTGTCACAAAATCAAGTGATTAGAACAGGTTGAGGTGTTAATGCGTCAATTTGATGAATTTTCGTAAGATGTGGCGCGGGATCGTAGGCCGCCGAAAGTCGTCTGCACCATTGCTTCAACAATTTGATCATCTGTGAGACCCCCGGATTTTTGCAAGAACTCTAGCGTGGGATCGCACGACCTCGCATACAAGGTATAGACGACCACATTGTCGCTAATGCTATCGCTAATTTCGCCGCCACGTCGCGCTTCTGCCGCGAGCGCATAAAAACGCTTGTTCACTTTGAGTGCAAGCGCGAGATATTCGAGGTTCAACATCAGTGCCCGCTGAAAAGCGCCGCGTGTCGAGGGAAGATGCGGTACGCCACCCCGTAACCGGTGCTGAAGTGTCCAGCGCAAGACTTCTTCGAGACGCTTTCCTGCGCGCCACTCAGCAGGAAAATTGTTGAGAACCTCAAGGGTCTGGGAGAGCAGACGTGACATTGCCGCAGCGGCAAGCTTTTCTTTCGACGAAAAATGTTTGTAGAGACTACCTTTCGCCACGCCGACCGCGTCAGCGACATCGTCCATGGTCATGAGGTCGAACCCTTTCTCGGATAGCAGACGGTTTACGGCATCAAGGATTGCTTCCTCACGCGCCTCAAACTGTTGTTTCTTAAAGGGACTTTTTATCGCAAGCATCAAAGATTGGTTAACGCAGAACTTTTAAGTTCACATTATGACTAATTGGTCACAAAATGACTATCGTGACAAAATGGATTCTGAGACGCACCCAATCGCTTTCGCTTGAAAGTTTCACGGGGCGCATTCGAAAGCAGGCGATATTCAGGTTAGCCACCAAACCTCTTTCCAGCGTGGCGGCAAGTAATGAATAGGAACGTTTGAATGAAAATTGCCGTCATAGGCGCGGGTATTTCCGGATTGTCGTGTGCGTGGCTGTTGTCTGAGCATGCAGGCGGTCGCCACCAGGTGACACTGTTTGAAAAGAACGACTATCTTGGCGGACATACCAATACGGTAGATGTGCAGCTCGACGGCATCAACTTTCCGGTCGATACTGGATTTCTGGTGTTCAACGAATGGACCTACCCAAACTTTATTCCGATGATGGCGCACCTTGGTGTTGAAACCGCTGCGTCCGATATGTCGTTTGGCATCAAGCTAAGCGACGAATTCGGAAGGAGCCGTCTTGAGTGGTGCGGGTCTGACAATTTGTCGTCGGTGTTTGCGCAACCAAGCAATTTGTTTCGTCCCAAGTTCCTCGGCATGTTGATTGACTTGCTTCGGTTTAACCGCGCCGCATCTGCGTTGGCCTCGACGCAGGCGACATTGACGGGAACGTTGGGCGAGTACTTGGATCAGCACGGCTACAGCCGCGCCTTCCGCGACTGGTATCTGGTACCAATGGCGGCGTGCATTTGGTCCACGCCAACCAAGCAAATTGACGAGTTTCCACTCGCAACGTTCATCACTTTTTGTGCTAACCATGGGCTTATCTCGGTCAACAACCGACCAAGGTGGCGCACCATCAAGGGGGGGGCAAGAAATTATGTCGACAAGCTTCGCATGAGCCTAACTGATGTGAGGCTCAATGCGGATATTCGGTCTGTGACGCGCCATGCCGCGACTGTGCAAATCAACACCGCAACTGGTGTTGAGACGTTTGATCATGTCATCATGGCCTGTCACTCTGACCAAAGCGTGTCCTTGCTTGCTGACGTTACGGATGAGGAAAGCATGGTTCTATCGGGCATACGTTACCTGCCGAACGTCGCCTTTTTGCATACTGATCTAACCTTGTTGCCAGACCGCAAACGGGCGTGGGCTTCATGGAACTACCATGCCGCCTACACAACAGACGCCAGACGAAACGATTCGCCAGTCTCGCTCACCTACTTGTTGAATAAGTTGCAGCCGCTACCATTCACTTCACCGATCATGGTCACCTTGAATCCCCTGCAGCCCATCGATCCGGCCAAGGTGATTCGATCGATACCCTATGATCATCCGCTGTTCTTGCCTGAAAGTGTTCCCGCAAAAGTTGCACTGCGTAAATTGCAGGGTCGCCGCAATACATGGTTTGCCGGCGCGTGGACGCGTTATGGCTTTCATGAAGATGGACTGATGTCGGGTATCGCAGTGGCGCGTGCGTTTGGCGCGAACACGCCGTGGATGACGAATACGCCGGCTGCAAATGATCTCGCGGCGATCTATCCGGGGGTTGATGATGTTGCTGCACAGGCGGGGGTTGCATAGCGATGTGGTCGCGTGCTGAAATTTGTTTCGGGAAGGTGATGCATCGTCGGCTGCGGCCTGCCGCGCATCAGTTCTCCTACGGCGTGTTTTTTCTGCGTATCCCGCTGTCGAACCTCGCGGCGACACAAAACCGCTGGTTTTCGATTAATCGATTCAATTTGTTGTCTCTTGATATGCGAGATTACGGTGGACGAGACGGTGGCGACCTACGACAGTGGGCGCGAAACTTGCTGGCTGAACACGACGTTGATACGGCTGACGGTGAAATTGTCTTGCAAACCTTTCCGCGATTACTCGGCTACGTCTTCAATCCCATTTCGATTTGGTACTGTTACGATATGGCGTCACAGCTACGCGCGGCGATCTGCGAAGTGAGCAATACGTTCGGCGAGCGGCATAACTACTTGGTATCGCATGAAGATGGTCGCATCATCGCGCCATCGGATTGGATTGTTGCACGTAAGGTATTTCATGTTTCTCCGTTTTGTGAGGTTCGCGGACACTATCGTTTCCGATTTGAGCAAGACGGTGCGCGCGCATTTGCGCAGATTGATCACTACGATGGGGCGGCAGACGAAGATAAGCTGATTGTCACCACAATTCATGGCACGCCGTTCGCATTGACCAGTCAGGCAGCGTGGCGCGCATTTTGGCGCTACCCGCTGATGACCATTGGCGTCGTGGCACGCATCCACTGGCAGGCGTGGAAATTGTGGCGTAAACGCATCCCGTTTTTTGCCAAACCGACACCGCCAAAACTCACCACGACCCATAGCGCAGCGGCACCCTAAAAAGCGAAACAACACACTAATTTTCCGGCCGAATTTTTTTCGTACAAACTATGTCCATACAAGACTTCTCCACCGCCGCCGATTTTTCGGTGCCCGAACATTTACCAGCATCGGCCAAACTACTTTACAAAATCCTGCGGAATATCGACAGCGGCGTGCTCGCGTTTACGTCGCCAGAGGGAAACACAACCGTTTTCAAAGGCGCCCACGATGGACCGCATGCGGACCTGCGCTTTGCCGACTGGGGGGTTGCCCGCGAGGTGCTGAAATCTGCCGACATTGGGTTGGCTGAGTGTTACCGCGATCACCGACTGTTCACGTCTAATTTGACGGGTTTTCTCAAGCTCTGTGCGATCAATGAGCGCGCATTGGAGAAAGTGTTCTACGGCAAACCACTGGTCGCATTTTTTTTCCGGATCAAGCATATGCTCCGCGGTAACACCCGCAGTGGGTCGAAGAAAAATATTTCGGCGCACTACGACTTGTCGAACGATTTCTACAAGTTGTGGCTCGACCACACGATGACCTACTCATCGGCCGTGTTCGGCGGCAACCACGCGATATCACTCGATACTGCACAAACCGCAAAATACGAGCGCATCTTGAAGCAGATCAATCCACAGCCCGGCCAAACGATTTTGGAAATTGGTTGTGGTTGGGGCGGTTTTGCCGAACATGCGGCGAAAACACGCGACGTAAAGGTCCATGGCATCACACTGTCTAAAGAGCAACTCGCGTTTGCAAAAAAGCGCATCGCCGATGCTCAGTTGCAGGACCTGGCGACCTTCGAATTTATCGACTACCGCGATGTGAACGCACAGTTTGATCATGTGGTCTCGATCGAGATGTTTGAAGCCGTTGGCGAACGCTTCTGGCTCAATTACTTCAAGACCGTTCACGACCGCTTGAAGCCTGGTGGCCACGCGCTGATTCAAGCCATCACAATTGATGAGAAAGCCTTCCCGCGCTACCGTGCGACCAGCGACTTCATTCGAGAGTACATCTTCCCAGGGGGCATGCTCGCACCGGTAAATCGGTTTATCGAGGATGCAAAGCGTGCCGGGCTGGATGCTGACGAGCCATATATGTTTGGTCCCGACTATGCTGAGACATTGCGCCGCTGGTACGACAGCGTCAACCTAACAGCCGAGGAGATCAAATCATTGGGATTTGACGAGAAGTTCTTGCAGGTTTGGCGCTTTTATCTTTGTTACTGTGAGGCTGGATTTGATTCGGGCCGTACCGACGTGATGCAAATCCGTTTATCGCGCCCCGCGCAGCTAAATGGAGGTCGCATATGATGCGCGCCGTGCTCATAAATGTGTTGTTCGCGCTGAGTATGTTGCTCGCGGTGGGGGGAGCTTATGCGCAGACGGCCAAGCTCCCCGGCGCGGTTGCCGATATTGCCGAGACCAAGACTCTTACCCAGCGCGGGCAAGCGGTGATGCGCTTCTTTGGTTTGAAGGTTTACGACATCCGGCTATGGACACCGGGTAAGCCGCATCGCGATGATGAGGTATTTGCGTTGGAGCTTGTTTACGATTTGGGGCTCAAAGGGGCAGAAATTGCCAAGCGGAGCGCCGACGAAATGCGCAAGATCGGTTACACCGATGAAGCAAAGCTAAAGCGTTGGGTCGAGGGAATGACCAACATTTTCCCAGACGTGAAGCCGGGTGATACCTTGGTCGGCGTGTCCATTCCGGGAAAGGAGGCGCGGTTTTATTCGAAAGATAAGTTCATCGCAGCCATTCCCGACGCGGAATTTGCCAGGGCATTTTTCGGCATTTGGCTGTCAGAAAAAACCAGTGAGCCAAAACTTCGTGATCGCCTGCTAGGCGAGAAGTAGGCATGAAGTTCATGTCGAGTAATGGCATGGATGACATGGCCTCAGCCAGGGTATCAACCTGGCGGTTGGTTGCCTATTCACTTGCGGCGATTCCGCTTGCGATGGCGGCATTGCCGATCTACGTGAACGTTCCCAAGTTCTACGCGGATGTGATTGGCGTGAGTCTTAGCGCAATCGGCGGCTTACTACTCGCTGCGCGTGTCTTTGATGCTGTCCAAGACCCACTGCTTGGCTACTGGAGTGACCGTGCCCGAGACTCGCGATTCGGCCGATTCGTCTGGGTGTTGACGGGGGCACCGTTACTTGCCGCGGCCATGTTGGGTCTGTTCAATCCGCCGACGCTATCGCCAAATGCAATGTTGTGGTGGCTCGTTTCGATGCTGGTGGTGGTCTACACCGCATTTTCGATGCTACAAATCAGCTATCAGGCGTATGGCGCAGAAATTTCGGATGATCCAATTGAGCGTACACGCATCGTTTCGTTTCGTGAGGGCTTTGGGCTGATTGGCGTATTCGTCGCCGCCGCGTTGCCGCAAGTGTTGACCAGTACATTTGGTGCGCGCGAAGGTTATGCATTATTTGCGATGATTTTTATCCCTTTCGTGTTGATTTTGGTGGGGATTACGGTTTGGCTCTCGCCCCCGCGCAAGACACGCGCAAGCGTCGAACGCCAAGGCGCGTGGGCAAACATGGTGCTACCGCTCAAGAATAAGTCGTTCAAATGGCTGCTGTGGGTATTTGTGTTCAACGGTATCGCGGCATCGATTCCGGCGACCTTGGTGCTGTTTTTTATTGAAGACGTGATCAAAGCGCCTGCACAATCAGGTTTGTTTCTGATCGCCTACTTTGCGGCTGGTGCAGCGGGTATGCCACTTTGGATCTGGCTGTCAGCACGACTCGGCAAAGCGCGCGCCTGGCTCATCGGCATGCTGGTATCGATTGTGGCCTTTGTGTGGGCCTTCATGCTAGGGGCCGGGGATGTGCTTGCCTTCGGCGTCATCTGTGTCATGTCGGGTTTAGGGCTTGGCGCAGATCTCGCGCTGCCCCCATCCATGCTCGCAGACGTGATTGACGAAGATGAGTCGGCGGGTCTCGGTCGCAATGAAGGTGCGTACTTTGGGCTTTGGAATCTTGTGACAAAAATGAATTTGGCACTTGCAGCCGGAATTGCACTGCCAGTGTTGGCGGCTCTTGGCTATGTACCGCAAGGTGCCAACTCGGACGCCTCGTTGACCTATCTTGCTGCGACGTATGCATTGCTGCCCTGTGTTCTTAAAGCAGTCGCAGCGCTAGTGCTCGTGTTTTCGCCATTGATGCGTCGCCGCAGTTCCGACCACTTCGGTCGGGCAACTCGCTTAATCTGACCGAACAGGAATGTTGATGAACCTTATTTTTCGCCACACGTTGGCAATGATGTCGTTAGTCGTGCTGGTGTTTGCCCTAGGCGGATGTGCATCGGCACCGACGCCGGCGACCTATCGCCAAGAAACGCCGGTACTGGATTTGCGCCAGTATTTCAGTGGCACCGTTGACGGTTGGGGATATGTGAAGGACCGCTCGGGCAAAGTGGTCAGGCGTATGTACGTCGAAATCATTTGTACATGGAATGGTAACGAAGGTACGCTTGATGAATCGTTTAAGTGGTCGGATGGTAAGACTGAAAAGCGCATCTGGAAAATTCGTAAGGACGGCGATCGCTATATTGGAACGGCGGGCGACGTCGTCGGCGACGCCAACGGTGTGGCCAGTGGTAACGCGCTGCAATGGAATTACGTACTACGCCTTCCGCCAGAACAGGGAAGCTACGAAGTCAATATGGATGACTGGATGTGGCTCATCGATGACAAAACACTCTCCAACCAAACGGTGATGACCAAGTTCGGCATCAAGTTTGCCGAGATCAATATCTTCTTTCGCAAGCGCTAACCCGGTACACAATATGAGTTTGAATAACAAGATTACGGATTGGTCGAATAAGCGCGTGTGGGTCATCGGTGCGTCCACCGGTATTGGCGCGGCGCTTGCAAGTTTATTGCACGCCCAACAGGCCAAGGTTGCGATTTCGGCACGGCGTGCCGACAAGCTGGACGAAATGGTGAAGGGCTTCGGTGCCGCACGCGCGCTGGCCTTACCGCTCGACATCACAAAAGTAGAGACCATCAAATCTGCCGAACAGGCGCTGATCGCCAAATGGGGTGGGTATGACTTAGTGGTTTTTATGGCGGGCGACTACACCGCGATGCGTGCGTGGGAACTTGATCTGAAAGTTGCCCAGCAGATGATCGATATCAACTGGGGTGGCTTCATGAATGGTCTGTCAGTCGTGATCCCGACGCTGATGAAACAAAAAGCTGGCGGCATTGCACTCGTGTCATCGGTCGCGGGCTACCGTGGATTGCCGAAGTCCTTGGTGTATGGGCCCACAAAAGCCGCGTTGATCAATCTGGCTGAAACGCTTTACCTAGACCTCAAGGATAAGGGGTTAGACATTTATGTGATCAACCCCGGCTTTGTGAAGACACCCATGACGGACAAGAACGATTTTGAAATGCCCTCTATCATCACGCCTGAGGCAGCCGCGCTGGAAATTGAAAAGGGATTCGCCAAAGGCGAATTTGAAATACACTTCCCGAAACGCTTCACCAACATGCTCAAAACCTTGCGTCTCCTGCCGTACTCCTTGTATTTTCCGGCAATCAAAAAATCGACCAAACTCTAAGTTCCCCCGTGCCCACGCCGCTGAAGCGATTTATCTCGTACTGGAACAATCTCACCGCCGCCGATGTGGCGCGGCTGGGTGAGTTCTACACCGAAGACGCAGTGTTCCAAGACCCCTTCAACAAGGTGCAAGGGCACGCCGCGATCAAACACATTTTTGACGACATGTTTGTGCGGCTGCTCGAGCCTAGGTTTGTCATTACAGAAACCATCGAACAGGACAACCGTGTACTGCTGGTGTGGGACTTTAGTTTTCGCATCAAGACACTCAAGCCGGCACTGAAACGCACCATTCACGGCACGTCGCTGATCCGTTTTGCGGCAGACGGTCGCGCTTTGTCACATCGCGATTATTGGGACGCGGCAGGCGAGTTATACGAGCAACTGCCCGTCATTGGGAGTCTCATGCGATGGCTGAAACGACGTATCGCTTAGAAAGATTGGGCGCTTCTCACACGAGCATTTCATGGCGGCGCGTTCGAAAGCGGGTCAGTCGTTGAACGGGCGACCCGTGAAACATTCAGGCTAGCGTTTTGGCGCTTTATCGAGGTACTCAAACACCTTAACCACACGCGATACGCCAGAGGTTGTGCGCGCCACGTCGACCGCAGCATCCGCTTCTTCTTTGGTGACCAAGCCCATCAAATAGACCACGCTGCTTTCTGTGACCACCTTGACGTGGTTCGACGAGAAACCCTTGGCACCGAGGAAGCGGGCTTTGACATTGGTTGTGATGAGTGCGTCGTTTGAACGTGCGGTCAGCGACGATTTGCCACCGATGGAGAGTTCGTTGGTGACATTTTTGACGTTCGCGATTTGTCGGATCGCCTCGCCCACATCGGTCTTTGTCTTTTCGTCCAGCACTTCGCCAGTCAGCAACACGCCGAGATTGAAACTGGTGACGTTAACGTGGGCGTTTTTGAATCGATCAAGCAGTACCGACCGCGCTTTCCACTCAATGTTTTCATCCTCGACATAAAAGCCAGTCGAGCGGCGATCATCCACGACGAGCGCAGTCGCGCCAACGCCAACGGCGGCAATGGGGAAGCATCCCTGAAGCGTGGACGCGACGACCGCAAAGCTAGCAGCAAAAAAAAGTTTTTTCATCTGGGCTCCAACAAAGTTATGGCAAGTATCTCGCGCCCACGCCAGCGGTGCATTGACTATTGGAATGAACTACGCCGAGATGGCATCGCGAATCCATTCGACGCTTGATTCGTGCATTTCGTTCATGAGTATGGCATCAAAGCGGCACGCCGGGCTGTTTTTGAGTCCCGCAAGATAGTGTTCAGCGGCCGCAATTAGCCTTCGCTGCTTGGCGACATGGATACTGCCCGCTGCGCCGCCATGAGAATTCGATTTGCGCAGTCGTACTTCGACAAAAACCAATACGCCTCCATCGCGCATGATGAGGTCGATTTCACCGAATCGGCAACGATAGTTGCGTGCAACCGGCTGCATTTTTTGTCTGAGCAAAAACTGTTCGGCAATTCGCTCCGCGGCATCACCGGTGGCTTTGGTCGATGCTTCGGATACGGCGGCTTTGCGAAACAAACCCAACGCTACTCCGCAGGCTTCGAAACTTTCGCCTTGCCATCGCGCATTTCGACGAGGGGCAAGGCGCGCATAAAGTGATTGCCATCGAGCGAGATGCGCCCCGTGACGCCGTCGATGGGTGCGAACGGTTGTTTGGCGTTGCTGCGTGGTGTGGGGAGTGGCTTACTCGAAACAACCCCTTTTTCTGCGGCTGGTGCCGAGGGCGCACTACTGACTAACGCAAAGATAATGCGCCATGCATCGATCCCAAGGGCGTAGAGCCGCTCGTACTCAGTCGGCATCGCCTCTTGCGGACGCGGGTACACCATCACGGCAGAATGATCGCGTTCGACGAACCACGGAATTTCGGGATACTTGACGCTATCTAAATCTAGGTTTTCGACTGTGTTGGCGCGCGGGTCGAACGTTTGTGCCGTCGCAAAAACAGGTAGACCTTGCGGCAAGTAGGGGCGGGCAAACCTTGCGACTGGCATATCGGCGGCAAGGAAAACTACATCTGCCTTCGCAGCGTCCGACTTCCCCATGGCCGCTTTCAGTTTAGGCCCATCACTGAGGTTGCCAGAAAAAACAATGCGCGCTGCAATTGTGCCACCCTGTTTGATCCATTCCTTTTCGAACGCGTCCTGAATGCGCTTTGCGAGCGCTGTATTGCTGTGGACAATCGCTGCGTTGCGAAAGCCTTCGCCTGCTGCGGCGCGCGCGGCGAGGCGTGCATCCCAATCGAGTGACAGCGAAATATAGAAAAAATTGTTTGCATGATCGCGGGCAGAATCTGACGGCATATTAAGCGCCAGCGTTGGCAGATAACTGGACTCTCGTGAGACCGTGGCGGCACCGTCGCGGGTGAGCCCGCCGACGATGGCTACAGCGCCATCGGCTGCGGCCTTGCGGTACATCGCAGCGGTTGACGCCGCTTCATCTTCGGCCAGATAAACACGCGCTTCAAATTGCTCCTTACCGCTAAAGTCGGCTGCGGCCAAAAATCCGGCGCGTGCGGCTTCGGCGGCCTTGCCCAGTGCTTGCGAAGACAACGGCAAAATCAGCGCAATCGATTTGGGCTTAGTGACCGGCTTGTCTGGCGCTTTGGTCGCATCAGGTGTGGCATCTTTTTCGCCCAGTTTGCTGGGTACGCTGCCAACCGGCCCGGCGGGGAGCACCTGTGCGTCGGCAAGAGGCCGCGGCGCGAGCGGTTTTTCTTGCGATACTGCCGGTATGGCAGCGGTGACTGCCAGCACAGTGACCAGACGCATCGCGACCTGCGCCGCATCGCGAGCCGTGCGGCGCACACAACTTCCGACCCAATCATGCCACGAGTTCATCAATAGTAGCCGCTTATGCCAATCGACGGGGAAACAAACGCAAAACTTGAGCCTGCATTATATGTGGTCGCCACCCCCATCGGGAATCTGGCCGATATCAGTGAGCGGGCGCTGGATGTGTTGAAGCGCGTCGATGTTGTTGCGGCAGAAGACACGCGCAACACGCAGTCGCTCCTGATGCAATACGGTGTTAAGGCACGCTTGATTGCGGTACACGACCACAATGAGACGCACGCGGCGGATGGTGTGGTTAAGCTAATCACCGAGGGCAAGAGTGTGGCGCTGGTGACCGACGCCGGCACGCCGGCCATCAGCGACCCCGGTGCGAGGGTGGTCGCAGCCGTCCACGCTGCGAGTTTGAAGGTTGTGCCAATACCGGGTGCCTCTGCAGTGGTCGCTGCGGTGTCAGCAAGCGGGGAAGGCGAGGGCGGCTTTCTCTTTCACGGTTTCCTACCGACCAAGACCGGTGATCGAAAGCGTGCGTTAGCGGCGCTTTATCCACTCGGCTATCCGATCGTGCTCTACGAGTCGCCGCATCGAATTGTGGAGTCGATGACCGACATTGCAGCAGTGTTCGGCGCAAGCCGCGAGGTCGTCATCTGTAGAGAGATCACAAAGAAGTTTGAAACGATCAAACGGGTGCTGTTGGCAGACGCGGTTGCTTGGCTCGAAAGTGACAGCAATCAGCAGCGTGGCGAGTTTGTGTTGGTACTCACAAAGCCCAATCAGGATGCGGCGATTGAGGCAAAAACGGCTGAAGCGGCAACACTGGAGCGCACCTTGCGAATCCTGCTTGCCGAGTTACCGGTCAAACAAGCCGTGGCGATGGCGGTACAACTAACGAGTGAAAAGAAGAACACTGTTTACGAATTGGCGCTGAAAATCCGCGATGAATTGTCGGACGTCTAACGCACACTTTTATAATATCGACATGCAAACTCATATCCAATCACTTACCATCACCCGACCCGACGACTGGCATCTCCACGTTCGCGACGGTGTGGCGCTTCAAGCGGCTTTACCCCACACGGTTCGCCAATTTGCGCGTGCCATCATCATGCCGAATCTAAAGCCGCCGGTTCGCTCCGTGGCCGATGCGGCCGCGTATCGCGAGCGCATTATTGCGGCAATTCCGCCGGGTATGAGCTTTGAGCCGCTGATGACGCTCTACCTTACCGACAATACAACCCCTGAAGAAATATTGGCGGCGAAGGCATCAGGATTTGTCAAGGCAGTGAAGTACTACCCGGCGGGTGCCACGACCAATTCTGATTCGGGCGTCACCGACATTCGTAAATGTGACGCAGTGTTTGAAGCAATGCAGCAGGTGGATCTGCCGCTGCTGCTGCACGGGGAGGTGACGGGTGATGATATCGACGTGTTTGACCGCGAGAAAGTTTTTCTTGAAAAACATCTGACCCCGCTTGTGCGACACTTTCCGAAACTGCGTATTGTTCTTGAACACATTACCACTGCAAATTCGGTGCAATTTGTGCTCGCAGCCAATGACAACGTTGCCGCCACCATCACGCCGCAACATCTACTGTTCAGTCGCAATGCGATTTTCAAAGGCGGCATACGCCCACACTTTTTTTGTTTGCCGATCTTGAAGCGCGAAGAACATCGCTTGGCGTTAATGCAGGCGGCCACATCTGGCAACCCGAAATTTTTCTTAGGCACTGATAGCGCACCGCATACCAAGAACAGCAAAGAGTCCTGCTGTGGCGCGGCTGGCTGTTTTTCGGGATTGCACGCACTCGAGCTTTACGCCGAGGCGTTTGAAAGTGTTGGCGCGCTGGAAAAACTAGAAGCCTTTGCGAGTTTTTACGGGCCGGACTTTTACCAGTTGCCGCGCAATACTGGCACTGTCACGCTGAACAAAACCACATGGCGGATTCCAGATGAGCTGCCATTCACAGAATCCGGTCTGGTGCCATTGCGGGCAGGCGAAGAGCTGACATGGTTGATGGCCTAATCGGTGATTGGATCGCGGTTCGCAAGCAACTTGAAGGTCCATGTTTTGCGAGTGTGCGTAATGTACTGTCGGCCTTAGATTCACAACACTGGCCTAATCTGGATGCGCTGAATGCCATCAGCGACTCAAGCCGCATACGTCATGGCCACCATCAACGGTTGAGATTTGTACCGCCACTGCACGGCGGTAGCGCGATGTCCTATGAGACACAGATTGCCGCCACTGGCGAGGTGCCGACACGCCAAAATATGCACGATCTTTTTAACGCGCTGCAGTGGCTTTCGTTTCCAAGATTAAAAAGCGCCATCAATACTGAACACGTTAAACGATTGCAGGTGGGCGGAACACATGAAGCGAAGTCGCGCTCCAAGGCTCGCGATGTGTTAACCATGTTTGATGAGAGTGGTGTAATCATTAGTTCGACCGATGTTTCGCTGCTTGATCTTCTCCGCGAATTTCAATGGAAGAGACTTTTTATCGAACGCCGTGCGGACGTCATGGCGCATATGCACTTTGTCGTGGTAGGTCACGGCTTGATGGAGAAAGCGCTGCGACCGTTCATTGGAATCACGGGCAAAGCAATCTTGCTGAAGATGGATGTTTCGACATATTGCGATACCGCGAGACTCGACCAATGTGCTGCGGCATGGATAGAGAACGCATCAAATCTGCTGACGGCGACGTCGCTATCGCCGATTCCGCTGCTCGGTATTCCGGGCTGGGATGCGCGTAATGAAGATGCCAACTTTTACGACAATACCGACTATTTTCGGCGAGGGCGCCAATGTCGGCGCACCGTAACCTGAATAATTCACCGCTCGTCCGTAGCGAAGTAGGTAAGCCGAAAAATCCTGCGTGAGATAATCGACATGGAAGCTCACCAGACAGTCGCTGTGTACTTGTTACATAGAGGAAGGTCCGGACTCCACAGGGCAGGGTAGTGGGTAACGCCCATCCACCGCGAGGTGAGGATTAGAGCAACAGAGACGAGTCGTTCGCAGTGTTTCGCGAGCGGGTGAAACGGGCAATCTCTACTCGGAGCAAACCCAAATAGGCAGGCGCGAAGCATGCAGTGCGGTGCTTTGCCGGTGGTCCGCCGGATGCCTGCGGGTAGGGTGCTAGAGGCGTACGGTAACGTGCGTTCGAGATGAATGACTGTCATACCGCAGGGCGCAAGTTCTGCGGCGTAACAGAATCCGGCCTATCGGTGAGCTTCCACTTTCTTGTTCAGCGTGACGTGTAGATGTCCCAACCAAAACGGCACATCAATGCCGATATCACATACAAGAAAAACACGCGCAAGAAGGCGCTGCCGCGATTGATCGCAAGGTGCGCCCCGACCCATGCGTCCGCAACATTACATCGCGCCATCGGGGCCATTTAACACCCTTGCACGGGATGGTTATGCGGCGCGTAGGTGACAAGGCAGCGTATTTGTTTGTTTAATGTATAAAATTACAGTAATTGCCTGATTTTTCAGCGAAATTGTTGCGAAACTACTTTAGGTATTAGTGCTATATGCCTAATTATCAACGGAGTTTTCCACAGGCTATTTCGTATCAACAAAATACGCTAAGTCCCTGAACCATAAAGAAAAAATCTCAAAAACCCGCTTGACTGCGGGTTTTTTGTTGCCTATAGTGTCCACAAGTGGTGAAAAGTGGGAATAAAGGGTGTTTTCCTGCTTTTTCGGCCGTTTGGTGTGCGACCGGTGTCTGGCTGAAGGTTGGAAGCTGGGTTTGCAGCGCCCATCGGTTTTGCAGTGTGGTCACTGTTTCTAAGGACTTGCAGACGTGTTTCAGGGTGCATCACAAATCAATCTAGACGCTAAGGGCCGACTCGCCGTGCCGGTGAAACACCGTGAGGCCTTGGCGGCGCCATCTGCCGGGCGATTGGTGATGACTGCACATCCGCATAAGTGTGTGTTGCTCTACCCGGAAGCCAATTGGGAGCCGATTCGTCAACGCGTAATGACCTTTCCATCTCTCGATGCGACCGCATCAGTTTGGAAGCGCATGCTGATTGGCTTCGCGGAGAACACCACGCTCGATAATGCTGGGCGCATTTTGCTCTCACCCGAGTTGCGTACGTTTGCGGGTATTGAAAAGCAACTCATGTTTGTCGGTCAAGGCACCCACTTTGAAGTGTGGTCGCTCAACGCTTGGAACGAACAAATCGCCGCCCTCACATCGGGCGCTGCCGGGCTACCGCCGGGCACCGAGAATTTCTCTCTCTAGAGGATCGAGTGAATGAGCATTTCCACACCACCGTTCTCCTCGATGAAGCGGTGTCGGCTCTGTGTATTCGTGAATCCGAGAGTCGTGAAAACGGTACTTACGTCGATTGCACATTTGGTCGTGGTGGCCACTCGCGCCGCATTCTTGAATCGTTGGGAGGCAAAGGCAGGTTGATTGCAATTGATCGCGATGTTGCAGCGATAGAAGCGTGTGACATCAATGATCCAAGGTTTACGTTGCACCACGCACCGATGAGTGAAATCTCGCAGGTGCTTGACGAATCAGGCGTTGAAAAAGTTGATGGTGTGTTGGCGGACTTAGGTGTGTCATCACCGCAGCTTGATGATGGACAAAGGGGGTTCTCGTTTCGGTTTGATGCGCCGCTCGATATGCGGATGGATCAAACACAAGGCGAGACGGTGGCAGATTGGTTGGCGAGAGCGGACGAACAAGAAATAGGGGAGGTCATCTGGCGCTATGGTGAAGAACGGTTTGCTAAGGCCATTGCAAGAAAGGTTGTTGCGGCAAGGGGCGCCGGACGTTTACGGACGACGGGCGAGCTTGCCAAACTCGTGGGTGAAACCGTCCGCACACGCGAGCCGGGCTTCAACCCAGCGACCCGCACGTTTCAAGCTCTTCGGATTTTCATCAATCAAGAGCTTGAAGAAGTAGAGACGATGTTGCCGCAGGCGGTATCTCGCCTAGCGGTCGGAGGTAGGTTGGTGGTGATTAGTTTTCATTCGTTGGAAGACCGGATCGTGAAGCGCTTCATGCAGTCTGCATCGCGCAAGGATTCGCTTCCCTCGGATTTCCCGATTCGTGCCAATGAAATCGATGAAGCGACCCTGGTGCCAGTGGGCCGGGTGGTCAAAGCGAGCGACGCCGAAGTGGCAGCCAATCCGCGTGCGCGCTCTGCGGTAATGCGTGTCGCCGAACGCACGACGGTCGAGGCGCGTCAATGACACGTCTGAACATACTGTTGCTGGTGATACTAATTTTCTGCGCACTCTCGGTCGTGACCTCGCAGCATCAGGCGCGCAAGGCGTTCATTGAGTTGCAATCGGAAAAAGAGCGTGAATCGAAGCTAGATCAGGAATGGCGCGAACTCCAGATTGAAAGCCAAACACTTGGCACGCATAAACGTATTGAACAAAAGGCATCCAAGGAATTGGGGATGACCTTACCTGACCCCAAAAAAACGGTGATGGTCAATCTTGACCGCTCCACGAATGCGGCGCCCTCTCAGCCCGCTGGAGCGGCGAAATGAACCACGCGAGTAAGAAAATTCAGGCGCATCAACTCCGCTTAAAGCTGGAAGGGTGGCGTTCTCGTTTGACCCTGCTTGCCTGCCTCACCTTGTTTTTAGTGTTGTTCGGTCGTGCGTTTTACTTGCAAGGCATGAACAACGACTTTCTACAGGCAAAGGGCGAATCACGCTTTGTTCGTGTGGTCGATATGCCCGCCTCTCGGGGGGCCGTATTGGATCGTAACGGCAAACCACTCGCCATCTCAACCCCGGTCGAATCGATTTGGGCAAGCCCTGCCGATATGGATACAGACGACAAACTAGTCGTCAAATTGGCGTTCGCGCTTGGTGTAGAAAAACGATTTGTCGCCGAAAAGCTCGCTGACAAAGAAAAGAACTTTGTTTGGTTGCGTCGGCAGTTGTCGCCCGAACAAGCGGCGCGGGTGATGGCGCTCAAGGTTCCGGGCGTGTTCCAACAGCGCGAATACCGGCGTTTTTATCCGGCTGGTGATGTCACCGCGCATGTCATTGGCTTCACTGGCATGGACGACCAGGGCCAAGAGGGGATCGAACTCGCGCAACAGGAGGCGCTCGCAGGCGCACCCGGCCAGCGACGTGTCATCAAGGACCGCAAGGGACGCATTGTTGAAGACCTCGAAAGCCTCAAGGTTCCGCGCGATGGCAAACCCTTGAAACTGTCTATCGACGAACGCTATCAGTACCTAGCGCATCGCGAGTTGAAGGCAGCCGTCGAAGCCAACCGTGCGAAAGGTGGTGCGCTGGTCATGCTTGACGCCAAGACGGGCGAAGTCTTGGCGCTGGTGAATATGCCTGACTTCAACCCCAATAACCGCGCCAACTTCAAAGCCGCGCAAATGCGCAACCGCAGTGTGACCGATACGTTTGAACCAGGCTCGACGTTCAAGCCATTCGCTGTTGCAGCCGCGCTCGAAGCCGGTATCGTAAAACCAAATACGGTGATCCAAATCGGCAGCGGCCTCATGATCGGCGGTCACAACATCACTGATACGCACCCGCAGGCGCAATTGTCAGTCGCCGAAATTATCCAGAAGTCGTCAAACATTGGCACCGCCAAGATGGCATTGCAACTTCCATCCGAGACACTTTGGAATTTGTACAACGAACTCGGTTTTGGATCGATGCCCCGCACCGGGTTCCCAGGCGAGGCAAGTGGGCGTCTTCGCCCGGTCAAGACTTGGAAGCCAATTGAACAAGCGACGATGTCGTACGGCTATGGTGTATCAGTCTCGGCCTTGCAGATGGCGCGTGCTTATACGCTGTTTACGAATGATGGTGTGCTACTTCCCGTGACATTCAGCAAACGCGAGGCGGATGTCATTGGCAAGCAAGTCCTTTCCGCAGCCACCGCAAGAACCATGGCCGCGATGCTCGAAACCGTGACGCAGCAAGGCGGCACCGCCACCAAGGGGCAGGTGCCAGGTTATCGAGTGGCCGGTAAGACCGGGACGGCGCGTAAGTTGATAAATGGTCAATATTCAAAATCGCAATACCTTTCGTCTTTTGTGGGCTACGGGCCAGCGTCGAATCCGCGCTTCATTTTGGCGGTGACAGTTGATGAGCCTTCAGCCGGCAAGATTTATGGCGGCGAGGTATCCGCGCCGGTGTTCTCAAATGTGATGGCGCAATCGCTACGGATGGCGGGGGTTCCACCCGACGTGCCAAATTTCGCCGATGCGACCAAACCAACACCCATCAAGGCGGCCACTGCGGTTGGCAACCCGGTAGCGAGCGTAGTCAATTTAAAGGAACGCGGATGATGGTGACTGACGCGCCGCCCGCGATTGAAAATCTGCGTGACTTGATTCCCGCCATCGACCACCTGTCTGTGCGGGTCGAGCACGCCACGGCGTCATCTCGAGAGGCGCGTGCTGGATCATTGTTCCTTGCCTATCCCGGTGCAGCGCACGACGGTCGGCTGTTCATTGCGGATGCACTCACTCGCGGGGCTTCTGCTGTGATGTATGAAGCCGACGACGACTTCGTATGGGACGATGCTTGGCGTGTGCCGCACATTGCAGTCCGTGGCCTTAAGTCGTTTGCCAGTGCGATCGGGGGACACCTGTATGGTCACCCATCAAACGATCTCTGGATGGTCGGGGTGACGGGCACCAACGGAAAGACTTCGGTTTCTCAGTGGATTGCGCACGCCTTACAGATATCTGGGCAGACAAGTGCTGTGCTCGGCACCATTGGCAATGGCATCGTCGGCAACCTGACGGCATCGGACAACACGACGCCTGATGCACTGGTCTTGCAGCGTTACCTGCACAAGTTTGTCAGTGCCGGTGCGCAATGCTGTGCGATGGAGGTATCGAGCCACGGTCTGGATCAAGGGCGTGTGGCGGATGTGAAATACGATGTAGCGGTTTTTACCAACCTAACCCGTGATCACCTCGACTATCACGGCACAATGGAGAAGTACGGTGAGGCGAAAGCGCGCCTATTCACCCTGCGCGGCTTAAAGGCGGCGGTGGTCAATGTCGATGATGTGTTTGGTCGTGAAATCGCCGCACGCGCAGAACGACGTGGCGTCGATGTGATCCGCTACGCCAGCCACAATGGGGTTAAGTTTGCAAACTTGGTCGCGACCAACATCGCCGTGACACCGGCTGGGCTCTCATTCAATGTGCAAAGCCTTGACACTAATGGCTTAGTGCGCGAGGAAGCATTCGTCGAGACCGATGTACTCGGCGCATTCAATGCGAGCAATCTGCTTGCCGTGTTGGGCTGCCTTAAGGCGAGCGGCCTGTCGATTCCTCGCGCGGCCGCAATTGTTGCACGGCTGAAGCCTGTCCCTGGGCGAATGCAAACCGTTCGCGCGGCAGCGGGTCGCGCCAACAAGCCGCTGGTGGTTGTTGACTACGCCCATACACCGGATGCGCTCGAGAAAGCACTCTCGACCGTGTCCGCAATTGTGCCGGATAAAGGACGTTTGATTTCCGTATTCGGGTGCGGTGGCGACCGTGATCACGGCAAGCGACCACTGATGGGCGCGATCTCCGCTCGCTATGCAGACTTCACCATCATCACGTCAGACAACCCCAGAACGGAAGACCCGGTTGCCATTGTCAGTGATATCGCCGGGGGAATTGGTAACGCACCGCATCACGTCGCAGTGGATCGCCAACAGGCCATCTTTGAAGCGCTGGATCGTGCCACAGGCGCAGACGTCGTTGTCATCGCGGGTAAAGGACACGAGGACTACCAAATCATCGGCGAAATCAAACAACATTTCAGTGATGTTGAAGTCGCAACCGATGCCCTCGCCGTCTGGAAAGGAAGAAGCGAGTGAGCGGCGCCAACATGACTTTAGGGCAATGCGCCCGGCAGCTTGGTGCCAAGCTTGTCGCCGCGAACCCGCTCGCAAGATTTGTCGGCGTCTCAACAGATAGTCGCAAGATTGTGCCCGGCCAGTTATTCGTCGCACTTAAAGGGCCGAGCTTCGATGGGCATGACTATATCGGGCAGGTACATGCCAACGGCGCGGCGGCGGCGCTGGTAAGTCAGCCAGTCGATCCGTCGGTACCGCAGTTGATTGTTGGGGACACCATGTGGGCCTATGGGCTGCTTGCGCAATTCTGGCGCAGCCAGTTTCGACTACCCGTGCTGGCGTTAACGGGCAGCAACGGCAAGACAACCGTCAAGGAAATGTTGCGTGCAGTGATGGTGAAAGCGGTGGGCGGCACCGACAAGGTGCTGGCGACCGAGGGCAATCTGAACAACAACATCGGACTGCCACAGATGTTGTTGCGTTTGGATGATCATCATCGTGTGGCCGTGCTTGAGATGGGGATGAACCACCTCTTCGAAATTGACTATCTCACACGGTTGGCCGTGCCCGACGTGGCGCTGGTGATCATGGCTGGCACAGCGCACATTGGTGAGCTTGGTTCGCGGCAGGCAATTGCGCAAGCCAAGGGGGAAATCTACGCCGGACTGCGTGACGACGGTGTGGCATGTATCAATATCGACGACCAATACGCCGACTACTGGCGACGCCTGGTCGGTAAAAATAGACGCATCGTGACCTTCGGGACGGCGCTGTCAGCCGAAGTGCGTGGCGAACTTACACAAGCTGGCTTGACGCTGCACGCAGCGGGGGGCACGGTCGAAGTCCGCTTGCAGGTGATGGGTGAACACAATCAACGTAATGCCATCGCCGCGGCGGCTGGAGCCTTTGCGATGGGTGTTTCGTTGCCAGCGATTGCTGCCGGACTCGCAGAGTTTTCGGGGGTTGACGGCCGATTGCGGCGCTACGTTGGCCACAATTCCGCCACCATCATCGACGACACTTATAACGCCAATCCGGATTCGATGCGTGCGGCCATCAGTGTGCTTGAGAACCAACCGGGTAAACGGCTACTCGTGTTGGGCGACATGGGTGAACTCGGGGTAGACGCCGCTGCGATGCATGCGGAAATCGGTAAGCAAGCAAAGGCGGCACAGGTCGATGGACTGTTCGTGCTCGGTGAGCTGGCGAGTGAGTACGCCTCAAGCTTTGGCGCTGGTGCCGTGCATGCGCCGAGCGTTGACGCGCTCGTTGCCGCACTGAAGCCAACACTCGACGCCAGCACAACGGTGCTCATCAAGGGGTCGCGCTTTATGCGAATGGAGCGGGTCGTTCATGCGCTGGTGGACCCCGCACAAATCAAGCCTGCGAAAGGGATTCACTGATGTTGCTCGAACTCTTCGAGTGGTTGGGTAAAGACGTGCGGGCATTCAACGTGTTCAGTTACATCACGCTGCGTACCGTGCTGGCAGCCATGACTGCGCTAGTGATCTCGTTTGTCATCGGGCCGTGGATGATTCGCAAACTCACCGTCCTAAAAATTGGCCAATCCGTTCGTTCCGACGGACCACAAACCCACTTGGTGAAAGCGGGCACGCCGACGATGGGTGGTGCGCTGATCTTGACGGCCGTTGCCGTCACCACACTGCTATGGGGAGACCTGAGCAATCGTTACGTGTGGGCATGTTTGGTCACCACCGTTGGGTTTGGTGCGATCGGTTGGATTGACGATTACCGCAAGGTCGTGCACAAGAATTCCAAGGGGCTATCCGCCAAATCAAAGTTCTTCTGGCAGACCGTCATTGCCGCCACCGCCCTTTCGTATCTCGCCTTCCGCGCTAATTTGCCGCAACAAACTGATTTGATCGTGCCATTCTTCAAGACGGTGGCGATTCCACTCGGTGCCATCGGCTTTATTGTCTTGGGTTGGTTCATGGTGGTGGGCTTTTCCAATGCGGTAAATCTAACCGATGGTCTCGATGGTCTCGCCATCATGCCCACAGTGATGGTCGCATCTGCGCTCGCCATCTTTGCCTACGTTGCGGGTAACAAAGTATTTGCCACTTACCTCGGCGTACCCCATATCGCGGGGGCGGGTGAGCTCGCGATTTTTTGTGGCGCGATTGCTGGCGCAGGGCTTGCCTTTCTGTGGTTCAACGCCTATCCCGCCGAAGTGTTCATGGGCGACGTTGGCGCATTAGCACTCGGCGGCGCGCTCGGGCTGGTCGCCGTGATCTGCCGTCAGGAAATTGTGCTGATCATCATGGGCGGCGTGTTTGTCGTCGAAACACTTTCCGTGATGATTCAAGTGGCGTCATTCAAGCTGACGGGCAAACGCGTATTCCGCATGGCACCGTTACATCACCACTATGAATTGAAGGGATGGAAAGAAAACCAGGTCGTTGTTAGGTTTTGGATTATCACGATGATGCTGGTGTTGTTTGGGCTATCGACACTGAAGCTGCGGTGAAGGGTGAAGGGTGAAGGTTGGAGGTTGGAGGGTGAAGGTTGAAGGGGCTGGAGAATTGAAAGTGCCCGATTGGCGGGCGATTTGAAGCAAAAGTGGCTGGAAAGTGTCGCTGATTGGTGAGTTTGTGAACTGGGAACTTCTCGAAACCTGCTGCGTGGGCGAATTTCGCGCCTGCGGTGCTCGCCGTACACTGGGTACGTGCCCCGTGTTTGCCAAACCCGTCGACACGAACTTCGCCCGCTCGCGACGGTTTCGAGAAGTTCCCACCTGTAGAGCAAAGGATACATCGATGAAGGACGGCTGAGGAAATGATTGTTGGGGCGCCTATCGCAATTCGCAGCGTTGAGCCCTTCTTTGTTTTCCCTTCCCCCTTCTCCTTATTGAAACATGGAGCGCTTCAATGGCAAAAACGTACTTGTTCTTGGCGCGGGTGACACCGGCGTTTCCGTCGTCCGCTACCTCAGAGGACTGGGTGCTCGTGTGCGAGTCGCCGATAGCAGAGACCGACCTCCAAGCATCGATGAGATCAGAAGATTGGGTTGCGATGTCATCACAGGCAAATGGACTGACGGCCTCTTTAGCGACGCCGAACTCGTTGTCGCAAGCCCGGGCGTGGCCGTTGCGGGGCCCGCGTGTGACCCGGCCATCAAGAGGGCCATCGCGACGGGGAAAAAGTGTGTCGGGGACATTGAGCTTTTTGCGTGGAAGCAAAACGAAATAACAGGATCGAGACCAAAAGTGATTGGCATTACCGGCTCAAACGGAAAATCAACCGTGACCGCAATGACGGGCGCGATGTGTGCTGCTGCCGGTTTCAACACCGTGGTCGCCGGCAATATCGGTCTGCCGGTATTGGACGCGCTCGCGGCAGCCGAGTCTTCCGGGCAGCCGGATGTGTATGTGATCGAGCTGTCGTCGTTTCAATTAGAAACAACATCTTCCTTACATCTTGATGCTGCGACCATGCTGAACCTTTCGCAGGATCACTTAGACCGTTACGATTCAATGCAAAGTTATGCCGCTGCCAAGCAGCGAATCTTTTCGCATGCGACACACCAAATCGTCAATCGTGATGATGCGGTTTCCATGTCGATGAAAGAAACACGTTGTGAGTGTGTGAGTTTTGGCTTGGATCAGCCAACCAAAGAAAAAAATTTCGGATTAGTCGATGGCTGGCTGGTTCGTGGTTCAGCGCGGTTGATGCCACTCGCAGATTTGCCTGTTGCTGGCTTGCATAACGCCGCCAATGCGTTAGCGGCTTTTGCGCTCTGCGATGCTGTTGGCGTCGATTTGATAAAGGCCGCATACGGTGTGAAGTCCTTCGCCGGGTTGCCGCATCGAAGCGCGCTGGTATCGGTAATCAAAGGTGTCACGTTCTTGGATGATTCCAAAGGAACCAACGTTGGCTCGACCGTTGCTGCACTGAATGGCATGACATCACCAACGATTCTGATCGCCGGGGGCGAAGGGAAAGAACAAGATTTCGCACCGCTACTGGAGCCGATTAGGGAGCGGGCAAAGGCTGTGGTGTTGATCGGTAAAGCGGCACAACAAATCCGGTCGGCAACTGCCGCGTCTCAAGTGCCTTGTTTTCACGCTGCTGATATGGATGCGGCTGTACGTATGGCATATGCCCGTGCAGTCGCGGGTGATACGGTTTTGTTGTCGCCGGCGTGTGCGAGTTTCGATATGTTCAAGAACTACAAACACCGTGGTGAGATGTTCGCCGCATGCGTTGCGTCGCTTCAGCAATCAGTAAACCGCGAGGCGGTGAATGCTTAGCGAAATCCGATCTGGTCTGTTTCAACGTGATGCCCGTCCGGGTCAGGCGGCGACACATGCGCCAATTGACTTGTTGCTGTTCTGGAGTGTGGTGTTGCTGATTTCCATTGGCTTTGTGATGGTGTATTCAGCGTCCATCGCAACGTCGGAGGCCGAGAAGATGACAGGCTACCGCGCAACCTATTTCATGACACGGCACGGCATTTATTTGCTAGTGGGGATTACGGCGGCCATCGTGGTGTTTCAAATACCCATGACATTGTGGCAGCGCACAGCGCCGTTTCTGTTTATGACGGGAGGGCTTTTGTTGGTGCTGGTGTTAATCCCCGGCATCGGCAAGCAAGTCAACGGTTCGTGGCGCTGGATCAACCTTGGTTTTATGACCATGCAGCCGTCCGAATTGATGAAGTTGTTTACCGTGGTCTACGCCGCCGACTACACCGTGCGCAAGGCGGCGTTTATGGATGACTTCAAAAAAGGCTTCTTACCGATGTTTTCGGTGATGGTCTTTATGGCGGCGCTTTTATTACGGCAACCCGATTTTGGCGCATTGGTGGTTGTCACCTCGATTGCGATGGGCATCTTGTTTCTCGGCGGCCTCAACTGGCGGGTATTCGCAGCATTGATCGTTTTGCTCGCGGTTGCGTTTGTAGTTCTCATTATTTCGTCGCCGTATCGCCTTCAGCGCATCCTTGGTTTTATGGACCCGTGGGCGGACCCATTTGGCAAGGGATATCAACTTTCGCACTCATTGATTGCATTCGGGCGGGGAGAGTGGCTGGGCGTCGGCTTAGGCGCATCCGTCGAGAAACTCTTCTACCTGCCCGAGGCGCATACCGACTTTCTGCTGGCCGTGATTGCCGAAGAGCTTGGCTTTGTCGGCATCACCGTGGTGATCGCACTGTTCGTCACGTTTATCTATCGCACGTTTATGGTCGGACGCGAGGCCATGATTCGCGAGCGCTATTTTGCTGCATTGGTTGCCCAAGGCATTGGCGTATGGCTTTCGGTGCAAGCCTTTATCAACATGGGTGTGAACATGGGCTTGTTGCCGACCAAAGGATTGACGCTACCGTTCCTGTCGTTCGGCGGCACGGGCGTGTTGATGAATTGTGTCGCCGTTGCCGTGCTGCTCAGAATTGATTTTGAGAATCGTGCGACGTCGGCTTCCGCGCGCAAAGGAGTGCTAAAAGTATGAAGACAGCACTCATCATGGCAGCGGGCACCGGCGGCCATATCTATCCTGGAATTGCGATTGCGCAGGTGCTGGAAACACGCGGCTTTCATATCGTGTGGCTCGCGACGCCGAACGGCATGGAACACAAACTCGTGGGCAAGGTTGGCTACCCAATTGAGACCGTCGCGATGTCGGGTGTGAGAGGTAAAGGCAAGCTCGCGTGGCTAACACTACCGTTTGTATTATTGCGAGCATTTTGGCAATCACTTGCCGTGCTGCGCCGCGTGAAGCCAGATGTGGTTATCTCGATGGGCGGGTACATCGCCTTCCCTGGCGGCATGATGGCCGTGCTGTTGGGCAAGCCGTTGGTGGTACACGAGCCGGGCGCTCACGCTGGGCTCACCAATCGGGTGCTCGCGCTGATTGCCGATCGAGTGTTGGTGGGCTTTCCCAAGTCGTTCGAGCAAGTGCCGCATAACCGCATTGCGAAGCTGTTGCCGAAACCGAGTCGTGTCGAATGGATCGGTACGCCGGTGCGCGCAGACATTACCAAGTTATCGATACCGAGCGAGCGGTCTGCGGGTCGCAGCGGCGCGTTGCGACTACTAGTCGTCGGTGGCAGTCTCGGCGCGAAAACGATGAATGACTTGATTGTCGCCGCCTTTGCGACCATCCCGCCGGAACAACGGCCTGAGATCGTTCACCAATCGGGCGAGAAAAATTATGCAGAGTTGGTGGAAGCCTATCAACGCGCAAAAGTAAATGCCGAGGTGAAACCCTTTATCGACGACATGGCGGCGATGTACGCGTGGTGTGACGTCATCATCTGCCGGGCGGGCGCCATCACGGTTGCCG
Source organism: Betaproteobacteria bacterium UKL13-2 (assembly GCA_001602455.1). Taxonomy (GTDB): domain Bacteria; phylum Pseudomonadota; class Gammaproteobacteria; order Burkholderiales; family Usitatibacteraceae; genus UKL13-2. The sequence goes on from CP012157.1 coordinate 1,020,151, forward strand.
AGCTTGCTGCCGCTGGGGTGGCCAGCATATTGATTCCGCTGCCGTGGTTTGTTGCAGAGGAGCAACTTGCTAATGCCAAGTTTTTGGCCGACGCTGGTGCGGGTCTGTTGGTCAATCAGAAAACCGAAACCGTACAAGGGTTGGCGGAAAAGATACGTTCGTTCACACGAGAGAAAGCCATTGTGATGGCGAATGTGGCACGCTCACTCGGCAAACCTGAGGCAACACGCGCCTGCGCGGATGTGTGTGGGGCTTTGGCATGAAACATAAAGTCAAACATCTTCACTTCATTGCAGGTTTACGCCGCAATCGCAAGGCGATTGCCGGGGTTGAAAAATGCGGCGGCTCCGCGCGCAATTCGCACGCCGCCGCCAATGCCGCAGCGGAGACTTTTTTGCGATGAAACATAAAGTCAAACATCTTCACTTCATTGGCATTGGCGGCTCTGGTATGTCGGGCATCGCTGAGGTGCTGCTCAATCTGGGTTATTCCGTGAGTGGTTCGGATTTGGCCAGCAGCGCGACCATTGCACGCCTCAAGTTGTTGGGGGCGAAAGTGGTGACAGGGCATGCTGCCAGCAATATCGCTGGCGCGGATGTTGTTGTGACATCCAGTGCGGTGAAGCCAGACAATCCCGAAGTGGTTGCCGCCAAAGCCGCGCAGGTACCGGTGGTGCCGCGCGCCATGATGTTGGCCGAGTTGATGCGATTCAAACAGGGCATTGCCATCGCAGGTACCCACGGCAAAACGACGACCACGTCACTCATCTCGCATGTGTTAGCCGAAGCCGGACTTGATCCGACGGTCGTGATCGGTGGGCGGCTGAACTCCATTGGCACAAACGCCAAACTCGGTACTGGCGAATATTTGGTTGCTGAAGCAGACGAATCCGACGCGTCGTTTTTGTATCTGCAACCCATCATGGCGGTAGTCACCAATATCGACCAAGACCACATGGACACTTATGAGCACGACTTTGCAAAATTGAAGTCGGCGTTTGTTGAGTTCTTGGAGCACTTGCCGTTTTATGGGCTTGCGGTGGTCTGTGCTGATGACCCGAATATCCGTGAGATTGTGCCGCGGTTGACAAAGCCTGTTCGCACCTATGGCTTCAAGGAGGGCGCGGATCTGCGGGCGGTCAACGTGCGTGCAGCCAATGGCCGGATGCACTTCACGGCGATATCTGCGTTTGGCAAACCCGGCGACAAGAAGGTGCTCGACTGCGAGCTGAACTTGGCTGGCACTCACAATGTACTGAACGCGCTCTCAGCAATTGCGATTGCAAGCGAGATTGGCATTGACGACGCCGTCATCGTAGGCGCACTTGCAAGTTTTGGCGGTGTCGGCAGACGATTCCAGCGCTACGGTGAAATCGCCTGTGGCAGTGAACAGAATGCTGGCACGTTTACCTTAATCGATGACTACGGTCACCATCCAGCCGAAATGGCAGCGGTGCTTGCGGCAGCGCGTGGTGCCTTTCCCGGTCGTCGGTTGTTGCTTGCGTTTCAGCCGCATCGCTACACACGAACCCGCGATCTGTTTGAAGATTTCGTCAAGGTGATGTCGACCGCCGACGAAGTGGTGCTTGCGGATGTGTATCCAGCCGGTGAAGCACCGATTGTCGCGGCTGATGGTCGTGCACTCATGCGTGCCATGCGTGTGGCGGGCAAAGTTGAGCCGCACTTTGTTGCAACACCTGCCGAGATTCCCGACGCTATCCGTGCCCGGGTGAAAGCGGGCGACGTGGTGATCACGATGGGCGCCGGCTCGGTCGGTGGCGTGGCGCCGGCAATTGCTAGTGTGGGCGGGGGCGAATGATGGCAACGGCGACACAGATGCCCGACGTGAATATTGCGCTCAGAGGCGAAGTTCGTGATCACGAACCCATGGCAAAGCACGTGTCGTGGCGCGCTGGCGGCACGGCCAAAACATTTTTCAAGCCAGCCGATCTCGACGATCTGCGCGCATTTTTGCCAACAGTTCCGAAGGGCGAAAAAATTCTGATGATCGGATTAGGGAGTAACTTGCTGGTGCGTGGTGGTGGTTACCACGGCACGGTCATCCTCACGACACCACTGCTCGGCGGCATTGCACTGGACGAAAGTGACAAACATATCGTCGTGGCAGGTGCGGGTGCAGCTTCACCCCACGTCGCGAAGTTTGCGGCGAAGAATCACCTTGCAGGCGCTGAATGGTTGGCCGGTGTGCCGGGCACTATCGGTGGCGCACTCGCGATGAATGCCGGTTGTTACGGCACACAGACTTGGGACCAAGTGGTGGATTGCCAGACACTTGATCGACAAGGCGATGTACACACGCGCACCGCAGCAGACTTTGACATTGGGTATCGGCACGTTGAGACACTTGTGGCAGATCGTGACGAATTTTTTGTTGCGGCGCGGTTTCGTTTTGAAGCAGGGGATGCAGAAACAGCACAGGCTCGCATCAAGGAACTGCTGGCAAAACGGATGGCATCACAGCCGCTAGACAAACCGAATGCTGGTTCAACCTTCCGCAATCCTCCGGGGGATCACGCGGCGCGGCTGATCGAATCGTGTGGACTGAAGGGTTACACCATTGGCGGAGCGCAGGTGTCGCTGAAACACGCCAACTTCATTATCAATCTTGGTGATGCAAGCGCGAGCGACATTGAGGACCTGATTCGCCACATGCAAGACACGGTGCGTCGACAGACCGGCGTCGAACTCATTCAGGAAGTACGAATTGTTGGAGAGATGGCGTGAGCGCGTTATTGCCGAGAAGCGAAACACTAGTGTTGGCGGCCTGTTTCAGCCATTCCCGTTCCCGCGTACAACCACAAGGGTTGCGCCGGGCGGGAACCCAATTTTTTAACGCGGCAGATTCCGATATTAGGCTCCCGCCTTCGCGGGAGCGGGGTTTTCTTAATTATTCATTTTTAGTTGCCGGATCAATACAAGCAAGGCGCTCACCAATAGCGTGTCGTGCGTTCGACACGATGAGACCACTCACTGATGAGGTTTTGCTCGGGATGACAACTTGTTGTGTGGGGAATCAACGTGGGTATTGACGTGAAATCGTTAGGCAAGGTTGCGGTGCTGATGGGCGGTCCGAGTAGCGAGCGAGAAATTTCGCTACTCTCAGGGGCTGGTGTACTCGCTGCTTTGCGCGAGAAAGGGGTCGATGCGCATGGTTTTGACCCCGCTGTGTATTCCATCTTTGATCTGCCAAAGGAAAAATTTGATCGCGTGTTTATCGCACTCCATGGACGTTTTGGCGAAGATGGAACGGTGCAGGGCGTTTTAGAAACGCTCTCTATCCCCTACACCGGATCGGGCGTGCTGGCGAGCGCACTCGCCATGGACAAGTGGCGTACCAAGCTCGTCTGGCAAGCGGCGGGAATCCCAACACCGCGTTATCAGGTGCTGGGTGCAGACAGCGACCTGACGCGTGTGCTTGATGATCTTGGCCTGCCATTGATTGTCAAACCGGCACGTGAAGGCTCTTCCATTGGTGTGACCAAGGTCAACATGGCGAGTGAGCTTCCCTTAGCCTTCACATTGGCGCACAAACTCGATCCGCTGGTCCTCGCTGAGGAGTTCATCGCCGGGCAGGAGTTGACCGCAACTATTGTCGGCGATGACGCGCTACCTTTAGTTCGCATCGAAGCCCCGGAAGGCAAGTATGACTACGCCAACAAATACTTCACGGACAACGTGCATTACCACTGTCCGGCAGGTGTGCGTGCCGCGTTGGAGGATGAAATTCGTCACATGGCGCTGCGTGCATTTCGAATACTGGGCTGCTCCGGTTGGGGGCGTGCCGACTTGATGCTGCGGCCGGATGGCAGCTACGCATTTTTAGAAATGAATACTTCGCCGGGCATGACCGGACACTCGCTGGTGCCGATGGCCGCGCGTGCGGTGGGGCTGAGTTATCCGGACTTATGTGTTCGTATTCTGGCGCTGGCGAGGTGCCGTCAATAATGGTCTCTCCTCGTCCTATGAACCGACAGCAAGCAGGCGTGAACGTCCGCTCGAGCCGAGTTGCGCGACCGAGCAACGAATCGGATACGGCAGCGCTCATCCCGCTTCATCGCCAGCGTTTAGTGGTGATTGGTGCGACGCTGGCGGCGATGCTGATCGCGGGTCTCGCGGTTTGGCTCGCACTCGGTGCCATGCCAGATATTGGCAAGAACTTGCCCATCGAGCGCGTGGTATTCGTGAGTGCAACGACTGCACCGCTGGCCGAAGTTGATGGCGAAGAGTTAAAGCGCTTTGCGGCTGCCTTGCGGACGCGTGGTGCCACGATGCTGCAAGTTGACCTCGTTTCACTCGCGAGCTTAGTTAAGCAAGTGCACTGGGTGCGCGAGGTCACGATTCGGCGTCAGTTTCCATCAACCATTGTGATTGCCATTGAAGAGCATAAGCCGGCTGCGCGGTGGCTCGCAACGCTGAACCCGGAGGGGGAAGATGCCGAGGTGTCAACGCTGGTGAATAGTTACGGCGACATCTTCAAGGCCGCCATCGCCGATGAACGCCGTGCGCTGTTGCCGCAGCTTTCCGGACCGGACGGTTCGTCAATCGACGTACTCACGCGGTATGCGTCGCTCGTTGCCCCGCTGAAGACGATTGATCGCCTGCCGCGTACGCTCGTCATGACGCCACGTCGCGCCTGGCAGTTGACGCTCGATAACGGCACGTCGATTGAACTTGGTCGTACCGATGTTGATGAGCGCATCGCCCGATTTATCCGCACCTATCACGACTTGCCCCCACTGCAACTGGCCGGTGCAGCCGTTGATATGCGGTACCAATCCGGGCTCACGATTCGAAATCGTGCATTAGTGATGTCATCCCCGGCGAAATCTGTCAAGACACCACCGTCTCGCAAAAGAACAGCCTAAGTTAGTGAAGACCTGAATCGAAAGATGGGAAAAAACATGAACCGCGATACCAAGAATCTGATTGTGGCGCTCGATATTGGCACATCGAAGATCGTTGCGATTGTTGCTGAGGTAACAGCCGAAGGCACGCTCGAAGTGCTAGGTATTGGTCAGCATTCGTCGCATGGATTGAAAAAGGGCGTGGTGGTGAACATCGAAGCCACTGTCGCTGGTATTCAGCGCGCGCTGGAAGAAGCCGAGTTGATGGCGGATGTGAAGATCAAGGATGTGATTACTGGTATCGCCGGTTCTCACATCAAGAGTTTTAACTCGCACGGCATGGTGGCGATTAAAGACCGCGAAGTTTCGCAGTTTGATGTTGACCGCGTGATAGAGACCGCACGCGCCGTCAATATCCCGATGGATCAGCAGATTTTGCACATCCTCACGCAGGAATTCATCATCGATGGCCAAGAAGATGTGCGTGAACCCGTTGGTATGAGTGGTGTACGCCTCGAAGTGAAAGTACATATCGTTACCGGTGCGGTAAGTGCGGCGCAAAACATCATGAAGTGTGTGCGGCGTTGTGGTTTGGAGCCGCGTGATCTTGTGTTGCAGCCGCTGGCTTCTGCCATTGCCGTGTTGTCGCCGGATGAAAAAGATCTGGGTGTGTGTCTGGTCGATATTGGTGGCGGCACCACCGATATCGCGGTGTTCACCGGCGGGGCGATTCGCCACACTGCGGTCATCCCAATTGCGGGTGACCAAATCACCAATGACATCGCCATGGCGCTCCGTACGCCGACGAAGGACGCCGAGGACATCAAGATGGCACACGGCTGTGCGTTACGCCAAATTGCAAGCGTCAACGATGTCATCGAAGTGCCTGGTGTGGGTGATCGCGGCCCACGCCAAATGTCGCGCCAGACACTTGCCGAAGTCATCGAGCCGCGCGTCGAAGAACTCTATGCGCTGATTCAACGTGAGCTACGCAGTAGTGGGTTCGAAGAGTTGCTATCCAGCGGCATCGTATTGACTGGTGGCAGCGCCGGCATGGCGGGCATGGTCGAGCTCGGCGAAGAAGTCTTCCATATGCCGGTGCGCCTCGGTGTGCCGAGTTACTCAGGCGGGCTCGCCGAAGTGGTGCGTAACCCTAGATTTTCGACAGCGGTCGGTTTATTGCTGACGGGCGTCGAGCAGCGCAAACGTGATGACCACGTACGGCTGCACGGCAGTAATTTCAAATCGGTTTTTGAGCGTATGGCAAGTTGGTTTAAGGGGAATTTTTGAAGGACGTGAACGAGTGAATGCGTGAATGTGTGAGCAAAAGCGCCATTCACCCATTCACCCATTCACCTATTCACCTATTCAACCAGATGTTTTTTTTGAGTTGTTCCACCAAGCAGAGGAGAGTACTACCATGATAGAAATTTTAGATAACACAGAACCAGAAGCGATCATCAAAGTGATCGGCGTGGGCGGCTGCGGCGGTAACGCGGTTGACCACATGATCTCAAACGGTGTCGCGGGCGTTGAATTTATTTGTGCCAACACCGACGCGCAAGCGTTAAAGCGCAACCAGTCGCGCACCGTCCTGCAGTTGGGCGGCGCGGTCACTCGTGGTCTTGGTGCAGGGGCAAACCCTGAAATCGGTCGTGCAGCAGCCGTTGAAGATCGTGACCGTATCGCGGAGATGATCCAAGGTGCCGACATGCTTTTTATCACTGCCGGTATGGGTGGTGGAACGGGCACCGGTGCCGCTCCAATCGTCGCGGAAGTGGCGCGCGAAATGGGTGTGCTCACCGTCGCCGTTGTGACCAAGCCATTTGCATTTGAAGGCAAACGCATGAAGGCGGCGCAGCTCGGTATTGAAGCGCTCAAACAAAACGTCGATTCGCTCATCATCATCCCGAATGATCGGCTGATGGAAGTGCTGGGCGAAGATGCGACCTTTGAAGATGGCTTCCGCGCCGCGAACGAAGTGTTGCACGGTGCAGTCGCCGGTATTGCGGAGATCATCAACTGCCCGGGGTTGGTCAACGTTGACTTCGCTGACGTTCGCACGGTGATGTCGGAGAACGGTGTGGCAATGATGGGCTCGGCCACAGCAACGGGCGCAGACCGCGCACAGGTTGCAGCGGAGCGTGCGGCGGCGTCACCATTGCTCGAAGACGTCAACCTCACTGGCGCGCGCGGTGTGCTGGTCAACATCACCGCATCCAAATCCTTGAAGCTGAAGGAAGTGCATGAAGTGATGAACACCATCCGCAGCTTTACGGCAGAAGATGCCACCGTGATCTTTGGTCAGGTGTTTGATGAGACGTTGGGTGATGCATTACGTGTGACGATTGTGGCAACCGGTTTGGGTGGGCGTATCGCCAAGCCGCAGCCACAGGTGGTTTATTCGGCACCGGTGATGGCACGCACGGGAACGGATGACGCTGTTGGAGCGCCTCAATCCACACCGGCTGGTGCCATCAACTACGCGGATCTCGACACACCCGCAGTGACGCGTCGGCGTCGTGATGTGACCGTCTCTGCGCTTGCATCGTCAGGTATGGATACGTATGACATACCCGCCTTCCTGCGTAAGCAGGCGGACTAGGGGCGTAAATTTGCTGCGCAACTCACGCACGTTGTTGCCCCTTGCTCCGAGTCCTCATGGACTTTATGTCCATTCCGGCTCGTTGCTTCGGGGCACCTAGTGCGAGAGCTGCTCGCGACAATTTCCGCCGCCTAGTCTTTGCGGTAGAGCTAGCGTCTGCGCCCGGTAGTCGCCATGCTTGGTGGCGTGGTGTGGGTTGGCAGATGAATGCGATAGAAACATCCTGACGGGAACCTCTGCCCCGTCGGGATGTTTGCCCGACTGCAACTGAATTGAATTTGAAAGTCGTTTATCCACGGGTCTTTCCAAGCAAAAAGGCCTCAAGATGTCCGTGGATAAATGAGTTTCGGAATTGACAAAGTAAACTCGATGAAAACAATGTGACTTCGACCCCCTAGTGTTGCGACCCCCTATTGTTAGAATCGTTGAAACCGGCCAGAAGATCATGAGAAAATGGTGTCTGACCCCATTTTTAGTTGTGGCGGTGCTAGCGCATGTTCAACAGGTTTTGGATGTGTACTCGGTGCGCCAACGGTCGCTTTGTCTTCCGCCAATGTTGGCGAGTCAATTAACTGGGTGTTGCGGGGGGACGAGAAGGTTGATGGATATAATGTAGTGAAGGACGGTATGTCAAAGTTCATTCCCTCAGCGACGCAGCAACAAATTGATAGCGCGTACTCATTGTCGGAGGTTGCGTCAGCCGGCCTTTTGCTAAAGGCACCTGTTAAAGTGTATGAATCTATCTACGCTCCGGGCTTCGGTTTCGTACAAAACAGTAATTTCATTGTGACGCCCTATTTCCGGACGCCCGCAGCCTACGGCGAGGCTCTCGGGGCGAATTGGGATGCTTGGAATGCCGCATATGACGGAGCGAAAAAACGCTAGATGCGAGTATTCATCTACACGATACTTCTCGCGTTTGTTTATGCGATCCTAATGGGGGCCTTTGTCGGTCTGCTAGCAGAAGTTTTGCCGTTCAATATTGATTTTTCCGAGTATGGGTTGCGCCTTCTTTTCTCCTTGTTCGCGTTGTTGTTATTCCCTTCATATTTTGTTGCGCGCCGTATGAATCACCGATAAATGGGGTCACCCATTAGCTGGCCCGTGTCAAGCGGAATAATAGGGGACACCCATTAGCTGGCCCGTGTCAAGTAAGCGAACGAATTTCTCGAATTAAAGGGGCCACCCATTAGCTGGCCCGTGTCAAGGACAGTAAATTGGGGTCAGACACTCATGGCACTACCTTAAGCGATTTTTGCCATGAAAGCGCACGGAAAGAAAGCTGGCTGAGAGCCTTCACTTGTTAAGATGCTGGTGTCTAACATCAACGTCAAAACAGAAAGGATCAGCCATGTGTGACGATACCAAAAAAACGCCTACAGTCGAGCATTTTTCGTTTCAAGCAGTTTGTCGCCGAAGCCCCCGGCGCGGCAATGAGCGAGGCAATACCACTGGCGCGGCTGCAATCGATTGTTAATCTTGAGGTCGGCAGCTACCGTGACCGGCTCTACCCACCGTTGACGACACTGGGGCTATTCATTGAGCAGAGTCTGTCTGCGGATGGCGCGTGCCAAGATGCCGTCGCCCGATACCTGAGCGCACGCCATGCGCGGGATCAAGCCCCTTGCAGCCTCAACACCGGCCCTTACTGCAAAGCGCGCCAGCGGTTACCGATTTCGCTGGTAGAACAGCTGAGCGCGACCATTGGAGAGCGTCTGGAGCAATCCGCACCGAGTCAATGGCGCTGGCGAGGGCGGCGCGTCAAGCTCTTGGATGGCACCACCGTCTCGATGCCGGATACACCGGCCAATCAAGCGGCATATCCACAAAGCGGCGAACAAGCACCAGGACTAGGATTCCCGTTCGCACAACTCGTCGGCCTCCTTTCCTTGGCCACCGGTGCGGTGCTCGGTGTCGCGATGGGGTCCACCAAGGGCAAGGGTAGTGGCGAGCAAGCGCTATTTCGTGAACTGATGCTACAGCTCGACAGTGGAGACGTGATTTTGGTGGATCGCTATCACTGCACTTACTTCACCATTGCCATGCTGTTGGCGCGTGGCATCGATATCTTGACCCGACAACACCAGAAGCGCTTAACCTCTCCGGAGGCGATCATCGAGACCTTCGGCGGCGGCGACCGCTTGGTACGATGGGTGCGACCGCAGCGCCCGAAGTGGATGGACGCCAAGCAGTACGCCACGATGCCCGAAGAACTCATCCCAAATTTCCCATTAGCCCCAATCTCTAATGGAAGCCATTAGCGCAAGTTATTGATTCGTATTGAGAATTTGGCGATTCTTGGGTAAAGTTGGGGATCGCGATTTCAGTGCAGGGCTGCCATGGACTTTGAGCTTCGTTTTACGGACAAAGAAATCACCGCTTGGGGCGGCATGAGCCTCATGAAACGCATGCTCGATCACATGCGCTTTGATACAGCATTGTCTTGCGCTGGCTTGCCCCAGCCCGGCTCCAACCGTGGCTACGCACCCGAGCAACTCATCACCCAATTCATGCTCTCGGTATGGTGCGGGGCCAACCGCTTTGAACATGGTGAAGTCACCCGCCACGATCCGGTACTGAAACGCATCTTCGGCATCAAGCGTATGGCCAACTACAAGGCCGTCATGCGACTGTTTCGCCGCTTTACACAAAACTCCAACGAAGCCGTCATGGACAAGCTCTACGGCTGGATGTTTGAGCAAATCGCCATAGACGGCATCACCCTGGATGTGGACTCCACCGTCATGACCCGCTACGGACAGCAAGAAGGCGCTGCACGGGGCTACAACCCGGCCAAACGGGGGCGAGCAAGTCACCACCCGCTCATGGCCTTTGTCTCAGAGACCCGCATGGTGGCCAACTTGTGGCTTCGCCCAGGCAACACCAGTTCAGCCAACAACATCCAAGGCTTCTTGGCCAACACCCGACAGCGCCTGGGCAACAAACACATTTGCCTATTACGCGGAGACAGTGGCTTTAGTGACAACGCATTTTTGACCCACTTGGAAGAAGAGAAATTGCACTACGTCATAGCCCTGCGCCAGACACCGCCACTGCAAAGAGCACTGGTCGATGCCAGCCTTGAGGGCAAGGGATGGTGGGGTCTTGAGGATGATAAGGGTAAGGCGGTACCGGGCATTGAGCTCACCCGATTTCGCTACCAGGCCGATAGCTGGTCCAAGCCCCGTTGGGTGACAGGTATTCGCCAGCAGATTGACCAACGCGTCAACCCTAAGGGCAAGACCTTGAATCTGTTTGCTGATGACCCGGTGATTGGACGCTACCGCTTCAGCGCACTGGTCAGCGATATGGACTTGCCCGCTGAAACCATTTGGCGCACTTACCGGGGGAGAGCCAATTGTGAGAACAGAATCAAGGAGCTCAAGTACGACTTTGCCGCTGACAGCTTCAACATGAAAGATTTCTGGGCCACCGAGGCGGCACTGAACACGGTGATGCTGGCGTACAACCTGATGAGTCTGTTCAGGCAGGTTCTGCTCAAGACGGTCGTGCGCAAAGGTGGCGTAAATACTCCGATTGAGCACACGCTGCAAACGCTGCGCTACAAGCTATTTGCCAAGCCTGCTTACATCACTACTGAGAGCCGAAGGCCGCTACTGAATCTGGCGATGGCCATGCAGCACAGGCCGTGGATGAAGGGGCTATGGGATCAGGCCACGCAGTTTGACTTACCGGTCAAATTCGCCACCCATCACCCGCCGGGCACGGGCTAATGGAAAATTTGGGCTCATCGTTCGTCAGACCGAGGTAGGTGGTCGCGAGCTGGTGACCACACTCGTCGACGCCAAGCGTGTCTCAACGAGTGATCTCGATGCGCTCTATCGCAAGCGCTGGATGATCGAGGTTGACTTCCGCAGCATCAAATCCGAGATCGGCATGGATATCCTGCGCAGCAAGTCGCCGGAGATGGCCAGAAAGGAAGTTGCTGTCCACCTGCTGGCCTATAACCTGATCCGCTCACTCATGGTGCGTGCCGCCGTGCTGGCTCACGTCCTGCCGCGTGCCTTGAGCTTCAAGGCCACACTTCAGCTTTGGCACGCCTTTAGCCAGCAATGGCGATGGCATCTAGGTGAGGCCACAGAATCCGTCGTGACGGCAATGCTTCGTGCAATTTCAACGAGGATCATTCCGCATCGACCAGACCGAATAGAGCCTCATGCCGTCAAGCGACGACCAACAACGCATGCCTACTTGACAGTCCCACGTGATCAAGCCCGAGCCGCTATCCTCGAAGCGCGAAAATCGCTTAAGGTAGTGCCATGAGTGTCTGACCCCATTTTTAATTTTTATTTGAGTTGCTGCACTTTCATTGGTTGCAGGCCGTTCACTTCCTTACTATAATTTACTTCGTAAGGACACTTGGAGTTAATCATGACAACGGACGCTACGCTGACCAGTAAAGGACAGACGACTATTCCCAAAGAGATTAGGGCTAGTTTGGGAATGAAAGCGGGAGACCGGATGACCTTCACACTGATGCCAGATGCAACCGTGGTAATGCGTGTGAAACGCAAGAGTATTTCTGAGGTCGCTGGCAGTCTTCATAAGAAGGGACGCAAACCGATTCCTATTGAGCAGCTTTCGCGGTGATGCTTGGCATTGACACCAATGTGCTCGTCCGCTTCCTTGTGCGAGACGACGAAGCGCAATTTGAGAAGGCGCGCAAACTTATCAAGCGAGAGGTATCAGCGAGCGGTTTTGTTTTTGTGAATCAGTTGGTTTTGATGGAAACAGAATGGGTGCTTCGTAGTCGATATGAAGTGACGAAGGAAGAAACTATTGAAGTGCTCTCACGACTACTGGATGCAGGCGACATCCAGATTGAAGATGAGCCTACGCTTGAAGAGGCGCTGTTTATTTGGAGAGATAGCAATGCGGAATTCGCCGACTGCCTCATTAGCGCGAGAAACCGCAGACTCGGATGTAGAGCAACGGCAACTTTCGATCAAAGGGCGCTGAAATTGCCCGATTTTGTTCCAGTGTGAGACGCTAGAAAGCGCGTGTATTTCGGCCAGAGGCGGTCCTACGCGGTCGTGGTCCGATTAAGTATCTAATTGATCAGGTCGGTAGGCATTACTGTTTTTTGACGAAGAATTTAGATGCGGTGCGATCCCATACTTGGCGATCCAGCGCTTAAGATGACAATGAGATAGTCGCTAAATGTCGATCGATCAAGCCTTAGTAGATGCAGCCATCCAACAAGCCCTCACTCGTTTTCCAGACGGCTATGCGGGCGCGGCTGCGGTTCGCACGGACAACGGGCAAATCATCACGAGCGTTTGCTTCGACACCCCCAACGCCGGTGCGAATTTATGCCACGAGACCGGAGCCTACTGTGAGGCGAACCGACTTGGCGCGCGTGTGGTCGCGACGGTTTGTGTGTCGCGCAGTGAGCCTGGAAAACCATTTCTCATTCTCGCGCCTTGCGGTATCTGCCAAGAGCGCCTTGCAATTTGGGGACCAGACGTTGAAGTGGCCGTCGCCGTTCCTGGCCGGCCAAGCGAATGGCAATCTAAGCGCTTATTCGAGTTGCAACCGCACTACTGGAGAAATGCGGTCAGGGACGCGAATGAGCTTGAGTGATCGGTGCTGGCATAGATAAGTTGGGGTCAGACACTCATGGCACTACCTTAAGCGAACATCTACTCTCAACTTAAAGACATCGGCTTGCCTAAACCGACTCCGAAAACAAGTAAATTGGGGTCAGTAAATTGGGGTCAGACACCATTTAAAATGGTAGAGTAGTGATCTCCAACTCGTCAAAATCCTCATGACACGCCTTCCCCGCTACGTGATCCCCGGCCAGCCGCAGCACATGAGAAAATGGTGTCTGACCCCATTTTTCATTCTCCAATTGACATCTTTCAAGCCGCACATTTAGTGGGAATTTTCTGTGGCGGCACACACTGGCAGTTTGCATTCGCCAAGCCTGCCTCGTGACGAGTTGACGAATCTGTGCCGCCCTGGCGCCGAAGAAAGAATACGCTGGAAAAAAATGCCATATATGCTGGACTAAACGCCGCGACCAGACGCGGGCCTTGGCATGGGCCTGCATGCACTGCTGGGCGCGTTGCTGTTGCCTTGGGTTGCACGCTGGTTCATGTTGCGCGTCTAGCGACAAGCAAAAGTCCAGCATTGGCGAGTGTTTTCAGGCATTTATGTCTGAAACATGCCGTCTCTCTCAGTGTTTTCCTTGTCTAAACGTGATCACTTTGGCATCGAGCGCGACAACTCACGCACGTCAGCATCGATGTTTACTTTTGTCTCGACGTTGTTTTTGTCCTTGAAGGTCAATGTCAGCGGCACTTTTGATCCGGCGACCAAAGGCGCCTCCAAGCCCATCAACATGATGTGATAGCCGCCGGGCTTGAGTTCGGTGACCTTACCAGGCACGACGTCGATCGCCTTAACTTCTCGCATCTTCATCACGCCGGCTTCCATTTTCATTTCGTGCACTTCGACATTCTTGATTTGCGTTGAAGATGCCTTAACCAGCGCAAGCGGCTTCTCACTCGCGATGGTCATAAATGCGCCGGTTGCCTTTTGGCCTGGCACCGTACTCCGGGTCCAGGCGTTATCGATCGATATTTGAGCATTGGCGCTGCAAACAAATACGGCGGCAATTGCACAGGCGGCAAAACCGAACTTACTGGTGATGGAAAAGAACTTCATGGGTAGCTCCTTGGTTGGAAATGAAAAAAAATGAATGAATCGCTTTGGCACTGACTTGATGGTTATGCGTTCCTCTGCGGATGCGCCGAACTATTGGTCAATGTGGTTGGCGCATTGCGTGGAGGCATACGTTCGCATTGGCAAAGGTCTTTCGCGTCTTGGGCAGTGGGATATCCGCCAGACGCATGCGCGGCGGCGTTAACTTCGCTTGCCAAATAGTTGGCTGTAGAAAAATAAAAGGCGTACGCAGCCGACAATGCGATGATCAGACTCCAAAGGACACGACGAATGATTCGATGAGTTTGGACAGACATGTTGGTTCCTTTCTCTTTCATAAAACGTCTTCTTAGGCCGATGGTGACTCAAGGTGGAACTTGCGCGAAACCCAACACAAACGACATATCTCTACGGCAAGTAAGGCGGCGAGGCTGACGCCGAACACCGGCATCACGTAACCTAGCCCTAAGGCAAGCACAACCATCCACCAAGGCACCGCCCGAACATGCCCCCAGCCGATCGCTGGCGCGGCGATTTTTCCAGCGGGTCGACGCTTCCACCACATCACAAAACCGGACACGACCGAGGCGATCACGGCGAGCGCGGTAAATATGAGCAGTGCTTGATTCCACCAGCCGAATTCACCCCGGTGGAAAGGGATACCGACACCAGTCGCTTTTGCACCAATCGGCAACTCATCCCAACCTGAGCGATACAGAATCGCGCCGCTGTACTGTTCGACAATCAATTGCACGCGAGCGGTAGGCTGTCTGCGGTCTGAATTGGCGATACGCCACACGCCTGTCCCACCGCGCGGTGGCGTAAGCGCAAGCCGAATATCCGGTGCGACCCTGCGGCCGATCTCTAGCACCTGGGCGGCGTTCAGGGCAATTTGGTCTGAAGATGAACGTATTGATTGGAGTTTCTCCGGCGGCTTTGGTGAAGACTGCCCAGCGGCGTTCAACGTGGCGCGGAAATTTTCACCGGTGTATTTCGACCATGTCAGCCCTGTCACCAAAATGATCAACAGCATTGCACTCGCGGCAATGCCGATGACAGCGTGCCAGTCTCGCCAAGCGATCCGCGAAGCTCGTGCTCCGCTTTCGTTCATGCGCGGAACGAGCGCACGAACGCCCTGGCCACCCGCCGCTTGCGGCTTTGGCCACCACAAGTAGAGCCCGGTTGCCAACATCACCAACAACCAGCTCGCACCGAGTTCAATGATCCAGCGCCAGTTGTCGCCCTGCAACGCGGTTGAATGCAATTTCTCGGACCAATTACGGAAGCGATCCATTTCCGCTTGTACACCGAGCACTTCAGCCGTGTACGGATTGACGTACACAATGGGATTCACGGTGGGTGCGGCAGCGCTACTCACCGCTGGTGCTGGGTTGTGATGGGCATGTTCGCCGCCGCTAGCAGCCACAGCCGTCGCCGGTTTAGCGGCATCCGCGCCGCGTCGTTTGCGCTCGCCAAACAAGACCTGCGTGCTTTGCTCTGGCTGACTGCCGACTATGACACTTCGAATCGGCAAATCAGGAACAGCATTGCGCGCTGCCGCAATCTGCGCGTCGAGCGGCTTGGCTCCGCCGCTGGGCACCACAGTATCGAGTTGGCGATACAGTACCCCCTCGATTTGCGGTGACAGCACATAGATCAAGCCCGTCACCGCCGCAAACAACACAATCGGCGCGGTGATCAACCCGGACCAAAAATGCAGGCGCCAGAAAAAGCGATAACGCGACGCGGCAGGCGCGTCTTGTAGAGGCACAGTTTTTTGTGCGCCTGCCGAATCGTTACTCGCAACCACGCTTAGAACGTCCATTTCACATCACCAAACAGGGTGCGTTGTGGGTACGGATGGAAGTTCCAGTACTGGTAGTTCGTTAGATTGTCGATGCCGGCGCTGAAGGTCCATTGTTTGTCGAGTTTGTATACGGCACGCAAATCGAGCACGGTGTATGGGCTCACGCCGGTGTAGGCCTGACCGTTCGGGTCACCGTTGTCGAGCGCGTTGAACTGCTTGCTTGCCGAGCGCACGCCAAACGTTGTTGAAAACTTCTCGTTCACACGCCACGTCGCCAACAACGTGGCGCGGTGGCGCGGCACACGAAGCTGCCAATTGCCCACGCTCGCTGGGAACTTATCGTTCTTCACGATCCGCGAGTCAGCGAAGGTATAGCTCGCCTGAAGATCGACACTGCGCCAGATGAGGTCATTCAATTGCAGCGATACCTCAACACCCTTGGTGCGAATTTTGTCGACGTTTTGAATGTTGGTGATGTTTGGGAACACCGATACGTTGGTTTGCGAATAAAGCGCATCCCGTGTGGACTCAAAAAAAGCCGTCGTGCGCCAGCTGCCGCTCGTAGCAATGCCGCGCAGGTCAGCGAGGTCCCGTTCAGCGGTCAACTCTGTCGTCCACGATTTCTCCGGCTTCAAATTCGGATCATTATTGACGATGGTGTTGGTCGAGATGGTCCCCTGATACAGCTCTGAGACGGTTGGGTATCGCACCGCATGCCCGATGGAGGCCTTTAGAATCCACTCGGGAGACACCAAGTAGGCCAGCGCAAATTTGGGCGACACGTTGGACTCGGAGCGGTTACCAAACGTTTGTGTTGTGGTGGCGTTGGATAGCGCGCCGTTACTTGCCTTCCAAGACTCAGCACGCAAACCAAGCGTGGTGCGCCAGTCCTCAGCGAAGCGCCACGTGTCTTGCAGATAAAAGCTCTGCAAGCTCGCGTCGCCTCGGAACGCAGAAAAACGTGCTGCCGCGCTGCCGCCAATCCAATCAGGCGTCTCAGAGACCAATGTGCGCAGTTCGTAGGCCTCGCGCTGGAAGCCGAAATCGACCAGATGCGCGCCGACCCGTGCTGCGTCCTGCGGGCCTGTCGTTCCCGGCCGCCAAATACCCTTCAGCGAAAGCGTTGACCAGCCAGTGTCTTGGCCGTTGGTGATTCGCCCCGCGCCACCCGAAAGAGAAACGGGTGCCGCAATTGTTGGGGCACGGGAGATATCACGGTTGTAATCATAGACCGAGCCTGCGACTTCCCAATCAAACTCACCACGAGTGTTCGATTTAACCGAGACGCCGTGCATCACATGTTGCAGGTCTTGGCGAGTTGGGGCGATTTCAGTGGCGGCAATGTTGTACTGTCGCCCGGCGATGTTGACGTTGCCGCTGTAAACCGGCTGTCCTTGTGTATTGAACAAATAAGGCTGTACGTCTCGAACCGTGTCGTTGGTCCACATGCCGAATAAGTAGCTTGCGCGGATGGTTGGCGAAAAGTCATATGCCAGTTTCAGCTTCGAGTTATCTTGAATCGTATTGGCGATGTTGGTTGCACCGCTAAGGAATTGATCGAGATTGCGGGGATTCTGACCGAATACCGCGCCGGTGACCGGTGTGCCTGCGGCACTGGTGGTGCCGGTCGACAACAATTTGGTGGAAAACACCAACGGCTGACCCTTGTTGTCTAGTCGATTGAGCGATACCCACCAAGAGAAATCGCCGTGGCGGTTGCCAAAGGTTGCACTCACCTGATTTCCGCGATAGGTGTCGTCCGTGTTGTACAACTTAAAACTCTGCGAGAAAGTGCTAAGTTTCACGCTACCTTCAAACTTGTTCGGCATGCGCGTGACGTAGTCAACCACCGCTCCCACCGAGTTTCCGGAATACGCAGCCGAGAACGGACCATAGAGCACGTCAACGCGCTCAATTTCCTCTGCTGCCACCAACCCCCAACGCGGAGTGAAGGACGCACCGTTGCCCAGAAGGTTGGACAGCAATATGCCGTCGGCAAACACCAGCGAGCGGGCGGAGTTTCCGGTGCCCGATGCACGAGTGGATAACACCGCGTGGTCGAAGTCGCCGATGTAGCGCTTGCGAACCAGCAAGCTCGGGAAGTACTTGAGCGCATCCTGCGCGTCCGTCGCATTTATCTTTTCGGCGATTTCTTCAGCCGTAACGCCTTCCATGGTAGTCGGGATATAACCTGGGAGCGACGATGGTCGTCCTGCCGTCACGGTTATACCGGCTAGCGATTTTGTTTGACTGCCAGCACTGGCAACGTCTGCCGATTGTGCGTGCAAGAGCGGCACGTACGCGACGCTAACTAAGCCGACAGCGAATGCCGCGGCACTGGGTTTCAGATTCATTTTTGTTCCTAGCAAAGAGGATTGACGCGCAGCATCTTTGAGACGCACGCGCAGTGCAGCCACTTGAGACGCGGTGGCGACTAAATCAAACTGCTAGAGAACTGGGGGGCCGGTAGGCGGCGGAAAGAGATGTAGCGCGTCCGCAAAGACGAACGTGGAGGAAACAGCAATAAGCCCGGCATTCAGCGCAGGTATATCAAGGAGTATTGCCTGAGACGGCGGTGACGGCGGCGCGCTTGCTGCGGCACACACCGCACAGTCATGGCTGACTTTGACTCCTGGTGTGGATTTGCCGAAATTACCACCGGCGCCGACATCCACTTCAACGAGCTTAAAGCCTTGAGAAGTGCAAATCTCCACAAACGACTTGCCGGACTTCGCCATCATCGCGTGTGACACCGCTGGTGCGAAGGCGTGCAACACCACGGCAATCATAGCAAGGTGCGCGGCGAGCTTTCGAAATGCGTGCAAGCGGAACATGAACCGAATTATATACTCACAACGCGACACCACAAGTAACTGTAGAGATCACGCGTCGTGCTTCGCGCGCGCGGATATCAGTTGCAGCCATGGCGAGCGGCAATTCGCCAGCCAGCGCAATATCGAGCAGTTGGCATCGGAGCCATATTGTTCTTCAGTTGATTCGCTGGATCAATGTATGAAATCAGACAGCCCTCGGGAAGGTCCGCTATTGGCCGTTATTACCAATTCTTTCGAGCGTCTATTTTGGAGAAAGGTGTCCACTTGAGGGAAGAGTCTTGCCTCATTAGGGTGCAGGGTCGAGATTGACGTTCCATACGCGAAGCCCTTCGCTCCTTGCTGCTTGAGCAAGAGAATTGTCGGCGGTAACCAAAACGGTGGCCGAATCATTGGTGAGCGAAGAAAAGTAGCCTCGCTTGACGCTCATGATTTGAAACGCGTCGGAAAGATCCAAGCCAGTACGTTGTGCAAGGGCACGCGTTTCTGAGAAGGTCAAAGGGTCCGTGAAATCGAGGTCCGCAATCTTGCTTGAAGAGGCGCCGTACCAGGCCGTGAGCTGAAATGCTGCATCAAGATAGTCTGGGAGCATAAGTTGGCCTTTGTGCTTCCACTTGCCCTTAAGTACGTTCATCGCCTCGTAGAAGCAGAAGGGCGTCGTGTATTTCGTTGCGCGCGCGTGCCAATACTCCCGAAGAATCGTCGACCCCGGCTCGTCGGCGAAGACCTTCGCTAACGTCGATGCATCAAAGAAGTCCGCTCGTGCAGCAAAAATACTCATGTGCGGGGGCTCAGGTAGCTTTGCCCGGCAAGAGAAACAAGCGAATTGACTGAACCGCTATGCACCTGGCTTCTTCAGCAAGGCGATAAGCTTTGCCGCCATGGGGGTAAACCGCAGCAGACCACTGTCGTCCCACGTAGGTTCTGCTGTGGTTAGGACTCCTAGAGTTAGCAACCCCAGCGTTATTTGGCCATCGTGCGTGTTTGGCTTGACTGCGAGTGTCGGACGGTCACGTTCAGCAGGCTCGGTCTCATTGAACCAGATTCGTTCATATCTGAAGTTCGCAATCAGGAACTGCGCTTCATCGGCAGAGATATCACGAATCACACGACTCAAGAAAACGGCCTCTTGGTCCGGCATCTCCGGTGTAGATAGGCCGTTGTGTACTGCGTTTCTCAAGAAGCCCATCTTGCTTTCGTTTGTTGTGTGCAACAAAGCGAGCACTGCTTCGTTGATGAACTTGTACTGCTGGTCGGTCAGCGCAGCCAAATTAGACTCATGCTTTAGCAGCAGGTCATTCATCCTAAATCCGGCAGTTACCCTGCCGCTGTAAGGTGGGCTGACGGTAGCCAAGGTGGCAGTGGGCGCGTGATTTTGGCCACTACGTAGTCCAGAAATGTCTTCCATCGATCCGTAAAAGGCAACTGCTCCGCAATATCCCTGACATGACTTAAAGCCGCACGAATGTTGGCAATGAGCGCGAGCAACTTGTCCTTGGCAGCATGCATGGGTGTCAGATACAGCGTTGTCTGTCCCGCATGTTTGACAGCGCGCCCCACACTGGCAAGCAATAACGCTCGGCTGGTTATGGCTTCCATGCGTGCACCCGGCTTGGCCGCCCGGCAATACCAGGACCACCAGTTGTACACCAGCGCTACAGCGCGAGCACTGGTCTGGCAGCGCTCAATGTCCTGGGTCGTGAAGCCACCCCATCCCCACTGATTTTTGAGCTCGTCAAATCCGTTCTCGCAGTCAGCCCGGTCCCGATAGAGTTGACCGAACGCGTCCAATGCGTAGGCGCTGTTTGTCACCAGCACCGCGTATTCCCAAGCCTGAACATCCTTGTCCGGCATCAGCAACTCAATCTGCTCGCCCGGCTCGTTCTTGGTCTTTCGACTCAGCGCCAAATCGGCTTTGACGGCACGCCGCAAGATCACTACCCGACGTGATTTGTCCCAGCCCGAGAGTTTGAGGGTATCTTCGACTGCGCTCCAGCCTTGCTCGCTGGGGCCGGGTGTACTCCAGTCATCACGCGCGAATTGGCGTGCCAATAATTTCTTGACACCCACAGTCTGACGCAGCTTGAACAGGTAGGGCTGGTCTCGCTCCTCCAGCTCGGCGATAAAGGGTTCGTTGCCAAAGCCGCAATCGCCTCGGACCAAGGCCGGACGCTGCTGGGGCGTGAGCTTTTCCAGTACGCCGATCAGACCAGGCCGCGCTTTGGCCGCGCTGTGCTCTTTGCCGGGGCAGACGACAACGTCCAGCACCAGGCGCAGGTTGCCAACCCAGTATGTGTGCAGTGCGTGGCTCGGGCGACCGGGTTTGTGTGGGTTGTAGCTGACCTCAGCTCCGCTTTGTTTTCCGAACATCGGCTTGATGGTGGTGTCGATATCCAGGATCCAAGGGGTGCTCAGTGCCGCTTGCACACTACCCATGAGCTGGGGGGCAAGCCAGGCCTGGCTTTGCTCGGCGCTCATACGCGACAGTGCGCGGCGCAGCGCGTCTTCGCTGATGATTTTCTTCATCCCCAGAATCTGCGGGCTCACCGCGTCGCCGCGCAGCCCGGTGATATGGGCGTAGCGGTTGTGCCCTGCCAGTATCGCCAGCAGCCATGTGCCCAAGATATCCTGTTTGCTGGGTGCATTGGGGCTTGTGTAGCTCAATGGGCAGCTATCGACCCAGGAGCTGTACACACCCGTGGTGGCCAAGAACTCGGAGAAGAAGGTCAACTGTGCATTCGGTGTGGCGCTGGCACCATGGTCCCACTTCACATGAATTCGCCCGCCCGGCGTATCCACCACCATGGCCTCCAGTGCCTGCGTTTGGACAGCAAGTTGACGCCTTTTTGCTTCACCCATTTGGTGACTCCAATAAATCCATTGAAATTGGCGTCTAGTCTAGCTTGCAGCCGGTTTACGCAATGTCAACTGCCGGAAATAGGTTCATTTCTCGAAGGGTAGCCTCGACCCTCAGCTTCTGACGCTCCGAAGCGAGCGACTTCCCAAGCACAGGAAGCAAGGCCGCCAAGGGGGTACCGGCCGCCGCTGCGATCGCGGTTAACGCCGCTTCAACCGCAAGATTGCCGGCAATTTTCTCCATTGTGGATGGTTGCTTGATCAACGACATGGCACTCGTCTAAACAATTCAAAAGAAATCTTGAAATTCAACTATTCGGAGCCGCCCGAATGGGTCAGTGTCGCTCTGTTTTTCATCTGACACGGTGAATCAAGTTATGAAATCAGAAAGCACTTGTGAAGAGCCGATATTGGCCGATTGTGCCGAACTCGCCGACTTTCCGCAAATTTGGTTACCGCTCGTTTCCACGCGATTTTCCAGATGGCCGAGGGAAAATCCTCGGCTTACTGCCGCGAATTCAGGCCCAAGAGCACCAAACTTCCCACCTCTGGCAACACTAGTGGACCGTTGGCTTCATTAGCTCGAAAGCTCGCAGCTCAAACGCTGTCCCAACTTGGGACAGTCTTCGGGAAACAATTTTTGTGCGTTTCAGATTAAATTTTTAATGACATTCTGTTCCTAGTAGGAACAAAACTTGTCCCAAGTTGGGACATCGATAGGTCGGTGCCAAATTGGCCCGCTTGATCCAAGCTTAGCGGTGGGGCCGGTTGGCGCCGCAAACCAAGAAAGTCGACCCTTCGTCCGATGTGTATCTAATAGATACACCACAGATCTTCTATTGCTGGGTTATTGGATGGCTCTGTCCCGACTCGGGACAAATAAACCTATTTCCGGCAGTTGACATTGCGTAAACCGGCTGCAAGCTAGACTAGACGCCAATTTCAATGGATTTATTGGAGTCACCAAATGGGTGAAGCAAAAAGGCGTCAACTTGCTGTCCAAACGCAGGCACTGGAGGCCATGGTGGTGGATACGCCGGGCGGGCGAATTCATGTGAAGTGGGACCATGGTGCCAGCGCCACACCGAATGCACAGTTGACCTTCTTCTCCGAGTTCTTGGCCACCACGGGTGTGTACAGCTCCTGGGTCGATAGCTGCCCATTGAGCTACACAAGCCCCAATGCACCCAGCAAACAGGATATCTTGGGCACATGGCTGCTGGCGATACTGGCAGGGCACAACCGCTACGCCCATATCACCGGGCTGCGCGGCGACGCGGTGAGCCCGCAGATTCTGGGGATGAAGAAAATCATCAGCGAAGACGCGCTGCGCCGCGCACTGTCGCGTATGAGCGCCGAGCAAAGCCAGGCCTGGCTTGCCCCCCAGCTCATGGGTAGTGTGCAAGCGGCACTGAGCACCCCTTGGATCCTGGATATCGACACCACCATCAAGCCGATGTTCGGAAAACAAAGCGGAGCTGAGGTCAGCTACAACCCACACAAACCCGGGCGCCCGAGCCACGCACTGCACACATACTGGGTTGGCAACCTGCGCCTGGTGCTGGACGTTGTCGTCTGCCCCGGCAAAGAGCACAGCGCGGCCAAAGCGCGGCCTGGTCTGATCAGCGTACTGGAAAAGCTCACGCCCCAGCAGCGTCCGGCCTTGGTCCGAGGCGACTGCGGCTTTGGCAACGAACCCTTTATTGCCGAGCTGGAGGAGCGAGACCAGCCCTACCTGTTCAAGCTGCGTCAGACTGTGGGTGTCAAGGATCCTCGTTGAGGTAAATGGTGAGGTAAATGGGGTCAGACACCATTTAAAATGGTAGAGTAGTAAATTGGGGTCAGACACTCATGGCACTACCTTAAGCGATTTTTGCCATGAAAGCGCACGGAAAGAAAGCTGGCTGAGAGCCTTCACTTGTTAAGATGCTGGTGTCTAACATCAACGTCAAAACAGAAAGGATCAGCCATGTGTGACGATACCAAAAAAACGCCTACAGTCGAGCGTTTTTCGTTTCAAGCAGTTTGTCGCCGAAGCCCCCGGCGCGGCAATGAGCGAGGCAATACCACTGGCGCGGCTGCAATCGATTGTTAATCTTGAGGTCGGCAGCTACCGTGACCGGCTCTACCCACCGTTGACGACACTGGGGCTATTCATTGAGCAGAGTCTGTCTGCGGATGGCGCGTGCCAAGATGCCGTCGCCCGATACCTGAGCGCACGCCATGCGCGGGATCAAGCCCCTTGCAGCCTCAACACCGGCCCTTACTGCAAAGCGCGCCAGCGGTTACCGATTTCGCTGGTAGAACAGCTGAGCGCGACCATTGGAGAGCGTCTGGAGCAATCCGCACCGAGTCAATGGCGCTGGCGAGGGCGGCGCGTCAAGCTCTTGGATGGCACCACCGTCTCGATGCCGGATACACCGGCCAATCAAGCGGCATATCCACAAAGCGGCGAACAAGCACCAGGACTAGGATTCCCGTTCGCACAACTCGTCGGCCTCCTTTCCTTGGCCACCGGTGCGGTGCTCGGTGTCGCGATGGGGTCCACCAAGGGCAAGGGTAGTGGCGAGCAAGCGCTATTTCGTGAACTGATGCCACAGCTCGACAGTGGAGACGTGATTTTGGTGGATCGCTATCACTGCACTTACTTCACCATTGCCATGCTGTTGGCGCGTGGCATCGATATCTTGACCCGACAACACCAGAAGCGCTTAACCTCTCCGGAGGCGATCATCGAGACCTTCGGCGGCGGCGACCGCTTGGTACGATGGGTGCGACCGCAGCGCCCGAAGTGGATGGACGCCAAGCAGTACGCCACGATGCCCGAAGAACTCATCGTTCGTCAGACCGAGGTAGGTGGTCGCGAGCTGGTGACCACACTCGTCGACGCCAAGCGTGTCTCAACGAGTGATCTCGATGCGCTCTATCGCAAGCGCTGGATGATCGAGGTTGACTTCCGCAGCATCAAATCCGAGATCGGCATGGATATCCTGCGCAGCAAGTCGCCGGAGATGGCCAGAAAGGAAGTTGCTGTCCACCTGCTGGCCTATAACCTGATCCGCTCACTCATGGTGCGTGCCGCCGTGCTGGCTCACGTCCTGCCGCGTGCCTTGAGCTTCAAGGCCACACTTCAGCTTTGGCACGCCTTTAGCCAGCAATGGCGATGGCATCTAGGTGAGGCCACAGAATCCGTCGTGACGGCAATGCTTCGTGCAATTTCAACGAGGATCATTCCGCATCGACCAGACCGAATAGAGCCTCATGCCGTCAAGCGACGACCAACAACGCATGCCTACTTGACAGTCCCACGTGATCAAGCCCGAGCCGCTATCCTCGAAGCGCGAAAATCGCTTAAGGTAGTGCCATGAGGGTCAGACACCATTTATGATGGCCGCAGAAGCTACACCTACACCCCGTTTCACATTCCGGACAGCATCACCCAGACCATCAGCGGTGGCAGCAACCCCGGCATCTATCAAAGCGGATGGGGATTCGGGCCGGACAAACAACGCACCTTTGAACTGATGCGTCGTGCACCGATCGGCTCCAGCACCTTTGCCCCGATTGGCATGACCTGGTTTGCCGGGGCTGGGCACTTTGAGCTCGATGAAGAGATCGATGCCAACGGCAACTGGGTGGTCAAAGAGTTCCGTCACACCATCAGCAGCCCGGAAGGCGCGATTGGTGTGGTCGCGGTCGCCGTCAACAGCGGCGGCAGCAGCATCACGGATCGGTATTTTCTGAAAGACCACTTGGGTTCAAACGCGGGCACCTTCACAGCGAATGGTCTGGAAAGCCGCGCCACGTATGATGTTTGGGGGAATCGCATCAGCAGCGGCACACCCGCCCTAAGCGGCTTTGACACCAGCCAACGCGGCTACACCGGGCATGAACATCTCGCCACCTACGGGCTGATCCACATGAACGGGCGCATCTACGACCCGTTGTGGGGGCGCTTCTTGCAGGCCGACCCGATTATTCAGAGTCCATATGATTTGCAGAGTTACAATCGTTATGCGTACGTGATGAATAACCCGTTGGCCTATACGGATCCGACGGGGTATAGCAGGTGGACGAATTTTAGGGATCGGTATGGGAAGACGATTCTGGCGATTGGGGTATCAGTGGTGCTTGGCCCAGGTGGGTACTACGGTGCGTGGGTTGGCGGCAGCAAAGTTGCAACTGCCGCGGCTGCTGGTTTTGCTGCGGGCGGGATCATGGGAGGAAACCTCAATAGCGCGCTGGCTGGTGCGGTCAGCGGCGCCTTGTTCGGCGCGGCGGGTGCGCTGACCACACCGGGGAGTTTTGCAAGTTATGCTGCGCATGCGGCGGCAGGCTGCGCGAGTGCAGCGGCCAGCGGTGGCAGTTGTGGCTCGGGCGCGGCGGGTGCGGTTGCGGGTAAGCTCTTTACCAACCTGACCGTTGCTACGCTAGGACAATCATCACCGGGTGCGCATTTTGCGGGTGCGGTGATTGGGGGAGGGATGGGGTCATTGGCGGCGGGTGGCAGTTTCGAGTCGGGTGCGTTTAGCGCGGCGATGGGGTATGCGCTGAATTATTGTTCTGGCGGGAAATGCGATTTTGGTTGGGAGCAATCGCTATACGATTGGCTGCCTGGCTATAAGGCAGGTACGCTAATTAGTAACAAGCTGCTTGGGGGCGGCGGCGATACGACCGTTTGGGAGGTAGTAGATCTGGCGAGCGTCGGTATCGGAGCGGCCGCGAAGGGGCTATCGGCGGGATTGAACGGAGGATCAAATACGGTACTCTGGACAGCGTCATGGGGAAATGATGCGAAGGACGTTGCTGCCGCGCTGGGCACTACGATCTCAAAAACTCCGATCGGCTGGGCTCTGAATAAAGCAGGAAATTGGGTTCCGAGGGTCGTGTGGGACGAAGCCTCTCGAATTTTTGTGTCCAATGCGCGGGGTGTGGTTAATGTCGTCGCGGGTGGGCCGCTCAGAGGTAATACGACCTTTCTTAGGGTTGAACTCGGCGCGGCAGCCGCAAATCCGAATGTGTCTCGGATCGTCGTTATGGGGTTGAAATGATCTTGGCGATTGCTAGACGAGTAAGGCACCTTTTCGGTTGGCGCAACCCGCCAGATACTAGTTTCAAGGTCGAAGTGTGGTCTCGCGATTCGCTCGTGCTGCGCACTTCCATGGGGCTGATTCCTGTTTCATTTTCGTTTGTGCCCAGAGCTTGGCTCGCATCAGATGTGGAAATCGCAGGTTGGAGTCTTTGTACCGCATTTGTTGGCGATGAGCAGAATGCACTGCCACCTGAAATGCTGAGTGAGGTCGAAGCAGCATTGATCAAGTTTTTTCACTACAACGGCTACAAGGCGACCTGTACCCTAGACCGAGGAACATGGGGCAGGAATCCGTTAAAGGGAATTAGAAAAACCAAGGGGGTCAAGTCTAGCTAGGTAGAGAAACAATAGGGGACAGACCATCATGGCACTACCTTAAGCGATTTTCGCGCTTCGAGGATAGCGGCTCGGGCTTGATCACGTGGGACTGTCAAGTAGGCATGCGTTGTTGGTCGTCGCTTGACGGCATGAGGCTCTATTCGGTCTGGTCGATGCGGAATGATCCTCGTTGAAATTGCACGAAGCATTGCCGTCACGACGGATTCTGTGGCCTCACCTAGATGCCATCGCCATTGCTGGCTAAAGGCGTGCCAAAGCTGAAGTGTGGCCTTGAAGCTCAAGGCACGCGGCAGGACGTGAGCCAGCACGGCGGCACGCACCATGAGTGAGCGGATCAGGTTATAGGCCAGCAGGTGGACAGCAACTTCCTTTCTGGCCATCTCCGGCGACTTGCTGCGCAGGATATCCATGCCGATCTCGGATTTGATGCTGCGGAAGTCAACCTCGATCATCCAGCGCTTGCGATAGAGCGCATCGAGATCACTCGTTGAGACACGCTTGGCGTCGACGAGTGTGGTCACCAGCTCGCGACCACCTACCTCGGTCTGACGAACGATGAGTTCTTCGGGCATCGTGGCGTACTGCTTGGCGTCCATCCACTTCGGGCGCTGCGGTCGCACCCATCGTACCAAGCGGTCGCCGCCGCCGAAGGTCTCGATGATCGCCTCCGGAGAGGTTAAGCGCTTCTGGTGTTGTCGGGTCAAGATATCGACGCCACGCGCCAACAGCATGGCAATGGTGAAGTAAGTGCAGTGATAGCGATCCACCAAAATCACGTCTCCACTGTCGAGCTGTGGCATCAGTTCACGAAATAGCGCTTGCTCGCCACTACCCTTGCCCTTGGTGGACCCCATCGCGACACCGAGCACCGCACCGGTGGCCAAGGAAAGGAGGCCGACGAGTTGTGCGAACGGGAATCCTAGTCCTGGTGCTTGTTCGCCGCTTTGTGGATATGCCGCTTGATTGGCCGGTGTATCCGGCATCGAGACGGTGGTGCCATCCAAGAGCTTGACGCGCCGCCCTCGCCAGCGCCATTGACTCGGTGCGGATTGCTCCAGACGCTCTCCAATGGTCGCGCTCAGCTGTTCTACCAGCGAAATCGGTAACCGCTGGCGCGCTTTGCAGTAAGGGCCGGTGTTGAGGCTGCAAGGGGCTTGATCCCGCGCATGGCGTGCGCTCAGGTATCGGGCGACGGCATCTTGGCACGCGCCATCCGCAGACAGACTCTGCTCAATGAATAGCCCCAGTGTCGTCAACGGTGGGTAGAGCCGGTCACGGTAGCTGCCGACCTCAAGATTAACAATCGATTGTAGCCGCGCCAGTGGTATTGCCTCGCTCATTGCCGCGCCGGGGGCTTCGGCGACAAACTGCTTGAAACGAAAAATGCTCGACTGTAGGCGTTTTTTTGGTATCGTCACACATGGCTGATCCTTTCTGTTTTGACGTTGATGTTAGACACCAGCATCTTAACAAGTGAAGGCTCTCAGCCAGCTTTCTTTCCGTGCGCTTTCATGGCAAAAATCGCTTAAGGTAGTGCCATGAGGGTCAGACACCATTTATTACTAATTTACTTAAAGGATTTCATAAATGGTGTCTGACCCCAATTTACTGACCCCAATTTACTGATTGTGGTCTGTCCCTCATGGCACTACCTTAAGTCTGTCGTCCCGGCGAAGGCCGGGATCCAAGTTGCATTTTTAGATAACCTAACGAACTTGAACCCCGGCTCGGCACAACACCTGTGGTTGTTCGCCGGAGAGACAGTTTTCGGAGTCGGTTTAGGCAAGCCGATGTCTTTAAGTTGAGAGTAGATGTTCGCTTAAGGTAGTGCCATGAGTGTCTGACCTCAATTTACCTACGTTTGAACGGGGCCCGTTTTTCTGGACGGACAAGTTGATGTTACTTTATCAACTTATCAGGAGTCCTCATGAAACGTATCCCCCGTCGCACATTCACGGCTGAATTCAAAGCTGAAGCCATCAAACTTGTAACTGAACAAAAGCTTACCCATGCCGAGGTCAGCAAAAAGCTCGACATCGGCACGAAATCAATACGCACATGGATCGAGCAACAGTCGCGCGGTGAGCTTAAAGCTAGTTTAGGCGCTGATAAACTCACCGCCGACCAACTGCGTATCCGCGAGCTTGAACGCGAACTCGCTATTGCCAAGATGGAGCGAGACATATTAAAAAAAGCGACGGCATACTTCGCGAAAGAGTCGAAGTGAGGTATGCCATGATCGATAAACTCCGTCACACACACCCTGTGGACAAGCTATGTCAGTTAGTGGATGTCGCCAAAAGCGGCTATCAAGCGTGGCGTCGGGGCAACGTCATTCCTGCCAAGAGGCTTGAAGATAAAAGGCTACTAGCGGCCATCAAAGCCGCACACGAACGTAGTCGCGGCACTTATGGGCCAGCGAAGATTCGAACTGAATTGGCAAGCCAAGGCATCAGTGCTGGACTCAACCGAATCAAACGGTTACGCAAACTCAACGGCATCCGCTGCACGCATAAAAAGAAATTCCGTGTCACGACGGATTCAAAGCATCAACTTCCGGTCGCTGAGAATTTGCTTAATCGTCAATTTAGGCCAACTGCACCGAATCGAGTGTGGGTGGCTGACATCACCTACATTCCGACCGATGAGGGTTGGCTATTTCTGGCCGCGATCAAGGATTTATATACCTGTGAGATCGTTGGTTGGGCGATGGATAAGCAAATGACCAAGCAGTTAGTCATTGATGCGTTACGCGCGGCGTATTGGCGCAAGAAGCCAAAAGCAGGTTTGATGCACCATTCAGATCGCGGTAGCCAGTATTGCAGCGCCGCTTACCGCGCCTTACAGGTTAGCTACGGGATGACAACGTCAATGAGTCGCCGAGGTAATTGCTGGGATAACGCGCCAATGGAAAGTTTCTTTGGCACACTCAAGACAGAGAGTCTGCATCATTACCGGTTTGCCACGCGTGAAGAGGCCAGACGGGTTGTGTTTGAATATATTGAGGTCTTCTACAATCAAATCAGACGTCATGCAAAAATCAACAATCAGTCACCGGCTGATTGTGCAAAGCAATTCAACGAAGCACAAATGCAATTGGCCGCATAATCTATCAACTTATCCGTCCACTAAATCGGATCCCGCTCAATTTGGTGGTGGGGTTAACGCCTTTTCCCGCTATGAGAATGGCAAGACCAAGCCGCCGCTGGCCTTGGTCAAATTGCTCAAGGTGCTGGATCGGCATCCCGATTTGCTGAACGAAATCAACAAACAGACTGAGAAAGGGTAGGGCTTTACTGGCAGACATGGAAATCCGACTGATCGAAGGCGTGGACGTGAATCGGGGTTGAGGCAACGTGTTTGCTGACCTTGGCCTTGCTGATGCTGAAAAGCTCAAGATCAAAACCGGCTTGGTGATCGAAATCAGGAAAACCATGAAAGCTCGCAGCTTGCCCCAGAAGAACGTTGGTGCCGTGTCATGTCCATGGATTGTTTCGTTCAGTATTGTGGCTACCCTTTGGTGCCAAACCGCAGTGGGCTCATTTCACAGGCGAATCGGAAACGGGTCAGGTGGAAAGGAGGCGTGTCCATTCAGACTGGTGGTTACCGGGTGATGTTCGCCTCGGCACCAGACCCCATTTCTGGCTCAACACCCCCTTGCCAAACTTAAACACGGGCAAAACAGCGTTGCATCTCGAATGACTTGCCGGTCTTGAGCACATGGTAACTCGCCCTCGCCAGCTTGTGCGCCAGGGCCTTGGTCGCCACCGCCCCATTGGTCGTGGCCAACTTCTTTTGGTAGAAGCGCTTAGCCTCAGGGTAGAAGCGTATCTGCTCAGTTGCGCATATGCGTAACACCACTACTGCGTTGTACGACGCCGTTCCGGTATCGTGACCGGCGATTCCGGAAGTAGTCCGAAATCGGTCACGTTCGCCCGGAATCGTCGGTCACGATGCTCCGGAATGCCCACTGGGGGATGTTAATAGCGGCGCGGCGTCCGCAGAATGATTTTTTATCTTACATGCTACTGTAACATTCAGTTTATAGACTCGGCGAAGCGATCGGTTGCATCTCGGAAGCACCTCTAGATAATTTCCCTCACCGCCTAGGATCATCATGTCTCTTACACCACTGCGTTCGCTCATGGTCTCGCAAACCGTCGCGCTCGGCATTGCCGTTTTCTCGACTGTTAGTTTCGTTCAGAATGCGGCAGCGCACGACGCATGGGTTGCCCCGGTCGCCGGCTCGGTCTATCCGGTTCACTTCGGGCATAAAGAGCCACAGAGCTATGCCGCCGCCAAAGTCAAAGCCGTCAGCGTGTTTGACGCTAAACGGGCCACACTGACCAATGAGATTTCACGCGATGACAAAGGTGCCAGTGTCAAAGTGAGCGGCACACCAGCGATGTTTCTCGTTGAGTTTGATAACGGCTCGTATTCCACGGTAGATGGTAAGACTGTCAATGTTGGCAAACGCGAGGCGCCAAGCGCGACTTCTTCTCGCCGACCGCTCAAATGGGGTAAGACCATCGTCGTATGGCAGTCGTGGATGACCGAGCCGGTGGGTCAACGTATCGAGGTGTTGCCGGTAACGGCTGCGGCAGAGCCAACGGCAGGAAGCAAGTTTACGGTTCGAGTGCTCTTCGAAGGTAAACCGCTGGCGGGTGTCATGGTTGAAAACAATAGTAATGAGACTGGGCCAAAGACGGATGCTGATGGCCGCGCTACTCTGGTATTAGTACCCGGCATCAACCGTCTCGCGGTCGACTATGACCTCCCGCTGAAGGCAGATGCCGATGCCGATACGTTGGCGTTAAATGCGTCGCTGGTGTTTATGGCTCGCTGATGCGGCGCTGTATCGTAGAAAGCAGGATGATCTCTCGCTCTGCCGTACGTTCGAGTGTGCTGGCTCGCGGCCACGCGCTCCAATCGACAATCGACGCCAAGGCTTTTGGCCTATGTGGGGCGCTTTTGGCGTTAGTCGCTATCGTGCTGCCGACGCTGTCGCAAGCGCACGCTCAAGCAAATACGCAAGTTACCACTCAAGCATTGGTGCAGACGTCGCCGTCGCAACCGAGTGGCGAGATTGACGGTGAGCACAGCGACGGTGTGTCGTCGACCTCGAAGGCTGTCCCTATCGAGGGCATCACGGTAAAAGGGCAGGCGATTGCGGGCAGCGCACGGCAACCGTTTAGCGTAAAAACATTCGATCAAGAGGATTTCCGCGAGCGACAGGTTCGCAATGTCGAGCAATTGTTTCGTGAAGTCGCCGGGATGGAGATACGCGGACTGGGCTACGGCAACGTTGCAAATTCGATGACGCTGCGTAGTTTCTCAGGAGGCGGGCACGGCGGCGATATTGGGTTTGTCATTGACGGGCTTCCACTCAATGAGGCCTCCAGCCACGCCGATGGCTACACCGATCTCGCGGTTGTGGTTCCGCTTGAGGTGGCGTCCCTTCGCGTGTTCAAGGGCCCTGTGTCTGCCCTCTACGGCAACTTCAACCGCGCTGGCTTGGTCGCGATTGAAACGCGAAAGGGTGGCCCCTATTCTGAGGTGGATTTTGGTGTCGGCTCCTATGGGACGGCGGATTTGCAAGCGGCGCTCGGTACCCAACTGGGAGGTGTAAACGTCAATCTCGCGGTGCAAGCCTATCGCACCGATGGGTATCGCCCTCAATCCGATAGTCAACGCGGCACATTTGCCGGACGCGTCGCATTTGATGTGGCTCCAGATACACGGTTGTCGATTGCCACTCGGCTTTTCAATGGCCAGTCGAACACTGCATCGATCATCACACAGTCGCAGTACGACAATCGCACGATGTTCTTCCGCCTTGATCCACGGGTCCAAAACGACAGCACAGACAAAGTGTTCAAGACGTTGCGAGCAGATTTGTCCCATCAACTTTCAGCTAACCTGAAAGTGCTTGCGTTTTTGTATGGCACGCAACAGACTTTCCGACGATCATTCACGCGTCCAACCAATGCGACCACATGGCAACAGCGCAACGAATCCTATGCCCGTGACGTGCAGGGCTACGGCGTTAGCCTTAATGGTGAGCACCAGATCAGCGCGCCGCTGAGATGGGTCGTGGGTGCCGAGCGTTACCAGGAAAAGAGCCTGTATACCTACGCCGATGCGCTCAATAACGGTGCCTTTACCGCGAATACGATGACGGCGGGCATCGCGGGGGGCTTGGGTACGCTCAACCGCAATCTGCGTAACGACTTCAGCTCTGCTTTTGTGCAAGTCGAGTGGCAACTCGACCGCCTCTTCACACCAGCCGTGGGCGTTCGTTACGACGGTATCACTGGTCGCTGTGATGTCGCTGGATTGGAGACCCGCACGGGTGCCAGTGCCCAATGCAATCAGCAGCCGCGATTCAACATTACGACGCCGAAATTCGGCATTCAATCGAATTGGATTCGCGACGTTTTCAAGACACGCATCAGCGTCGCCGAGGGATTTTCCCTGCCGAGCGATGCGGCCAAGTTCACCGCAGGCTTGAGCGTCAATCCGACCAAGTTCCGGCAGACGGAGCTCGGTGCGACGTTCAAGCCACACGCCAGCGTCGAAATGGAAATTGCGACCTTCCGAATTGACAGTCGCGATGAGGTTGCGCTCACGGTCCCCACCATCCTGCTCTACAGCAATATCGGCAAAACCCGCCGTCAGGGCGTGGAGGCCGAACTGCGCTATTCACCGACAACATGGCTGGAGTTTAGTGCGGCACTCGCGAGCTTTCGCACTAAGGTGACTGAGTCGCTACCTTCAACGCCGTTCTTAGTCGGAAGTGAGTTGACGGGTGTGGCTCGCGAACTCGTGACGATCGTGACCACCGTGCGACCAATCCCCGAACTTGTATTGACGGCGACGGGTCGGAGCGTCGGTCGGTACGCGATTTCGCCGCCCAGCGCCACGGTCACGCCGTTGTTCTACGGCGGTTACAAGACCATCGATCTCATGGCGAGTTATCAATTAACGACGGCTGCTGGGATGAAACGCCGCTTCTACGCACAAATTGCCAATGCAACAGATCGGCGCTATGCGACCTCGGCTGGCGTAACCAGTGGTCTTCGTACGTATAACCCAGCACCGCCTCGTGCGTTTATGGTGGGTTTGGCTGCCGATTTTTGACGTAAGACCTTCTACGCCACGCGCAATTCCAGCATCGCCACCATGCCCCGCCGCGATCGCGGCTTTCGGCAAAACTTAAGGACGGTTTTGGGTTGACTGGAGTCCTTCCCTTACCATCCGAACGTCACCTTCATCCACGGCCAAATGGTCGACAGGAACCATGTCCAGCCGCCGGCTACGAGTAAGTAGCGAAACAGTTTGCCGACGGCAAACAGCGCCATACATGCCCAGAAGTTAAAGCGCATCCAGCCTGCCGCGACGCTGAGCGCGTCGCCAAACAACGGTACCCAGCTAAACAGCAGTGCCCACATGCCGTATTTCTTCAGCCATTCGATGGCTTTGCCTTCGGCTTTATTGGGGAACAGACGCCCCAGCCAATAAGATGTGATGCCGCCGCAAGTATTGCCGACGGTAGCAACCGCAATGGCGCTCCACAATAACTCGGGATATTTGGTGAGCAGCCCGACTAAGACAATTTCGGAGGAGCCGGGGAGGAGCGTGGCGGAGATAAAGGCAGAAGCAAACAGGCCCCACAAGCCGGATTCGGGAGAGAACTCAAACATTGTTGTTATGGTTTTAGGTTAGGCCGGAGCGGCGGGCAAACGAACTGCTCGAATTCAGAGCATGTGTTGGTTAAAGAGTTCAATGACGGGAAACCGGCGTCTGAACGTAAAAACCCGTTTATTGACGGGCGTTTCCACGGCATTTTGCTTGAAAATGCCCGTCAATGGGCGATTTCCGTATTCTTTTGCCTTCGTCTTCAACCGCAGGTGTCAATCCAACAGGTGAAGAGTGATTTATATGGTGTGTGGTGATCGCTTCGAATTTGGCTTCAATCCGCTGCAACACGGCGAGAGTCGAATCTTGCGCGTCGATGATATTGGTGAGTTCCATATTGGCCGCCGCATTGTGGCGGGAGCCCGCCGTTTCAAACTTTAAGACGCTGAGGTTGAAGTGGTGCAAGATCAGACCCTCGATAAACGTCACGTCTTAGATGTTTTTCAGAGGGATGGTCTTTTCCGCCTGCACCAAAATCCCTGGCGAATCCCTGGCGAATGCGAATCGACTTCGCCATCAATGCACAATCGAGCCGATCAACGTCGTTGAAATCAATGGTTCACTTAACGCACACATCGCAATCGGCAAGTTTGCGGGTTGGTCTGATGCGCAAGAAAATGCGATAGCCGCGCTCCAACACCCACGGCATGGGTGGGATCGACAACAAGCGACCGATTAAACGAAAACGTGGCAGTGCGCGCCATAGCGCAAGAAAGCCGGCAGCGCCGTGTGAGATGCCGTCTACTGTTTGGACATGAAAGCGCGCCAATGCCTGCTGCCGAGAAATGCCATTTGGTAATGCGGCGTCCTCGCAGGTGGTAAGGTCGATCCATGCAATCGATCCGGCGCCACTTTGGCGTTGATAGAACGCTATTTCGCGTGAACAGAGCGGGCAACCGCCGTCGAAATAGACGGTAGCAGTGGTCAAGATTGGTGTTTCAAGGGGAGGGCGGGGGGTCATCAGTGATATTTTGGGCCGCGCCAAGCGATCACACAAGGCAAATTTGACGTTGTCTAACCTTGGGAATGCGTTGTGCCACGAATATAATTTGACGATGAATATTCTCTTTCAGCTCACTGGCTCCATTGCTTGCTACAAAGCTTGCACGGTCGTTTCCCAACTGGTGCAGGCGGGGCATGCTGTGCAATGTGTCGCCAGCAATGCGGCAACAAAATTTATCGGCGCAGCGACCCTTGAAGGTCTCTCACAACGCGATTTGTTGACGGATACCTTCCAATCGGGCCGTTGGATGGAGCACATCGAACTCAATCGCTGGGCGGACCGATCCGTCATTTGTCCGGCGACGGCAAATCGGCTCAACAAGATGGCGGCTGGTGTTGCCGATGATTTGATCGGCAATCTCTGGTTGACCCACGACTTCGCGAAGCCGCTTTTTGTGGTGCCGGCCATGAATACCAAGATGTGGCAGCACCCCATCACACAAGCCTCTGTCACAACGCTACAAGAAATTGGCGTGCGGTTACTGAGTCCAGCCGCTGGCAACCTCGCGTGTGGCGATGTCGGTGATGGCAGATTGATGGAGCCCGAGGACATTCTGAAGGCCATTTTGGCGTGAATGGTCTAAAGGTTTTGATCACCAGCGGCGGTACACGTGAGCCCATCGATGGTGTGCGTGTCATTACCAACAGTAGCACCGGTGCAACGGGTGCGACGATTGCCGATGTGTTTGCCAGAGATGGCGCAGAAGTGTTTTTGGTGTGCGCGGAGAGCGCGTTGAAGCCGACTGAGTCGAGTGTCGTGCAGCATACCTTTGTCACGGCCAATGATCTCGATACAGCTTGTCAGAAAATCCTCGCGAATCACGATATCGACATGATCGTCCATGCGGCAGCGGTGAGCGATTTTGTGGTGGGAAGTGTTGCTATCGACGGCGTGACACATATTGCACCGCTGGCAATGAAGCTTCCCTCTTCGGCTGCGCTCTCGATTCATCTGCGCCCCGGAAAAAAAATACTTCCCCACTTGAAGGGTTATAGTCGGCACCGTGCGGTGCGTTTGGTTGGTTTCAAGCTGACAGATGGTGCATCCGAGGTCGAGGTACAACGGGCGATACAAAGTGTCCTTACGTCAGGCGCAGATTGGGTTGTGCACAACGATCTTCAAACGATCAACACACACCGTGCGAGCGTTTGGGCGTCCGATGGAAGTGTCGTGCAGTGTTCCAGCTTGGACCATCTGGCGCGTCACTTGGTGCGCCTCGGCGACGACGCCCGCCAGCCCAGCTAAATAGTCAATTTTCGTAGCCGAGAACGATGGAGACACAACTTCACGACGTCATCAAGTCGATCGCGGCTACGGCGCCATCACGCGACAGCGCACCGCTGGTCGTCGGCTTGGCAGGTAGTGTTGCGGCCGGAAAAAGTACGCTGGCGGCAACACTTGCCCAAGGCTGGCGGGATTTGGGCCGACGGGTGGAAGTGGTCTCCACTGACGGATTTTTATATCCAAACAAGATACTCCAAGAGCGTGGGTTATTGCTGCGCAAAGGCTTCCCAGAGAGTTACGACCATCACGCTTTCGGTCTGTTTCTTGCCGCAGTTCGGGGCGATGGAGACGCCAACCGAGACCGCCGCACGATTCTGGTGCCGACCTACTCACATCAAACCTACGATGTTTCGTTTGGCGCGGGGCGCGAAATTGTACCGTCTGACATTTTGGTCATCGAAGGGATTAATGCATTACAGCCGGTGTTTACAGCCGGGAAACTCGATGTCTCGATTTATCTTGATGCGTTGGAGGCAGATCTATTCCACTGGTATTACGAGCGCGGTTCGCGTTTGCGCGAGGCGGCAAAACTCGACCCGACATCGTTTTTTGTGCGTTATCTGAATCTTTCGGACGCGGAGTGGGACGTGCAGTTAAAGGCATTCTGGAATGACATCAACCTCCCAAACCTTCACCAACATATTGCACCGACACGACAACTCGCCCGCTACATCCTGCACAAAACCCGAGACCACACGCTGCGTGTTGTGCAGACCCCTTCGCTAAATTGAGAACCCTATGCAAATCCCAGACTTTGTAAAACGAAAAAAAGCACGCGAGAAAATCTCCTGTGTGACCTGTTATGACTATCCGTATGCGCAGTTACTCGCGAAAACAAATATCGACTTCTTGTTGATAGGCGACTCCGTGGCGATGGTGGTTCACGGGCATCCGAGCACGCTGCAAGCCGATGTTGAGATGATGTGTTTGCACACCAGTGCGGTTGCGCGCGGCGCTGCGGGTAAGTTTCTGGTGACCGATATGCCGTTTTTAGAGCATCGCAAAGGACTCGCCGAGGCGGTCAGTGCGGCGCAACGCCTGCTCCGTGCGGGAGCGAATGCGATCAAGATCGAAGGTGCGGAAGGCAATCTTGAGACAATTCGTCGCTTGGTGACGGCGGGAGTTCCAGTGATGGGCCACGTCGGACTTACCCCGCAGTTTGTGAACGCATTTGGTGGCTTCAAAGTGCAGGGCCGTGAGTCTGCTGCTGCGGCACAAATTGTTGCCGATGCGAAGGCGCTAGAAGCGGCCGGTGTATTTGCCATGGTGGCGGAGGGCGTGCCGGCATCACTCGGCAAATTGGTGGCGGAATCTGTGTCTGTGCCGATCATCGGCATCGGTGCCGGCGTGGATGTCGATGGCCAGGTGTTGGTGTTGCAAGACATGCTCGGCCTCAATCCCAAGATTCCGCGCTTTGTTCGCGTGTTTGCGGACGTTGCAACCGTCTCACTCGAGGGCCTCAATGCGTTTGATCGTGCGGTTAAAGCGGGCACGTTTCCAACCGCGGCAGAGAGTTACGCATAAACATGGCCATGACTGTTTTTCGTACGCTGGCCGAATGGCGAATGATCAAACCCGCGAGTGGATCGCTCGGTGTGGTACCGACCATGGGTGCCTTGCACGCGGGCCACATCTCGCTCGTAGAGCGCGCCCTTAATGAAAACAAATACGTCGTTGCCACCGTCTATGTGAACCCAACACAGTTCAACAATGCGAGTGATCTTGCGGCGTATCCGCAGACCTTCGACGACGACTGCGCCATGCTGGAACAAGCGGGCTGCCAGTTTGTGTTTGCACCCACCTACGAGACGTTGTATCCCGATCAGTATCGTTACCGGATCAGCGAAACCGAGATCAGCCGAGTGCTGGAGGGCGAATATCGGCCGGGCCACTTTGACGGCATGTTGACCGTGGTCTTGAAATTACTCAACGTGATCGGGGCGGACGTTGCTTACTTTGGTGAAAAAGACTTTCAGCAATTGCTGTTGGTGCGCGAAATGCTCCATGCGTTTCAACACCCCACACGTATCGCGGCTTGCCCGACCGTACGAGAAGCAGACGGGCTTGCGATGAGCAGCCGCAATCGTCGATTGAATCCGGCGCAACGCGCACTTGCAACCGAATGGTCGCGAACCTTAGCCAACCTATCACTATCTTGCCAAGAGGCGCGAGATCGGCTCGAGAGACTCGGCTTTCGGGTGGATTACATCGAAGAACGCTGGGGACGGCGGCTCGGCGCAGTGCATACGCCGCAAGTTGCGAGTGGCGTTGAGATTCGCCTGATCGACAACGTCGCCCTGCCCAGATAGCCTACTTCTTGATTTGAAAATCAGCGAGAGTCGGGCCACCTTTTTCCAGCGCACGTTGGTACGCGGGACGTGATTCCATCCGTTTCTTGAAGTCGCGTAGGTTTGGGTAGTGTTTGCCCTTTGCGACGCGGGATAACGCCGCATCGACTGCAAAACTCATTTGGAAATCTGCCATTGAGAGGTCAGTACCGGAAAACCATTCGTGTGTGCCAAGATGCGCTTCCATAAAGGCGAGTGCGGTATTGAGGTTGGGGTCAATCAACTTGTTAATCACCGCATCTGAAATACCGCGCGCAATCGGGCGAACAAAAAACGGCATCGGCTGTGTAGGGATGGTGGCAAACACCAGCTTCATCACCAACCAATTCATCAGCGAGCCTTCCGCATAGTGCATCCAGAAGCGGCACTGGCGGTGTTCGGCAGTACCTGCGCCCGGCTGGAGGTTTGCTAATTCTCCCTTTGCCTTCGCACCATAGGTTTCCACCAAATACTCGATGATTGCGCCGGATTCGGCGATGACTTCGCCGTCGTCAACAATGACGGGTGACTTTCCGAGGGGATGAATTTTTTTCAGCTCAGATGGGGCGAGGCGCGTTTTGGCGTCGCGTTTGTAGAGTTTGAGTTCGTAGGGTAAGCCGAGTTCTTCGAGCAACCAAAGGATGCGTTGTGAACGGGAATTTTCGAGGTGATGAACAGTGATCATATTGGGCAACTTTGCAGGGGACAACGGTCAGTCAAGCGATTTTGGGGAGCGAAGCAGAAACAAGGATACCGGATCGGGCAAAAAAAACCCCGCGGCAAGCGCGGGGTTTTGTGTATTACTCGTCGCTGCCGTTTTAGAAGTTTGCCTTGAACTGCGCACCCCAGAAACGTGGCTCGTTGATGAAGCCAGTCAGGTTGTTGAAGTCGATACCACCCACCATACGAATCTGGTTGGTGATATTGCGGCCGTAAATTGCCGCTTCGTACTTGCCATCAGCCCACTTGTAACCGAAGCGCAGACCCGTTTCGGTAAGTGCTTTGCCAGTGTACTCGCGTGATTCGTAGAGGAAGAAATTGATCTTGCTACGATAGGCCATGTCGGTATAAACGAAGTACTCACCACCGGCCGTCGGGAACGAATAACGCAGCGTCACGTTGGCAACGTACTTCGGTGCCTGTGGCAGTGGGTTACCGTTGATCGAGAAGGTGCCGGGACGGCCAACAGCCGGCGGGTCGAGCACGGTACAAGATGCACCGCACGCTTGGATGGCGAGGCTGCCGTCTTTGATCTTGGTGTCGTTCAGGCTGCCACTGACGGTGAGCAACAAGGTGTCGGTCAGATAGGCTTGTAGATCAAGTTCAGCGCCGCTACCGCTGGTCTTTGCCGCATTGAGCAAGCGGTTGAAGTTGGTCGCACCACCGACAGCGGTGATTTGTTGATCTTTGACTTCATACGAGAACACGTTTGCGGCGATACGCGCACGTTTGTTAAACAGGTCGGTCTTGATACCCGCTTCAATCGACGTGACTTTTTCCGAGTTGGCAACCGAGAGTTGGTCACCGAACAACAGGCGGCCCTGAATCGACGGCGCACGAAAGCCAGTGGCGAGACGTGCGTAGACGTTGGTGTCGGCTGAGAGCTTCAATGTGCCAGCAACATCGCCGCTCACGTTTGATGCGGACGTATTGGTCGTGCGACGTCCGATAAATGTTGATGAGAATGGCGGTGCAATCAGGCGGTCAGCGTAGAAGTCTTTCTTGTCATTGGTGTAGCGCAGACCAGCGCGCAAGTTGAACGCACTGGTGAGGTCGGTGTTAATAGAGCCGAACACCGCGTACGCTTTGTTCTTCTGGTTTTGTTTGGCAAATCCGTTGCGTGGGTTGCCCGGGGCCAATGAGTCGTAGTTGATGCTATCGATATCGAGCTCTTCATCGAAGTAGTAAGCGCCGATCAACCACTTCAAACCTTTGCCTTTCGATTCAAGGCGAAACTCTTGGGTCAACTGGCGGTGGTTCGGCAGGCCGTCTGCGGACTCGGCGGCGAACGGAATGACGCCGGGTGTGCTGCCGCCGGGCATGAAGACCGCGCTGAAACCACCATCGATGTCACCGCGTGAGAAGGAAGTCACCTTTTCCAAGCCGGTGATAGCGTGCAGCGTGGTATCGGCGAACTCCCACTTCAGGCGCATGCTACCGCCGTTGTTGGTCACGTCCTGCTGGTTGCGGCCGTCATAAAAAACTTTAGATGGATCGAAGTTGGCGACAAAGTCGTTGGTGCCCGGCTTGATGATGTTGGCGCGGAACACGCGCGCTGAACCACTCAAGTCACGGTTGTGAAAATTGAACAGTGCGCTGAATGAATCACTCGGCTTGTAGAGTGTTTGCAGGCGGAACGCATTATCGCGGTAGCCTTCGAGGCGACCGGTCGGGCCGGGGCGCTGATTGATCACCCAGCCGTCACGACCTTGCAGTTGTGTCGAGAGGCGGATCGCCACTTCTTTGTTCAGTGGCAGGTTCAGAGCGCCTTCCAGATTGGAGGTGTTGTATTTGCCATAACTTAGGTTCACATAGGCTTCGTTGGCGAAGCGCGGTTTGGCGGATTCGAACTTGATCACGCCAGCCGGTGAGTTGCGGCCGAACAGCGTGCCCTGCGGGCCACGCAAGACTTCGATCTGTTCCAAGTCAAAAATCGGGAAGCCTTTGAGAATCGGATTTTCTTGAACAACGTCGTCGTACACCAACGAGACTGGCTGAGAGGCATTCAAATCAAAGTCGCCATTACCCAGGCCGCGGATATAGAAGCGCGGGAAAGCGCGTCCAAACGACGACTCGATGTTCAGGCTGGGCACGCGTGCTGCCAGCATACGAATATCTTGACCACCGGAGTTGATAGCGTCGAGTGTGTCCCCCCTCAACGCGCTGATCGACGATGGCACATCTTGGATGTTCTCTGCGCGGCGCTCGGCAGTCACGGTGATGGTTTCCAACTCGCCAGCCTTGGATTTCTCCGTCGGTTTTGCATTTTGTGCAAACGCACTTGACATGGCAATGGCTGCGGCAATGCTTAGGCATAGCGTTGAGACACGGGGCATGGGTCGAAAGGCTCTTGTGTTGTTCGGCATTTGGGCTCCTTGAAGGCAGAGTAGGTCGAAAGTTCTGCGGCGGCGGGGTCGTGATGTAGCCGCGCAGTGTTGAAGTGGTTCTTTGCTGAAAGGATGATCGCTGCGAAGATTTTAGAGTTGCGCTGCCAAGGAAGACACTTTTTTGAACAAAATGTGACGGGACAGAAACACAAATACAACGCTCGATAAAATCGTCCGTATTGCGTCACCCAGACGAATACGCGGCTAGCTACTTGAAGTTAAACCACTTTTTTGAGATCGCGTAAATATGACAACGGCTTTAAGGTCGATTACGGCCCCCATGACGGACGTTTTTACAAATTTGGTCTTGACAATCTGAATTGTCGCTAACCTGAACATTTGATGGGGGCGCGCTCGAAAGCGGGTGAGTGAGTGGACGGGCGAGCGATTTTTTGCCTGACCGACCACAGCATCGCGAGCCGTGTTTGCCAACTGCGTGCGGGAGGAAGACGCGTGTTTGCCAACTGCGTGCGGGAGGAAGACGCGTGTTTGTCAACTGCGTGTCAACTACGGTGGTAACTGCGGTGGTCGGTGGTGGCTGTAAGGGGCGCGATGGCTTCGACCACTAAGGTATCTGGCATCCCCCACGATTGGCATCGCACCGCCTTCACGGTCGGTTTGGTTACTCTGCGTCTGGCTGGAGGCGCGGTTGGGCATCATGGAATGCCGGCTGGGTCATTGCATACTGATAGATCTCGCTGATGATGGGGAATGCGTCCATTGCGCAGGAGAACCGCATGGCGTTCGTGACCTGGGGAATGAGGCAGATGTCAGCAATTGACGGCGCATCACCCACGCAGAACTTGGTGTGCGTTGCACGTTTGGACAGCATCATTTCGAGCGCCGCAAAACCATCATGTATCCAACGGCACACCCACTGTGTCTTTGCGGCATCACTCAATTTGAGATCGTTACTGAGGTACGTCAAGATGCGTGCATTATTGAGGGGATGAATATCACACGCAATGATCTGCGCAATTTGACGCGCAAGGGCGCGCGTTTCGCTATTTTTCGGGAGCAATGGCGGCTCTGGATATTTCTCATCTAGATACTCAATCATCGCCATTGACTGCGAAAGCGAAAAATCCTCATCAATAAGAATCGGCACAAAACCCTGCGGGTTCAGCGCTTTGTAGTCGGCCGAGCGCTGCTCACCTTTTGCAAGGTGCACAAACCGACGTTCTGGCTTCAGTCCCTTGAGATTGAGCGCAATTCGCAGTCGATAAGAGGCAGATGAGCGGTAGTAGTCGTAAACAATCATGGCGATGAGACGCAGTCCTTATAATTGAAGAATGAAGTATAGCGACACATCCGTCGACGGTCTTGCCCAGCGCGGCGTTGACTCGCGATTTACACCGTTAACGCGTGACCGATTGCGCCGCTGGGTGCATAGCAGTCCCGTCATTGCCGCAAGCGGCGACGACCGATTTGCAGACGACGGCGAAACGCTCATCGTCACCACGGGTGAGAGCCCGCTCAAGGCGGCGGCAGTATTAGTGTTGGTCGTCAACCACGCCGTACCGACTATCGTGTTTACCCAGCGAACGTCGCATCTCACCGACCACGCGGGGCAGATTAGTTTTCCAGGCGGGCGCGTGGAAGACGACGACGCCGATGCGGCAGCAACGGCGCTTCGCGAGGCTCATGAAGAAACGGGAGTAGATGCGCGGCGAATTGAAATTATTGGCGAACTTCCCCCCTACACGACCGGCACACGGTATCGCATCACGCCG
This sequence comes from Betaproteobacteria bacterium UKL13-2, assembly GCA_001602455.1. Classification (GTDB taxonomy): domain Bacteria; phylum Pseudomonadota; class Gammaproteobacteria; order Burkholderiales; family Usitatibacteraceae; genus UKL13-2. The sequence continues at coordinate 1,064,387 of CP012157.1, forward strand.
GTGGTCGGCTGGTCTGCTGATCCCGTGCAATATGCGCCCGATCCGTCAGAAGTGGCAGAGGTGTTTGAAGTGCCCGCGCCGTTTCTGCTCGACCCAACCAACCACCGGCGGGAGTCGGCGATGTACAAAGGGCGCATGCGCAGCTACTTTGCAATCCCTTTCGGCCCACGTTATATCTGGGGGGCCACCGCCGGAATGTTGATTACGTTCTCGCGTGTTGCCGCGCACGCGGAAGGTTTGGGTGTGATGCCGCCGATTACCATGGCGCCAGACTCGGCTTGAGTCGGATAAAAAATTAGAGTTTGTGCGAGCCCACCATCAGCCGTTCGTACTGATCGTACTTCTCGGCGATTGCACCATCCTCACCCGGTGAGCGCTTGACACTGATCCACACTTCGGTGGGAAACGTGGCTGCTGTTTCTGCGGTGTAGTCGATTTCTTCTTCGGCAACGGCGCGTGCGGTCGGGTAGTCGGGCGCTTTCCAGTCGAACAGCAGGTGCTGGGCGAGCTGATCCTTGAAGATTTCGAGATCGGCCTCTGTGACACTAACAACTTCGGCGAGTGTTATACGGGCACGCCGGGTGATAGACAAGAAGGATTCATCGCAGTAGCAACGTGGATTGCAGCGATACCCCTCAGCCAAATTGCACACGGTGAAGCCGCCAGTACATACCCATTCATCTTCGTCACACGCGGCGCTCGTTTTGTACATTTCTACGTCGGAATCGTCGAGGCGGACGGCTTTGAGAAATTTAGGCATGGCGTGTTGGCGCGGTTGGTTCGTCGGCGTGCGAAATGCGTGGCGACGGTCAAAATGAAGGCATGAAATTCACCCGCATTATCGTTGGATTTTTAGGGAGCTTCTCGAAACCGTCGCGAGCGGGCGAAGTTCGTGCCGACGGGTTTGGCAAACACGGGACACGTACCCAGTGTACGGCGAGCACCGCAGGCGCGAAATTCGCCCACGCAGCAGGTTTATAGAAGTGCCCTTTACGCCTTGCTGTAATCGGCGCGTGTGGCGTGGCCAACCTTGCCTGAAACACCCCGTCCTTCCTTGGGTTTGGCGATCCAAATGGGCCTGCTAATCGTTCAGCGGCAACGCGCCTCGACGCCGCGGGCGACCTATAAAACCTTCAGGCTAGAGGCGTGGGCCAAACCGCGCCTTGAGTTGTTCCATCGTTTCGATTAGCTTGGCGCGTGTTCCGGGCTCAAATGCAGAGTGCCCTGCATCGTTGATGACGTGATACGCCGCTTCGGGAAAAGCGTGTGCCAGTTCGTCGGCTGAAATGATGGGGCAAATCACGTCATAGCGACCTTGCACAATGGTGGTCGGGATGTGCCGGACACGGCCAATATTGTCGAGTAGAAAGTTTTCTGGCAAAAATATTTTGTTCATGAAGTAATGCGATTCCATGCGTGCCAGACCGAGCGCGACGCGGTCGGAGCCAAAATTCGCAACGACCATTTCGCTTGGAATTAAGCTCGAGCACGAACCCTCATAAATGCTCCAAGCTCGTGCTGCGGGAATGTGAACTGCCGGGTCAGTGTTGGTGATGCGTGCGTAGTAGGCAGCCAAGATATTTTGTCTCGACTCTGGCGGCAAGTGGCCGGCAAATTTGCGCCAGGCTTCGGGGTAGAAGTTCTTTAAGCCGTATAAAAACCAATCGATTTCGAATTGTCGCCCAAGAAAAATTCCACGCAGAACCAGCGCCATCACGCGATTGGGGTGATGCTCCGCATACGCGAGCGCCAGTGTGGCTCCCCACGAGCCGCCGAACACAATCCATCGCGATACGTCGAGCTTCTTGCGCAACTGTTCAATGTCTGCAATCAGATGGGGAGTGGTATTGTCGACAAGCTCGCCAAGCGGAGAGGAACGGCCCGCCCCGCGTTGGTCAAAAATGATGATGCGATAAACGGCAGGATCAAAAAACTGCCGATGGGTAGCGGATGCACCTGCGCCAGGACCGCCGTGCAGAAATAGTAGTGGTATGCCATTGGGATTGCCCGACTGCTCATAGTGCATGGTGTGGGTGCCATCGAGCACCATTCGGGCGACTTGGTAGGGCTCGATTGGCGGGTAAAAGTCGCTGCGGACGGGTGAAAAAGAGGCGAAATTCATCATTTTTTGTGGGCAGGACCGTCATCGCATCGAAAAGACCGGCTTTTGCGGGCTGATTCAGACCGGCAATTTATGCTGCGGCGCAGTAGAATCTAACCAACGGGGTGAAAAGAGTCGGATCTCGCCTCAATTCGCAACGCCGGTTCACTGAGAGTTGTCAGATTATTTTGACAGGAATCAGTGAAAACGGTGTGATCAGGGCGCTCGCTCAATAGCCGCAGGAGAAGTATTGATGCTGTATCAAATGCACGAATTTCAGCGCTCCATCATGGAGCCGTGGCGGTGGTGGGCGCAGGCGAGTGTTGATGCCTTGCAAAGCCCGATGTCGCCGCTTTCCTATGTGCCCGCATCTAACCGAGCAGCAGCCGGATTTGATTTGATGTTGCGCTTGACCGGGCGCTATGAACGTCCACCGTTTGGGATTAAGCAAGTATCGCTGGGGGCAAAGCCGTCCGATATCACTGAATCGATTTTGCTCGATAAACCGTTTTGCCAATTGCGGCATTTCGATAAATCGGTCAAACGCAAGGGGGAGCCGCACGTACTCGTTTTTGCGCCACTTTCTGGGCACTTTGCCACGCTGCTTCGAGATACCGTTCGCACCATGTTGCCGGATCACGACGTAACAATCACCGACTGGAAAGATGCGCGTGAAGTTTCGCTGGCCGAAGGCCCGTTTCACTTCGATGACTATGTGGCGTATGTGCAAGAATTTATTCGCTTTATGCAACAGCGTTCTGGCGGGAAGTTGCATATCGTCTCAGTGTGCCAGCCGACCGTGCCGGTATTAGCGGCTGTGGCGCTGATGGCCGGGCGCGGCGAGAAACTGCCTACCTCGATGACGATGATGGGTGGGCCAATCGATGCGCGTAAGAATCCGACATCGGTCAACGACTTTGCCACCCGCCGCCCGCTTTGGTGGTTTGAACAAAACGTGATCCAGCGTGTGCCGGTGAAATATCCAGGTGCAATGCGGCGCGTGTATCCCGGATTTTTGCAGCTCACCGGATTTGTCGCGATGAATCCTGAGCGCCATCTGGAATCGCACCAAGAGTATTACAAACACCTCGTGGCAGGGGACGGCGAATCTGCCGAAGCGCATCGACGTTTTTATGACGAGTACAACGCGGTGATGGATTTGCCGGCGGAGTACTACCTCGATACCATCGTGCGCGTGTTTCAAGAGCAGAGCTTGGCGCGGGGAGCGTTAGTTGTTGCGGGCGAGAAAGTGCGCCCCGAGACGATTCGGAACACGGCGCTGTTCACCATCGAAGGTGAGCTCGATGATATTTCGGGAAGCGGTCAGACCGCCGCCGCGCACACGTTATGCAGTAACCTGTCGGCATCGTGTGCGCAACATCTGACCGCGCCGGCAGTCGGTCACTACGGCATTTTTTCCGGTCGTAAATATCGCGAGACGATTTACCCGCAGATCCGCGATTTCATCAAGAAGCATCACCGCTAAATGTCTGAGACACCGAAAACGCCGCTGCCGGATTACTTTGAATTGCTGCGGGCAATGACGGGCGGCGCACCTGCTGCGGGCGGATTTTCTGGGCTCGGGGGCATGCCGGGATTCGGTGCCCACTCGGGCGCCGCGTTCGGGCTTCCAGCGATGAACCCCGAGGAATTTGACAAGAAGATTCGTGAGTTTGAGGTCGTGCTCATGTGGCTACGTGGCCAGGCCGCAGCAGTGGAATTGTCAATCAAAACAATGGAGTACCAGCGCGATACACTCCGCCAGATGGGAGCGGCGCGTGAATCCGCAGGCAACGCATTTTCGAGCGAAGACATGGCAAAGTACGCCGCTGCATTCAACCCGAGTGCGTGGATGGCGCAGATGATGCCGTCCGCCCCAAGCGACTCGGATGCCGCTGGTAACAAGCGTTCCTCCCCGCCCGGTCGCACAAAATCCGGCGCAAAACCAAGCGCGGCAAAGAAAAGCAAACCCTAGCCTGAATATTTCATGGGTCGCCCGATGTGTCGAGGGAGGTTGCCTCTGAACGAGTGGATAACCAATGTCGCTCGTTCCACTTTTGCCGTTGATGCGGGCTGCACGTTCACTTTCGGGCGGTTGGACGGCAGATCGGACGGCAAACTGGACGGCACCGTGTTTGCCATCGCAGTTGATAAAAACGCACCTTCCTCTCGTACTTATTTGGCAAACACGGCCCGCGATGCTGTGGTCGGTCAGGCAAAGAATCGCTCGCCCGTTCGCGACGGTTTCGAGAAGTTCCCCCAAATGTTCAGGCGAGCAAAGACGGGCGTCTTGGGGCAAATCTGCCTCAAAATACCCGTCAACAATAGCGTTTTTTTTGGTCAGTAGCTTGGCAAAGTCCAGCATTGGCGGGAGTTTCCACGGCAAAATGGCTGGAAATTCCCGCCAAATAATGAGTTTGGTGTTCAACCGTGGTGCGTGATTCCGATTACCCGATTGTCCCGATTCCTGCCGACGCGCGAGAAGACATCGAGCCGCTCGGCAGCAAGCCAAAGTTTTTGGGTGACGCTCGACGGACAGCGCTGGTTGTTCAAAGAGGCGCGGCCGAACACTGGTAAAGATTGGGCAGAAAAGGTCGCCGCTGAATTTGCAAAGCATATTGGCATGTGGGCTGCGGAGGTTTAGCTAGCGACATATGTCGGCACGCGCGGGTGCATTTCCAAAAATTTCATTCGTACCCAGATCGGTGAGGCGCTCGTCCACGGCAATGAGGTGTTGGCCGTGAACATCAAAGGCTACGACAAAGCGAAGATCGCGAAGCAGTCCGACCACACGGTGCACAACATCGTCGGCGCTATTTCGAGACTCTTTCCGGGAGGCCTAGCGGAGCCGCTTCTGATGAGGCTCGCGGAATACATGGTGTTTGACGCCCTTATTGGCAACACGGATCGCCACCACGAAAATTGGGGGCTGAACTTACGACTGGGCAAGGATCCTCGCGCTTTTGTGATGGGTGTCGCGCCGAGCTTTGATCATGCATCGGCCCTTGGGCGCGAATGTCTGGATGAAAGGGCGGCCAAGCTATTGGCTGAAGACCGGGTACCCCAATATGTAAATGCCGGGCGCGGAGGCGTCTATTGGGAGCCATTGGGTAACAAAGGCGCAAACCCGCTCGCGCTAGTAAAATTAGCGGCTGGAAGGTACCCTACCTACTTCGCTCCCGCCTTGGCCAAGGTTTGCAAGCTGACCGAAGATGATGCACGACAAATGATCAGTCGCATCCCTAAAAATTTGGCGTCTGACGTCTCGAAGCGTTTGGCGCTCGCCATTTTGGTTTACTCACTATCTGAGCTGAAACGGATTCAAACATGAGTACTTTATTTGTCGCTTGGCGGTCGCCTGAACCCTCGCGCTCGTGGTTTCCAATCGGTCGCCTCGACGCCGAGAATCCGTCATCTTTTATTTTCCGCTACACGCAGGGAGCTCTCGACGCGGAGACCCATGCGGGGTTTAAACCCTTGGTGTCGTTTCCAGATTTTCGTAAACGCTATGAGTCCAACCAACTGTTCCCCGTCTTCAAGAATCGCGTTCTTGACCCCGCACGAAAGGATTTCAAGGAGTATTTGGGCTGGCTTGACTTGGATCCCGCACATTCCGACCCGATTGAGATTCTTGCCCTGACGGGTGGCGAACGCCAAACGGATAGCTTGGAGGTGTTTCCGCGCATCCTCAAGCGCGCGGATCAGACCTTTTCATGTCGCTTTTTCTTACACGGTTTACGACACGTCTCGGACGCTGGGCGGGCGACAGCCAACGCGCTTGCAGCCGAAACGCCGCTACAGGTTGCGGTGGAGCTAAACAATCCGGTTGGCCCGCTGGCGATTCAACTGCAAACGACCGACTGCCACATGATCGGCTGGGCGCCGCGTTATCTGGTGCAGGACTTGATTGCTGGTATCAATGAACATCCCATGGTTTCTGCCAAGGTTGTTCGCGTAAATGAGCATGGCGCGCCGCTAGCGCGAAGAATCCTGATTGAACTTACTGGGACTTTGCCAGCGAGTTTTGAACCGATGTCAGGCGCGCAGTTCAGGCTGCTCGCCGCCTAGGCGGTCGTAATGCAGAGCTTCCGCACGCGGCAAAACCGCAAACTCGAACTCACCACCCCGCCACACACCTACCAAATGCCCGGTCGGTACAAAGTGGCGGTGAAGCTGATCGATATTTTTGGCAATCACACGATGACACTGGTGCCCGTCAGTGTCGGCTGAAACCATGCCCCTATCAGAAGCCGACGAAGCGCTCATCGACGATTTGTTCGACGCCTTCGCCTACCCCATAGACTTCCCGTTTGAGGCGGTCGCAACAGCGAAAGCGAACTGGCCCGCCGTTGGCACGGCTTTCATTCAAGAACTTGAAGACGCCGTTGCCGACCCGTGGGCATATGCTAACGGGGACATGATTTACGAATTTGCCTACCGATTGGCCTCAGATATGCGCGATACACGCGCCTTTGCGCCGTTGCTGGCAACGCTTTACTTCCCGGAGGACATTAGCGAAGCGCTGATGGGCGACGGCACCATCAGCAATTTGCCGCGTGCGCTTGCGTGCACGTTCGATGCGTCCGACCCTGCCAGCGAAGCCAAATTGCGCGGCGTCGCGGAAAATCGAAAGCTGTTTGTTTGGAGCCGCGTTGCGGCAGTCGATGCGTTATACATCCGCGCTCACGAGGGCGATGCTGATCGTGACGCTGTCAAACGTTGGGTTTTTGGCCTCGCTAACGCCGAGGCCGAAGCGGTTCGCCTTCGCGACGAGGATACAACCGTACTGGAATCGTTGATCTCGACATTGACCGATTTGCGCGCCGCTGAGTACCTGCCCGATATTGAGGTGTGGCGGACCACACTACCGATGGATCAATTCTGCGATTCGCTCGAACACATTCGCGATTCGATCACTTCACCCATGAGCAGTGGCGAATATGAAGATAAGTTCCACCGCTACTACGGCCAGCTCACTGAAGAGTTCGCAACCTGGGCGACGTTTGTTGAAAAGGCTGACCGCGATGCGCGTGCCGCGCTCGACGACGACGAATTTGATGGCTATTCAGAAGCAGCGCATTTGCCATTCGTTCGCCCGACGCCTAAGGTTGGTCGTAACGAGCCCTGCCCATGTGGCAGCGGACTAAAGTTCAAGAAGTGCTGCGGTAAAGACGCTTAAGGTTCAAATCGCAACACCGCGACAACGTATGGAACAAAAATCGTCGCACGTAGCAGGTTTCGAGAAGTTCCCGGTGCGCAAAAGTCGTTATTTGACGGCCACTCCCAAGCATAAATGTCCGGAGAAGCCCGCCCAGTAACGACTTGCTTTTCGTGCCCATTTTCCTATAATTTCAGTAATTACTGAAAATTCAGGAACCGTTCTCCACGGTTCTATTCAAACGGACATGAACCTAACACCGCTCGCGCAAAATTTTGTCCTCCACTTTGGCGAGATGGGCAGTCGCTGGGGCATTAATCGGACTGTCGGCCAAATCTACGCGCTGTTATATGTCTCTCAGCGACCACTAAACGCCGATGAAATCGCCGAAGCACTCAACTTCTCGCGCTCGAACGTCAGCATGGGGCTGAAGGAACTCGAGTCGTGGCGTCTGACCAAGTTGCAACATCTGCCAAATGATCGGCGCGAGTATTTTTCGGCACCTGAAGATGTCTGGGCGATTTTTCGTACGCTGGCGGAGGAGCGCCGCAAGCGTGAAATCGATCCCACACTTTCGATGCTGCGCGATGCGCTAATGGCCGCGCCATCAAACGCGGAAGACCTTCACGTTCAGCAGCGTATGAGAGAAATGCACGACTTGATTGAGATGGCCACGCTGTGGTTTAACGACGTGCAAAAGCTCGAACCTGAAACATTGAAGCAGCTCATGAAAATGGGTTCACACGTCACCAAACTGCTCGAAATGAAGGACAAGCTCAAGACGGTCGCTGGTGGGCGAGCGTCGTCCGCACGCGCCGCCAATCCCGAAAACCAATCGACCTGATTTCTACCTTCTCTTTCTTTAGCGCGCCGCAACTACCCGACGACCTCGACTGTAAAGCCCTCCATGTTTGATATCGATCCCATCATTCTCGCGCGCGCGCAATTTGGCGCCAACATCACGTTCCACATTTTGTTTCCGACCATTTCCATATCGCTCACATGGGTGATGCTGTTTTTCAAGCTGCGGTACAACAGCACCGGCGACATGAAGTGGATGGACGCCTACAAGTTTTGGGTCAAGATATTTGCGCTGACGTTTGCGCTTGGTGTGGTCAGTGGTATCACCATGAGCTTTCAGTTCGGTACCAACTGGCCTGGCTTCATGGAAACGGTGGGTAATATCGCGGGGCCGCTGCTGGCCTATGAAGTTCTGACGGCGTTCTTTCTGGAAGCGACTTTCTTAGGCATCATGCTGTTCGGCTTTAATCGTGTCTCCAATCGCATGCACACCATGGCGACACTGCTGGTCGCAATTGGGACGACGATGTCAGCGTATTGGATTTTGGTGCTGAACTCCTGGATGCAGACACCGGTTGGCTTTGAAATGATTAACGGCAAAGCCCACGCCACCGATTGGCTCGCCATCCTCTTCAATCCGTCTTTTCCGTATCGATTCACCCACATGATGTTGGCCTCCGGCTTGACGGTGGCATTCTTAATCGCGGGTATTTCGGCCTATCGTTGGCTGCGCGGTGATCGCGCCGCCGCTGTGTTGGCTGCGTTAAAAACTGGCGTGTACTTGGCGGCGATATTGATTCCGCTGCAAATTTTTGCCGGCGATATGCATGGCTTAAACACGCTTAAGCATCAGCCCGCGAAAGTCGCGGCGATGGAAGGTGTGTGGAACACCCAACGCGGTGTGCCAGTGCTGCTGTTTGCGATTCCTGATGAAAAAACGCGTACCAATAAATTTGAAATTGGCATTCCCAAATTGGCGAGTCTGATCTTGACCCACGACCCCGAGGGCGAGATCAAAGGGTTGAACGACTTCATCGGTAAACATCCGCCGGTGTTACAAGTGTTCTGGGCGTTTCGTATCATGGTCGGCGTTGGTATGCTGATGCTGGCAGTCTCGTGGCTGGCGGCGTGGCAGTTAAAACGCAAAGGCGAAACCCATCCCTGGCTCACGCGCATACTCATCGGCATGAGTTTTTCTGGTTGGGTGGCAACGGTGGCGGGGTGGTACGTCACTGAGATCGGCCGTCAACCCTTCCTCGTGTATGGCGTGCTGCGCACGGCCGATGCCGCCTCGAGCGTCGGCAGCGGCATGATCGCAACCACATTCTTGATGTACCTCTTCACCTATGTGGTGCTGACTATTTCGTACATTTCGGTGGTGTTCTACTTGGCGCGCAACGCTGGTGGACCGGTCACGGATAAACCTGCGTCGGCTGAAGTCGCTGGCGCGTCCATCCCACCGCAGTTGTCCGCCAGCAAACCGTAACACCACGGGAGCCGATGATGGAAATGTTCGCAGATGAAAAATGGCTGGCGGTAGTTTTCTTGGGCCTGATGGGCATCTCGATGCTGGCCTACGTGATCCTCGATGGCTACGATCTCGGTGTGGGCATTTTGTTGCAACGCGCGAGTGACGAGCACAAGGACGTGATGATTTCCTCCATCGGTCCGTTTTGGGACGCGAACGAGACGTGGCTGGTGTTAGGCGTGGGGATCTTATTGGTCGCTTTCCCAGCAGCGCACGGCGTCATTTTGACCGCGCTATATCTGCCAGTCGCGTTGATGTTGCTTGGTCTTATCTTGCGCGGTGTGGCGTTTGACTTTCGTGTGAAAGCTGAGGCGCACCACAAGCCGCTGTGGAATTTCGCCTTCTATGCGGGTTCACTCGTGGCCTCATTCGCACAGGGCGTGATGCTGGGTTTGTACATCACCGGCTTTAACTATGGCGCCTTGTCGTTGCTGTTTGCGTTGATTACAGGTCTTTGCCTCTGCGCAGGCTACGGCTTGCTCGGTAGCGGCTGGCTGCTGATGAAGACCTCCGGCGCGTTACAGAAGCAGGCGGTGGCTTGGGCACAGCGTAGCTTATGGCTGACGGGGCTGGGCATCGCAGCGATTTCCATCGTCACGCCGATGGTCAGCCAACGGATTTTCGATAAGTGGTTCACGCTACCGTATCTATTCATGTTGCTGCCGATTCCGATTGCAACCGCCGTATTGTTTTTTGTCATCGATCGCACCTTGCGGCGATTGCCGAAGCGGCTTGCAGAAGGCAATGAATACGGGGCGTGGGTGCCCTTTGCGGCAACTGTCGGTATTTTTCTCTTGGCGTTCTACGGCCTTGCCTATAGCTTGTTCCCGTATCTGGTGGTCGATCGTATCGACATCTGGCAAGCCGCCAGTGCGCCTGAATCGCTGAAGATCATTTTGGTTGGTGCGGCGGTGGTGCTGCCAGCAATCTTCGGCTACACCATCTACGCTTATCGCGTTTTTTGGGGTAAGGCGCGCGAACTGACCTACTATTAGCCTAGCTATCTCACAGTGCGCCTCAGGCGTCTGGGAGCCGCGAAAATGCGATGTAAGTTTCACTCGTCTCAATCAACTTCGCATCAACAAAGCGAACGTTTGCACCGGGCGGACCATTGTGGCACCACGCCACCAGACGATCCACGGCCGCCTCGTCCCCCTGTAGAAGACTTTCGACACTGCCGTCTGACAGATTTCGCACCCAACCGGTGACATCAAGCGCTTGCGCGACAAGGCGCATGGACTCGCGGAAGCCAACGCCTTGCACGCGACCGGTGATTAATAGATGCACTGAAATTAGCTTCATTCGTCTGCCTTGATTGTTTTGCTACGAGTCGTCTTGACCACGGCCCGCGTTTTTTTCTCGCCAATGCGTCGCTCTTTTGCGGCGCGGGTTGGTTTGGTCGCCAAACGTGTTTTGGGGACATGGTTAAGACGCTTGAGCTTCTGAATCAGGCGCGTAAAGGCAATCTCTTTGTTGCGAAATTGCGAGGGTGAGTCTTGGGCGATCACCACCACACCTGAAGGAGCATGCGTGAGGCGAATCGCAGAGTTAGTCTTGTTGACATGTTGGCCGCCGGGGCCGGACGCGCGAAATACATCAATTCGCACCTCTGTTTCGAGTGTGGCGCGGTCAATTGAGTAAGGTGGTTGCGTCATTCTGGCTTTGGAAGCCAGAGGGCACCGGCGATACTTCCAAGCAATATGGCTAGGAAAAAATCGAGAGCGCCCATAGCTTCATGATTGAGAACGCTGTCACAGCATTCATGTCATCTTGATATGCGTATGTTGAGCGATGAGAGCCGCATCTGTTTACCGGATTCGACGCTTCGCCCCTTGCTCTTGGACCGAATGCGTCATTTGATACGCATCCCTGGAACCGCACCAGAATCGGGAGCCAACAGGTAGATGCTGGTGCCATCCCCGGCCGCCAAAACCATGCCCTGCGATTCGCCGAATCGCATCTTGCGCGGCGCGAGGTTCGCCACCATTACGGTGAGTCGGCCAATGAGCTGTTTCGGGCTATACGCCGAGCGGATACCTGCGAATACTTGGCGCTGCTCAATGCCCAAGTCAAGCGTCAGACGTAGCAACTTGTCTGCTTCTTCAACATACTCTGCGTCGATAATTTTTGCGACCCGCAAATCGATGCGACCGAAGTCGTCAATCGAAATCGTTTCCGCGATCGGCTGAATGATAATTGGCTTCGGTGCTTCAACCGGTTGTAACGCAAACTCGGTCGACTGCGGCGCCTCGTCGTTCGCGGGGGCAGGAGCAGTTTTTGTTTTGCCTAGCGTCGTTGCGGCCGGAACATCCTTGGGCGCGTCCAGCAAGGCGTCGATTTGTTTGGGGTCGATGCGAGACATCAAGTGCTTGTAAGGGTTTATCTTGTGGTCAGCGGGAAGCAGACGCTTCGTGTCAGACCAATCATAACCTTTTACGTTGAGAAATGCAGCGGCATCGGCAGCGAGGTTCGGCAAGATTGGTGCGAGGTATGCGGTCAACAGATGAAACGCGTTGATGATGATCGAACATGCCTTATGTAGCACCGCGCTGTTGTCATCACTCTTCGCCAGCTCCCACGGTTTTTCGGTGTCAACGAAACCATTCACCATATCGGCGAGCTCCATGATACGCCGTACCGCTTTGCCAAACTCGCGACCATCGTAGAGCGCCGCCATTTCGTCTGAGGCACCGATAATGGTCGCAATCACGCTCTGCTTTGCGTCAACTTTGAGCAATCTGCCGTCGAACTTTTTGTGCAAGAAGCCTGCGGCGCGGCTTGCGATATTGATGTACTTGCCAATTAAGTCTGCGTTGACGCGGGCAAGGAAGTCATCGGGATTGAAATCGAGATCTTCGACACGGTCATTTAGCTTGGCGGCAATGTAGTAGCGCAGCCATTCTGTGTTTAGCTTGAGGTCTAAGTATTTTGTCGGCGTCGGGCCAAAACCGCGCGACTTGGAAAGTTTTTCACCGGTGACTTGCAAGAAGCCATGCACAAACACATTGTTCGGCTTCTTGCGACCGGCAAAGTGGAGCATCGCAGGCCAGAACAACGTATGGAAGTAAACAATATCTTTACCGATGAAGTGATACTGCTCGACCTTCTCGTCGGCAAGAAAAGTCTCGAAATCACGCGGCTCACCATTAGCTTTTGCACCGCCAGCCGCGAAGTAGGCTTTGAGACTGGCCAGATATCCGACCGGAGCATCGAGCCAGACATAGAAAAACTTGCCCGGCGCATCGGGAATGTCGATACCAAAGTAGGGTGCGTCACGCGAGATGTCCCAGTCGTTAAGATTTTTACCGTCATCGCCAAGCCATTCAGCGAGCTTGTTTTTGACTTCCGACTGCAACGGCGTTTCTTTTACCCACTTTTGCAGGAACGATACGCATCGCTTGTCAGATAGCTTGAAAAACAAATGCTCAGACGACTTCATGATGGGCGTCGCACCCGTTAGAACCGAGTACGGATTCTTGAGCTCTGCCGGCGTGTACACCGCACCACACGCCTCACATGAATCGCCATATTGATCTTTTGCGCCGCACTTTGGACATTCGCCCTTGATGAAGCGGTCCGCCAAAAACATTTGCTTGACCGGGTCGAAAAACTGCTCAATTTCGCGCGAGACGATGAGTTTGTTTGCCTTCAGTTTTTTGTAAATTGTCTGCGCAAGCTCGATATTTTCAGGTGAATGCGTCGAATGCCAGAAGTCGAAGCTGATGTGAAACTGCGGCCACTGCGCGATGTGCTCAGCGGCGACTTTTGCCACCAGCGCCTCGGGTGTGATCCCTTGTTTTTCGGCGTTCAGCATGATTGGCGCACCATGCGTGTCATCGGCGCAAACAAAGTGCACTTGATGTCCTTGCATCCGTTGGAATCGCACCCAGATATCAGCTTGGATGTACTCCATCATATGGCCGATATGGAATCCGCCGTTGGCGTAGGGAAGGGCAGTGGTGACGAATAGTTTGCGTTGCATGGGCGGAGGCATTCGGATCAAGGCGTCGGGGCAATCGTAGGCGCGAACGTAGGGTACGGCACCACACCACGCGCCAAATTCGGCAGTCGCGAAAATTGGCAACTAAATTGGCGACTAAATTTTTAGTTTATTTTTGAAGTGCGATTGTATCAAGCTCACCTCGGTAAAGATACCTAATCCAAGCCGTTGCTCGCCTGAATACTTCGTGGGCGTGCGTTCGACAGCGGGTGACTCATGAAATCTTCAGACTAGGCGGCATTGCCGATAAAATAGCGACATGGCCCGAAGGAATGAATATGAGTGTCACCACTGAACAAATCCAAAATGCGTTGCGCGAGTTAATTGATCCGGTGACGGAGCAAAACTATGTCGAAAGCAAGTCGGCAAAAAACATCATTGTTGATGGCGCGAAGGTGTCGTTGGAAATCGCACTGGGGTATCCTGCAAAGAGTGTGATCGAAACCGTTCGGAAGCAAGTTGTTGAGCGTCTATCGGCACTAGATGGTGTTGAGCATATCGCAGCAAACGTGTATTCGCGCATCGTCTCTCACAGCGCGCAGCGCGGCGTTAAGCTAAATCCAAATATTAAAAACATCATTGCCGTCGCGTCGGGTAAGGGTGGCGTTGGCAAATCGACAACAGCGGTGAATCTTGCCTTGGCGCTGGCCGCAGAGGGGGCTGTGGTCGGCATGTTGGACGCCGACATCTACGGCCCTTCGCAGCCAACGATGCTGGGAATCACTGGCCGCCCGCAGTCGAAGGACGGCAAAACCATGGAGGCGATGGAAGGCCACGGAATTCAAGCGATGAGTGTTGGTTTTCTCATCGATCCTGAGACGCCGATGGTATGGCGCGGCCCGATGGTGACACAGGCGCTGGAACAATTGCTCAACGAAACGCGCTGGCACAATCTTGACTACTTGGTGATTGATTTGCCACCGGGAACGGGGGACATTCAGTTGACGCTCGCCCAAAAGGTTCCTGTGACTGGCGCCGTGATCGTCACCACACCGCAGGATATTGCACTGCTCGATGCACGCAAAGGCTTGAAGATGTTTGAAAAAGTCGGCGTGCCAATCATCGGTATTGTTGAAAACATGGCGATGCATACCTGCTCCAATTGCGGGCACACTGAACATATCTTTGGTGAAGGCGGTGGTGGCCGTATGGCGTCTGATTACAACGTCGAATTGCTGGGGTCTTTGCCGCTTGATATCAAGATTCGCGAGATGGCAGACAGCGGCAAGCCAACGGTGGTGTCCGATCCTGAAGGCACGGCATCAATGATCTACAAGTCTATCGCGCGAAAATGCGCCGCCAAGATTGCCAAACAGTCGCAGGATCGTTCAGCGATTTTCCCCAAGATTGTCATTCAAAACACCTGAGCGATCTTCGTCGTCATGTGCGCCAACGTCTCCGCCGATATTGATCGTGCGATATGGCTTCGTAAGTCGGGCCAGCACACGGCGGCACTCGCGATCTTGCTCGATCTCTTGAAAGTCGCGCCGACCGATGCAAGGCTTAATTACGAAATTGCATGCACCTATGACCCGCAGGGGTTGGAAACGGATGCAATTCCTTTTTACGAGCGAGCGCTTGAGCTCGGGCTTTCTGCTACAGACCGTTGCGGTGCATTGTTGGGGCTTGGTAGTTCCTACCGATGTGCTGAACAGTATGCAGACGCAGTCCGAACCCTAGAGCGCGGCGGTGTCGAGTACCCTGAAGCGCCAGAGTTCGATGTTTTTTTGGCGTTGGCGTTGTACAACATGGGCGAGTATCGTCGATCAACGCAGTTGTTGCTCAACCACATCGCCAAGTTTCCGGGAAGTGATCGTATCGCGCAGTTTCAGCGGGCGATTCACTACTATGCGGCTCAACCCGATCCGCCGTATGAGGGGTAGTAATGCCTGCGTATTACGTCGGAACAATTCAGGTCACGAATGTCGAAATCTGGCAGCAATATGTCAGCCAGGTTGGCGCGACCATCGAGGCATATGGCGGGGAAGTTATGTTTCGTGGCACTCGGGATAGTGGTCCCCTTCCCGCAGTCAGATCTGGTAGCCGGCTGATTGTTGTGCTGCGATTCGTCGATGAAGGCGCAGCGAGTCGTTGGCATGAGTCAGCCGACTACCAGCGGCTGGTACCGCTTCGTGACGCCGGTGCGGAGGTCAGCCTTATGCTCTACTCGGGAGCGACTTAACACCCGCGTTTGCTAAAATGGTGGTTGATTTCCTAATCACAGAAACGAAAGACAACACGCGATGAGTATCAAGAGCGACAAGTGGATTCGGCGCATGGCGGAAGCGCACGGCATGATCGAGCCGTTTGAAGCGGGGCAGGTTCGAGAAGCAAATGGCCATCGGATCGTTAGCTACGGAACATCGAGCTACGGCTACGATATTCGGTGTTCGAACGAATTCAAATTGTTTACGAATTTGAACTCAACCATTGTTGACCCAAAGAACTTTGATCCGAATTCGTTTGTCGACATCAATGCTGATTACTGCATCATCCCGCCGAATTCATTTGCGCTGGCCAGAACGGTCGAATACTTCCGCATCCCGCGCAATGTACTGACCATTTGCTTAGGAAAATCGACTTATGCGCGGTGCGGCATTATCGTCAACGTCACTCCGTTTGAGCCGGAGTGGGAAGGTTATGTCACGCTGGAGTTTTCGAACACGACGCCGTTGCCTGCAAAAATTTACGCCAATGAAGGGGTGGCGCAGGTACTGTTCTTTGAAAGTGACGAAGTCTGCGAGACCTCTTACAAGGACCGCGGTGGAAAGTATCAGGGCCAGAAGGGCGTGACGCTGCCAAAGATGTAGCATCTGGCTACTGCGCAACCTAATGGCGTCGTTCTCGCTTGTTTGCTCCTCACCGTATTACCCCATACGGTTGCGTCGCGCACTGCGCTGCGGCCTCGCCCTTAGGTCGCTCGCTACGCCATCTGCAATCGTCTTACGCGGCGACGGTGAAGAGCCGTCGTGCACTCGTTACCTCTCTTTCTTGCACCTACCCTAAATGACCATCCGCTCCCGTTTTGCTCCCAGCCCTACCGGCTACCTCCACATTGGCGGTGCCCGCACTGCATTGTATGCGTGGGCATTTGCCCGGCGCTACGGTGGCACCTTCATTTTGCGTATTGAGGACACTGATGTGGAGCGTTCCACACCGGAGGCAGTCCAAGCCATTCTTGATGGCATGCAGTGGCTGGGTTTGACGCCGGACGAAGGTCCGTTCTATCAGATGCGCCGGATGGCCCGATATAAGGAGGCAATCGACACGATGTTAGCTGCCGGTAGCGCGTACCATTGTTATATGTCGGCGGCTGAACTGGATCGGTTGCGTGAGGCGCAGCGTGCCCGCGGAGATAAACCGCGCTACGACGGGACTTGGCGTCCCGAGCCGGGAAAAATCTTGCCACCGATCCCGGCAGATGTTCAGCCGGTCGTACGTTTCCGCAACCCCGAGGGCGGCATGGTCGCTTGGGTTGACGCGGTCAAAGGGCGCATTGAAATTGCCAACATGGAACTTGATGATCTTGTCATTGCCCGCGCCGACGGCACGCCTACCTATAATTTTTGTGTCTGTGTCGACGACTGGGACATGAAAATCACTCATGTCATTCGCGGCGATGATCACGTCAACAACACCCCCCGTCAGATCAATATTCTGCAAGCGCTTGGTGCGGAGGTTCCGGTGTATGCGCACCTGTCCATGATTCTTGGTGACGATGGGCAAAAACTATCAAAACGCCACGGCGCTGTCTCGGTAATGGAATACCCGGCGAACGGCTACGTACGCGACGCTGTACTGAACTACCTCGCACGATTGGGCTGGTCACATGGTGACGATGAAGTGTTTTCGATGGCGCAGTTTTGCGAGTGGTTTGATCTGGACCACATTACCCCATCGGCGGCGCAATTCAATACCGAGAAATTGAATTGGTTGAACCAAGAATATTTGAAGAAGATGGATGGTGAAGCGTTAGGCGCTGCGCTCGCACCGTTTCTCTTGCAAGCCGGGCTCGATGTGACGCATGGCCCACCGGTGGCGAAAGTGGCTGAGTTATTGCGTGATCGGGCACCAACTCTTGTTGAAATGGCGGCGCAAGCGCACTATTTCTATCAGCGACCGATGATCGATTTGGCGCTGCTCGCACAACATTTGGTCGCTCCGGCGACCCCCGCGATTCGCTCTTTGGCGGAGCAGTTGAAATCGATTTCGTGGTCGAAAGCGGATATTAGCGTCGCGATCAAAGCAGAAGTGTCGCAGGCTGGGTTAAAAATGCCGCAATTGATGATGCCGCTCCGGGTGCTTCTCACCGGGCAGACGCAGACGCCGGGAGTGGACGCTGTAATTGATGTTCTCGGGCGGGATGAAGTAATCGCACGTTTAGCCGCGAATTTGCCGTAGAGGGCGCAATCCCCACGGTTTTTCTGGGCTTTGCAAGCGCGCCCGCTTCCGGCTATAATTGCGGTCTTTCCAAGGGGGTATAGCTCAGCTGGGAGAGCGCTTGCATGGCATGCAAGAGGTCAGCAGTTCGATCCTGCTTATCTCCACCACAGAATTCGTAGCACCGTAGTACGACGATCCTGTCCCCATCGTCTAGCGGCCTAGGACATCGCCCTTTCACGGCGGTAACCGGGGTTCGAATCCCCGTGGGGACGCCAAAAAACAAAAACGCCCACCTTGTGTGGGCGTTTTTGTTTTTTGATGTTCCTACGTCGGAGCGAACCCCGCTGGGTTCGACTAAGCACATGCTGGGGGCATGTGCTTGGACGCACGGTGTTGTTACCGCGCGGTCGCGGAGCGATGCCGGGATCGGCTAACGCGAGACTGGCACAATCCCCGAATGGGCTGTGCCACCTTGTGTGGGCGTTTTTGTTTTTTGATGTCGTCTACCTAGGAAACAATCCCCGTGGCATTCAGTGGTGAGTGCGCTGCGTATGTTGTCCGAGGCATTTGTGGTTTTTTGTCATCCCCCTTCTCCGCCCGGGCGACTGCTCGGCTCGGTTATAATTGCCGCGTCATCAGGGAGTAGCTTCACCCCGCAGTGGGTGGCTTGCATCAACAGACTTGGCGCCCCGAGTTTTCAGGCGCTATGGTGCAAGCGGCATATGCTTAGCGAGACTTTTGGCTGCGTGAATCCATCATGCTGGTGGGGTTCATGTGGTCATCTGTCATCCACCGGCTAGGGCATCTCGATGGAATCACTTCTCGTTTCAACCGGCGTTGTTGCGCTTGCCGAAATCGGCGACAAAACGCAGTTGCTCGCCTTTATCCTCGCGGCACGTTTCAAGAAGCCGGTGCCAATTATTCTCGGCATCCTTGCGGCGACGCTCATCAATCATGGCCTCGCTGGCGCGCTTGGTGCTTGGATCACATCTGTGGTTAGCCCGGACATCATGCGCTGGGTGCTTGGCCTGTCTTTTCTCGCGATGGCTGCTTGGACGTTGATTCCCGACAAGATTGAGGACGAAGAAACGCATATCGCGAAGAAGCTCGGTGTCTTCGGCGCAACTTTTGTGACGTTTTTCTTGGCAGAAATGGGCGACAAAACGCAGCTTGCCACAGTGGCCCTTGCGGCGCACTACGCGGCCCCGCTTATGGTTATTGCCGGCACCACTCTGGGGATGTTGATCGCCGATGTGCCAGCGGTGTTTATTGGCAACAAATTCGCGGCGAAGATTCCGATGAAATTAGTACATGGAGTCGCTGCGGCCATTTTTGCCGCAATGGGTGTACTCACGCTAATCGGCGCGGACAAACTCTTGACCTCGTAGCAACATTTGCATCATGACGCCTGCTGCGGGGGTGGTGCGTCGTGGTCACGATCGGGGCGACGCCAAGGGTCGATGTGGGTCATCAGGTTGAGCACCCGATGTCGCTTTAGTACGCGATCTCGCGCCATCACTGCGATGTCATGACCCGCCTCGACGGTGAGGTCCGCGTCAACCTCTAAATGCGCATCCATCACGATCATGTCGCCCATCTTGCGGGTTCTAACATCGTGAACATTTCGCACCCCGGGCGTCTCAATTAACGTCGTGCGAATCGCTTCGACTTCAGCCTCGTTGACAGAGCGGTCCATTAGGTCGTGAAGTGCGTCCCAACCAAACTCCCAGCCCATTTTTGAGACCATAAAGCCCACAATAAGCGCGGCAATTGGGTCCAAGATGGGGAATCCGGCGAGGTTACCAATGATGCCAAGGCTCACCACTAATGAAGACGCCGCGTCAGAGCGTGCGTGCCAGGCGTTGGCGACCAACATGCTTGATTTGACGCGCTTCGCGACTCTGAGCATGTACCGAAAAAGCACTTCTTTCGCGACGAGCGCACCGACCGCAACCCAGAGCGCAATGATGTGAACTTGTTGAACGCTATCAGGATCTTCGAGTTTCCGAAAAGCTGACCAAAGCATTCCTATACCAACGCCCAACAATATAATTCCCAACGCGAGAGATGCCGCCGTTTCGAAACGCTGGTGCCCATATGGGTGATCTTCATCAGCGTCTTTTTGGCTATGGCGACTCGCAATTAGCACCACAAAGTCTGATACGAGGTCTGACAGCGAGTGGATGCCGTCGGCGATGAGCGCCTGCGATTTCGCCATCACCCCGATGCCAATTTGTGCGCAGGACAAGAACACGTTGACGCCGACGCTGACCCATGTGCTACGCATCGACGCCGCTTGGCGCTCGGCGGGCGTATGGCTTGTGTCTTCTGGGTCGTCGAGGAACTGATTGTTATCCATAGGGGAAATCGAGACGATGGCGAGGAGACATTTGTTGAGTGGGTTAAGTGCGGATAAGTTTACGCCTCATCGCGGCAGTTTTAGCGTCAGCCGGGTGTTCGGCGAGCGTAATTTGCGCTTTTGTAGTGATCGTCGCGCAGTGCCTAAATCCGCAAGATAATGTTGGATCGCAATCTAACCTTGTTACTTTCTACGCCTCGACTTCTATGAATTCAACCGTTAAGCGATTCTCCAAAACAACGTCTTCGATCATCTTGCTATCAGCGGTTATTGTTGCGCTCGGAAATGTGCCAACGACGCACGCACAAGCGCCTGCTGAGGCGGCCAAGTCGGCAGAGTCGCTTCGCCCCGAGGTGGCTGCACCATTGAAAGCCGCCCAAGACTTTATCAACGCGAAGCAATTTAAGGAGGGTCTTGCCAAACTGGCAGAAGCTGAAGCGATCGCGAGCAAGACGCCGTATGAAACGTACATACTGGAGCGCCTACGCGGCCCGACGGCGGCGGCCATTGGTGAGACCGCGGTAGCGACCAAATCGTTTCAGTTTGCCTATGACAGTGGTCGCCTGAATCCGGCCGAGCGCATCCAATTTAGCGAAGTGTTAGGTTCCAGTTTTTTCAAAATCAAAGATTTCAAAACAGCCGCCATCTGGTGCAAGCGTGCGCTTGAAAATGGCAGCACCTCTAAGGCCATTCATGCGCTGTTGATTCGAGCCCTTCTGCTGTCCGAAGATTTTGCAAAAGCGACAGTCGAAATCAATTCGATCATCGCGGATGACCAGAAAGCCGGACGTATTTCAACGCAAGAAATTTTTCTGCTCGCGAGTACGGCGGCTTTCAAACAGAACGATGATCTCGCTTACATCGCCGCGCTTGAGCAGCTTGCGCTGCACTATCCTAGCAAAGAGTATTGGACTGACTTTATTGGACGCATTGCGCGCCTGCCAGGTATCAACGACCGCTATATGCCCGACATATTTCGGCTCAAGTTAACACTGGGCCAAACGCTAACTGCCGGGCAGTATGTGTTCATCGCCCAGTCATCAAAGCAGGCGGGCTTTCCAATTGATGCCGCGAAAGTGATGGAAGCTGGATTCAAAGCAGGCGTGCTTTCCACCGCCGAACATAAGCAGCTTTATGATTTAGTCGTAAAGGATGCTGCAGACGACATTAAGAATATGGCGCGAACATCCGCAGAGGCGGCAAAGGCGAAGGAGGGTCCTGGACTCTTCAACTCTGGCCTCAACTATGTTTACAACGGCGAAGGCGATAAGGGTCTAAACATGATGGAGCAGGGAATCAAGAGGCCAGGCATCCGGCGTCCTGAGGACGCACGGCTAAGGCTGGGAATCGCATATGCACTGTCGGGCGAGAGAGATGCTGCGGTCGAAACGCTCGCGCAGGTCAAGAGCGCCGAAGGTGCTGCTGAGGTTGCGCGTCTTTGGACAGCATACGCCAAGCAGAAATCTGCGGTGTCTACACCCTCGCCACTCGTTGCACCCTCTGCACCCTCTGCACCCTCTGCGCCGACAAAATAATATGTTTGGTCGCGCTACTCAGATACCTCCGCGAGCCATTTGGCGAGCGCGATGTCTGCCTCATAGAAGTAGCGCATGATATCTTCGTAAAGTTCATCCATCTGGCCTTGCGTTGGCAATGGATCGTTTGCAACGGTTGGCGGTACATTGGGCTTCGGGCTCAGTTGGCGAGCCGCGAGTTCGAGCGCTTTACATGCAGCGGCGACACGTGGAAAGCCGATGCTTGCCGAGGAACCACGAAGGCTATGCGCGAGGTCGCCCAGGTGCAACCAATTTGAGTCCACTAGGCACGAGGCCATACTGCGAAGGCGCTCGCGCGATTTTTCTTGGAACAGCGCGATTAGTGTCTTTTCCGAAGGGTCGCCACCGCTATTTGCAGGCAAACCTCGTAGGTCTTCGAGTTGCGCAAAATCCAGAATAGCAAGGCCGGATAAATCTGGTCTAAGCCAAGGTGCCGAGGCTAGCTTAGATGAACCGGGGTTTGCTGTTGTGGCCAACTGCGGCGTGGCCGGGGTGCTAGCGTTGTCCGCTGACACGGTTGGCATTGACGCTGGCGCTGACGTCTTGAGAGGAACGCAGCGTGCGAGAAGCGCAATCAGTTCTTCGCGGTGGATGGGTTTTGAGATGTAGTCATCAAGGCCTTCGCTCAGGTAGTACTCACGGTCGCCCGCTAATGCATGTGCGGTCATTGCCGCGATGGGGACGGTAGCAAGCTTTTCTTCGGGTAATGTGCTGGCGAATCGTCGTTTGAGTTCTTTCGTGGCACCAACCCCATCTAAGACTGGCATATGGATATCCATCAGAATGATGTCGATATCGTCGCGCCCCCCGGCAAGAGCGGTTGTCGCCGCATCGACGACCGACTGTCCGTCAGCAACGATGGTTGCGTGGTGGCCAAGCCGTTTCAATATGCCCTCGATGACGCGCTGATTCACTTCGTTGTCCTCCGCCACCAGAATGTTTAGTCCACCTGAAGGGGGCTGCGCATCGGCTGTTTCAGCGTTCCCGGGACTTGGAGCAGCGATCACTGTGCGCGTTAGTGCGCGGTTACGTTTCGATTCAGCAAACTCGGTATCGTAAACAGGCTCCTGTGTGAACGGGCGAGTGGCAACCTCGGCATTGCCTTTGCCAGTCGCAGCTTGCATTAAGACATCAAACATACGTGCGGCACCGGTCGGACGCATCACAAACATATTGTGGCGCATCAGACGACGTGTTCGATCTCGCGATAACTCCGCACGCGAGGTGCTAGACATCAGAATCACCACGGGGGGCGGTTCGCCTGCCGCGCTACGCGCTTGTTCGTAAGCGGCGACGACCGACTCTACAGCGGTGTCGCCTGGTGTCTTGGGCAGACTGTCGGTGATGATGATGTCAATGTTTGCCGACAGCCCTTGACCAAGAAAGTTAATCGCATCGGTTTTGCTGAAATCAACAACGTCAAAGCCCCAACGCTGATAGCGATATGTGACAGAGTTTCGGCGTGACTCGACGTCGTCGATAAGCAAGATACGCTTGCCGATGAACTCTGGTAGCGCTCGTTGCATATGGTGACGTAATGGGCCACGTGCGCGCTGCGTCACGATGCTAAATCGGATAGTTGAGCCTTTGCCTAAGGTGCTGTCGATGGAAACCTCGCCGCCCATCATGCTTACCAGCCGCTTAACGATGGCGAGACCCAACCCCGTTCCGCCGTACTTTCGGTTTGTTGAGGCGTCAACTTGTGTGAATGGCTCGAACAGTTTTGTTACGCGATCCGCCGGTATGCCGATCCCCGTGTCCGTTACCGCCGCATTGAGCTTAATGCGCCCATCAGGCAAGGAATCGCACGTCATCCTGAGTGCAATCTCGCCCGTATCAGTAAATTTGATGGCGTTTGATAACAGATTTAGCAGGATTTGTCTGATGCGCGTTGCGTCGCCTACGATGTTGATCGGAACATCATCTCGAAGGTCGTAGATCAATGCGATGTCTTTTTCCCGCGCCCGTTCTCCAACGAGTTCAAATGCTTCTTCGACGACACCAGCGAGCTCGACACTAACCGCTTCAAGCGTCATCCGGCCGGACTCAATCTTAGAAAAATCGAGTACGTCATCAATCAGTCTAAGCAAGGTATCTCCCGACGCACGTATGAGCCGGATATAGTCGCGTTGCTCATCATTGAGCGGAGTTTCGGCCAGTAGGCCTGCCATCCCCAACACGCCGTTCATCGGTGTGCGAATCTCATGGCTCATTGTGGCCAGAAATGCTTCTTTTGCACGAGCCGCTTCGGTGACGCGGACGTTTGCCTCAATCAGCTTGGCTTCGGCTTGTCGGCGCTCGGTGACGTCGACAATCGATCCAGTAAAGCGTGTCGCGTGGCCGCTCGAATCATACTGCGCAATGCCGCGTACCCGCACCCACATTTGTCCACCACCCGCACGAAGTGCGCGGCACTCGAAGTCGAAGTAAGGGGATTTACGCTGCAGGTGAAGCCGGAGGCGTTCACGGAATGCAGGCGCATCTTCCGGGTGTATCCACTCGTCCCAATAAAAACGGGTCGGAAATTTATCTGGGGTGAAGCCAAGAATTTCACGGAATAGTTCCGAGTAGTAGGCAGCACCATTTTCACTCAGTTCAATATCGATAATTCCTTGTTGCGATGACCGAATCACCAAGTCGAGTTGTTCACGCTGCATCTCGAGCTCGCGCTCGAGTAATTTGATTTGTGTGACGTTTGTGACTGTTCCGATAATGCCGTCAATGGTGCCGTCGGCGCGGCGGACAACTTGCCGGGCGAGGATGATCGGAACACGTTCGGCACCGGACGTGTTGATGAACGCTTCGCGGACTTCAAAGCCAGTCGGCGAGTTCAGCACCTCTGTATCGACTTCGGTCGTGTCTTCGCCTGCGCGTGAAAACGCAAGTGGCGTTTTTCCAATGACGTCTTCGCGTTTTCGTTGTAGCAGTTGTTCCCATGCGCGATTAACGACGACGAACCGACCTTGAGCATCTTTGCGATAAATCGGATTAGGATTAAGCTCAATCAGGTCGTCGGTGAACTTGACCTGATCGCGCAGTTTTGTGGTCATACTCTCCGCCATGGCAACGGCCTGCTCACGAAGTCGTGTTAGAAGCCAAACGAGTCCAGCAAGAAGTGCAGTACCGATAATGCCGATCAACAAAATCATATGTGGTGTTCGGTTGGCGAGCTCAGTTTCCAGAGATGGCGAACTCTCGACCTGAAGGACCCACGAACGCTGCCCCACGACGAGACTCATTGGCGCTTCGTATTGACTTTGGTGGCCTGGATACACGGCCTCTGATGGCGATTTTGCAAATGTTGCTGTGGGGTCAACCGGGGAGCCGACTGCTTCAGTGAGCGAAAAGAGCAAGCGCTGATCATTGCTTCTCATGGTGAGGGCAAGGAGATCTGCTGGCTGGACAAATGCGACTAGGTAGCCCAGCGGTTCTGTGGCATCCGTAAAGGCAGGGTAGATGGGTTTGACGAGCGCGATGAACGCTGTGGAATCTTGCTTGCTCGACGTGGGAAGCAGCGGCGTGGCTGCCGTACGCTGTGATTGGCGTGCGGTTTCGATTGCCTCATCAATCAGACTTGAATTTGCAAGTTCGTCGCTGACGATGGTGATGTCGGGGATGACACGGATGAGCGAGGCGGAGGTCACCTTGCTTTGGTCGACACCGGTGCGACGCTTGGTACGGTACTCGATTCGAGCTAGCCCAGGAAGGGTTGCTGATCGCTTTTCGCCAGCGTCGAGATATCTATTCCAGCGCCCACTATCGATCTGCGGGGTAGCCGCGATCACCGCGCCTGCGGTCGCCAGCGCATCGTCGATCTGACGGAATCGGGTCGCCATTTCGGTTTTAGCGTGCATCGCCAAGGTTTGGAAGCGAGACTGCGACTCCTGATTGACTTGTCGATAGCTTTGCAACGATGCAACGAGTGTTGAGAGTAGAAGTGCAGCCAAGACCAGCCACGGAGACTCGATGCGCTGAGAACGTGGTTTCGGGCTAAGTTTAGTGACGTCAAGCGGGGCGTCGGTGTGAGTAGAGGGCACCATGGCGTAAGGTTAACTTATCCACCTGCTGATTTCCATGTTTTACGCTTTTTAACCACGTGTAACCCCCTGCTGCCAGACTCATTGGGCACGATAAAATGCAAAGTGGTGTAGAGTTCAATCGATGATCAACCCTAACGCAAATTTTTGGTGTCTTCCGCGCTGCTTATGGCTGTTGCTCGCCTGTGTAGGGCTGCTGTTGCCTGCGGTTTCGTCAGCCAATATTTACTCGTTCACGGACGAAAACGGCGTCACGCATTTTTCAAACTTGCCGCATCTCGATAAGCGCTATAAGCTGGTTTACAGAATTTTTGATTCGTTGAAGACGCGGCCCAATGCGTGGACGCCTAATTTCCCAAAATCAATCGATATCGGGAAATTGGTACCTGTGATTGACAATGCCGCACGAACGCATGGCGTTGATCCGCGACTGGTGCATGCGGTGATTCGTGCCGAGTCCGGCTACAATGATCGGGCGCAATCGAATAAGGGCGCGCTTGGGTTGATGCAACTGATTCCCGCAACTGCAGAGCGCATGGGGGTGAAAGACCCGTTTGACCCGATTGAGAATATTTTTGGCGGCACGCGTTATTTGAGCCAGCTCATTCGTATGTTTAACGGCGACATTGAGCTGGCGCTGGCGGGGTATAACGCTGGCGAAAACGCTGTCATTAAGCACGGTAATCGGATTCCTCCATACGCCGAAACCCAAGCCTATGTGCCAAAGGTGATGGCGTTCTACAGAAGCCCAGAACTAAATCGGTTTGTTTCGCAACCAATGGCTGGCTCATCCTCCGGTGTATCCGGGGCTCAATCGACCCCAGTGGGAATCCCGCGGCTCGGCGTTCGCTAGCCTGAGCATTTCATGGAGGCGTGTTCGGAAGCGCGTGCGCGGGTGAGCGATGGCGTATTCAGGCGAGATTCG
Organism: Betaproteobacteria bacterium UKL13-2; assembly: GCA_001602455.1. Lineage (GTDB taxonomy): Bacteria > Pseudomonadota > Gammaproteobacteria > Burkholderiales > Usitatibacteraceae > UKL13-2. The sequence goes on from CP012157.1 coordinate 1,091,235, forward strand.
GCGGTTAGACCAGTACGAGATTATCGCGATGGATGAGTTCCGCCTCGGCGACATAACCGAGGATGGCGGCGATGTCTTTTGTTGGCTTACGCGCAATTTTGCGGACCTCTCCCGCGCTGTAATTACATAAGCCTCGGGCAATTTCTTTTCCTTGCGGATTGAGTGCGCTAACAACGTCGCCGCGGGTGAATTTGCCACTTACTGCGGTAACGCCAATGGCAAGAAGCGACTTGCCGCCAGATACCAGTGCAGCGGCGGCACCGGCATCGAGCGTTACACTGCCTCCGGTTTTGAGGTGCCCGGCCAGCCACATCTTGCGTGCCTGCATGGCGGTGTTGTTTGATGTGAGGCGCGTCCCGATCGACTCACCTGCGACGATAGCAGGAAGTACACTTTCAATGCGTCCAAAAGCGATCACGGTCGCAGCACCCGATAGTGCTGCCTTTTTGGCGGCGAGGATTTTAGTCAGCATACCGCCACGCCCTAGGCTTGAACCGGCACCGCCTGCCATTTGTTCGAGTGCTGGGTCGCCTGCGACACCTTCTCGTACCAGCCTCGCCGATGCATCATGCCTTGGATCGGCAGTGAAGAGTCCCTGTTGGTCGGTCAAGATAACGAGTAAATCTGCGTCCACCAGGTTAGCGACTAACGCGGCCAGTGTGTCGTTGTCGCCAAACTTGATCTCATCGGTCACGACCGTGTCATTTTCGTTGATGACGGGCACAACGCCGAGTTCAAGCAAGGTCGCTAGCGTCGAACGTGCGTTGAGATAGCGCGTGCGATCGGCGAGATCGTCGTGTGTAAGTAACACCTGCGCGGTGGCGAGGTCGTGTTTGCGGAAGGCTGATTCGTACACTTGAACCAGTCCCATCTGTCCGACGGCAGCGGCCGCCTGAAGTTTATTGACTTCGTTAGGTCGCGTTTTCCAGCCGAGCCGTTTCATTCCCTCGGCGATGGCACCGGATGAGACGAGTACCACCTGGTGCTCTGCCGCGCGAAGCTGTGCGATTTGCCGCACCCATTCGGCGATCAGCGCATGGTCAACGCCTTCACCGTGATTGGTGATGAGGGTCGAGCCGATTTTGACAATGACGCGCATACGAAGAATTATCGTGCCGGTGTCATCGTCGCGTCTACGTTTGTTGCAGCAGCGGTAGTGCGCTCGGCTTCGATGTGGTCCATGATAGCAAAGGTGAGTTCACGACAGCCATCGGCTTTCATTGCTGAAATACGAAATGCAGGGCCTTTCCACTTCAGACCTTTGATGATGGTCTTTGCGCGTTTTTCCGCTTCGTCGTGATCGACTAAATCCACCTTGTTCAATATCAGCCAACGCGGCTTTTCAAATAGCGCTTGGTCGTATTTCTTTAACTCGTTGATCAGCGCCTTAGCTTCTTTGACAGGATCAACGGCTTCATCGTATGGGGCGATATCAACTAAGTGCAACAGCAAATGTGTTCGTTGCAAGTGCTTTAGAAATTGGTGGCCGAGGCCAGCGCCCTCGGCGGCACCTTCGATGAGCCCCGGTACGTCGGCAATCACGAAGCTGCGGTTGTCGTCCACACGCACAACACCGAGGTTGGGGTGCAGTGTGGTAAACGGGTAGTCTGCCACTTTCGGACGCGCCGCTGACACCGAACGGATGAATGTCGACTTCCCCGCATTGGGCATGCCGAGCAATCCGACATCGGCCAACACTTTCAGTTCGAAGTGAATTTCCTTGGTTTCACCGTCGGTGCCCTTGGTGAATTGGCGCGGCGCACGGTTGGTTGAACTTTTGAAATTGATATTGCCGAGTCCACCCCGCCCCCCTTGCGCCACCATCACGCGCTGCTTGTCGTGCGTGAGGTCAGCGATGATCTCATCTGTGGCTAAATCCTTAATCAACGTGCCGACCGGTACCCGCAGCGTCACATCCGCAGCGCCGGCACCGTTGCAATCGGCGCCACGTCCGGGCTCACCATCTTTGGCGCGAAAGATGCGTGCGAAACGATAGTCCACCAGCGTGTTGATGTTGCAGTCCGCAATGATGTAAACGGAACCGCCCTTGCCGCCATCACCGCCGTCTGGACCACCAAACGCAATGTGTTTTTCGCGACGCATTGAAGCGGAGCCATTGCCGCCTTTGCCGGCGTGAACTTCGATGCGCGCTTCATCGATGAATTTCATATTGGTATTTTTCTACAAGGTGCGTAAAAAGAAAAAGCCCCAGAGACTGCTCTCCGGGGCTTTTCTTTACAGAATCGCCTGACGCGTTAAGCTGGCTGTGCGGCTACCTGAACCACCGGATCGATCGAGATCGTACGGTTGCGCTTGGCGCCCTTGATTGCAAAAACCACTTTGCCAGTTTTTAACGCGAACAAGGTATGGTCTTTGCCCATGCCGACGTTGTCGCCTGCGTGGAACTCAGTTCCGCGCTGACGCACAATGATTGTGCCAGCGTTAATCAATTCACCGCCGTAGGATTTGACACCAAGGCGTTTTGATTCGGAATCGCGGCCATTTCGGGATGAGCCACCCGCTTTTTTATGTGCCATGAATCAGCTCCTTAGGACTTGATCTCACCGATTTGAATCTCGGTGTAGTTTTGACGATGCCCCTGACGCTTCTGGTAGTGCTTGCGACGGCGCATCTTGAAAATACGCACCTTGTCGGCACGACCCTGTGAAATAACGGTGGCCGTGACGGCAGCGCCTGCGATCATGGGTGTACCGATGGTCACGGCTTCGCCGCTGCCCACCATCATCACCTGATCCAAAACGATCTGCGCGCCCACGTCTGCCGGTATCTGTTCTACTTTAATTTTTTCACCAGCGGCAACACGATACTGCTTGCCCCCGGTTTTTATGACCGCATACATGGTTAAACTCCAAAGGTTGTTTGATTCTGTTGAGTCGTGTGCACGATCGTAGGAATGACTTTTACACAAGTGCCCGACAGAACTCGCTATTATACGTGCCTCGTAGCACAGCGTCAAAGCAATTTTTGACATCAAAACAGGGCCTTAGCGCACGAAGATCGCGCATCCCGCTCTGGCCATTGGCTCCAACACGCTTTAGCACGCACTAGACTTTCGGATGAATCAGCCGCAAAACCCAATTCTGCTTGAAAATATTCGTCGGGTCATCGAATCCGATATGGTGGCAGTTGATAGTGTCATTCGGCGCCGTTTGGCGTCCGATGTCGTATTGATCAACCAGATTTCGAACTACATTATCGGCTCCGGCGGCAAGCGCTTGCGCCCGGTTTTGGTATTGTTAGCTGGTGGTCACTTTGCCGCTAAGCCCGACCATACGCGGGAGATGGCAGCCGTAATAGAATTTATCCACACCGCGACCTTGCTGCATGATGACGTTGTTGATGAGTCGTCGCTTCGGCGTGGCCGGGAGACGGCAAACGCGCTGTTTGGCAATGCGGCGTCGGTTCTGGTTGGCGATTTCTTGTATTCCCGTGCTTTCCAGATGATGGTCGAAGTCGGCTCCATGCGGGTCATGGAAGTGATGGCCGAAGCCACCAATATTGTGGCCGAAGGCGAAGTCCTGCAGCTCCTGAATGTTGGTGATCCCGATACAGACGAAGAAAAATACTTGCGGGTCGTTCGCTACAAAACAGCCAAGCTATTCGAAGCTGCAACCCGGGTCGGTGCAATTTTGGGTGGTGCCACCAGCACCGAAGAGCGGGCGCTTGCCGACTACGGTATGCACCTTGGCACCGCATTTCAGCTTATCGACGACGTGCTGGATTACTCTGGCGACGCTGGCGAGACCGGCAAGAACTTGGGTGACGATCTTGCTGAGGGAAAGCCAACGCTCCCGTTGATTTACGCCATTTGTAATGGTGACGACGTTGAACGCAAGGTGGTACGTGATGCGATCGCTCACGCCGATCGCAGCAATATGGACGATGTGATTGCCGCGATCAAGGCGACTGGGGCGATCGACTATGCGCGCGCGGCGGCGCACCGGGAAGCCGATACGGCTCGCGCATCAATTGCGATGCTGGCCGACTCGCCGCACAAAGAGGCTCTGCTAGAATTGGCGTTGTTTGCAGTAGAACGGCGCTTTTAACGGCGGTTGCATGTTGTTTGGCGGTGTTCACATTAGGGGTGCCGCCCTAGCCGACGGCGTAGTGATCACGAGCAGGAGGCGGGGGTGTTGCGTAGCCTTGTAGAGCGCGACGTTCGGCACGCACAGACCACAGATGCGCGAAGCCGAGGCAATGTCCTCCGTGGCAGTGAGCGAGCCGTGAAACACTCGAGCTGATCAAGTTGACAAGAGGCTTCTCAGCGAAATTTTCACTGCGCTGGAAGGCCTTTCGTTTTTGCAGGCATATTGGTATCAAACTATGGCAAATGTATTTGAAGAGCGCGTGTTAACCGTCCACCACTGGACGGATACCCTGTTTAGCTTCACCACGACGCGTGACCCCTCGTTCCGGTTTCTGAATGGCCAATTCACGATGATCGGAATCGAAGTTGACGGTAAGCCGCTGATGCGCGCCTATTCGATGGTATCCGCCAATTATGAAGAGAGACTGGAGTTTCTCTCGATCAAAGTGCCCCACGGACCGCTAACCTCGCGCCTGAAAGACATCAAAGTGGGCGACACCCTATTGGTCAACTCAAAGGCCGTCGGTACGCTAATTTTGCAGAATGTATTGCCCGGCAAGAACCTCTATCTACTCTCGACAGGCACTGGGATGGCGCCGTTCATGAGTGTGATCAAGGACCCCGAAACCTACGAGCAGTTTGAGAAAGTGATTCTGGTTCATGGCGTGCGGAACGTAGCCGAGTTAGCCTATGACGACCAATTGCGACATGAGTTGCCCGACAATGAGTTTTTCGGCGAACAAGTTCGCAACCAACTGATTTACTATCCGACAGTCACTCGCGAATCTTTCCGCAATCAAGGACGGGTTACAGACCTGATCGAAAGCGGTAAGATGCAGGTCGATATCGGATTGCCCGTACTCAACAAAGAACATGACCGCGTGATGATTTGTGGTAGCCCAGAAATGCTGCGCGACTTGAGGAATATGTTTGAAGCCCGCGGATGGGATGAGGGCAATATGAGTACGCCCGGACACTTCGTGATTGAACGCGCGTTTGTCGAAAAATAGACCTTCTGCCCGTAAGTCGCATCAAGACACGTTTCAGGCAAAAATGTGCCATTCGCTCAGCGATGGCTCGCGCCGAAAAATGTGAATCATTAACCTGCCAGCGTAGTGGCGAAGTGCGCACAATGACGCATCCGCCACGTCACAGAAAGAGTCGGTTAAACAGAAATGGGCAAAGTCATCTTTTTTGTTTTGATCGGTGTCATCGTTTGGGTATTGTTCTTCGCTCGGCGTAGCATCGGCAAAAAATCGGATTCTGATGATCGGAGTCAGCGCGTTTCGTGGACTGGTCAGTCTGAGCAAATGCGTCAATGCGCCCGCTGCGGCGTGCACATTCCAGTCTCAGAGGCATGCGAAATCGCCTCGCAGCGTGGCAAATACAGTTGCGCCGATCCTGAGAGCTGTGGCAACCGACGCAATTAAGATGCGTACAACTGCGCCTTCGATGCCAGCGACACAAACTTTAGGGCAGGATACATACACGGCCTTTGCGTCACCCGAAAGCGCGTGGCGCACGCTCACTGCGTTTGCGGTTTATCGCTTAATCGTCGTCTTAGTACTTGCCATTATTTTCTGGAGTCTGCGGGCGACCCCTGTGATCGGCGGCGTGTCGCTTGTGCTTGCGGGCACTGGTCTCGGCACCTACCTTGTGATGTCTGTCGTCTTGTTGCTCGCTACCCAGCTACGCCGGCCGTCAGCGACGATTCAGCTCTCCGCACAGGTGTTAGTTGACGTGCTGATGCTCACGCTGGTGATGCATGCATCTGGTGGCACCCGAAGTGGCATCGGCATGCTGCTGCTGGTCTCGCTCGCGGCGGCGGCGCTGGTCTCACATGGGCGGCTCGCGTTTTTTCACGCGGCGATTGCGTCACTTGCGGTTTTGTTTGAGCAGTTTTGGCAGTTTTTGTATGGCGATGCAGGCGCTGCAGACTTTGTACGGAGCGGTATGTTGGCTGCTGCGTATTTCGTTATCGCAGGTTTAGGCTATACGCTCGCGACGTACGCCCGCGGCGCAGCGCAAATTGCCGAGAAACGTGGCGTTGACTTGGCTAATTTGGCGCAAATCAATCAGCTTGTGATTCGTGACATGCAAGACGGCTTCATTGTTGTCGATGAGGCCGGCATCATTCGCCAGCACAACCCCCAATCTGCCGAGATCGTCAATGCGCTGAAGGCATCAACTGTTCGCACGCTTGATCAAGTCGCGCCACAACTTGCGCGTCTGCTTGCAGAATGGCGTCGTGATCGCGCACGGGTTTTTTCTATCCAACGCGACGCTGCATCGCAACGCGACTATCACATTCGATTTGTTGCCATTGGTGAGGCTGAAGTTTCGCCGACGGTGATCTTTTTAGAAGATGCTTCACGTATTCGCGCACAGGCACAGCAGATGAAGTTGGTTGCACTCGGGCGGTTGACTGCATCGATCGCACACGAAATTCGCAACCCGCTGTCGTCGATCAATCATGCTGCGGAGTTGTTGGAAGAGGGGGTCAAACGTGCGTCTGAAGATGCGCGCTTACTGACGATTATTCAAGAGAATGCGCATCGCCTAGACCGATTAGTGGAAGAGGTGCTGTACCTCAACCGTCGCGACCGCGCACATCCCGGATCTATCGAGATGTCTACGTTTTTGGCGCGTTTTTTGCGGCAGTTCTGCGCCGACGAAAAATGTCCTGAGGACGCATTTTTAATTAGCATCCAAAGTCGTTTAGTGGCGGTATTTGATCGCGCACACCTAGACCAAGTGCTTTGGAACTTGCTTCGAAATGCCGCGCGATTTGCGACCATGCAGCCCGGTTCGATTCGGATCAATGTCTACTCGAAGGGCGAGCGGATCAATATCGATATCGAGGATGATGGCCCAGGCGTTGAAACGAGTGCATTGCCGCATTTGTTTGAGCCATTCTTCACCACAGATTCGAAGGGAACCGGGCTAGGTCTCTACATTGCCCGCGAACTCGCTGACGTTAACGGCGCGACGCTCGACTATTTGGCCGATAATGCCGTAGGCAGCTTGGGCGCCAAGTTTCGCCTTTCGATGAATGGAGCGACTGCGTAATGACGAGTATCGAAACCAAACGCGTCTTGGTTGTTGATGACGAAGCCGATATTCGCGAACTCGTCGTGCTGACGCTGATGCGGATGGGTATCGAGGCCGACAGCGCAGAAACCTGTGCGCAAGCGCGCGCTAGACTGGCTGAACGTAGCTACGATCTTTGTTTGACCGACATGCGCTTGCCCGACGGTGATGGCCTCGCAGTCTTGTCGCATATTGCTGAGAAGTACGGCAATACACCGGTGGCGGTCATTACCGCGTATGGCTCGACCGTTAACGCCGTCGCGGCGCTTAAAGCCGGTGCCTTTGATTACCTCGCCAAACCGATTCAGCTTAAGCAGTTACGCGAGGTTGTTACCTCAGCGCTGCACCTGCCGCGCAAAGTCGATCGTCAGCAGAAGAAAGCGACATCCGTTGAGCCCATCGCATCACAGAGTGCCAATGACGGCCAGTCGGCGCTCGTGCATTCACGATTGCTCGGTGAATCCGCACCAATTATTCGGGCGCGTGAAATGATTGCCAAACTCGCGCGCAGCCAAGCGCCCGTGTACATCACGGGCGAATCCGGTACGGGTAAAGAAGTCGCGGCACGGCTGATGCATCAGGACAGCGCGAGACGGGAAGCGCAATTTGTCGCGGTGAATTGTGGTGCCATTCCAGAAAATCTCATGGAGAGCGAATTCTTCGGTTATCGCAAGGGCGCGTTCACCGGAGCCGATACCGATCGCCAAGGCTTCTTACAAGCAGCGGACGGGGGTACACTATTTTTGGATGAGGTTGGTGATCTGCCGCTACCGATGCAAGTCAAATTGCTTCGTGTCATTCAAGAAAAGAAAGTGCGGCGGGTGGGCGATACCGTCGAGAAACCCGTTGACTTTCGCATCATCAGTGCCACGCATAAGAATCTCGCGGAGAAAGTCCAAGTCGGCGAGTTTCGCAAGGATCTGTTCTATCGCTTGAATGTGATTGAACTCAAGATGCCAAGCCTTAGAGAAATTCCGGAAGATATTCCACTGATGGTCAACGCGCTTATGACGTGGCTGTCACAGCAGGCCGGCGTGCCGCTTCCGTCTTTGTCTGATGACGCGCAACGCGCACTCGCCGACTATGACTACCCTGGGAACGTGCGCGAACTGGAAAACATCCTTGAGCGGGCGATGGCGCTTTGTGATGGCAACGTGATTTGCAAAGAGGATTTGTACTTAACCGAGAACGGCAGCGAGAGCTCGCCCGAATCCATAGCACCCGGCGAACGTAATATGCCGCTGCACGAGTACCTAGACAAGATCGAGCGCGAGCAAATCATGAAAGTGCTCGAACAAACGCGCTTCAACAAAACGCAAGCGGCAAAATTGTTAGGCATTACCTTTCGATCACTGCGTTATCGACTTGACCGACTCGGTATTGAGTGAAACTTGCGGGGGTGTGAGTGCGTCATAGACATAACGTGCGCGCCATTCCCAAGCGCCATCGTCAAGATCATGTCACGGGTGCTGTGCCTCTGTTTGCGTCGCTAAACGCAGTGGCGCATTGGGAATTTCTAATAGCCGACTGCGCGGGCGAGTTTGCGCGTTGCCAAGTTTGTCTAATTTGTCGCCGCACAGGGGTATGTGTACCGCGTTTGCCAACCCCGTCACCGCCAACTTCCCCCGTTCGCGACGGTTTGTAGAAGTGCCACATTGCGAAACTCTAGTATTGACGGCGCTTTCCAAGCTTTTTTGGCTGAAAACGCCCACCAAATAATGAGATTTTAGACTTCGTGTATCACATGAAGTTGCGTTCACGCAAATGACTGTTTTTTGGGCTTTAACGGACTGATTTTTAAGCCTTTTTCGCGACAAAAATATTTCGCTTGCATGTTGCGAAGTCGCGATATATTGTGTCTGCAACCCGAGCAAATACTACATCTTGTGGATATGTCTGTTCCTAACCTACCTCATAAGGTTGGGACGCGCGGTGGACATCTTGTGGATAAACCATCTCTTGTCTGTCGCGTTCTAGTGACTTCTGCGACGCCATTCGGGCGTCGATATCAGTAGCGATCTGGCCAGAAGCTCCCCTGTCTCATGGGGTTTGTAGGGTGAAGTCGTTGTTAGCAAACAAAAATAGATACTGAAATGGAGACAGCCATGAGACTTGGTTCCGATATCGATCCGGTGAACCCCCTCGCAAATCCTTTGATGACGTCCAACAGCAACCCGAACTCCTCCGGTGGTAGTGAGTCGCGATATGCCGATTACAAGATCATTCGTCGTAATGGCGCGGTAGCGTCGTTCGAGCCCCAAAAAATTGCGGTTGCCGTGACGAAGGCATTTATCGCCGTTAACGGCAGCCACGAAGCAGCATCCGCGCGTATGCGTGACCAAGTGCATCAGGTCACCACCGCAGTGGTGAACGCACTGCTGCGCCACAAGCCTTCTGGCGGCACGTTCCATATTGAAGAAGTGCAAGATCAAGTAGAGTTGGCGCTGATGCGTGGTGGCGTGCATGAAGTGGCGCGTTCTTATGTGCTCTATCGCGAAAAGCGTGCGCAAGAGCGTGCTGCGGCCAAGCAGCCAGAGCTACCAATCGGAGCGCCATCGCTAAGCGTCACTATCGACGGTGCCAAGCGACCGCTTGATGTTGTCGCGCTGTCGTCACTGATTGAGTCGGCTTGCGAAGGCTTGGGTGATGCCGTGAACGCCAAAGCGATCCTCGATGGTACCCTGCGCGACCTGTACGACGGTGTGCCGCAAGAGGAAGTTTTCAAAGCCGCAACCATGACCGCCCGCGCGATGATTGAGCGCGACCCAGCCTACAACAAAGTCACCTCGCGTTTGCTGATGCACTCCATTCGCCGCGAGATCCTCGGCGAGGAAGTCACCCAGGCGCAGATGGGCGCACGTTATACAGAATATTTCCCAGGCTACATCAAGAACGCTGTTGCGGCCGAATTGCTCGATGAGCGTATGGCGCAGTACGACCTCGCCAGACTCGGCGCGGCGCTCCACGCGGAACGCGACACCCAGTTCACCTACCTCGGTCTTCAAACCCTGTACGACCGTTATTTCCTGCACATCGAAGAGCAGCGTATCGAATTGCCGCAGGCGTTCTACATGCGGGTCGCGATGGGGCTGGCATTGAATGAGGTTGATCGCGAATTACGTGCGATCGAGTTCTACAACATTCTGTCGACGTTCGATTTCATGTCGTCAACGCCGACCCTATTCAATTCCGGTACTCGTCGCTCGCAATTGTCGTCGTGTTACCTCACTACCGTGGCGGATGATCTCGAAGGCATCTATGAGGCGCTGAAAGAAAATGCGCTGCTGTCGAAATTTGCGGGTGGCTTGGGTAACGACTGGACACCGGTTCGCGCGCTCGGTTCGTACATCAAGGGCACCAACGGCAAATCACAAGGCGTGGTGCCGTTCCTGAAGGTAGTGAACGACACGGCCGTGGCCGTGAACCAAGGTGGTAAGCGTAAAGGTGCGGTGTGCGCGTATCTTGAAACATGGCACCTCGATATCGAAGAGTTCCTCGAGCTGCGTAAGAACACAGGTGATGATCGCCGCCGTACACACGATATGAACACCGCAAACTGGATTCCAGATTTGTTCATGAAGCGTGTGATGGAGGGCAAAGACTGGACGTTGTTCTCACCTTCGACCACACCAGACCTGCACGAAAAATTTGGTAAGGCGTTTGAAGAAGCCTATGTGCGCTACGAAGAGAAGGCTGCACGTGGTGAATTGAAGCCATTCAAAACCATCCCGGCGCTATCACTCTGGCGCAAGATGTTGTCGATGTTGTTTGAAACCGGCCATCCGTGGATCACGTTCAAAGATCCATGCAACATCCGCTCACCGCAAAACCACGTCGGTGTAGTGCACTCGTCGAACCTCTGTACCGAGATCACACTCAATACCAACGAGACCGAGATCGCCGTTTGTAACCTAGGCTCGGTGAATTTGGTCGCGCACATGAAGACCGACGTAAGTGGGCCAAACGCGGGCAACAAAGTACTCGACCACGAGAAGTTGAAGCGCACCATCACCACCGCAATGCGGATGCTCGATAACGTTATCGACATCAACTACTACGCGGTGAAAAAAGCGCGTGATTCAAACCTGCGTCATCGTCCTGTCGGCCTCGGCATCATGGCCTTCCAAGACTGTTTGCACGAGCTGCGTCTGCCGTATGCCTCACACGACGCCATTGAGTTTGCTGATCGTTCGATGGAAGCAGTGTGTTACTACGCCTACTGGGCATCGACCGAATTGGCGGCCGAGCGCGGTACCTACTCCAGCTATCGCGGCTCGTTGTGGGACCGTGGCATTCTCCCGCAAGATTCGCTGAACTTGCTCCGCGAAGAGCGTGGCGGTTACGTCGAAGTCGATATGTCGGCGACGATGGACTGGGATGCGCTGCGCACTCGTATCAAAGAGTACGGCATGCGTAACTCCAACTGTGTCGCGATCGCTCCGACCGCAACGATCTCAAACATCATCGGTGTTTCGGCATGTATTGAGCCCACCTACCAAAATCTGTTTGTGAAATCCAACCTCTCAGGCGAGTTCACGGTGGTCAACGACTACCTCGTACGTGACCTAAAGGCGCGTGGGCTGTGGGACGAAGTGATGGTATCGGACATCAAACACTTCGACGGTGCATTGGGCAAGATTGATCGTATCCCACCAGAGCTGCGTCAGTTGTACGCGACCGCCTTTGAAGTCGATACCTCGTGGGTGATCGAAGCCGCATCACGTCGTCAGAAGTGGATCGACCAAGCCCAGTCGTTGAACATTTACATGGCGGGTGCGTCAGGCAAGAAGCTCGACGACACCTACAAACTCGCCTGGTTACGCGGCCTAAAAACCACCTACTACCTGCGCACGATGGCAGCGACCTCGGCGGAGAAATCCACCGGTCGCGGCGGGGAGTTGAACGCGGTTTCTTCCGGTGGTGTGGCCAATCCCGTCGCGGCGGCTGCGGGGCCATTGGCCGGCGCGAGTGACGGCGCAGGGGATGGTGCTGCTGAGGGCGCCAAGTTCTGCTCGATTGACAATCCAGAATGTGAAGCGTGTCAGTGACACGCTTCAATTCTGGGTTGCGGCGAGCGCTAACTTGCCAGCATAGCGCAGCAAGTTAAGCCCAACGGGGCGGCGGTAGCCACAACCCGGAGTACTGATATTCAGATTTAGGTCGTAACTGTTTTCATCAATGTAGTACCCACCAACGAGAGAGGATCAAAGATGCAATTTCACATCTTTCAAGATGCAAGACTCGAATGGCGCTGGCAGCTTTCCAACCACGAAGGTCGCAAGGTCGCCGATTCTGGCGAGGGCTATCGCGAAAAGGATGATTGCTTGGAATCGATCGCACAAGTGCAAGCGTGTGAAGAAGCCTTGGTACTGGAAAACATTACGAGCTTGATGGATACCGAAATGCTGCAGCAGCCTGGTTTGTTTCACAAGCACTAATGGATACGGACAAAGGTGGCCCCCTACTTTTGTCCGGCCAAATCAGGGCAAATCGCCGGTTAAACCAGCGATTTGCTTCTGGTAAAACCCAGCAATACCGTAACCCCAACACCAATTAAAAGAAGGCCGACACATTCGTCGGCCACATAAATGAGAAGTCGTCAAAAAGTAGGTTTTCACTTTTTGACGAAAAAAAAGATATTTGGAGCCACATATGTCACTAACTTGGGACGACACACCATCCGCCATTCCGTTTCCACCATCCGCACCAAGCCCGCCGCCGCCGATGCCGCGCGCAGGTTTGGAGCCGCGCTTGCAGACGATCACTGCCGCTAACGACCGTTTCGATGCAACAGCACGACCCATGTTGGACGACAAGCCGAATGCACCCCCAAGTGACGATCTCAGCCCTGCTGTGGACGCACGTTTTGCTCGTGTACGGGCTGATGAGAAGCGTGTCATCAACGGCAAGAGCGACGTCAATCAGTTAGTCCCATTCAAGTACAAGTGGGCTTGGGAAAAGTATCTCTCCGGTTGTGCAAACCACTGGATGCCGCAAGAAGTGAACATGAATCGCGACATCGCGACATGGAAAGATCCCAACGGCCTGACCGAAGACGAGCGTTTGATCGTCAAGCGTAACCTGGGCTTTTTTGTGACGGCCGATTCCCTCGCCGCAAACAACATCGTGCTCGGTACCTATCGCCACATCACCGCACCCGAGTGCCGCCAGTATTTGCTGCGCCAAGCCTTTGAAGAGGCGATCCACACCCACGCCTATCAGTACATCACCGAGTCGCTTGGTCTTGATGAAGCCGAGATCTTTAACGCGTACAACGAAATCAAATGTATCCGCGATAAAGATCGTTTCCTCATTCCGTTTATCGACATCCTGTCCGACCCGAACTTCAAGACCGGTACATTCGAAAACGATCAGAAGCTTTTGAAGTCGTTGATCGTGTTTAGCTGCATCATGGAAGGCCTGTTCTTCTACGTCGGATTCGTGCAGATCCTCTCGCTGGGCCGTCAAAACAAAATGACCGGCGCGGCAGAGCAGTATCAGTACATTCTGCGTGATGAATCGATGCATTGCAGCTTTGGTATCGACCTCGTCAACACCGTGAAGCTCGAGAACCCACAACTGTGGACCAACGAATTCAAGAAAGAAATCGAAGGCCTGTTCCGTAAAGGTGTTGAGCTCGAATACGCTTATGCCGAAGACACCATGCCACGCGGTGTGTTGGGCTTAAACGCACCGATGTTTAAAGAGTATCTGCGCTTTGTGGCCAACCGTCGTGCACAACAGATTGGCTTGGAAGTGTTGTATCCGGGCGCGACCAACCCATTCCCATGGATGTCCGAGTTGATTGACTTGAAGAAAGAAAAGAATTTTTTCGAAACCAGAGTCATTGAATACCAAACCGGTGGCGCACTCTCCTGGGATTGATCACGATGTCTGAGCGGGATCCGATTTAGTGGACGGATAAGTTGATAGATTATGCGGCCAATTGCATTTGTGCTTCGTTGAATTGCTTTGCACAATCAGCTGGTGACTGATTGTTGATTTTTGCATGACGTCTGATTTGATTGTAGAAGACCTCAATATATTCAAACACAACCCGTCTGGCCTCTTCACGCGTGGCAAACCGGTAATGATGCAGACTCTCTGTCTTGAGTGTGCCAAAGAAACTTTCCATTGGCGCGTTATCCCAGCAATTACCTCGGCGACTCATTGACGTTGTCATCCCGTAGCTAACCTGTAAGGCGCGGTAAGCGGCGCTGCAATACTGGCTACCGCGATCTGAATGGTGCATCAAACCTGCTTTTGGCTTCTTGCGCCAATACGCCGCGCGTAACGCATCAATGACTAACTGCTTGGTCATTTGCTTATCCATCGCCCAACCAACGATCTCACAGGTATATAAATCCTTGATCGCGGCCAGAAATAGCCAACCCTCATCGGTCGGAATGTAGGTGATGTCAGCCACCCACACTCGATTCGGTGCAGTTGGCCTAAATTGACGATTAAGCAAATTCTCAGCGACCGGAAGTTGATGCTTTGAATCCGTCGTGACACGGAATTTCTTTTTATGCGTGCAGCGGATGCCGTTGAGTTTGCGTAACCGTTTGATTCGGTTGAGTCCAGCACTGATGCCTTGGCTTGCCAATTCAGTTCGAATCTTCGCTGGCCCATAAGTGCCGCGACTACGTTCGTGTGCGGCTTTGATGGCCGCTAGTAGCCTTTTATCTTCAAGCCTCTTGGCAGGAATGACGTTGCCCCGACGCCACGCTTGATAGCCGCTTTTGGCGACATCCACTAACTGACATAGCTTGTCCACAGGGTGTGTGTGACGGAGTTTATCGATCATGGCATACCTCACTTCGACTCTTTCGCGAAGTATGCCGTCGCTTTTTTTAATATGTCTCGCTCCATCTTGGCAATAGCGAGTTCGCGTTCAAGCTCGCGGATACGCAGTTGGTCGGCGGTGAGTTTATCAGCGCCTAAACTAGCTTTAAGCTCACCGCGCGACTGTTGCTCGATCCATGTGCGTATTGATTTCGTGCCGATGTCGAGCTTTTTGCTGACCTCGGCATGGGTAAGCTTTTGTTCAGTTACAAGTTTGATGGCTTCAGCTTTGAATTCAGCCGTGAATGTGCGACGGGGGATACGTTTCATGAGGACTCCTGATAAGTTGATAAAGTAACATCAACTTGTCCGTCCAGAAAAACGGGCCCCGTTCAGCTCTAGTAAGGACGTTGCCTCTGGGCGATTGGACGGCACCGTGCTTGCCATCGCAGTTGATAAAAACGCCTCCTCCTTCCGTGCGTATTTGGCAAACACGGCTCGCCATGCTGTCGTCGGTCGGACAAAAAATCGCTCGCCCGTTCACCTACTGACCCGCTTTCGAACGCGCCCCCATGAAATGTTCAGGCCAGCCGAGGTCGACCGCACGACTGTTCCTTGCCACTACCAAGGTGGTCGGTCTATGCCGCTTTGCCCACAAACCGGCCCAGCAGCCAATGCGCGATTAGCGTGGTAGCAAGCCCAATGAATAAGCCAACGCCCCAGATCACCCACACGATCACGACCAGCCAGTCGGCGGCGCTGGCGATCCAAGGCGCGATGGCGGCGGCGGTCGTATCGACTGCGGCAGCGGTAGCCTGATTCAATGTGGTTTGTGCCGCCTGTGCTGCTACCCCGCTTGTCGCCGTCGACACATCTCTTGCGGTTTGAACGGCAAACTGCGTAACTTGCTTGACCGATTGCATCAGTTCATGTGGCAACCATTGATTTACCCATTCCGGCAACGGTGGTAGCAAAGGGACTTGAGTTGCCGCCGCGGCTGCCAAGCCTGCTGCGGCTTCGCTGACGGGTTGCATGACGGTTGCCGTGACGCGCTCAGTAACTTGTCCAGACGTATCAGTGAGTGTCTGGGTCACTGAATTTGTGATCTTTTCGGTTTTCTGTGCAAATTCTTGAGTTACCTTCGCCAGACGTGCAAATTCAATCGTGTCCGATGTCCATCTGGCCAGTCCAGACGCCGCAAACGCGAGTGCGGTCCAAATTAGTGCGAGTACGACAAACACAATCCAAATGACGTTTTTCATTGTTTCTCTAAAATTAGTGCAGCCCGATGGTCGCAAATACGTAGTACACAGTTTTCTAAGACGCAGTTTTGTCGCTTAGAGAAAGACCGATCGTCCTGCAATTGGTTCCGCATACGGATGCCGTGCTTGTACACGGCGATTGATTTCGATATCTCGCAGCGACTCTCCCGCCCAGTCAGTTGCGCGAATGAGAGGGCTGAAAACGCTTGTCAATTAAGGATTTTTAGTTCTAGCCTGAATAGTTCTTGAAATGTTAAGGGCAGGTTGCGGTCGTCGCGAAATTGCCGCAAGAGTCAGTTGAAAATGACGCTCTCACGCGAACACCGCTGTATCCTTGAAAGCACGTACCCAATAAAGCGTGGACGGCACTAATTCAGCAGGTGTTGCACTAATTTCCTGAAACCGTCTACTTCCAATCAAAACACTAGTATCCACGGGCATTTTCATGCGTTTTTGCTTGTAAGTGCCCGTCAATAGGCGAGTTTGAACATTTAATGATGACTTCAATTGACCAACTCTCAGCCCTGATCCGTCAACGCCGCAGCGTTCGCGATTTCCTGCCGACACCGATTCCTAATGAGGTCTTGTACGCAGTCCTCGATGAGGTGCGCTGGTCGCCGAGCTGGTCGAACACGCAGCCCTACCGCATCGCCATTGCGAGTGGCCCGGTGCGCGACAAATTAGCGGTTGAACTAACAGCACGCTTTGATGCTGGCATGAAGGCGGTTGCGGGCGGGATGCTGGGCAAGTTAAAAGCGTTCATCACCCGTCAGGGGTTACCGGATGGTGATGTCAAGGTGGACTTTGAATATCCAGAAAGTTTGCTGGCACGGCGTCGCGCGACGGGTTTTGGCCTCTACAAACTGCTCGGCATTGAGCGTCACGATCGTGCCGCACGCAATGCACAGATGCGGCGCAACTTTGAGTTCTTTGGTGCGCCGACGGTGATCTTTGTGTTTGTACATCGGGGCTTGCGGGAATACTCGGTGCTCGATGCGGGTATTTTCTTGCAGACCTTTATGCTCTCGGCGCAAGCGCATGGCTTGTCGACTTGCGCACAGGGTGCGCTTGCGACGTGGGCGAGCCCTGTTCGTGCCGCCTTTGACGTGCCGGAGGAATACAAGCTCATCTGCGGTGTTTCAGTCGGTTATGCCTCCGACCACAAGGTGAACACCTTCAACCCTGGGCGCGCCGATATCGCCGAGATGATTATTCCGTCGCGTGCGCCGTCTCGTGTGGATGAGAACTGAACTTAATCAGAGCGTGCCGATGATTATTTACTGTGACGAGGGAGCAGCGGCGAGGTGGTGTCATGCACGCCAACGAGACCGAGCACGGTGAGCAAAAATCGTCTGTGGGCCTCGATGCTAGCCTGAATACTTCATGGCTCGCCCGCGGCGGCGAAGGACGTTGCCTCTGGGGGATTGGCAAACCAATTTGGCTCGTTTCTCTTTTGCGGTGGATGCGGGCTGCACGTTCGCTCTCGGGTGAGAGGACGACAAATTGGACGGCAAATCGGACGGCAAATCGGACGGCACCGTGTTTGCCATCGCAGTTGATAAAAACGCGCCTTACTCCCGTACGTATTTGGCAAACACGGCTCGCGATGCGGTGGTCGGTCAGGCAAAAAATTGCGCGCCCGTTCACCTACTGACCCGCTTTCGAACGCGCCACCATGAAATGTTCAGGCTAGCGGACACGCCGCAGCGTGGGTGTGCCGGGTAATTTTGGCAACTTCTTTTCTTGTAGCGCCTGACACGGCAGACACCGCTTTGCCGTTGGGTAGGCGTCCAAGCGCTTGCGATTGATGGGTGATTTGCAATTAGCGCAAATGCCAAAAGTTCCCTCACGAATGCGCGCGCGTGCAGCCGCAATGTCATTTATCTGCGCCAACTCGCGTTCATAAACAGTCAAGTTCATCTCTTGGCTGAGATCGGCCACGAGACTTTCGACGTTGGGCGCCTGCTGGGTTAGTCGCGAAATCAGCGGGTGGGTCGGATCATCACCTAAATGCGTTTTAAGCAGCGTGACCAATTCGTCCTGCATTTTTGCAAGGCGTTGTTCAATTAAAACTGCTGCGTCGTTTTGCATTGCGTTCTCGATAGTTTTTGCGGATGTCGATAGTGTGCGCTCGATGTGTGAAGATGTGTTGAAGTTTATCAACGTGTTTGCATTTCAGGAAACCCGACAAGCCGCGTATGATGTTCGGTGATAGACATAACTATTGGAAAATCTAATCAAATGAAAGTGCCGCCGCGTCTTGCGCCGCTCGTTGAAGAAGGACTGATTGACGATGTGATTCGTCAACTCATGAGTGGCAAGGAGGCGACCGTCTACGTTGTGCGATGCGGCGACGAAATTCGCTGCGCAAAGATGTACAAGGAAGCCAACCAGCGCAGCTTTCGCCAAGCGGTGCAATACACCGAAGGCCGCAAGGTCAAGAGTAGCCGTCGCGCGCGGGCGATGGAAAAAGGCTCGAAGTTTGGCCGTGCACAGATGGAGGAGGCATGGCAGCACGCTGAGGTTGATGCGCTCTACCGACTTGCCGCTGCGGGCGTTCGCGTACCCCAGGTGTTTAATTTTTTGAACGGCGTGTTGCTGATGGAACTGGTGACAGATGCCGACGGCAACGCCGCGCCGCGATTGAACGACGTCGAGTTAAGCGAAGAGCGTGCGTTGGCGTATCACGCATTTTTGATTCACCAAGTGGTGCGGATGTTGTGCGCGGGCATCATTCATGGCGACTTGTCTGAGTACAACGTTCTTGTGGGCGGCGAGGGGCCCGTGATTATCGATTTGCCACAAGCGGTGGATGCCGCAGGCAATAACCAAGCCGAGGCATTGCTGGAGCGTGACATCCGAAATCTGGCGGTCTGGTTTGGCCAGTTTGCGCCATCGTTACTCACCAGCGACTACGCGGGTGAGATTTGGTCGATCTACAAGACTGGCAAGCTGACACCAGAGGTGGCGTTGACGGGGCAGTTTCGGCGGCTCGACAAAAAGGCGGACGTACGCGGCGTCATCCGCGAAATCAAGGACGTGATCAAAGAAGAGGAGGCGCGCCAGCGCTACAAGCAATCGATCGATCGATGAAAAAACCCTGGCAAGCCGGGGCGGCATAACAAAAAAACCCCGGCAAGCCGGGGTTTTTAAATTCCGTGTTCCAAACAACCTAGATAGGCTGGATGTTAGTCGCTTGCTTGCCCTTAGGGCCAGTGGTCACGTCAAACGAGACTTTCTGGTTTTCGGCTAGCGTTTTAAAGCCACTCGACTGAATCGCGGAGAAGTGCACGAACAAATCGTCGCCGGGTTCATCAGGAGTGACGAAACCAAAACCTTTTGCGTCGTTGAACCACTTTACTGTACCTGTTGCCATTATCTTTTCCTAATATCAATGTGATTGGGCGACTGCCCATACTTCAAAAAGTCACGCACCATTGTACTCTTAGTTAAAAATCGGTGTGTAAAAACATTTTTCTTTGAATTTCAGTCAAAAATCGCCCGTCGGGGAGATGCCACTACTCTAAGTCCTGCGGCTCAGATTAGGTCTTCAACCGCACTTGAGGCGATGGTACGACCGCGAACGAACTGCTCGTGATTGCGTTCGATGTGCTTTGGCTCATAGACGTAGTTGACCATCATGCCAAGTGATTGCTTGAGCCCTTTGTCTGACTCATCCGCGCGCCAGTTGATGCGATCAAGCCGTGCGCCGTTATTCAAATGGAATTTCGTCACCGCGTTAGATGATGTACCTGCCTCTTCACCAATACCAAGTAGGTAGGCGGCACAAAGTGTTGAGAGCTCTCGCTTTAGCGCAGGTAATGGCGAATCAGGCCCGCGCAGGTCTGCCGCAGACATCATCAGCCCTGCAAATTGCGGCGATACGGTGGCGAGCGCTTTGCGGACTTTCGGCGTGGCGCGTTTATCGGTCGCCGCAAAGCCGTGCGTGACGCGCTCCTTTAGCCAGTCACGAAAGCCGGGGATAGGGGACAAGGTGCAAAACTCTCGCACCCGAGGGAATTCACGCGATAGCGTATCAACCACTTGTTTGATCAAGAAATTGCCAAGCGATACGCCGCGCAGTCCGGGCTGGCAGTTACTGATCGAATAGAACACTGCCGTTTGAAAACTGGTGGCGTCACCGGGTTCAGCATTGGTATCGATTAGCGGCCCGATTTCAGAGGCCATCGCCGGGAGCAATGCAACTTCAACAAATATCAACGGCTCGCTGGCAATGGCCGGATGAAAGAAGGCAAAACAACGTCGGTCTTGCTGCAAACGGCGACGCAGATCGTTCCAGTCACGTACCTCATGCACAGCTTCGTGCTGGATGAGCTGTTCGAGCAATGTCGCGGGTGCATTCCAGTCAACGCGACGCAACTCTAGAAAGCCCGGGTTAAACCACGAAGACAGAAGATGACGGAAGTCGTCGTCAACCTGCGCAAGCTCTGGTTCCTTACGCAAGGCATCAAGTAATTTCACACGCATTCCAATGATCGCATGCGTACCACCCGGTGCGCGATTTAATCGTCGCAATAGCTCTTGGCGGGGCGGTTCAGCCGCGTGCAACAAGACCGCAAGATTGACCGACGATGGCTCGTGTGCGTAGGCGTGCGCCGCTTCGAGCACTTTTTCAGGGTTCGGCGAAAAATCGGTCCTGAGCGCTTGGAACAAGCTGACGCGCTGTGCTGCATCCAGCGCAGCGTATTGCGCTAGTGTCTCTTTCGCACGTGTAGTGCCCGATGCTTCACCTTCTTCAGAGAGCAGCTCGTGGCAGGCTTGTACGAGGCGGCGAACTGTGGCGTCGCGGTTAGTGGGCTGGCTGGGCTTGGAGCGCTTTAGTGAATCGAAGATCATTGGGAGACCCATGAAATATTCAGGCTAGTAACATCGCCGCAAATTGCTGGGGTGGCGGATGCAAATAGATTTTCCAGCGAGTAGGTTGGGCCGAGTTCTATCAAGCCCAACGTCGAACCGCATCGCTTTACATTGTTGGGCAGCTCATGTGATAAACCCAGCTTGTCCGACCGGCTGGATTGCGCACCATCTTTCAAACGCTCAAACAAAAACGCCTGTCATTCGGCGGGCATCTTTTGCTTCGTGTTGCCAGCGTTTGAATGTTACTTTGCAGCGGCAGCCTTAGCTGCGGCTGCTTTTTTCTTCTCCAGAATTTTCTTGAAGTCCGTCCATGATGTTTCGTTCGGGCGGGTGTCGTCCGTCGGCGGCGCGTTTTTGTAAATCGGCCAGTTGGTTTCGATTTCCTTGCGGATCGGTTCGGGCATCGCCGCGTAACCGCCCTTTAGCTTTTTGCCTGTGCCGGAATAGATGACGTAACCAACGCGGTCACCCATCTTCATCCAAGGCAGGAATTTCGCTACGCGCGTCCAAGCAATACCGGGATAGGTTGTCGTTTTGGTCGGGTCAAGCAGCTCGTCTTTATCCACGATGAAGTTAAAGATCTCCATTGCTTGGTAGGTACCACCGACATATTCCTGATAGTCGCCCGCCAATGGGTTGTTATAGAAGAGTGGGAATTCATTGGTGAAAATGAATTTGTCTTCCATTTCCTTACCGCGGAATTTTGTCGGACCACTCTCACCCTTCGCCCAGCTAATGCCACGCCCGTTGACCGGGTCGTTCGCGATATGTTGAACCTCGACTTCCTCACCCGTCCAAGGATTCTTCCAGGTTCGCACGACTTGGTTTGTCACCGGGTCCAGATAGAACAGCACTTCGCGCGATACGTGACGCCAGCCGTAGCCCTTCACCGGATCTTGAAAGCCCTTTGAGGTGCGGATATTCATGCCCCAGTACGTAAACAGGTGGCGATCTTTCTCGCCAGGGAGACGTGAAAAAACGTTGCCTTCCCAGTAATAGACAATTTCTTCGCCGTCTCTCAGGCTGGACTGAATCTTGCGATCCATCTTGGCCACATCGTTCGGATTATTGATGTCGAACTTAGTGGGCGCGGCGGATTTTTGCGCGAGCGCAATAGACGCTATCCCGATCGCGAGTAGCGCGACGCATTGTGATAAAAGTCTGGATAGCTTCATTCGATTCTCCTCAAGTTGTCCGGACAAATTTTTAACACGATACAATATTCACGGGGCGTTTGCATAGCCCCCAAACTGAGCAAGCAAATTCCACTACTCGATTGGCCGCCGTCGCGCTGGTCCGAGCATTTCATGCGGGCGCGTTCGAAAGCGGGTCAGTAGGTGAACGGACGAGCGATTTTCCGCCTAGCCCACCACAGCATGGTAAACACGACGGCAGACACAGTGCCATCCAATCGCCCGAGAGTGAACATACAACCCGCATCCACCACAAACGAGGAACGGTCTAAATTGGTTTGCCAATCGTTCAGAGGCAACGCGCCTCGAAGCAGTGGGCGAGCGGTGAATGTTCGGGCGAGGTGCTGCGGGACGATCTTTAGCAAAAAGTAGTGCTGCCTTACGCCGCTGTTGGTGTTGACGCAGCGGTGGTCCAAGCGTCAAAGTCACACAAATTCGCGTCGAAAGTTGCGGTCGTCAGCACTGGTTTTTCGCGGCGACTCGCTTCGACTTCGTGGAATGCTTTTGATAATTCAAAACTCAAATTAGCCAAGCTCTTCGCGTCGACCGGCAGCTTCGCGCTATTTTCGGCAATCACCATTGCCCCCGAGACCAGTTCGATGAACAGGCGTTCAGCCGTCGCAACAATCGGTTTTGCAGGTGTCGTATCGGCGAGGTTAGCAGGTGTGGGGCGGGCGGGCGCGGTGGCAGTGGCAGTGGCAGCGTTTGACATAGCGAAATCCTCGTAAAAATTTGACTTCTATGCTACTCCTAAAGCGAGTGCATCACGGACGGCGCATCACGGACGCGAAGCGCGCCGAGGCAAGCCAGCCATCAAGCCATTGGCGCAGCTTTGGGTAGGGAGCAGTGGCAAACCAATCGGGGTCGACTGCGGCAAATTGGCGAATGAACGGAAAAATAGCCGCATCCACCCACGACAGGCGCTCCCCGCCCAGAAAGGGAGCATTGGCAAAACGCGCCTCAAGCTGATGCAGAAAATCTTCGCCTTCGTGGCGTGGTTGTTGGCGCGATGCGAGTTGGGGTTGGTTCCGGTGTCGTTCTGGATACTTGTAGCGATCCAGCGCCTGCTTAAATGCGCCGTCATTTGTTTCAACCAGTGTGGCCGCGCCGAACCTGTCCTGTCGCCAACCTTCCGGATCATGCTGCGCAAGCGCCCATTGCATGATGTCCAGACTCTGTTCGAGTACCTCTCCGGAGGGGAGCAGTAACACCGGGACCGATCCCTTGGGTGAGATGCGAAGCATATCAGCAGGTTTGTTGCGCAGCGAGACTTCACACTCCGTTACGGCGATACCCGAAACAGAAATAGCCAGACGCGCACGAATCGCGTAAGGGCAGCGCCGGAATGTATAGAGGAGGGGAGTGTTCATGCGATTGACGACGCCGACATATTGACAGCATACGACCCGTGAAGTGTTCAGGCTAGCCTAGGGAATTTCTAAAAACCATCGCGAGCAGGGCAAGTTAGCAGTGACGGGGTGGGCGGCGATGAATTTGACAAACTCGTGAACGGACAAATTCGCCCGTGCAGTGGGTTATTAGAAGTTTCTCCTATGAAACTCCCCGCATGGCGGGCAGATCCAAGCATTTTGTGCCGAAGGTGCCCATGGATAGGTGACTTTGCTTATGGGGAACTTCTCGAAACCTGCTGCGTGGGCGAATCTGTCACCTCCGGTGCTCGCCGTACACTGGGTACGTGTCCCGTGTTTGCCAAACCCGTCACTGCCAACTTCACCCGCTCGTGACGGTTTTTAGAAGTTCCCTTAGCGGCTATTTTCGGTCTAGCGGTGCGAGGGTGATGCCCACAACATCTGCAACGGGGCGCTCCATTCGAACCGGAAAACCTTCCGTTGATGTTTCTGATGGTTGATTTGCGACCCCGAATGTACCGGTACGCAAATCTTTGATCACGAGCGCGGTGCTGCCGCCGCCGTCCAAATTCACGGCGTGATAGGCACCTAACTTCAGCATCAATTCGCCGAGCTCTTTCATGCTTGCGCCGCGACTGTACCCTTCTTGCCGCCCGTCAACCGCAACCAACAACATGGACTTGCCGTCTTCGCTTAGACCAACCACGCTGCGCGGGTGGCGGGTGCCGTTTTCGTCGGTCGACGTGGGGCGTCCTGATTTTAAGACCAGCGCATTGCCACTTACCGCGTAGCGGGTGGCGGGCGGAATCTCGGCGACGTTGTCACGAATACTGACTGTGCCATCGTTTGCGACCAACAGGGCGGCGCGCATCTTGCTGCCCTTGGGCTTCGACACCACCTTCCCGGAAGACACGTGCCAGCCCACCGGCCAGGTGCAGTTGCCGATGTAGTAGCGGACTTTCTTGTCCATGATGTCGCGTACCGTGGGGGCTTCAAAGAAGCTGGCATTCATGGTGATGACGAAGTCGTTTTTGCGTGCGGCGGCCGAGGTCATATCCAGTTGCCCAACGCAAGGTCCGTCGCCGTCTGGGTCGCGATCATCGGTTAAGACAATTTTTGTGGCTACACGCGCGTTTGAAAGATCGACCTTCGCAAACACACCCGCCATGGGGCCGGGCAGGTTGAATCGTTCTACCTGATACGGGAGCGCGGGGGATGTTGTGGTTGTGGCGGTGGCGGCTGGGTTTTGGGTTGGCGTTGGTGTTGGCGTTGGTGTTGGCGTTGGTGTAGAAAGCGCGGCTGCGGGAGGGGTGGGTTTCGCACAGCCGACGACATAAAGCGCCACAAGTACCATCGCGACACTGATTCGATTCACTATTGTGTTGCAGACGATGATAGGTCGCATCGTGCGACCGTACTAGAGTGGCCGATTTCGCAATGCATTCAGCATTGCTCTGAGACGCGCACTAGCGGCCGTATCCGGGCGCGGCTGGCTAATCGCATCGGCGACCCATCGTTCGATATCTGTCGATGAAATCGACACGGCTTGGCGTGCTTCGATAGCACGTTTCATCGCCAGCAACTTCATTTGCTGACGTGCGGCTTGGAATGCCGGCGGCGAGGCGATGTCGAGTGCCGCTTCGAGATTGAGCATTGCAGCGGTGCTGTCAGCAGTGGATACATTTCCCGCACGGCGAGCAGTGAGCGCCGTCTCCCATACGGGGGAAACAGAACCCAGTGCGGCCCAGTCATCATCTATATTGGTCGCGCTGCCGGTCTCGATCGCAACACAGAGCGCGAGCTTGGCTTCGAGTGCCTCGCAGGTTTTTGACCACGAGCGCTTCGCACTACCGGCTACCAAATCGCGCGCACGATCTTTCGCTGCGCGGTACTTCGCGTCGATCTTGGCCGCAACATGTCGCGGCGCTTCGCCCGCCTTGCGCCATGCCGCATCGACTTCATTTATGGTCTTGCGAATCTCGGCAGGCGGTGTGCTTTCATCGACTTCCAGCAATTGGGAAATGAGCGCCTCGCGAGCACTTAGCTGTACCTTGATCTCTTGGTCGCGCGCCGCACTAATGGCATCTCGTGCTTTGAATACGGCATCGGTTGCGGCTTTGAAATCTCCCCAAAGCTTGTTTTCTTGTTGACGTGAAAGTGGCAACGATTTGGCGTGTGTTTGCCAATCGGCCTGTAGTTCACGCACTTTCGTAATCGTGTCACGCGCATTGCTGTCCGCTGCGAGTGCTTTGGCGCGCTCAACGAGCTTCTCCCGCTTTAGACCTTCAATGCGACGCGCTTCGTCCAGGGGCTCCTCAAGTCGGCGTTGCGTCGCTTGCATTTTTTCGAGCAACGCTTTTTGCGCTTTGTGCGGCACGGTGTGTTCTACCGGCCCGAGCTTTCGCCACTCAGTTTGGAAGTGGTCGAGTACGCGTGTTGCCTGTCGCCAATCTGGTGGCGTGGCGGCGAGTACTTTCTCTGCGTCATCTGCGAGCTTGGCGATCAAAGTGGTACGCGCTTGCAGATTTTCTTGTCGCGCCGCTTTTAGCTTTGCGAGCTGTGCATCGACCGGCAAGTAGGCATGCTTCAATGCCCCATCAAATCGCGTCCAGAGTTCGCGATTGGTGGCACCGCCAAGCTTGTCGAGATCTTTCCAGCGTTCGCGCAGTTTTTCAATCGACGCAGCATGCGTTTTGATATTGAGTTTGGGATCGGTGATCGCTTTGGCAAGGTCTTCGGCTTCGACGACCAAATCTTCACGAACACGACCACCTCCCCAGTGCTGCCAGCCCTTGAGTCGTCCGATTTCAGCGCGAATCCGTTCGATGCGGGCGTGAAACTTCGGCGGCACGGCCTTGCGCTTTGCTTGCACGTCGAGAGCGGCCAGAGACGCCGTTGATTCGACGATTTGGCCGGCGGCTAAGGTGGTCTCGGCGGCGCTGACGAGCGCCTCAATGGCCGCGAGTGCCTCTTTTTTGGCGACATCGTCGGCGGCCTTGGCAGATTGCGAAACCGCAGCGCGTGTCGAGATCTCTGTGCGTCGGTAGGCGTCGAATCGGTCGTTGAGTGTCTTCGCGACCCGCGGTTCGTTGACGATCGGCAGCGCTTGCCAGCGTGCGTTGACAGCGCCGTCGTCGAGCGACGTCGGCTGCGCGTCAAGGTTGGCCGCATCGTTCATGACTTTGTCCAAGAACTGCAATCTCGCATCGAGCGCGCGCGCCAATTGCAATGCGGATTCGAGTTGGGATTGCGTATGATCGATTTCGCGTTGCTGTGCTTCTAACCTGGTGGGCGGCTCGCCTTCGGCTGCGCTAGGCAGTAATGCGCCTTGGCCGCGCAGTGACTCGATGTGGTCATGTAACTTGGCAAGCTGGTCGCGATCCATGCCGGATTGTGAGACGGCGAGGCAGCCATCAATCATTTCTTGGCGTACTCTTTCGGCATCGCTTTGCCAGCGCTTGAATGAGAGTTGTTGATCGCCGCGTGCGCGTAGCGTGATGGTGAGCTGATGCGAAATCGTGGCGTATTCGTCAACCATTTCTGGCGTCAGGCGCGCCAGATCGATGCGTTGCCACGCTCGATCCATATCGACGAAGCGATTCGCGGGAATCGGATCACTTGCCAGGAGCTCCTTGCCGGTCGCAATTAGCGAAGCAGCTTCCTGCCGCGCGAGGCGCTCGGTCACTTTCCCTTCGTAGCGTAACTTTGCGTCACGGTAGACGCGACGGTCATGACTGCGAAACTCGCGCTCGGCCGCCCTCAACCCGACTTCGGTGCACATGGCCTCGATGGCCGCCTGCTTGATCGATAACGCGCTGGCCTGTTTGGCGATTTCGAGCCGCGATTCATCGTGTTGCGCTGCGGCCAAACGCGCACGCCATTCTTGCTCACTCATGGGGTCGACTGGCTTGGGTGATGCCTTGGCGTTTTTGGGTTTCTTGTCGCCAGATGTGGGTACGGCGTCGGTTGGCGAACGTTTTTTGAGCAACTTGTCGAGCATGGTGATTGGCGAAAAATAGTAATTGGCCGTATTGTGACACTTCTTCAATACAAACTGGTGTCTGACTTGTCTGGCTTGATCCCGCGTGGGCAATCACATCTATGGCGTGGCATGGTCTTACCCTGCCATTTTTGTCACGATCAATCGTCTCTCGTCGGTAAAATGGCAGTTCCGCGCATGCCGCGCAACCACGGTGCTAGCTTGGATATTTGGCAAACACAGCGTGCTATGCGTTGGGCGCTCAGGCGAAAAATGACTTGCTCAGCCCCCCGCTTTCGAACACGTACCCATGAAATGTTCAGACTAGAAGCGCGCAAGGCAAAGCTGCTGCTGGACTACTGAATTTATGTTCCGCACTAAAAACGCTGCGCGTACCTACCGACCGCTATTGCTTGAGCGTCCCTCAATGGGACGCTTCGTGCTCTTGTCGTTTTTATTGCACACTTTGCTAGTGTTGCTGTTTGGCGATGCAACAGGGGCACACCGTGACGGCACCGGCTGGGCACGAAGCTTTGTGGCTACCATTGAGCGTGTGTCGTCGCGACCGCTGACATCTGCCCGCTCCATTGGTGTGCCGACAGAGGTGACCACATCGAGAGCTGTTATCGCACCCATCACCGCAACGGCATTGGCCGAGCCCAGTACGCCACCTGAGCCAGTACCGGCGACGATGTCGCCCCAAATTATGGTTGAGCCCGTGAATCCGATCGAAATAGAAAAAATTCCAGCGATAGCGGTCGACGTTCCGGGTGCGAGTTCGCCATTTTCGGTCGCACCAATCGCCATTGCGCCGATCATCGCAGCGCCGCTTCCGCCTGCCGCTGCGGCGCCGGCGCGAGGCGTGGTGGTTCCAATCATCAGCGCAGTGGACATACCCATCGTCAAACGTGACAACACCGACTTTGCCATTTATGTGGCACCGATTGTTGAGTCGTCGAACGTCACGATCTCAACCACGGTCATTCCCGCGACACCAACGCTCGCCCCACTGGCAAAACCTAAGGTTGATCGCGACTTCGCGGCGTACACGCCGCCACCGGTGGTTTTGCCGTCGATATCAGTGTCCGCGACGGCGGCTGGCGGGCGGAACGATACGCAGGTAAGCTCGCAAGAGGTGATTGTGCCACCGCCCGCGATACCTGCCACAGCCGGGCCGGTCGCCGAACCCGCATCACCGTTGAAGCCCATTGAAGCGACACCGATTGAGCCGCTCAGACCGGCAGCGGCCACAGCACAAGTTGAACGTTATCGGCCGCGAGATACCGAAACAGCCACGTCGTCTCCCAATACAAGCACGGCAACGGCCGCAACGACGGTGTCAGAGAAGGAGAGCGAACGCGCATCGGTGCCAGCGGCGATGCGTGGCGAGCAGGCTGCGCCAATCGCACCTGCGGCAGTGCTGCCGGTTGAGTCGAGAGGCACGGGGCCGTCGGCGTTGTTCAGCACACCGTTGCCACAACCGCCGCCGGTTGCACCACCCGTAGGATCAGGGCCGCGCTTAGATTTGGATACCCTGCGCCGCCAAGCGCGGGAGCTTGCAAACAGGGGTACGGGTCCCCGCACGCTGATGCCGTTTCCCACGGTCGCAAAAGAAGCACCGAAGAAGGACATGGAAAAGATATTTGATAAAGCGCTTAAGCGGCCTGACTGCAACGAGGCCTACGCAGAATACGGGCTTGCCGCCGTGGTGCCTTTGGTGCGCGACGCCGTTAAGGAGGGTGGGTGTAAATGGTAGCGCGTGGTCGCCTACAGTGGTTGAGTAAGTCGATGATTTTTCTTGGTTGCGACAGACAGTGGAGCGGATTGTGGACGCCGGTCGGCGGTGTTAGCGGATTACACCGCCGCCCAAACAGACTTCGCCATCATACAAAACAGCGGACTGGCCCGGCGTAATTGCCCATTGTGGTTGCTCGAACGATACTGAGAAACCAGAGCCATCTGCGTCGCGATATGTGCAAGCAGCATCAGTCTGCCGATAGCGCGCTTTGGCGCCATATCGCTGACCGTGGGCGGGTGGCGTACCTGAGATCCATGACGTGTCGTCGGCAGAAAGGTGCGATTTGAGTAACATGGGGTGATTGTGGCCCTGTGCCACAATCAGAGTGTTCGACGCGATTCTTTTGTCGACGACAAACCATGGCGTGCCGTGGCCGGTTTTTGTCCCGCCGATGCCAAGTCCTTGCCGCTGGCCGATGGTGTAGTACATCAAGCCCTGATGTTCACCCACCAATTCGCCTTCTGGGGTTTGCATCGGCCCGGGCTGGCGCGGCAGATAGCGTTGGAGAAACTCGCGGAATGGTCGTTCGCCAATGAAACAAATACCAGTCGAGTCCTTCTTGTCGTGGTTGGGTAATCCAGCGTGCGCCGCGATTTCGCGCACCTCGCGTTTTTCAAGCGCACCTACTGGAAAAACGGCTTTTGAAATCTGCGTTTGCGACAGGCGGTGCAAGAAATAGCTTTGATCCTTGCTTGCATCAACGCCACGCAGCAGTTGGTACATTCCGTTGGACTGGCGTACCCGTGCGTAGTGCCCGGTCGCGATTTTTGTCGCACCCATGTGCAGGGCGTGGTCGAGAAAAGCGTTGAACTTGATTTCGGCGTTGCAAAGCACATCGGGGTTGGGCGTGCGCCCAGCACTGTACTCGCTCAAAAACGCGGTGAATACGCGCTCTTTGTACTCGGCAGCGAAGTTGACCGCCTCAAGTTCAATGCCGATTACATCGGCCGCCGCCGCCGCGTCGATAAAGTCTTGTCTGGTCGAACAATATTCGTCGTCGTCGTCATCTTCCCAATTTTTCATAAAAAGGCCGACCACGTCGTAGCCCTGCTGTTTGAGCAGCAGCGCGGAGACAGCGGAATCAACGCCGCCGGAGAGTCCAACGACAATGCGTTGTTGAGGCATGGGGAATGGCGTGAGAGATATGGGTGTGAGAGATATGGGTGCGAGAGATATGGGTGCGCGAGATATGGGTGCGCGAGATATGGGTGCGAGAGATGCAGATATGGCACAGATCAGCCATGGATACCGTCACTCGACCCCAAGTGTGGCGGTTGCGACTGAGTCAGTATGGTAGAGCGCACGGAACCGCAACAAAAACGACGCCAGAAAAAGAAAAGGGCGAGAACATCGTCTCGCCCTTCCTGATTTTCATTCGCACGAGCGCTAGGCTCGCATCAAATTACTTCTTGGCAGGAGCGTCTTCTTTCTTAGCGTCTGCTTTCTTTTCGTCTTTCTTACCGTCTTTCTTAGCGTCTGCTTTCTTTTCGTCTTTCTTTTCTTCAGCTTTAGCTGGAGCAGCAGCAGCTTTAGCTGGCTCAGCAGCTTTTGCAGGAGCTTGAGCAGCAGCGTTCAACGCAACGGCAGCAAAAAGAGCAGCGACAAGTGCGGATAATTTTTTCATGTGAATTCCTATTTATGAGTGGGTGTAGTTAACGTTAACGACAGATACGAAGAAGTTGCTTTCAGGGCCTTACCCTTTTGCCTGTCACGCGATTAACGCGAAGTATTTTAGCTGGTTGACAAAAAATTGAAAGATTTTTGTGTGACTTTTTGTGTTGGGTGATTCAATTAACGGTTTTTTTGCCCAAAGTTGGGAATTTTCCGGCGTTCTGCCGCCAAAAACAGCGCTTTCTGGCACCTTTCGCCACTCGCCAGGGGCAATTTGCAGTGTGGATAGCGGTAGCTCACCGATCGCAACCCGGATCAGACGCAACGTGGGCAATCCTACTTTGGCGGTCATCCGCCGGACTTGGCGATTCTTGCCCTCAGTGATTTCCACGCACAGCCAATCGGTGGGGATTGAGGCACGGTGACGAATCGGGGGAAGGCGCGGTGCAACTTTAGGCGCTTCGAGCCGCATGGCGCGCCGGGCGGGTGCGGCAATGAAATCACCTAAATCGAGCGGGGACATAAGTTGCTGAATCTGCGCGGCGCTTGCAGTGCCCTCGACCTGCACCCAGTAGGTTTTGGCAATGTGCCGCCTCGGGTCGGCAATCTGAGCCTGTAAGCGACCGTTATCGGTTAGCAGAAGCAGACCCTCACTATCAGTATCAAGTCTTCCTGCTGGGTAAACCGCCGGAATATTGATGAAATCATTTAGCGTCGGCTTATTGCCGGATGGGCTGAACTGGCAGATGACGCCATACGGCTTGTTGAACGCCAGGAGCATGTTTTATTCGATGCCATCAACAAAAACCCCCGCAGGAAGGCTGCAGGGGTTTTTGGATCAGTCAACCGCCAAAACTTAGGCGTTGTTAATGTTTGAAGCTTGTTTGCCCTTAGGGCCTTGTGTCACTTCAAAAGCGACTTTTTGACCTTCTTTCAAGGTCTTGAAGCCGTTCATTTGGATTGCGGAAAAATGCGCGAAAAGATCTTCGCTGCCGTCGTCCGGCGTGATGAAGCCATAACCCTTGGCGTCATTGAACCACTTAACTGTACCTGTTGCCATGCAAATGCATCCTTATTGAAAAGACGGGATGGAGAGCCCCGGAAATGTATCGCTTTTCAAGGCCCGCAACCGCTAGATGCAAATGCAGAAAACCTTAAAGCTAAACTCCAAGTTTGCCTTTTACCGACCGGAGAAGAGATAGTCAAGTCCCTGTTGTGTTTTTTTGCAACACGCGGTGTCATTCTTACAAATCCGGTCGAATCCGCGAATAAATAGGTGCTGTCAACGATGTTGCAACGCATCACTTGAAATGTCGTGCAAGTTGTCCATATCATTCGTCACGAATCATGTTTTATTCTTTTTTTTTACGTACCATGGCAAATATGCACCAGAGTGGATCAGACCAGAGTGGATCAGATAACCCCGGTAAGGGCAGCACTGCCTTGCAGGAAAAACCGGCCAAAACAAAGCCTCCGTCGATGTGGCAGGTGCTGATGTACAACGACGATTACACCCCGATGGAATTTGTGGTGGATATCCTGACGAGAGTTTTTGGACACTCGCACGAACGCGCCACGCAGATCATGCTCAAAGTGCATACAGAGGGTCGTGGCGTATGCGGGATTTTTCCGCGCGATGTTGCGGCGATGAAAGTTGAGCAGGTGATGGACCATGCTCGAAAATTTGAACATCCGCTACGTTGTGGAATGGAAGAAGTGTAGGCCAATATTTGATGTTTTCGGGGGATAGAAATTAGGCGCAGTGCCCCAAACTGGTAGAAACGGCAATTCCGACACGTCAAGCGCTTGATTAGTTAAGGCCGTTGATTTGTAATGGGAGGGCGCGATTGGGCGCCATGTCAAAACAGATGATTTTTGAGGAAAGAGACGGAACGATATGATTGCCCATGAACTCGAAATGAGCCTCCACGCAGCGTTTGTCGAGGCGCGCCATAAGCGTCATGAGTTCATCACGGTTGAGCACTTGCTGCTCGCGTTATTGGATAACCCTTCGGCGCAAGAGGTCTTGAAGGCGTGTGCGGCCAAGGTCGATGACCTTCGCAAAAGTTTGACGGAGTTCATTGAACAGCACACGCCGATTGTTGCCGGCGACGAAGAAGTTAATACGCAGCCCACGCTTGGCTTCCAACGCGTCATACAGCGCGCAATTCTGCACGTCCAGTCTTCCGGAAAAAAAGAGGTAATGGGCGCGAACGTGATGGTGGCGATTTACGGCGAGAAAGATTCCCATGCGGTGTACTACTTGCATCAGCAAGGTGTTTCGCGCCTGGATGTCGTTAACTTCATCTCTCACGGTATTTCGAAAGCCGCGCCTCAAGGCGGCGAAAAAGCGGAAACTGAATCAGAAACGGCTGAGGGCGAACAGGCGGGCGGCGCACTCGATCAGTTCACGCAAAACCTCAACCAAAGCGCGATCGATGGAAAAATCGATCCGCTGATTGGCCGTGAACACGAAGTTGAGCGCGTGATCCAAATTTTGTGCAGACGTCGTAAAAACAATCCGCTACTGGTCGGCGAAGCCGGTGTTGGCAAAACCGCTATCGCAGAAGGTTTGGCGAAGCGTATTGTCGACGGTGAGGTACCAGAAATTTTGGCGAAGTCGCAAGTCTATGCGCTCGATATGGGTTCCTTGCTGGCGGGCACCAAATATCGCGGTGACTTTGAACAACGTCTGAAGGCAGTGTTGAAACAACTCTACGACAATCCGAACGCAATTTTGTTTATTGATGAAATTCATACCCTGATCGGCGCGGGTTCGGCTTCTGGTGGCACGTTGGATGCGTCGAATCTACTGAAACCGGCACTTTCATCTGGGCAACTGAAGTGTATCGGTGCGACAACCTACCAAGAATTTCGTGGTGTTTTTGAAAAAGATCACGCATTGTCGCGCCGTTTTCAGAAAATCGATGTGAACGAGCCATCGGTGTCAGAAACAATCGAGATATTGAAGGGGCTCAAGTCCCGTTTCGAGACACATCACAACGTCAAGTACACCTCAACGGCGTTGACGACTGCGGCTGAACTTGCCGCGAAATACATTAATGACCGGCATCTGCCAGACAAGGCCATCGACGTCATTGATGAAGCCGGCGCAGCGCAACGAATTGCGCCTAAATCGAAGCAAAAGAAAACCATCGGCAAGAGCGAGATCGAGGAAATCATTGCAAAGATTGCCCGCATACCGGCGCGCAATGTGTCGAGTAACGACCGCAATGCATTGAAGACACTCGATCGCGATTTGAAGTCAGTCGTTTTTGGGCAAGACAAAGCGATAGAAGCGTTGTCGGCGGCCATCAAAATGGCGCGCTCCGGGTTGGGTAGTACAACCAAACCGATCGGCTCGTTCCTATTTTCCGGGCCCACGGGCGTTGGCAAAACCGAAGTGGCCAAACAACTTGCGTTCATTTTGGGTGTTGAACTGATTCGCTTCGATATGTCTGAGTACATGGAGCGCCACGCGGTTTCTCGCTTGATAGGCGCGCCGCCGGGATACGTTGGCTTTGATCAAGGCGGTTTGATGACCGAGGCAATAACCAAACAACCTTATTCGGTTCTCTTGTTGGACGAAATTGAGAAGGCGCATCCAGATATCTATAACGTATTACTGCAGGTGATGGATCATGGCACGTTGACGGATAACAACGGCCGCAAGGCGGACTTCCGTAATGTTGTGATCATCATGACGACCAACGCGGGTGCCTCTGAGTTGTCCAAGACCTCCATCGGCTTCACCAATGACAAAAAGGCCGGGGACGAAATAGCGGAAATCAAACGTATGTTTACGCCGGAATTCCGCAATCGTTTGGACGCCACCATTTCTTTTGCACCTCTCAACGAGCAGATCATCCTGCAAGTCGTCGATAAGTTCCTTATGCAACTGGAAGCGCAGTTGTCGGAGAAAAAAGTTGACGTCACCTTCACCGAGACCCTGAAGAAGTACCTTGCCAAGAATGGGTTTGACCCGCAAATGGGGGCGCGGCCGATGTCGCGCTTGATACAAGATACGATTCGACGTGCGCTTGCGGATGAGTTGCTGTTTGGCAAACTGGCCAGTGGCGGTCGCGTGACCATCGACATGGGCCCGGACGACAAGGTCAAACTCGACATCAGCGAGGAAAAAGAGCCTCAGCCGGCCGAGTCCTGATTTGTTTAGGCCGCCTGTTTAACGAAACGCCCGACGTAAAGTCGGGCGTTTCGTTTCCTAAATTCACTTCTTCAATTTTTCTGCCAGCGCCAAGAAGTTGCGAGCAGACATGCAGGATGTCATTTGGTTATTTTGCGCTTCAAAGGGTTGTGAAGTAGAGTAACGGCAGAAGACAAGCTGGAGCAAGAAAGTCCACAAAGAGAATATAGGTTTGTCATCGAGCATCGAGCATCGAGCGACGTAAAAAGACTTTGATAACGAGGAGAATCATGAAAATCATCACGGCTCTATCAGCAACGCTTCTATTAGCGAGCCATGCGTTCGCGCAAGCGCCCGCCACATCTGCGGCGTCGGCACCGGCACCTGTCAAACCTGTTACACCCGCGCCAGCCGCCGCACCTGCCACACCTGCCGCACCTACTCCCCCGCCCGCACCGGCTTTCGCGCCCGCAAATTTGACACCAGCAGGCGTGCGTTCGATGTCGGCGACTTGTTCATCCTGCCATGGAACCAATGGCGTCTCCGCGGGCGGTGCGATTGCCGGTCTGGCAGGCCTTAATCGCGACTACTTCATTATTCAGATGAAGAGCTTCAAAGAAGGAAAACGCGAAGCCACGCTGATGCACCAGATTGCGAAGGGTTATACCGATGCCGAAGTTGCCGCGATGGCAGACTATTTTGCTGCGCAAAAGCGTTAAGGGGGTGAACATGAAAAATACACGTCGTAATTTCCTCAAGGTCGCCAGCGCAACGGCTGGTGTTTCAGCAGTAACCGGCATGGTCGGTTGCGCGAGTGTTGGTGGTGTCGCCAAGCCAAAAGTGGTGGTGGTGGGTGGTGGCTACGGCGGAGCGACCGTCGCCAAGTACATCAAGATGTGGGGGCCAAACATCGATGTCACGGTCGTAGAGCGAAACCCCAACTTCGTCTCATGCCCCATCTCCAACTTGGTTCTGGGTGGGTCGCAGAAGATGGAAGACATCACCATGAGTTACGCCGCACTGCAGTCTAAGTACGGTGTCAAAGTTGTGCGTGGCGAAGCTGTCGCCATTGATGTGGAGAAAAAGCTGGTTCGATTGGCAGGTGGTGACGCATTGCCCTACGACCGCGTCGTTGTCTCGCCGGGGATCGACTTTATGTATGAAGCGTTGCCTGGGCTGAATAATGCTGATGCCCAAGCGCGCTACTTCCACGCGTGGAAAGCCGGGCCGCAAACCGTCGCGCTGCGCAAGCAGCTCGAGTCGATGGCCGACGGTGGCGTTTATGCACTTTCAATTCCAGAGGCTCCGTACCGTTGTCCGCCCGGTCCCTACGAACGCGCCTGTCAGGTCGCGGCGTACTTCAAACAATTCAAGCCTAAGTCAAAGGTGCTGATCCTTGATGCAAACCCTGATGTCACCTCAAAGCCGGGGTTGTTTAAGAAGGCATGGTCTGAAATGTACGGCGGCATCATTGAATATCGTAATGCATCCAAATTGATCGATGTCGACACTAAGGCATCCATTGCCAAGCTGGAGTTTGGTGATGTGAAGGCGGATGTACTCAATGCGTTGCCACCAATGAAAGCGGGCAAGATCGCCGAACCGTTTATCACTGCCAACAAACGCTGGTGCGAGATCAACTGGCTGACCTACGAAGCGAAGAACGTACCAGGGGTGCACTTGCTTGGCGATGCGCTGCAAATCGCACCGTTAATGCCGAAGTCTGCCCATATGGCCAACAACCACGGTAAGACATGCGCTGCTGCCATTGTGGCATTGATTGCCGGTGAAGCGCCAAATCCCTCGCCAACACTGAACAACACCTGTTATTCGTTTGTATCCGCTGACAAGGTGGTGCATGTGGCATCCGTGCACAAGTACGACACCCAAGACAAGACCATGAAGACGGTGCCGGGTTCCGGTGGGGTATCCAGTGCAGCAAATGAACTGGAGGCGCAGTACGCCATGGCTTGGGCCAAAAATATCTGGGCTGATACGCTGGCTTAGTTTTCCGGTTAAGGTCACTGCCGCAAACAAGCCGCCAATGGCGGCTTGTTTTTTTAGCCGACGCGGTATTAGCCTCAATATTTCACAGCTCACCCGCCGCGTCGAAGGACGTTGACTCTGGGGGAATTGGCGAACCAATTTGACTTGTTCCGCTATTGCCGTGGATGCGGGCTGCGCGTTCGCTCTCGGGCGATTGGATGGCACCGGGTTTGCCACCGCAGTTGACACGCAGTTGACAAATCCGCGCCTTCCTCCCGCACGTATTTGGCAAACAGGGCTCGCGATGTTGTGGTCGGTCGGGCGAAAAATCACTCGCCCGCCCACCCACTTTCGAACGTGCCCCCATGAAATGTTCAAGTTAGCGAGCGATCAGCCACTCCGGTTGAAACGCATCGCTAATCAACGATGTTTGAATATGGTCGCGCCAGTCACCATCAATGAATAAATATCGCGGCGCGAAACCGTCGATGCGAAAGCCCAGCCGTGCCAACAGTCGGCCACTGCGAACATTTTCTGGCCGAAAGTTGGCGTTAATACGGTGTAGTTTTTGTTCGATAAACATGTATCTAACCGCTTGCTGAAGGGCTTCCGACATGAAACCCTGACCTTCAAAGTGTTGGTCAATTTGGTATCCGAGCACGCCGTTACAGAACGGGCCGCGAACAATTTGCGAAAACCCTACGCTACCGATGATCCGTTCTGGCTGTACCTTTTCACGCAGCCACAGGCGCACGACGCTACCTTGTACGAAGGCAATCTGCGACTTTTCGACGTATTCATTCCAGAAGGAGAGGGTGTCGAACCCGGCGGGTTTGGGCGGGCTCCACGGGGCCAAATGATCTACGTTGCGCAGATGAAAATCCAATGCGGCGGAAGCAAGTCCGGCGTCGGGCAGGCTTAAGAGTAGGCGCTCTGATTGGAGCGTTAGCGCCATTTCTGCTGGTCGCGATAAAAGCGAACGTGGCAGATCTTGTCGCCACGAAGTTTGTACACCGCCACCGCGTGGCGTGTTTCGCCTTCCGGTGTGCCGAGTCTGCCGGAAATGCGTTCTTCGTCCATCACATGCTCACCGACCCGAATGCGAGTGACAAGTGTGCAATGCAAATGGGGCGATCCGGCAAACAAGGCCGCATAGCGTTCGCGCATTTGTTCACTGCCTGCCATCATGCGCGTGCCGTCCCCGTCCTCAACCACGCAGTCGTCGGTGTAACAAG
This sequence comes from Betaproteobacteria bacterium UKL13-2, assembly GCA_001602455.1. Taxonomy (GTDB): domain Bacteria; phylum Pseudomonadota; class Gammaproteobacteria; order Burkholderiales; family Usitatibacteraceae; genus UKL13-2. The sequence goes on from CP012157.1 coordinate 1,129,674, forward strand.
CCATGAACGCGTCAACGTCGCGGGCGTTATAGGCCTGAAGTTGCGCTTCTACCGGATCTTGTGGGATTGACATGATTAGTTAGCCGGCAAACACGGGCCATTGCGCGGCCCACATTTCTGTCGGTGATCTCTTGTAGCCCGATTTTGCAAATTGATGCCAACGGCCAATCACAAACGACATGATGGCGTTGGCATATGCATTCGGATCGAGTGATACGTGCAACTGACCGTTGGTTGCCGCGAGCCGCGCACTTTGGCGCAGAGAAGCCTCCAAACGATCGTGTAATTGGTTCATCCGTACGTGCAAGCGTTCGTCTTCGTTGACCAGTGCATCACCAATGAGTACACGAGTCATACCGATGTTTTTCTGCGCAAAATTCAGCAACATCGCGACGGTGGCCTCGACCTGTTTTAGGCCGTCGGTCTCCTCGCGTTGGATTTTGTTCACCAGAGAAAATACGGTCTCTTCGATAAACTCAATGAGCCCCTCAAACATCTGCGCTTTGGAAGCAAAGTGGCGATACAACGCCGCTTCCGACACATCGAGTTTCTTTGCCAGCAGGGCAGTCGTAATTTTTTCGCCCTTTGGCTGCTCCAGCATTTCAGCTAGTGACTGCAGAATGGCGCGGCGGCGTTCGCCAGGTTCAGGTTTTGGCATCGTTATCTCCTACGTCGCATCATGTCGACCAAAAAACGTTGTTTTATAAACTGATTCCTAACGTCGTCCACCCAGAATAGATCCCAGTACGCCACGGATAATTCTTCGTCCCGCTTCGGAAGCCATCGCGCGTGCTGCGGATTTCATCGCAGCCTCAACAACGCCTTCACGAGTTGACCTGCCGCCATTTCCACCGCTGCTCGCGCCACCCATACCGGGCAGGCCAACTTTGCCGAGGATGTCGCTCAATCCACCGCCACCAGATGGCGACGTCGAAGTCGCGTCGCCCGGTCGACCGCGCAGTTTTTCAAATGCCGACTCCCGATCCAACACTTTTTCGTACACGCCCGCCACCAGCGACGTTTGCAGCAGTGTCGCGCGTTGCTCCGCAGTGATGGGGCCGATCTGTGACTGGGGCGGGCAGACAAAAGCGCGCTCAACGATCGTGGGGCGCCCCTTTTCGTCTAGAAATGACACCAGCGCCTCACCGACGCCGAGTTCCGTGATGACTGTTTCCACCGAGATGGCCGGGTTGGCACGGAATGTCTCGGCAGCGGCCTTCACCGCCTTTTGATCTCGCGGTGTGTAGGCGCGAAGCGCGTGCTGAACCCGATTGCCCAGTTGGCCCAAGACGGTATCGGGAATATCGAGCGGGTTCTGCGTGACGAAATACACACCCACCCCCTTGGAGCGAACCAGTCGCACGACTTGTTCAATCTTTTCCAGCAGTTCCTTTGGCGATTCGTTAAACAGCAAATGCGCTTCGTCAAAAAAGAAAACGAGCTTGGGTTTATCGCGGTCGCCGACTTCCGGTAGGTTTTCAAACAACTCTGACAGCATCCACAACAAAAAGGTCGAGTACAGGCGCGGACTGGAAAGCAACTTGTCGGCAGCGAGGATATTGATCACGCCTTTGCCGTTGTCCGTTTGCATGAGGTCATCGAGTGCCAGCGCGGGTTCGCCAAAAAACTTGTCGCCACCTTGCTGCTCGAGTGCCAATAGACCGCGTTGGATCGCGCCGATCGAGGCTGGCGAAATATTGCCGTAGTCAGTCGTAAATTGGCTCGCGTTTTCGCCGACGTAGGATAAGGCTGCACGCAGGTCCTTCAGGTCCAGCAGCAGCAACCCGTTGTCATCTGCAATCTTGAACACCAGCGCAAGCACACCTTCCTGAGTATCGTTCAGGTTAAAGATGCGCGACAACAATAGTGGCCCCATCTCAGAGATCGTGGCGCGCACTGGGTGCCCCTGTTCGCCAAATACATCCCAAACCGTTGTTGGGCAGGCGGCGGGGTTGAATTCCAAGCGGAGCTGTTTGCGGCGCTCATCAACTCTTGGATGCGGTTTGCCCGGCTGCGAAATCCCGGTAAGGTCGCCCTTGACGTCCGCCATGAAGACGGGAACGCCTGCGTTCGAAAACTGTTCTGCCAGTACCTGAAGAGTGACCGTTTTTCCGGTCCCAGTGGCACCTGCAATCAAGCCGTGTCGATTCGCCATATTGGGCAAAATAGCCAGTGGCGTCTGGGATTTGTCGCTCGATTTGGCGATCAGCAATGGTTCCGACATGGTACGCTTTCAATAGCTCTGGCTTGGGCTGCAGTGTGAGTGAATGTTAACATTGCATATTGGAATTTGCGCGATATCGAAGCGGAGATTGAGGTTGGCATTCCGGCGAGAGATAACCCCAAAGGCGACCAAGCGAAGCAAGCGCTAGGCGTGGCAAACGCGGCGTAACGTAAAGCGTCCCGAGCGCTGCAAAGACGAGGCGCAAAGTCGTTCAGCCGCCGGAGTTGCCGTGGTTGGCAATGAGGACGGTTGGACGACCGCGGCAACAACGTATTTGCATGTGAAGACGCGTGAACGTATTTCAAGGAAACGGACGATATGGCTGGACATAGTAAATGGGCAAACATCCAACACCGCAAAGGCCGCCAAGACGCCAAACGCGGCAAGATCTTCACCCGACTGATTAAGGAAATCACCGTTGCCGCACGCCTTGGCGGCGGCGACCCCGGCACTAATCCGCGCTTACGTCTGGCGACCGACAAGGCCTATGAGAACAATATGCCAAAAGATACCGTTGAGCGCGCCGTCAAGCGCGGCTCCGGCGATCTGGAGGGGGTCAACTACGAAGAAATTCGTTATGAAGGTTACGGCATCGGCGGTGCGGCGATCATTGTCGATTGTATGACCGATAACCGTGTGCGCACCGTGGCTGAGGTGCGGCACGCCTTCTCCAAATACGGTGGAAACTTTGGTACCGAAGGTTCGGTGGCATTTCTGTTCAAGCACTGCGGTACGATGTTGTTTGCGCCGGGGAGCAATGAAGAAAAGTTGATGGAAGCCGCCCTAGAAGCAGGTGCCGAGGATGTTGTCACCAATAGCGATGGTTCCTTTGAGGTGATCACGGGTGCTTATGAATTTTCCAACGTGAAGGCGGCGCTTGAGAAGGCAGGGTTCAAAGCTGAATTCGGCGAAGTGACAATGAAGGCGCAGAACGAAACCGAGCTTACCGGCGATGACGCCGTCAAGATGCAGAAGTTGATTGACGCCATTGAAGCGCTGGACGATGTGCAGGAGGTCTACACTTCGGCCACGCTAGACCTACCGGACTGAACGGAACGTACTATGTCTGTGCTGATTACCACAACGTCAAACCTCGAAGGCAAACGTATCACCAAGTATCTTGGCATTGTCACGGGTGAAGCGAGTGCCGAAGTTGCATTGATGGCTACCGCGTCGTCGGATAAGCCCGCCCCCGGGTTTGCCGACGCATATCACAAGGCCATCCCCGGTGTGCGCGATAACGCGCTGCGTGGTGCCATGCAAGGCGCTGAGCACGTTGGCGCAAACGCGATCATCGGCACTGCCGTGAATTACATCATCCACGGCTCGGGCAAGGGCATGGTCATGGTGACGGTAACCGGCACCGCGGTGGTATTCGAGCCGCTCTGATGACGGCGTTAGACCGCCAATTTGCCGATGCGGCGGCGCGCAAAGCGTTGGTGATTCCGGCGCAAGTCGAAACGCAGCGTTTGATTTTGCGAGCCTCAGTCGCCGACGATCTGGACGCCAGCCATGATTTGGCAGAGCGCTCTGCCGCCGAGTTGGCGCTTTGGATGCCGTGGGCATACCCTGAGCCGTTGCGGGCCAGCATGAAGAATTACTTCGACACGGTGGAACAAAAGTGGGATGCGCGCGAACAACTCGATTTTCAGTGGTTCGAAAAAGCCAGTGGTGCATTGATCGGCAAGGGTGGCTTTCATCATATCGATTGGACGATCCCGAAGTTCGAAATTGGTTATTGGCTCGGCACACCCTATAGCGGACGCGGCTACTGCACCGAGGCGGTGAATGGCTTAGCGGCGTTTGCGTTCGCGCATCTCGGTGCGGGCAGGCTCGAGATTCGTAGTCAGCCGACAAATCGCAGAAGTTGCGCGGTGGCTGAGCGAGCCGGGTTTGTGTTGGAAGGCGTGTCGCGACAAAGTTTGGTTCGCGTCGATGGCACGCTTGGTGATGCCTGCATGTACGCAAAACTAACGGCATGAGAATTCTCGGGCTTGATCCTGGTCTGCGTGTGACCGGTTACGGTGTGATTGAAAAATCGGCTGCGTCGCTCATCTATGTGGCGAGCGGCTGTATCAAGTCGCTGGATGGCGAGTTGCCCGACCGGCTGAAGAATATTCTGCATTCTGTGCAGGAAGTGATCCGGCTCTATTCACCCGCAGAGGTCGCGGTGGAGAAAGTGTTCGTCAACGTCAACCCGCAGTCCACGCTACTGCTTGGCCAAGCGCGTGGCGCGGCCATTTGTGGGGCAGTGTTGAGCGATCTGCCCGTCTCTGAGTACACGGCGTTGCAGGTCAAGCAAGCGGTCGTGGGCAACGGTCATGCACAAAAAGAGCAGGTACAGGAGATGGTAAAACGGCTGCTAAAGCTACCCGCGAGCCCTAGTGCCGATGCGGCGGATGCCCTTGCTTGCGCGATTTGCCATGCGCACGGCGGCGAACTGGGTAGCGGTGTTGGCAAATTTACGACGCGTGGCTATCGCGTCAAGGGTGGGAGGTTGGTGAAATGATCGGACGAATCTCAGGAACATTGCTCGAAAAGAACCCGCCGCAAGTGCAGGTTGATGCCAACGGTGTTGGTTACGACATCGACGTGCCGATGTCGACTTTCTACAACTTGCCGCGCATTGGTGACAAGGTGGCGTTGTTCACGCATCTGGTGGTGCGGGAAGACGCGCAGTTGTTGTACGGCTTCGGCACCGAATCCGAGCGCACCGCATTCCGCACGCTCATCAAGGTGAGCGGGGTAGGGCCGAAGGTCGCGCTGGCGCTTTTGTCGGGGCTCAGTGTGAACGACCTTGCGGCAGCGGTTGCGATGCAGGAAACCGGTCGGCTCACCAATATTCCCGGTATCGGCAAAAAGACCGCCGAGCGGCTGTTGCTCGAACTCAAGGACAAATTTAAGGTCGACCCGCGAGTGGCAATTGGCGGTGGCCGCAGCATAGCGGTAGCACCGTCGATCAACGCGGACGTGTTAAACGCCTTGCTGGGGTTGGGGTACAGCGAGAAGGAAGCGTTGTTGGCGGTGAAGGTGTTACCCGCCGAGGTGAGCCTGTCGGACGGTATTCGGCTGGCGCTAAAGTCACTTTCGAAGGGTTAGCAAACACTAGTATTGACGGGTGTTTTCAAGGTTTTTTGCTCGAAGAAGCCCGCCAATAGGCGAGTTTCATTTTTCGCTTTTCGGTGTGACGATGAGTTCCTCAAAACAAGGTTTTTACTCAAAGGTGACGTTGTCACCGAACGTGTTCCGGCACGTCATGAATTGCTGGCCGCCGTTCTGGGGGCTAAGGGTGCATATCGAAGAGATCTCGCCCGATTGGCGCTACCTGCGAGCGCGCATGAAGCTCTCGATACGCAACAAAAACTACGTGGGGTCGCATTTTGGCGGGGGCTTGTTCGCGATGACTGATCCGTTTTACATGTTGATGCTCAAGAATCGATTAGGCGCGGGATATTTGGTTTGGGATAAAGCGGCCACCATTGAGTATCTGCGACCTGGGCGCTCGACGGTTTTCGCCGAGTTTCGCGTTACCGATGAAATGCTCGCTGCGATTTACGCCCAGACCGGCCACGGCGAGAAGTTTGAGCCGGTGTACACCGTGGATGTGCTTGGCGAAAACGGTGAGGTCGTGGCGCACGTCAAAAAAACGCTGTACATCCGTAAGCCGATTCCGCAGCAGCAAAAATCGTAGTCTGCCAGCGGCGTCGGCTAAAATCTCCCTATGCTCGAACCTGATCGCCTCATCTCCGCCGACACGGCCTCTACTGTTGAAGAGGTGCAAGAGCGAGCGCTCAGGCCAAAACTTCTCGAAGAATACGTCGGCCAAGAGAAAATCCGTGAGCAACTTTCCATCTTTATCGACGCCGCACGAGCGCGTCAAGAACCGTTGGATCACACACTGCTATTTGGCCCGCCCGGACTCGGCAAGACCACGCTTGCCCACATCATTGCCCGCGAGATGGGGGTGAACTTGAAGCAGACCTCCGGCCCGGTATTGGAACGCGCCGGGGATTTAGCCGCGATGCTGACCAATCTGGAGCCCAATGATGTGTTGTTCATCGATGAGATCCATCGCTTGAACCCAGTCGTCGAGGAGATCTTGTATCCGGCGCTGGAGGATTACCAAATCGACATCATGATCGGCGAGGGTCCATCCGCACGGTCAGTCAAACTCGATCTTCCACCGTTTACGTTGGTCGGCGCGACCACGCGTGCTGGCATGTTGACCAATCCGCTGCGCGACCGCTTCGGAATTGTCTCGCGCTTGGAATTTTATTCACCGGAAGAGCTCAAACTCATTGTCACGCGTTCGGCCAAGCTGCTGGAGGTCGTAATTGATGAAGCTGGCGCGAACGAAATTGCCCTGCGTTCACGAGGCACGCCGCGGATTTCGAATCGCCTGCTGCGGCGGGTGCGCGACTACGCCGAAGTGAAGTCTGACGGTATTGTGAGCAAAGAAATTGCCGACCTCGCGCTGAAGATGCTCGATGTCGACAAGGTTGGCCTGGATATGATGGACCGCAAACTGCTGTTATCCATCATTGAGAAATTCTCTGGCGGCCCGGTTGGTGTCGAGAACTTAGCCGCCGCCATCGGCGAAGAGCGCGATACGATTGAAGATGTACTGGAGCCCTATCTTATTCAACAAGGATATTTGCAGCGTACGCCGCGGGGGAGAATAGCCACGATGTTGACCTATCAGCATTTTGGATTGGTGATGCCGACGCAATCGAGCGCGCCGGGGTTGTTCTGATGAGCGAATTGGAAAAGCATACATGAACCCTCATTTCCTCACCCCCCACTCCTCTCCCGCAAAGGCGAGCGAGGGGAGCGGAATGCCTCAAATCGCGATGCGATTTAAGGTGGACTAAGCATGGCAAAACTCTCTCTTAAAGATGCGCAGCAAACGCAGCTCTTCACGTTCTCATTTCCGTTGCGTATCTATTACGAAGACACTGATTCGGGTGGCGTTGTTTATCACGGTCAATACGTTCGTTTTCTTGAACGGGCGCGTACCGAGTGGTTGCGGTTTCTTGGTTTCAACAACACCGAACTCGAAAAAAAGTACAAGATGCTTTGGGTGGTCACGGAGATGACCGTGCAGTTTTTGAAGCCAGCGCGTCTCGATGACAACCTAGAAGTAACGGTCGCAGTTGAAAACATCGGGCGGGTTCGCTGCACGTTTCATCAGGAAGTAAAACGTGGCGAAGAGGTCCTTCTGAAGGCGCGGGTTACGGTAGCGTCAGTTTCAGCAGATGGCATGAAGCCCATCGAATTTCCGGCGGATGTCAAACGCAAGATGGAAGCCACTTTCAGTTAATCGTTAGAAAGCCACATGCAAATTCACCCCGATATGGCCATTTGGTCGCTCGTTATGCAAGCCTCGATCATCGTCAAGATCGTGATGGCGCTGCTTGCATTGGCATCATTTTTCTCATGGTGGTACATCTTCGTTAAGATGTTTACGATCAGCAAAGCCAAGAAACAGGCAGAAGCGTTCGAGAAGGAGTTTTGGGGTGGTGCCGATATTATTGGCCTGTACCAGCGCACTGCCGCGAGTCGCCATGAGATGCAAGGCATGCAACGTATTTTTGAGGCAGGATTCAAGGAGTTCTTGAAACTCAAGACGCGTTCGGGATCGGATGTGGGCGCGTTGATGGATGGTACGAGACGCGCGATGAAGGCGGCATTCCAACGAGAGCTTGATTTTCTCGAGCGCAATTTGTCATTCCTCGCAACAGTTGGTTCTGTTAGTCCCTACATCGGCTTGTTCGGCACGGTGTGGGGCATTATGAATTCCTTTAGAGGTTTATCGAATGTTGCCCAAGCAACACTCGCGCAGGTGGCGCCGGGGATTGCGGAAGCATTGATCGCCACTGCCATTGGCTTGTTTGCCGCAATTCCTGCTGTGATTGCTTACAACCGCTACGCGGCCGAAATCGATCGCTTAGCGAACCGATATGAGAGCTTCATTGAGGAGTTCTCGAATATTCTCCAACGTCAGGCAGTGAGTTAAGCGATGGTATGCCGAGCAACCGGGTACTCAGGGGCAGCGCACGACAAGCGATGCGAGGAGTGTCGCTGGCTAGGCGGCAGCGAGCGAGGTGGCGAGACCGTATCGCTAATGCGGCGATGCCGCCGAGTGAGTGACAACAACCCCAGCGCCCTCCGCAGCAGCGCCCTCCGCAAATGAGACGACCCAGACGAGCGATGGCTGAGATCAATGTCGTGCCATACATCGACGTGATGCTGGTGCTGCTCATCATCTTTATGGTCTGTGCGCCGCTAATTACACCTGGACAGATAGACCTCCCGAGTGTTGGGCAAGCGCTCAACCCAACGGTCGCGCCACTGGAAATTCGGCTCGGCAAAGATGGAGCCATTACGTTGGTTGATCGTCAGCAGGGCGGTCGAGAGCAAAGGGTGAGCAAGTCAGAGTTGCTGGCCGCCGTGAAGCAAATACAGTCCAAGCACCTCGATCAAGCCGTCGTGATCTCTGCCGACAAAGATATTCGTTACGAAGCGGTCGTTGCTGTCCTTGATACGTTACAAAAGGGGCAGATAAAGCGTGTTGGCTTGCTCGCCAAGCCGGCGTCATGATGCCCCGGTTTGGTTCGTTTTAACCCAAATGGCTGCTGCGCTTCCTCCCCACAAACCGGCAAAACCAAGCACCACTGGGCGCGCGGTGTTGCAGGCACGGCGTGAGCCGGGGCAGTTGATCGCGGGCGTGTGTGCAATTGTGGTTCATATTGGTTTCTTCGCCCTGATTGTGTTCGGTGTGTCTTGGCAGGTGAAGGTGCCTTCGCCCATTTCCGCTGAACTCTGGGCAAACCTTCCACCTCCTGAGAGTGCGCCACCCGTGCGCGAGTCGGCACCAGAACCTGCTCGCGCCGAACCGCCGCCGCCAGCCGAGCCAGTTGTAAAGCCAGCCCCTGCGCCTGAAGTCTCGGTGCCGAGTAAAGCTGACATCGCCTTGAAGGCAAAAAAAGAACAGGAAGCAAAGCAACAGGAAGCAAAGCGTAGACGCGAACAAGAAGAACAAGCTGCGCGGGAGATGAAGGCGCGTGAAGAGGAAAAACGCTTAGATGCGAAGCGCTTTGACGCGAAACGCTTAGATGCGAAACGTCAGGCCGACGCTGAAAAACAGCGAACAGCCGACGAGGCTAAGCAAAGGGCAGAGGCTGATCGCTTGCGCGCCGAAGCCGATGCGAAAGCGACCGCTGCACAAGCCGCACGCGATAAGGCCATCAGCGACTACACCGGACGCATCGCCGCTCTCATCCGCAGTCGCGCCAACATTCCGGACAATGTGACGGGTCAGCCAGTGATTCAGTTGCGCGTAAGATTGCTGACCAACGGTAACGTCTTTGAGGCAACGGTTGCCAATCCATCCGGTAATCGGGCCTACGATGAAGCGGTCGAGCGCGCGATTAACGGTATTCGCCAGTGGCCTGTGCCAGATAATCCAGAAATACTCGGGCGGCAGCGCGAACTTTTACTCAAAATTACGCACGAACGGTAGTTATGAAAAAAAACCTCTTGTCTCAAGTTCTTGGATTCTGTTTCGTCTTGCTCGTCGCCGCCAGTGCTCAGGCACAACTGGTCATTGATGTCACGACCAGCGCGGGTCGGCAAATACCGATTGCGGTGGTGGAGTTCAGAGGAGAAGCGCAGGCACCACAAAATTTCACCCCGATCATCATCAACAATCTAGTGCGGACTGGGCTGTTTCGTATTGTCACGACAAGCGCCATGAGCGTATTGCCGACCGAGCCCTCGGAGGTCAATTTTGTCGATTGGACCAGCCGCTCGGCCGAAGCGCTGCTCATCGGTGGCATTGCCGCTCTGCCTGACGGGCGTTTTGAAATACGCTATCGCTTGTTTGATATCGCAAAACAAACGCAGATATCTGCGGGCGCCATCACCGTTGGTGCCACGCAGTTTCGCAGCACGGCGCATCGCGTCTCCGATGAGGTTTACGAAAAGCTGACCGGCGAGCGCGGTGTTTTTGCCACCAAAATAGCCTACGTTCTCAAACGCGGTCAGCGCTTTGAGCTGCAAGTTGCTGACGCCGATGGATTCAATCCGCAAACTGTGTTGTCGTCGCTTGAGCCCATCGGAGGGCCGAAGTGGTCGCCTGACGGAACTAAGCTCGCCTATGTTACGTTCGAATCGCGCAAGTCGAATGTGGTTGTCCAAGACTTATCAACCGGGCAGCGCAAGGTCGTGGCTAATTTTCGCGGCGACAACTACGCCCCATCATGGTCGCCCGACAGCACTCAGCTCGCCGTGGCGTTGTCGCGCGATTCGGTGTCCCAAATCTACGTGATTCCGTCGGCCGGGGGAGAGGCGCGTCGTCTTACGCAGAGTAGCTCAATCGATAGTGGGCCTGCTTTTACACCCGATGGTAAATCGATCATTTTCTTTTCGGATCGCTCGGGCGGACCGCAGCTTTACGCGGTTCCCGTGACCGGTGGCGACGTTAGGCGACTCACCTTCGAAGGAAGCTACAACACGAGTCCGCGAGTGAGTCCCGATGGAAAGCTCATCGCATTTGTCACGCGAGATGGCGCGAGCCGATTGCGTATCGCCACACTGGAGCTTGCGAGCGGTATCGTCAATGTGCTGACTGAAGGCCCGCGCGATGATAGCCCTAGTTTTTCGCCGAATGGCCGCACAATTTTGTTTGAGTCGAAGGTCGCCGGTAAAGGAAGCCTTGGTTCTGTCTCGGTGGACGGTCGGGTTAAGCAGCGTCTGACATCGCAAAGTGGTGACGTGCGCGAACCGGCATGGGGACCTTATCCCGCGAGCACCGCCGCGCCACGCTAGCCGGAACATTTTATGGGGGCATATCCGTCGCAGAAGAGGAACGATCCAGATTGGTTTGCCAATTTTGATTTGTCAATTCCCCAGAGGCCACGCCCGTCAACGCAGCGGGTGACGCATGAAATGTACGGGCGATATTTGGTGTAACGTTTAAGTTGTGTGGCTAAGAGGACTTGCTTTGCTTCGACCCGGCGGGCGAGCCGTCAAATATTCAGGTTAAACCTTTGGCTTGGGGCTCAAGCCGCATTTTTGAAGGAGTGTACAAATGAAAAAATCTCCCCCATTGATTTTGTTGGCGGCTGCCGCTATCTTACTCGCGGCCTGCGCGAGTAAAGAGCCACCCAAGGACGTGCCGGTGGAGACTCGCACGCAGCCGACCACGACGACCGCAGCGACACCGACACCGATGCCGAGCACTACCACGACTGCGGTCGCGCCCACGACCCCATCGGCGATCAATCCTCTAAAAGATCCGAACAATATTTTGTCCAAGCGAATCGTCTATTTTGATTACGACAAAGACACGGTGAAGTCAGAGTATCAGGCGATTGTGCAGGCACATGCTAAGTACTTGTCTGAAAATCGCAGCCGTAAAATTCGGTTGGAAGGTCATGCCGATGAACGTGGCTCACGCGAATACAACATGGCACTCGGTCAGCGCCGTGCGGATGCAGTGCGCAAAGCGACCAACTTGCTGGGTGTGGCCAACGAGCGCATGGAGTCGGTGAGCTTTGGCGAAGACAAGCCGCGTGTGCAGGGTAGCAACGAGGAAGCGTGGTCACAGAACCGCCGCGCCGAAATCGTTTACGATAACGAGTGAGTGTGCCGGAAAGGGGGCTGGAAATGGATGCGAGTCTGACCTATCGATGGGTGTCGGCTCCCTTGGGTTTGCTGTTGTTCGCGGGGGTGTTGTTTGCCGCGATGCTGTGCGCCAGCAATGCAAACGCTGGGCTGTTTGACGACGATGAGGCGCGTAGGCAGATTAAAGCGCTGGCTGAAAAAGTCGATGCGCAAAATAAAGCCACTGAAGAACGCTTTACCAAACTTGATGAGTCCTTCAAGAATCTGGGAATCATCCAGTTGCTCAACCAGATTGAGTTGTTGAATACCGAAATCGCGCGCCTTCGTGGGCAAGTCGAAGTCCTCGCCAATCAAAACGAGCAGTTGCAAAAGCGCCAGCGTGATTTTTATCTCGACATTGATACGCGCTTGCGCGTCCTCGAAGGCAATATGGTGCCGTCGACTGGGCAAGCGCCATCGACGAGTTTGGGGGCGCCGACGTCGAGTTCATCAACACCAACACCCGCACCAACACCCGCGGCGGGCGCGGTGTCTAGTACAGTGCCCGCTGCCACTGTTGCGCCCATTAGTTCGGCTGCGACTGTAGTGGCTGATGTGGCGCAACGTGAAAAAGAAAACAAAGCGTATGACGTCGGCACCAGCGCTTTCCGCCGTGGTGATTTTGCCGCTGCAATCCGTGCCTTCAATACTTTCCATTCAGATTATCCGCAGAGCCAGCTCGCGCCGAACGCACTTTACTGGACTGGTCTGTGCCAATTCAATTTGAAGGACTATGGGCAAGCGCGTGCCACGCAGGAGAGCCTGCTCAAAAAATATCCGGACTCGGACAAGGCTCCCGATGCGATGTTGGTGATTGCGAGTGTCCACGCTGAAATGGGCGACGCGGGAGCGGCACGTAACAGCTACGAAGATATCATCGCAAAGTATTCGTCTTCAGACGCCGCCGCCAAGGCGCGAACGCGACTCTCTGGTCTGCGAAAGTAGGCAATCGAACGATGGCGAATATCAAGATTCCTGCCGCAACGTGCGTCGCCGAAGGTGGTGCCTCGTGCGGTGTGCCAAATCCGCGTCCGATGATAGGGCGTCGCCGTGGCTAACCTCGCCCGACTATTTCATGGGTTGCTTGCCCACTCACCCGCGCTCGAACCCGCACACATGCAATGTTCAAGCTAGACCTTGTACCGCGGGAGATCGCCTTCGCCAAGCCGAGTGAGTTTGTGCGAACGCGCGCCAACGAAATTCGCATCAATGAAATTTTTTTCTCACTGCAAGGTGAATCATCGCGCGTTGGACTGCCGACTGTTTTTGTCCGGCTGACTGGTTGTCCACTTCGTTGCGGCTATTGTGATACGGCATATGCATTTCACGAAGGTAAGACGCGGACCATCGATGACGTCATGGGCGAAATCGCGAATTTTGGTGCGCGTTTTGTCTGTGTCACGGGGGGGGAACCATTAGCGCAGAAAAGCTGCCTCACGTTGTTGTCGCGCTTATGCGAGGCCAATTACGCGGTGTCGTTGGAGACCAGTGGGGCGCTATCGGTGGCGGCGGTCGATCCGCGGGTCTCGCGTATCGTGGATATCAAGACGCCCGGTTCTGGTGAATGCGAGAATAACCACTGGGCGAATATAGCGATGCTCAATGCGCGTGACGAAATCAAATTCGTCTTGACTTCAGAGGCGGATTATCAATGGGCGAAATCGGTATTGATCGAAAGACAACTAGCCGCGATCTGCCCCGTGCTGTTTTCGCCCGCATTTGAGGCGCTGCCCTATTCGGTGCTGGCGGAATGGGTGCTGCGGGACAAGTTGAGTGTTCGAATGCAGGTTCAGCTTCACAAGGTAATCTGGGGCGAGAAACGAGGGGTATAGGCAAGATGAGCGACCAATTGTCCCCCCGAGCGGTGGTTCTGCTCTCTGGTGGCCTGGATTCAGCCACTGTGCTCGCGATGGCCATTGCGCAGGGATATGAAACATACGCGTTGTCGTTTGATTATGGCCAGCGCCATCAGGTTGAGCTGGTCGCGGCGCGACGTGTCGTCACCGCACTTGGAGCCAAACAACACCGGATACTGAACTTTGATCTCACTCAATGGGGCGGGTCGGCGCTCACGGATCGAAGTCTTGACGTGCCGGAGTCTCCAAGCGAGGGTATCCCCGTGACTTATGTCCCGGCGCGCAACACAATTTTTTTATCGCTTGCGCTGGCGTGGGCGGAGACCTTAGGGGCAAACAGCATTTTTGCCGGCATGAACGCGGTGGACTATTCGGGCTATCCCGACTGCCGGCCGGAATATGTCGCCGCGTTTCAAACCATGGCGCGGCTCGCAACCCGCGCGGGCGTAGAAGCCGCCGATAACCAATCGCAGTTGACCATTCGCACCCCCATCATCCATATGTCAAAGGCGGATATCGTAAAAGCGGGAACGGCACTTGGCATCGATTACGGCATCACGGTCTCTTGTTATCAGGCTGATGCCGAAGGACGTGCCTGTGGGCGATGTGACTCCTGCCGCCTCAGACGTGAAGGATTCGATGCCGCAGGCATTCCAGACCCGACCCGTTACGCATAGGCTTGGGACTCGCGGCGTCGTCGCGTAAAATACATCGATGAATTCAGCTAACGCCATTATCACAACCGTCACTGGGCTGTCGTTCGCAGCCGCCTTCGTACTCGGCGCCATTTCGGCGCGAACTCAATTTTGTACACTCGGTGCCGTGTCCGACATCGTCAATATGAATGATTGGTCACGTATGCGTATGTGGGTGCTGGCGATGGCGGTCGCCATCATTGGTGCCCAAGCGCTGTATGCCGTTGACTTGATTGACTTGTCTAAAGCGTTTTATGTGCGTCCGAATGTGACTTGGCTGTCATATCTCGTTGGTGGACTAATGTTCGGCGTTGGGATGACGCTCGCCTCAGGCTGCGGTAGTCGTACACTGGTGCGCATTGGCGGCGGCAATGTCAAGTCGATTGTGGTTTTCTTGGTTCTGGGCATCGCAGCCTACATGACCATGAAGGGCCTATTCGGCGTTTGGCGGATCGCGACGGTGGACAAGGTCGCAGTCGATCTCACCACCGCTGGCGTGACGAGTCAGGAAATTGGTAGCTTACTGGCAGTAATCTTCGGCGTGTCCAAGAAATCGGCACAAATCGGTGCGGGGTTAGTTATCGCCTCCGCGATGCTTGTCTGGGTCTTTCTGGGACGCGAGTTTCGTGTGTCCGTTGATGGCTGGTTAGGTGGCCTGGGCTATGGACTGATTGCAGTTGCAGGTTGGTACATTACGGCCAATATTGGGTTTGGCGAAAACCAAGAGACGCTCGAGATGGTTTACTTCGCGACGAATAGTCGCACGGCAGAGTCAATGACATTTGTTGCACCGATCGCCTACTCGCTCGAACTTCTCATGCTTTGGAGCGATAAGTCACTCGGGGTAACGTTTGGCATTGCATTGGTGGCGGGCGTGATTCTTGGGTCGTTTACCTATTCAATACTATTCAAACGTTTTCGTTGGGAAGGCTTTGCTGGCGTCGAGGACACACGCAATCACCTGATCGGTGCCACTTTGATGGGGGTCGGTGGGGTGACGGCCTTGGGCTGTACGATTGGTCAAGGTATTTCTGGTGTATCCACTCTCGCTGTCGGCTCTTTTCTGGCGGTTGCCGCCATGATTGTAGGCTGTGCGGCAACGCTCAAATATCAATACTGGAAGATGCTTCAGGAGTAGCGGCGGCACTTGTGGCGGTACATGAGGGCGCGCTTGAGGCCACGCTTGAGGGGGCGCTTGAGACTTTCAATTCAAACACGCCCCCCATGAAATAGTCAGCTTAGCAGTTCGCAACCAGTCCCATGTCGGCGCTTCCAATCAGTGCTTCGATATCGATCAGAATCATCATGCGGTCTTGAACGCTGCCGATGCCCGTAATGTAGCTCGCGTCAATTGAATCGTTAAATTCGGGCGCTTGCTTAATCTGCTCGGCGGCCAGTGCCACAACGTCACTCACTGAGTCGACGACGATGCCGACAATACGCTTGGCGACGTTGAGCACAATCACCACGGTGAAATCGTTGTATTCCGCGCTTTCCATTCCGTATTTCAAGCGCATATCCACGATCGGCACGATCACGCCACGCAGATTCACCACTCCCTTTACAAAGGCGGGTGCATTGGCGATGCGAGTCGGTGCTTCATAAGAGCGAATTTCCTGGACCTTCAGAATATCAATGCCATATTCTTCATGGCCCAACTTGAAACTCAAAAACTCACCGGCCGGTTTGGATTGGCTGCCTGCGGCGGTGTCGAGCAGGTTCGCCACAACCGTGGGGGCTACCGCAGCACTGTGTTGAATGTTTTCGGTGGCATGCATCATGTTCTCCTGTTGATCTGGTGTTTTGGCGTGCGGTGCTTAAAAAGTTTCCCAGTCGCTTCCCGGATTGGCACCGCTAGATGACACGGGTGCGGGCGACGATTTGGGTGCGGGCGACGATTTGGGTTCGGCCAGTAATTTTGTTGCAACCGGCTTTACGATGTTGGCTTTCGGCTTCGGTGTGTACGTATTCATCACCTTTGGCTTGGTTGTAATAGGCTTAATGCTGCGAACCTCGCTCGCGGCACTCACAGCACTCGCGTCGTGGTCGAGTTTGAATACGCTCACCAGCTCCGTCAGTTGCACGGCTTGTTGTTTCAAGCTATCGGCGGCAGCCGCACTTTGTTCGACGAGCGCTGCGTTTTGTTGTGTGACTTGATCTAGTTGCGCCACCGCACCGCTCACTTGGCCGATACCTTCAGTCTGCTCGATGGTTGCTGAGCTAATCTCGCTGATGAGGTCTGCAACACGCTGCACCTGCGACACAATATCTTGCATCGTCGAACCAGCGTCGCCCACGAGTCGTGAGCCCGTCTCGACTTTCTCGACGCTAGAGCCAATCAGTGACTTAATCTCTTTTGCCGCCTCGGCGCTGCGCTGCGCAAGACTACGCACCTCGCCAGCAACCACCGCAAAGCCGCGACCTTGCTCGCCGGCGCGTGCCGCTTCCACCGCTGCGTTCAAGGCAAGAATATTGGTCTGGAAGGCAATCCCGTCGATGACGCCGATGATGTCGGAAATTTTCTTCGAACTATGGGTGATTTCGTCCATCGTGGCGACAACATGACCAACCACTTCGCCACCTTTTTGCGCGGTTTCACTGGCCGAATTTGCCAACTGAGCTGCTTGACGTGCGGTGTCCGCGTTATTCTTCACTGTTGAGTTCATCTGCTCCATAGATGCTGCCGTTTGTTGCACGTTTGAGGCTTGCTCTTCAGTGCGTTGCGACAAATCGGCATTACCCATCGCAATTTGGCTGGAGCCTGTGGCGATGGAGTCAGAGGCGACGCGTACTTGGCTGACGAGTTTGGCAAGGTTAACTTGCATGTCGCCGATTGAACTCAGCACACTGCCCGCGGGTGCGCTCGATGCACCACCGACCATACCGAGATTGCCGTCTGCCACGCGGCGAGCTGCGTCACTCAGATCGACGGGCTCAGCACCTAGTGATTTGGTGAGATTTCGAATCGTCAGCCATGCGGCAAGGGCGCCCAAAACGGCCATGGCGACAGCAAATGCCGCCATCAGAACAGATGCATTGAACGCTGACTTGTGCGCGCTAAGGGCTAATTCCGAGGTCAGTGTATGCTGCATCGCCATTGATTCATCAACGGCTTTGAAAAGCGCGTTTTGGCTGGCGCGTGCTTTGCTGAGCAAGACAGCCGTGGCTTCCTCTGTGTTGCCTTTCGCATCAAGGTCGAATACCGCATCAATTTGCTGGTTGTACTGTAAACGTGAGTCTGTAATGGCCTTTAGCAGCTCGACGCCCTTCGGCAGCTTGATCGTCTTGTCCAGCTCGTCCATGATCTTTGCATACTGTTTCTTTGTCTCGGCGATCTTGGCCTTTTCGGCGGACTTTTCAGCCGCATCTTTGACCAAGAGTACGTTACGCGTCCATCGTGCGATAGAGTTGTTGTAGTCTTTGAGGAGGCTAAACTTCTCCAGTTTGACCATGCGATCACCCGCGATTTCATCCAACTCGCCCACGACTTGGTGAAGTTGGTATGCGCCAACTGCCGCGATAATGACGCCAAGTAGAACAGCGCCCGCGAAACCGATCGTGAGTTGCGTCGAGATTTTCATAGGTTTGGTTTGGTTCATGGGTAGATCCTTTTCACTATTGAGTTGCTGTGAGTGCGCCTCAACCAGCATCCCGTTGGACGGCCGCGCGAAGGCAATTTCTGCAACAGCATGATGGCAGTTGTTGGGAAACGGTTAAGCCATTAAAAGCGGGGTGATTGCCGCCCAATCCTGCGCCATGCGTATACAGATGGGTTTGTTGCCAAAGGGAACTTCTCGAAACCGTCGCGAGCGGGCGAAGTTCGTGCCGACGGGTTTGGCAAACACGGGACACGTACCCAGTGTATGGCGAGCACCGCAGGCGCGAAATTCGCCCACGCAGCAGGTTTATGGAAATGCCCCAAAGTAAAACACTAGCATTGGCGGGCGTTTCCAAGCAGTTTTGACTGAAAAATGCCGCCGATTAAGGAGTTTGTCGTGTTTAATCAGGCTGGGCGAGTGTTTCGGACAATGCCCGTTCACCTACTCGCCCGCCTTCGAACGCGCCCCCATGAAATGTTCAGGCGAGGCTTTTCATGAGGTGCGGCGAACGCGCGGTCGGACGCCCCCGGCGGGGTAAAAACAGGGGAAAATGGCTCACGACCTAGGTAGAACTTGCCCACACCGGAGAATGTGAAATGAATTTGAATACTCGTATCGTGGTGGCAGCTTTCACGATTGCACTCGCGCTGACGTCGGCCTTTGCAGCGACACCCTTGGCAGCGCAAACGAAAAAAATTCGTATCGGTGTTGAAGGTGCCTACCCGCCCTTTAGTGAAATTGATACCACCGGAAAGCTCAAAGGGTTCGATATCGACATCGCAAACGCCTTGTGTGCGCAAATGAAGGCCGAATGCACGATGGTGCAATTGTCATTCGACGGGATGATCCCGGCGCTACAGGTGCGCAAGATTGATGCGGTGATTGCGTCCATGTCAATTACCGATGAGCGCAAGAAGGCCGTTGATTTTTCAGACAAGTACTACAAAACGCCCGCGCAATTTGTGGCCAAAAACGGTGCGATGCTCGACATCTCCCCAGCGGGATTAAAAGGTAAACGTGTCGGCGTCCAGCGCTCCACAACACATGATCGTTTTGTCGGCGATTACTTTAAGTCGGTCGATATTGTTCGGTACACCAAACAAGACGAAGTGTTTTTAGATCTTGCGGCAGGACGAGTCGATGCCGCCCTGCTCGATATGATTGCCGCGCAGGTGGGATTCCTGAAAACCCCACAAGGCAAAAATTTCCGATTCATCGGTTCGGTGTATGACGACCCTAAGTACTTCGGCGTCGGCGCCGGTATTGCGGTGCGTAAAGGTGACAATCTGCTTCGCGAAGAATTTAACCGCGCCATTGCCAGTATTCGCGTAAACGGCACTTATAAAAAAATTCAGGACGTCTATTTTGATTTCGATGTCTACGGCGCGCCTCCTGCAAAGTAGATCGAGATGCTGCACGGCTTTCTCCCCGCGCTTCTCGAAGGCGCTGTGATCACGCTGGGCGTGGCGGGCGCATCGCTACTGATCGCAGTGGCGCTGGGGCTGGTTGGTGCTGCGGCGAAGTTATCGCGTGTGCCGTTGATTCGATGGGTCGCCACGGCATATACAACGATTGTGCGCGGTGTTCCCGATCTGGTGTTGATGTTGCTGATCTTCTATGGTGGCCAGCTTGCGGTAAATGCGAGCGCAAGTGCTTTAGGGTATGACGACTACATTGATATTGATCCTTTGATAGCGGGTGTCAGCACCATTGGATTTATTTTCGGTGCCTATCTGGCTGAGACATTTCGTGGCGCGCTAATTGCGATTCCCGTCGGTCAACGCGAAGCCGGGCTCGCATTGGGGATGTCGCACACCAACATTTTTGCGCGCATTACCTTGCCCCAAATGGCGCGACTGGCGATCCCCGGCTTCACCAATAATTGGCTGGTGCTGGTGAAGTCCACCGCGATCGTTTCGGTCATCGGGCTCACCGACATGATGCACCGCGCAGGTCTTGCCGCCGGCGCCACACGCGAGCCGTTTACCTTCTACCTTGCAGCCGGGGTCATCTATTTGCTGATCACAACCGTATCGTTGCTGTTGCTGCGTGCCATCGAGAAGCGCGTGACGGTGGGGATGCGGCGGGCGGCATCGGGGATGACGCGATGAATCTCGATGCCATGTTGGATGCCGCGCCGCTTTATGTTGATGGTGTCGTCACCACCCTCGAGCTGCTCGCGGTTTCACTGCTCCTCGGACTGTTCATCGCGGTCCCGCTGGGCGTCGCCCGCGCCAGCAGCAAGGTCTGGCTGTCAAGGCCCGTATGGCTCTACACCTATGTGATGCGCGGCACGCCAATGCTGGTGCAGCTCTTTTTGATTTATTACGGTGTGGCGCAGTTCGAGTCGGTTCGCGAGAGTGTGTTGTGGCCGTGGTTGTCATCGGCATGGTTTTGTGCGGTTCTCGCGTTCACGTTAAACACTGCTGCATATACGGCAGAAATTATTGCGGGTGCGATCAACGCAATTCCGTATGGCGAAGTCGAAGCCGCCAACAGCTTAGGCATGAGTCGTTGGAGCGTGCTGTCGCGCATTCTTCTGCCGTCGGCGCTGCGCCGCGCCCTACCGACGTATAGCAACGAAGTGATCTTCATGCTACACGGCACCTCGCTCGCTAGTGTGGTGACGGTGATGGATCTTACTGGCGCGGCGCGGCAAATGTATTCGCGCACCTATTTGCCGTTCGAGGCATTCATCGTCGCCGGTGCGTTGTATATGCTGCTGACATTTATGCTCGTTGGGCTATTTCACTTGGCAGAGCGCCGCTGGTTGCTGCATTTGGTGCCTCGAAAATCGACGCCGACTGTGGCCGCGATTCCACTGTAATTCAAACGCTAATGCTTTTCGCCGTCCGTGCGCTGAATCATCACTTTAACGTCGAACAATATGCAAACTCGTAAGCACGCTCTTATCTCCCCTGCCATCGGCACTTCGCGCGAGGTCGTTAGTTTTCATTTTGGCCCAACGGATCGAGGACGAAAGGTCTACATCCAAGCCGCACTGCACGCCGATGAGGCTCCCGGTTTACTGGTGGCGCATCACCTTAACTCTCGACTAACGTCAATCGAGGCGAGCGGACGCCTAAATGCAGAAGTCGTGCTGGTTCCCGTGGCAAACCCAATCGGATTGGGGCAATGGTTAGACCACTCGCATATCGGTCGGTTCGACTTGCGGTCGGCAGAAAATTTCAATCGCCACTATCCGGATGTGGTGGATCGAGTGGCCGCAGGGGTGGAGGGAAAGTTTGGCAGGGATGAGGCCAAAAATGCAGCGTTGATTCGCCGCGCACTGGTCGAGGCGATTCGCGCTCACGCGGTGACAACCGAGCTTGCGAGCCTGCGCCAGACGCTTTTCTCGCTAGCGGCCGACGCCGATGTTGTGCTCGACTTGCACTGCGATAGCGAGGCGCTGCTGCATTTGTACACGGGAAGCCCGCTTTGGGATCGGGTCGAACCACTTGCGCGTTACTTGGGTGCGCACGCAACCTTACTCGAGACCGTGTCGGGAGATCATCCCTTTGATGAGGCGTGCTCAAGAACGTGGTGGTTGCTGCGCGAGCGCTTTCCTGACGACGCTATTCCGCTGGGCTGCGTATCAGTGACCGTGGAATTGCGCGGCACCGCCGATGTTTCCAGTGCGTTGGCGGACGCCGACGCGGACGCGATCGTGGCCTACCTGACGCAACAAGGATTTATTCGCGGCGACATACCGCCGATGCCTGCATTGATTCATGATGCAACGCCTTTGGCGGGCTCGGAGTCGGTTGAGTCGCCGGTCTCTGGCGTGGTCGACTTTCGTCTCTCGTTGGGTTCGTATGTTCAAAAGGGAGAAGAAGTGGCGCACGTTGTCGACCCAATCACTGGTCACAAGACTGTGCTTCGCGCGACCACGGACGGCGTGCTCTATGCGCGTGAATCGAGGCGGTTTATTCATTCAGGGATGCGAATTTGCAAAATTGCCGGCCCAGTCGCATTTAGGATCGGCAACCTTTTAGGCGCTCGCTAGACGCTGGTTCGATCAATTCGCAAAAGACCACAATGGCATGAGTGCATCTGAAAAACTACGTGTCGAGGGCATCGTGAAACGCTTTGGCGCGAATGAAGTGTTAAAGGGCGTTTCTCTCTCGGCCAATGCTGGTGATGTCATTAGCATCATCGGCTCATCTGGTTCCGGCAAGAGCACATGGTTGCGTTGTATGAACTTGCTTGAGCAGCCGCACGAAGGGACGATTGCCCTCAACGGTGAGGCGCTTGTGCTCAAGCGTGATCGCGACGGCACCTTGACGGCGGCCTACCCGAGGGCGCTTGAGCGCTTTCGTGCGCGTTTAGCGATGGTGTTTCAGCATTTCAATCTTTGGTCGCACATGACCGTTATTGAAAATGTGATCGAAGCGCCCATGCAAGTGTTGGGATTGTCCAAACAAGAAGCACGAGAGCGTGCTGAGCGTCATCTACAGCGAGTCGGGGTATGGCATCGCAAAGACTTCTATCCCGCCCATTTGTCGGGCGGCGAGGCACAACGGGTGGCGATTGCGCGTGCGCTGGCGATGGAGCCTGATGTTATGCTGTTCGACGAACCCACCTCCGCGTTAGATCCGGAATTAGTCGGCGAGGTGCTGCGTGTCATGCGTGATTTGGCTGGCGAAGGACGTACCATGGTCGTTGTGACCCATGAAATGGGGTTTGCCCGCGAAGTATCGAACCGTCTTATTTTTCTTCACAAAGGATGTATCGAAGAGTCTGGTGACCCCCGCGAGATCCTGACGCAGCCGAAGAGTGATCGGCTTCGACAGTTTGTTTCGGGTAGCCTGAAGTAAGGGCCATTGCCTCGCGACGCATGAAAAGGGCAGATACAAGGCGCTTTCCACACCAAATTGAGGTTGCGAAAGTCCATTATTGGCGCGCTGTGTCAGGATGATGCAAATCTTGGTCGCTGTTGCGATACCGAGATTCGCGGAGAAATGTCTAGAATATGATTTGCGATTTGCTATTTGTTGTTTGCTGTTTACTATTGGCAATTGCGTTTCTGCGATTTGGTGTCCGTTGGCACCGCTGCCAGCGAATTTGTTATCCGAGGATCTTACGATGAGCACGACCCGCGCCGATTTCGATAAAGTCATGGTGCCCAACTATGCGCCTGCAGGGTTTATCCCGGTGCGTGGCCACGGCTCTCGTCTGTGGGACCAAGAAGGCCGCGAGTATGTTGACTTCGCGGGCGGCATTGCGGTATCGGCCGTGGGGCACACCCACCCGGCCGTCGTCGCTGCGCTAAAAGAGCAATCAGATAAGCTGTGGCATGTGGCCAACGTGATGACCAACGAGCCGGCGATTCGATTGGCGCAGAAGCTCGTCGAGCATACGTTTGCGGAACGTGTGTTCTTCGCCAACTCCGGCGCGGAAGCTAACGAAGCGGCGCTGAAGCTCGCACGGAAGTACGCAACCGATCATTTTCCGAACAACAACACACAAAAATGTGCAGGCTGCAGCGTCAATGGCTGCCTGTGTGCCACCGACAAAAACGAGATCATCGCCTTCGACAATAGCTTTCACGGACGCACGCTATTCACCGTGACCGTCGGCGGGCAGCCGAAGTACACACAAGGATTTGGCCCGCTGCCACAAGCGATATGCCATCTTCCCTACAACGATATTGCGGCGGCTGAAGCGACCATATCGGATAAGACCTGTGCGGTCATCGTCGAACCAGTCCAAGGCGAGGGTGGTGTAACGCCTGCCAAGCGTGCGTTTTTGCAAAGGCTGCGTGAGTTATGCGACCAGTATCATGCGCTGCTGATTTTTGATGAAGTGCAGTCGGGCGCCGGACGCACTGGCGCATTGTTTGCGTACATGAAGTACGGCGTGACGCCGGATATCTTGTCATCTGCCAAAGGTTTGGGTGGCGGGTTTCCGGTCGGGGCCATGCTCACAACGGAAAAAATTGCGGCAAGTTTTGGCGTCGGCGCACATGGCAGTACTTATGGTGGTAACCCGCTTGCGTGTGCGGTGGCGGGCGCGGTGTTGGATATCATCTCCTCGCCGACGACTCTACAAGGCGTCGAAGAACGGCATCAGTTGTTTGTGTCGGCGCTAAACCAACTCAACGATAAGCACGGCATATTCAAAGAAGTGCGCGGCGACGGCTTGTTAATTGGGTGCGCATTAGCGCCTGCGTTTGAAGGACGCGGTAAAGACCTCGTGAAAGCCTGTGAGCTTGAGGGCCTGCTGCTGTTGATTGCGGGCCCGAGTGTCATGCGCTTGGCACCCTCACTTCTTATTACGCCCGCCGACATCACCGAAGGCATGGCGCGGTTTGATCGCGCGCTGGTCAAGTTTGTTGTCGCGACCATCTGACGGGGGCAGTATGTTTGTGGTGCGCCCGATTCGCGAGTCGGATCTCGAGTCGTTGTTGACGCTGGTAGGTGAGGCGGGCGTTGGTCTCACCACGTTGCCCAATAACGAGAGCCTGTTACGCGGTCGTATTAAGGCTTCACTTGCAACCTTCGGCGGGACAGCCGACAAAGCCGATGAGCAATGGGTATTTGTCATGGAGGAGACCACAACGGCGAAGGTCGTGGGAATCTGCGCTATTGCAGGCGCGGTGGGCTTGCGTGAGCCGTGGTACTCCTACCGCGTTGGGACGGTGGTACATGCATCACGCGAGTTGGGCATCTTCAATCGCACGACGACGCTGTTCCTGTCGAACGATCATACTGGTGCTTCGGAGCTTTGTTCATTGTTTCTGGCACCGGATTATCGCGTGGGTCGAAATGGCGCACTGCTATCGAAATCGCGCTTCATGTTAATGGCCGATTTTCGCGAGCGCTTTTCCGCCAAAGTGATTGCAGAACTGCGTGGTGTATCGGATGCTGAGGGACGCTCGCCTTTTTGGGAGAGTCTAGGCCGTCAATTCTTCTCAATGGACTTTGCGGAAGCCGATTATTTGACGGGCATTGGAAAAAAATCGTTTGTCGCTGAGTTGATGCCAAAACATCCGCTCTACAGTTCGTTCTTATCAAAAGAAGCACAGGCATCCATTGGCGAAACGCATGAGCTAACCCGCCCGGCGCGTCGCTTGCTAGAACAAGAGGGATTTCGCTTTGAAGGCCACGTCGATATTTTTGACGCAGGACCCGCGCTCGAATCCGATCTGAGCGACATTGATGCGATCACCCAGAGCACGACGCATCAGGTGGCAGCGGTGAAATCTAGCACCACTGATGGCACGGCTAATGAAAATACGACGCCACTCATGTTAATCAGCAACCGTTGCTTGAGCGAGTTCCGCGTCACGCTTGGCCGCTGCTCACTGAGCGCAGAAGGACTACATTTGTCGGCTGAAACCGCTGTTGCACTTGGGGTCAATGTCGGCCACTCTGTTCGAATCGTTGCGCTAAGCCCGTCAGAGCGGAGCGCAGCAGGGCGTTGATCGGAGCGATATTGGGGCGTTAGCCGTCAAGCAGCTCGTGCGCCCATAACGTCACCAGAAAAGAGATTGGACATGAATCAGTTATACGTGGACGGCCAGTGGATTGATGGAACCGGTGCCGCCTTTATATCGGCCAATCCCGTCACGCAAGAAGTCGTGTGGTCCGGCTGGGCGGCGAGCCCCGATGAAGTTCATCTCGCCGTCAATTCGGCGCGCGTGGCATTCGAGTATTGGTCACAACTGGCTATCGATGAAAGGCTTAACGTGGTGCGTCGTTTTGCCGCTCGGCTTAGTGAAGAGCAGCAGCCACTGGCGGCATTGATTGGTCGCGAAACGGGCAAGCCCTTGTGGGAGTCCGTGACTGAAGTGGCGACCATGATTGCCAAAATTGACATCTCGATTAAGGCCTATTTCGAGCGAAGCGGTAACCGAACCGGTGAGCGCACAACGTCGCAAGCAGAGGCGACTGTGGTGTTGCGTCATCGTCCGCATGGTGTGATCGCAGTGTTCGGCCCCTACAACTTTCCGGGACACTTGCCGAATGGTCATATCGTACCTGCCCTAATTGCTGGTAACGCGGTGGTATTCAAGCCATCCGAATTCTCACCCGCGGTCGCCGAGATGACCGTACAACTATGGCGCTCAGCCGGATTGCCGGCCAATGTGCTTCAGCTTGTTCAAGGTGGTCGTGAAACGGGCGCGGCACTGGCCAGCCATCGTGGCATTGACGGCTTGTTCTTTACCGGCAGCTCCGCCACAGGACACGCGATTCACCAGAATTTTGCCGGCCAGCCCGGAACCATTCTGGCGCTAGAAATGGGCGGCGTGAACCCACTGATCGTCGGTGACATTGGCACGTCAACACAAGAAATCGATGCCGCAGTTCATCACATCATCCAGTCGGCGTATATCTCGGCCGGGCAGCGTTGCACTTGCGCACGACGGCTATACGTACCGAGGGGGCGTCATGGCGACAATTTAGTGGCGCGGCTTGCGGTGGTCGCCTCGCGTCTGACTGTTGGTAAATTCGATGCCGATCCACCACCATTCATGGGGGCGGTGATTTCGTTGCGTGCGGCAGAACAACTATTGGCAGCACAACAAGGGCTGGTCAGTCGCGGTGCGGTACCGATCCTTTCGATGCGGCGGCTCCAACAAGGCACGGCCATGCTCTCGCCGGGTTTATTAGACGTGACGGGGGTGGCGGAATTGCCTGACGAAGAATATTTCGGTCCGCTGCTACAGTTGGTGCGCTACGAAAAATTATCGGACGCGATTTCATCTGCCAACCATACGCGCTATGGACTCGCCGCCGGTTTGCTTTCGCTCAAGCGCGAAGAGTTTGAATTATTCGAGCGAAAAATTCGTGCCGGCATCGTCAATTGGAATCGCCCGCTAACGGGCGCTTCGAGTACGTCACCCTTTGGCGGCATCGGCGCCTCTGGTAACCACCGCGCAAGCGCCTACTACGCAGCCGATTACTGCGCATATCCGCAAGCGAGCCTTGAATCCGAAACGATTTCACTTCCCGCCACGCTTTCGCCGGGACTCACGTTCTGAATACGACCATGCCATTGACTGCACACGAATGGAATTTTGATGGCCTTGTTGGGCCAACGCATAATTACAGCGGTTTATCGTTTGGCAATATTGCCTCTGCCACGAACCAAGGTGCGGTCGCGAATCCGCGCTTAGCGGCGTTACAGGGTCTCGCCAAAATGAAGGCGCTTTCCGACCGTGGCTGGAAGCAAGGGGTGTTGGCACCCCAAGAGCGGCCAAACATTGCAGCGCTCAGACGGCTTGGCTTCACGGGCGACGATACGACGGTGTTGAAAGCCGCCGCGCGCGATGCACGCCCAGTGTTTAACAGCGTGATGTCAGCGTCCTCGATGTGGGCGGCCAACGCGGCGACCGTGAGCCCGAGCGCCAATACTGCCGACGGTCGAGTGCATTTCACCGCTGCAAATCTAAACCACAAGTTTCATCGTTCGATGGAGCATCCCACCACTACGCGCATTTTGCATGCGATGTTTCCCGATACCGCACGCTTCGCACACCACCAAGCATTGCCATCGTGCCCGCAGTTTGGTGACGAGGGCGCGGCGAACCACACCCGTTTCACCCCGGCGATTGGCAAGAGGGGGGTAGAGTTTTTTGTCTTCGGCGCTGTTGGGTTTGATCCCTCCGCGCCTACGCCCAAACGCTACCCCGCGCGACAAACGCTGGAAGCATCGCAAGCGGTGGCGCGACTGCATGGACTCGATCCGCGTGTGACGGTTTTCGCACAGCAGCATCCCGATGTGATTGATGCAGGCGTATTCCATAACGATGTGATCGCAGTGGGACACCGGGAGTTGTTGTTTTGCCATGAAGCAGCGTTCGCACACCAAGCGGCAGTCCTCAGCGAACTGCAACAGAAATTTGGCGATGGTTTTAGTGTCATCACCGTTAGCGCAAACGATGTCTCGGTTGATGAGGCGGTGAAGAGTTATCTATTCAATAGCCAGCTCCTGTCAAAGCCAGACGGCAAGATGGCGATTGTGGTGCCTGAAGAATGCCGAATCAACGCGCATGTTTGGCCGTATCTGCAATCGTTGGTGACTTCACACCCAACGCTCAATGAGGCGCTGGTGTTTGACCTGCGCGAAAGCATGATGAACGGCGGTGGACCGGCGTGTTTGCGCTTGCGTGTGGAGTTGAACGCGACTGAAGCGAATGCCGTGAATCCCAACGTGGTGATGAATGATGTTTTGTTTGCACGTCTCACGGCCTGGGTTCAAAAGCACTATCGCGACCGCATGGCCGACGCCGATCTAGCCGAGCCCACGCTCATCAATGAAGTCCGTGCGGCGCTCGATGAGCTGACCGTGATCCTCAAACTGGGCTCGGTGTATCCGTTCCAGTTGTAAACCTTGATTTGAACATTTCATGCCAGCGCGTTCGAACGCGGGAGGGCGGGCGAGCAATTTTTCGCGTGAGGGCGAACGCGCCCCCATGAAATGTTCAGGCTAGGTTCAATCGTCTGTGCGACACCACGCATAAGCGCATTTTCATCCCGGACTTTCGCTAATCATGCACATCTCTGACCTAGATCAAGGTCAACTTACACGCGGGGAATAAGCTGCGCTCTCGGAATCGAATTTGTTCGGCACCGCACTTGGAGCGCACATGATGAGAGAGCAATTTGAGACAACGAAGCTTCACAAAGGCAATGGTAAGGGCTTCTTCTTTATCGGTTGTGATCATGATAAGCCGCCAGCGCCCACACAAAATCTACTGCTCGCGGCCTTACCGCATAGCGATTATGAACGCCTGCTGCCTTACCTAACTGGGGTGCCACTTATGGCAGGAAGCACTCTCCATGGTGCCGGCAACAAAGAAAACTATCTCTACTTTCTTGTTGAAGGGCGGGTGTCGCGTATTCATGTTTTGGCGGATGGCGCGCAGGCGGAATTTGCGGTCACAGGTCGTGAAGGTGTGATTGGACTACCTGCTATTCTCGGCGGGGAGAGTATGCCAAGCTATGCAATCACCAGTGAAAGTGGATACGCATACCGTATCGAATCCTCGCGTCTCAAAACAATGCTTGAGGAAAATGGGGCGCTTGTTCAACTGCTGCTACGTTACACACAAGCGCTAATGACTCAAATCGCCCAGAATTGTGTGTGCAACCGTCATCATACGATTGAGCAGCAATTGTGCAGGTGGCTTCTCAACAGTCTGGACCGCACTGACACTAACGATTTGGGTGTCACGCACGAAGCGATTGCCGCACTCATGGGTGTACGTCGCGAAAGCGTCACTGAGTCGATGAGTTATCTCAAAAAGAGGGGCGTCATACAGCCCTCCCGGGGACATGTCGTCGTGTTAGACCGCCAACGCTTGGAGGCATCCGTTTGCGAATGCTACTCGGTGGTCAAGCGTGAATATGATCGGCTACTCCCGGAGCAATTTTTGAAGCTTAGCTGAATATTTCACGGGTTCTGCGTTACGGTCACTTTTGGTTCAGCGCCACAAGTTTGGCACGCTAAGGCTTTGCAGCGGGCCAAGCGGATTTTTGGCGGTTTCGACTTCATCCACGCGTGGCTGGCCGCCTGAAGTGCGATAGACGACCGTGTCACCAACGAGCAGAATGATGGCGTGGAATCGCCACCCTGTCAATTCGGTGCGCCGCCTGAAGTTGGTGATGTCGAGCAGCGCATTGCCGCTACGTTTCCTGGAAATTTTTGATACGACAATTTCCCAACCGGTACATTTTTCGCGCGCATCAAAGCAGGCCGTGACTCCGGGGTCGAGGTCTTTGCGTTCAATGGCTGAGCCCGCGACAAAATGATGCAGTATGTCGGTGTAGGTCAGGATCGTAATGTTCGGTTGCTTTGCCGGATCAATGCCGAGTTCCGCGAGCCGTTGACGGCTGCTGTAGAAAGGCTTGAGCGCTTCAATGGTGTCGCGCGCTTCTTCAAAAGACGCAAATTGTGTTGCGATTTCGACCTCGCCGTGCGGCAGCAATGAAGCGCATCCGGCCAAGGATGTCACCCCGATTAACCACGCAAGTTGCATCGCCGCCTTAGAACGAAACGTGCTGTTCGCGCTGAACACAACTAAGACCCTCCGTTGCGTGGTCCTAGGAAGTACCATAGGATTAGGCCGAGGACAGGCAGCAGCACAACAGCGACGACCCAAATGAGTTTTTTTTCGTTGGATGCGGCGCTTTGCAGGATGTTGAGGATGGCCCAAACATCGCCGATGAGAATCATCAGACCCCATAAACTGTTATAACCAAAACTCATCATGCGTTTGTTACCTCGTTAGCCTGAACATTTCATGGGGGTACGTTCGAAAGCGGGTGAGCGATTTTTCGCCGGACTCACCAAACTATAGCGGCGATGCATTGGTGAGTCCTTGTCGTGAACCTCGCACGTCGTGCCGCTATTGGATTGCGTCTCCGCCCTCCATCTCATCACCATTGCAAGCATAGGGGTTTACGATGCCGCGTTCTGTTCTGTAACACACGGATCGAAGGGGTAATCGGAATCGGAAACAGACAAGGCGGAATAGCTCAATATTCAAGTATTCGTGGTGAGATGCGCGAATGCACTTAGCGTAACCGTGAGCGCTTTCAGGCAACAAAAAAGCCGCTGACGTTTCCGTCAGCGGCTAAATCGAGAAACCGACGACGTCGGTGAAGCGGTTTAGAACGCGAAGCTGACGACGCCGGTCACACCATCTTGTTTCACGCCTTCTTTGCTCGATACGGTGGTGTAGGCCAAGCCCAAGCCAATCTGTGGAGTGATGTTGCCACGTACACCGATCACGCCCGTCACCCAACTGTTGTCCCCGCGGTAGGCCGGAATATCGTACTTGATGTTTTGGGTAATCGTCACAGGCGAAGCCGTCACAAAACGCTCTTTGTTGGCTTCATCACGGTCAAACGAAACACGTACATATGGTGTGAAGCTGCCCATCTTGATGCTGGCACGAACACCTGCGCTTAGCACGCTGGAGTTACGGCTTTGGCCGTCAATTTTCAGATCGGTCGAAAGTGCGGTTGCGGCACCAGCGTTTTCTTGGAAGTTGCCGACACTGACTTGTTGGTTAGTCCAACCGACAAACGGGCCGAACGACGCTGCACCCATGCTGAAGTCGTAACCCAACATCAGGTTTCCGGAGGTGTTGGTACCAGTGGCAGATGCACGATTGGCCCGCGTGACGTTGCCGAGTTTGACGGCGCGCTGGATGTTGTTGTAATTCAGGTCAGCGATCGAGAAGCTGGCGTTGGCATACATACCACCAGACTTGGCGCTGCCGAAGAATGAGATGGTATTTTCATCAACATCAAACTGGCCGACTGAACCCATACGCGCTTCGTTGTTGTTTTTGCCGAAGGCAACACCAACCGTCGCACCTTCAGAGACACGCATCGTCACACCGACCGTTGCAGCGCGGTTTTTGGTGTTGGTTTGCGGGTTGAGGCTGGACGTGGAGAGATCAAACTTGCCGCCATCGTACGCTGCGAACGCAGTAACCTTGCCGACTTCCGCTGTGGCACCTTGCATCAAGCCAGAATCCAGTGTGCGAACGTGTGCTGCGCGTGAGGATAGTGGCACTTCTGCCATCACCGAATAGGCGTTAGGGCCATCGATCAATGACTTGAACAAGTCGGCGACGATGGCGTGTGCGCCCGTGGTAGGGTGGATGTTGTCGGCGAACAGGTAGTTCGACGGTGTTGCACCAGACACCAAATTGGCACCCGTACAGAACTGGGAGTTGTTACCGGCTGGTGCAAATGGCGGGAATGGTCCGCAGGCGGTGCCAGTGATGTTGGTGAAGCCGAATGCCGATGCGTTCGCCGCGACTTCATTCAACATCGAGAAAACGTCAACCGGAATTACGCGTTGATTCGTCGCGGCCAGCGCGTTGAAGAGGGTAATGTTAAAGCCCGCAGAAGCCTGGGTTTGCAAGGCAACAGCGGCGGCACCACCACCCTGCGCGCCAGGAGTCAAGCCGAGGTTTGGCAGACCAAACACGGCCACATACCGGGCACCAGCGCCGCGAAGCCGAGCCGTTTGGGCGACGATATCGTTGGCAGAGTTCACACCAGCGGCACCAGCTTGCAATAGATCATTAGCGCCCGCCCAAATTGCATACAGACCGTTGGGGTTTGCCGAGCCGCCAGTCGCGGACAAGTGCTCGGTGATTTGTGTGGTCACGGGAAGTTGGGCGCCGCCCGGAGGCGTTGAGGTCGAGGCCGCTGCAACACGTGC
Source organism: Betaproteobacteria bacterium UKL13-2 (assembly GCA_001602455.1). Classification (GTDB taxonomy): domain Bacteria; phylum Pseudomonadota; class Gammaproteobacteria; order Burkholderiales; family Usitatibacteraceae; genus UKL13-2. The sequence continues at coordinate 1,161,904 of CP012157.1, forward strand.
ACCGCCTTGGGCAAAGATGCCGCCGCCGGCGTTCGATGGGTTTGGATTCCCGCCGTAGTACTGGGCGATGATCTCAGACCAAACAGGCCCAGGGTTGGTGGTGAAACGACCAAGGGTGGCGGCGGTGCTGGCAGGCACGCCGATGCTTAGCAAAAATGGACGGTAGTAGCCAGAGTCAGACAAGCTATCGCCGAATACATAGACACCTTGGAATTGCACCGCATTCGCGGTAGGTGCGCCAACAGCGATTGCCGCTGCAACAACGGCGGGCATTAGGCGTTTTACAAACCCGCGTTTTACAAACCCGCGTTTAACAAATGAACGTCGTGACATGAACAGCTCCTCGAGAAATGAAATGGTCAAACTTATTATTAGAAAAGCGTAACGCAAAAAATTAGCAGCTCGTCGCACCCAAATCGATGCAAAGAAATCGTCTGCAAAACACCTGCGAAACTACATCGCCACAGTCAACGAGAAATTATCCCGCAATCCGCGCCAATTGCCCGCTTTTGTGTGCGGGAGCGATGATTTGCCAACACGTATTCATGCTGCGATGCAGCATTCCTGCCGCCTGAAAATAGCCTGTCCGCTGTGCGGTTCGGTTGGGTGCTGTCAGTACACGCGGCGGTCTAGGCGCGCTTCGTGAAGGATGGTGGTCGCCAGTTCCTCAATCGACTTGGTGGTCGAATTTAGGTAGGTGAGGCCGGCACTTTCCATCAAACGCTCGGCGGTGGAGACTTCCCAACGGCAGTTTTCAAGCGAGGCATATTTGCTGTCGGGTTTACGCTCTTGGCGAATCTGCGCGAGGCGATCCGGCATGATGGAGAGACCCCAGACTTTGCTTTTGAGTGGCAATAGCGAAGGCGGCAGTTTGAGTTTTTCCAGATCCTCCGGGATCAATGGGTAGTTAGCCGCCTTGATGCCGAATTGCAGTGCGAGGTAGAGACACGTTGGCGTTTTGCCCGAGCGGGAGACGCCAACCAGAATGATGTCGGCTTCTTCGAGATTCCGATTGGTAATGCCGTCGTCGTGGGCGAGTGTGTAGTTCACCGCCTCAATACGCTGGTTGTAGTCCTTGAAGTTACCGGCTGAGTGGCTACGACCAATGGCATGGGACGATTTCACCCCAAGCTCTTCTTCTAGCGGAACGATGAATCGATCGAACACATCCAGTACAAGCGCGTTGGCCTGGCCAAGCGCCACGCGCAGTGTGTCTTCGGTCAGTGAGGTGAATACGAGCGGCCGTTTACCGGATTCGCGATGCATTGCTTCAATCTGGTTGATGACTTCATGGACCTTTTCAATATTGTCGATAAATGGCAGGGTGACCCGCTTGAACTCAACTTCCTCAAACTGCGTTAGCAGCGAGTTGCCGAGCATTTCCACCGTAATGCCGGTCCGGTCAGAGACGAAAAATACGCTACGTTTATGCGGCACAGGTGACCCTCTGTGGAGAATTATCAATCGGAGACGTGCATCGCGCTTCGGATACCTGCGTCCGTTATAATTTTACGTCTTTTGCACCGCAACATTTCCAGAAAGAGTCCGCCATGTCGTCAGCGTCGCTGGTCCTGCCACTTTCCCAATGCCGCATGGACGACGTTGCATCCGTCGGTGGTAAAAACTCTTCCTTGGGGGAATTGATCAGCCAACTCTCGGCAGCCGGGGTTCGTGTGCCGGGGGGGTTTGCCACGACGGCAGAGGCTTTTCGGCAGTTTCTGGCCCACAGCAGCTTGACCGAAAAGATCAACGCTGCACTGGTGAATCTGGATACGGACAATCTTGACCAGTTAACCAAGACCGGTGCGATGGTCCGCGAGTGGCTGGTAAGCGCACCGTTACATCCTCCACTTGAGTCACAAATTCGGGCGGCCTACGCGGAACTGACCAAGAATGATCCAGATGCTTCGTTCGCGGTGCGCTCGTCGGCCACCGCCGAAGATCTGCCCGACGCGTCGTTTGCCGGCCAGCAAGAAACCTACTTGAACATCAAGGGTATCGAGAATGTCCTGCATGCGATCAAACACGTGTTTGCGTCGCTCTACAACGACCGCGCCATTTCGTATCGAGTGCATAAAGGTTTTGCACATGCAGACGTCGCCTTGAGCGCCGGTATCCAGCGTATGGTGCGCTCCGACACCGGCGCGGCAGGTGTCATGTTTACGCTCGATACCGAATCCGGGTTTCGCGATGTGGTGTTTATCACGTCGAGTTACGGCTTGGGCGAAATGGTGGTGCAGGGCGCGGTGAATCCAGATGAGTTCTATGTCAGCAAACGCTGCCTCGCCAACGGCGTGCCCTCGGTGTTGCGTCGTACGCTCGGCACCAAGGCGCAGAAAATGGTGTTTTCTCAAGCCCAATCTGCGGGGCGCTCGGTTGAGACCACGCCGGTTGATGTGGCCGAACGGAATCAGTTTTCGTTAACGGACGCGGATGTGGAAGAACTCTCCAAGTACGCGGTGGCTATTGAAAAACATTACGGCCGCCCGATGGACATTGAGTGGGCCAAGGAAAAGAGCGCGCAGGGAGGTGACAGCCGGTTGTTCATTCTGCAAGCCAGGCCCGAGACCGTGAAATCGCAAGAACTCAAGACCGGTTCGTTGACACGTTATAAGTTAAACGGAACTGGCAAGAAATTAGCTGAAGGCCGCGCAATTGGCGGCAAGGTCGGTTCGGGGCCAGCACGCGTCATTTCGAATGTCGATGAGATCCACAAATTTCAGCCCGGTGATGTAATCGTCACTGATATGACCGACCCGAACTGGGAGCCGGTGATGAAGAAGGCCTCGGCTATCATCACCAATCGCGGCGGACGTACTTGCCATGCGGCGATCATCGCCCGCGAGTTGGGTGTTCCTGCCATCGTTGGCTGTGAAGACGCCACCGAGGTGGTAAAGGATGGTGAAGACCTCACTGCAAGTTGTTGCGAGGGGGACACCGGTTTTGTCTATCAAGGCAAGGTGCCATTTGAGGTCGTGACGGTCGCGCTCGACAACATGCCGGCCATCCCGGTCAAAATCGCGATGAACGTCGGCAACCCACAGCTCGCGTTTGATTTTGCTCAGTTGCCGAATGATGGTGTGGGGCTTGCGCGCCTTGAATTCATTATTTCTAACACCATCGGTATCCACCCGAAGGCCTGTCTGGATTACGCCAAATTGCCGGATGAATTGCGTGCAGAGGTGGCTAACGCCGCGCGTGGTTATGCGTCGCCGAAAGAGTTCTATGTGAAGAAGCTGGCGGAGGGTGTATCGACCATTGCCGCGGCGTTCTGGCCGAAGAAAGTCATCGTCCGATTGTCCGACTTTAAGTCAAACGAATACCGCAACCTCATCGGCGGGCCGCGCTATGAACCCACCGAAGAAAACCCGATGTTGGGTTTCCGCGGTGCTTCACGTTACATCGCGCATTCGTTCCGCGAGTGCTTCAAACTCGAATGTGAGGCGATGAAGTTTGTGCGCGACATGATGGGTCTTACCAATGTCGAATTGATGGTGCCGTTTGTTCGTACCTTGGGTGAGGCTGATGCCGTGTTGGCAATCATGAAAGACTTCGGTCTTGAGCGGGGCAAAAACGGGCTTAAGATTGTGATGATGTGTGAGATCCCATCGAATGCGATTCTGGCCGACGAATTTCTTGAGCGCTTTGACGGATTCTCGATCGGCTCCAACGATATGACGCAGCTCACACTCGCCCTCGATCGTGATTCGGGCCTAGTGATGGATGCATTTGACGAACGCGACGCGGCGGTCAAACGTATGCTCCACTTGGCGATCTCGGCTTGCCGTAAAGCCAACAAGTACGTCGGTATTTGTGGACAGGGGCCGTCCGACTATCCTGATCTTGCTGAATGGTTGATGAAGGAAGGCATTGAATCAATGTCGCTCAACCCGGATACCGTGGTCGAGACTTGGCTGCACTTGGCGAAGGTGAAGTAACCCGTGCTGTCTTGGCAATTCGCCAGATTTGACGACTTGGCACTGCGCGATTGGTACGCCGTCTCGGTGGCGCGTATTGAGGTGTTTGTCATTGAGCAGAACTGCCCCTTCCAAGACCTTGATGGCGCGGATGTTTCGTCGTGGCATTTGATCGGGTGGCATGAGCAAGATGGCAAACGCGATCTCGCGGCATACTGTCGTCTCGTCGATCCAGGGATAAAGTTTGACGCGCCGTCCATTGGACGCGTGATCACTACCGCGAAGTTTCGCTCCGGTGGATTCGGCAAGTCACTGTTGGCTGAAGTATGCGCCCGTCATGATTCGTTATACCCTGGACAGCCCAACCGCATCGGCGCACAGGCTCGGCTTGAGAAGTTTTATCGAGGATTCGGCTTTGTCACCGACTCGGATGAATACATCGAGGATGGCATTCCGCATCTGGAAATGCAGCGTGCCGGCGTCGCGATGTAACGCCCACGAGACAACGAGGATCAATATGGCCCGACAACATGAACACCGCTCCGTCATCATTACCGGCTCAACTTCTGGTATTGGTCTTGGTATCGCAAGCGCATTCGCGCGCGAGGGGGCGAATATCACTTTGAACGGATTTGGCGACGCCGCTGCCATTGAAGCAATGCGTGCGGCGATGGCCGAAGAGTTTGGTGTAAAAGTGCGTTACTCCGCAGCCGATATGTCCAAGCCGACGCAAATTGCGACCATGGTTAGTGAGGCGGCAGCGGCATTCGGAGGCTGCGATATGCTGGTCAATAACGCTGGCATTCAGTATGTCGCGCCAGTTGATGAATTTCCCATCGAAAAGTGGGATGCGATTATCGCAATCAATTTGTCATCGGTCTTTCATGCCACGCGCGCCGCATTGCCACATATGAAATCAGCGAAGTGGGGCCGTGTGATCAACATTGCATCGGCGCATGGCCTGGTGGCATCGCCGTTCAAATCGGCCTATGTCGCGGCCAAGCATGGTGTGGTGGGATTCACGAAGTCGTGTGCGCTTGAAGTCGCCGAACAGGGAATTACGGTGAACGCGATTTGCCCTGGATATGTGTTCACACCATTGGTAGAAAAGCAAATTGACGATCAGGCCAAGGTGCATGGAATTCCGCGCGAAAATGTCATCCGTGACATCTTGCTCGCACCGCAACCGAATAAACGATTCGCTGAGGTGAACGAAGTCGCTGCACTCACCGTTTATTTGGCCTCTGATGCCGCACAGGGCATCACGGGAACGGCGATGTCGATCGATGGCGGCTGGACAGCGCGTTAGGCGGGCACAATGAAATCTGCCCCCGTTGATGCGCTGGTGCCGTTGGTATTAGTGACGGGGTTCGAGGCGTTTGGCGCCGAGTCCATGAACCAAGCAAAACCAGTATGAATATCAGCCAACTTCCTATCTGGACGCCGACGCCAGAACGCATCGCAAATGCGAATGTGACCGCTTTCATGCATGCGCTCAACGATGCGTATGGCCTACAGATGTCGAATTACCACGCGCTATATGAGTGGAGCGTCACTAACCCCCAACATTTTTGGTCGGCGGTCTGGGATTTTTGTGGTGTTGTTGGCGAACGTGGTGTCGCGCCGGGTATCGACATCATGGAAAACGAGCACCTTATGCCGGGTGCCAAGTTCTTTCCAAAAGCCAGGATCAACTTTGCTGAAAACTTGATTGAGCGCGAATTCAAATCGCGTACTGACTGTGACGCGATGATTTTTTGGGGTGAGGACAAGCTGCGTAAGCGCGTAACCTACCGTGAGTTGGATGAACAAGTGTCGCGATGGCAGCAAGCGATGCGCACGATGGGGGTGAAGAAAGGCGATCGCGTCGCGGCCTTTATGCCCAACATGCCTGAGGCTGTGATTGCGATGCTGGCCGCAACAAGCCTAGGCGCGGTATGGACCTCGTGCTCGCCCGACTTTGGCGTGCAAGGGGTGGTGGATCGGTTTGGTCAGGTCGAGCCGGTATTGCTGATCGCGTGCGACGGCTACTTATACAACGGCAAGGCGGTGCCAACGCTGGCGCGAATCGCCGAGTGTGTCGAGCAGCTCCCATCGGTGCAGCGAGTGGTAGTGGTGCCGTACCTGCATGATATTCAAACTGAGGTACCGGCCATGGATGTGTCATCGGTGCCGGGTGCGGTGTCGATGGGTGATTTTATTGGCGGATATCAACCAGCGGCGATTCAATATGTGCGTGTTGGGTTTAACGACCCGCTCTACATCATGTATTCGAGTGGCACCACGGGCGTGCCGAAATGCATCGTTCACGGTGTCGGTGGGACGTTGTTGAAGCATCTCGAAGAACACATCTTGCAGTGTGATGTGAAGGCGGGCGATAAAGTATTCTTTTTTACCACCTGCGGCTGGATGATGTGGAATTGGCTCGTCTCTGGCCTAGCGGCAAATGCCACGCTGATCTTATTCGATGGCTCGCCGTTTCTCGGTCGCGGCAATATTTTGTTCGACTACGTTGCCGCCGATGATGTCACCCACTTTGGTGCTGGTGCAAAGTTCTATGAGTCACTGGCAAAAATCAAAGTCAATCCGGGCAAAACACACAAGCTGTGTCAATTACGGTCGGTGATGTCGACTGGCTCGCCACTCTCGCCGGAGGGCTTTCAATATATCTACGACAACATCAAGAGCGATGTGTGTTTGTCGTCGATCTCTGGTGGTACCGATATCATCGGCTGTTTTGTGGGTGGTGTCCCGGTTCTGCCGGTGTATAGCGGTGAAATTCAAACACGCATGCTCGGCATGGCGGTGGATGCATGGGATGACGAAGGTAAACCTATTCGAGGAGAAAAGGGCGAATTGGTCTGCACCAAACCTTTCCCTTCGATGCCCATCGGGTTTTGGCATGATCATGACGGTCGCAAATATCGTGCGGCCTATTTCGAGCATTTCCCGAATGTGTGGACACATGGGGACTACGTCGAGATTACCGAACGCGGCGGGATGGTGATCTATGGTCGATCAGACGCGGTGCTCAACCCGGGTGGTGTACGAATCGGCACGGCTGAAATTTATCGGCAAGTCGAGAAACTCGACGAGGTTCTTGAATCAGTCGTCATTGGGCAGGATTGGCCGCCTGAGAAGCCCGGCGACGTGCGTGTGGTGTTGTTCGTTCGGCTCGTCGACGGATGCCAATTGAATGCCGATCTTGAGAAGCGCATCAAAGAAGTGATTCGTGTGAACACGACGATGCGCCATGTGCCCGCCAAGATCCTTGCAGTGCCCGATATTCCGCGCACCAAATCCGGCAAGATTGTCGAGCTGGCGGTGCGTAATGTCGTACACGGCACGGCGGTGAAAAACCGCGAGGCGTTGGCCAACCCGGATGCGCTTCAGCACTTCGCGATGCGCGAGGAGCTAAAAAGCTAATCTCGCCATTCGGCGGGCTGTTTCGGGCGTTTTCCCTTGGAGATGGCCGTGGAATGGCGAGATTGCAGAGTTGGGAACTTCTAAAAACCTGCTGCGCGGGCGAATCTGTCAGTTCCCGAGTTGGTCAAATTCGTCGCCGTACACTGGGTACGTGTCCCGTGTTTGCCAAACACGTCGGCACGAATTTCACCCGCTCGCGACGGTTTCGAGAAGTTCCCGGTTCGTCCCTTGTTGGCGCCTTGTCCCGACCTGCGTGGGGACGGGGGATAAAACGCGTCAGCCGATCGCCAATCCCGACACCCCGATGACCATGCCAATCGCGGCAATCGTGCGTCGCGTCGCGTCGCCTTCCTTGAGTACATGTGCGCCGAGGAGCGCGGCAAAGAGAATCGACATCTCGCGAGCCGGCGCGACATAGCTGACGGGGGTTGTGACCATCGCGGTTAGAACGAGGATGTAAGACAGCGGGCTGAGCAGGCCAATGGTAATCGCCGATTTACGGTGATTCCGCCACGCCGTTGAAATCGCCCCCGGCTCGTGATAACGCACATAGGGCACGAGCAAAACGATACGAGTCACATTGGCAGCCCAATCAAAAATGATCGGTGGGATCAAGAATAGCGCCACGCCCTGTTTATCCCAAACCGTATAGACCGCGATCACGCAGCCACACAGAAAGGCAAACAATACGCCGTCTTTTGCATCGCGTGAAAAAATCTTGCGGGGGTCGCCGGTCAGGATGAGTGCCGAAATGAGGATTAGGACGGCGCCACCAATGGCTACCGGCGTCATTCGCTCACCCAAAAATAGCGTTGCTGCGACGATCGTCAATAGCGGTCCTGTTGCGCGTGCAAGTGGATAAACCACCGAGAGGTCCCCGCCCGCACGATAAGCGCGGTCGAGCAACAAAAAATAGCCCATGTGAATGAGCCCCGAGCCTGCGACCATGCCGAGCGCCTGCCATGTAAAAGTAAATCCCTGCGCGATGAGGTAAATCGATATTGGCGTCAAGGCGACGCTTGCCGTCATTGCGGAGAGCGAGAGAATGCCCAGACCGCCCCCAGTGCGTTTGAGTAGATAGTTCCACGATGCGTGCAGCATTGCGGCGGTCAGGACGAGCAGTAGTGCGGTGGTAGTCAAGGTAATTTTCTCGTTAACGTAGGGTCAGTACTTGTCTTTTCGGATCACCCCGACATCAGAGACGTATAACGAGAGCGAAAAGTTTTTTGCGTAGTGTGCGATTACGTGCTCGACAATTTTTTCTGCGACCGCATGTTCGCAAATCACTTCCATCCGAATTGAGCGACTGCCTTCCCATTCTGCGTCGCGGGTGCCGTGCTCACCGCCACCGCGTACATCCGCGATGGTGTAGCCGTGCGCACCAAAGCCTTTGATGTCGCGCACTAAGAATTTTTCTAGCGCAGCCTCGCCGATAATTACAAGGAGTTGTTTAGGGTAGGTGTTCATTTATGGAGCATTTTGGCGATCTCGAAATACAGCGGAATGCCGAGGGTGAGGTTAAAGGGAAAGGTAATACCCAGCGCCGCACCAATTGACAGGCTCGGATTGGCTTCGGGAATGGCAATACGAATCGCGGCTGGGGCGGCAATATACGAAGCGCTCGCGGCAAGCACGGCGAGCAATGTGGTACCGCCCAACGATAATCCAATGAGCGTACCGAGTCCTGCACCAATAAATGAAAATACAATCGGGATAAGAAGGCCAAAGCCAATGAGGAACGGGCCGGAGCGCTTCAAATCGCCGAGACGACTCGCCGCAACGAGCCCCATTTCCAACAAAAACAGGGCGAGCACACCTTTAAAGAGGTCGAAGAACAGGCCGCGCATGGGGTCAATACCCTGCGGTCCGGCGAGCCAACCAATCGCAAGCCCACCAACCAGTAATACCACCGACTTGCCAAACATGATCTCGTGCGCAAGTTCACCCCAGCGGACGCTCTTCAGTGTGTGCAGTCGCGCAAGAAGGATACCCACGACAATGCCTGGGACTTCGAGCAAGGCCACAAACAAGGGCATGTATTCTTCATACGGTATGCCGCGCTTAGTCACAAACGCGAGGCCAACGGCGAACGTGACGACCGACACCGAGCCGTAGTGAGCGGCAATGGCTGCCGCATCAAAATTACTGAGGCGCCCCCAAAATTTGAGGACGGGGTAGGCGAGTAACGGCAGAAGCAAGCCCATCGCGACGATGGCAATGGCTTGTGGCGCAACCGTGGCCAGCGGGTGTTTTGCTAATTCCACACCACCCTTAAGCCCGATGGCGAGCAGCAAATATATCGACAGCGTCTCGTAGAGCCCTTCTGGCAGGCGAAGGTCACTTTTAGCCAGACGCGCAACCACGCCCAGAATGAAGAAGAGGACAACCGGATCCATCGAAATGCTACGGCCGCATCGCGTGGATGAGGTCGAGATAGTCCTCGCGCTCGGCGGTGATGTAGCCGCGTCGCAGCAGGCAGTCGATGATCACCAAGGCCGAATCGATGGTGAAATGTTGTGGTGTTTTAAGACGTTTGAGCAGGTCGGCAATCGGTACACACTCGAAGCTCTCGACTTCGCCGTCTTGCGGGGTCGGTACAAAGCTCTCGGGCAAGACCAGGTCGTGAACAAACATAATCTCGTTGTGTAGCCCTTCCTCGACTTTGTGTTTGCATCGAACAGCGCCGGCCGCATGCGCCTGCGTTGCCAAGTCGTTCGGAATCCCTGCCTCTTCAAAGCTCTCTTTGATCAAGGCGGACATTGGCGTATACCCGCGCGCAATTCGTCCAGCAGCAATATTGTCGAGTTTGCCTGGGTCTTCGTATTTGCGAGCGGAGCGCGTGGCGAGCCACATGTAGGGTTGACCGTTTCGCGTCGTGAGTCCGTTGAGGTGGGAGGCGTACATCTTCAATCCGAAATAGTGTGAGGCGGCACGCTCAATGTAGAACAAAGGTGGTGAGTGGAAGGTTTCACCCACATCGACCATTTCGTCACGCCAACCACGAATGACATCTTGCGTGGCGAGCGATTCGACTACTTGAGCGAGGGCCGCACTTCTGAGTTCCGCATTGGCAAATTCACCAATCATCCCGACACCGCGTGGGCGTAATACAAACAGCTCAGGCCAAGCTTCCAGCCGTTCGGCGAACGTTTTTTTCATCCAGCCTGCCAGCACGCCGTCGACATTTAACGGCAGCAAGCTATCTGATGGATCAAAGGTGCAAGCGGCTTGCACAAAGGCGTTGAGCGGGGTAATCATGCGCTTGAGTGATATTGTCGATGTTTTTTATTAGCGGCTATTTTTGACAATAGTAGCGCATTCTCATAGACTGCGCCGTTGCAGATTTTGTCGTCACCAATGAGATTAGTCTGCCCGTTCTTGATAAGCTGTTGCCAGCGAGTTGATCGACTGGTCTATTGGAGGCTGGTGTGAAAGTCATCGTGTTGGGTGCTGGGGTTATCGGGGTATCGTCGGCTTGGTATTTGTCGAAACTCGGACACGACGTGGTTGTCGTGGATCGTCAACCTGCTGCAGGACTCGAAACGAGCTTTGCCAACGGGGCGCAAGTCTCTGTTTCACAGTCTGAGCCATGGGCTACACCCTCGGCGCCCATGAAAGTCATTAAGTGGCTGTTCAAAGAAGATGCGCCGCTGCTTTTTCGACCGCAGCTCGATTGGCAGCAAATGTCATGGGGTCTCGAATTTTTGGTCGAGTGTTTGCCATCGCGCTATCGGTTCAACATTCAACAGATGGTTAACCTCGGCCTTTATAGCCGTTCCTCGCTACAGGCATTACGGGCTGAAACGGGAATCGAATACGACCATTTGACGCGCGGCATCATGCAGTTCTACACCGAAGAAGCCGACTATGCTGGCGCGGCTCAAGCGTGTGCGCTGTTGTCCAAATACGGCATCGAGCGGCACGTTGTGACGCGTGAAGAGGCGGTCAAGATTGAGCCTGCGCTCGCGAGCTTGGGGTCGAAATTGCGGGGCGCAAGTTATGCCGAGACCGATGAGTCGGGCGACGCACACAAGTTCACACAGGCGTTGGCGGCGCTGGCGGCTGCGCGTGGCGTGAAGTTTATGTATGACACGGCTATTGAGGCGCTTCGTGTCGAGAAGTCATCGAATGGTGGCCGAATATCGAGTGTGGTGGTCAAACAAAAAGACGCCGTCAGCTACGAGGCGATGTCCGCTGATGCGTATGTGGTCTGTTTGGGCTCCTACAGTACGCCAATGCTCAAGACGATTGGTATTTCGATTCCGGTGTACCCGGCGAAGGGCTATTCGGCAACGCTTGTCACTGAGGGCTTTACCGGCGCACCGCAGGTGAGTTTGACCGACGAGGCGATGAAAATTGTGTTCTCGCGTGTTGGTGATCGCATGCGCATCGCAGGCACGGCTGAGCTGACGGGCTACAACACTGATCTCAATATGGTTCGATGCGAGGCGCTGATCAAACGCGCCCGCGAATTGTTTCCCAGTGCTGCTGACTATGATCGGCCTCAGTACTGGACAGGCTTGCGACCCTCCACGCCATCGAATCGGCCAGTGATTGGACGCGCACACTACAGCAACCTTTTCTTGAATACTGGCCACGGTACCCTGGGGTGGACCGAGGGGCCCGGATCAGGCAGGGCGCTCGCCGATATCGTATCGGGCAAGATTCCCGACGTGGATTACCGATTCTTGAATGTTGATGGTCGGGCACCGGTTCGGTCAAGCTAACGGCATCGAATGCAAAACGAAAGCTAACCATGGTCGGTCTCGACGAAATTAAGCAAGCGGTCACAGTGCTTGACGGGTATGTGGTTAATACGCCTTGCCTCCATTCGCGCACGTTGTCGGAGATCACCGGGGCTGAGGTGTATCTGAAGTTCGAAAACCATCAGTTCACCGCGAGCTTCAAAGAGCGCGGCGCACTGAATAAATTGGCGTCATTAACGGTTGAGCAAAAGCAGCGCGGTGTCATCGCCGCGAGCGCGGGTAATCATGCCCAGGGTGTGGCGCATCATGCGGCACGATTGGGTATTCCCAATGTGATTGTGATGCCGCGTTATACGCCGAATGTCAAAGTCGAGATGACACGCCGCCATGGGGCAGAAGTGGTTCTACATGGCGATGGATTTGACGAAGCAAAAGCGCACGCCTATCAACTGGCCGACGAGCGAGGTTTGGTATTTGTTCATCCCTACGATGACGATAAGGTCATCGCCGGGCAAGGTACGATTGCGCTTGAGATGTTGAGCGCGCACCCATCGTTGGACACACTCGCAATTGCCATTGGTGGTGGCGGATTGATCTCCGGGATTGCCACTGCGGCTAAAGCCATCAAGCCGGACATCGACGTGGTGGGTGTCGAGACCACGCGCTACCCGTCAATGTATGCCGCGATTCACCACTGCACGGCGAACTACGGGCCATCCACGATTGCCGACGGTATTGCCGTCAAGGAACCGGGCAAGCTGACATTGGAAATCGTCAAGAAACTCGTGACAGACATTTTGCTGGTTGACGAAGGCGATATCGAAGAAGCCATCGTGATGCTGCTCGAAATTGAAAAGACGGTGGTGGAGGGGGCTGGTGCCGTTTCACTGGCCGCGTTGATGCGCCATCGTGATCGATTTGCCGGTCGTAAAGTGGGCTTGGTGTTGTGTGGTGGCAATATCGATCCGCTCATGCTGGCAGAAATCATTCAGCGTGGCATGGTGCGCTCTGGCCGCCTGGCGCGGATCAAAGTTGAGTTGCGTGATTTACCGGGTGCCTTGGCAAAGATTACCAGCGTGATCGCTGAATCCAATGCCAATATCGAAGAGGTGCATCACCAGCGCGCTTTTACGAACTTACCGGTACAAAGCGCGGAGGTGGAGTTTGTCTTGAAGACGCGCAATGCGGCGCACATCGATGAGATCGTCGGGCGCTTAGCCGCAATCGGCTTTCGCGCCCGCGCCGTGCATCACGACGCTTGATCAGCCGGTTCTACGACTGCAGCCGACGGGGCGGGTGGTGGTGTAAGGGCCTTTGTCAGCATGATGACAAACGGGATCCAGCCTACCCACATCACCAGATCGATTAGCTCCATCGCAATTGGCACTTCACCTGTCGGGAAGTAACGCGCCGCCGTGTATTCCTCCAAGTAATCAAACACCGTCAGCCAGACGATCGTGAATGCAAAACACAGGGGCGTCGCGGATAACCTGCCTTGCAGTCGCTTCAGCAGCGGAATACACATGACAATGCCGATACAGAAGATATACAGCCCAATCCGCCAAGCGTGATGATCGATGAAAAATTGTTTGATAAGCGGCTCGGATATGATCATCTTGGCGGCAGTCCATCCCAAGATACCCGCACCCGCAACGATGATTTGCGGAAAGCGTTCAACCCATTTAAGAATGAGCGTGGAGCCCCACATCACGATCGGGATGCTGACGAGCAGACCGATCACGACCAGCAAGAAACTGCCGTGTGCCGCGCCCGCAACCGCGAGTACGTTGTCCACACCCATGATGGCATCGGCAACCACGATAGTTTGGATCGCCTGACGGAATGTTGTGCCACCTTGGATATTGTCGTGATCTCCACCTTCATCTGCCACCAACTGGTACGCGATCCAGATCAGCGCAACACCACCCGCCAACAGAAATCCGGGAATTTTCAGCAACCAGACCACGCCCATTGTGAGCACCGCACGCACCAACACGGCGCCGATTGCGCCCCAGAAGACTGCTTTCTTTTGAAGATGTGGCGGCAAATTTCGTGCAGCGAGGCCGATCACAATTGCGTTATCGCCCGCGAGAACCAAGTCGATTGCGATAATCGCCAGCAGCGCTTGAAACCAAGCGAGCGAGAATAACTCCATGCAAACCCCCTGTCATTATTTGCTTAACTGCGTTAGTTGTCTGACTACGTTTTTTACATTCTGCCAAGAAACCCACAGGCTGTCTTTATCTCCTGAGTATTTCGCGGATCGTGAAACATTCAGGCGGGCGGCTTACAGCGCGGTCGTTAGTGCTTCGTAGCGTGCGCGAAGCGCGGTCGGCAAGTTGTGGGATAACTTGGTGAGTAGTTCGTTGTGTAGCGCAAGTTCCTGTTTCCAGTGCGACTGGCTGATCGCCGTAATGGCTTCAAATTGCGGCGTCTGAAAACTGAGTCCCGTCCAGTCAAGGTCTGTATAGCGCGGAATAGCGCCAAGCGGTGTGTCATTAGCGGAGGCCTTGCCTTCTATGCGGCCGATGATCCAATTGAGCACGCGCATGTTGTCGCCGAAGCCTGGCCAAATAAACTTGCCATCGTCACCCTTGCGAAACCAGTTGACACAATAAAGCGTTGGGGCGTGCGCAACGGACGCCCCAACCGACAGCCAATGCGAAAAATAGTCGGACATGTTGTAGCCACAAAAGGCGAGCATCGCAAATGGGTCGCGGCGAACAACACCAACCTGACCGACGATGGCGGCTGTGGTCTCGGAGCCGAGCGTGGCAGCCATATAGACGCCTTCGTTCCAGTTGTTTGCTTCGATCACTAGAGGGACCGTGGTGGAACGACGACCGCCAAAAATCATCGCTGAAATTGGTACGCCATTTGGGTTGTCCCATTGGCTATCGAGTGACGGACACGATGTCGCGGCAACGGTGAAGCGCGCGTTTGCGTGTGCAGCCGGGCGTCCAGATGCTGGTGTCCAGGACTTGCCCTGCCAGTCGGTCAGATGCGCGGGCGGCGTGTTGGTCATACCTTCCCACCACACGTCACCTTCAGGTGTCAGCGCAACGTTGGTAAAAATCACGTTCGCTTTCAGCGATTCCATACAATTTGGATTAGTCTCATATGAGGTGCCCGGAGCCACACCGAAGAAACCTGCCTCTGGATTGATGGCGTACATCTTGCCATCCGCGCCGGGCTTGATCCACGCGATATCGTCGCCAACGGTGGTCACTTCCCAGCCCGCTTCCTTAAATGGAGTAGGTGGAATCATCATCGCAAAATTTGTTTTACCGCAGGCTGACGGAAATGCTGCGGTCACGTAGTGTTTGTTTCCTTCCGGCGTCTTCACCCCAAGAATGAGCATATGCTCGGCCAGCCAGCCCTGCTGTTTGCCCATCACCGACGCGATACGCAACGCAAAACACTTTTTGCCAAGCAATGCATTGCCGCCATAACCAGAGCCATAAGACCAAATTTCGCGCGTCTCAGGGAAGTGAACGATGTACTTATGTTCTTTGTTCGATGGCCACGCCACGTCCTTTTGGCCTTGCGCGAGGGGCGCACCAACCGAGTGTAGACAGGGGACGAATTCTCCATCCTCACCCAGCACGTCGAGAACTTTTTGGCCCATACGCGTCATGAGTTTCATGTTGACGGCAACGTAGGCGGAGTCTGAAATCTCAATACCGATGTGGGCGATGTGCGAGCCTAGCGGCCCCATGCTAAACGGTACGACGTACATGGTACGACCACGCATTGAGCCGTCGAACAATCCATTCAAGGTGGCGCGCATTTCTGCGGGTGCCGTCCAGTTGTTCGTGGGGCCGGCGTCTTGCTTCGTTTCGGAGCAGATAAAAGTACGATCCTCGACGCGGGCGACATCGGTTGGGTCAGACCACGCTAAATAAGAGTCTGGACGTAGCGCCGGATTGAGCTTCCTAAAGGTTCCTGCGTTGACAAGTTCGCGACAAAGCCTGGCGTATTCGCTGTCCGAGCCATCGCACCAATAGATGCAGTCTGGCTTGGTCAGTGCCGCGACTTGCGCCACCCAAGCGAGCAGCTTAGGATGCTTGGTAGGGGGTGTATTCAACAATACGGGCTTGGCTTGTGCATGCATATGCGGGGCCTTCGAGGGAGGTCAATGTCATGACACTGACGCAAATTAGGGGTGGCCAAAATTATCCCATGCCGACACCGTGATTTCCTTCTCGCCGGGTAAGGCATCTCAATCTGAACGCGATCCGGATTTTGATCGTTGTGTGTGGTGTACGCTTAATTCGCAGGTGCGGGTTGCTGCCCGTAGGTTTTGAACTTTTCAATCACCACATCCATCTCGGCATCGCTCAGGTGGGTTAGCTCGCCTAGTTGCAGCGCGTGCCAGTACATCTTTGCGAGCACCTCGACTTCGATGGCGACCATCAGTGCAGTTTTCAAGTCACTGCCGCAAGCGATCATGCCGTGGTGCGCGAGTAAACACGCGCGGCGGCCCTCTAATGCCGCGACAGCGTGTTCCGATAACGCTTGGGTGCCGAAGGTCGCGTAGGGCGCACAGCGAATGTCTCGGCCACCAGCAATCGCCACCATATAGTGAAAAGGTGGAATGCCGCGATGCTGGCAAGCGAGCGTGGTCGCGTAGATGGCATGCGTATGTACGACGGCACCAACATCCGGACGCGCGAGATAGATGTCGCGATGAAAGCGCCATTCGGATGAAGGTAGCGTGCTGCCCTGATGTTCCCCGTCCCAATCCATCAATACAATTTGTTCGGGCTTGGTCACATCGTATTCGATCCCGGTCGGCGTCACCAAAAACCCGCTACCGCACGATCCCTCTGGTGTGCGTGCGCTGACGTTGCCTGACTTTCCGTAGTTGATGCCCGCTGTATTCATGCGATTTGCGGTTGTGATGATATCGCGACGCAAGTCGAGGTGTTCGACGGTGTTCAAACTCAAAAAAGTCATATTGCCACCTCGGTCGCCAGTGCTGCGAGTTGGTTTGGCATAAAAATCCCACGCTCAGTAATGAGTGCGGTGACCAGACGCGAGGGGGTGACATCAAAGCCAGGATTGCTCACCGCTGTCTCAGCCTTGAGTATGCGCACCTCTGAAATGCTGCCATTAGAATCCCACCCGCGGATGGCTGCCACCTCGCTACGGTCGCGCTCCTCTATTTCGATCTCAGGCACACCGTCTTCAATCGAGAAGTCAATACTCGACGTTGGGGCGGCGGCATAAAACGGAATACCGTTGTCGCGTGCGGCGAGCGCTTTTAGATAGGTGCCAATTTTGTTTGCGACGTCGCCGCGTCGTGACACCCGATCTACGCCCACGATCACCATATCAACCTTGTTGTGCTGCATGAGGTGCCCCCCACTGTTGTCGACAACATAGGTGTGCGGGACACCGGCCTGAGCAAGCTCCCACTCGGTGATTAATCCTTGGTTGCGCGGCCGTGTTTCTTCCACCCAAACATGGACGGGAACACCCGCTTGATGTGCAAGGTAGATCGGTGCGGTGGCGGTACCCCAGTCCAAACACGCCATTCTCCCGGCGTTACAGTGTGTCAGGATATTGACCGGTCGATGCGTCCGCGCATAAATCTCGCGGATGATGCCAAGACCATAGATGCCGATTTGCTGGTTGCACGTTTCGTCTTCCGCCGCAATTTTCGATGCTTCATCCCATGCTGCATCGGGACGTGCCGCGGGGTCAATCGCAATGAGCGGGCGACGCATCCGTTCGATCGCCCACGCCAAGTTGACGGCAGTAGGACGAGTCGCCGCGATATCGCGGCAGGCGGTGAATAGCGATTCGTCGGTCGCGTCCTTAGACATGGCTAGCGCAATACCGAATGCGGCCGTCACGCCGATGAGCGGCGCGCCACGCACACGCATCGCACGGATGGCCTCAGCGCAGTCTTGCCAACTCGACAAGATTTTTCGTTCGACCGCAAACGGCAACAGAGTTTGGTCGATGATGACAACGCGATTGGCGATACGGTCGGCGATCAGGCTCTTGAGGGGCTTTGTTGTGAATGGCATGGTTTGATACGGCAGTTGTGGTGCGGGTTGAGTAGTTGTAACGCAAAGAAGTACGATTTCACGGGCAAGTATCGCACGCCCCTCGGCTGAATATGTCAGGCTCGCGGCACGCACACAGGCGCAAGCGGAGCAGGTTTGGTTACGCTATAATTTCAATTTCCAACGCATCCCTTCCCGGATATTGGCCATGACACAGTATATTTTCGTCACGGGTGGTGTAGTTTCCTCGCTAGGGAAGGGCATCGCCGCCGCCTCTCTAGCCGCCATTCTTGAATCGCGCGGCATCAAAGTCTCCATGATGAAACTGGACCCGTACATCAACGTGGACCCGGGCACCATGTCGCCTTTTCAGCACGGTGAAGTATTTGTCACCGACGACGGCGCAGAAACCGATCTTGATCTTGGGCATTACGAGCGCTTCGTCTCGACCAAGATGAAAAAGGCCAACAACTTTACGACTGGCCAGATTTACGAGCGCGTCATTAACAAAGAGCGCCGTGGGGACTATCTCGGCGCGACCGTGCAAGTTATCCCGCACATTACCGACGAAATAAAGTCATCGATCATCGCCGGTACGGCTGATGCGGAAGTTGGCATTATCGAAATTGGCGGCACGGTCGGCGACATTGAGTCGCTGCCATTTTTGGAAGCTATTCGCCAGATGGGTGTCGAGCAAGGGCGCGACAACGTTTGCTACATTCACTTGACCCTTGTGCCGTATTTGCCCGCCGTCGGTGAAATCAAAACCAAGCCGACGCAGCACAGTGTCAAAGAGTTGCGTGAAATCGGTATTCAGCCCGATGTGGTGATGTGTCGCAGCGATCGTCCGCTACCCGACGAAGAGCGCAAGAAGATTGCACTGTTCACTAACGTCGATAAGGGCTCGGTCATCTCATGTTACGACGCAACCTCGATATACAAAATTCCGAAGATGCTGCACAAGCAAGGCTTGGATGAAATTGTCTGCCGTAAGCTGCATCTCACGCCACACCCTGCCGATCTCACCAAGTGGGAGCAGATTGTTGATGCGTTGGAGAATCCGGTTGCTGAAATCGATCTCGCCATGGTGGGTAAATATGTCGATCTCGCCGACTCGTACAAATCGTTGTCGGAAGCCTTGATTCATGCTGGGATTCAAACGCGGACACGGGTCAACATCCATTACCTCGACTCCGAAGAAATGGAGAAGACAGGTAACGGCGAATTGGCACGCATGGATGCGGTGTTGGTGCCAGGCGGTTTTGGCAAGCGCGGTACTGAGGGCAAGATTTCAGCGGTGAAATTTGCCCGTGAAAACAAGATTCCCTATCTGGGCATTTGTTTGGGGATGCAGATTGCGACCATCGAATTTGCGCGTAACGTGGTCGGACTCGTCGGTGCAAATTCAACCGAATTTGATGCGGATACGCCGCATCCGGTCGTCGCTCTCATTACCGAGTGGCAGAACCACGACGGTCAGGTTGAAAAGCGTGATGCCAACTCACGCATGGGCGGCACCATGCGTCTCGGCGCGCAGCCATGCACGGTACGTCCTGATACGCTGGCCTACAAGATTTATCAGGCTACGACAGTTAGCGAGCGGCATCGCCATCGTTATGAGGTCAACAACCATTACGTGCCGCGTCTTGAAGCGGCTGGCTTGGTGATTTCTGCGCGGACGAACTCTGAATCGTTGACCGAAATGGTTGAACTTGATCCGGCGAAGCACGGCCATCCGTGGTTCTACGGTTGCCAGTTCCACCCGGAATTCACCTCGACGCCGCGCACGGGGCATCCGCTCTTCACATCTTTCGTTAAGGCCGCACTTGAGCAGCGCAAAAAGACGCACGGTGAGGCAGGGCTTCGTGTTGTACAGGGAACAAAGGCGAGCGCATGATTGGAAACAAATCGGAACGTCAATCGAAACAATGCACCGCCGTCCCAGCGAAGGCGGGGATCCAAGTTTGGTGTGTCGCGAATATTTTTAAATTGGATTCCCGCCTTCGCGGGAATGGGGCTGTGGTGGGAATTTAATGAAACTTTGTGGATTTGACGTTGGGCTCGATAAACCTTTCTTCCTGATAGCCGGCCCGTGTGTTGTCGAGTCGGAGCAATTGCAAGTCGATGTTGCGGGTCAACTCAAAGAGATGACGACGGCGCTGAATATCCCATTCATCTTTAAGTCGAGCTACGACAAGGCTAATCGTTCGTCCGGCAAGTCGTTTCGCGGCCCGGGCATGGATGAAGGCTTGCGTATACTCGCTGAAGTAAAAAAGCAGCTTGGCGTTCCGGTGCTGACGGATGTGCACAATGCGGATGAAATAACAACGGTAGCAGGGGTTGTTGATGTTTTGCAGACACCAGCATTCTTGTGTCGTCAAACCGATTTCATTCATGCCGTTGCGCGTGCCGGTAAGCCGGTGAATATCAAGAAAGGGCAGTTCTTGGCACCGACAGACATGAAGAATGTCGTTGATAAAGCGCGTCAGGCGAGCGGCACCGACAACATCATGGTGTGTGAACGTGGCGCTTCGTTCGGCTACAACAATCTAGTCTCCGATATGCGCTCGCTCGCGATCATGCGTGAAACAAAGTGCCCGGTGGTATTTGATGCCACTCACTCAGTGCAGCTACCGGGCGGGCAGGGCTCTACGTCGGGCGGACAGCGTGAGTTTGTCCCGGTGTTGGCGCGCGCCGCGATTGCGGTCGGTGTCTCGGGTGTGTTTATGGAAACACATCCTGATCCATCAAAGGCGCTTTCTGATGGCCCGAACGCATGGCCGCTACCGATGATGAAAGAATTGTTATACGTACTAAAAGAAATTGACGCGCTGGTGAAGCAGCGTGGATTTGCAGAGCAGTCACTGATGTAAAGAGATGTCATTCCGAGTCAAGCGCAGCGCAGGCGAGGAATCGCATCTCAGTGAAGAGTGTCGAACCATAACGGGAGGAGATTCCTCAATGTGTTCGGAATGACAATTTAAAAACAGATTAAACATATTTATGACCGCTATCGTTGATGTAATCGCAAGAGAAATTTTGGACTCCCGTGGCAACCCAACGGTTGAGTGTGATGTGCTGCTGGAGTCCGGTGTCATCGGTCGTGCCGCAGTTCCTTCAGGCGCTTCGACCGGCTCACGCGAAGCTATTGAGCTTCGCGACAAAGATACTCACCGCTACTTGGGTAAAGGCGTGTTGAGGGCGTGTGAAAACGTCAACACCGAAATTTGCGAAGCGATCATCGGTCTCGATGCATCCGAGCAGTCGTTTATTGACCGCACCATGATCGAGTTGGACGGTACCGAGGGTAAATCACGCTTGGGTGCCAATGCAATTCTCGCGGTGTCGATGGCGTGTGCCAAAGCCGCTGCCGACGAATCGGGTCTCTCCCTTTATCGTTACCTCGGCGGTGCAGCACCGATGCAAATGCCGGTGCCGATGATGAACATCATCAACGGTGGCGCACACGCTGATAACCCGCTCGATATGCAAGAGTTCATGATTATTCCGGCGGGTCTGCCGACCTTTCGCGAAGCGCTGCGTGCCGGCGTGGAAGTGTTCCATACGCTGAAAAAAATTCTGCACGCTGAGGGCCACAACACTAACGTCGGCGACGAGGGCGGCTTTGCACCGAACCTTCCCAATAATGAATCGGCGATTCAATACGCGGTGAAGGCGATTGAAGAAGCGGGCTACATTCCGGGCCAAGACATCTTGGTCGGTCTCGATTGTGCGGCGAGTGAGTTTTACAAAGACGGCAAGTATCGATTTGAAGCCGAGAAAATGTCCTTCACGTCTGCGCAGTTTGCTGATGTCTTGGCAACGTGGGCGGACAAGTATCCGATCGTTTCCATCGAAGACGGTATGGCAGAGAATGATTGGGATGGCTGGGCGATTCTCACCGAGAAACTCGGCAAAAAAGTGCAACTTGTTGGTGATGATCTGTTTGTGACCAACACCAAAATCTTGCGTGAGGGTATCCAGAAAGGCGTGGCAAATTCGATTCTGATTAAAGTGAACCAGATCGGCACCTTGTCCGAAACATTCGCCGCGATTGAGATGGCAAAACGTGCGAACTACACGGCCGTGATTTCACATCGCTCTGGTGAAACCGAAGACACGACCATCGCCGACATTGCGGTGGCGACCAACGCCATGCAAATCAAAACTGGTTCTGCATCGCGTTCTGACCGCATGGGAAAATACAACCAACTGCTGCGCATCGAAGAAGAGTTGGGTGACGCGGCGAGTTACCCTGGCAAGTCTGCCTACTACAACCTGCGCTAAAGGCATTTAGTCAGCGAGACCACTGACCTGTGAGATTTCTTCCCCACACATTGATCGCGCTCATCATTGCGATCCAGTACCCGCTCTGGATCGGCAAAGGGAGTTGGCTGCGCGTGTGGGGGGTGAATCAGCAACTCGCCGAACAGAAAAGTAAAAACACCAAACTCGCGCAGCGTAATGCCGGGCTTGATGCTGACGTGCGTGATTTGAAAGAAGGCTTGGTGGCGGTCGAGGAGCGTGCGCGTGTCGAGCTGGGGATGATCAAACCGAACGAGACTTACTACCAAATTCTTGAGCAGCAGCAACCGAAACTCTAGCCCCCGCTAGTCATTCCGACAGAGCCCTGCGGGCGACGAGGAATCTCATCCGTTTTCATGCGCAATGTCTACGCCGAGCGGCAGCGCCGCTTAGACCTTTGCCTCGTCGTAAGCGATTGGCATGATTTTCTTGCCGAATGTGCAACCCGTGATCCCACAATAACGAAATGAAGTGGTCATTTGTGGTGGCTAATAGTCCAAAAAGTTCCCGTTCGGGGTATTTCCCTAGAAGTTTGGCCTTAGGTGCCAATTAATTACCGATCAGGAAATTCATGTTGCTTTCTGGTGGTCGCGCTGTGATAATTTCCCGAACAGGAAATTTCCATGAACATCACCGTTGATACCCCTCATGCACTAGGCCAAGCCGCACGCACTGCGCGGAAGCGACTTGGTCTGACACAACCGCAGCTTGCTCTTGCGGCTGGCGTCGGCGTACGCTTCATCGTTGACATGGAGGCAGGCAAGCCTACCATTAGGCTCGAAAGCACACTTCGTGTTCTGCACGCGCTTGGCGCCAAGCTGAATGTAGATGGCCTGCCGTCAAATGATAGGGAGCTTTAGCATGACCAAACAACTAGAAGTCTGGTTGTTGCGGAAACATGTTGGCACGCTGACACAGGTTGAGGGAAGGTTGCACTTTTCGTATGCGGCTGACTGGCTAGAAAAGAACTCAGCCGAAGATGGCATTGCTGTTGACAAAATCCCGCTATCGCAATCACTCCCCGAAAGAGTTGAGCCATTCGATGATCGCGCCGCGCGCCCTTACTTTGCTGGGCTACTGCCCGAAGGCCACAAACGTAACCTGATCGCACGCGCCCTGCACGTTTCTGGCAAGAACGATTTCGGCCTACTCGATGGAATCGGTGGCGAATGCGCGGGTGCGGTGACATTATTGGAATTAGGCCGGCAGCCAGAAACGCCAGATTCGCCAAATGTAGTGCGTTGGCTAGATGGCGAACAGCTTATGCACCTTCTCGATGAAATGCCGAAGCGACCGATGCTTGCTGGCGAAGATGGAATTCGTCTTTCGCTTGCCGGTGCGCAGGACAAATTGCCAGTTGTTGCAGAAAGCAACCGGATTGGTGTACCACTAAAAGGCACACCAAGCTCACACATCATCAAGCCGCCTATTTCAGGGGTTGATGGTAGCGTTTTTAATGAGGGTTTCTGCATGCGTTTGGCTGCTGAACTCAAATTGGACGTCGCAAAAGCGACCATCCATCACATCAGCGATCGGCACTTTCTGCTTGTCGAGCGTTACGATCGGCAGTTCATCAAGCAAAGCAACACCACGCATAAAAAACTTCAGCGGTTACATCAGGAAGACTTTTGCCAAGCGCTTGGCGTAGCTCCTGAAGCGAAGTATCAAAACGAAGGGGGCCCTGATCTTGCGCAAGCCTTTGATCTTGTGCGCCGCGCCACAAGGCCAAGCGCGCCAAATACCTTGAGGCTGCTTGATTTCGTGATTTTCAATGCGTTGATTGGCAATCATGATGCTCACGCGAAAAACTTTTCGCTGCTTTATACGCCTAAGGGTGCCGTGCTGACTCCGCTATACGATGCCCTGTCCACCGCGGTGTATCCGGCACTGAGCGACAAGATGGCCATGAAGATTGGGAGCAAGTACAAGTTTACTGAGCTACAGACCAGACACTGGGAGCAGTTCGCAACGGCCGCTGCACTATCACCTGCCCAAGTAAAAAAGCGCGTTTTGGAAATTGCCAAACGCCTGCCAGAGTTGGCCTATGCAACGCACGCGAAGATGGATGCAGAAGGCAATAGCCATGCGGTTCTTGGGCGCATTGTGAAGCTAATCGACCACCGTTGCGCCCTCACCATTCGTCGCTTCACTTGATGACTAACGGGTGCGCGGGTAAATTCACGCCAGAATCAACCTTCTGACTTACTCAGACCTTCATTACGCAGAATCGAGGAAGGCATTTACCTGCCCAAGTTCTCGCTCAAACTGTTGCAGCATCTCGGCGATAGCTTGCCAATTCGCCTCACCGCATTCCTGTTCAATCTGTTTAGCCAGCGATGCCAATCTCGTCGCGCCGATCAAGCCCGCTGCCCCTTTGATGCGATGGGCGGTGCGCATGGTCGCAACGATGTCGCGCGCCGTAATCGCGAATCTTAAATCCGACGCATCTTGGTCATTTGCGTCACGAAATATGCGAATCAATTCGGCTTTTGTGGTGGCGCTGCCCCTAAAAATAGCGGCGAGTGTGTTGGTGTCAACGGCGGCGTGATGCGCGGTATCGCCTCCTAGCGGGGGCTTGTTAGCGCGTAATGGCAACCAAAGATTGAGCTTTTGCGCGACATCGGTTATTTCTAATGGTTTTGTCAGAAAGTCGTCCATTCCGACGGCCTTGCATTTGTCGGCCTCGCCTATCATTGCGTTCGCCGTGCAAGCAATGACAGGTGTCCGCGCACAACCGGTTGCCAATTCAATCGCGCGCAACTGCGTGACCATTTCGTACCCATCCAGAATCGGCATTTGGCAATCGACGATCACCAAGTCATAGCGGCCGGTCTTCCATTTTTCGAGTCCGTCTAAACCATTTTCTGCCGTTTCAGCGGCATAGCCCAATGCTTTAAGCTGGTGCACTAAGACGAGGCGGTTAGCCGGGTGATCATCCACCACCAACACGAGCGTGCCATCGGCGGGTGCGCTGAGCGCGTTGGATGCGAGGTCTCTCGCGATTAAAACGCGCAAGTCGTTGGCGCGGTTGGCGCGGTTGGCGCGGTTGTCGGTCACTTGTGGTGGCAGCGCCTCTATCGCCGCTGCTGGGGCTAGTGCGACAATCAGTCTTACCGTGGTGCCCACGCCCAGCTTACTTTCCATGCTGATGCTGCCGCCCATCATCTCGGCCAATCGCCGACAAATGGAAAGTCCCAGTCCGGTGCCACTGTAGCGCCGCGTGCTGTTGGTATCGATCTGTGTGAAGGGCTCAAATAGAAACTTCATCTGGTCGGCAGACACACCAATGCCACCGTCGATGACCGAAATTTCAATCAATTCCAAGTTGGGTCGTTTTTTGACCAGCTTGGCATGAATCGCGATCTGTCCTTCATTGGTGAACTTGATGGCATTGCTGACGAGGTTATTCAGAATTTGTTGCAACCGTTGTGGGTCAGCCCAAACGTGTGGACTAATCTGCGGGTCAATGTCGCTTTTCAGCGTTAACCCTTTTCTGCTGGCGGAGGCGCGATACAGGTTGCAAGAATTTCCCACGATGCGACTCACTGAGGCGATCTCATTGATAATTTCCAGCTTTCCCGCTTCGATCTTAGAGTAGTCGAGAATGTCGCTGATAATGCGTAATAGAGATTGCCCTGACTGGCTGACGACGTCGAGTTTGGCACGTTGATCGTCGTCCAGATCGCTGAGGGTAAGCAACTCGATCATGCCTAGAATGCCGTTCAACGGCGTGCGAATTTCATGGCTGATGGTGGCCAAAAAAGTACTCTTGGCGTGGTTAGCCGATTCGGCGACGTTCTTGGCTTCCGCCAATTCGGCTGTGCGAATGCCCACCAATTCCTGAAGATGCAAGCGGTGTGCTTGGAGCTCTTCGGTCAATTGCTTTCTCTGCGTCCCATCTTCTTTAAGCGCCACATAGTGACTGATCGTGCCATCCCCCGCTCGCAGCGGCGCGATGATGTCAAACTCGGTGTATTCCGTCCCGTCCTTACGGCGATTTAAGAATTCCCCCTTCCATGTCCGGCCACTGGTGAGCGCAGCCCAGAGCGCCTTGTAGGTTTCCGGTGCGGTCTTTCCCGATTGCAGAAAGCGCGGGTTCTTGCCGATAACTTCTTCGACGCTGTATCCCGTCTCCATGACAAACGCGTGGTTCACGTATTCGATTTCGCCTAGAACGTTGCTAATGACAATACCGTCTGGGCTCTGATCGACAACCTGCGACAATTTGAGGATGTTTTCTTCGGCTACCTTGCGGGCCGTATTATCGCGAATGTTGCATTGAATGACTTCGATGCTGCCCTCAAGATAGACGTTGCTGACGAACTCTACGTTGACCACTTTTCCGTGTGCCGTTTCCAAAGGGAGATCGGCATAACGAATGTATTTTTGTCGCTGCAATTCGAGGAAATTTGCTTTGTTGTCTGCGATATTTTTAAAAAAGCCGAGATCCCAAATGTACTTCGCTTTGATCTCCGCAATTGTGTAGCCGAGTAGACTCAACAAGAAAGGATTAGCGTCAATGACGATTCCGGTGACGGCGTCGAGGATGAGAATGCCATCTTGCGCGGATTCAAACAGGCGACGGAATCGTTCCTCGGATGTATAAAGCTGTTTTTGCTCGTCATAGGCCCACCCGACAAATACATAGCCAGATACTGTGCCTTGTGCATCATGCGTGACCGAGACGGTCGCGAACACGGGAATGGGGCGGCCGTCTTTGCGCAGAAGGTTCAGTTCGTAGCCGCTGGTCGGTGCGGTGGACCAACGCCTCGACGCTTGCACTTCGCGCGTCACGGGCATCACGGGCGTCGCGGTTAAGGGGTCAGCGAATGAAGAATTTTCCTGCGGGGCAGAAACATCCAGCATGTTGAGCTTACCGACGACATGATCGGCCTCGAAGCCCAGCAATTGTTCTGCCCCGCGATTAAAAAATTGGATGACACCCGCTTGATCTGTAGCGATACACAATAGGTTGGTATTCGTCGTTAAAGCGTCTTTTATTGCGCGGGCATTTATCATTGGTTTTTTAGCAGTAATGCCTGAGCCAGTGACAGCACTGCTGATTATCTCTCGCGGATAACAGTATGCAATGACTATGCGTTGCATCGCAAAAATTGCTCTGTTCGGTAACCAACAGAGCGCCAATTTCATTTGTTCGTCTTGATACTGAACGCTTGCACCGCAAAGCGGTAGACTTAGCGGGATGTTCCTTAACCGGCAGCGTAAAGGAGTGCAGTATGGACATGCAAAAAATCCGTTTCTTGGTTGTCGAAGACCAGCCATTTCAGCGCTGGGAAATGGGCAAACTGCTGGAGGAACTCGGCGCGCAATATGTGTTTATGGCAGAGGATGGTCGCGCCGCGTTAACGGTGATCCAGGATTTGACCGAGCCGGTGGATATCATCATCACGGATCTCAATATGCCCGGTATGGACGGCATGGAATTTATCCGCCACCTCGGTGAGCTCGAGAGCTCATCATCCGTCATTCTGGTGAGCGCCTTAGAACCTCCGCTCATTGCATCGGTCGGGACGATGGTCAAGATGTACCACGTCAACCTCCTCGGAATGCTGGAGAAGCCGCTTACGGCGAAGAAATTGGCGGCGGTGATTGAGCGGTACCAGCCCTTGGCAGAGCCAAAACGTGGGCGCGCAGTTGGGCCTGCGATTGCTTTGCCGGAAATTAGCGAAGGTCTGCGTAATGGCGAGTTTGTCGCCTATTTCCAGCCGCAAGTCGAACTTACTGATCAAAAGATCGTAGGTGCCGAGGCGCTGGCACGTTGGCAGCATCCTGATAAAGGCCTTCTGTCGCCGACCACGTTCATCAAGACGATTGAACACAGTGATTTGATGGATGATTTGACGTTTGTTATGTTGACACAAGCAGCGGAGGCTGCTCAGAAATGGCACGACGCAGGGCTAGATATTGCGGTGTCAGTCAACATCTCTGCCGCGTCATTGACCAATGCCGATTTTGCCGACAAGGTAATCAACCTGATGCAAACGTTTCGCTTGGAACCGCGACAACTGATTTTGGAAATCACCGAGTCCGTCGCTGCCGCCGATGCAGGCCACGCGCTGGAGAACCTGTCTCGACTGCGAATGAAGGGGTTCGGCTTATCCATCGACGACTATGGCACTGGCTACTCCTCCATGGCGCAGCTTTCTCGCATCGCGTTCACTGAGCTAAAGATTGATCAGTCATTTGTTCGTGGCGCACCGGTCGCCGGCGCACACCGCGCCCTATTGGAGTCGAGCATCGCCATCTCTTATCGTCTAGGGTTGACCTCGATTGCTGAAGGCATCGAGACTCGCGAGGAGTGCAATTTGATGCTCGACTTAGGCTGCGAACGTGGGCAGGGCTACTACTTTGCCATCCCGATGCCCGTGGCCACGTTCCTGCCATGGGCGCGAAAGTGGCAGGACAAGGGCAGTAGTGAGGCACGTCCGATATAAGGGAGCTTCTAAAAACCTACTGCGCGGGCGAATCTATTGAGCGCGACGCGCATCATCTTGGCAGATGATTACGCCTTACCGGTGGCTCGGATCAGCTCGCGACTCGGCAACATTGATGGCGTTGATGTGGTCGCTATCGTTATCGCCAGCGATGGCCGCGAGGCCGCGAGGCTGCACTGCCGGGCGTTACCCTTAGCCGATCATGCTTTTGTTCGCAGCGTGTAACCGAGTGATCGGCCAGCGTTCAATCGCGGGCTGTCGTCTTCGCAACGAGTTTCACAAAGGCAGGATCAATACCGCCGATTTCAAAGGTTTTACCGACAATCCTTCCGTCGCGGTCGAGCAGTAGCAATACGCTGGTGTGATTAAAGTCGCCACCGCCGAGCTCCCGGTACTGAATGCCGAGGATCGCCGCGAGCTTTCGTGTGTGGGCGGCATCACTGCGTGCAAGCGTCCAGACGTTTGTGTCGATATGGCGCTCCACTGCTAACGCCTTGAGCGCCGTCGGGTCGTCACGCGCAATGTCGAAACTGACCATCAATACTGGAACCTTGTTGCGAACGGCAATTGGTAGTGCGGCCTCGGTCTTTTTCAGCGATTCCACGATCCGTGGGCAAACAAATGGGCAGTGGCTATAGAACATGGTGACGAGTAGCGGCTTGCCACGGAATCGATCGAGTGAGAACTCCCGCGCGGCTTGATCCACCAGTGGCACGCTCAGTTGATAGACCGAGTCGCCCGGCAATTTGCGGCTGACGGTAGGCGGGATAGTGTCGGCGGGTGCGATCTCGGCGGCATGGGCAACGTGAATAATGCCTAGAAAACACAGTGTAGCGAGTCTTTGCGCGGTACTCACGCAGCGATGATACTGAATGTCGCACAGGTGTGTGGAATTCATTTTGATGCCTCCGTAAAGGTTGTATTTGCAAGCGGCCGAACGCAGCGAAAACCGAGATTGCGCGTGGAGTCGATTGCGCTCAATGACGACAGCAGTGCGATGCGCATGAGCACCGCGTAGTTGTCCCGGTCCTTCAGACTGATCGCACCCGCACCACAAAATTGCAGCTTGTCAGGGTCGCCTTGTTTTCGACTGTCGGATGAGACCAGCAGCGCGTTGAAGTCATCAACCCATTCCCAAATGAGACCGTGCATATTCCGTACCCCATAAGCATTGGTGGGGCCGCCCACATTCGGCAACGCACCGGCGGATGACTGGCTGTACCACTTGAGTATTCCCGCTCGCCATGCCGGATCGGCGCGTGCGTCCTTCACCTGCGCGTCCGCCGCGGCGACCAACTCCCACTCAAGCCATGTTGGCAAGCGCGCATTTTCGGATTCACAAAACGCTTGTGCGGCAAACCAGCTCACGTTGGTCACAGGCTGATTCGGGCCGGCATCCTCGCCTAGCGTGGTCGCCGTCGACCATCGTGCGAGATAACCGCGATCTGCAAACACACGCGGAACCTTATCTCGCAGCCACGTTCGGTGGCGTTTGGCAAATGCCAAGTACTCGCCGTTGGTGACTGGCGTCTGACGTATGGAGAATGCAGCAACTTGGGTCAGTCCGACGTTGGTGTTGATCGCCGCATCGTTGGCCATCACGCTCGAAAACATGCTGGCCGCAATCGGCACGTAGTCGGCAGCGGCGGCACTGGCCGTGATCCACACCTGCACCAGCACCAGCCCGGCGAGCAATAGCGATAGTTGGAAACGCCGCCCCGTGCGGGTCGGACAATCTGCGGCGTCCATCGCTGTCGTCGTAACCACTAATGACCCGATGCGGCTGACGGAGCCGGCTGCGTGCGGACTTTCTTGACTTCATCTGCAGAAATTCGCGCACCGGAGTTTCCCCAACTGCCATACACGTAGGTGAGAATATTTGCGACTTCGTCATCGTTAAGTTGAGTCATCGGCGGCATGACAGAGTTGTACTCCTTACCATTGACCACCACTTTCCCGGATAGTCCGTGCAACACGGTGCTGATGATCCGTTTGGTATCACTGGTCAGGTAGTCAGACTTTGCCAACGGCGGAAACACGCCGGCCAGACCCTGGCCGTTCGCTTGATGGCACACGGAGCACGTACCAGTGAAGAGCACCTTGCCGGCGTTGATCTGGTCTTGTTGCGTCAAGGTTCCACCCGCGGCCGCTGCGGCGGCTTTGGTGACGGCGGCAAGGCTAGGCTCCGCACGGTCGCCCAGATAGACTGAATCAAGTTCTTTGCCGGAATAGATTGCCTTGTTTTCCGGGCCATCAACTTTGAGAATGGCCAATGCACCTTTGTTGAATGCGCGGAAGATGGAGTGATCCACCAACACATAGCTACCCGGCACCTCGGTACGAAATTCCACCACCGCTGCACCGCCTGCCGGGATCAACGTCGTTTGTACGTTGTGTTGAATGTTGCTGCCACCTTCGTAACGAACGTTGTCAAAGATTTCGCCGATGACGTGGAAACTGGAAACCAAATTCGGGCCGCCATTGCCGACGTACATACGCACCTTCTGGTTTGTTTTAGCCTGCAGCGCTTTGTCGCCCGTCATCGAGCCCTCGGCACCGTTGAATAAAACGTAAGTGGGGCGTTCGTCAATGGCTTTCTCCATGTCAAACGGCTGCAAGCCCTTTTCTCGGTATTTGCCTGTCGTGTAGAAGTCCCCCTGCATCACATAGAACTCGTGATCGACTTTCGGCAATCCGCCGGGCGGCTCAACAAGGATCAATCCGTACATGCCGTTTGCCACATGCATACCAACTGGCGCGGTGGCGCAGTGATAGACGTAGATGCCTTCGTTGAGCGCCTTAAATGAAAACTGCGATTCGTGACCCGGCGCAGTAAAACTTGAGGCGGCACCGCCGCCAGGGCCGGTCACACCATGCAGGTCTATGTTGTGCGGCATCTTGCTGGTTGGGTGGTTCTTCAGATGAAATTCCACCGTGTCGCCTTGACGCACGCGGATAAAGCTGCCGGGGACTGTGCCACCGAAGGTCCAAAAGGTGTAACTCACGCCCTCTGAGATTTGCATATCTTTTTCGATGACTTCGAGCTCAACAATAACCTTCGCCGGATACTTTCGATTGGTAGGCGGCGGTACGTTCGGCGGGCTGGTGAGTACGGCGCGTATCGGCTTTCCCTGCGGTGGGCCGAAGTCACCCGGCGCACGAGGCGGCTTAACTTGTGGAGCTTGTGCGGCAATGGCCGATGAAAGAAAACAAACGAGTGTGACAAATGCTGCTGCCGCGCCAATACGCAGCGGTCGTAATGGATGTAATGCGTTCATGTTCAACTCCTTTCGAGAGTGTTTGCAAACTGGTGGCAGGTGGTGGCAGGTGGTGGCAGGTGGTGCGTGGGTCAGGCGATAAGGCTGGCAAAAAAAGAAAAGAAGTGACGCGGCCGCGTGGAGAATCGGTGCGTCGAAGTTCCCCTTAGATGAAAGTCCAGCGTTGGCGGGTATCTTCGAGTAAAAATGCTCGAAAGTGCCCGTGGATAGTCGTGTTCTTTGTTGTAAAAGGGGGATGTTCGGCAGCGTCGTTAATCACCTTCACCACCGAGAGTCTTGTCGCCTGGATGTTTTCCCGTGAGCAAGAAGGCGCTCATCGCTGCGGCCATTGCCGTGATGGCCCACAGCACAAAAAAACCGAGCGAATAAATCGCGCTGCGGGATGCACGTACGTGTTCACCAAGCACCACTAACTCCATCGGGTCAACCAGCGTGAAGATGATGCCGAGGCCGATGCCCGCTGCAATGAAGGCAGGCCAGAGGATGGAAAGGGTAAGCCGTAGCATATGGTTTAGGGCGCGTCGCGATGAGGCTTGTTCACGCTCGCGGGACGCAACGTGATGGAGGGAAGTGCGGCCGTACCGACGTTTATCTCTTGCTGTAGCCGCCACTGCTTGTCTTTATCCTCCAGCAACACGTTCCATTTACCGCTGCGCAATGCGGGCAGTTTGCCGATGTAGCCGCTTTCGTTTGGGGCAAGGTTCGTCAGGTTTACCACGTTGTCGAATCCGCTGCGGGTGGCATGTACGAGCGAAAGTGTAAGGACGCCGTTGACATCAGAGCCATCAGCGCGCCTGACCGCGACATTGACGCGATCCTGCCTCTGGTCGAAGGTAACGGTTGCGCTCAAGCCAGCTTGACGCGCAACGTCGTCGCGATGTAACGCCTGATTTATCGCCTTACCCTGTTTGTAATAGTCATCAACCACCAAACCATCTTGCCCGGAAACCGCGAGGTAGAGCGTGATAAAACCTGCAACCACCACCACGGCAGGCCCAGACATCAGGAGCCACGGCCACGGTTCGCGGTACCAAGGGCTGGATGCGGCAACGGCGGGTGTATTCATACGAGTCATCGATTGGTTTCAGGGTTTGTAGAAGGTGGACTTCTCGTGCAGGCTAAACATATCCGGTGCGGCGCGTCCGTCTGCATCCACTGCCGTGACATCAAACTCAATTTTGCTAATACCCTTGGGCGCTGCATCCATCTCCATGCGTAATGAAATCGCGAACATCTTTGACGCGGCGGGGCCAATCTCAAGCGGTTGTTGAACGCCATACACGCTGAGTCCGTCGATGCCGCGAACACCCACCGTAAACCGCTGTACGCGTTCCTGTGTGTTCATGACTTGCAGCCGATAGACGTTCTCAATCTGACCACCCGCCAACTCGCGGGCGAGTGTGGTCCGATCACGGATGACATCGACGCGGACTGGCACCCGATTCCAAAGGGTGATAACGGCCGCAATGATGATTGTCCAAAGAATTGCGGTGTACACCAGGACGCGCGGGCGAAACACCCGAGCGAGCATCGCCGGCCAGTCGGCGTGTTGCTCCAAGGCGTTGAGTGTTGAATACCGGATAAGGCCGCGAGGATAGTTCATCTTGTCCATCACTTGGTTACATCCGTCAATACACGCGGCACAGCCGATGCACTCGTATTGCTGGCCGTGGCGGATGTCGATACCAGTCGGACACACTTGTACACAGATATCGCAATCGACGCAGTCACCCAGCCCTTTGGCTTTGTCGTCGGCGGATTTACCGCCGGTGTGACGCGGACGGCTGCCGCGCGGCTCACCGCGCGTGTCGTCATAGGTGATGACAAGTGTGTCGCGGTCGAACATCGCCCCTTGGAAGCGTGCGTACGGGCACATGTACTTGCAAACTTGTTCGCGCATCCAGCCGGCGTTTCCGTAGGTGGCGAAGCCGTAGAAAAAAATCCAGAATGTTTCCCACGGCGCGATCGTGAACGCAAGTGCTTGGCTGAATAGCTCGCGCGCCGGGACGAAGTACGCGACAAGTGTAAAACCAGTCCAAAGTGAAAGTGCAATCCACAAGCCGTGTTTCAGCCCTTTTCGGCTGAACTTGCCCATGGATAGGCGACTTTGGTCAAGTTTCATTCGCCGGATTCGATCCCCTTCGATCTTGCGTTCGATCCATAAGAACATTTCGGTGTAGACCGTCTGTGGGCAGGCATAACCACACCACAAGCGACCGGCCACAGCGGTAAACAAGAACAGTGAGAACGCACAAATCAACAGCAGAACGGTGAGATAGATGAAGTCCTGCGGCCAGAACACGATGCCGAAGATGTAGAACTTGCGTGCGGTGAGATCCAATAACACCGCTTGTCGATCATTCCATGTCAGCCATGGCGTGCCGTAGTAGGCCAGTTGTGTGGCGAACACAAACAGCCACCGCCAGTTGGCAAACCAGCCGGCGACCGCACGCGGGTAGATTTTCTTGCGGACTTCGTAGAGCGCATCCTCCCGATCATCCGGTGGACGACCAGACGGAGCGGTACTGACGATAATCGGAATGACGTTCTGGGAACTGCTCATCGCGGGGTATTCATCTTCTGGCACGCTCGAACTGAGTACTATTTCTGCGTTGGCGGTGTCGCAGATACCGGCGCTAGAACGTCTGCCGGTGCCGCTGCCGGTGCCACTGCCGGTGCCACTACCGCTGCCGCTGCCGCAGGCTCGGAGGCTCCCTCACCCACGGGCGGCTCCCCTCCGCCTAGGCTGTACACGTAAGCGGCGAGCAAATGTATCTTTGCCGGGCCGAGTTTTTCACCCTGTGCCGGCATCGCACTCTGGCCTACGACCAGTTGATTGACACCACGGCCGTTTTTAATGGTGGCCGAGATATCCTCCACTGCGCTCCCGTATAGCCAAATGTCATCGGTCAAGTTAGGCGCACCAAGTTGGCGATTGCCCTTGCCATCTGCGCCATGACAAGCCGCGCAGATCGCAAATTTTGGCGCCGCCGCCGCCGCCATGCTGGCGTTGTGTTTGAGACCCGCCAGAGAGCGAACGTAGTGGGACATCTCATTGGTACCCGCCGCGCCGCCGATCGCTTCGCCCAACGCTGGCATAACTCCATTACGGCCACTGGTGATGCTGGCTTCAATGGTTGCCGGGTCGCCGCCATAGAGCCAGTCTTTGTCGCGCAGGTTGGGGAATCCTTTGCCCCCCGCTGCGTCAGACCCGTGGCACTGTGCGCAGTAATTCAGAAATAAGCGTTGCCCTGCCGCGTTGGCTTGCGCATCTTTCGCGAGTGTCGGAATATCAATCGCCGAGTGCTTGGCGAAGATGGGCCCAAAATCTACGTCGGCTTGTTTGACTTCAGCCTCATATTGCCCAGCCGAGCTCCATCCGGCTAGGCCAGCGAAGCCGCCAAGTCCGGGGAAGATAAACAAGTACAACGCACCAAAAAACAGGGTGAGGTAGAACAACCAGCGCCACCAGTTGGGCAACGGATGATTGTATTCAGTCAAGTCGTCATCCCAAACATTGCCGTGCAACTCAGGTGCGCTGCCGATTGGTAGTTTTCTTGTGGTTTGGCTCCAGAGCAAGACACCACAGGCAACCATCGAAACCACGGTAATGATTGCAACATACCAGTGCCAGAATGCGGTCAGATGGTGTGTCATTTTGTTGCCTTCTCTACGTTGTTGGCGCGCTCCAGATTTGCTGACGATTGCGGCACTTCGCTGTCGTCGTCCAAGAACGGCAGATTGGCGGCTTCGTCAAACCGCACTTTGTTCTGTGCGCGCCATGCCCAATAAACGATGCCCGCAAAAACAAGAAACGATAAAAGCGTGACAGCCGAGCGAAGTGTGGTCAGATCCATTTACATTCCCCTTACTTGGTCTTGAGTGCGGTGCCCAGCACTTGGAGATAGGCGACGAGCGCGTCTTCTTCAGTCTTATCCTTGACTGCCTCTGCTGCTTTGCTGATTTCGTCATCCGTGTAAGGGACACCGACACTTCTTAGCGCACGCATTTTTGGCGCCACCCCGTCTGCATCCAGCTTCGCCTTCTCTAACCACGTATAGGCTGGCATATTCGACTCCGGCACAAGATCGCGCGGTTGACGCAAATGCAGACGATGCCAGTCGTCGCTGAACTTGCCGCCGACACGGTGTAAATCTGGCCCAGTACGTTTACTTCCCCACTGGAAGGGGTGGTCATAGACAAATTCACCGGCCACTGAATAGTGACCGTAACGTTCCGTTTCGGCGCGGAACGGCCGGATCATTTGTGAGTGGCAGTTGTAACAGCCTTCGCGGATATACACGTCGCGCCCTGCTAGTTGCAGTGCCGTGTAGGGCTTCAATCCTGCGACGGGCTCGGTCGTGCTACGTTGGAAGAACAGCGGAACGATTTCTACCAAGCCACCGACCGCGACAACGAGGATGACCAAAATGATCATCAAGCCGACGTTGCGTTCGATCTTGTCGTGAGTCAGTTTCATGACTTAATTTCCTTGCGCGGCGGTTTGTGCCGCAAACGCGGGCATCGGTAACGATCCCGGCGACATCTCTTCCGGAATCGGCGCATCGTAGGCGTTGCCCGCCGCGACCGTCTTGAACACGTTGTAGGCCATGATCAACATGCCGCTAAAGAACAAGGTGCCGCCGAGCAGACGGATCATCCAGTACGGGTAACTCGCCTTCACGGACTCCACAAACGTGTAGGTGAGGGTGCCGTCGCTATTGACTGCGCGCCACATCAAACCCTGCATCACGCCAGAGACCCACAGCGCAGCGATGTAGAGCACAACACCCAATGTGGCGATCCAGAAATGTAGCGAGATCAACTTCACGCTATACATTTCTTTCTGGCCGAACAACTTCGGAATGAGGTAATACATCGAGCCGATCGAGATGAATGCGACCCAGCCCAACGCGCCCGAATGTACGTGGCCGATAATCCAATCGGTGTAGTGCGCCAAGCCATTAACCGTTTTGATCGACAACATCGGGCCTTCAAAGGTCGACATGCCATAGAACGAGAGCGACACAATCAAGAACTTCAAGATTGGGTCGTCGCGCAGTTTGTGCCATGCGCCGGAGAGGGTCATGATGCCGTTGATCATGCCGCCCCAAGACGGTGCCAGCAGGATGAGGGAAAACACCATACCCAGCGACTGCGCCCAATCGGGCAACGCGGTGTAGTGCAGATGATGTGGGCCCGCCCACATGTAGGTAAAGATCAGCGCCCAGAAGTGCACCACGGACAATCGATACGAATAAATCGGCCGTTCCGCTTGTTTCGGCACAAAGTAATACATGATGCCGAGGAAGCCAGCCGTCAAAAAGAAGCCCACTGCGTTATGGCCGTACCACCATTGGATCATTGCGTCCTGTACACCTGCGTACGCAGAATACGATTTCCACATCGTCACGGGAATCGCTGCGCTATTGACCAAATGCAGTATCGCAACGGTCAAGATAAATGCGCCATAAA
Organism: Betaproteobacteria bacterium UKL13-2; assembly: GCA_001602455.1. Taxonomy (GTDB): domain Bacteria; phylum Pseudomonadota; class Gammaproteobacteria; order Burkholderiales; family Usitatibacteraceae; genus UKL13-2. The sequence continues at coordinate 1,199,483 of CP012157.1, forward strand.
ACCAGTTCGCCACGTAGATATGTTGCGTGCGGCGCATCATGATGGTGCCGAAGAAATTGATTGCGTAGGCGACCCAGACGATTGTGATCAGGATATCGATCGGCCATTCGAGTTCTGCGTACTCTTTGCCCGATGTGATGCCGAGCGGCAGCGTGACGGCAGCGAGTAGGATGACCAGTTGCCAGCCCCAGAAGTGAATGGCGGCCATCTTGTCCGAAAGTAACCGCGTCTGGCAGGTGCGCTGCACAACGTAATACGAGGTGGCGAACAACGCACAGCCGCCAAAGGCAAAGATGACGGCGTTGGTGTGTAAGGGACGTAATCGCCCATAAGACAGCCATTCGATGCCAACGGTGAGATCAGGCCAAATCAACTGGGCGGCAATGATGACACCGACCAGCATACCGACAATGCCCCAGACGACGGTCATGATCGCGAATTGCCGCACGACCTTGTAGTTGTAGGTATTTGCGTTACTTTGCATCGCGGAAACCTTATGTTGTCAAATTAATTTTGGTACACCTGTCATGTTGGCGGGGGGATAGAAAATGGTGTTGATATGGATCAAAAAGTACGTAACGCCTCAAAAAATAATGTGCTGTAGCGCACTCGATAGATCGATTTGCGCTAATCGATAGATTGATTTGCGCTAAGGCGCGCTAGGGTTGTTCGTTTCAGCATGTTGTGAACTGGCGTCACAACCGCGCCCTGGGACGGCGTCGTCGTCGATCAATATGCGTCGACTTGGTGAGTCCAGGTCATCCATCTGGCCGTCGGATACGGCCCACCAAAAGATGGCACCGATACCCGCTGCAATGAGCAACGAAAGAGGCACTAATATCCAGATGGATTCCATCGTGCCTTCGTTTGCGGAGGTGTGACGCGATTCGACGTGCCTGCGTGCATGAGGCGGCTCGCGTTGAGAACGACAATCAGCGAGCTCACTGCCATACCAAGTGCAGCGATAAGTGGGGTCACAAACCCTGCTAGGGCGAGTGGTACCGCAATCAGGTTGTAGGCCAGCGCCCAGCCGAGATTTTGTTTGATCACGCGACGTGCGTTTCGCGCCAATACAAATGCATTTGCGAGCGTAGTGAGCAGGTGATCGCGGCCCGCAGCAAGCACTGCATCTGCCGATACGCGCGTCAGTGTGGCACCCTCGGCAAGGCCGATACTTCCATTAGCCGTCGCCAGCATCGGCGCATCATTAACACCATCACCTATCGCGACGACCGTTGCACCGCGCTGGCGAAGGGCCAAAATGTAGGCTTGTTTATGTTGAGGTAATTGGGACGAGTGCGTGTATTCAGCCGCGATACCTAACTGCGAGGCAACCGATTGCACCACCGCGTCGCCGTCGCCCGACAACACATGGATGCGAATGCCGGACTGCTTCAAGCGATCGATACACGCACGCGCATCTGGTCGGATCGGGTCAGATAGTTGGAACGTGGCACATCGCCATGCGGGATGGTCAATTGAAGTCAGTACGATTTCGGTGGCAATGGTAGTTCCGCGCAGCGTGCGACGAGTGGGTTCAAATGCCGTGGCAAACGCAGGCTTACCCAAGCGGTAGCGATGACCATTTACGCTGCCTTCAACACCCTCACCGGGAATGTTGATGAGCGACGTTGCCACCGGGATATCGCCGATATTCATTTGCGTGGCGTATTCGATGATGGCGGCAGCCGCAGGGTGCAGCGCCCCTTGTTCGAGCGCGGCTGCGACGCGAAGCACATCAACTTTGTTGGCGCAAGTGCAGCTAAATTCGCTCACCACCATCTGCCCGGTCGTGAGTGTTCCGGTTTTATCAAACACCACATCGGTCGCCTCAGCGAGGGTTTCTACCAAATGCCCGTGCGCAACTAATAGCCCATCGTCGGTCATGCGACTTAGTACACTGGCTAAAGCGGTTGGCGCGGCAATGGCAAAGGCGCATGGACAAGTCACCGCCAGCACGGCAATCGCAATTTCTGCGGCGCGTGCAGCGTCAATTTGGCTCCACAAAACGGCGGCGAGTGCCGCGGCGATAAGTGTTCCGGGCGCAAGCCATTGCGCTGTGCGCTCCGCGACACCTTGGAATTGGGGACGGTAGAGTAAGCCTGACTCAACCATTTTCCCGAGGCGTGACAACAACGTTTTGTCACCCACAGCCGTGATGCGCGCAATCAAGGGGGAATGGATGTTGATTGTTCCGCCAATGAGTGGATCACCTTTGCGACGCTTCACCGGACGCGATTCCCCGGTCATCAGCGACTCATTGAGTTCGCTCTCCCCGCGAACGACGACCGCATCGGCGGGAACGCTCTCGCCTGGCCTGACCGTGACAAAGTCGCCGACGGCCAAATGTTCCGCGCGAATGTTGAGCGTGGATTCGCTCAGCGGATAGTTCACCAGCTTTAGGCATCGCAGCGGCGTGGCATTGGTGAGTCGGTCAATGCTTTCGCTGGTACGGAGCCGAATTGATGCTTCGATCCAGCGCGCACCGAGCAGCAGAAATACAAACATGGTGATGGCATCAAAGTAGTGCTGTCCGGTTTGTGTGACGAGCGCGACTGTGCTGGACGCGAATGTCAGAAATAGTGCAATCGCAACGGGCACATCCATCCCGACATAGCCGTTTTGCAAGGTATGCCAGACGGTGCGAAAAGCGTTCTGGAAAATAGGGCGAGCGGAGAAAAGCAGCACTGGCAAGGTGAGCAGCCATGCCGCCCAACTCATGAGTTGTTTGCCGTCGTCGGTGATGTCGCTTGAGTCCGCTAGATAGATTGGCACCACAAGCATCATGACCTGCATCATGCAGAGTGCGGCGACGCCAAGTTCGAGTAGTTGAGTACGGCGCTGTTGTTTGCGCACCTGCATTCGTGCCTCGTGTTCGGCGGGTTGAGCGCGTAGCCCAACCCGACCTAGCGCCGCGATGATTTGGGCTTCGCACGCCTGCTGTTGATCGACCCTGACGCGTGCCACTTGAGTCGTTAGATTGACGCTAATCTGGTCAACGCCCGGCACAGAATTGAGCACACGTTCTGCCAGCCACACACAAGCTGTGCATCTCAGGCCATGGAGATAAAGCGTGAGATGTCCATACACGGCTGCTCGTGTCTTGCGATCCCCGATGGGCAAGCCCGTCGGAAGTGAAGTCGCGCTTAGTGGCTCGGGTGGCGGCAGATCGCGTGGGTCAAACTGGTCTGAATAGCCCACTCGGTGGCGATAAAAGTCAATCAAGCCAGCCCGAATGATGGTTTGCGCGACATTGAGGCAACCGACGCAACACATCGGGCGCATACCTTGGTCAATCTCAAGTGTGAAGTGAGTGTCAGCGGGCACATCGATGCCGCAGTGGAAGCAACGCGTGGTCGCCATCGCCGCGTCCGTTGCCGCGTCCGTTGCCGCGTTTATGGTCGCGTCTATGGTCGCGTCCGTTGTCGCGTCCGTTGTCGCGTCCGTTGTCGCGTTTGTGGTCGCGTCCGTTGTCGCGTCTGTGGTCGCGTTTGTGGCCGCGTCTGTGCTCGCGTCCGTGGACGTGCCGGGATATGCGTAAGCGCTCCCACCAAACAATTTTCCAATACGCATATCCATTCGTTTAAGGATTTCCCACGCACAACTTTGCAAGCGCGGCAAAGTCTGCTAGTTGCGGAAGTTTTGCGAGACCTGCGATACCGAGGCCAATGATGACGGTCCCTGCGGCAATCCGTGCGCCCCGAATTTGCGCGAGACGACGTATCGGGCCTGCGGCGACGCTGGCGGCGAGCATCGCGGGCAATGTGCCTAGGCCAAACGCTGCCATGATGAGCGCGCCGTATTGCATGCTGCCGCTTGCCATGGCCGTGGCCAAGGTTCCGTAGACTAGCCCACAGGGAATCCAGCCCCAGAGTAAACCGAAGGCAAAGGGTTGTGCTTGGCCGTCGCGGAAATGACCCCGTAATCTTGGCCCGATAACGGGCTGCATGCGATTCCAGATGCGCTGCCCGGCACGTTCAAACGGCGTCAGAAACGCGACGACGCCAGCGATATAAAAGCCAGTGGCGATGACTAAGCATTGCCCGACGATGAATAGGGCGAGACGTATTGGGGCGAGCTCGTTCATGACGACCCGCTCGGCGAGAGAGCCCGCGATACCGGACACCAATGCACCGGCAATCACATAACTGGTGATGCGGCCTGCATTGAAGGCAATACTCGCACGCATGATGGTGCTCGGTGGCGCGACGGCGGCTCGCGTCGATGCGAGGTTGGGGGCGTTGTATCGAGTGGCATCGTGGGTGGCATCGTGGGTGGCATATTGCCGAGCAACTGTCGTGGATGTGTCGAGTTGCAACCAAATGCTCGGACGTGAACCCAACATGGAGCCAGGTGACGGCGTGGCGATAGCCATCGCAACCGTGCTACCACACATGCCGATGCAATGCAGGCTTCCCAGAAAGCCTGTGGCGAGTGCCGCCGCAAATGCGGATGCGAGCGCTACTAATGTTGCCGGGGCTATTTCTAGTCCCATTGGAACTCCTGTCACGCGACTATTTCAAATAATTTTTGAGAAATGCTGCCGCTCCCGATCATGCTGGAGGTGGCGGTCGAACGTCATCGCAACGGCGCGCACCATGACACGCCCACACGGGGTCACCGTAATCCAATGATGGTCGAGCTCAACCACGTCGTGCTCACGCAAAATGCCGAGCGCTTCGAGTTCCGGTGAGAAGTACTGATGGAAGTCGATCAAATAGGCCTCTTCGATCGCATCGATCGAAAGCGCGAACTGACACATCAATGACTCAATCACGCTGCGTCTGAGCATGTCATCGGCGGTCAATTCAATGCCGCGCATTGTTGGCAGCTCGCCACGGTCGAGGCGGTCATAGTAGTCGTCGAGCGTACGGACGTTTTGGCTGTAAGTCGGGCCAACTTTGCTGATCGATGAAATCCCGAGCGCGATCAGATCGCCGTCCGGCTGCGTTGAGTAACCCTGAACGTTACGGTGAAGTCGGCCTCGGCGCGCTGCGACTGCGAGGCTGTCGTGAGGCAGGGCGAAGTGATCCATGCCGATATACAAATAGCCCGCTGCGGTGAGACGACGAATGGCAAGCATCATGAGCTGCAACATGGCCTCCGCCGTGGGCAGGTCATCTGATTCAATCCGTCGCTGGGGCTTGAACACGGTTGGCAGATGCGCGTAGCGGTAAAGCGCGATTGTGTCGGGGTTGAGTGCGATCACCCGATCGAGGGTATGTCTCAGGCTGCTGACTTGTTGCTTGGGCAAACCATAAATCAGATCGATGTTGACCGATGTCATCCCAACGCGACGCGCAGTATCAATCACGGCAAAGGTCTCCTCCTCCGGCTGAATACGGTTCACCGCTTTTTGTACGTCCGGATCAAAATCTTGCACACCAACACTAATCCGGTTGAACCCGAGGTTGGCGAGCGTTTCCATCTTCGCCGTGTTCGTGGTACGGGGGTCGATCTCGATGGAGTATTCGCCTGATCTCATTTCGAAGTGGCGCGATAGTATGCGCATGAGTTCGGTTATTTCTTCCGATGAAAGAAATGTGGGTGTGCCGCCGCCGAGGTGGAGCTGCTCAACGCGACGCGACCCCGACATCTTCTCAACGGTAAGCGCGGCCTCTTGCTCAAGATAACGCAGATATTTGGCGCTCAGACTGTGGTCGCGAGTGGGAATCTTGTTGCAACCGCAATAAAAGCAAATGGTGTTGCAAAAAGGGATGTGGATATAGAGCGACAGCGGCGGGTTAGCTTCCCGAACCGCGCGCTGTGCCAGCGTTTGCGCGTGGGTCGCCGCATTGTAAGCCTCGACAAATCGGTCGGCGGTGGGGTAGCAGGTGTACCGTGGGCCGCTTTGGTCATATCGCCGGATGATCTCGGCGTCCAGAATGAGATCGTTGCCAGGATACAGGTGGTGGAGGGCGAATGATCTCATCACGGGCGAAAAATCTATATGGAAAGCGCGATTGCTTATGTACAATAATGAGCTTATGTCCCATTCGCGTGTTGATGTAGATCAGATGTAGGGGAAATGCTGGGCGAATGCAGAGCACATGTAGGGAAAATAGACCCACACCCACGGACTTCCGACGATCACGACGTTACCGCTGGGGTATTGCGATTTTTCACCAAGGCTGTACTTGCGCAGAGATGTCTATGAACCCTGAGATGACAGCCGAATTGAAGCGCTACACCACACCGTTAGATCTCGGTGCGCTGAAGACCGCCTGTGCGAACTGCAACCTGCGTGAAATTTGTCTTCCGGCTGGGCTGACGCCGCACGAGGTCGATCAGCTCGACGAACTGGTTTACGTGCGCAAGAAAGTAAAGCGCGGCGATACGCTGTATCGCGCTGGGGCTAAGTTTGATGCTCTCTACGCGGTCAGAAGCGGTTTTTTTAAGACGCGGGTGACCATGCCAGACGGGCGCGATCAGGTGACTGGCTTTTCAATGGCCGGCGAGATACTCGGCATGGATGGTATTAGTCAGGATAAGCACAATTGTGACGCCATTGCACTTGAGGATGGTGAGATTTGTACCATCCCATATTCGCATCTGGAGCGTTTATCCATCGAGGTGCCGTCACTACAGCGTCATTTCCACAAAGTGATGAGCCGTGAGATTGTTCGTGAGAACGGCGTAATGATGTTGCTCGGCACCATGCGCGCCGACGAGCGGCTGGCAGCATTTTTGTTGAATTTATCGCAACGCTTAAATGCGCGTGGTTACTCGGCACTGGAATTTCATTTGCGCATGACGCGTGAGGAAATCGGCAGCTACCTCGGCATGAAACTTGAGACAGTCAGCCGCCTGTTTTCAAAGTTTCAAGCCAATGGGTTGATCGCAGTGGATCAAAAGTACGTCCATCTGCGGAACATCGAAGGGCTGCGCGAAATCTACGCCCACCACACACGATAGCAGTGGGCGAGTCGTGAGGTATTCCGGCTAGCGGTAGACCAAGACCGGAATCGACGAATGGGTTAATACCTTCGTCGTCTCACTACCCAGAAGTATTGCAGACAGACCGCGGCGGCCGTGAGAAGCCATGACGATCAAATCACATTTGCGTTTTTTGGCAATCGTGATGATCGCATCGTATGGCCGATCAGAGGTCACGGACGTAAACTCATACGGGGCGTCTTCTAGTTGCTTAGTGACGGTTGCTTTAATGGCATCGGAGCGCTTTTTGAGCATGCTATCCCACTGCTTGGTTGACAATGGCGCTACCATGTAGCCATCACCGCCGACCATGTTGGGGAATTCAGGCAGCGCGGTCATCACCGTTAGTTTGGCGTCATGGGCGGCGGCGAGTTTGCTGGCGTACTTGAGTGCTTTCAATGACAGCTTGCCGCCATCGACCGGAACGATAATTGACTTAAACATGGTGGTAACTCCTTCATTGTGAGAGGTTGGCGATCACATAATCTTAGGCTTAAGCGCGAAATGCGGTTTGATGTTGATCAACTCGCACTCAATCCGCTGCCAAAATTCACCTTGATTCGCGCGAACAGTTTGGGGCGTGAATCCAATTCGCATCGGTGCGATGCCACACATAGCGTGTTGAGAAAATGAATAGAGCATTTACGAGAGAAACGGACGAAGGTGATGATGACGCGGGTGCAGAGGGCGGCACGCCGATTCCTGCGGGCATCAAAAACTACATCACGCCGGGCGGTCATCAGCGTCTTCGCGACGAATTGAAGTACCTGCTCGATCGTGAACGGCCGGCGGTGACATCCGCCGTGTCGTGGGCGGCAAAAAATGGTGACCGATCTGAAAACGCCGACTACCAATACGGCAAGAAGCGTCTGCGCGAAATTGATCGCAGGATTCGTTTCCTAACCAAACGGCTCGATGCCGCCGAGGTGGTTGATCCGCTTACACCGCGTGACGAAGAGCTGGCCGGACGTGTCTTTTTTGGCGCGACTGTGGTCTATTCAAATGCAACCGGGCTGGAAAAAACGGTCACCATCGTCGGTATCGACGAGCTCGACCTATCGCGCCACTACATCACATGGATTTCACCGTTGGCGCGTGCGCTGATGAAAGCGCGCGAGGGCGACAGCGTGACGTTGCATGCGCCGGGCGGCCGCGAAGAACTCGATATTCTGGAAGTCCGTTACGAGGCGGTGGTGATCGATGCGTTTGTCCCGCAGGCACCGATCAGCCTAAATGTGGCAGCCGTGGGTTCCAGCGAACAAGACTCCGCGAAGTCAGGAGCCTAGGGGGAACTTCTCGAAACCGTCGCGAGCGGGTGAAGCTCGTGCCGAGGGGTTTGGCAAACACGGGACACATACCCCGTGTACGGCGAGCACCGCAGGCGCGCAATTCGCCCTGGGGGGAATTTCTAAAAACCGTCGCGAGCGGGTGAAGTTGGCAGTGACGGGGTGGGCAAACGCGGGACACGTACCCAGTGTACGGCGAGTACCGGAACTGACGGATTCACCCGCGCAGTAGGCTTTTAGAAGTTCCCTGGGGAGGAAACTCTATTAGTGGCGGGTATTTTCAAGCAAAAACGCCTGAAAACGCCCGTCGTTGCTGGTGTTTGCCAACGTTCTTTGGTTTGCTGAAGTCATCGTGTAGAGGGTCGTGCTTCTACGTGTCCCACCATGTGAGGAAGTTCGCGCGAATATCTAGCGTCAGCGGAGACGGAGGGTTGAAAAAATTGTCGCGGCTGGCGCGAAGTATTTCCCTCTTTAAAGAACGGGGAAGTGTCCTACGTCAAACGGCGCGAGCCGTGCGAGGCACCTCCGCGATTCGCCTTTTCCAAAGACGGAAGTCCACCAAGGCGATCAAGCGATGACGAGAATGATGCGTTCATAAGTAACGGACACAATCAGGCCAAAACCAGACCGCAAACACCCACGCTGTCATTCCGACCGGAGCGTAGCTGAGCGGAGGACTCCGCTTTCCGCAGCGTAGATGTTTTTGCTGAACGGGGGAGCGCGAAGCGCCAACTTATTCGGCAGGGGCGTTCGCCCCTAGCCGACTAAGTTGTAGCTCCCTCTCTCACCCCGGAAGGCTACAATTGGCGTTGTAGACACCACAACATTTTTTAAGTTGTAGCTCCCTCTCTCACCCCGGAAGGCTACAATTGCGAGCTGCTCGAGCGGCTGATCAAAATTGTTGTAGCTCCCTCTCTCACCCCGGAAGGCTACAATTTGTGGGCGTGTAGCTCGTCTATTGACGCGGTTGTAGCTCCCTCTCTCACCCCGGAAGGCTACAATCTTACGCAGGCTGTACGCGGCTGCGGACGGGTTGTAGCTCCCTCTCTCACCCCGGAAGGCTACAATATTTTTATGGTCAACTGGTCTGACCTATCGTTGTTTCTCAGGGCTCTCGACCTATCGTCGGTTGTAGCTCCCTCTCTCACCCCGGAAGGCTACAATAGAGTCACTGGAAACCCGCATGGTTTAACGACCTTGCGGGTTTTCTTTCGCCCAAATTCCGCGCTCAGAACAGCAAGACTTGCTGGGCGCTGACCTTTTTTTCTTGAAAGAGTGGCAGGCCAACCAGTAATTTCATCGATGCGAACTGTTTTTCAGTGACAGTCAGGACGCGAACGGAGCCTGCGGGCGGCAGATTTTGAATCAAGCGCTGCATATGCTTTTGCTCAGCATCGGCACCGTTCAGAATTCGTCCATAAACCGAAAATTGCAGCATGTCGTAACCATCATTCAAGAGGAATCGACGAAAGACGGTGTAGGCGCGCCGATCCTCTTTCTTTACTACTGGTAAATCGAAGAAGACCATGAGCCGCATAAAGCGCCGCGTCTCTTTGCTCACTACATTTCGCGTTGATGTTGCCGAAGACCAATCAGCTTCGGCAACTCAAGCGCCTCTTCGTCTGCGCCTTCATGCAGCCGCACCAGCGATTCAATGGTGTGCTCAATTGCGGATAAGGCGGCCATCACGCCGCGTACCATACCAACATCTACATTCAGTAGCGCCACTAAGTCGGCTTTGTCTTTCGGCTGTAACTCTGCCGTCTCTTCAGCGGGGCGGTTAGATGAAACATAAAGGTCAACAATTGGGCGGAAAGGCTCAATCACATCATCGGCAAGGTTGAAGGCGTTTTGCTCGCTGCGATGGAATAGCCCGATGCTTGGCAGGAAGCCGTGTGCGACCAGCCCGCGTGCAATGGTGCCGCGCAAGATGGCATAGCCGTAGTCCAAGGCCGCGTTTGTCCAACCGGGCTGCGAACGATCAAAGCTCGCGCCGAAGAGCGCACGGAAATAGACAGCGCTTGCTTGCGCTTCCATGTTCTCGGTATCGCCGGAGCGCACGCGCCGAACAAAGGACTCTAATCGATCAACTTCTTGTTTTGATCGAAGCTTTAAACACCGCGCTTGGTTCCCAATCTTAGCTTTGATGATTTCTGCCCACGCACGCTTTGCCAACGGCTTATCGATGGCCATTTGCAATCGCATCATTCGAGTGGCGCGGCTGTGCGAGAGGTAGGGGATAAACACACCATTTGGTTGATGGTTATCACCGGTTGAGAACAACCCGATGCCGTACTCCGCACAGGCCGATAGCACCGGATGGGTAATGGTTATTTCGCGGTGATGCAACACAATCACGGCAATGTCCTCAAACGGAACCCGTGCAGACTGGTTCTGCTCAACGACGAGCGCGAAATGCTCGCGCTTGAGTTTGGCGGGCTGGTTGACGACGACGCTACGCCAGACCACGCCGTTGCTCCAATGGGGCGGCATAGGTGGTTCCCAAAACATCAACATTGTATTTCTGGACTGCTAGAGCAGTTTTGATGCCGATACCTTCTATTTGCCCACCTTTACCTACGGACGATGCACGGTCATGAGCCCAAAGGCTGAACGCGCCGGTTCCGCGGTGACAACTTGCGTAGTAACCGCGTACCGGTGCTTTGCCTTTCTGGGTGATGGTCACCAGATCGTTTGGATACAGCGAAAAAAGGAACTCAAATGAGTCATCGATTGCTGTCCATTCGTCCTCATCCTTAGACGCGACGATCGCACGGTTTGGAAGACCCGTGACTTTATGGTGGACATATACGGGTACAAGATGAAACTTGCCAGCTTTAGTGAATACGTCCACTCGCAACATCGTGTCGTTCTTCGCGATACCCCCACGAACCGGTACGCCAGACAATTTGTCGATTTCTAAGGTAACTGTACGAACGATGGGGCCCGTAGGATTTCCTTCCTTATCCGGCTTGTGAAGCGGATTACTCGCAGCAAACGCCTTGTCTGCCTTGCCGCCAAATTCCTCCAGGCGTTTACGAATAGCCGCATATAGTTTTTCGTTCCGATGCGGATCAATTAGGCGATCCAAATCCTTCATCGTCAACGCAGTGAGCGCGACTTTTTCAGTCACACCACCTTGGGCTTTAAGGCGTTCGGGCTGTCCGTAGATGGTTTCCTTATGTGCCGCGCCGCTGTTACGTCGTTGCGGTGCGCGCGAAACAAACAGCGGTCTGACCGCGTGTACATCTTCCTCGGCGTAATTGCCAAGCCGCAACAAATCTGAACGCAACTGCGCAGGGTCGTCAATCTTTAACCGCATCTGGACTTCATCACGAAAGTGGGGCCACGGATCGGGGAAGTGTTCATGCAACTGCTGGAACATGGCGGCGTTGATGATCTCGCCGGTCTCGACATCGACAAAGCCTTCTGCAACCTGATCGAGTTCTTTGCGTCTTGCATAGTCCGACATTCGTTTGACCATGCCGTGCGTACAGGCGGCAACCACCACGGCGTCAAGTGCATGGTGGCGATCACTTTCATCGCGTACCTTAATCAAACCCCAGCGCGCTCGTAGGAATGCGGTCAGTTGCCCAGACAAGACAACGCAGCGTTTACTTTCGCTACCTTCAGCCAGTTTGAGGAACTGTTCGACTTGATTCTTGAAGAAGCGGCAAACATAGCGGGTGTCATTCAGATTGCGCTCGCGAAATTCGTCGGCCTGCTCTTTACCAAAGTCTTTCCTTAGCAGCCTACTGCGTTTGGCTTGCCGGTACAGTTTGTTTGATTCAACGAAGCCGACGAATTGCCGCCACCGTTCGCTGTTGTGTTCGCCATCCAGATATTCATAGGGCGTGCGGTTGCCCTTGTTGCGATTTTCCGCAGCGAGAACAAGGACCTTGTTGCTTTTACTGTCGTCAAAGCTACGAGAGTAGGGCAGCGCATGGTCGATTTCGACGTAACCGGGCTCAAGCAATCGGTTAAGGTCGATTCCTTGTATGGAGTAGGCACACTTGCCTTGTTGCTCTCGGTACAGCTTCCATTTCTCAAACTCACCACCCTTGGCTGCGCCGACGATGCCAAACTCCGCGACAAAGGTTTGTTTGTCCTTTTCGTTTCGCTCGCGATAGGCCTCTTGTTCCTTGCCTACTTTCATTCGTTCATCGAACGGTTTTGAAAGTTCGCGCGCCATCTCGATATGAACCGAACTCGGCGAGCCATAGCGGGCGATGAGAGCATTCAATACCTTTCGTGCTTGATTTAAGGAGCGAAGCACAACCGGATTACGAGGGATGTCGCCAAGCTCGTCGTTGAAAACCATACGGCCGTCTTTGTCGCGGGATTTATAAAGTGGTGGAAGATATTTTCGGTTACCTTCACCAACCTTATGCAGTTGGCTGTGGTGGTACTCCGCCCTTTCACATGCCTCGTCATAACGTAAGCCGCGCTCCATATACGGAACGATTTTGCGTAACGCTTTAAGCGAAAGCGCGTGAAATTTATCAAAGCGAATGTCCAACAAGGCGTTTTCCGTTTTAGCACCGCCTGGAAGCCCTAACTTCTGAAGCTCGTTCAAAACCTCATCATCATCTTTGAATACACTTAGCACACCAGCAATTTCGTCCAGCGTTTCAGGCTGCCCTTCTAGCGCCGCGCACGATATTTGCTGCCATTCTGATTCGAGGTCGGCTTTTTTTAGCGTTGCACGAAGCTCTTGCCACGCCGCCAACTTGGTTAGCGCCGCAGATTCAGGATCCTTCGCTTTGCCCTCGGCTTTCTGAAATTCGCTGGGATAGGCGAGGCTCGCAAATTTGAAGCTATCAGGCATGAGCCCAGCTTTTACGAGCGCAGCACGAAGTTGTTTGTACGTAAAGTCTCCTACTTGCTCGTAGGGAAGACTCAGCGCCATCGTGCGCTCTGCGTCAGCCAGTGGACGTGTCCGACCATCGACGATGATGCGTAGGTTGTTTAACCTTGTTAGCCAGACATGGCGTTCAGCGGTAAAGCTCGCTTTTGGTGCGCGGTACTCTTGTTTCTCAAAGGTACATTTGCCCAGCATTTTGAGAAGGTCATTACCAGAAAGCGCTGGCTTCTGTTCCCAAAATAGTCCACTCTTGTGATCGCCACTACCGCGAATCTTAGCTTCTAGGTTTGTATCCGCATGTGGATTGCCGTACTCGCGTTGCCGCTCAAATAGTTGCTTCAGTTCATTGTCAAGCAACTCACGCGATAGCGCTTTTGTATACTCGCCGCGTTTGTTGCGCTGTGCACTAGGAAATTCTGCCAGTACCATTTCCGCTGCGGTCCGATAGCTCTTGTCGTTCATGAGCTTTGTTGTGCTGGCCAAGCCCTGTTTGACTTTTCCGCCTTCTCCCTTCGTGTCCCCATCTGCTTTTCGCGCTTCGGCTCGGCTCACCCAATGGAATCCGCGGTGTTTACAAAGGTGATAAAGCACACGCGCCCATTCTTCTGGGCTAAGCGCTCGGTCCAAGCCATCTTTGCGGAGTTGCCACGGAGAGGCGTGCGAAGCAGAAGGCTGAATGAAAGTTTTTGTGTCTGCGATCAGTCCTTCGTGCTTCAACAATCGCGCCAACTTAATCAACCGCCAAGCGCGACGGCGCAAGCGACGGCGCATGAGGCGCGCAGACCGTCGCGCGAGGTTCAGCGACTCGCCTTCTTTCGCCGTTTCTGCTTTATCGAAGCAACGAACCCCAAGGTCAACAATACGGGTCGGCGACAGCACCGCCCAACCCACTGAGGCAATACCAATATCGAAGCCAAATGTCAGTGGGCCCAAATTCTTCTTGTCATTCATGCGTAAATTCCTTAATATGAAGTCTTGTAGTCTTCCGGGGTGAGAGCCGTTGCTACAATAATGAATCAATCTAACGATTGAATCAGTACCCGCCCGACAGGCTTGCCTGTCGGGCTTTTCATTTGTTGCGGTCGTTGCGTGTGGATTGGCTCGGTCGGCAGACGTTATGTTCGCTAGGATACTATTGTCACTTAACGTCCGCAAGGCGTTAGCGCCAAGTGGCGGGCAGTTTCAAGCAAAAACGCTTGAAAACGCCCGTCCTTATTGGGGTTTCTAGATAATGCGCCGCCGAATCGCGCTCACCGCAATCTCAGCGATGATGACCACAACAAAGATGGTCGAGAGTACGACCGCGACTTGATCCCAGCGGAACAGGTTCATCGCGGTGTCCATCGCCATGCCAATACCACCCGCGCCGACTAGCCCAAGTACGGCGGATTCGCGCACGTTGATGTCCCAGCGGAACAGCGCAATGGAAACAAACGATGGCATGACTTGCGGCCAGTAGCCTTTCAGGAAGACAGACGTCGGCGGCGCGCCCGTGGCGGTGAGCGCATCAATCGGCCCGCGATTCGCCTCTTCCAATGCCTCGCCCAACAATTTACCAACAAAGCCAATGGAGCGGAATGCGATCGCCATTGTTCCCGCCATCGCACCCGGGCCAAAAATGGCGATGAATAGCAACGCCCAAACTAGGGTATTGACCGAGCGGCTCGATACTAGGATGAGCTGCGCGAGCATGTTGAGTGGCTTGATGGGCACCACGTTGCGCGCTGCCATGATGCCGACCGGAATCGACATCGTGAGGGACAGCAGCGTGCCGAGTGTGGCGATGTTGAGTGTTTCGATCAGGGCTGCGTGTACGGATTTTTGATAGTAAGCCGTATCCATCGGCCACATACGTTGGAAAAAATCAGCAAGCTGTTCTGGTGCGTCGTAAAGAAACTCGGGGATGACCTCAATGTTCTTTATCGAAAAAACGATCGCGGCGACCGAAATAAAGTAGAACGCAAATCGCAAGAATCGCTGTTCGGGGGTGAAGCGCTCCCACCGTCGAATCGCGTGTGTGCTCACGATGCCCCCAACCCGGCAGATTTTTCTTGCGACAGTTTTGTTGCTCTGCGGTTACGCAGGTAATCGAGTAACGCTAAGTTATCGTTGAAGAGCGCTCTGACGTAGTTTGAGAAAACCTCCGCCATGATGATCAGCGCGATGATCGACAGCAGAATCGCGCAGACAAAGTCATAGTCAAAGCGCTGGAACGCGGAGAACAGGCTGCCGCCGATGCCGCCCGCACCAACAATACCAATCATGGTTGAATGGCGCAGGTTGGAATCGAACTGATACGAGGCAAAACCTAAAAAGCGCGAGAACACCTGCGGAATGACGCCATAGATCAGCACACCAAAAAACCCCGCACCGGAGGCACGGACAGCCTCAACTTGTTTCGGTGAAATTTCCTCAATGGCTTCGGCGAAGAGTTTGGAAATGAACCCGATGGAGCCCACCACCAGCGCGCCGATACCGGCGATGGCGCCAAATCCAACGGCCTTCACAAAAATGATGGCGATCACCACTTCATGAAACGAGCGACACACCGCGATCAGCGCACGCGCCGGCCAGACGATCCATGCGGGCATGAGATTGCGTGCGGCGAGAAGTCCGATCGGTAGCGACAAGCCGATACCGATGACGGTGGCGATCACCGCAATTTGGATACTTTCGAGCAAGCCTTTGGTGATCATCTCCACCTTTTCGGCGCTGAAGTTCGGCGGAAACATACGCCCCAAAAACTTTTGTCCGGCGCTGAGTCCATCAACAAAACGTGCCCACGTCACATCGAGCTGACCCATCGCCCACACGACATAGAATGCCAGCAGGATGAAGCCGATACGCAGCGGCCAGTTTGGAATGAAGGCGACGCGAGTTTTGTGTGTGGCCGGAATGCTCACTCTAACCAGTCCTCACCACCGTAGATTTCTTTGAGGTGGTCATCGGTGAGTTCCGCTGGACTTCCATTGAACACGACCTTACCGCCGGTCATGCCGATCATTCGCTGGCAGAAACGTTTGGCCAGCGCCACGTTGTGGATGTTGACGATGATCGGAATATTGCGCGTTCCTGCCATCTCCGCCATGATTTCCATGATCTCCACCGATGTCTTCGGATCGAGGGATGAGGTGGGCTCGTCTGCCAGCAAAATTTCGGGGCGCTGCATAATGGCACGCGCGATACCAACCCGCTGACGCTGACCACCAGACAAGCCATCCGCACGCTGATTGACGAAATTGCCCAGACCTACCGCATCGAGTAACGCAAAGGCTTCGTCGATATCGTCTTGCGGGAATTTTCGCAGCCATGCTCTGAATGCGGAAACATAACCAAGCCGTCCCGTCAGCACGTTCTCCATCACAGTCAAGCGTTCGACCAAGTTGTATTCTTGAAACACCATGCCGATACGGCGGCGCGCTTCGCGCAGTGGCACGCCGGACAGTTTGGCGAGATCCTGACCTTGGAAGAGTATCTGGCCGGCGGTGGGGTCGATGAGGCGATTGATACAACGAATCAGGGTTGACTTGCCAGTGCCTGAGGGGCCGATGATTGCAGTAATGCCATCGCCGGGAATATCGAGGTCAATCCCCTTTAAGACAGGCACGCCTTTTTTGTACTCTTTGGTCAGTCCACGGATTTGGATACTTCGGTCGAGTGGATTCATTTCTTTGCGCCGGCTGCAGATTCAGCAGCGCGTTTTGCCAGCGCTTCGCGCGTAAATACTTCGCCGCTTGCTTTGGCGACTGCGCGAACCGCATCATAGTCTTCTTTATAGTCCAGCGGCCAGTGGCGATCGGCCGTGCCGCGGAAGGCAGCCGTCAGCTCAGGCGTGAAGCGGTAGTTGATGGTGCAATCGGCAATTTTCTTCTTGAGTTCAGGTAGTAAATCGTGCACCACCACGGCGCTACCCGGCGGGAATGGTTTTGAGCGAAAGATCACGCGCAGGTCATCTGCCTTCACCATTCCACGGTCAATCATACGAAACCAAACGTCGTCCGCTACCGCGGCGGCGTCATAGTCGCCACTCATTACCCCGGCCACCGAGTTATCGTGTTTGCCGGAATACAGGACTTTGTAATCCTTGTCTGGTGTGAGCCCTTGTGCGGGGAACAGAGCGCGTGGGGCCAAGTTGCCGGAGTTGGAGGTGGGCGTCACATGAGCAATACGTTTGTCTTTTAGGTCTTTCGGCGCCTGAAACGGACTATCCTTTTTTACGAGCAACACGAGCCGATAGACGGCCGGACCTTTGGCGTCGCCACGAATCGCAAACGGCTGGGCACCAGCGATATTTACCGCAAACGGGGTGTCGCCGGCAGACAATTGTGAAACATGAATGCGTCCACTGCGCAATGCTTCGATGGTGGCTGCCGCCGAGTGGACTTTAAAGAAACGTGTGGGCTTGCCGGTGCAGCTAGTCATGTGGTCAATGTAGGGTTGCCACAGTTTTTCGTAGAGGGCGGTGTCCTCGGTCGGCGTATAGCCGTACAACAACATTGACGGATTGCGTAACTTTTTCGGATCTGTCGGTGTATCCGCCAACATGTCGCCGTCGTTGTCACAGTAGATCGTATCGAGTTCACCACGATTTTTGCAGGTCTGTGCACTCGCGGTTGGTGCGGAAAGCAGCAGGGAAAATGCGATGATAAGCGCGACCGAGAGCGCGGAGGCTGCGGCTGGTGTTAACCTCGTGTGAGATGTTGATCGGCAAACAAGATTCGTATTGCGCACGGCGGTCCTTCGTTAGCGGTAAATGTTGAAAGCGGGAGACGGCCCTTGTGGGGCCGAGCGCATGTAGTAGCGGATTATTTCTTTGTTTTCGCCGCTTCGGCTTCCTTCGCCGTCTGCTTCTCATATGCGCTGCGATTGAACACTTCACCCGAGCCCGCCGCGACCCGTCTTACGACCTCCCAGTCTTTCTGGAAGTTCACCGGAAAAAATCGGTCCGCGCCGTCGAAGGCTTTGACCATCTCTGGCGTGAACCGGTAGTCGTAAAAACACTTGACCAGCTTCGTGGCGAGAGCCGGATCGAGGTCGTGTGCGTAAGCAAAACTCGACGTTGGAAATTTGTTCGATTTGTAGATGATGCGGAAGTCGTCTTCCTTGATTTGTCCGCGTGAAGCCATACGGTGATAGACGTCCGATGCCACAGCGGCAGCGTCGTAGTCGCCGGAGTTCACGCCCATGATGCTTTGATCGTGTTTGCCGGAAAACAATATCTTGTAATCCTTGTCTGGCGTTAGCCCTTCTGCAGGAAACAGCGCTAACGGTGCCATGTGGCCTGAGTTGGACGATGGCGACGTATGAGCCACCTTTTTGCCCCTTAAGTCAGAAAGTTTCAAAAACGGAGAGGCTTTTTTGACGACCACCAACAAGTTGTAGCCTTGATAGTCCTTCTCCGTGCCCTTGACGGCAAACGGGACGGCGCCAGCGATGTTCACGGCAAAGGCCGTGGGCCCGGTGGAGAAACCGCCGACGTGGAGACGACCGGAGCGCATCGCTTCAATTTCCGCTGCGTTTGAATTGACCTGGTAGAAAACCACCCGCTTATCCAAACACTTGCTCAAATCCTGCGTGAAGGGCTGGAAGATTTTTTCATACACAGCCGGGTCTTCGACCGGCGTGTAGGTGAACACGATGGTGTTGGGATTCTTCAGTTTCTTACTGTCCTTGGGCGTATCTGCAACAAGATCTTTGTTTTCGTCGCAGTACATTGCGTCGAGGTCGCCGCGGTGCTTGCACTCCTGTGCCGCCGCGGAGCGCACGAACGCGCCGACCGTTAGGGCAGCCAAGATCGCGATTACTGAAACGAAGCACTGGCGGGCTTGTCCGACCTGAGGGTACTGAAAATTTGCATTCATGGCATTCCCCTTTTGTTGTTTGATCTGAGCGAAAATTCGACCCTCGTAGTTTAACAACCTCGCTCCAGAAGAATCCGGGCGAGGCATCATTATTGAGCCGATACATGAAAATTCATCGTAATCCTGCCTGCCGCTTTTTTCTCACGTCGATGACGGTGGCCGCATTGTCCACGGCGTTGTGCGCGCAGATGCCTGCCGCAAAGGTGGCACCACCCGCCGCACCACCCGCCACACCACCCGCCACACCAGCCGTGGGACAGCAAGGCTACGACCCGACCCAAAGTCGTGCCACGCGGATTGAAGAGCGAAATGACAGTCTTCGTGGACTTCTCTGGGAGGTGAAATCAAAGGATGGCAACATCGCATATCTGTTTGGAACCATTCATGTTGGAAAGCCGAGCTTTTATCCGCTGCCGCGCCCAGTTCAAGTTGCGTGGTTGGCATCGAGCAAGATTGTGGTGGAGGCCGACATCACGGATCAATCTGAGGGTAAGGAAATCGCCAAGATTGTGGATTATCCAAAAGGTGAGACCATCGAGCGCCATATTTCGCCGCAGTTGTTGACGAGGCTCAAGGCACAGCTCGAAAAACGCAAAATCCCGTACGCCAACGTGTCGGGCATGCGTCCGGTCATTCTTGGTGGAATGTTGCCCATACTTGAATATGTCCAGTTAGGCTACGACATGAATTCTGGCTTGGATCTGGCGTTGGTCAAACGGGCGCAGCAAGAAAAGAAGCCGCTGCTCCAACTAGAGTCATCGCTCGCGCAGATAAAGCTGCTGACGAGTATGCCAAGCGCCTTGCAGGAGTCGTTCCTCGATAACGCGCTGACCATCATTGAGCAAGGGCGCTCAGCCGACCAGATCACGGGCATCGTGAACGCTTGGCAGTTGGGCGACGCGAAACTAATGCTCGAACTGACTGATGAAGCGTCGCGCAGCCAAAAGGATGCCGACAAATTCAATCAATTGTTGCTCTGGGGGCGCCACCCGGCGATGATGGAGAAGATCGAGGCCTATCTTGCAAGCGGTGAAACGCATTTCATCGCCGTCGGCTCTCTTCATCTCATTGGGCCGCGCGGGCTGGTCAATCTTCTCTCCCAGAAGGGGTATTCCGTTCGTCAGTTGTAGCGAGGGCGGCAGCGAATCCCACGACGGACTTGAAATTTGTCGATTTGCCCAAATTTGCTCCGCAAACCTTTTTTGTAACCAAAGTTTGTCATCAAATTTACGGAGAAAAATTGCTATGACCACCGCGACCGACCAGCCCAACAGCGAGACCGTGAAGGAAACTCGTGCGTTCCAGACCGAAGTGAAACAGCTTCTGCAGCTCATGATTCACTCGCTTTATTCCAACCGCGAGATATTCCTTCGCGAGCTGATTTCAAACGCATCCGACGCCGCCGACAAGCTACGGTTTGAAGCGGTGACAACACCAGCGTTATTCGAGAATGACCCTGAATTGACGATCCGCGTGGGCTTCGACAAGGACGCCGGTACGCTCACCATTAGCGATAACGGCATCGGTATGTCTCGTGAAGAGGTCATCGCCAACATTGGCACCATTGCGAAGTCCGGCACCAAGGAGTTTTTCTCGAAGTTGTCCGGCGACCAACAAAAGGACGCCAATTTGATTGGTCAGTTTGGTGTCGGTTTTTATTCGGCGTTTATCGTGGCGGACCGTGTCGCGTTGACCTCGCGCAGGGCCGGTGCCAGCGCCGCAGACGGCGTACGTTGGGAATCGACAGGTGACGGCGAATTCACGCTCGAGGCGATCGAAAAAGCCGGACGCGGCACAGAAATTGTTCTTCACCTCAAAGACGACGCTAAGGAGTTCCTCGACGACTGGCGCTTAAAAAGTGTGATTCGAAAATACTCCGATCATATCCAACTTCCCATCGTGATGAAAAAGTCTGAGTGGGATGAAGAGGCCAAGGCACAGGTTGTCCGCGATGAGGATGAAACGATAAACCAAGCGAACGCCATTTGGACCCGCGCCAAGTCAGAGATTACCGAAGAGCAATATCAAGAGTTTTATAAACATGTCTCGCATGATTGGCAGCCGCCGCTGGCGTGGACGCACGCAAAAGTGGAAGGGCGTCAGGAGTACACCGAGCTCCTGTATGTGCCATCCAAGGCGCCGTTTGACATGTTTGATCGCGAGCGTAAACACGGGTTGAAGCTGTACGTTCGCCGTGTGTTCATCATGGAAGATGCAGAGCAACTGCTGCCGCGTTATCTGCGGTTTGTCAAGGGTGTGGTTGACTCAAACGATCTGCCGCTGAATGTTTCGCGTGAGATTTTGCAACAATCAAAAGACGTTGATGCGATTCGCTCCGGTTGTGTGAAGAAGGTTTTGAGCCTGCTCGAAGACCTCGCCGAAAACCAGAAGGACAAATACATCAAGTTTTGGGATGCGTTTGGCCGCGTCTTCAAAGAAGGCATGGGCGAGGACTTTGCCAATAAGGAGCGTGTGGCGAAATTAGCGCGGTTTTATTCCACCCATGAATCTGGCATCAGCGCGCAGTCTGTTTCGTTCGCCGATTACGTCGCGCGCATGAAACACGGTCAAGAAAAGATCTACTACGTCACCGCCGACAGCCTCATTGCGGCGCAGAACAGCCCTCACTTGGAGGTGTTTAAGAAAAAGGGGATCGAAGTTCTGCTTTTGACTGAATCGGTTGATGAATGGTGGTTGGGATCGGTCGACGAATTTGATGGCAAGAAGCTACTGTCGGTTGCGAAGGGTGATCTTGACCTTGGCGCATTGGCCGACGATGAAGAAAAGAAGGCCGCCGAAAAGACGGCCGACGCGTTAAAGCCGTTGCTGGAAAAAATAAAAAACGCGCTCGCTGAGAGAGTAAAAGAAGTGCGAATCACCCATCGTTTGACTGAGTCCCCCGCGTGTCTGGTGGTTGATGAGCATGAGTTATCGGGCAACCTCGAGCGTATGTTGAAAGCGGCCGGGCAGAAGGTCAACGCGGTAAAGCCGATTCTTGAGATCAATCCGACCCATCCGTTGGTCGAAAAACTCAAAGCGGATGTGGACGCGGAGACCTTTGACGGCCTCAGTCTGATTCTGTTCGAGCAGTCGCTGTTGGCTGAGGGCGGGCAATTGGAAGATCCGGCGGGCTTCGTCAAGCGCGTCAATCAATTCATGCTTCGCTAGCCGCTGCTTGTCATTCCGACGCGAGCCCATCGGGCGACGAGGAATCTCATCCGCTTGTAATTCAAGGGATGGTTTCTGCGAAAAAAATTAGGCTCCCGCCCGGTGCAACCCTTGCGGTTGTGCGCGGGAGCGGGGGTCATTTATTCGTGTTGAGTGGCCGCATCATCTATTTGTACCTGCGCCCCGTTTTACCCTCTTCAATCGCGGTCGTCACAGGCGAGTGCCCAGTCGATATGCTCGGCGACCAAGGGGGTCGCCGACGTACGCGCAAAGCGCAAACGCTGCCGGAGTGAGTCGGCCTCGGCGACTGGGAGCTTGTCCGCTCGCAAGGCATTGCCAATGGCCACTGCGAGGTTGCGTTGCCACCGCTCGAAGCCGATGCGTCGAATCGCGCTGCCCCGCATGCGCTCCAGCCATGTTGTTTCATTCCAGTCCCAGAGTTCACCGAGCGTGATGTTGTCTAGCTGATGCCGAATCATAAAATCCTTCTCGCCAGTTGGTGCGGCATATTTGTTCCACGGGCAGGTAAGCTGGCAGTCGTCACAACCGTAGATGCGGTTGCCGATTGCTTCGCGAAATTCAATCGGTATTGCGTCTTTGTTTTCGATCGTGAGATAGGAAATGCAGCGGCGCGCATCCACAACGTACGGGGCGACGATAGCGTTGGTCGG
Source organism: Betaproteobacteria bacterium UKL13-2 (assembly GCA_001602455.1). Classification (GTDB taxonomy): domain Bacteria; phylum Pseudomonadota; class Gammaproteobacteria; order Burkholderiales; family Usitatibacteraceae; genus UKL13-2. The sequence continues at coordinate 1,222,269 of CP012157.1, forward strand.
GCAGACATCGATGCAGCGCGTGCAGGTGCCGCAGTGTTCGGTGGTGGGTGCATCAATCGGCAGGGGCAGGTTGATGTAGATTTCCCCCAGAAAGAATAATGAGCCCGCTTCGCGATTCAATAGCAGTGTGTGTTTTCCACGCCAGCCTATGCCTGCCTTTGTTGCCAACGCAACTTCCATCACCGGCGCGGAATCGGCAAACACCCGGTAGGCCAGACTAGGCACTTTTTCCGCGATCGTTTCAGCGAGTGCCACGAGTTTGGCGCGCACCACCTTGTGGTAGTCGCGGCCTAAGGCATAGCGCGAGATGAATGCCTTCGATGGGTCGCTGAGGACTTCCCAGCCATCGCACGCCACCAGCGTGTCGTAGTTCAATCGTGTCGTGATAATCCGAACTGTGCCTGGCACGATCGAAGCGGGTATCGCGCGATGCGGAACTGTGTCCTGACCGGATCCATTGGCACCCAGATAGCGAGCCATATAATCCATACTGCCGTGATAGCCGGAGGCGAGCCAACCCTCAAGCAGCACTGCCTCATTGGAAAGGTTGGTGTCGGTAATGCCAACTTCCTGAAAACCGAGCGACTTTCCCCAAACCTTGATGTCGGCAGCCAACTGCTGGAAGTCGATTTCATTCATGCCAGCAGTCTATCGGATGACAACATTCTCTTCGCTCTACGTTGATTTTGCTGACGAGGCGCAAACCGCGCGGATGGCCGGCCAGCTTGCCACGGCGATACAGGCGGCGGCCGATGCTGGCGAGCTGCCGATCACGATTTTTTTGCGTGGGCACCTCGGCGTAGGCAAAACAACCTTCGTAAGGGGGGTGCTGCGCGGTTTAGGCTTCAACGGTCGGGTGAAGAGCCCGACCTATGCATTGGTTGAAGTTTATACAGTTTCTAGATTAAACTTGTATCACTTTGATTTTTATCGCTTAAAGGACCCTGACGAATGGCACGAGGCAGGCTTTCGCGATTCCGTAACGGACAAGGCGATCTCGTTGATCGAGTGGCCCGAGAAAGCGCAGGGAGCGCAGGTGCCCTTGCCGCTTCCGGATTTGGATATTCATCTGACCGCAGCGGCCAATCTGGAGACGCAACGCCGGGCGCACCTGACGGCTACCACGCAACGCGGTCAACAACTGCTTGCGAAACTGCGCGCTTAATTTCTGTCCACGGCGTATCAGTGTCGCGGCGTTCGTTGCTCGCCACGGCGGCGATATTGCCCTTGGTTCCGTCGCAGGTGTTCGCTGCGTTGCCCACGCGGTCAAAGGTCGATGCCGCCCGTGTCTGGCCGGCCAATGAATACACACGAGTCACATTCGAAGCCGGTACGGCGTTCAAATACCAACACTTCTTTGTCAAAGACCCGGAGCGTTTGGTTCTTGATATCGAAAACATCGAGCTGGGCGAAGCGCTGAAGTCCCTATCCGAGAAGGTCGGTGCTAATGATCCATTTATCAAGTCGGTGCGTGTTGGATTGAATCGACCCAATGTGGTTCGGGTGGTGCTTGATTTGAAGACCGAAGTATTGCCGCAGGTGTTCGCCGTCCCGCCGGTCGGTGAGTTCGGACATCGACTGATGCTCGACATCTATCCCGCAAAACCATCTGACCCCATGCTGGCACTCCTCAACGAGGACACTGCAATGTTTGGCAAAGACGATGATAAAGAAATGCCCCCACCTTCGGTTGCCTCGACAAAGCCCGTACCACCCGCTGCCGCGAAGCCTAGCCCGGCCGAACCTGCGGGGGGGGCGGTAAGGATAGTGGCAAAGAGGCACCGAAGAAGCCTGAAACCCCCGCGATCATTGCGGGCAAGAAACCGCCGCGTCCGTATGTGGTGGTGTTGGACCCCGGTCACGGTGGTGAAGACCCGGGTGCGGTGGGCAAGAAGGGCACGCGCGAAAAGGATATTGTCCTGACGATATCGCGCCTCTTGAAAGATAAGTTTGAGACGGATACTCGTTTCCGCATCGCATTAACCCGGGATGCGGACTACTTCGTTCCATTGCACCACCGCGTGCAGCGCGCACGCAGACTTAAAGCAGACCTATTCATCAGCGTACACGCCGATGCATTCATTCATCCGCAAGCCAATGGCTCCTCCGTGTTTGCGCTGTCAGAACGTGGCGCGACTTCAACCGCCGCAAAGTGGATTGCCAATAAAGAAAATGACGCCGACTTAATCGGCGGGATCAATTTGAGTATGCGAGACTCTAGCCTTGCGCGCATCCTGTTCGACCTCTCCACCACTGCGCAAATCAATGACTCGCTCAAGCTGGGACGTTATGTGTTGTCAGAGCTGGGTGAGGTCAATCGGTTGCACAAGCCGCAGGTAGAACAGGCAGGCTTTGCCGTATTGAAAGCACCGGATATCCCATCGATCCTCGTTGAAACTGCATTTATCTCCAACCCGGAAGAGGAGCGCAAGCTGCGCGACGCGAGCTATCAAAGCAAGATGGCGGACGCCATTGCAGACGGCGTTAGAACCTATTTCGCGAAGAACCCTGCGCTCGCACGGGCTTGATTAAAATCTGGGACGGCCTATTTCGACCAATAGCGGCTCGTCTGAATACGTCATGGCAAGAAGAACGCCCCAGATCAGGGCTTTGTTCGCGGCTGTCTGATGTTAAGAGGCGATCTGCTGGCTTTTGAGGAGGGCGCTGACTTCAGACGCGGTTAATGGCTTGGCGTATAAGAAGCCTTGGAATGCGTCGCAGCCATTGGCGCGGAGGAATTCCAATTGACTTACTTGTTCGACCCCCTCCGCGATGACCCGCAATTTCAATCGCTTGCCCATCGCGATGATGGCCTCGGTAATAGAACTGCTATTGATGTCATCTGGAAGCTGCGAAATGAAGCTCTGGTCGATCTTTAGAGTTTGTGCGGGCAAGCGTTTGAGCTGGCCTAATGACGAATAACCGATACCGAAATCGTCAATAGAAATCGTCGCGCCCATGCGGCGCAACTCGGTCAGGATTTCAATGGACTGTTCTAGGTTTCGCATAGCCACGGCTTCGGTAATCTCGATATCGATGCTTGATGCCGAAACGCCGGTCTCGAGAAGTGCTGCTGTCATCGACGGCAGTAACTTGCGCGATAGGAATTGGCGAGCGGACAGATTCAACGACACCTTGAGGTCGTGATACCCGTCTTGCTCCCACGCCTTGATTTGCAGGCACGCGGTGCGGAACACCCACTCGCCAAGCGGGATGATCAAACCCAATTCCTCGGCAATAGAGATGAAGTCCTTGGGGTAAATCTCGCCCTGTTGCGGATCATTCCAGCGTAGCAGTGCTTCAAGCCCGACAATTTTTCCGCTCAGCACATCGACTTGCGGCTGATAGCGCAAGAAGAATTCATTGCGCTCAATACCGCGCCGAAGTCGTGATTCGACCTCAAGACGCTTGGACAACAAGAAATTGAGGTCGGAGGTGAAAAAGCGCGCCGTGTTGCGCCCGGCCTCTTTGGCTTGATACATGGCCGAGTCAGCATGCTTGAGCAGGTGTTGCACGTCATTCGCGTCGTTGGGATAGTGCGAAATGCCGATTGACGCGGTCACCGTGATTTGGTGGCCTAAGACTTCAATCGGTCGCGCCAGCTCCGCCAAAATCTTGTTTGCGACGACCTGCGCAAACTCTGGCTTTTCGAGGTCTGGCAACACGATCACAAATTCATCGCCGCCTTCGCGCGAGACAGTGTCGCCCTCGCGCATCAATTTTGCGAGGCGCTTAGATACATCGCGCAACACATAGTCCCCGGTCTGATGCCCCAAGGTGTCATTGACCAACTTAAAGTGGTCTAAGTCGACGAACAGTAGCCCCACGTGACGCTGTTGGCGGCGTGCCGACAGAATCGCTTGATTGAGGCGGTCTTGCATCAAGCGGCGATTTGGCAATCCCGTCAGTGCGTCATGGTGCGCCATATAGTGGATCGTGCGCTCGGTGTTGAGGCGTTCGGTCACGTCCTGTACGAGCGAAGCCACACCGATCACTTTGTTGTCGGCGTCAACGAGCGGCGTGTTGTACCACTCCGCGCTGATCTCTTCACCGCGCTTGGTTTTGTTGGTCATTGAAATGCGCGTGGCTTGACGTGTTTGCATCAACTCCATCCACATGCTGGCGAGCCTCTGGCTATCTTCGCCACTGACCAGTGTGTAACCGGATTCACCGAGCGCCTCGTCTGCGCTGTAGCCAAAGATTACTTCCGCACCGGGGTTCCACGTCGCGACGCGGAATTCCATATCCCATTCGATGACACCAAGTGGCGTACGCTCAAGATGCAATTTAAGTCGCTGTAGAGCGAGTAACTCAGCGCGTTCGGCTTTGCGGCGATCAACCGCTTCTTGCTCAAGCGCACGATTGGCCTGTGCAACGCGCCCCTTTTCTTCTTCCAAGCGCATCGCGATCAGAACATGATCAAAACGTGCGGTGAGTGAATCAAGCAGCGCCTTATGTACTTTGCTGTGGACCACAACGAGCAGACCAGTCAACACGGCGATGGCCGCACCGAGGATCGAGCTAGTGCGGTTACCAAAGCCCAGTGTCATGACCCCCATTGGCAGGAGCGACACTAGGGCGGTCAGCGTGAATAGACTGCGATGCGGTGCGAGGTAGGCAACTGCACCAGTGGCCAAGAGTGCCACCAGCATCATCAACGGTAGTTGTGTCTCCCCCGCTTTGGGAAGAAGCGTGGCACCGATGACGCCCCATAGCGCGGCCATCAACAGGCTACCGATGACAAAGCGCGTTTCCCAGGTTGACAGGGCATCCGGGCTTGGGTTCGCACGGATGAAGAGCTTGTACAGGACATAGCGGCCAACGATGACGAGACCGGCCGCGATGAACCAGACAAAGAGTTCCGGGCGCTCGCCGATATCGTTCCAAAGGATGGCACCCAACAGTAAGGTGACCATCAACTCGGCTAAGTAGCCGACGAGGGAAAACTGGAATAGCAGCCGCACTTGCTCAGCAAAAATATGTTTGGCGACGAATGCGCGGTCGCGCGCTGACACCACTGTGGCGAGGGGAAGGCTGGACGCAGGCATCGTACCGATCGTTAGACCGTCTTCAACGCTTACCGCTGCATTGTCACTATTCTCTGGAGCACGCACTGCGTATGCCTTTATGTTCTTTGCCGCCAACGTCGGTCGCGATTGGTGGTTCAATTTTTACGAGAGGATGACGTTTGCCCGCCCTCATCAGCCAAGATAAGGCCACCCTGTTCGGCGCTTACGCCTAATTCACCCATTACTTTTATAAGGTAACGTATGTGATTGTTCTCAAGCAGGATAACCTTAGTGATTTACTTTAGTACCGTCAAGCATTGAAGGGGCAAAATAGCGGCAAATCGGCAAATTTCGGTTGTGAATTTGCATCTACGCCAGAAAATGTGATGGCGTTCACAATCAGATCTTCCTCGCTCGGAAACACTCGGCTTGTATGCGCGTGAAATTCGGTTTTCCAGAAACGCGGTCAGCGACGCCTAGAATGTTTCTTTTAACGCCCGATCAACTCACCCGTTGCCGCCAAAGGGCAGCGGTTTTGCGCCCCGCCTCATGACTTACGACGTACCGTCTATTCAACCGTTGCCAGAGTTACTCATCAATCAAATCGCGGCAGGTGAGGTGGTCGAGCGCCCAGCCTCGGCGTTGAAGGAGCTCGTGGAGAACAGCCTCGACGCGGGGGCGACGGAAATTACCATCGATTTGGTGCAAGGTGGCATCAAGCGCATTCGGGTGGCGGACAACGGAATCGGCATTGCACAGTCCGAGTTATCGTTGGCCGTGGCGCGGCACGCAACTTCAAAAATCCGCACGCTCGACGACTTGGAGCAAGTGGCATCAATGGGGTTCCGCGGCGAGGCGCTCGCGAGCCTCGCGGCAATTTCTCGACTGACGCTGACATCGCGCCGTCGCGAATCGCAGCACGCCCATCGGCTGCAAGTGCTCGGTGGTGACGCCGCCGAAATTGAGCCAGCGGCGCTGTCGGAAGGCACGGTTGTGGACGCGGAGGATTTGTTTTTCAACACACCCGCGCGCCGCAAATTCTTGAAATCCGAAGGGACTGAGTTTGGTCACGCAGAAGATGCGGCCACACGGATTGCGATCGCATTTCCGAGTGTCGCGATTTCACTGACCCATAACGGGCGGCGGACTTGGTCATACGGCATTCAATCGCTCGCCTCTCGCGTCATGGCAATCATGGGTGATGAGTTTGCGGGCTCATCAGTGGCAATCGCTGAGCATCAAGCCGCCTTTGGCATTTCTGGGCACATCGCCTTGCCGCGCTACTCGCGTGCCGGTCGTGATCAGCAGTACGTGTTTGTCAATGGTCGATTTGTGCGCGACAAGCTTTTGCAGCATGCAATCCGTGAAGCCTATGCCGATGTACTACACCACCAGCGCCAACCAGCGTATGCAATTTTCTTGTCGTTGAATCCGGAGTTGGTTGATGTCAATGTACACCCCGCGAAAGCGGAAGTTCGGTTTCGAGATTCGCGTGGGGTTCATCAATTCGTTTTTCATGCGCTAAAAAAAGCGCTTTCCCGCTCTAGTGCCGACGTGCCGACGCCACAGGCTAATCCTGCCGAGTTTGTCTCGTCAGCGCACCGCGTCGCGCCACGTCAGTTGTGGATACCGACATCGCAAGCGAGCGCCACGGTTTCCTCGGTGCCGAGTGCGAGCGAGTTTGCTGCTCGCTATACCGCTGGTGCGACGCCAAGTCGCTTCTACGAGGTGCTGCGCGGCGCGGAGGCACAGCCGCGCGACGTGATGCCCGACAAGCACACCGACACGCACACCGACACGCACACCGACACGCACACCGACACGCACACCGACACGCACACCGACACGCACACCGACACGCACACCGACACGCACACCGACACGCCGCCACTCGGATTTGCCTTGGCGCAACTCCACGGCATCTATGTGCTGGCGCAGAACGCGGCAGGTTTGGTGCTTGTCGATATGCATGCGGCGCACGAGCGCATCCTGTACGAAAAGTTCAAACAGTCGGCAGACGCACGCACGACACCATCGCAGCCACTGCTCGCCCCCATCGCCTTTGCATTGAGCGCTCGCGAACGAACACTGCTCGAAGAAAACCGTGCTTTGTTGGCCGACCTCGGCTTTGAATTTGGCGATTTGAGCCCCAATGAAGTCGCGATTCGTGCGGTTCCGGCGCTACTTGATCGTCGTGAACCGCGTGACTTGCTGCAGCAACTGCTGAAGGACTTGGCCGAGCATGGTGCATCGCACGCCGCAGATGAGCGTCGTGATGCGATATTGTCGACAATGGCCTGCCATGCGGCGGTGCGTGCCAATCGCCAACTCTCGATTCCCGAAATGAACGCATTGCTGCGTCAAATGGAGGCGACTGATCGAAGTGGTCAGTGCAATCATGGACGACCAACCTGGTACCAGTTTGGAATGAATGATTTGGATCGCTTGTTTATGCGTGGTCGCTAGGCCAAACCACACCCGTCAAGATGAGTCATAAAGCACCTCCTGTTTTCTTTTTGCTGGGGCCGACCGCCTCTGGAAAGACCGCGCTCGCGTGTCATCTCGTTGATGTACTGGCACCAGAAGTTCGCTTGGAGATTGTAAGCGTCGATTCAGCGCTGGTTTATCGAGATATGGATATTGGAACCGCGAAGCCCAATGCGTCGACGCAGGCACATTATCCGCACCGACTGATCGATTTGATCCCACCCACGCAGGCATACTCGGCAGCCGATTTTCGGCGCGATGCCATGGCCGCAATTGAGCAGATCATCGCGCGCGGGGCAACGCCGCTGCTCGTGGGCGGCACGATGATGTACGTCAAAACGCTGCTTGAGGGGCTCAGCGCATTGCCGCTTGCGGATCAATCCATCCGTAATGCGATCCAAGACGAAGCAGCGCACTTGGGTTGGCCTGCGATGCATGCGCGGCTCGCGCTGGTGGATGCAGTGACCGCTGCGCGACTCGCCCCCAATGATCGTCAACGCATCCAGCGTGCCCTCGAAGTATTTGAAATCAGCGGTGTGCCGATGTCAGCCTTGCACCAGCGTGGCGGTGGTGAGGCAGATGCTTCAGTCTTTCCCTTTGATTCGCATTTGTTTGCGCTCCTGCCTTCCGACCGTGCGGTGCTGCATGCGCGTATCGCCGCGCGTTTTGATCAAATGCTTGAAGCCGGTTTGGTGGCTGAGGTGACCGCACTTAAGTCGCGTTACGCGCTGGATGCAGAGTTGCCTTCGATGCGGACAGTGGGTTATCGCCAAGTCTGGCAAATGATCGAGGGCGAGCTTGGCGACGATGCCATGCGTGACCACGCGATTGCCGCCACGCGGCAGCTTGCCAAGCGCCAAATGACGTGGCTGCGCTCGATGCCGGGTGTCGAAACGTTTGATTGCCTCGATCCTGCGTTGAACGCGCTCGTCGAATCTCGCTTGCGCGCCATCTTACTGCGGGCGTGACCCGACGCTACTGAATTTCGGCGTCTGCTTCGCCGTCGTGGAAACGGATCGTGATGCGGTCTGCTGTATGCAGCTCGGCGCGCGATGAAATCACATTCAGCTCCGGTGCGCGGCGGGTCACCATCGCATATCCGCGTGACAGCACGCGATCTGGATTCAATAACGATAGCGCCTGAATGTGTCGGTTAAGTGCGTGGCGCTGCTGAGTTAGCGTCGCCAGCATGGCACGCGTGAGTGCCTGACCTATTTCGCTTAACTGTTGGTGGCGCAATCTCATATTCGGTGCAGCCGACCCAAGGCGCGCCCGTTGCAGGGTGTAGCGCTGCTGCTGGGCACTAAAGGCCCAGCGTAGCCCTCGGTCGAGGCGACCGGTGTACTGGTCGAGCGTCATACGCTCCCGCTGCAAACGCTGCTGAGGTGAGACGAGTCCGTGCGTCGCGAGGTCGACACGCTGCTGAAGTGTGGCGACGACGCGCAAGATGGTACGCGTCAGTTCGTCTCGGCGTTGACGAAGTTGTGCACGCAGAGCGGTCGTGTCAGGCGATAGGAGTTCGGCGGCGGCAGTGGGCGTGGGGGCGCGAAGGTCCGCCACAAAATCACAAATGGTGAAGTCGGTTTCGTGCCCGACACCCGACACAACGGGAATGCAGGTCTCATCTTGGAAGCGTTGGATGGCACGCGCAACGGACTCCTCGTTAAAAGACCACAAGTCTTCGGCAGCGCCGCCACCACGGCAGATGAGCAGCGCATCGATTTCGTGGCGCACGCGGGCTGCATCAATCGCACCGACAATATCGGCAGCAGCATCGGCACCTTGGACTGCGGTGGGATAAACAATGATCGAAATCATCGGCGCACGGCGCGCAAAGGTTGCCAGAACATCGTGCAATGCGGCGGCCTTGGTCGATGTGACGATACCCACGCGACGCGGAAAATCAGGCAGCGGCCGCTTGCGCTCGGCATCAAATAGCCGCTCGGCCGCGAGCTTTTTCTTCAGCCGCTCAAAGGCTTCAAACAACGCACCAACACCCGCATGGCGCATTGTTTCTACACCGAGCTGAAATTCGCCACGCGCCTCATAGAGTGACGGCAGGGCACGGATATCGACTTCAATCCCGTTCTCTGGCGCGAAGCCAACAGTTTGTGCGCGTTGGCGGAACATCACGCAGCGCACTTGCGCACGATCGTCTTTGAGCGAAAAGTACCAATGCCCGCTGGCGGCGCGTACCACGTTTGAAAGTTCGCCCCGAACCCAGCGAAGCTCAAAGTTCGCTTCCAGCAAGCCCTTCACCCGACGATTGAGCTCGCTGACGCTGATTGGGTCAGTGCCGCGTGCGGCAGTGGGTGCGCTGGCACCTGCGGTTGTTGTAAATCCAGCAAATCCGGCGTCTGGCGCGGGGTTTGGGGGGGGTAGCGCACACGAAAATAGCGGTAAGTCATTTGAATCCATCCACCGGATGGTATCACCGATGAACGATATTGAGTGTGCCATAGCCTGAATGATGGCGCACTGGGGAAAACTGCATAAGTGTCTGACAAATAAAGCAATTTTTTTCCGTGCAAAAAATGGGCGACGCAAAAAAAACCGTTACGGTTTCGTGACTTAGGTGCGCTTGGCACGCGCTATTCACAGACTTATCCACAGTCGCTGTGGATGAAATGCAACGGCCTTGGGAAAACCCACGAAAGTGCGCGCTCATTTCGCGAAAAATGGCTGAAACGCCACGCCTTTGCTGGGGTTTTGACTTCGGCTAAGTGTGGTGGCAGACGCTGGGCGCAGGCTGAACGGTTGAATTGGACAGAGTTGACGTTCCAGATTCAATGCCACCGGACTCAATGCTTCAATACGTCAAAGCCACAAAGCCGCAACGCCACAAAGCCACAAAGCCGCAACGTCGCAAAGCCGCAACGCCAACAAGGCAATGGAAACAATCTGGACATCGATTGGCAGGTAGATAAGTTAAACTTCGCCGTCATCCTCGCAGGCAACATGCTTGCGGCGTCTCAAGCTACACTGGTTTACTGGGGAATCAATTGCTATCGATCATTCAAGCGGCTGGTTGGACCATTTGGTTCATCATTCTTTGTTCGGTGATTTGTTTTGCGATTATTGGTGAGCGCTTTTGGACGCTCCGTCGCAACGCGGTGCTCCCGCCCCACCTTTTTGTCGACACCGTCGAGGCATTTCGGGCGCAGGGAGCCGCACCTGAGTTGATCGAGAAGCTGCGTGCAAATTCTTTTCTAGGGCGAGTCTTTGCGGCGGGCATTGCCAACGTTAAATCTTCACGCGAGGTGATGAAAGAATCGATGGAAGAGGCCGGTCGTGCGGTGATGGTCGATATGGAGCGCTTCCTGACGGGCTTGGGCACCATCGCCACGGTCGCGCCATTGCTAGGTTTGTTCGGCACGGTGATTGGGATGATCGACATCTTCGGCTCAAGTGGTCCACAGGGTCAAAATCCGGCGCAGTTGGCGCTGGGTATTTCGGTGGCGCTCTACAACACCGCCGCCGGTATCGCCGTTGCGGTGCCCGCGTTGATCTTCTACCGTCATTTCCGCGCAAAAGTCGATGTGATGGTAGTCGATATGGAGCAACAAGGCATCAAGTTGGTCGAGACGCTGCACGGAGAGCGCAAGTGAATTTCCGCCGTGGACGCGCGCGGGAAGAGCCTGAGATCAACTTTATTCCCTTGATCGACTTACTGTTGGTCATCCTGATTTTTGTGATGGTGACCACAACCTATTCGAAGTACAACGAACTACAGATCAACCTGCCTGAGGCGACTGCGGAGAAATCGCCTGACCGTCCGCAGGTATTGAATATCGCGGTTGATGCCAGCGGGAAGTATGCAATCAACAATGTCGCAACCAATTTTAATGGTGTGCCTGCATTTGCGAACGCGCTTCGCGATGCGGCGGCGGCGTCACAGATGAAAGACCCGGTGATCGCCATTGGTGCAGACGCGGGGGCAACACATCAAGCTGTCGTGAATGTGATGGAGGCGGCACGCCTCGTCGGCTTCACCAAAATTTCTTTTACCACGCAAGCCAAGAGCGGCAAGTAATTCGCGATGGCGGGACGCGTGGAAGCCTTCTTCTTGCGCGAATGGCAGCACGCCTCAGCATGGCAAATTCTGCTTCAGCCCCTGTCCTGGCTCTATCGTGGGCTCATCGCATTGCGCGACATGGCATACACGCGGGGCTATTTCCGCGCAGAACGCATTGATGTACCGGTCATCGTTGTCGGCAACATTACTGTGGGCGGTACCGGAAAGACACCGATTGTCCTCGCCTTGTCGCAATGGCTCGCCACGCATGGGGCACGCCCCGGTATCGTCACGCGTGGCTACACGCGCACATCCGCAGCGCACCGCCCTCCAGAGTCGGTGATACAGGTGGTCACCCCCGCTCATGCTTGCTCAGCGACCTTCAGCGATGAAGCGCTATTGCTTGCTGAGCGCAGTGGGCGACCGGTCTTCGTTGGTGCAAAGCGGGCGCAGGTTGCGCAGGGGCTGCGTAAAAAATTTCCTGAAACAAATGTCATTGTGTGTGATGACGGGCTGCAGCATTATCGGTTGAAGCGCGATGTCGAAATTGCAGTCGTGGATGGGACGCGTGGTTTCGGTAACGGCCACTGCTTGCCAGCCGGGCCGCTGCGTGAGCCCGTCGAGCGACTGCGGCATGTGGACTGTATTGTCTTGAATAACCCCAATATAGACGGGCATCTTCAAGCGAATTTGCCTGAAACTGCCCGCCAATCATTGAGTTTGCGTTCCTATCTCGCGTCATTCAATGTGCCCATCTTCGACATGACTTACCAGCGGGCGCGCCTGTCGAAGCTACACAACTCAGATGCGAGCCATGCGAGCGGCGAGCTGTCGCCAGACGCATTCGTCGAGGCCGTCGCCGGCAAGCGTGTGGTTGCCATCGCGGGCATCGGCAATCCTGAGCGCTTTTTTGCCCACGTTCGCCGACTGGGTATTGCGTTGCACGACGCGGTCGCATTCCCTGATCATCATGTATATCAACTTCAAGACCTTGGTGGTGTGACGGCAGATATCATCCTGATGACGGAGAAGGACGCGGTAAAATGCCGTGAGTTTGTTGGCGTCGATGATCGACTTTGGATAATGCGGGTTGATGCGGCATTGCCAGACGCTTTTTTTGAATTTGTCCTAAAGAAAATTGACCATGTCGCTCGACCCTAAGTTGCTCGAAATTCTTGTTTGTCCGATGACCAAGGGGCCGCTGACGATGTCTGTCGACAAGACCGAGCTAATCTCTTGGTCCGCTCGCTTGGCCTACCCCATTCGCGACGGTATCCCCATCATGCTCGTGGATGAGGCGCGTGAACTCGGCATCGACGAAGAGCGGAAATCTTAGTGCCTGAGTTCATCTGCGTCATTCCGGCGCGCCTCGGATCGACAAGACTGCCGAATAAGCCACTCGCCGACATCGGCGGTAAGCCAATGGTGGTGCATGTCGCAGCGCGGGCGCAAGCCTCGGGTGCAAGTGCGGTCTACGTTGCGACCGACCATCGAGATGTGCAGACGGCGTGTGAGGCACACGGCGTGACGGCGTTGATGACTCGTCGCGATCATCCCTCCGGTACGGATAGGATTGCGGAAGTGGCGACGCAACTGGGGTTAGGGGAGGATGCCATTGTGGTGAATGTGCAAGGGGATGAGCCCTTGATTGCACCGACGCTGATCGCCTCGGTTGCACAAACGCTTAGTGAGATGGATGGCGCTGCAATCGCAACGGCGGCGCATGCGATCGAGTGGGCAGCAGACTTCCTTAACCCGAACGTCGTCAAAGTCGTCAGAAACGAAACGGGTATCGCGCAGTACTTCAGCCGCGCCCCCATTCCGTTCCCTCGCGATGAAGCAGAGGCGGTTGCCATGGCGGCGGCCAATTTGCAGCCCCTGCCAGCGTCGGTAAAGGCGCTGCGGCATATTGGTATCTATGCCTATCGAGCCAGCTTCTTGCATCGATATGCCAGTTTGGCGCCAGTTGACGCCGAGCGACTCGAAGCGCTGGAACAGCTTCGCGCGATGTTTCACGGCTACGCAATCGCGGTGTTGGATTGGCAGGGTGAGACACCGCCTGGCGTTGATACCGCGGCCGACCTCGAACGTGCGCGCGCGCGTCTTGCCAGCGGCTTAATTGCATCAAAGCCCGTCAGTGAGCAAACACGGTAGAATTTCCGCTCCTCGCAACAAACTAATAAAGGTAGCTCATGCGTTTGATCCTGTTGGGTGGTCCTGGTGCCGGCAAAGGCACGCAAGCGGGTTTCATCAAGGCGCACTTTGGCATTCCGCAAATTTCCACGGGTGATATGCTGCGTGCTGCGGTGAAAGCAGGCACTCCCCTCGGCATCGCGGCGAAAAAAGTGATGGATTCGGGCGCGCTTGTTTCGGACGACATCATCATTGGGTTGGTCAAGGAACGCATCAAGGAGGCTGATTGCGCCAAGGGATTCTTGTTCGATGGATTTCCGCGAACCATCCCACAGGCAGACGCCATGAAGGCGGCTGGTGTAGAGCTTGACTACGTCGTCGAAATCGCGGTGGATGATGCTGAGATTGTCGAGCGTATGTCAGGGCGCCGCGTACACGTTGCATCCGGGCGCGTGTATCACGTCAAATTCAACCCGCCCAAAACGCCGGGAAAGGATGACCTCACCGGTGAAGATTTATTTCAACGCGACGACGATAAAGAAGACACGGTGAAAAAGCGTCTTGCGGTTTACCACGATCAAACTGAGCCGTTGATTGCCTACTACGAGTCATGGGCAAAGTCGGCTACAACGGGCGCACCGAAATATGTCCGGGTGGCAGGCGTCGGCAAGATGGAAGATATTCGCGATTCGATTATTGCGGCCTTGGGCTAGGCAGGGGTACACATACGATGACTTTTACGCCCCCTCAGAACGCCTTCTACGCCCAGTCTGGTGGCGTGACCGCCGTGATCAATGTGTCGGCACAAGCCGTCATCGAAACGGCGCGCAAGTACCCGAAAAAAATCGGCAAAGTCTATGCGGGTCGCAACGGCATCATCGGTGCACTCACGGAAGACTTAATCGATACCTCCAAAGAGCCGCTCGCCAATCTCAAAGCCCTCGGCCACACGCCCGCTGGCGCATTCGGCTCATGCCGCTACAAGCTGAAGTCACTCGAACAAAACCGCCGCGAATACGAGCGCCTGATTGACGTTTTTCGCGCCCACAACATCGGCTATTTTTTCTACAACGGCGGTGGTGACTCGGCCGACACCTGCTTAAAAATTTCGCAGCTCTCCGAATCGATGGGCTACCCGCTCGTCGCTGTGCACGTACCCAAAACGGTTGATAACGATTTGCCGATCACCGATTGCTCACCGGGCTTTGGCTCAGTCGCCAAGTATGTCGCGGTATCGATGCGCGAAGCCGGCCTCGATGTGCGCTCCATGGCAAAGACCTCCACCAAGGTATTTGTGTTTGAGGTGATGGGCCGTCACGCCGGTTGGATTGCCGCCGCGACCGGGCTGGCCGCCGAAAATGCCGATGAAGCGCCACACATCATTTTGTTTCCCGAAATCGTTTTCGACCCGAAAAAATTCATCGCCAAAGTTGACGCGACCGTGAAAAAGTGCGGCTACTGTGCGGTTGGCGTATCAGAGGGCATTCGCGGGGCGGATGGAAAATTTGTCGCCGAATCAGGCTTGGTCGATGCGTTCGGCCATTCGCAGTTGGGCGGTGTTGCCCCTGCGATTGCCGATTTGGTGAAACGCGAACTCAACCTCAAGCACCACTGGGCGGTCGCTGATTACCTACAGCGGGCAGGGCGACATATCGCATCAAAGACCGATGTGGAGCAAACCTACGCGCTTGGTCGGGCTGCCGTCGAATTCGCGGTCAAAGGCATGAACGGCGTCATGCCCGCCATCAAACGCAAATCGAGCAAACCCTACAAATGGGAAATCATCGCCGCACCGCTGGATAAGGTCGCAAACCACGAAAAGAAAATGCCGCGCGACTTCATCAGTAAAGATGGTTTTCATATCACCCAGAAATGCCGCAATTATTTGCAGCCGTTGATCGCAGGCGAGGCCTACCCGCCGTATGAAAACGGCCTGCCAAAATATGTGCGGCTCAAGAACGTGGCGGTCAAAAAGAAACTGCCACCGTTTGGGCTGAAGTAAAAAGTCCTTTATCGGCGGGCAGTTTGGCGACAAAACGCCTGAAAGTGACCGTCAATAAACGACTTTAGAAGTTCCCAGTTCCCTTCATGCGGAGAGCGAACACGCCCCATGAAATGTTCAGACTAGCGCGCTTTGCTGCGCGGTTTGGTTTGAGCCTTGGCCTTCATTTGCCCGGTGGCGCGCATTTCTTCCTGATGCTTGGTCAACCGCCTTTCGCGCGGCTTCTGCGGGGGGCGCGCCGCCTTTGCCCGTTCTTTTACTTTTTCTGGGTTTTCACGCCAGATCACCAGCGTTTTGCCGATTTGCTGCACCGGCGCTGCCGCCAAGGCGTCACACAGCTCCGCCATCCAAGCAATACGTTGTTCTCGGTCGTCGGTATTGGCGCGGATTTTAATCAGTTCATGCGCTTTCAGCGTTCGATCGATCTCGCGGATGACGCTGGCGGACAGACCATTGTCGCCAATGATGACCAGCGGGGAAAGTGGGTGAGCGCGTGCTTTCAGGGCTTGGCGCTCGATAGGGGATAATGTGATTTTCATGCCGCCAGTATAGCGGGCAGCCCTGTTGAGGTGCTGCGTGTCTTTGATTGGTGGCGACCGTTGACACGTCTTTTCAGGCATTTGCCTGCTAGCGTATCCCGATAAAATGTTGATCCAATATGTCCAAAGCAAGACCAAAAAATAGCCGTGACTGGGTCAAACGACACCTCTCCGATCCCTATGTGAAAAAGGCCAATGAGGAAGGTTATCGATCTCGAGCTGTTTACAAGCTGCAGGAAATCGACCAAGCCGAGAAACTCATCAAGCCTGGGATGGTCATTGTTGACTTGGGTTCCGCGCCTGGTGGATGGTCGCAGATGGCGATTAAAAAAGTTGGGACGACTGGAAAAGTGGTCGCGATTGACCTTCTACCCATGGAGGCGATCGAGCGTGTGCATTTTATTCAAGCGGATTTCTCCGCAGATGCAGGGTTGGATGCGGTGGTCGAAGCGATAGAAAACCAGCCAGTTGACCTTGTCATTTCCGATATGGCCCCAAACCTAACAGGCATCGTGATTACGGATCAAGCGCGGTTGTACGCGTTGGGCGAGCTGGCGATGGAGTTTGCGGCTCGGTTTCTGAAACTAAACGGGGTTTTTCTAGTCAAGGTATTTCAGGGCGATGGGTTTGAGCCATTCGTGAAGCTGCTCCGGTCAAACTTTGTAAGAGTCGACGCGAAAAAGCCGGACGCCTCCCGGGATGAGAGCCGCGAGGTTTACCTGCTCGCACGAGGCGTCAAGCATCCTGAGGGGATACCACAAGCCGGTTGGCGTGTTGACGCCTAAGAGAGTAAGATTAACGTCCCGCGCAAATGCGTGGCAGCAGATTAAAGGTGATGCGTGAACAACAATTGGATTAAAGGTATTGGCGTTTGGCTCGTTGTCGGCATTGTGCTGATGATGGTGTTCATGCAGCTAACCAGCAAGAACTCGCCCCGCGAGCAGATGGATTATTCGGTCATGATGACCGAGGCGAAAAACGGCAACATTGATCGTGTTCGCGAAGAAGGTCCGCGTACGGTGCGTGTATTCACGCGTGACAACAAGCAATACGTCACCTATCTGCCGTCCAACATTTATACCTGGGACGACCTACTGCGTGCGGGAGTGAAGATCGAAGCCAAGGCACCGGAGGAGCAATCCTTCCTGATGCAGATTTTCATTTCATGGTTCCCGATGTTGTTGCTCATCGGCGTCTGGCTCTACTTCATGCGCAGCATGCAAGGTGGTGGCAAGGGTGGGGCGTTCTCCTTCGGTAAAAGCCGTGCGCGGATGCTCGACGAGAACACCAACCCGATTACCTTTGCCGATGTTGCCGGTGTTGACGAAGCCAAAGAAGAAGTGGGCGAGTTGGTTGACTTCCTGCGCGACCCCTCAAAGTTCCAAAAACTCGGTGGTCGTATTCCGCGTGGTGTACTGATGGTCGGCTCGCCGGGGACGGGTAAGACGCTGCTTGCACGCGCCATTGCCGGCGAAGCAAAAGTCCCTTTTTTCTCAATTTCAGGCTCTGACTTTGTTGAAATGTTCGTTGGTGTCGGTGCGGCTCGGGTGCGTGACATGTTCGAGCAAGCAAAGAAAAACGCACCTTGCATCATCTTCATTGACGAGATCGATGCGGTGGGCCGTCAGCGTGGCGCTGGCTTAGGTGGCGGCAACGACGAACGTGAACAAACCCTCAACCAATTGCTAGTGGAGATGGACGGGTTTGAAGGAACGGTGGGCGTCATCGTGATTGCGGCGACCAACCGTCCTGACGTATTGGACCCTGCACTACTGCGTCCTGGCCGCTTTGATCGACAAGTTGTCGTTCCACTGCCAGATATCCGTGGACGCGAACAGATTCTGACGGTGCATATGCGCAAAGTACCGATTGCGCCGGATGTGGTCGCCGAAGTCATTGCGCGTGGCACCCCAGGTATGTCAGGCGCTGACCTCGCAAACTTGGTGAATGAAGCAGCGTTGTTCGCGGCGCGTGCTGCCAAGCGCTTGGTCGATATGGAAGACTTCGAGCGCGCCAAAGACAAAATCATCATGGGTGCCGAGCGTCGCTCGATGGTGATGCCAGAAGAAGAGCGTTTGAATACGGCGTATCACGAGTCGGGGCATGCGTTATTGGGTTATATCTTGCCGAAGTCAGACCCGGTACACAAGGTCACAATCATTCCGCGTGGCCGTGCGCTCGGCGTCACGGTGCAACTACCCGAGCAAGACCGCTATGCGTATGACCGTGAGTATTTGTTGAATCGGATCGCTGTGTTGTTTGGCGGTCGTATCGCTGAAGAGGTGTTCATGAATCAAATGACCACCGGGGCGTCAAATGACTTCGAGCGTGCCACGCAGATTGCGCGGGACATGGTGACACGTTATGGGATGTCGGATGCATTGGGCACGATGGTGTATGCGGAGAACGAAGGTGAAGTGTTCTTGGGCCGCTCCGTCACACGTCAGACCAGCGTTTCAGAAGAGACACAGCGCAAGGTTGATGGTGAGATTCGTCGCATCATCGATGAACAGTACGCGCTGGCGCGCCGCTTGATTGAAGAAAATCGCGACAAGATCGAGGCGATGACCAAAGCACTGCTTGGATTTGAAACCATTGATGCTGACCAAATCAAGGACATCATGGAGGGGCGCGAAGTACGTCCGCCAAAACCTTCGACCATGCGTTTTCAGCCCAAACGTGATTCTGATAGTAGTGGCGGCGGTTCAGGTGTGGCCGCGACCAAGCCAGAGGTCAAAGAGCCGCCAGCAGTCGAGGGTGCGCAGTAGCACCAATTCAATTGGTCGCAGACAACGGGCGGTTTTACGCCCGTTTCTCTTTTGACGATGCCCCAAACTCTTTCTGCCGGACCATTCAAGCTGTCGCTTGCCTCGCCGTTGGTGATGGGGATCGTCAACGTCACACCGGACTCCTTTTCCGATGGCGGAAAATTTCTCGCCCGTGACGACGCAGTCGCACATGCGCACAAGCTCATTGAAGATGGTGCGGATGTCCTTGACATCGGCGGTGAGTCCACCAGACCTGGCGCCGCACCGGCTTGCCTTGCCGAGGAGTTAGACCGCGTGCTGCCAGTGATCGAAGCGCTGGTCGGCACGTCCATCCCGCTATCGATTGATACGCAGAAGCCAGAAGTCATGGCAGCCGCCATTCGCGCCGGCGCGGCGATGGTCAATGATGTCAATGCGCTGCGTTCAGAAGGTGCGGTTCAGGCGTGTGCCGCGTCAAATGTGGCCGTATGTCTGATGCACATGCAGGGCCAGCCCCGCACCATGCAGGCTTGCCCAAGTTACGATGATGTTGTCGCCGATGTGGCCGCATATTTATGCACGCGTGCCACGGTGTGTGAAGAGGCGGGAATTACGCATGATCGGATTGTGCTTGATCCGGGCTTTGGCTTTGGCAAGACGCTGGCGCATAACTTGGCGCTGCTTCGCCAGCTCGATGAGATTGTCAGTCGTGGCTACCCGGTGATGGTGGGATTGTCGAGAAAGTCGATGTTCAATGCACTACTTGGACGGGCAACGCATGAACGGCTTGTCCCGAGTGTCGTGTCCGCACTCATCGCGGTTCAAAAAGGCGCGACTATCCTGCGTGTCCACGATGTTGCCCAGACGTGTGATGCGCTCAAAATTTGGGCAGAAATCGGCGGGCGATGCGCTTAAATCGCAGTTGATGATCGCCCAGCGGCTCGTCGGAACATTGCATGGGGGCGCGTTTGGAAGCGGAGGCACCGTGCTTGGACGCAGCGGGCGACCCATGAAATGTTCAGGCTAGAATTGACCGGCATCGTTCGTGTGTCGTGTGCGGGGATTGTCGAAAATGTTTATTCAGCGCAGACTCATCGTCAGAGCGCAGACTCATCGTCAGAGCGCAGACTCATCGTCAGAGCGCAGACTCATCGTCAGAGCGCAGACTCATCGTCAGAGCGCAGACAGTATCGTGACGGCGCTCCGTTCTTCGACACTGTTAACAAAAAAATCATCATTCAGGCGGTATTAAGATGCGGTACTAAGGCATGGTCGAAGTCAAAACAATTTTGGTCATGAACATCACCGCGTGCTTGTTGCTGGCAGTATCGCTACGCGCTGCCATCAACACCCCCCTCAGTGAAGCGCGCGATGAGTTATGGCTGTGGCTTGCGTCGCTCGTCACCCAAGCCATCGCATATACCTTGTGGTCATTCGGTGAGACGCAAGACCTTGCGTTTTATCACATCGTGGCGTACTCGGTGCTCGCCATATGCATCACATTGCAGGCGGCGGCACTCTTTCAGTTTTTCGGCAAGCGCCTCAGCAGGTGGTGGCATTTATTCCCCGCGCTGTTGATTGGTGTGCTGTTCAGCTTGGCGGCAGGCTCGGCGACCACCATCCCCATTTTTGCAGGTGTGTTCTTTGGTACGGCTTACGTGATCTTGGCGGCAATCGCGATGCAACTCGGTAGCGGGATGCCTTCAGCGGGCCTGCGGTTGCTGGTGATTGGCTTCTCGCTCGGCGCACTATCATTTTTTATGCGTGCCATTCCGGTTATGGTGATGCCAGAGCTTCTTGGTGGTCCCGTTACGTCAGAAAAACTCCTCACCGGCGGTTTGTTTTTGTCGTTTATGGTGATTCTTTTGACGTCGGTGGGTTTCCTTGTTTTGCAGAAAGATCGTGCCGAGGAAGCGGCGACGAAACTTGCGGTCACCGACCCGTTGACGGGAACCTTTAACCGTCGGACATTTTTAGAGCTGGCCGATAAAGAAATCGCACGAGCGCGCCGTAGGAAGGCTCCGCTATCAGTGGTGTTGTTCGATCTGGATCACTTCAAAAGCATCAACGACAAGTATGGTCACCTTGCGGGAGATCATGTGTTAAAGCGCTTTGTGCAAATTGCGAAAATGTGCCTTCGCCAAGAAGATTTGCTCGTCCGTTACGGCGGGGAAGAGTTTTGTTTGTTGTTACCGGAAACGAATGCCGAAGAGGCGGCGTCGTTGGCAGAACGCATACGCGGCGCGACCGAGTATTCGAGCTTTACCATCACCGATGGCAGAGCCGAGAAGATCATCCGCATCACGGTCAGTGGAGGCGTCGCCAAGCTCGACGAGAGTGCAGCGGACAATATCGGAAATCTGGTCGCGCGGGCGGACGAGGCGATGTATGCCGCGAAGGCAGCGGGTCGCAATCAGATCGCCGTTTTCCCGAACAACGCTGACTTTACGTCGTTGACACGGAGTCAGCGTCTTCTCGCCGTGCAGCCGGCACCAAAGCCGACTGGCGAGCCGGGCAGCACGCAGGCCACCCAAGCCATTCACGCCACTCAAGCCAGTAAGCCAAAACCCTAAGTTCGCTGTCGTCGCTCCTTGCCCGCACGCCTGAACAACATCCACTTACTCCCGTTCTACGTGGAAGAAGTGGCTCGCCCGTTGCCCAAGCGCATCCATGTAGGTAAACAATACCGGCACAACAACAAGCGTCATGATCGTGGAGGTTATGATGCCGCCGATGACGGCGTGTGCCATGGGTGACTGTTGCTCAGAGCCCGCGCCAAACGCAAGCGCGAGGGGCAACATGCCAAAGATCATCGCGGTGGTTGTCATGAGGATCGGCCGTAGGCGAACTTGACCTGCGGCGAGAATTGCCTCGATACGATCCTGGCCTTCGCGAATTCCCTGATTGGTGAAGTCAACCAGCAGAATGGCGTTCTTGGTGACCAGCCCCATCAACATGATGAAGCCAATCACCGAGAACAGATTCAGCGTCGAGCCAAACATGATGAGCGCGAGGAAGACGCCGATCAACGATAGCGGCAGCGACGCCATGATGGCAATCGGTTGCAGGAAACTACCAAACTGAGAGGCAAGGATGAAGTAGATGAAGATCACGCCCAGCGCCAATGCGGCGACGGCGAAGCCGAGCGATTCCTGCATATCTTGCGATGAACCGCCGAATTGAAAGCGGTATCCGGGCGGCAACACAATGCTGTTGGTAATCTTAGTCACTTCTTGCGCGGCGTCGCCCACACTCACGCCGTTTGCGACACCCGCCATGATACGAATCTGACGCTGTAAATTGCGGCGATCGATGCGACGCTCCGACACACTCGGCTGGAAATCAGCAACCTGGCGCAGCGGCACCATGCGCGCAGTACCGTCGGCATTGGTGCCGTTTGCGCGGACGAATATCTTGTCTAAATCGCTGATGCCGGTACGCTCGCTACGCGGTAGACGCACCATGACCTGGTGGTTCTCGCCATCTGGCCCCTCCCATTGTCCAACGGGTTCGCCGGCGATCAGAGCGCGGGTCGTGATACCAATTTCGTTCATCGATACGCCGAGGTCCGAGGCAAGCTCGCGGTTCACCACGATATCCAGCGAAGGGTTGGTCGGCTTGAATGATGAGTCAATGTCAACGATACCCTTTATCGCCTTCATCTGGTTCATCACATCTTGGGAAATACGGTCAAGCTCCTTAATGTCTGGCCCCATGACGTACACTTGAATTGGACGATTGAAACCGATGTTGATCTCAAGTCCTGCGACGCGGTTGAGGCGCTTGCGAATCACGTCGTCAAGTTCCTTCTGGCTGCGCTTGCGTGCCTGTTTATCGACAAGTTGAAGTTCAAACCATGCGTTGTTCTTGTTGACCGTTTTGGAAATGCGCTTGATCTCGGGAAAATCGCGCAACGCAGCCTCGACCTGTTCTGCCTTGGTCGATGTATAGGCGAGCGACGAGCCAATTGGCGTTTGAATCTGAACGCTGGTCCAGTTGTTGTCTTCTTCTGGAACAAACTCTGAACCAATGAAGGGAACGAGGAAGAAACTCCCGACAAAGGTTAGCGCGGCAATTCCTAGCGTCGTCTTGCGGTGTGCGAGCGACCAGCGCAGCCAAACGTCATAGCGGCGATGCAAGCCGTCCATCAGCAACTCTTGCCGATCCAGCAACCACTTGATGGGTTGTTTATCCATCCAGCGCGATTTTGGATCGTGCCAGATTGAGGACAACATCGGGTCGAGCGTGAAAGACACAAACAAAGAAACCATAACGGCCACCACGACCGTCACGCCGAATTGCAGGAAGAATTTGCCGATGATGCCGCCCATAAATGCAACCGGCAGGAACACGGCAACAATCGTGAAGGTGGTCGCCATCACCGCCAGTCCGATCTCATTGGTCGCTTCAAAAGCCGCCTGCATGTGGCTCTTACCCATTGCGAGGTGACGCACAATGTTCTCGCGGACCACGATGGCATCGTCGATCAGGATGCCGAT
Source organism: Betaproteobacteria bacterium UKL13-2 (assembly GCA_001602455.1). Taxonomy (GTDB): domain Bacteria; phylum Pseudomonadota; class Gammaproteobacteria; order Burkholderiales; family Usitatibacteraceae; genus UKL13-2. Next base: position 1,245,700 of record CP012157.1, read on the forward strand.
GGACAGAGACATCGCCATCAACGTCATGAAGTTGATGGTAAAGCCCATCGCATACAACACGATGAAGGTCGCAAAGATGGAGATGGGTAAGGTCAAACCGGTGATGACAGTCGAACGCCATGAATGAAGAAAAAAGAAGACGATCAGCACTGTCAGGAGTGCGCCTTCGAGAATGGTGGTCTTGACGTTATCCACTCCATCCTTGATGAACGTAGAGCGATCAAAGGTAATGTCCAGTTTGATGTCGGCAGGCAGAGATTTCTTGAGTTCGGCGACCTGTTTCTTGACGCCATCGGCCATATCAATCGTATTTGCCCCACGGGTTTTGCGAATCTGGATGGAGATGGCGCGTTTTCCCGAGTCCGTCGAAAAGGATGTTTCTTCGCGCTGTGCATCCGAAACGTCCGCGACCTGGCCGAGCGTGATTGCGCTCGTTGCACCACCCGCGCCGCCACGGCGGGCCACGATGATGCGTGCAAAGTCTTCCGCCTTGCGGATTTTTCCTTGGACTCGGACCAGTCGCTCGGTAACGTCTGAGACGAGCGCGCCGGCTGAGAAGTTTTGGTTCTCTGCACGGATTGCGGCGATCACCTCATTCACGCCGATGCCGAAGGCCGCCATTTTCTCGGGCCGTAGGTTGACAGCGAGTTCACGTCCGACGTCGCCTGACACCTCGATGTTGCCGACGCCGGGCGCCCCTTGTAAGCGTTTAACGACGAGTTGGTCGGCAATGTCGGAGAGTTCGCGCAAGCTGCGCGAGTCCGACCGCATCGAGAGGTAGATCAACGGTTGGTCGTCCTCATTGCTCGCGCGCGAGACGGTCGGCTCACCCACATCGCGGTTGAATCCCCGGCGCGCCTCGGCGACCTTGTCTCGTACGTCTTGAATTGCCACACGCGGATCAACGGTCAACTCAAACTCGACCACCACCCAGCCAAAGCCGATTTGTGAGGACGAACGAATCGTCTTCACACCGTTGATCGTATTGACACTTTGCTCGATCGGCCGCACCACGTCTTGTTCAACGGCTTCCGCTGACGCACCCGCGTAGGGTATCGAAATGACCGCGACCGGAATGGAAATATCCGGCATTTGATCGACCGCCAGTCTCTTGTAGGAAAACAGGCCGAGCACCATCAACGCGGCCATCACCATCGTGGCAAAAACGGGATTGTTAATCGAGACTTTGGTCATCCACATGGAGTTTCTCCGATTGAATTCTGGTTTGGCGGTCGCTTGGGTTTGACCACCCACCATGCGTCACTTAACTTCGTTTCGTAGCGCAAAACACGAGCAGGGACGGGCGTTTCCAGATGAAAAGTGTTGGAAATGCTCGTGGAATAAGGACTTTTACGATTTGGGAACTTCTAAAAACCTACTGCGCGGGCGAATCTGTCAGTTCCGGTGCTCGCCGTACACTGGGTACGTGTCCGCTCCTCACTGCCAACTTCACCCGCTCGCGACGGTTTTTAGAAGCTCCCATTTATTCATTTTGGCGGCGGGCGCGGAGGTTGATGAGCCGACTTCGGTGGCTTCCGTTTTGACAATGGCTTTTGCGCCGGCCTTAAGGCCTTCCATCTTCACCGCAATAACTTGTGCGCCAGCGGTGAGGCCATCACGAATTTCCACCATGCCGAGGTCGATGTTGCGAGTCGCAGCCGAAACAGGTTTGCGCGCAATTTTTGCGTGTTCGATGACAAACACATAACTCTGTCCACCCTCTTCACGCAGCGCAACGAGTGGAATCGCATTCACCGCACCACGCGACTGTGCGGCTAACTTGCCCGTCGCAAACATACCCCCCTTAAGCGCCTGTTCGGGATTGGCAAGGGAAAGGAAAACCGAAATAGAACGTGACCCTGCCTCAGCCGACGGATTGATGCGTTCGACCTTCCCTTTGAATTGCCGGTCGCTGAAACCATCCACCGTAAATGAAATCTCTTGGCCAATTTTGATACCCGGAATTTCACTCACCGGTACGCCAGCCTCGAGTTCCATACGGGAAAGATCAACGACGTGGACGACCGACATATCCGGTGAAACTTTCTCGCCGACATTCACCATACGTTTGGCGATGATGCCATTGAACGGTGCGCGAATCGCGGCGTCATTGAGTGCCCGCTGAGAGATCGCGGCTTGCGCTTCTGCGGATTTGAGGTTCGCGCGTGCGACCTCAGCCGAGTTCGACACGGCGTCGAAGGCATTCTGGGAAATAAAGTTCTTCTGTAGCAGTTGGCGGTTATTGGCTTCGTTTTTACCGGCCAAGTCGAGCCTTGCCTTCATTTCAGCCACCGACGCCATTTGTGCATCGTAGCGGGCGCGTAAATCTGCGGTATCGAGCGAAATCAATACTTGGCCGGCAGCGACACGTTCACCTTCCTGCGCGTGAATCTTGGCGACTTCGGCGGCGACTTTCGATTTCACGACAGCTTGTATAACGGGTTTCAACGTGCCGGAGATTGGCACCACATGGCCGAGTTCAACTGGCGCCAATACGGCAAGGTCTCCTTTGGCGAATTCGTAGGTTTTCTCCAATTCCTCTTTCGGCGCATCTTTCTTGGCTGCGCTGACGCGCCAAGCGATCAACGATCCTCCAACAAGAGCGACTGCGAGCAGGCCAACACCGGCGCGGATCAATATGCTTTTGCGCGGGTGGATTGACGAGGTTGATGGCACATCAGGTGTTGAGCCTTTAGGAAAGAACATGATGGTTACGCTTTCGGGGTTTGGGGCTGGGGATGCGGTTGGGGAGGCGGTTGGGGATGCGGTTGGGGATGCGGTTGGTCGAGGCCACCCCGAAGGATTACGCTAATCGCAGACGATTGCGGGTTCGCGCAACAGGTGGGTGCCGTGCTGGCCTCATTTATTGATGCCCAGACTTTGCAGGCAGTCGCAACAAAGTTCCAATAAGACGCGACGAAATGCCGAAACAGATTCGTCTACCGTCAGTTAGGCTGACCAAACCCAGGAGAGCACTGCTGTTCCAAAGAGGGAGTCCCCTCTTGCCCCCCTCTTGCCCCATCCCGCCGCAACTGCTGTAGTTGTTGGGAACTTCTAAAAACCTACTGCGCGGGCGAATCTGTCAGCTCCGGTGCTCACCGTACGCTGGGTACGTGTCTGTTCCTCACTGCCAACTTCACCCGCTCGCGACGGTTTTTAGAAGCTCCCTGTTCGCTGGGGCGGCGCGCTTTTAAGACGTGCCTAAAAGGGAATTTCCCCCACGCAGCAGGTTTACAAGTTCCCAAAAACAAAACCCTATATTCGGCGGGCATCTTCAAGCATTTTTTGTTGAAAGCGCCCGTGAAAACAAGGGCTTTTATTACAGTCGTTAAATTTTGTTAGTATGCTGCCGAACATAATTTAGAGATCAAGCTAAATGGAACGCCTCCACCGCAAATACACATTGCACCAACTGCTGCGATCACGTCGTTATCCCATTTCGCTGCGGGAGATTATGCGCGAGTTAGGTGTTTCTGAAGCCACCGTTAGACGGCTCGTCGGCACCTTGCGCGCGATTGGGGCACCCATCGAAAACGACAAGGACGGGCGCGGCTATTACTACGAGCAAGGCGGCAACTTCGAATTGCCCGGCGTATGGCTCACGCACAAAGAGTTGCTGGGTATCATCACCGCACACGAACTGCTGGGTAATGCTGAACCTTCACTCATCGGCGATGCACTCTCACCAATTTGGAACAAGATTGAAGCGCTACTTGAGCAACAACAACTAGGCAGCGGCGAGCTGACCAAGAGAGTTCGCATCATTCGCTCGCACGGCAGAGGGCTCGGCAATAGCTTTAACAAAGTGATCCAAGCACTTGTCGAACGCAAGCGGCTTTACTTTACCTACCGCGGGCGAGGCAAGCGCGACGAAGACGTGAAGATTGTCTCTGCGCAGCGTATCGCACACTACCGCGATAACTGGTTTCTCGATGCGTATTGCCACCACGCAAAGCAGATGCGCACCTACTCGATAGACCGCATCCGTTCTGCCGAAGTGCGCAACGCCTCAGCGCACGAAATAGATGCGGATACGCTCGATAACACCTACAAACCGAGCTACGGCATTTTTAGCGGGACACCGAAGGCGACTGCCGTAATCGCATTTGATGACCACGCGCAAGAATGGGCGCTGGATGAAAAGTGGCACTCAGAGCAAACCACCGGCGTGCTGGCAGATGGCCGTCACTACTTATCGGTGCCGTATTCCCACGACGCTGAGCTGCTGCAAGACATCTTGAAGTACGGCCCCGGCGCGGAGGTGATCTCGCCGCCAGAGTTGCGCAAAAAGATTGCGGCAAAACTCAACGCCGCCAGCCAGATTTACGCAATACCGCCAAACACCGCGCCAGATAAGGCGTTTGGGGGTAGCAGGAAATGAAAGTCGGCACGTGTAATGTTGCGATTATTGTGTAATTTGAAAATGTTCAGCGATGAATCGAAAAAAACTATTCAAATCAATTGTGTTGGTGGTCGGGGCGGTGGCGATGCCGTGGCGGGTGAAGGCGAATGCTTTGGTAGCACCAGTCGGCGATTCGCTGCGCTCCGCTGAGGCGCTTCGGGCGTCTGTGCCATCCCCTAAGATGGCCCTAGTAGGTACTACACCGCCGTCTAGGAGTGTCAGTTGATGGCCGAACTGCGGCAGCAGGACTACCTGTCTCACTATTGGGGTAAAGCTGATCCCAACCACGAGGGTGCGCAAAAGTGGCATCCATTGGCGTATCACTCGTTGGATGTTTCGGCTGTTGGTGTCGAGTATCTGAGGCAGTCGACCCTACTCAACACAATGTGTCAATCGCTGAAGTGCTCCGCTGAGCAGGCTTTGGCTTGGATGGCGTTCTGTTTAGCCTTGCATGACCTCGGAAAGTTTAGTGAGGCCTTTCAATCACAGAGATCGGACTTGGTGCTCACTCTGCAAGAACGCCAGCCAAACCCTACGAAAATCTACAGCCAACGCCACGATTCGCTAGGCTTTTGGCTATGGGAGGAGCTTGTGTCGGATAGCCTCCTCGCGCAGATTGGAATCGATGCCTCTCGCCGAACGGAGCGCGGCCTAGCGTGCTGGCTTAGAGCCGTCACAGGGCATCATGGCATGCCGCCGATTCCAAGCGGTTCGACAGAAAACTTTTTTCGACGCGAAGACCGTCTGGCTGCAAAAAACTTTGTACGCACGATGGCCGGACTTTTGCTAACAGCCAAATCTGCGCAGATTCCTACCATGCGAGAAGGGTCTAGCTTTCAGCAGTCGAGTGAACTGCTCTCGTGGTGGATTGCTGGCGTCACCGTCCTCGCTGATTGGCTTGGATCGAATACCCAATTTTTCAGGTATGAAGAACCGACAGTTGCGTTGGACGAATACTGGGCTATTGCCCAAGCGCGTGCCAAGGTCGCCCTGAATCGCACTGGGGTGCTTGCGGGTGGGGTTGAACAAGAGCGTTCCTTTCAAGAATTATTCCCCAAAATCCAAGTGCGGTCACCTTTGCAGGACTGGGCGCAGTCGGTAGAGATTACGCAAACACCGCAGCTTTACATATTGGAAGACGTGACTGGCGCAGGGAAAACCGAAGCGGCGATCATGCTCGCCTATCGCCTTATGCAGAACGGGCTAGCGGAAGGTTTTTTCGTTGGCCTACCGACGATGGCAACTGCAAATGCGATGTATAGGCGCGTCGCAGAGGTCTATGCACGACTCTTTACTGGTGATGCCAATCTGGTGCTGGCGCACGGCAACAAAAAACTGGTTGAAGAGTTTGCGGCCTCAGTTTTGCCGCACACAATTCCCGAACAAGATGTAGCTCAGCACGACGAAAGCGCTTCGGCACGATGCACTGCATGGCTTGCTGATCACAGCAAGCGTGCGCTTTTGGCGTCGGCTGGTATCGGCACGATAGATCAAGCGTTGTTGGCAGTCTTGCACAGCAAGCACCAATCACTTCGGTTGCTGGGGCTGTTCAACAAAGTTCTGATTGTTGACGAAGTCCACGCGTGTGATGCGTACATGCAAGGTGTGTTGGAAGTGTTGCTTGCATTTCACGCGAGAACTGGTGGACCGGTTATTTTGCTGTCAGCCACGTTGCCCGCTGGCATGAAGCAAGCATTGCTTGATGCCTACGCAAGAGGGCGTAATCAGGCGACAGCACCACAACTGCAATCGTCTGCCTTTCCGCTTGCCACGTGTTGGCGAGATGGTCAAACAGCGCTAGCGGAAGTCGCGCTCGGTTCGCGTAGTTGCGTATCTCGTACCGTGAAGGTGCATTACGAGGCAGATGCAGAAATAGTCTTTGGGCATATTCTTTCCGCTTTGCAGCAAGGCCAGTGCGTCGCGTGGATACGCAATACTGTGGCTGATGCGATGGCCGCATTTGAACACTTGGCGCGATTCGTTGCGCCCGAAAAAATCACCTTATTTCATGCCCGTTTCACGCTTCGAGACCGTTTGGATAAGGAAGCGCTAGTGCTTTCCTCCTTTGGGGAGCAGAGCGCGCACGATGATCGAGCCGGGCGCTTGGTGATAGCAACGCAAGTAGCCGAGCAATCACTTGATGTGGATTTTGACGTCCTGATTACGGACCTTGCGCCGGTTGATCGAATCTTGCAGCGTGCGGGGCGCTTGCATCGGCACGTGCGTGACGTGGACGGCAACCGTCTACGTGCCAACGACGCTAAAGACGGACGGAACCCACCATGTATGTGGGTCTTCGCCCCTGCGTGGACAGAAGAGCCAAGTGCAAACTGGTTTCGAGACGTATTCAAGAAGGCGCAGTACGTCTATCCACATCACGGGCAACTATGGCTGACAGCCAAGGCGTTGCAGAGGGACAGTTTCACAATGCCGGCAGACGCGAGAACACTTATTGAGGCGGTATTCTCAACGAGCGTGAGCCTGCCGGAAGCGCTAACAAAAAATGCGATGAAAGCGGAGGGGCAGGATATGTCTGAAGCAAGCTTGGCGCAACTCAATACCTTGAAACTTGATGGCGGCTACAAGCGCGGCGAGGTGCTCGATTGGTGGAGTGATTCCAAATCACCATCGAGATTAGGAGAAGAGACCACCGAAGTCATGCTTGCGAAGTGGGTCGATGGTCAACTCCGTCGCTGGTCTGATGGCCCCTGGCCATACAGTATGTGGCGGCTACAAGCGCGGCGAGGTGCTCGATTGGTGGAGTGATTCCAAATCACCATCGAGATTAGGAGAAGAGACCACCGAAGTCATGCTTGCGAAGTGGGTCGATGGTCAACTCCGTCGCTGGTCTGATGGCCCCTGGCCATACAGTATGGTGAAGGTAGCCTCTCGACTGCTTGCGTCGGTAGAAATGCCAGCGGATGGCGTTCAGCAGGCGGCGTATCGCCAACTGCAACAAAGTTTGCCGAGCGAGGGGAAGTGGTGCGTGTTGCTGCCGCTTACGCACCGTCCAGACGGCGCTTGGAAAGGCAGTGCGTGGACTGCGGGCAACGAACAGGCCAACAAAAAGCCTGAGCTTTTGGTTTGGCTTTACGATGCAGAATTTGGTTTGCGATTGGCAAAACCTGAAGATGGAGAGACGACAAAATGAATTTATTGTACGAGAGGTGGTTACCAATTCGCCGCAACACGGGGCAAGTGGAATGGATTGCTCCCTACCAGATCGCGGAACCAGACATCGTCGCATTTTCGGCCAATCGGGCTGACTTCAACGGTGCCTTGGCGCAACTGATGATTGGCTTGCTGCAAACGACCACACCAGTAAATGATGAGAGCGACTGGGAAGCCCTGTACGACACATCACCGACCGCTGAAACACTGACAAGCTGGTTCGCTCCGATTGCTGAAGCATTTGAGCTCGATGGTGACGGTGCACGGTTTATGCAGGACTTCAGCCTGACCGCTACAGGTGGCGCGGAATGCAAGATTGATGCGCTATTGATTGATGCGTCTGGTAGCGCGGCGATAGATAAGAACACCGACCACTTCGTCAAGCGCGACACCACGAAAGGGATGTGCCCACATTGTGCGGCGATAGCGCTGTTTACCTTGCAAACCAATGCGCCAGCCGGTGGCGCGGGTCATCGCACGAGCCTGCGAGGCGGAGGCCCTCTGACAACGCTCGTGGTTGCAACTCCAGCGCGCAGCTTGTGGCACGACTTGTGGCTGAACGTGAAACCGCAACGGTTGTTCTTGCAGGAGGGTGGCGACGCAAAGAAGACGAACCCCATCTTTACTTTTCCATGGTTGGCAGACATTGGCAAGATCCAATCTGCTGGCGGCGAAACACAGCCCAGTCAGACACATCCGCACCACTTGTTTTGGGCGATGCCCCGTCGCATCCGCCTTGACTTTACAGCGGTTCGAACGGGCGACTGCGATGTGTGCAAACGCGTTTCACAGCAACTGCTTGGTTGCTATGTCACCAAGCCCCAAGGATTGAACTACAAGGGAGTATGGCGACATCCGTTCTCGCCCTATTACGCCGATAAGGAAGACTGGCGGCCAGTGCATCCGCAACCAGGCGGCTTTGGTTACAGGCACTGGCTCGCGTGGGTTTTGGGATTGACGCAAGAGAAAAAATCTGTTCAAGCGGCAGGGGTCATCAGTTATTTTCTCCAGGAGCGAAAAAAGTATCAAAAGTCCGGCCAGTTCAGACTTTGGGTCTTTGGCTACGACATGGACAACATGAAGCCTCGGTGCTGGTACGAAACTACGTTTCCGTTGTACAGTGTGGCCGATATCGAAAGAGCGACGCAGGCAAGACTTCAAAACATCGTCGCCAGTCGCATTCAGGCCACCGAAGACGTCACCTTCTACTTGCGGCGATCCGTGAAGCAAGCGTGGTTCGGCGAAAGCGACTTGCGCGGCGATCTCAGCTTTGTGGACAAAGCGTTTTGGGACAGCACAGAGGCCGACTTCTATCGGCAACTAAGTGACTTGCTGACGCAGGCGCGCTCGGCGAACGGCATCGATATGGATGACGCTAGTTTTGTGATCGCCATGGGTGAGCGATGGCACAAAGTTCTCGTTCAATCCGCCCTTAAATTGTTTGATATCGATATCGTGGGCGCTGGCTCGATTGGTCAACAGAATCCCCGTCGGGTCGCTGAGGCATACAACGGTCTAAAACGAAATTTGTACGGCGACGCACTCAAAACAATATTGCGGTTGCCGGTTGCTGAGAAGAAAAGTAAGCCTTCTAAAGCAGGTAAGAAGGCAAAGCCGGAAACCGATGTACAACCCCACTTGACTGCGTAGAGGGAAGAGCAATGGAAGAGAAGAAATCAACTCCTGTCGAAGTTCTTTTCGCGAAGCCGCTCCTTCATTGGTGGCAAGGGTTGGATGATGATCGAGGAACGCGCGCGGCTTTACGGCGCTGTGCAACTGTTGATGCCGTGTCGGTCTCCGAAGCTTATCAGCGTTTCTACCGATATATGCTGGCTTGCGGCTGGTCCGAAGACGCCAGTGATCGACAGCGAGACAACTTGGCAGCCATTGCCGGATTGGTGGCAAACATCAAGACTGATGACTCACAACCGCTTCCCGTTCGCATGTCTGAGCTAAGCGGCGACCGGCCTCTCGTGTCAGAGCGTCGTTTTTGTGATCTTCTCAAAGCCGACTCTACTGACGATTTGTTCGTAGGTTTGCGGCGCATCCTGCCGCTACTAAAGCAGCAAGCCAGCGTTCAGCAATTAGCGCATGACGTCTATTGGTGGAATGACGACACCAGAAAGAAGTGGGCTTACGCCTATCGTTGGCCAGTAAAGCCGTCTGCCTGAATTTCAATACTCGCTGTCAAAATCAATTAGGAGAATTCATCATGTCTCGTTTTGTTCAGTTGCATATCCTCACCAGCTATCCCCCGTCGAACCTAAATCGCGATGACACCGGGCGCCCCAAAACGGCAGTCATAGGCGATTGCACTCGCTTACGAGTGTCGTCTCAGAGTCTCAAACGCGCTTGGCGGACTTCTGAAATTTTTGAAACTGCATTGAAAGGAAACATTGGTACTCGCACCAAGGAAATGGGCATCCACATCTATCAATCGCTGATGAAGCAAGGTGCGAGTGAGAAAAATGCACGAGAATGGGCGAAATTGATCGCGAGTCAGTTCGGGAAGTTGAAGTCGGAGAAAAAAACAGAGAACAACGAGGATTTAGAGGTTGAACAACTAGTGCATTTCAATCCAGAGGAGGAGAAGTCAATCTCGCAACTAGTGAGCCGGATCGCAACCTCGTCATCAGCGCCATCAGAAGAAGACCTAAAGCTTTTGCGCAAGCAGCACACCGCTGCGGATATCGCGATGTTCGGGAGAATGCTTGCGTCATCACCGGCATTCAATGCCGAAGCGGCCATTCAAGTCGCGCATGCCATTACCGTACACAAAGCCGTTGTAGAGGACGATTACTTCACTGCCGTCGACGATCTCAACGCTGGCGAGACGGATAGCGGCGCGGCACACATCGGCGAGTTGGGGTTCGGTGCGGGTGTTTTCTATTTGTACATCTGCATCGATCGCGAGTTGCTCCTGAAGAACTTGGGCGGTGATGCCGCACTCACCAAGAAGGCGCTGCATGCCTTCGTGCAAGCAGTTGCAAAGGTATCGCCCACTGGCAAGCAGAATAGTTTTGCTTCGCGCGCATACGCGGGATTCATGTTGGCGGAAAAAGGAGATCAACAACCACGCAGTTTGGCGCAGGCGTTCCTAAAACCGGTTAAACCGAATGCGGACAAGGGTGAGGACACCATGACTCGCGCCATCAAAGAACTTACCACCCGGCGCGAGCACTTCAACAAGGTCTACGGCGACTGCGCGGACAGTTTCGCGAAATTCGATGTTGAAGCAGGTGAAGGCAGTCTCAGCGAGATTGCCGAGTTTGTCGCGAGCTAGACGTTATGGAAACTCTAATCTTTCAACTGCAAGCCCCCCTCTCTTCCTGGGGAGAGGTTGCAGTTGGTGAATACCGGCCTAGTGCAGAGTACCCAAGCCAATCGGCGATACAGGGTTTGTTAGGCGCAGCTTTAGGCATTGATCGTTATAACGACGACGCCCTTGCCGCATTACAAACCGGCTACAGGCTGGCTGTCGGCGTGTTGAGCCAAGGACGACTAATGCGCGACTATCACACTGCGCAGGTACCAAGCCGCACTGACCTGAAGAAAAGACCAAGTGCTACGCGCCGAGACGAGTTGGCCGTGCCAAAACCCGACCTGAACACTATTCTGTCGACTCGGGACTATCGACAAGATGCGGCCGCGCTGGTGGCAGTGCAGTCGATGGCGGGTGCGCCATATTCGCTGCCGCAGTTGGCAGAAGCGATTAAACGCCCTAAGTTCACGATGTATTTGGGTCGCAAGTCGTGTCCGGTGGCGGTGCCGCTGCACCCTGTTGTGTTGACCGCTAGCGGCGTCAAAGCGGCCTTTGCCGATTACCAGCAGTTACTTGCGGCCCTTTGGCGAGACAGGCTACCTAAGCACGCGGAGCCGGCTGGCCTGCCCGTACAGAAGATCGCTTGGAGCGATGCTTTTGGCGCCGACGATCTGACTACCATCGGATTGCTACGTGACCTGAGTATCACCCGTAAGGATGCTGTGATTACGCGCCGGGGCTGGCAGTTCGCTGACCGTACAGAGCATATTGCTCTGGTGTCCAAGGAGTAGTCCCCTATGTATTTCAGCGTGATCGCTCCCAAAAGCAACCAGTTGCGCAGTGCCGCGTACGATCTTGCACAAACACCTTACGCAGTACATCAATGGCTCTGGAATTTTTTTCCTAGCGCGGCGAATCAAGATCGTGACTTCATCTTCCATCGGCATGAGCGAGGCCAAGACGTACGTTTCTACGTGGTTTCCCACCGACTCCCGGTGGCATTAAACGACGCGTGGATCGTTCAAAGCCGCCACTACGAACCGCAGTTGGAGGCGGGGCAGATGTTCTCGTTCGAGCTAAGGGCGAATCCCGTTGTCACAAAGAAAAGTGAGGCCGGAAAATCACGCCGACACGACGTTGTGATGAACGCAAAGAAGCAGCTTCTGGCTGAGCAGGGTCTATCGACGCAAGCGAAGTGGGCAGATTGGAAGGATAAGAACATGAGGCCGTTGCTATACGAGATTGTGCAAGAGCGTTGCACCAAGTGGCTGAGCGATGTGGCAGTACGGAACGGATTTCGGATCGAAATGACGCAGGGCGAAACTTCGTGTCATCAACTTCAAGTCAATGGCTACGGGCAGTCGAACGTTGGCAAGCGGGGACAGAACGTGTTTTTGAGCGTCGTGGATTTCTCTGGGGCCTTAGTCGTAACCGACCCCGTCGCGTTTAAGACCGCGTTGTTCAACGGCATCGGCCACGCCAAAGCCTTCGGCTGCGGCTTGCTGCTTGTGCGCCGCTTGGAGTAGATTGTGCGTGTATTAATTGAGGAGGTACTTATGGAGTGGCGAGACCGCATCACCAGTGACCCAGCCGTTCTTGTCGGCAAGCCAGTTATCAAGGGTACGCGCATTTCGGTCGAATTGATTCTAGGGTGGCTAGCGAATGGCTGGACCTACGAGCAGCTTCTCGAGGCCTATCCGCACATTACCCACGAGGACATCCTTGCCTCACTCGCTTTCAGCGAAGAGATGCTGCGTGACGAGCATTACATTGCCGCCTACAAGGCTGTCGCTTGACACCAAAGCTGATCGTCAATGAAAACTTTCCAGCGCCAGCGGTCTCAATCCTGCGTGAGGCTGGCGTCGATGTTCTTGCCGTCCAAGAAGCGATGGCCGGTGCCAGTGATGAGGTAGTTTTGCAGCGTGCGGTGCAAGATGGGCGCTGGCTCGTCACCTTTGATCGTGATTACGGTGAGCTTGTTTTCTCACGGCGGGCTAGGGCACCAGCGGCGATCTTGTATCTTCGTCAAGAGCCGGTTCCATTTTCGCGGATCGCCGACATGGTGCGCACCGCACTCGCCGCGCCCAACGAAATGATAGGCAACATGGTTGTGATCGGTCAACGTACCGTGCGCCGCCGCCCGTTACCTGTGGAGCGCGACTGAGCGATCTTCTGCCCCCGTTGAAGCCAATTCCGATCAAGGAGCGGCTAGCTATCCTCTACATTGAGAAGGGCCAACTCGATGTGCTCGATGGTGCCTTCGTCGTTGTGGACAAGAGCGGTATTCGTACGCACATCCCGATTGGCGGTGTTGCGTGCCTCATGCTGGAGCCAGGTACACGGGTTTCCCATGCCGCTTGTGCGCTCGCCGCGCGTGTTGGCACATTGTTGGTATGGATCGGCGAAGCTGGCGTGCGTCTCTACTCGGCGGGCCAGCCCGGCGGTGCACGCGCGGATCGCCTTCTCTACCAAGCAAAGCTCGCCCTTGATCCCGATCTGCGGTTGATGGTGGTTCGCAAGATGTATGCCCTGCGGTTCGGCGAGGAACCGCCGCAAAGACGTTCGGTCGAACAGTTGCGTGGTATTGAGGGTGCACGTGTCCGCGAAACCTACAAACGCATTGCGGCCAAGTATGGCGTTGAATGGAAGGCACGGAACTACGACGTAAGCGATTGGGACAAAGGTGATCTCCCGAATCGTTGTTTATCATCTGCAACATCCTGTCTCTACGGCATCGCGGAGGCTTCCGTCCTTGCCGCAGGCTATGCGCCAGCCATCGGCTTTATCCACACGGGCAAGCCGCTTTCGTTCGTCTACGACGTCGCTGACGTTTACAAGTTTGAAACCGTGGTTCCCGTGGCATTCCGAATCGCCGCGAAGAAACCGCACAATCCCGAGCAGCAGGTGCGAATCGCCTGCCGCGATGTGTTCCGTGAATCGCGGTTGCTAGAAAAACTCATTCCCGGCATCGAGGAGATGCTCGCCGCAGGTGGAATCAATCCCCCCATGGCATCAGATGACCAGGTGGCTCCCGCAATTCCAAACCCAGAGAATATTGGTGATGCTGGTCATCGTGCTTGAAAACGCGCCGCCCCGGCTGCGCGGTAGACTCGCCATCTGGCTGCTGGAAATTCGTGCGGGGGTTTACGTTGGAAACTACTCGTCAAAAGTTCGACAGTACGTCTGGGATCAGGTCGAGGCGGGCATCGCGGATGGCAATGCAGTCATGGCCTGGCGTACAACTAACGAGGCTGGCTTTGACTTTGTAACCATTGGCCAAAACCGCCGAATCCCAGCCGAGTTAGACGGTGCGAAATTAGTATCATTCAAGCCGGAAGAGTAGATCGTTCGTTAAAAATTTGTGACTACCGAACTGATACGTGGAACTGCGCAAAGTTCGGTATATAGTTAAAGGGTTGGTTTTCAATGAAAAATCAACGAGATAGAAGAAGTGTGTTCCCCACGCGCGTGGGGATGAACCGTGCCGCGACCCACGGGGTCATCGCCGGATTTCGTGTTCCCCACGCGCGTGGGGATGAACCGTACCCGGATTTGAGCGAGTATTTGGCGTTGATGTGTTCCCCACGCGCGTGGGGATGAACCGGGCGGCGAATGGATGATCGACGCCGTCCAGACGTGTTCCCCACGCGCGTGGGGATGAACCGGATTATTGTAGCTCAGGACGCGATGCCGGACGGTGTTCCCCACGCGCGTGGGGATGAACCGATGCCGCATTGAGATACGCGATCAGGTGCAGCGTGTTCCCCACGCGCGTGGGGATGAACCGGCGCTGGCCATGCCGTCGGCGCAGGCCAATTTGTGTTCCCCACGCGCGTGGGGATGAACCTTGATCGAGGGCGAAAAACGAGATGCCATAGTAGTGTTCCCCACGCGCGTGGGGATGAACCGCAGTGACAAATCCGTTGCCAGAGCCGACAAAAGTGTTCCCCACGCGCGTGGGGATGAACCGAGCACAATCACAATTGAGCGAGCAACGCTGGAGTGTTCCCCACGCGCGTGGGGATGAACCGCGCAGCGCTCACGAGCCGCTCCTTGACGCAAAGTGTTCCCCACGCGCGTGGGGATGAACCGCAGCGTGTCGGGCTCGCCCTGAATTTTAGAGGGTGTTCCCCACGCGCGTGGGGATGAACCGCACAGCGCTCACGAGCCGATTCTGCCGCTCGTGTGTTCCCCACGCGCGTGGGGATGAACCGCGCACGGTGCGAGTCACAGCGCCGACGTACATGTGTTCCCCACGCGCGTGGGGATGAACCGGCATCCTCGCGCCTGCCGCCGCTCGGATTGCCGTGTTCCCCACGCGCGTGGGGATGAACCGGCATCCTCGCGCCTGCCGCCGCTCGGATTGCCGTGTTCCCCACGCGCGTGGGGATGAACCGCCCCTCAACTCTGAGGGCTCGACGCTCGACGGGTGTTCCCCACGCGCGTGGGGATGAACCAGACGCTTGAACGAGCGAGCGCGGAAGAGCGCGAGTGTTCCCCACGCGCGTGGGGATGAACCGCAAACAAACAAACAAGCAAACATAACGGCACTGTGTTCCCCACGCGCGTGGGGATGAACCGGCGCACTGCCGCGAGGCGGCGATGGTCGAGTAGTGTTCCCCACGCGCGTGGGGATGAACCGACGCGATGCCCGACGCCGTGAGAAATTCCGCGGTGTTCCCCACGCGCGTGGGGATGAACCGTCGACGTCGCGGCCAAAGTGCTGTGGTTTTTTGTGTTCCCCACGCGCGTGGGGATGAACCGCCCATCGCCCTAAAAATCCTCGAGGGGAACCGGTGTTCCCCACGCGCGTGGGGATGAACCGCGCGAGCGCAAAAATTGTGCGTTTATTGTGGTGTGTTCCCCACGCGCGTGGGGATGAACCGGCCCGCTGTATGGCGTCTATGGCGCGTGGTTTGTGTTCCCCACGCGCGTGGGGATGAACCGTGATTTTTGAATTTTGGTTTCCGGCTCGCAATGTGTTCCCCACGCGCGTGGGGATGAACCGTATTTTTACAACTCGCCGATCCGGCGGTGGATGTGTTCCCCACGCGCGTGGGGATGAACCGTTGGCCACAAATCCATCCGCATCGTTGATCGTGTGTTCCCCACGCGCGTGGGGATGAACCGGCTAATCTGAAACGCGACCTAGTCAACTGGCGGTGTTCCCCACGCGCGTGGGGATGAACCGAACATCTGGGCGAACCGCATTTTTACGACGCCGTGTTCCCCACGCGCGTGGGGATGAACCGGTCAACACAATAACCTGAGAAAAAAAATGGTAGTGTTCCCCACGCGCGTGGGGATGAACCGCCAGAACGTAATTTTTGCCCCAGACGTATGACGTGTTCCCCACGCGCGTGGGGATGAACCGGCCCGAGCTTGTTGCAAAATTGCGCCCAAAAAGTGTTCCCCACGCGCGTGGGGATGAACCGCAACATCCCGCAGATGTCGAGTTTCCAGGCGGGTGTTCCCCACGCGCGTGGGGATGAACCGATCAGCGCCCTGCGCTTAATGCGTCGGCCCACGTGTTCCCCACGCGCGTGGGGATGAACCGCGACCGGCCTCGTCGCGAGTGTCGCAATACCAGTGTTCCCCACGCGCGTGGGGATGAACCGGCGCTTGCCCTCAGGGGCTCCCAGCAACATGGGTGTTCCCCACGCGCGTGGGGATGAACCGCGCATCGAGACGATCAACGATGCGGATGGATTGTGTTCCCCACGCGCGTGGGGATGAACCGATAATTCCCTCAGGCGACGCCACGGTTCCGTAGTGTTCCCCACGCGCGTGGGGATGAACCGTCTACGGCCGTGTCGCAGCGGGTGAGACGGCCGTGTTCCCCACGCGCGTGGGGATGAACCGGCAAAAGCAGCGAATGCAGTTAGCGCAGCAGTGTGTTCCCCACGCGCGTGGGGATGAACCGGATTTCAAGGGAGCGCCGGGTTTGTTCGACTTGTGTTCCCCACGCGCGTGGGGATGAACCGTTGTCGGAGAAAGCTGCGGCCGCACAAAAAGCGTGTTCCCCACGCGCGTGGGGATGAACCGTTGTACCTGCATCTTGGATTGCGTGTGCCGTAGTGTTCCCCACGCGCGTGGGGATGAACCGATTAACCAAAAAGGCCGGGGCCGCTTCCGCGGGTGTTCCCCACGCGCGTGGGGATGAACCGCGGGATTTGTAGAGCGTCAAAATTAGGATCAAGTGTTCCCCACGCGCGTGGGGATGAACCGCCATTGCCAGAGCCGACAAAACTAAGCAGCGCGTGTTCCCCACGCGCGTGGGGATGAACCGGCTTCGACGGCGTGGTTTTTGTGGCATCTTTTGTGTTCCCCACGCGCGTGGGGATGAACCGTCTCACGCCCGCATCACCGACGGCAGCGAGGAGTGTTCCCCACGCGCGTGGGGATGAACCGCCAATATAGGTTTCGCTACATCGGCGCAAACGGTGTTCCCCACGCGCGTGGGGATGAACCGTTCATCGGCATTGAACGCGAACCCAAATACTTGTGTTCCCCACGCGCGTGGGGATGAACCGATAAGCAGCAGTCCTATGCTTAGGCTTGTAGAGTGTTCCCACGCGCGTGGGGATGAACCGAGCACCTTGACCCGTAATCAACCTTAAAGCGTGTTCCCCACGCGCGTGGGATGAACCGGTAGCCAACATATTTTCATAATAATGTTTATGTGTTCCCCACGCGCGTGGGGATGAACCGGGCGACGGCGAGCGATTGAGCATCCGCTCTATGTGTTCCCCACGCGCGTGGGGATGAACCGAAAACGTCGTTAACCTTTTTGATCGTTACTTCGTGTTCCCCACGCGCGTGGGGATGAACCGGGCGACGGCGAGCGATTGAGCATCCGCTCTATGTGTTCCCCACGCGCGTGGGGATGAACCGGTAATCAGACATATTTTCATAATAATGTTTATCGTGTTCCCCACGCGCGTGGGGATGAACCGAAAACGTCGTTAACCTTTTTGATCGTTACTTCGTGTTCCCCACGCGCGTGGGGATGAACCGCGCGACCAACAGGGCGCGGCAGGAGATAATGATGTGTTCCCCACGCGCGTGGGGATGAACCGGCAACACAACAAATCCGGTCATCGATCCAGAAGTGTTCCCCACGCGCGTGGGGATGAACCGCGGGATTGTTGATGGGTCAAAATTAGGGTCGAGTGTTCCCCACGCGCGTGGGGATGAACCGCAGCATCTCGCGAGCGAGACCACAACGCTCGTGTGTTCCCCACGTCAAAGTGGCTTTTGCTGCCCTCGCCAGTATGCTCTGATCCATCAGGAGCAAGTGTTTACCGAAAACATTCACACCATGCGCGGCCAGGCTGTTCACACGCGGCATCATGCCCCGCCGGAGAAGACAAGGCTGCGAATCTGGGGAATCGCTTCGGGTCGCCAGTTGGCGGCTGCGGCCGCGAGTAGTCGCTGGCAATCTGCCGCCCGATGGACTTCGGGTTGTCGCAGGAAGTGTAGTACCCCGCGTAGCACGCCGAGGCGGTCGCCGGTCGCCACTGGGGCGGCGAGTGTTTGTTTTGAGAGTTTGTCGCCGTCGCTGTTCGCGGCGACTGGGAAATGAAGGTAGCGTGGTGTCGGATAACCCAATGCGCGTTGTAGGGCGATTTGGCGCGCAGTCGAGTCCAGTAGGTCTGCGCCACGGACAATATCGGTGACGTTGCTGAGGTAGTCATCCACCACGACGGCAAGTTGGTAGGAAAACAGTTGGTCGCGTCGGCGAATCACGAAGTCGCCAACGGCTCGACTCAAATCTTGGGACTGTGTTCCTTGGCGTCGGTCGGTGAAATGGGTTTTGCCATCGCCGAGCTTGAACCGGACGGCCATCCCGTCCAGTGGCAGGCGTTTGCGACGACAGGTGCCTGGGTAAACCGGGCCATCGATGCCGATTTGGCCTGAGTCGGCAACTTCGCGGCGCGAGCACTCGCAGCCGTAAAGGTGGCCCGCTTCGTTGAGCGTTGCCAATGCGGATTCGTAGTGTGATTTTTGTCGCGACTGGGTGACGATATCGCCGTCCCAATGGAGGCCGAATGCGCCTAGCGTTGAGACGATATCGTGGGCGAACGCAGGTTGGCAACGCGTCTCATCGACGTCTTCGAGTCGCAGTAGCCAGTGCCCCTTGTTGGCGCGTGCGTCGAGATAGCTGGCAACTGCGGCAATCAGCGAGCCAATGTGTAATGGCCCGGTCGGGGAAGGCGCAAAGCGTCCGACGTATCGTTCGGTACTTGGGGGGGCGTTGGCTGTGGTGCGGGCTGTAGTGCTCATCGCGCATTCGCCACGCGGTCAGCGACTTCTGGCTTCTCGAACTGTTGGATAAACCAGCGCAGGGCGCGCCCGGTGCGGTTCGGTCGCCAAGCAACGCATCTGGCACCTGCGGCGCGGGGAAACTGCACTTCCATCGTTACCAAGTGTCCTGACGCAATTGCGGGCGCAGCCAGTATCGCTGGTAGAAACCCTACGCCTAGTCCAGCGACTTGTGCATCTAGTTTGTCCGCCATGCTTGCGACGGTGAGTACATCCTGCCCCGACAATAGGCCGACTGTTCGTGGCGGCATATCGCGTGATGTGTCGGCCACGCTGACGGCCCGATAGCGCGTGATGACTGATTCGGCCAAGGGCTGCGCTTCTTGCATGATGGGGTGAGAAGGTGTGACAGCGAACACCCATTCGAGGCGCGCCATTGGCAGCATCGCGTAGCCGCCGCCGGACGGTGCCTCCGCCGGTGCGCCAACGATGAAATCGGCTCGCCCCGACACGAGCGCGTCCCACGTTCCGCCGAGCACTTCAGACGATAGGCGGATTCGCGTGCCTGATTGCTCTTTCTCAAATTCGGCGACCAGATCAAACAGCGCACGGATCGGCGTAATGGTATCGACGGCGATACGCAACTCGGTCTCCCAGCCCTTCGCCACTTGTTGGATGCGACATTCGAGGTCGGCGGCAGCCTTGAGCAGGATGCGGCCTTCGTTTAGTAACTCGTGTCCCGCGGCCGTCAAGACGGCGCGGCGTCCCTCGCGGTTAAACAGTGTCAGGTTCAAATCGTTTTCCAACTGCTGGATGGTGTACGTCAATGCCGATGGAACCCGGTGCAACTCGCTGGCGGCACGCGCAAACGATCCATTTCTCGCAATAGAATCAAGCACTTGGAGCGCATCTAGGGAAAGTCGCATAGCGATGATTATTTATTCAAAAAATATGAACTAAATACTCGAAATTATCCGCTTGCCTCGGCGATTATTCAAGCTCATATTAGCGCCACTGTTCAAAAACAAGTATTTTCCGAGGGAAATAGCCCGCCTATCGTCAGGTAGCGGGAAAGTCGAGAGAGTGGAAAGGGTTCAAAATGATTGAAATTCGTCGAGCACAGGAGCGCGGTTATGCCGATCACGGATGGCTAAAGAGCTTCCATAGTTTTTCGTTTGCGGACTACTACGACCCAAAATTCATGCACTTTGGCCCTCTGCGGGTGATCAACGAGGATCGTGTTGCGGCCGGAATGGGGTTTGGTACGCATGGCCATCGGGACATGGAAATTGTGAGTTATGTCCTCGACGGCGCACTGGCGCATAAAGACAGCATGGGCAATGGCTCATCCATCCGGCCGGGTGATGTGCAGCGCATGAGTGCGGGCACCGGGGTGCAGCATTCTGAATTCAACCACGCGACGGATCAGACTACGCACTTTTTGCAAATTTGGATTCAGCCGAATCAATTTGGCATTCCACCGTCCTACGAAGAGAAGCACTTCGACGAAAACGAAAAGCGCGGCCGCCTGCGCGTGGTCGCCTCGCCAGACGCAAGGGATGGTTCAGTCAAGCTTCATGCAGATGCCGTTCTCTACGCAGGCTTGTTCGACGGCGCGGAAAAGGCAGCGCTCACAATTGCGACAGGGCGGCTGGCTTATGTTCATGTTGCAAGCGGTCGTGTGGTGGTCAATGGCCTGCCGCTCGTGGCCGGCGACGGGCTAAAGCTGGCTGAGGTGCCGACACTGACGGTCGAGGGCGGGCAGCAGGCGGAAGTCCTCGTGTTCGATTTGGCGAGCCAGTAGCCTCAAGGAGTGATCGATGCATACGCTAACGAGATGGGTAGCCGGATGGGCAAGCGGATGGGCAAGCCGATGGGTCACCACGAGCGGCGCAAGATTCGTCGCGACGGCGCGGCTGCTGCTGTTGCTGCTATTGCTGATAGCATCGCTCACGCTACCCGCCGCCATTGAGTCGACGTATGCGGCTGAGCTGCCGCTGAGTAAGGTTTTCTCTGACCAACCGGCGGGCGAATATACGCTCGACCGTGCCCATGCGTCGGTCGTCTGGCGGGTCGCGCACATGGGGTTATCTCGATATACCGCACGCTTTGACAAGATGGATGGGAAGCTCGATTTTCGGCCTGGTTCAGCGGCGTCATCGAGCGTTGAGTTCACCATTGAAACGCCATCGGTAAACACCGGGCTTGCGCCGTTCAATCGTCAACTGATGGATGCCGACTGGTTCGATGGCGTGAAGCATCCCACCATCCGGTTTCGTTCAACCAAGATGGACGCGACTGGCGGGAATATGTACCGCCTGACCGGCGATCTCACGCTGCGTGGCACGACCAAGCCGGTGGTATGGAATGTGACGTTTAACGGCGGGCTGTACAACAGTTTGATGCAGGGTCATGCCGTTGGATTTTCGGCGCGTACCACACTGAAGCGAAGCGAGTGGGGAATGACCAAATTGGTGCCCATGGTCGCCGACGAGGTTGAAGTGGAGGTCGAAGTTGAGTTTGTGAACCAAAACAAACCAGTCGGTTGAGTGAAAAAAGATTAGAACAGTAGTGAATGGTGATGGTGAACGGTGGATGGTGATGGTGGATGGTGATGGTGGATGGTGGATGGTGGATGGTGGATGGCGAATAGGGGATCAATGTGACGACAACAAATGATCGATACAGCGCAGTGGCGATTGCATTTCACTGGATACTCGCCATCATGATTACGGCCTCGTTTGCCGTGGGGCTCTACATGGTTAGCCTGACCATGAGTCCATCGAGAATCAAGTTATACAACTGGCATAAGTGGGCAGGGATGACCATCTTGACCCTCGCGGCGCTGCGCCTTTACTGGCGTCTCACGCATCGAGCACCGAGCCTGTCGGCGTCGATGCCACGGTGGCAAGCCTTCGCCGCACAGGCGACGCATATTGCGCTCTATGTGTTGTTTTTTGCGGTACCACTCACGGGCTGGATGTATAGCTCGGCGGCGGGATTTCCAGTTGTTTGGTTCGGCTTGATTCCACTGCCGGATCTCGTTGGCAAGGATCGTGAGTTAGCCGAGTTGTTGAAACCGTTTCACTGGATGACGGCGTATGCCTTGGCGTCGCTGGTCGTGTTGCATATCTTGGCTGTGGTTAAGCACTTGGTGATGGACGATGACAATTTGCTCGGTCGTATGTTGCCTTCAATGAATGGAGAAAAATCATGAATCGCTTGAATGTAGAACTAAAATTTACCGCCATGTTGCTGGCATTCGCGGCCGCGATACCGCTGACCGCGAGCGCCCAGCAAAAGTTGCTCCCCGCGCAAAGCGAGATCGCGTTTGTGAGCAAACAGTTCGGCGTGCCCGTTGGCGGCAAATTCAAGAAGTTTGATGCAGAGCTTGCATTTGATCCGAAAAAAGCTGACGCGGCGAGGGTGAGCTTCACCGTCGACTTGTTGAGTGCCGATATCGGCAATAACGAGACTGAGGCTGAACTGAAAAAGCCAGGCTGGTTTAATTCAGCCAAGGTTCCGCAAGCGACATTCACATCGACCAGCGTCAAGGCGCTCGGCGGCGGGAAGTTTGAATTTGCGGGCAAGCTCGCCATTAAAGGCATTTCGCAACCGGTCGTGGTGCCGGTCACGTTGACGCAAAATTCAGGCGTGACTAAAGCGGTCGGTAGCTTCACGCTGAAACGACTGGATTTCAAGATTGGTGACGGCGAGTGGAACGATGTCTCGATCGTTGCAAATGAGGTCGCGGTGAACGTCAAGTTAGCGCTAACAGGTATCGCACCGCTCTAGCGATTTTTTCTGACTGATCAAAGTAGCGCGTGCGGTGTTTGCCATGCGTGCGGGAGGAAGACGAACAATTGTCGTCCAATCGCTCGCTTGCGAACGCGCCTGCATGAAGTATTCAGGCTACAGGCAACGTGCCTCGACGTGGCGGGTGAGCGATGAAGTATTCCGGCTAGTTTTTTGCAGTAACTTTTCTCAACATTGTTTCAATCTGATAAGGACGACGAATATGAAGCTTTCAACAATTTCTATTGCAGCCGCTGCTGCTGTGATGAGCATCTGTGCAAGCTCGGTGGCATCCGCCCAATCGGCAACTTATGTCGTGGAACCAACGCATACGTTTGTGACGTGGGCGGCGAAGCATTTTGGGACATCCACCTCGCACGGCCGCTTCGACAAAAAGAGCGGCACCATCACCATCGACCGTAGCGCCAAGACCGGTAAAGCCGAAATCACCATCGATATGAAGTCGATGAATACAGGTGTGGCGGCGTTTGACAAACACTTGACCGGCGACGATTTTTTTGCCGCTGAGAAATTTCCCGAAGCCAAGTTTGTCGGTACCAGCTTCAAGTTTGACGGCGACAAGGTGACGGAAGTCACTGGTACATTGACGCTGCGCGGCAAAACCAACCCCGTCACGCTCAAATCGAATGGTTTTGGCTGTTATATCAGCCCATTTGTGAAACGTGAAGTGTGCGGCGGTGATTTTGAAACAACCATCACGCGTAGCCAATACGACATGAGCTATGGCCTGCCAGGAATCCCTGATGCCATTCGTTTGAATATCCAAGTAGAAGCAATCAAGCAAGACTAATCATTTGCATCGCTAACTCAAAATGATTTGCGGGTGACCGGTGGCACACCAGCCATCGTCGCCCGCGTTTTTCTGAATCTCAAGGACCCAATATGTCGCAACCCATCATTGTCGCTTTCGCGGGCAGTAACCGGCAGGGCAGTTTGAATCGAGCCGCCTTGTCGCTCGCCGAGGCGGGCGCACGTCAAGCAGGCGCGCAAGTGCTGTCGATCAATCTGCGCGACTACCCGATGCCTTTGTACGACGCCGAATTCCATCAAGCGAATGGCGTGCCCGAATCGGTACGGCAGATGCGCGAACTCCTCCGCCCAGCCGCAGCAATGTTGGTGGCAAGCCCAGAGTACAACTCGTCGATTACACCGCTGTTGAAGAACACGATTGATTGGCTGTCACAGTCGGTTGCGGATGGTGCGGGGGCAGGCGGCGGTCGTATGCCGTTCGACGGCAAAGTGGTTGGTCTGCTTGGTGCGTCAGTGGGGGGCTTCGGGGCCATTCGCGCGCTACCCCATGTTTCGTTTATTTTTTCCAACCTTGGCTCGATTGTTTTACCAGTCGTTGCGGTACCGGCAGCAGACAAACTTTTTCATGCGGATGGATCAATCGCCAATGAGCGTCAGGCGAGAGGTCTCGAAGATCTTGGTGTGCGCGTGGCAAAATTTGCTGCCGTGACGCGTTAAGCTCTTGACTGGCGCGATCGACCGGCGGCATCCAAACAACGGAGGAGTATTCAATGGCTGTTCTTGAGCTGACAAAAGAAAATTTCAACGCGACCATTGAAGGCGGCAAGACGGTCATCATTGATTTCTGGGCTCCTTGGTGTGGCCCTTGCCGCGCATTTGCGCCCACTTTTGAAGCGGTATCGCAAGAATTTCCTGATGTGGTGTTCGCCAAAATCAATACCGAGGACGAGCAAGAGCTCGGTGCGGCATTCAACATTCGATCCATCCCAACGTTGATGGTGTTTCGTGAACAAGTCGTGTTGTTCGCGGAAGCGGGAATGCTGCCGAAGTCGGCGCTCCAAGATATCGTTAAGAAATCGCTCGAGCTCGATATGGTGAAAGTCCATGCCGAAATTGCCGCGCAGTAGGTTTTTAGAAGTTCCCGTTGCAGTAAACACCAGCAACGGCGGGCATTTACAGCCATAAATGCTTGGAAACGCCCGTCAATCGGCGACCTTCATTTTCAGCAAATTCTATTGACGCGGCAAATGAAATGCATGATTCGTCGCCGAATTGGAGTGCATCCTGCTTTGTACGCGACGCCACACACTCGCCTGAACATTTCATGGGGGCGCGTTCGAAAGCGGGTCAGTAGGT
This sequence comes from Betaproteobacteria bacterium UKL13-2, assembly GCA_001602455.1. Taxonomy (GTDB): domain Bacteria; phylum Pseudomonadota; class Gammaproteobacteria; order Burkholderiales; family Usitatibacteraceae; genus UKL13-2. The sequence goes on from CP012157.1 coordinate 1,270,722, forward strand.
GAACGGCCGACCCGTGACGTATTCAGGCTAGTCACGGCGTCGAAGGCAGATGACATAATCTGACCTCGCTCCCTCTTTTTGCTCCCTCGCTCTTCACCCCAAGCAGCTCCACGCTGCTCCTCTCGCTGCTATGCGCAATTTGTCGGAATCGATTGTCCCTCCCCAGACCGGCACGGTGAACGCTGCTAATTTTTCGGCGCTCAGAACGTCGTTCCTTCTCGATGAACGTCAGGCGTTGTCTTGTTTGTTACGCTTGGCGCGAGTCGATGCGGCGATGAACGCACGAATTTCCGAGACGGCAACACAGCTCGTCAAGTCGGTTCGTGCTGAGCAACAATCCAACGCAGGGATGCAGTCATTCCTGACTCAATATGACCTCGGCTCGCAAGAGGGGGTGCTACTGATGTGCGTGGCTGAGGCGCTGTTGCGTATTCCCGACGCGGCAACGGCGGATAAGCTCATCCGCGACAAATTTGCGCAAGGTGATTGGCAAAAGCACTTAGGCGCGAGCGATTCGTTGCTCGTGAATGCGGGCACATGGGGAATGATGCTGACTGGCAAGTTGGTCACGGTCTCCCCGAAGGACGTGGCGGATATTGGCGGTTGGCTTGGGCGTATGGCTAACACGCTGGGTGAGCCGATTGTGCGCGCCGCATTGCGGCAGGGGATGCGTCTCATGGCGGAACAATTTGTCATGGGGCGTGACATCCATGAAGCGCTAAAGCGTAGCGTGGCTGATGAGCAGACACACTACCGGCATTCGTTTGACATGCTGGGCGAAGCGGCGATGACTGCCGCTGACGCGGAGCGCTACTTCGATGCGTATCAGCGTGCTATTGAGGTGATCGGCACATATGTAAAGCCGGGGCAGTCGGTATTTGAAGCGCCGGGAATCTCCGTCAAACTTTCTGCACTCCACCCGCGCTATGACCTTGCCAACCAGTCTCGCGCGTTTGACGAAATGCTGCCGAAGCTGGTGACACTCGCTGAGATGGCGAGTGAGCGCGGCATCGGACTCACGTTTGACGCCGAAGAAACCGAGCGGCTGGAAATTTCGCTGGCGTTGTTTCAGGCGGTGTTTGTGCTTCCGCAGTTCGAGCGCTACGAAGGTCTGGGACTCGCGGTGCAAGCCTATCAAAAGCGCGCACCGTTTGTCATCGACTGGCTCATCAATTTATCTGCGGAGAAGAAACGCCGCATCATGACGCGGCTAGTGAAGGGCGCATATTGGGATACCGAAATCAAGCGCGCGCAAATGCAGGGGCTGTCCGGTTACCCAGTCTTCACCAGAAAAGTGAATACCGATGTTTCCTACCTTGCATGTGCGGCGAAAATGCTCGCGGCTCCAGATGCATTTTTTTGCCAGTTTGCCACCCACAACGCCCACACGGTTGCGACAATTCTTGAGCGCACCAAGGCGGTCAAGGGAAGCGAATTCGAATTTCAACGCCTGCACGGTATGGGTGTCGAGTTGTATGACGCCGTACACCGAAACTCAGGCGCAGTTTGCCGCGCCTATGCGCCAGTCGGAACACACGAAGATTTGCTCCCCTATCTTGTACGGCGTCTGCTTGAGAACGGTGCAAATTCGTCGTTTGTGAATCGCATCGCCGATCCTGCGGTTGCAATCGAAGATGTCGTTGCCGACCCCATCGCGGTATGTGATTCGAATGAACCAAAACACAATCCCAAGCTGCCCTTGCCGCAGGGGTTGTATTTGTCAACATCGCAAGTGTCCAAGGTGCCAAGAATGAATTCATTGGGCTTTAGTTTTGCCGATCAACCCTCCCTCGACCAACTCGATAAAGACATGGCACCGGTGTTATGCAAGACGGATTGGTTGGCCCAGCCCATCATTGCGGGTAAGCCAGTTCGCGGCTTGGCAGAGCCTGTCATCAGTCCCGTTGATGGGGTGCGAATCGGTGTTGCCGAAGCCGCAGACAACAGCCTTGTCGGCTTGGCGCTCGACTTGGCAAAGCAGTGGCCTGGTCTTCCTGCGTCTGAGCGTGCGGCCGTTCTCGAAAGGGCGGCAGATCTGCTTGAAGCGCGTACGGCTTTCTACATCGCGCTGATGACCCGCGAGGCGGGCAAGACGCTTCCAGACGGACTTGGCGAGGTGCGCGAGGCAGTCGATTTTTGCCGCTACTACGCCCGGCAGTGCCGCACCAACTTTGCCGCGCCCGAGGCGTTGACGGGGCCGACGGGAGAATCCAACGAGCTTAGCCTGCATGGTCGTGGCACGTTTGTTTGTATCAGCCCGTGGAACTTCCCGTTGGCGATATTCTTGGGCCAGATTACCGCTGCCTTCGCAGCGGGCAATGCAGTAATCGCCAAACCCGCCGAGCAGACGCCGATTGTGGCATTTGAAGCGGTGAAGCTTTTGTTGGAGGCCGGTATGCCAGCCGCGGCGATTGCGCTCTTGCCCGGGAAGGGGGAGATCATCGGTGCCGCCCTGGTAAGCGATCAGCGCGTCGACGGCATTGCGTTCACCGGAGGGACGAGCACGGCGCGTGCAATCAATCAGGCGTTGGCAAAACGGGAGGGCGCGATCATCCCGTTTATTGCCGAGACAGGCGGGCTCAACGCGATGATCGTCGATTCATCGGCATTGCCAGAGCAGGTGGTGAACGATGTCATGGCGTCTAGTTTCAACAGCGCCGGGCAGCGTTGCTCTGCGCTGCGTGTGTTGTGTGTGCAGCGCGATATCGCGCCTCGTATCGAGTCTTTGCTACAAGGTGCGATGAACGAGTTGCGCGTCGGCGACCCTGCAAAACTCACGACGGATGTCGGCCCGGTCATAGATCGTGATGCATTTGAGATGCTGGTTGCGCATCGCGAATATTTAGCGCGAAACTTTGCCCAAGTCGGGCAGGTACAGTTGCCGAGCGACACGCCGAAGGGACACTACTTCGCCCCTTGTGCCTTTGTCATCCCTTCGCTTAGTACGTTAAAGACCGAAGTGTTTGGCCCGATCTTGCATATTGTTGAATTCGAGGCGGACGAGTTATTTGACTTAGTCGAGGAGATCAATCGGTCCGGGTACGGACTGACGCTCGGAATTCACTCGCGAATTGAAGAGACGGTAGCCGAAATTCGGCGCCGGGCTAAGGTCGGCAATATCTATGTCAATAGGAACCAGATCGGAGCGGTGGTCGGGGTGCAACCGTTCGGAGGCGAAGGGCTATCGGGGACAGGCCCGAAGGCGGGTGGACCGCATTACCTATTCCGGTTTGCGAGTGAACGAACATTTACCGTCAACACCGCTGCCGCGGGTGGTAACGCTGCGTTGATCGCATCGTCTGAATAGTCCTAGCCTGAACATTTCATGGCTTGTCAACATTTCGTCACCCGACATTCGTAAAGTATCCAAATGATTACCATCAGTATGTGGGATAACAGGCATCGATCTGTCGCCTTCTTGTTATGCGCGGCGGCGCTACTTGCGGGCTGTTCATCAGCGAGCACGACACGCCTGGGCGCAAAGCCGGATCGCGTAGCGGCGTTTTCGCTGTCACAACTCGGCGAACCGCATCCGCTGGAGTGGCAGCCCTGGGTGTTCTCGCGATTCAACCGCCGCACGGATTATCGCGTCATTGAGATGGATGGGCGGCGCGTGCTCAGGGCGCAGGCGCAGACTGCGGCATCGGGTCTCTTGCAGGAAATCGAAATCGATCCCCTCGTCTCTCGGCATCTCAAATGGCATTGGAGTGTTCCCCAGTTGCTTCCCGAGGCGGATTTGAGCAAGAAAGGTAGCGACGATTCACCGGTACGCATGATCGTAAGTTTTGATGGCGACTTGGCGAAACTTGATGTCGAAGATCGTGCGATGGCGGGAATGGTGAAGATGGTCAGTGGCCGAGAAATGCCCTATGCGACGCTGATGTATGTTTGGGATAACAAATTACCTATTGGGACGTTTCTCGACAGCCCACACTCATCGCGTGTTAAGTTGATTGTCGTTGAAAGTGGGTCTGGCAGGCTCGGTAAGTGGGTATCGTACTCGCGAAATTTGGTCGCAGATTTCAAACGTGCATTTGGCGAAATGCCAGAAAAAATCATTACCGTTGGTGTAATGACCGATACCAATGCAACTGAAAAAGACGCGACGGCGTATTACGGCGATATCGAAATTACGACGCAAGAATAGCTATTCATCGGCAACCTGCTTCGATGCCGCGGGCGATGCGTGAGCTATTCAGATTAGATCGACTTCATGCCTTCTGGTTTGTGCGCGCCCGAAAAGAGTACAAGCATTGATTGCCCCTCGCGCTTCCAAAAATCAATTGCGTCTTCAAACAGCTCGATGACCGTTTCAAGCTCGCTCTCATGATGTTCTGCGAATGCGTCGGTGTGGTCGAAGTAAATGCAATAGCCATCTGCAGACACCCAGCCCATGTCGGTAATGCAATCGTAGAACGCATCCCAGTTTTTGCCGAAGTGGGACGGGAACTTCATGGCAATCGATGCGTGATTGAGGAACTGCTCCTTACCTTCAATCTTTTGGCCTTCGAGATGAAAAAACGCCATGCCCTTTAGCCGTGCGAGTTTGCTGAGATCAGTCACGCTGGCGTGCGAGTTAAGCCAATAGATGCCGCGAGGTAAATCGCTCGAAAGAATATTCTTGAGGTCGGTCGAAGACATCGCTACTCCAATATCTGTTTGAACGTATTGTAGTGATCGTCAGTGTAATAGCAGGTCGATGTGGCCGAAGACCGAACATCGCCACCGCAGACAATGCGTCGCGCACCGCGGTTTTTTGCGCCGGGCGTGGGAACGGTGTACTCCTTGTAATAGCCCCGTGGCTGCTTTGGCAGTCGCTTTTCGATGTTGCCAAACGTTGAACCATCCTTGCGCGGGTGCTGAAACGGGCCGCCCGTGCGGATACGCTTGAGGATGTCTTGCGCTTGCTCAGGAAGTTTGTTTTTTTCAAATGTCGCCAGACTATTGTCGCGGGCAGCGCTGTCCCGTGCGGAGGTCGCCACCGAGAAAGAAGCAAGCAACAGTACCGCGATAAACAACAGCCATTGGCCGGCTGCGGATACCTCGTGGCGGCTTGAAAGGGGTGTGAGCATCGGCATCAAAGTGACTTGTTCAGACAATTTTCTTTGGTGCAATCGGCGTACAAATTCATCGAGTGGTCATGCAGCGCAAAGCCACGATCTTTAGCAATCTTGTGCTGTCGCTTTTCAATGTCCTCATCGTAGAACTCCTCGACTTTGCCGCACTGTAGGCACACGAGATGATCGTGATGGTTGCCTTCGTTGAGCTCAAAGACCGCACGGCCACCTTCGAAGTGATGGCGCTGCAACAATCCCGCTTGTTCAAACTGTGTCAAGACGCGGTAAACCGTAGCCAGCCCGATGTCTGCGTCTTCCTTGAGAAGAAATTTGTACACGTCTTCAGCACTCATGTGGCGCTCAGACGAGCGCTGGAACAACTCAAGCACCTTTAACCTTGGCAGGGTCGCCTTTAAGCCAATGTTGTGTAAGTCCTTTGAATCAGGCATCTTGTGCAGCCGTAAGGGATGGAATGCAATAATCATAGCGCGTTTGCGTAAGCGTATGTTGGGCATTCTAGGCTTGGGTCGTGTCAGCCCTCGGCTATAATGACGGCCTTGCCTTGGTGCGTTGATATTGACCTACGAATGAATTTCTCCCTTCAATCCGCTGCTCCCTCGCTGCGCTCAGTCTTAGTCCTTGTTGCGCTCACCGCGCTCACCGCGCTCACCGCGTGTTCAAACTTTGGCGTATATCGTCTCGATATCCAACAGGGAAACTTGGTGACGCAGGAACAAGTTGCAAAGGTCAAGCTGGGGATGTCTCGGCTGGACGTGCGTAATCTGCTCGGCACACCACTATTACAAGACGTGTTTAATGCCAATCGTTGGGACTACGTCTATACCGAAGACCGTAATACGGACAAGCAACTCAACCCGTTCGGTCGGGTGAAACAACAGTTTAAGGTCATCATCTTTTTTGACCGCGAAAAAGTCGTGAAGATTGAAGGTGAAGCTTCTCCGGTCGAAATCCTGACGGGTGGCGGGGAACGTCGCAAAACACCGGACGCCACGCCGCCCGGTGCGCCGCCGGAACCACGCAAGTAGAACGACGTGGCGCTCAAACTTGCCATCGCAGGTGCGGGCGGCAGGATGGGGCGTATGCTCCTGAATGCCGCCAGCGCCGATAGAGATGTCGCGTTGGCAGCGGCGCTCGAACACGCGCAGTCACCGTTGCTCGGCCAGACCATTGCCGGATTGATGGTAACGAGCGACCTTCATGTGGGGCTGGGCCAAGCAAACGTACTGATTGACTTCACGCGCCCCGAAGGCACACGGCGGCACCTTGCCGCGTGTGCCGCGCTGAAGGTTAATGCCGTGATTGGCACCACCGGATTCAGCGAGAGCGAACTTCGGGAAATTAAACAATTCTCTGAACAAATTGCGATTGTCTTGGCACCAAACATGAGTTTGGGCGTCAACGTGACGGCCACCTTGGTTGGTGTGGCCGCGCAGTCGCTCGGTCTGGATGCAGACATCGAAGTATTTGAGGCGCACCACAAACTCAAGGTTGATGCGCCGTCGGGAACGGCGTTGATGCTAGGGCGTGTGGCGGCTGAGGCAAGAGGTCAGGACATCGCGCAGGTGGCGGTGTATGAGCGGCACGCCGTGACGGCTGAACGGGAGCCGGGAACGATTGGGTTTTCGACACTGCGCGCGGGCGACATCATTGGCGACCATACGGTCTTTTTTGTACTCAATGGGGAGCGAATCGAGATTACGCATCGCGCATCCTCTCGCGAGACCTACGCGCATGGCGCGATCCGTGCCGCAAAATTTCTCTCGGACAAGCGCCACGGTTTATTCGATATGAACGATGTTCTGGGGCTTCATCGTGCATAACCATGTCGGCGTGTATCGCGCCAGATTGCCGTTAATGCCGGTTTCGGGTAAACTATCGCTTTAATCGCGTCGCTAAATATTTGCGGAGCAAAAACGCGGGAAAGTGCATCGGGAGCGGACAAATCTCCCTACGGCCTTTCCCGTTTTTTATGCCTGTTAGATTTGTGTGCCTGTAGATGCCGGATGCAATCGGCGGTCGCGAGATGCAATCGTCAAGGTCTTCTGGAGTCTGCCGTGAGTTCGAAATCGTCCCCGCCTGCTGTACTGGTTCTTGCTGACGGTACGATTTTTAAGGGAACCGCCGTTGGCTCGCTCGACGCCAATGGTGGAGCGGCTGTCGGAGAAGTGGTGTTCAACACCGCGATGACGGGCTACCAAGAAATTCTGACCGACCCCTCATACATGGGGCAGATCGTTACCTTGACTTATCCGCATATTGGCAACGTCGGCACCAACCGCGAAGACGCGGAGTCAAACAAAGCTTTTGCTGCCGGGCTCATCATCCGCGATCTGCCGCTGTTGACATCAAACTTTCGCAGCGAAGAAACGCTCGCCGACTATCTCGTGCGTAACAACATCGTGGCCATCGCTGATATTGATACACGTCGGCTCACCCGCCATACGCGTGAGCAGGGCGCACAAAACGGCTGCATTCTTGTTGGTGCCCTAGACGACGCGGCGGTGAAACGTGCTCATGCAATGGCGGTCGCCGCACCAAAAATGGTTGGTCTGGATTTGGCTAAAGTGGTGACATGCGACCACCCCTACGACTGGAACATGAGCTCATGGGCATTAGGTGCGGGTTACAAAAAAATGGACGCCGCAATATTCCATGTGGTCGCGTATGACTACGGCGTGAAGCACAACATTCTGCGGATGCTCGCCGATCGCGGTTGCCGTGTGAGTGTTGTCCCCGCAAAGACCTCCGCCGCCGAGGCGCTCGCCATGAAGCCGGACGGTGTGTTTTTGTCCAACGGACCGGGTGACCCGGAGCCGTGTGACTACGCGATCACCGCCATTAAGTACATCGTTGAGGCTGGCAAGCCGGTGTTCGGCATTTGCCTTGGGCACCAGTTACTTGGTCTTGCTTCCGGTGCCAAGACGACGAAGATGAAATTCGGGCACCACGGTGCGAACCATCCGGTGCAGGATCTTGCCACCAAAAAAGTATTCATCACCAGTCAGAACCATGGCTTTGCGGTAGATGAGAGTTCTTTGCCGAGCAATGTTCGTGTCACGCATAAATCCTTGTTCGACGGAACCTGTCAGGGCATCGAGCGCACTGATCGGCCCGCGTTCAGCTTTCAAGGGCATCCGGAAGCCAGCCCCGGCCCGCATGAAGTCAGTTACTTATTTGATCGTTTTGTCGCGATGATGGAGAAGCAACGTGGGTAAGCGCACCGATATCAAATCCATCCTCATCATCGGCTCCGGCCCGATTGTCATCGGCCAAGCCTGCGAGTTTGATTACTCCGGCGCACAAGCGTGTAAGGCATTGCGCGACGAAGGTTATAAGGTCATCTTGATCAATTCCAATCCGGCGACGATCATGACCGATCCCCACATGGCCGATGTGACCTACATCGAGCCAATCACTTGGCAGATGGTTGAAAAAATCATTGAGAAGGAACGTCCCGACGCATTATTGCCAACAATGGGTGGCCAAACCGCGTTGAACTGTGCGCTTGACCTTGCCAAACACGGTGTGCTTGAGAAATACAACGTCGAGATGATCGGCGCGACTAAAGAAGCGATCGACAAGGCCGAGGATCGTGAGAAGTTCAAGAAAGCCATGACCAAGATCGGTCTGCACTCGGCGCGTTCGGCAATTGCACACTCGCTTGAAGAAGCGTTGCAGGTTCAGGCGGCGATTGGTTTCCCCGCGATCATTCGGCCGAGTTTCACCATGGGCGGATCGGGTGGGGGTATTGCTTACAACCGAGATGAATTTCTTGAGATTTGTGAGCGCGGCCTTGAAGCCTCTCCAACTCATGAGCTGCTGATCGAAGAGTCGCTACTGGGCTGGAAAGAGTTCGAGATGGAGGTTGTTCGCGACAAAGCGGATAACTGCATCATCATTTGCTCCATCGAGAATTTGGACCCAATGGGTGTACACACCGGCGATTCAATTACGGTCGCACCAGCACAAACGCTGACGGATAAAGAGTACCAAATCATGCGCAATGCATCGATTGCTTGTTTGCGCGAGATTGGTGTTGAAACCGGTGGTTCAAATGTGCAGTTCGCGGTCAATCCCAAAGACGGCCGCATGCTTGTCATCGAAATGAATCCGCGGGTATCGCGCTCATCCGCCTTGGCCTCTAAGGCGACTGGCTTTCCGATTGCCAAGATTGCAGCCAAGTTGGCGGTGGGCTACACCTTGGACGAGTTGCGCAATGACATCACCGGTGGCGCAACACCGGCCTCCTTTGAGCCCTCGATTGATTATGTTGTGACTAAGGTGCCGCGATTCGCGTTCGAGAAGTTTCCGCAGGCTGACGATCGTTTGACCACGCAGATGAAGAGTGTAGGGGAGGTGATGGCGATTGGTCGTAACTTCCAAGAGAGTTTGCAGAAGGCGTTGCGCGGTCTTGAGGTGGGTGTTGATGGTTTTAACCTGAAGACGGTGGACCCCGAGAAAATTGGTGACGAACTTGCCTACCCTCGCGGCGAACGACTTTGGTATGTCGCGGATGCCTTTGGTATCGGCATGAGTTTGGAAGAAATTCACGGGTACACCAAGATTGATCCGTGGTTCTTGGTGCAAATCCAAGAGCTCGTGAAGCTCGAGTTGGACCTTGAGAAAAAGACATTGGCCGACATCGCACCAGCGTACTTGCGCATATTGAAGCGCAAAGGTTTCTCAGATCGTCGTCTGGCCTACCTGTTGAAAGTATCGGATGCCGACATCCGCACGCTGCGGCATAGCCACGATATCCGGCCTGTCTACAAGCGGGTGGATACCTGTGCAGCCGAGTTTGCGACCTCCACCGCATACATGTATTCCAGCTACGACGAAGAGTGTGAGGCCAAGCCGACCAACGCGAAGAAGATCATGATTTTGGGCGGTGGGCCCAACCGTATCGGCCAAGGAATTGAGTTCGATTACTGCTGCGTCCACGCCGCGCTGGCGCTGCGCGAAGATGGGTTTGAGACCATCATGGTCAATTGCAATCCTGAAACCGTCTCAACCGATTACGACACCTCTGATCGGCTCTACTTTGAACCGCTGACGCTTGAAGATGTACTGGAAATTGTTGATCTCGAAAAACCGTTTGGCGTGATTGTGCAATTTGGTGGTCAGACCCCGCTGAAACTCGCGCGTGCGCTCGAAGCGAACGGTGTGCCGATTATTGGTACAACGCCCGACATGATTGACGTGGCCGAAGACCGCGAACGGTTCCAGCAAATGATTCAGCAGTTGGGGCTCAAACAACCGCCAAATCGCACGGCACGAACCAACGAAGAGGCGATTCTCAAGGCCCGCGAAATTGGATACCCATTAGTAGTTCGTCCGTCATATGTGCTCGGTGGCCGTGCGATGGAAATCATCCATGTTGAGTCGGATCTTGAACGCTATATGCGCGAAGCGGTTAAGGTGTCTAACGATTCGCCGGTGTTGCTTGATCGTTTTCTGAACGACGCTATCGAGGTTGATGTTGATGCTGTGTCTGATGGCACCGATGTGGTGATCGGCGGCATCATGGAGCATATCGAACAGGCGGGAGTCCATTCTGGCGATTCGGCTTGTTCTCTGCCGCCATTTTCACTCCCGCCCTCTTTACAAGATGTCCTGCGCGAACAGACGGCTGCAATGGCGAAGGCGCTCAATGTGGTCGGACTAATGAATGTGCAGTTCGCCATCAAAAAAGAGCAGGGCCAAGACGTTGTGTATGTGTTGGAGGTCAATCCTCGTGCATCACGAACCGTGCCGTATGTGTCCAAAGCGATTGCCGCGCCGTTGGCCAAGATCGCCGCGCGCGCAATGGCAGGTAGGTCGTTAAAAGCACAGGGATTCACCAAAGAAATCACCCCACCGTATTTTTCGGTGAAGGAAGCCGTGTTCCCATTCATCAAGTTTCCCGGCGTTGATGTGATTCTCGGACCTGAGATGAAGTCGACCGGCGAGGTCATGGGGGTTGGCATGACCTTCGCGGAAGCGTTTGTGAAATCGCAACTGGCCGCAGGCGTCAAACTTCCCGTGACCGGTCCGAACGCGGGTAAAGCGTTCATCTCTGTTCGCAATGCCGATAAACCGAAGATTGAGGAGATCGCGCGGGTATTGATCGATCTCGGCTTCGCGCTGGTGGCGACCAAGGGTACGGCGGCACACTTGGCAAAGGTCGGCATTCCCGCCGAGCCGGTCAACAAGGTGCTGGAGGGGCGGCCGCATATTGTTGATATGGTCAAGAATCGCGATATCACGCTGATCGTCAACACCGTCGAGGAAGATAAGCGATCAGTGCGCGATTCGTGGTCGATTCGCAATGCCGCCCTGCAAGGCCGCATCACCTACTACACTACCGTCTCTGGGGCGAAGGCCGCTTGTGTCGGGATGCAACACTTATCAGAACTTTCCGTTTACTCGCTACAAGCGCTTCATCAGCAGATTGCCGCCTAGTCGATATGGCGTATCAGCCAAGCACCGCGTTCAGATGTGCCATGACGCATCAACCATATTTTTTCAGGAATCTGCCATGAGTAGTCTCGCCAAGGTCCCCCTCACCGTCGCCGGCGCAGAAGCATTACGAGTTGAACTTCATCGCTTAAAAACCATTGAACGTCCTAACGTGGTCATCGCGATTTCGGAAGCACGCGCACAGGGCGATTTGTCGGAGAACGCCGAGTACGATGCGGCCAAGGAGCGCCAGGGGTTCGTCGAAGGGCGAATTCTTGAGCTAGAGTCAAAACTATCCAGCGCCCAAGTCATTGACCCCAAAAACTTGGAAGACGACGGGCGCGTGGTGTTTGGGGTGACGGTAGATCTCGAGGCGGTGGAAACTGGCGAAAAAGTCAGCTACCAGATTGTCGGCGAGGATGAAGCAGACATCAAGCAGCGTAAGGTGTCTTTCTCATCGCCGATCGCACGGGCGATGATTGGCAAATCTGCCGGCGATACCGTTGAAGTTCGGGCCCCTGGCGGGGCTATCGAATATGAAATCGTAGAAGTGCATTACATCTAAAAGTCGTTTATTGGCGCGGATTTACAAGCGGTTTTGGTTGAAATCGCCCGTCGATAAAGGAGTTTGTAATTTTGGGAACTTCTAAAAACCGTCACGAGCGGGGGGCGTTGGCGGTGACGGGTTGGCAGTGACGGGGTTGGAAAGCGCGGGACACATACCTCGTGTACGGCGACGAATTTGACACACGCGGGAGCTGACAAATTCGCCCGCGTGGTCGGTCATTAGGTCATTAGGTCATTAGGTCATTAGGTCATTAGGTCATTAGGTCATTAGGTCATTAGGTCATTAGGTCATTAGGTCATTAGGTCATTAGGTCATTAGGTCATTAGGTCATTAGGTCATTAGGTCATTAGGTCATTAGGTCATTAGGTCATTAGGTCATTAGGTCATTAGGTCATTAGGTCATTAGAAGGTCCCATTTCGGAAGTTCTTTTGATTCGGCAAGTAGATATGGTGACTTCCCCCGCTCCCGCGAAGGCGGGAGCCTAATATCGAAATCACCCGCGCTGAACAAAATTGCGCTCCCGCCCGGCGCACCCCTTGTGGTTGTTCGCCGGAATGACGGCAATTTTGAGATTTTTAGAAGTTCCTCTAGAAGTTCCTTTAGAAGTTCCTTTAGAAGTTCCCATTGATTCGGTGTGCTAATGAGGATTTTGATGACTGGTGCATCCGGCCCGAAGGTCGGATCAATCGTCGCGGAACATCTTGGCCGCCGACATGAGCTGGTGGGCGTGGATGCGGCATCTGGTCGCTTCACGCGCCATGTGAGAGATATCAACGATCTAAACGAGGTGGCTTGGCGCCCCTTGCTCGAGGGGATCGATGCGGTCGTACACTTCGCGGCGTTGCATGCCCCCCACCGGCAAACACATTCGAGAAACAAATTCATTCAAACCAATGTGGACGCAACGTCCCGCCTGCTTGACGCGGCACGGCGGTGCGGGGTGCGACGATTCCTATTGGCAAGCAGTACCTCGGTGTATGGTCGTGCCATGCGTCCGACCGGCAATGCGGCGATATGGGTTACCGAGGCGCTGGTGGCCGCTGCCGAGGACATCTACGACGAAACCAAGCTCGCCGCTGAGCAGCTCTGCCGCGAGGCCTTTGCAGCAGACTTTGTGACGGCCTCGCTGCGGTTTTCTCGCTCGTTTCCCGAGCCGCTTCCATCGATGGCACTCTACCGGCTCTATCGCGGCGTCGATGCCCGCGATGTCGCGCAGGCTTTCACCAGCGCGCTTGAAGCGCAACTTCTCCAGTTTGAGGCGCTCAACATCTCCGCCGCGACGCCGTTTCTGCAAGGGGACTGTCAGGCATTGTTTGCAGATGCGCCGGCCGTGCTTCAGCAGCGTTGTCCGGCGTTTGTCGCCGCTTTTGCAAAACGAGGATGGCCGCTGCCGCAATCCATTGACCGGGTTTACGCCATCGATCGCGCCCGCGAAGTCCTCGGCTTCGCTCCCGCGTATTCGTGGCAGCAGGCGTTAGCGACGGCGGCATAACGTCCTGCCGCGATCAGCGCAATCAATAGTGGAGTCCCGGCCTTTTAAGGGCGCGGCTTCTGGTCTGCGTCAATTCACACGGACCTGCCCCGCCTAGGGCGTCTCTGCTAAAATCGCTCGCTTGTCGCTTTCAACCTTGGCCGCCGATCTAGTGGCCATTCGAATTACCAAGATTACGTTTCGGGAGATAACAACATGGCATCGTCGGGCACAATGTTTTTCTTCACCTTGGTTTGCGCTCTGATTGCGCTCGCCTACGGTGCGATCCAAACAAAATGGATTCTGTCGCAATCAGATGGCAATGAGCGGATGCGTGAAATCGCAGCCGCCATTCAAGCTGGCGCGAAGGCCTATCTGAATCGTCAGTACATGACGATTTCGATGGTGGGTGTCGTGTTGGCGATTGCGATTCTGGTCTTGCTGGGTTGGAAGACGGCGCTGGGCTTTGTGCTCGGCGCGGTTGCGTCCGGCCTCGCCGGTTTCATCGGCATGAACGTCTCGGTGCGTGCCAACGTGCGTACGGCCGAAGCGGCGCGTAACGGTATCAACCCCGCGCTCAACGTCGCCTTTAAGGGCGGTGCGATTACCGGTATGTTGGTTGTAGGGTTGGGGCTGTTGTCTGTTGCTGGCTTCTACTACATGCTGGTTGGCGGTGCGGGCACTGGCGACAGGATGAGTGACATCGTGAAGCCACTGATCGGCCTCGCATTTGGCTCCTCGCTCATTTCCATCTTTGCGCGTCTGGGCGGCGGTATTTTCACCAAAGGTGCTGACGTTGGTGCTGACCTGGTTGGTAAAGTTGAAGCCAATATTCCTGAGGATGACCCCCGCAACCCGGCAGTGATTGCCGATAACGTCGGTGACAACGTCGGCGACTGTGCCGGTATGGCAGCCGACTTGTTCGAAACCTACGCGGTAACCATCATCGCGACGATGGTGTTGGGCGCGTTGATGATTTCTTCGCCAATGGTTGTTGGCAATGTTGTGTTGTATCCGCTGGTGTTGGGCGGCTTTGCGATCATCGCCTCGATCATCGGTTGCGCGTTTGTGAAGACCAACGACGGCGGTAACGTCATGAACGCGCTGTATCGTGGTTTGGCAGTGGCCGGTGCGATTGCGCTCGTCGCGTTCTATCCCTTGACTGAGTGGGTCATGGGCAGTGTGGCTGGCGCCGGAGCGGGTTATGCAAAATACACGGTCATGAATCTCTGGCTTTGCTGTGTGGTGGGCCTGGTGTTGACCGCATTCTTAGTGTGGGTTACTGAGTACTACACGGGTACCCAATACGGTCCGGTCAAGTATGTTGCGGAAGCATCGACCAAAGGTCATGCAACAAACATCATCGCTGGTATCGGTGTTTCGATGCGCTCTACCGCTTGGCCAGTATTGGCGGTGTGTTTCTCGATTTACGCGGCGTACGCGCTTTGTGGCATCTACGGTATCGCTATTGCGGCGACCGCGATGTTGTCGATGGCCGGTATTGTCGTCGCGCTTGACGCATACGGCCCGATTACCGATAACGCCGGTGGTATTGCAGAAATGTCCGAAATGCCGAAGGAAGTTCGTGCCGTCACCGACCCGCTGGACGCGGTTGGTAACACAACCAAGGCGGTGACCAAAGGGTATGCGATTGGCTCTGCTGGCTTGGCTGCCTTGGTTCTGTTTGCCGACTACACCTACAAATTGACTGAAGCGGGGTACAACCTCACATTCGACTTGTCGAACCCTGCTGTCATCATTGGCTTGTTTGCCGGTGGCATGATCCCTTACTTGTTTGGTGCGATGGCGATGGAAGCGGTTGGTCGCTGTGCTGGGTTGGTGGTGGAAGAAGTTCGCCGTCAGTTCCGCGAAATCAAAGGCATCATGGATGGCTCGGGCAAGCCCGATTACTCCCGTGCGGTCGATTTGCTGACCAAGGGTGCCATCAAAGAAATGATCATCCCGTCGCTGCTGCCGGTGGTCGCGCCGATTCTCGTCGTGTTGATCGTTGGTGGGTTGATGGGCAAAGAAGCGGGCATCCAAGCGCTCGGTGGCATGTTGATGGGCACCATCGTGACCGGCTTGTTTGTGGCGATTTCGATGTGTACCGGCGGCGGTGCTTGGGATAACGCCAAGAAGTACATCGAAGAAGGCAACCACGGCGGCAAAGGGTCCGATGCGCACAAGGCGGCGGTAACCGGCGATACCGTGGGCGACCCATACAAAGATACTGCAGGCCCTGCGGTGAATCCGTTGATCAAAATTATCAACATCGTGGCGCTGATGATTGTGCCGTTGTTTGGTACTGCAGTCGTGGCGACCAGCGCACCACTCGCACCGGTCAAGATGGAGCAAAAAGCGACGCCGGTTGTGCCAACTGCGGCTCCGGTTGTGCCAACTGCGGCACCTGCACCTGCACCTGCCGCCGCCCCCGCAGACGCGCCGAAGAAGTAGCGCCGCGAGGAGTCGAAGGGTTGGGCGGTTGAAGGGTTGAGGGCGGCGAAGAAAAAGCCGGTGGGCGATGCTCACTGGCTTTTTTATTTTTGGTTGAGTCGGCGCGTCTGCAATCGCGTTATCCTGAACATTTTATAGGCTGCCCGCTGGCTGGCGTGGCGTTCAAGCGATGTTTGCCCGAGAGTCGCTTTCTTTCGTTTCAGCCAGCCGCGCTGGGGAAAATGCAGCTACCTTGGCACAAAATTTTTCTCTTGTGGAGTCGTGCGCTTTGAACTTTGAATTGTTGACCACCAGTCAAAATCGCCATGGTCTAGCACGGCGGGGACGCCTCACACTCGCACACGGCGTGATTGAAACGCCGGTGTTCATGCCGGTGGGAACCTATGGCACCGTGAAGGCGATGAGCCCGCAAGAGCTTGACGAAATTGGTGCCCAGATCGTCCTTGGCAACACCTTCCATCTGTGGCTGCGGCCCGGCTTAGACGTCATCGCCAAGCATGGGGGGTTGCACCGCTTCATGGCGTGGGAAAAGCCGATTTTGACCGATTCCGGCGGCTTCCAAGTGTGGAGTCTGGGAGACCTTCGGAAAATTACGGAAGAAGGCGTCGCGTTTCAATCGCCAGTCAACGGCGACAAGTGCTTCTTATCGCCGGAGGAGTCGATGCGTATCCAGCGCACGCTGAACGCCGATATTGTCATGATTTTTGATGAGTGCACCGCATATCCCGCAACCCACGCCGATGCCGCGCAATCGATGCGTTTATCACTGCGCTGGGCGCAGCGCTGCCGCTCGGAATTCGACCGGCTTGAGAATCCGAATGCCCTGTTTGGGATCGTACAGGGCGGCATGTACGAGGATTTGCGGGATGAATCCCGCGAGGCGCTGGCGGAAATGAACTTTCACGGCTACGCGATTGGCGGTCTCTCCGTGGGCGAGCCGAAGGAAGACATGCTCCGCATATTGAGTCATACGGCACCGAAGCTGCCGACGACCAAGCCGCGCTATGTGATGGGCATTGGCACACCTGAAGACTTGGTTGAGGCCGTCTCGCGCGGAATGGATATGTTCGACTGCGTTATGCCGACGCGAAATGCAAGGAATGGTTGGCTGTTCACGCGCTATGGTGATATCAAAATACGTAACGCAAAGTATCGTGATGATGTTCGCCCCCTCGACGAGACTTGTCGCTGCTATACCTGTCAGACTGCCACCCGTGCGTATTTGCATCATCTTCAGCGAACCAATGAAATTTTAGGCGCCCGGTTTAACACCATCCACAACCTCTTCTACTACCACCAGCTCATGCGGGACATTCGTGGGGCAATCGATGCCGATATGTTCGAGGCGTTCCGCGCAAAATTCTATGAGGATCGCGCCAGAGGGACTGACTGAATTTGGGCAGTGATTGACTTCGGACGACCGGCTATTTGCGGGTGTCGGGACAGCGATCGGTTTTGCAGGGGGCAGCACTCTGAATGAGAGTCGATGGGCAAATAGCAGGAGGATGGGGGGAGGACTTCCGCTATAATTTCAGGTTGATTTTCAACCACCTATCCCAAGTTAGTGCGGTATCCGCCATTTCTCGGAATGGTGGATACCGCAACTGAGACCAGCCCCCGCTCACACGACGAATCCGTGTGGTGCTTACGGCAATCAATTAGAGAGGTTTTATGATTAGTCTTGCACACGCGCAAACCGCTCAAGCGTCAGGCGGCGATACGCTGATTGGCTTGTTGCCAATTTTCCTGATGTTCATCTTGCTTTACTTCCTCATGATTCGGCCACAAATGAAGAAGGCTAAAGAGCACAAGTCGATGGTCGAGGGATTGCAAAAAGGCGATGAAGTCATCGCCGTTGGCATCATCGGTCGTATCACCAAGGTGGGTGACGGGTATGTCGGCCTCGAAGTCGGTGAGGGCAAGGTACTCCACGTCCAAAAGCAAGCTGTCACGACCTTGCTGCCAAAAGGCACGTTTAACGACATCACCAAGTAGTCCCACCGATCACCTGTTGGTCGAGTATGCAATGGTGCTGCGACCGCACCGGGTTTAGACAGTCTGAGGCCTAAATGAATAAGTACCCTGCTTGGAAGTATGCGTTGATCACGATCGCGCTCGTTGTTTCGTTTCTCTACACCGTACCGAACCTGTTCGGCGAAAGCCCTGCGGTGCAAGTATCGGGGTTGAGGACTAACAAGGTTGACGCCGGTCTTCAAACTAAGGTGGCCGACACCCTCAAGACAGCAAACTTGGCAAACGAGGGTGTGGAATTGCAGGGGGAAACGCTGCGGGTCAAGTTCAAGGATACGGACACCCAGTTCAAGGGGCGTGATGCCATTCAGTCGGCACTCGGTGAAGGGTACGTCGCAGCGTTGTTCAACCTGTCGAACTCCCCCGCGTGGTTGTCAAAGATAAACGCACTGCCGATGTATCTCGGACTCGATCTTCGTGGCGGTGTGCATTTTCTGATGCAAGTTGACATGAAGACCGCCATCGATAAAGCGGTTGATCGCTACCAAGCCGAAGCTCGCGCACTGCTCCGCGACAAGAAAATTTTCTATAGCGGAATTTCGCGTGATGGTAACAATGTGATCGTGCGCTTCAAGGAGCGCACGGAGGCAGATAAGGGCTTGAAAGAGCTAAACGCCCAATACAACGACCTGTTGATTCGCGACGCGAATCGAGGCGATGAAATCGTGGTGACGCTCACGATGAAACCGGAGACCGCGTTCAAACTTCAAGAGGCCGCGCTACAACAGAACATCACTGCACTGCGAAAGCGCGTCAATGAGCTTGGCGTGTCAGAACCAATCGTCCAGCAGCAGGGCTCGGATCGAATTCTGATTCAACTCGCAGGTGTCACTGACCCAACGCGGGCGAAAGATGTGATTGGGCGCACGGCGACGCTTGAGTTTCGTATGGTCGCCGAAGAGTATGCGTCGGGTGGACGATCTTTTGAACAGTACCGGAATGAACCAGCACCATTCAACACCGAGAAGATGATCGACGAGCGTGGTCAGGTTGTGATTGTGCGTAAGGCTGTGATTGTGTCCGGCGACAAAGTGACTGACGCGCAGCCGGGCTTTGATACCCAAGGCGGCAACAAACCTAACGTCTCCATTAGGCTCGATGGCGTGGGCGGACGCGCCATGACTCTCGCCACACGCGAGAACGTTGGCAAGAATATGGCAGTCGTGCTGATCGAGAAGGGCAAGCCTGAGGTGCTAAGCTGGCCGACCATTCAGAGCGAGCTTGGGGCGAGTTTCCAGATCACCGGCATCACGAGCTCGCTTGAAGCGAAGAATCTCGCACTGCTCATGCGGGCGGGTGCGTTGGCTGCACCGATGGAGATCATCGAAGAACGCACCATCGGGCCTAGCCTCGGCGCCGAGAATATCGAAAAGGGCAAGAACTCTCTGCTATTTGGATTCGCGCTCATTACGGTGTTTATGGTGGTTTACTACGCGCTGTTCGGTGTGGTGTCTGTTGTCTCGTTAGCCGCAAACTTGCTGTTCTTAATTGCGTTACTTTCGATGCTCCAAGCCACCCTCACCCTGCCGGGCATCGCGGCCATTGCGCTAACGCTTGGTATGGCGATTGACGCAAACGTGCTGATTAATGAGCGTATTCGAGAAGAGTTGCGTAACGGCATGTCGCCTCAGATGGCGATTCAAGTCGGTTATGACCGCGCACTCGATACCATCATTGACTCGAACATCACAACCTTGATCGCAGGAATGGCATTGCTCATCTGGGGTTCAGGACCGGTACGAGGTTTTGCGGTGGTTCACTGTCTTGGCATCTTGACATCAATTTTCTCAGCGGTGATGGTGTCAAGAGGCATCGTAAATTTGATCTACGGCGGCAAAAAGAAAGCGATGACGCTTTCAATTGGCGACGTAAAGTGGGTGAAGTCAGTTAAAGCGTAGTCGATCCGCGCAGGTCTGAATCGCCGCGCATCATCGCCTGACATCGTATTTAGAAAAGGCCGCAGCCATGGAATTTTTCAAGTTTAAAAAATCAATCCCGTTCATGAAACACGCGTTATGGTTTAACGCGATTTCGTTCATCACATTTTTGTTGGCAGTTTTCTTTCTTTGGAAGAATGGCCTCCACCTTTCCATCGAATTCACCGGCGGTGCGGTAATGGAAGTCAAATACGCACAAGCGGTGCAGCCGGATAAGATCCGCACGACGCTCAGCACGGCGGGCGTTGCAGGAGCCGAGGTAATCAAGTTTGGTTCTGCGCAAGATATCTTGATCCGCCTGCCACGTCCGGTGGCGACCGATCAAAACCAAAACGCGGCGATGGAGGCGCTGAAAGGAAAGGTGATGACCGCTTTGCAGGCCGCCGACAAATCGGCGGAGCTAAAACGGATCGAGTTTGTTGGCTCCGCCGTCGGCAAAGAGTTGGCATACGATGGTGCGCTGGCGTTGCTCGCAGTTTGTATCGGCATTGTGGCCTATTTAGCACTGCGTTTTGAGTGGCGATTTGCGGTGGCAACAATCATCGCGAACTTGCATGACGTGATCATCATCTTAGGCTTCTTCGCTTTTTTCCAGTGGGAGTTTTCCCTTCCAGTTCTCGCGGCAGTGTTGGCCATTCTTGGTTACTCGGTCAATGAGTCTGTTGTCGTGTTCGACCGCGCACGAGAGAATTTTCGTAAGATGCGCAAGGCAACGACCCCGGAAATTTTTGATGCGGCGATTACCGGTACGATTTCCCGGACCATCATTACCCACGGCACAACACAGATGATGGTGCTGGCGATGCTCATATTGGGTGGGCCGACGTTGCACTACTTTGCGCTCGCCCTGACCATTGGTATCTGTTTTGGTATCTACTCCTCGGTGTTGGTGGCCTGTCCAATAGCCAACTATCTGGGCGTGTCACGCGAAGATTTTGTCAAGCCGGTGAAGAAAGACGACGAGCCCGAAGTGATTTCTGCGCAACCCTAGCCTGAATGTTTCATGGGTCCCCCGCGACGTCGAAGGACGTTGCCGCTCGGCGATTGGCAAGCCAATTTGGCTCGTTTCTCTTTTGCGGTGGATGCGGGCCGCACGTTCGCTCTCAGGTGAGTGGGTGAACCATGAAGGATTCAGGTTAGCGACCTCGCGGCGTGGCGCGCACGAAAACGACGGCTGCACAAAAGAACCCCACACACAACAAGACCTCAGTTGCCGCGAGTGCCCTCGAAACAGGTTCAAGGTCTGACCAAGCCCGGACAACGCCCTCTGTAAAGTAGAACCAGATGAACAGGGTGGACCACTGATAGGTATAGCGTCGCCGCGCCGCGTTGGTGGCGATGCTAAAAATTGGAAACAGCAGCGGAACCGCCTTGAGGATGAGCCATGACCCATTTGGTCGAATCGGCGTGATCTGCCATTCCCACAGCACGCAGACAGCCAACAGCGCCACGAGGCAGCCAAATGCAACACGGTGCGCGACAAGCGCACGCTCGGGATTCACGTCGCTAACTTTGCAGCAATAGTGGCAAGGCGCTTGCCGGCGGCTACCGCGAGCGATTTTTCGGTCGCCGAGACCGGCTGACTGCCGTCTGCGCCCGCAACATGGCTTGCGCCATACGGCGTTCCACCC
This sequence comes from Betaproteobacteria bacterium UKL13-2, assembly GCA_001602455.1. Classification (GTDB taxonomy): domain Bacteria; phylum Pseudomonadota; class Gammaproteobacteria; order Burkholderiales; family Usitatibacteraceae; genus UKL13-2. The sequence goes on from CP012157.1 coordinate 1,292,331, forward strand.
TGCACGGTTTGGGACAGCCCCGGCTCGGAAAAGGGTAGGCCGACAATCAGCATACCGTGGTGTAACAGCGGAAGCATCATACTGAGCAGCGTTGCTTCGTTTCCGCCATGCATTGCTGATGTTGAGGTAAAGACTGACGCGGGTTTTCCCGCAAGGGTACCGCTCATCCATTCGCCGCCGGTACCATCTAAAAAGTACTTCATGGGAGCGGCCATATTGCCGAAGCGTGTGGGCGAGCCGAGCGCCAATCCAACACATTCACGCAGGTCATCCGCCGTCACATACGGTGCGCCACTCTCAGGAACTGCGGCGGCGGGGCGATCAACAATCGCCGAGACCTTGGGTACTGTTCTCAGTCGAGCCGACATCGTGGGCACGCTCTCAATACCACGCGCGATGTGGGTTGCAAGCTCCTTCACTGAGCCTGTGTGGGAGTAGTACAAAACAAGAATGTCTGACATTGGAGTGAGGCGCAGAGTGGTTGAGTAAAACGTGCTTTGACGCCGCGGGCGACGTGCATTGACGCTGCGGGCGACCCATGAAATATTCAGGCTAGGACTGTTGAAACTGGAAAAGATCGAACTTCGATGTGCGCTCGATTAACGTCATCGCACGCACAGTCAGTACCTCGCCATGGTCATCGAGCTTAAACTCGCGCAAATCTGAGAACGTGTCGGTGACGGTGAGAACAGTATCCGGCGGCATCCCAGGATGCGTGGCGGCCAATAATACTGCCGGGATGGATCGGGGTACACTGCCAAATGTCGTTTCGAGTGTGACGCTATATCCTGCGGGTGAGATCAATTCCATGCCAAATTCAAGTGCGCTGCCTTCGAGCAGCGTCAGCCAGCGTACGACGCCGATATTCCAACTTCGGCCACCAACAAACCGCACGCCCACCGCTTCACCGACGGTGATGCCAACAACGCCACCGCTTGCGCGATGGAGTCGAAGTCCATTTGCGCTTTGATTCAGCACCTGCCATTCCTCGACGCCAAAAAACTGTGATTTTGGAGGATCTTGCGGAATGTTGAGGACGGGAAGTGTGCTGCCGTCGCCCTTGGCCTCAAGCGCTGCCTCGCGGGTTTCGTTGGTCGCAAGCTCGGAGAAATGGGCGATCGCTTTAACCCCCGAGCATAGCGCGACGCCGGCGTCGCCCCGGGTGCGCCGGAACTGTCGTTTGGGAGGATCTCCCCACAGTTGGCATAAACGACCCACTAGGTCATTGATGTCGTGTGTTGCGTGGCTCTTCGCAGCGTTGGGGCTTCCGGCAACAAGATTCGCTTTGAGTTTTTGCTCCAGGCGCTCAACAAGCGTCGTCGGTTCGATCAATCGAATGATTGCTCCCTCCGCGACTTTGTTACCTTGCGCGAGTGGCCACGGTGCAGCATCGACGTCGAGTGCGACGATAAAGGCCCGCTGGGGGTTGATGCTTTCTGCGGGCAGCTTGAGCTCGACATGGCCTCTGTTTTGCCGAAGAATTTCAAGTACGCGATCAACCTCGCGATTCATCAATCGATATGGGTCAGCCAAGGACAGCATGAGCATTTCGAAGTACAGGTCAGCGATTGACGACTTCGACGTGTCATCTGGTGTTTCATGGGTAAGTCCTTGCTCGTCGGCGTAGAGATAAAGGTTATTCACCTCTTGCCAGAGACCCGCAGGGATAGGGTAATAGGTTTTATAGCGTTGCACCATCACCGAAAGCGCAAGGCTCAGGACGCGGAAGATGGGCAGTGGCAGTGACCTCTTGTTACCGAAGCCGAGGAGCTTCGTCGATTTTTCGAGGATCAGTGCTTTATACGGGTACGCTGACTCGATCGACAAATGATGCGCGAGATCAAAAGCCTCCAAGGCCTTTGCGGGGAGTGGGAGTGTCGCCGACGCATATACAGCATCGAGCTCATCGAGGATTACGTAGATGATGGGGCGGTAGATTTCGGCGAGCGCAACACGATCATCTGCGGGGAGCTTTGCGCGGTTTAGTGCGGTGAGAGCCGCCGCCACGGCACGGCCTGATTCAATCGTCCTTGTGAGTGGCAGTGCCTCTACCCAAGCGCGGGCTTTTTTGGGGCTCGTCTCGATATCTTTCGAAAGCGATTGGTTTTGAACCGGAACGGATAAGCTTAGCGCCATTAAACCCTCAATGAATTTGCCGCGTGACGATCTTGCGTGCAGCGACTCTTGCCGCAACTGTTGTAATGTCGAGCGATTGCCGCTCGCGATATGTCGAGAAGAAAACGATGGGTGCTAAGAATGAGTTTAACAGAGGCTATTATTGGTGTTTTGACTGGATGGGGATGGGAGTAGCGAATGTTGACTGTAACGCTCAGAAAACACGTTGTGGCGCTTTTTTTTGCCACTGTGTTTGTCATGCCCGCAAGTGCGTTCGATTTGAAGGACACAGAGGGTGTTACCCACAAATTGAAGGACCTTAAAGGTACTTGGGTGGTGGTTAATTTCTGGGCGACTTGGTGCGCACCTTGTGTCAAAGAAATCCCTGAGATCGCCGAATTTGCCAAATTGACTAAGGAACAAGGCAAGAAAGTACGCGTACTCGGCATTGCGCTCGACTGGGATGAGACTGGAAAAAAAGAGGCAGACGAACTCAAGTTAAAGCGTGCGGCCAAGAAGATTGGGCACAATTACCCGCTCGTGTTGGGCGACGATAAAACAGAAAAAGTGTTCGGCAAGATCAAAGGGATGCCGACCACTATCGTGTACGGTCCTGATGGAAAAGTTGCGTATAGCAAGACGGGCGTTGTGACCAAAGACCTCCTCGACCGTGTCATTAACGGCGAAAAGCCGTAACTTGAACATTTTATGCGTTGCCCGATGCTTCGCAGGACGTTGCCTCTGAGCGCTTGGCAAACCAATTTGGAGCGTTCCTCTTTTGCTGTGGATGCGGGCGGCACGCCCACTCACTCGCTTTCGAACGCGCCCCCATGAATGTTCAGGCGAGGGCAGTATGCTGCGACTGATCGACGGCGGACCTCACAAACGCCACCGCGTCAGCGAGCTTGATCACCGTGGGCGTGGCATCGCGACGATACTGGTATTCGACGTGGCCTTCTCCTTCTTTAAGGCGCCGGTCGCCAATGACAATACGGTGCGGAATGCCGATCAACTCCAAATCGGCAAGCATGGCACCGGGGCGTTCATCGCGGTCATCGAGTAGTACGTCGATATTGGACTGCTTTAGAGACTCATACAAATCTGTCGCGGCTCGTCGAACCGCTTCTGACTTGCCGTAGCCGATGGGCGCGATAACCACCGTAAAGGGCGCCATCGCATCTGGCCAAATAATGCCCCGTTCATCGTGATTTTGCTCAATTGCCGCAGCGACGACCCGCGTGATACCAATACCGTATGACCCCATCAGTGGCGTCTGCGGCTTTCCGTTTTCGCCGAGGAACGTAATGCCCATTGCTTGGGGGTACGGCAGACCCGAGAAAACGTGACCGACCTCGATACCCCGCTGTATTTCCAATACGCCTTTTCCATCAGGTGAGGGGTCGCCCGCAACGGCATTGCGGATGTCAGCCACCACATCGGGTTCAGGAAGATCGCGCCCCCAATTGACGCCAGAAAAGTGAAAGTCAAGCGCGTTGGCACCCGTCACAAAATCGCTCATATTGGCAACGGTTCGATCCGCAACAATGTTCACGTCCTTGACCCCCAAGGGGCCAAGGTAACCAGGCTTGCAGCCGAACGCAGCTTCGATTTCGGCTTCGCTGGCAAAGCGAAAACCATTTTTGAGGCCTGCAACTTTGTTGGCCTTCACCTCATTGAGATCATGGTCGCCACGTATCAAAAGCAACCAAATCTGGCTGCCGAGGACGGCTCCTGCTTGGTCTAATTTCTCCGTTGCAAGCACGATCGATTTCACGGTCTGAGACAGCGAAATGTTGAGCAGTGTCGCCACGTCCTCACACTTCGATGTTCCAGGTGTAGGCGTTTTTGTCAGGGCTTGTGACGCCGATGCGCGTGTTGCGATGAGCGCAACGCATTCGGCCTTTTCCATGTTTGCCGCATAGTCGGAAGTTGGGCAATAGACCAGCGCATCTTCGCCTGTCTCGGCGATCACTTGAAATTCGTGTGATCGCTCACCACCAATACTGCCGGTGTCTGCCTCAACGGGGCGGAAGGTCAGACCTAAGCGGTTGAAGATACGAACATAGGCGTTGTACATCGCGTCGTAACTCTGGCGCGCACCGTCGGCGTCTCGGTCAAACGAATAGGCATCTTTCATCGTAAATTCCCGCCCGCGCATGACCCCAAAACGTGGACGCCGCTCGTCCCGAAACTTAGTTTGAATTTGGTAGAAATTGATCGGCAACTGACGATAGCTATGGATATCTTGACGAAAGATATCGGCCAGCACTTCCTCCGACGTCGGCTGGAGAATGAAATTGCGCTCATGGCGGTCTTGTATGCGCAACATTTCCGGCCCCATCTTGTCCCACCGCCCAGATTCCATCCACAACTCAGCGGGCTGCACAAACGGCGTGAGAAGCTCGATGGCACCAGCGCGCTCCATTTCTTCTCGGACAATTTGTTCGACTTTCTTAATAACGCGCAGTCCCATCGGCATGTAATTGTAGATTCCCGCGGCGAGTTTCTTAATCATGCCCGACCGAAGCATGAGTTTTTGGCTGACGACATCCGCATCGGCGGGAGCCTCTTTCAGCGTGGAAATAAAGTACGATGAAGCGCGCATTTTCTTTACTTTTCAATGGGTTAGTAGATAAATTCCCAACATTTTACACGCTGTCCCGAATCCGGCTCGCCGATAGTCACCGCTATTCAATTAAAGTAATTTGTGAAACAATCGCCCTAACTAAGTTATGGAAGGGCTTGAACCATGATCGACCGAGATGGTTATCGCCCAAATGTGGCCATCGTGCTTTGTAACGCAAAGAACGAGGTCTTTTGGGGCAAGCGAATCCGCGAACATTCCTGGCAATTCCCGCAAGGCGGCATTCAGCACGGCGAAGCACCCGAAGATGCAATGTACCGTGAACTGGAAGAAGAAACTGGGCTGAAGCGCGAGCACGTCAAAATCTTGGGTCGTACCAAGAGCTGGCTGCATTACAACGTCCCCACCCACTGGGTAAAGCGAGAGTGGCGCGGGACCTACAAGGGGCAAAAGCAGATTTGGTATTTGCTCCGCCTGACCGGGCGCGACCACGACATACACCTGCGAGCATCAGCGCACCCCGAGTTTGACGCTTGGCGCTGGCACGACTACTGGGTGCCGTTGGACTCGGTGATTGAATTTAAGCGCGATGTCTATCGGAAGGCGCTTCATCAACTTGTCCGTTACCTCGACCGGCCCCCCCGCGCAAGCCCAAGATCGCATGCGGAGCCTGCCTCTGCACGCACCCCCTCGCATGGGGACAACTATGGCGCCCAAGTGAATAGCCTCCCGGCTGAAAGATCAGAACACCCGTCTATTACCCTAACAGTTGACCGCTAGTGTCTTAGGCAAGTTGATCCGGGTGAAGTTGGCTATCGAGAAACGCGATCTGATCCTTGAGCAACAGTTTTCGCTTCTTCATGCGTTTTAATTGGAGTTCGTCATGAACGGGTTGCTCAATGAGCGAGGCGATCGCAAGATCAAGATCTCTGTGCTCCTCAGTGAGTTCGACGAGGCGAGATTCAATGGCCGCAAAATTTGAAGTTGGCAAGCTGAGTATCCTTTAATCTTGGGGCGATACCGAGGGCAGAACATCGAGGGCGGTATATTGCGCGACGCGCTCAAGTGGGCGTGATGGCGAGTCGCTGCAACTGTAAGAAGTGAGAAGAAGCTGGCGCCCTCGACACGAATCGAACGTGCGACCTACCCCTTAGGAGGGGGTAGCTCTATCCACTGAGCTACGAGGGCATTGAGTGGAGTTTACGCATTTGAGGCCGATTCGTCTTTGTGCTCATTCCCATCGTGCAATCAAAGGGATCAGCTTGTGGCTGGCGGAGAGGGTGGGATTCGAACCCACGATACCGGAGACCGGTATGCCGGATTTCGAGTCCGGTGCATTCGACCACTCTGCCACCTCTCCAAAACGATGCGTAGCGCCGCGAATCAGGCCGCAGATTATAACCCGGTGCGTCGCTTCTAGAAAAGTCAGCGCTTAGCCTGGATGTTTCACCGCTCGCCCGCTGCTGCCAGTCACATTGCCTCTGGGTCACCCTTGTCGGTCGGTGTCGGACGACCACCGTACATCGAATAGAGAAAACTAAAAAAATGGACGCCCCCTACCTGCAACGGCATCGAAGTACCAAAGCGGAAGGGTCATCAACCACCAAAAGCAGAAGGGGGCGTCCATTTCATTGATTACTCTCGCCCGAAGTACCGCATACCCCAAGTGGGCTCGTTAGCAGCAGGGTGATCGCGTGAGGCTTCAGCTTCGCCGGACGTGCATACAGACGCACGCAGACGCACGCAGACGCACGTTGGTTCCCTCTGTGCGGTCTGTGCGGTATGCGTAGAACGGCTACCCTACAAAGTTCAACAGATTACCGCCTTTAAGTACGCCAAGGCATGACTGGTATATGCGGCATTCCGCACTTAATTTGCTATGTAGAATGTGAAGACTTCAAACTTCACTTAGCCGAGCTTTTGCCACCTGAGCCAATAGATAACTTTTGTTATTCGTTAAAAAACAACACGTTACGCGCTTTTTGCGGGAAGCACTTTAACTCGCTTGATTTTTGTCAAAAAAACTTTATAGTAATTGATGGGGCATGATTTTGGTTAAAGTGCCGCGCCTAATGGTTTAGCTTAGATTTGCGAGAGTCCGGTAAGCGCGAAACGCGGGTAGCAGGTGAAAAGTGTGTTTTGACGAATGTGAATTTTTGTGACACGCACGAGAAATTGCCCTTTGGGGCGGTTGGCGTTTGTAAAATGACCAAAATTTTTTTAAGGGTTTTTTCCTATTTTTCCCTCGCTCATCTTTCCGGCAAACAGCATTTCTAAGGCAAGGGAATTCCATCTTGATACGACCAGCACACATTTCCGCTGACACACTGCTCGCCTCCGTCGGGCGATTGATGAAGCCACGTCACCTGCTGGCGGCTGCTGTGATTGGCACCGTTTTCGTTAGCGGTGTTGCCCAAGCGCAGCAAAACGCCAAGCAGACACCAGAACCGATCGAGATCGTTCTGGTGCGAAAGAAAGTGACGATCGTTGACGGCAAAGAAGTGCTCGTCTCAGCCGCGACGGCAAAGCCGGGGGACGTGCTTGAGGAGACCGCAACCTACACCAATCGGTCCAAGAAGACATTTCGTGTAGAGGCAACGCTGCCCGTACCCCAGTACACCGAGTTTGTTGCTGGTACGGCCGCTCCGACTGGCGTGCGCGCCACCGCTGACGGAATCGCATATGCTGCGGTTCCGCTCAAGCGCCAAACAAAATCAGCAAGTGGAGTCGTCGTTGAGCAACTGGTGCCAGTGAGCGAGTACAAATCATTGCGCTGGAGCGCCATTAGCCTGGCGCCTGAGAAGCAGTTTGTCGCCACTGCCAGATTCCGTTTGAGCGATGGCGCGGCAGAAACGCCGCCCGCAGTCTCCACCGCCGCATCGACCGCAGGGGTCACCGCTGCATCCACCGTCGCACCTAAGCAAGTTCGCTAAGTTCGCCGCATTCGCTATTCGCTGTTCACTATTCGCTGTTCACCACTCGCTATTCACAACATTCATTTTAAGCAACCAAGCAACCAAGTCGTTCACGCTATTTCACATCATGTACACGGAGAGACATATGAACATCGGCAACCTCACCCAACCGCCGAGCGGCGGTTGGGCATTAAGGCGCTTACCGCGCATCGGGTTTTTATCGTGGATGATCGCCACCCTCGCGGTGGTCGCCGCGCTGCTGGGGAGCGCTTCTGCTCACGCGGCAGTGCCACCTGCGAATACGTCAATTGGAAATGAGGCGAATGCGACTTATCAGGACACCACTAATCTGGGCGTGGTCTTGAACGCAAAATCAAACGCGGTGGTCACAATTGTTTCTCAAGTGTACAGCTTAACGTTAACTCCTGCCACTAACAGTAGCAACGGTTCGGCAGGCCTGCAAGTCTGTTACTCGCACACACTCACAAATACGGGTAATGGTTCAGACGACTTCACGCTGTCTTCTGCCGCTGGCACAGGTTTCACCCACACTTCCGTAAAGTTTTTCGTCGGGACCAGCGGTTCCACGGAGATCACCGGGCCAGTTACGTTGGCCCCAAACAGCCCCTACCAGTTTCGAGTCTGCGGAACGCCTCCCAGTGGTGTCACGAATGGGGCCACTGGTCAAATCGTTGTGACGGCGACCAGCAACGATCCGGTAACAATACCAAAGCCCTCAAAGATTGCCACCAACACCACCACCATCAGTGACTGTGTAATCAACTTGACGAAGGAATTTAAAACGACACGGAATCCCAGCGCGAGCAACGTCTCCAACGCCGCTCCCGGAGATGATCTGTTTGTCTTCTTGAAGTATTCAAACGCAGGGACGGCCGCTTGTACCAGCCTCGTGATGACTGACGCGCTACCGTCAGGCCTTCTGTACATAACCGGCTCTGGCCAAAATACTGCAGGCACCGGGTTGACGGACATTTCAACAGATGGCGATGGCTACGAGGCACCGACAACCTCAATCTCTGGCACGGTAAAAGCGACGATTGCGAGCGTTGGCGCAGGTGTTAGCGGACTCGTGTCTTTCCAAGTCAAGGTTTCGCCTAGCGCGCCGGCTGGCTTGATCCAGAACTTGGTAACCGCACCCAATACTAGTGGTGCCACCGCTTCTTTCTCGGTCAATCAAGTCGCGGCTGTCGCGTTCAACGGTTCGACGACTACGACCGGTGCTGCGGATAACGACCCAGTGACGGTTGCAGCGGCAGCTCCAGGAACCACAATTACGTGGAACAACGTCATTTGGAACAAGGGCAACAAAGAGGATAAATTCAAGGTGCAATTCCTCGACGGAGGCGGTGTCCCTCTCAATTCCGCGACATTTGATGGCGCAGCCTGTGCGGCGACTAACACTGCTGCTGGTGCGTGTACATTGCCTCAAGGTACCATCTTTAGTGTTTGGGCCGCTGGTTCGCAACTAACCGGGGCGCCGATCGAAATTCCGATTCCGTTGCCGACCCCCCCGGTCGCGCCTGCCACCACTCCCACCTGTCCAAGCGGGTTTATCCTCAGTGCTGATAATAAGTCTTGCGGTTATGTGGTTGAGGTGAGAGCCATTCTCCCAAGCAACGCAGCAGTAGGCGGCAGTGTATTCTTGCGAGCGACTTCGTCGGGCCCGGCTACGCCGTTTGATAATGTCGAAAACAAGCTGACATCGATCACGGCTAACGCGGTTGACGTGACCAACGGCTTGCCACTAAACTCGGGCAATGGTCAAGGCCCAGATGACAACACCGTCAAGGCGACCAATACGGTTGCTCCCTCGATCAACGCGCCAAAGCAGACGTACTTCGATGTCTACATCAGCAATACGGCTGGGCCGGCTGCGACCTACAATTTGACGTCGGAGTGGGTCTCGGTACCGACGGGAGTGGGTCTTGCCACTCCACCAACGACACCAGTTGGCTGGACCATTAAATTCAAGGCGCTCGTCGGTGGAGCCTGTGCATCGACAGGTACCGAAATCACATCAACCGGCACGGTCGCTTCGGGTGGCAACACGCGGGTTTGTGCTGAAGTGACCATTCCACAGACAAATCAAGGTGGCAGCGGTCGTCCGACGGATGCACCGCCCGGCAACTACGTGATTAAGCTCTTTGCCAAAGCGACGACTAATGCGGCTGTATCTGACTCGATACGGTATCAAGTGACGCTGACACCGGGGCGCGAAGTGACGCTAGACGGTGCGGTAACAAAAACGACTGGCAGAAACGGCAAGGTTTTTAATCCGCACATCATCAAAAATAACGGTAACGTTCAAGAAGCTATTAGCTTCGCCGGTGCCTTCTTGACCAACAGCCTGTCAAGCCCAGCGTGGACCGCAGCGGCGTATAACGGCTCCGCCACTACCGATCCGGTCATCACTAACACGACTACATTCACGTTGGCACCGAACGAGTCCAAAACGATCTTGGTGAGCGTGACCGCGCCAGATGTGAGCGCTAGCCCGGATAACAGCACTACATTGACGGCAACCTATACGTTCTCCGGTACGGCATTGACGGCGCAAGTGACGGATGTCACCAAGCTAGGGGATTTGTTGACGCTGCGGAAATACCAACAGCTCGTGGGTTGCAATACAGCTCCTAGCGATGTTCTGCCGGGTACTTGGACCCAAGCCCAAATCAACGCGGGCGCGGAGACTGCACCCGGTAAATGCATCGCGTATTTGGTTGTGGGTGAGAACATTACTTCAGCGTCACTTACCGATATCGTAATCACAGATGCTATTTCGTCATTTACCACGTTCGCATCGGGATGTTCGCCAAGTGCGCTGGTGACTGGTGGTACGGGCTTCATCCAACCTACCACGTCAAGCTTGCCGATAACGACGAGCGGTGGGACGTTGGCGCCAGGTGCGTCAGTAAAGTTGCAATACTGCGTAAAGATCAACGGCTAGTAATGCGAGCGAGAACAACCGCTTGAACAGGATGAGGTAGCGCGTAAAACGGGAGGGGTGACCCTCCCGTTTTTCTATGTGAATTTGGAGGTCTTCAGGGGTTACGGCACTAAGACATGAGGGCGCTAAGACATGAGGGCGCTAAGACATGAGGGGGTTAAGACATAGCGGGTTGAGACATAGGTACGTTAAGACAGAGGTACGTTAAGACATCCGCTTAACAAGACATCCATGTGTTAAGCCTTGTGACTTCTGAGCCGAATTGACAGTTTTGTGACGTGCGTGGCGTTGAGAAACAAGCCACCAAACCGATAATTGTGGGATGCAGATTCGAAACGTAACTTTTGCGTGCGTGGCACGGTTTACGCGCCCATCAATGGGGTTGGGGCAACTCACGCTAAATTTACCAAGATCGCTGATTTCTCGCGTTTTTGCGCTGGCGATGGTCGCAACGATGTGGGCGACGATGCAGGCGACGATGTGGGCAAAATGCCGCGTTCGCGCGGTGTGGCTCGCAGCGATGGTCGCGCTTTGTGCCGCGCAAGTAGCCGCCACACAAGTAGCCGCCGCGCAAGGGGTGGCCACGCAGGTTACTGCACACGGGGTTACCGCGCAGGGCGTTACCCCACGGGTGCCCACGGCAACCAAAACCGTGGCCGGCGCCGTCATCACGAACATTGCATACAGCACCCAGGTCGCAGATGGGGTGACATCGTCGTCAGTCAGCAACGAAGTGCTTGCCGTGGTGGGTTGCCCCGCCCCCAATGCGGGTCATGCCAAAGCAGGATCATCGTCGCCATCGGCGAAATCATCGGCTAAATCATCGGCTAAATCATCGGCTAAAGACGATGCGGCGGTGTGCCCGCCACCGACACTCGCACCCGCTGTGACGAAAAGTTACAGCCTCTACGATATCGCGCCGGGTGGCACAACACAGCTTAAATTCACCATCCAGAACATTACCGATAATCCGGCGCAAAGCGCGATCGGATTTACCGACACGCTGCCCGCTGCATTAAAACTCAGCGCTGGTGCGACGGCGACCATTTCTGGGGCGGGCTGCACCGGATCGGTAACGCTTGGCTCGTCCACCACGTCCACCACACCCGCCACCATTACGCTCTCAAACATGGCGATGGCGCTGGGCACATCGCAGTGTGCCGTGACGGTTGATCGCGTCACCAACGTCACTGGTCAGTTGAACGCTTCATGCGCCGCGAACCCCACATCGTTCACCAATGGTGCGGCCAACCTGACCGGGTTGAGCAACCTCAAAAATATGGTGACGCCGCAGTGCGTTACGGTGACCGATCCAGATAACCCGGCATGGCGCCTAACCCTCGAAAAGACCACATCCCCCTCGGAAGGGTACTCGCCAAGTGGCCCTTATGCCGTTCGATTGAATGCAATCAATCAAGGCGGCGCGGATGCCAAGAAGACCAATGTTGCCCTCAACGATACGCTCCCCAGCGGTATGGTCGTCGTCGCAGGATCGCTCCGCATCATCGTCGCCGGGCGCACCATCGTTGCAGCATCCAACGCAAGCTCGGAGTCGCTCGGTGATCGAACGGTTACCTACCTCTACAGCGATTCGCAAGTGTCGGTTTCGCTCTCGAGGCTCGACGCAAGTGAGCAAATATCGGTTTTGTTTGATGTGAACATTGCTAGCGGGTTGTCGAAGGATTCCATCCTAAACAATACGGCAACGGCCACCTATTTGAATAGTGTCGCAGGGTCGATGTCCACCTCATCCAATACTGTTCCATTTCGCGTGATTGGCGCGTTGGGCGTCGGGGTGGTCGGCCAAACGATTGCCACCGCAGACCCGGGGCAAGACTTGTCGTTCAGCAATACGATTACCAATCAGGGCAACCTGCCCGATGCGTATGACATCACCCTAGCAGGCTCGACATTTCCGGCTGGTACGCAGATTCGGCTTTTCGATAGTGACGGCATCACCCCGCTCACCGACAGCAATGGTAATGGCGTTAGCGATACAGGGCAAATCGCGCCTGGTGCGTCAAAAACGGTTATCGTTCGGGTGACGCTGCCCAATGCCCTTGCCGTGGGCGGCCCGTACCGGGTGACGAAAACAGCGAGGTCGATTCGCAGCGCTGCCATCGTCGCATCGGACAATGACGTACTACTCGCGATTGCGCGGAAGTGCGCGTTAGTTGTGGAGTCTGTTCCCGGCGGACAAGCGAATGTGGCCGGCGCTGTTGGCTACTTTCTCGTCCTGAGCAACACCGGAAATTGCGTCGAAAATATATCGGGCGCCAGTGTCACGTCGAATCCGTCTGGTGTTGCAAAAGCCTATCTCAATACCGCGTCGTCCTCGGCTGGGGTGGTCGCGGGCGTGGCTGAGTCAGGCCATCCTGATGCATCGACGCCAATTTCGCTATTGCCCGGTGAATTTGCAAGCTATTTGCTCGAAGTCACCGTGCCGGCGTCAGCCAAGCTTGGCGACACAATCACCACCGTGTTCTCTTTGTCAGGGGTGGGTGGCGTGCCCAAGTCTGGAAAGACTACCCTCAAAGACGCGGTAGACGTCACTCGCACGATTTCCTATCGACAAACCACCACCATCACTGCATCCGGTACAAACCCCGCGAACGATGTCATTGCAACGTTTATTGACGCTGATTCTCGACGCCCGACTTTCTTCGGTTTTATTGGGCAGACGCTCTTCGTTCGTGCCAACGCATCTTCCTGTAACGCCAACCCCAACCTGATTGAGCAACGAACCGTCGTCCTCACCGGGCCTAACGGCGAGCGCGAAGAGCTCATTGCGCGTGAAACTGGCGTCAATACCGGCATTTTTGACACGTCCATCCCGGTGCGGCTTGCGCCAAGTTTTGCCGGAGATTCGTTGTTGCAGGGCAATGCCTACGACACTTTCTTGGTTGAGATTGTCGGTTGCGGCGGGCGCATTGCCAATTCGGTCACCTTGATCGATCCAAATGGTGTTGTGTTCGATAGCCGCAGCAAGCGGCCGGTCGCCGGTGCCACGGTGCGGCTGGTCAATGCGATTGGCGGGGCATGTACGCCGGCGCTGGCGGGGGTGAGAATGCTGGACAAGGGCACACTTCTGCCAGCAAAAAATCCGGCGCTTACCGGCACAGATGGTCGATTCGAATTTCCATTAGTCGAGCCTGGTGATTACTGTTTGCAGGTTCAACCACCCAACGGCTACGTCTGGGCCTCTGGCGTTGCCTACAACCAGTTGCCACGGGTACGCAACATTCACGCCACCGGACCAACATCGGGCGGCTCGTATGGTGGGGCTTTCCGCGTCGGCCCCGATATGGGGCCAGTCGTCGTCGATATCCCGGTTGACCCCGGCCGCGTTGACGGGCTCTTTGTCAAGAAAGAGGCGCTTCGCCCCACGGTTGAGGTGGGCGAGTTTGTTGACTATAAGGTCACGGTTGCCAACCGTACCGGCAATGACTTAACCCAGACAAATGTCTTGGCCACCGACAATCTTCCGGGTGGCTTTGCCTACATCAGAGGGAGCGCACGCATCGACGGCAAGCCTGTTGCCGACCCTCGGGGTAGCGGTGGGCCACGCTTGGTATTTGATTTGGGGCCGCTCAAAGCCGCGCAATTAGTCACATTCACCTATCGTGCTCGCGTCGGTGCGGGTGCGCTTCAAGGCGACGGCGTCAATCGGGTGGTCGCCAGCTACCGGGTCGATGGGCAGTCGCAGTACAGCGAATCAAACATGGCGTCGGTGAAAGTTCAGGTCGTCGCGGGGGTGTTTACGGACCGGGCGTATGTGGTCGGAAAAGTATTTGCGAATTGCAGTAAAGACGGGTTGCAATCTGGTACAGCGCCAGATGGCGAGGCCGCGCTCGGTGTCCCAGGCGTCCCCGGTGTCCGCTTGGTGATGGAGGACGGAACCAGCGCCATGACCGACGCAGAAGGACGGTTCAGTTTTTACGGTGTCCTACCGAGAACCCACGTTCTGAAAGTTGACCGCAGCACCTTGCCCGACGGTGTGCGTGCGGAGGATTTTGCGCTGCTCTCTAATCGCAACCTCGGCAAAGGCGACAGCCGTCTGCTCGATCTCAAAAACGGCGAGATGCATCGGGCGAACTTTGCCATCAATTCGTGTACCCCAGAAACACTTTCGGCCATTGAGAAGCGCCGTCGGGAGGCAGCGAGCCTCGCCACTGAGATCGATGGACGCCTACAGCAGCGTTTGGCAACCGACGCGGTGGTGCGCCCGCTAGGGGACACAAGGGCGCTGCCGGCGGCGGGCACGATCAGCCAAGTTGGGGCAGCAGGTGCTGCTATGTCGGGTGCTGCGATGTCGGGTGCTGCGATGTCATTTTCGCAAGGGCTAGGGTCGGGGCCAGGACCTGGGCAAATGCAGCCACCAACACCAACACCAACACCAACACCAACCGAAACACCAACACCAACGCCAACACCAACACCAACACCAACACCAACACCAACACCAACACCAACACCAACACCAACACCAACGTCGGCAGGGTCATCACCGACTCCCGCCGCCGCTCCGTCCAGCATATCCGCCGCCAACGCGGGTGCATCGAATAGCTTCAACACACTGGCTGAGCCCGTCTCGAAGCCTATCGATGATCCCAATAAACCGGAGCGCAAGCGAGGCGAGGTGGCCGCACCGATTGCGCTGCCTGAGTTTGAGGACGTTCTACCAAACTACGATAACGCGCTCGGGTTTGTCGGCCTCAACGACGGCGACATCGTGCCCGTTGCCCAGACCAGAGTCCGCGTTAAGGGAACTGCAGGTTCGACATTCAAGCTGCTCGTGAACGGCGAACCTGTACCCGATTCTAGGGTTGGTAAGCGCGCAGTCTTGCAAGATAAGCAACTCCAAGGGTGGGAGTACATCGGTGTTGATCTGCAAGCGGGTCTCAATGACCTCGTGGTCAAACAGTTTGATCCGTTTGGCAACGTGCGCGGCGAGAAAAAAATACAAATCAAAGCGCCGGGTGATCTCGCGCAAATCGCCGTCACGTTCGACGATAGAGTTCGGGCGCAAGGCGGCGGAGTCGCCGACGGCCGCACACCGGTGCGGGTGACCGTCAGCCTGAGCGATAAATTGGGCACGCCAGTCACCTATCGTGCGGCGCTGACCCTATCGACGAACATCGGGCGCTGGAATGTCGTTGACCTAAACCCGACTGAAGCGGGGATTCAGGTGTTTGTTGAAGATGGCAAGGGTGAGTTTACGATTCTCCCGCCGTCGGAGCCATCACAAGCCAAGCTCGTGGTTGAGAGTGGTAACGTCAAGTCGGAGACCGCGCTCGACTTCCTGCCCGATCTTCGCGACATGATCGCGGCTGGCGTGATTGAAGGCGTGCTCAATTTGCGCAAGCTCGACAGCCGTGCGCTTCAACCGCCGCGCGAACAAGACAACTTCGAGCGTGAAATTTCGCACCTGTCGCAGCAGTGGAATAACGGCAAGAGTGATCGCGGTGTTCGCACCGCGATGTTTATCAAAGGCAAAGTCAAGGGCGAGTATTTGCTCACCCTGGCCTACGACTCGGACAAGGACACCAAGGAGAGACTATTCCGCGACATCCAGCCCGATGAGTTCTATCCAATCTACGGCGATTCATCGGTTCGCGCATTCGATGCACAATCGACGGGCCGCTTCTACGTTCGGGTTGATCACCGTAAATCCTATCTGCTCTATGGCGACTACAACACCGCCACGCCCTTAGAAAACCGCCTGCTTTCAAACTACAACCGCTCGCTGACGGGGGTCAAACAACACTACGAAACGAAGCAGGTATCGGCCAATTTTTTTGCCAGCCGCGATTCGACCAAGCAGGTGATTGATGAATTTGCTGCAAACGGAACGTCAGGCCCATTCACGCTATCGACGGTTAAGGGTTTGGTGAATAGCGAAAAAATCGAAATCCTCGTGCGCGACCGAAACCGCCCCTTGGTCATTTTGCGTTCGATATCGTTAGCACGTTTTGATGACTATCAGATCGAGCCGCTCACGGGGCGCATCTTGCTCAAGGCACCGGTTGCATCGCTCGACGAGAACCTGAATCCCCAATCGATACGCGTGACATACGAAGTTGACCAAGCCGGGGCGCAGTTCTGGGTGTCGGGTGCTGATGCACAAGTGAAGCTAACGGATCGAATTGAAGTGGGCGGGGTGATCATTGACGACCGCAACCCAGTCGATAAATTCCGCATGATCGGGCTGAACTCAGTCGCCCAAATTGCGGAGAAGACATTTGTCATTGCTGAAGTCGTTCGCACCACAAGAGAAAGGGTGTTGACGGGGGAAGCGCAGAGCGCAGGCGAAATTGGCGGCACTGCCAAGCGCATCGAGATTAAGCATCGCGGTTCGGCGCTTGAGGCGGGGCTGTTTGTGGCAAAGGCGGATACAGGGTTTGATAATCCCAGCGCATCGATTGGCAAAGGGCGGACGGAAGTAGGCGGCAAACTATCCTATCGCCTTGATGAAAAGACCCGCCTCGTGGGCGAGCTACTCTCGTCGTCGGAAGCGCTGGCTCACACCAAGCGTGACGGCGTATTGCTGACCATCGAGCGCTCCTTGGGGGCTGGCCTACGGGTGGAAGCAGGGGTGCGACACGCACGCGATAATCAGCCAACGGCTGCGCCGGGTAATGCAGGTAACACGGGCAACACAGGCAACACAGGCAATGGCAGCACCAGAGCTATCGCGCCCAAACAAGAAGTCACGACCGTACGCACACGACTCACGGGTGAGATTCCGACCATCAAGGGCTTAAGCGGCTACGCAGAAGCCGAAGTGGATGTCGAGGATTCACAGCGCAAGATTCTCGCCGTTGGTGGCGACTATCAGTTGCCCGGTAAAGGTCGTTTGTACGCACGCCATGAGTTTATTTCGTCGATCACAGGCCCGTATGGCTTGAGTAACCAGCAACGTCAAAACGCCACCGTGGTTGGGGTAAACACCGACTACATGAAAGACGGAAACTTGTTCAGTGAATACCGTATTCGCGACGCCATTTCAGGCGGGGATGCCGAAGCCGCGCTTGGGCTGCGAAATACCTGGAGAGTATCCGACGGCATCAACTTACAAACAGGATTTGAGCGAGTACACGCGCTATCCGGTTTGGGTACCGCAGAGTCCACGGCGCTTACCTTTGGGCTGGAATACACCGCCAACCCGCTGTGGAAAGGTTCATCGCGCCTTGAGATCCGCGACGGCAAAACGCAAGATTCGATCCTTTCCACCTTGGCCATTGCGACTAAACTGGGCAGGGATTGGACATTCCTCGGTCGTAATACCTACTCGTTGATTAAAAACAAAGGCCAAGCCAACGGTGAGAACAAACAAGAACGACTGCAATTTGGGCTTGCCTACCGCGATACCGAAACCGATCAGTGGAACGCCCTCGCAAAGGTCGAACACCGTGCGGAGCTTGACACCACGCAACCGGCCCTTGTGCTCAAACGCAGTGTTGATCTCATTTCACTCCACGCCAACTGGCAACCCGTGAAACCATTCACCTTCTCAGGGCGCTATGCAGCGAAACGTGTGAGCGACGCCTCGAACGGACTCACATCCAAAACCAATACGCAGTTGGTCGGCACACGGGCGATTTGGGAAGTTGCGCCACGTTGGGATATCTCGCTCAACACCTCGACCATGTTCACGCAAGGCAAAACCTCGAAACAATATGGCTTAGGTGTTGAGCTTGGCTTTATGGTGATGGAAAACTTGTGGCTCTCAGCGGGCTACAACTGGTTTGGCTACAAAGACCAAGACTTGACCGGGGGCGACTACACCAACAAGGGCGCATTTGTCCGCCTGCGATACAAGTTTGATGAAGACCTATTCCGTGCAAAATCAAAACCTGCCAAGGCTGAATTGGCGACACCAGCGACTGGCGCCCCAACCACGGGAGCGCCGCTTGCCACACCGCTTACCGCGCCCGTGGCCGTTCCGGATGCCAGCCTGGAGCGTGCCGCCACCTCACCAGTACAATGATGACGGTGTACCCGAAAAAAATGTCTCGCCAGTCCAACCAGCGCATCAATCAGCTCGGGCACCTGCTTTTGCAGGTGGGTGCGCTCGTGCGCCGTGGCGGGACTTTTTGCACCAGGATCGCCTCTGCGGCGAAGGCAGGTCGGTACGCACTGCTTGCCTGCGCGTTCACCGCGTTCACCACGTTCACCACGCTCTTTGGCGCAACGGCGCAGGCGCAGGTGACAATGACTGGGTTGAAGGTTACGTCGCCCATCTTAACTGGGCAACCCGCAACGTTTGAAGTTAACTTTACTAATCCCCCCGGTAGTAGCAAAACCGTTTCTTTCACCTACACCTTTCCCGCCGGCGTGGTCATTGCGGCAACGCCGGATGTAGCCAATCCATGTGATCCCGCTTTCCCGGGTCTAACAAGTGGCTCTTTCACAGCGCCCCCTGGGGGTAGCACTTTGACAGTGACCAACTTCACTGTTGGGGGCGGGTACCAGTGTCAAATACGAGTCAATGTCACCAGCGCCACACCAGCAACGTATTCGCTACTCGTGTCCGCTCTCACGGCCACGAGCGGCTTTACCATTAGCGGGACTGCGACCGGTGCCTCATTGGTGGTGAATGGACGACCGACGTTAACGAAAGCCTTTAGTCCGACGACCATTGGGGTGGGGTCGCCCTCGACCTTGACCTTCACCATCACCAATCCAGCGTCGGTCGGTGCGGCGAGTGGCCTTACCTTTACCGACACTTTCCCGACTGGCATGGTGATTGCGGCCACACCGAACGTGGTTAATAGCTGCGGCGGGTCACCGACCATTACCGCCACGGCGGGGGCTGGATCGATAGTGGTGGGAGGCACGGGGGTGAATGCGGCGGCGGGGCCCTCGACGTGTACGGTCACCGTTCAGGTGACCAGTCAGACGGCGGGGTTTTACCTCAACGGGGCGGGGCAGATGGCGACCTCGACCAACCTGTTCAACGGGGTGACCAATCAGATCTTGACCGTGACCCAAGCGGGTTTGACGGCGGCCTTTAATCCCACGAGCATTGGTCAGGGCGAGACCTCGACCTTGACCTTTACCTTGACTAACGGGGCAGGCAACCCGGCGCAAAGTGGCATTAACTTCACCAACAGTTTACCGACGGGGGTGACGGTGGCGGCATCGCCGAGTATCGCGTCCACCTGTCCGAGTGGTGTAGGCGCGGTAGCGGCCACCGGTGGAGCTAGCAGCATTACGGTGACGGGCGCATCGATGAGTGCCGGGCAGGCGACGTGTACGATTTCAGTGCCAGTGACCAGTCGCGTGGTGGGAACATACACCAACACCGCCGCCAGATTCTCTAGCCTAGCGCGCGTGACCAATAATGTTGTGGACACCACATTAACCGTCACCGCGAAGCCAACATTGACCAAAACCATCCGTAGCACTGCTAACAACTCGGTTGGAGGGGTGGGGCTAAACGCAAACTTGACATGGACTATTGTCCTGCCGAGTGGTTTTTCGACCATTTCCGGCATTAGCTTCAACGACACGTTGCCGACTGGCATGGTGATTGCGACGCCGTTAGCCATCGCGGCAGACTGTAATAGCCCAACGGTAACGGCGACGGCGGGTGGGACGACGATTGCGGTGTCGGACGTATTAGCCATTGCAGGTCGAACGTGTGGTATCACTGTGCAAGTTGTACCGGCGATTGAGGCGCCGGCAACATATCCGAGCCTAGCGTCAACCATCGCGAATTTGACGTCAACTATCTTCAATGGGTCGGTCGATGAGACCTATCAGGTGACCCAGGCGGGTTTGACAGCGCTTTTTAGTCCAGCGACCATTGGTCAGGGCGACACCTCGACCTTGACCTATACCTTGACTAACGGGGCAGGCAACCCGGCGCAAAGTGGCATTAACTTCACCAACAACTTACCGACGGGCGTGACAGTGGCGGGGGCGCCAAGCAATAGCTGCGGCGGGGTAACGACAGTCACGGCTCCGGTTGATGGTGAGACCATTACGGTGACGGCGTCGGTCGGTCAGTGGACTGACACATGTACGATTTCGGTGCCTGTGAAGAGTGGCGTCGCCGGAGCGTACACCAACACCGCCTCCCGCTTCACGAACCTAGCGCGCGTGACCAATAATGTTGTGAACCCCACATTAACCGTCACGCCGAAGGTGACCTTGTTCATGAGCTTCGCCCCCACGTTCGTCGCGAAGTCGCAGCCCGCGACGTTGACGTTTGAGCTGGTTAATGCGGCCGTGTCGATCGGGGGGAGTAATCAAACTGGCGTTGGCTTCACCAACACCTTACCGACAGGCCTAGTGGTCGCGGGGGCGTCAAGCAATAGCTGCGGCGGGGGGACAGTCACGGCTCCGGTTGATGGTGGGACCATTACGGTGACGGGCGTATCGATCGTTGCTGGGATTAACTGTTTTTTGTTGGTGCCGGTAAGAAGTATGACGGCGGGGGTGTACCAGAACACGCCGCAGAGCATCACGGCGGTCACGTCTAACGTCTTCAATAACACAACTACCCGAACCCTGACTGTGTGGGAAGCACCCACCGCCTCAGTTTCGTTTGCAGCGATGAACTTGGCGCTCAACGGGACGACCACGATGACCATCAGCGTCACCAACCCATCACCCAATACGGTGGCGATGACAGGGGTGGGGTTCACCAACACCTATCCGTCGGGCTTGACGGGTGCGACCACGGCGACGATAACTGGGACGAACTGTACCGGGACACTGACGGCGACGTCGGGGAGTTTGGCGCTCACGGGCGGGACGGTTCCACCGAACACGACATGTAGCTACAGTGTGGAGGTGACCGGCACGACGGCGGGTGCGAACTCAAATAGCGCGGTGACGGTGACGAGTGCCAACGCACCGAGTGCGACGGCGGCCGCAACGACAGTGAATGTCTATGCGCCGCCGACGGTGGCCAAGGCTTTCAGTCCGGCGAGCATAGGGGTGGGTGCCACAACGGCGCTCACATATACCTTTACCAATCCTTCGAGCAATCCCGGCAACGTTACAAGTATCGCAGTCAGCGACATTTTCCCCACGTCGCCAGGAGCAATGACCTTGTCCAACACGACTGTTGGGGGAAACTGCACTCCTGTGACCGTGCTGAATCAATCGGGTGGCGCTCTTGCGAGTGGCAATACTGGCGTACAGATTTCGGGGATTAGTTTGAGCGCCGGCCAGAGTTGTACCGTGACGGTTAATGTGACGGCGGGTATCGCCGGTAGTTATAACAGCACCACGACGGCCCCGACCGCATCGGCGGCGGCGGGTACTGTTGCCTTGACGGGGGTGGGCGCGGCGGCGAGCGTGCCCTTAACGGTGGCGGTAGCACCCACCGTCTCAGTTTTGTTCGCGCCGACGAACTTGGCGCTCAACGGGACGACCACGATGACCATCAGCGTCACCAACCCATCAGCCAATACGGTGGCGATCACAGGGGTGGCGTTCACCAACACCTATCCGTCGGGCTTGACGGGTGCGACCACGGCGCAGATAACTGGGACGAACTGTACCGGGACACTGACGGCGACGTCGGGGAGTTTGGCGCTCACGGGCGGGACGGTTCCACCGAACACGACATGTAGCTACAGTGTGGTGGTGACCGGCACGACGGCGGGTGCGAAGTCAAATAGCGTTACGGTGACGAGTGCCAACGCACCGAGTGCGACGGCGGCCGCAACGACAGTGAATGTCTATGCGCCGCCGACGGTGAGCGCGAGCTTCTCGCCGACGATTATCAATTCTGGCGGCACGACGGATCTGAGCTTGACACTGACAAATCCGGCGGATAACCCCCCGGGTACGCTACAGATGCAAGTGAACAACACATTCCCGTCGGGCTTGACGTATCAATCTGTCGTCTCTATCTCGCCGACGGATTGCGCGCAGGTGGCGAACCCGATCAACGGCGGGGCTGGCGTTACCTTCACCACCATCGCCCGTGCGGCGGGCGCGTCGTGTACGCTGGCCGTGAGGACGACCTACACCGGGGTGCCGGGGACAATCACCAACACGACCAACCCGCCAGTGTTTGTATCCCCTCCGGTAACAGTAATAGGCACGCCGGCTTCAGCTTCCTTCACGGTGAATACGGTAGCACCCACCGTCTCACGTTCGTTCGCGCCGACGAACCTGGCGCTCAACGGGACGACCACGATGACCATCAGCGTCACCAACCCATCAGCCAATGCGGTTGCGATGACAGGGGTGGCGTTCACCAACACCTATCCGTCGGGCTTGACGGGTGCGACCACGGCGACGATAACTGGGACGAACTGTACCGGGACACTGACGGCGACGTCGGGGAGTTTGGCGCTCACGGGCGGGACGGTTCCACCGAACACGACATGTAGCTACAGTGTGGTGGTGACCGGCACGACGGTGGGTGCGAAGTCAAATAGCGCGGTGACGGTGACGAGTGCCAACGCACCGAGTGCGACGGCGGCCGCAACGACAGTGAATGTCTATGCGCCGCCGACGGTGAGCGCGAGCTTCTCGCCGACGAGTATCAATCCTGGCGGCACGACGGTGCTGAGCTTGACATTGACAAATCCGGCGGGTAACCCGGGTACGCTACCGATCAAAGTGGACAACACATTCCCGTCGGGCTTGACGTATCAATCTTTCTCATCTGTAGATCCGGCCGGTTGCTCGCAGACGGTGACCTCGATCAACGACGGGGCTGGCGTTACCTTCACCACCATCGCCCTTGCGGCGGGCGCGTCGTGCTCGCTGGCCGTGAACACGACCTACACCGGGGTGCCGGGGACATTCACCAACACGACCGACGCGCCGGTGTTTCCATCCGCCCCTACGGTAACCGGCACGGCGGCTTCAGCTTCCTTTACGGTGGTGGTAGCACCCACCGTCTCAGTTTTGTTCGCGCCGACGAACCTGGCGCTCAACGGGACGACCACGATGACCATCAGCGTCTTCAACCCTAATACGGTTGCGATGACAGGGGTGGCGTTCACCAACACCTATCCGTCGGGCTTGACGGGTGCGACCACGGCGACGATAACTGGGACGAACTGTACCGGGACACTGACGGCGACGTCGGGGAGTTTGGCGCTCACGGGCGGGACGGTTCCGCCGAACACGACATGTAGCTACAGTGTGGTGGTGACCGGCACGACGGCGGGTGCGAAGTCAAATAGCGTTACGGTGACGAGTGCCAACGCACCGAGTGCGACGGCGGCCGCAACGACAGTGAATGTCTATGCGCCGCCGACGGTGGCCAAGGCTTTCAGTCCGGCGAGCATAGGGGTGGGTACTACAACGGCGCTCACATATACCTTTACCAATCCTTCGAGCAATCCCCCCGGCAATGTTACAAGCATCGCAGTCAACGACACTTTCCCCACGTCGCCAGGAGCAATGACCTTGTCCAACACGACTGTTGGGGGAACCTGCACTCCTGTGACCGTGTTGAACCAATCGGGTGGCGCTCTTGCGAGTGGCAATACTGGCGTACAGATTTCGGGGATTAGTTTGGGCGCGGGTGCCAGTTGTACCGTGAGGGTTAATGTGACGGCGGGTATCGCCGGTAGTTATAACAGCACCACGACGGCCCCGACGGCGTCGGCGGCGGGTACTGTGGCCTTGACGGGGACGGGCGCGGCGGCGAGCGTGCCCTTAACGGTGGCGGCGGTAGCACCCACCGTCTCAGTCTCGTTCGCACCGACGAACCTGGCGCTCAACGGGACGACCACGATGACCATCAGCGTCTTCAACCCTAATGCGGTTGCGATGACAGGGGTGGGGTTCACCAACACCTATCCGTCGGGCTTGACGGGTGCGACCACGGCGCAGATAACTGGGACGGGCTGTAGTACCGCCGATACACTAGCGGCGACAACGGGGAGTTTGGCGCTCACGGGCGGGACGGTTCCGCCGAACACGACATGTAGCTACAGTGTGGTGGTGACCGGCACGACGGCGGGTGCGAAGCCAAATAGCGTTACGGTGACGAGTACCAACCCACCGAGTACGACGGCGGCCGCAACGACGGTGAATGTCTATGCGCCGCCGACGGTGGCCAAGGCTTTCAGTCCGGCGAGCATAGGGGTGGGTGCCACAACGGCGCTCACATATACCTTTACCAATCCTTCGAGCAATCCCGGCAACGTTACAGGCATCGCAGTCAGCGACATTTTCCCCACGTCGCCAGGAGCAATGACCTTGTCCAACACGACTGTTGGGGGAACCTGCACTCCTGTGACCGTGTTGAACCAATCGGGTGGCGCTCTTGCGAGTGGCAATACTGGCGTACAGATTTCGGGGATTAGTTTGGGCGCGGGTGCCAGTTGTACCGTGAGGGTTAATGTGACGGCGGGTATCGCCGGTAGTTACAACAGCACCACGACGGCCCCGACGGCGTCGGCGGCGGGTACTGTGGCCTTGACGGGGACGGGCGCGGCGGCGAGCGTGCCCTTAACGGTGGCGGCGGTAGCACCCACCGTCTCAGTCTCGTTCGCACCGACGAACCTGGCGCTCAACGGGACGACCACGATGACCATCAGCGTCGCCAACCCTAATGCGGTTGCGATGACAGGGGTGGCGTTCACCAACACCTATCCGACGGGCTTGACAGGTGCGACCACGGCGCAGATAACTGGGACGGGCTGTATTACCACCGGGACACTGACGGCGACAACGGGGAGTTTGGCGCTCACGGGCGGGACGGTTCCGCCGAACACGACATGTAGCTACAGTGTGGTGGTGACCGGCACGACGGCGGGTGCGAAGTCAAATAGCGCGGTGAATGTGACGAGTACCAACGCACCGAGTGCGACGGCGGCCGCAACGACGGTGAATGTCTATGCGCCGCCGACGGTGGCCAAGGCTTTCACTCCGGAGACTATTGAGGCGGGTGTCGCCTCGGGGCTGATCATTTACGTGAGCAACCCCGGGAATAATCCGGGCAACATTAACGATGTCGAAGTTGAAGAGGTCTATACGGGCACCTTGGTAAATGTCGCTGCGGCTTCTATCGCTTGTAGTGCGGGCAGCAGCGCAACCCTCACTGGTGGAATCAACGGGGGCAAGAGTGTAGGCATCAAGTTTGGCACGTTAACTCCTGGGGGGGGGTGTGTAATCACGCACTACGTAACTGCGACGAGCACCGGCACCTACTTCACGACGGCTCCGACCGCGACGGCGGCGGGGGGTACGGTGGCCTTGACGGGGACGGCGGTGAGCCGGACATTGACAGTACTTGCCCCCACGCTCACCAAGTCGTGGGGGACGGCGTCGATTGCTGACGGCACACCGACCACGCTGGTGTTTACGCTGACCAACACTGGCTCAAATCCGGCACAGAGCGGGATTGGATTTACCGAATCGTTGCCGACTGGCTTGCGGTTCACCGCAGCACCGGCTGTCACCTTTGGGGCGGGGTGCTCTGGTACGTCCAGCGTGGCTCAAGGTACGCCGGATACTGTCACGTTCTCTAACGTGGGAATCAACGCGGGCACAAACATTTGCACCATCACAGTCAACGGGGTTACAAACCGTAGCGGTCAAATCAATACGTCTTGCCCAGTCGCATCGCCGCCGGCGGCCTTCACCAATACCGCTGGACAAATCACCGGAATCACGCGGGTCAATAACGGCGTGACGCCGCAGTGTCTTGTGGTCACCACGCAGTCGCCCGCAATTGCAAAGGCATTTGTTACGCCCACCATCGCTGTGGGGGGCACCAGCCAGATTAACTTCACGATCACCAACCCGAATTCGGTTGCACTGACGGGGGCAAACTTCACCGATACGCTAACGAACATGTTCATCAGCGCAACTGGTTCTGCGACTGGATCATGTGTTGGTGCTTCGACAAATAGCTTTACCGCCGGCCAAACGGCTTTGAGCTTTACCGGGCTGACGATTCCCGCAA
Organism: Betaproteobacteria bacterium UKL13-2; assembly: GCA_001602455.1. GTDB lineage: Bacteria > Pseudomonadota > Gammaproteobacteria > Burkholderiales > Usitatibacteraceae > UKL13-2. The sequence goes on from CP012157.1 coordinate 1,318,811, forward strand.
AAGTGGGATCAGTAGATGGATCATGCACGGTCTCGATTGTTGTTCAGAGCAACACGCCGGGAACACTTCCCAATACCGCCAGCGGTGTCGCGAGTGCCCAAGCGGCCACTGGTGGGGTATCGAACACAGCCATACTCACGGTCACCGCGCAGTCGCCCGCAATTGCAAAGGCCTTTTCGCCGTCTGCCATTGCAGCAGGTGCCACCTCAACCATGAGCTTCACCATTACCAACCCGAATTCGGTTGCACTGACGGGGGCAAACTTCACCGATACCTTGGTCAATATGAGTGTGGCTGGCGCACAAACCATCACGGGTTGCGGTGGCTCGAACTCCCTGACGAACGGCCAAACGGCTTTGAGCTTTACCGGGCTGACGATTCCCGCAGCAGGCAATTGCACCATTAACGTAACCGTGACATCGAGTACACCGGGCGTCCTTCCCAATACCGCCAGCGGTGTCGCGAGCGCCCAAGCGGCCACTGGTACGGCATCGAACACCGTCAACCTCACTGTATATGCAGCACCAACAATTGCAAAGGCATTTGTTACGCCCACCATCGCTGTGGGGGGCACCAGCCAGATTAACTTCACGATCACCAACCCGAATTCGGTTGCACTAACGGGGGCAAACTTCACCGATGCGCTAACGAACATGTTCATCAGCGCAACTGGTTCTGCGACTGGGTCATGTGTTGGTGCTTCGACAAATAGCTTTACCGCCGGCCAAACCGGACTCATTACGATCGGGGGATTGACGATTCCCGCAAAAGTGGGATCAGTAGATGGATCATGCACGGTCTCGATTGTTGTTCAGAGCAACACGCCGGGAACACATTCCAATCAGGCGAACGCCGTTTTCAGCAATGAAGCGCCCCCCAGCGCGCCATCGAACGCCGTCAACCTCACGGTCACCGCGCAGTCGCCCACGATTTCAATGGGGTTTCAATCTAATCCTATTGGGTCGGGTGCTACATCGAAGCTGACGATTACCATTAACAATCCAAACGCGGTATCAATGACCGTAACCAGCTTGACGAATAATTTCCCCACGTCGCCGGGCACGGGGCTGGTACGTGCGTCCATACCAAACCCATCGACCACTTGCGGTAGTGGTATCGTTGCACACTCACCATCTAGCGTAACCCTCACCGGGGGAAGCGTTCCTGCAAATGGATCTTGTACCGTCCAAATTGATGTGACGGCTGCGTCATCCGGCAGTTATGAGAATACGATCCCTGTTGATGCGCTGAAGACCGGTTTGGGGAATAACACGACCGCTGCGGCTGCGACGCTGACGGTCAGCCCTGTGGCCAATGTCTCAGTGACGAAGACGGGCCCGGCCACGATTGCGTGGGGAACAACGTTGACTTATACGGTGGTGGTCGCGAACGCGGGGCCCGACGCGGCCAATCTGACAACGCTGACGGATAGTATTCCGGCGGCGCTCACAGGGGTTGACGCGGTTTGCGGTGGAGCTGTCGGTGGCGCGGCATGTGGAGCCGTCACTTTTTCTGGCAACAATCTTGCGAGCACCATCACAACGCTGCCTGCCAATAGTTCGGTGACCTTTACCATCACCGGGACCGCGCCGGGCAATGGCACATTGAACAATAAGGCGACTGCCATTGTGCCCTTAGGTATCGCTGACCCCGATGACCTAGGCCGCACTGGCGCGGGGAACAACACGTCGGCAACGGTGACCACCGTCGTGAACGCGCCAGATCTAACCATCGCAAAAACGCCATCTTCATCGATATTCACTGTGGGCACAAATGCGTTTTTTACGCTTACACCAAGCAATGTGGGCACATCCGCAACCAGTGGTGTGATTACGGTGGTTGATACGTTGCCGACGGGCTTGAGCTATGTGTCGGCGGGATCTGGCGGTACCGGTTGGAGTTGCGGCGTGAGCGGCCAGGTGGTGACGTGTACTAGCACTGGCATTATCGCCGCTGTTGGCACCGGCAACCCCGCTGGTGACCCAATTACAATCAATGTACAAGTCTTGTCCACTGCGGTGCCGAGCGTCACCAATTCGGTGACGATTTCCGGCGGAGGTGAACCTGCCGCCAACATAAGCAACAACAGCGCGCTTGCAATCGTGAGTGTTTCCAGTGCGCCGGTTAATACGTTCTTCCCCTCCGGTGCGCGCTCCGGCCCGCCAGGTAGTGCTGTCTTCTATCCCCATACCTTTGCGGCTGGCATCGCAGGGGCGGTGGCATTCAGCGCCAGTCGGACGGCGGACCCAAACATTCCGGGTTGGGGCGTTCAGTTGTATCGTGACAATAATTGCAACGCGGTGCTGGATGAAAGCGATGGCACGGTGGAGATATCCGGTACGTCGTTTACAGTGCTGGTGGGGGGCCAAGTCTGCCTGATTGTGAAGTCAATCATTCCCATTACAGCGCCGGAAGGTGTGGGGGCGAAGGATGTCATCAGCGTTACCGCAGCCTTTACGCCGTCTGGCGGGGCAGTGGCCACCCTATATGGGCTTGTTGACACCACAACCGTTGGTGGAGGGTTGGGGCTGGTGAAGTCGGTTAAGAACGTCACGCAAGCTGGCTCCGCAGGAACCTCCAACTCGGCAAAACCCGGTGACGAGCTGGAGTATGAGATCACTTACTCCAGCGGGCTATATGCGCTGACGAAAATCGTTGTGTCTGATCAAATACCAGCGTACACGACCCTAGTAGTTGACCCACTAGTTAACGCACCGGGCTGTGTTGTCCCCTTGCCGAACGACATTACCAAGTGTACCGTTGTAGTGACGGGGGCGACAATTACTTGGACATTGGAGGGAACACTTAGCCCTAGTCAAACAGGCAAGGTCAGATTTCGGGTGACGGTCAACCAGTAGTTGTCGGCGGGTCACCCCCGATGAAATGTTCATGGCGGGCGGTCAACTGCCGTTTTCTAGGATAATGGACGCTGATTTTCAAGTGTCGTCCATTCATTTTCTTGGCGAAATACGCCATTCTGTCCTCAGGAGTTTTTTATGAACAAGCCCATGCGCGTGGCCGTCACTGGTGCCGCCGGTCAAATCGGATATTCGTTGTTGTTTCGTATCGCCTCGGGCGAGATGTTGGGAAAAGACCAGCCGGTCATTCTTCAGTTGCTCGAAATTCCAGACGAAAAAGCACAGAAAGCGCTGAAGGGTGTGATGATGGAGTTGGATGATTGCGCGTTCCCGCTTCTTGCCGGCATGAGCGCACATTCGGACGCGATGACGGCTTTCAAAGACATCGACGTTGCATTGCTGGTGGGTGCGCGACCACGCGGCCCCGGTATGGAGCGTGGGGATCTGCTCGAGGCCAACGGCGCCATTTTCACGGTGCAAGGCCGTGCCCTCGATGCGGTTGCTTCACGCGACGTGAAGGTGCTGGTGGTGGGTAACCCTGCAAACACCAATGCGTACATCGCCATGAAGTCGGCTCCAAATCTGCCGCGTGAGAATTTCACCGCGATGTTGCGCTTGGACCATAACCGTGCATTGTCACAGTTGTCCACCAAGACGGGCAAGCCGGTTGATTCGATTGAAAAAATGATCGTCTGGGGCAACCACTCACCGACCATGTACCCCGACTATCGTTTTGCCACCATCGGTGGTGTGGCCGCGCCGCAAGTCGTGGCTGATGAAGAGTGGTACAAATCGACCTTTATTCCGACGGTGGGCAAACGTGGCGCGGCGATCATCGAAGCGCGCGGTTTATCCTCAGCCGCGTCTGCTGCAAATGCCGCCATCGATCACATTCGCGACTGGGTGCACGGCACCAACGGGAAATGGGTGACGATGGGGATTCCATCTGACGGCAGTTATGGCATTCCCGATGGTGTCATGTATGGCGTACCCGTCACCTGTGCGAACGGCAAGTACGAGCGTGTCACCGGCTTGGCGATTGATGACTTCTCGCGCAGCAAGATGGACGCGACCTTGAAGGAACTTGAAGAAGAGCGCGCGGGCGTGGCGCATTTGCTGTAACTCGCTTCCCCCTGTCCCCGCCTGCGCGGGCAGGTCAACTTGGGTCCCCGCCTGCGCGGGCAGGTCAACTTGGGTCCCCGCCTGCGCGGGGACAGGGTTAGATTAACGACCACTAAACCAATACTCCCCCGCTCCCGCGCAGGCGGGAGCCTAATTTTCTAAAGGGTCCCCGCCGTCGCGGGCCGGTCAACTTGGGTCCCCGCCTGCGCGGGGACAGGGGTGTGGGAATTGAGGTTGGGGTGATTGAAGTTGTGGTGATTGAGCCATGTTTAATCGCCGGATCATGAGAAATCCCCTTTGGGAACTTCTAAAAACCTACTGTGCGGGCGAATCTGTCAGTTCCGGTGCTCGCCGTACACTGGGTACGTGTCCCGTGTTTGCCAAACCCGTCACTGCCAACTTCACCCGCTCGCGACGGTTTCGAGAAGTTCCCAATTCTGCGGTCGACAACGCTCACTTCTGGGCTGGTCAGCGAAATGGTGTCTGACCCCCATGGCACTAAACCCCCATGGCACTAACCGACCGCAACCACCCACTGTGTCATTCCGACCGGACCCCGGACTTAATCCGCAGGTAGCGGAGGAATCTGCTTTTACGGTTTTAACAGCAGATCCCTCGACTTCGCTCGGGATATCAGGGCTCTTTTAAGCGACGTGCAAGGTTTGAGTGTCAACCTCTCCAACTTGACTTAAAAAACAAAAAACAACGGTAATTTATGATCAATCTGCATAAAAGTTCCCGACAGTAGTGTACTTGTGCCGGGAAGACGTCCTTAACCTTGTCCCATGAGGGACGGGTCTTTTCCATTGTCGAAAGCGCATTAAGTAAACAGCAAAACTCTCGAACTGGCGGGCGTTTCCAAGCATAAATGCTTGTAGCTGCCGGTGGTTGCTGGGGTTTTGCAATTGGACCGACGTTAAAAGTCTAATAACAACGGGCGTTTTCAGCCGGTTTTGCTTGGAGAACCCCGTCCTTATTGGACTTTTTTATTTTTCTGTGGTGACGGCGACAATCGCGACCACAGATGCCGCCAGCAACATGCCGCCCAGCGCCAGCACGGCAGGGGTGATGGTGAAGGTGGCTAAATCCATTACCGCGTCAATCAAGAGATTCCCGCCGTTGCTGCCAACGATTGCCACACCAGCCGCAGTCGCCGCAGCAACCGCAACAATCAGGATGCGCGGGGTCGCAAACTTGCTAATGCCGCCCGCCGCCAATGGTGCCGGCAGTTGCGTGACGCGCTGCATGACGGCATCACTAAATCCGTCGTTGTGAATGTGGGTGGCACGCCACTGAGCGGCGTCGGCACGCAGCATAGCTTCAAGCGCTTGATCTGCCCCGATCTGTTGGACTTGGTCGTTGGGCGAATTGTCAAATTGATGATTGAACGTCATAACAAATATCTTTCTTAACGTGATTCTTCGGCGGTTTCGCGGGCATTGCGGGTCTTTAGATTTGGCTCTGCGGAATACTCCGCAAGGTGCTGCCGCATTTTTTCTTTCGCACGCAGCACATGGGTCTTTAGTGTGCCCAGCGGCATGTTCAATACATAGGCGGCTTCGTCGTGGGAAAGGTCGTTGTAGAAACATTGGTGAATTGCCGCGCGCTCGGCGTCGCTCAACCCTACCATGGCACGTTCGAGGTCGCGCCGCGTGCCGACTTGTGAGGCGTCCGAGTCGACCGACCCCAGCTCCGGCATCGATTCCTCGTCCATCAATACTTCACTCTTGCGACGCACGTCGGATTGCCAGGCATTAAACGCGATGCGGTAAAGCCAGGTCGAAAACTTGGCCTCGTATCTGAATTTGCCGATGTTCTTCCACGCCAAAATGAATGTCTCCTGTGCAATGTCGTCAGCCAACTCGGTGTGCCCGTTGGTCATCTTTCGCAGACTGGCACGCAGCGTCGATTGATGACGCTTGACGAGCTCGGAAAACGCAAACTGATCAGCTCGCGCGACGACGCGGGCGATCAACTCGTTGTCCGACTGCGCGGGCGGCGAAGTCATGGGTTGGGAAGTGGCGGGCTATTTTGTGGAATTCAGCCGAACGGCTCTTTTGTGGTTTTGGCCGCATCGCGTGACTCCAGACGCCAGACAATCAGAAAACCAACACCCATCAACAGGGGGATCAGGCCAAAGGTCCACGGCACACCAAGTTCGTAGAGGCAGATACACATTGCCACGCCGAGCATGATCAGCACGAAGCCACGCCGCAGGTCCGAGCCGGTCGGATTTAGATTGGTGAACAACTCCGCCGGGACGGGCTGGCCTTTCTCTGCAAGTCTTACCGCAGTGTCAAAGACCAATTGATGACGCGACGTTCGGTAGCGTAGCACCAGCCACATGAGCAAGACCGGCATTAGTGTGCCAAACAGGATGACGAAAAGCGGGATAAGAAGCACGGTGTTTTCCATGGCGGCGCTCGCGGTAATTTGGTGGCGAAACTAGGTGGTGAAACCAAGGGGCGATGGGGGACGATGTCTGGTAGGACGCTTCGTCTGCTCCATTCGGATGCAGGTCAAGTCCGCTTAATCGCAAACCTGCCTTAGGCGGCGATTTCAGTACCCGGGGTACGCGGTGGCGGCGGGATCGTTTTTGGCCCGTGGTGGGCATCCGGCGTTGGCAGAGTGAGCATCCCCGGCAGCGGGCCAAGCCGATATTGCGCCAACACCAGTAGTGCGGCACCGATGCCACAAAGACCAATGGTGGCGCGCAACCCCAGCCATTCGCCAATCACGCCGCCTAACACCGAGCCCAGCGGGGCGAGGGAAAGGGCAAGAAAGATCATGGTGGAGGTGACGCGACCGAGCAGATGATCGGGGGTGGCTGATTGTCGTAACGACAGGTAATTGATGAAAAATAACATCGCCCCAAAATCAAACAGGAAGAGGGCAGTGCCGAGTAGTAAAAACGCAAACTCACTTTTCACGATTGCCGCAATTAGTAACCAGGCGATGGCCGTCATGCCGATACCACCGAGCATCACGCGTCCGACGCCGAAGCGATCATTCAAACGCTGGCAGGTAAAGGAGGCAAGCAAAAAGCCGACCCCTGCAAGCATATAGAGTGCCCCAATCTTGCCCGGAGACAGTGCCAAATCACGCACCGCAAACAAAATCACGATGGCGACGTAAGCGTGGCGCAGCAATTGCCAAAGCGCGAGTCCCCAAGAGATTGCGCGCAAAATTGGGCTGCGCCAAATCAGCACCAATCCTTCTTTGGCGTCGCCCCAAATGCTGTTCCACGTCGCGTGGCCGACTTGTTTTGGCGCATCACTCTCCTGCGGTTTGATGCCGCGCAACATAATGGCGGAGATAAAAAATGCCAGCGCGTCTAACAGAATCGCGATCGGTGCAGTGAGCGCGTGGATGAGCGCACCGGCGATGCCGGGCCCCACCAATTGCGCGGAGGAGTCTGACAGCGCGATGCGAGAATTCGCTTCGACTAAATTGGCGCGACCGACCCGCTCAGTCATGAACACCTGATAGGCTGCCCAACCAATGATGCCGCCGAGTCCCACAAAGAAACTCGCCAGATAGAGGATTGGCATACCGAGCCAACCGAGCCACGCGGCCAGCGGTACGAATAACAAAATGACGCCACGCCCCACGTCAGACCAAATGACCAGGGGGAGTTTGCGTGAACGATCAACCAACACACCGGTAAAGAGTCCGAACAGCGTATAGGGCAAGACCTGCATCATGGTCAGAATACCCATTTGCGTCGGTGTGGCGTGAAGCATTAGTGCAGCCGTGAGTGGCAGCGCCAAAAATGTGACCTGTCCCCCAAAGTGGGTGATGGTCAGCGAGATCCATAACACCCGAAAATCGTGTTGACGCCAAAGTGTGCCGAGGTATTTGTCGAGCTTGTGCGGTGTGTCTTCGGTCTTTCCCGGCGCGATGGCGGCGGGAACAGGGGTGGTGGGCGAGGGGGGGACATCATTCATTTGCGCTATTTTAGACGACCTCGCTCGGCCTACCGGGCGAGCGTGTGGCAGGGCATACGATCACGATATGGTCTTTGCTGTTTTTGCTGATACAGTCGTGGGCCAGTGTCGCGATTTCATCGGGTTGATATGTCAGGAGAAGTTTTTTGTGTGAGCAACAAGCGTATCGGGTTGACGGTGGAGCGACGACGTGGACTTAATCAGCGCTTCCTTAAAAATGACGCGACCGCCTTCGGCTGACACGCTCGTTTGGGTCGGCTACTGCCGCGCTGGCTTCGAGCGTGATTTGGCGCGAGAACTCGTTGACCGCCTCGGTGGTGAGGTCATTGAGGCCACCGAAAATGCCGGTTATGTTCGGGTCTGTGCGGCGACAAATGAAGTGCGGTTTCGTGTGGCTGTTCAGGACCTGACCTTCGCCAGACAGTTGATATTGACCCGCGAGGCTGCCGTTCAGTTGATCTCGAACGATCGTGTCACGCCAATCGTCGATGCGCTGCAAGCGTTTATGGTGCTGCACGGCATTGATCATGTGGTCGATTGCCGTGTGGAATATCCAGACACGAATGATGGTAAAGCCCTGTCGCGTGCCGCGAAAGCAATCGAGCCGCGTCTGCGCGAGCGACTTGCCGCGAATCATCAATTGGTCGGACACGCAAAGTTCCGTGCCATGGTGTTTCTGACGCCTGATAAACAGGCACGTATTGGACTGGCGGATTTGCATCTGTCGGCTAACGATCCGCTCGGTATTCCGCGATTTCGGATGCCGCCTGATGCACCATCGCGCTCGACGCTGAAGTTAGCCGAGGCAATCCATGTCTTCTTGGGCAGTGGTCAGGATGAAGCAATGCAACCCGATATGCGTGCGGTTGACCTAGGCGCGGCACCCGGTGGCTGGACTTGGCAGTTGATGCAGCGCGGACTGCGCGTGACGGCAGTGGATAACGGCGCACTAAAAGGTGATCTCGTTGACAACGCGATGGTTAAGCATCTGCGCACGGATGGCTTTCGCTATGCGCCCACTGTACCCGTTGATTGGTTGGTGTGCGACATGGTTGAGCAGCCGGCGCGCATTGCAACGCTCGTCGCCAAATGGCTCGCAAACGGCTGGGCGCGTTATGCCATTTTTAATTTGAAGCTGCCAATGAAAAAACGGCATGAGGAAGTTGCGCGCTGTCGTGAAATCATCGGTGAGGCAATGGAAGAGGCGGGAAAGTCATACATCTTGCAGCTCAAGCAGCTTTATCACGACCGCGAGGAAATCACCGGGTTTGTGATGCTGCCAAACCGCAAGGCGCGTTTTGCACATCATCTTGCCGCACATCATCTGGCCGCGTCGGACGAGGCCAGACGGGTGGGGCGTCCCGCGCCAACGGGGCGTAAGACCGGGGGCGATCATGCGCGTGTTGCGGCAAGCGCATTTTCGGCGTCGCCAAACACGACATTGAATACGTCAAGCCCTTCGGCGTCGGTGGCGGCTAAAAAGCCGGCGCTCAATTTATCCTCGACGCTACCCCGTGCGGCGGCCTCACCGTGGTCCGCGAAGCCACTTCCAAAGCAGAAGAAACGGCGGTAGGTGGCGCGAAAGAGACTGAAGACCAAGCGCAGAAGTCGTACAATCGCCTGATGAACCTACAGCCGACTAGCATTGACGCGGCATCGCTCTTAGCGCTTTGTATCGCCTTGGGTGTCGGGCTATTGATTGGTGCTGAACGGGAGCGCCACAAAGGCGCTGGGGCGACCAGAGGTGCTGCGGGTATTCGAACCTTCGCGGTTTCATCGGTCATCGGTGCGGTGGCGATGCTGGTGGGCGATGTCACATTGCTCGCGGCCGCAACACTCGTGATCGGGGCGTTAGCGTTTGCCGCTTATCGTCGCTCATCGGCAGAAGATCCGGGATTGACAACAGAGGTCTCACTGATCTTGACCTGCTTGCTGGGCGGAATGGCAGTGGGTTCGCCACTACTCGCCGGTGGCACGGGCGCGGCACTGGCAATGCTGCTGGCTGCACGCGAACGTATTCATCACTTTGTGCGTGGCGTCCTCAGCGAACGTGAGCTGCATGACGCGCTACTGTTTGCCGCTGCTGCGCTCATCATGCTGCCCATCGTGCCGGATCGCCCGATGGGGCCCTTCCTCGCCATCAATCCTCACGCGGTGGCGAGCCTCATTGTGCTGGTCATGGCGGCGAGCGCCATCGGCTACATCGCCACCCGCATTGTTGGCCCACGCTACGGACTGGCGTTTGCAGGATTTGCGGGCGGATTCATCTCAAGCACGGCGACAATTCATGCAATGGGCGCACGCGCAGCGCAATCCCCGGCCATCGGCGATGCCGCGACGGCGGGGGCGGTGCTGTCGTCGGTGGCGACGTTTATTCAGTTGGCTTTGATTGTGACAGTCGTCCAGCCGTCGCTGCTTCAGATCATCGCCGCCCCATTAGCCGCAGGTGGTGTGGTCGCAGCGCTTTACGGCGTTATGTTGATCCTCAGTCGCACCAAAGCAGCAACGCCCATCGATACCGGCACCACGTCAACCGATGCGGCACCTGATATCGGTCGTGCGTTTGATCTAAAACAGGCTCTCGTGTTTGCCGCGCTGGTGACGACTGTGTTCGTCATTTCAGCCGCGCTCCAGCACTGGCTCGGTGAGCGCGGCGCCTTTCTTGCCTCGGCGGTTGCAGGGCTTGCGGATGCACATACGACCGCAGCAGCCACGGCTTCGATGGCTGCCGCCGGAAAAATTAGCGCGACATCTGCGGCGTGGTTGATTCTTGTCGGCCTCACCACAAACACCTTGGCTAAGATGGTGGTTGGATTTCAAGTCGGTGGTTTGGCTTATACGCGAGTATTGGCACCGGGACTGGTGCTGATGCTGGCTGCGGCATGGATTGCTGCGTGGGTGCAGCATTAGCCTTCGCTGGTGAAGCAAAGGGAGGGCTTCGGTTCGGTTGAGCTTAAAGCGATGTACCACAATCACCGCCACCACGCCTCAATTCCCAAACCCCTGTCCCCGCGTCGGCGGGGACCCAAGTTGACCTGCCCGCGACGGCGGGGACCCAAGTTGACCTGCCCGCGCAGGCGGGGACCCAAGTTGACCGGCCCGCGCAGGCGGGGACCCAAGTTGACCTGCCCGCGTCGGCGGGGACCCAATTTCTCTGGCTCGAAGTATCTCTAAGAATCGGTTGGCGGTTGCGAATGGGGTGCTTTGAGAAACGCTTTCACCGAATCTGAAAAGGTTGCTACGTCGATGGGCTTTGACAAGTAGCCGTCGCAGCCAGCTTCACGCATCTTGGCTTCGTCGCCTTTCATGGCGTAGCCGGTGAACGCGACAATGGTCATTTGGCGCGTCGCGGAAGCGCGCTTTAGTCGCTGCGTGAGTTCGAGGCCGTTCATGCCAGGCATCTGAATATCCATCAATACGAGATCAGGCTGGAATACTGGAATTTTCGCCATTGCCTCAAGCGCATCGAGGGCGGATTCAACTTTGACGCCCGCTTGGTCAAGCAAAAATGCGGCGAGTTCTACATTCAGCACGTTGTCATCGACGATTAGAACGCGCATCGATGTCACGCGCTGCCCTTCGTTGCCGGTGCGGCATCCGTTGTATTTGCTGTTTGATGGCGACGTTGGCGTAACTGCTCAATCATCGGTGCTAATGTCATCTGCGCTGATGCATCTCCCCGTTTGTTGATGACGGTGGCGACCGAGCGTGTGAGGGCGGCATACTCTTCGTCGGTCAGTAGCATGCTGGTCCAGATCAATACCGGAATATGTTTCCAGGTCGCCATCTGTTGAAGCGCCGCCAGCGTGGCGACGCCATCAAAGTCGGGCATGATCAAATCAAGAATAATGCAATCTGGCTGCAGTTGGTCCAACTGCGATAGCGCGCGGCGGGCGTCTTGCTCGCAGCGGACGTCGTAGGATAGGTTCTCCAGTGTCGTTCGCATTAGATCGAGGGCGAGTCGGTCATCGTCGATCACCAGCACTCTAGGCTGCTGGTATGAATTACGCTTGAACCTTGCCATTGCCACCACAATTTCGTCGAGCCGGATGGGTTTTCTCAATATGTCTGCGATGGAAAAGGCTACAACCGCGTCACCAATACCTAGCATCGTGATGCCGACCACAGGCGTTGATCGGTTGAGCTCATTGCCTCTGATCTCGGCGAGGACTTCCAAGCCCGGCCTTTCCCGCAATTGTAGGTTGAGTGTCATGGCGTCATAGAGATACTCAGAGGTTCTCTCGGTTGCCACTCGCGCCGTTTGTGCAATATCAACCTGTGTGCCTTCGTCAGCAAGGCCGTTCGATAGGTCGCTGATTGGTTGCGGGCAGTCATCTATGACGAGGTAGCGCGTCGCCCCATTGTTGACTTTGATGCCGTCGAACAGGATGTGGGGAGTGCCCACCGGCTGATCTACTTCGCGGTGGATGCGATCCATGACAATGAAGAATACGCTGCCTTTTCCGACGACACTCTTTACGCCGACTTGGCCGCCTTGTGCCTCGACCAAGCGTTTGGTTAGAGCGAGCCCGAGGCCGGTGCCTTCGTGACGCTTGCTGTAGCTCGAGTCGAGTTGCTGGAATTCGACAAACAATCGATCAAGGTCCCGCTCGGAGATTCCGGTGCCGGTGTCTTCGACTTCTATTCGGAATTTTTCCGCTCCTTCGGCGAGGGCACGCACCGTCACGCGCCCGAGATCCGGCGTGAACTTAATGGCATTTGACAGATAGTTGAACAACACCTGATTCATACGCGCCGGATCGATGAATAGATCGCCTAGGGTTGGATCAATTTCTGCGTTCAGCGTGATTTGCTTGGCGAGCGCCGATGGCTGTAGCACTTGGATCACATCGCCGACAAGCGCGGTGAGATTGACTGCACGACGGGAGAATTCAACTTTGCCCGATTCGACTTTGGCTAAGTCAAGAATGTCGTTAATGAGGCTGAGTAAGTGTCTGCCGCTGCTGCTGATATGGCCGAGGAACTCGTGGTGCTTAGGCGAATCTGGCTGAACGGCGCCCGAGTGAAGCAAGTCAGAAAAGCCGATGATGGCGTTGAGCGGCGTGCGTAACTCATGCGACATGTTTGCCAAGAACTGACTTTTCAGGCGATTTGCCTCCTGAATTTGCTCGTTCTCAGAGCGTAGTTCCCGGGTAATCCGTCGGGCGCATTCGGCTGCTTTTCGTTCAGTAATGTCGCGCACAATTTTTGATGCGCCGACAATGCGGCCTTGCGTGTCACGAATAGGTGAGACGGTGATGGAGACGTCAATCAATCGACCATCTTTCGTGCGCCGCACCGTTTCATAAGGTGCCACCGTCCCGCCACTTTCCATCGCTGCGATAACGCGCGCTTCTTCAACCCTGTGTTGTTCTGGAATCAAGAGTTGAATCGTCTGACCAATCGCTTCGGCTTGGGTGTAACCAAACATATTCTGCGCGGCGTTGTTCCAAGTGGTGATTAGGCCATCCAGAGTCTTGCTGATGATGGCGTCATTCGAGTTTTCGACAATCGCGGCGAGTCGTTGTGATTCCACTTCGTTTTGCAAAATCTCGGTCATATTGCGCATGACCATCGCGCAGCCGATGATTTCGCCGTCGGCTGTGCGCGTTAGTGCTGAGCGCAAGTCCACGGTGGCGCCGATACCCTGCCGCGACCGAATGGCGATCAGGTGCGAATCGTTGATTGTGATCTCGCGTTCGATCATCACGTCAATCGGGTTTTCACTCAGCAACTCTGCAGCGCGACCGACTCTATCAAGCACTTGCCACACCATTCTGCCCTGTGCCTCAGACTCCAGCCAACCGGTGAGGCTCTCTGCCATTGCATTCATTCGAACGACTTTTCCCTGACGATTCAAACTAATGAACCCGGCGCCGATGCTTGCAAGCGTGATGGATAGGCTTTCGTTGACTTCGTTGAGTTGTTCTTCAGTAGTGCGGCGTCGCGCCATTTCACCTTCGAGGTTGCTGATGGCGATTTTTAGGCTTGCGGCGGTTGGGATGCTGAGCGCCTTGGGCATGAGCATCCAAATCAAGAATGCGGTGGCGACCGAAACAATTGCGGTCACAACTTTGGTCGCCGCTTGCACCGCGTAGTCTGGCTGCCAAATCGTCCAGATATCCATGACGTGCGTGATACCGCACGCAAAAATGAATGCGCTAAACATGAGCGCGACGCCATTTAATGTGCTTTCGGGCCGACGTCGGGTAAACGCGAGGATTGCAATCGGTATCGAAAAGTAAGACGCCGCGATAACGGCATCAGCAATCACCATCGACCAAAGCAGGCCAGGCGACCATGTAAAGCAATACCCATGAGGAAGAAAACTACTGCTTCCCAATAGTTGTTGCACGTAGGACATCTACTTCTCCTAAGGCAATAAAAGTTTTATTGAATATGGGCAACGCGCAACGGCGTTTTTGCAAAATTGTGAATACACTTTCCGAGCACAATCATACGCTGCCTTACTCAAGCGCTACTTTGTCCGATAGCGTACTTTTGTAGACAAAAAGTGCTGGACCGATGGCGAGTGCGCTCGTCTGAACACTTCATGAGGGCGCGTTCCAAATCGGGTGAGTGAGCGAGCACGGCAAAAGCGGAACGAGCCAAATTAGTTTTTTAATCGTTCAGGGCACGCTCCCTCGACGCAGCGAGCGTACGATGGATTGAACGAGATCTTCGACGGTGTTGGGTTTATAGACAATGTCGTGTATGCCCGTGTTCTGGGCAGCCGTGCGCAGCTCATCGGTGATGTAGCCGGAGGTGATGATGATCGGTAAGTCGGCACGAATATGTTTTACATTCTGTGCGACATCGAGGCCTGATTGCCCCGGCATGTTGTAGTCGGATACGACTAAATCAACGTCCTCAGGATGCTCGCGAATCGCATCAAGAGCGCGTGCCGCTGAAAGGTATCCACTTGCACGAAAGCCACGCTTTTCCAGTATGCGTACGGTGAGGATGACCATCGCTTCATCATCGTCGATGTAAATGACGTGCTGCCCTCTACCTTCGAGCACCGTTTGTGTCGGCAGCGCGGCGGCCATTTGAGTTGTTGAATCAGCGACCGCTGGTAGGTAGATGTCGAATCGTGTGCCTGCGCCGACATGGCTATTGACGACGATATGTCCGTGATGCACTTTGATGATGCCGTGAACGACAGCCAGACCTAGGCCCGTTCCGACGCCAACCGCCTTGGTCGTAAAGAAGGGTTCAAATATCCTCGCTTGTATCGCTTCATCCATGCCGCATCCATTGTCCGTCACAGATAGCAGCGCGTAGCGACCTGGGGACAGCGTGGCGTTGGCCAGTGGTGACTCTTGCGCGATGCGAGTCTCAGAAAGTGAGATGACGATCTGACCTTCGCCGTTCGGCAGGGCGTGCCACGCGTTTGTGCAAAGATTGACGAGCACTTGTGAGACTTGCGTGGCATCGCATTTCACGATGATCTGTGGTGTATCAATTTTGGTGTCAAGTCGCGTCTTGGCCGGAATCGTTGCGCGTAGTAGTGCGGCGGCTTCATTGATCAGAGGGAGTAAGGGCTGGGCCGCGAGGTCTTGAGTTTGGCGACGGCTGAAGGTGAGGATTTGCTCAACCAAGCGCTTGGCGCGCACTGCCGCTTTGTTGATTTCATTCAAGCTGAGTTGGATATGGGCGTTTTGCGCTGAATCTTCGCTGGCGAGTTTCACGTTACCGAGAATGGCACCCAAAATATTGTTGAAATCATGAGCGATGCCGCCCGCAAGAGTGCCCAGCGATTCTATTTTTTGCGCCTCGCGGAGCTGTTGTTCAAGGCTCAGACGCACCGTCTCGGCCACGACTGCTTCGGTGATATCAGTAAAGGTCGCGACCACGCCGCTGGGTCTTGATTCGGTTGTCGAATCGCTGTGATCGAATATTGGTGCGGTGTTAATGGATATCCAGGTGCGTTGACCATCGGCTTTGTCGATGCCCATGATGACGTTAGTTTGTGCAACGCCGTCGCGAAGCGTGACGAGCGCCGGGTGTGCGTCCCCACCAAATGGCGTGCCATCTTCGCGCACGGCACGCCATCGTGGGTCGAACCTGTTTTGCGTCATCATCTGGTTTGCGGTTAGGCCGAGAATCCGCTCAGCGCTGCGATTGCAGACAAGAATTTCGGACTTGTGGTTACGCAGAATGAAGCCTTCTTGAAGGGCGTCAATCGCAACGCCGAAACGCTGCTCACTGGCTAAAAGGGCTTCTTCCACGCGTTTGCGCTCGGTGATATCGCGTGAAACTGAAACCCAGTGGGTGTACCAACCTTTCTCGTTGGCGATTGGCGAAATTTGCATTTCCAGCCAAAACGCCTCCCCGGATTTTGTGTAGTTGATGACCTCCTCTCGCACCGGCTGCCATGCCATAAGCGCGGCGCGCACGCGGGCAAGTACGGCGTCGTCTGTTCGTGGGCCTTGCAACATGCGGGGCGTGTTCCCAAGCGCTTCTTCGCGCGTGTATCCGGTTCGTCTTGTGAAGGCCGCATTGACAAAAACGATTCGCGGGCCGGGTGCATCAACCGGCTCCGCCTCCGTGATTAGGACAATATCGTTTGTATTCGAGACGCTTGCTTCCAGTAGTCGTAAATGCTCTTCATGAGCGCGATGCGCGGTGATGTCGCTGATTGTGCCGATCACGCGATTCGGACGCCCCGCTGGGCTGCGAGATACGACTTTTGCGCGGATATGAACCCACTTCCATGTGCCGTCGGCGCAGCGCTCACGGTGCTCGTCCACGTAGTAGTCAATCTCGCCATCAATGATCGCTTGGAATTTTGCGCGTGCGCCGATCACGTCGTCTGGATGCAGGCGCGCTGTCCAATCAGCCATGTCGTCGGTCGCATTCGGTTGACTCTGGCCAAAAACATCGCGGTACAAGCGGGATACTGCGACCTTGTTCGTTCTCAAATCCCAATCCCAAACAGCTTCGCTGTCGCCTTCTAAGGCGAACTGCCATCGTGCTTCACTTTCACGCAAGGCGTCGCTGGCTGCGGCCGACTGCGCGGTCCAGTGGCGCTGTTGGCGAATAGCGTATCGGTATGCAGCGAATCCGAGTGTTAAGAAAATGGCCGTTTGTAGAAACGTTTTTCGCAGCCTCTGCCACCATGCCGACCAGACTTCAGCAACAGGAAATTCGACGAATAGTGTGACGGGAAACGATGGCAGGCGACGGAAGACGTTCAGATGCAGCAGACCATCGAGGCTACTCGCGCCCTCGACATTTCCACGCATCGGAAAATTGTTGTCGCTCAAGAATTGGGTTAGCGCACCCGCTTGAGGTTGCCCGTATAGGGCGTCAATCGAGGTGCTGCTCGGAATGGGGTAACGACTCAGGAGAAAGCCGTCATCTCTTAGCAGACCAAACGCGGCACGTTGTGCAATCGGCGTGTCGAGCCAAAAATGACGCAGGTACTCGTGGGGAAGATTGGCGCCGACGATGTAAGTTATGCCGCCATTGGCGTCACGGAGGGCACGCCGAATTGGCACCATCGGCGTTGCGCTCAAGACAGAGAGGAAAGGCTGCCCCACGCTTATGTTTGCACCGGTCCGAAGTTCGGCTAACGACGTTTGAAATGACGGCTCGTGCCCCACTGAGGCACGCACAGCGCGTGGCGCAGAATTGGCTGATACCAACACATCACCACTTGAGTTCAATAATGTGACGTTGTAGAACTCTGGGTGGAGTCTTTTGAATCGCTTGAGGGCGGTATAGGCCAAATTGAGGTCAACCACAGTGCCGGTTGCGGTTAGCGCCTCGCTCAGGCCGCGTAAATCAAGCTCAATTCGATTGAAATACATATCAAGCGCACGCGCTTCAATTTCGGCGATTGACGTGAGATTTTCAAGTGCGGCGGCGCGCTCCTCGTACCACGACTCGACTGAAATGAGACCAAGAAAACCGAGTGAGATCACCACCAAAACGGCCGCCATGCGGTGGAGGATCTGCTCGCCGCGCCGATTCAAGGCCGATACGGCGCTTCGCAGATTGGCAACGATTGTGCGCATTGAAACGGTAGGATGGCGTGAGTGAGTGGGATTGGTCGTTGACTCGCCTGAGTACTTCACAGCTCGATCGCTGCGTCGAAATGTTCATGGCTTGGATTTTGGCGATTTCCCGACATCCTTGAATCAAACAGTAGCCTCATAAATACAGGCTAATTTGATTCACTACAAACGTATTGTGGCGCTATTTCGGCCAGACTCAAGCGGAGATAGGGCGCGTGCCCTGACGCCGCCTGAGTCTTCAGTTAGCCTTCTGTTGGCCTTCAGTTGGCCTTCAGTTGGCCCGCGCCGGTTCTATGCGGCCTTGCTAATTAGTTCGCGCAACACATACGGCAGAATTCCGCCGTGTAGGTAGTAGTCAACCTCAATGGGTGTATCGATGCGTAGCAGCACCGTGACCTCTTGTGTCGAGCCATCGGCGCGGGTAATACGCAAGGTGACATCCATCTGCGGCTTGATGCCGTTTTCGAGGCCGACGACATCGATGACCTCGTTGCCAATGAGTTTTAGCGATTCGATGGTGTCGCTACCTTTGAATTGACAAGGCAATACGCCCATACCAACCAAGTTGGAGCGGTGGATACGCTCAAAGCTCTTTGCGACCACAGCTTTAACGCCGAGCAATTGTGTGCCCTTCGCCGCCCAGTCACGCGACGACCCGGTGCCGTATTCCTCCCCGCCGAAGATGACTGTCGGCGTGCCAGCGGCGATGTATTTCATGGCGGCGTCGTAGATCGCCATTTGTTCGCCCTCAGCTTTGTCGCCCGGTTGATACAAGGTCACACCGCCTTCGACGCGTGAGCCATCGGCTTTGGACGGCAGCATCAGGTTCTTGATGCGAACGTTGGCAAATGTGCCGCGCATCATCACTTCGTGATTGCCGCGCCGTGCGCCGTAGCTGTTGAAATCGGCCTTCATCACCTTGTGCTCAATCAGATACTTGCCAGCGGGCGAGCTGTCTTTGATCGAGCCGGCGGGGGAGATGTGGTCAGTGGTCACGGAGTCGCCAAAGATGCCGAGGATGCGAGCACCTTTAACGTCTTGGGCAGTTCCCGCATGCATACCAAAGTTCGCGCCAAAAAATGGTGGCTCGGCGATGTAGGTCGATGTCGGCCAATCGTAAACCTGACCGGTCACGCCTTTGATGTTCTGCCACAGCGGATTGTCGGCACCGAGGTTCGAATACAGACGCTGGAAGGTCGCCGGGTCTTTGGCGAAGCCCATCACGGCGGCGACTTCGTGGCTGGTGGGCCAAATGTCTTTGAGATATACCGGGCCATCTTTACCCATGCCAAGCGGTTCAGTTTCAAGATCTTTCAGCACCGTACCGGCAATGGCATATGCCACTACTAGCGGCGGCGAGGCTAAGAAGTTGGCGCGGATGTTGGCGTGAATACGCGCTTCAAAGTTGCGGTTGCCTGAGAGCACTGCGGCGGCGACGACATCATTGCCGACGATGGCTTCGTTAAATGCGGGTGTGAGGTCACCGGCATTACCAATACAGGTGGTACAGCCATAGCCCGCCAGATAGAATCCGAGTTTTTCGAGATACGGAAGCAGGCCGGCCTTGGTGAGGTAGTCGGTGACCACACGCGAGCCGGGTGCAAGTGAGGTCTTGATGTGCGGCTTGACAGTTAAGCCTTTCTCGACCGCCTTTTTCGCGAGCAAGCCGGCGGCCAGTAATACGCCTGGGTTGGAGGTGTTGGTGCAACTGGTGATCGCCGCAATCAAGACGTCGCCGGACCCGATCTCGATACCGTCTTTGGTCGGGAAGCGTTTGTTTAAGTCCTCAGCGGACTTGGAGAAGCCGTTTTCTGCTGGTGGCTTTGAGAAGAGTGAGGTGAATTGAGATTTCAGTTTGCCCAATTCGATTCTGTCTTGCGGACGCTTCGGCCCTGCCACCGATGCGCGCACGGTGTCCAGATCGAGTGCCAGCGTCGTCGAGTAATTGCAGTCGCCTTCGAGCGGCACGCCATAGAGGCCCTGCGCCTTGAAGTAAGACTGAAAGGCGTCAATTTCATCCGCCGTGCGGCCGGTTGACGTCAAGTAATCCACTGTCACGTCATCGACGGGGAAGAAGCCCATCGTCGCGCCGTACTCTGGTGCCATGTTGGCGATCGTTGCGCGATCGGGCAGGGCGAGGGTGCGCGCGCCTTCGCCGAAGAATTCCACAAACTTACCGACGACTTTGGCTTTGCGTAGCATTTCGGTTACGACTAACACGAGGTCAGTTGCCGTCACACCTTCGCGCAGCTTGCCAGTGAGATTCACACCGACCACATCCGGCGTCAAGAAATAGACTGGTTGACCGAGCATACCGGCTTCGGCTTCGATGCCCCCCACACCCCAACCAACCACACCGATGCCGTTAATCATGGTGGTGTGTGAATCGGTGCCGACTAAGGTGTCGGGGTAATACACCCCCGCTTTATTGTGAACGCCGCGCGCGAGGTATTCGAGATTGACTTGATGCACGATACCAATGCCCGGTGGCACGACTTTGAAGGTGTCGAATGCTTGCATCCCCCACTTCATGAATTGATAGCGCTCTTGGTTACGCTGAAATTCGAGTTTCATGTTGAGGTCGAGCGAATCTTTCGCGCCGTAGTGATCGATTTGCACCGAGTGGTCCACCACGAGATCAACCGGCACCAGCGGCTCGATGACCTTGGGGTTCTTGCCCATTTTTTTCACCACACCGCGCATCGCGGCTAAGTCAGCCAAGAGGGGAATGCCGGTGAAGTCCTGCAACACCACACGCGCCACGATGAACGGGATTTCGTTCTCTCGCTTGTCGGTCGCCCCCCAGTTTGCCAGTTGCTTGATGTGTTCTTCGGTGACCTTCTTGCCATCGACATTGCGCAACACCGCTTCGAGAACAATCCGAATCGAGATCGGTAGCTTGGCCACATTCGGGTAGGTTTTTGCCAACGCCGGAAGCGAGTAGTACTGGCCGGTCTTGCCGCTGGCGAGGGTGAATGATTGCAGGGTGTTGTGTGTGTTGTGAGGGGTATTGTGTGACATGGTATTCCTTCGTGCAAAGAAAGCGTAAAGACATCGTTACGCAACGGGATTGATAATTTTGAGGCCTTTGAAGTAATCGCGGAAAAAACCGTTATCGCGTGTGATCAGGCAGTCTGCCTGAAGCATCGCGTGCGCACCAATCAGAAAGTCGGCCGCCATGCGCGACTTACTTCCACGGTTCATGGCGTATTCGTGCATCAGCATCGATGCGGTGAGTGCGGAGTCAAATGAAATCTCGCTGTAAACGATGCCAGCATCGACAAAAAATTCCTGTAACTGCCCGGTCTTGCCAAAGTACCTTCCCAATTCGGCAACGACGGGAGCCGACACGCATGTGACGCCACGTTGGGCGGCTGCGGTCAAGGCTTGAAGAGATGGTTCTGCTTCCGGGGTGCCTTTGATAATGTCAAACAGGACGCTCGAATCAATGGCGCTAATCATTTTTTCTGACGCCGGGCCTTCAGTAACTTGATGGCATCGTCATGCGGCAGGTTGGCGCTGCGTTTGTCCTCGGGCGACCCAGTCCACGGGAAGGAGCGGCCACGCAATTGTTCCATGAGTTCGTCAGTTGATTGTCCGTTGGTGCTGAACTTGCCGACCCATTTGCTCATCTGTAGGGACACTTTTTTGCGTAGCAGCAACTGGCCGTTCTTGATCTCGACTTCTAACTTGGTGCCGGGCGAAAGCCCGAGCTTGTCACGCGCCTCTTTCGGCAGGGTAATCTGGCCGCGCTCGGCGACGGTGGCTTCCATGGTGAGACTTCGTTGAGGCGTTTGGAAATGGGTTGTCAATATACGCCTGAAACACATTCAGACGCAAGAAGTATGCATGAGTTATGCATACCTAATAACGCAGAATTTTTGACCTTCTGCTGGGGCCGACGCGTTGCGGTCATTGGCGAGCAAGATGAGGAACGATGTGACCTCGGCTGCGCTTCGATTGCCGCGCCGGTAGAGAGGCGTTAGAATTCTGCGTTACGCTGGAGTCTGCGCCGCGAAGGTGTGATCCTGCGATTCGACCGACCGGAAATGGGGAATTTGTTATGGCTGTGCATAAATACCGCATAAAAAAGCAACTTCTTGATTGCAAGTGCTTTCCCGGCATTTTCCGGCCACGGTCAGGAGCCAGCGTGCCATGTTATGCGGCATTTCGCGTTTCTACATTGAGTTAGGCAGCGCAAGCCACCACCTTCGAGCCTCTAGGATGTCGTCCTATACGGGTATCTACGTCCATCGCCTTGCATCAGGTGAAGTTTATGCAGTTCAAGTCCGCGATACTGCGGCCATTGAGCTGTCGATTGATCCGGCAACTTGCCAACAGCGCTTGCTACAGCCCCCCCTTCATGAACTCACGGATCTAGAAACGTATCGGCGCCAGCAACAGCGCAGCTAAGAAGGAGTCTTTTATGTCTATTGCATCGCCATTTTTTGAGGCGCTGATCGGCAAGGCTGTATCGCACGTTTGGCGCGGCCATGGCTCGGCAATTTTCATTGAGTTTGGCAAACTCACACCCAGCACAATCACCAGAAAAAATAAAACGCCGGGTGAGTCCGTTGGCGAACTAAGTCTGATGATTGGGTGGAGTTGGCGCATCGAGCGACCTAAGTCAATCTTGGGGGGTAGCTGGAGCGCTGTAGGTCAGTGGCCCGCAATGTTTGAAAAGTTAAAAGGTGCCACCGTTTCGGACGTTCAACTCTTTGGCCACGTTCCTGAAATCTGCGTTTCGCTGTCGAATGGCCTTCGTGTTGTATCGTTCATGACTGCCGAAGGTCAACCCGAATGGGCTCTCATCTCACACGGGCCAGCGATAGGTAATCTGAGTGTCAGAAGAGGCGCTCTGTATGTTGAGCCACCGAATCTCTAAGCGTATCGTCGATAAGGATTGCCTCGCTCCGCACTGCGGCGCCGCGGCTCGCTTCAACGTTGGAACACTACTGGAGGGTAATTGAACATGAGCAACATGAATGAAAAAAATATCTCACCTGTAGACTGGTACGTGTGCTCATATCTTCTTCGTTTTATTGAGTTGGCTAACACCGACAATGACAACGAGGAGGCCAAGTTTTTATCATGGGAAAATACAGTGATTGTGAAAGCAAAATCGATGGAGGAGGCTTACGATAAAACGGTTGCGATCGCTAATCTTGAAACTGAGCCATACAAAGGTGGGTCTGCGGGCGCAGACGTAAAGTGGGTTTTTGAAGGTGTCACTTCTGTGCTCCCTATTTACGAGGAGCTTGAAGATGGGGCTGAAATAATGTGGTGTGAGCATAAACCAAAAAAATTAAAAACCCTGAAATCGCTGGTCGGCAAAAAGCAAGATTTTTTGTCGTGATTTTTTCTATAGACAATGCCCAACAAGCCGTTGCAGCCCAAGCCGGCACTTCGTACCTCCGCTGTGCTGTTTGTAAGTCGCCATCGAATTAACTGGAGATGTACCCGATGTCAGATATCACGATCAAACTAGAACGCCCGTTTGTCGAAGAACTTTTTGCGCGATACGAAACTCTGATCGGCAAAGATTTCCCCGGTTATCGGAACCACGTTTATCGCACGATCACGTATGCCATGCATTTCCTTAGTAATGCAGAAGAACATGAAAGGTTGGTTCAAGTTGCGTTCGTCTACCATGATATCGGTCTCTGGACAGATCATGAATTAGCCTATCTGGAGCCATCCGAGGCGGTGGCGTTAGCCGACAACAAGAAGTTTGGATTTGGGTTAGATCCCGAATTGCTGCGTGGCGCCATCCATTGGCACCACAAGATTTTTCCTTACAGCGGCCCTCATCGCGAAGTCATTGAGGCTTGCCGCAAGGCCGACTGGATTGACGCGTCAAAAGGAATGCTTCGCAAGGGCGTTAGCAGAGCGCAAATTCAACGCGTCGAAGCCGCATTCCCAAACTTGGGTTTCCACGACACACTGCTGCGGCTTGCTAAAGATTATGGCGGCTCAACACTTGTTGGAGGCGCTAAGGTGACGTTGGGGATCGTGAAGTGGTAGCACGCGCCGCGTGGCGCGTAGGTCGCGATTCATCAGGCGGTGCGAGTTTAGTACGATTCCGCACATTTGTGTGCAGATGCCAACAAATTATCTTCGCCGTGTTGCGTTCTTTGGTGCAGCCTGCTCGACTGCACGCACGAGCCAATCATTCAGGCTGAGGCCCTCTGCTTGGGCGGCGATGATCGCTTCCACATGAGTTTCTGGTGCGAGCCTGAGCAGGATGCGGCCACCCGCCTGTTTTTGCGGGTTGATCCCGGCCTCTCGGCATACGGAAATGTAGTGGTCGATCGCGAACTCAAAGTCGCCACGTAGTTCGTCGACGCTGGCACCATGGAATGAAATTTCTTCAGACAGTCCCAACACATCGCCGACAAACACCCCGTCGGTTTCGTCATAGCTGATGCGCGCGAGGTAACCTTTGTAGCGCATGATGTTTTTCATTCCAAGTCCCCATGAAATGTTCAGGCTAGTAGAAAGCGAATTTTTGATCTGGCGCATTAAATCATTGTGATATTAGAAAATGATATCACAGTATATTTTTGTACTAATGCATCCGTGAGATTCCGCATCGATTGCGGGCGAATTAAAAATAACTCTATTTTATCAATGGGTTACGATAAATTGCTGTGCGGGCGCGCTGATGGGGCGGCGAATTTCTCGTCAACTCAATGGATTAGACCGCTATCGCCACAGGCGTACTTGTAGGTAGAATCGCATCCAGTCACTTGTTGTTGCCTGATATTGCCTGATGTTGCCGACGCGGTTGCCAACGCGGTTGTCTACGCGCAAGCACTTGGCCACGCTGTCGGGCAGCCGCAAGTTTCATCACACGTTCCAACCGTTGTCGAATCATTGAAGGTCACCTCATGGCTTCTCGCCCGATAGCAGCTCGTAAACGCGCCCCGCAAGACCGCCCCAAGTACTACGATCTTAATTTGTTGAATTTGCCCATGCCGGGCTTGGTGTCGATTTTTCATCGGATCACTGGCGTGACGATGTTTTTGTTCTTGATCCCGCTGGTGCTATGGATTTTTCAGACCACACTCCGTTCGCCTGAAAGTTTCGCGGTCTGGAAGGGCTACTTTGCAAATCCGCTGATGAAGCTTATCGTGGTGGGGTTCATCTGGGCATTTGTTCACCATCTGTTTGCGGGGATGCGCTATCTTCTGCTCGACCTGCATATCGGTATCGCAAAGGAACCCGCGCAGCGCTCGGCGAAGGTAGTTCTGATCGCTGGTATTTTGGCCACAGCGATTCTCGCTGTGCGTATTTGGTAGGAGGCGGCGATGGTTAACAAACAACCAGTTGGTGCTCACTATGGCTGGAAGGACTGGATGATCCAGCGCGTGACGGCGGTCATCATGGTGGCCTTCAGCGTCCTCATTCTTGGCTTTTTTCTCGTCTATGGACGTGTCGAATTCGGCGATTGGAAGCAACTGTTCCAGAATCAGTTAGTGCGTATTTTGGCGCTCCTGTTTTTCCTATCGGTCTACTACCACGCTTGGATTGGTGTCAGAGATGTTCTGATGGACTACATCAAGCCGCTGGCAGTGCGCCTTTCCTTACAAGTCGCGGTCTGTTTGTTCCTGATCGTATGTTCGATCTGGACGGTTTCTATTCTGTGGGGCAATTAGAAAATGGCATCTGCTTCATCTCTCCCGGTTCGCAAATTTGATGCCGTCGTCGTCGGTGCTGGTGGCTCTGGTTTACGCGCCGCGCTTCAGTTGTCTTCTGCGGGGCTGAAAGTCGCCGTGCTCTCCAAGGTCTTCCCCACCCGTTCCCATACCGTTGCGGCGCAAGGCGGTGTTGGCGCGTCCCTCGGCAATATGGGGGAGGATAACTGGCACTGGCATATGTATGACACCGTCAAAGGCTCCGACTGGCTTGGCGACCAAGATGCGATTGAATTCATGTGTAAAGCCGCTCCCGAGGCTGTCATTGAACTTGAGCATTTTGGGATGCCATTCGACCGCAACGACAATGGCACGATCTACCAACGTCCGTTTGGCGGACATTCGCAGAATTTTGGCGAAAAGCCAGTGCAGCGCTCGTGTTGTGCGGCAGACCGCACCGGCCACGCGATGTTGCATACGCTCTACCAGCGTAATGTATTTGCAAACACGCAATTTTTTGTCGAATGGATGGCGCTTGATCTGATTCGCGATGCAGCGGGCGATGTTGTTGGTGTGACCGCACTCGAAATGGAAACTGGCGATGTGATGATTTTTCATGCCAAGGCGACCTTGTTTGCCACCGGTGGTGCAGGACGTATTTATGCGTCTTCGACCAATGCGTTTATCAATACGGGCGATGGCTTGGGCATGGCAGCGCGCGCGGGTATTCCGTTGGAGGATATGGAATTCTGGCAGTTCCACCCGACAGGTGTCGCCGGCGCAGGTGTGCTAATTACCGAGGGCGTGCGCGGTGAGGGGGGCATTCTGCTGAATCGAGATGGTGAACGCTTTATGGAGCGTTACGCACCGACCATGAAAGATTTGGCGTCGCGTGATGTGGTATCTCGGGCGATGGCGACCGAGATCAAAGAAGGTCGCGGTGCCGGACCAAACAGAGACTACATCTTGTTAAAGCTCGACCACTTGGGGCCTGATGTCATCAACAAGCGTCTGCCTGGCATTCGCGAGATTGCGCTTAAGTTCGGTAATGTTGATTGCACCAAAGAGCCGATCCCGGTCGTGCCAACCTGTCACTACCAAATGGGCGGCATTCCAACCAACTACTTGGCGGAAGTCGTGGTGCCAAAGGATGGTAATCCAAGTGTGATTGTGCCGGGCTTCTACGCAGCGGGTGAATGTGGCTGCGCCTCCATCCATGGCGCAAACCGTTTGGGCACCAACTCGCTGACCGACTTACTGGTGATGGGTAAGTCAGCCGGCGACTCGATGATCAAGTTCATTCGCGAAAACAACACGCACAAGCCGCTGCCGGCAGACGCGGGTGCAATTTCGCTTGCGCGTATCGCGGCGCTCGACGCCACGACTGGCGGTGAATCAGTCCATGCAGTCGGCGACGCGATGCGTCAGACCATGCAGGCGCATTGCGGCGTGTTCCGCTTCCCGGACATGCTTGAAGAGGGTGTCACGAAAATCAAGGAAGTCGCGGAGCGCGCAAAGCAATTAGAAATCAAAGACAAGTCGAAGGTGTTTAACACCGCGCGCATTGAAGCGCTCGAATTGCAGAACCTGATTGAGGTTGCGGTGGCGACGATGGTGTCCGCTGAAGCCCGCAAGGAAACACGCGGAGCGCATGATCGCGCTGATTTCCATAACCGTCCCGGTTACGTTAATGGTCGTGATGACCAGAACTGGCTCAAGCACACGCTTTGGTATAAGGACGGCAACAAGCTCGACTATAAACCGGTGAATTTGACGCCGCTGACAGTTGAATCGTTCGCGCCCAAAGCGCGTACCTACTAAGTGATACGGATACAGAAATGAAATTTCAGATTCTTCGCTTTGACCCGGACGTTGACCAGAAGCCGTACTTCAAAGAGTACGATATTGCGCTCGAACCCTCAGATCGGATGCTGCTCGATGCGTTGATCCGTATCAAGTCGATCGACGACACACTCGCGCTGCGGCGCTCTTGCCGTGAAGGCGTATGTGGCTCGGATGCGATGAACATCAATGGTAAGAACGGTTTGGCGTGTATCACCAAGGTGTCCGAACTCAAAGAGCCGGTGGTGTTGAAGCCGTTGCCGGGGCTACCGATTATCCGTGACCTGATCGTCGACATGACGCAGTTCTTTCAGCAGTACCACTCGATCACACCATTTGTGATTAACAACGAGCCGGCGCCTGAGAAAGAGCGTTTGCAATCACCACAAGAGCGTCTTGAGTTAGACGGATTGTATGAGTGCATCCTGTGTGCGTGTTGCTCGACCTCCTGCCCGTCGTTCTGGTGGAACCCCGATAAGTTTGTTGGCCCCGCAGGGCTGCTTGCCGCATACCGCTTTATTGCCGATACAAGAGACCACGCGACCAATGAGCGTCTCGATAATCTCGAAGACCCATATCGATTATTCCGTTGTCACACCATCATGAACTGCGTGGATGTTTGCCCTAAGGGATTGAATCCGTCGCTGGCGATCGGCAAGATCAAGGAAATGATGTTGAAGAGAGCTGTTTAGGTGAACGAAATTGTGCAAGACGACGTGATTCAGGACGCCAGAGTCCACCACCGGATTCGTTGGCGTGCGCGGCGCGGCTTGCTGGAAAACGACTTACTGCTCAAGCCGTTTTTGGCATCCAGATTGGAGTCGCTTTCGGTGGATGAGATCCAAACATTGGACCGACTGTTGTTACTCGGCGATAACGAATTACTGGATGTATTGATGGGGCGAAAAGGTGGTGCCAATGCGGCCACTGATGCGCTGGTAGCGCAGATTAGAAAAACGTAACGCCAAACTTTCGTGTCGCTCGGATAGCGTCGCGACATAAATCGGATGAGAAGGGACCAAAGCAATGAATGCAAATGGCAAAGCAACACTGACACTTCAAAACGGCACGGTGGTTGAGCTTCCGGTTTATGGCGGCTCACACGGTCCCGATGTGATTGATATCCGAAAGTTGTACGGTCAAACGGGTATGTTTACCTACGATCCCGGTTTCATGTCCACGGCGTCCTGCAATTCGAAGATTACCTTCATCGATGGCGACAAAGGCGAACTCCTGTATCGCGGCTATCCAATTGAGCAACTCGCGACGAAATGTGATTTCTTGCAGGTTTGCCATTTGCTCTTGTATGGAGATTTGCCAGATGAGGCCGGTCGCAAAGATTTTGTGAGCCGGGTCACCAACCACACCATGGTTCACGAACAAATGCAGTTTTTTCTCCGTGGTTTTCGGCGTGACGCGCATCCCATGTCGGTCATGACGGGGCTGCTCGGCGCGATGTCAGCGTTCTATCCAGACTCGATTAACTTACACGACAAAGAGCAGCGCGAAATTTCCGCCATCCGCCTGATCGCCAAGCTGCCGACGCTAACGGCAATGGCGTACAAGTACACGGTCGGTCAGCCGCTAATTTATCCGCGCAATGACCTAGGCTACACCGCCAATTTCATGCGCATGATGTTTGCCGTTCCGGCGGAAGACTACAAGATCAACGATGTGTTGGTTCGTGCGCTAGACCGGATATTCATCTTACATGCCGATCATGAACAGAATGCATCGACATCGACTGTTCGTCTGTGCGCCTCGTCCGGCACCAACCCGTTTGCGGCCATCGCAGCAGGGGTTGCCTGCTTGTGGGGGCCTGCGCATGGTGGTGCTAACGAAGCCGCGCTGAATATGTTGTATGACATTCAGCGAACCGGCGGCGTTGAGAAGATTGGCGAGTTCATTGCCCAAGTCAAAGACAAGAATTCCAATGTTCGGCTGATGGGCTTCGGCCATCGTGTTTATAAGAACTACGACCCGCGCGCGAAGCTGATGCGCGAAACCTGCTACGAAGTGTTGAACGAACTCGGTCTCCAAGACGATCCTTTGTTCAAGCTCGCTATGGCGTTGGAAAAAATCGCGTTGGAAGATGACTATTTCGTCAGTCGCAAACTGTATCCAAACGTCGATTTTTATTCCGGCATCGTGCAAAAAGCGATTGGCATACCTGTGCCGTTGTTTACTGCCATCTTCGCATTGGCACGCACAGTTGGTTGGATCGCGCAACTCAACGAAATGATCGCTGACCCCGAGTACAAGATCGGTCGTCCGCGTCAACTTTATGTCGGCGCACCGCGTCGCGACGTGAAGTAAGGCAAACCCAACAACCCGCAATAAGTAGCAGTCGAGGTAACGATCATGATGCGAGACGACCAACAATCCTCTTTGTTTTTTGGCGCAAACGCGCCATACATTGAGGAACTTTACGAACAGTATCTAGCAGACCCTGCATCGGTTCCTGAAAGCTGGCGCAAGCAGTTTGATGGTTTGCCGAATGTCGCCGGGCAGACGCATCACGATGTGCCGCATTCCCCAGTGATTGCCGCCTTTGAACAGCTTGCGGCACAAGGTGGCGCGAAACGCATTGCGTATGTAAATGTTGGTGGTGGTGCGGGGGCAGACCCGGGCGACAGCAAGAAAGCCTTTAAGGTCTTGCAGTACATTCGTGCGCACCGCGTTTTAGGCGCGCGTAACTCTTCGCTCGACCCGTTGAAACGTATGGAGCGCATGCAAGTACCGGAGCTTGAGTTGAGCTACTATGGCTTGACCGAGGCGGATCTGGAGCAAGAGTTTGGATTTGGTTCTTGGCAAGGCACGATCGCCGGGAATGCCGAGCGCGCCAAGCTCAAGGATATTGTGCAAGCGGTGAAGCGTACCTACTGCGGCACAGTCGGCACGGAGTACATGTACATTTCGCAGACTGAGCAGAAGCGTTGGCTCCAAGCACAGCTCGAATCCATCCAATCGCAACCTTCACTTTCTAAAGAAGAGAAGCAGTTCTTGCTTGATCGTCTGACGGCCGCTGAGACGCTTGAGAAGTACCTCCACACACGCTACGTTGGTCAGAAGCGGTTTTCGCTCGAAGGCGGCGAGAGCTTGATTCCGCTAGTTGACGACATCATCCAGGCCGCAGGTGCCAAGGGTGTTAAAGAAGTTGTACTCGGTATGGCTCACCGCGGCCGCTTGAATATCCTAGTGAACTCGCTCGGCAAGCTGCCGGCAGATCTGTTCGCCGAATTCGAAGGCAAGCACGCGCACAACATTGGTTCAGGCGACGTCAAGTACCATCAAGGCTTCTCGTCAGACATTCAAACCAAGGGGGGCGCCGTCCATCTCACGCTCGCGTTTAACCCGTCCCATCTGGAAATTGTTAATCCAGTGGTCGAAGGGTCGGTGCGCGCACGCCAGCAGCGCCGTCACGACGTGACGGGTGATGAAGTCATTCCATTGTTGATTCATGGTGACGCAGCATTTGCCGGTCAAGGCGTCATTATGGAAACGATGGCGCTGTCGCAGACGCGCGGATTCAAAACTGGCGGCACTGTACATATCGTTGTCAACAATCAGGTTGGATTCACAACATCTGATACCCGCGATTCGCGTTCCTCGCTCTACTGTACTGATGTCGCAAAAATGATTGAAGCGCCGGTTTTCCATGTGAATGCCGACGATCCAGAATCGGTGCTGATGGTGGGCCGTCTTGCGTTGGAATACCGCATGAAGTTCCACAAGGATGTGGTGATCGACATGGTGTGTTTTCGTAAGCTTGGACACAATGAGCAAGACGAGCCATTCGTGACTCAGCCGCTGATGTACAAAAAGATTGCGCAGCATCCTGGCACCCGCAAAGTCTATGCTGATAAGTTGGCCAGCGAAGGCACGGTCGGTGCAAGCTATGGTGATGATCTTGTGACCAACATTCGTGCGCGCCTCGACGCAGGCAAGAGCACGAACACGAAGATCCTTTATGGCATCAAACCGCCGCTCGCGGTGGATTGGGCGCCGTACATTGGCCAAGATTGGCGCGCGAATTATGAGTCGAAGGTATCGCTGTCAAAACTTAAGGAGTTTGCTGAACGTCTGACGCAAATTCCGGCGGACTTTAAGTGTCACATGTCGGTAGAAAAGTTGCTCGAAGCACGTCGCAAGATGGGCAAAGGCGAACTGCCGCTCGACTGGGGCATGGCGGAAAATCTCGCTTATGCAACGCTCGTCGCTAATGGCACGCCGGTACGGATTAGTGGACAGGACTGCGGTCGCGGAACATTCGCACATCGTCATGCGGTGATGCACGACCAAAACCGCGAGAAGTGGGACTCTGGAACCTATGTGCCGCTGCAAAACATCGTCGCAAAGCAAGGCAGTTTTGTCGTCATTGATTCCCTCTTGTCTGAAGAAGCTGTGCTCGGATTTGAGTACGGCTATGCATCGGCGCAACCGTTTGAGCTCGTCATCTGGGAAGCGCAGTTTGGCGACTTCGCCAATGGCGCGCAAGTTGTGATCGATCAGTTCATCTCATCGGGTGAATCGAAGTGGGCGCGCCTCTGCGGCCTCAGCCTGTTCCTGCCGCACGGTTATGAAGGTCAAGGGCCAGAACACTCGTCGGCACGCTTAGAGCGCTTTTTGCAACTCTGCGCTGAGCACAACATCCAAGTTGTTGTACCTTCAACGGCTGCACAGCACTATCACATGATCCGTCGCCAAGCCCTGCGGCCGGCTAGAAAGCCGCTCGTGGTGATGATGCCTAAGTCGTTGCTGCGCAAAAAAGAGGCCATGTCGTCGCTCGATGAGCTGGCAAACGGCAAGTTTGAAGTTGTGATCGGTGAGACAGCGAAACTCAACACGAAGAAAGTTAAGCGCGTCGTGTTCTGCTCGGGAAAGGTCTACTACGACATCATTGCGGAGCGTGAAAAGCGCGGTATTGAGGATATTGCCGTGGTTCGTGTTGAGCAGTTATATCCGTTCCCCCACGAAGAGTTTGCGGCGCAGATTGCGGCCTATCCAACGGCGAAGTCTGTGTTGTGGGCGCAAGAGGAGCCTGCCAATCAGGGGGCGTGGCATCGTATTCAGCACTACCTGAAGCGCAGTATGCGTGCGGATCAAACACTGAGTTACGCAGGTCGGCCATCGTCCGCTTCCCCAGCAGTCGGTTATTTGGCGAAGCACAACGAGCAACAGAAAGAGTTGGTTGATGTCGCGTTGAGTGTAGAAGCGGCGCAGAAATAGTCCATTCCGTCATTGAGCAAGACCATCCGCGTGGTGCAATCCGTAACGCGAAATAAGGAAATCTAAAAATGCAGATCGAAGTCAAAATCCCACAGCTCTCAGAGTCCGTTGCCGAGGCGACCTTGGTGTCGTGGCACAAGAAAGCAGGTCAGGCGGTTAAGCGTGATGAAAACTTGATCGATATTGAAACCGACAAGGTGGTGATGGAACTTCCTGCACCTGCCGACGGCGTACTGGTGAAGATCATTAAAGGCGATGGCAGCACGGTGGTTTCGGGCGACGTTATTGCGACGATCGACACAGCCGCGATGATCGATACAGCCGTGGCGACGCCCGCAGTGGCTAACCCATCGGCGCTCACGGCGCCTGCTGTTGTGGCATCTGCGCCGGCGATGAGCCCGGCCGCAGCAAAAATTGCCGCCGAGAACAACGTCAAGGATGTTGCCGGAACCGGACGCGGTGGGCGCGTGACAAAAGAAGATGTGGTCAACAAAATTGCCGGGGTCTCAGCACCCGCCAAGGTCGTTGCAGCACCAGTCGTCGCATTGCCAATGGGTGACCGAGCCGAGCAGCGCGTCCCGATGTCTCGTTTGCGTGCCCGCATCGCTGAACGTCTGGTCCAGTCGCAATCGACTGCCGCGATTCTCACAACGTTTAACGAAGTGAATATGGGCCCGGTGATGGCCCTGCGAAACACCTACAAGGATAAGTTTGAGAAACAGCACGGCGTCAAACTGGGTTTCATGTCGTTCTTCGTCAAGGCCGCTGTTCATGCGCTGAAGAAGTATCCAGTGGTCAATGCCTCGGTTGACGGTAACGATATCGTCTACCACGGTTACTACGATATTGGTATCGCTGTGGGCACGGAGCGTGGTCTCGTCGTGCCGATTCTTCGCGATGCCGACCAGATGTCAATTGCCGATATTGAGAAGAAAATTGCCGAGTTTGGTCAGAAGGCAAAAGACGGCAAGCTCACGATCGAAGAGTTGACGGGCGGAACATTCTCAATTTCGAACGGCGGTGTATTCGGCTCGATGTTGTCGACGCCAATCATCAATCCACCGCAGTCGGCCATTCTCGGTGTTCATGCGACTAAGGAGCGCCCAGTGGTCGAAAACGGCCAGATTGTCATCCGGCCAATGAATTACCTGGCGATGAGCTACGACCACCGCATCATCGATGGCCGTGAAGCCGTGTTGTCCTTGGTGGCGATGAAAGAAGCGCTGGAAGATCCAGCACGGCTACTACTCGATATCTAAGCGTAAATCTGACGCAGCGGCGGATGATGTATCGCCGTCACGTTCAAATCATCGACGATGGCAAAAAGTCGCTCCTCTTCGTTCATAACTTGGTTCGCCGTGCAAATTTTGTTTGTGCTCGTCGGCGCGTTGCTCACGGGTTTTTTAACGGTTTTTTTTGCCAAGTTTTTGGCGCGTTACATCAGTAGCGCCATTGCCGCACCATTGGCGGTTGGTCTCGGTGTTTCGTTGACGTTGTGGTTTACGCAGTTACTGAAGCGGCCGCCATTTTTGTTGTCTGGCACCTCACCACTGATCGCAGGATTTTGTGCGGCGTTGGGAGTGTATATCGCAAGAACGTGGCTGTAGGCGGGATTAAGCTTGTCGCGTTAGTGCATTTTTTGCATTCGTTTGTAACAGGAAATCATCATGTCCAAATCGTTCGACGTCGTTGTTATTGGCGCAGGTCCCGGAGGCTATATCGCCTCCATTCGTGCTGCACAACTCGGTTTTTCAGTCGCGTGTATCGAAGGATGGAAAAATCCAAAGGGTGAGATGGTGTTGGGAGGTGCCTGCCTGAACGTCGGTTGTATCCCATCGAAGGCGCTGTTGGAGTCCTCAGAAAATGTGCACAAAATTGAGCATCAATTCGGCGACCACGGGATCAGCATTTCTGGGATGAAAGTCGACATTGCGCGGATGCAGGCGCGTAAAGACAATATCGTTGGCAAAATGACGAAGGGAATTGAGTTTCTTTTTCGCAAGAATAAAGTGACTTGGCTCAAAGGCTTTGCTTCATTTGTCTCTGGTGGCGAGACATACACCATCGAGGTCAAGAACGGTGGCGCGAAAGAAGCCATCACGGCGAAGCACGTCATCATTGCGACAGGCTCCAAGGCGCGTCACCTGCCAGGCATTGTCGTTGACAATGTGAATATCTGCGACAACGAAGGTGCGTTGATGTTCGGTGCCGCGCCGAAGCGGCTTGGCGTGATCGGCGCTGGGGTGATCGGACTTGAACTTGGCAGCGTTTGGCGTCGTCTTGGTGCGGAGGTCACTGTCCTCGAGGCAATGCCAACTTTCCTCGCCGCGACGGACGAATCGATCCAGAAAGAGGCGTGGAAAGTGTTTACCAAAGAGCAAGGTTTGAACATCAAGCTCGGTGTGAAGATTGATAAGGTGACGACCAAAAAAACGGGTATATCGATTGACTACATTGACGACAAAGGGCTCGCACAGAAATTGGATTGTGACAAGCTGATCGTGTCAGTTGGCCGTGTGCCGAACACTGACGGTCTCGGTGCGGTGAATGTTGGGTTGAAAGTTTCTGACCGAGGCATGATTGAAGTTGACGACCATTGTGCAACTAATCTGCCGAATGTTTATGCCATCGGTGATGTAGTACGCGGCCCGATGCTTGCACACAAGGCAGAGGACGAGGGCGTTGCAGTCGCAGAACGCATCGCCGGCCAGCAGCCCCACATTGATTTCAATACCATTCCTTGGATCATCTATACCTCACCCGAAGTTGCATGGGTCGGCAAGACTGAACAGCAGTTGAAAGCAGAGGGGGTTGAAGTTAAGACCGGGCAGTTTCCGTTTGCAGCGAATGGCCGTGCGCTCGGCCAAGGCGAGGGCGGTGGTTTTGTGAAGGTGATCGCCGATGCGAAAACTGACCGCATCTTAGGGGGCCATATCATTCACGCCCATGCATCTGAGCTTATTCAGGAGTTAGTCACGGCGATGGAGTTCAAGGCGGCTTCGGAGGATATTGCGAGGATCGTTCACGGGCATCCCACACTATCCGAAGCGGTGCGCGAAGCGGCACTTGCCGTGGATAAACGCACCCTGAATATGTAGTGGCTAACGTTGTTCCGTTTGTGCGCATGAATGCAACCGTTGACACGCTGCCCAACATCTCCGGCGAGACGGGTGAGGCGGCTGATATCGAAGCGGGTTCACCCCTAGAGTGGTATTGGAAGTTTTCGCAGAGCCGCGACTTCGAGTCCGATCCGGCGCAAATCGCTGTGCTGAATCATCTGGATCGGTTACATGGCGAGATGGAGAACTATCGTCAGTACCGCCAGGGCAAAATCAATCGACTCGTGACAAACTTCGGTGGTGGCAAGCGCCCTCCACGGGGTCTCTATATTTGGGGCAGTGTTGGCCGGGGTAAGTCGCTGATGATGGATGCGTTCTACAGCGTCTCCACGCTGAAGCGAAAGCGTCGCATGCACTTTCATGAATTCATGCGCGAAATCCACAGCGAGATGCGCGCCCTCACGGGCGAAGCCGATCCGCTTGATGCCATCTCGACCAAAATTGCGAAGCAACTACGGCTGCTTTGTTTCGATGAGTTTCACGTCTCGGATATCGCGGATGCGATGATCTTAGGTCGCCTGCTTGAGTTGCTTACCGCAAAAGGGGTGGTGCTGGTGATGACGTCCAACTATAAGCCTGAGGACCTCTACCCAAATGGCTTGCAGCGCGCCCGTTTTCTTCCCGCCATTGAGCTGTTGACCAGAGAGCTAGAAGTGCTTGAGATCGCTGGTGAACGCGACCATCGACGCCGCATTCTCGAGTCCATTCCGGTGTACCACATACCGGCGACGCGAGCCTCGGAAGAGGCGCTGGCGAAAGCGTTTTCGGCAATGTCCAAGGCAGGGTTTGCGTCAAATGGATCGATGACAATCGGTAACCGACCGATGGCGTTTATCCGGCGCGCAAAAGGTGTGGTGTGGTTTGATTTCCATGAGTTATGTGAAAAGCCGCGCAGCCAAGTTGATTATCTTGAAATCGCGAGCCAGTACCACACGGTACTGGTTTCCCATATTCCGCAGTTGCACGCAAAAAACCGTACGGATGTGGTCAGGCGCCTGACGTGGCTGGTTGATGTCTTCTACGATCAGCGTGTGAAGTTGATTTGCTCCGCTGATGCGCCGCCAGAGTGTCTGGTCATCGATGATCGGACTGCCGGGGGTCAAAATGCCGGGGGTCAACATACATTAGCGACGGCGGCTGCGCTTGCGAATGGTGTCGGGGGCGAGGCGAACGTGATGGTGTCGGCCGAATTCGCACGCACCGCATCGAGGCTACGAGAAATGCAGTCGAAGGAATATTTCTCGCGTAAACATGCGTCGGCAAGTAATCCTCAAGTGCTGCAGCAAACTTCTAACGCGCCCCCATGAAATGTTCAGGCTCGCCTGAATCAACTGAAGGAACGTCATGTCTACATTCCGCGGCATTTTATTGAGTAAAACCGGCGACCAATTCAGCGCCTCGGTGTCGCTGCTCGACCATGCCCAACTTCCGCAAGAGGCCGACGTTGAAGTGGCGGTCGAATATTCCACGGTCAATTACAAAGATGCGCTTGCGATTACCAATTCGGCTCCGGTGGTACGCCGCTGGCCGATGGTTCCGGGCATTGATGGCGCTGGCGCTGTCGTGGCCAGCCGAAACGCAGCGTGGCGGGTCGGCGACAAAGTGATTCTCAATGGCTTCGGTGTCGGTGAGACACATTGGGGCTGTTTGGCGGAACGCGCGGCGCTCAAGGGGGAGTGGTTGGTACAGGTGCCGATCAATCTCAGCACGAAGGAGGCGATGGCGATCGGGACGGCGGGATACACAGCGATGCTCTGCGCGATTGCGCTTGAGAAGCGTGGCGTGAAGCCGACAGACGGGGAAATACTGGTTACTGGTGCCTCTGGTGGCGTCGGTAGCATCGCCATCGCCATTCTGGCGGGCTGGGGTTACCGGGTTGTCGCCTCGACGGGAAAGTTGACAGAGGCTGACTATCTGATGATGCTAGGTGCCAGCGAAGTGATCGACCGTGCCGGGCTATCGGTAGTCGGAAAGCCGCTGCAAAAGGAACGCTGGGCGGGCGTTATCGATTCTGTCGGATCGTTTACGCTGGCCAATGTCTGCGCCCAGACCAAGTATGGTGGCGTGGTCGCGGCATGTGGTTTGGCGCAAGGCATGGATTTTCCGGCGAGTGTGGCACCATTTATCTTGCGTGGCATCACATTGGTCGGTATTGACAGCGTGATGGCACCGCTGTTTGCGCGACATGAGGCATGGCAGAAGTTATCGACTGATTTGGATCGCGACAAGCTCGCCGCGATTAGTCGCGAAATTTCGCTCAATGAAGTCGAATCGATGGCGCGCCAAATCATGTCCGGCAGCCTTCGCGGACGTGTGGTGGTACGGCTGTGAGGATGCTCGCCGCTGCATCGTGGGCGGGCTGAAAACGGGGGTAGAAGCCGAATCCGCTCAAGTGGCAGGGTGTTTGCTAAACTATTGCTCGATGTAAGAACGGTAACGGCGTACTTTATCGGCACACTTTATCGGCACACTTCATCGGCACACTTTATAGTGCTCCAATGTCGGCACGATGAGTACTCAGATTAGGGTAAGCACACTAGGTATGGCAGAAACTGATAATCTTGATCTCGACTTCACCTCGTTGCTCGATCCAAAAAACGAGGTGCCTGAGCCAGTTGCGACCCCGGAACAAGAAGCCGAGCTAACGGACGAGGCCATCATTGGTGAGTCCGGGCTCACGAGCAACGGCTTTTTTGTCCGTTTGTTTCCGGACGCGCCGCGTCGGTCGCCTGCGGCAGCGCCGCCAACGATACTTGTCGTTGAGGACGATGAAATCACCTCTATCTTGCTCGAACGCATCCTGACTCAGGAAGGTTACAAAGTGATTGTGGCCATGAATCGTGCGGGTATTGTTGCCGGCATGAAAGCGCGGCCAGATTTGGTATTGCTTGATGTCTTGCTGCCGGATGCTAATGGCTTTGACATCCTCAACCGAATTCGCTCAAGTAACAGTTTACGTATGCTGCCGGTGCTGATGTTGTCGAGCCTCGGTTCGCTCGAAGATATCCTGAAGGGGCTCAAGATGGGCGCCAATGGCTATCTCACTAAGCCGGCGAAATCAAAGGCGCTGTTGAACGCCATTGAAGAAGTGATCTTCAAGTAATGCGTCTCGACTGTCTGCGCTGAAACGACACTGATCAGTTCAACCCGGCAGACTCAGATGTCAACATACAAAGAAAATCACTATCGATCCCTCGACGATGCAGATGCGTTCTGGACCGAACAAGCGGCTCGTATTGACTGGGTAAAACCTTTTAGCAACGTCTGTGACTTTTCAACGCCGCCGTTTGCCCATTGGTTTGTCGACGGTGAGACAAATCTTTGTTTTAACGCCATCGATCGCCACCTTGCAACTCGCGCGCATCAAAACGCATTGGTGTGGGTGTCATCGGAGGTCGAGCAAACGCGCACCTACACCTACCGCCAACTGTGGGAGGAAGTCAACTGCTTTGCCGCAGTGCTGAAGTCAATCGGTGTCGGCAAGGGGGATCGTGTGTTGATCTATATGCCGATGATTCCGGAAGCCGTGTTTGCGATGTTGGCGACAGTGCGTATCGGCGCGATCCATTCAGTCGTGTTTGGCGGCTTTGCGGCGGCGTCGCTCGCGGCGCGTATTGATGACGCCAAACCCCGCGTGATGATTACGGCAGATGCGGGTTCGCGTGCGGGCAAAATCATCCCGCTGAAACCTTTAACCGACGAGTCGATCAGCTTGGCCGAGCATCCGCCGAAGCATGTGGTCATCGTCAACCGGCATCTCGACAAGTCCATGCAAACACTACCGGGGCGGGATATGGACTATGCCGCGTTAGCGCCTCGCCACAAAGGCGAAGTCGTGCCGTGTGAATGGGTCGAGTCAAGCCATCCCTCATACATTTTGTACACCAGCGGTACAACTGGAAAACCTAAAGGGGTGCAGCGCGATACCGGTGGATACACGGTCGCACTTGCGTCATCCATGCAAACCATCTTCGCGACACAGCCCGGCGAGTCGTTTTTCTGTACCTCTGATATTGGCTGGGTGGTAGGGCATTCGTATATCGTTTACGGCCCATTGATCAATGGCTCGACCACGGTGATGTACGAGGGGCTGCCGATTCGGCCTGACCCCGGCATCTGGTGGAAATTAGTCGAGCAGTACGGTGTGGTGGCGATGTTCTCATCCCCGACTGCGGTTCGTGTGCTAAAGAAGCAGGATGTCGGCTACCTCACCAAGTACGATACGTCGACACTGCGTTACCTCTACCTGGCGGGCGAGCCACTTGATCAGCCGACCAGCGACTGGATCGAAAAGGGCGTAGGCGTCAAAGTCATCGACAACTACTGGCAGACCGAAACGGGGTGGCCGATCTTGTCCGCGCAGCCGGGCATTGAAGAAACGCCGCGTAAGTTGGGCAGCCCCAGCTTTCCGGTCTACGGTTACAACGTCAAACTGAAACACGAAGAAACGGGTGCCGCCGTGAGTGCCAATGAAAAAGGCGTGTTGTGTATCGTTCCGCCATTGCCGCCGGGATGCATGTCAACCATCTGGGGAGACGACGCACGATTTGTGAAAACCTATTTTGGTATGTTTCGTGATGAGCAGGTTTATACGACCTTTGACTGGGCCACACGCGATGCTGATGGCTATTACTTCATCATGGGGCGCACTGACGACGTGATAAATGTTGCAGGCCACCGGCTTGGGACGCGCGAGATCGAAGAGGCGATTCAAGCGCATAAGAATATCGCCGAGGTTGCAGTGGTTGGCGTCGCCGATTCATTAAAGGGGCAAGTACCAATCGCATTTGCGGTCGTCAAGGACCATCGCCAAGTGGAAAATGCCGAACTCGCCGCCCGCCAGGAAAAAGAAGTGATGGCGACGGTCGATCACGAGCTCGGGGCGATTGGCCGGCCCGCTCGCGTTCACTTCGTCACAGCACTGCCAAAGACCCGTTCGGGCAAGCTGCTTCGGCGTGTGATCCAAGCGCTGTGTGAATCTCGTGATCCAGGGGACCTGACGACAATCGAAGACCCCACCGCGTTGGAGCAGGTTCGCAACGCAGTGCAATAGGTAATAGGTAATAGGGCGCACTGCTCGCAATCCTGTGGTCGGTCAGGCAAAAAATCGCTCGCCCGTTCACCTACTGACCCGCTTTCGAACGCGCCACCATGAAATGTTCAGGCTAAGAATGGTGAATTTCCCCATCCTCGCGAGCAGCCATAAGGGTTATGTCGGGCGGGCGTCTCTAATATCGGAGTCACCCGCGCTGAATAAAATCGGGTCCCCGCCTCCGGGGGGCGGGGGTGGCTCAAATGGTCTTCCATATTTAGTGTGCCGCATCAATAAAAACTCCGTTGTCCCGGCGCACAACCACATGGGTCGCGCTTTGCAGCCGTGGGGCGTTGATGTTATGTGCCGCACTTGCCGGTGCGCTCATGCCCTGCCGCTATAATTTGGCGATGAATCTGGTTGCATTTGAAACATCCTCTGAGACGATCTCCATTGCCGTCGCAAACGGTGAGCGTATCGTCTCGCGCGAATACGCGAACGCGGGGCAGCAGAGTGGGGAGCTGGCCCTCCCGGCGATGCATGAGCTTCTCGGTGAGCTAGGCTTGGTGGTACGCGATCTTGATGTTGTTGTTTTTGGCCAGGGGCCGGGATCATTTACCGGGGTGCGCGTTGCTTGCGGCGTGGCGCAAGGGCTGGCTTACGGACTTGGCAAGCCAGTCATTGCGTTGCATTCGCCGCTTGCGTTAGCCGAAGCGGCGTCTCGACAAGGCGCGACACACGCGTTGATCGCAAACGATGCTCGTATGGGCGAGATCTATGTAGCAGCGTATGAGCAACGCGCCGATGCGCCGACTGGATTTCAAGAAATTCTTTCGCCTTGCTTGGTGAAGCCTGCGTTGTTTGATGAAATTGTTGTGCCGTCCATGCAGGGCGCAACGTGGTGCGGCGTTGGTACTGCTTTTGATCTCACGGCGTTGTCTGCGCCAATGCTTGCGAATCACCGGGTAACGGTATTGCCATTACCCAGTTTGCGCTTTGCCTTTGCGGCAGACTTGATTCGTGTCGCACAGAAAATGCTGCATGCCTTGGGCGAGAGTGCCACCATTCGCCCGCACGATGCGCAACCTCTCTACGTGCGTAACAAGGTCGCGCTGACCATCGAGGAGCGTAAATTGTCTTCGGCGTCAAAGGCGCTTTTGACCGCATGAGTGCTCAGCCTAAGCCGCATCTTCCCCCGCTTCGGTTCCAGCGTATCGAGGAGGCCCAGTTGCCGCAAGTCGTCGCGCTCGAATCCAGCGTTTATGTGTTTCCGTGGACGCACGGAAACTTCCGCGATGCACTTTGCTCAGGCTATTCCTGTGTCGGGGTGTGGAGTGGGCATGAGTTAGTTGGCTACGCGATCACTATGCTGGCGCTGGAAGAAATGCATTTGCTTAATCTCGCGGTGGCAAGTTGTTGGCAGGGACGCGGTGTTGGCGGCGCGATTTTGCAACACGTAATTGACCAAGCGGCACCGACGTCATGTGAAGTGATTTATCTTGAGGTGCGACCGAGTAACATCGCCGGACTGCGCCTTTATGAACGGTTTGGATTTCGCCAGTTGGGATTGCGGCATAACTATTACCCAGCGGTAACCGGACGGGAAGACGCGCTGTTTCTCGGACTAAACATTAAGGTCAGGCCCATTGATGCGACTCGATAAAGACTATTTGCTCGAGTTGGAGTTGTGGTCGCATTTTGAAATGCGCGGGCTGGGCCATGATCATGCGCCCGCACAATCGCATGAGGCGCGAGCGAGTTCAACGGCCCCGCCAGCCCAGCCGCCAGCGTTGATGTCCAACGAGCGTGGACGTGTTGCAGCAGTGGCACGGGCGAATGCACCTGCTCGGCCCGCGGTCGTGCAGAAGGGTGTTAAGGTCGCGCCTAGTGCCACTCGCGCCCCTGGTGTCCCTGTTGCCCCTGGTTCCCCTGGTATCTCTGGTACCGCGGCAGATCCAGCGCGTCTGGCCGCAATATCGGGTGCGGACTGGCTCCAACTCGCCGAGCTCACGGCAAACTGCACGTCATGTCGTTTGTGCAAACAGCGCAAGCAAACCGTGCTCGGTGTGGGTGCGAA
Source organism: Betaproteobacteria bacterium UKL13-2 (assembly GCA_001602455.1). Classification (GTDB taxonomy): domain Bacteria; phylum Pseudomonadota; class Gammaproteobacteria; order Burkholderiales; family Usitatibacteraceae; genus UKL13-2. The sequence goes on from CP012157.1 coordinate 1,361,696, forward strand.
TACCGCACATTGGTTGTTCGTTGGCGACGGGCCGGGAGACGAAGAAGATCAGGCTGGCGAGCCGTTTGTGGGGCCGACCGGGAAGTTACTCGACGCGCTACTTTCGGCTGCGGGTCTCGCCCGAGGTCGCGAGGTTTATATCGCCAACGTCGTCAAGTGCCGTCCTCCGGGCGATCGCACCCCCCTGCCAGAGGAGGCTGCGGCGTGCGCACCGATACTTGATCGACAAATCGATCTCATCCGTCCCAAGATAATCGTTGCGTTGGGAAAAACCGCGATCATGCGTCTGATCGGTGTGGACACGGCCATGGCTGCGCTGCGGGGCAAAGTGTACCGCTATCGCGATGTTCCGGTCATTGTGACGTATCATCCGGCCTATCTACTTAGAAATCTGCCGGAAAAACTGAAGGCGTGGGAAGACCTACAATTGGCCAAATCGACGTTGGCCCAGGTCTTGTAATTGCGCGATGTGCCTTAAACTAGTGGGTGCAGCGACATTGCTGCCCATTTTCCGAAAGGGAACACGATGCAGAAACTTCTCGTATTGCTTGGACTGACCGCGCTGCTGACTCTCAGCGGTTGTGGCTATAACGACTTTCAATCCAAAGATGAAGCGGTCAAAAAGTCATGGGCCGAAGTGCTCAACCAATATCAGCGCCGCGCCGATTTGATTCCGAATCTGGTGGCGACGGTGCAAGGCTTTGCCAGCCAAGAAAAGGATGTGCTGCTCGGTGTGACAAACGCGCGTGCCAAAATTGGCTCGATGACGATGACCGAAGAAGCACTCACAAATCCGCAAGCCCTCAAGAATTTTCAGACCGCGCAAGGTGAGCTCACTTCAGCCTTGTCGCGCTTGCTGGTCGTCTCGGAGAATTACCCGGCGTTGAAGTCAGACGCTAACTTCCGTGATTTGCAGTCGCAGTTGGAAGGTACCGAGAATCGGATTACGGTAGCGCGCAAGCGGTTCACCGAAGCGGTTGAGAGCTACAACGTGCTCGCACGCCAGTTTCCATCAAATCTCACCGCAATGCTTTTCGGATACAAGCTGAAAGAGCAGTTCACCGTCGACAATGAGAAAGCAATCGCGACACCGCCGAAGGTCAATTTTGGTGCCCCATCGGTTGCGCCGTCGGTTGCGCCATCGGCACCCGCACCAGCACCAGCACCAGCACCCGCACCAGCACCAGCACCAGCACCTGCGCCAGCGGCGACCCCTGTACCCGCTCCCACGAAGTAATAACGCCTCAACACCTTCAATTTGGTCACTCCAGTGGATGCGAGGCGGTTGACAGTTCTTGGGTGGTTGCGGCCATCATGGGGGGGGCGCGGGCCGGGGCGGCGGCCGGGTATTGGGTGGCACATTGCCCAGATAGCCGCACTGCTGTTAGGCGTGATTGCGCTTGCGCTCCCGCTTGGACGTGTATCGGCGGCCGAAGGCGATCTACAGAAGATTCCAGCGCGAGAGAAGCGTGTGACCGATCTGACCGCAACACTGAGTGATCACGACGAGTCGCGCATCACAGAGCGTATTCGTGCGTTTGAGCAAAAGAAGGGTGGCCAGATTGCCGTGTTGGTTGTCGATACAACAATGCCCGAGGCCATTTTTGATTACTCGTTGCGGGTTGCTGAAAGCTGGAAGCTTGGCCGCAAAGGTGTCGATGACGGCGTGTTGTTTGTCATCGCCAAAGGCGACCGCAAAATGCAGATTCTCACGGGCCCCGGTGTCCAAGGATCGCTGACGGATGCCGCCAGTAAGCGGGTGATCGCGGAGGTCGTCGCGCCGCGCTTTCGTGAAGGCAAGTACGGTGACGGCATTTACAACGGCGTTGACAAGATCGCGTCGGTCATTGACGGTGAAGCGTTGCCGCCGCCGCCCAAGAAGAAACAGGCAAGCCAATCCATCGACAGCGGTCAGTTTTTGGTCTTGGGAATTTTTGCCGCCATTTTTGTGGCGCCGGTCTTGCGAAGTATGTTTGGCCGTTTTCTCGGCGCGACCGCGACAGGTGGTGTAACCGGTGCCGCCGCTTGGTTCTTGCTAGGCGGGCTTGGGTTCCCGATATTCATCGGCGTGATCGTTTTTCTGATTGCGCTATTTGCCGGCTTGCTCAACTTCGCCAGCGGCCGCGGTGGTGGTTGGGGTGGTGGCATCGGTGGTGGCTGGGGCGGCGGCTCGTCGGGCAGTTCGGATAGTTTTTCTGGCGGTGGGGGCGGCTTTGATGGCGGTGGTGCCTCGGGAGGCTGGTGATGGTCTGGCTGAAGCGTTTTTTTCGTCACATATGGATGTCGCCGATCACGGCGAGGCGTGCATTTAATGCCGAGACCTTAGCGGCCATCGAACGCGCAGTTGTGGCCTGCGAAAAAACACATCGTGGACAGGTGCGGTTTGTTGTCGAGGCGGAACTGACCACCGCACAGTTATGGGCGGGACTTTCATCGCGCGCGCGTGCGCTGGACGTATTTTCTGGCTTGCGCATCTGGGATACCGAAGAAAACAATGGCGTGTTGATTTATGTATTGCTCGCTGACCGCAATGTCGAAATCATCGCCGACCGCAACATCCATGCGAAAGTTGGCGACGAGCGCTGGCGCGCGATTTGCAAAGAGATGGAACTACATTTCCGCAAAGGCGCGTTTCGCGACGGAAGCCTCGACGCGATACATAAAGTGAGCGTCGAATTGGCGTTCTATTTTCCGGCGCGTGGCGAGCAGATAAACGAGCAGTCGGATAAGCCGATCATGCTCTAGCTTGAACATTTCATGGGGCGCGTCGAAAGCGGGTGACCCAACTATTCAGGTTAAGTCACCGACACCGTGACGGGCACGCCGTTTAGGATGGCGTTGGCAGATACCGCGTCAACAGCGGACTCGTCGGTCAAGTCATTCGCGCTGATGCCGGGAAATGCGTTCGCAACTGACTGTCGCACACCCTCCAAATGGTGGCCAAATCCGTGGGGGATGGATACGACGCCCGGCATCAAATCGGTACTTCCCATGACGTCGATCACGACTTCTCCCGTGCGTGATCGAACAACCACAACTTGCCCATCCTGAATTCGTCTGGCGGCCATATCATCGGGATGCATGAGCAGTTGGTGGCGTGGCTTGCCCTTCATGAGCCGATAGCTGTTGTGCATCCATGAGTTATTGCTTCGTACGTGGCGTCGTCCAATCAGGGTGAGCGAGCCCCATTCTTTGCCCAACTCCGCGGCTAAGCGCTGCATATCCATCACCACCGCTGGCGGCGCACAATGCAGCCTGCCATCGGCGGTCTGAAGTCGCTTGAATAGCGAGGGTGATAGAGGGCCCAGATCGATCCCATGTGGAGCCTCGTTGATCGTCTCTAATGTTGCGATGGGGTGAAGCGCGGCGGCGGCGGCGACGACCTCGCGCACGCGGGGTGCGGGACGGTATTCACGACCAAGCCTTGCCGCGAGTCGTGAACCAATCGCGGAAAAAATCTCCCAGTCGTAGCGCTCGTTTTCGGCCCGTTCCCACAGCGCTTTGTTGAGTCGCGTGACGTTACGCACGGCCAAGGCATTGAACACTGAATCATAGTGGTCGTGATTCAGTGCCGACGTTGGCGGAAGAATAATGTGGGCATGGCGTGTCGTCTCATTGATATAAATATCGATCGACACCATGAAGTCTAGCGAGGCCAGTGCGCGGTCGAGTAGGCGGCCATTCGGGGTAGAGAGTACCGGGTTGCCAGCGCTTGTAAAGAGTGCGCGAACCTGACCTGGGCCGGGTGTGGAAATTTCTTCGGCCAGCGCGGCAACGGGGAGCTCGCCGTTGGTCTCGGGCAGTTTTCGCACGCGAGAGTGCCAGCGGCCATGGCCACCAGCGCGGGTGCCAGGCCCCGTTAGTGGCAACACAGGCAGGGTGGGAAGCGCACCGCCGACACGGTCGAGATTACCGGTTACAAAGTTGAGCAGGTAAATCAACCACTGGTTTGTCGCGCCGAATGCCTGCGTGGTGGTGCCCATCCGTCCATAAGCCACGGCGCCGTCGGTGGACGCAAATTCATTTGCAATTCGACGAATGTCGTTCGCGGCAATGCCAGTGAATTTCGTAACCCGCTCGGCGGTAAACGGCGCAATTGCGTCAAGCGCTTGATCGAGGCCGCTGAACATTGATGCGTCGGGAAGTCGGAACCCGACGGTTTCACGGACGCAATTGATTAGGGCTGCAACAAGAGCGGCATCTGTACCTGGTCGAATAAAAAAATGTTCCGATGCGACACGCGCCGTTTCGGTCCGTCGAGGATCAATGACGACCACTTTGCCGCCGCGCCCACGAATCGCAGCGAGCCGATTCGCAACATCGGGTACCGTCATCATGCTGCCGTTAGATGCAATCGGATTCCCGCCCAAAATAAGGAAGTAATTTGTGTGGTCGATATCAGGAATTGGGATCAAAAATTGATGACCGAACATCCAATATGACACCAACTGTTGCGGCATTTGATCAGCCGACGATGCTGAGAAAATGTTGCGGCTGCCCAGTAGCTTTGCGATCGGCGGGAAGTTAAGCAGGTGCCCAAAATTGTGTACATTCGGGTTGCCTGCGTAGAGCGCAACAGCATCGTTGCCGTCGCGTTTGATGGTCTCCGCAAGCTTATCCGCCACAACATCGAGGGCAGCATCCCACGAGATGGGTTGCCACTCAGTGCCGACTCGTATCACGGGTGTGCGCAGTCGATCGCGGTCTTCGTGTATATCCTTTAGTGCGACGGCTTTAGGGCAAATGTGACTGCGCGAAAATGGGTCTTCAATGTCGCCGCGAATGCTAACAATCGACTCACCATCAATCTTGAAGGTGAGTCCACAAATTGCCTCGCAAAGGTTGCAAGCACGGTATTCGGTGCGTATGCCGGGCATATCGTTTTGGCCACTCATGGCGAGAAGCGCACCCGGCGCACGAACACGTCAATATTGAACACGGTAACGACTCTCGTGAATACTCAAGGTCGCATCCGCGCCAAAGGGGATGGTCAACTTTCGCGCGACATGCCCAAATGGGAAGTGTTCCAGCACAGGGCAATCGACGATTCGCCGCAGCGTGTTCACGACGTGTTCCATTGAGTAGGGAAAGCGAGTTTCTTCCGGTTTGCAATCGGTGAATTCGCCGATCAATATCGCTTGCTGCTTCGCTAGAAGGCCACAATGGTAGAGCTGCAGAATCATGCGTTCGACGGCGTATGGGCGCTCGCCAATCTCCTCCAAGAACAAGATGCCACCTTCGATTTTGGGTAAGAACGGCGTTCCGACAAGATGACTTAACAACGAGAGGTTTGATCCCCAGATCGGCCCAGTGATTTGTTGTGCGGCGTAGGTATGCGGACTTTCGACATCAACGGAAATTTCTTCACCGTGTATCACAGGCCAGAAGTGCGCCTCCATGAAATTGTGTTCGACGGCGGCGGTGCCTTCGTAGGCTGCTTCACCGAAATCAGTCGCCGCGCCGGGGCCGGCGAAGGTGATGAAGTTACCTCGGGCCACCGCAGCAAGGTTGATGGCCGTGAAATCCGAAAAACCGCACAGAATTTTGCCAGCACGGCGAACGGCCTCCCAATCGATGCGATGAACGATGCGTGAAAGACCATAGCCACCACGCGTCATCATCATCATGTCGATGGTGGGGTCAGCGAGCATCTTGTTGAAGCTCTGTAAGCGCACCGCGTCTGGTGCCGAGAAATATTCGTACGCGCCAATCGCATCATCGGCGATCTGGCATCGAAATCCCTTGGCTTCCAATGCGGCGACACCATATTTGACTCGTTCTGGAGCGGGCGGGCCGGCTGGCGAGAAAATGCCAATCTTCCCGCCCAGTTGTAATGCACGAGGTTGCGTCAGACGCGAAGAACGCATTGGCAGTTTTACTTGCGTAACGCTTGCGCGTCGACGACGGCAAGCGCTGTCATATTGATGATGCGGCGTACCGTTGCGGTCGGCGTAACGATATGTACGGGCTTTGCTGCACCCAGCAGGATCGGCCCGATCGTGATTCCACCCCCGGCTGCGGTTTTGAGTAAGTTGAATGAAATGTTAGCCGCATCGAGCGTTGGCATAATGAGCAGATTGGCTTCACCCTTGAGACGCGAGTTGGGAAGCGCAGTTTCACGAACGTCCTCTGATAACGCAGCGTCGCCGTGCATCTCGCCCTCAACTTCTAGTTCCGGTGCGCGTTGGTTGATGAGCGCGAGTGCTTCGCGCATCTTCACGGCTGTCGGTGCGTCTGACGTGCCAAACGACGAATGTGAAAGCAGTGCTGCTTTGGGGACGAGGCCAAACCGGCGAATCTCCTCGGCAGCCAGTATCGCCATTTCGCAAATCTGCTCTGCCGTGGGATTCTCGTTCACGTAGGTATCGCAGATAAAGACAGTCCGCTTGGGCAACATCAATAAATTCATCGCGTAGTAGTGCTTCGCGCCTGCGCGCCGACCGATGACTTGGTCCACGTAGTGAAGATGGAGTGCGTGTGTGCCGAACGTGCCGCAAATCATGCCATCGGCCTCGCCGCGATGCATCATCATCGCACCGATCAGGGTCAGTCGACGTCGCATTTCTATCTTGGCGTATTGTTCAGAGACACCGCGTCTTGCCGTCAGCGCGTAATACTGCGCCCAGTAGTCGCGATAACGCTCATCGTACTCAGGATTAATGATTTCAAAATCCACGCCCGGACGAATTCGCAGGCCAAATTTTTCAATGCGCTTTTCCAGCACGGCAGGCCGAGCAATCAAGATTGGCTTTGCGAGCCCATCATCGACCACCACCTGAACGGCACGAAGTACCCGCTCTTCTTCGCCCTCTGCGTAAACAATACGTTTTGGATTTTGTTTCGCTTTGGTAAACACCGGCTTCATGATGAGCCCGGAGTGATACACAAACTGATCCAGCCGTTGGTGGTACGCGTCCCAGTCTACGATCGGCGATGTGGCAACACCGGAATCCATCGCCGCCCTCGCCACTGCGGGCGCAACTTTTGAAATCAGACGCGGGTCGAACGGTCGCGGAATCAAGTAGTCCTCGCCAAAGGAGACCGACGATTCACCGTAGGCCATTGCAACGATGTCTGACTGCTCAGCCTGCGCGAGTTCGGCGATAGCTTGCACAGCGGCAAGTTTCATCGCCTCATTAATCGTTGTGGCGCCGACATCAAGCGCGCCGCGAAAAATAAACGGAAAACATAAGACGTTGTTGACCTGATTGGGGTAGTCGGAGCGCCCGGTGGCAATGACGGCGTCATCACGCACCGCACGGATTTCCTCCGGCAAAATTTCGGGCGTCGGATTTGCCAGCGCCAAGATCAGCGGCTTTGCAGCCATACGTTTGACCATGTCCTGCTTCAACACGCCGCCGGCCGAGAGCCCTAAAAAAACATCCGCGTTGTCAATGACCTCGCCGAGCTTGCGCGCGCCGGTAACTTTTGCGTAGCGCTCCTTGTTTGGGTCCATCTCTTCACTGCGGCCCTGGTAAACCACGCCCGCAATATCGGTCACCCAGATGTTCGACATCTTCATGCCGAGGGCTACAAGCATATCAAGGCAGGCCAGAGCCGCGGCGCCCGCACCAGAAGCAACGAGTTTGACCTCGGAAATATCTTTACCCACGACTTTTAGGCCGTTTACGATGGCGGCGCCGACAATGATGGCTGTACCATGTTGGTCGTCGTGGAACACTGGAATCTTCATCCGCTCGCGGAGTTTTTTCTCGACGTAAAAGCATTCCGGTGCTTTGATGTCTTCGAGGTTAATGCCGCCGAATGTGGGTTCGAGTGATGCAATGATATCGACGAGTTTTTCTGGGTCGCGCTCATTGACTTCGATGTCGAATACATCAATTCCGGCAAACTTCTTGAACAGTACAGCTTTGCCTTCCATCACCGGTTTTGCCGCGAGTGGGCCGATGGCACCCAAGCCCAGCACGGCGGTGCCGTTTGTGATGACGGCAACCAAATTGCCGCGGGCGGTAAGATTTCGTGCTTCGCTCGGGTTTTGCGCAATTTCCTCGCATACGGCAGCCACGCCCGGTGTGTAAGCAAGGGCAAGATCGCGCTGTGTGGCAAGTGGCTTGGTCGCGGTGATTTCAATCTTGCCGGGAACCGGATACCGGTGATAGTCGAGGGCGCTGTGCTTCAAGTCGTCACGCATTTTCATGTGGTTTCTCCTATGAGAAGTCTAGCACGCCGCGCTATCGATAGCCTCGCGTAGCACCGCACGCGTAGTGGAATAGAATGATATTTACATCTTAGTTGCTGCCTTTTTCGCGCCTCACCGCGAGCCCGAATACCGCACGGGCGACTGACGATTCGACCAAATTGATGGAGACACATAGCGCTATGACTCACGCCCCAACCGATATTCAACCTGCTGTTCAAACGAAAAGTCAGTTTGCGCTGCTCGCCGAGCGCCGTTTTGCGCCATTCTTTTGGACACAGTTTCTTGGCGCAGCAAACGACAACATTTTCAAGTTTGCGTTTACCATATTGGCAACCTATCACGCAGCGGATTGGGGTGGTCTCGATCCGAAATTGGCGGGGCCCATCATCGGAGGATTGTTCATTCTGCCGTTTGTAATTTTTTCGGCGACAGCAGGTCAGCTCGCCGACAAATATGACAAGGCGGCACTGACCGTCGTCGTGAAGAACATGGAGATCGCGTTCATGTTGCTGATCAGTGCAGGCTTTGTTTGGCACATCTCGGCATTGTTGTTCGTCGGCGTATTTTTGATGGGGTGTCACTCGACCTTGTTTGGCCCGGTCAAATTCGCCTACCTGCCGCAGCACTTGGCGGATTCGGAGCTCACTGGCGGCAACGGCATGATTGAGATGGGGACGTTCACCGCGATCTTGCTGGGCTCGATGATGGGCGGCTTCTTGGTCAAACTCGACGGAAATGGTGTTGTCTACGTCGCAGCGATTTCCCTGTTGCTTGCAGTAGTTGGCCGTATCACTGCGGGAATGGTGCCATTATCACCGCCACCGGTGCCTGACCTTGCCATCAACTGGAATCCCGCCACCGAAACATGGGCGAATCTAAAAATCGCCCACGGCAATCCGGCAGTATTCAATTCGCTGATTGGGAACTCGTGGTTTTGGTTCATGGGCTCTATTTTCTTGACGTCCATGATTGGCTTTGCCAAAGAGGTGTTGGGCGGGGATGAAATGGTTGTGCTGTTGCTGATGGGTCTCTTCACCGTCGGCATTGGCGTTGGTTGCATGCTGTGTGAAAAGATGTCGGGGCACAAAATCGAAATCGGACTCGTGCCATTGGGCTCGATTGGCATGACCGTCTTTTCGGTCGATTTATATTTCGCTTCAAACGGACTTGCGCCGAGCGGGGCGCTGGTAAATGTTGGGACGTTTGTGCAGCACTGGGCACACATACGTGTCATGGCGGATCTATTTTTGATGGCAATGTTTGCAGGTTTTTTTTCGGTGCCGCTCTACGCGATGATGCAGGCGAGGTCTGAACCCAATTACCGGGCAAGGATCATCGCGGCAAACAATATTCTCAACGCAATCTTTATGGTGATCGCATCGGTGTTAGCCGCGATGCTGTTAAAGGTGGGGCTGTCGTTGCCAGAGTTGTACTTGGTTGTCGGCGTGATGAATGCGGTTGTTGCGATCTACATCTTTATGTTGATCCCCGAATTCTTGATGCGGTTTCTGGTTTGGATACTGATTCATACGTTTTACCGCGTGGATCAACGCGGGTTACAAAATATCCCGGACGAGGGGCCGTGTTTGTTGGTGTGTAACCACGTTAGTTTTGTCGATGCATTGGTGATCGCTGGCTGTATCCGCCGACCGGTTCGTTTTGTCATGGACTATCGAATCTTTAAAGTGCCGGTGTTGAATTTTGTATTTCGCACTGCGGGAACGATTCCGATTGCCTCTGCGAAGGAAGACCCGGCAATGCTTGAACGTGCCTATGAGCGTATTGACCAGTATCTGCAAGATGGTGAGGTTGTTTGTATTTTTCCTGAGGGACGCATCACCGATAACGGCGATATTTACCCGTTCAAGAAGGGCGTGATGCGCATCGTCGAGAAAAATCCGGTGCCGGTGATCCCGATGGCGCTGCAAGGATTGTGGGGAAGTTTCTTTTCACGCTGGGGTGGAGTGGCACTCCGTTATCCGCGTGGCATCTTCTCGCGTATCGCCCTTATTGCGGATCGACCGTGGGCACCCGATGTCGTCTCCCCTGAACGGTTGCAGAGCAAGGTGCTCGAACTGCGGGGTGATTGGAAGTAGAGAAGTCCCAGAGGGAACTTCTAAAAACCTACTGCGCGGGCGAATCTGTCAGCTCCCGAGTTGGTCAAATTCGTCACCGTACATTGGGTACGTGTCCCGCGTTTGGCAACCCCGTCACAGCCAACTTCGCCCGCTCGCGACGGTTTTTAGAAATCCCCAGAATTGAAACTCGCCAATTGACGGACGTTTTCAGGCATAAATGGCTGAAAATGCCCGCCAATAAACGAGTTTGAAGAGTTTATGCTGAGTGATTTGCAGGTTTGATCGTCGTTGTTGACGCGCTGCGTGCTAGACTCTACCCACTTGTTTTGCTCATCTTTTTGTCCCTAAATCATGTCCGGAAGCACGCTCGGTAAGCTTTTTGCAGTCACAAATTTTGGCGAATCTCACGGTCCCGCCATCGGCTGCGTGATCGACGGCTGCCCGCCGGGAATGGCGCTTTCAGTCGACGACATTCAGCCCGATTTGGATCGCCGCAAGCCTGGCACGTCACGCCATGTCACGCAGCGGCGTGAAGATGACCGGGTGGAGATATTGTCCGGCGTGTACGATGGACAAACCACCGGTACACCGATTGCGTTGCTGATTCGCAATGAAGATCAGAAGAGTAAGGACTACGGCAATATCGCAGACGCATTCCGCCCGGGGCACGCCGATTACACCTACTTGCAAAAATACGGTATTCGCGATCACCGTGGCGGTGGGCGCTCTTCAGCGCGATTGACCGCGCCGACGGTGGCGGCGGGGGCTGTGGCCAAAAAATGGTTGAAACAAAAATACGGCGTCGTTGTTAATGGCTACTTGGCGCAACTCGGCGAAAACAAAATCCCGTTTGAGTCATTGGTTCACGTTCACGACAATCCTTTCTTTGCGGCGAACGCAACCATGATCGCCGAGCTGGAAACGTACATGGATAAGCTGCGCAAGTCCGGCGAGAGTTGTGGTGCACGGATCAATGTAGTTGCATCAGGTGTTCCGGTGGGATGGGGCGCACCGATTTACGATCGCCTTGACGCCGCAATCGCCTATGCAATGATGGGCCTAAACGCGGTCAAAGGTGTTGAGATTGGCGCCGGGTTTGCCTCGGTCGAACAGCTCGGCACACAGCATTCGGATGAGATGACACCAGAAGGTTTCTTGTCCAACAATGCAGGCGGAGTGTTGGGTGGCATCTCTACCGGCCAGGACATCACAGTTTCAATTGCGATCAAGCCAACGTCATCCATCCGTCTCGATCGACAGACGATCAACAAAGCGGGTGAATCCGTGGTGATCAATACCCACGGCCGCCACGACCCGTGTGTGGGCATTCGCGCAACACCGATCGCCGAAGCGTATCTTGCGCTGGTGTTGATGGACCACGCGCTACTGCACCGCGCTCAGAATGCGGATGTGATGGTTGCCACGCCAAAAATTGCGTCATCCGCGGCAACCTCTTCAGCGTCTACAAAGGGGCGCGCCGACAATCACGACCCAAACGAAGCGTAGGCGGGCTGAGAGCTGCACGCTGGGTCTACTTTTTGTAGATCGCCGGAGCGGAACCCGATGTCGAGCGATATTCATCCTGCGGTGCCTATGCGTTAGCGGGCTAAAATAGCCGGAAATCTATTGGGGTCGCAATGCCGCGTAAACCATCAAGCCAGCCGCCAAAAAACGCCGCCGCCGTTCCCACGGCGAAAGCAATGCCGCGAGTTCCGAAGCAAAAGGCGGCAAAAGCCGCTGACCTTGGGCCGGTTGACTACCGCCACGGCGATAAAGCGCTCGCACGACCTGACGTCGGCACGCAGTCGCAGTTTCGACAAAAGAAGGTGCCCGCCACCTATCACTACGACTCTTCCATTTCGCCCGCACTCGACTGGGATAGCCAGAATTCATCGCGAGAGAAAGGCGAGGTGCTCATCGCAGCACTAGAAGCGCAGATTAGTGGACTCAAAGCGTTGCTACTGCCCGCGCCCCAAGCGGTTGCTGTCGCGAAAGGCAAGAAAGCAACCATTACCCCGGCCATTGCAGCGAGCGGCCACGCGAGCCCCAACATTGCCGACATTGAGGCTAAGCTCATTGCGGCGCAGGATTCCCTGAGCAAGCTAAAGGCGCTCTCCAAACCCTTCTTAAACTGGTCCGGCAAGGCCGAGCGCCTCTCGTTCGACGTGCCGACGCTGCCACTGTTTGTGCATGAGCGACTTTCGACTAAAGCGATTCTCGAAACGCTCAAGGGCCATCGTAAGGAAAAGCAGTTGGACATGTTCGATCTCTTCGCTGATGCCGAGCGGCCGGTGCATGAGCAGGTGCTGAAGGCCTACCAGTATCAGGACGACTGGGTCAACCGGATGATCTTGGGCGATTCGCTGGTGGTGATGAATTCGCTCATCAACTACGAAGGCATGCGTGGCAAGGTGCAGATGATCTACTTTGACCCGCCGTATGGGGTCAAGTTTGGTTCTAACTTCCAGCCGTTTGTCCGCAAACGCGACGTTTCGCACAATGACGACGAAGACATGACGCGCGAGCCGGAGATGGTGCAGGCCTACCGCGATACCTGGGAATTGGGGCTGCACTCTTACCTTACCTATTTGCGGGACCGCCTGCTGCTTGCGCGCGAGTTGCTCACGACCAGCGGTTCGATCTTTGTGCAAATCTCGGATGAGAATTTGCATCACGTGCGGGAAGTGATGGATGAGGTTTTTGGGGCTGAGAATTTTTGCGCTGTCATCAACTTTAAGACGATGATGCCACTTGAGTCGGGCGACATTGAGTCGGTTGTTGATTACCTAGTGTGGTATTCGAGAGACAAGGAAAATCTCAAGTACCGGAACCTGTACGTCCCGAAGAGCGTTGGCGAAGGATCTGAGTTTGTCTTTGCGGATACGCCTGACGGGGGATACAGAAGGCTTAGTTCCGCCGAAGTAAAGGACTTCGCAGTTACCGCTTCGAACGAGGCGATATTCAAACGGTCAGATCTCACATCGTCGGGGTATACCCAGTCGTGCATCTTTCCCATTTCGTTCGATGGAAGAGTTTTCGAAACTGCAAGGGGAAAGAGTTGGCGCACCACGCCTGCTGGAGTTGCGAAGTTAGCTGAAGAAAATCGGCTATTCGTACTCGGCAATCGGATTTACTACAAGATGTACTTGAGAGACTTCGGGTATAAATCCATGACGAACCAATGGGATGACACGATCGAGTTTGGAAGCCGTCTGTACGTTGTCCAAACCACCTCAACAGTAATCCAGCGCTGCATGCTCATGACCACCGACCCCGGTGATCTGGTGCTTGATCCGACCTGCGGCTCTGGCACAACGGCCTATGTCGCCGAGCAGTGGGGCCGCCGCTGGCTGACCATTGATACCTCCCGAGTCCCGCTTGCTCTTGCGCGGCAACGACTACTGACCGCAACCTATCCATGGTATGAATTGAAAGACGATGCCGCTGGCCCCGGCGGCGGTTTTGTCTACAAACGCAAACAGAACAACAAGGGAGAGGAAGTCGGCGGCATCGTGCCGCATATCACTCTGAAGTCGATTGCCAACAACGAACCGCCTGCCGAGGAAGTGCTGGTGGATCGACCAGAACCAGTGCGTGGGGTCACACGCATTAGCGGGCCGTTTGCGTTTGAGGCGACGATTCCGAATGTCGTAGAACTTGAGTCGGGAAGCCAAACACAAAGCGGGGCGGGGGTTTCCAGCCAAAACGTCTCGAAAACACCCGCTGATGCTGGAGTTTCAGAGAATCGCGCTGAGCCCGCTAGCTTCGTTGATCGTCTGTTGGAGATTCTTCGCAAGTCGCCCGTGGTGCGGGTGGGCGGCAACAAGACGGTGACATTCAAGAATCTGCGTCGCCCCGCCAAAACGCTCTCGCTCTCGGCCGAAGGCTTGGTCGTGAATGGTGAGGACAAACCAGTCGCGTTTGTGTTCGGCCCCGAGAACGGCGCGGTAGTGGAAAAGCTCGTGTTCGAAGCGGCGAAGGAAGCCTTCGCGAAAAGCTATACGCATCTCTACGTGGTGGGCTTTGCCATCCAGCCGAATGCGCGGAGCCTGATCGAAACTTGCAATGAGGTCGTCGGCATTGCCGCCACCTATGTACAGGCCACCCCCGATTTGTTGATGGGGGACTTGCTCAAAAACATGCGTTCATCGCAAATTTTCTCGGTATGCGGGATGCCAGAGATAGCCCTTCGCAAAGTGGAAGCGCCAAAAACGGAAGAAGCCATTCGCGCGAACGTCAGCAAGGCGAAAGCTAGTGAGCGCGACGAGCAGTGGTACGCGGTGGAGCTGATCGGGCTGGATGTGTTTGACCCGGTGACGATGGAAGTTGACCACCGCAGCGGCAAACAAGTGCCTGCGTGGTTCCTCGATACGGATTACAACGGCTTGTCGTTTCACGTCACCCAAGCGTTCTTCCCCGAAACCAAGGCTTGGGAAAATTTGAAGCGCGCTCTCGGCGCAGACTACGAGAGCGATGTATGGTCACATCTGGCAGGCACCGTCTCTGTGCCTTTTGTGGCAGGAGAGCACAAAGAGATTGCGGTGAAAGTGATCGACCATCGGGGGAATGAACTGATGGTCGTTGCCAAGCTGGAGGATGCCTTGTTGGAAGATACCAAATGATCCTCAAACGCGTCGTCCTTAAGAACTTCAAGCGCTTTGATAGGCTGGAATTCGACTTACCCGGCCACACTGTGATCGCCGGCCCGAACAACATGGGCAAGACCACGCTGTTGCAGGCGATTGCAGCGTGGGATTTGACGTTTCGGACATGGCAAGGACTGAACAGCAAGCACAAGGCTGGTGGATATTACGAGTACGCACCGATCGCGAGGCAAGCGTTCTCAGCGGTGCCACTGCGACGTTTTGATTTGCTTTGGTCGGAGCGGAAGACCTCGGGGCCTATTGAAATTGGTCTCGAGTTCGACTCCGGTTTCTCGATCAGCATGGAGATCAAACACGACAGCACTGAACAGATCAAGGTGCGCCCGAGCAAGGAAGTCGATTACTCCTCGGCAAAGCTGTTCGACGTTCGAACGGTGTTTGTACCGCCGATGAGTGGACTGCTCCCGGAAGAGCCGTTGTACGCGATCCCGGCGTTCATTGACGCAAGACTCGCTCAAGGGAGACCCGGTGAGGTCTTGCGCAACTTACTGGTAGCCGCACATCAAGGCAGCGCTTGGCAGCCGCTACAGCAAGCCATCAAACGACTTTTTAACTACGAGTTGCTGCCGCCCGCCGTTGGCGCGAACATTGTCGCGGAGTACACCCGCCCCGGCACCACAGCAACATACGATATCGCTAGTGCGGGTAGTGGCTTTTTGCAGGTGTTGATGCTGCTCACCTTTCTGCACACGCGCCCCGGCTCGATCTTGTTGCTCGATGAGCCAGACGCGCATCTGCACGTGATCCTTCAAGACGCGATTTACGGTGAGCTACGCTCGGTGGCCGCGGCGAATGGCTCGCAACTCCTCATCGCCACGCACTCGGAAGTCATTATCGAAAGTGTTGATCCGCGCGAGTTATGCCTTATGTATGGCAAACCAAAGTTACTATCGACGACAGAGGAGCGAGCCAAGCTGATCCAATCGCTCGGCGTGCTTACACACACCGACATCATGCTGGCCGAAAATGCGCCCGGTGTGTTTTATGTGGATGACTACACGGACATGGATGTCCTGCGCGCTTGGGCGCGAGTCTTGAATCACAAGGTCGAATCGTTGTTAACAACAGAGTTGCTGTGGAAAGCGCGAGTCATTCAACAACGCGATGGCGCATCGGGTATCCAAGCTAAAGACCATTTCGACGCCCTCCAATTGGTTAGGCCCGGTCTACCCGGACTTCAATTGCTTGATGGAGATGCCCATCAAGGCCAGAAGCAGTGTCTTACCTACGCCGGTGGCCTCCAACGGCTGCGCTGGGAGTGGTATGAAATAGAGAGTTACTTGGTCGATCCAAGAGGCCTTGACAGGTTCGTGACTCAGCAAGTGGGTGCCCCCAACGCAACTGCGGCTATCGCGGACTTGCGGGCTGAGATGGAAAGGATGTTTCGAAAGGAATTTCTGCAAGATCCTATGAACCCCGAGCCGCTGGTCGCAAGCTTTTTGCGAACGACAAAGGCTCGCAAAGATATCCTGCCCGCATTGCTACAGGCCGCCGGTCTTCACAACATTCCCTACACGCGCTACCACGAGATCGCGGCGTTGATGCGTCCAGACGAGATTCCGATTGAAGTTATTGAGAAGCTTGATGATATTTGTCGGGTTTTCGGTGTGGAGCCATGAGTAGTTTTGAAGTTGCCACCCCGATACTCAATTCGCCTTTCGAAGAGCCGAAAGAGCATTGGTGGATTGTTGAGGGGCAGGATGCCGAGCGTCGCGAGGGTCGTCGCTTTGCGCATTACTTCTATCGCGATCCGCGTTCCGGTGGCAAAGGTGGTGTTGAGTCCGATACGGGTACGATGATCGAGCTAAAGCTCGTTTCACGCATCCGAACACAGATGTTGGCGTGGCGCGAGCTAGCGTTGCGCGGCGAGGGTGGTGTGACGCGCACTACCCACGAGTTGCTCAACTATTGGAGCCGCGAGGGTAGGCAGACGCCATTGTTTTTCGCGCAGCGCGAAGCTGCTGAAGCGGTAATCTTCTTGACCGAAGCGCGCGCGGACTTCTTGCAGGGCATCAACGTCCCACGGGATGAGCCAAGCGATGAGGCCAAAGCAGATGGGTACGCGGGGTTCTTGCGCTATTGCTGCAAGATGGCGACGGGCTCTGGCAAATCGACTGTGATGGGGATGCTTGCTGCGTGGAGCATCCTGAATAAGCAGAGCGACCGTAGCGATGCTCGATTTTCTGATGTAGTTTTGGTCGTCTGTCCAAACGTAACGATTCGAGACAGGCTGGCAGAGCTCGACCCATCTCGCGGTGAGGCGAGTCTGTACCGGACACGGGATTTGGTGCCGCCGCATTTGATGTCCTCACTGATGCAGGGACACGTGCTCATCACAAATTGGCACGCTTTCGAAGCGCAGAGCCCAAACGCGGGTGGTGTGTCGGCTAAGGTATTAAAGGCTGGCGTGCGGGAGCAGCGTATTGAGACCATCACGATTGGTGACAAGACCACAACTGCACGTGGCACACGATATTTGACGCTCCCCGACTTTCGGCGGCAAGTCGATGCGGGATTATTGCGTGTCATTGAAGAAATTCATGACAAAGACGGCGAACTCGCTAAGGTGCGGGTTGAGACGAATCGCTACCGCGAAAGCGATACGGCGCTGATCGAACGCGTATTGGGGCGGGAGATCGGTGGAAAGCGAAACATCCTAGTACTCAACGACGAGGCGCATCACGCTTATCGGATTCGGCGCGATGAAGCAGATGAGTTTGAGCAAGACCTCTTCGGAGAAGATGAAGAGGCCGAAGAGTTTTTCAAGGAAGCGACGGTCTGGATTGAAGGTCTCGACAAAGTGCAGAAAGTTCGCGGCATTAACGTGTGTGTGGATTTCTCTGCTACACCGTATTTCTTGGGGCGTGTTGGGCAGCAAGCGGGACGGCCTTTCCCGTGGATCGTCAGCGACTTTGGGCTGATAGACGCCATCGAATCCGGTTTGACGAAGATTCCGCAGTTGGCGGTCCGTGACGCGAGCGGCGCGGCGATTCCCGGGTATTTCAACATTTGGGAGTGGATCAAGCCACAACTCACCGCCAGTGAGCGCGGGGGTAAGAAAGCGGCGCCAAAGCCGGAAGCGATATTGAAGTACGCCAATGTGCCAATTGCTATGCTGGCAGGCCTCTGGGAACAAGAATTCAGACTGCAAGAGTCTCGCGGGGCCGAGGCACGGCTGCCGGTGTTTATTTTGGTATGCAAGAACACCAAGATCGCTTCGGTCATTTTTGACTGGTTAGCGAACAACAAAGCACCGCATGGCATCCCCGCTTCGCCGTTTGCGCTATTTCGCAACGGCCCGGACGACATCGTAACGATTCGCGTGGACTCCAAGGTTGTACAAGAAACCGATTCGGGTGCGGCCAAGGAAGATGAGTCCCGCTGGATGAGATTTACGCTTGACACCGTTGGCCGCCGGGACTGGCCGAGAGATGGGCAATTGAGAGCCGTCTATCCACCGGGATTTGTTGAATTGGCGCAAAAGCTTGATCGACCGTTGCACCCGCCTGGCCGAGATATTCGCTGCATCGTTTCCGTGGGAATGCTGACGGAGGGCTGGGACTGCAACACGGTTACCCACATTGTTGGGCTACGGCCTTTTATGTCGCAACTGCTTTGCGAACAGGTTGTCGGTCGCGGCTTGCGGCGAATGCATTACGACCTTGGGGCGGACGGCAAATTTAGCGAGGAGACTGCGAAGATTTTTGGCGTACCGTTTCAGGTCATTCCGTTCAAGGCAAACCCGACCGGCGTGGCCGTTGAGCCCCCAGTTCGTACCCATGTGCATGCACTGCCTTCGCGCGCAGAAAAATTCGCGATTCGGTTTCCACGCGTGGAGGGATACACCCAATCCATTCGCTCAAAGATCGTCGTTCATTGGGATGAAGTACCAGACCTCAAGTTCAACGCCTACAAGATTCCGCCTGAGGTGGAGATGAAGCGGCTTTCCGTGACTAATCAAGGACGACCCGCGCTAACGGGGCCGGGAGTATCGGAACTTGTGGATCTGACCGCGTATCGCCGAGAGCGTCGCCTGCAAGAACTGGAGTTTGAGATGGCGAGGTCAATCACGCTCGATCTGATCGAGAGTCGACGATGTGAGATTCCTGTGCACACCTTATTCCCGCAAGTGTTGGCGGCGTCGCAGCGATATGTGGCTCACCATGTTCAAATCAGTCCGCCGCATGATAAGCGTGATGCGTTCCTGTCACCGTATTACGGCTGGATGGTAGAGAAGCTATCCGAGGCGATTCGGCCAGACACGGTTGGAGGTGATGCGCCCGAAGTGCCGCGTTATGAATCCCGACGTGGGGCGGGTAGCACGGGCGATGTGAGTTTCTGGACAAGCCGCCCTGTGCGCGAAGTTCTGAAGAGTCACGTCAACTACGTTGTAGCAGACACCGATAAGTGGGAGCAGTCGGCGGCGTACTATTTGGATCGTCACCCTCGAACGCGGTCATTTGTAAAGAACGCCGGATTGGGATTTGCGATTCCCTATTTGTACAACGGCGAGCAGCATGACTACGTACCCGACTTTGTTGTCAGGCTTACGGATGAGGACGAGCGTTACGTTGTATTAGAGACGAAAGGCTATGACCCGCTAGAAGACGTTAAGCGAGCCGCTGCTGAACGATGGATGAAAGCCGTAAATGCCGATGGTCGTTACGGGATTTGGCGCTACGCCGTTTCGCGCGACCCACATCAAATCCCCAAGCTGATCGAGTCATTCACCTGACGTTCGTGATCGCTGCTGCGGCGCACCAAATCGGAGGGGCTGCGTATAATCTTTGTATGATTGCCCCCCCAAACTCTTCGCTCCTGACGCTTTGCGATAAGCTGTGGAATGACCACGTCGTTAATAAAGAAACTGACGGCACCGCGTGTATCTATATTGACCGTCACCTAGTCCATGGGGTCACCAGCCATCGCAATGCGGCTCGCGGTCATTTTGATGCCGGAGTGGGACCTGCGCCTATACGACGCGCTGTTTGCGGCGCTGAATTTATTCTTGCTGTCGACACTGATCGGGCGTCGGGTGCTCGCGCCCGGCAGAATCAATGTGCATCGAATTCGAGGCGCAATTGCGGTCTATTTGCTGGTCGGTTTACTGTTCGGCCAGGTGTTTCGGGCCATCGCCCTGCATGCTTCGGGAGCCTTTTTGTATCTTGGGAAACCTGCGGCGTACTCGGATATCATCCAGCATCTCACCTACTTTAGCTTCGTTTCACTCACCACGCGTGGCTTCGGCGACATCACCCCCGTACATCCCATCGCGAAGGCAATGACGCTGCTGGCGACGGTGTTTGGCACCTTGTATCCGGCGGTGCTGATCGGTCGGCTGGTCCCCCAAGAGCTGCTGCACCAGCGGTAGCGCAGATTGCCGAATCGCGTCGTGGCACTGCCGTTGCGTATAATCTTTGCATGACAAATTTTGCGCAAACGTCGCCACAGTCGCCTTTACAAACGCAGCCCAGAACCCTCTACGATAAGTTGTGGAACGCGCACGTCGTCCACACCGAGTCCGACGGCACCGCGCTGATCTACATTGATCGCCACTTGGTACATGAAGTCACCAGCCCGCAGGCTTTCGAGGGGCTCGAAATCAACGGTCGCAAACCGTGGCGCTTGAAGTCTATTCTCGCTACCGCTGATCACAACGTGCCAACATTGGGGCGTCATGAAGGTATCACCGACGCAGTCTCGCGGTTGCAGGTGGAGACCTTAGATAAGAACATCGAAAAATTTGGCGTTCGCGACTACTTCGGCATGAACGACGCACGGCAAGGTATCGTGCATGTGATCGGGCCAGAGCAGGGAGCCACTTTGCCCGGCATGACCGTGGTTTGCGGCGATTCACATACATCGACCCACGGCGCGTTTGCGGCGTTGGCGTTTGGGATCGGCACGTCTGAGGTTGAGCATGTGCTGGCGACCCAATGTCTCGTGGCTAAAAAGTCAACGTCCTTATTGATTCGCCTCGACGGTAATGTCGGACGCGGTGTCACTGCAAAAGACATTGTGTTAGCGATCATTGGCAAAATCGGTACGGCGGGCGGCACGGGCTATGCGATTGAGTTTGCGGGCAGCGCGATTCGCGCACTGTCGATGGAAGGGCGAATGACAGTCTGCAACATGGCGATCGAAGCGGGTGCGCGTGCTGGAATGGTGGCGGTGGACGATAAAACCATCGAGTATTTACGCGGTCGCCCTTATGCCCCGCAAGCAGCGCAATTCGATCAAGCAACCGCTTACTGGCGGACGCTGCATTCGGACATCGGTGCGGTGTTTGATCGGGTTGTTGA
Source organism: Betaproteobacteria bacterium UKL13-2 (assembly GCA_001602455.1). Taxonomy (GTDB): domain Bacteria; phylum Pseudomonadota; class Gammaproteobacteria; order Burkholderiales; family Usitatibacteraceae; genus UKL13-2. Next base: position 1,382,901 of record CP012157.1, read on the forward strand.
AATGGATGCCGCGCAAATTACACCGCAGGTCACCTGGGGTACCTCGCCGGAAATGGTGGCAAGTATCGCCGCCAATGTGCCTGATCCGGCGAAGGAAACAGATCCGGTGAAGCGTGAAGCGATGGAACGCGCCTTGCAGTACATGGGCATCAATCCCGGCACCCCAATCGCTGAGATCACAATCGACAAAGTCTTCATCGGTAGCTGCACCAATTCACGAATTGAAGATTTGCGGGCAGCGGCTGGGGTCGTCAATGGCCGACGTGTTGCATCGAATGTAAAGCTTGCGATGGTGGTGCCCGGCTCGGGCCTCGTTAAACGTCAGGCCGAGGCCGAGGGGCTGGATCAAGTATTTCTTGCGGCGGGTTTTGAGTGGCGCGAACCAGGTTGCTCGATGTGTCTTGGCATGAATGACGACCGCTTAAGCCCGGGCGAGCGTTGTGCTTCAACATCAAACCGCAACTTTGAGGGCCGACAAGGCGCCGGCGGCCGTACGCACTTGGTCAGCCCAGAGATGGCGGCGGCCGCCGCGATTGCCGGTCGGTTTGCGGATGTACGTGAAATTCTTTGAGGAGGTTTGATATGCGGAAATTCGTTTCGGTCGTGCTGGCGGTTTTGTTTTTAGCAGGTTGCAACACCATTGAAGGGGTTGGCAAGGACATCAAAAAAGGTGGCGAAACCATCGAGAAGGCGGCGAAAAAGTAGTGGAACCGTTTCGAGTACATACCGGTTTGATGGCACCGCTTGACCGTGCGAACGTTGATACCGATGCCATCATTCCCAAGCAGTTTCTGAAATCCATCAAACGGACTGGGTTTGGCGAGAACGCGTTTGACGAATGGCGATACATGGATCATGGTGAGCCGGGTGTCGATAACAGCAAACGCCCTTTGAATCCCAACTTTGTACTGAACCTGCCGCGTTACAAAGGGGCAACGATATTACTCACGCGCAAGAATTTTGGTTGCGGGTCGTCGCGTGAACACGCGCCTTGGGCGCTGCAACAGTTTGGGTTTCGCGCCATCATTGCCCCTTCGTTTGCGGATATCTTCTACAACAACTGTTTTAAGAACGGCTTGTTGCCGATCGTGCTGAGCGAGCTGCAGGTTGACCATCTTTTCAATGTGGGCATGGCGACTACCGGGCTGAAACTTAATATAGATCTGGAACGGCAGGTGGTCGAAGTGCCCGGTGCGGAGGTATATCGGTTCGAAGTGGATGATTCCCGCAAACAAAGTCTTCTCAATGGCTGGGATGAGATCGGGCTGACGCTTCGTCATATCGATAAAATTCGCGCCTATGAGGCATCGCGCGCAAGCACAGAGCCTTGGATTTTTCCCGAACAAAGAGGCTGAACCAAGGTACGAGCGCCGCGAGTACCTAATCGAGTGTGAATATGAAAATTGCAATTCTTCCGGGCGACGGAATCGGGCCTGAAATCATGGCCGAGGCGCTTAAGGTGTTGGATGCGTTGCGTCGCAATGGTCTGAAGGTTGAGACCGAGTCGGCGCTAGTCGGTGGTGCGGCCTACGATGCATTCGGCCACCCATTGCCAGCGGCGACGCTGAAGCTCGCGCAGGATGCCGACGCGGTATTGTTTGGTTCTGTGGGGAGCCCTAAACACGACGCCCTGCCACGAGAACATCGTCCGGAGAAGGCAATTCTGGGGCTGCGCAAGGAATGCGATTTTTTTGCCAACCTGCGACCGGCTACCGTTTTTCCAGAACTTGCGGATGCATCCACCCTGCGCTCCGAAGTCGTGGCGGGGCTCGATTTGATGATCATCCGGGAGCTAACCGGCGACATTTATTTTGGTGAACCGCGTGGTGTCAGTGGCGAGAAAGGCGCACGGATCGGTGTCAACACGATGCATTACACCGAAGCGCAGATTCGACGCATCGTGCACGTCGGCTTTCGTACCGCGCAGCAGCGCAACAAGCGGTTGTGCTCAATCGACAAAATGAATGTACTAGAGGCCATGCAGCTATGGCGTGATATCGCCATCGAGATTGTACCGGAGTATCCGGACGTTGAATTGAGCCATATGTTGGTGGATAACGCTGCTATGCAGTTGATTCGCAATCCGAAACAATTCGACGTGATGGTCGCGGGCAATATGTTCGGCGACATTTTGTCTGATGAAGCATCGATGCTCACTGGCTCAATCGGGATGCTGCCGTCGGCGTCGTTAGACGCGAACGGCAAAGGCCTCTACGAGCCCATTCATGGCTCCGCACCGGATATTGCCGGGCGCGGAATCGCAAACCCGTTGGCGCAGATTCTCTCGCTCGGCATGATGTTGCGTTACACGTTTAATTTGGGCGAATGGGCGGATCGCGTTGAGGGGGCAGTTAAGAAAACGCTCGCGCAAGGCATTCGTACGGCGGACATTGCAAAGCCGGGCGAGACGGTGGCGACGACGGCGCAGATGGGTGCAGCGGTTGTATCAAATTTGTAGACAGAGAAATTGAACGGTAGGAGCAGGACATGTTGAAGGTCGGATTAGTCGGTTGGCGCGGTATGGTCGGTTCCGTATTGATGCAGCGGATGCGCGAAGAAGGCGATTTTGCACATTTTGAGCCATTTTTTTTTACGACATCAAACGTTGGCGGTGTAGCACCGCAAGAGGCAGGCGGCGCACCGTTGAATGACGCTAAAGATATCGGGGCGCTGTCGGCGATGGATGTTGTCATCACCTGTCAGGGCGGTGACTACACCGCTGATGTGTACGAAAAGCTCCGCCATTCCGGTTGGGGTGGTTACTGGATTGATGCGGCGAAAACGTTGCGGATGCAAGACGACGCAGTGATCGTACTTGATCCGGTCAATATGGCCGTTGTTAAGCGTGCGATAGACAACGGAATCAAAAATTACATCGGTGGTAATTGCACCGTGTCGTGCATGCTGATTGGCCTATCGGGATTGTTTCAACGTGACCTCGTTGAATGGATGACGTGTATGACTTATCAGGCGGCGTCTGGAGGCGGTGCTACGCATATGCGCGAGTTGTTGACACAGTTTGGAACCTTGAATGCTGAAGTGAAGGCACTGCTCGATGATTCCCATTCGGCGATTTTGGAAATTGACCGCAAAGTACTTGCGAAGCAGCATTCGCTCACGGCGGAAGAGACGCAGCAGTTTGGTGTGCCGCTAGCGGGCAACTTGATCCCATGGATTGATAAGGATATGGCGCCCATGGGCACTCCTGGCATGTCGCTCGAAGAGTGGAAGGGCATGGCCGAGACCAACAAGATTCTCGGCCGCGGCCCCGGCTTCGGCACCGAGGCAATACCAATAGATAGCTTGTGTGTGCGCGTCGGGGCGATGCGCTGTCACTCTCAGGCGTTGACCATCAAGTTGAAGCGGGACGTTCCACTCGCCGAGATCGAGGGCATGATCGCTGACGCAAATCCCTGGGTGAAGGTCGTTGAGAATACCCGCGAGGCATCCATGCGCGAACTGACCCCGGCCGCCGTAACGGGCAAGATGCACATCCCAGTTGGTCGTATGCGTAAACTCGCGATGGGGTCAACTTACCTTTCCGCTTTTACCGTCGGCGATCAGCTTCTGTGGGGGGCGGCCGAGCCGCTGCGCCGGATGCTACGAATAATCCTTGAAAAATAAGGGGTTCTGCGTTCTTCGGCGCGTGTATCGCATCTTTGGCGAACACGCGCGTCGGGTGCAGGCGCACGGTGACGGTTGCCTACATTCAAGAGCGCATTCAAGAGCGTATTGAAGAGCATATTGAAAAGCATATTGCGACTCGATATACACTCGTGAGAAGTAGAATAAAGTTGAAACTATAACTTGTTGATGTTATTGTAGTTCGTCACAAAATTCGAAGGGTTGGGGTTTAACGCATGGACCGTCCACCGAAAAAGACAGTTAAAACAATTGCTGTGGCGCTTGGAGGGATTTTTCTCTCGCTGGCCACTTCTGCCTATGCTGCCGGTTTAGGCAAGCTCTCAGTCACATCGTTATTGGGGCAACCGCTTTCTGCTGAAATCGACTTGGTCTCATTGCAGCCAGGCGAGTTCGAGGTGCTGACGGCTCGCGTCGCGAGTCCTGAGGCCTACACCGATGCGCGTATCGAGTACTCGCCGTTGCTTCGCCAAATCCGCTTTTCCATTGAGCGTAAGGCGGACGGGAGCCCGGTACTCAAGATGACCAGCGCGGCACCCATTAACGAGCCGTTTCTGGATATTCTGGTCGAGGTAACTTGGCCGGCGGGCAAGTTGGTACGTGAATACCCAATTTTGCTGGATCCCCCCGGCTTTAATGAAGCAAAAATTCAAGCGCCCGTCATCGCGCCGGTGCCTTCGCGTCCCGCAGCAACAGCGGTGGCGCCGAGTCCAGCAGAAACAAAAGCCGATGGTGCCGCTCCCGCTGTGGCTGCACAAGGCGCTTCCTATGGTCCGGTGAAGCGTGGCGACACCCTCTCAAAAATTGCCTCCGAAATGAAGGACAACGGCATTTCGCTCGACCAGATGCTCGTCGCGTTATTTCGGGAGAATAAACAGGCATTTGCGAATGGCAACATGAATTTGCTGAAAACGGGGCAGATTCTTCGCATCCCGTCAGCATCTGATGTAGCAAAAATTGCTAAGGACGAAGCGCAAAAGGAAGTTCGTGTCCAAGTCGCGGACTGGAAGACCTATCGCGAGCAAATCGCGGGAACGGCGGCGGCTGCCGCCAAACCGGCTGCCACCAATGTTGCGAGTGGCCAAGTTGCGTCATCAAAGCCTGTCACGCCGCCGCCAGCGTCGAATTCGGATCAACTCAAGATTGCAAAAGCTGATACGGCGCAGTCTGGCGCGACCAGCGCGCCCGATGTAAAAGGCGGCGTAGATGCCGCCAAGGGCGCGGCGGCCAAGGAAGACGCAATCGCAAAAGAAAAAACCTTGGCTGAAGCCAAAGCGCGTATCGAGGCACTAGAAAAGCAAAAGCTTGATGCGCAAAAACTGGTAGAACTAAAAGCACCGCTAACAGCATCTCCGGCTGACACCACGCCGACAGAGGTTCCACCAGTCCCAGCGGCAGTGCCAGCGCCGGCCGCTCCAGTGGCTAAGAAGCCTGATGCGCCAAAGGTGCCACCGCCACCGCCGCCTGAGCCAGAGTTGATGGACACGGTGATGGAAAACTTGCCTATCATCGCTGGGGTGGGCGGCGCTGCTGTCATCGGCGCTGGATTGTTCGCCTTAATGCGGCGTCGCAAGAACGCGGGTGGCCCGAATAGTTCGATGGCGCAAACGTCATCGTTGATGCCGTCTGAGATTAAGACGAATACGGTGACTGATGCGAGGGTGGGTGGTCTTGTTGACACGGGTAATAGTTCTTTCCTGACTGATTTCGACAAGATAGATTCGGCTGCCATCGTTGATACCGACGAGGTCGATCCGATTGCAGAGGCCGAGGTCTATATCGCTTATGGACGTGATGCACAGGCCGAAGAGATTCTCAAAGAAGCACTGGTGCACGACAAAGGCCGCCACGATATCTCGATGAAGCTGCTCGAGATTTACCATGCGCGTAAGAGTGCTTCAGCGTTTGAACCCGTGGCGCGGGAGATCAAGGACGCGATCGGCGAGGCCTCCCCGATGTGGGCGACGGTCGCCTCGATGGGCGCGTCGATCGATCCCTCAAACGCGCTCTATCAGGGGGCCACCGGAAACGTTGAAGCATCCAGCATAGTTGCATCCGGCGCTGATGCTGTTGCGACTGACAGCGTAGGCGACGCAAGCCAGAGGCTGGACATCGACTTTGACTTGGACTTGGACGATTCAGCAACTATCGGCATTACGTCGCCCCCCGCTGCTGCGCCCGCTGCTGCCGATAAACCGACTGAGACGGCGGGGCTCGATTTTGATCTCGCGCTACTGGACTCGTCGGCTGCTGCGCCCGCTGCTGCGCCCGCTGTTGCCGATAAACCGACTGAGACGGCGGGGCTCGATTTTGATCTCGCGCTACCGGACTCGTCGGCTGCTGCGCCCGCTGCTGCGCCCGCTGTTGCCGATGCACCGACTGAGACGGCGGGGCTCGATTTTGATCTCGCGCTACTGGACTCGGCTGCTGCTGCGCCCGCTGTTGCCGATGCACCGACTGAGACGGCGGGGCTCGATTTTGATCTCGCGCTACCGGACTCGTCGGCTGCTGCGCCCGCTGTTGCCGATACACCGACTGAGACGGCGGGGCTCGATTTTGATCTCGCGCTACTGGACTCGCCAACTGAGGCGGTGCCCGCCGTCGTAGCTGCGTCCGCCGCTGCGTCTGTCGGTGCCGACGTCGACTTTGATTTGCCTTCGTTGTCGCTCGATGAACCAAGCGCGGCACCAAGCGTGGATTTGCCTGTGTCCGAAGTGCCCGTAAAACCGGCCTCAATCCCGCTGCCGAATCTCGATTTGTCCGGTTTATCGCTTGATTTGGATACGCCAGCAGGAGTCGCTGAACCCGCGAGCGACCTAGATACCGAAGCGGTCACGACCAAGCTCGAACTCGCGAAGGCGTATGTTGAGATTGGCGATAGCGACGGCGCAAAAGAAATTCTGCTTGAAGTTTTGCAGGAAGGTTCGCTATTGCAGCAGGACGAAGCGAAAAAGATTCTCTCAGGGCTGTAAACTTCTTCGATGGGTTTGGGGGCGCGGATCTCCGCGCCCTTTGTTTTTTGGGCGTTTGCGATGCGCGTTGCGCTTGGTCTTGAATATCGCGGTACGGCTTATTGCGGATGGCAATCGCAGTCGTCAGGCTGCGGGGTACAAGACTATGTTGAAAAAGCGGTCGCTGCCTTTTTAGGAGAACCCGCGAGAGTTATCTGTGCGGGGCGCACGGATACTGGAGTGCACGCCACTGCACAGGTTGTTCACCTCGACACCTTGTTGGCGCGTCCGGTACAAGCATGGGTACGAGGCGTGAACAGTTTTTTGCCACCAGATATTCGTATCTTATGGGCGCATTTCCTGCCAGAGCCAGCCGAATGTCGTGAAGAAGAACGCTTTCATGCGCGCTTTTCAGCGATCTCCCGGCGCTACTGTTATCGTCTCGTGGATAGGGCCGTCGCGCCCGGCATCGAGCATGGCCTCGTTGGCTGGTTTCATGCGCCCCTAGACCTTGATCGGATGCAGGCAGCAGCACATCTTCTACTTGGTGAAAAAGATTTTTCTGCATTTCGCTCGGCCGAGTGTCAAGCAAAATCACCGGTTAAGGTCATGCAGGCAGTACGGGTCTTTCGCGAAGGGACGACGCTCATCTTTGATCTTCGTGCCAGCGCTTTTTTGCATCATATGGTTCGAAACATCGTGGGCTGCCTCGTCTATGTTGGGGCAGGAAGGCAGGATGCCGACTGGTTTGCCGCCGTCATTGCCTCGAAAGACCGTGCGCGATGTGCGCCAACATTTTCGCCCGATGGCCTCTACCTCGTCGGCGTGGAGTACGATGGGCGTTGGATGCTGCCGGCCTTCCCGGTGCGCGGTGTTGCTGCAGAAGGCGGACAAAATGACTGAAACCCCGCATCGGACATGCATCAAGATTTGCGGTATTCGTGATCCCGAAATGGGACGATTCGCAGTCGAGGCGGGTGCCGACGCAATCGGAATGGTCTTTTACGCGCCTTCGCCGCGAGCCGTGGACCTCAAGATGGGCGTTGCAATTAAGAAAATGCTCCCCACTCATGCACTTTCAGTCGCATTGTTTGTGAATCCAGATGCATCCTTGGTGCAGCAAGTCATCGCTGACATCGCCCCCTCTGTGTTGCAGTTTCATGGCGATGAATCGGCTGAATTTTGCGCCCAGTTTAAGCGACCGTTCTGGAAGGCTGTTCGAGTGGCACCAACGACCGATTTGTTAGAATTTAGCCGTTGCTTCGCACGAGCGGATCGGCTGCTTCTTGACGCGGACGCGATATCCAATCGCGCAGTAGGGTCGAACGACAAACCGCTATACGGCGGGACGGGTGAGGTATTTGATTGGGACTTGATCCCTGCAGCCATTGGGCACTCGATTGTGTTGTCTGGGGGGCTTACGGTCGCTAACGTCGCAGGCGCGATTGGTCGTGTAAAGCCTTGGGCGGTGGATGTGTCGAGTGGTGTCGAACGTCAGAAGGGGGTCAAGAGTCGCGACCTCATTCAGCAATTTATCCAAGCAGTACAAAAGGAAGATATACGTGAATAAGCGGTTTGAAGCCTACAACTACCCGGATGCGACGGGTCACTTCGGCCAATATGGCGGTACGTTTGTCGCTGAGACACTTCAGGCGGCGCTGCTTGAACTGAATTTGGAATACGCCAAGGCGCAGGCCGATCCGGCGTTTATCGCCGAGTTTCAGCGCGAGCTCAAACACTACGTCGGTCGTCCCAGTCCGATTTATCACGCGAAGCGGCTGTCGGACGAACTCGGTGGCGCACAGATCTACCTTAAGCGTGAAGACCTCAACCATACCGGCGCGCACAAGATTAACAACACCATCGGCCAAGCGCTGCTGGCTCGTCGTATGGGTAAGCCGCGGGTGATCGCCGAGACCGGTGCTGGCCAGCATGGTGTTGCGAGTGCCACCGTCGCCGCACGTTATGGGCTCGAATGTGTGGTTTACATGGGCATTGATGACGTTCGCCGACAAGCGCAAAACGTCTACCGCATGAAGTTGCTTGGTGCCACCGTGATGCCGGTTGAGAGTGGTTCGCGCACGCTAAAGGATGCGTTAAACGAAGCCATGCGTGACTGGGTGACCAACGTTGAATCGACGTTCTACATCATTGGTACTGTTGCCGGGCCACACCCCTACCCGATGATGGTGCGAGATTTCAATTCCGTCGTTGGCAAAGAGTGTGTCGTGCAGATGCCGGAGATGATTGGCCGCCAGCCAGACGCGGTGCTTGCGTGTGTGGGTGGTGGTTCGAATGCGATGGGAATTTTCTTCGACTACATTCCACACGACACTGTGCGCCTCATCGGGTGCGAAGCTGGCGGTGAGGGGGTTGAGACGGGCAAACATTCCGCATCATTGACGGCAGGTACACCTGGCGTGTTGCACGGCAACCGCACCTACTTGTTGCAAGACGTAAACGGGCAGATCATCGATACGCACTCGGTGTCGGCTGGGTTGGACTATCCGGGCGTCGGTCCAGAGCACGCTTGGCTGAAAGACAGCGGTCGCGCAGAGTATGTCGCGGTCAATGATGACGAGGCGCTTGCTGCGTTTCATCGCCTGTGTCGCACGGAGGGCATCATTCCCGCGCTCGAATCCAGCCATGCGGTTGCCCAAGCGATGAAGATGGCACCCGCCATGTCGAAAGATCAGGTGTTGCTGGTGAATCTTTCCGGCCGCGGCGATAAGGACATGGCTACCGTCGCCGAGCGCAGTGGGCTACAGTTCTTTTGTCGTCCTTCGTGCCAAGCTGCGGCGGAGTCGCGCTGATGACGGGTACCTCACGAATCGATGCAGCCTTTGCGCGGCTGCAAACCGAGAAACGCAAGGCGCTGATTCCGTTTATCACGGTGGGCGACCCAGCGTTGGCGGTCACGGTGCCGCTGATGCATGAGATGGTTCGGGCGGGTGTGGACGTGATTGAGTTAGGGGTACCATTTTCTGACCCGATGGCTGACGGGCCGGTGATTCAACGTGCGTCTGAACGTGCCGTGAAACAAGGCGTCGGTCTGAGGGACGTATTGGCGTGCGTTGCTGAATTTAGGCAGCGCAATACAACGACGCCGATTGTGTTGATGGGCTATGCGAACCCCATCGAACGCATGGGACTCGACGTATTCGCGGACGCTGCTGTCGTGGCCGGTGTTGATGGCGTGTTGGTGGTCGACTATCCACCGGAAGAGAGTGCGGCGTTGCTGGCAGCCATGGACAGCCGCGGAATTGCCACGATTTATTTGCTTAGCCCGACATCGTCGCCTGCGAGAATCAAATTGGTATCCGAGGCGGCAAGAGGGTACGTCTACTATGTGTCGCTCAAAGGTGTGACCGGCGCGGGCAACATCGATACTGAGGAAGTCGGGCGCAAGATTGCCGAAATCAAAACGCAGATCAAGATTCCGGTCGGCGTGGGCTTCGGCATCCGCGATGGTATGACCGCGAAGCTCATTAGCAACGCTGCCGATGCGGTGGTCATTGGGTCGCGGATTGTGCAGGAGATTGAAAGCGCACCACCAGAGAAGGTCGTGGAAAACGTAGGCAAGTTGGTCGCAAGTTTTCGTTTTGCGATGGACGCGTAAACTCATCCCTTTCAGAATAGTCGAGGCTGCACGATGTCGTGGTTCCGCAAGCTACTCCCGCCGAAGATCAAATCCTCCAGTACGCCGGCACGAAAAGCCGTCCCGGAAGGGCTTTGGAGCAAATGCCCATCTTGCCAAGCGACGTTGTATTTCACCGATCTTGAAAACAATATGCATGTGTGCCCGAAGTGTGGTCACCACAACCGTATCTCGGCACGGGCGCGCTTGGATATGTTTTTTGATCCAGAAGGGCGCGCCGAACTGGGTTCGGAGGTCGTGCCAATCGACAGCCTCAAGTTCAAAGATAGCAAAAAATACACCGACCGACTGGTCGATGCCGAAAAGACAACGGGCGAGACCGATGCGCTCGTTGTGATTCAAGGCACCGTCCAAGGGGTGGCGATGATTGCGGCAAGTTTTGAGTTCAGTTTTCTCGGCGGCTCGATGGGCTCGGTCGTGGGTGAGCGTTTCGCGCGTGCGGTTGAAGCCTGTTACGACGAAAAACTTCCCTTCGTCTGCTTTACCGCGACGGGTGGGGCCAGGATGCAAGAGGGCTTACTGTCATTGATGCAAATGGCGAAAACGACGGCGTGCTTGCATCAGTTGTCGCAAGCCCGCTTGCCTTTCATTTCCGTGCTCACCGATCCCACGATGGGCGGCGTATCCGCCAGCTTTGCCATGTTGGGGGACGTCGTTATTGCGGAACCGGGCGCGCTGATTGGTTTTGCCGGTCCGCGTGTGATTGAGCAAACGGTTCGCGAGACACTGCCTGACGGATTTCAGCGTGCGGAGTTTTTGCTAGAAAAAGGCGCGATCGACATGATCGTTGATCGCCGCGATATGCGTAGCAAGGTGGCCTCACTGGTGACGCTGCTTCAGCGCGAGCCCGCGCCATCCCCGGAAGTCGCGGAGCAAGCCTGATTTGGTCTGGCATTATGAGAAGTTTAGCGGCAATGCAGCAACTTCTAACAGGGCACTTCTATAAACCTGCTGCGTGGGCGAATTTCGCGCCTGCGGTGCTCGCCGTACACTGGGTACGTGTCCCGTGTTTGCCAAACCCGTCGGCACGAACTTCGCCCGCTCGCGACGGTTTCGAGAAGTTCCCTAACATTAAAAATCGCCTATCGGTGGGCGGTTTCAGAGGTTTTCGCCTGAAAGCGCCCGTCCTTACTAGAGTTTTGCCATGCGCTTAGATATATGCGCTTAGATATATGCACTTAGATACGCCCTCACTGCCCGCGACGCTGGAAGGTTGGCTCGACTACATCGGCCGTCAGCACACCGCCGAAATCGTGATGGGCCTAGACCGTGTCCGCGAGGTATGGGTTCGCATGGGTTGTCCCAACGCACCGCGTAACATCGTGGTGGCGGGCACAAACGGCAAAGGTTCGACCTGTGCCATGCTCGAGTCGATCCTGCACGTGGCGGGATACCGAACCGGCTTCTATTCATCCCCCCATTTGCTACGTTACAACGAGCGCGTCCGAATTGCGCAGATGGAGGCGGACGACGATATGCTGGTTGCATCTTTTGCGGCCGTTGAGCGTGCGCGGACCACGGGTGAAACGGTACCGCTCACATACTTTGAGTTCGCGACCTTGTCCGCGCTATGGTGCTTCGTGCGCGCTGGGGTGGACATCGCAATTCTTGAGGTCGGCATGGGTGGACGCCTCGATGCGGTCAACCTTGTCGATGCTGATGTGAGTGTTATTACGTCGATCGATTTAGACCACCAAGCGTTTCTCGGCGACACACGCGAAAAAATTGGCATCGAGAAGGCGCATGTTTATCGTGCTGGAAGGCCAGCGATCTTTGCTGATCCGGATATGCCGCAAAGTGTGCGTGACTATGCTGCATCCATCGGGGCGCTGCTGCATCAGATTGGCGATGCCTATCAATTGACGAAGATGGAAGGTCAGTGGCAGTGGGAAGGGACAATCGTGGGGGTGACAACGCGGCGCGTGGCCTTGCCCTATCCGGCACTTCGTGGGGGATACCAACTCCGCAACGCAGCAGCGGCACTCGCTGCACTCGCGGCGCTAAATGCCAGCGGTGCCAATATGCCTGTGTCACAACATCAGGTAAAGCGAGGGCTGTTGGACGTTGATTGGCCGGGCCGGATGCAAGTGCTGCCGGGGCGCCCCACGGTGATTCTTGATGTCGCCCATAACCCTCATGCCGCCCGCGCACTGCACGATGCGCTGGGCACGATGGGTTACTACGAAAACACCTATGCGGTGTTTGCCATGCTGAGGGATAAGGATATCCAGCAAGTGATTCACATACTCAAGGATCGGATCGATTTTTGGTTCATCGCAGGACTCGGCGGCGAGCGTGGAGCGAGCGTGGAGCACCTTGCAAACATTCTCGATGCCAGCGGTCTGGCCGGAAAGTATGCTCGCTTCGCCAGTATTAACGGCGCCTATGATGCCGCCCGTGAGAGAGCGGGGCAGAATGATAGAATTTTGGGGTTTGGTTCCTTTTACACAGTCGCCGCCCTGCTGAAAATTGCGAAGTAGTCGATTGCCTTCTACTTCCCCTGTTGCAATGCTGGTGTGATGACCGCTTGTACGCTATCTCGAAGACCCCATGCCAACTGCCCAACATTCCGCAACATCTGAACCAACAGCGGCAGAACTCGAATTGAAGCGTCGTGGTCGACGCCGGCTTATCGGCGCTGTCACAATGGGGATCGTGGCAATCGTAGTTTTGCCAATGATTTTCGATGCGGAGCCTAAACGTAAAGATACGACGAGACAAGAAATCGAAATTCAAATTCCGCCGAAGGAAGGACTGGCACCTCCTATCGCGCCAGTCGTACCACCAACATCGGTTGTGGAGGCGACACCGAAGGAACAGCCAAAGTCGGACGGCAAAACGCCACCACCTGATGCAGCAGCGGAAAAACCCAGTGACATCGCCCAGGCCCCGATCAAGCCAGCCATTGCCGTGGTCGCGCCAGTCGCGCCAGTCGCGCCAGTCGCGCCAAACGTCGCGCCAAACGTCGCGCCGAAGGGCAGTGCAACACTAGACACTAAGGCCGAACCGACGCCGGTGATGAAAGCTGATGCGAAGCCCGAGAAAAAAACCGACACCAAGGCGGCTGAGGCCGGGGCCACCCAAACCGCTTCCGGTGGTTTTGTGATTCAACTCGGTGCGTTTAGAGACCCGGAGAACGCAAAGTCAGTCGTGAGCCGCATGAAAGAGGCGAAGCTGCCTGTATTTACCGATGTGCTCGCGGTCAAGAATGGCAAAGTGACGAGGGTTCGGGTGGGCCCATTCCCAACCAAGGAAAAGGCAGAAAGTACACTTGCCCAAGTCAAGCTTGGCGGTGTTGACGGCAAAGTTGTGCCGTTGCCATGATGCGTCGCCATTGAGTCGCTATTGAGTCGCTATTGATGAATACCGTCGACTACGCCGTCATTGTTTTGCTTTTGCTGTCCATCGGTGCGGGTGTCATTCGCGGCGCGATTCGGGAAGTGATGAATATCGCCGGATGGGTGCTGGCCTACGGGATTGCACACACGTTTGCGGCTGATGTCGCCCCGCTTTTCTCTGATTGGATTGGCGAACCTGTGGGCAGAACGGTGCTGGCTTGGGCCGCGATTTTTTTGGTTGTTGTCATCGTTGTGTCAATGGTCGCCAGCTTACTCTCGGAAGTGGTGAGGAAATTAGGTTTAAGCGGTCTTGATCGAGCGGTAGGCGCGTTGATTGGCCTCGCGAGAGGGCTGCTTGTACTGCTTGCGCTGACCTTGGTCGTCGGGCTGACAAAGATTCCGCAGTCAAGTATCTGGAAAGATGCGGTCGTGACACCGTGGTTAGAATTGGCGGCGCTATACACGCGTGGCTTGCTGCCCGAAAGTGTTGCATCGAAGGTGCGATTCCGTCATTCAGGCGCATCCAATTCGGCCTCGGCAGCACCACAGTTACCTCTCGCTGCGTCGGCAGCGCGTAAATAGGGATCGGTTCATATGTGTGGCATTGTTGGCATCGTATCGAAAAGCCCGGTCAACCAATTGCTCTATGACGGTTTAACCGTTTTGCAGCATCGTGGGCAGGATGCGGCGGGCATCGTCACCGCTGACGGCCGCACCTTCCATATGCACAAAGACAAAGGTCTGGTACGGGACGTGTTTCGTACGCGTGATATGCGTAACCTCACCGGCAACATGGGCATCGCACACTGTCGCTACCCGACTGCCGGTTCGGCATCAAGTGTCGCCGAGTCCCAGCCGTTTTATGTGAACTCGCCGTTCGGTATTGTGCTGGGACACAACGGCAATCTGGTCAACACGCCGGAATTGCAGCGGGAATTGTTCCAAGACGATTTACGTCACGTCAACACCAGTTCGGATTCTGAGGTGCTGCTAAATGTCTTAGCACACGAGTTAACGCTGTCAGCAAAGGGGCCGCGTCTCGATCCAGAATCTATTTTTTCAGCCGTCGCCGGTGTGCACCGCCGGGCCAAAGGTGCCTACGCCATTGTGGCGATGATCGCAGGTTACGGACTGCTCGCCTTCCGCGATCCTCACGGCATTCGTCCGTTGGTGATTGGCAAGTTGGAAACGGAGAACGGTGTTGAGTTTATGGTGGCGTCTGAAAGTGTCGCCGTCGATACCCTTGGCTTTACCGTCATGCGCGATGTCGCACCAGGCGAAGCCATTCTGGTTGATCAGTCCGGTAATTTTTTCTCGCGACAATGCGCCGTGAACCCGAGCCTCAACCCGTGTATTTTTGAATACGTTTATCTCGCACGGCCCGACTCGGTGATCGATGGTATCTCCGTTTACGAGACGCGGGCACTCATGGGTAAGTCCCTCGGCGAGATGATCAAACGCCAAGTGCCAAACATCGACATTGATGTGGTGATTCCCATCCCTGATACTTCACGACCATCAGCCGTAGAGGTTGCACAGGTGCTTGGCGTGAAGTATCGCGAGGGGTTTGTAAAGAACCGCTATATCGGTCGGACGTTTATCATGCCCGGACAAGCACAGCGCAAGAAGTCCGTGCGTCAAAAACTCAATGCAATGGGCATCGAGTTCAAAGGCAAAAACGTGCTGCTGGTCGACGACTCAATTGTTCGTGGCACGACGTCGAGAGAAATCGTGCAGATGGCGCGCGAGTGCGGTGCCCTGAAAGTGTACTTTGCCTCGGCGGCACCACCAGTGAGGTTCCCGAATGTCTATGGCATTGACATGCCAACACGTAGCGAACTGATTGCGACTGGTCGCAATGCCGTGGAAATTGCACAGGCGATTGGCGCGGATGCGGTTTTTTACCAAGAGCTTTCTGATCTGGTCGAAGATGTTCGTCGTTGTAATCCTAAAATTAAAAATTTTGATGCGTCGTGCTTTGACGGCAACTACATCGCGGGCGACGTGTCTGCTGAGTATCTGGCTGGGATTGAAGCCAGTCGGCAAGATGCCGAGACACGCGGCGATGATTCGTCGAGCGAATCGAATCAGCTCGATCTAGGCTTTACGACGGTGGAGTGAGAACGCGCATGCCGAGCCATCACGATCACGACTATGCCTTCGATACCCTCGCCATACGCGCGGGTACGTTGCAGTCAAATTTCCAAGAGCATTCTGAAGCACTGTTTTTGACATCGAGCTTTACCTACAAGAGCGCGGCTGAGGCGGCGCGAAAGTTCGCCAATCAAGAGCCGGGTTTTTTGTATTCGCGCTTCACCAATCCCACTGTCACGATGTTTCAGCAGCGCCTCGCAGCGCTTGAGGGTGCGGAGGATTGTGTGGCGGCAGCGACGGGGATGGCAGCCATTGCGGCAACCGTATTCGGTCTCCTCAAGCAGGGCGACCATATGTTGTCGTCGCGTAGCGTGTTCGGCACAGTGGTTCCACTATTCGACCAAATTGCCGCCCGACTCGGCATCGCCACGACCTGGGTGAACGGTGCGGCTACCGCCGAATGGCAAAACGCGATTCAGCCAAATACCAAGCTGTTGTTCTGCGAGTCGCCGTCGAATCCCTTGGCCGAGATCACCGATATCCGCGCAGTGGCAAAAATTGCCAACGCAGCGGGTGCAATATTTGCTGTCGATAATTGTCTGCTCACCCCGGCCTTGCAGCGGCCTCTGGAACTCGGCGCAGATTTGGTTGTGCATTCGGCAACCAAATATCTCGACGGACAGGGCAGGGTGTTGGCTGGGGCGGTGTGTGGCAGCAAAGCACTGATCGAGCCGATTTATGGATACGTGCGAACCGCTGGCGCAGCGTTGTCCCCGTTCAATGCGTGGATTTGTTTGAAAGGCTTGGAGACGCTGCGTTTACGCATCGAAGCGCAATCTGACAAAACCCTAGCACTGGCGCGGCTTTTGGAGCAAAAAGCATTGGTGAAGCGCGTCCACTATGCCGGTTTGCCGTCGCATCCTCAACATGCGCTAGCCATGCGCCAATCACCGAAGCAGGGGGCGGTGTTGGCGTTTGAAGTTGAAGGCGGCCAGGATGCCGCGTGGCGCGTGATTGACGCCTGCAAGCTGATTTCGATCACGGCGAATCTTGGTGATACCAAATCGACCATCACCCATCCGGCGACAACCACACATGCGAGGCTCAGCGACGCAGAACGCGAAGCCGCTGGTATTAGCGAGGGTTTGATTCGGATTGCGGTGGGGCTGGAGAGTATTGAAGATATTTCGAGGGATCTGCGTGCTTTGGCATAAGCTGCGTCGGCGTCTTTATTCGTTGGCCGACAGTCCTTTTATCGCTGGTGGCGCATCACTGGGCCCTCAAAGCGCTGCGGCGCGACGATTGGTGAACGCGGGGTGGTTGATTGCGCTCGCGCTCTTTGGCGGACTCCATCTCTACTACGTCACCCTTGCATCTCCGCAAGTGCCGTACATGGACAGTATTTACTACCTTGGCGACGTTTTTGATGCGATGACGGGCGCGGCATCTTGGCGAGAGCTTTGGGATAAACGGGGTTCGGGTGGACTACTCTATCAACTCGTGTTGTTGTTTGAGTGGGTATTTTGGGGGCTTAACGCAAAAGTGACCGTCGTCGCCACCGCGCTTGCTTGGGCAATTTTGTTTCTGCTCTACGCACGCGTATTTTCCAAACTGCTTCTCCCGGCACCAAGTATCGCGCTGACCAAGCGCAGGGCGCTGCTTTTCTTACTGGCACAGCTTTTCATCGCCTTCTATCTATTTAGCCCGGCAGGATGGGAGATTTGGCTACTCGATCTGGGTTTTGCACAGACGCTGAAGAACCTCGTCATTGCTGTCTACCTGCACCGACTAGCCCGATTTAGCTCACACAATAAGTCGCCGTTTGACGCCCTTTGTATGGGTGCGATCGGCGCAATAACGATACTGTTTGTTGCTTACAACTGGTCGTATTCATTCACCGTCGCGGCGACATTTGTTGTTCTTATCGCGAGATACGCCGGGCGAATCTCGCGAGTGGCGGCAATATGTTTGTTCTTACCCATCCTAGCGGCTCAGTTCCTATATGCCTCAGCGATTAAGGTTGGGCTGAATACGATGGCGGTTGCACGAAGCATCGACGGGCTCTGGGATTTCGTGGCTGCTGCCCTCTATGGTGCGGGCTCTATTTTTGTCGGCAGTGAAGCACTTGAGTTCATGAAGATCGGACCGTGGTTACCGATGATGGCGGGTGTCGTCCTGTTGTTGTTAGCCGCTATTGTGCTCTCTGCTTGGACGCGTTTTGGCGACAAAGATGAGCATAGTATTTTCTTCGCCTCAATATGTGTGTTTGGGCTTTGTGTTCTTGGTTCGATTGCGGTGGCGCGAGGCGGCCTCGGTACGCAATCTGCTGCCGCGTCGCGGTACTTTATGGACTATCAGTTTGTCTTGATAGGCGTGATTGGTTTAGTGCTGGCGATGCTCGCTAACAGAACGAGTGCGGTGCGATGGGCGCCGAGCCAGCGCAGTTGGGTCGGTGTATCAAAAATCGGATGGATCATCGTTGGTTTACTCTCCGTCATGGCGTCGGTAGGGCATTTAGCGACCTATTTCATCGAGTACAAAAAGGCGCCGCATCGAGCGACGTACTTTCAAGCGCAGCAACTCGCTCTCCTGTCGGGGCAGGCAACTCAGGCACACGCCAGCATTTTGCAGACGCAGGTCGTACACCTTGCCAAAGCAATGCCCATCATTGATGAGTTCAATTTAGTTTCGCGCCGCAGCACTCTTGACGATTGTAGTTTGAAACATGCACGGACCTATGGCGAGGTTTACGCGCAGGAACCAGACGGTCGATGGATGGGTGGAGATGGCGAGTTTGTGCTTGCTCGATGCCCAGCCGAATTGCGAATTGAAGGCTTTCTGCCGGCCAGTGAAAAACCCAGAACCCTCACCCTACAGGTGAACAACGAAAATTACCAAGTAGCGTTGCGACCAGGCGAGGGTTTTGCCTTGGACGCGAAGCGAACTGATGGGGGGCGAGTTGTACGGGTCAAGGCCTCCATCGACATGATTGAAGCCTCAGCAGGCCGTGCGCAGGAAGACTTGCGGAAGCTTGGCGTGTTCTTCACTAAAATGGGGCAGTAGTAAAATACGCTGCCGGGCCCGTAGTGACGCGACTGGTGTACGACTGATCGATTTGGAGAGCCCAAGAATGTTGATGAATGACCTGTCGAAACATCTGTCGCCGTACCGTGGCCGTATCGCCGCAGCGCAGAGCAGGGTGCTTGATCGGGCATGGTTCATCATGGGGCCAGAAGTTGCTGAATTCGAAAAGCAGTTTGCCTCTTATCTCGGTGTTCATGAATGTCGCACAGTCGGTAATGGCACGGATGCATTGGAGTTAGGCCTTCGCGCTGTCGGCGTGGGGCCAAATGATACGGTCGCCACCGTGGCAAACGCTGGCTTTTACACCAGCACCGCAATTTCAGCCATTGGTGCACAACCTTTTTATCTGGACGTAAACCGGCAAACAAAGGTCGTGGAGTTGACCGAGGTTCAGCGGGCAATTGGCGAAGGTGCCACGGCAATCGTCGTCACCCACCTCTACGGCCAAGCGGTGCCTGATACCCTTGAGATTGCTCAGATATGTAAAGAAAATCGGGTGTGGTTGATCGAAGATTGCGCACAAGCACACGGCGCCCAGTTGGCTGGCAAGATGGTTGGCACAATTGGTGACGTTGGCTGCTTTAGCTTTTATCCAACGAAAAATCTCGGTGCGCTAGGCGATGGCGGGGCGGTAGTGACCAACGACGAAAATGTCGCCGCTCAGGTGTCTCGCCTGCGCCAGTATGGGTGGACCGCCAAGTACCAAGTAGAACTCCCGGGGGCGCGGAACACGCGAATGGACGAAATGCAAGCGGCAATACTGCAAGAATTTCTGCCGCTACTCGATGAGTGGAACCAGCGTCGGCGCGATATTGCCAAACAATACAACACCCATATTGTGCACCCGGGTGTTGTTCTGCCGAACGTAGGCGCGGCGGATTATGTGGCTCACCTCTATGTCATTTGTAGTACGCAGCGCGACTCGCTTAGTGCTCACCTGCGAGCTACGGGGATTTCGACCGACGTACACTACCCCATTCCCGATACTCTGCAACCTGTATTTGCTGGGCGCTTCGCTCATGTTCATCTGCCTATCACCGAGCAGTTAGCGAGCGAAACATTGAGCTTGCCGTGTTATCCCGCGATGAGCGATGCTGATGTTGTTAAGGTGGCAGATGCGATCAACGCATGGAGCTATAGCCCAGCATGATTTTTTTGTCTGAGAAGATGTGCCACTAAAAATGCTGTCACTTGTGATCCCCGTCTACCGAAATGAAGAGTCCATTTCAGCACTTATTGCGGCCGTTGCCGGCCTAGATGCGCGCCTGTGTGGCGAACTTGAAGCTGTATTTGTTGTTGATGGCAGCCCGGATCGTTGTTACGAGAAACTGCATGCTTTGCTACCGACTCAGCCATTTCGATCAAAGCTGATTCTGCTGTCGCGGAATTTTGGCTCTTTCGCTGCCATCCGTACCGGTCTCAGTATTGGCAAGGGTGAGTTTTTTGCCATCATGGCTGCTGATCTTCAGGAACCACCTGACCTAGTGCTTCGCATGGCGCAGTTATTGCGTGAAGGGGATTGCGATGTCGTTGTCGGTGTACGCGAATCGCGCAAGGACCCAATTGCCACACGTCTCGCCGCCGAGGTTTTTTGGGGGCTTTATCGCCGGTACGTCGTACCCGAGATGCCGCCAGGCGGTGTCGATGTCTTCGGGTGCAATCGTAAGTTTCGAGATGCGCTGCTGAGCTTAGAAGAGCGCCATAGTTCGCTGGTTGCGCAAATGTTCTGGTTGGGTTTTCGCCGCAAGTCTGTGTCCTACAGCAGGCAGCAGCGGCAGTACGGAAAGTCGGCGTGGACGCTTCGGAAAAAACTCACCTACCTAGGTGACAGCGTGTTTTCGTTTACGGATCTGCCGATACGATTGTTAATTCGAATCGGCGGCGGGACCGCATTGTTGGCGGGCCTTTTTGGCGTAGTGGTCGCGCTAGCAAAACTGCTCGGCTACATCGATGTCCCAGGCTACACCATGACCATCTTTGTGATTGTCTTTCTGGGGGCGATTAACTTGTTTGGCCTTGGTATTGTCGGATCGTATGCATGGCGGGCGTATGAGAACACCAAACAACGCCCGTTGGCCATCCCGATGCGTGTGGACACCTTCTCAGCGAGTAGTTAACCCATGGACTATTTTGTACACCCTGCTGCGCTATGCGAAAGTCCCAAGATTGGCAAGGGCACGCGTATCTGGGCCTTCGCACATGTTCTCCCGAGCGCGAGAATTGGCGAAGACTGTAACGTTTGTGACCACGTTTTTATTGAGAACGACGTCATTGTTGGCGACCGGGTGACGGTGAAGTGCGGTGTTCAGCTTTGGGACGGCATTGAGATTGAGGATGATGTCTTTATTGGCCCTAATGTCACCTTTACCAACGATCTCTTTCCACGCAGTAAGCAGTATCCGAAAAAATTTGCTCGGACCATCGTTCGCAAGGGGGCATCAATTGGTGCGAACGCGACGATACTGCCAGGCCTCGTAATCGGCGTCAACGCCATGATCGGCGCGGGCGCAGTGGTAACCAGTTCTGTACCGCCCAATGCAAAGGTTGTCGGTAACCCTGCTAGGATCATTGGTTACGTGCAAGCGCTTGGACAACCCGGCGCCAACTCTGCATCGCAAGAGCGCGCTGAGCCCGGGCGCCACGCGACAGCCGTGGCTGGCGTGTCGCTGTTTACTTTCCGTGCGGTTCCCGATATTCGCGGTAGTCTTACTGTCGGTGAGTTTGAGCGAGAGATTCCTTTTACGCCGCGCCGATACTTCTTGGTGCATGACGTTCCTACCGCCGAGACGCGTGGAGAGCATGCTCACTTGAAGTGTCACCAGTTCCTTATTGCCGTGAAGGGGACGGTCCATGTGGTGGCCGACGATGGTCAGAATCGAGAAGAGTTCGTCCTCGACCGCAAGAACGTTGGCCTGTACCTACCGCCGATGGTATGGGGAATTCAATACAAGTATTCCAGTGACGCTGTCCTGCTGGTGTTTGCATCGGACTACTACGAGGCAGCCGACTACATACGGGATTACGACCAATTTCTGGCACAAGTTCGATATCTCGCCACAACGACATGAGTTCGCTGTTTGCGCAAGCAGGCGGGCTTTTGCGATCGCGCTTTTTCCGATTTCTTTTCTCGGGAACGATTAACACGGTCGTCTCGTACGGTGTCTACTTGATGGCGCTGCAGTTTTTCTCGTACACGGTAAGTTTCTCTCTTGCTTACGTGGTTGGCGTCGGGTCGTCATACCTACTCAACCGCGTATTTGTGTTTCAGCAACACCGCGGCTTGCGCTCGGTCGCGTTGCTGCCATTGGTCTATCTTTTTCAGTACTTGTTTGGTTTGCTCATCTTATGGGTTTTGGTCGATAAACTCTCGCTCTCGGAAGTCTTTGCACCCCTCTTGGTGACCGTGGTGACGATACCGTTCACCTACCTACTTACGAGGGCGGCGTTTGTTGCGAAGTAGCCTCTTTAGGGCATGCGACCCATGAAGTATTCAGGCTAGCTGTCGCGGCAGCTTATTTGCTGACATCGTTGTCTGAAAGCCACTTGGCCGAGGTGTGCCAGTCCGCCAGCACCTGTCGCGTGCAGCGATGGCCGTCAACCATATGTACGTGCGTGGCAGGGCGATGGGTGTGGCCATGAATCATGTCGATATACCCATTTTTGCGAAACACCTGTTCAACAGTGGCGAGTGAAACATCCATGATGTCTGCCGCCTTGGTGGTCTTCTCGGTATCACTGCGTTCACGAATAGATGCCGCAAGGGCAATACGCTCGTCATACGGCTTGGTGAGGATACCCGCCTGCCACGCGGGATCGCGCGCTTGCCGGCGAAACTGCTGGTAGCGATGGTCATCGGTACAAAGCGTGTCGCCGTGAAGCAGCAACAGAGATTTGTCGCCGAGCCGAATCTGCGTCGGGTCGGTGAGTATTGTTAGCTTCGC
Source organism: Betaproteobacteria bacterium UKL13-2 (assembly GCA_001602455.1). Lineage (GTDB taxonomy): Bacteria > Pseudomonadota > Gammaproteobacteria > Burkholderiales > Usitatibacteraceae > UKL13-2. Next base: position 1,405,609 of record CP012157.1, read on the forward strand.
CTCGGTGGCAAAACGAGTACCTATCAAGAAGTCGCGATTGCCATGCATGAAGAAAACTTCTACGCCAGCGTTGGAGACCGTGCGGATGGCATCACAAACTTCCCGTGAAAGAATGTCATGGTCAAGTTGGTCATCACCGACCCAGTATTCAAAAAGATCGCCTAGGATGTAGAGCGCCTCTGCTCGTGTTGCGTCGCTGCTCAAGAAATGAAAAAACGCGGCCGAAGTCTCCGGCCGCGTTTGGTGCAAGTGCAAGTCAGAAATGAAGAGGTGGGGTCTCATGCGTCGAATGCTAATGGCGATGAGAGCACAGCACGGATCGGGTGAGATCTATTGAACGCACTCCGCCTTTTCAATGACGATTGGCTCGAGAGGCTGTGCTTCACTAACCTGCGTGCGCGCCGTCGGAACCGCTTTTATTTTTTCGACGATGTCGATGCCATCAATGACTTTGCCAAATACCGCATAACCCCAACCGTTTGGATTTTCACCGGAAAAATTGAGGAAGTCATTGTTCTTGACATTGATGAAGAATTGCGAGGTTGCCGAGTCTCTCACGCCGGTACGCGCCATGGCAACCGTGTAGACATCGTTCTTCAGCCCGTTGGTGGACTCGTTCTTGATTTGTGCCTCGGTGGGCTTTTGTTTGTAGTCTTTGTCGAAGCCGCCGCCTTGGATCATGAAGTTGCCGATGACACGATGAAACACAGTGCCGTCGTAATGACCTTTCTCAACATACTTGATGAAATTTGCAACGGAGATTGGCGCTTTTTCGCTGTCGAGCTCAAGAGTCATTGCGCCCATGGTGGTGGTGAGTTTGACTTTCACTGGGGTTCCTTTAGTTTCCGGTTTACAAAAATTGGTCTTGGCCTTATCGGCTGCTTTTTTAGGGGCGGGCTTCGCTGCGGCTGCTTTGGGTGCCGCGCTAGGTGTAGCCGATGCATTTGTCTGCCCAGACGCGTTGGCCACAATCAACATGGCGACGGTTGCGACGGAGGTTTGAATGAATCGATTGATAAGCGGACTTTGCATTTGGTTCCTCGTGCTTTGAATAATGAAATGGTGCAACAGGGCTAGCCCGCGGCACCTTCGAAAACGATCTTCCAACAGCCATCTTCACGTTGCCAATATGGGCGCGATAAAACTGCCGAGGCTCTTGTCAGTATGCGTGCTGGAAAGGCTTGTGTTCGTGGCCGAAACGCCATAATCCATTGAATTAAAAGAGTAATTTTCTCAAGACAGCAACTGCCATTCTAACATGGCTCTGAGTAAAGTAAGGCTGTACACCTCTCACGCGAGGCCTTCACCCCATCATTGCGCAAACGGTTTGAATCCTGTTAGCGATTAGCGATTAGGGATTAGGGATTAGGGATTAAGGATTAGCGCTTGAACGTACCGTTTTTGCTGATGATCGTGAGGTCGACTAGGGTCGAGCCTTGGTGTCGGCCAGGCCGATAGTTCACGGTGAAGCCGCCCAAGTCGATGGTGCCGAGTTTTTCAAGTGCCGCGCGAAGAGTCTCGCGGTTCAAATCTTTGCCCGCTTTGCGGAGTCCCTCAACAAGGACTTTGGCGGCGATATAGCCTTCAAGTGAGGTGAATGAGTAGTTCGCTTCACCACCAATTCGTTGTTGATATTCGCGAACGACGGCGTGCTCAATCGACCACGGGAAGGGTACGACTTGGGAAATATGCACCCCACGCCCATCTTCGCCCAGTTGGGAGGCAAGTGCTTTGGAGCCCACGAAACTCACATTCCAAAATGCCGGGAACTGATTGGCACGACGCATTGCCTGGATAAATGCCGCACAGCTTTTATAGGCGCTAATTTGAATCACCGCCGTCACGTTTGCTTTTGCGATCGTATCGACAGCCTTGGCGACATCGACGCTGTTTCGCTCAACCGTTGCTTTTGCGGCAACTTCCATGCCACGCGATTTGAGCGCACGCTCCACACCGGCTAGCCCCGCTTGCCCATAGCTATCGTTTTGGTAGAACACACCAATGCGTGTGATCCCTAGTCGAACTAAGTGCGCGATGATTGCCTCTGTTTCATGGATGTAGCTCGCACGGACATTAAAGATCAGCGGATTGTGTGGCTCACGCAGAGTCTGTGCGCCTGTCACGGCACCGACGAACGGAACCTTAGCCGCCGTGAAAAGCGGTAGCGCGGCGTTTGATGTGTTGATACCGACGTAGCCGAAGAGCGCCAGCACTTTCTGCTTTTCGATCAGTTCTTGCGTATTTGCCTTTGCCCGTTCAGCCTCGTAGCCGTCATCGAGAGTCACCAGCTTAATCTTTTTGCCGTTGACGCCACCCGCTTTATTGATCGCGTTGAAATACGCCTCGGCACCGGCGCGCATTTCTTTGCCCATCGCCTCGGCTGAGCCGCTAAGCGCCGCCGATTGGCCGATCAAAATAGTGTCTGCCTCTTTAGTTGACCCTGCTTGTTCGGTCGAATTCACGCTGCCATCGGTGGCGTGAATTACTGGGGGATCTTTGCTGACTGACGCCACAGGGGGCAACGTGGTCGTGTTAGTCGGCCCGGCCTTGGTGGTCGTGGGCGGTGGTGTCTGGGGCGATGCTGCGAGTGCGGGTGACTTCGGCGCGCTAAACATCTCCTTGATCACGGCAAGCTTTGATTGTGCGGTGACGTTAGTTTTGTCGAGCTGTAGCGCCTTGTCATAGGCGCGCCGCGCAAGCTGAGCGTAGGTGTCGCCAAGATTTTCGTGGGCGGTGGCGTAAGCGGGGTGGGTCTGGATAGCGAGTTCGAGAGCCGCTTTCGCCTTATCATAGTTGCCCTGCCCAGCGTAGAGTACGGCTAGGTTGTTGTACGGTTCGGGCAACTCAGGGTAGTCTTCTGTCAGTCCGGTGAATATCTGAATTGCTTCAGTTATTTTCTTCTGCTCGGTGAGGATCAGGCCTTTTAGAAAACGCCCTTGAGCGTCCTTGGGCTGCACGGCCAAGCCCGCGTTCGTCTTGGCCATTGCCTGCTCTAGTTTGCCCTGCTGGTAAAGATTGCTCGCATCCTTGAAGTCATCGGCAGGTGCCGCTGTGATGCCGAGCGAAACGGATACACATAGGAGTCCCAAAAGCATGCTGATGCGGCGCACGATACGACCGCCGAGGCGCTTGACAGTATGCGCGCCTAGGAGGCTCGTGTTCGTGGCAGGCGAAATACTATAATTCATTGAATTGAAAGAATAATTTTTCTAAAAAAGCAACCGCAATTGTAACAAGATTGACGCCCACCATGAGAATATTGATTTGTCGCGCCGTTCGGGCCAGCGAGCCAATTTTGGTCGGCTTGTGTTGCGGCTCGATTGAGATATGCTTTTGCGCGGCATCATATGAACGATGTTGATCAAGGCGCTTGCGTTAGGCGTGCGCTGCCGTGCTTTGTTCAGTGTCATGAGCGCATCAAGCGCATTTTTGTTCATCTCATTGAAATAAGCCGTACGCCGCACAGCGATGGCGATCGACTCACAAAAATTTCTTAGCCAATTCCAAGATGCAAACCATTTACAACACTCTTTCACGACAAAAAGAAGTCCTCAACACGATCGAGCCCGGCAAGGTACGTATGTACTCCTGCGGTCCGACGGTTTATGATTTTTATCACATCGGTAACGCACGCACCTTTACTACATTCGACATGGTCTACCGCTGGTTAACGGCGACCGGCTACGAGGTCAACTATGTTCGCAACATTACCGATATCGATGACAAGATCATCGAGCGTGCGAATGAAAACGGCGAGCCCATGGAGACGCTTACCGCTCGCATGACGGCGGCGATGTTTGAAGATTCCGATCGACTCAAATTGCTGCGCCCGACACATAGCCCGCGCGCCACGCAATATGTGGATGCTATGCTCGACATTATTCGTATGCTCGAAGCCAAGGGCATTGCATATCGCGCCGATCCGGTTGGCAACAGCGGCGATGTCTACTATTCGGTACGGGCGTTTCCGGAGTACGGCAAGTTGTCGCGCAAGAATCTCGACGACCTGCAAGCCGGTGAGCGCGTTGCAGTAGTGAGCGCCAAACGCGATCCGCTCGATTTTGTGCTGTGGAAAGCGGCGAAACCGAATGAACCAAAGTGGCCGTCGATTTTTGGTGATGGCCGGCCCGGCTGGCATATCGAATGTTCCGCCATGTGCCGCGAAGTACTGGGTGAAGAGATCGACATTCACGGCGGCGGCTGGGATTTGCAGTTTCCGCATCACGAAAACGAAATCGCGCAAAGTGAAGGGGTCTTCGAGAAGGGGTCGGGCAAAAAATTTGCACGTTACTGGATGCACGCGGCATTTCTCAATGTTGACCAAGAAAAAATGTCGAAGTCGCTCGGAAATTTCTTTACCTTGCGCGAGGTATTGAATAAGTTGGATGCGGTTCAAGGCGGCGAGACGGTGCGTTTCTTCCTGATGCGCGGTCACTACCGTAGCGAGATCAACTATTCATGGGATACGCTCGAAGATGCGCGGCAAACCTTGCTTGGGTTCTACATCGCCTTAAAAGATGTACCACCTGCGGCCGCCGCTACCCCAACGATACTCGATTGGTCGAACCCGTATGCAGCACGATTCCGCGCGGCGCTGGAAGATGATTTCGACACACCGGCGGCTTTTGCGGTTTTGCATGAGCTGCGTCGCGAGATCAATCGCAATGCGTCCTCGGAAATGGCGGGGTTGCTTAAGGCGCTTGGTGGGACTATTGGATTGTTGCAAGATGTGCCCGAACAGTTTGTCCAAGGAGCCGCGTCGTCGGGTGTGTTGGATGTTGATGCGCTGGTGGCCGAGCGCAACGCGTCGAAGGCGGCGAAGAACTTTGCACGCGCCGATGAGATTCGCAAACAACTTGATGCGGCCGACATTGTGCTCGAAGACAAACCGGGCGGCATCACTGAATGGCGGCGCAAGTAGCGACCCGCTAGCCGGAACATTTCAGGGGGCGTTCGAAAGCGGGTGAGTGAGTGAACATGCAGCTCGCATCCAAGGCGGAAGTGGAAGGATGCAAATTGGTCTGCCAATCGTTCAGAAGCGACGCGGTGACTCGCCGTTCCGATTGAAGGGCGTGGAGGCAAACTCACGCCCCTGTTAAAATTCGGTCAATCCCTGACGAGTTCTCCCCCTATGAGTTTTGTTTCACCCCTTCTGCAAGATTTACACGCCCGCGGCCTGATCGCGCAAACCACCGACGCGGCCGAACTCGATGCGCTGCTGCAAAAGGGGTCGATCACGCTCTACGCCGGTTTTGATCCGACAGCAGATAGCCTGCATGTTGGTTCGTTGGTGCCAGTGCTCGCGCTACGTCGCTTTCAGCAGGCGGGACACAAACCAATCGCACTAGTGGGTGGTGCCACGGGCATGATCGGTGACCCGAGTTTCAAAGCGGCCGAGCGCAAGCTGCTCACCACGGACGTGATCAACGAGTGGGTCGCAAAGATTCGTCTGCAAGTCATGCCGTTCCTCACGTTTGAGGGCAGCAATGCGGCCATCATGACGAACAACCTTGATTGGTTTGGCAACATGGGCGCGCTCGATTTTCTGCGCGACATCGGCAAACACTTTTCGGTGAACGCCATGATCAAAAAAGAGGCGGTGCAGCAGCGCCTCGAACGTGATGACCAAGGCATCTCGTTTACCGAGTTTGCGTACAGCTTGCTGCAAGGTTATGACTTTGCCGAGCTTTATCAGCGCCACCAGTGTGTGTTGCAAATCGGCGGCTCGGATCAGTGGGGCAATATCGTTGCCGGTACAGATTTGACGCGGCGACTTCATCGCACCCATGTGTATGGCCTGACGCTACCACTGGTGGTGAAATCCGACGGCACCAAGTTTGGTAAAACCGAATCTGGCACCATCTGGCTCGATGCCAAACGTACTTCACCCTATGCCTTCTACCAATTCTGGCTAAACACGGCTGACGCTGACGTTTACAAGTTCATGCGTTACTTCACCTTCCTGCCAATTGGAGAAATCGCAGCAATCGAAGCGGCTGATGCAGCGCGCGAAGGCAAACGCGACGGACAACGTGTCTTGGCCGAGCAGGTGACCGAGCTCGTTCACGGTAAGGCAGCACTTGAAGCCGCTCAGCGGATCAGCGCGAGTTTGTTTTCTGGCGACGTCACCACGCTCAATGAGTCAGACCTAGCGCAACTCGCGCAGGACGGTATGCCGAGTACGCAGATTGATGGTACGCAAAACGGCCTCACTGATATGTTGGTCACCAGCGGCCTCGCCAAATCCAAAACCGAGGCACGCACTTTTATCACTGGTGGCAGTGTGGCCATCAACGGGGCGAAGGTCGAGGCGATTGATTACAAGATTGAGGCGGGCGAGCGATTGTTTGGGCGATACACGTTGTTGCGGCGTGGTAAGAAAAACTATAGTCTGGTTTGCTGGCAATAGCGTCTTCATTTGATCCACGAGTGAGCTGGGCACGCTGCATTGTCCCTACAATTCTCGAATCCTGCGTTCAAGGCGCAATCAGCCGAATTTACGATGCGTAGAGAATCGTAGTCGATATACATTCGGCTAGACTAAGCGCGTGTCTCCACTCAACGCACGAAGGCAACTCACTTGCGAAAACCTCTGATCACCATCGCCGCGCTTGCTCTCTGTACCATTGGCGGCATCACAAACTGCGCCAGCGTTGCTAATGCGAGCGAAGTCAAGGCGGACAAAGACCGCATCCGTGCGCATATCCATTTTCTGGCGGACGATCTCCTCGAAGGTCGAGAGGCAGGAACGCGTGGATTTGATATCGCGGCACGTTATGTCGCCGGCCAGTTTGCCCAGATCGGCGTTTTGCCACGCGGCAATCAATCAGGCCCGGCAAGTTATCTGCAACCCGTGCCGCTGGCGTCCTCAAAGCTGGATCAAGATTCACCGGTGTTCGAAGTCCTCCGCAAATCCGGCGTGGAGAAGCTCACCTACCTTGACGACTTTACGCTGACCAGTGGATTCAGTGAAGACACCACCGACCTGACCGCACCACTGGTCTATGTCGGTTATGGCATCGTTGCGCCGCGTTTTGGTTTGGATGACTACGCCGGGCTCGACGTCAGGGGAAAGATCGTGGTGCAGTTGTCTGGGGCACCAACCAGCATACCGTCGGAGGAGGGCGCGCATTACTCCGGCGAACACAAACGCGCCGTTGCAGCGGAGCGTGGAGCGGTGGGTGTCATCTCGCTGCAAACACCACTGTCGGAAAAGTCGTTCGCGTTTGCGCTCGCACGGCGTTACGTGCATTGGGTATCGATGACGTGGTTGGATGCGGAAGGCAAACCCGGTCGTGAATATCCGAGCATCCGCCAACGTGCTGGTCTAAGTTTGCCCGCCTCAAAAAAATTTGTTGCGGCGGCTGGCGCAAAACTGGACGATTTGATTGCCGCTGCCAACGCCAAACAGCCACCGGCGCGTTTGGATTTTGGCGTGACGGTGCGGATGTTTAGGAAAAGTCAGCGGGCGAAACTTGCCAGCAGCAATGTGGTGGGCGTAATTGAAGGCAGCGACCCGGTGTTGAAAAATGAATACGTGGTGTTTAGCGCACATCTCGATGGGCTTGGCATGGTGCCAGGCAAGCCGGGTGACAATATCTTTAATGGCGCGATGGATAACGCCTCCGGTGTGGCCGTGTTGCTCGAAATGGCGCGGATGGTTGCGTTGCAACCACAAAAGCCGAAGCGTTCGATACTGTTTATTGCGGTTACCGGCGAGGAGAAGGGGCTACTCGGCGCGGATTACTTTGCGCGCAACCCGACGGTGCCAAAAGGCGCGATGGTCGGTAATGTGAATCTCGATATGCCGGTGCTGACGTATGACTTTGCCGATGTCATCGCGTTTGGTTCAGAACATTCAACGATGGGACCGATCGTCAAACGTGCGGTCGATAAACTGGGGGTTCAGTTGACGCCCGATCCGTGGTCGGAGAGGCGGCTGTTCACACGTTCAGATCACTACATGTTTGTGCGGCAGGGCGTGCCCTCGGTATTCCTCGTGACGGGGGTGAAATCGATGAACAAGGACGAAGATGCGTCGAAGGCGTTTGACAATTTCCTGTTGACGCACTACCACCAGTTCACCGACGATACATCACTGCCGATTAACTACAACGCGGCGGCGCGATTTGCGCAAGTCAATTTCAACATCGGGCTAGAAATTGCAAATTCGCCAGCACGGCCGAAGTGGAATGCCGGGAATTTTTTTGGTGATACGTTTGGAGGGGTATCGCCGTAGCGACACCAGAACGGCCAAGTGTTCAATTTGCCCGTCGGCAAAACGCCAATAAGGACGGGCATTTTCGGGGGAAAACGCTTGAAGATGCCCGCCAATACTAGAGTTTATATCCCGGGGAAATTCTCGAAACCGTCGCGAGCGGGCGAAGTTCGTGCCGACGGGTTTGGCAAACACGGGACACGTACCCAGTGTACGGCGAGCACCGCAGGCGCGAAATTCGCCCACGCAGCAGGTTTATAGAAGTGCCCCCCGTCGAAGTTCTAAAAACGCCGTCGCCCCAGCTTGGTTTGGTAACTGCGCTGCGACCCAGGTGGCGAACTGGATTCCAACCCGGCGCAACCCGGGGGGTTGTTCGCTCGAATGACGGCAATGTTGATATTTTTAGATGCCCCCTTTTTTTTATGCAACGCGCTGCTGCGCCTGCCACGCCGCGCATATCTCGCCGGCCGTGGCATTCCACACCCCGGGCTTGGACATGACATACGCTAACGCGGCTTCAACGTGTTTGATGCGATGCGGTTGTCCCATCACCCAAGCATGCAATGGGATGGAGAGAATGCGGCCACCTTGTTCGTTCGCCTCAGCCAATAGCAAGTCGCAGGCATCCATCACTTGCTCGCTCCAAGATTGCTCTGACTGAAAATTGTCGATGACCACAAAGCGGTCTTCAATTTCGGTGGAGAGGGGCATCGCGACCAGATCGCCATGCTTGGTATGAAACGCGTACGGCATATCGTCGTTCACCCAGTCGCAGAAGTACGCGATGCCGGCCGCTTTGATGAGATCAGGTGTGTTGGGCGACTCAAGTTTTCCGGGAGACAGCCAGCCGGTTGGCGCGTTGCCGAACGCGGTGGTTAATGTATCGATACTGCGTTTGATTAGTTCTGTCTCCGCCACTTCATCGAGGTCACTCGCGTGCGCGGTGTCCATGCTCCACGAATGGGCGATCACTTCGTTGCCGCGTTCCCGAATCATTGCAGCGAGTTGCGGATAACGCTCCACCAGCAGGGCATTGATCGCAAGGGTGGGTCTCACACTGGCTTTATCAAATGCCTCAAGCAGGCGATAGACGCCAATTCGATTGCCATAATCGCGCAGCGTGTAGTGCCGCAGATCCGGGTAGGGCATGGTCATGCCACCGGGCAACTTCACTAGCTTACTAGCGGACGAAGAAGCGGGATTGAGCGGGAAATGTTCGAGGCTCAGATTCACCCACACCGCTAACTTTTTGTCGTCAGGCCAAGTTACCGGCTTGCGCTCAGTCAGCATCGACCACGCGTAGCGATCATGATCCATGCCGTATCGACGGCTCGGATACTCAAGGTAACCATCGTCAACCGATGGGTGGGGCGAAGTCACACTTTGCGTGCTCATGCTCGTGCTCATTCCTTGCGCCCACGCTTGATGTCGGCGACGGCAGCATCGTAGTGATGCGCCAAATAGTAGTCGGCGATTTCGCGGCCGGTGGTCACCCACACATCGGGATGCCCCGTGATGTGTTCGAGCGCTTCTTCATATGCTTTGAGGCGATGTGGGCAACTGACCTGATAATTGTGGGTCGGGATACACATCACCGTCCCGGAAGCCGCCCCTTCTGCATAGAGCCGATCAAAACTATCTTTGATCATCTGCCCGTATCGACGCGGTTCAATTTTGTTGACCACATAAACGATGGTGTCATTGAGTTCCAGCGAATAGGGCACGGAAACAAAGCGCTTGCCGCTACGCACAGAGATGGGGGTGGGCTGATCGTCGTGAAACAGATCACAGGTGTAAGTGCCGCCGAGCTCGGCGAACAAATCGATGGTCACTTCGGAGTGGGACAGTGCAGGTGCAAGATATCCGGCTGGTAGCCTACCTACCGCCCGTTCGATGGTCTCCATCGATTCGAGAATCATGGCGCGCTCTTGTGCTTCCGTCATGCCATAGGTGTAACGCGTGTTGTAAATGCCGTGGGTAAAAAACTCCCAGTCCCGTTCCCGACACATGTCGATGATTTCGGGGTGGTGCGTGCACAGAGCGGTGGACAAGGAGATCGAGCCACGAATGCCGTATTTGTCGAGCAACTTCATCTGCCGCATGTGACCAACACGATTGCCGTAGTCCCGAATGCTGTAGCCGGGGATTGCGGGATAGGGGTGAGGCCACGCGGCACGCGATGGATTCTTCGGCGGGTTGAGTTCGTAAAACTCTATGTTTGGTGCGACCCAAAAGGCCAGCTTTGCGCCATTGGGCCAAGTGATCTTGGGCCGATTGGCGTACGGCCAGTAATCGTAATAGCCCAGATCGTCTTTCACGCGCCGCCCTTCTATTGGTTGTCGAGCCAGTGGAGGACATCCCGCACGTTCATCACGTCGGCGTACTTGAGCATCATATCGGTGAGATTCGCAAAGTGGTAACTCTCGTGCTTATCGGCAACGCACTCTTCGGGCACGATGGTACGGTAGCCGTGCGCCAAGCTATCCACCACGGTTGCACGCACACAACCGGAGGTCGATCCACCAGTGACAATGAGTGTATCAACCTGATGCCACACCAGCAACGACTGCAGTTGTGTTTCGAAAAACACCGAAGGCATTTTTTTGCAATAAATCACGTCACGCTGACGATCAATGTCAATGCGATCATCGAATTCGGCGCGTCGCGAGCCGTGTTTAATGTTTTGCAGTGAATCGGGCGTGTTGGTGCGGGTTCCCCAAACGCCAGCGTCTTCTCCTGAATCCATGTATGCGACGTAGGTGAATACGACCGGCCATTTGAGTTTGCGGAATCGCGCCGAAAGCTCATTGATGTATTCAATCTGCCGAGGATCGGTCTCGTATGCAGTCTTGAATTCATCGACCTTGGTATACGCCTTTTGTGGGTCGATGTTGATCAGTGCGGCTTTTTTGCCGAATCCAAACTTCGCGCGGTTGGGATTGGCCTTGATGTCCGCCCAAATTTGGCGGGCCGTTTTGTCAGACAGTTCCATTAAAAATCCGATCGCCTAATGAGAAGAAAGCGTTTTAGAAAAATGCGATTAGAAGAAAGCATTCAGGCCAGTCTGTGCGCGACCCAAGATCAACGCATGCACATCGTGCGTCCCCTCGTAGGTGTTGACCGCTTCCAAGTTCATCGCATGGCGGATGACGTGGTATTCATCGGCGATACCGTTGCCGCCGTGCATATCTCGTGCCACCCGGGCGATGTCGAGCGCCTTGCCACAGTTGTTGCGCTTCATCAGCGAAATCATTTCAGGTGTGGCGCGACCCTCGTCCATCAATCGCCCTAAGCGCAGCGCACCCTGTAAACCCAGCGTGATCTCGGTTTGCATATCGGCCAGCTTTTTCTGGATCAACTGTGTGGCCGCGAGTGGTTTGCCGAACATTATTCGATCGAGCGTGTATTGGCGAGACTGCATCCAGCAGAACTCTGCCGCGCCCATCGCGCCCCAACTGATGCCATAACGCGCTTTATTCAAACAACCAAACGGCCCCTTTAGCCCCTTGACGTTGGGCAACAGATTGGCGTCCGGCACAAATACCTGATCCATGACAATTTCACCGGTGATTGAGGCGCGTAGCGAAAACTTGCCTTCAATTTTCGGCGCACTCAACCCTTTCATGCCTTTCTCGAGCACGAAGCCACGGATGGTGTCATTGTCGGAGGTGTCTTTTGCCCAAACGATAAATACATCTGCAATCGGCGAATTGGTAATCCACATCTTTGCACCATGGACGATGTAACCACCATCCACTTTTGTCGCTCGTGTGATCATCGATGATGGGTCAGAGCCGGCGCCGGGTTCGGTCAAGCCAAAACAGCCGACCAGCTCACCTGTCGCCAGTTTCGGCAGCCACTTCTCACGCTGCGCTTCATTGCCGTAGGCGTAGATCGGATGCATCACGAGGGAAGACTGCACACTCATGGCCGAGCGATAGCCGGAATCAACACGTTCAACTTCGCGTGCGACCAATCCATAGCTCACGTAGTTGACACCCGCGCAGCCGTAGCCATCGATGGTGGCGCCGAGTAAGCCAAGCGCTCCCATTTCATTCATGATTTCCCGGTGAAACACTTCATCGCGGTTCGCATGCAGCACACGCGGCATCAGTTTTTCTTTGCAGTATGCTTGCGCTTGATCGCGCACCATACGTTCTTCGTCAGACAATTGGTCGTCGAGGAGGAGAGCGTCGTCCCACCTAAATGATGCCTTGATGTCGTTTGGTTTCATACTGTTTTCCTTAAACCGCTGCTATGGCGATACAAATTGAACAATTGCGATAGTCTATCAAATGCACGATAATTTGTCCGGACAACTTTGCGACGCCTCGACTCATGATGCCTCAAACGATTAGCCAGAAGATTATCGCTCGCGCGGCGGGTCGGGCGTCGGTTGCGGTTGGTGAGATTGTCACCTGCACAGTGGATCTGGCGATGATGCACGACTCAGGTGGGCCGCGGCGGGTGGAGTCGAAACTCAAAGAGCTTGGTGTCGGCATTTGGGACCCATCAAAAGTTGTGTTGGTATCTGACCACTACACCCCTGCGATTGATGTTGATTCGGCGGGTATCTTGTCGCTCACGCGCAAATTTGCGGCGTTACATCAGATCAACAATTTTTATGATGGCGAAGGTATCTGCCACGTCATCTTGCCTGAGCGTGGGCACATGAAGCCGGGTCTGTTTGCGGTCGGGGGTGATTCACATTCGCCATCCGGCGGTGCCTACGGTGCCTTTATGGTCGGTATTGGTGCGACCGAAATGGCAGGTGTATTGGCGACCGGCGAAATTTGGGTGAGAGTACCCGCCACCATTCGGGCGGAGTGGAGTGGCGCGCTAGGCAGAGGACTCGCCGCGAAAGATGTTCTGCTGAAACTTTGCGCCACACTCGGTATGAATAACGATTACAAAGTCATCGAATATGCCGGCTCGACCGTCGCGGCGATGTCGATGAACGAGCGGCTGACCATGAGCAATATGTCCGCCGAACTCGGCGCCAAGACGGGCATCATCGCGCCGGACGCGACCACCTTCGCCGACCTCTCTGCGAAGGGGGTTGCCCTGGAAGACTGGCGGCGTAACTTAGCAAGTGATGCTGACTGCGCCTATGAAGCGGTACACCGATTTGATGCCACAACACTCGCGCCACAAGTTGCCGCGCCACACACGCCGGCTAACAGCCATTCAGTCGTTGATACCGATAAACGCCGGCTCGACCAGGCGTACCTCGGTGCATGCACTGGCGCAAAAGAGAACGATTTACGTATGGCGGCCGAAATTCTCAAAGGCCGCAAAGTCGCGAAGGGGACACGCCTGTTGATTGCCCCGGCGTCAACACAAACTACCGCCAAACTCGCGGCAGACGGGACGTTGGCGATACTGTTGGAAGCTGGGGCACAAATGTTGCCAACTGGCTGCGGCGCGTGTGCGGGTTACGGCGCAGGGGTATTGGCCGATGGTGAGGTGGGTATCGCATCCACGGCGCGTAACTTCAAAGGCCGTATGGGCTCTGCCAAGGCCGATGTCTATCTTGCTTCCCCCTATACCGTCGCTGCCTCTGCGGTGAAGGGTGAGATTGCCGATCCACGGGAGTTTTTGGCGTGAACGCGCTAGTGAGTTACTTGTTCGCTGAGAGCAACAAGACGACGCTCTCTATTGATGTCGTCCCGGCGCAGGCCGGGACCCAATTTTGGTCATGTAGGTCCCGCGAAGAAGATTGGGCACCAACCTACGCCTGTCATCCCGGCCCCGTATCGGAGTACGGGACAAGCTCCGGCCGGGATCCAAGTTGGTCCACGCATGATTCGCCAAGAAGATTGGGCGCCAACCTACGCCTGTCATCCCAGCGCAGGCTCTGGGGGCACGAATGTTTGCCTGTCATCCCGGCCCCGTATCGGAGTACGGGACAAGCTCCGGCCGGGATCCAAGTTCCACGATTGCCGAGGCGCGAAGAAAATTGGGCCCCGGCCTCCGCCGGGGCGACAGTGTTTAGAGGGTGCATTAGATGAACCTCGTCCGTATCTGGAAATTCGGCGATCAAATCGACACCGACGTATTGGCCCCCGGCCGCTACATGAAGGGCACCATCGATGAACTTGCCGCCCATTGCTTGGAAGCAGTACGCCCGGAATTTGCAGCGCAGGTGAAGCCAGGCGACCTCGTCGTTGGTGGCGTGGGATTTGGTATCGGCTCTTCTCGTGAACAGGCGGCGCAGGCACTAAAGCACCTTGGCGTCGGTGCAGTAATTGCCACCGGTGCGGCGCGAATTTTTTATCGCAACGCGATTAACCTGGGGCTACCGGTATTAGTTTCGCCGGAAGCGTCATCGCTTGACGATGGTGCCCTAGTGCAGTTTGATCTGGAGGCTGGCCAAGTGCGGGATGCATCAGGTAAGTTGCTGGTGCAATGCGAAACTCTGCCCGCTTTTTTACTCGATATCGTGCGTGATGGCGGGTTGATTTCCAATTTGAAGCGTAGGCGGTTGCCGCAAGCCATTTAGCCTGAATGTTTCACCGCTCGCTCGCTGCTTCGTACGATACGGGCGGGAACCACCACGGGTTATGTTGCTCGGTCACGTTTTCAATCAACATCCGTTTACGCCGAAAGCGGGTAATGGAAGCATCTCCCATCCGTGACGGACCCAAACCCGAATTCTTAAACGCTTGTTTTTCGCCATCGTGCACAATCGCGGTCAGTGCCGCGTCGTTGATGCTGATCGCGCCACCGTCCATTTTTTTTGCAACCTCGATGGCGCGTTCACGCGGGCCAAAAACGGCACCGGACAAACCGAACTCGGTGCTGTTGGCGAGAGCGATTCCTTCTTCTGCGTTAGCGACCGACATCACCGGCAACACGGGGCCGAAGGTTTCTTCGGTCATGATTTTCATGTCGGCCTTGACACCCACCAACACCACCGGTTTGCACCAGAGGCCACCGCCATGTGATTCAACATTGCCACCCGCCAGTGCCTTTGCGCCGCTTGCATAGGCGTCGTTAAGTTGCGCACGGATGGTTTCGGCCTGGCGTTCGGCAATCAGCGGCCCGACCACACCGTCGTCCAAACTCGGATAGGCGAGTTTTAACGCGTTGCATTCCGCAGCCAGTGCAGTGATGAATTCTTGGTACACGGACGCCTCAACAAACACACGCTCCACCGACAAACAGGATTGTCCAGCATTGGCGTTGCCCCCCCAGGCCACTGAACGTGCGGCGCGTGGAATGTCGGCACCTTCGAGCACGATCACGGCATCCTTGCCACCGAGTTCGAGGAAACACGCGATCAAACGCTCGGCACAATGGCGTGCGATGATGCGGCCCGTCGCAACACTGCCGGTAAAACAAACCGCGTCTGCGTTGTCGATCATCGCTGCACCCGTTGCCGGGCCTCCCTGCACAAAGCTGAGTACCTTAGCGAGTTCGGGTACGCTATTGATGGCGCGTTGCAGCGGTTCGACAAATCTTGGTGTCACTTCAGACGGTTTTACCATCACCGCGCATCCCGCGGCAAGCGCGGGAATGGTATCGATCAATGCCAAGAGCAGTGGAAAGTTCCACGGACTGATGACCGCAACCAACCCCACCGGCACACTCGCTGCGGTAAGTGTCATCGGTTTGACCACGCTTTCCCGCGTGGCGGGTTCCTCGAGCAACGCTGGTGCGCGTGTTGCCCAGCGCAAGATGTTGCCGATGGCAGAATCAACTTCCAACTCGGACTCACGCTTGCGACCGGTATCAACTATCAAAGCATCGATTAGCGCCTGTCGTTCTGCTTTGACGGCTTCGGCAAAACGAAACAACACGGCACAACGCTCAGCCGCCGGCCTCTCCGACCAAACAGGAATGTTTGCCCGAAGTGTGGTCGCCTGCGCAGCGATTTCAGCGGGGGTGACAATCGGAAACTGGTAGTCGTATTGCCCGTTGCGCGGGTTGCGAACACGAAACATTTCGCTCATTTTGATGTGGCCTTGTTCTGGATAGCGGCGATGCCGCGCTCGATGGCCGCACGAAAACCTGCACGCGATGGTTTGTCATTCGCCAGCACGTTCGGCGGATACACACTCATTTGATAGGTGGAGGCAAATGGTTCCAGCCGTAAACGCGCTAGATAGTTATCCATGCCAACACGCCCACGCACATGGCGAATAGTGGCAGGGTCAATCTGGGTTAGAGCGACCATCGATTCACCGTAACCAGCTTCCGCAAGAATCCGGCCTTCGTAATCAATTACCATCGAACCGCTATCCGTCGATGCCATCGGAACGTCGATGCCCGCAATACCCGCACTGTTGGCAGACACCACATAGGCCAGGTTCTCCACCGCGCGTGCCCGCTTGGCAATACCTTTCTTGGTCGCTTGTGGGCTGCCGGTTTCAGATGACGAATGCAGGAAAATCTCGGCACCGCGTAGCGCCAGTGCCCGTGCCACTTCGGGGAACAAAATTTCTTCGGACGCGATGCAGGCAAGTGTGCCCAGAGGCGTATCAGCAACCGGGAAGGCGGCTTCCACACCATAAATATCAACAAACTTGTCCCAGACATCGTGCGGTGTGGCGGTGTACATGGAAATCAAACGGCGATAACGAAGAATCAACTCACCTTGATCGTTGATGATAAAACTCACTTGAAACGACAGGTCGGAAAACTTCGGGTCGATCTCATAGGCATTGCCAGACAGATACACACCATTCTTCTTCGCGACCTCGCCCAGCGCTTTGTACTCCGGCCCGTCTTGCAGCAGACACGCGCGTGCCGCCCACGTCGGCAAATCTGGTCCCGTCGGAAAACTCGTCAGAAAATACTCCGGCAGCACCACCAGTTTCAAATCATCGCCGGAAAACGTCTTTGAGGCGGCAATTTGCCGGTCAATACGCTCGATGGACCGCATCATCTGCGTGCGACACGCGGCGACGTCGGTGATGCTGTTGACCGCCTCACAACGTGTTTGTAGCGCCAGCGCGCGGTATGGACCGTAGAGATTGGAGTTTGATGACATCAAATGACCTGTCGTGAGTCGTTAAGTTGGGAGGTCGGATGACCAAAACCATCGAGCAGCATGACCTGCGCATCACAAATGCCCTCGCGTAGTTTGCGAATCTCCGCATATTCCGCCGAATGCCAGTAGGCGAGTGCGGCGTCTTTGTTCGGCCATTCGGAAATCACTTTCTTGCCAATGATGGGTTGCCCTTCGAGAGCATCTCCTTCTGCGCCAAGCACCAGATACTTGCCGCCCATCCGCGTAACCAATGCCGCGTTTGCCGAGCCGTATGCGGCAAATTTTTTGGTGTCGTGAATGACTGCGCTGACAAAGATATAGACGGGCATGGCTTAGTCAAATTCGGGTGTACGTTTTTCCACAAAGGCCGCAGCACCTTCGGCGAAGTCTTGGCCCTTAAACGCGTCCGCAAAAATCTGCTTGGTCTGGGCGTCGTCGTTGGTTTGTCCCACTCTAATCTTCAGGAGGGATTGTTTGATGCCGCGTACGCTATATGACGATAGTGAAGTCATTTTCGCCAGCGTCGCGGCTAATGCGGATGGCAATGACGCGGGCTCGACACATTCGGTAACCATGCCCCAAGTCACGGCAGTTGCCGCATCAACTTCCTTGGCGAGTAGCAAAATCTCACGCGCGCGCGCCGCACCGACCAGCTCAACCACCCGCAAGCAATCAACTAGCCGATAAGTCAGGCCGAGTTTTGAAGGCGTGATGGCAAACGTGGCGTCGGTTGTACACAACCTGAAGTCGGAAGCCGCCGCGAGTGCAGCACCGCCGCCGTAACACACGCCGCGAATTACCGCGATGGTAGGCTGTGGCAGCGCGGCGAAGGTGTCGAGCGCACGCGCAATCGCGGCTTGGTTATACGCCATCCACGCGGTGTCGCGGATGTGCTCACGCAACTCGTGGATATCGGCACCTGCGCTGAAGTGCGCACCTTCACCTTGCAGCACCACTGCGCGAACATCACCATTGACTGCAATCGCTGCACAAGTCTCTGCCAGTGCTTGCCAGGCTGCGGTGTCCAGCGCATTGCGCTTTGCCGGTCGTGCGATGGTGAGTGTCGCCACCGAATCGACAATATTGAGCAGAAGGGAAGGGCCGTTGGTCATGCCAGATTATTCTTCAAGGGTGACAAAGTTGTCCGGACAAATTATATTCGTGATCCGCAACCTGTGCTTTCCGGAGTAATCAGCATGAAACGACTGTTTATCGAAACAAGCAAGGGGCAACTTCACGCACGGTCCCACGCAGGTGACTCCGCTTCTGCCACATTGCCACCGTTGGTGATGTTGCACGCGGCACCGGGAAGCGCGCTGATGTTGTCTAACTTGCAGGTGCGATTCAAGCAACGCTCGCTCGCCATTGATCTTCCCGGTATGGGTGACTCCGATCCGCTTCCACAGGGGAACGCGGAGCCGAGCATCGGCGACTTCACGGACATGGTCGAGGAATCAATTTTGAAGACCTTCGATGAACCGATTGACGTCTATGGAACATTGTCGGGAGTGCGGGTAGCACTTGAGATCGCCAATCGGCAGTCCGTTCGCGTCAGACGCGTGGTGTTGGATGGCATCGGCATTCCCAAGCCTGAACAACTCGATGAATTGCTTGCCAACTACGCACCTGATTTCACGCCGGACATCAACGGTAACCACCTGATGAACACGTTCCAGCTTTGTCGTGACCAATATCTGTTCTATCCGTGGTACGCGCGCGACGCCGAACATCGGCGCCCAACCGGTTTACCAAGTGCGGTAGCGTTACACACAAAGGTGATGGAAAGTTTGAAATCTGCGGCGGGATTTCGGCCATTGATTCGTGCCGCGTTTCGTTACGACTGTGCGGCTGCATTGTTGGCGATGAAACAACCCGCACTCATCACCGCTGACGGGTCTGCTGTACGCGCCGACTTGCCTGTTCTTGAATTTCCACCCGCTGAGCCGCTCACATGCCCGTCGGATTTACTCGATAAACGTGCGGCGCGGATCGCGGCGTTTCTTGAAGCTTAGCCGCAGAGGAGGCCAATCAGCCCACACGCCGGTATGCCGGGGAAATAGAAGCGTATCCGGAATATCGCGTGGAATGGTGTTGTCACCACCCTTTTCGAGCGCTCACAATCTTGCCAAAATCAGCCAGAAGCCGCGCCTCCCGCAGTGTGACCAATTCAGCTCGCTAGACAGCGTAGTCCGAGCTTATCTGGTGTTCTCTCATTTGAAAACATGCGAG
This sequence comes from Betaproteobacteria bacterium UKL13-2, assembly GCA_001602455.1. Classification (GTDB taxonomy): domain Bacteria; phylum Pseudomonadota; class Gammaproteobacteria; order Burkholderiales; family Usitatibacteraceae; genus UKL13-2. The sequence goes on from CP012157.1 coordinate 1,425,051, forward strand.
CCGCGTACGTTAGTGGCATTCAGCCATCACTAATTGTTCCAGGGCGAGACTGGTCTTCGGTGACCTCGTAGGCTGATACCGCGAGTCATACTTTGCTTATTCCTGTAGTGCTGAAGGATGGTTCCGGCATCAGTTGCGGCGTAAACGGCCGAGGCTGTATAAAAACGTGCTCTCAGTTAAATTTTGCTCGATTTGAAGGGCCCTCAAACCCTTACCCGATTCAAAACAATCGATTGCGGCGCGAACACCCAAGGGTTCGGACGGAGGTAGAGCGGATTGAGCGCGACGAATCTGCGCTGCTTGATGCTCTATTGAAAGCCCGTCAGGACGCGGGACTAACTCAAGCGCAGGTTGCCGAAAGAATGGGGACACAGGCTCCAGCCGTGGCGCGTCTTGAGCGCTCGCTGTCGACAGGGAAACACTCGCCGTCTGTCGCAACACTACGCAAGTACGTCAAGGCGTGCGGTAAGCGACTTGTTCTCCGCGTTGCCTGACTTATCTTACTGACAAGCTCGCTGGAAGACCGTCATCATGAACGCGGTCGAAACCGGCCAATAGCTGCCGTTCAAACGCATCGCCTAATTTCATACGCTCATCCATCGAATGGCCCAACGAACAAGAATACTCCACCACTTAGAGTGCGATGGAGAGGGTTTAAGTCATTCGTGCGTCGCGCTTGACAATCGAACGCACGTAAATACAATGTATTGATGATCACGTTCGAGTGGGACCCGCCGAAAGCGGCAACTAACCTCAAGAAGCATCAAATATCGTTCGAAGAAGCGAGATCCGTCTTTTTTGATGAGTTCGCGGTACAGTTCTTCGACGAAGCGCACTCATTAGACGAAGAGCGGTTCCTGCTGTTGGGAATGAGTTCCGGTGCGAAATTGCTTATCGTTTGTCACTGCGAGAGAAATGAAGGCGAAGTTATTCGGATCATCTCTGCCCGTAAAGCGATGAAACGAGAAAGCGAGTTTTATCAAGGTGTGTTGCTGTGGATGCGGGCTGCACGTTCGCTCTCGGGTGATTGGACGGCAAATCGGACGGCAAATCGGACGGCACCGTGTTTGCCATCGCAGTTGATAAACACGCACCTTTCTCCCTTACGTATTTGGCAAACACGGCCCGCGATGCTGTGGTCGGTCAGGCAAAAAATCGCTCGCCCGTTCACCTACTGACCCGCTTTCGGACGCGCCCCCATAAAATGTTCAGGCTAGCTGTTGGGTTGAGTGCAACTGAGACTACTTAAAGCGATAACGTAGATCGACACCATAGGTTCGTGGCACGTTTATGTACGCGTCGGCAATTCCCAGTGCTGAAATGTCAAACGCGCCTGTGTAGTAGAGCTTGTTGTTCAAGTTCTTACCCCACAAGGCAACCGACCACTTGCCGCCTTTGGCGTCATATGCGACGCGGCCATCAACCAGCGAGTAGGCGTTGGTTTTGATGACTTCTGACGTCGCCAGATTTTGATAATGGTCGCCAACGTGTTTGATACCGGCATTAATGTTGACGTTGCCACCTTCCAGCCTGATTCGGTAGTTCGTGCCGATGCCATACTGCTGCTTCGGCGCTTGTTTCAACGCTTTACCTGAGAATGTCCCGTTGTTTACGGCGCTGTAATTTTTATACTTGCCGTCAAGCGTGCCCAAGTGTGCATTGATCTGCCAATTGCTGGTGATCTGGGCAACCGTCTCAAGCTCAAAGCCTTTCAACTCGGCGCTTGACGCATTGGTCAGATTCGAGACGCCGTTCGCATCAAAGGCTGTCAGTTGCAGGTCTTTGTAGTCGTTCTTGAAGTAGTTGATATTGAAGCGCCACTTGCCGTCGGCCATCGTCGTTTTCAAGCCAATCTCATACGACCTGACGGTTTCGGGCCTCAACGTGGTGAACGCTGCAATCGAGCCGGCGCGCCCGTTGTATCCACCGCTCTTGAAACCGGTTGACGCAGAGACGTAACCCAACACTTCGCGGGTGAGCTGCGCGTCTAGGCCAAGTTTCCAGTCGGTGTTGTTCCAAGAGTCTGACTTGGCGACACGGAAGGCTTCAACGCCAGTGGTGCGGACGGAGATGATCGAAAAATCCTTCGATTCGTGACTTGAACGGATGCCGGCTGTCATTTTCCAGACAGGACTAAAGCGGTAGTCCGCTTGGCCGTAAACGGCGGTCGCCTTGACGGTTTGTGCCAACGTGTTGGTCGCACCGGTCGCAAAGATATCTTGGCGGGTCGGTTGGTCGTTTTGCTCTGTCAGGAAGAACGCGCCTGCCGTCCAGCTAAGTGGACCTTTACCTGTTGAAATCAACTGCGATTCATAACTGGTCTGACTTTGTCGCTGATCCTGGAAGAGATGGAACCCGGTGGCATTGGTGCCGTCGAGGTCGATGTACAGCGTGTTGTCCATCTTGCGATAGGCGACGATGTTGCGCCACTCAAGTGATGCAAAATCGGTCGATGTCACAACAGAAAAGCCACTTTGGTCGAGGTCATTTCTGCCCGTGCCGGCCGGTAGGTTAGATTGAATCGTCAGCAAATCGCCGTCTGCATTGTTAACCGGGCGGCCGAATCGTACAGCAGCAGCCGGATCGAGAACCCCGCTCGCATACTGCGGGCCGCTACGCTGTCTGAGGATGTCCCCCGCCACGGTCACACGGGTGGAACCGATGTTGAAGCCCAAGCTACCGCGCGCGCCATAGATCTGCTCATCGTTGACCACGTCGCCGTTGGTCAGATTTTTCAAATAGCCGTCGCGCGCCTTGGACATGACGCCAAAGGTAGCGTCAACGCCGTCGGCGAGTTTGGTGCTGACCGATGCGCGCACATCCAATCGATGGAAGTTACCAGCGCGACCTTCGATCTCGAACTTTTCTGCGCCTGTTGGCTTGGCAGTGACGTAGCGTATCGCGCCGCCAGGAGCATTACGGCCATACAACGTACCTTGCGGACCACGCAATACTTCTACGCGGGTGATGTCGAACATGTCAAACAGTGCGCCGGTCACACGCGGGATATAGACATCATCGATGTAAATGGCGACTGAAGGATCGGCGGAGAAAAGTGATTCGTCTGTGCCCACGCCGCGCATAAATATCTTTGCCGCCGATGAAGTGCCCGTTGCAGGTTCAACGACCACGTTGGGGATCTCAAACTTCATGTCGTCCAAACGGCGAATCTGCTTTTGCTCCAAGTCTTTTGCTGACAGGGTCGTAATCGCAACGGGAACCTTCTGCAACTCCTCCTCGCGCCGTTGCGCGGTCACCACGATATTTTCGAGCTTGTCGTCAGCTTTCGCCTCCGGCGTCGCAGCGGCGCTTTGGGCCGTTGCGGCGTTCATCGTCAGCGCGGAAACCGCCAGTGCGACAGCAACGTGCATCACGCTAAATTTGCCAAGGCTGGCCTGGCCACGTTGATTCAGGAATTGGTTCATGAGGAACTCCGATTGTGGTGTGGTTGTGAGTTGTGAGTTGTGAGTTGTGAGTTGTGATTTGTCAGTCGTCAGTTGTAGCTTGTGACTTGTACAGGCCATTGGCTGCATCACGATTAAGTTAGATGTAACCAAGGCATTGCTCCAAGGGCGGTACCGAAACTTAACTTGTATTTTGTTGCAGGGCAGACTAGATTTGTCCGGACAACTATTTGTACGGACAAATCTAGTCTTATCGACTGATGGTGTCAAGATAATGAAACAAACCCGCCGTGAGCCCGCGCAAACCGCCGGTCTTCTACAACGCTGGCGCAAGAAGTAAGAGTGGCTACCACCTATCTTGAAACTGTCTTGAGGCGACTGACCAATTTACGGAGCGCAATGAATCCAATCAAACAGTTCATGCCGGCTTTGCTAAGGCATAACGGTATCTGGGAGGGCATCTACCACTTGGTTGATGCAGAAGGCAAAACGCTTGACCGGCATCACTCGTGCATAGAAGTGCGATTTCCCGAATCAGGCTCGTACCACTACACCCAGAAAAATTATTTCTGGTGGGGGGATGGACGCGACACACATGGTGAATATCCGGGGGTATGCCGCGATGGCGTCTTGTATTGGGACAACGAATTGATTCGCGGTAAAGCATGGTCGGTGGATGAGCTATCCACCGTGCTCACATGGCAGCGCCACGATACGCCGGACGCATATTTGTACGAACTTATCGTCATTAACCAAACAAATGATCAGCGCAGCCGCACTTGGCATTGGTTTCGGGATGGGGTGATCTATCAGCGTACCTTGATTGAAGAATCCAAGATTTCGGATTGACGGACGTGCGCGATTGTCCAATCCAAGTTTTGCCGTTAATATGTAATTTGTCCGGACAAATTATTGATGGCAGTTTGTTCCCTCCGGGCGATGCAACCGGACTTAGCGCGTATGTCGATCTCTTTCCCCGCTGTTTCCACGCAGCCCGTATCAACCCAGTTCGTCGATGTTGCTGGTCGGCGGGTGTTGGTGCGATTTGCCGGATGTGGCCCGGCGGTGTTGTTGCTCCACCAGTCGCCGCAAAATTCGCGCGCCTTGATCCCTTGGATTGAGCGCTTGTCGACTCGCTATGCGGTGTTCGCGCCGGATACGCCGGGCTTTGGCTATTCCGATCCATTGCCACTCGCACAGCCGACCATCCCGGACTATGCTGCGGCGTTGAATGCGCTCCTCGATGCCCTCGGTATTGAGCGGGTCATCGTAAACGGTGTTCATACCGGCGCGGTGACCGCACTGCGATTTGCCCTTGACTTCCCGGCACGGGTGGGTGGATTGATCTGTGATGGTTATGCACGTTTCAACGCCGACGAACGTCAGCTCTTGCTGAATGGTTATCTGCCGCCATTCGAGCCGCAGTGGGACGGTAGCCATTTGTTATGGTTGTGGGCGCGTCTGCGTGAGCAGCATCTGTTTTTTCCTTGGAACACGCCGACCAAGTCCGCGCGCATGGCCTATCCGGCACCGTCAACGCAGAAACTCAACGGTGATGCGCTCGACATCCTCGACGCCGGGGACGGTTATCGTGCCGGCTACCGCGCGCCGTTTTTATACGACGACGCGACGGCCGCATCGCGGCTGACGGTTGCGACGCGCATCTTTTACCGTGCCGAGGATGTGCTCGCCACGCATTTGCCGCGACTGCAGAGCCTGCCTGCAAATGTGACGGCTGAGATTGTCAACGGCGGTCCACAGGGCTTGATCGACAAGACTGACGCATTCATCGCCTTGCGAGCAGCGAATGCAAGTAGTGTTGATGCCGCGGTAGCAATTCGCACGGCGGTTTCAACTCGGCGGCGGGTGTGCAACACGACACATGGGGCGATGTGTGCGCTGATCGCGGCCAATGGCGGCGATCTTGCGAGTTCGTTGGTTGTGGTGCATCTGAGTGACATCGGCACACCGGCCCGGATTCCAGTCGACGTGCCACACGGCACACCGGTGATCGCACCGGAGTTACCCGGACACGGCGCGTCGCAAGTTTGGTCGGCGGAGGCGCTTACGCCGATTGCGGTCGCACAGTCCGTGTTGGAGGTTTTGCAGGCGCTTGGTGTGACACGTTTTGCGGTCAGCGGCGATGGTGCCGCCGACGCAATTGCAGCGGCGCTGGCACAGATCTCGGCGGTAACTCCTGCGGGGCCGCGTTGCGAACAGATGCGCTTGCACAATCCGATGCTGCTCAACGACGCCGAGCGTGAGCAGTTTCTCGCTCAGTTGCCAGACCTGACGCCGCACGCCACCGGCGCGCATCTGCTTGCCGCATGGAACTGGGCGCGGATGAAGGCGCTGTTCTGGCCTTGGCAGCAGCCAACCATCGCTGCCGCACGCAAGGTCGATGCGCCGGCTCCGGTGCGAGTACATACAGAAGTCGTGGAGATATTGCGTGCCGGTGAAATGTTCGCGCCGCTTTGGCGGGCGGCGTTAACGGAAACGGCATTTACCGCAATGATAGATTTTGCCGGGCCTATCACTGTGCAATGTGACGACGAACCCGAACGGGTACGTATCGTCAACGCATTGGCAAAAACACTTGGCCTTGTCGAGGCGACATTGTCGGCAGGTAAACAGTCAACCGGAATCAGATCATGGCAGAAGCCCTAAACGAACAAGCAACTCAGGCAACTCACGCAGCTCAGGCGAGGAGGCCTGCGGCCAAGCCGCCATTGCCAGCGTGGTTCACGACACTACAGGTGGCGCTCGGTGCCGGGGCGGTGGCAGCAGACGATGCCACGCTTGATTTTTACGCCCAGGATGTTTTCAGCCAAGGCGAGGCGCTTGCAGTGGTGGTGTCACCGAGTGCAGTCGATGAGTTGCAGTTGACCGTGAAAACGCTCGCGGCCGCCGGGGTGGCGATGGTGCCGCGTGGTGGTGGCTTGAGTTACACCGATGGCTACTTGGCGAGGCAAAAAGGCTCGGCGCTAATCGATTTGGCGCGTATGGACAACTTGGTCGAGCTCAACACGGTGGATCGTTATGTCACCGTTGAGACCGGTATGTATTGGTCGACGTTAAACGATTTGCTGGCGCCGCATGGCTTGCGTACGCCGTATTGGGGGCCGCTATCTGGGTTGCGTTCAACGATCGGTGGTGCGCTCTCACAGTGCAGCGTGTTTTTAGGCTCTGGTGAATACGGTAGTGTTGGCGATAGCGTGTTGTCGCTCGAGGTGGTGTTGGCCGACGGTTCTGTTCTGACCACGGGCAGTGCGGCGGCGGGCGGCGAGACCAAACCCTTCATTCGTTATTTCGGCCCCGATCTAACCGGGTTGTTTGTTGGGGATGCGGGTGCACTTGGTATCAAGGCGAGGGCGACCTTTAAGCTCATTCCGCGCGAAGTTGACATCGATTTTGTCTCGGCTGAATTTGATGATCCGACCGCGATGATCGAAGCGATGTCGGAAATTTCGCGCAACGATATTGCCGCCGAGTGTTTTTCCTTTGATCCCGTGTTGTTGGAGCAGCGCAAGAAGCGCATGAGTTTGTTGGCCGACGCAGAAACACTGCTCAAGGTCGTCAAACAATCGGGGGTCATGGCTGGCCTGGGTTTGGTGGCGTCGGGGCGTGACTTTGTTGGCGAGGACAAATACTCCACGCACGTTTCCATTGAAGGCAAAACCGCTGGTGAGGTCGCGGCGAAAGTAGCGGCGGCTAAAAGAATTTTTGCGGCGAGGGGGCAGGCCACCGAGAACTCGTTTCCCAAGGCGTTGCGGGCGATGCCGTTTGTTGCGCCGAATTCAATGCTTGGTCCCGCTGGTGAACGCTGGGTGCCGGTTCACGCAATCTTCCCGCACAGTACGGCGCAAGCAGCATTCAAAACACTGCAAGCGTTCTTCGCCAGTAAACAAAGCTGGCTCGATGAGCACCAAATTCGCATCGGATATTTGTGTACGACAGTGGCGCAGCAAGCGGTTTTGATTGAGCCCGTGTTCTACTGGAACGACTCCCACACGGCGTATCACAAACGTGTGGTGGAAGCCGACTACCTGAAGAAGTGTGGTGAGCCAGCGGCAAACCCTAGCGCCACTGCGGCCGTTGGCGCATTAAAGGCCGAAACTGCCCGTCTGATGCGGATTTTGGGTGGTATACATTTTCAGATCGGCAAGTTCTACACCTATCGCGAGGGCCGAAACGCGGCTGCGCTGGCGCTGTTTGATGCCATCAAAAAACAGCTTGACCCACAAAACATCATGAATCCGGGAGTGTTGAAATGAATGGACCCAGACTCTTGCACGGCACCGTGTGTGTGCCGTCGCTCGACAACGCATTAATGCTCTATCGCGATCTCTTTGAGCAGACCGTTGTCCACACTGCAACGGTTGGCAAATCGGAAGCGGCGGCATGGGAAGCCCCGGCGCTGGCAGGCGCCAAGAGTGTGGTCATGCAGCCACCGAGTGGTTCGCCGGTCTATCTGCGGCTGATTGAACAGGTTGAGCCGGTCGGTTATCAACCTGGGACACACTACGGCTGGGCCGCGCTGGAGTTATCGGTGAAGGATGCTGACGCGATGTATGTGCGCTTACTCGCCGCAGGGACCCCCATCATCGCTGCGCCGAAACCCTTGTCGTTCACGGACAAGTTATACCCGATGCAAGCGCGTGGTCCCGGTGGAGAGGCGATCTATCTGAACGAGGTTCGCGGCGATCTACCGTCGAGCGACTTACCGATGGCCAAGTGTTGGGTCGATCAATTGTTTATCGCCGTGATGGGCTGTCGGAACATGGAAGCCTCCCTCGCGTTCTATCACGCGCTACTCGGGACCGGAACCGGTGGTCAGTGGGAGATGCCCTACAGCGTGATCAACCTTGCATTTGGTTTGGATGCATCCACCGCGCACAAACTCGCGACAATTTCCGATAGGCGCACGGTGTTGTTCGAAGTCGATCAATACCCAACTCAAGCAACGCCACGTCCACAGCCTGCGGGTGGTTTACCGCAGGGGTTGGCGATGATTGGCGTCAAAGTTGATACCCTGCCCACGGTCGCACACTGGATTGTTCCACCCGCGGTAAGACTAGAAGCCCCTTATTTTGGTGCGATGGTCGGTGTGATACGTGGCCCTGACGGTGAGCTGACTGAAATCGTGTGCTGAGCTGACCCTGACATTTGATGCGTCGGGCAAGTTTGACGGGATCGAATTCTGAGCATAAAATTTGTCCGGACAACTTTGCAAGTCCAGCAAGTCCAACTTGGAGATTCTCATGGCAACCGTCCTCGTTCTGTTCAATTTGAAACCTGGTACCGATGTCACGGCGTATGAAGCGTGGGCCAAGGCCAGCGACATTCCGCTCGTCCGCTCACTAGGCTCCGTATCCGGCTTCGAAGTCCTGAAGACCAACATGCTATTGGGCTCCGATGCCAAGCCGCCTTACCAATACGCAGAGGTTATTGAGGTGCCGGACCTTGATGCTTTCTTCAAAGACGTTAGCGCCGACGCGGTGCAAGCAGGGGCCAAGCAATTCCAAGCCTTTGCTGACAACCCAATGTTCATCGTCTGCGATAACCTTTAATCGCCATGGCCCATTACACAGAACTCAAAGGCAAGGTGGCGCTGGTCACAGGTGCGGGTCGCCGCAAGGGGCTTGGTGAGGCGATTGCTCGTCGACTCGCGAGTGAAGGCTGCAAAGTAGTTGTGACCGACCTCGGTCACGCCAAGGGCAAGGAAATGCCTGAAAGTGCGGTGGGGTCAGAATCGGAGATGGCGCAGGTCGCGGCTGACATCCACGTTGCCGCGTTAGCATCTGGGAATGGTGGCGCGTGTACGGCTCTGGCGCTGGATGTGCTCGAAGAGTCACAAGTTAAAGAAACGATTGCGACGACGGTGGCGCGCTACGGCAGTCTCGATATTTTGGTGAACAACGCCGGCATCGGTTATTTGATGAAGCCGATTGTGGAAATGTCCATTGAGGAGTGGGACGCCGTACTTGGCGTCAACCTGCGCGGCGCGTTCCTGTGTACCAAATATGCGGCGATCCAGATGATCAAACAAAACGAAAGCGGCAGGACGGGTGGCCGCATCGTCAATATCGCCTCTCAAGCGGCGAAGTCAGGCTTTCCATTTGCCTCCGCTTATTGCTCATCCAAACATGGCATGACGGGGCTTACGCGTGTGACGGCGATCGAGATGGGCAAGTACGGCATTACCGCCAATGCCATTTGCCCGAACCACGTCACCACCGGACTGGGTGCATGGCAGAACGAATATTTTTCCGAGGCGCTTGGTCTGACCATGGAGCAGTACATGAATGCGATGAAGTCGCGCATTCCGTTGGGACGCCCGGGCTTACCGACGGATACGGCGGCGGCGTGTGCATGGTTGTGTAGTGATGAGGCGCAATACGTCACTGGCGAGTCCATGAACGTATCCGGTGGCGAGGAGTATCACTAGCGATGTCGCCGCCAACTCAGCGCACACCTAACGGTTTCCAACTTCTCAAATTACTGCTCTGGAATCTGAATGCCCGTCACAAAGAAAACACCAACTGCTAAATCTCCAAGCTGGACTTGGCCCAACAAAGCCAAGGTCGCGTTGTCCGTCGTGGTCAATGTCGAAGAGGGATCGGAGTATTCTCTTGGCGATGGTGACAAGATCACTGAGCCATTGGATGAACTCGGAGTATCGCTGAAAAAACCCATCCGTAATTACGGCAACGAATCAAACTACCGTTACGGCATTCTTGAAGGTCACGCTCGTGTGGCGGCGCTGCTCGACAAATACAAGGTGGCGGCGACATACACAGCCGCGGCGGTTGCCCTCGAGCGTGCGCCGGAAATCACCGACTACATCAAGGCGCGCAAACACGAGACGTGCTGCCACGGTTATCGTTGGGTGCACCAGTTTTCGTTTGATGAGGCACGCGAACGTGAATTTATCAAGAACGGTTTAGATAGCATTGAGAAATCGACAGGCGTGCGTCCGCAAGGTTGGCTATCGCGATACTTGCATACTGAAAACACGCGCCGCCTGTTGCAAGAAGCGGGCTGTCTCTATCACATGGATGACTATTCTTGCGACACACCTTTCTGGGGGGATGTGGGCGGTAGCAAGAAGAAGATGATCATCTTGCCCTATCAACTTGATACCAACGACATGAAGATGTGGTTGGCGCCCGGTTACCTGCCATCACACTGGCTCGAATACGCGATCGACACGCTCGATCAGATGCACACAGAGGCGAGTGGCAAAACGCGCACAACGCCGATCATGATGTCGTGTGGTCTGCATCTGCGCATCATCGGTCGGCCGGGACGTATCGGTTACCTGGAAAAATTTCTAAAGTACGCTTCCCAAAAGCCGGGGGTGCTGTTTGCCCGTCGTATTGATATCGCTAAACACTTTGCAGCGAACGTGAAGCCCTGACATGTTGCCCAATTCGTTGCCCAATTCGTTGTCTCTTTCGTTGCCCAACCCGCGCCGCTGTTTGCTCTTTGTGCCAGGCGCTCGGCCAGATCGGTTCGAGAAGGCACTCGCGACCAACGCCGATCAAGTTTGTATTGATTTGGAGGATGCCGTGCCGCTCGCGGATAAGGTAACGGCGCGCCGGGCGACGCTCGATTTTATTGCCGCTGCCGGTATATGCCGCAGCGAGCTGGGGTTACGCATCAATCGCGCAACGACCGACCTTGGCCGCGCAGATCTGGTGGCGATCGCATCCGGCGGTTTTCGGCCAGCATTTGTCATGCTGCCAAAAGTGGAGAGCGCCGAGGAAATTTTGGGTGTGTTGGATGTGCTCAACCACGCTGAAATTCCGCTGATCGCACAGCTCGAGTCGCCACATGCGGTGTTTGAAGCGCGATTGATCGCACGCGCTACAAGACGAGTTCAAGCACTGATGTTTGGTGGTTTTGATTACGCGGTCGCCGCACGCATCAAACCCGCTTACGATGGCTGGTTGTGGGCGAGGGGGATGATTGCTGCGGCTGCCGCAGAGGCCGAAATTGGCGTGATCGACGTGCCAAGTTTAGAGATCAAGGACTTGGCCGAAGTGGCGCTGGATACACAACGTGTGATGGACTTGGGCTTTACCAACAAGTCAGCGATTCATCCCGCGCAAGTTGATGCCATCCAGCGTGCATTTTTACCGACGTCACATGAGCTCGCGTATGCCGAAAAAGTGGTGGCCGCGATGAAGGCGGCGGATGGTGCAGCCATCGCAGTGGATGGCAAGTTGGTTGATCGGCCGATTGAACTCGCAGCGCTTCGCGTGATTGAGCTCGCCAAGCTCGGACTGCGTGACAAAGATTCCAAACTGGCGCGGGTAGCCTAGAAAAATACGGGGAAGTCATGGTGCAAAACGTCAAGCAGGTCGGACCCAATCGATATCGCGAACATTTCGGGCGGTATTTTGAGGACTTCAATATTGGTGATGTTTACGAACATCGGCCCGGTCGCACGATCACGGAAACCGACAACATCTGGTTTACGCTGCTGACCATGAATACCCACCCGATGCATTTTGATCCTGAATATGCAAAGGCGTCTGAATTTGGAAAGTGCATCATCTGCTCGCCGCTGACAGTCGCGTTGATGGTCGGCATGAGTGTGACTGATGTCAGTCAAAAGGCGATTGCCAATCTTGGGTGGACTGATATCAAGATGACGCATCCGCTATTTGCCGGCGACACCTTGTATGCGGAATCCGAAGTGCTCGATAAGCGCGAGTCGAAGTCGCGGCCAACTGCGGGAATTGTCAGTGTGCGTACCGATGGCTACAACCAAGACAAGAAACTGGTCTGTACTTTTAACCGCACCATGCTGATTGCACGGCAAGGTCATTCCGTTGAAGATAAAGTCAACTATTAGGATTGTGTTTTGCCACAGATGCGCGCAGACGCGACGATGCAGCGAAAACCGTCACGAGCGACTCAAAGGCAAGGCGCACGGCGCGCAGGAACAGGAATGTACTCGTTGGTAAACGAGGATTCCCGCAGTTGCCAAACTCGCCGCGCAACGTAGCAAGTGAGTCGCGCAGTAGGTTTACGCGACCAAACATGAATAGCGGCGGGCACTTTCAAGCATTTCTGCCCGAAAAACCGCGCCAATGCTTGTGTTTTAAGTTTGAGATAACACCATGAACGCAATGACAGAAACCAGCAACTTCACGGCTGACGATGAGCGAATGTTGCTCGATGCCATCGATAACTGGGTCGAAAAATCGGTCAAGCCGATCGCCAAAGAGCACGATCACGAAGATAAGTATCCACACGCGTTAGTCGAGGAGATGAAAGCGCTCGGGCTGTTCGGCGCGACGATTGGCCAGCAATACGGTGGACTCGGTTTGCCAGCGAGTGTGTACGCCAAGATCGTCACGCGTGTCTCCTCTGTTTGGATGGCGCCGACCGGTATCTTTAATTCACATCTCATCATGGCCGCAGCAATTGAACGTGCGGGCACCGAGGAGCAGAAGAAAAAGTACCTGCCGAGGATGGCCAGTGGTGAATTGCGTGGCGGGCTTGGCTTGACTGAACCGGATTGCGGAACAGATTTGCAAGCAATTCGTACCGTCGCAAAAAAAGATGGCGACCACTATGTGGTCAACGGCAACAAAATTTGGATCACCAACTCTGGCAACGGTGGTGCAATTTTGTTGCTGGTCAAAACTGACCCGACGGCGGAACCGCGTCACAAAGGCATGAGTATGCTCATCGCTGAAAAGGGCGAGGGTTTCATTGTGTCGAACAAGATGAAGAAGCTCGGATACAAGTCAATCGATAGCTGCGAGCTTGCCTTCCAAGACTACCGGGTACACGGGAGTTGTTTGCTTGGTGGTGTCGAAGGTAAAGGCTTCCAGCAAGCCGTTGGCGGGCTAGAGCTTGGGCGCATCAACATTGCGGCGCGTGGTGCGGGCATTGCCGAAGGCGCAACGCGTTTGGCAGTGCGGTATGCACAAGAGCGCAAAACATTCGGCAAACCGATTTGCGAACATCAGGCAATCCAGTTGAAGCTAGGCGAGATGGCCACGCAAGTAGAAGCCGCGAAGCTATTGGTCGAGAGTGCCGCGCGTGCTTACGACAGTGGACAACGCTGTGACATGGAAGCGGGAATGGCGAAGTATTTCGCCTCCGAAGCAGGGGTGTTCTGTGCCTCTGAGGCGATGCGAATTTTTGGTGGCGCGAGTTATTCGGTGGAGTACGAGATCGAGCGTTTTTATCGCGATGCGATGCTGATGTGTATTGGTGAGGGTACCAATGAAATGCAGCGCATTATTATTGCCAAACAGTTGGTTGCGCGGAATGCTGTTTAGCGATGTCGTGCCGGCGCGGGCGCGTACGCAATCTTCTTTGCGCCCTGAGACTGGCAAAACTTGGATCCCGGACTGCCACTGCGTGGCCTCCGGGATGACAGGTTTTGAATCTTGGGCCACGCGATCGATTGGGCGATGGTCATGACGCAGGAGCGAATAGATTTGCCTCTCGCGGGCATCCGCATCGTTGCGGTCGAACAATACGGTGCCGGCCCTTACGGTTCGATGTACTTGGCCGATCTGGGTGCCGAGGTCATCAAGATTGAAAACCCGACAACGGGTGGTGATGTCTCACGCGCCAATGGTCCTTTCTTTTTGGGCGAGGGGGACTCGGAGTTCTTCCAAACTTTCAACGCCAACAAGAAATCCCTCGCGCTGGATCTGAAAGCGCCTGGCGGTCGCGCGGTGTTTGAGAAATTGGTTGCTCATAGCGACGCCGTGTTGAACAACCTACGCGGTGATCAACCAAAAAAACTCGGGCTCGATTACCTCACTCTGTCGAAAGTGAAGCCGTCCATCGTCTGTGCGCATCTTTCGGCATACGGACGTGACAACGATCGTACCGATTGGCCGGGCTACGATTACTTGATGCAAGCCGAAGCTGGTTTTTGTATGTTGACCGGTGAGCCGGACAGTCCTCCTGCAAGATTTGGTTTGTCCGTGGTCGATTTTATGACCGGGATGACGATGTCGATTGCATTACTCGCCGGTGTCGTCGGCGCATTGAAGTCGGGCAAGGGGCGCGATGTTGATGTGTCGTTGTTTGACGTTGCGCTGCATCAGCTAAGTTACCCAGCGACCTGGTATCTGAATAATGGTCACGCGACGCAACGTATGCCGCGTGGCGCGCATCCGGCAACCGTACCCGCGCAAATGTATCAAGCCAAAGACGGCTGGGTGTTTGTACTTTGTATGATCGATAAATTTTGGGTGGCGTTGTGTGACGGTATCGGTAAACCAGAGCTGGCGCGTGATCCACGCTTTGATTCGATTCCGAACCGTCGCAGTAATCGTGATGCGCTCACGCCCATTCTCGACGCGGAGTTTATGAAGCGTACGCCCGATGAATGGATGCAAAAACTCGGCGGCGTCATACCGATTGCGCCGATCTACGACATGGCGCGGGGGTTGGACAATCCGTATGTGGCGCAGGTGGGCATGATTCAGACGCTGAATCATCCGGCCAATCCGGCCCTGCGGCGGTTGGCGAACCCGATTAAGGTTGATGGTCAGCGTTTACCTGCGCAACCGGCGAAGGCGTTGGGTGCGGATACCGAAGCGATCATGTTGGAGATTGGTTATTCGCGAGATGAGATCGCGGCGTTGCGAAGCACGAAGGCGATTGCGTAGTCTTTGTGTTTTCAATTGACAGAATTAAGCATGCATGTAACTAACTCAATGTCGTTCCGAGTGGCCTTTCGCGAGGAATCTCATCCGTTTCGTGTACTGCCACACCTCGACAGGATGAGGTCCCTCGGCTTCGGTCGGGACGACGAGGTCTGAAATCAGGATGAAACTCTCCGGTATCCGCGTCATCGACCTCTCGTTGTTCCTGCCCGGCCCACATCTGACGATGTTGATGGCGGACCACGGTGCCGAGGTGATCAAACTTGAGCCGCCGGGTGAAGGCGAGCCGGTGCGGCATGTCGGTGCTTCACAAGCGGGTCACACGGTGTGGTTTCGTAACACCCATCGTGGCAAAAAAAGTATCAGCCTCGACCTCAAAGACGCGGCGCAGAAAGAGGCGCTTCTTCAGCTCATCGATACGGCGGATGTGGTGGTAGAAGGTTTTCGGCCCGGTACGGTGGAGCGTCTCGGCATTGACTACGCGACGGTAGCCAAACGTAATCCACGTATTGTCTATTGCAGCATCTCTGCTTTCGGGCAGACCGGCCCCAAGCGTTTGAAGCCTGCGCACGATTTGGCGATACAAGCCGATAGCGGTGTGGTGAGTTTGAATCTTGGCCGTGATGGTAAGCCAACACATCCAAACATGCCGGTTGCCGATATGGCAGGTTCATTGATGGCACTGTCAGGCATTTTGATGGCGCTGTATCGGCGCGATAACGTCGTCAACGGCACCGGACAGGGCGATTACCTTGATATCTCGATGCAGGACTCGCTATTGAGCTGGACGCCGAATGTGATGGGCATCCCCTTCGCAGAAAACAAATCGCCGCAAGTGCAACAGCAGCGCAGCTTTGGCGGTGGCAGTTTTTACAACCTCTATGAGACGACTGACCACAAGTGGCTGGCACTCGGCGGCAGCGAACACAAGTTTGTGAAGAATCTGCTCACCGCATTAGGCCGCCCCGATCTCATCGCTGCGGGATCAACGCCCCCCGGCCCATCCCATGAGCCAGTGAAAGTATTTCTTCGCGAGATTTTTGCCACCAAGACACTCGCTGAGTGGACGGTATTTCTCGATGGCGTTGATGTTTGTTGGGCGCCGGTGCGGGATTTGTACGAAGCGACTCAAGAGGCGCATTTGGCTGTGAGGGGCACGATTCATGTCGATGCTGATCGCGCAAAACATTTGAACAATCCGATCAAGTTCACCAATGAACCCGCACAGCCGGATTGGCGTTTGCCGGATGTTGGCGAACACAATGAACACTACACGGGTAAAAAATAGTGTTGACAATGGTTTTTGACAAAGGAATTTCTATGAAAAAGTTTTTGTTTTCTGCGCTTGTGCTGTTGGTGGCGACCATCGGCGTCACCAACGCCCAGCCCGTTGCCGACAATGAAAAAATCCCGGTGGATGTTCGCCGGACGACACTGGTGGTACGCGATATTGAGAAATCGTTGCCGTTATATCGAGATGGTCTTGGCCTGAAGGTTGTCTACGACCAACTCATCGGTGGCGGCAAGGATAAAGACGGCAAGGTGACGCCGCCGACCATTCGTCTGGTGTTGCTGCGTGCAAACGATCAATTCATCGGTGCTATCGGACTCATGCAGCGACTCAACCAGCCAATGGTGCCGCCAGTCACAGAATTCAAACGGCCAAACGCGGGCGGCATGATCATGGTGATTAACGCCAAAGATTTAGAAGAGCGCTGGCCGAAAATCAAGGCGCTGCCAAACATCAAAGTTGACACTGAGCCTTACCGCATCGAATATCCGGGGCCAAACAATACAGTGATCCCCGTTTTGTTTAGTAGCGTGTTTGACAATGATGGTAACTTTATCGAGATCAACAAGTTACTCGGCACGGCAGCAGGTGCCACTGCCACTGCGGCTACACCAGAAAAGAAGTAGCGGCTGTGGTAACCCGTCGCACACTTTTGAAGTTGGCGGGAGCGGGCGTCGTTCTTGCCACATCGCAACCACTGTTGCGTGCGCAGGTTGCGTCGCTCGACGTCATTGTGATTGGGGCCGGATTAGCCGGTCTACATGCGGCACGTTTGCTGGAGGCGTTCGGACTTAAGGTACGGGTGCTTGAGGCCAGCAAACGTATCGGCGGTCGTATATTCACGCTTGATGATGTCGCGGGTAAGCCCGAAGCTGGCGGGAATCAGATCGGTGCCGCCTATGCACGTACTGTTGATGTCACGACACAACTCGGCTTGAAGTTAGAACCGAGTGGACGCTCGCCTTTGCTGCGAGACGATCGCTTAGTAATTCACGTTGATGGGGAACGTTATGACCTCGCAGAGTGGGGTAACTCAGCCGCGAATCCGTTCGCAGAAGCGTTTCGCAACCTGCCGCCGGATCGTGTGTTGTCGCGCGTGGTGGGACCAAGCCCGCTCGAATCGGCCGCTGCGTTTCGTGACCCGAAACACGCTAAATGGGATGTGCCCGCGCTTAATGTCTTGCGCGAGAAGGGCTTTTCGCCCGCCGCGCTACAGTTAATGGCCGTGACCAATGGCCTCGGCGATACACTCGCGGAAACCTCGCTGCTCAATTTGTTTTACGCTCAATCCAATATCGCGGAGATCATTAAGATCAAGGGACCGACGCAGAATATTGTAGGTGGTAATCAGCGTCTGCCCGAAGCCATGGCGCGTTCTCTAAAGGGAGACGTATTACTACAGCGCCGCGTGGTGGCGGTGGATGCCGATACGCGCGGCGCAGTGGTGCGTACCGACGACGGTGTTGCTCACCGCGCACGATTCGTGGTGTGTGCACTGCCGCTGCCGACAATGCGCATGATCGCCTTCACGCCCGCTTTACCCAAAGCGCATGCGGACGCCGTCGCGGTGGCGGCGTACGGCAAGGTTACGCAGATTCACTTGGAGGTCACACGACCGTTCTGGGGTGACGACGGTCTTGCGCCCTACCTCTGGTCGAACGGGCCGCTGGAGCGCGTATTCCCTCAAGACAGTCGTGGTGACGGTAATCCACCGAGCGTGATCGTCTGGATCAACGGTGCTGAATGCGCATCTTGGGACCGACTCGACGATGCCGCATTTGGCGCACGCGCAATCGCGGAGCTTGAGAAGGTCTACCCCGCGTCCAAAGGCGCGTTGCGGATGGCCAAACGTATCTCGTGGCACCACAACGCACTGGCAGGTGGCGCATGGATTAACTGGGCACCAACGCAGATCACACGTTTTGCGCACGCGATTTCACAGCCGGCAGGGCGTGTCCATTTTGCCGGCGAACACACCGGCCATACCCTGCGCGGCATGGAAGCCGCGATGGAATCTGGTGAGCGTGCGGCAACAGAAATTCTTGCGAGAGCCTGATATGATAAAAAAAGTCCTAAAGTAGGCCGCATTCCACATTCCATATTCCACATTCCAATATGGTAGCCTCATTTGTTTTGGCATTCTCAGTTTTGTTGGCACCAATTTTCTGAAAGGAACTCAGTGATGAAAGCTTCATTAAGAGTGGCAAGCTTTGCGGCATTATTGTTTGCCTTTTCGGTCGCCGTGCCTGCTGAGGCGATCGCCTCAGCGGCTGCAAAAGCTACGCCCGGCAAAGCGGTGAAGCGATATACGATCGAGCAATTTATGGCGACGACGAGTTACGCAGGCGCCTCGTTTAGCGCTGACGAGAAGAGCATTCTTTTCAGCAGCAATGAGACGGGAGTCTTCAACGCCTACAAGATATCGACTGCGGGTGGCAAAGCCGAAGCCAAAACTAAATCCGCAACCGATTCCACCTATTCGGTTAGTTTTTTCCCCAATGATGATCGCATCTTGTTCACCCGCGACAATGGCGGCGACGAGAACAATCATCTGTTTGTGCGCGAACTCGACGGCAGCGAGAAAGACCTGACGCCGGGGGCAAGACTCAAGGCTAACTTCGCGGGCTGGAGCGCCAATGATGCGGCGTTTTATGTCACCACTAATGAGCGCGACCCGCGCTTTTTCGACCTGTATCGTTATGACGCGAAGACTTATGCCCGTACCATGTTGTACAAAAACGATCAGGCATTCCAAGTCGCCGCGATCAGCCGCGACGAAAAGTGGATCGCCTTAGGCAAGACCAACACCACTTCAGACAGTGATATCTACCTCTATGATGTGGCGAAAGCCGAAGCCAAACTCATCACCGCACACACCGGCGTTGCATCATTCTCTGCGTCTACATTTGATCCTGCGTCGAAAAGGCTCTTCTTCACAACCAACGCAGACGGCGAATTTACCCAACTCAAAACTTATGACTTGGCAACCGGCGTTGTTAAGGATCATACCAAGGCCGACTGGGATGTTAACGGTACCTATTTCTCCAAAGACGGTGGTTATCGTGTGACGACGATCAACCAAGACGGTAGCACTGTTATTCGTGTCACCGAAGGCGCGGACGACAAGCCAGTTGCACTACCGAAGTTACCTGGGGGCGAAATTCGTGGGGTGACTTTCTCCAAGAGTGGCGCGAAGATGGCGTTTTATCTGAATGGCGATCGTTCACCAAACAATTTGTTTGTGCACGAGTTCAAAACCCGCTCGACCAAACAGTTGACACAAAGCCTCGCGAAGGACATCAACCCGGCAGATTTGGTCGAAGCACAAGTGGTGCGGTTTAAGTCGTTTGACGGCATGGTAATCCCCAGCATCTACTACAAGCCGCATGGAGCGAGTGCAACCAACAAAGTGCCTGCAATTGTGTATGTACACGGCGGCCCGGGTGGCCAAACACGGCGTGGTTACAACGCGCAGATTCAATACTTGGTGAATAACGGCTATGCCGTGCTGGGCATCAATAACCGGGGTAGCTCCGGTTACGGCAAGTCCTTCTTTGCCGCCGACGACAAAAAACACGGCCGTGAGCCGCTGTGGGATTGCACGGAAGCAAAAACATATCTGGCGAGCTTGGGTTACATCGACGCCGACAAGATCGGCATCATGGGCGGCAGTTATGGCGGTTATATGACCGTCGCCGCGCTAGCGTTTCGTCCCGAGGTGTTCAAGGTTGGCGTGAATATTTTTGGTGTGACAAATTGGATTCGTACCCTAGAGAGCATCCCGCCGTATTGGGAAGCGAGCCGCAAGGCGCTGTACCAAGAGATTGGTGACCCGGTTGCCGATCGGGAGTTTTTGCTCGCCACCTCTCCGCTGTTCCATGCGAAAGAAATTCGTAAGCCGATGATCGTGATTCAAGGTGCCAATGACCCGCGCGTGATCAAGGCGGAGAGTGACGACATCGTCGCTGCGGTGCAGAAGAATGGTGTGCCGGTTGAATACGTGGTGTTCCCAGACGAAGGCCACGGCTTTTCGAAGAAGAAAAACTCGATGGAAGCGAATCAGAAAATTCTGGCGTTCCTCGACAAGTATCTGAAATAGGGCGGGTTCGCCCGCTCGCGACGGTTTCGCTTCGCGTTCAGCAGCAGTGGTGGTGAAGGCGTCTGGTGCTTGTTCGTAGGCCTCCAGCATAAGCGCCCGGTAGGCAACGACATCGGCGGCGGTGAGGGTGGAAACACGCATTGGTTCTGTAGCCTAACGTCCGAATTGACGGGCGCCGCTAAGCGTCCCGGTAAATGAAACGTTAGGTATCAATCGCTCGCTTCAGCATCCGAATGGACGTGCCACCACTTTGGTCTAGGCCCAACATAAGAGTGGGACGTAGATGCAAGTTCTTTTCGGTTTGCAGAATCGAATGCGCCAAGAAGCAATGCGATAGTCGGATTGTCATCAATGGCACCAATGGAGCTGCCACAAACGCTGCAAAAAGCACGGCTGGACCAGTCCGAGGATCGCCAAGTCGTTGGTGCGCCACCGGGCCCGATCCACTCGACACTAGCTCTTGGGAAGTCGACCCATGCGACCGTCAATGCACCGGTATGGCGCTGGCACATCTTGCAGGAGCAAGTGTGCGGCTTTGATACAGGGGCGGTAGCAACGAAACGGATGTTGCCGCATAGGCAACCACCTTCGTAAATCTTCTCCCTAGACATGGTGAATTCTCAACATCCTTTGTATTGACGCCCAACTAAATTCATGCAGACAAGTTAGATCTGCACAACATTTCGGGCTGATACACAACATTGTGGGAATCAGTGGCGCAAACCGTTTGCAATCAACCGGTTGTTGAGGGTTTTTGGAGCGAAGTGTCTTCATAACAGAATCGAGGTTTACGTCAGTTTCGATACGCCACAATACCGCTGAAATCGGCATGTGTCGAGACGCACTTCAGGTTTCAACGCCCAACCAGCCATTGCGAGCCGGCTCGAACGCCCGATTAGGGCTGGCCATACGCGAAACCATTGGCGACGAGGTGCTCCCAGCGGCGCTGCCGATGGCGATAGAAGAACCAAGCGAACGCCCAGACAAGCGGCGTGAGAAGACCGGCTCGGACTTCAACTCGATCGGAGTAGCTGCAGCCCTGCCCGGAGGCTTGGATGGTAATGAGATGGTCCCGCTTGGACATTAGGGTCCCGCGGCCGTTGTCCCGGAGCTCCACGTAAAAGCGCCCGAATTCGTTTGAGCGGTCCCGCCCAGAGATGTTGACCCACTGCCGACCCATTGGCAGGAGGCCGAATATCCGAACCGAGACGAGGTATTCCTTCTGTTCCCACCGTTCCGGCAGAACTTTCGGCTCAATGGGTGCGAACCGCACCAGTGGCCTGGCGATGTGCAGCAGGAGGCGCGGAGTCTGGACCTCCGCAAAGCACTTCTGCGGAGAACATGAAAGAAAGACGGTGCGCTCGACGAGCATAGAGCCCTAACGTAGAAGTCACTGGCGCTGCGCGGCTTTATCGCGCAGCGCCAGTGTGGACTACCGCGTTGGGCGTCTTCGGATAGATTGGCTACCTCGCGCCAGCCCCAGAAACAAACAACGCTCCTTGAGCCAGAGATTTATCTTTCGACTTTGCTTTCTTTGCGGGGTCTAGTGTGCAGATCGTCTCACCAATAAAGCAATTGGCATGGCTGTTGTTCATCTCCCCCAGTACTCGCTTCATAGTCTCAGGGCTATGCCCCTCTAGGAACCGAAGTGCGGATGCAGCAAGATATTCCCGATTCATCTCAAAAGTGAGCCAC
This sequence comes from Betaproteobacteria bacterium UKL13-2, assembly GCA_001602455.1. Classification (GTDB taxonomy): domain Bacteria; phylum Pseudomonadota; class Gammaproteobacteria; order Burkholderiales; family Usitatibacteraceae; genus UKL13-2. The sequence continues at coordinate 1,447,191 of CP012157.1, forward strand.
CTACGCTTTAGAGCTTCGGCGGCAAATCCGGTGGTGTTTGATCCGCCAAAAATGTCTAGGACGACATCCTCCTCGTCGGTCAGCATCTTGATAAAGAACGCGGGGATCTCCGAAGGGAATCGCGCCGGATGGCGTTCGAGTCCAAGTTCCTTGCAGAGTCGGAGATAGCTTGAGTTGCTGTCGGTGTTCGGTATAGAAAGGAGGTTGGAAGGAATCGCCCCTCCATTATCCTTGCCAAACCCAGCACTTATGTCATGGCCTGACGGGCGTTTATTTGGCGTATAGAAACTCTCCGGGTCTTCGATCAACTTCTTCATCCGATCGGAATACGGAGCCAGCACTTTCCGAACGTCGGCTTTCGGAAAGGCGGTCTTACTAAACCACCAAACAGTGTTAACGGAATCCTTTGCCCGAATTTTTCGTTTGTTTACCCATTCAATTGGTGACGGCAGCTTTGCCGGATTGAACCAGTAAAAATCTTCAGCAAGGTGAAACCCGATCTCGTCACAAAAAGCCAAGAGTACGCGGAAGTTATACAGAGAACGGGAAGGAACACCAGAACGATATGCTCCCCCTAAGTCGAGAACGAAACTCCCACTTTCCTTGAGAACTCGGAAAACCTCCTGGCCGAATGGCTTAATCCAACGGACATATTCTGTTTCCTCAACATTGCCATAGGTCTTTTGGCGCAGAAGTGCGAACGGTGGCGATGTCATAACTAGATCAATGCTGTTGTCGGGCAATTCTGAGAGAAGCTCAAGAGAATCGCCAACATAGGCATGACCACTGGCGGTGTGGTAAAGCGGCTTGCTCTGCATGTCAGTATTCCCTCAGGTCGTTGACCCAGCTTGCCACAAGCTGCCACAACACACTTGCGGCGAAATAGACTTGCGGGTCTGCCTTGCAGATGCTTTCAACATCGCCCTGAACAAATTTATCTTTGCCGTAGCCGACGACGTAACTCATCCATTTTCTAAGGTTGTCATCGGCGCCGACGACCAAGTCTGATGGATTGAATTGGCCAGTTCGGGCGAGTACCCATGATAGGCCATCGCGCTTGGAGTGGTCACCGTTCTTCAGGAGATCAATCAAGTGAGGAATTTGTGGCTCGGCAATCCGCAAAAGGGCGCGGGCAGCTTCAACCTTGATCTCCAAGGGACTTGAGTTAAATGTATCAACAAGTGCAGTCGCCGACGTAGTAGAGGCAAATTGGCCAAGTGCCCAAGCTGCTCCAGCGCGCAGTTCGTCGTCACGTTGCGAGTCCCGCAACACTTCGATCAACAACTCTTCACTCCGGCTCTTGGGTATTTCGGATGCGACTATGACCGTTTCAAGCTGCGTCTCAAGGGGAACCGTCATGACCGGACTGCGCAGCTTGCTCTCCATGAACTCCCAGCCGTTCGACTCGCCATATGCCGCAAGCGCAGCCGCAGCCTCAAGCTGGACATAAATATCCTCGTCGGCATCGTTCATTCTTGCTGCGAGCAACGGCTTGGCAGTGGTGTAGCCTCTGTAACGCAACGCTTTTGCGGCAGCGTACCGCTCGCTTAAGTTGACGCTTGCGAGCTTGTCTATGAAGTAGGCTTCGCTAACTGACGCGGGGCACTGGAGCTTTGTGTTGACCGGAACAACTGACGCCACAATCTGATTGGCCTCGACGGTATCACCAGCGCTGACCTGTGGCAGCAAGGTTATCTTGCCTTTGCTCCGGCTTAACTGGATTGATTGACGCCGTGCCGCCGGGATTGGAGTCAAGCTGATCCTTCCGGACTCGACGGCGAAAACAACTGACCACAGATTGGCGGCAGCACATGTCCACATCACCCGTATTTCGGAGCCTTCCTCAACACCTTTGGGTTGGGTGATGGATACCTGTCCGGCGGCAAACGCCTTCCGCATGTCCTTCACGCTGACGAAGTGAATAGGCGAGATTCGTTTCAAATCTACGGGAGAATCGTCGTCTTGCTCGAAGACGACGATTGAAACAAGGTCGTCGTCCCGCATACCAGCATCCCAAGCCCGCTTCGGGTCATTAAGGGAATGTGACATTGATATCTCAAGCTTTGTCTTACCACGGGACTCAAACCGCAGGCCTGTGTCCAAGCACAGAATGTCGGGAACCCGCACTCGCTTGATCTTGATCTTCTTCCATATTTTGAAACCTGTGGAACCGCGCTCAAGTTCTATAGGATTAAATCCCATCGACTTCAAGCGGTTGATCGTTGCATTCGTGCCAGCGGCACCGATGGCGAGTTTTCTCAGGAAACTGTCATCACTCTTGAAGTTATTTGCCACGGCGTAACCACAGCGATGTTTTTCGAGCAACCATTATAGTCGCGAGATACTTCGTGACGCCCAACTTAATGTAGAGACGCGAAATGCCGCATATCGTGGCAGGCTGCGCCCTACCGTGGCGCAAAAAGTTCCCGAAAAACTTTTGCAATCAACCGGTTGTTGAGGGTTGTTGGAGCGAAGTGTCTTCATAACAGAATCGAGGTTTACGTCAGTTTCGATACGCCACAATACCGCTGAAATCGGCATGTGTCGAGACGCACTTCAGGTTTCAACGCCCAACCAGCCACGCAACGCGGCATCCACAGCGGCAATCTCACTTTGACTCGCCGCGCTGATTGGATTTTATCGACCATCACTTGCGAAGTTACGCTTAGGCCATTGCGTTTGAGTGGCTTTATAGGGATCCGAAACAACGGCGCGTCGACAAGTGTGCTGGTGACAAGGCAGATCGTTACGCTCTGGTGGGTGCCGTTGCACAAATCCGGCTGCACCACGAGCGCGGGCCGGGGTTTGCGGTAGTCGCCGACGCTCACGACCAACACAAAATCACCACGAGACATTTCGGGCGCTGGTTTGTTCTGTTGCCGCGCACCACCTTTTCCTGCAGTCATCGGCTATTTCGTCCAGCCACGTGTATCGCTCTCAAAATCTTCGTCCTCAGCGGTACTGACCAGCAGGGATTGGCGTTTTGCTTCGTCCTCATTGGTTAGAAGATAGCGACGAATCGCCACTCGAGCATGGTAGCTCTTCGGTTTACCCGAGCGTTCGGCCAGCGCTTCGAGTTGCGCTTCCAGTCGACGTTCCAGTCGAATGCCCAGCATGACCCCACCGCTTGTTGAACAAATGTTCAACAACGTTAGCACCTATTTCTCCGCGACGCAAGGGCGAAAGACGATCAACCGCTATCTCCAACTCAACAGACAACTTCCGAGCGGCGTTGATTTCGGGCATGTATTTTGATGACCTTAAAGCGTAAATTCTGTTGATTGACAACCAACCATCATTAGGGACGCGATGAAATCTTTAACCAAAACTGTCTTCCAACTTGTTGCTGCGTTGATAGTGTTGAGTACTCAAACGCTGGCAGCGTTTGCGCAGGCTTGGCCGAACAAACCGGTGAAACTTGTTGCGGTTTTCCCACCCGGTGGCTCGGTGGATCAGGTCGCACGCATAATGTCGGTGCCGTTGCAAAAGGTGCTGGGCCAGCCGGTAATTGTCGACAACAAGATCAAGGCCGGTGAATGACAACAACGATTCAGCCGGCGTTTGACGGAGCCGAGCGGCTGCCGCTGCCGCCGCGTGATACGTGGACCGCCGCCCAAGCAGAGGCCGCGAAGGAGCTTGTTGCCGGGCCGCGCGGCGGGGTGATCGGGCCATTCAAGCCGTTGATGTACAGCCCGGACTTGATGGCGCGTGTACAAAAGACGGGTGAGTATTTACGTTACAACACCGGACTGGACAAACGATTAACGGAACTCGCCATCCTCATCGTTGCGCACCACTGGGGGCAACCTGTCGAGTGGAATATTCACTACCCAATCGCGCTGCAAGCAGGGGTCAAACAAGCCGATGCGGATGCGATTGCGGCTGGCTCTGCACCGCAGATGCTGGACGCTGAGCAAACGCTGGTTTACGACTTCTGCCGACAGGTTCTAACGCACAAGGCCGTTGACGATGATTGTTATGCTGCACTACTTGCCGCGTTCGGCGAGCGAGGTGTGGTCGATCTAACGAGTTTGTGCGGTTATTACTCGTTATTGGCGATGGTGATGAATGTGGCACGCACACCCGATTAGGGTGTGCCTCCAATGACACCCGATTAGGGTGTGCGCGGTCAATTCGCGACGACGGTACGCGGCCCGACGCGACCAACCTCGGTGTACATCTCACATTGCAAGCCATCCGGGCTGAACAGGATGCCAAAAGCATACGGCGTTGGTTTATCAAAGTAGTTGAAAAGGGTCGGTTTCAACAAAAATTTATAGCCAAGTTTCGCGGCATTCTCGTAGGCGGGCATCGCGTCGGCGTACAAGAAGCCGATGTGATCGATATTGCTGCGGAACTGTTTGGGGTCGCGTGTGATGACGTTCTCGCGTTCCAATCCAAGCGCCGCTGGCTCGGAGAGTACAAACAGATGTTTGCCGATCTCCATTAGGGTTGCCTGATCGTTGCGGCTTTTCACCACGCCGCGAAATACATCGGCGTAAAACTTGACGTTAGCCGCGACGCTGCCGACCAGCAATTGAATATGGTCAATCGCGTAGGCACTATTCAGCTTGGCTTCAGGGCGCTCAACCAACACGAGCAGGTTGAAATCCGGCGTGTGGACCGCCGCGGCTTTAGTCATCGGCTGCCCGGGTAGTTTGAAACTACGCGATGCCACACTCACGCCATTGGCCTCAAGTGTTTGCAGCGACTTGGCGAGATTGTTGGTGGTGAACGCAATCCAATGCACACCGTACATGGCGGGTAGTGTTGCGGCCGGTGGCACCGTTTCCTTTTCCCAGCGCTTAGGGTCACCAACACGCACGCCTTCGAACGGTCCCTTCGGTGAGAGGTTGATGGTGGATTGTGTTGGCGAAATGGCGAGGAAATCGATGAAGCGTAGCGGATTTTTTGGCTGCTCGCGCATGGGTTTTGCGCCAAAGTGCGTGATAAAAAACGCCTTCATTTTGTCGTGCGCCACGCTGTAGTAATGGAGGTCATCCAGCATGATTGGCGCGAGTTTGTCCTCGGCTGCAACGCTGCTCGGCGTGTCATTTTGTGCAATCGCGGCTGAGCTGATCAACAGCAGGATGACCACAAGACTGCGAGATAGAGCAAGACTGCGAGATAGAGACCTGATAAACATGTTGCGCTCTCCAAATAAAAAATCGCACCATAACGGGTGCGATTTGAGGGTTCGGCGATCATGCCGGCAGTGGGTCCCCGACGAAGGTTGGCCCGTCAATGCCCCGCCATTCATGTGATACCCGTTGTTCGTCGATCAACGTCCGCGACACAATGCGGCCATCGCGATACCAGTGCCACACTCGGTGCCGCGCTTGACCATCGTCGGACAATTGAATCATCTCGTAGAGGTAAAGGTTGTCGTCGCCTTTGCGTTTCCAGTAGAGCATGACAGTGCGATTGAGGTCATCTAGCGGTACTTCAGCGGCCCAGCCCTTGATCAGATCATTGTCAAACCACATACGACCATCGTGAATCTGTGCGGGAAAATCGCGCACTTCAGTTTTGCCATCCGGCCAACTGTAATAGTTGGTTTGGTGGTAGGGGTACGGGCCTGATTCGGGGAAGCGGCATACCAGACGCGATTTGTGTTCATCAATCATCTTACCGTTCGGATCATAGTGACGATACCAGCCATCCCATACGCCTTCATGTTTCGATAGCAAGGGCAGCATCTGTTTTGCGCTCATCAGTGTCTCCGTGAAGTCAGTCGGTTAATTTCGCTTGAGGTCTTCGGCTTGCGCCTCGATGTCAACATTGTTTTCGGGCTTACTCATCGCTTCGATTTCTTGTTGCACAATTCGAAGCACGCGTGCGATATACATGCGCTGCCACTCGGCGCGCTCTGTCGCGGATGCAGGGTCGGGCGCGTAGGTGTCGATGTCTGCACGGGTGATACTGCCGTTTTTCTCAAGCAGTCGCTCCACGGTGTCGAGTCGCTCGCGGATAACAGCGACTTCTTGTGCCACCGCCATGGTGATCGCGAGCACGCGCTCGACGGCCGGGTCGTCGAAAAAATACGGCCGCTTTCCTGAAGGTTTTGCACCTGTGAGCGGAATCCAATCAAAATTGTCGGCTTGTATGGTTGTCATTTGGTCACCCCGAACAGGTGCCACGCGGCTTTGCGACCGAAGTCTTCGCCTGTGTCCTTCTGTTTGCCGAAGATCGCTTCGTCTAACACGCCAACCGCACGATCTTGGAACATGTTGGCGCGATCGTATCCGGCATCGGCCATCAGTTGATCGATATCGAGATCATGCATACCAGTCCAGAATGGTTCATTGTTATAGAGCGAATCCCAGTCGCGCATGAATGCCTCGAACGGCGGAAGGCCTGCATATTGTGGCTGCTCCAAGTGGAAACTCAAGCCGCCGGGTTTGAGCAGACGATAGGTTTCCGCCATGATTTTACGAATGGCGAGATTGGATGTTTCGTGCAACATGATCGTCGTGTACACCACGTCAAACGAGGCGTCCGGCTCAGGAACGTTTTCGGCATTTGCTTGAATAAACGTAATGTTGTTCACCCCAAGTGACTTTGCGCGCGCGTGGGCAAAGCGCAGCATTGGTGCCGCGACATCAACGGTCACAAATTCGGTATTAGGCAGGTGTTTAGCCAAGGCTGTAATGGTGTGGCCAGGGCCGCAACCCATATCAAGAATACGTTTTGGCATCTCGCCTGCGCAGCGCTTTTTGAGCCACTCATATACGGCGAGTCCCGCGCCATCGTTATAGCAGCCTAGACCACCTGCGGTCGTGGCAAAAATGCCTATGTCGTAGTTTGCTGCCGCGCCAACATCATCAGGCAAGAGTTCGCCCACGTAGCCGCCGGGCATGCAATGGAAATCGACTTTGCTGACATAGGCGGGTGGTACAAACGTTGGATCGAGTTTCAGTTGTGGCGAGTTGCGATTCAGCGCGGCCGCCTTCTGATTGAGGGCGGCCAATTGACGGAGTACCACCTCGCGGCCATTCTGCTGCCGCAGTTCCATCGACGACCGACGCAGTGCACTCCATATTTGGAAGTGTGCGTCCTTCAGCATGGCGCGTCGGACTTCGTGGCGGTCTGTTGGCTCCCGCCCATGCTCAGCGACGAACGCTGGCTTCACGCGTTTCTCATATGCAGTGGCATTGGCGGGCACTACAGTCGCTGCCAAATGAGTATTGAGTTGTGCAAGGAAATTGAACCGTGCGATGTCATCATGCTTAAACGTCGGCGAAACGCCATGTTTGCCAACCAAGTTGTACGGGGGAGGGGAGGGCCAGCCGCTCATAATGTCTCCTGCGAGAAAGATGGATCGTGTGTGTGGCGCATACGGCACATACGATAGGCGATCAATTCGACGCTTCTTTTGCGCGCCATCACGCTTTGGATTGCTTGAGCGACATCGAATAGATGAAGTCAGAGCCGGGATGAAGATTGACCGCCGCGACGATCAATTTACCCGAGGTGTCAAAGTACCTGCGGGCGATCCGTAGGCAAACGGTTGATTTCAATACGCCTAGCTCGGCGGCGTTTGCCAGCGGCAGGGGGGCGGCACTCATCTCTTGCTCGACCGTTCCAATATGGTCAATCTCAAGTTCTTCGACCAGCGCATAAACGGCACCACGGACTTCCATGAGTCGTTTGGACAAGGGGTCTTTGCCCGCGACGCGATAAATATCTGAAACGCAGAAGGGCGCTTCGCCTTTTTGAGCACTACGCAATCCGTGGAGGTGAATGAGTTCGGTGCCGACATCGCAGCCCAATAACTGTGCAAGCTCGTCATCAGCAGAAAATTTCTCGGTATGCTTAATGGTCAACCGGGTGTTCGCGCCATACTGCAACAGATCATGAACCGAGCTAATGCTGTGGTTGAAACGCTGTCGGGAGCTCGCAATGACCATCGTACCCGAACCTTGCTTGCGTTCAATCATGCGATCGTAGATCAGCACACGCAGCGCTTCTCGCGCCGTGTGCCGCGAGATTTCATAGGATTCGCAAATCTGCAATTCGGTCGGGAGCAAGGTGCCGACGGGGTAGCGCCCCTTTTCAATGTCACGGCGGAGCTGGTCGGCAACAGTTTGGTAGCGCGGTTTTGACATTGATAAAAATCAGATCATTGAAATGTGGGGTCGATATCCATCTGCCATATTCTGATGATTGCCCGGAAAGCAAACTCGGAGAGCACAATATGTCCGGACAACTTTATTATGCGCTTATAATCAAAATATGTCCGGACAAATTTATCTGAATGCGTCGACAAAAGCCAATCTTGCCGAATCGGTCGGGCCAAACGCGAGCATCCTGACAATTCTTGCGGCAACACTTGCGGCACCCGTCGATGAGGCGACGCGCCGCCGTGCGGCGTCTCATGTACTCGATTGGCTGGGGTCGACGGTGATGGGCGCGATGAGACACGGGGCGGCCGGGTTTCGTGCGAGTATCGCGGCTAACGCGACGGGCCCGAGCCGGGTGATTGGTGCCGGGCGCACTGACTGGTGGTCGGCGCTGCAAGTGAATGCTGCGCTGGGGAACATCATGGAAATGGACGATCTGCATCGTACCTCCATCTTGCATCCAGGGCCTGTGATTGTACCTGGGGCTATCGCCGTCGCCGAGCACATTGGTGCCACTGGCGAGGCGCTGCTCGATGCGATCGTGCGGGGCTATGAAGCGACTATTCGTATAGGCCGCGCACTTGGTACTGGTCACTACAAGTATTTTCACAACACCAGTACCTGCGGCAGCTTCGGTGCCGCTGCTGCATCCGCTTCGCTACTGAGGCTATCGCCGCTGCAAACGACATGGGCACTCGCCAATGCGGGTAGTCGCACGGGTGGGCTTTGGCAAATGCGCCACGAGGCTTGCGAGACAAAGTCGCTACATAACGTAATGGCCGCGCAGACCGGTGTGCAAAGTGCGTTTCTCGCCATGCACGGCGTCCGTGGGCCGACCAAGCTGCTTGAAGGGCCGCAGGGATTATTCGCGGCGACTGCTGATCACGCTGACCCTCATGCGGTGGTGCTGCAGTTGGACAGCGATCCATACTGGCTGATCCATGACGTTAGTTTCAAGCCGTGGCCAGCTTGCCGCCACGCGCATCCCGCGATTGACGCCGCGATGGTAGTGGCACCGCAGGTGCTGCACCCCTGTATCGCGTCGGTTCTGGTGGAAACCTATAAGAGTGCGATTGATTTCTGCGATAAGCCTAATCCCACGACGGAGCTCGAAGCGAAATTTAGCTTGCAGCATTCCGTCGCCGTCGCTTTACTTCAAGGCGCCAAGCAGCAACGCCCCACACAGAACGATTTTGCGCCTGCTGCGCTGAGCCAACCGGATATCGTGGCCTGCCGCAATTTGGTCAAGGTCGTGGAGGATCAGGAAATGACATGCGCCTTTCCACGTCACTATCAGGCCCGTGTGACGGTGACCTTAGACAATGGTGCGGTTCTTGCACATACGCAGCACGATGCATGGGGAGATCCTGAATTGCCTTTGTCAATGGATGGCTTGCAAGCAAAGTTTCGCGAACTGGTGACGGGCGCGGGGGTATCGGCGAATGTGACAAAAGAGCTTCTACGCACGACGCTCGAATTAGCAACAACCTCAATGGCGTCTGACTGGACAGCGCATTGGCCGACACTTGGTGCGGCGAAATGAGTAGTACTGAGCGTCGTGCTGAGGTCGCCCCGTGTGAGCACGTTGATCGTATTGTGGCGTACTTGAAGTCGCATCGTGATCCGTTGTCGGTGCCGATTGAAGCGCGCCAAGCGGCAAAGAAATTCTTGTTTGATAGCGTCGGCGTTGCGCTCGCTGGTGCCACAGTGTCGGAGTCTGATTTGGTGCGGCGAGTGGTTTCAAGTTGGGGCGAGGGCAGCGATGCCACCGTTTGGGGCAGCCATAAAAAACTGCCGGCACCCTCAGCGGCAATGGTGAACGCGTTTCACATTCACAATCAGGAATTCGATTGTGTACATGAAAAAGCGGTGGTGCATCCGATGGCAGTGATCCTCGCTGCGCTGATGGCGTATGCGGAACGTAATGGCCAAGTAACGGGCACAAAATTCTTAGCCGCGCTTGCAATTGCGGTAGATGTGGCGACCGTAATCGGCATGACCGCCACCAAACCGATTCGTTTTTTTCGCCCTGCACAGTGTGGCTGTTTGGGCGCTGCGGTTGGTATGGCCTATCTGGCGGAGATGGACGAGGGCGGCATCAAAAACACCTTGGGGCTCGCCTACAGCCAACTCGCAGGAACGATGCAGGCGCATATTGAAGGCACACCAACACTTGCATTACAGGTGGCCTTTGCGGCGCGCTCAGCGGTCAACGCGGTCGATCTCGCCATACTTGGCTTTCGTGCCCCGCATGACGTGCTGGACGGCAAGTACGGCTATTTTGCGTTGATTGAAGATGGCGCGGCCAACGTGGCGCCGTTTGCCGCGCTTGGCAAGGTCTGGCAAATCACCCGCGTGTCGCACAAGCCATACCCGACGGGGCGCGCCGCGCAGGGTGCGATCTCCGGTTTGCAACAACTTCAGCGTGAACACGGATTTATCGCGGCGGATGTGCAACGTGTTGAGTTGCACGCGCCGCCGCTTATCCGGCAACTCGTTGACCGCCCGTATCGTGATGATATGCCGGTGAACTATGCGCGGCTGTGTGTATCGTATCTGCTCGCTGTCACGCTGCGCGACGGTACGGTGGGGCTTGACGCCTACCGAGAGACCAATTTGCGTGGCGGCGAACTCAAGGCGATCGCCGCAAAAGTTGTTGTTGTGGCCGATGGCAACGCCGACCCCAACGCCCTGGCGCCGCAATCGATCACTATTGTGTTGAACGACGGTCGAATTGTTACCGCGCACCAAGAGTATATCTACGGTTCTCCGGAGGCACCGATGACCATCGACGCGCAGCGGGATAAATTTATCGGTTGCTGCCGAAACGCGAAATGGCCGCTGGACGACGCGAGCATCGCCGCGCTAAGCCACGCTATTCATCACATCGAGCAGACGAGCGATGCCTCCGCTATCGTTGGGCTAACCATCGGGCGCTGATCTCTGGCTCACTATTCCCTCTTCACCCTTCACCCTTCACCCTTCACACCATGCCCCAGCCCCTCTATTTTGATTCGTTCGACTGGCCGTCGTTAAAACAGGCCTATCCCATTGGCGCGGATTTTATGACGCGCTACAAAGGTATCAGTCGCGACCGTTTGTTTGGGATTCAAGACGCGCAATTTAAGCGCTGTATGGCACGTGGCTGGAAGATTCCTTTTTATCAACGGCTATGGGGTGCGAAGGGGATTGAAGCCGGTGACATCAAGGGACTAGAAGACATCACAAAGTTGCCAACCTTCTCCAAGACCGAGTTGATGGAGAGTGTTGAAATATCGCCGCCACTGGGCGACTATCACGGTCTTGATAGTTATGACGAGGCGACCCGCCCACCGATGATTCTGCACACCACCAGTGGCACCACCGGCCGACCACAGCCGCTGGTGTTTGGACCGCGCGGTCGTGAAATACAAAACTTGCTGCTGGGACGCGCCTATACCTTTCAAGGTATCGGCGAAGGCGATACGGTGCATTCAGTGTACGGCCACGGCCTGATTAACGGTGGTCATTATGTGCGTGAGGCGGTGCTGCACTACACGCGAGCGGTGTTTTTGTCAGCGGGTACTGGCGTTGAAACTCGGTCGCTTCAGCAAGTGCAGGTCATGCGTGATTTTGGCGTGACGGCAGTCGTAGGATTCGCGGACTACATCAAAAAACTTGCGGAAGTTGCGCATGAATCTGGCATCGTGCCGGGACGCGATATTCCAGTGCGCGTGATTTCTGGACACCTTGGGCGCGAATCGCGCGAGGCAATTTCCGCTTCTTGGGGCGACTGCGAAATTTATGATTGGTATGGCGTTGGTGATACCGGACTGATCGCTGCCGAAGGCCCAGATCACGATGGCCTCTATGTCATGGAAGACGCGCAATACGTCGAGATTGGTCATGTCGATACGGATATTCCTGTCGCCGATGGCGAAACTGGCAACTTGATCGTGACCTGTTTGTACAAAGATGACGTGTATCCATGTATTCGCTTCAATACTAAAGACGTATCAGCGGTAAAGGCGGGGGCATCGAACATTGGGCTTGGCTTTAAGCGGATTGAAGGATTTCTCGGTCGCTCAGACAATATGATCAAACTGCGCGGTATCAACATTTACCCGCAGGGAATGGCGCCGGTACTCGAACAAAACAATGCATATGCTGGCGAGTACTTGTGCGTGGCGGAGCGCGACGTCGATGGTCGCGATGATCTCATGGTACGGGTCGAAGTGAAGGCTGCTTCAGTCGGTGATGCGGGTCTTGCAAAGGCATTTGAAGAGCTACTGAAGCAGCGTTTTGGTGTGCAGATGAAGGTCGCCTTGGAGTTGCCCGGTGCGCTCGCCCCCTTAACCGGAACCGAGACGCGACAAAAACCGATTCGCTTGATTGATAAACGCTTCAAGTAGTGGCCTGAGAGTGCATCCGGCATGATCGACTTTTCCACATTAGTCCAAGACATCAAAGCACGCGACCGCGAGGTGGGCGCGTTTGTGGCGTTTGTGGAGAATCCAAAGTCCAATATCGACGGGCAGTTTCAGGCAAAAAGCGCTGAAAACGCCCTACAGGATTGGACTTTTGCAATCAAGTCCAACATTGCCGTGGCCGGGCTGGCACATACTGCGGGCATTGGTGGTTACCGCGATCGCATAGTGTCAGCCGACGCTTTTTGTGTGACACGACTACGCGCGGCTGGGGCTGTCATCATCGGCACGGTGAACATGGAAGAGGCCGCACTTGGTGCTGTCACCAACAATCCGCACTTTGGCAAAACACACAATCCGCTTCGTCATGGATACACTGCCGGCGGATCGAGTGGCGGCAGTGCGGCGGCGGTGGCAGCAGGCATGGTGCGCGTGGCGCTTGGCTCCGACACGATGGGCTCATGTCGCATACCTGCCGCATACTGCGGCGTGGTCGGTTTCAAGCCGAGTTACGGCCGTATCAGCATGCGTGGAGTGGAACCATTGTCGCGCAGGCTCGATCATATTGGCATCCTCGCCAACAATGTTGCCGACGTGCGCGATGTGCTTGCGGCACTCGATTTTTTTGATGCGAACGACGCCGATGCACGTCAGTATGAAAACACGTTGATGGCGTCAGCTCAGCCGATTCGTCTGGCGGTGCTTGACGAAGCATCGCGTGCCGGGCTCGATGATGATGTGCGTCGTGACTATGAGAGCGCGTTGGGCATCATTTCGCGTTCAGGTTACCAGCTTGCAGAACGTGCGGTCGATCAAACAAAATTGGCGGCGGCGCGGCGCGCGGGTTTGTTGATTTGTGAAGCCGAGCTTTCAGTTACCTTGGCCGACTTGCTGGCCAAAGACAATGGCGGTGTTTCCCCCCACTTATGCAAACTTATCGCCTTCGGTGCCGCCAAATCGCCGGCAGACATCTCAAACGCCCATGCGGCCATTGATGCAACCGCGTCAGTATTGGATGAACAGTTAGACGGCGTTGATGCGCTGTGTTGGCCCACCGCACCACAGACTGCATTTGCCTTTTCCGCAACGATTCCCGCGAACCAAGCTGACTTCACCTGTCTGGCCAATTTCACTGGCGCACCGGCGATCAGCCTGCCGATGCCGTGCGCGCCGGGCACCATGCCCAGCGGCTTGCAACTGATGATGGCATCGGGTGAGGATGGCGCGCTGCTTAATCTTGCCGAATCGCTTGCCGAATCGCTCGCCGAATCGCTTGCCGAATCGCTCGCCGAATCGCTCGCAATAATAGTAGAGTCCACCCGACGAAACGCGATATAACGCCCGACTAGGAAAACTTGCCATGACCGATACGCCTATCCCGCTCGCCGCCAAGCCGAATACCATTTACCCTTGGGTAATGGCCATCATGGCCATGCTGTTGTTGCTGGTCACCAACGGGCTTACCACCACTGGCATCACGGCCTTCGATAGTGCGCTGCTAAAGGAATTCGGCTGGTCGCGTGGTGAGTTGAAATTTCGTGACCTGCTCACGCTCGTCGTTGCCGGGCTGTGCGCGCCATTCGCCGGGGCGATGATTGATCGTTTTGGCGTGCGGCGCTTGATGATGTTGGGGCTGGGGATTTTTGCCGTGCTGTATTTCCTCTACGGCCAGATTCAGGACAAAACCCATCTCTACGCCATCCACTTTGGCTTCGGCATCATCTTGGTAATGGCGGGAATCAACGTCGCTGTGATCCTTGCTTCTCAGTGGTTTGTAAAACATCGGGGCACGGCGGTGGGTCTTGCGGTTGTGGGCAGCAGTTTGGGTGGAATTGTGCTGCCGCCGTTGATCATTAGTCTCATCGGCGATTACGGTTGGCGTATCGCGTTCGGCATCGTCGCCATCATTCCGGTGGTGTTCATGCTGTTGACTTGGTGGCTGGTGCGCACACCCGCGGAGAAGAACACCGTACCCTTGGGCCACGGCGTGCCGAACAAATCCGCCGCCGCGCCATCGCCGAATGACTTGCGCTATAAAGAAGCCTTAAAGACCCGCAGCTTCTGGGCGCTATCTTTTGTTGCAATGGCCACCTTTTATTCGGTGTTGGCCGTGGTTGCACACCTGATTCTGTATGTCATTCCACTGGGGTTCGATCCCAAATACGCGCTCGCGTTGTTGTTTCTTCCAGGCCTTTTTAGCAAATTTCTGTTTGGCTTCCTAGCCGACATCCTGCCGCCAAAGTGGGTATTTCGCGGCAACCTGTTCATCATGCTGATTGGCATGGTGCTGCTGATTACCTTTGATAAAGATTTGGTCAAAGCGGCGGTATTGATCATCGGCTTTGGTTGGGGTGGGGCGTATACCCTGATTCAGTTACAGGCCATAAACAACTTCGGCTTGACTGACGCTGGCAAGATATTGGGAACCATCACCATGATGGATGCCATCGCCGGTGGGCTCGGCATTTGGCTCACGGGGGAGATGTTCGATAAGTTCGGCAACTACCACGTTGCGTTTTATATTTTGTGTGCCCTCGTCGCGGCGGCGTTTTTGGTGAGCTTCTTTGTTAAACGCGAGATCAAAGAGGTGCCGGTGGTTGCGGCGTGAGGGGGGAAGGGAGAAGGGGGAGGGGGAAAAAAGGGGGAAGGCAGAGTCGGTAGTTTTTGAGAATGGATCGTAAAGGAAAATGAAATGTGCAAATTAAAATCAATCATCGCGGCAACGTTGGTTGCAGCGGCAGGACTGAGCAGCGTCGCCTTTGACAGTGCCGCGTACGACGTAACGAAGCCGGAAAATTCTGGTGAGGCTTTTGTCCGCATGCGGGGAGACACGTCAGGGGCAGACGTGATCGCCGACTGGCACACCACCGTGTTTATTGTGGAGCCAGGCAAGCGCGCAGTCGCGGTAATGCGGTTGGATGGCTTCAACGTAGGCCGTGCCAGCAAAAATGCGGATGGCTCCTACCAATGGTTGTCGCGTGAAGTGGCGTACTACCGCGATCTAAAAACCGGAAAAATTCTCGATAAATGGGAAAACCCGCTCACCGGCAAAATTAATGACGTCATTCAAGTCATCAACGACCCGGTGAACAGCGTATTTGGCCGACCGGGTGGCAGCCTGCCATGGCGCGTGAAGGGGGACGATGTGTTCATGACCATTGACGTGCCACTTGCGTACCCAAATTCGTTACTGCCGGCGGATTTTCCGGAGGAGTCGACAGGGCCGATGTACTTTGCGACGGAGAGCTTTATGTTCTTTTCAAGGCAGAGTGATTTTGCCAACCCCAAATTGACTTCCGTGCCGACCACTTACTCGTGGGCGCGTACCGGCCCGTGGCTACCGTGGATGAAGATGGGGACTCGTCCCGGATATGTGCTGTACACCGGGCAGGGCAAAAAACTCAAGAATGCGGCGGAACTCGATCCAGTGGTGCGTGAGTACACAGAAAAAAATCATCCAGATTTCATGTTTGCACCGAAGGCATTTGTGGCACCCAACGAGACCAGTTGGACCTACTACCGGAAGCTATCTGGCAAGAAAGTGACTAACCCGGTGGTTGGCGGTAAAGACGCCCCCGTCGCCGCATCCCAGAAGTAGCATCGCCATGTAATTGACAGTGACGAAGATGGCATCAAAAAGGGGCAGCCGACGCTGCCCCTTTTGTTTGTGCGGGAAATTGTGCATTGCCAGCCCAGTAGTTTTGCCGAGTTGACATTACCGTCGCGACGATTGTTGCAGCCTGCCAACGGCAGGTTGGGGTTGTCTGGACAACTTCCTTGAAAATGATAATATGTCCGGACAACTTTGTCCGCTGGCGTGCGGTCTGAACCTGCGCGTCACGTTGTTGGAAAAGAGTGAAGGTCAGAATCGCAACAATCGTAACTACCGCTGTATTTTTTCGGAGGCATCCATGAAGATAAAAAAGATCACCCAAGCTGTCGGGCTAGTACTGACAGGTTCCATGATTGCCGCCACATCGGCGTTTGCCCAAGGTGCCGCCAAGGTTGAGAGGATCGAAGTCACCGGCTCCAACATCAAACGCGTTGACGCGGAAGGGCCACTTCCGGTCACCGTCATATCCCGCGATGAAATTGATCGCTCTTCTGCGGCGACCCTTGGCGACTTTGTCCGTAACCTGACCGTCAATAGCGGCGGCAGTGGTGGTGACGGCGAACTGAACGCCGCCTCGGCCGGCTCCGCCGGTATCTCGCTACGCGGTCTCGGCCAAAAATCCACACTGGTATTGATCAACGGCCGCCGTATGGCCAACCACGCCTTTGCGCGAAACTTGCAAGACACCTTTGTCGATATCAATTCGATTCCAAAGGGGGCCATTGAGCGTATCGAAGTCTTGAAAGACGGCGCCTCGGCAATTTATGGCTCGGATGCAATCGCCGGCGTGGTGAACTTCATCATGCGTAAGGACTACTCTGGTGGTGTGATCGGTGGGAGCGCTGGCAAATCGACTGAAGGTGGTTTAGGCGAGCGCAGCATGAACATCGCCGCTGGTTTTGGCAACCTTGCCAAGGACGGCTACAATATTTTTGGTACGCTTGACTACATGCACCGCGATCGCCTGCTGATTTCCGAACGCAAGTTCATCGGTGAAGGTGACATGTCGCGTTTTGGTATCGGTAACCCGTTCCTGTCGTCGTCTGCGGGTACCTGGGTATCGGTGGCCCCACAGCAGGGCTTCCTGCAAGGGCAATTGGCGTTGGTACCGCTTGGAACACCTACGGTGGTACGTCGTGCGGCATTCACGACCTGTTTAGGCAATGGTTTCCGCCAAACCTTGGTGCCATTTGCGCCGCTGGCATTCAGCACAGGAACGGTCTGTGCGAATAGCGTCGCGCCTTTCATCACGGCATTCCCTGAAGTCACCCGGCTCGGTTTTCTGTCACGTGCGACGATTGACCTGAAAGGCGGGGTGACGAGTTTCACGGAAGTATCCTTGGCAAGTAACGAAAGCAAGTTGATCTCGCAGCATCAATCCATGACCAACGTGACACAGGTGTTTGATCCGGTGACACAAGGCTCACGCTTGTTTAACCCGTCCATCCCGGTTGGTAACGCTTCGAATCCTTTCCCGTTCGCCTACCAGCTGCGCTATACCTTCTTCGATGTCGGTGCGCGGGAGATTAAGTTACAAACGGACGCGTACCGTGTATTGACGGGATTGAATGGAAATTCGGGCAAGTGGGATTGGGAAGTCGCCATCGGCAGCTCTGAAAGCAAGGTAAAGGAAGATACTGGTAACCAGGTCGATGCGCTGGCATTGCGTAACGCGATCACCAACAATACCTACAACTTTCTAGCACCTACGCCGGCGCAGACCGCCGCCTTACGGATTTCCACACAACGTAATTCCACGTCGAAGCTGACCTTCGGTGACGCAAAAGCGACTACTTCGCTCGGCGCGATGGCCGGCGGAGATGTCGGCTTTGCGGTTGGCTTGGATGCACGTCGCGAATCGATCAACGACACACCCGATCCACTGGTGCGTGGTGGACGTCTGTTGGGCACTGGTTCATCCATCACCAACGGTTCACGCAATGTGGTGGCGGCGTATTCTGAAATGGTATTGCCATTGTCCAAGGTGTTTGAAGTCCAACTCGCTGCGCGTGGCGACCGCTATAGCGACTTCGGCAGCGCCTTGTCACCAAAGATTGGTGCCAAGTGGACGCCGTACGACACCATTCTTGTGCGCGCCTCGCACAATCGTGGTTTCCGTGCGCCGACCCTGACTGAGAACACGCAGTCGACCTCGTTGACGCTGACCTCGGTGACCGGTATTCCCGGAGGCGTGAGTGTGATCTACACGGGTAACCCGAACCTCAAAGCCGAGAAGTCGGAATCGACCTCTATCGGGATTGTTTGGGAGCCGACTAAAACCATCTCGATGAGCGCAGATTGGTACTACATCATTCAGCGTGATTTGGTTTCGCAAAATGGCGTCGCCTATATCGTTGCAAACCCAACATTGTTTGCTGCCGACATCGTGCGTGATTCCACTGGTGCTATCACCACCATCTTCGACCGTTATAACAATATCGCGAAAGTCGTGGTGGAAGGCATTGATGCAGAAGCCCGCTGGACTGTTATGAGCGGCAAGAGCGGACGTCTTGTGCTGCGTACCAACGGTTCGTACCTCGCTAGCTTCCAACAGCCGCCGGCCATCACTCAGGCGATTGCTGAGTTTGCCGGTGGTAACGCCGGACCGCGTGGTGCCTTGCCGCGCACAAAAGCAAAAGTTGGTGTCGACTACGACTACGGTGGCTTTGCGTTTACGCTCAATGGCAACCTCACCAGTGGCTACGCGCAAAAGCGCGTTGGGCCGTTCACGACAACCCAAACACGTGTGCCATCCCAGTCAACGGTCGATTTCTCGGTGGCTTACTCCGGTATCAAGAATCTGAAGTTGTACGCCAGCGTCCAAAATGCCGGCGACGAACAACCCCCGTTTGACGCGAGTGTCGGTTACTACGATGGCACCCAATATGACTTGCGTGGACGTTATGTTCGCGGCGGTATCGAGTACAAGTTCAAGTAACCGTAAATGCCACAGAAAAAAGCCCGACTTAGGTCGGGCTTTTTTTTCGGTTTCTGGAATATCGTGTGGGGTCGATCGCTGGGAATGTCTGATTTGCGGCGGCAGGAACCGCGGCTCCTGAACCGTAGCGGACATGGCGGTTTCCCGAACGCGGTCAGTTAATGGTTGAGTTCAGCCGCGACCGAAGGCGGTGGGCGCCTCGAATGAGGGGTGAGGCCTCGCTCGCGTACGGAAGGCGCGGCGAAGAAGTTGGATTACTTTCATTCTCCTGCGTCTTCTACGGCGTTTCGCCAGTAATGTGGACTTACCTCAAGCAGTCGTTTCGATTGCCACTCGCCTGGTTTGCCCGGAACGGCAACGGCGACTTCTACTTCCGTGCCCCAGAGGGAGAGCCGTTCTTGGCAAATTCCGCATGGTGCCAAGACCAGTTGTGGTGCCACGAGCCGAAAAAAGTCAAGCGCGACACTTCTGCGCATCACGACATGCTCAGGCTGGCGGATGCTTGAAGAGTCTATTTGAATCATTTGACTGTCGCAATGAATCGCCTCAGTTTTTACGGAGGTGCCTCAAGGGGAATTGTGAGGAATGGACGCAAATTGATCGGAAAAAAGTGACCTATCCCCCTGAAGATTTACGGCGCAATGCCGTAAACCTATTGAAAGTGTCCCTCCCGGTTTGAGACGTTTGGCGGACGCAGACATTAACCGAGTCCAAAAATAGTCGCCTTATGCCTGATAGCCTTGTATCCCTTTCAACTGCCTATCACGCAGACGCGGTGGATGGCGGCGCACCAAAAGGTAATCGCAATGCATTGGTGTTGGTAGTTGACGATGAGCCCTTGTCACGCTTGATGACGCGGATTATGTTGGAAGAGCATGGGATGAAGGTACTCGAGGCCTGCGACGGCATCGTCGCCCTTGAGCAGTTCATCGAGCATTCCCCAGGCATTGTTTTGTTGGATGCGTTGATGCCCAACGTCGATGGATTTGAGACCTGTCGAGCCATTCGGGCGACTGCTTCTGGGCGTCACGTGCCGATCTTGATGCTCACCGGGCTCGACGATGAGAAGTCAGTTGCGACTGCATATGAGGCGGGCGCGAGCGACTTCTTTGTTAAATCGACGCATTGGACCTTGCTTGTCCAGCGCTGCCGTTATCTGCTTCGTGCGGCGAGATTGCGGGCCGACTTGGTTCGGAGCGAGTCCCGGGTGTCAAAGGCGCAACGTATTGCGCGTCTCGGTATCTGGGAGTGGGATGTGGTGGAGTCGCGGGTGTACGCATCGGTAGAGTGCTGCGAACTTTTAGATATCGAGCACGCAAACAATGGTGTTTTGTCGGCTATTGCATGGGGTGGTGTCCATCCGACTGACAAAGCGCGTGTCAAAGGGTGCTTTGATCGTCTCGTATCTGGAGACAAAGATGCACGCTTCGACTGCGAAATTTTGCGACGCGACGGTTCAACCCGCGTGATTCACGTCGACGCTGAAGTGGAATTTGACAACGCGGGAAAGCCACTCACTATTCACGGCATTACTCAGGACATTACCGAGCGCTGTGCAGCGGAATCGCAAATCAGACATCTTGCAAACTACGACTCACTGACGGGATTGCCAAATCGGCGATTGTTTCGAGAGCAACTTTCTGCCGCAGTCGAACGCGCTAAGCAGACGAAAAAAAATGTGGCAGTGCTGTTCCTCGATTTGGATAACTTCAAGCGCATCAACGATACGCTTGGCCACCACACGGGAGACGCATTACTTCGCGAATGTGCCGCCAGACTTACCGGCTGTCTTCGCCTTAGCGACGCGGTGGCACGCGATGCGCCGATTCCTCCAAGCACGGACGAGGCCGATAGCGTGGCGCGACTCGGTGGCGATGAATTTACGGTGCTGTTGGCAAATCTAGACCATCACACCTATGCCGACACCGTTGCAAAGCGTATCTTAGAGGCATTGCAAAAGCCCTTTGTGTTGTCCGGACGAGAGTGCTATGTCAGCGGGTCGATTGGTGTGTCGGTGTTCCCGCGTGATGGCGATGACGTCGATTCAATTTTGAGGACCGCCGATATAGCGATGTATGCCGTCAAGGATGATGGTCGAAATGGACTAAGGTCATACACGCCGACACTAGACTTGGCCGCACACCAACGGCTAGATGTATCAAACGCACTTCATCGGGCGATCGAACGCAACGAGCTTTGCTTGCGCTATCAGCCGCAAATTGACACGATCTCCGGGCGGGTGATTGCGGCGGAGGCGCTCATGCGCTGGCAGCGCGGTGATCGCTTGGTTCCACCTGATGAGTTCATCCCGATCGCCTGTGAGACCGGCATGATATTGGCGCTAGGCGACTGGGCTATCCATGAGGCATGTCGCCAAATTGCATCGTGGCGCGATGCTGGCCAACCGGTACTGCCTATCGCGGTCAATATCTCGGCCAATGCATTCCAATCCCCTAAGTTTGTGCAAAAGGTAGAAGATTGTGCGCGTTCATTTGGTGTCGAGCCCGAACTACTGGAACTCGAGATTACCGAAACCTTGCTGATGCAGAACCTGAAGCAGACCTTGCCAGCACTGGAGATGTTGAGCGAACTGGGCGTGCGGCTATCAGTCGATGATTTCGGTACTGGCTACTCCTCACTATCTTATCTTCGCAAGCTTCCAATCGACACACTAAAAATTGATCGCTCGTTTGTTCGTGAGTTGTATGAAGGCTCGGACGACGAAGCGATTGTTTCTGCAATTGCCGCCCTAGCGCGTGCCCTAGATATGCGGGTGATTGCAGAGGGTGTGGAAACAGCCGCACAAGCGAACCTGCTCAAAGTACATGGCTGCTTTCTGATGCAGGGATATTGGTTCTCCCACCCACTTGAAATCAACGCTTTTAACAAATTTGTCGCAGCAGACTCGATGCCGACTTTGGAGCCGCCTCCAAATCCCGTCTTGCCGCTGCACCGCAAGCGCCGCTAAGCGCATTTTGCTAACCGTACCCCGTTCACTACCGAGCAAACGCGATGAATCCTCCGCGCTCTTCACATGGCAATGCTGCAAATCGTCGGGCTGGCCCCGTTGCCCTTGCTGCGCCAGCGCAAATGGATACCGCGCCGCATACGGCGATTCAACTGGCCCCCGCATTGCTTGCCAAGGAAGCGATCCGCCGACTATCGCGTGACAAACTAGCACCAACGCCTGAGAATTTTGCGCGTGTTTACGACGAAATCAGCGGGCGCGCGGCAGTCGCCAAGCCGGTGGTCGAATACGTGGATGGCGCGCATGCGGCGCGCGCAGCGCTTGCGCTCTGTGCTGTGCTACCGTTTCCGGATCGAATACGTCAGTTGATTGATCAGGCGATCCGACGTGGTGCATGGCACGCCATTGAGCCGCTAATTTCAGAAGGACTGCAAGCACCAGCGAAGCGCGATGCCACGACCACGGTCGAGGCGATCGATGAACGGTGGGACGCGTGGACAGAAACCTCGGTGCTGGCACTCACCTCTAGCAATATGCTTTATCGCAAAACGCCAGATCTTAAACGCTCGGCCGCTAATTTGATGCATGCGATTCGCCATGTGAGGTCGGGCGAGGAGCACGGCGAGCTGCGCGAGAAAATCAAGGGATTTTCGGGCAGCTTGGCGGTGCTTCAAAATCAGGAAGATCGCACCAATGTACAACTGAAATCGCTGCTCTCTGCGATCGTCAAAAACGTATCTGCGCTCACGGCCGAGCCTTCTTGGCTCAATGGCCAGATGCGGCGAGTCGATGAAGCGCTTTCCAATCATGCAGATGAGTCGGCGCTGCGAAGTATTGAATCAACACTGCGGGATGCAGGCCGCCGTCAAGCAGATTTGAAGAAGCATCTCGATGACGCTAAATTGGCTTTGCGCGATATGAGCCAGGTGTTTATGGAGCGTTTGGGTTCCGTGGCAACTTCAACCAGCGAATTCAACACGCGCATTGATCATTATGCGATTGCACTGGAAACGGCCGACGATGTATTGACGGTCACGGACGTGGTGAAGCACTTGCTTGACGATACACGCTCACTGCATGAGCGCATGTCTGAGGCGCAGCGCGAGTTAGCCGAGGCACAGCAGACAGCGTCGCAATACGAAGCGAAGTCGGCTGAACTCGAAAAAGAGCTTGCCGCAGTGAGCGAAGAAGTGCGTACCGACCACCTCACGCGTGCGCTCAATCGCAATGGGCTTGAGTCGGCCTTCTATGCCGAGTCGGGTCGCGCGCGTGCCGCCGGTTCGGCGTTATGTCTCGCCCTGTTGGATATTGATAACTTCAAGGCGCTTAACGAGCGCCACGGTCATCACGCGGGAGATGACGCATTGATCCATTTAACGAGGGGCATTCGCGAAGCCCTTCGTCCAACGGATGTTCTGGCGCGGTTGGCAGGCGAAGAGTTTGTGATCCTTATGCCGAATACGCCCTTAGACATTGCCGTCGGCATCGTCGAAAAGCTTCAGCGTCAATTGACACGTCAATTTTTCTTGCATGGGCTGGAAAAGCTCTTTGTTACATTCAGTGCAGGCGTCACCCGACTAGCTGGTGACGAGCAGCAGCAAACCGTGATTGAGCGCGCCGAGCAGGCGCTGCAACACGCCAAACGCCTAGGCAAGAATCGGGTCTGCGCGAGCTAGCCAGAACATTTCATGGGGGCCGTTCGGCGGCAACGTCCTTCGAAATAGCGGGCGACCCATGAAGTATTCCGGCGAATCCAGCTTAGAACTAAACTAAATCAGACCTTCCTTAAGCCCAGTGTTTGGCGCGCTCGGTCGCACGGTGCCAGTTGGCGAGTTTGGCTTCCGCCTCGTCGCGTGAAATCGTTGGTTCCCAGGTGTGCTCAAGTGCAATTTGATGCACGATGTCCGGGAGGCCAGACCAAGTGCCGACCGCAAGTCCGGCAAGGAACGCGGCGCCGAGCGCAGTGGTTTCGGTTACTTGCGCCTTCACGATTGGGATGCCGAGTAGGTCTGCTTGCATTTGCATCAAGATCGAATTTGCGGTTCCGCCTCCGTCGACTCGCAATTCGTGCGGCGCGATCCCCGAAGCATCCTTCATGGCACGCATCAATTCCGCGCATTGGAGGGCGATTGCTTCAAGCGTTGCGCGGGCGATGTGTGCCTTGGTGGTGCCTCGCGTGAGTCCAATCATCATGCCGCGGGCGGTCGGGTCCCAATCGGGGGTGCCGAGGCCACTAAATGCCGGGACAAATACCACACCATCGGTAGAGGCGACTGAAGCCGCGAGCGCCTCGACATCAGACGCAGATTCGATGATGCCAAGTCCGTCGCGTAGCCATTGCACGGCTGCGCCAGCAATGAACACGCTGCCCTCGAGCGCGTACGTGGGCACGGCATGAGCTTGGCGCCAGCCAACGGTCGAAATGAGACCCTTGGCTGGCAGGGCCGGTACGCGACCGGTATTCATCAACATAAAGCACCCAGTGCCATAGGTGTTTTTCACCAATCCGGGCTGGTGGCACCCCTGCCCAAACAGCGCAGCCTGTTGGTCGCCGACGAGGCTTGCAATCGGAACACCATGCGGCAGGCCGTCACAACTTGTGGTGCCGATGATTTCGCTGGAACTGACGATTTTGGGCAATATCGCGCGCGGAATATCGGTCAGAGTGAGCAACTCGTCGTCCCAGTCGAGGGTATGGATATTGAACAGCATCGTGCGCGATGCGTTAGAAACATCAGTGGCGTGGACTTTGCCTGCGGTCAGGTTGTACAAAAGCCAAGTATCGATTGTGCCAAACGCGATTTCGCCGCGCTCGGCGCGCTCTCGCGCACCCTCGATATGCTCGAGCAACCACGCGATTTTGGTGGCCGAAAAATACGGGTCGATCACAAGCCCAGTTTTGGCGCGCACCATATTCAGTGCGCCGTCGGCTACTAATCTCTCACACATTGATGCGGTTCTACGGTCCTGCCACACAATCGCAGGGGCAATCGGCTGACCCGTGACACGGTTCCACAATACGGTGGTTTCCCGCTGGTTGGTAACACCTATCGCCGAAATTGTCGCCTGCGGATCGCCAATTGTCTGGTGCCAGCGTTTGATTGCCTCCTCAGCGACTTGCCGCTGCGACTGCCAAATGTCGATTGCGTCATGTTCGACCCAGCCGGGGGCGGGAAAGTGCTGGCGGAATTCTTGTTGCGCTGAGGCGAGTGGACGTCCGCGCTCGTCAAAAACGATGGCCCGCGAGCTCGTGGTCCCTTGGTCGAGGGCGAGGATGGCAGCCATGTGGAGGATTAGAGTGACATCTAGTGAGGAGCGGGGGCGGGCAGGCCGAAAAATCGCTGGCGCGCTCACCCGCTTTGGAACGCGCCACGCGATGTTCAGGCCAAAAAAACGCCATCCAAATGGGCGGCGTTTTTTCGTTTTGGCTTGTTATCGGCTCTGCAACGCGGCGATACGCGCTTCGATTGGGGGATGGCTCGAAAACAATGCCATCACGCCCGCTTTATCCGAAATGCCAGAGGCAGCCATTGATTGGGGTAACTGACCTGGTTCCAAGCCGCCGAGGCGACGCAACGCGTTGACCATCGGCGTCGGCGTGCCGATGTATTGCGCGGCACCAGCGTCTGCGCGAAACTCGCGCTGGCGGGAGAACCACGCCACGATCATCGAAGCGAGCACTCCCAAAATGAGTTGACACGCGATATCGGTGACGTAATAGCCAATACCAGGGCGGTCGCTGTTGTTGCGTAATACCACTTTGTCGACGAAGTAGCCGATGATTTTTGATAGGAACACGACAAATGTATTGACCACGCCTTGAATCAAGGTGAGGGTCACCATGTCGCCGTTGGCGATATGGGCAACTTCGTGCGCGAGTACCGCCTCGACTTCTTCCTTGGTCATCGATTCGAGCAGGCCCGTCGAAACGGCGACGAGCGCAGAATTTTTGAATGCGCCGGTGGCAAATGCGTTTGCCTCGCCTTGGTAGATGGCTACTTCTGGCATGCCGATGTTTGCCTTGTTGGCTAGGCGCTGCACGCTGGCAACCAACCACCGTTCCGTTTCGTTTTGTGGTGTGTCGATGACTTGTGCGCCGGTCGACCATTTCGCCATTGGCTTTGAGATCAAAAGCGAGATAAACGAGCCGGTGAAACCGACGACCGCGGAGAATGCCAACAACATCCACAAGTTCAGGCCTTTGGCCGTCATAAATTGGTTGACGCCGAGCGCACTCGTGACGATCGTCAGCACGAGCATGATGGCCATATTGGTCAGCAGGAATAAAAATACGCGTTTCATCGATGACACCCCAGAGTGGATAACTTGTTTAATGCAATTTTATCGGCTTTTTTCCGCTTTTTCGCCGCGTTTCGTCATTCGTTAGCGTAGCAGGTTGGGGGAACCGCTACTATTTCAACGGCTTAGCATTCCCCCTGCGTTGCGGCGAGCAGCCGAGCCCCGTCGCCATTTCACGAACTTTCTTGCGGGCTTTGGCAGTTTTGTCAGGAATTGGTTCCAACTCATGCACACGCTAAACTTCAGGCATGCAAGATTTTTGGATTGATTCTGGCTTCCGCCAGCTTATTGTGAATGACCGTGGATGGTTGCGGGTGACGCCAGAATATGTGCGTACGGTACTACTCCGTCCTGAGCTCGCGCCGATTCCCGCGTCTGGTCCTAGCGAGTGCGCGCTCCATCGACGACTCCTCGATGCGCCGCTCAGTGCCGTCACCGTGGACGATTTGACCAGTATCGAAGATGCCGATACACGCGGTAATTACATGCATTTTCTGCGCTTTCGGAAGCTGTTGACCGACGCTGTGACGTTGGAGCGTTTCTACCTACAGGCTTTTCGTGCCGGTGCGATCGACTTTCCCCCTGTGTTCATCGACATGGCCGCAGAGGCCATTACGCGTAGCCTGCTCGGCCAGTCACCGCAGATGATCGAAGGTGTCTATGCCGTTCGCGCGGGTGAAATGTTCTTTCGGCGTCAGCGCGTCTCAACGGAGAATATGCGCGTTCTGATTGCGGATGCTCAAACCATTCAGGTCTTCGCCGAGTCAGGCGGATTCGGCAGTGTGGGGCGCTTGTTTGCCCAGCAGGGCACACCGATGCGAACCATGAATATGGACATTTTGTCGCACGAAAATGCGCCACTCTATTGGTTTTCCGAGAATCGCTATCGTTATGTCTTGGACGCCACGCATGGCACACCGGGTCTTGAGGCGCTGGCGGCGCTTCTCGCCAAATGGGTGAAGCACTTTTTTGGTCTTTCGGTTAACGTCACTCCGCTGGCGAAAATTGAGGATGACGCATGGCGTTGGCATATCGGACTCGATATTGAATCAACGAGCATCCTCAACGATCTTTATGCAGGCAGCCCAGTGGACGATAGCCGTCTTCAGCGACTCGTCGCCTTGTTCAGGCTCGATTTCGACGATCCGCAAGAGATGCGCACAGACGTTGCTGGCAAGCCTGTGTATCTTGGGATGGCGATGACCGAAGACAATATGCTCAAACTCAAACCGCAGAATTTGTTGGTTAACTTGCCGATTGCCATCAAAAGCTAAACTGGGCTGGTATCTTGCCGCGTCACGCCTCTAACTCGAACACCTTCAAACGGATTGCATATGAAAACGACAAAAGATCATCCAGCAGTGGAAATGCTGCGAAGTGAGATTGAACTCATGGTGTCCGACCGCGACGCATTGCTGCGTGTTGCGGGGGCGGCGGCAAAGTTTGTCGAGAAGGTCAACATTGCTAAGTTACCCGTGTCGGCGATTCCGTATGCCGAGGCGCTCGCGTCGAGCGTCAATGCGCTCTCCGAAGAGAGTTTCAAAGAGGCATTAGCCGCGATTAAGCGGCGTTGAATCGTTCGATGGTGCAACGCATTGGCGCGACACCAAACAGCCAATGATTGACCGCGTGACGCCGGCCAACCTTGTTGTTCCCGCGCATTACCTGCGTCGGCACAACCCCGTGACGACATGCGTAGGACGACTATTGATGCGGCTGGCGGGCTGGCGGTTTGCCGGGCAATTGCCTGACGTTCCCAAGGTGCTAGTGGCCGTCGCACCACACACCAGCAACTGGGACTTTGTGGTGGGGGTGATGGCACTATTTGCGTTAGACCTGCGGATTTCGTTCTTGGGAAAACACACGCTATTCCGGGGGCTGTTTGGCAAGTGGATGCAATCGATTGGCGGCATTCCGGTGGATCGCGCTAAACCCAATGGTGTGGTCGATGAATGCACAAGTGCAATTCGTGCGGCAGAGCGTATGCTCTTCGCCATGGCTCCCGAAGGGACGCGGCAACTCGACAAGGGGTTTAAGTCTGGTTTTCTGCACATTGCACGCCAAGCGAACGTGCCGATTTGTCTGGCCTATTTTGATTTCACCAATCGCGTCGTCGGATTTGGCGAATTATTCCACCCAAGTGGCGACGTGGATGTGGATATTGCGAGGATTATCGATTACTACCGCAACATTCGCGGTCGCCATTGGAAACACTGGCAGCGTCCGCTGTCGAGCGCGCCCCCATAACGCATTCGCGCGATCATGGTGCGCTGCAATATCGGCGCTTTGTCGGTAAGTAATTGATTTTTAGATGGAAAGGTTGATGCGCGGATTGCGTAACACCCGATGCGATGAGTGATCCTCGTCAATTCGTCCTGCGGGAGCGGGTTGCTCGATATCCGAAAGGTTGCCCGGCTTTTTCTTTTTTAGAGCAGGCGCGATACACTATCGCGACAGGGCAAAAACAAAACAATTTTTGAGGAGACATCATGATTCAACCCCCCCGTCACTTTTGGGAACTTCTAAAAACCTACTACGCGGGCGAATCTGTCAGCTCCGGTACTCGCCGTACACTGGGTACGTGTCCGCTCCTCACTGCCAACTTCACCCGCTCGCGACGGTTTTTAGAAGCTCCCTTTTCAATCACCCGCGTGCTCGGTGCGCTCGCGGTTGGCTTTGCGTCCACCATCGCGCTGTCAGCCTCGGCGCTCGATAGTGTCAAGATCATGATCCCGGCAAACCCGGGCGGTGGATGGGACACCACCGGACGCACACTCGGAGCCGCGATGACCAAGGCTGGTGCGGTGAAGAACGTGCAGTACGATAACAAGGGTGGGGCAGGTGGCACCATTGGGCTCGCGCAGTTCGTCAATACGGCGAAGGGTGACGGCAACGCGATCATGGTCGGCGGTATGGTCATGGTCGGCGGCGTCATTCTGAACAAATCTGCCGTTAACCTCAGCATGGTGACGCCGCTTGCGCGCCTCACCGGTGAGTATGAAGTCATCGTCGTTCCAGCGGTATCCCCGATCAAAACCATGAAGGAGCTGGTGGCTAAATTTAAGGCGGACCCAGGCTCCGTATCGTGGGGTGGTGGTAGCGCAGGTGGTACCGACCATATTCTGGCGGGCATGATTGCGCAGGCGGTCGGTGTTGACCCCGCCAAGGTTAACTACATTCCATATGCCGGTGGTGGTGAAGCGCAAGCCGCGATTCTGGGTAACCACGTCACGGCAGGTATCTCCGGCTATAGCGAATTTGCCGCACAGATCAAAGCCGGTAAATTCCGCGCACTGGCTATTTCTTCGGACAAGAAGATTCCAGGCATTGAGGTGGCGACACTGAAGGACCAAGGTATTGACGTCGAATTGTTCAACTGGCGCGGTGTGTTTGGCGCACCCGGTATCACCGACGTACAAAAGAAAGCGTTGTTGGCAGCGCTTGAGACGACAGTGAAATCGGCTGGCTGGAAAGAAGCGCTCGCCAAGCAAGAGTGGACTGACATCTATATGTCTGGTGATGGCTTTGCGAAGTACATCGACGAAGAAAACAAACGCATCGGCGACATCCTCGGCAAATTGGCGCTGAAGAAGTAACAGCCGTATCGGACTCGCGGTCGCAATTTACGTGCGTTGATAACGCTCCGCCGCGAGTCATCCTGCCAACAGGATCATAGGGAGAGGCGATGACACCAACAAATACGCCTATGGCAAACACGGCAACAAAACATTCCGGTCAGGTGGTGCTCAGCATCGCCGTCGTATTGCTGGGCACCGCACTTGCCTACGGCACCAACCAACTGCCAGAGGCGAGCGGTTATGCCAAGGTCGGACCGCGATTGATGTCGGCGATTGTCTCGGGTGGACTGTTCGTTTTGGGACTGCTGCTGCTCAAGGAAGCGCTCACCGGCGGTTTTCGCGGGGTCGATGAGGCCGAACATACCGAGACACCAACTCATTGGCCTGCGTTTCTGTGGATTTCCACCGGTCTTGTGCTCAATGGCTTGTTGATTGTGCCGGTCGGGTTTGTTATCGCCGGTACATTGCTGTTTGTGTTGGCGGCACGTGGTTTTGGGAGCCGGGCCGATGTTCGAAATGGCATCGTGGGACTGATCATTGCCGGTATCACATATGCGTTCTTTACCTACGGGCTCGGCCTCGGGCTACCTGCGGGCATCCTGCCGTTCTAAGTCGTTTTGCGGTCACCAATGCAACATTAGCCGTTCAACACATCAGGCTGCGTTGAACGCAAAGGGGTAACGATGGATGTCCTGAATTCACTCGCGCAAGGATTCTCCCTCGCGCTCACCATGCAGAATCTGCTGTGGTGCTTTGTCGGTGTGACGCTCGGCACGGCGGTCGGTGTCTTGCCCGGCATCGGGCCCGCAGTCACGGTCGCGTTGCTGCTGCCAGTCACGACTAAGATCGACCCGTCAGGTGCGCTCATCATGTTCGCCGGCATCTATTACGGTGCCATGTACGGTGGCTCGACCACCTCGATTTTGCTCAATACGCCAGGCGAGTCCGCCACCATCGTGACCGCGATGGAAGGCAACCAAATGGCCAAGCGTGGTCGAGCAGGGGCAGCGTTGGGTACGTCTGCCATCGGCTCGTTTGTCGCGGGTACGCTTACCGTTGTCGCGTTGACCTTTGTTTCGCCGTTGGTTGTCGATATCGCCATTCAGTTTGGTCCGCCAGAGTTTTTTGCATTGATGGTGCTGGCCTTCACGACCGTCTCAGCGGTGCTTGGTGGTTCAGCGCTGCGCGGCTTAACGGCACTGTTTATCGGGCTCGCCATTGGGCTGGTGGGCATCGACTCACAGTCGGGCACGGCACGTTTCGCCTTCGACGTGCCGCAGTTACTCGATGGTATTGAAGTTGTGACCGTTGCCGTTGGACTGTTTGCCGTCGGTGAGACGTTGTGGGCCGCGTCGAAGGACTACAAGACAGTCGAGACGATGAACGCAATGCGCGGTTCCATTTGGATGACTGCGGAAGATTGGAAACGCTCATGGGGACCATGGTTACGCGGCACGGCCATAGGCTTCCCGTTTGGCACGATGCCAGCGGGCGGCGCAGAGATTCCAACCTTCTTGTCCTATGCCATCGAAAAGAAGCTATCCAAACACCCGGAGGAGTTTGGTCATGGCGCGATTGAGGGGGTCGCGGGACCGGAGGCGGCAAATAACGCATCATCAACCGGCACTATGACAACACTGCTGGCGCTTGGCCTACCCACCTCGGCAACGGCGGCAATTTTGCTCGCGGCGTTTCAGCAATACGGTTTGCAGCCGGGGCCGTTATTGTTTGTAAATTCCGCAGACTTGGTATGGGCGTTGATTGCCTCGATGTACATTGGCAACGTCATGTTGCTGGTACTCAATCTACCGCTGGTGGGCATTTGGGTGAAGCTGCTAAAAATTCCCAAACCCATGCTTTACGCCGGCATTTTGATTTTCGCCACACTCGGTGTTTTTGGGATGCGCCAGTCGGCGTTTGACATCTTCCTGCTCTATGCCATCGGTGTTCTTGGCTTTGTGATGCGGCGCTACGATTTCCCGACGGCACCCGTCATCATCGGTATGATCCTGGGCCCACTTGCGGAGGCGCAGTTGCGCCGGTCACTGTCGATCAGTCAGGGAGATTGGATGATCTTCCTGCAAAAGCCATTGTCGGCGAGCCTGCTGGCGATTACCGCAGCGATGTTGATCGGACCGTGGGCGTGGAAGAAAATCAAAAAAGCCTAATATCGGCGGGCAGTTTCAGCGTTTTCGGCTTGAAATTGCCCGTATTTGCTCGTGTTTGGTGTCTGGGGAACTTCTATTGATCCGGCAATTAAATATGGTGAATTTCCCCGTTCCCCGCGCAACCCTCGCGTGGACTGACGGCAATGTTGAGGTTTTTATTGATGCGGCGAGTAAATATGGAAAACTATCTCAGCCACCGCCGTCCCCGCGTCGGCGCAGCTCCAAGTTTATTCAGGCGCTAGGCCCCAGCCCGGCGCAAACCATTTTGTAAGGACCCGACCTTGAATCGACCAAAATTTTCCCGCACACGCGCAAATACGTTCATCCTCGTCGCGGCTGCTGTGGCCGCCGTCGCTGCCACGGCGAGCGTTGCTGTGGCTCAGCAACCCGCCGCAGAGACTGCAACGCCAGTCGGCAAAGCTGTCAGTGCCACACCAACGTCCGGTATCGATCTCAAAAACATGGATCGTTCAGTACGACCGCAAGACGACTTCTACGCTTACACCAACGGTGCTTGGCAGAAGAGCAACGTATTGCCGGCAGACAAGTCACGCTGGGGTGCCTTTGATGAGCTGCGCGAGTTGTCAGTGATCAACCTGCGCGCGATTATCGAAGAGAAGAAGAAAGAAGGGAATTTACTGGCAGGTTCTGAAGCGCAGAAGATTGTCGATCTGTACGATAGCTTTATGGACGAGGCGCGCCGCGAAACACTTGGTGCCAGCCCCTTGAAGGCCGACCTCGCCCGCATCGATGCGATGAAGGATAAATCTAAACTTGCCGAGATGGTTGCGTCGATGAACCAGATGAGGGTGACCGCGCCGGTCGGCTTGGGAGTGGTGCCGGATCGCAAAGACGCGACGCAGTATGTTGTTGCGGTTTCACAGAGCGGCCTCGGCCTGCCCGATCGTGACTACTACCTCAACGAAAACGATGCCAAGCTTGTTGAAGTACGCACCAAGTATCTGTCGCTCATCGAAAAGACGTTCGTCGCCACCGGTGACGCGGCGGCAGCGGCGGCGGCAAATGCACGCGCGGTGGTTGCGCTTGAAACCGAAATTGCCCGCGGCCAGTGGACGCGGGTCGAGAATCGTAATCCGGTGAAGACGTATAACCGGATTGAGGTCGCCAAGCTGTATGAACTTGCCCCCGGCTACGATTGGAATATGCACCTCACTGCCGCCGGTGTGGAGGGCAAGGTGAGCTCTGTGGTGGTTTCGCAGCCGAGTTATCTCACGGCGTTTGCCAAACTTGCCGAAAACACGCCACTCGCTGCGTGGAAGGCGTATTTCAAGTGGCACCTGATTAGTCGCTACGCGCCGTTTCTGTCGAAATCGTTTGTCAATGACAGCTTTGCCTTCACCGGAACAGTGCTGCGCGGTGTCCCCGCCAATGAAGAGAATTGGAAACTTGCCGTTCGTCTGGTTGACGGCTCACTCGGCGACGCGCTCGGCAAGTTGTACGTGGCCAAACACTTTCCACCCGAGAACAAGGCCCGCATGGAAAAGTTGGTCGATAACTTGAAACTCGCCTACGGCCAGAGTATCGATAACCTCGATTGGATGAGTCCGGCAACCAAACTGGAAGCGCGCAAGAAACTCGCGACCATGAATCCGAAAATCGGCTACACCAATAAGTGGCGTGATTATTCCGAAATCAAGATCGTGAAGGGTGACTTGATCGCCAACTTGAAGAACATTGCTGACGCAGAGTACAAGCGCAACATTTCGCGTTTGGGCAAACCGGTTGATCGCACCGAGTGGAACATGACGCCACAAACGGTTAATGCGTCATACAGCCCGCTGCGTAACGAGATCACGTTTCCAGCCGCCATTCTGCAGCCCCCATTCTTTAATGCCGCTGCGGATGATGCCGTGAACTACGGCGCGATTGGCGGGGTGATTGGACACGAGATCGGTCACGGCTTCGACGACTCTGGCAGCCAATACGACGAGCTGGGCAATCTGCGTAACTGGTGGACAGCCGAAGATCGCGAACGATTTAGCGCTAAAACCAAGGTATTGATCGCGCAGTATTCCGCTTATGCGCCATTGCCGGGTTATAACGTCAACGGTGCGCTCTCGCTGGGTGAAAACATCGGTGACAACGCAGGTCTCGCGATTGCCTACAAGGCCTACAAGTTGTCGCTCGCTGGAAAAGTTGGGCCAGTGATCGACGGCTTTACCGGTGACCAACGATTATTCCTAGGCTGGGCGCAGGTGTGGCGCACCGCGATGCGTGACGACGCAATGATTTTGCAGCTCAAAACGGGGCCACATGCACCGGGACAAGTACGCGGCACCGCGACCGTCCGCAACCAGCCCGGTTTCTATAGCGCGTTCGGCGTGAAAGAGGGCGACAAGATGTATTTGCCACCTGAGCAGCGCGTCACCATTTGGTAAAAGTCAAGTATCGGCGGGCGCTTTGGAGCAATTTCGCTTGAAAGCACCCGTCAATAAACGACTTTAGCTAGAGGGAACTTCTAAAAACCTACTGCGCGGGCGAATCTGTCAGCTCCGGTGCTCGCCGTACACTGGGTACGTGTCCGCTCCTCACTGCCAACTTCACCCGCTCGCGACGGTTTTTAGAAGCTCCCTAAACAGCGTCGGCGCAATAAACGCGAAGAAGAATCCCGTCGCGAACATCACCACCGAAAACGCATAGATCGCAACCGACCATTTGCGCGCTCGTGTACAGGCTGCGGCGAGGGTGGGGTCGGCAGGGCAGGGGAGTGATCTTGCCCGCCATTGCATCACACCGGCCGCCAGCAGCATGACGCCCGCAATCGCAAACAACGGTACCTTGTGTTCTGACAACCACACAATCTGTGGGAACGTGGTGACCAATCCCGCCATTGCCGCCCCCGCGCCGATTGACACCAGTAACGCCGGTAAGGCGCAGCAAATCAACGTGCTGCCGCTGGTAAACAGCGATAGAAACGACGCGGCCGCGTTGTGTTTCAACGCGGGGTCGAGCGAAGAGTCAGCAGGCATTACTTGCTCGCTTTGATCTTCTTTGTCAGCGCGTCAAAGCTCTCTTCGCTACGGGCGATGGACTTCACCACGTAACCCGCGTCGGTAATTTCGGCTTTGATGGTTGCGTCGGGGATGTCCTGGCCGTCCTTGAGTGCGACCACTGCCACTTTTTTCTCGAGGCTGACAAACACCTTGTCAGTCGCGGCTTGGGATTTCATTTTTTTCTCGACGCCTTGGGCGCAAAACGCGCAGACCAAGCCGTCAAGCCCAATTTGAATCGTTTTCGGTTTAGCGAATGCCGGTGCTGAAAATGCCGTGGCGAGAGCAACTGATGCGAGCAATGTGTAGAAGTTTTTCATGTGATTTTCCTTTAGTCGTAGATTGAAATTCGTAATAGGGATTTAGTAGTTAACCATCAACATCGTCTGCAGCTTGCGGCGCTCAGTCACGCCGATTTCCACCCAGACATTTTTCTTAAACAGGCGCACAAAGGCACCGCCTTCGGTCTTGTCCGTCATACCGCGGTACTTTTTGACCTGAGCCACAAACCACACCGCCAAGTCGTCATAGTCGTGTGCGACCGGCGAAAATCCAATCTGGCCGGTATCGATACGATCGTAGAACAGTGGCGTCTGTTGTACATCAAACTTGAGACTGGAATAAAACTGCCGTGTTTCGTAGTCGCCCTGTAACACAAAGCGGCGCGCCGATTCACTGTACCGTGCGGTCTGTGAAACGCTGTGTCCTGGGTGCATCACCCCCATCACACCCTGCTTGACTGAATCCGCCCATCCCAATCCCGCCGAGGCAAAGATGTTGGCCTGTGCGTTTGGCATGTTCCAACGCTTCAGCAAGAAATTGAACTGCGCGGATTTCGCATCCATCTCGTGCTGCTTATTGTCGGAGGTCATTTTTACGTCAGCAATGCCGAGCGACCACCAAACCTTCGGCGCGTAGTACACCTCGGTGGAGACCATGGTGGCATCCCGCTCGTGCATGATCGTCACAGCCTCGGCGAAGGCGATGGGTTTGGCATTTGCCGACAACGATGAGGCAAGAAGGGGGACGCCAATAAGTGAAAGAGTGACCGATAACGCGCACTTCTTCGCCAATGGAGACGAAATTAAACGATAAGGCATGGCAGTTCCTGAGTAATCAATGGGAGCCTCATGCCAATCGTAACTGGCAATGAGGGGACACAACCGGGCAGCGATGTCAGCGCGACATCAAATGCGCAGGGTCGCGTTTCTCAGGAACGGCGGACTCGTGGCGACGCGATCGGCAGGGCGCAGTGCCCGGGCGCGGTGGATCTCGACGTGGGTAACACTTGGGACGGAAAAGACGGCGACAAAGCTAATCTGATCCGCTGCAAACGGCTTGGCGAGGTTTTGATGGCCGCTTTCGCAGTGCTGTTTGCAAAGTGCCGCGTCACCGCCGATGCTGCTGGCGTTCTCAGACGGGCAATCACAATCGCGTCCGCTTTCCATTGCATGATGTGTCATCAATGCGGCGGATGAAGAAATTTTCATTGGCGAGCAGGCGTGCATGGCCACAGCGAGCTGGCTTACGCTGAGCAGCAATATGGTCAATGCGGCGATGAGCCGCTTGCCCTGCAAATGAAAGTGGAGACAGTGGAAAAGACGCTTCATATTGAAGTATGGGTACAAAAAACCGAAAAAGTTCAGATATTGGAGCGGTCGGGTGTCAAAATGCTGTCATCAGGCGCGATTTTTGCACTTTTTAACGATGACCCCTAATGAGCCGACGAGCTGGAGTATGACTGATGGATGTTAGGTTTGACCGATTTTATCGCTTTGCGGAGTTTTCTGAAATCTTGCAGTGGTACGCCGCAACCTACCCGGAAATTCTCTCTATTGAGTCCATCGGCAAGAGTTTTGAAGGGCGCGATATTTGGGTGTTGACGGCCACCAACATCAAAACTGGCGCGGCTGCGGACAAACCCGCCTACTGGATTGACGGCAACATTCACGCCAGTGAGTTGGCGGCAACCACCGCCTCGTTGTATTTCATCAACACACTGGTCACGCAGTACGGCAAGCGCGACGACATTACCCGCTGCCTCGATACTCGGGCCTACTACATTTGTCCGCGCATGAATCCAGATGGCGCGGAATGGGCGATGCGAGACTCACCGAAAATTGTTCGCTCATCAACGCGCCCATATCCCTTCGACGAGGAGCCCGTTGATGGATTAGACATCGAAGATATCGATGGCGATGGACGTATCCTGTCGATGCGTATTCCTGATGCGAACGGCAATTGGAAGTGCCATCCCGATAATCCACGCTTGATGATCGCGCGCGAACCGACAGAGTACGGTGGTCAGTATTACCGAATGCTGCCAGAGGGCAGTCTGCGCGACTATGACGGCTATACGGTGAAGGTCAACAAGGACAAGGCGGGCCTCGACCTTAACCGCAACTTCCCGGCCGGCTGGCGCCAAGAGTTTGAACAACTCGGTGCGGGCCCTTATCCGACCTCCGAGCCGGAAGTACGCGCCGTGGTGCAGTTCATCTGTGACCACACCAATATTACGGGCGGAACGACGTTTCACACATGGAGCGGAGTGCTGTTGCGGCCTTCCGGTACAACCCCCGATGATGATATGCCTGCCGAAGATTTGTGGGAGTACAAGCGGCAAGGTGAAAAAGGCACCGCGATTACGGGCTATCCCGCGATCAGCACCTATCACGAGTTTCGCTACCACCCCAAAGAGGTGATCACCGGCACGTTTAATTGGATTTATGACCACCTCGGGTTGTACGAATGGACAGTCGAAATTTGGTGTCCGATGCGTGAAGCGGGCATTACTAACTACAAGTACATCGACTGGTTCCGTTCACACCCTGTTGAAGATGACGTGAAGATGCTGGCGTGGGCAGATCGCGAACTCAGCGGGCAGGGCTACGTGGATTGGTACAAGTTTGATCATCCACAGTTAGGGCCAGTCGAAATTGGCGGCTGGAATAAGCTTCTTGCGTTTCGTAATCCTCCGCCACACCTGCTCGAAAAGGAAGTGGCGAAGTTTCCCGATCTGTTGATCCATCAAGCGCTGATCTCGCCAAAAATCGAGATTTACGACCTGAAGTCCGAACGGGTTGCCGAGGGTACTTTCCGCCTGACGCTGGTTGTGCAGAACACGGGCTACCTGCCGAGTTACGTTTCCAAGCGCGCCAAGTCGCGCGGACAATCGCGTGGCGTGATCGCAGAAATTACCTTGCCGACTGGGGCAGCGCTGGTGAGTGGGGATGTGCGTGACAACATGGGCGAGCTTGAGGGACGCGCCTACAAACCAACGCTCATGAGCTTCTGGACCGATCCCTGCCCCACCGCAGACCGTGCGGTCACCGAATGGGTGGTGGCGGCTAAAGTCGGCGAGAAAGTGGCGATTACGGTTCGACACGATAAGGCAGGAGTCAGCCGCGGAACGGTGATACTCAAATGATGATTACTCGCCGCAAGTTTTTGCCAAGACGGTAAACGCCGCGGGCGACCTATGAAATATTCAGGCTAGCGCTTCCACTCGGGATGCGACTCGCGCAATTCGCGTTGCTGTTCCACCAGCGCTTGATAAAACGTCAGGCGCTGGGGTTCGATTTTTCCTGCTTCCGTGGCCGTGATGATGGCGCAGTTCGGCTCGTCCATGTGCGCACAGTCGTTGAATTTGCAATCGCCGAAATAGGTTCGGAACTCCGGCATCGCATAAGCGATATCGTCATCTTCGAGATGAAACAGCCCAAATGACTGCATGCCGGGCGAATCAATAATGGCCGTGTCTTTGTCGAGCCAGTAGAGACGGGTATAGGTTGTGGTGTGTTTACCCGAATCGAGTGCCTCCGAGAACTCGCTTTCCTTGGCGACCTCACGCATCACGAGGTTATTCACGGTGCGCGATTTACCCATGCCGGATTCACCGACGAGCAGCGTCTTTTTGTTGGCGAGGATGGGCCGGAGCGGTTCGATGTCGAATTTGGCTGAAATCGGCAGTATTTGATACCCAATTCGCTCGAGGTAGCGGATCGATTCGCGTGCGGCTTCGAATTCGGGCAGATCCTTTTTATTGAGCATGATCGTCGCGGGGATACCCGCCGCATCGCAAGCCACCAAGCAGAGATTCAAGAATGTCG
The DNA here is from genome assembly GCA_001602455.1 of Betaproteobacteria bacterium UKL13-2. Classification (GTDB taxonomy): domain Bacteria; phylum Pseudomonadota; class Gammaproteobacteria; order Burkholderiales; family Usitatibacteraceae; genus UKL13-2. The sequence continues at coordinate 1,486,404 of CP012157.1, forward strand.
GCGAGAAGGTGGGGCGCGGCGCGACGATGATGATGGCTTGATCCAAGTTTGCTGCGAGTGTTTTCTCGCGCCAAGAGTCTTTGCGAAACAGCACATTTCGGCGTGGCAGCACCTCGTCGATGCGCGCGGCCTTCGACCCGGTCATCGACACGATGACTTCATCGCCACAGGTCACGTCTTGTTTCTTGCCTTTTCGGGAGGCGACGCATTCGGTACGGTCTGGCAACATCACCAGATATTCGCGACCGAAATCTCCAGTGACCAGAGCATTCATGGATGAATCAACTTCTCAAGTTTTGCCGCGCAGATAAAGTCGTTAAGTGTGATACCGCCCGCATCATGGGTGGAATAGGCGACAACACAGCGGTTGTAATGGACACTCATGTCGGGGTGGTGGTCTTGTTCGTGCGACACCCAAGCACTGGCATTCACAAATGCCATCGTTTCGTAGTAGTTCTTGAACGGATATGTTTTACGAATCTCATTGCCGACGCGAGCCCAGCCTGCGAGTGTTTTCAATTGAAGCTCGATTGTCTGGTCGTCTAAGGCGGTGGCTTGTCCACCCGCAGCGCAGTGCATATCGGCCAGTGTCATGATGATGTTGCCAGTGATTTTAGGTGAGCGATCCGAATCGATGCCGGTGGGTGAGAATCATACACAGCCGAATGCAGCGGGTCGGGAGTCAGGGTAGAGGCATTATCCCGATAAAGCTTCACCAGTGCCGAGATGAGATCGCGGGAATCGGTTTGCTCAGCGGCATATGCGTCTGCTTCAAACTCGTGTTTACGCGACACGAGGCTCGACAATGGTGTCATCCAGAACGTGAACACCGGCAGAACGGTAAAGAATAGCACCAGTGATACCGCCACCGGAGCCACGCCGGAGGCCATCGCCGTTGTCATTGCCGTTGTCATTGCCATTGGCATGCCAAGTCCTTCATAGAACCACGGCTTGTCGATCACCCAGCCCATCAGTGCCAACATCACAAACGAACTTGCGAACATCGCCGCCAAGCGTTTGACGATATGGCGGCGTTTGAAGTGCCCCAACTCATGTGCCAGCACGGCTTCGATTTCTTCAACGGATAGTCGCGCCATCAGGGTATCGAAGAACACGATTTTTTTGGAACGCCCAAGCCCGGTAAAGTAGGCGTTGCCGTGGGAGGAGCGCTTGGAGCCGTCCATCACAAACAGGCCCTTTGCATGAAAGCCGCATTTATTCAATAACGCCTCAATTCTCGCCCTAAGGTTGTCATCGTCGAGCGGCTTGAATTGATTAAAAAGTGGCGCGATGAATGTCGGGTAAACCGTGATCATGAGCAGTGAAAATCCCGTCCAGACCAGCCAGACGTAGAGCCACCAAAGCGTCCCCATTTTGGCCATCAACCAAAAGGTCGCCAGCAGTAAGGGGGTGCCAATGGCCGCCATAATCGCCCAGCCTTTGAGCGCATCCGTGATGTAGGTGCGAACGGTTGTTTTGTTAAAGCCGTGTCTGGCTTCAACGCCAAAGGTGCGATAAAGATCGAAGGGCAATCCGAGTGCGCCGCTCACCACCGCAAGCGCCGCCACGAAGGCCAAGCCATTTGCATAGTCGCTCGCGAAGAGGAGATTAGTCTCGGCAAACAACCAAGCCAAGCCACCACCAATTGTGAGCCACAACAATAGACCGGTATTGAAGACCTCCTCAGCTAGGCCAAGGCCTTGTTTGTCGAGGGTATAGGCGGCAGCGCGCTGGTGGGCGTCCAACGGAATCACGTCGGCGAATTCAACGGGTACGGCAGTACGGTTGACGTTCACATGGCGCATGTGGCGAACACTGAGCCATAGGCTAAAGGCGAAGCTTAGCGCAGTGAAACCCAAAAAAATGGCAGTAAAGGCAGAAGACGTCATTGGGGCAGACCAGTAAGAAAGTGCAAATTCGTGCGACGCCCGACCGGGGATGCGCCGGTTCGTGAGAAACTTCACGTCAATCCCATTATTTTACGTTCCCATGGCACAAGACCAAAACAATCTTATCTGGCTCGATATGGAGATGACCGGACTCAAACCGGAGTCAGATTGCATCATCGAGATCGCGATGGTGGTCACCGATGCCCAACTCAATACGGTCGCTGAGGCGCCCGTGCTAGTGCTACATCAGCCCGACTCTGTGTTGGATGCGATGGATGCGTGGAACAAATCGACGCACCGCAAATCGGGCCTGATTGATAAGGTCAAGGCATCGAGCTTGAGTGAGGCCATTGTTGAACGGCAGATGATTGATTTTTTGCGTGAATTTGTGCCGGCCAGCACCTCACCGATGTGCGGTAACTCTATCTGTCAGGATCGCCGCTTTATGGCGAAGTGGATGCCGCAGTTGGAAGCATATTTCCATTACCGCAATCTCGATGTCTCCACACTCAAAGAACTCGCCAAACGCTGGAAGCCAACCATCATGTCGGGTCTGACAAAACACGGCAAACACGAGGCACTCGCAGACATCTATGAGTCGATCGAAGAGCTCAAGTACTATCGAGAGTATTTCCTCAATTTAAACACCTAGAGGCACCTATCGGCGGGGACCCAAGTTGACCGGCCCGCGCCGGGCGAGGACCGGATTTGCTGGGCTTAATCCAGCCAGCCCTTACGCTTGAAGTAGGCAAACGGCACCAACACCGAGACCACCATCAAGGCGATGGCGAACGGGTAGCCGTATTCCCAGTTGAGCTCGGGGAACCAGCCCTTGAAGTTCATGCCGTAGATCGAGGCGATTAGGGTGGGTGGCAGCAGGGCGACAGACGCCACCGAAAAGATCTTGATAATCTTGTTTTGGTTGATATTGATGAAGCCGACCGTCGCATCCATCAAGAAGTTGATTTTGTCGAACAAGAATGCGGTATGCCCATCGAGCGAATCGATGTCGCGCAGGATTTGGCGCGCTTCTTCAACTTGATCGCCGTCGAGAAGCTTTTGTCGCATCAGGAACGATACCGCACGACGTGTATCCATCACGTTGCGTCGAATACGACCATTCAAATCTTCTTCATTTGCGATCCGTGCGAGCACCTTACCTGCCTCAGCGTCGGTCATTTTTTCGGTCAACACTGATTGCGAAATTTTTTCAAGTTCTGCATATACGCTTTCGAGCGCGTCGGCAGAATACTCGGCATCCGTCGCATACAGGTCCAGGAGCACTTCGCGTGCATCCTCGATATAGCCGGGGCGGGTTCGGGCACGCATCCGCACCAACCGGAACACCGGCAGGTCTTCCATGTGCAAGCTAAACAGCGTATTGCCCTTGAGGATAAACGCAACCGATACGTTGCGGGAATCGTCATCAACTTCAAGCAGAAAATCCGAGCGCAGGTTTAGCTCGCCAGCATCGCCTTCAAAAAACCGCGCAGACGCCTCAAGGTCGGCCATGTCCTCGGTGGTCGGGAGTTCGAGTTGATAAAGCGTGCGAATCCACTCGCGCTCAGTCTCGGTCGGCGAGTCGAGATCGATCCAGATGGGATCGGAATTTTTGAGGTCGTCAATGGAATCAACCTGCAATTGATTCAGACGACGATTGTTAAGGATGAATACGTTTAGCACGGTAGCAGTCCCGGAAAGTTGGGCGATTGTAGGCCATCGCCCTCAGAAGCGCACGAAAAAAGTGGGTAAACACCCTTAAATGTCGCTATTCCGGCGGAAATAACACCCTCATGGCAATACAAGATTGCCTAATGGATTGCATGCCGGAAGTACCCGGAACTCATTTGTGCGTGGCGAATCGGGCTCAACACGAAACCATGTCTTGATTTGACATCCGCTCGCATCGGTCACTTGGGCGTCGTGTGTCATCATCGGCCGCGCCGCTCCGGACGATGTTGCATTTGGCAAACATGGATCGGCGATGCTGTGCTCGGTCAGGCAAAAAATCGCTCGCCTTCGCATCGGTCTTCGAACGTGTTCCCCATCAAATGTTCAGACTACGGTTGACCCAAGAAAAAGTAGAAGATCGATCCGCGTTCGCGCGAACGGCCATACCCCATGTATAGCGGCCCAAAGGCAGTGTCCGCGCCGAGGTAAACGCCAGCAGACGAGCGCGACTTTGGTGTAGTGTCTAACTGAAATGTGTCGTTGATTTTTCCTTGTTCAACCGAAAAACCTGCAAACACGCGGCTACCTACCACGCTTTGCGTGAGTGGTAGGCGCTGGTAATAACTCAGCCGTGCAAATGTCACGCGATTGCCGAGTAATTCGCCTGGACGATAGCCTGAAAGCTGCAAGAAGCCACCGAGTGAAAATTGGTCAAACACCGGTAATGCGTTGCCGAAAGAGCGACCGTAGCGGTACGCTGCACTGATGGTATGTCGGCCAAATGAAATCTGATCGCCGTAGTTCAACTCGAGCCGACGGTAATTGCTTGATGCACCCAGTCCAGACATACTCGCCAGGTAATCAATGCTAAAGGTACGACCTTCTCGCGTAAAGTTCGGATCATCGAGATTGTCGTAAAGCCCGCGGATGCGAAAGCCCGCTTGCTTGGTCTTCAGATTGGGAAACACATCAGGGCCGATCGCCAAACTGGCGTTGTTATTGCCGCCCACGAAGCCAACGCGCGCGATTGAATTGCGGTTGATATCTGCGCCGAAATCTAAGCTATACGCAGACGTACTGACGGCGTATTGTGCAACGCGTTTGCTCGCGAAGAACACATCAATTGGTCGCCGTGTCAGTTCTATGCCGGGTGACACACTCACAAAACTGCCGATACCAAATGGTTGAAAAAAGCGCGAGGCGAGCCGACGGTCACGACCGATCTGGATGTCGTTGCGCCACTCAGCGCCTGCTTCGTTGAATTGGGTCTGTTGTGAGCGGATGAGCAGGTTAAATCGCCCCTCACCGACGGTATCGGCCGCCATCGAAAGACCGACCCGTAAATAGTTAGGCCCCCATTGTTTTTCTCGTGCGTTCACACGCAATACTTGGAGATCGCTGTCATTGAGCAGTGAATAGTTCACACGCTCGAAATAGCCCATGCCAAAGACGCGGCTGATCCCCGAGTCTAGCTTTTTGAAATCGACCGGATCGCCTGGCTTGATGTCGAGGGTGCGCCTGAGTTCCTCCGCATTGGCACGCTCCAAGCCAGTCACTTCAATCTTGGCAATCCGCTCGCCCTCAATGACCGGGCGACCACGAAGTGCGAGCAGGTCGGCACGATACTTCGTGTAGGCGACTTCGGGGATACTCAGTCGTGACAGTTGCGACGTACTTGCGCGCGCGGCCGCCTCACCAATGTTGATAATCTCTGCGGCGCGATTGAAGTCGGTCGAGCCGATATTGTCGAGCGTGGGTGCGATAAGGATGTCGGTAGACTTGAGTGACTCGATGGAGGTGCGGACGTTTTGCTCGGTCAAGATGTTGATCATTTGTAGTGATACACCCAGCACCGACTGCAACTCATCGCGTTTTAACAAGCCGGCGCCGATATTGACCGCGATGACGATGTCGGCCCCCAGCAGGCGTGCGACATCCACTGGCAAATTGCGGGTGAGGCCACCATCGAGAAAGATGCGGCTATTGATCTCGAATGGCGCGACTGCGCCTGGCACGGACATTGACGCACGCATGGCATCGGCGAGTCGGCCTTCATTGAACACAAACATCTTGCCACTTTCGGCGTCGGTGCCAACGGCGCGGAAGGGAATGGGCAACTGATCGAAGTCGATAAACCCTGGCGCGTAGCGCGTGACCTGCGAGAACAAGCCATCGAGCTTTTGACCTGAAATCGCGCCGGCGGGCAGGCGGACGCTGTAGTCCTTCACGCCCATTTCAAGTTTTAGGAGGCGGACTTGGTCTTCCTCTTTTCGCAAAAAGCTACGGTCTTGACGCGGGCTCGCATCATTGAATACGTCGTTCCAATTGGTCGTCTTAAACCGTGTTTCAAGCTCACTGATCGGCGTGCCAGAGGCATACGCCGCGCCAACGAGCGCACCCATACTGGTTCCAGCGATGACGTCGATCGGGATGCGAAGCTCCTCGAGCAACTTGATGACGCCAACATGCGCCGCACCACGCGCACCACCACCCGATAGAACCAACGCAATTTTGGGTCGCTTGGTGGTGTTCGATTCGTCTGTTGGGGCAGTCTGCGCGTGAACCAGCGAGCCGACGCCGCCGATTATCGCGATAAACAGTACAAGTAAGGTACGGGTGCGGTGGCGCATAGCCGCATTCTAACCTCGGGGCATCGGCTAACCTGAATGTTTCATAGGTCGCCCGATGGGCTTGCGTCGGAGTGACAAGCGGGTGTTGGAATGACAAGAGGGGGCTAGGGTTTGCCGCCAGATATACCGACTCTCCCGCGAAGACAGCCGCCGAAAATTCCCCTCGATTGGTTTACCAATCGCCCAGAGGCAACATGCCGCTAAGCTGTGGGCACTCCTATGAAATACTCAGGCTAGTAGTTGATGGTCAACACGACGCTTGCCGCATAAGCGCCGACCGGCACGTCTTGTCGTGGCGCAATACGTCCGTAGAGCGCATGGTTTGCGGTTCTGGTGCTGAAAGATGCATTAAGTGGACGAAGGCTCGCACTCAGCGTGATGGAGCCACCAGTCCCATCCCCCCAAACGCTGGCAGCGTCGCGGAGCGCGGTGGTATAGAGGTTATAGATCAGCGGAGTGGCACCCCTTAGCATGGTACGCGCTGAAAAGGTGCCGGTACCTGCTGACAGACTCAGCGAGTAACTGACGTTTTCCGTGCCGGTTGTAACGGTGCGTGAACAGGTGACGACGATATTGGTCGAGGAGTCGTTTGCGGTAAAGCTAAGGGGGTCATAGCTGCCGAAGTTAAGCGTTGGCGCAGAGACGGTGCAACTCGCGCTGAAGGCCGCGCTTGCGAATGTTGAGGCGACGAAAAAAGCGGCTTTAGTGAAATAGCGGATCATTTTTCTAGCCTACATTTGAAAACACCCAGCATGGGTTGTGGGTCATCAGTGCGCTGGTAGTTGATCGTGATACTACAGCTTTTGCCACCAAACGTAATACGAATTTGGTTCTGCGCCGCTAGCCCCGTGAGATATGCTTCGCCGCGTTCCGCGATAGGTACCCGTTCCGAAGACCCGTTGATGCTGAGTGTGGAGCCGGTCGGAATTGGTACGCCTAATTCATCAACAAACTGGGCAATACCACTTAGCGATTCGCGGACGGCGAAGCGCACGACGAGGCCACTCCGCAGAAACGGTGTTGCGTCTATTTTTAACGCCGATACCTCGGCGCTCATCGGTAAATCCTGCTGGTCGATGCTGATTTGGTTAGATTCATACGGGCGAAGTCGTGGCACAAAAATGTTACCGCGTGCGTTTGTCTGACCCACTTCTTGATTGTTGAGTGAGACGCGCACGTTGGCAAAACCGGGTACGGACACCAGTGCAAATGCGGATTCTGCGCGCCGCCCAGCCACCAATTCTTCACCGAGGTAGACGAGTGACCCCGAGGCGCCGAGCCTCGTCGTGGTCGTGTCATTGATTGTTGAAACGTCTAACTGATAAACGCCCACCCTGTTTTGCGCGGTAAGTCCTGCAATTAAGTCGCTGCGGTCGGTGGCGAGTAGTCGATAACCGTAACCATCACCTGGTGGCAGGTTGCGTTGTAGCGTGACATTGCTGCTCACGCGTGAGTAGCCACTCGAGGTGGCTCGCGTGGCGGATACCCCTGTGCTAGAGGTGACACCGAGCGGCAAAAAGTATCCAATTGACACCGAGTGGTTTGTTGACCCACTGAGCGAAGAGAAACCATTTAGCGATAGCTGCCCCCATTTGCCCAACCCCTTGGACCACGAAATTTGACCAAGTTTGGTTTCGGCTTGGTTAGTCCGGGCGATCTGCGTTAGCCCCAATGCGACCGAGCCCCAATCGGTGCTGACACTACCGAATAGGCTTATTTCTCGGCGGGGCCGTTCGAGATCAAGGCCGTTCCCAATCGAACGAAATCCAGATGTCGTGATTTTGAATTGGCTACCGATGGTCACTTGAGACGAACGCCAGTCCCAACGCGCCGCGAGCAAGCGTCCGCTACGTGCGGCGACCGGCGGCGATGATGAGCGTGGTGCCGCCGAACTATTACTTGCCTCGGCCACGATGGTGGTCGCTTCTTGTTGGCTATGCGCCGCCGACGCCGTAACCTCACCGAAGGTACCTACGAGCCAGCTTGCGCCAGCACCCACTAACCGACGCCCGCGTGCGATTTCGAATCCCGACTCCGTCGTAAAGCCAGCAGTGATGCCGCGCCGCCAGACGCCTGAGGCAAAGCCTCGACCATAGTCGTTGCTGGTGATGCCGTAGTTTTCGCGCAGTGTGCCTGCTTGCAGCGAAAAATCATTGAGCCCCGCGCGAAGCAACTGTGTGCTGCCATAGAGAGACTGGACAATCGCTTGCTCCCGACCTAGAAAGTCACGTACGATCAAACGAATTTCGCCACGGCCGTTGATGTTGGGAAGATCGTTGAGCGTGAACGGTCCTTGCGGCACCCGCTGCGTTGCGGTCAGAACATTGTTGACGTAAACGTCGACAACAGAGGGGAGCGCGGTTTGCCCCGACAGTGAATTGAGCGGGTAGGTGACGAAGCCGGGCTGCGTGCCAAAGTTGGTGGTGTATTGGATGCCGCCAAAGAGTGCTGGCGTTCCCCACGAAGCGTTTTGTGTCACGGTGTCGCCGATTCGGATGCTCGCGAGTGCGTCTGGCATATCAATGGTGAACAATGAATCGAGGCGGCTTGTTTGTCGTGAGGTCTCGGTATGGTTGGTGAAAAACGTGTTGCTGAAGACGCCAACGGGCGTAAACACACCCCATTCAAATTGCCCGCCGCTCGCTCTAGTGTGTGCGCCGCTGGCGCTACGCTGTGTATAGAGGTCATATGATAGAAAACTGCCGACACTGGCGGACGGGATCGGTTGTTTTCGCGTCGGTACCAGCGCGACGGTCGCTGGTTGAAACATCGTTGCCGCGGCTTCGATCCACAAGACTTGCGACATCTCGTCGAAGCGCAGTGTGAAGCCGTCGATATTGTTCAGCAGAAAGAATGATTGGTCGTCAAACTCAGTGGGCATTAAGGTCTTAGGAAGGGCAAACCGAAACGTCGTTACTTCCTTCTGCGCTAAATAGAATAATTCACCCGCGCTGCCGCCGCGAAGCACGAGGGTGCTCTCGGTCGCGACGTCACCATTGATGCGAATGCCAACGTAAGTCGGGAAGGGCGGCACCACACGATTTGACGTGAGCGATGCGGTTGAGGTCGCGGGCGTGGGCGCGACGACTTCTGCGTATCCGGTTGTACTCAATGCACCGCACATACAGCCGGCGAAAAAAAGCATGGCGCGATGGCTATGCATGATGAGGCGAGGCACACGAGAAGAGACGACGAGCGTAATCCTGGGCGCGACTTTGTTACGGGGCCGCCGTCAGATTGACCTTGGCCTCGATGTTACCGCCGTCGGTACTGATCGCCAGACGAAGCATGCCAACCGGATTGCGCTTGAGCGCGAGTTGCCAGCGCGTGGTTTGGTTGGCGAGGATATACCGCGGTTCCGTGAGAGCCGCCACGGTGATACTGTCGTTCTCATCATAGATTTGGACGTCTAGTATTTGAACGTGACTATTTGAGGCGTTGGTCGCACTCAACGCAAGTTTGCCGTCAGACGTTAGGGCCGCACGCCAGACCGGGGGCGTACCCGTTAACGACTTTGGTGCGACGAAGATCGGGATACCGATATTGAGTGCGACCTGCAATCCTTGGAAGCTTTCCTTCGGCGCGGGTGGTACTTCGGTTAAGTAGAGCCTAAACGTCTGCTGAATACCCGTTTGCACCGTCTTGCGTAAACCGACGCGGACTGTCTGCGTACCGCCAGGCGGAATGGTGAAAATGGGTGGTGTGGCGATCAAATCTACACTCGCGGTGTACACATCCTCGCCCGCCTCCTGCTTCCAATCCATGGCACGGAGTTGAAGCAACACGCCATCGGTTGGCGATTCATTTCGCACGTTGATCGCGGCCGTCGGCGACGACGGCGTCAATTGCACGCGGACTGGACTCACCTGGAATGAACCGGCCGACGTGGTCAACGGAAGAACCGCCAAAAATACGGCGCACCAAAAAACACTACGTTTCAGGATCGTGATCATGCGGATTTTGTGTTGGCAGCCGTTAACAAGGGAAACAATAAGGGAAACAATAAGGGAAACAATAAGGGAAATAGGGTTGCCGCAATGACAAAGCGGCAAATCATGCGTTGAATGAATGTATAGACTTCTGCTGTCTCACTCGAATCCCATAAGACCCAAAAATAAACGCCCGGTTCGGATGGCTCGCAAACCGGGCGGTATTTTCAGCCCTTGCGGGCCAAGACTGCGGTCTGACATGATCGCAGACAGCGCGACAAACTTAGAACGTGATCGTCGCGGTCAGCGTGTCAGAGTAGCTACCAACAGCAGACGATTGACCCGCCGTGATGCGGCCGCACACGTTATAGGCACGCGCCGAGGTGTTTGGTGCAGCCGTCAAGATGAACGGCGTGCCTGAAGCCCAAGCGGTGCCCGCGCCTACTGCGGGACAGGCTGCACCTGCGGCATTGCTCGTTGGCTGGAACACGCTGTAGCCCAAGAAATTCGCACCGGACGACATACGACGCGTGACGGAAAAGTTCGAGCCGTTGCTAATGTCGACCTTAGGCACCGCACCGGTGGTACAAGCCAACTGAACCTGACCTGGCGTTGATGCATTTAGGTCGGTCGCCGACGTTGGGTCATAGACACCAAAGGCCATGTTGGCCGTGGTGACGATACAGGTCGAACCGATGGTGGCGGAAACGCCCAACGTGGTTTGAGCCTGTGCGCTTTGACTTGCCGTGATGACACATACGGCAGCAGCGGCAGAAAGTACGACTTTGTTTTTGAGTAGTTTGATCATTTGTGTCTCCTAGTTTGGGACTTCGGTGTTGCCAACGGAGCGGTTGCTCGATTGGTTTAGTGCATACATCTGTTTTTACTCGTTGTGGATGGTTAAGTTTGGGGGTGGATCCGGGTGTTGATCTTAAGGGTGGAACTCAAAAACTGATGGTTGCCAGTACCGTGTCAGCGTAGCTTCCGATCGGTGCGCTGATGCCGCTGGCAATTTTTCCGCACACGGTAAATGTTCTTGGGGCAAAACTTGGTGCCGGCGTGAGCGTAAAGCCCGGTGCAACCGTCGGGTAGTCGGTGGTGGCCCCCGTACAAGTGGCATCAGGACCAGGCGACGTTGGTGTCAAGATGCTGTAGGGCAACACGCCGCCGCCTGATGCGGTCATACGCCGAACACCGCCGCTTGGATTTGCCCCTAAACCGATGGCGACACTCGGCGTCGCTTCTTGCGTGCAGATGAGTGTCAATGTACCTACCGCCATCAAGGGCTGCGGATCAAACGGGTTGTAGTTTCCAAACGCAATGGGCGTCGAGGTCGAGATACAGTTCGCGACTACATTGGCCACAATTGCGACATTTGTATCTGCGGTATCGGCGACCGTGAGTGCCGGAATCACTGCGCCTAGCGCAAGCGCGGCGACGCGAGGAACAATGTAGCGTTCGCGCGGGCTTAACTTGTCATGTGTGAGCGGCAACGTCATGATGGGTTGGGTGTGACATCCGTTGGGTTTGGCGGTGCGTGGTAGTGGTGGGCGGTGGCGATTGACTTAGAGATTGACTTAGAAGGAATAAGAGAATTTCCCAATCATTAAGTAGGTGAATTATCTATATTTATTGATGTGGGAACAATAGCAGGGGCAGGGCGGATCATGTTTGATATACATCACAATCGATGTAAACATTTGTAAAACGTTGATTATCAAATGCTTTTTTAATCAATACCGATGCGTATGGTCGGTTGGATCATGATCGGGCGGCGGAAGCCGTAGTCGGCTAAGATTCGCGCTTCGGAACGATGATCTAAGTGAATCCCTTGCGAATCTTAGTCGTATGGCGGGCTGCGTACAGTTCGCTATCTAACACAGCAGATTCGTCAAGCCGATCACGGTCGTTGATATCGCGCCCGGATTGTTAATGGTAATCGTCAGCTTCGATGTAGCACCCGACACAATAGGACTAGATAGAAACCCTATTGAAATCGTGGGCGGCTGCGCGGTGACCGTGAGGTTAACGCTTTTCGATTGTTCGCTGGCGGGTGCTTCGTTGCTGAAAACGGCGCTCGCAGTGGCGCATCGCTGCAAGCTGAACCGAAGCTGAAACCCTCAATCAATCCCCCTGTCCCCGACTGCCCATCCGGCTGATGTGCTCGCTGCTGTACCTCAAGCACGCCTTCACCCTATCCGATGAGGCACTCCGCCAAAGCTTTCTGCCGATTTCGCACGTTTTCAACGGTTTTTGCTGTCAATTCAGAAATAGGCAAGTTTTGCCGATATCAGTACATCGCCCCGTTTGACCGGGGCTCAATGGTCGGCGCTTATGTCTATCTTTCTGCGGGGGAAGCCGGGTGATGTGGGGTTCGCGCTATTCGGGTGGTCAATTCCAATGCGTTGTATTGCTGTCGGGCTGGGCACTATGTTGACAGCAATCACCTCCGCTGGCGGCGCGGCCCAGCCTGCTAAGGTCGGCGTATCCGCGACCATCCTGCCTTCGTGTCGAATACAGAGCACGCCTTCCGCAGAGCCGACCGCTAGGCGCGGCGGCGGAAGTACATCCCCGCTGAAAATCGACTCGGCTTGCAATGGTGCGACGCGAGTGAAGGCCTACGTCCTGCCGGTGATTGCCGCCGGTCGTATTGAACATCCAAGTATTGGCGCGGGGGCACCGGTTCACCGAAGCCGCAACACTGCCTCGCGTGTCGTGCATTACGTACTTGATTACTAGCCTGAACATTTCATGGGGGCGCGTTCGAAAGCGGGTGAGTGGGTGAACGGGCGAGTGATTTAGAGGCAACCTCCTTGGACCCGGCGGGCGACCCATGAAATATTCATGGCTAGGCAGCGCGAGGCAATTCGGGTTTCCGCTTGATACCAAACCAAGTCGCGTACAACGCCGGCAAGAAGAATAATGTCAGCAACGTCGCGACCAACAAGCCGCCCATGATCGCTACCGCCATCGGCCCAAAAAACGCAGAACGTACCAGCGGAATCATCGCCAATACCGCCGTCATCGCGGTCAACACAATCGGGCGTAAACGGCGCACCGTCGCGTCGATCACGGCGTGGAAACGGTCGTGCCCGGCAGCGATATCTTGCTCGATTTGGTCGATCAGAATCACCGAGTTACGCATGATCATGCCGAACAGGGCAATGGTGCCCAGCATGGCGACAAAACCAAACGGCTTGTTTAGTACGATCAAGAACAAGGTGACACCGATCAGCCCGAGTGGCGCGGTCAAGACGACAATGATGACGCGCTGGAAACTCTTGAGCTGCAACATCAGCACGGTGAGCACCACGAGCAGGAACAGCGGCATACCAGCGGCGATTGACGCGGCGCCTTTTGCGCTTTCTTCCACGGCGCCGCCGGTATCGAGTCGGTAGTCCAGATCGAGTTTTTCGCGCAGTTTTGCCATTGGTGGCTCAAGTTGTGCCACCACCGTTGCCGCTTGTAGGGAGGGCACGTAGATATCGGCCTTGATGGTGATGGTCGGCAAACGGTCGCGCCGCCAGATGACTGGATCTTCAAACTCATAACGCAGTTTTGCGATCTGGCTTAACGGCACCGAGCGGCCCGAATGTGTCGGTATGGAGAGGCTATCGAGCAGCGAAATCTTGGCACGCTCAGTCAACGGGCTGCGTAACAGAATTTCGATTTGTTTATCACCTTCGCGCAGGAAAGTGACCTGTGTACCGTTGAGCGAGCCGCTAAGGAAGCCCGCCAACTCGGCTGAGGAAATACCGAGCAAGCGTGCTTTGTCTTGATCGATATCGAGCTTGATGACCTTCGATTTCTCAAACCAATCTGTCTGAATGTTTGAAAGGTTGCCATTCACGCGCAGGATATCGGCGATCTCGGTTGCGTAGACACGTAACTTTTCGGTGTCTTGGCCAGAGATACGGTACTGGATCGGGAAGCCTACCGGCGGGCCATTCTCCAAGCGTGAAATCCGCCCGCGAATTTCCGGAAAATCTTTGTCAAACAGATCGATCAGCTTAAGTCTTAGTGCCTCGCGGGTGACCGGGCTCTTGGTGGTGATCACACACTGGCCGAACGCAGGATTGGGTAACTGCTGGTCCAACGTGAGATAGAAGCGCGGTGCGCCTGTGCCGATGTAACAGGAATAACTCTCGAAGCTGTCGTGCTGTTTGTCGAGGAACGCCTCCAGCAGTTTGATCTGCCGATCTGTTGCGGCAATTGAGGATCCTTCGGCCAGACGTACGTCAACGATTAATTCGACACGCGTCGATGATGGGAAAAACTGTTGCTGCACAAAACGGAAACAAAGCAACGACACGATGAACAGCGTCACGGTTGCCACAAGCACGGTCTTTTTGTTCTCAACACACCAAGCGACCGCGCGTCGGAAGCGGCGGTAGAACGCGGTGTCATAGGCGTCATGCTCGTCGTGATGGCTATCAATGGAGGTTGCAACCTCTGCGCCACTGTGCGCTGAATGTGTGGAACCGTCCGGAACGAGGCGTTTTGCGAGGCGTTCGCCAACAAGCGGAAGCATGCTGATCCAGCCCGCGATTCGACGTGTGCGCGGTGTGATGACTGGCTTGCCATTCACGTAGTCGGGCAGAAAGTGGTAACCGAGATACGGAATAAAAATTACCGCAGCAAACCAAGACAGAATCAGCGCCACGGTCGTCACCTGAAAAATTGCGATGGTGTATTCACCCGTGCTGGATTTTGCGGTCGCAATGGGCAAGAAGCCTGCTGCGGTCACCAAGGTACCGGACAACATCGGAAAGGCAGTCGAGGTGTAGGCAAAACTCGCCGCTTTCATGCGGTCCCAGCCTTGTTCCATCTTGATGGCCATCATTTCCACCGCGATGATGGCGTCGTCAACTAACAGCCCTAGCGCGAGAATCAGCGCACCAAGTGAAATCTTGTGCAGGCCGACGTTAAACATATTCATACAAACAAACGTCGCGGCGAGCACCAGCGGGATCGAAAGTGCCACAACAAAGCCGGAGCGCATGCCCAAGCTGAAGAAGGTGACAGCCAGTACGATGATGACCGCTTCGGCCAGTGAACGTACAAACTCGCCAACACTGGCACGAACCGCGCGTGGCTGGTCGTTTACGCGGTGTAACTCAATACCGACCGGCAGGGTTTTTTCGATACGTTCGAAGGCGGCGTCAAGATTGTGACCTAGTGTCACAATATCGCCGCCTGCACGCATGGCAATACCCAAGCCCATCGCTTCTTTGCCGACGTAACGCATCTTGGTAAACGCCGGGTCGATGTAGTCACGCTTAACGGTTGCCACATCGCCAATCTTGATGACACGGCCGTTGGCACGTAACGTGAAGTTGCGGATCGCATCGATGTCGGCAAAGGCACCGGAGGAGCGTACATAAATTTTGTCAGTGGCGGTCTCAAACACGCCGCCCGGCGTGACGGCGTTTTGCGCCTGCATCGCCGCGATGATGGTTGCACCGGTGATGCCCAAATTGGCAAGTTTGACGTTCGATAGCTCAATAAAAATCTTCTCGTCTTGTTCGCCAAATATCTCGACCTTGGTAACATCCGGCACGCGGAGTAGTTCGCGGCGAATGCGGTCAACATATACCTTCTTGTCGGCGTAGCCGTAACCTTCGCCCGTCAAGGCAAATATGTTGCCGAAGGTGTCACCAAATTCATCATTGAAGAACGGGCCAACCACACCTTGCGGCAGTGTGCCGCGAATATCCCCGACCCGTTTGCGTACTTGGTATTGTGTCTCTGGCACGGCAGAGGCCGGTGCTGCGTCATCGACAAAAAACAAGATGGTCGATTCACCCGGTCGCGAATAACTGCGGATGAAACGGAGGTTGGGAATTTCTTGCAGTTTTTTCTCGATACGATCGGTGACTTGTTGGTCCACTTCCGCGACCGAGGCACCGGGCCAGATGGTGCGAATGGTCATCACTTTGAAGGTGAATGGCGGGTCTTCGGATTGACCCAGCCTTCCGTATGAGAAGATGCCGGCGATACCGATGATGACGATGAGGTAGAGCACCAGCGACTGGTTCTTTAGCGCCCATTCGGACAGATTGGTCTTGGTCATGGCTGCCTGCTATCGGGTTGCCGTTTCGGTGGCGCTTGCCAGTCGCGGCGCACCGGGCGCGGTTGGCGTCGAATTTGGGTAATACGCCACTTTTCCGTCGCCCTTCACCGCTGGGTCGATGAGAGGTTTGACGATTTCACCGTCACGCAGTTTTTGCACACCCGCCGCGACAATCATATCTCCCGGCTTGATTTGAGCAGAAGTCACCAACGCATTGGTTTCGCGATACTGAATTACCGTTACCGACTTCAGCGCCACTTTGCCGTCTGTGGCAATCTGCCACACACCGACTTCGCTGCCCTTGGCATACAAGGCGGATAAGGGAACGGCAAAAGCGCCTGGCGCATCACTGCCTACAAAAGCTGCGAAGGCTGACATTCCCAGCCCGATGAGGTCTTTCTCGTCTTTGCCCACGCTGATGGCGATACGAACAGCGT
This sequence comes from Betaproteobacteria bacterium UKL13-2, assembly GCA_001602455.1. Taxonomy (GTDB): domain Bacteria; phylum Pseudomonadota; class Gammaproteobacteria; order Burkholderiales; family Usitatibacteraceae; genus UKL13-2. Next base: position 1,503,033 of record CP012157.1, read on the forward strand.
AAGTGCGGGAGACAGCGTCTGCTGCGCCAGAGACTTCGCGCACCTTGCCCGCGTAAAAGATTTCGGGTTTGGACCACAGGTGAACACGGATTGGTCGCTTCAGATTGGCTCCTCGGAAGTCACCGATGCGTGACTCTGGAATGGCGATGGCGAGCTCAAGTTCGCTTGGATTGGCGACCTTAAGCACCGCCTGCCCTTGCGCGACAACCTGACCCGCTTCCGCAGTGACTTGTGTGACCACACCATCGGTTTGTGCGACGAGGGTGGCATATCCAGCTTGGTTCACCGAGAGGTTGGCAGTTGCCTTTTGTGCGTCGAGTCTGGCGCGGGCTGCGTTAGCCACATTGATCTTTTGATCGAGCGCCGATTGACTGATGAACCCCTTGGTGAACAAATCACGATAACGCTTTAACTCGGCATCGGCGAAGTCGGCTTCGGTTTGTTGTGCCGTGACTTGTGAACGTGCGGCATCCGCAGCAAGCTTCACATCCTGCGGATCCAATTCAGCAAGTGGCTGGCCGCGTTTGACGGTCGCGCCCGCGTCCACCAGACGCCGCGCGATCTTGCCGCCAACACGAAAGGCATGGTCGACCTCATAGCGAGCGTGTATGTCGCCGGAATACACGTCGATATCCGTGCCGCCGCCGGGGGTAATTTTGTAGGCCAACGCGAGCCGTATGGTCGGTGCGGCAACGTCTGCTTTGCCACATCCTGCCAGTACGCTGGCCAATACTAGCGTTGCGATCGTTGCGCCTGGCAATCGGCGATAGTGGCTAAAGCGGATGTTGGTTGGTGCAGATTGATTTGTCGCAGTGGGTGGAGGAAACATAGCGATGTCCTGAATGCGGGGTGTTTGGGCGTTTGAAAGTGCGTAGAAAGGTGCGTAGAAAGGTGCTGAGAACGCACGGCAAAGCAGGCGGTGTTGGAAAGGAGGTAACTGACTGGCCGGTAAGTTACTAGCATCACTGGTGACTGTCAACCAGTTTTTATCTTGGTTATCCCGGTGTTTGCCGGGGTCACTTGCGGATATTCGGCCAGAGAGGATTCGCTCAAGCCCGCAAAGTGCGCGGTGCAAGGCACACAGCGCAACGTATGAAGTGTGAAGGGAGCTTCAAACAATCTCTAGTGACCTCTAGTAACCGACTGCGCGGGCGAGTTTGCGCGTTGCCGAGTGGGTCAAATTCGTCGCCGTACACTGGGTACGGGTTCCGCGTTTGCCAACCCCATCACCGCCAACTTCCCCCGCTCGTGACGGTTTTTAGAAGTTTCCCGAAATGAACAATGCTTCGGTGCGATCACCGCGTTTGTGGCGTGGCGGTTTGTGTTGCGGCCAACGACGCGAACAAAAGAATAAGCTCGGCTCGTCCTGACTTGGCTTGGTAGAAAATGTAATCGGCTTGGTAATTCACGATTTCTTTTTTACTTGTCGCATCAACAAAAACCTCAAAATTGGCGTCATTCCAGCGAGCAACCACAACCGCTGCGCCGCCCAAGCCCGAGGCGCGTCATGTCGCGCTCGATGTTGTTGGTTTGGCCGGCGTTTACGGTGTGAGTGGGGTGTTCGGAGTATTCGGCACGGGGTCGCGGGACCAAAATACGTCGGGCTGACCGCATTCCCGGTTAAACACCCGCGCCAAAATGAAGAGTAAATCCGATAAACGATTCAGATAATGCAATGCGAGCGGCGAAACGTCGTCGCCTGCTGCCATTAGCGCAGCAACACTGCGCTCGGCACGGCGGGCCACCGTCCTCGCGACGTGGCAATGGGCGGCGGCCAATGAACCCCCGGGCAAAATGAATTCCTTTAATGGCGGCAACGATGTATTGGCATCGCTGATGGCGTTGTCGAGCACCAGCAAGTGTGCGTCGGTGATGGCGCGGTAGGTGGGGATACAAAGCTCCCCACCGAGATCGAATAAGCCGTTTTGAATGCGCGCCAGCAGGCCATCGTGGCCTGATGCGCCGACCGCACCAGTGGTCTGCGACGGGCTGCCGTCCCCCGCCTTGCATACTGAGCGCAACACGCCCAGTTGGCTGTTTAACTCATCGACATCCCCCAAGGCTTGTACGCGCAGGTGCGATTTGTGGATGCGTGAACCGTCGCCGAGACCGGTGGTTCCATCGTCACCCGTGCGGGTGGTGACCTTCGAGATGCGGTTTGCCATACATCGCCCAATATCGAGATGAAACAATTATAGGGGCGCAACTTGGTATGATGCGGGCTTGCGTCATTATTTGGCACCCCATAAACGAACACATGACGGCCACTACCCCAACAAAACTGACCTTTCTGGATTTTGAGCATCCCATCGCGGAACTCGAGACCAAGATCGAAGAACTGCGCTACGTGCAGGACGATTCCGCCGTTGACATTTCAGCCGAAATCGACAAGCTCGCGAAAAAAAGCCAGACACTAACCAAAGATATTTACGCCAAACTGTCGGCATGGCAGATTTCGCAGGTGGCGCGCCACCCGCAGCGCCCCTACACAATCGATTACATCAAGGCGCTGACGACTGAATTCGAAGAGCTGCACGGTGATCGCACCTACGCCGATGACCCCGCAATTGTGGGCGGCTTGGCGCGATTCAACGGCCAGACGGTGATGGTTCTTGGCCACCAGAAGGGACGCGATACCAAAGAGCGGCAGTACCGTAATTTTGGGATGCCGCGCCCCGAAGGATACCGAAAGGCGCTGCGCTTGATGCGGCTCGCCGAGAAGTTTGGCGTGCCACTCATCACATTCATTGATACGCCAGGCGCGTATCCAGGCGTGGGCGCGGAAGAACGCGGCCAATCCGAAGCCATCGGCCACAACCTCTATGTGTTGGCGGGGCTTAAGGTTCCGGTGGTCTGCACCATCATCGGCGAAGGCGGCTCGGGCGGTGCGCTTGCGATCGCCGTCGGTGACGTGACCTATATGCTGCAGTATTCGACCTACTCGGTGATTACGCCCGAAGGGTGTGCGGCGATTTTATGGAAAGATCAAGCGAAAGCGTCAGATGCGGCAGAAGCACTTTGTATTACGGCGCCTAAGTTGAAGTCGCTCGGCTTGGTTGATAAGGTGTTGAGCGAGCCGCTTGGCGGTGCGCATCGCGACCATAAAGCCATGGCAGCGACGGTAAAGAAAGCGATTGCGGAATCGCTCAAAGAGCTCAAAGAACTGTCGCCAGCCAAGCTGGTACAAGAACGCCAGAAAAAATTGCTGCAGCTTGGTAAATTCAAAGAGATTACCGAGTAGCGAGTGCGACGCCACCGTAGCGCCTTTCTTCGATGACGATGAACACCATCGAGCAAGCCATCGTTGACGGCTTGACGCGACACCCGCCAAGGTCTGGTGCCGCACTGCGCACCACCATTGCGCTGTCTGGCGGCGTGGATTCGATGGTGCTCCTGCATGGGATGTACCGCATCCAGCAAGGCGTTTCGAGCAAAAATGCCCCGAACTACCCGCCAATAGTTGAGTTTGATGCGCTGCACATCCATCATGGCCTAAGCCCGAATGCGGATCAATGGGCTGCGTTTTGTCAGCGCGAGTGTGATGCGCGCGAGGTTCCTCTGACGATCGTGCGGGTCGCCGTTGATCGATCCAACACCGATGGGCAAGGCATTGAAGGTGCGGCGCGCGCGGCGCGTTATCAGGCGTTCCAGCGACACGCCGGTTCAAGGATCGTCGCGGCACAGCACGCTGACGACCAAGCGGAGACGGTGTTACATCAGATGCTGCGAGGCACTGGTATTGCGGGGCTTGCCGCGATGGGCGAGGTACGTCTCGTGTCACCGGGGCAAGTTTTGCTACGACCGCTGCTGTCCATTTCGCGTGCTGAGATTGAAGCCTATGCGGCGTTACATGAGGTTGGTTGGATTCACGATGAATCGAACGACGACACGGCGATCACCCGTAACTTCATTCGGCACGAGGCATTGCCATTGCTGGCAACACGTTTTCCCCATGTGGCGGCGTCGCTGACCCGAATTGCGCGACACGCCGCCGAAAGCACGGAAATGCTGGACGCATTGGCGAGGATCGATCTTGGCTGGGACGGCGTCGAGAGCACAGACGGAGCGGAGGCCGTCGAGGGGGCGGAGGCGGTAGAAGCGGCGGAGGAAACAGCGACGGCAACGGCGGCGGCGCTGGATGGATTACCGCTGAGCCGCCAGACCAATGCACTCTATCATTGGCTGAAGTGGCAGGGGGTGGCGACCCCCTCACGGTCTCAACTTGAGTCATGGGCGGCGCAGCTATTTCGCCCGTCGCCCAGCGATAAACCGCACCAGGCAGGCGGCCATGACTTTGTCATTCGACGCCAGCGCGGAAAACTCACCTTACTGCGACGCAGCTCGCCTTAATGTTTCATGGGTCGCCCAATGTGTCGAAGGAGATTGCCGCTGAAGAAGTGAACAACCAATTTGGTTCGTTCCACTTTTGCCGCAGATGCAAGCTGCACGTTCGCTCTCGGGCGCTTCGATGGTCACGTGTTTGACAAACACGCGCCTTCCTCCTGTACGTATTTGGCAAACACGGCCCGCGATGCTGTGGTCGGTCAGGCAAAAAATCGCTCGCCCGTTCACCTACTGACCCGCTCTCAAACGCGCCCCCATGAAATGTTCAGGCGAGGCGCAGCCGGTTCGATAGGGGTGGGGGTGAGTGTCCCACATCGGCGAGGGCACGCCATGCTATAATTTTGGGCGCATTGAAGCGGGTTTTTTCTGCACAAAATCATCAACTTAAGTCTATTTCTTTACGGAGTTTCAAATGGCGGTCGAACGTACAATTTCCATCATCAAACCTGACGCAGTCGCGAAAAACGTGATCGGTCAAATCTATGCGCGCTTTGAAGGGGCGGGATTGAAGATCGTCGCCGCACGTATGACACAGCTCTCGCAGAAAACGGCGGAAGAGTTCTACGGCATTCATCGTGAGCGTCCTTTCTTCAAAGACCTCGTGTCGTTCATGATCTCGGGTCCGGTGATGATTCAAGTGCTTGAGGGCGACAATGCGATTACCAAAAACCGTGACCTGATGGGCGCGACCGACCCGAAGAAAGCGGCACCCGGCACCATCCGCGCAGACTTCGCGGATTCCATCGACGCCAACGCCGTTCACGGCTCTGATGGCCCCGACACCGCCAAGCACGAAATCGGCTTTTTCTTCCCCGGCATGGATGTGTTGTCCCGCTAAGGCGGCGCATACCTGTTGATCTATGGCAGTCCCCCAATCCGCCATCGGCGATAAGCCCAATCTCCTCGGCATGACATTGCCGGAGATGACGGTTTTTTTCGCCGCAATGGGGGAGAAGCCATTTCGCGCGAAACAGGTGTTTCGCTGGATTCATCACGGGGGCGTGGATAACTTCGATGCGATGACGGATCTCGCTAAGTCGCTGCGCGAAAAACTGCCGCAAGTCGCAGTGATTCAAGCCCCGAAATTGATGACCGAGCAAAAGTCAAAGGACGGCACCCGCAAGTGGTTGCTCGATGTGGGCACCGGCAATGGCATTGAAGTGGTTTTTATTCCCGAGGCAGACCGTGGCACGCTATGTGTGTCCTCGCAAGTCGGCTGTGCATTGGATTGCACGTTTTGCTCGACCGGCAAACAAGGCTTCAACCGCAACCTCACAACGGCGGAGATCATCGGCCAGTTGTGGTGGGCAAATAAAGCGATGGGTCGCGACCCAAAGGGTGAGCGCATCGTCTCAAACGTGGTCATGATGGGCATGGGCGAGCCGCTCGCCAATTTTGACAATGTCACCAGCGCGATGGACATCATGCTCGACGACCACGCCTATGGGCTGTCGCGTCGTCGTGTCACACTTTCGACCTCCGGCGTGGTGCCGAACCTGAAACGCTTGAAAGAGCGTTGTCCCGTGGCACTCGCGGTATCGCTGCACGCACCGAATGACGCGCTGCGTGATGTATTGGTGCCGATCAACCAGAAGTACCCACTGGCTGAGTTGCTGGCTTCGATCAGGGACTACCTGCAAGCTGCGCCGCGTGATTTTGTGACTTTCGAGTATGTGATGCTCGACGGGGTTAATGACACCGCGCAGCATGCCCATGAATTAGTGAAGCTGGTCGAGGGCATCGAATGCAAATTCAATTTGATCCCTTGGAACCCCTTCCCAGACGCACCCTATGCGCGCTCGAGCAACAATGCGATTCATCGTTTCCGCGACGTTTTGCAGCAGGCTGGGTTGATTGTCACCGTACGGAAAACGCGGGGTGATGATATTGATGCTGCCTGCGGCCAACTCGCGGGTCAGGTGGTCGACAAATCGCAACGAACGCAGCAAACTAAGCTCAGCGCGCTCACCATTCCCATTGCGATTCATTCTGCGGGCGCGACTGCATAATGTGTTTCGACGACTGTCTGACTCTTGATTAAGGCGGCACCCCCTATGCAATCGATTGCGTTACGCTTGGTTCCGATTTTTTTTGTCGTGTGGTTGGTCGGTTGCACCACTACCACCACGACTCAGCAAAAACCGGCGGACATGCCGGGTAAGACAGACGCGACGCAGCGTGCCCAAATCCACACCGAGCGCGCGGCGGAATACTACCGACTCGGATCGATGTCAGTCGCCTTGGAGGCTGCCCAGCAAGCCATCTCCGCACAAAGCAACCATGCACCTGCGCACAATATGCTGGCGCTGGTCTACATGGAGTTGCGTGAGGACAGCAAGGCGCAGGCGTCGTTTGAACAAGCAATCCGTCTTGCGCCAAATGAATCTGACTTTCTCAACAACTACGGCTGGTTCATCTGCCAGCGGCAAAACGCACAACGCTCGTTGCCATACTTCGAGCAGGCAGTCCGCAATCCGTTGTACACCACCCCGCACCGCGCCTTGAATAACGCCGGTATCTGTGCACGAAAAGCTGGTGACGTGAAGGCGGCTGAAGTCAATTTACGGGCTTCTCTGCAGCGTGCGCCGGAATTTGCTGCAGCGCTGTATGAACTCGCTGACCTTCTCTACGCACAGGGCCGCCTAAAAGAAGCCGACGGTGTTTTTGTACGCTATTCCATGTCGGTGCGCGACCCTGATGCCAATGGCCTCTTGCTCGGCGCACGTATTGCGCGGGCAACGGGGGACCGAAACGCTGAGGCGGGGTACATCTCGCAGTTGCGCCGGCGTTTCCCCGACGCGCCGCAGACACGCGAAGCAAACAGTGCATTGCCGAACTAAGCGGCACGCCACCGGACAAACAATGAATGCGACGGCTGAAGGAGACAGGTTTGAGTAACACAGAAGGCGGCGAAGGATTTGTTCTGACTAATCCGGTTCCGCAGCCGATGGAGCCGGCATCGGTGGGCGAATTTTTAGCGGCGGCGCGCGAGCATGCAGGGCTGTCATCGAGCGACGTTGCAACGCGCCTACGCATGAGCGCCAAACAAATCGATGCAATTGAACGCGCTGACTATGCCAATTTGCCGTCCGGTACGTTCCTGCGCGGATTTGTGCGCAACTATGCAAAGGCAGTCGGCGCCAACATCGATGAAGCGCTCGGTATTCTGGAGCGAACACACACCGATGCGCTTGCATTGAAGGCGACAGCGGTTGTTGCACCTATGTTCGCCGCCGCCCCTATCGATTACCCAGCGCGTGGTGAAGCCTTGGTCAAGCCGAAGTCCCGTGCGTTGATCGCACTCTTGCTCGTCGCGTGTTTGGCCGCCGTGGTTTGGTACTGGTGGAACTTTGTTCGCCCCCACCGTGCAGACGGTGGTCTTCTGCGTGAAGTGCCGGTTGTGGTCCAGCCGGAGCTTGCATCGGTGCCAGTGCCAACCGTGCCGGTATCGTCGGCTGCCGATACGCCGTCTGCGGACGCGAAGGGAGCGCTCGACACCGTGCCGGGTATTGGTTCGGTTGTCGCGCCTGAGGTCAAGCCGGGGCAGCCAGCGTTGTCAGTTGCGGCCTCGCCAGTGTCCACGCCGATCCCGTCACCGATGCCATCACCGATGCCATCGCCGCCTACAGTGCCTGTTACCCCACCCGCCAAATTGTCGCCGATGTCCAATGCGAAGTCGGATCAAGATGCGGCTGATCGCGCACAGAAGAAGAAGCTAACGGAGGCAGGTGCAAATGACGTGTTGGGCTTTACCTTCACCGCTGAGTCTTGGATCGAAGTCGTCGATGTGACGGGTAAGACCGTCGTTTCGCGGCGCTACAAAGCCGGCGAGGCCGATGAGGTAAGCGGACGTGGGCCGTTTTCAGTGGTGGTTGGCAACGCCCAAGCGACCCGTATGACGTTTAATGGACAAGAGTTTGATTTGAAACCGCACACGAGCGCGACCGTGGCACGGGCCACGGTGAAATAGCTAATCGTGTGGTGAACAATTTTCGGTGATCTTTTTCTAGGTTAGTTTGTATGATGAACAACATCGTGCGTCGTCAGTCTCGTCAAGTCAAAATTGGTCACGTTCTCGTGGGGGGAGATGCGCCCATCATGGTGCAATCGATGACCAATACGGATACCGAAGATGTGGTGGCCACCGTCGCCCAAGTGGCGGCGCTGGCGCGAGCCGGATCCGAGGTGGTGCGAATTACCGTCAACACCATGCAAGCCGCACGCGCAGTGCCACAAATTCGTGCGCAGCTCGACCAAATGGGCGTTAACGTGCCCTTGGTAGGCGATTTTCATTTCAACGGACACAAACTTCTGACCGAAGTGCCAGGTTGTGCCGAAGCACTCGCCAAGTTGCGTATCAACCCAGGCAACGTGGGGCATGGCGCAAAGCGCGATGATCAATTCGCCGCCATGATCGAAGCGGCGGTCAAGTATCGCAAGCCAGTGCGTATTGGCGTGAACTGGGGCTCGCTCGACCCGGAGCTCATCGCTCGCATGATGGACGATAACGCGCGTCTGCCACAGCCAAAAGAGGCAGATGAAGTAATGCGTGAGGCGCTTATTTTCTCGGCGCTCGATAGCGCAGCGAAGGCGGAGGCGCTGGGCTTGGGCGGTGACATGATCTGTTTGTCGTGCAAAGTTAGCGCAGTACAGGATTTGATCGCGGTCTATCGTGACCTCGCCGCTCGTTGCGACTACCCATTGCACCTAGGCCTAACCGAGGCCGGCATGGGCTCGAAAGGGATCGTCGCATCGACAGCCGCACTGGCGGTGCTGCTGCAAGAAGGCATCGGTGACACCATTCGTATCTCACTCACCCCTGAACCGGGAGGGGATCGCACCAAAGAAGTCATTGTCGCCCAAGAAATTTTGCAGACGATGGGGCTGCGTTCATTCACACCCATGGTCGCGGCCTGTCCGGGCTGTGGGCGAACCACCAGCACTTACTTCCAAGAGCTTGCGGAGAGTATTCAGTCGTACTTACGCAATCAAATGCCGATTTGGAAAACGCAGTATCCCGGTGTCGAAGAGATGCACGTTGCGGTGATGGGCTGTGTGGTCAATGGGCCGGGTGAGTCGAAGCTCGCCAACATCGGCATTTCCTTGCCCGGTTCGGGCGAGCGTCCGGTGGCGCCCGTTTATATCGACGGTGAAAAGGCGGTTACATTGAAGGGCGACCATATCGCCAAAGAGTTCCAAGCGCTCGTGGATAAATATGTCGAGACCACTTACGCGCCAGGCGCAGCCAGAAAATCGCAGCAGCGTCGTAAAGACATCCCCATTAAGCAAGTGGCTTGAGGCTTAAGACCCGAGGGCTTGAGGTTCCACGCGCTGCGCCGGGGACGGGCACCGACAAGCAAAATGCGTTGAGATGTCCGCCCGACCGTGACTTTTGTACTGGGATGATGGATTTTTTAGAACCCGCATTTTCTGGGAACTTCTAAAGACCGTCGCGAGCGGGGCAAGTTGGCGGTGACAGGGTTGGCAAACGCGGGACACCTACCCGGTGTACGGCAACGAATTTGACCAATGTGGGAACGGACAAATTCGCCCGCGCAGTAGGTTGTTATGGATGCGGCAACTAAAACGTGCCGGATGAATAGACGTTCCATTTTTGCAAAACACGCCATTCCACGGGCGTTTCCAGACATAATTGTCTCGAAATGGCCGTCTTTATTAGAGTTTTTAATTTAGGGAACTTCTAAAAACCTACTGCGCGGGCGAATCTGTCAGTTCCGGTGCTCGCCGTACACTGGGTACGTGTCCGCTCCTCACTGCCAACTTCACCCGCTCGTGACGGTTTTTAGAAGTTCCCTTTAGGAAGAAACCGTCGCGAGCGGGCGAAGTTCGTGGCGACGGGTTTGGCAAACACGGGACACGTACCCAGTGTACGGCGAGCACCGCAGGCGCGAAATTCGCCCACGCAGCAGGTTTATAGAAGTGCCCATTTTTAAGGTGGAATAAAAAAGCGCACCTTTGGGTGCGCTTTTTGTTGGTGCGATACAACCTTATTGCAGCGGGAAGGCGCTGAAGTTTGCCGGTGCAGTGCCGGCGTTGAAGACGGTTGGCTGCGCACCATTTGCGCCCATTTTCCACATCGTCAGGGTGCGGTCGGGCTGCATAAATACGATATCAAAAATGCCGTCGCCGTCGAAGTCGCCGGTGGCAAAAATCGACCATGATGGGTTGGATGTAAAGGTGTACGTCGCCGTCTGGGTGACGCTCAGGCTGCTCGCCGTGCAGGAGGCGTTCGGGTCGTCCGGCGCACCGGTATAGGCGGGGAGGGTCAACCCGACTCCGCTGAGCGAAATGATGGTGATGGCACCGGTTGTGCTGTTCCGTGCCAAGATGTCGCCGCGGCGGTTGCCGGTAAAGTCGGCGAGTTTGATGGCGGTCGCGCCTGCCGGGATGGTGCCGCCACTCAAGTTAGCGCAGGTGCGTGGAGCGGCGAGCGTACCGGTTGCCATCAAAACCCGCACCGCGTTTTCTGGGCTCACGTAGATCATATCGGCGGCGTTGTCGCCATTTAGATCTGCCGCGCCGAGCAACTTCCAAGTCAGTGGTGCGCCGCCGCGTTTGCGAACTTGGGCGACGCCGTTGCCATCGGTGAACCAGATATAGGAAACGCCTTGGTCATCGATATTCGGCGACTGGCCTTGGAACCGCCACACCAGATCGCCAAACCCATCACCGTCGAGGTCGCCCACTGCTTGCACATCCCATGCGGGTTTGACCAAACGCAACGATGAGCCACCGCCGACAATATCAAAGTTACGATACAACCTTGCGTCACCTTGGCCAGACGCGTTTAGCGACGCGGTCTGTAACGCGGCGAGGTCGGATTTTCCGGTGCCGGCGAAGTCAACCGCACCCAATGTGCGGAAGCTCTGACCGGGGTTAAGAATCGGCGTACTCGACCAGACAAAGGAGTTGTTAGTCAAACGTCCCGCCTGCGTGACCCCTGCTGTCGAGGTGACAAGCAGCACGCTCTTGTTGTTGCCGTCCAAATCGATACCACCGCGTTTGGATAGTGGTGGCAAGGTAACCGGTGTTGGGTCGAGCCATTGTTTCAATAGCGGATAGGCTTGATCAAACCGCGAATACCAGTCGCGATTAAGCGGGTTGCTCACGCTACCTGTGTTGTTGCAAAGTGCGTTGCCGCCAAGCAGGCCGCCGCGCAAGAAATAATTGCCGCCACTGGTGCTAAAGAGCCCGCTTCCAGAGCTTCCTCCCTCCGTGGAACTGGACAAATAGCCAAAGTTGATAAAACTGCCGATACCAGGGTTCATCTGGATATTGATAAATGGTGACGCAATCGTGACGCCGGAGGAGACTTTCTTTGGGTCGCCGCCGGGGTGGTGGAAAACAGTTGCTGACACGCTTCCACCAATGGTCGAAGAATCCCAGCCGGCAAAGAAGGCCGAGGCGGGGACGGTGCCGCGAAGTTGCAGCAGCAAGACATCCGAAGGCTCATCCGCGTATAGCAGCGTCGCGCCACCCTGAACTGCTTTCACCGCCACGTTCGTACGCGAAATGTTTGGTGCGCCGCAGGTGGCGTTTTCGTAGTTCCAGTAAGTGCTTAAGGTATTGGCTTCGGCCTGTGTGCCAATGCAGTGATTCGCCGAGTAGAAATATGGAATTTGCGAGCTCGAAACGGTGTCGTTAAGCAGCGTACCGGTGCAAACGTATGAGCTTCCCCCCGACTGCCACAGCATATGCGCTGTTGCATTTTTGGTGTCGACGGAAGCCTGTGTTTGGCTGGTACAAACGGGGTCGACGTAGCAGGCGTACTCAGCTTTGGTGGCAATCGCGCCCTTAAATGCGTTGCGCGGCGAGGCAAAGATGTGCGAGATCGCATCCACCGTAACGGCTGGTGCGATGCGGTTTGCCGGCGGGATAACGATTTCGATCAGTTGGGTATCGCCTTCGCTGAGTGGGGTCCAGTAGCGACCGACATCGTCGAAAGACGACAGGACTTCATTGGTGCTCGCGGCGTGCACGAGATTAGTGGGGTCGTCTGAACCGGCGACACGGATGAATGCGCCGCTCGGTAAGCCCGTTAGTTTGAGTCCGACACGTGTTGCCACCGCGCCGGGGGAGCGTACTTTGAATTGCGCGACGATATTGCCGCTCGCCGCCGTACGCCACTGTAAATTGAGGTTGGCGGCGTCAAATGTCTCATCGGTGCCCGACTGCAGCAGGCCGATTTGCGTCGCCTTCCGAAACTTGCCAGCGTTGGATGACTTCACTTTTTCGATTCGTGCGGGATTCATCGCGAAGAAGTTAATGGTTGGCGTCGCCGTGTCAAATCGACCCTCAAATGACTGATCTAGTGCCGTGGTCTCAGACTTATAAGCAAGCGGCTTGGCAGGCTCACCGATAACGCGAGTTGCGGCGAATGTCGTGGTCGCGCAAAGTGACGTAAGCGCAACCAGTAACCCGACGCAGACATGGCCGACCCTTCGCGGTCGATCTTGCCAACGGCGCGGGTTCACGGCGGGTGTTGATGTTGGGTTGGGATGGTTCAAGAACATTCAAAGGGCTCCGATGGCGTGTGTAGTCGGTTGCTTGAGACAATATTGATGGGGGTGTTGTGATCACTTGGATCGATTGTATTGGGTTTTGAGAGCCAAACGGTCTATTCGTCAAAATGGCCGAACAGAGTCTGTAACAAAATACAAGTGGCGCGGCGTGTTGATGTCGATGGGATGTCGATGGGATGTCGATTGAATTGCACGAAAGACGCAAATGCGGCTCGAATTTAGGACAAAAGCCCTGTAAAATCACGGGTTTGCATCCGAGGCTCTGCGGCGTGCGTGGGGCAGGGAACACGCTAGCGTGGGCGCTGCGTCACCAACATACCGCGATTGTGTCGCCCATTTTTTCAGTGCCCGCCGCCACTGACGCTTAATTTCAAATTCTCATGAAAACCCTGCAAGCCGTGCGCGGCATGAATGATTTATTGCCGCAAGATGCGTTGCGTTGGCAGTACTTCGAGGACACGGTTCGCGCTGTGTTCGAGCAATACGGCTATCGACTGATGCGTACACCTGTCGTCGAGCCGACTGGGCTGTTTGTGCGTTCCATCGGTGAGGTGACGGATATTGTCGAAAAGGAAATGTATTCCTTTGAAGACAGCATGAACGGCGACAAGCTCACGCTTCGACCAGAGGCGACTGCGGGCTTGGTTCGCGCCGCCATTGAGCACAACCTACTTTACGAAGGTCCCAAGCGGGTGTGGACGTGGGGGCCGATGTTTCGCCATGAGCGGCCACAGAAGGGGCGCTACCGCCAATTCCACCAATTTGACGTCGAGGCGATGGGTTTTGCCGGGCCGGACGTCGATGCAGAACAGATCGTGCTGCTGAAACGGTTATGGGATCGGTTGGGTTTTAAGAGCGTTCGGCTGGCGATTAACTCCATCGGTGATGCACCTGCACGGGCGGCTCACCGCGAGGCGCTGGTGCAGTATTTTGAACACCACAAGGATGCACTCGATGCCGACGCGACGCGTAGGCTCTACACCAACCCACTGCGTACCTTGGACACCAAGAACCCGGCCATGCAGGCGATCGTCAACGGCGCACCAAAGTTGGCTGACTACCTAGGCGAGGTAGAGCGTCAACACTTTGAGGGTGTGCTTGCGTTGCTGGATGCGGCTGGCGTTGCCTATAGTGTCGATCAGCGCCTCGTGCGCGGCTTTGATTACTACAACCGTACTGTTTTTGAGTGGATCGCAAAAACCGACGAATGGGAGCTCACCATTGCCGGTGGTGGTCGATATGACGGGCTGATTGAGCAGTTGGGCGGCAAATCGGCACCGGCCTGCGGCTTTGGCTTAGGGGTTGAGCGCGTGATGCTGCTGATCGAGAAGACGCTAGGCGAGAAAGCGGATACCTTGCCAGCACCACTCGACGCCTACGCGGTCTATGGTGAGGGCCAGCGGCACGATGCGTGGCAAATTGCCGAGATTTTGCGTGACGCCGGGCTTAAAGTTGCAGTTCACGGCGGCTCGGAGCAAGCCGTTGCCAGCTTTAAGTCACAGATGAAGAAGGCAGACGCCAGTGGCGCACGCTTTGCTATCATCTTAGGTTCGGATGAAGTGGCACAGCAAAAAGTCACCCTGAAAGATATGCGTGGTGGAGAACAATGCACCGTGCCGATCGGTGAAGCGATCGAAAGGCTGACGGTGGCATCGTCGTTTTAAGCTTGCGGGCGTGAGTAGGTTGTGTGAGCGACGCACATATTGGCGCGGCGAAAATAAGCGCGAAATATCAATAAATATCAATGAGTAACTTTAGAGGGTAGTGTTGAAATGGCCGTTTACGATTCAGAAGAAGCAGAACGCATCGCCGCACTGAAAGACTGGTGGGCAAAATGGGGCAATTTGGTATTGGCCATCACAATTTTGTTTTTGCTCGCCATTGCCGGTGCTCAAGGGTGGCGCTACTACCAGAAGCAGCAAATCGTCGAGGCAGAGACACTTTTTGTTAGTGTGCAAAAAGTGGCTCAAGAAGCATTAGTCAGCAAGGACTGGAAGAAGCTTTCCTCTGCTGCGACCGCATTGGCCGATAAGTACCCCTCAACGTTCTATGCCACTGATGCGCAATTGATGGCGGCCAAAGCCGCGTTCGATGCGGATGCGTTGACGGAAACCAAAGCGCATCTTCAGTGGGTGGTCGATCGGGGATTGGCGACGCATCAAATGGTGGCGCGCGTCCGTCTGGCAGCGGTACTGTTTGATGAGAAAAAATATGATGACGCGTTGAAGACCTTGGACGCGATCAAGGCTGACACATTTACGTCGCTCGCTGCGGATCTGAAAGGCGACATTCTTGCCGCCCAGGGGCGACGCGACGAAGCGCGCGCCGCTTATCAACTGGCCGTGGATAAAGCGGATGCACGCAGCCCGCTCAAACCAATATCGCAAGACAAACTTGATGCCTTCGGCGGAGCCGCCGAGAAAGTGGCGGAAGCCAAGACCGATGCGGGAGCCAAGAAGTGATGCCAACATTGGTCGATAGCCGAACCAGCAGGCGATTGGGCGCACTGGTGGCGTTCATGGCTCTGTGTGCGCTGAGTGGCTGCGCTTCGTTTCCATCCATGCCTACGCCCTCATCACTGACGAGTTGGTGGCCGCCGTTCGGATGGTTTGGTGGCGATAGGAAGCTGCCTCCATTACCGGAGATTCGCGACTCGGTGATCACGGTTCAATGGTCTGCGGGGGTGGGTAATCCTAAGCTATTCACGTTCTCGCCGTCAGTGAGCGACAAAGTCATTTTTGCCGCAGCCAACGACGGCACGATTAGCGCGATAGATGAGCAGGGTGGCAAAAGCGTATCCAAAATCGACGCCAAAGCCAAGTTGACGGCAGGTGTTGGCGCGGCGGAGAACATCGTCGTGGTTGCCGACAATGGCGGCAATGTGTTGGCCTTTGATGCGGCGGGTCGTGCCCTCTGGAAGACGCCGCTGGAAGGCGAAATTCTCGCCTCGCCGGTGGTGGTGCAGTCTGCTGTGGTCGTGCGGACGGCGGATGGCCGGATATACGCGCTGAATCGGGCCGACGGCAAGCGCAAATGGGTGTTCACCCGTTCTGCGCCACCACTGACCTTGCGGACATCGGCAGGTGTGGCCATCAATCGCGGCATTGTCTACGCGGGTTTTCCGGCCGGTAAGATTGTGGCCGTTGAGCTCGATAGCGGGCGCCCCGTGTGGGAAGCCACGCTTTCGCTCCCACGCGGCACCACCGAACTTGAACGGGTGGCTGATGTGGCGGGCGTGCCGATACTAGACGATACGCGGGTCTGCGCGGCGGTGTACCAAGGTCGTACCGGCTGCGTAGAAACGTTGAATGGAAACGCACTTTGGACCCGCGATATTTCGAGTGCCGACGGTGTCATGGTTGACGCCAAGAACCTATATGTGGCAGATGTTGAAGGCAATCTGAACGCGCTCGACAAGACCTCCGGCGCGACTGTTTGGAAGCAAGACAAACTCGCCAAGCGAGACTTGGGTACGCCTATTTTGGTGAAAGGCCGCTTGTTGGTCGGCGACCGCACGGGCATGATTCACGCACTCGCCCCTGAAACAGGTGAATTGATCGGGCGAGTCACCACGAATAGCGGTCGCATCGTGGCGTTGCACGCTAACGGTGATCGCGCGATCGCCCAAACTGGTCGGGGAAGTGTGTACGCGATTTCGGTTCGATAACGGCCATTGATATAACGGTCCCGGCGGCGCCGTGCTTTGCCGTCGTATTTTGTTTTGGACCTTGAGGCATTGTCGGCAACTCGACAGGTTTAGCGCCAGTTGACCGCTAAGCTGAACATTTAATGGGGCACGTTTGAACGCGAGAATCGCCTGAAACACCGCGTCCTTCCTAGGGTTTGGCGGTTTGCCACATTCGCCAATCTGGTGACGAAGGCTCCGGGTGCGATGGCACGTTGGCAAGGCTCGCCGACGGCGTTGCTGTTCCCCGCCGCATACAGCCTGCTTTGTCTGCATTGTGATTACCGCCCGTGTGGCTCGCCCGCAAACCTGAAAAAAAATGCACTCACAGCCGTTCCACTGCCGTTTATAGGATTATGAAACCCACCATTGTCATCGTCGGCCGGCCCAATGTCGGCAAATCCATGTTGTTCAATCGACTCACCAAGTCGAGGGACGCGTTGGTCGCCGACTTGCCGGGGCTGACCCGCGATCGACACTACGGACACGGACGCGGTGCCTCGAAGCCTTTCCTCGTTGTCGATACCGGCGGCTTTGAGCCGAAAGTCACCGACGGCATTTTGCACGAGATGGCCAAACAGACCCTACAGGCGGTGTCAGAAGCCGATGCACTGCTGTTTGTGGTCGACGGCCGTCAGGGCTTAACCCCGCAGGACAAAATCATCGCCGAGAAGCTGCGGCAGACCATGGGGCGCGAGAGCGGCCCGGCTGCAGGTAAGCGCGTGCCGGTGATGGTCGCGGTCAATAAGGCCGAAGGCATGGATGAGCAAATCGTCACGGCCGAATTTCATGAGCTGGGCCTCGGCGTGCCGGTGGCGATCTCGGCTGCTCACGGCGAGGGGGTACGACAGCTCGTCGAGGACATGCTGGCGAATTTTCCCGAGGTGGTGGACGAGCCAGAACCGCAACATCCGAAGGTTGCCATTATCGGGCGTCCGAATGTCGGGAAGTCAACGCTGGTTAACAAGCTGCTGGGCGAAGAACGGGTCATCGCGTTTGACCAGCCCGGGACCACACGCGACTCGATCTTCATCCCACTGCACCGTAACGGCAAGGACTACACACTGATCGATACGGCAGGCATAAGACGCCGTGGCAAGGTCTTCGAGGCGGTCGAAAAGTTTTCCGTAATCAAGACCTTACAAGCAATTGCTGACTGCCATGTGGTGGTGTTGGTGCTCGACGCACGGCAGGAAGTGTCTGAGCAAGACGCGCATATTGCCGGATTTATCGTCGAGTCCGGGCGGGCGCTCGTCGTTGCAATCAATAAATGGGACAACCTAGATGACTACACGCGCGATCGCGTCAAGACCGACTTCGACCGGAAGCTTCATTTTTTGAGCTTTGCCCATATGCACACCATCTCGGCTAAGGATGGCATGGGCTTGAATCCATTGTTTAGATCCGTCGACGACGCCTTTGCGGCGGCAATGGCAAAGCTGTCGACGCCGAAGTTGACACGTGCGCTGATCGCCGCAACGGCGGCACATCAGCCGCCGATGAGCGGTCAGCATCGGCCCAAAATGCGCTATGCCCATCAGGGCGGACACAACCCGCCGCTCGTGATTGTTCACGGAAGTGGCTTGGACGGCGTGCACGAGAGCTACATTCGTTATCTCGAAGGTCGGTTCATGGAGACCTTCAAGCTGCGTGGCACACCGCTCAGGGTAGAGCTGAAAGCGGGTGCTAATCCCTACCGTGACAAAAAACCCCCGGCACTCACCAAGGGCCAGGAAGACAAGCGCCGCCGCGGACGCATTCGCATGAAGCGCAAGTATGGCTAGACTGAACGTTTCATCGGGGGCGCGTTCGAAAGCGGGTTAGTGGGCGAGCGGGGCGTGAAAGATTCAGGCTAGTCTTGTAAGTCGATATGCTGCCCCCATGTAATGTCCCCGTAAGAAGTACGGCACGAAACTTGTCTTACAGCAGTACGGAACAAAAGCGCGTCAGCCCTGTCCCTATAAAGCAGCAAACTTGGCGGCGCGTTTTTTCGATAAAGTACATAATCTAAACCGCGTGAGTCGTTTTTTGTCCCCGTTACCGAGTTTGAATAATTTTGTTCAGGCGCTATTGAACAGGGCGATTCCGTCACAATCCAGTTGGAGTACATAAGATGAGTGCAAAAGGGCAACTGTTACAAGACCCGTTCCTGAATGTTTTGCGTAAGGAACACGTTCCCGTTTCAATCTACCTCGTAAACGGCATCAAGCTGCAGGGTCAGATCGAATCATTCGATCAATACGTCGTGCTGCTCAAGAATACCGTCACCCAAATGGTTTACAAGCACGCGATATCGACTGTCGTTCCGGCGCGTGCCGTTTCTATTCCGTTCGACGCACCTGCTGGCGACAATTAAGCCGCAGCGCGAACGACGCCGTCGCTTGGAACCGTCTACCGTCACTGACGGTAACAAGTGGTGCCATTGGCCGATGCCTATGCTGAGCGTCGGTGAGCCTGAGCGCGTGATGGCGTGGCGCCTAAGCACTGTTGTCCGATGAGTGCTGTTCGCAACGCTTGCGTTTCACCAGTGGGGCAGCCTTCTGCGATGTTTTCCCCACAGCCTGATGTCGCCTCCCTCGGAAATTTGATTTGAAACCTCCTTTTCCCGCAACGACTGAACGGCGCACGACCGCGGTGGCGCTTTTGCTCGATTTTGGCGAGGGGCAGACCGACCTGCGGCTGGCCGAGATTCGCGAGCTCATTAACACCGCGGGTGCGGATGTCGCGGGCCATGTCACGGGAAAACGACAAAAACCAGATGCGGCGACGTTTGCCGGGAGCGGAAAAGTTGACGAACTGAAGCTGTTGGTGGACAGCACCGGTGCGACGTTGGTCGTGGTGGATCACCAGCTTGCGCCGATTCAAATTCGCAATTTGGCGTCGATTCTCGGCGCAGATCGCGTGCGGGTGATGGACCGAACCGATTTGATTTTGGAAATTTTCGCCCAACGCGCACGCTCTGCGGAGGGCAAATTGCAAGTCGAGCTTGCGCAAATGCAGCACTTGTTGATGCGCCTCGTGAAAGGCTGGACTCATTTGGAACGGCAGCGCGGTGGTATCGGTGTGCGTGGCGGGCCAGGGGAGACACAGTTGGAAATTGACCGCCGCCTCGTCGGCGAGCGCATCAAAAAACTCAAAGATCGACTGGCAAAGCTCGAACGGCAGCGCACCACACAGCGGGCAGGGCGTCGACGTGCCGGGGCGTTCAGTGTCTCGATTGTGGGCTATACCAACGCCGGAAAATCGACCCTGTTTAATCGGCTGACGCGCGCCGAAACCTATGTCGCGGATCAGTTGTTCGCGACGCTTGACACCACCACGCGGCGTATTTTCTTAGCCCCTTCCTATAACGTCGCGCTATCGGACACCGTCGGATTCATCCGCGAGTTACCGCATGGATTGGTCGCTGCTTTCCACGCTACGCTGACCGAGGCGCTAGAGGCCGACGTACTCTTGCATGTGATTGACGCATCTAACCCAGCGCGCGAGCAGCAAATTGCAGACGTGGAATCGGTGCTCGCAGAAATTGGTGCTGCCGACATTCCGCACATACGCGTGCTCAATAAAATCGACCGGCTCGATGGTGCCGACCTGCCAACGGCTCTGCGAGATGAGAGTGGTAAAATTTGCGAAGTCAGAGTGAGTGCCGTGACAGGTGCTGGCTTTGATCTGCTAAGAAGTGCGTTGGCCGAATACGCGTCGCAACAAGCGTCTGCCGGTAATTACCCCGGAGATGTTCAAGCGAGCAGCGTCGATCATGCACCGCATGAGCGATCAGAGTTGACAGAGCCAGAACCTTTCGCAGCGCCAGAGAACCAATCAAACAATCGCTCGGCGACGTACGACACAGTCGCTCAAGCCCCTACCTACCATTGAATTTGCCTCGGAGTCTTTGTATGCGGTCGAATACACGATCGTTGGTGATTAAAGTTTTATCGGTCGCGATAGCGGTGCTGAGCTATCCTTTTTTGCGCGTGCGCTACACCCTTTCAACTTGGCGTGGCCGACGCAGCGGGCTGGCGAACGCCGGTGATGGCGTCAGTGAAATGTCATTAAACGACCCGCAGTGGGGCAAGCGCGGCAGCAACAACGGCGGTGGTGGTGGTAGCAATGACGGCCCGCCCGACCTCGATCAAATTATCAAGAAGCTCAATCAAAAGATTGTGGGTTTGTTCGGCATGAAACCCGGGAGCGGCGGGGGGGGCGGAAACAATGCTCCATCAAATGCGGCCATCGGCGGGGGGTTCGCGCTCGCGGCGAGTCTGGCGCTCGCCGTCTGGTTGGCGACCGGCTTCTACATCGTTGAAGAAGGCAGCCGCGGTATCGAGTTGCGTCTCGGCAAGTATTCCCAGACAACAGGCCCCGGGCCACGCTGGCATTGGCCGTATCCGATTGAGACGGTCGAGCAAGTCAATATCAGCCAAGTCCGCGCAATTGAAGTCGGACATCGCAATAACCAAAAATCCAAGATGAAAGAAGAAGCGCTAATGCTCACCCAAGATCAGAACATCGTCGATGTTCAGTTCGCGGTGCAATACACACTCAAGAGCCCAGAAGAGTATTTGTTTAACAACCGTATGCCGGATGAAGCAGTGCGTCAGGTCGCGGAGACAGCAATGCGTGAAATTGTCGGCCGCAGCAAGATGGACTATGTTTTGTATGAAGGCCGTGGCGAGATCGCCTCACGCGCCAAGATATTGATGCAGAAGATTCTGGACCGGTACACCACGGGCATTGCGATATCGACGGTTAATCTTCAAAATGCACAGCCACCAGAGCAGGTTCAGGGCAGCTTCGATGACGCAGTGCGCGCCAAGCAGGATAAGGAGCGCCTCAAGAATGAAGGCGAAGCCTACGCAAATGATATCTTGCCGAAGGCACGCGGCCTCGCGGCGCGGCTGCTGGAAGAAGCCAGCGGACACAAACAGCGGGTGGTGTCGAATGCGCAGGGTGATTCGTCGCGCTTCTCGGCGGTTGTTGCTGAATACGAGAAGGCACCGCAAGTCACTCGTGAGCGGATGTACCTGGAAACCATCCAGCAAGTTATGCAAAGCACAAGCAAGGTGCTGGTGGATCAAAAGGGCGGGCAAAACTTACTCTATTTGCCGCTGGACAAAATCATGCAAATGGCCAGTCCATCGCAGCAATCGACTGGCGCTGATCCTGTTGCCAAGTCTGTGACGCTAACTGACCCGCCCGCCACGGCGGCACCCGACCCCGTCCCGGCGCGCCGCGATTTGCGCTCGCGTGACGGCCGTTAAGCGAGGATCACAATATGAACAAGAATGTTCCACTGATTATCTTTATCAGCCTCGTGGCGTTAGTCACGATGGTATTGACGGCTTTTACCGTCGATCAGCGTCAAGCAGCCATCCGTTTTCGTTTGGGTGAAGTGGTTGATGTGCATATCAAACCGGGTTTGTATTTCCGCGTTCCGCTAATCGAAAACATCCGTATCTATGACACGCGTATCCAGACGCTTGACACCAAGGATGCGGAACGTATCCAGACCAGCGAAAAGAACAACGTATTGGTCGATTCGTTTGTGAAGTATCGCATTATCGATGTGAAGCAATTCTTTGTGTCGACGCGTGGCGATATCACGGCGGCTGAAGTGCGGCTCGCACAGTCGATTAACAACGACTTGCGCGATGAATTCAGCCAACGAACGCTCGCAGAAGTGATTTCGGGTGAGCGCGACAAGATCATGGATAGCCTGCGAACCAAAGCCGACCGCGATGCGCGCAGCATTGGCATCGAGGTGCTTGACGTTCGCCTAAAGCGTGTCGATCTGGTGCCCGAAATTTCCGCCGATGTCTATAAGCGGATGGAATCGGAGCGTAAGCGGGTGGCCAATGAGCTGCGCGCGACCGGCGCTGGTGAAGCGGATAAGATCAAGGCCGATGCAGAGCGTCAGCGCACGGTGATCTTGGCCGAAGCCTATCGTGAAGCGCAGAAAACCAAGGGTGAGGGTGACGCGCAGGCGGCGCGCATTTATGCGCAGGCGTTCGGCAAAAATCCAGAGTTCTATTCGTTCTATCGCAGCATGGAAGCCTACCGCGAGAGCTTCCGCAACAAGTCGGACGTGATGGTGCTCGACCCGAGTTCAGACTTCTTCAAGTACATGCGAAATCCGGGTCGGGGTAAGTAGCAAGGGTAGGCTGCTGGAAAAATAGCCTGTGCGGCGGCAGGCGGTCACCGAAGTGCGTATAATTGACCAACGGCGCGTTCTGAAAAGAGCGCGCCGTTTTTGTTGTCTGCCACGAATGGAATTGGCGCGTCGAAATGGAATTTTGGGAAGTACTGCTCGCTGGCGGCGCACTGATGCTGATATTTGAAGGCATTGTTCCGTTTGTTTCGCCCAACGCGTGGAAGAATACGATGCGTCAGGCACTCGCCTTGTCTAATGGCCAGTTGCGCTTTTTAGGGCTGCTGGCCATTTTGGTAGGATTATTTTTGTTGTTGTCACTCAATTGATCAACTGACATGGCTACTTGGGCACTGCCTGAAAATATCGAAGACGTCTTACCGACCGATGCCGCCAAGCTCGAGCGTATGCGTCGCCTAGCGCTCGACAGCTTTGCGGCACACGGCTATGAATTGGTCATGCCGCCGCTGCTTGAGTATGTTGATTCGCTGCTGTCTGGTGTGGGGCACGACATGGATCTGGCGACCTTTAAGTTGGTCGATCAATTATCTGGCCGTATGATGGGCTTGCGCGCCGATACTACGCCACAAGTCGCACGTATTGATGCTCACGTACTGAACCGCCCCGGTGTCACGCGGCTTTGTTACGCCGGCAGCGTGCTGCATACGCGACCGAGCGGGCTGGGCAAGTCACGCCAGCCGTTTCAAGTAGGTGCTGAACTCTACGGGCACGCCGGGCTGGATGCTGATATTGAAATCCAGCAACTGATGCTCGACACACTCGCTGCGCTCGGAGTGTGTGCGGTGCGTTTGGATATTGGTCAGCCAAGTGTCTTTCGGGCGCTTGCGGACACCGCTCGGCTCACCGCGGATGAGCGCGAGATGTTATTCATCGCCGTGAGTGGTAAGGACACCGCCACCCTCGCGGCATTCGCCTCAACGCCTGTGGCTGAGGCGGGCGTCGCAGCCGCACGCCGCGCGATTGCCGCATTGCCCGGCTGGTACGGACTCGACGTGGATCAAGTCATTTTGAAAGCACGAAGCCATCTGCCTCATGCGCCGCGGATTACCGAGGCGCTCGACCAGTTGCGTCGTGTCGCCACACACTTCAGTTCGCAGGGGCTCGCCGTTTCAGTCGATTTAGGCGAACTAGGCGGTTTCAATTACGAAAGTGGCATCGCGTTCGCCGCATTTGCTGACGGTGCATCCGAGGCCATCGCACGCGGTGGGCGCTACGACGATATTGGTTTGGTATTCGGTCGGGCACGACCCGCAACCGGTTTTTCGATGGATTTGAAGTCGTTGCTGGCAATTGCGGATGACGCCGCACCACATACGGTCCGTGTACTCGCACCAGTGGCACCAGATGACGACGCACGGGAGGCGATGCGAGCGTTTCGCCGGGCCGGGTACGTCGTTGTGGGAGGCTTAGGCGGCGGTGAGCATCATGAGCTGGATCGCGACAGCGCGGACATTACGCATGTCATGCAACGGCTAGACGGTAAGTGGCAAATCAAGGCTAAAGGATCGCAATGACGAAGAACGTAGTGGTAGTTGGCACGCAGTGGGGCGACGAAGGCAAGGGCAAGATCGTCGATTGGTTGACCGAGAAAGTTGCCGGTGTTGTCCGCTTTCAGGGCGGACATAACGCGGGACACACGCTTGTGGTCAACGGGAAGAAGACCATTCTTCGCTTGATTCCATCGGGTATGTTGCATCCGCACGTCGTCTGTTACATCGGAAACGGCGTGGTGCTGTCGCCTGAGGCGTTGCTCAAAGAGATTGATGAACTGACCGCTGCCGGGCTTAACGTGGTTGAACGCCTGCGTATCTCTGAGGCGTGTCCGTTAATCCTGCCGTATCACGTTGCCATCGACCAAGCACGCGAGATTCAAAAGGGCGATGCGAAGGTCGGCACCACCGGCCGCGGTATTGGCCCGTGTTATGAAGACAAGGTTGCGCGACGCGCCATCCGCGTCACCGACTTAATGTTCCCGCAGCGTTTCAAAGACAAACTGGTTGAAGTGCTCGACTTTCACAATTTTGTGTTGACCAAGTACCTCAACGCGGCACCCGTCAGTGTTGAATCGGTCTACGAGCCAACGCTCGCCATGGCTGAGCGCTTGAAGCCGATGATTGCGGATGTGTCGGCGGAGCTGCATCAGGTAATGGCAGCGGGCAAGCAGTTGTTGTTCGAAGGTGCGCAGGCGGCGCTGCTCGACGTTGATCATGGCACCTATCCGTTTGTGACGTCATCAAATTGCTTAGCCGGGCAGGCATCGGCTGGTGCCGGGGTTGGTCCGAATGCACTGCACTATGTGCTCGGCATCACGAAAGCCTATGCAACCCGCGTCGGCTCAGGCCCCTTTCCGACCGAGCTGGACAACGATATCGGCGAGCGGCTGCGCCAGCGTGGCGTTGAATACGGGTCAGTGACGGGGCGGCCTCGCCGCTGTGGTTGGTTTGATGCCGCGGCGCTGAAACGTGCGGCGCAAATCAACGGGCTCTCCGGCCTTTGCATCACTAAACTCGACGTACTCGATGGACTGGATGTGCTGAAGGTTTGTACCGGCTATAGGGTAGATGGAGCCGACGGCAAGGTGATTGACATCCTGCCCTACGGTGCTGAATCGATCTCAGCTTGCACGCCGATTTACGAAACGCACCCAGGCTGGACGGAAAGCACACTCGGTATTCAGTCCTTCGACAAACTGCCGAAGAACGCACAGACCTATTTGCGTCGCTTGGAAGAGCTGGTGGGTGCTCGTATCGCCCTCGTATCAACGGGGCCTGATCGCAACGAAACGATCGTATTGCATCACCCGTTCGCTTAGCGCCTCGCCCAAATATTTCATGGGCCGCCCGCAGCGTCGAAGGACGTTGCCGCTGGGCGATTAGACGGCAAACTGGACGGCACCGTGTTTGCCATCGCAGTTGATAAAAACGCGCCTTCCTCCCGTACGTATTTGGCAAACGCGGCTCGCGCTGCTGTGGTCGGTCAGGCAAAAAATCGCTCACCCGTTCACCTACTGACCCGCTTTCGAACGCGCCCCCATAAAATGGGAACTTCTATAAACCTGCTGCGTGGGCGAATTTCGCGCCTGCGGTGCTCGCCGTACACTGGGTACGTGTCCCGTGTTTGCCAAACCCGTCGGCACGAACTTCGCCCGCTCGCGACGGTTTCGAGAAGTTCCCAAATGTTCAGGGCTAGAATTGACGGGCGTTTTCAGGCGCTTTGGCTTGTAAACGCCCGCCGATAGGGGAGCTACTCTTTTTAGAAGTTCCCTTTTTTGTGCACTTGCCAGTGATAGGACTACGATAAAGCGGCAGACACAACCCAGATAAGATCGTTGCCGCTATTGTTGCCGCTATTGTTGCCGCTATTGTTGCCGCTATTGTTGCTGCTATTGTTGCCGCTATCGCGCCAGTATTTCGTGCGGAAAGACAAGATTTGTGTTGATCAATAGTGTTAAACCACGATCAAATTTTTGGTGGGCGCTCGTGTCGCCTCTAAATATTTTTCAGGTTGTCTTCAATGATGGAGTGAATTTTAATGAACTCTTCAGTTTGACTATGAATTAATTTTGGTTCTGCCATTTTTGTAATTCTGGCAAGAAATAAAGAAGTCTCTAAGGGGGTATAAATTCCATACTCCTGTTCATCGTGAAAAAAAGTGGCGATTTCCATTAATCTCTCTGGTTCTTCTTCATCGTCGATATCATCAAATTCCAAATTGAAGATTGTTGATTCATCTTTGTTAGGCAACTCACCTGCCACAGTCAAGACGTAAGGAGTATCCTTTAGAATCAGATTTTTCTCAGAAAGCACAGCTTGAGCAGTGCCGAAAATATTGGCTATGATTTCCCCTTCGACTAAAACAGCCTCATCTTCATCTTCTCCAGCAGCTTGCCAACTGTAAATCTCTATTGTTGCATCTACTGGCTCCACTAGAGCATATTTCTGCCCCTCTACTGAAATTAGAGTTTCATTTAGAATACGACATTCTAATCTCCTGTTAAAATGGTCGGTTACAGTAACAACACTTTCGGAGTCGTGATCGCTGTCTTCGGAAATTTTAGATGAAATCATAGTTTTATTGTGAAATGTGGAAATAACTTAAATACTAAAAGATAGCCGCCTATTTGATGTGGAGCTGGGGTTGTGCTATAAAATTAGGCTTACCCCTTCGATGTTCGCTTAAGGCATATCGAAAGCAAATCTTAACATAAATAAGCACCATGAATAAATAAGTGGAATGCAAGCAAACATAATGCTCATCTTGTTAAAGCCGTAAAACTTCATTATCAATGAGGCAGCTAAAGAAACTAGCACTGCAATTGAGAGGATAATATAGGATATTTCTAAATGCTCATATAATCTCCCTGTTGGGGTATTTGGGTTGTCGTATGTCAGAACGATAAAAAACATAGCTCCAAAATAAGTCACAACCCCAGATAGGGTAAGCAACGTTAAGCCAATATAGGGAAGTAATTTGTCAATAGTGCTGATCATGTAATGCTTTCGTGATAAGTAGGGTAATTTATGGGGGCGCTTATATTGCTGAGGGGCGGGTTGACGTTGATTGACGGCGATTGTAGCCGTTCTAGCCGGAATATTTTATGGGGGCGGGTTCGAAAGCGGCTGAGTGAGTGGACGGGTGAGCGACTTTTCGCCTGACCGACCACAGCATAGCTGGCCGTGTTTGGCAAATGCGTAAGGGGGAAGGCGCGTGTTTGTCAAACTCGGATCCATCGAAGCGCCCGCGAGCGAACGTGCAGCCCGCATCCACCGCAAAAGAGGAACGAGCCAAATCGGTTAACCACTCATTCAGAGGCAACCTCCTTAGACGCAGCAGGCGACCCGTGAAATATTCACGGCTAGTTACTGCGGCTGCGGTGCAAAACTTGGCTCGACGATTCACCTGCTGGCGAAAACAGTAAATCAGCAACCGCGTTCAAGATTGAGTCCTTCACAAATGGTTTTAGCACCACGCCGTCATAGGCGTTGGCGTCGCTAATCGGTGATTCACTTGCCAGCAAGACTGTTGGCGGACGGCGGCCTTCACCAATGTGCGACCTTAGCGTGTTCACGATATCGGCCCCCTCGGCAAATCCGACGCCCTTGGGGTCGACCACAATCACATCAAATTGCTCTTGAACCATGGCTTCAAAGGCTTCTTGCGCACTGCCAACCAGTACCGTGCGGTAGTCTTTTCGTTTCAGTGTCGCCGCGACAAAACTAATCTTGTTGCGGCTCGCATCGATGATCAGGACGGCTGCTTTCTTCTGTTCACGTAACGAGTGGCGTGTGATTAGTGTCGATGTCATTTCTGCATCGTCTTGTGCGCCGATCACCGCAGTGATCGCCTCACTGAGCTGCTGCGGGAGTGCTGGCTGTCGTAGATACGCGCTGATGCCATTTTCGCGGCAGCTCACCGCATCGCCTGGTTTACCTTCTGTGGCGAGCATGATGACGCTGGTTTGGCGCAAGGCCGGATGATGCTTAATGCGGAATGCCAGCAAAAAGCCGTCTTGTGTCGGCAAGCGATTGGAGGTAATGACGAGGGGCAGCGTGCTGCCGTCTTGGGCAAACCGGGAAAGGAGCTGTATCGCGACATCCGCGTTGTCGGCTTCCCTCGGCATCATGCGCCAGCGCTTTGTTAGCGCCGCGAGCGCACGTCGCTCCGCCGTGCTTTCACTGACAATCAGCACCGGCAAACCCGTCAGCGCGATGTAGTAAGGCCGCTGGTGGTGCAGCTTGGTGTTATCGAACGGAAATGTCGCCGTAAATTGATAACTCACACCGAGCTTGCGCTGTTGTACTTTCAAGTGGTCTGCCGACTTTTGATCTCCTACGAGGGCGCGCACGATTTGGCGTGACAAGGCGAGTTGCATGGATGCAGACGGTGGAAGTGCGGTGTCCTTCACGGTGCCGGACCGCACCATCTGCTCGACGGAAAACGTCAAGTGGGTGTGGCCATTGGCGCTGTATTGCGATGAGACCGTCAATACAATTTCGGTCGCACCTTCAGACATCACGGCGTCAGCAGTCGGCGCGGCTGCAATGGCGCAGTCGAGAAGATGACGTAGCGCCTGCATCAGCCTCGCTCCGTCGCCCGTTAACCGCTCAGGCACATCTTGTTCGACACGGACACGGAGCTGTGCGCGACGTTGCTGGGCGCATCCGGCTATTCCCGCGATCATCATCGCCACATTTTCACGCAGCTTGAATGGTGCGATTTCAAGCGTAAGCGACGTGTGGTGTGACGTGTGGTGTGACGTGTGGTGTGACGTGTTGTCTGGCATGCGATCAACAGGTGAAAATTGGAGTAAACCTGCGACCGCATCAAATGCGCTCAATGAGGCGGTTTCAACACGCCGAAATTGTTCGAGCAGTTGGCTGGGTAAGTCGAGTTGCTCTGCGCGGTAAAGCGCTTGGCTAGCCGATTCACGCGCGAGGGTGAGTTCATGCGTAATCTTGTCGATCAGAAACATTTGGTTTGTGATCATCCCTGCCGAGGGCGTCTCGCTCGGCGCATCTGTGCGATGTGCCGTCAGATGGAACAAATGTAGCCGCCCTGCAACGCCGTTGTTACCGTCTACCGCGATGGATGTCTGCGTAACGGCTTCGCCAGTGGCGAGCAAGAACTTCAGCTCATCACGTTGCTTGCTGCCTTTGGCGGTATCAAGCGAGCGGTAAAGGGGACCAACCTGTTTGACAGTTGCCAGAGAAGCGGCCGCGAATAGTGTCGCGCAACTGGTGCCGATCAAGGATTGAGGTGCCGCGCGAATCGCGAATAAGCGGCAGAAAGTCGCGTTGAGTATTTCGATACGGCCATCCGTATTTTCGACAACACAGGGCACAGCCACATTCTCGACCAAGTCAAGCAAGTACGTGCCCTGAACGGTTGCGGCGGTTTCATTGGCTTTTTCAATCGACAGATCGCGTAGCCACAAGGCCACGCTGCTCGGCTTGCTCAGCGCCGCCCGAACTGCGCCGATCTTCACTTCTGTGGGCAAGACCGCTTGGTTGCCGTTGGCAAACGCAATAATGTCAAGCTCTAATCGCTGCGTATTGGTGATGCCATCGGCAACACGTTTGAAGACCTTCGCAAATCGGGCGCGGTCATGCATCGCAACGACCGAGGCGAACTCCCAATCACCGAGCACATCAAGCGCCTCTGGCGAGCGGATGGTATCGCCGACAAGTGCCCGCGCCGCGTTCGTTGCGGAGATTACTTTGCCGTCGAGGTTTAGCTCGAAGAGCGGTTCATCCAACGCATTGATGAGGCCAGCCGGATCTTTCACGGGGCCGCGCTGAAAAGCGGGGTGAGCGGCATATCGGTGGTTTGCGGTACTGAGGCCAATAGGGTCTTGGCGATCATTTTGCCGAGCTCCACGCCCCATTGGTCAAAGCTATTGATGTGCCAAAGTACACCTTGTGCAAAGACTTTGTTTTCATACAATGCAATTAGGGCGCCGAGGTGGAATGGGTCAAGGCGCGTCAGTTCGATGATGGATACGGGCCGGCCGCCCATGTGGATGCGCCACGGTGCCAGCCCCGCAGTGTGATTGCCGCGCCAAAGCGCATTCGCTTGCGCAAATGCATTCGCGAGCAGGCGCTGGTGTTGTGATGCCGAGCGGCCTTCACGTTCGCGCACGATGATGACGTCACTTGAGATCGCATCCGTGCCCTGGTGCAATAGCTGATGGAAAGAATGCTGTCCATTGGTGCCGGCTTCACCAAAAATCACCGGACAAGTTGCATAGGTAACAGGCTCACCGTCGAGGTCCACCGACTTACCGTTGGACTCCATCTCAAGTTGCTGTAAATGCTTTGGCAGCAAGCTGAGGCGTTCGGCATAAGGCAACACGGCGTGCGCGGTGAGCGCTTGGAAGTTGCGATTCCAAACACCGTAGGCCGCCAGTTGCATGGGCAGGTTCGATTCAAATGGGGCAGATGCAAAATGCTGGTCCATTGCAAACGCGCCGTCGAGCATTTCACGAAACCGATCAAATCCTACCGCGAGCGCGATGGGTAAGCCCACGGTCGACCACATTGAAAATCTTCCGCCAACGCCGACCGGAAACGTGAATGTCGTCTCAGGGCGATAGCCGCGTGCCACGGCCTCGGCGGGGTTCGCGGTGACCGCGACGAATTGAGCTGGGAATGCCTCGCTACCCACATTGGCGGCAAGCCATGCACGCGCCGCATCCGCGTTGATGGTGGTCTCTTCAGTAGTGAATGTTTTTGAAATCACGACCACCAGCGTCATGGCCGGCGATAGTGTTGCCGTGATGTCGTCGAAAGAGGCGCCATCGATATTGCTCAAAAAGTGGATTTTTGGGCCGTCCGCAAAACGGGTGAGGGCATTAACCGCTAACTGCGGTCCGAGTGCCGACCCACCGATACCAATCACAAGCACATCGGTATAGCGATGGTCGGCGACACTTCGCGCACTGGCGTGGCCGGTGCGGACGGCATCCACAAAACCATGCATCGCATTGAGCGATTGTCGGATCGAGGTGTCCGTTGCCGGAGTGGGCTGGCGCAATAGGGGGTGCAGAACCGGTCGATCCTCAGTGCGATTCATGACGAGGCCTGCCACTAATTCCATCGCTTTCTGAGGCAAGTCTACTTCGTCGCAGAGTGCCGCCAGCGCCTGCCGCGTTAAGACGGTGACGCGCTGCCTCGACAGGTCAAGCGTGATGCCACAGGCAGTGACCGGGGAAAGAGTGGAGCCCGATGTCGGCTCAAGGCGGAAGCCCTCAGACGCGAGTTGTGCGAGCTTTTGCCAAGCAGCGGTTTGTTGGGGTTTTTTCATTAACGAGCCGGAGAAGTTATGCAGAGGGAGAAATTTTATGCACGATTATAGTGATGCCGACACGCAGCGTGGGGGGAGGGTGGTGCGGCGGCGGGCGGCGGGCGGTGTGGTGGTGTGGTGTGATGGTATGGCATTACCGCAACAATCTCTTGTGGGTGTCGAAAATGCACTCGGTTAAACTAGCAAAAACCTGAGACGCCATGGCCACCCCCGCAACCAAAATCGAAGCGCCAACGTTGATCCCTGTCTCCCAGCGCGGTTCAGCGCCGGATCGGCGTCTGACCTTCCAAGAATTGATTGATGCACTGGTTCAAGATGGCTATGTCGGCACTCTTGAGGCTGAGCGCATCTTCAAGGAGTACCGGGCGAGTGGTGTTGACGTGCATCCCCTCGTGGCGTTGTCACTCGCCAAAATCAAGTCGGAAAAGCCGCCGCATCGTCTGCTCGATATCGGCACACTCACGGAGTGGTTAGCGGGCCGCTTGGGGCTGCCTTACTACCGTATCGATCCGCTCAAGGTCGATATGCGCGCCGTGACGGACGTGATGTCGTCCGATTATGCGACCAAGCGCAACATCCTGCCCGTCGAGGTACATGGCAAGACGGCGGTCATTGCCACTGCTGAGCCCTACATCACCGCGTGGCAAAAAGACTTGGGCGAAATGTTGCGGCTTTCGTTTACCGTGGTGTTCGCCAATCCGCAGGATATTTCACGGTACGTCGGCGAGTTTTATAACTTAGCGCGCTCGGTCAAGCGCGCTGAAAAATCGGGTATTGGCAACGCTGGGATCAATAATTTCGAGCAACTTGTGGAGATGGGCAAGAGCGGTCGCATGCTCGACGCCAACGATCACCATATTGTTGTGCTGGTTGATTGGTTGTGGCAATACGCCTTCGATCAGCGCGCATCGGATATTCACTTGGAGCCGCGGCGTGAAACCGCGACGGTACGGTTCCGTATCGACGGCGTGTTGCATGATGTTTACCAGATGCCAGTGTCGGTGGCCTCGGCGGTAACAGCACGTATTAAGATTTTGGGTCGAATGGATGTCGTCGAAAAACGGCGTCCGCAAGATGGCCGTATCAAAACCCGTACGCAGGATGGATTAGAGATTGAACTGCGACTATCGACGCTGCCTACCGCGCATGGCGAGAAACTCGTCATGCGCGTGTTTGACCCGGAAGTATTGGTCCGCAATTTTTCCGAGCTGGGCTTCACACCGGAAGACGATAGCAAATGGCAGGACCTGATCAAGAACCCCGGCGGCATCATTTTTGTGACCGGACCGACTGGTTCTGGTAAGACGACCACGCTCTACACCACGCTCAAACAACTGGCCACGCCAGAGGTGAATGTTTGCACCATCGAGGACCCCATTGAGATGGTCGAGCCCGCATTTAATCAAATGCAAGTACAGACCAATATCGATTTGGGGTTTGCCGAAGGTGTGCGTGCGCTGATGCGGCAAGATCCAGACATCATCATGGTCGGCGAGGTGCGTGATTTGCCGACCGCTGAGATGGCGATTCAATCCGCGCTGACGGGGCATTTGGTGCTGTCGACGTTGCATACCAATGACGCGCCGACGGCAGTCACCCGCTTGTTGGATTTAGGCGTTCCCGCATACTTATTCAATTCAACCGTCTTGGGTGTGATGGCGCAACGCTTGGTACGAACCCTGTGCCCCCACTGCAAGGAAAAAGTGCCATTCAACAAACCAAATGACCATCCGTTATGGCATTCCTTAGTGTCGCCGTGGAAAGGCGAGCCACCGAAAGAAGTCTATCGCCCGGTGGGTTGTCTCGAGTGCCGCAACACCGGGTACATCGGGCGTGTCGGGATATACGAAATCTTGTTGATGAATAATGAGCTAAAGCGCCTCGTCAACGAACACGCCGATATTGTCGCCATCACCGAACAGGCGTACAAATCGGGCATGAAGCCCTTGCGGCTGTCAGGCGCGATGAAAGTCGCGCAAGGGCTCACGACCATTGATGAAGTAATGAAGGTGGCACCGCTCGCGAGCTAGCGCGGGGCAAGTTGGCGGTGATGGGGTTGGAAAACGCGGGACAAGTACCCCGTGAACGGCGACCAATTTGACAAACTCGGGAACGGACAGATTCGCCCGTGCAGTAGGTGATTAGAATCTACCGAAAACAAAACTCGCCTATCGGCGGGTGTTTCCACGGTATTTCGCTCCGAAACGCCCGTCTTTAATAGGGTTTTTGTCTTAAAACACTTACTTTTCCGTATTCAGTTGCTGCATCAGTTGGCGTTCCTGTTGGGGCGCAACAGTATCAACTTGTGAACGTCTACCCCGATGGCGTAGCCAACGAGACCGTCCGCTGATGGGATCAAGCGGATTTTATTCACGGCGCGGCCCATGTTTACGCGTGTCCAAGTTGCCCCGCCGTCGGTTGTTTGAAAGCCGCTGGTCGTGGTGCCCACCCAGCCGAGGTTTTCCGTCGCAAACGCAATGCCAAATTCGCGCACCGCGAAGTCGTCAACGAGGTCAATTTCGCGCCAAGTGTTGCCGCCGTCGGTGGTCTTCGCCACGACACGTTTGGATACGGCTTGATCCGGGTTATAGCTTTGAATCGTCGCGTAGCCGATATCGCGTGTCGGAAATGATGCCTTCCAAGTGAGTTCAAACGGCCGATTTGACTGATATACCTTTTTCCAAGTCACGCCACCGTCGCGAGTTTGTAGAATGAGCGCGTTCGATTTCTCGACATCCGCTGCCGTCGCGGCAAAAACCATCCCGACGTTTTCGTCAAAAAACTTGACGTCGAGGATAGGGCCCACGAGGTGGCTCAGATCAAGCGTCTTCCAAGTTTCACCGCCGTCTAGCGAGCGCATCACAAATCCCGGCCCTCCCACACGCCCAGCGGCATGGATGATGGTGCGGTTCTGCAGGACGCCCTGGTAGATCGATTGTTTTTTTAAGATGTCGATGGCGCATAGCCCCTTCACGACCGGGCCCGTGATTCGGTTCATGGGAACGGGCGACCATGTCTCGCCACCGTCGCGCGTTTCATAGAGGGGGGTCGTGTCCGTCACGCCGGGGTAGTAATCTGTTCCGACATTGCCCATAAAACCGCGCTTGGCATCGACCATGCCGATGGTTCGCACAAAGGTGCCGGGGCGGTCAAGCTGCTCTTTCCACGTCGCGCCGCCGTCTCGCGTGTGGTAAATCTTTCCAGCACCATTGCCATACCAACCAGTATTGGCATCGATAAATGAGATGTCATCTTGCTTGCCGCGATAGGCTACGGTGTCCAATTTCTGCCAAGCCGTGGTGGCATCTACCTTGTAATCTGACTGTCCACGGCTCGTGTCCGTCGCGCATCCGACAAGCAGAGCAGACGTTGCCATTAGGCAGATGGCGACACCCATGTGTTGGATGAGGGGAATCAATGAGGGCGGGAACTTCAGCATGGCGACACTCCGCAAAATAGACTGCGATGTATTTTGCAGTGATGCGCCTCAAAACGCGATAGCGAGGAGATAAAGCGGCGGAATAAGGTACGAACACACGGATTATTTGACTAGCCTGCGACACCGCGCGCGGGGTGCCGCAAGATTTCATTGCGTACTGGAAATGCGCCAGAGGCGCAGTCTGCCAAATAGTGTTTGAGTGTCAGCGATATGGTGCGAAAGGCAAGCTCGTCCCAGGGAATTTCATCAGCGGCAAAAAGTCGAGCCTGCAAGCTCTCGCGTCCTGGCGCAAAGTCGAGGTCGCTCAAGTTTGCGCGATACAGCATATAGACCTGCGAGATATCGGGCAGTGAAATGACCGTATAGAGGCCCGTCAGCACAATCCGCGCACCCGCTTCTTCGAGGGTCTCGCGCAAGGCACCTTCTTCGAGTGTCTCTTGCTCCTCCATAAAGCCTGCAGGAAGCGTCCACTTGCCATAGCGCGGCTCAATGGCACGCTTACAGAGAAGTATTTTTTCTTCCCAAATTGGCAGCGCGCCGACGACAATTTTTGGGTTGAAGTAGTGAATGTGGCCGCACGCGCCGCAAACATCGCGCAGATGGTCGTCCCCGTCGGGTATGCGATTGACAATTTGATCGCTGCCGCACTGGCTGCAAAAGCGGGGTTCGATGTGCGACATTAGGGCAGTTTCTTCGGGAACATGCGCGTGAAAAAAGTATCCAATCGCGGGGCAACAGACGACAAGCATTGTGCGATTTTGATAGAGGCGCATGGTAGCATACGGCACTTTTTGAAGCGTCAACAGCGTAGGAATTTCTGAGTGAATGCAAGATCGTTTTTAGTCGCAATCATCGTCGCGGGATCGTCACTGATCCTCCCCACTTACGCGCAAGTGGCCATTGTTCTGAACTCCGGTGACGGCACTGTTAGCATCATCGACAAAGCACAGAAAAAAGAACTCAAGCGCATCCCCGTGGGAAAAGAGCCCCACCACTTGATGGCCACACCGGACGATCAATACCTGATCATTGCCAATGCCGCATCGAATGATCTTGTCCTGCTAGACCCCAAGACGGGCGACGTTAAACGCCGTATCGATAAAATTTCCGATCCGTACCAAATCGGGTTTTCGCCTGACCGTAAATGGTTCGTGTCCGTATCGCTGCGACTCAATCGCACCGATATTTATGACGGCGATTTCAAACTCGTCAAGCGCCTCGCCACGCCGAAAGCGCCTTCGCACGTCGCCTTCACATCCGACAGCAAGCTGGCGCTGGTCACGTTGCAAGACTCCAATCAACTCGCCGCGATCGACTTGGCCACGCAGAGCATCAAGTGGATCATGCCAGTGGGTATGACCCCTGCGGGCGTTT
This sequence comes from Betaproteobacteria bacterium UKL13-2, assembly GCA_001602455.1. Lineage (GTDB taxonomy): Bacteria > Pseudomonadota > Gammaproteobacteria > Burkholderiales > Usitatibacteraceae > UKL13-2. Next base: position 1,539,389 of record CP012157.1, read on the forward strand.
GGGTCACGCCGGACGACAAATACGCGCTGGTCGGAATGACTGGCTCAGATTATGTGGAAGTCGTTGATTGGCGGGCGCAAAAGACGGTTAAGAAAATTAAGACCGGTAAGGGCGCACACAACTTCATCGCCATGGGTGATGGTCGCCGAGTGTTAGTAAGTAATCGAATCGCCAACACCATCAATATCATCGACCAAAAAACCTTGGAAGTGGTAGACACCATCAATGTGCCTGGCGGGCCGGATTGCATGGAACTCACCGCCGACGGAAAAGAGTTATGGGTGACATCGCGCTGGGCGAAGAAAGTGACCATTATTGATATGGCCACCAAGCAAATCGCGATGCAGATTCCCGTCGGTAACTCGCCGCATGGTATTTATTTCATGGGCCATGCGGCACGCCGGTAGCGCGGCGCTGGCGCTGGCCTATGCGCTGACGTTTGCCGGTGGCGCGAATGGATCGCAAACGCCCTCCGCCTGCAAGGCAACGGTCTATCTGACCATCGATACCGGCCACATGGGGCCGGCCGAGGCAATGGCGGCGATTCTGAAAAAGCACAATGTCAACGCGACCTTCTTTCTGGCCAATGAGAAAACCGAGCGCGGCGACACCTCACTTGCCCCGACCTGGAGTGGCTTCTGGCAAGCGCGCGCCGCCGAAGGGCACGCTTTTGGTTCCCATACATGGCGGCATTGGTACTTTCGCAGCGACGTTGGACACGACAAAGTACGTTATGTGCCGTGGGGAAAAAATAGTGGTGAGACGATGACGCAGGCCGACGTTTGCGGCGAGATTCGTAAAAGTGATGAGGCGTTCAAGGCGATGACCGGTCGGGCGCTGGCGCCGATCTGGCGCGCTCCTGGTGGTAAGCTCACCCCAAACACGATTCGTTTTGCTGAAGCATGCGGTTATAAGCATGTGGCATGGTCGCCCGCCGGATTTTCTGGTGATGAACTGCCGAGCGAGAAATTTCCGAGCGATGCATTGCTGTCCAAACAACTCGCCAATATCCGCGATGGCGATATCTTGCTGTGGCACCTCGGCATTTGGTCGCGCAAAGACCCGTTGTACCCGAAGCTCGACCCGCTGATTGCAGGCTTGAAGCAAAAGGGTTTTTGTTTTGCGACAATCACTGATCATCCTGACTATCAAAAGACAAGACGACAATGATTGACTGGATTCAGGATCTATTTTCAGCGTTACACCAGCACGTCTTTGAGACGGGTGTGCTACCGGTGCTCTACGCACTCGATCTAGGTGGCGAAGCGGAGCGTGCCTTCAGTGCGACCGAGTTCTTCCTCATTGGTGCCATTGAGATTACCTTGCTCGCAATTGTATTGGGAGCCCTCGAACAGTGGCGACCCGTTGAAAGGCAAACGCATACCGATTGGAAGAAGACTGATGCGTCGTACACCATGCTGCATCGCTTGGGCTTTGTGCCGCTTTTATTGTTTTTTTTGTTGATGCCAGCGATAGATTGGATCGATGGCTCGCTCCGAATGCACGACATTATTCCACCCAGCCTCGAAGATTGGTTACCGTGGTTGAGCACTGAACCACTTTGGTCGTTTGTGTTCTATTTGGTCATCCTCGATTTTGCGGCCTATTGGTTGCATCGGTGGCAGCACCGCCTGAATTGGTGGTGGTCCCTGCATGCGCTTCATCATTCGCAACGCGAGATGAGTTTTTGGACGGATGATCGCAACCATCTGCTCGACAATGTTTTGATGGATAGCGCGCACGCAATATTGGCACTTCTCATTGGGGTTGCGCCGGCACAATTCATCGCACTCGTGGTCGCGTCGCGCGTCGTTGAAAGCCTCTCGCACGCCAATGTGCGGATACACTTTGGGCGCATCGGCGAATACCTGCTGGTGAGTCCACGTTTCCACCGCGTTCACCATGCCATTGGTACAGGGCATGAGGGCGCGGTGCGCGGCTGCAATTTCGCGGTACTGCTGCCGATTTGGGACGTGTTGTTCGGCACGGCCAATTTTGAAAAGACTTTCCCGCCGACCGGGATTCGAGACCAAGAAGAAGGGCGCCAATATGGCGACACTTTCTGGCAACAGCAGTGGTTAGGCGTGAAGCGCCTGTTTTCGAGGGCTTAATACATCTGCCCATGCGTTGGTTGATATTGGTTTGCCAATCGCCCAGCGGCAACGCGCTTCGAAGCAGCGGGCGAGCAGTGAACTATTCAGGCTCGGTCAGTCTTGAAGGATGGTCAGAATCTCTGTTAACCATTGTCGATAGGTGAGCCCCAGTCCGGGAGCGTAAATACAAGACAAAAGTTTATGATTTACTATTTCCCCCAAATCCCAATCATCTTCTAATGTCAGATGATCTGCGATGAATTGTTCCAATTCTTGAGTTACTTGCGCCACAATTGCTTGAGAATTATTGGTTTTAAAGTCACGCACAACAACCTGAAATGATGGTGGCTCTCCCTGCCAGTTATAGATATAAGCCCAATCTTGGTGGAAGTAGCCACCGAAAAATTGTCTGAGTTCTGGATAAAGCTTTTCATAATGATCGTGGTCAAAATCCATCGAATTACTCTCCTTCGACACTAGCATTGGCCGGTATAAAACCTGCGTGCACAAACGGCTTCATAGCGTGGGTTCCCACCGATTTCAACTTGCGCACCTTCCGTGACGCGATTGCCGTTTTCGTCCAGCCGCACATTCATGGTCGCTTTGCGACCGCAACGACAGATGGTTTTCATTTCCTCGAGGTCATCCGCAAGCGTCAACAGTGCTTTCGACCCCGGGAAAGGCTGACCCCGGAAATCGCTGCGCAAGCCATAGCAAATGACCGGCGTGCTTGATGTATGCGCAAGTCGATGTAGCTGCACAACATGTGCCTCAGATAGAAACTGCGCTTCGTCAATCAAGATACACGACGGCTTCGAGCGAGACGCATAAATGGATTCGAAGTTGGTGGCGTCATTAAACGTTTCGGCTTCTCGGGTGACGCCGAGACGGGAGGTCACATTACCAACGCCGTAGCGATCATCCACATGCGCGGTGAACAAGTCGACTGTCTGGCCACGCTCTTCATAGTTGTGTGCAATTTGCAACAGCGCGGTGGACTTACCCGCGTTCATGGCTGCGAAACGAAAATACAGTTTTGCCAAGTTCAGATTCGCTCGATTGAAAAAGTGCTAACGCCAGCATGGCAGCAGCGTCTAAGATAAAAGCCCCATAAAAGCCCCAAGCAGTAGTCTAGCCTAAATATCTCATGGGTCGCCCACTCCCCGCTGTCGAACGGTTGGACGCATGACGACGCTACATCGTGCGGACCACGCCGACGACGAGTCCCTCGATATCCAAGTTTTCTTTGGAGAGGTCCACAACAATTGGGAGAAAGTCGGGGTTCTCGGCAACCAAGAATGCTTGTTTGCCTTTGACCTTGAGACGCTTGACGGTCGCATCCCCTTCGACACGCGCAACAACGATCTGCCCGTTGCGTGCGTGTTGCGTTTTGTGTACTGCAAGCCAGTCGCCATCCATGATGCCGACATCTTTCATGCTCATTCCCTTAACTTGCAACAAATAGTCTGCGCGTGGTTGGAACATCAGCGGACTGACCGGATATCGACCCACGATATTTTCTTGCGCCAAGATCGGCGCACCCGCTGCGACGTTGCCGATCAAGGGCAGCCCGTACTCTTCATCATTTGCCGCGTTATCGTCGCCGAGGATGCGAATGCCTCTTGATGAACCAGGCAGCATCTCAATGGCGCCTTTGCGCTCCAGCGTGCGCAGATGTTCCTCAGCGGCGTTTGGCGACCGGAAGCCCAGCGCGGCGCAAATCTCAGCTCGCGTTGGGGGCATCCCGTTCTCCGCGATCCATTGTTTGAGGAAGTCGAGGATTTCTTGCTGGCGGACAGTTAAATTTTCCATAACTGAGTTTTTATACAGTTTTGCGCGACTTTGCAAGCAATTTTCTTACGGCGCACACATTTTGGTGCCACGGTACGGGTTTTTTTAGCGATGTTGAGAACGGGTTGTCATTTTCTTGGGCTATGCTCGCCGCTCATTCGACTCGCTTACTGGAGCCCCTATATGCCTTGGCTGCGCAATTTATTTTTTCGCCAATCACTCTTGGCCGCTGCATTTTCCATGATGCTGATGACCTCATCGCTTGCGGCAGAACTCACGGCGGGACCAATGGTGGGCGCAACCGCGATGCGTCAGGTCAAGATTTGGCTCCAAGCGAATGGCCCCGGCAAGGCGCAGATCGAGTATTGGGAAGTCGCGCCGGCGAATACCGCCACGATGGCGATGAACATCTCGCCGAAGCGAGCGATGTCACACACGGTGGCACTTGAGGCTGACACTGACTTCGTCGCGCAGTTTAATGTAGGCTTGATCGAGCCGGGTCGAACCTATGAATACCGCGTCCTGATTGACAACAAAGAACAAAAAATTCCACAGCCGCTGCGCTTCAAGTCGCAATCATTTTGGCAATGGCATACCGATGCCCCGGATTGGAAGATGCTCTTGGGTAGTTGTTCATTTACCAATGACCCGACATACGATCGACCGGGGCGCCCGTACGGGGGCGCGCCTTCCGAGCGGCGCATTTACGACAGCATGGCGGCGCAAAAGCCCGACCTGACCGTCTGGAATGGCGATTACCTCTACTACCGTGAAGCGGATGAAGATAGCGAACTCGGTATGCGATATCGGTGGCGCTACGATCGAGGGCAGGCCGATCACCAGTCGCTTCTGCGCACGGGCTCCCATGTGGCGCTTTGGGATGATCATGACTATGGCCCCAACGACAGCAACAGCAGTTTTCGCTTAAAGGGCGAAGCGCTCGCCTTGTTCAAGCGGTATTGGGCAAATCCAAGTTTTGGGTTGCCGGAGCTGCCAGGCGCATTTACGACTTACCGTTTCAACGACGCCGAGCTGTTTATGTTGGATGACCGCTACTACCGCGATAGCGACAAGCTACAAGCGGCAGATAAATCGAAGATTGGCGCGGCTCAACTCAGGTGGCTCAAAAATGCGCTGCTAATGTCGGTCTCACCGATTAAGTTGATTGTGACTGGTGGTCAAGTGACCGATGACACAAGTGCATACGAGGGCTGGCACAATTTCCCGGAAGAGCGTGCCGACTTCTTAAAGTTTCTGGCCGACCACAAGCTAAATGGTGTCATATTGCTCACCGGTGACCGGCACTTTACGCAGGTGCTGAAGACCGAGCGACAGGGCCTCTACCCGCTCTATGAGTTGACCTGCTCACCAACGCTTTCGGGGCCCGCGTCGGGGCTTGTGGCCGAGGGCCTGAACAAGAAAATGGTGCCGGGTACTTTTGTGCGGACACGAAATTTCTGTTCGCTTGATTTTAGCGGGCCGAAGAATGATCGTCGGATCACGCTGCGCAGTTTTGCGGTGAACGGTGACAAAAACTGGGAACGAGAAATTCGCCTCACTGAACTGCAAGTGCCGAGTGCGGCGAAAGTTCAGTGAGGCGGCTTTCTATCTTTTGTGACAACACCACCGCCACGCCACAGCAGGCCATCAAACATTCACGGGCGAGACTTTGCAAAGGTATGTTCGCGCAGTCTCTTACGACTAAAAGGTTGGCACGATAGGCATTTAGTTAGTGATATCTTTTGCATAATCAAGGACTGCATCGCGGGGAATGGAGCAAAACCGCTTGATCGCAAGGACAATTGCCTTTGGGGTGATGCCGCCAGCAATTGGTATATCCCAACTGAATTGGAGATTGTCATTTTCGATGCTAGTTGCTCTCACGATCGCATACTTTTCATTGATGTTGTTTACGGCTTGAAGTCGTGATAACTCTGAAGCCTCTGGCTTGAAGCCGAACTGCGTCAACAAGCGAATTTTGTTTTTCCGTTTTGCGTCCACCACTAAAAAGCAGGTTATATCTTCTCTCACCTTAACGTCGCCATCACTGTCATAAGACGTATCCATATACGCTGCGTCCAGAATGGACTTGAGGAGTTCATTCGTTAAATTCTCTGGTGTGATGAGATCTGGTGTCATGTTTACTTTTCTCCTGTGTTGTTAAACGTTGAACTGCGTCAATTGTTGCTGCAACTTTTTGTCGCCGAGCGCCTCTCTTGGCATTTCCAAGTCAGCCTGAACATTTCATTGGGGCGCGTTCGAAAGCGGGGCGGGTGGGTGAGGGAGGTTGAGGGGGAGGCGGGCGATTTTTCGCGAAGAGTATAACGCGGATTTGGTAAAGCCGGTCGCAAATGTGGTGGTAAATGTGGTGGTAAGTACAGTACCGTCCCATCGCCCGGAGGTGGTGCTTCGCTGCCAGGGGCGAGCGGTGTGATTTCAGGCGAGCAGCGCGGCACCCCGTTCGGCGATCATCAGCGTCGGCGAGTTGGTATTGCCAGAGGTAATCGTCGGCATCACTGAGGCGTCGATGACACGCAGACTGCCAATGCCTCGGACGCGAAGTTCGCTGTCGACGACGGCTAAGGCATCGTCACGGTGCCCCATTTTGCAAGTGCCTACTGGGTGAAAGATCGTTGTACCGATATTGCCTGCCGCATCAAGCAGCTCTGCGTCCGTGTTGTATGCCGGGCCCGGCAAGAATTCTTTCGGCGCGAATTGCGCAAACGCACGAGCCGCCGCGATGCAGCGAGTAAGCCGAATTGCTTCGAGAGCAACGCGCCGGTCCTCGTCTGTGGAGAGATAGTTCAAGGTGATGGCAGGTGCGTTGAAGGGTGTCTGGGATTTGATTCGTACGTGGCCACGGGATGTTGGACGCAAATTGCACACGCTCATCGTCACCGCCGGAAATCGATGCAGCGGCTCCCCAAACTTGTCTAGTGACAGTGGCTGAATGTGATACTGCAAATTGGGTGTTTGGTGGCGTGCGCTGGATGTTGCAAATGCCCCCAACTGCGAAGGCGCCATGGACAAGGGGCCGGTGCGCCGTAGTGCGTACTGCGCGGCCATATCGAGTTTGCCCCACCAAGTGTGATACCACTCATTCAAGGTGCGCACGCCGCGGACTTGGTAGGCTAGGCGCAGTTGTAAATGGTCCTGAAGGTTCTCCCCCACGCCTGGCAACTCATGTATCACCGGAATATGGTGCTGCCTGAGAAGCGCTGGGCTGCCGATGCCTGAGAGTTGCAAAAGCTGAGGCGAGTTTATTGCGCCACCGGCGAGCAGAACTTCACCGCCGGGCGCGATGGGCGCAAACAGGCGTTCCTCGTTATGCAGAAATTCGATGCCCTCGGCACGGGTCAGGCCAGCCTGCACACGCAGGCGGATGCGATTCGCGTATGCCTGCGTGATCACGGTTAAGTTTGGGCGCGACATTGCTGAGCGCAGAAACGCTTTCGCCGTGTTCCAGCGCACGCCCATACGCTGGTTCACCTCAAAGCGCCCACTACCTACGTTATTGCCGGTATTGAAATCGCGTGTTGGCGGGATGCCGCATTCCGCCGCCGCGTGTTGCCATGCGTTTAGCACATCCCAGTCGAGCCGCTGCGGCTCGACGCGCCATTCACCGCTTGCACCATGAAACGCAGTGGCACCAGCGTAGTGGTTTTCGGTATGCTTGAAGATTGGCAGCACATTCTCCCAACGCCACGCCGGGTCGCCCGTCAGTTTGGCCCATTCGTCGTAGTCGCGCGACTGGCCCCGCATATAAATCATGGCGTTGATCGAAGAGCACCCGCCAAGCGTTTTGCCACGCGCATACAGAATTGAACGGCCATTGAGGCCGGGTTCGGGTTCTGTGCGGTAGCACCAATCGGTTCGCGAATTACCGATGCAAAACAAGTACCCCACCGGAATGTTGATCCAGTGCCAGTCAGATTTGCCACCTGCTTCGAGCAGCAAGACACGTCGGGTAGGGTCGGCAGAGAGTCGGTTGGCCAGCAGGCAACCCGCAGTGCCGGCGCCGACGATGATGATGTCGAACGGCGGGATAGGGCGATGTTGGTCGGTAGGCATGAGGTTTAAACGAGATGGAGAAGTGGTCTTCGACTGACGCGACGAAGTGCTTAGCCCGAATGTTTCACGGCCGCGTTTAGAATAAAGCAACTTGACGCGATTCCCAAGATGACGACAAATTTAGCCATCCCCGTTGGTGTTTCAGGCCAGTCCACACTCATCGTTGGCGATGAGCACACCGCCACGCGGGTAGGTTCAGGCCGCATCCGCGTTCTCGCGACACCAGTCATGATTAACGTGATTGAGGCTGCGGCGCTGGCCGCTTGCGAAGCCTTGCTACCTGAGGGGCAGCAGAGCTTGGGGACGCACTTGAATATATCTCATATCGCGGCGACGCCAGTGGGCATGAAAATCGTCGCACGCGCAACCGTCGTGCGGGTCGAAGGCCGAAAAATTAACTTTGCCATCGAAGTACATGATGAACGCGACCTGATTGGTGAAGGCTCCCATGAGCGCGTTGTGGTCAATGTTGCGAAATTCGATCTACGGGTGCAGGAGAAGATTCAGTTGCTTACGAATCTAAGAGCCGATAAATAGGGAACTTCTAAAAACCTACTGCGCGGGCGAATCTGTCAGTTCCCGAGTTGGTCAAATTCGTCGCCGTACACTGGGCACGTGTTCCGCGTTTGCCCACCCCGTCGCTGCCAACTTCACCCGCTCGCGACGGTTTTTAGAAATACCTAATATTGAAACCCGTCTATCGGCGGGCAGTTTGGGGCGTTTTTGTCTGAAAATGCCGGCCGTTATTAGACTTTGCCCGCCCGAACTTTTACTTGTTGCGGCGTCTAATTCCGTCTTTACCAAGGAAAGGAATGCTTGATGACTGATGTCGAACGGGATGCGGTGCTGACGGTCACGATGCTAGCGGCGTTTGCCGATGGAGATAACAACGATCTTGAGCGCGCTGAAATTCGCCGCGTCGCCGATGCGGTGGCGGCGCAAACAGCAGTGAATCTGCCGATGCTCTACCAAGCGGTGCTGCTCCAGAAAGTAAACCTCGATGATGAGGCTCGCAAGATCGTGACCACCGACGGGAAGGCACTTGCCTATGAGTTTGCGGTGGGTGTGTGCCATGCCGATGGCGCATTGTCCGCGCCAGAAACAGACTTTCTCGCACGGCTACAGGCCGGACTTGGCCTGGCCGCGACCGCAGCCGCAGCGATTACGATACAGTCTGCGGCGCTGGCGACGGCACCACTTGCCATCGCCACGGCTGTCGACACGCGATCAACAGTCGAGCCGAAATTCGCAGCCGATATGTCTTCCGCTGCGTTGGACAAAATGATTTTGAATTACAGCATCTTAAATGGTGCACTGGAGTTGTTACCGCAGAGCATGGCCTCGATGGCGATCATCCCCCTACAAATGAAAATGGTTTACCGCATCGGCAAGAGCCACGGCTTTGAGTTGGATCGCCGACATATCACCGACTTTTTGGCGACACTCGGCGTCGGCTTGACGTCGCAGTACGTGGAGCAAATCGGGCGACGCCTGATCGGTGGGTTGCTCGGCAAGCTCGCGGGTGGTGTCGGCCGGATGGCGGGCGGCGCGGTGACGGGTTCTGCGTTCTCGTTTGCCACCACCTATGCACTTGGGCAAGTGGCCAAACGTTACTACGCCGATGGGCGCACGTTATCAACGGCGGCGTTGAAGGAATCGTTTGCCAGTATGCTGAGCGATGCCAGACAGTTACAGACACAGTACCTGCCAGATATTCGCCAGAAGGCGCAGACGATCAACGTCGCGCAAGTGATGAAAGAGGTGTCAGGCTAGTTTGCCCAATGCCCAATGCCTAATGCCTAATGCCGTCACGGTGCCTGCACCGCTGCGCTTCGCTCGAATTTTTGGCAGCGCATCGCGGATAATTGCGCATCAAGACGAGGAGCGATTACTTCATGCACACTACGCAGCACAAGTCCTACGACATCGTCGTCATCGGCGGTGGGCACAACGGGCTCGTGTGTGCCGCTTATCTGGCGGGCGCGGGCAAGTCTGTGCGTGTTCTGGAACAACGCCCCGTACTCGGAGGCGCTGCCGTGACTGAAGAGTTTCATCCGGGATTTCGTAATTCCACGGCGAGCTACACGGTCAGCCTGCTGAACCCGAAGATCATTCGCGACTTGCGCCTCTACGAACATGGCTTGAAGGTGATCGAACGGCCATTTTCGAACTTTCTGCCACTCTCAGACCGACCCAGGGATTACCTTTGCGTCGGGGGTGGGCTTGCCGCAACGCAAGCCGAAGTGGCAAAGTTCTCGAACGACGATGCGGCCCGGCTACCGGGCTACTACGCGATGCTCGAACGGGTTGCCAATGTGTTGCGTGCGCTTTTGCTTGAAACGCCGCCCAATGTCGGCGGTGGCATAGCGGACTTGCTGCAGGCGTTGAAAGTTGGCAAGCGATTCAAGTCCTTGGATATGTCGGCGCGCCGTGACGTGCTCGACCTCCTGACGAAAAGCGCTGGCGATGTGCTCGATCAGTACTTCGCGTCCGACGCCATTAAAGCCTGTTTCGGTTTCGACAGCGTGGTTGGAAATTTTGCATCACCCTACACGCCGGGATCGGCCTACGTCTTGTTGCACCATGTGTTCGGCGAGGTGAACGGGAAGCCGGGTATCTGGGGACACGCCGTCGGGGGCATGGGGGCAATTACGCAAGCGATGGCGGCGGAGTGTCGGGCGCGTGGTGTTGAGTTTTCGGTTGATGCCCCGGTTGAGAAGGTGCTCGTCGAGGGTGCTCGTGCAGCGGGGGTCAAGCTGGCCTCGGGCGAGACGATTTATGCGCGAAAAATCGTGTCGAATCTCAACCCAAAGCGACTCTTTTCGGCACTGGTTGACGGTGCGGATGTACCCGATGAGTTTATGCAGCGTGTTTCAGGGTATCGCTGCGGCTCAGGGACGTTTCGGATGAATGTTGCGCTGTCAGCACTTCCGGTATTTTCCTGTTTGCCACAACCAGGCCCGCACCTTTCGTCAGGCATCATCATGGCACCGAGCTTGCGCTACATGGAGCAGGCCTACTTCGATGCTCGAACCCATGGCTGGTCTGCCAATCCGATTGTCGAGGTTCTGATTCCGTCGATTGTTGACAGCACGCTCGCGCCAACTGGGCAACACGTCGCCAGTTTGTTCTGCCAGCATGTGTCGCCGGTATTGCCGCGAGGAATGCACTGGGACGACTACCGCGACAAAGTCGCCGATATCATGATCGGAACGGTCACAAAATTTGCACCGAATTTTGGTGAATCGGTTGTGGCACGCCAGATCCACTCGCCGCTGGATTTAGAGCGGAAATTTGGGCTGGTTGGCGGCGATATTTTCCACGGCGCCCTCTCGCTGGACCAGCTTTTCTCGGCTCGGCCCGTCATGGGATACGGCAATTACCGCACTCCCATTGCCGGTCTTTATCAGTGCGGCTCAGGCACTCACCCCGGTGGCGGCGTCACGGGCATCCCGGGGCATAACGCCGCCAGAGAAATCCTGAAAGATACCTAGCCTGACTGCTTCATGGGTCGCCGCCTGCGTCGAAAAAAACTGCTCGCCTGCTGACCCGCTCTCCCACACACCCACCCACTCACCGACTCGCCCACTCGCCCACTTTCAAATGCGCCCCCATCCTAACCTTCCCCGCCGCCGGGGGAAGGAACAGGCCGTGCCTTACCATTCCACTCCCTCCCCTGCGAAGGGGGTGGGGGGAGATGGGGGAGGGTTGGCGCTCGCTTGAGTTTTTCACGGCGGGCGCGTTTGATCGCGACATATGCGACATATGCGACTGGTGACATGTTCAGACTATAGACACTAGACACAATTGGTAGCAAAGTGGTATTGTCTTCAATATGCAACTTTTAATCCCATCAAAAAGGGCTGAAGTTGCGATGAATTGATCAACTTCCCATCCCAAAAAAAGACTGGCCAAAACCGTACGGCAATACGCAATTGAGCCCGCAGCACTTCGCGGCACTAAATAGCCGAAAACAGCTATCTCATCAAAAAAGGAGACCACCCACATGACGTTCAACAGAAAACCCCTCGCCGCTGCAATTTCGCTAGCGCTATTCGGTCTGAGTCCGGCAATCGTCATTGCCCAAACCGCACCGGCCGCCCCAGCAAGTCAATCGGCCGCCGACGCCAAGAAAGCGGAAGACGCAAAAAAAGCCGCTGCCGCCAAGAAGCCTGAACCAGAAGCGATTGTGGTCACGGGTATTCGTGCCTCGCTTGAGCGTTCCATTCAAACCAAACAAGACGCTGATACCAACGTCGAAGTGGTCTCCGCCGAAGACGTGGGCAAGATGCCGGATAAAAACATCGCCGACGCACTCTCGCGCCTGACTGGTGTGAACGTCCAGTACGGCGGAGCGCTGGCGATGGACGAAGCGGAACGCGTCGCGATTCGCGGCACCAGCCCAAACTTGAATTTAGTAACTCTCAACGGCCATGCACTGTCATCGGGTGACTGGCACGTTGGTGACCAAGCCGGTTCAGGTCGTAGCGTTGGTTTTGGTTTGTTGCCGTCACAGTTGATCGGCCAGGCAATCGTGTACAAAACCGGCCGCGCTGACATCACCGAAGGTGGTATCGCTGGTACGGTTGACATCATCACACGCAAGCCGTTGGACTTCCGCCAGCAAGTCACTGGCGAAGCTTCGGTTGGCATGGTTTACGCCGATTTGCCAAAGAAAAGTGACCCACAAGTCAGCGGCTTGATCGCTTGGAAGAGCGACGACAAGACCTTTGGTGTGATGGTGCAAGGATTCAGCGAAAAACGTCATCTACGTCGTGACGGCCAGGAGATTTTTGGCTACAACTACATCTCCGTGGCCCAAGCCAATGCCTCCGGCAACCCCGCATTGATCGCTGCAGCGCAGGCCGCCGCAACCACCAGCACACCAACACAAACGAACGTACGGATGCCGGGCAGCTTGAACTCCGCCATGTTTGAAGGTGTACGTGAGCGCAGTGGTGGCTACTTCGGCGCGCAGTGGAAGCCAACCGGCACCTTGGATTTGAACTTCAGCGCGTTCAAATCTGAACTCAAAGCCGACAACTACAACTCCAGCGGCTATGGTTTGCCGTTCACGTTGTTGAGCAACGGTTGGCAGATTCAAAACGGCGTGGTGGAAAACGGCGTACTGGTGGGCGCATCACTCGTGCGTCCTGCTACCGCTCCGATAACCCAGCAAGTCGTGGGTTTCCAGTTTGACCACTTCCTGCGCCAAGGTGCCAAGTCCAAGTCAAACTTTTATGACTTGGACTTTAAGTGGGAAGCAACTGACAAACTCTCCTTCAAAGGTCGTGTGGGTAGTACCGAAGGTAGTGGTGTCACCAATTCCCAGCCGAGTATCGTGTTAGGCGTGATTAATCCCAATATCACCTACCGGATCAACGCTGGCAGTGATGCGGTTGATTACTCCATCCTCACCGCCGCAGGCGGCAACGTTAACCTCAATGCCACATCAAGTTTCGTGCAGTTGAGCAATCAAGGCGCGTCGGTTAACTCCAACGACAAAGAAAAATACGCCCATATTGATGGTGAGTACAAACTCGACGGCGGTATGTTCCGCAACATCAAGTTTGGTGCGCGTACTGGAGACCACAAGCGCACTTATGATGTGGTCAACCCGCGTTGGAACGCGCAGTACACCGCCGCTGGCGCACTGGTCTCCCCGTCTCCGTTTATTTCGGTTACGGGTGGTTTGTTAGTGACCAATATCGTCGGCGCCATTCCTGTTCCGGCTGGCAGCTATCCAGCTAACTGGGCGTCCGGTGTCAGCGGCAACTTCCCGCGTAGCATGATGCGTTACGACACCAGCCAGATGCAAAACTTGACCAACCAATACGTCAACTGGGACCCGGTGCTGGGCAAAAACTGGTCGGCAGGCTTCGAGGTTAAGGAAAACAACGATTCCTTCTACCTTATGACTGAATTTGACGTCAACGACAAACTGTCAGGCAACGTGGGTTTACGCGCCGCTACCACAGAGTTGAAGTCGACCTCCTATCAGGCGCTTACCAGTGGTACGGGTGCCGGGCAATGCGTACCGTTGCAGCCTTGCAGCGTGCCGAATGCCATTACCACGTCGTCACTTGCGACCTATGTTCCACAAGTGGTGCAGACCAAACACACCGACTATCTGCCGAGCTTGAACCTGCGCTGGGAGATTGAACCAAAACTGATCGGTCGCCTTGGCATCACCAAGACACTGGGACGCGCGAACTACAACGAACTCGCGGGTGCGGTTAGTTTGAACAACACGCTGCTGACTGGGACCTCGGGCAATCCACGTTTGGCACCAACCACATCGACGAACGTTGACGCATCACTGGCGTATTACTTTGCCCGCCGTGCGTATGTGTCTGGTGCGGTGTTTGCGCAGGACATCAAAGACTACGTGAAGCCGGGATCGTCGAACGTTGAGTACTTCAACACCTCGACCAACACCTTCTCGACCTATTTGGTGACTTCTCGTGTTGCAGTGGACGCGAAGATCCACGGTCTTGAGTTGGCTGGTGAAATGCCGATCGGTGCTGGTTTTGGTGTTTTAGCGAACGCCACCTATGTTGATGGCAAGGACGCAGATGACCAGCCGTTCCTTGGCACTTCTAAGGTGACCTATAACCTTCAGGGCTACTATGAAGACGAGAAGTTCAGCGGCCGTCTTGCTTGGAACTGGCGTTCGGACTACGCGATCGGTCTGCTGGCGAACAAGCCGGGTGTAACGACTGTAGTCGGTACGCATCGTTATGTATCCGGCGGCAGCTTGTCAGCGTCGTTGTCGTACAAGATCCTGCCAAACGTCAGCATTCATCTTGACGGCAACAACCTGCTCAACCCTGTTCGCAGAACTTACTACATCAATGAATCTGCACCGGGCTACGCACATGAATTTGGCCGTCAGTACTTCCTGAACGTGCGTGCAAAGTTCTAAGCCGCATCAACGTATCAACGCAACAAAGAACGGCCGCTGGTGCAACCCAGCGGCCGTTTTTACGTTCGGACTCGACTGATTCGGCGCATCGCGAGTATCTGGCTTGAACATTTCACGGGGCGTGTTCGAAGCGGTGAGTGGGGGAGCTATTTTTACCTAACTGATCCCAGCATCAGCCCAGTACACGAGATCGCACGTCGTGGTCGATTGTTTTTGCCAATAACATCCTGCGTGGACTACTTGATGATGTTTCCGTCGCGATCAAAGTTTTGGATTGTTTCTGAACCATCAGCCTTGATCATATATCTGTTTTTTAGTTTTTCGTTATCCCAGTAGACATATTTATCTTGCCACTCTAGTTTTCCATCAAGGTATTTTTCAAACCGTTCAAGCTGTTTGCTGCTGTTGTAATAGCCCACATAATACGCTTGGCGTTTTTTTGCCTCTTCTTGAGAAATGGGTTCTGTCGGCACAAAAGGGATTCGGTGGGATGCCCAACTGCCAAAATAACTAACCGAGTTTGAGGTAGTATTGTCAGTACGATTTTTCATGCTGGTATTCACATTCTCTGAAGTTTTAGTGCATCCGCTCAGCCCAGGCACAGCAACAGCCATTGCTGCCAATAGCGCAATCGATAATAGAATTGTGTTTGATTTTTTGTAAATATTCATAATCTTTTAAGTGCAAATCGAACTGAGTTTTGAAAAATTTTTGATTTGTTGACTGAAGCTTGATTGAACCTTGTTTAGCGAATGCTGAGCGCATTGATTCCGTTATTCAACATTGCGGTCTTGAGGTGAGAGCTTTCAGTGGCTTTAAACAGGAAGATAACTTTCATGTCAAGATCACAGTCTACTTGTGAAACATTCTCAGCAGTCATTTTCAGAATCTCCAAAAAATTGTAAAGCTCATTATCTTTTTCTTTTGATAATAACTGATCTGCGTTTGTAAAAATTAGCAGATATTTATCTTCATCCAAGCTCCATAAGAAATCAGTGAGTGAATCGTATAGAGCATCCCAATTTCGTCCAAAATGTTCTGGGAAATCGAGTTTGGTGTAAAACTCTTCCATTAAATCTGATTTTGTTGATGCTTTTGCGCCATCCACTAACGAGCTTTTCTGTTTATTGGTTACAGATTTTTCCGCTATGGATTGAAATATTTCTTTTTCTCCATCTGCTAATATGAAGCTTAAATCCTGATCAAATATTTTTTCTAATAAATCCATTTTTCCCAATGCTTAATTTAGGTGCTAATTTCAAATCTGTGGCTGTATGTTCGCTTTCAGGTGATTGGACCGCACCATATTTGCTACGATATTTGACCGTATGCGCGCCTTCCTCCCGCAGCATTCCAGCCTGAACATTTCAGGAGGGCGCGTTTGAAAGCGGGGCAGTAGGGGAACGGGCGACCCATGAAATACTCAGGCGAGAGCGACTACCGTACTTCGAGCCACGATGTGGGGCCCTGCGAACAACCACAAGGGTTGCACCGGCCGGCCCCCAATTTTTTGGCGCGAAGCACGACTTTCGCACGCGCTCCCGTATTTGGCAAACGCGGCCCCGCTGAATTGTTCAGGTTAGTACGGAAGTGCGACATCAGGCTTTGCGCTTTGCAACACGCGACGAAAGTCTTCTTTGATGCGTTGAAGGCCAGCTTCTGTTTCGGCCTCGAACCGGAGTACGACGACGGGCGTGGTATTAGATGCACGCGCAAGTCCAAAACCATCTGCGTATTCGACGCGCAGGCCATCAATGGTGATGACCTCTATCGGGTCGGTGAATTTTGCGGTCTGTTTGAGTCCATTGATCAACGCATGCGGCTCGCCTTCGGCGAGTTGCCAGTTGAGTTCGGGTGTGGATATCGCATTCGGCAGCGATTTGAGTGGTGTGCTGATATCGGCGTACCGGCTGACTATTTCCAACAGGCGTGCGCCGCAGTAGAGCGCATCGTCGAACCCATACCAGCGCTCCTTGATGAAAATATGTCCGCTCATTTCGCCCGAGATTGGCGAGTCTACTTTCTTCATCTTGAGCTTGATAAGCGAATGGCCTGTCATCCACATCAACGGAACCCCGCCGTGTTGGCGAATCCAAGGGGCGAGATGGCGCGAGCACTTCACATCAAAAATGACCGTGCCGCCGGGGCGCCGCGATAGAACGTCGGCCGCAAACAGCATGATTTGTCGGTCGGGGAAAATGATCTCGCCATCCTTCGTCACCACACCCAGACGATCGCCGTCGCCATCGAAGGCGATGCCGATTTCAGCGTCCGTGGTTTTGAGCGCTCGTATGACATCCTGAAGATTCTCCGGCTTCGACGGGTCCGGGTGATGATTCGGGAAATTGCCGTCGACTTCGCAGTACAGGGGAATCACTTCACAACCAAGGGATTCAAAAAGTCGCACAGCAATGGCGGCCGGTGAGCCGTTGCCACAATCCATCACAATTTTCAGCTTGCGGCTAAGTTTCACGTCGCCGACGATTCGATTCACGTATGCATCATGGATGTCGTGCGTACGGTAGCCCCCCGGCACCGCCGCGACGATGAATGTATTCGATTGAATATGGCGAAGGAGCGATTGGATTGCGTCGAGGGCAAGTGTTTCACCTTCGATCACCATCTTGATGCCATTGTATTGAGGTGGATTGTGCGAGCCAGTCACCATCACCCCGGATCGAGCGCCCAGTTCAATGGCAGCGAAATAGACCATTGGCGTTGCCGCGACACCGATATCAATGACGTTAATGCCGGTTGACTGCATGCCGCGCGCGAGAGCCTCGGAAAGTGATGGCCCCGAAAATCTGCCGTCTCGGCCGATGACAATTTCAGTGCCGCCTCGCTTGATGGCCTCTGATCCAAGTGCCTTGCCGATCAGCTCAACGACTTCCGGTGTGAGTGATTGGCCGACGATGCCACGAATGTCGTAGGCCTTAAAGATCTCGGGCGATAGGGCGATGGCAGCATCTGGTGTGGGTTGGGACATATCGAGAATTTCCGCTAAAGGTGGCACTGCAAAATGTGGAAGCAAATTTTATCTTGCTAATTTTCGGTTTCAAAAAATCGAAACACGCGCCTAGGCATCCAACCGCTGCGGCCAGGGAATGGCCCCGTTAGAAACCCAACGTGACCACCGTGTGTGGGGAAATCCAGCAGTACGTCCGACGAGACTTGTTGCGCCGTCGGCAGCGCCGTGGCGGGTAGGAATGGATCATTCTTGGCATTGAGCAATAACGATGGTACGCGGATATCGATCAACCCAGGCTTGGCGGAGCCGCGCATCCAGTAGTCGTCGGTATCACGGTAGCCATGCAAGGGCGCGGTCACTTCGTTATCAAACTCGCGGAGCGTTGTCGCTGCGCGGACAACATCCTCACGGAAAATTCCCGGATGTTTAGCGAGCTTGGCCAATGCGTTTTTCTTCATCGTCCGTAGAAAATTCTTGGTGTACAAACGGCAAAAGCCGTGTTCTAACGCCTCGCCCGCAGCCATCAAGTCCAGTGGCGCGGAGATTGCTGCCGCCGCCGCCACAATACGGCGGGCATCGCGCCCCGTATCGCCAAGCCATTTCATGGTTGCGTTGCCACCGAGTGAGACGGCGGCAACATACACCGGTTGCGACGGCTGCTCAGCCTTGACGCGCTTCAGAATCCATTCAATTTCGGGTGCATCGCCAGAGTGGTAGGCACGCGCAAGCCAATTCATTTCGCCGCTGCAGCCGCGAAAATGCGGCACGATACCGCGCCATCCACGGCGCTCCGCCTCGCGCATCAAATTTAGTGCATAGATGCCCTGAGAGCTGCCCTCGAGCCCATGAAAAACCACCAGAATCGGCTGATCGATGTTTACGGCTGTCGAACAGAGGCGATCAACATCAACGAAGTCACCATCTGGCTTGCCGTGCGGCGTGGTGTCCCAACGCTCGCGCACGTAATTCACCTTTGGCCGCTCACCAAAGAGTGATGGGTAAACCGTCTGGGCGTGCGCACCGAAGCGACTCTCCGCGCCCCGCCCGAGCCACCACGGTGCGCGGTAGTCAGCGGGCCTTTCAACGGTCGTGGTGCCCACCCTACCAACTTGTCTTGTAATCGATATTGACGCGGCCATCGGGCGCAAGGCGACCAACGCGACCCAAGAGACTGGCGACCCATGCGGGACTGCCGGCAGGTGCCGAGGCAAAACCTTGGTAGCGAAATTCGTTTGTCTTGCCCAGAACCACATGTCCGCCGCCGTTGAGCGCGAGCATTCCAGACGACTTTTCGATTTGGTAGGAGACGCGCTGTGGCTCAAACATGAGATTGCCGTGATAGCTTCCCAGGGGGGCGCTGATGGGAAGTCCACCGATAGACTGAATACGAATGTGGTTGGCAGCGAAGTTCAGGCGTCCTGCCATCGCGTGTGGTGCTGCATAGTCAACGGTGAATGCGGGCCCTACAGACGTCAGTTGAAATTCACCCCTTGGCTGAAAAAGCGATAGTTCGCGTCGGATGCGTGCGAGCAACTCCATGGCGATGGTCACGTCCATGTTTCGTAATTGCAGATCGAAAAGCCCCGCCTCTGCCGTCCAACTGCCGTTGAATTGCCGCCCGCTCGCGATGACATCAAACCCAAGGCGCAGTCGCAGTAAGCTCGACGGCGCGACCGACCACTTCACTGGAATTTCAAGTGGCACGTCTTGCAACTGCGGTGTGGCGCCTGCGACGATGACGTTCGCCGTGCCTGCCCATATCGTGCCGCCCGTCACCTGAAGGCGGGTAGTCGGCATGATGCGTGGATTGACGGCGCTCTCGATGAGGGTTGCCGGAATGAATGCAACCACTGCCGTCATAAACGTTGCCGCGGCGACGCTCAGCACAAGTGTTTTTTTCATCATGCGTCCACCAACACAATTTCACCCGACACCGCAGTCGAGCGTGGTGAACTGCGCGACAGTGCGATTGCCGCCACCCGAATCCGATAGCGCGCGGTTGCTTGTTCTAATCGATCCGCCACATTGGCATACGGCTGTGCTTTGATGGACACGGTAAACGCAATGCCATTGGGTTTGGACTGAAGCGCCACGGTGGCAATCGGCCCGAATATCGCCTGCAATCCAGCAACATCGGCGACCGAGGTGTTTGCATTCGCCGCAACTGGTGCAGTCGTGCGGATTTGAGTGACTTCTTGGGCTTGCTGTTGCATGCGCGAAATTTGCGCGCTCAGAAAAGCGATTCGTGTGCGATCGCGTTGTTGGCTGGCTTGGAGAGGTTGATAGACCAGCGCCCAGCCAAGCCCCAGCACCAGCAATAGGCCTACGCCCATCATGCGTCGCTGACCCGCAGGCGACAACACGTGCCACTGGGTAGATATCTTGTCGATCAGCGGGGTGAGTGCGCCAGGTGTTTTCACGGTGCGGCTCCTCCGCTGATGGCGACAGTCACGACACCGGTTGCCTCGCTTATCTTGACGCCAGACTGTTTTGCGGCAGCCGAACGAAGTGCCACGCTCGCATCGGCGGACAGACCCGCGATAGTGATATTGAGTGTGTCGCCGGATGCGCTGAGGCTGGTGATGTTGCTCGCAAACTCGCGGGTGAGGCTCGCCGCGAGCGCCAGCTTGGCCAACGTGGCATCTTGTGCCAGACCGCGCTCACGGCGGAGTTGGTCAAGATTTCGAGACATTTGCAGCGGCGCATCCACGACGGTTGTCGCCTCAGGGAAGCTACGCAAGAAAACTTGTCGGATGTCGTTTTCAAGTGCGCGACGTTGCACGCTGACGCGCCACGCGTCGGCACCAATGCCGACCAGATGAATCAAAATCGACACACACGCGAGTCCGGCTGCCCACTTAAATGCTGCCATGGCGCCAGTGTTTTGAGTGTCGGGTCTAAATCGCCCCACCATGAAATTTGAGGCGATGAGGCGTGACTCCTGCGCGGTCACGGCCTGACCCATGCCAGGTTTGATGTGCAGACTCATGCCGTCTTTGCTAGTCACACCAAGCTCGGCTTCCCACAAGGCTCGATCGATGCGCGACGCCAATTCAGTCGGCGCAACGATGTTTAATCGTGTGGGTAGGGCGCGCGAATCGGCAGACGCCGCGGCTTCGTTTAATGCCAGCGACAGCGAAAAGGGCGGCTTAGTGAGGTCGCTCGCGACAAAGTCGATCCCATAGGCGAGTCCGTCGGGTCTTACTGCGAATCCTCGACTGCCATTTAAGTCAAGCAGCCATTCGCCTTGGCCGACCGCCGCAAGCGCGGTCTCTGGAACCGCCAGATCGGCTGCAAGATCGTTTGCGGTGAGCCAATCAAGGGCGCGGGTAAGCCACGCACGATCAATCGCCGCCACGACAAACTGGTTGGCACCGGTATCGGCGGGGCCGACTTCAACCGCATGAACGGTTTCGGGGTCAATCGTGAGTTTGTCTTCAATCGCGAAATTGAGTAGCTGTTGGCGGCGTGCAGCCGAGACGCGCGGCAGCATTGCATCAATAAAGGCAATGCGCGAAACGGGAATAACCGCGACAGTACGATCGGCGGCAGGTATCGCGTCGGGCACGCTTTCGCCGCTGCTGGTGGATGTGTCACGTTGAATCCAGCGAATGTGACACGCATTCGACCGCACAGCGCCGTCCGAAGAGGACTCGCTTATGGCCGGAAAGTAATCCGTATCGGGCAAATAAATGAAGCGAGTCACGTCTGAAATTTATCCGTTTTCCTTGACCCAAATTATAGCGGGCCAAGCGATGACACCACTTGTATTGGCAAGCTGAGTTTGCAGCAATGCCGCCTGGCGAATTTGCGAATGTTGGCCGGTGATGGCGAGGGACGCCTCAAAGTAACGACTTGTCGTGTCCAGAAAAGCGTCAATCATTGGTGCGGGTAGCGCGGCATGCCGTTGCTTGATGTTGTCTATCCTCGTGTAGGGAAGGGGAGCTTGTCTCTGCCGAATAATATCGGTGATCACATCGCTTGGAACATCATCAAAAATGGCGGTGAGTAATTCAGTCGATGTGGTGTTGATATTGATTTTTGTCCGTTCAATGTTTGCGCGAGGAAGTGCGGTGATGAATGGCGCGAGGCGGCGAAAGCTTGCCTCATTCATGCCCTTGACCCGCAATAGTTCGTCGATAAGCAGGATCGGTTTATTGGCCGCGCCATAGCCGCCGCTGACGCGGTTTGCAATCGACCAGTAGTGGCCATTTTCGGCACCACCCGTACCAGAAATTTCGTCATCATTATCGAGCCAATCGACCACAGCGTTGGCAAGCTCAGGGTCGAGCTTAAGTATGTTCAGGAGCCGGACGAATATCTGAACGTCGGCATTGCGTCGCTTTCCGTTACTATCAATCAAGTTGTTGATATTGAATTTCGACTGCGCATCACGCAGCAGTCCGGTGGCCACCGCCGTTTCGATCGGGCGCGCGATCAAGCCTTCTGCCCAAGGCTGATTAAGGGCGACGTAGACACTATTTTTTTGCTGGACGAGGAGCGCACTGCGTGCCCACTCAAGCGTGGTGGTGGCGTGCAGCCCTAACTGCGCGCGCTCGGTGGTGCGTTCGACACGGGTGAGTGATTCACTTTGCTGAGAGAGCAGGTAGGTCGCCACTGTGGCCGCGAGCATCACGACGAGCAGCGCCGTAATGAGCGCAACACCACGCTGACGCCGCGAGCTACCCACGCGACAACTCACGAAGTGCAAACAATCGGATGATTGGCGCAGCGTTGACGGGCGTAATCGTCACCTCAAGCGCAGCGGGAAGCGTGGTTTGTGATGACGGCGACTCGCCGCGTATCGGCCACTCTGGACGCCAGGTGCCGGACTTATCCAGAATGCGCCACTTAAACTCACGAATATCATTGAGGGCGGTGTAGGCATTCGGTCGCGCACGCGGTGCAGCGTCCAAGCCGTCCCACACCAATAGCTCGAGTTTGCCTTCATTGAGTCGATACCCGACGCGCTGCGGTGCGCCGTTTCCGCCTGTCGCCTCCGTCGCCCCCATCGCGCCGGCGAATCCGGTCCGACTGAACACAATGACGGGATCAACTGCGGACACGGCGGCTGATAGCACTTGCAGTCCGGGCTCTGTCACGCCATCGGCATTGCGTATGGGGCGAGGCAACATCGCGCCAATATCAGACTCCAGCCGAGTGAAAAATAGCGCCTGATCGCGTAGCCGTGTCGATTGGGTCGCGAGATGTTCTCGCGCCTGAAACATGCTCGACAGTGTTCGGTAGCCAATCACCGCGAGCACCGCAAAAATGGCGAGTGCGACGAGCACTTCGACGAGCGTAAATGCGCGGGAATACGTCGCAACACTCACGGCTGTAACCCGGTTGTCGTGCCATCGTTGGGACGTGGGACGTACACAGTGAGCGTGGCAAATTTTCGTTTCGCATCATTGTCGTCGCGCCGCGCAACCGAGATTTCAACTTTACGAAAATCGACGTTTGGTGTTTCGTTTGTTGTTGTGGTCCAACGAAAACTGATACCCGCCATATCAGACGAGCCCGTTTCGACACCCACCGATGGGAACAGCCGGCGCGCAGTCAACTCGGCGGCACGATTCTGTGCCACCCATGTCGCGTAGGTTCGCATGATCGACTCTTCGGCTGTGGTTGTTGCCATCGCGGTGGCACGCATGGCCGTAGCAAGCGCAATGGAGATGATCGCCAGCGCGATCAAGACTTCAATGAGCGTGAAGCCTAGCGATCTCGCCGTCGAATCAAATCTGTTGGTGTCCATGTGGCGGATGCCCACCTTAGCGTCGCAGCGACACATTACCAAGTGCGTCGCCATCGATGGTTCGCGAATACTGCGCCGAATAAACGCGCAGCGAAAATGGCGCCCCCACACCCGTCGGTAAAAAGGTCACGATCTTGTCACCTTGTTCGGCGCTGGTATTGGTGCCGGTACCGGTATTGGCCATCGAACGATTGCCCTCTGCGAGACGCTCCGGTGCCGTTATTTCCGCCCGAATGCCGTCACGCCATCCGCGGATGGGTAACTTTTCAGCAGATGCGGTGCGCCATATGGGTTCGACACTGTTGGGATCACGTTCTAAGAATTCAATGCCCGCGTCAGTCAAGCGCATTGCGATGGGATATCCCGAAAAGACCGCTTGATCCCGCGTTCTTTCGACCAGTCGCATCAAGCGCTCAGCATCGAGTTTGACGCGCTGCTCGTCGCTGATGAAAAGGTTTGAGGTGGTGAGCGAGAGTGCAATGCCGATAATCACAACGACAATCAGAATTTCAACCAACGTAAATCCGCGCGAGGGAGCTTCTAAAAACCGTCGCGAGCGGGTGAAGTTGGCAGTGAGGAGCGGACACGTACCCAGTGTACGGCGACGAATTTGACACACGCGGGAGCTGACAGATTCGCCCGCGCAGTAGGTTTTTAGAGGTTCCCGCCAGTAAAACTCTCCGTTTGGCGGGCATTTTCGAGGCATTTTGCTTGGAAACGCCCGTCGATAAAGGAGTTTCGCTGTTTGGGAACTTCTCGAAACCGTCGCGAGCGGGCGAAGTTCGTGCCGAGGGGTTTGGCAAACACGGGACACGTACCCAGTGTACGGCGAGCACCGCAGGCGCGAAATTCGCCCACGCAGCAGGTTTATAGAAGTGCCCGTTTGTTCTGGGTCGCCTAGAGTGACCACGACCCGATGTCCGCATCGTTGCCTTCACCACCAGACTGCTTATCCGCGCCGTAGCTGAATACATCGATCTCACCCTTCAAGCCTGGGTTTAGGTATTGGTAGGGTGATTTCCACGGGTCGGTGGGTAGGCGCTCAATGTAGCCACCTTGCTTCCAATTGGCCGGCTGCGGATTCGATGCAGGCTTTTGCACCAGCGCCTGCAAGCCTTGGTCGGTTGCCGGATAGAAACCGTTATCCAGTCGGTAGAGCTTCAGTGCTTGCATGATGATTGCAATATCCGCTTTCGCGGCGGTGAGTTTGGCTTGGTCAGGGCGATCGAGGATTTTGGGTACGACAACCGCGGCCAAGATGCCGAGGATGACGACGACGATCATGACTTCAATGAGCGTGAAGCCCCGTGCCACGCGGGAAGACAATGAGCGAGACTGAAAAACTGTATTCATGGGATTAACGAGCGACTAATTGGTTAAGTTCAAAGATAGGGAGCAAGACGGCCAGCACAATCGCAAGCACGATGCCTCCCATGACCACAATCATCACGGGCTCAATCAGCGCAGCAAGGCGTGCCGTGCGTGTTTCGAGCTCGCGTTGCTGCTGACGTGCCGCGCTGGCCAATGTCTCGGGCAGCCGCCCGCTGGCCTCACCCGATGCCACCAGATGCAGCATTACGGGTGGGAATAGGGCAGGTTTTGTGTTTTGCGCCTGCAAGGCGCGCGACAGTGACACACCCTCGCGTACCTGATTGGCGGCACGTTCAAGTGCCAAGCGCATCGGGATATTGTTGACCACACCAACACCGGCGTTCATTGCGGTCAACACGGGTACGCCGCTGCCCACCAAGATCGAAAGGGTTGCGGCTAATTGCGAGGACTCTCGCACACGGATTAGGCGGCCAAATATGGGAAGACGCAGTAGTAGAGCGTGGAAACGGTGGCGCTGCGTTGGTCTTTTCATGGCGACTCTAAAACCCGCGACCGCGCCGACCGCCGCGACGATCCAGAGCCACCAAGTCCACTTGAGCATGGCAGACAGTGCCAGTAGCGCGCGCGTCATGAACGGCAGCGTTTGCTTGGTGGACTCGAATACGCCAACAACCTGTGGCACGACGTAGAGCATCAGCCCCACCACCACGAGCAAACAGATCACGGTGACGATGATCGGATAGACCATCGCGGTAATAATCTTTTGCTTGATCGCCTGTTGCTCTTCGACGTAATCGGCCAACTTGATGAGCACATCGGGGAGTTTTCCAGATGCCTCGCCGGCATTGACGAGCGTACGATAAAGCTCCGAAAAGGACTTGGGAAAGGCGACCATTGCCTGCGCCAGTGACTGCCCTTCACGAATACTGGCACGCAGTTGCGCGATGACTTGCCGCTCTCGTTCTGTTTCGGCTTGCTCGACCAACGCGCTGAGGGCACCCTCAATTGTCAGGCCGGCACCGATGAGTGTGGCGAGTTGTCTGGTGATGCCGGCAAGCTGCTCCATCGATAGGCTATCGGCCTGCCGTGTGCCAAATATGCCGGCGGATGCATCGTTGGCCGCTTCAATGAGCGACACATCCATAGGAAACAACCCCTGCTCGCGCAGCGATGCGCGCGCCAAGCGCGGGCTGTCGGATTCAATGACGCCGCGCTGTTCGCGGCCATCGATATCATAGGCGAGATACTTAAAGCCGGGCATATGCAGTGGTGATCGAGGCCAAGATGGTGGGGGTGAGTCAGCAACTAATCACGAGTAACGCGCAGCACTTCCTCGAGCGAAGTGACGCCGGAATCGACCCAGCGTGCGCCGTCCTCACGCAGCGTCTTCATGCCTGCTTTGCCCGCTGCGGCGGCAATTTCGGCCTCAGATTTGCCATCGTGTATCAAGGTGCGAATAGATTCGTTGATCGTGAGTAGTTCGTAAATACCAGTGCGTCCACGGAATTTTGAACCGTCGTCTGGGTGCAGTTTGCGAACCAATCGCTGTGCCAGCACGCCACTCAATGTTGAGGCTAACAAATACGGTTCAATGCCCATGTCGACTAATCGCGTCACCGCGCCTGCAGCCGAATTGGTATGCAAAGTTGCGAGCACTAGATGGCCGGTGAGGGACGCTTGCACGGCAATCTCTGCGGTTTCCAGATCGCGAATCTCACCGATCATGATGACGTCCGGGTCTTGGCGAAGAATCGCGCGAAGTGCGCGTGCGAACGTCATACCAATACGTGCGTTGACCTGCGTTTGGCCAACCCCATCGAGATCATATTCGATCGGGTCTTCAACCGTCATCATGTTGCGGGTCGAGGCATCCAAGCGCGACAGGGCGGCGTATAGCGTGGTGGTTTTGCCTGATCCAGTCGGGCCTGTGACCAAGATAATGCCGTGTGGTTGCTCGATGAGTTTGTCGAGTTGTCCAAGCGTCTCTGGCGACATGCCAAGACCGTCGAGCGATAGGCGACCTGCTTGTTTATCCAGCAAGCGCAAGACAACGCGCTCGCCATGTCCCGTCGGCAGCGTGGACACGCGCACGTCAACGGGGCGGCCGGCAATCTTGAGCGTAATGCGTCCGTCTTGCGGTAATCGCTTTTCAGCAATGTCGAGTTCGGCCATGACCTTCACTCGCGACACCAGTGCAGCGTGGAGCGCACGCCGCGGCTCCACAACGTCATGCAATGCGCCGTCGACGCGAAAACGTACTAGCGAACGCTGCTCAAAAATTTCCAAATGGATATCGGAAGCGTTCTCTCGAACCGCTTGGGTGAGCAGCGCATTGATTAGTTTGACAATCGGCGCGTCGTTCTCTGTCTCGAGGAGATCCGTGATTTCTGGCAGCGATTCGGTGAGCGCGGCGAGATCGGCTTCGGATTCGATATTTGACGTAATGTTGGCGACGGCGTCAGCGAGATGGTCGTCGGTCAACCCAGTGTCACCAAAGGCGTAGGCGCGTGATAGCCGCGCTTGGAACTCCTCTGCCGATAGCAAGACGTGCTTCACCGTCTTGCCCGTCAAGCGCCGCACTTCGGCAAGTGTGGACGACTCGGGATTGGGCGCGAGCCACACTTCGATTTCGTTACTACCGTGGAAGCGCGCTGTGATGACGCCGTGCGCTTTTGCAAAATGATAGGGAAGCAGTCGAACCGCGGCTCGATCCGCAACGTCTATTAAGTCACCCTGTTTGGCGTCGTTTGCACCCATCTTATTTTTTCTCGGCGATCGGCGCGGGTACGGCGGTGAGCGGCGGCAACTGCGGGCCGCCGGTTGGCGGTAGAAGTGACTCGCCGTCTTTCAAGTGCGCGGCTTGCTCGCCACGAATGTAGTCATAGCGCGACCCGGTCAGTTGCGCGGCACCTTTGCCGTCGCGAATCACAATTGGCCGTAGGAAAACCATCAAGTTGGTTTTGTCGCGATTGCGTGTCTGGTACTTAAACAAGTTGCCGATGACCGGAATGTCACCCAGAAGCGGTACTTTGCTGTCGCCATTTTTGGTGTCGTCCGAAATCAAGCCGCCGATGACAACTGTTTGGCCGTCATCCACCAAAACCGTATTTTCGATCGATCGCTTGTTGGTAATGAGGTCAGCAGACTTTACCGTCGACGAGCTCGGCACAACGCTCGATACTTCTTGGAACACTTTCAGTTTGACAGCACCGCCCTCGGCAACCTGTGGTGTGACGCGTAAAGTGAGGCCGATGTCTTTGCGCTCGATGGTCTGAAACGGGTTCGTCGATGTGTTCGTCGATTGGGTGTAACTGCCGGTGACAAACGGCACGTTCTGACCCACCACAATCTTGGCTTCTTCGTTATCCAGCGTAAGAATGTTTGGCGTCGATAGCACGTTGGCGCGCTGGTCGTTTTCAAGGGCGCGAGCGAGTGCGCCTAAATTCAGTACCGTCCCTATGCCGGGAATGGTAACTTGACCCCGCACTACACCGATGTTGAGCCCCTGACTGACACTAGTGATGTTCTGCGCCGAACTGATGATGTTGGTGCCGGCGGACGCGCTGCCAAAATTCGTGCCGCCAATCACCTGCGCGCCACTACGGTTGATGCCAGTTAAGTCCTGCCACTGAATACCGAATTCGGCGGCCACGGAGGAGGTCACCTCAACGATCAACGCTTCCACGTACACCTGCGCACGACGCTGGTCCAACTTGTCGATAACGCTACGTAGCGAGTTGTAGACATGATCCGGTGCGGTGATGATCAGTGAGTTGGTGGCGGCGTAGGCTTGAATGTTGCTCGCAGGGGCGGGGCTCGACGATGCAAGGTTCGTCTGGGCGCCTGCGGCGTTGTTTGCCGCGGGTAACGAGCTCGTGCTTGCGGATGCGCCGCCCATCAGCCCGCGCAATGTTTCGGCAATTCTGGTGGCCTCGGCATTTTTGAGATACACCACGTTGATGTTGCCGTTCGCAGCGGTGGGCGTATCGATCTGTGCCACCAGCGCACGAAGACGTGCGATGAGTGCGGGCGAATCGGCGCGAATAATCAGCGAATTGGTACGTGGCTCGACGCCGACTGAGAGCTTCGCGGGCGCGCCGGGGTTGGATGGGTTAAGCGATGCCTCTGGCAGTAGCCGAACAATGGTGTTGGCGATATCGACCGCGCTGGCGTATTGCAATTTGACCGTTTGCAAGTCAGAGCTGCCGGGAACATCAATGGCAGTGATGATCTTGCGAATACGCTCGACGTTTGAGGCGTAATCGGTAATCACCAGCGTGTTGTTACCCGGGTAAGCGCCGATGAAATTGTTCTGCGCGACCAAGGGACGCAATACGGTGGCCAGTTGGGCGGCAGATTCGTTTTGCAGCGCAAATACTTGTGTGACGATGCGGTCGCCCTTGACGACGGCACCTGGGGCGATTACCTGACCACTTGTCTTGGCGTCGGCCTCCGGTACGATTTTGACGGCACCTCTTTCTTCGATGACCGCGAAACCTTGTACGCGCAGCGACGACAGCAAAATCTCGTAGGCCAGATCTTTGGTGACTGGCGTCTGCGACACGATGTTCATATTGCCCGTGACGCGTGGATCAATGATGAAGTTTTTGCCGGTTGCCTTGCCGATCGTCTCCACGACTGAGCGGATATCGGCGTTCACAAAGCTCATCGTAATGGTGTCTTGCGCGGAGGCAATCCGTAAACCGCTGGTCGCAAAAATACCAATCATCGCGGCGGTGGTGAATGTCGAGGCGACTCTGTGCACCAGCGCCCGAAGTGGCGGCGCGGGCGTTCGCATAGTTTTATTCTGTGGTGTATTCGGCGAGGAGGATTTCACGAGCGATCTCGGGTTTTATTGGAAAAGGATGCCTCAGAGGGAGCGTCAGAGCGTTCTTCGGAGCAATGCGGTTCTGCATTGTACGATATGCGTATCGCTGCAACATGGCAGCGAGTATTCGTCAGATTTTTGGCGGCGCAACCGAATGAAACTTACCACCGGGTAACCTTGGCTTGTGGTCGCCCGAGAGCAAATGCGCCCCCATGAAATACTCATGGCGAGAAGGCTGGCGATAAACAAAAAAGGGAGACGGCAACGTCTCCCTTTTTTTACTGCAATGAGTGCTACTAATTGTCTTGACGTACCGTCAGGACGAGCGCACCCGGCACGCCACTCACCACAAAGGTGTAGGTCTGACCATTGGTAAGGTCGGTTCCGGTTAGGCTAAGCACCGGTGTCGCTGTCGTACCCTGCGTGATGGTAACGGGTGTGCCGACGCCTGATGTGACTTCGACATAGTTTGATGCTGAACGGGTAGCGACCGCTGGTGTGGTCGGCGTGAACGATAAGGACAGTGCCAGGTCTGCTGCGCTGGAAGCATTAACTAACCGTATCCGCGCCTTGCCAGAACTTGGCGGGAAGGTTGTATCCAGTGTGCGGAATGCGGTAACCGGGCCGCCCGCTAAACCTGGGGCCAAGAACACAGAATAGTCGCGGCCACCGGCAAAGGTACCGTTAAACGCGGAAAGCGTTGCGCCGAGACTTGTTTCGGTGAAGGCCACGCTGCCGTCACCAGCGGCGGTACGGGTGTAACTGCTAATACCGCCGAATGGAATATTGGTGAAGGCAAGTGTTGTGCCAACACGTACGTTGACTGTTGCAGTGGTCGCTTGGGCGTTGATGGCACGTACCCGGCTGACACTATTGGTTAGAAGCTGCGGCGCGGTATCGTCGTCTTGCACCACCCAGAACCCGTTAGGTAATGCGCCGGAGCCTTGGTTATAGAGGCCAAGGTTGTAATACTTGCGATCTTCAAAGGCTCTCGACGGCATTTCGAACAGCAAGTCTTTGGTGCCCGTCGAGGTCAGGCGAATCGTATATGTACCAACCGGGACTTCGAAGATGCCGCCAGTGACGTTTCGCAGTTTCGGCTCTACAGAACGGTAGTCTTCCGTCGGTAGCGTCATGTAGACGTCAAATGTACCGATGCCCACCGCATAGGAGGCGACGCGCAGTTTGGCATTGCCGGTGCTAGAGGTGGGGATGTCGTTTTGCAACAGACCCACGCCCACACTCGATTGGCCACCGTAGACGACCAACAGTTGCTTGCGCTGGCCAGCGAAACCGACGTTCGTGTCGATGATCGTGCCGCCCGAGTTGCTCACGCGAACGCGTTGTGAGCCGCTTGGAATTGATTTGAAATCCGTGCCGGACTGGTAAGCAACGTTCGACTGCCAATTGGACGAATCGGTGTTGAGCAACACATTAAGGCTACCCGATTCAGGGGCGAGATTGAGGAAGCGAACGGTCGCATCTTCGCTCTTCGCGGCATTCTTGCCACACCCCACTAGCGCGAGGGCAGCAAAGCCTAAAAATATACCGCCGAGAACCCGGCGAGCATTCAAAAAACTTGTGGTATTCAGCATATTGATCAATCCTAAGCGTGACATGTGACATATCTGGTGAAGCACCCAATCAACCCGGGATGCTACCACTGAACAGGGGGCGGGTGAAGTCCAGGCAGACATTGAGCGCATCAATGTTGCGATGGATGTCAACGAAGAGCACCCAAATAAAGTCGCTTTCGCGGTGACCGAGGTTATGGGTTAATCGTGTAGGTCAACAGCATTGGCGCTCCCCCGCGACGAACTTCGGCGCGGATACTGTTGGTCGAGCCAAACTGGCCGTAGAACCGAGCAAGGTCGCCAGGTCCGGTCACCGGTTGACCGTTGATCGTCGCAATGATGTCGCCCGTTTGCAAACCAAGCTTTTGCGCGAGCGAGCCTTGTGGGGCATCTTTAACCTGTACGCCGCCACTGGCACTCGCCGCAATATTGCCCAAGAAGTTGACTTGATTAGGGTCTTGCAAGACATTGTTGAGCTCGCTTCGCGACAGCGCGTAGGCGTTGCGTGATGGAGAGGCGACATTAAGACGAAAGTTTGAGACACCTTTGTTGTTAGGCGAAGTGGCCACGCTTGTATTGGCAGCAGACATGCGGTCAAGGGTGATGGTTTCGCGCACGCCAGCGCGTGAGACCACAATCTGTGTCGGCGCGACATCGACTAGCGTCACACCTTCGGCAATGGCTTCACCGACGCGAACGCTGAGGTCGCGAGCGCCGGTGTTGACGATGGCCGCCGAGAGTGTCCTGCCGTCGACGGCAAAGACGCCTTTGAGGCGGATGCCAGAGACGCTTGCGGCTGGTGCGCTTGGGCTTGCGACGTCGGGCTCACCTAGCAGCACGCGCGCAAGTGTGCGGTCGATCGCAGGCTCCGCAGAGGCGATGGCGATGGACGGTTGCGGGCCAAGAAAATGCCAGCCCCACCACGCGAACTGTGTCGCGAGCAGGCCGACCATGAGCAGTGTCGCAGCATTGCCAAGGCGATTGGCGGTCGCAAGAGAGAGCTTTATCGTGCGGGACATTGAGGAAGGGCTGATGTTAAGTTCGGTTCTAAGTTGATGTGTGCAGCAACGTATCCAGACGAAGTAGGCTGGACTTATTATTTTCTTAAATTACTTTGGTAAGCGCTCTGTGTCGATATCCATATAGAGCCAAGGATCGTTACCGAAGGGGTGTTTTTTGTACGCCTTCACCCACGGGTGAAGCAGGACGGTGCGCTGACGCAAGTAAAGTACCCGCCACGGATTATCGACCCAGAGCATTTGTACCATTTTTCGGTAGAGTTCAGTCCGTTCAGGGGTGTTAGGCATGATTTTGGCGCGCTCATAAAGCGCGTCGTAAGCCGGGCGAGAGTACATGCTGTAGTTAGCGCCCCCAATGGACTTAGACCAAAACAGTTGCAGAAAATTTTCGCCATCCGGGTAGTCAGCAATCCAGCCATATGTCCACATTTGTAGCTTTCCGGCTTGGCCTTGCTTGCGCAGATCGGGCAGCTTTTCGACTTTGTTGAACGTCATCCGGATACCAATCTCATCCATCGCCCGTTTCCAAAGTTCGTTGCGCTGCCGCTCACGAAGCACCGGGTAGGATGCTTGGTCGATGACCAGTGGTTTGCCGTCCGGCGTTTCGCGCCAACCATCGCCATCCCGATCAATATAGCCATATAGATCCAATAGTGCCTTGGCCTTTGCCGGGTTGTACTCGTGCCAAGCAGCCCGTTCATTCGTGAAACCAGCCATACCCGCAGCGATCGGTGAGTAGGCCTTGATCGATTGGCCTTTTTCGAGAATCGCGATTTCGTCTGCAACGGGATAAGCCATCGATATCGCGCGTCTGAGCGCGATACGTTCTGGCGTAAAGCCACCGACGACCGGATCTTGCGTATTGAACATGGTGTAGACCAGCCAAGCCTGCTCGTCTGGCGTTTGGGCGATGCCGAGAGCCGCAAGATTGGGTGCCACCTTGCCGCCGGGCAGCCCGATATCAGCATATACCTCCGGGATGGGGCGAAGGTAGTCGTGTTCGCTGTTCAAGAATGCCAACCATCTGGGCTGGTCTTCTTCGATGACGTTGATCTCGATTCGGTCGATGAGTGGCAGCTTTTTTCCGTTGAGGTAACTCATGATTTCGCCGTCTCTGCCAATCGGCGGGGCGATGGTCGAAAAAGTCACGTCTCGAAAATTTGGATTGCGTTCCAGCACAATCCGAGACGAGCGACGCCAATCCTTTAGTACAAACGGGCCAGTGCCAATCGGGTTTTCGGCGACGGCACTGCCGTAGCGCTCGACCATCTCGCGTGCAAGCGCAGACGAGGCGGGCATCGCCATGATGTAGTTTAGGTTGTAGTCAGGTTCATTTAGGCGAAGGATCAAGGTGTAGCGGTCGATGACTTCGACCCCAGGGATTGGTTTGTCGTAGTCAAATCGCCCTGATTTCTTTGCCTCAAGGGCGAGCTGGTCAAGCCCGACATACTTGCCTTCCGCGAGAAACTGCCATTGCGCCCGAACCTTGGGATCAACGAGCCGCTTGATGCTATAGGCAAAGTCATGTGCGGTCAGCTCGCGTTTTTTGCCGCCGAATACAGGATGATCCGCGAAATAAATGCCACGTTTGATGCGGAATTTGTACACGCGCCCATCGGGTGATATTTCTGGCAGCGCCTCGGCGGCGCGCGGCTGCAAGACGACTGGACGGGCAAGGTAATCATACTGAAGGAGCGAATCATAAATCGCATCGCAAAGCATGGTCGTGAATTGATCCGATTCGGCGGCACAATCAAACCCGCGCTCAGCAGAAGGGTAGGCCACACGCACCACCTTTTTCGCGTCCGCGCTAACGCTAAGCGCCGCCATTGCCATGAGACACGTTAGCAAAACAGCTTTGTAAAACCAGCGAACGTGGCGCATGGGCGACTTAGTGCAGGGTCCGTGAGACACCTTGCTCTTCGGCCACTGTGCCCTGTGGCGACAGAGATGCGTGATGCGCGATCATTCGCCATCCGTTGGGTGTCAGCGCATATATGTTGGTCGCCAAAATAGGGGCTGGCTGCATGCGTTCAGTCACCGCCGCACCCTGTTGTGCCTCGATGAAAAAAGACTCGTACACCGAGTGAATGGCGAGTGTTTGCCCTTGGTGCTTGCGGAGTTCGCTGACTTTGATGCGCATTCGAGTTGTCCCGGCACCATTCGAGAAAATTTCAGCAAAAGAGTCGCGAATCGCGCTGAGGCCAGCCAAACGAGACCCTTGGGGATGAATGCAGATGGTGTCAGGTTCGTCTGACCATACGGCCATCATGAGCTTGAGGTCACTACGTTCGAACGCATCATAAAACGCGAGTTCGCAGTCAGCCGCTGTTGGAAATATTTTTCGTCCCATATCGTTTTCGATTATATAGGTGCGGCGCGTACGCCTAGAATATCGGCATGACAATTTGCTGTGAAATTGACTTCCCGCTGTTGCCAACCCTCTCCGACGAAGAACGTGTTCGGTATCGGTTTGCCGAGCCGGTCATGGTCCATGTTGCCAATACACCACGCGACGTTCGCGGCGTGCTCGACGCCGTGAGTCGTGCCAGCCAGCGTGGTCACTGGTGCGTGGGATTTGTCGCTCACGAGGCCGCACCTGCTTTCGATGTCGCACTCGTCACAAAGCAAGGAGACGGTGCGCCATTGGCATGGTTTGCCGAGTTCAGCGCGCCTGTTTTGATGACAGACCCAGTCGAGGCCAAGGCCTTCGGCGCAGCGCTGGCGGGTGACCCTGGATTTAGTCTTGCGGAGTGGCGGCCAGATACCTCACGAGAGGAGTTTGCCCGCTGCGTCGAAATGATCCGTGCGGACATCCGCAACGGCCGCTTCTACCAAGTCAACTACACCACACGCCTGAAGTCGACATTTAGCGGAAATGCGGAATTTTTCTACCGCGCACTACAGGCGGCGCAGCCGCGCGGATACCATGCGTTCATCGATGCGGGGACGTTTCAGCTTTTGTCGGTATCGCCTGAGCTGTTTTTCTCGCTGCGCGATGGTGTTGTCACCACCCAGCCGATGAAGGGTACGGCACCACGGGGGGATTCGCCACAGGAAGATGCTGCCCTAGCCGATGTGCTGACCCGCTCGCCTAAAGAGCGGGCTGAAAACCTGATGATCGTCGATCTGTTGCGTAACGACCTATCGCGCATCGCGATGCCGAATTCGGTTGAAGTCCCGCACCTGTTTTCATTGCACGCATTACCCTCTGTCTGGTCGATGACTTCTACTGTTCGGGCAAATATCCGACCGAGCCTGACGCTCTACGACATATTCGCCGCTTTGTTCCCGTGCGGCTCTGTCACAGGTGCGCCAAAGATCGAGGCGATGCGTGCGATTCGCGACTTGGAAGCCGCGCCGCGAGGGGCTTACTGCGGTGCTATCGGTATTGTGACGCCCACGGGTACTGCGTGTTTCAATGTCGGTATCCGTAGTGTCTGGATTGAGGGCGGTGGGCAGGATCGATTGGCGACCTTCGGTGTCGGCAGCGGAATTACCTTTGAGTCAACGGTTGAAGGCGAGTCAGCCGAGTTAGTCTATAAGTCAAGATTTGTTCAGCGTGCGTCAACGCCATTTTCCTTGTTTGAGACCATTCATTTAGCCAGTGGAGCGATGCCCGCATTAGCGCTTCATTTGGCGAGGATGGCAAAATCAGCGCGGCACTTCCGCTTTCAGTTTGATGAGCGTGCGGCACGCCTCCTTCTGTCGCACGAGGCGGCGACTCGACCTGAAGGCGAGTTTCGCGTCAAGCTGATCAGTCATGCAGATGGTCGCTTGTCGTGCGAAGTCAATCCGCTGAATCGCTTGCCGGAATCGATGGTGGTGTCGCTCGCCAAGACCTGCGTCTCAAGTGCAGATGAGTTTCTGCGGCACAAAACCACAAGACGCGAGACCTACGAGCGACATGCCCCACCTGCGGGGGGGTGGGATACGCTGTTGTGGAATGAACGCGGCGAATTGACTGAATTTACGCGCGCCAATCTCGTTCTGGATCTTGACGGACGACGGGTGACACCGCCGTTGTTGTGCGGGTTGCTGAACGGAACGATGCGTGAATCGCTGCTTGCTGGGGGTGAGGTGACTGAGCTTGTCTTGACCCGGCACGATCTGGCTCGCGCCACGAAGGTGTGGTGGGTCAATAGTCTGCGAGGCGAGTTGCAAGTAAGCATATGAGATTGGTCGAGCTTGAGATGCCGATGCCGCTAAGCCGACTAGAATGGTGGCATGATAAATCCTGAGGTCACAGAACTGCCTGATCTGCCTGATCTGCCTCATCTGCCTGATGAGGTCACGCGGGCAAAGCGTGCGTTACGCCATCGCGTCCTCCAATTGCGCGACCACATGAGCGCCGAACAACGAGCGGCGGATTCTGCGCGATGTGTTGAGCGCCTGCTTGACCTTGATGACTACCGTCATGCGCAGATTGTGCTGAGTTACATGGGGTTCGGGTCGGAGATTATGACCCTGCCGTTGTTCGATTTGATGCGAAAAGCCGGTAAATCCATTGCGCTGCCGCGTATGCTGCCGCCTGCCAGCGGTCAACCATCCCGCTTGAGCCTGCATCGGGTTGATGCGGTATCAGCGCTGGTTGCAGGGCGCTGGGGCATTGGTGAGCCGACGCCTCAAGCCCCGATTGTCGATGTGTCGTCGTTAGATTTGATTGTGATTCCCGGGGTCGCGTTTGACCTGCGTGCGGGTCGGCTTGGCTACGGCAAGGGATACTATGATCACTTGCTCGGCACAAGGCATTTGCAACATCGTCCCCACGCGGCAATTGTCGCGCTCGCATTTGATTGTCAGGTCGTCGATCAAGTCCCGATCACGGCTCGGGACGAGAAAATTGATGTGCTCATCACCCCTACACAATTCTTCGATTTCAGAACATGACTGCAAAAATCATTGACGGTAAAGTAATTTCCGATTTTTTTCGGGCGGAGTACAAGCGCCGTGTAGACCGCTTGGCGTCCAGTGGTATTCGGCCTGGCCTCGCCGTGGTGATCGTTGGCGATGATCCTGCATCGCAGGTGTATGTTCGCAATAAGGCGAAGGCGTGCGAATCGATCGGTATGTATTCCGAAGTACATCCGTTGCCGTCTACGACGAGTCAGGCTGCGCTCACAGCGTTCGTCGAAACGCTAAACGCTCGCCCTGAAATTCATGGCATTTTGGTGCAACTGCCCTTGCCCAAAGGATTGGATGATCGCGCCGTCATTGAGGCAATTGCAGCCGAGAAGGACGTTGATGGGTTTCACTATGCCAATATGGGAGCATTGGTCATTGATGAGAGCCCATATCCGCCATGCACCCCCTATGGTGTGATGAAGATGCTCGAGTACGAGGGTATCACCATTGAAGGTAAGCACGCGGTGATTATTGGGCGCTCTAATATTGTGGGCAAACCACAGGCTATGTTGTTGTTGAAGGCTGGTGCAACCGTGACGGTATGCCACTCCAAGACGCAGGATCTTCCTGCCTTTTGCCGATCCGCGGATATTCTGGTGGCCGCGGTGGGGCGGCCCAATTTTGTAGAAGGTCATTGGATCAAACCGGGTGCCGTCGTGATTGATGTTGGGATTAACCGCCTACCCGACGGCAAGCTGTGCGGAGATGTTGACTACCATTCGGCTGCCGAAGTTGCCTCCGCCATTACCCCTGTCCCAGGCGGGGTGGGGCCGATGACCATCACGATGTTGCTCGGCAATACACTACACGCGGCCGAGGCCACGTTACCAAATGCAGTGGGAATGGAGACACGGCTTGCGTAATGATGATGTCGCCTGCCACGGCAGCATTGATGATCACCGCATTCACGTCACCGAATGGGGTGCGGTTGAGAATCCGAACGTCTTGATCTGTGTTCATGGCCTCACACGTTGTGGCCGTGATTTTGATGTACTCGCACAGCGCTTGTCGGATCGCTATCGCGTGCTGTGTCCAGATATCGCTGGTCGTGGATTGTCTGACTGGTTGAACAACAAAGCAGACTACAACTATCCGCAATATGTGTCGGACATGGTTCGCGTGATCGCGAAGACCGGACAAAAGACCGTGCATTGGGTGGGCACCTCAATGGGTGGCATCATTGGTATGTTGCTCGCTGCGCAGCCCAACTCGCCCATCACGCGGCTGGTCATCAACGATATTGGTTCGTTTATTCCGAAGGCAGCTCTACAGCGAATTGGCACCTACGTTGGCGGCTATCCTGAATTTGATTCAATCAACGCCGCCGTTCAAGCCGTCCGAGCGGTGAGTCCGTTCGGACCGTTGTCGGATCAGCAATGGCATGACCTCACCGTGCCACTGGTTTGCCAAAACACAGCGGGGAAGTGGCATTTTCGCTACGATCCTGCCATTGGTGGCGCGTTCAAAGAAGGCGAAATTGGGGATGTTGATCTGTCCGAGTTCTGGAATGCGATTCGGTGTCCTGTGCTGGTCACGCGAGGTGAAGACTCTGACCTGTTGCTGAAATCGACCTTTGATGCAATGTGTCAAAAACCGTTAGTGCGAGGTGTCACCTTTGCGCAGACGGGCCATGCGCCGATGTTTCAGGACGATGCGTCTATTGGGCTTGTGCGCGAATTTTTGCTCGCCACCACTTAGGCGATCGGCGGGAATCGAATCGTTCTTTCGAGCTTCTGCTCGACCCACATCGCCGTCTCAATGAGCTGTTGGTCTCGTCCCCAGTCCGCGATTAGCTGAATGCCCAGCGGTAGACCATTTGCTGAGAAAGTCTGCGGCAGCGTGATTGCGGGCGCCCCGAGCACTGAGAATGGGATGCAGAACTTTGCATCGCCCGTATTAGTCAGGCCGCTGGGCGCTTCGCCTGCCGCTGGCGCAGTCAACACGGCGTCGAAGGTGGCAAGGAGTGCCGAAAATGAGCGCGCTAGGATTGACTGTTGTTGTTTCGCGCGGATGTAGGCGGCAGATGTAACCTGCTTGCCACGCACGATCATGTCGATGATGTGTTGGCTGACACGAATAGGCGACTCGGTGGCAAAGCGTTCGTTGACTTGGCTACCCTCGGCGTCGCAGAGGGTGTTCGCAACCTGCCAAATTGCATCGAAGTCAGCAGTCAGTTTCAAGGTCTCAACGATTGCGCCAGCGGCGCGTAGTGTGTTCGCCGTGTTTTCGAGCGTCGCATACTGCTCAACTGACATATCTCCCCACGCCGACGTGTCGAGTCGTGCGATGCGAGGTGGCGTTGTCCGAATGTCGGACGGCCAAGTATGGGTGGGCTTTTCGTGACGGTAAAAATCGCTGTTGTCTTGGGCAAACAGTACATCGGCAACAAGCGCGGCGTCGGCCACTGATCGAGCGAGCACCCCGACATGATCGAGGCTGTGTGCCACTGGGTAGATGCCGGTTCGCGGGATGCTGCCAAAACTCGGCTTGAAACCCACAACACCACAGTAGGCAGCCGGACGAATGGCCGAGCCGAAGGTTTGCGTTCCTAACGCCGCCGGCACGCACCCGAGCGCGACCGCAGCGGCTGAGCCACTCGAAGAACCCCCGGGGGTGTGGGACAACTTCCATGGGTTTCGCGTTTTTGCCGCTTGGCGCCAAGCAAACTCGGTTGTGGCGGTTTTGCCAAAAATGACGGCACCTTCGCGCTTAAGCTGCTCGACGACCCACGCGGATTGAGAAGGAACATAACCTTTGAATGCGGCAGAGCCCATTTCGGTCGGCACGCCGGCCGTTGCGATGATGTCCTTGATACCGAGGGGAAGTCCGGCAAGGCGCCCGGGCACTTGCGCACAGAGCGAGGCTTCGAGCTGTTGAAGAACGTACTGCGGGTCAAAGTAGGCAAAGGCGTGGAGGTGGGGCTCGACGGCGCGTGTACGGGCAATACAACTCTCAATGTATTCACGCGCAGAGTATTCGCCCGCTTGAATCGCCTCTTGCGCCTCGATGAGGCCGTGCTGAAATGGTTTCACCCGTTTATTTTATCGCCAGCCGGCCGCCAACGCGACGTTCGCTTCGACCGCGAACTACTTGCCACGCTGCCGCTTTCCTTGAAGTTCCTTCTCGCGTTCGAGGTGCCGTTCAATCCGCTCAGCTTCGCTATCAGCTTCGCGAAACATCATCGGATAGGCTCCCTTTAGGTAAGCCCACTCGCGGTGCTGAAAGTGGCTTCGCATCTGGATCAGCGTTTGAAGGTCGCGCATTCCACGAAGCTCCAACATGTGCGAGCCCATCAATTCGCGTAACCGATTCTCACATGCGATTTGAAGCTGTCGCAGACCACGAATTTCATTTTGCCGCGAGACGACATCTCCACGCATATCGAGTAGCGACAAATGCACAACATCACGCATGCGTGCAGCCTGCCGGACTTTGGTCATTCGGTACTTGCATTCGAGCTCAAGTATGGCAACCTGTTCGGTTAGCGTCGGGTCAGATGGTGGCGGGGCGCTGGTTTGAGTGGAATCATTTTTCACAACGGCATTATCCTAGAATTACCGCCGCGGGTCGCCTAGCCTGACCGTTTTTTGGGCACTTCTCGAAACCGTCGCGAGCGGGCGAAGTTCGTGCCGACGGGTTTGGCAAACACGGGACACGTACCCAGTGTACGGCGAGCACCGCAGGCGCGAAATTCGCCCACGCAGCAGGTTTGTAGAAATTCCCTTTTAGGAAAGTCGCCATTCGGCGGTCGTTTTCAGCCGTTTTGCGCTGAAAACGCCCGTGGATAAAGGAGTTTTAATTTTTATCCTCGACCGGGTGTAGGAGCTTGGGTGTGGGGGGTAGGGGGTTTGTACTGCTAGATCGGCGCGAGTCACCGCTGACTGGCAAAATAGCGCCTCACGGAAATAACTGATTGAAAGCGGCAAATGGCACAGTACGTATACACGATGAATCGCGTTGGTAAGATTGTTCCACCAAAGCGTCAAATTTTGAAAGACATCTCGCTGTCGTTTTTCCCCGGCGCGAAAATAGGTGTGCTGGGCTTAAACGGCGCGGGTAAATCGACCCTGCTCAAAATCATGGCGGGTGTGGACAAGGAAATTGAGGGCGAAGCCGTCCCCATGCCCGGCATTAAGATCGGTTACCTGATGCAAGAGCCGCTGATGAACCCAGACCAAACCGTGCGCGAGGCGGTCGAGGCTGGCTTGGGCGGCGTGTTGGCGGCAAAGAAGCGACTCGATGAGGTTTACGTGGCCTACGCGGAAGAAGGTGCTGATTTTGATGCTCTCGCTGAAGAGCAAGCGAAGTTGGAGGCAATTATCGCGGCAGGCGATGGCGACTCATCCGAAGCGCAGATGGAAATTGCCGCCGATGCGTTGCGTATCCCGCCGTGGGATGCTGTGGTCGGAAAGTTATCCGGTGGTGAAAAACGCCGTGTGGCGCTCTGCCAACTGCTGCTGTCGAAGCCAGATATGCTGCTGCTCGATGAGCCGACCAACCACCTCGACGCGGAGAGTGTTGATTGGCTTGAACAATTCCTCGCCCGCTTCCCCGGCACCGTGGTCGCGGTTACCCATGATCGGTACTTTCTGGATAACGCCGCCGAGTGGATTTTGGAACTCGACCGTGGATCAGGCATTCCTTGGAAGGGTAACTATTCAAGCTGGCTGGATCAAAAGACCGATCGCCTGCAGAAGGAAGAATCATCGGAATCGGCACGTCAACGCAACCTGAAGAAAGAGCTTGAGTGGGTGCGGCAGAACCCGAAAGGGCGCCAGGCAAAATCGAAAGCGCGGATGACACGTTTTGAGGAACTGTCCAGTTACGAGTACCAACGTCGTAACGAAACGAGCGAGATCTTCATTCCCGTCGCCGAGCGCCTGGGGAATGAGGTGATTGAATTCACCAACGTGACAAAGTCCTTCGGCGATCGCGTGTTGATCGACAACCTGTCGATGAAGATTCCACCTGGCGCGATTGTGGGTGTGATTGGTCCAAACGGCGCGGGCAAATCGACATTGTTTAAGTTGATCCGCGGCACCGAGAAACCAGATTCCGGCGAGATTAAGATCGGCCCGACGGTCAATCTGGCGTTTGTTGACCAATCGCGCGATGCGCTTGACGGTGATAAGAACGTGTGGGAAGCGGTATCTGGCGGCTCGGACATCTTGCAAGTCGGCAAATTCGAAATGCAGTCCCGTGCCTACATTGGGCGCTTTAACTTCAAGGGTGGCGACCAGCAAAAACTGGTCGGCAAACTGTCCGGTGGTGAGCGTGGACGGCTGCATCTGGCCATTACGCTGCTCAAAGGGGGCAACGTATTGCTGCTTGACGAGCCTTCAAACGATTTGGATGTTGAGACCTTGCGCGCACTGGAAGATGCGATCCAAGAATTTGCCGGCACAGTGATGGTCATTTCCCACGATCGTTGGTTCCTCGACCGATTGGCGACGCATATCCTAGCCTGTGAGGGGGATTCGCAGTGGGTGTTCTACAACGGTAACTACAACGAATACGAAGCTGACAAGAAGCGCCGTCTCGGTGAAGAAGCGGCAAGGCCGAAGCGGGTGCGTTTTAAGGCGCTCAAGTAGCGTTACACAAACTAATCTGAATCCTTCATGGGAGCCGTACCCACGACAGTCCAATGTGAGCTGTCGTCGTGTCGCTCGTACACCAGTCGCGCCCTGATGTGAGCCCGAGCCTGAACATTTCACGGGGGCGAGTTCGAAAGCGGGTGGTGGCGTTTGCCAAATGCGTGCGGGGGAAGGCGCGTGTTTCGCCGACACGGTGCCGTCCAACTGATCGAGATCGAACGTGCCGCCCGCAGCCATCGCAAGAGAGAGGCAAGCCAAATTGGTTATCCACTCTTTCAGAGGCAACCTCCTTCGACACATCGGGCGACCCGTGAAATATTCAGGCCAACGTTGCGCTCATTTTTTGAGTTGTACAAAAACAAAAAGAGCGCCCAAGGGCGCTCTTTTTGTTCGCTGCGGTGTAACGGTTTAGACGCTTAAGTTACTTAGCGGGTGCTGCGTCTTTTTTAGCTTTCTTAGCCTTTTTCTTGGCTTTCTTAGGCTTGTCGGCGGGCGTAGCTTCGGTCTTTGCCGGTGCTTTGTCAGCTTTGGCCGGTGCTGCAGGCGTGGTAGCGGCTGCTGCTGGGGCTGCTGCTTTTGCCGGTGCGGCTGGCGCTGGGGTCTGCGCGTTTACAGCAAACGAGATAGCCGCGCCAGTTGCCAGTGCGATGACCAGCTTAGAAGTGCTAAACAATTGTTTCATTTGAAGTTCCTTTCAATTAAAAAGATAATCACGCTTTAGCGCATTTGGCGTTGATCTCACCTATGTCGCCCTTCTTGCTTGTACTGCTACCGCTTTTGTAGAACCAGTGCTGCAGTGACCGAGTAACGCGCCATTTGCGAATTGGTTTACTCGCGATGTCCTTCCCCTTTTGCCTTGCTTTCGACATTCCTGCGTCCCTACGTTTTGCCACTAAATCTAGCCTGAATGTTTCATGGGTCGCCCGTTGCTTAGAAGGACGTTGCCTCGGAATGATTGGCAAACTAACTTAGATCAGCCCTGTTTCGCGGCTCGCAAAATTTTCAGGCTAGCCAATATTCCCCGGAATGTAGACCCATCCGGCCATTAAACGACGGGCGCTGCGATTCATCACCGCTTTGGTCACACGCCAACCACCGCTCACGTCGCTCGCCTCGGCGCTAATTGGCATGACGCCGGATGTATG
This sequence comes from Betaproteobacteria bacterium UKL13-2, assembly GCA_001602455.1. GTDB lineage: Bacteria > Pseudomonadota > Gammaproteobacteria > Burkholderiales > Usitatibacteraceae > UKL13-2. The sequence continues at coordinate 1,583,389 of CP012157.1, forward strand.
TCCGATTCTTATTGGCATTCCTGACTGCTTCTTGATGACAACACGGCTGACGAGAGTGCCGGGAACCGCTGCCGCCACCGCGAGCGCGATAGCGCCTGATCCGGGTATTGCGTGGTGTACTTTGCCTAAAGAAACCATGCGGGCAATAACATCGATTTCGTTCTGGCTAATGTGTTTGCCGTCTAAAGCGGTATACGACGTCGGCGCGGCGATCAGAGCCAAGGTTGGTCGATGCAGACGACTCGTGACGGCATCCTTTGGCGACTTTGCCAATCCCATGGCGACGGCCGCTGCCGCTCGCACGGCCTCAAGACGCGTGAGTGTCTTGGTGTCAGCATCCAATTTTGCTTTGTCCTCGGTCCCGGTGAGTCCGAGCGCATCCGCCAATACGAAGACAGTCGGATTCCCCGCATCGAGCATCGTGGCCTCGATGTGCTCGTTTTCTCCGAAGGTTAGGGTGTCGTAAGGATTGCCCGTCGGAAATAGACCACCATGGCACATATTTTCAGGTGTTGTGAGCTCCTCAGCGGCGGGGTCGAGAAACTCCATCGTAATGCGCGCTGATGGGAAGGCGACGCCATCCTCGACGAAATCGCCGTATTCAACGACTTCTCCACCGTGCATCGGTACGTGGGCGATGACTTTCTTGCCAAGACTGGCTTGCCAAATTCGTACTGTTGCCGTTCCTTCAAAGGGGGCATCACACAGGTCTTCGCTGATGGCAAACGGCGCGACTGCGACCGACAAATTGCCAAAGTTGCCTGACCAATCGATCACTGGGCGGTCAACTGCCACCATGCCGCACATGTAGTCGACATCGCAATCTTCGCGATAAGATTTTGATACCAACACCACCTTGTTAGTCGTTGAACTGGCATCGCCGAGTCCATCGATCTGCTTACCATAGGGGTCTGGACTTCCCAGTAGGCGGAGCAGGATTTGGTCACGTTTTTCGCTGTCTGCTGGAAGGTCCTCTGCTTTTATGAAAATACCCTTACTGGTGCCGCCACGCATATAGACGGCGGGGATTCTGCGTTGCTTCATCAACCTATCCTCAAACTTTAATGGCGAAGTGCGTATCTGTATCGGTATCGATGAGCGTGCCTAAATTAAGCGGTCAGCGATCAGTCTCGCCATCGCGTCGGTGCCGCCGCCCGCGGGAAAGTCGGCCATCAGTTTGATTGGCTTGGTTGGCCACGTTTGCGCAAACACAGCGGGAGCAACACCGGCTGCGGCGAGCGCTGCCGAATGCAATAAAAACTTGCGGCGATTCATAACCTCTCCTCGAAATTTGCTTGTTTCTGACCGGCCAGATTGGCGATCAGCTTTTTTATGATTGAACAAATTCTGATTTTTGGGAAACCCAAGTGCTAATTTAACTTAGTCACGGGCGATTTACATCAGCGAACAGCTTGTTTTGCGCGACCACTTTACGGCCAAAGAATCGCCAGATATCGTGCGGCGCAGCAAAGGAGTTCGGGCTGTCTGTATCTCAGAATACTTTAGACGCGACGCGCAAGGCGGAGCCGGGTAACAGCGCGCCCAGCGTCACCAAAAGGTGCAGTGCAGCAAGAGAGAGCAAAAACAAATTCGGAACAGTTGTTTTCTTCGGATTACCGATGGCGAAAAACGTCGGGAAGGTCGGCTAAAGGCCGGTTGTGTGTTTCATATGGATGCTGGTCGATCACTGTTTTGACGTGGTGTTCGGAAACGTACCGAGACCAGTACCCGCTGAGTGCGATATTCATCCTCATGGATGCGCGATGCATATCTGCTTGCCACTCACGGAGGTGCGGTGACGTCATGCGTCTGGGAAGCAGTAGGATGCTAAAAAATCATTGGTCGTCTCTCATATTTTTATTTTTTGAAACGAAGACGCTCGCTGTTCCTCATCACATACGAGCGCGGCTTGTTGCTTCTGCCTTGTTAGGCGAATCGAATTTTCGTCAAGTACCGACTGAAATTCATGCGCCAACTTAACGTCGATTGTCGGCACGTCGCCACATCCTAGCAAAGACAATCCCCCTTGTGTTCCCTACCAGCACTTAAGAAATCTTAGAAAACGACGAAAACAGTTTAGTCAACTAAATGTAAGCCGCCGGTCTCGCCGCTGGAACAAATCCGTATCGCGAAAAACGGACGCGTCTCCGCTGAGATCGGGCTATAGGGGAGCTAGACGCAATGAGGTATATCAAAAAATCTTCCGCCGCAATGTTCTTGGCGAGCTTGATCTTCGTTTTGATGACGGGATGCACATCGGTCCGGGGGACAGCATACTCAACGCCATTCTTCACCTACACACCTGCTACGCTCGCGGCACCGGTTAACTGCACAAATGGCGAGTACACGGTGACCATCCGACTGACTACCGCAGTTGATGCTGTTCGTGAATGCAGTCGCGAAGGCAAAGTCGCGATGGCATGCTTTAACCCATACAACGGCGGTGGTGTGATTGTGAGCGCGGCACCAAAAGACTGGAATGACCGCATCGCACTTGCTACCATCGGCCATGAAGTAATGCATCTTTGTGGTGCTGTACACGAATGATTGAACGATTCGTTTGCGGGGATGAGGCTGGTGCAATTTAGCGGGCGCCTCGTCACGCTCGCGTTGCGCTCAGCAGAGCAGTTTGCTCAGCCAAACCCGACGCTCGCGTTGCTCGCAATGGTTGATGGAACCGGTCACCTCCGGCGACCCCGCTGCGGCGGCTCGTCGCGTCACGTTGTTCGCTCCGAGCATCGCCGTCAGCTTTCGAGCTCCTTGCGCGAATGCCGCAGGGCATTCGCTCCCGGTCACAAAAAATGAAAAAAGCCGCTTTCGCGGCTTGATTTCATTTTGGTGCCCAGGAAGGGACTCGAACCCCCACAGTGTTGCCACCGCTAGGACCTGAACCTAGTGCGTCTACCAATTCCGCCACCTGGGCCTCTTCTTGCACAATTACTCGTGAACGTATCAGGTATGGCTCGCTCACCGGAACAACATTCTTTCGACGCTAGAAATACCCAAGTGCTACTGGGACTATCCGCGTAAAATGAGGGCGAATAATAGCCAAAAGCCCATCAATTGTCCAATAAAAAGCCAAAAACAACCAAAGCCCAACAAAAGCGCAGCGCCCATGCGGTGATTGCGAAGCAGCCTGTCCGCACACGCAAACCGACTGACGCAGAAGTGGCTTTTGCGTCACCCGTGCCGACCATGCCAGCGAATGCTGGCAATGCGCCCAACCGGGGCAGCGATCCGCACGCCACACGCGAAGCAGAGAAGTACGAACACCCGATTCCGTCGCGTGAACTCATCATGGATGTGCTCACCCAAGCTGGTGTGCCGATGATGGAAGACGAAATCGCCGCAGCGCTGGAGATCAGCGAAGCCGAAATTGATGGTTTTACCCGCCGCCTGAACGCGATGGAACGCGACGGGCAGGTGATGAAGAACCGCCGCGGCGCGATTGGCCTCTCCGAAAAGATGGACCTGATCGCTGGGCGGGTGCAAGGGCATCCGGATGGTTTTGGTTTCTTGGTGCCAGACGACAAGTCGGAAGATTTATTCCTAGGCCCAAAGCAAATGCAAAAAGTGCTCGACGGTGATCGCGTGCTGGTGCGTGAGATTGGTGTCGATCGTCGCGGGCGTCGTGAAGCATCGATTATCGAGATACTAGAACACAAAAACACACTTGTCGTCGGACGCTTGTTTGAAGAACACGGTGTGCTGTTTGTGGTTGCTGAAAATAAACGTATTAGTCAGGACATCCTCGTCGAGCCTGGTTATGGCATGAAGGCAGCACCTGGCCAAGTGGTCATGGTCGAGCTGGTCGCACAGCCATCGAAGAATTCCGAACCGGTTGCGCGTGTTATCGAAGTGTTGGGTAACTATGCCGACCCCGGTATGGAAATCGAGATTGCGTTACGCAAACACGATCTCCCGTATGAGTGGTCCGATGAAATTCTCGCGCTCGAAAAGAAGCTGCCGAAAAAAGTCACGGCAAAGGAATGTGAAGGACGGCAGGATCTTCGAGCACTGCCGTTTGTGACGATTGATGGTGAGACGGCAAAAGATTTCGACGATGCGGTATACGCCGAAAAGCAGGGCAAGGGCTACAAGCTGTATGTCGCGATTGCGGATGTTTCGCACTACGTAAAACAAGGTAACGCAATCGACCGCGAAGCACGATTGCGTGGCAACTCAGTGTATTTCCCGCGTCGTGTGATCCCGATGTTGCCCGAGGCGTTGTCCAACGAAATGTGTTCGTTGAATCCGCGCGTCGATCGTCTGGCGCTGGTTTGCGAAATGCAAATTTCGGCACAGGGGGAGGTGAAGCGTTACGATTTTTATGAGGCGGTGTTTCACTCCCAGCAGCGTCTGACTTACACCAAGGTCGCGAAATACCTCTACGAAAACGAAACCGTTTACGCAAATGAGCACGGCATCGAAGAGAAGTTGCTGCCGCACATCCGCCATCTCGATGAGGTGTTCCAGATATTGCTGGCGGCGCGTCACAAACGCGGCGCGATTGACTTCGAATCGTCGGAAACAGAAATGCGTTTCACCGAAGATGGCAAGATTTCAGAAATCGTCCCGTCGAAACGTAACGACGCACATCGGTTGATTGAAGAATGTATGTTGGCCGCAAACGTCTCGACGGCAAATTTCCTCATCGAACACGAACATCCTGCGTTGTACCGTGTGCATGAAGGGCCGAACGAAGAGAAACTCGCACAAGTGCGCGGCATGCTGAAAGATTTTGGTTTGTCTCTTGGCGGCGGCAACGATCCGAGCCCATCTGACTACGCGGCCTTGATTGTCAAGATTAAAGGACGCCCGGATGAACCTTTACTCAACACCGTGTTGCTGCGCTCGTTACGCCAAGCGGTGTATTCGCCGGAGAATGTCGGGCATTTTGGTTTGTCATATGAGGCGTATACGCACTTCACTTCGCCGATCCGTCGCTATCCTGATCTGCTGACGCACCGTGCGATTAAAGCGATTCTGCGCAACGATGTCTATGATCCAAAAGAGTCGTGGGATGCGTTGGGGCAACAGTGTTCGATGACCGAACGCCGTGCCGACGACGCCACCCGCGACGTTGTGGCGTGGCTCAAGTGTTACTACATGAAGGATCGCCTCGGCGAGACCTTTGCCGGTACGATTTCATCGGTCACGAGTTTTGGTATTTTTGTGGCGCTCGATGATGTGTATGTCGAAGGCTTGGTGCACATCTCGGATCTCGGCCAAGACTATTTCAAGTACGACAAAGACCGGCATCAGATTGTTGGTGAACGTACCCGCAAGAAATATCAGTTAGCCGACCGCGTGAACATCAAAGTCGTACGTGTTGATATTGAGACGTCCAAGATTGACTTCACACTCGCGGCTGAGCGCATTCGTTCGCACGCAGAGATTGCGGCGATGGACGCACCTGAATACAAGCCCGGTCTCGTTTCTAGCGCGCCCAAAGTCGCGCCGGCGTTACAGACGCGACAGGCAGGGCGTGCATCGATGGCGCCGACAATCTCAAGCAAGCTGATCGAGCCGCCCGGCGCAGCACCGGCGGCAACGAAGAAAATCGTCATGACGGTATCGAGTGCGAACCCGCCCACGACGCCGCTGGCAGGGCTCGATCTGGGCAAACCCGAATCGCGTTACGCCAAGGCTGGTCGGCAGACCAAATCGGCTAACGCACCGAAGCCAATGGCACCGAAAGCGAAGAAGCCCTCGGCTGGAAAATCGCCTGCGGCACTATCGCCTTCCGGCGTCAAGCCGAAGGGTGGCGCGAAGGCGGGTGCGCGAAAATCTAACGCAAAGTCCCGTCAAAAATCATGAAGCCCCAAGTGTTGTTTGGATTCCACGCTGTGGCATCGCGCCTGAAGGCGCGTGCCGATACCGTTGAAGAATTATTCATCAGCGCCACGCGCGAAGAGCGCAGTGATGCCAGGCTCGACCGTCTGCTTGCGATCGCCAAAGACAAAAACGTCCGGGTGTTGGCGGTGGACAACAAGCGCCTCGATGGCATGACCGGCAATGCGCGCCATCAGGGGGTCGTCGCAATGGCGCGCCCGTTTCAGTTGCCGCAGTTTGTGGATGACGTGCTGGAGACGGTTGAGGGCCCGCCGCTGCTGCTCGTGCTGGATGGGGTGACCGACCCACACAATCTTGGCGCGTGTTTGCGTGTTGCCGATGCTGCTGGTGCACATGCCGTCATTGCACCAAAGGATCGTTCGGTCGGCTTAAACGCAACCGTCATGAAGGTCGCCAGCGGTGCCGGTGAGAATATGCCGTATATCGTCGTGACCAACTTGGCGCGCACGCTGCGCGAGTTGAAAGAGCGCAACATCTGGGTCATTGGCGCGGATGAGGGGGGGGGAAGTAGCCTGTACGAATCAAAACTGGCCGGCCCATTGGCGTGGGTACTCGGTGCCGAAGGCGAGGGCTTGCGACGCCTCACCCGCGAGACCTGCGATCAGATCGTATCCATCCCCATGTTGGGGTCGGTTGAGAGCCTGAACGTGTCCGTCGCCTCGGGGGTGTGTTTGTTTGAATCGCGTCGACAGCGATTCGGGAGCTTCTAAAAACCGTCGCGAGCGGGTGAAGTTGGCAGTGAGGAGCGGACACGTACCCAGTGTACGGCGAGCACCGGAGCTGACAGATTCGCCCGCGCAGTAGGTTTATAGAAGTTCCCATTCACAAAAGTCTAATATCCACGGGCACTTTCAGGCGAAAGTGCTTGAAAGTGCCCGCCAGTCGGACAGTTTCGAAAATAACGCTGCCCGTCGCACGATTCCGCAGTTCGTCACATACCGGCACTTTCTTAATCGTATCTGCGACTAAAATTGCACTACGTTTTTATTCCAGAGAGGTCGCCAATGCCAAAAACGATGCTGCTCCACCTTCGCTTCATACCGCTGGTCGGCGCGTTGATCACCGCGTTTGCCGTATCGAGTGCAATCGCGCAGAAACCCGCAACACCTAAAGCGGTGCCTGCTGCTAAAGCAGCGGTAAAGCCCGCTCAAACGGCGGCTGTCCCGGAGAAAGTTACCTCTGTCGAAGGAATTACTGAGTATCGGTTGCCCAACGGCATGAAGGTTCTGCTCTACCCAGACCAATCGAAACCGACGGTTACCGTCAACATCACGTATTTGGTCGGATCGAAGCACGAGAACTACGGCGAGACTGGCATGGCGCATTTGCTCGAACATCTAATGTTTAAGGGCACGCCAAAAAACCCCGACATCGCGCAACAACACAGCAAACGCGGCATGCGCTGGAACGGCACCACTTGGCTGGACCGTACCAACTACTACCAACTCTTCCAAGCAAGCGACGAGAACACCGAATGGGCGATTCAGATGGAGGCGGATCGGATGATCAATTCGTTCATCGCGAAAAAGGACCTCGATTCTGAGATGACGGTCGTGCGCAATGAATACGAAGCTGGCGAGAATCAACCCGTCCAAGTGATGGTCAAGCGTATGCAGAGCATTGCCTACGACTGGCACAACTACGGTAACTCGACCATCGGTAATCGCTCCGATATTGAGAACGTCAAGATTGAGAACCTGCAGGCGTTCTACCGGATGTACTATCAGCCGGACAACGCGGTGTTGCTGGTGGCTGGAAAATTCGACGAAGCCAAAGTGCTTGGCTGGGTGGGCAAATACTTCAGCGTGATACCAAAGCCCACCCGCGTGTTGCCCAAACTCTGGACGGTGGAACCCACGCAAGACGGCGAACGCCAGTTCTTCGTGCGACGCAAGGGCGACATCCAGATTGTCATGTTCGGCTACAAAATTCCCTCCAACCTGCATCCAGACAAGGGCGTGGTTGACTTCGTCAACTTTGTGTTGACTGATTCCCCGACGGGGCGGCTACACAAAGCCTTGGTGGAAACGGGTAAGGCGGCACAAGTCTTCGGATTTCCCTACCCCGGAGCCGATGGCGGCTTGCACTTGATCGCTGCGATTGTGAAGAAGGGCGAGCCGGTTGCGCCGGTGCAAGCTGAAATAACCAAGATTGTTGAGGAGTTTTTCAAGAATCCACCATCGGCTGAAGAAATGGAGCGGGTACGTAAAATTGCGGCCAATGGTGCCGAGCGCACGCTCAACAACCACGAACAGATCGGTCTGGAGTTGTCTGAGTTGATTTCGCTCGGTGACTGGCGCCTATTCTTTACACAACGTGACGACGCGCAGACGGTGACGGTTGATCAGGTCAAGACGGTTGCAGCGAAGTACTACAAACGCGACAACCGCGTGGTCGGTATCTTCCAGCCGGAAGACAATCCGCAACGCGCTGAGATACCCGCGCCACCGACAGCCGCCGAAGTGCTCAAGGACTTCAAGGGTAAACAAACTGTGGTGAATGCAGAGGCCTTTGACCCATCACAAGCCAATATCGATAAGCGCACCAAACGCGTGGATGTTGGTGGCATCAAGGTCTCGCTACTGACCAAGAAAAATCGCGGCGAGCAAGTTAATTTCACGGTGGACTTCCACAGCGGTGATGAGAAGTCATTGTTCGGGCAAGCTTCTGTCGCGGCGATGACGGGCCAGATGTTGTCACGCGGCACCACCAATTTTACCCGTGCGCAGTTGGCGGACGAATTTGACAAACTCAAGATTGCCGGCGGCATCAACGGGCTTTCTGCGAGCGGACAAACCACGCGTCCGAATCTGGTCGCTGCGATCAAACTTGCGGCACATGTGATGCGCGAGCCATCTTTCCCCGAAAGCGAATTTGAGCAGTTGAAGAAACAAACACTGACGGGTCTCGAATCACAAAAGAGTGACCCTCAGGCGCTTGCCAGTGTGATGCTGGGCAAACACTTCAATCAGTTCCCCAAAGGTGACGTGCGTTACGCGAGTTCGATTGAAGAAGCTGAAGCCGACACTAGGGCCATCACGCTGGATCAGATTCGCGCATTCCACAAACGCTTCTACGCAGCAGAGAAAGGCGAAATTGCCATTGTCGGTGACTTCGATGAAGCTGAGGTAGTGACGGCAATTCGCGAAGCCTTTGGCGATTGGAAGGGCGGCGTGCCTTACGTTAGGCTGGGTAATCCATATGCTGACGTTGCGCCGATCAATCGCGCCATTGAGACGCCTGACAAGGAAAACTCGATGTTCTTGGCACGGGTCAACATTAATATGCAAGACACCGATCCTGACTATCCGGCAATGCTAATCGCCAACTACATCATGGGGGGCGGTGCCGGCTTTGATTCGCGGCTAATCGTACGAATCCGCGTCAAAGATGGCTTGAGCTACGGCGCAGGATCGCGCTTGAACGTCAGTTCGACCGATCGCGGCGCTTCGTGGTCTGGCTTCGCCATTGCCGCACCGCAGAACACTGAGAAAGTGGAAGCTGCGTTTAAGGATGAAGTGAATAAAGCGCTGAAGGATGGCTTCACCTTGGTCGAGGTGGTCGCCGCCAAGTCGGGCTTGCTCCAGCAGCGCCTGCAAAGCCGTGCGCAGGACGGCAGCCTCGCTGGTGGACTGGCGTCGAACGCCTATCTGGGACGCACCTTCGCGTTTAGTGCCGCACTCGAAGCCAAGATCGAGGCGTTGAAAGCCGAAGATGTTTCGGCGGCATTCCGCAAACACATTGATCCTGCCAAGATTACTTATATCAAGGCGGGTGATTTTGCCAAGGTCGCGAAACAAGCGGCAGCCGGAGAGGTGAAGAAGTAATCTGCATTTGCAATACGACCCAAGGCCTGCCAATCGGCGGGCCTTTTTGTTTGGCGTTCAGATTGAGGCAGTGTGGCTGCCGCGTTTGCTACTGCATCTCGTCATCATGCCGCCACAAACCCACGAAGTGTTTGATTTTCTTGGCATTTCCGGTCATAATCGCGGGCTTGGCTGGATTCCGGCAACGGTTTTGGCACAAGAACAACCTGAACCCCCTTGCTTGACGGCGGTGCGCATCGTCGCAGGCTTAACCGGTACAGATCGTGAAAATCATTGATTTTTCGCGTAAGTGCCTGACCCAGAAGGAGATTTTATGCGCCATTATGAAATCGTTTTTATCGTGCACCCAGATCAGAGCGAGCAAGTCCCCGCCATGATCGAACGCTACAAAGCATTGGTCTCTCAAGGTGGTGGCAAAGTCCATCGCATTGAAGATTGGGGCCGTCGCCAGATGGCTTACCCAATCGCCAAAGTGTTCAAAGCCCACTATGTGTTGATGAACATCGAAATCAACCAGGCGACCCTGGAAGAACTCGAGCACGCATTCAAGTTCAACGACGCCGTTCTTCGTCACCTCACGGTGTCGAAAGAAGCTGCTGAAGTTGGTCCATCACCGATGATGAAAGAAGAGAAGTCGAAGTCGGTTGATGTCAAAGATGCGCCAAAAGAAGCGGCTGCCGCTTAAGTCACAAGACTTACGCGCCCCTTCTATTCTCAACACACTAATTAAAGAGGTTAAACATGCCACGTCCCGGACCCCGTCGCGGTAAGGATAATAAGAAAGACGACAAACGCAATCCAAATCGTGGATTGTTCCGTCGTAAGAAGTTCTGTCGTTTCACCGCCGAAAAAGTTGTACAAATCGACTACAAAGACATCGGTGTCTTGAAAGATTTCGTCAACGAAAACGGCAAGATCATCCCAGCGCGTATTACCGGCACCAAAGCCAAGTATCAGCGCCAGTTGGACGTTGCGATCAAGCGCGCACGCTTCTTGGCGTTGCTGCACTACACCGATCTGCACCCAAATCGCTAAGCAGAACGGACTAGGAGAAAAACATGCAGATCATTTTGATGGAAAAAGTTGTAAACCTTGGTTCGCTCGGCGATGTCGTGAATGTCAAAAACGGCTACGCGCGCAACTTTCTGATCCCACAAGGCAAAGCCAAGCGCGCCACCGAATCTGCCAAAGCAGAGTTCGAAGCCAAACGCGTTGAGCTGGAAAAGAAAGCCGCCGAGATTCACGCAGCCGCAGTGGGTCGTGGTGAGAAGCTCGAAGGTTATATGGTGCAAGTGACGCAAAAGGCTGGCGTTGACGGTCGTTTGTTCGGGTCGGTAACGAACTCGGATATCGCCGAAGCGCTCACCAAACAAGGCTTTGACGTGAAGAAGGGCGAAGTTGTGATGCCTAATGGTCCGTTGAAGACCATTGGCGATTTCCCGGTTACGTTGAACCTGCATACCGATGTGAAGGCGCATATCACTGTGTCAGTGTTAGGTGAACACGTCTAATCGCGCTTCAATAAGTTGTCCAGCTTCGGAGTAGCAGCTGCCCATGACTTTGGCGTGGGGATGAAATAGACTCGATAGCTATGAGTTATCGAGTCCCCCCAGCACTTTCATGGCTCGCAAAGAAGCGAGCGCACCTTGCTGGCGAATTGCAGCGTTTGGAAAACCAGCTTGACGGATTCCTCAACGAGCAAATTAAAGCCCGCCAACATCAAGAGTCGGTAATCGCGACCCTTGCGCATGATTTGCGCGCGGTCGATGCAGTATTTGCTTTGCACGAGATTCAGGTCGATCCAGAAAGCATCGCCCCAGTCCGTCCGAAGACCGCTCGGAAGGTGATTGCTTGGGGCGAGATTACTCGAGGGTGTTGATTTCCGTCTCGAACTGAGCCACGATTTTCGTCGTAAATTGAGCCACTCTATTGTGGCACAGCAAGGCTATGCCGTTGTGGATAAGTGGGCGGTATCGGTCGCCTTCGCTCCTTTCGATTTGGTGGTTTGGTGTTTGGTGGCGTCGGTCATCGAACTGTGGCTGAAGCGCCAAGATGTATTGCCGGTTTCCACGATATGGCAGTGATGCGTCAAGCGATCCAGCAGTGCGGTGGTCATCTTCGCATCGGCAAAGACACTGCCCCATTCCCCGAAGCTCAAGTTCGTGGTGATGATCACACTGGTGCGCTCATAGAGCTTTGAGAGCAGATGAAACAAGAGCGCGCCACCGGCTTGGCTGAACGGCAAGTAACCCAGCTCATCAAGGATGACCAGATCGACATGGATCAGTCGATTCGCCATCTGCCCCGCGCGACCGTTGGCTTTCTCCAGTTCCAGCGCATTGACCAACTCAATGGTGGAGAAGAACCGGACACGCTTACCGTGTTTACGCAGTGCCTCCACCCCTAATGACGTCGCCAGATGCGTCTTGCCCGTGCCAGGACCGCCAATCAGCACAATGTTCTGTGCCGCATTGACGAAGGCACACTGGTGCAAATCGCGCACCAAGGTTTCATCCACGTTCGCCGCCGGGAAATCAAACCCCGCCAAGTCCCGATGCATGGGGAAGCGCGCCGCCCCCATCTGATAGGCCATCGAGCGCACACTGCGCTCGGCCGTCTCCGCCTCAATCAACTGGCGCATAAACGGTTCGGGCTCGAACGCGGTGTGCCTTGATTTCGCCAAGAGCTCTGGGTAGCACGTTGCCATGCCATTGAGCTTCAACCTAGATTTTCCATTAGACCCAATTTCTAATGGAAGCCATTAGCGCAAGTCATTGATTGGAATGGTATTTAGGGTGTTGTTCCGCTAATCTACGCTATCGCGTTTTTAGTGCGGGGGTTTGGATGGAATTTGACCTGTGTTTTACCGACAAAGAAATCACCGCCTGGGGCGGTATGGGCATCATGAAACGCATGCTTGACCACCTCGGATTTGAGCCCGTCCTTGCCGCTGCCGGTTTGCCGCAGCCTCGCAGTAATCGCGGTTATCGTCCTGAGCAGCTCATCACCCAGTTCATGCTCTCGGTCTGGTGTGGTGCCAATCGTTTTGAGCACGGAGAAATCGTCCGCCATGACCCCGTCTTGAAACGACTATTCAGTTTCAAGCGCATGGCCAACTTCAAAGCGGTCATGCGGCTGTTCAACAAGTTTACGCAAGCCACGAATGAGTCGGTGATGGATGAACTCTACCGTTGGCTATTCGGCCAACTGTCGATCAATGGCGTCACGCTTGATCTGGATTCGACTGTGATGACCCGTTACGGCGCGCAAGAAGGTGCGGCACGTGGATACAACCCGGCCAAACGCGGCCGTGCCAGCCATCATCCCTTGATGGCCTTTGTGGCTGACACACGCATGATTGCCAACTGCTGGCTGCGCCCCGGCAATAGCAGTTCAGCCAACAATGTACAGGCGTTCCTGGCTAATACCCGACACCGTTTGGGCGACAAACAGGTGTCGCTATTGCGTGCCGACAGTGGCTTTAGCGACAGCGTTTTCATTGACTATCTCGATGAGCAACAGCTTCATCACATCATCGCGCTACGCCAGAATCAGCCTTTGCAGCGCGCACTGGTCAATGCCGAAGGATGGTGGGTGCTGCAAGACGGGCATGGCAAACCAGTCGAGGGCATCGAACTGACTCGCTTTACCTATCAGGCCAGCACATGGCGTCAGCCACGTTGGGTGGTAGGCATACGCCAGCACATCGATCAACGAGCAGCGCCGAAGGGCAAGACCTTGAACTTGTTTGCTAATGATCCGGTGATCGGCAAGTGGCGCTTTTCTGCACTGGTGACCGATTTAGATTTGCCAGCGGAGGCGATCTGGCGGCTCTATCGGGGACGCGCCGATTGCGAGAACCGGATCAAGGATCTCAAGTATGATTTTGCGGCGGATAGTTTCAACATGAACAATTTCTGGGCGACGGAAGCCGCACTCAATACGGTCATGTTGTCCTACAACCTGATGAGCCTATTGCGTCAGGTTCTGCTTAAGACGAGTGCGGTGAAACATTCTTCGAATTCGGTGCAGCACACGCTGCAAACGCTACGTTACAAACTGTTCGCAAAAGCCGCATACATCACCACCGAAAGTCGACGGCCTATTCTGAACATGGCGTTGGCGATGCAACAGCGAACCTGGATGCAGGGGCTGTGGAATGCGTCAAAAACCATTGATTTGCCCGCTACATTTACGCCAATTTATCCGCCTCCGTAAAATCCTAATGGAAAATCTCGGATGAATGTCATAACAATTGCATTTGCTCGATCGCTTTCTCGTTGCTCAATGCGCGCGCCGAAAGAATGCCAAATTGACGCTGACTAAGTGAACCCATCAGGTTAGAAGAAGACTTAAAAATCGGAGTCAAACGTGCTCGAAAAACTAAACTGCTTCGTTCGATCCGTGCGCATGAAAACCGCAACAACAATGGACAGTTCGACCTATCCGTTCAACATCCCGGCGCTCAAGGATCTCGGCCAACTTGATTTCCATCCTCGAATAACATTTTTCGTGGGAGAAAACGGCTCGGGAAAATCGACACTCCTTGAAGCGTTAGCGATGTCGATGGGCTTTGGTCCGGAGGGCGGAACAAAAAATGTGCAGTTGTCCACGACAAATTCCGTTTCTATACTGCATGAGCATTTAGTCCTAGCTCGGGGAATCGGTAAACCAAAAGATGGATTTTTTCTGCGCGCCGAAAGCTTTTTCAACATCGCTACGTACATGGATGAAGTGGGTTATCTTCAATCATACGGCGGCAAATCGTTGCACCACCGCTCGCACGGCGAGGCTTTCTTGACACTTCTGTCGCAGAAGTTTCGGGGAAACGGAATATATCTGCTGGACGAACCAGAGGCCGCACTTTCTCCCGCAAGGCAACTAACGGCTCTTCGCTGCATTCGGCAGCTTGTGACGGAAAACTCACAGTTCATTATTGCCACGCACTCGCCGATTTTGCTCGCATATCCAGACGCGAAAATGCTCCATTTCAGCAGCAGCGGAATTGAAGAGACTAGTTACGAACAAACTGATCACTACGCGATCACTAAAGATTTTCTAAACAATTATCGTTCCCGCATTGAGCGTCTATTTGAAGATTGATAGGCTTGCGATCGAATCGCCCGCCGTTTGCTAGGCGCGAGCCTCAAAGAATGCTGCCGTTCGATTCAGAGACCGTTCTACGTGTTTTGACCGACATCGACAGTATCGAATTAGGACGCGGCCAGTAGGACACATTCCTCGCCGAGAATCGGCTGTAGCACGGATGACCTACGTTGCAGGCCATCCGACCCGGGAAATTGTTAGATTGCCGTTTCTTCACTTTTTGGGCAACTGCTACTCCGAAGCTAGTTGTCCCCAAAAACGCCGGTCTTTGACCGGCGTTTTTGTTTCTAAAGCAACCGTTGGCGCGGAACTTATCCACAGGTTATCAGCCGAAAAAACACCGACTTGTGCATTGAATGTGGATAACTCTAGGCGCACAATAGCGTTGGGCTTGTAGACATCACACACCGTTTGCTTTATCCACCCCTCGCCAAAAAAATCGTATAAAAACAATGGCTTCTGTGTTCTCTCCAACTTCCATGTACCCCCCGCAATACGGCACCGACAGCGTTGTTTCATCGCTGAAGCTGCCGCCGCACTCCATTGAAGCCGAGCAATCCGTTCTGGGGGGCTTGTTGCTCAATAACGAAGCGTGGGACCGCATCGGCGATATGGTCGCCGACGTCGATTTTTATCGCGATGATCACCGCAAGATTTATCGTGCGATATCGAGACTGATCGAGCAGAACAAACCTGCCGACGTGTTGACTGTCGCTGAATCGCTCCAGCTTGCTGGCGAGTTGCAGAACATCGGTGGTATCAATTACCTGCAGAATCTCTCCGAAGGCACGCCATCGGCGGCGAACATTCGCCTTTATGCAGAGATCGTGCGTGAACGTTCGATCATGCGCTCACTCGCGCGTGCCGGTGAGGAGATCGCAGACTCGTCGTACTCACCGAGTGGCCGCGAGGCGCGTCAGTTGCTCGATGACGCGGAGAAGAAGATTTTTGACATCGCCGAGATGGGCCGCAAGAATTCGCAAGGCTTCCAATCGATGGAGGACCTGCTTAGCGAAGTGATGACACGTTTGGATGAGTTATCCAAGAACCCAACGGCGGTTGTTGGTAAAGAGACCGGCTTTGTTGATCTCGACAATATGACGTCAGGCATGCAAGATGGTGACTTGATCATCGTCGCCGGAAGGCCCTCAATGGGCAAAACGGCATTCAGTTTGAACCTCGCTGAACACGTCGCCGTTAACCTCGGCTTGCCGGTACTCATCTATTCGATGGAGATGGGCGGCACGCAGATCGCCAATCGTTTTCTGTCGTCGATTTCAAAAGTTGATCAGCAAAAACTTCGTACCGGGCAGCTTGACGCGCGCGACTGGGACCGCCTGAATCAGGCGATGGTGAAACTCAATACCGCGCCGATTCACATCGATGAAACACCGGCCTTGAATGCGCTGGAACTTCGCGCCCGCGCGCGACGTATGTGGCGCATGTACGACGGCCTCGGTTTGATTGTGGTTGACTACTTGCAGTTGATGTCATCGACCGGTTCGGGCGAAAATCGTGCCACGGAGATTTCCGAAATCTCACGTTCGCTAAAAGCCCTGGCAAAGGAGCTAAAGGTGCCAGTGGTCGCTCTCTCGCAGTTGAATCGCTCGCTTGAGCAGCGCCCCAACAAACGTCCCGTCATGTCAGACCTGCGCGAATCGGGCGCTATCGAGCAGGACGCTGACGTCATCATCTTTATCTATCGTGATGAGGTTTACAACCCCGAGACGCCGGACAAAGGCACCGCCGAGATCATCATCGGCAAACAACGTAACGGCCCCATCGGTACGGTACGCTTGACCTTCGTTGGCCAAAATACGCGGTTCGAGAATCACGCCAGCGGCGGTGGAGGCGGGTATTAATCTGCGCCAGGAAAGGCAAATTTCTGTCGCCCCGGACAGCGTGGCCCGCGATATCGGCCATTTCGCCCGGAATCTAACTTCGTTCTGACTTATTGCCGATGACAGACTTCGATCTCAAAAAATGTCATTCCGAGCCACGCGAGGAATCTCATCCCGTCGAGTTAGGGAATGGGTTTGCAGTGCCTTTTCGCTGCCGGATGAGATGCCTCACAAAATCGTTCGGCATGGCAGTGCCCATTTGAAGCGCCGATGACCCGTCCCCTCCGCGCCGACATCTCACTCTCCGCCATCGCGCACAACTATGCGCTGGCCAAGCGCACCGCGCCGAAATCAAAAGTCTTTGCCGTCGTCAAAGCCAACGCCTATGGACATGGCCTTACGCGGGTGGCGCGGGTGCTGAAAGATGCGGATGGCTTCGCCACACTTGAACTCGATTCCGCCATTCAGCTTCGCAAGCTCGGTATCGAGTCACCCATCCTGATGCTCGAAGGTTTTTTTGGTGAAAAAGAAATCAATGTCTTCGCCAACTACAATCTGACAACTTCCATCCGTGATCTTGAGGCGGCGAAACAACTGGCCGATGCTGATATTCAGGCACCGCTCGATGTCTTTCTGAAATTCAACACTGGCATGAACCGCTTGGGCCTCTCAGGTCCGATGTCTGGGTTCGCCGTTGAACTCGCAGCGAACCACAAAAATTTTGGCAAGGTCACATTGATGACGCACTTTGCTACTGCCGATGGTGTGGAAGGTGTAGCTTGGCAGATGAAGCGCTTTGACGAGATCGTGAAATCCGCAAAGCCCTCACTCGCCAAAAAAGGCTTCACGCAAAGCGTCGCAAACTCCGCCGCGCTGCTGCGGTTTCAGAAAACACACCTCGATTGGGTGCGGCCCGGCATCCTCCTCTACGGCTCCTCACCATTGGCTGATCGCACGGCAGAAGAGATTGGCTTGAAGCCCGTGATGACACTTCGCTCGGAAGTGATCGGTGTGCAAACGCTGGAGAAGGGCGACGTGGTCGGCTACGGCGCTACCTTTATGGCGCAAAAGAAGATGCGAGTCGGCATCGTCGCGTGCGGCTATGCCGACGGCTACCCACGCCATGCGCCCGGCACAAACGAGCACGGTACCCCGGTGATTGTGAGTGGCAAGCGCACTCGTACCATTGGCCGTGTGTCGATGGATATGTTGGCCGTGGACTTGACCGACATTCCGCACGCCAAAGTCGGCGCGCCGGTATGTCTGTGGGGTGAAGGCCTGCCCGCAGATGAAGTCGCCACTGCCGCAGGCACAGTCGCATATGAACTCTTTTGCGGTATCGCGCCGAGGGTGCCGGTGGTGGAGGTCGAGTAAAAACAGCGCCGGTGAATAACGCAGTTTGCTTTTCACACATTGCCATGTGTAGAATTTGACTGTATTCATAAACAGTATGAGGTCCTCGTGGCAACCAATCTTGAGCTAGACCCAAAACTCGTCGATGAAGTGAAAGCTGCTGGCAACCACCGAACCAAGCGCGAAGCAGTGACCGCAGCTCTTGAGGAGTACCTGATCAAGCGCAAACAACGCGAGGTCATTAAGTTATTTGGCACGGTGGATTACGCGCCCGACTACGACTATAAAAAGTTGCGGCGCAAATGAAGGTACTGGTAGATACCTCGGTCTGGTCCGAAGCTTTACGTCGAAATCGCCCTTTACGCGGCAACCATGCGCACGAATTGGCGCAACTGATTGAAGACGGCGACGCGGCAATGATTGGACCAATTCGCCAAGAGCTCTTGTCTGGGATTCCTGATATCAGTGAATTTTTGCGCGTTAAGCGATCAATTGCAGCCTTTCCAGACGAGCCACTAGACACGGAAGACTTCGAAAACGGAGCGAAGTGTTTTAACACCTGCCGTGCGCGTGGCATTCAAGGCGCGCATACCGATTTCCTGATTTGTGCGTTTGCGATGCGACACGGGATGCCGATTCTTAGCGTAGATAAAGATTTCAAAAGTTATGCAAGGGTGCTGCCGATCACCTTGCACGTGATTCGGCCACATTGAGGCAGAGCTAATGGCCAAACCCAAAACCATCTACTCCTGCACCGAATGCGGCGGCCAGTCGCCAAAGTGGCAGGGGCAGTGCCCGCACTGCAATGCGTGGAACACACTCGTTGAATCGGTCGCCGAGACCGCGAGCAACAATCGCTTCGCCACACTCGCCGGCGTGAATGCCGAACGCGGCCAAGTGCTGCAACTGAGCAAAGTAAAAACCCAAGATATTCCACGTCAGCCCACCGGTATTGGTGAGTTTGACCGCGTGTTGGGTGGTGGTTTGGTGAGCGGTGGTGTGGTGCTCATCGGTGGTGACCCCGGCATCGGCAAATCCACCATGCTCTTGCAAGCGCTCTGCGCCATCTCAGCGTCATCGAGTGTCTTGTATGTGAGCGGTGAAGAAAGCCCGCAGCAAATCGCCATGCGCGCGAATCGTTTAACCCTCGATACGCACGACGTCAAACTGCTCGCCGAAATTGAGCTCGAAAAAATCCTCGCCACCCTTGGCCATGAAAAACCGCAAGTCGCGGTGATCGATTCCATCCAGACGGTTTACTCCGCCGCACTCACCTCGGCACCCGGTTCGGTCGCACAGGTGCGTGAATGTGCGGCGCATCTCACACGGTTTGCAAAATCCACCGGCACCACCATTGTGTTGGTCGGCCACGTCACCAAAGAGGGCGCACTCGCTGGCCCACGCGTGTTGGAGCACATGGTCGATACCGTGTTGTATTTCGAGGGCGACACACACTCCAGTTTCCGTTTGATTCGTGCAGTCAAAAATCGCTTCGGTGCGGTGAACGAAATCGGCGTATTCGCCATGACGGAGAAGGGCCTGCGCGAAGTCACCAACCCATCGGCGATGTTTCTCTCGACACACAGTTCAAATGTGCCGGGTAGCTGCGTGATGGTCACGCAAGAAGGCACACGACCATTGTTGGTTGAGATTCAAGCGTTGGTCGATGAAGCGCACATGAACCCCAAGCGGCTCTCGGTGGGCTTGGAGCAAAACCGACTCGCAATGTTATTGGCGGTGTTGCACCGCCATGCAGGCATCGCGTGTTTTGACCAAGACGTATTCATCAACGCCGTCGGCGGCGTGAAGATCGATGAACCCGGTGCCGACTTGGCGGTGTTGCTCGCCATCGTTTCAAGTCTCAGAAACAAACCGCTGCCGACCAAACACGTCGTGTTCGGTGAGGTCGGCCTCGCGGGTGAAGTGCGCCCCGTACAGCGCGGGCAGGAGCGATTAAAGGAAGCCGCCAAGCTCGGCTTCACCCACGCCATCATCCCGAAGGGCAATAAGCCGAAGCAGAAGATTGACGGGATGGAAATTATTGCGGTGGATCGGGTGGAGCAGGCGGTCGAGGCGATGCGTGGATAGCGGCTCTTCTGCGCTAACTATTCGACGGGAATGGGTTCGTCACATTCTTCAGGTGAGCACTCATCGAGCATCAGCCAAAGATCTTTCGCAGAGCGTCTGCTCGTTTAGCCTTCGATGAATCAGGAGGGGCGCCCAGAATTGCAAGAGGAAAAGGTTGGTTCCGAAGAGGTAGGGGACGCAGTCTCCGCTCTACGCTTCGCTTGGAGAAAGTACGGCTATAGTCAGGTGGTGCAGTTCTGCATTGGGCAAGCGCAGTTTGAGAATGCTCAGAAAGGGCACGAGTACCTTCAGACGCTCCCGTTTGTTAATCAGCGGTTGGCACAATGGGCACTTGCCGATCCTGATTGCCCTAGACGTGGGACTCACCAGCTGACCGTCTCAACCTTCAGAACGTTGCACAAGCAGGCGTACGATTTCGTGCACGGACTCGCTCCACAATTCTTACTCGGTGAAATCGGGATACCCGCGCTGAGAGCAATTGCTTTTCAGCAATTCGAATTTCAAAACTCAAGCAAGTTTTCTGTTTTGAGACAGTACTACATATTTGGGCAATTGCCGGCTAACCATAAGCTGGTTCGAGATATGCTGTTTGCCGACGGGCTCACCTTTTCAGAGTTGATAGTCGCAAGTTACTTAATTGCGTCGTTTGTAACGTTGAATCTAGGGAAGCCGCTCAGCGCGCTTCAAATTCAGGAGATGTATCGTTGGTTTCCCGCCCAAAAGCTGCGCGCTGCTATCCGGTTATTCTCCGCTTCGACCGACGAATTGAGGTCTCATTTCCAAGCTGACCCACGAAAGAAAATTTCCGTGCTTTCCGCACTTCAACCTAGATTTTCCATTAGACCCAATTTCTAATGGAAGCCATTAGCGCAAGTCATTGATTGGAATGGTATTTAGGGTGTTGTTCCGCTAATCTACGCTATCGCGTTTTTAGTGCGGGGGTTTGGATGGAATTTGACCTGTGTTTTACCGACAAAGAAATCACCGCCTGGGGCGGTATGGGCATCATGAAACGCATGCTTGACCACCTCGGATTTGAGCCCGTCCTTGCCGCTGCCGGTTTGCCGCAGCCTCGCAGTAATCGCGGTTATCGTCCTGAGCAGCTCATCACCCAGTTCATGCTCTCGGTCTGGTGTGGTGCCAATCGTTTTGAGCACGGAGAAATCGTCCGCCATGACCCCGTCTTGAAACGACTATTCAGTTTCAAGCGCATGGCCAACTTCAAAGCGGTCATGCGGCTGTTCAACAAGTTTACGCAAGCCACGAATGAGTCGGTGATGGATGAACTCTACCGTTGGCTATTCGGCCAACTGTCGATCAATGGCGTCACGCTTGATCTGGATTCGACTGTGATGACCCGTTACGGCGCGCAAGAAGGTGCGGCACGTGGATACAACCCGGCCAAACGCGGCCGTGCCAGCCATCATCCCTTGATGGCCTTTGTGGCTGACACACGCATGATTGCCAACTGCTGGCTGCGCCCCGGCAATAGCAGTTCAGCCAACAATGTACAGGCGTTCCTGGCTAATACCCGACACCGTTTGGGCGACAAACAGGTGTCGCTATTGCGTGCCGACAGTGGCTTTAGCGACAGCGTTTTCATTGACTATCTCGATGAGCAACAGCTTCATCACATCATCGCGCTACGCCAGAATCAGCCTTTGCAGCGCGCACTGGTCAATGCCGAAGGATGGTGGGTGCTGCAAGACGGGCATGGCAAACCAGTCGAGGGCATCGAACTGACTCGCTTTACCTATCAGGCCAGCACATGGCGTCAGCCACGTTGGGTGGTAGGCATACGCCAGCACATCGATCAACGAGCAGCGCCGAAGGGCAAGACCTTGAACTTGTTTGCTAATGATCCGGTGATCGGCAAGTGGCGCTTTTCTGCACTGGTGACCGATTTAGATTTGCCAGCGGAGGCGATCTGGCGGCTCTATCGGGGACGCGCCGATTGCGAGAACCGGATCAAGGATCTCAAGTATGATTTTGCGGCGGATAGTTTCAACATGAACAATTTCTGGGCGACGGAAGCCGCACTCAATACGGTCATGTTGTCCTACAACCTGATGAGCCTATTGCGTCAGGTTCTGCTTAAGACGAGTGCGGTGAAACATTCTTCGAATTCGGTGCAGCACACGCTGCAAACGCTACGTTACAAACTGTTCGCAAAAGCCGCATACATCACCACCGAAAGTCGACGGCCTATTCTGAACATGGCGTTGGCGATGCAACAGCGAACCTGGATGCAGGGGCTGTGGAATGCGTCAAAAACCATTGATTTGCCCGCTACATTTACGCCAATTTATCCGCCTCCGTAAAATCCTAATGGAAAATCTCGGTTCAAACGGCGACAGTGTGCACGCGGTGCTGTGCGCTGCGGGCTTTAACATCCGCTGGCTGCTGCGCATGATCGTGAAAAAGGGCATCGGCCTTTTTTGCGCCTGCTGAAGGCCGCCGGTTTGGGGCGAATTGGCCATCAATTGCGACAAATCTTTGTCTCAATTCCAACCAAATCCGATTCGATAAACTTGACCGCGGCTTGAAAATGAATCTTTCAGGGGCAGCCGATTGAGCGCCTCGCTCTACACATTGCTATAGATTTTGTCGGTCTCGCTGTTCGAGAAAGCTGATGTTTCAAGCGCCTTTCAGCTTGATCCTAAATCCGGCAGTTACCCTGCCGCTGTAAGTTGGGCTGACGGTAGCCAAGGTGGCAGTGGGCGCGTGATTTTGGCCACCACGTAGTCCAGAAATGTCTTCCATCGATCCGTAAAAGGCAACTGCTCCGCAACATCCCTGACATGACTTAAAGCCGCACGAATGTTGGCGATGAGCGCGAGCAACTTGTCCTTGGCAGCATGCATCGGCGTCAGATACAGCGTTGTCTGTCCCGCATGTTTGACAGCGCGCCCCACACTGGCAAGCAATAACGCTCGGCTGGTGATGGCTTCCATGCGTGCACCCGGCTTGGCCGCCCGGCGTATCCACGACCATGGCCTCCAGTGCCTACGTTTGGACAGCAAGTTGACGCCTTTTTGCTTCACCCATTTGGTGACCCCAATAAATCCATTGAAATTGGCGTCTAGTCTAGCTTGCAGCCGGTTTACGCAACGTCAACTGCCGGAAATAGGTTGATAGAAACACTCTCGACAGCCCAGCGACGGCAACCAGTTGAATTAATTCACTTTTTAACTGGGCGCCAGTGTAAAGAAACCAAGATCAAAGAGTAGCTCACCTAAAACAAAATGCGCAATAGTTACACCGACAAGTGTCCTGTGCCTCAGGTAAAGAAAGCCGAAAAAGATTCCGGCGAAAATGGTAACGAGTATCGTTGTTCCCGATAAATGCATGTGCACGACTCCAAAAAGCATCGAAGTGGTTATCACAGCAATGGGCGCCTTGTACTTCCCTGTCAGCATTTTCTCCGTATTGGTCTGAACAAAACCCCTGCAAATGAATTCTTGCATGAAGGAATTTATGAGGTAGAAAAAAAGCTGTAGCATAGTGGCAGAATAGACAAAAACCGCTTGACCCGAAAAACTATTTCCGGGAGTATTCACCAAATAGTATTTAAGACCAATCATCAATGCAGCCAATACTATTGTTATGAGCATACTCTCAATTAATGCACGTTTGCCGCCCCTAAATGTCAGACCCCAATAGCTTGGCGGAAATCTGTATTTCCGTAAGTACATAAAAATGACGAATCCCGTGGCTCCCACAAACGTGTATGTTATGATCGTCTGAACGGTTTCGTTTATCCAGTCTGCCTTCAGAATTTGTGAAACCAGTATCGCATAGAAGCTGACCCCAATTACGGTAGTCGACAGCATGAAGCCACTCATCGACTGCAGTTTTGCGGCCTCTTCCAATTGCATGTTTTTAGATTTTATCTCTTCGAATTTCTGTTCAAGCGAATGCTCACGCGCCTCAATTTTTACGCTCATCATGCCGATCGTTTCGGCAAGTTCTCGCATTTCCTCGGTTTCGGTTTTGCATGCGGCAATTTCGTAAATTTCTTTGGATGAATTGAAATCGCCATTAATTATCCTAACGGCAGCTTCTTTTATTTTATTGATGGACGATGTACTCGTAGAGGGCCGAGTTTGCGGAGTTTCCGAACCATCCAATAAATCAAAATTGTTTTTCATACGATAGTTTGTCGTTTTGAATGTTATTAAAAAAATAAAAAGTTCTTATCCCGAATCAGACTTGAGGGTGCTCTGAATAACTCCCCGCCGATTGGCGTAGCGAGTCGGTGGTTTTAAGATGACGTGATTTCGCATGAATTCTTTCAAAGTCACGCAGTTTCTTGCGCCCATTGGGCTGCTTTTTCAGCCCCTTCAGGGCTTTTCCCCGGTTTGTGGGCACACTCATCCCTGCGCCTCCATCAGTTTGCCGCGCACCATCCACAAGTTCGACAGCGCAAACAGCGTAACGAGTTGTGCGGTATTTTTCTTGAAGCCGCGAAAGCGTACTTTCACAATTCCGAACTGGCGCTTAATCACCCGAAACGGGTGCTCGACCTTGGCCCGGATACCAGCTTTGATCTTCTCGGCTTTGTCGATCAACGCATCTGCTGCGTTGTCGTTGTTCAAGGCCTTGCGTTTTCCCGGTCGCATGGCCACATGGCAAGTGACATCGGCTTTCGCATCTGGACGCTTTTGAATGCCGTGGTAGCCCGTATCGCCGAATGTAACGGTCTCTTGATCATGCAGCAAGCTGTTGCCCTCGGTCACGTCACTCACGATACCCGACGTGCCGCGAACCGTGAGCACTACGCCCGACTCGGCGGCAGCGCCGATATGCGCTTTCATGCCGAAGTACATCTGCTGGCCTTTCTTGTTCGAATGCATGTCGGGGTCGTGCTGGTGTTGCGTGTTCTTGGTCGATGAGGGCGCTGCAATCAAGGTGGCATCCACCACGGTGCCTAGCTTGAGCAGCAGTCCGTGTTCAATGAGGATGTCATTCGCTACACCCAAAACATGCTCTGCCAGTTTGTGCTTCTCCAGCCGGTGGCGAAAGCGCAGGATGGTGCTCTCATCAGGGAGGCGGCCGAACTCTTCAAGCTGAGCAAACTCCCGGTACACAGGCCTGTCAAAAAATGCCTCTTCCATGCCCGGATCGGACAGCGTGAACCACTGCTGCATGAAGTGGACGCGCAGCATGGTTTGCAAAGAAAACGGTGGCCGTCCTGTCTTTCCTCCTGGGTAATACGGTGCAATGAGTTCGACCAACACCGTCCACGGCACCACTTGCGCCATCTGCTCTAGGAATACTTGCTCGCGCGTCCTTTTGACGGTCAGATTGAGCTTCAGGCTGGCTTGTTTCATGAAGAGAATTTTCTCAGGGCTGGCTTACTGCAAGCCCACAAGAGCGAGGGTTATGCAGAGTGTCCTTGGCGCGTGATTGCGCATCATGCGGTTCATGAAGCGCATCCACATTTTTAAGCAAGGCAAACACACCGACCGCAGGGGTATCGCGGTCGACTTCACGGATTCCGTTCTCTCCGAGAGTGCCGCCAGCTACGATCCCGCCAAACACGAAGCGCCTATGGTGGTTGGCCACCCCAAAATGGATGCGCCCGCTTACGGCTGGATCAAGTTCGTCAATTTTAGTGACGGCAACCTGTTCGCTTGACTGTCTTGGCCGTCCCAAGAGTGCTGTCGCGGCACTGGTCCCAACCAAGTTGCAAAGTCTCGGCCACATTTGAACTGAGTACCCGAGGGTCAGTCGCGGCGCAGGCGCAGCAACGTCATCATGCCGAAAGGCGGAAGATGGGCTTCTTCAATTAGGCGTAGGCCCGGGGTTGACAGAACCCGGCCACGTTCGAAATCGGAATGCCAGCCGATCAACCCGGCGAGCGGTGCAAACACCCGTTCGGCGAGCAACAAGGCACCCTTGTCGCTGGAAAAGTGATTGACGATGATGATGGTCCCTCCGGGACGCACGACACGGGTCATCTCTGCCATCACACGTTCCGGCTCCGGAACGACAGACATGATGTGGATGGCGGCGATATGGTCAAAACTTGCATCGGGAAACATCATCGACCGGGCATCCATCACCGACAGGTCGCGTACATTGGTCAGGCCCAGTTCGGCTACCTTTTCGCGCGCTTTGGCCAGCATCTCGGCAGAGGCGTCAATCCCCGTGACCTCGACCCTCGGCAGATATTGCGGCAGGGAAAGACCGGTGCCCACGCCAACCTCTAGCACGCGCCCGCCCAGACGGTTCAACGTACCAACCACCCGACGCCGCCCCCTTCCCGTCATATTGCCGAATGTCAGATCATAAATCGGCGCCCAACGGGCGTAGGAACGGCGGACGGACTCGATATCCATTGTTAAACAATCTTCCGGAACAAGTTCAAAAATCTTTGCAGGTCATGAAACGGTCCTTGCTGCACCGGCTTGAGCTGAGAAAAGGAGGTGATGGTGCCAGCGGTAGCGTTGTTGTTGTGGGCCAGGCCCAAAGTGGCAAAGCCGGAAAAGCGCAGCGGCTTAACAATGCCTTCGCTGCCTTCAATCACGTCCTCGGCAGCCTGCGTGCTGGCGCTGGCCAGCAGGCCCAAGCTCGCCAGCGCCAAGGCGGCGGCTCGTCTGCTGAGTTGTCTTGGTTTTGTGAGCATCAATGCATCTCCTCGGTGTGACCCGCGTCGTGGTCGACGACGCCTGAAATTGGGTAAGAGCTTGCTGGCCTAGCGTTGAATTTTCGTTGAATCGCTGCTGGCCGTCTTGGTCAAGGCCCGGCGTTGGGCAGTGCTGCGTTGCAAAAGCAGCTCGGCACCCATCGCTTGAGCAGTCTGCATGGCTTTGTCCAGCGCCTGTTCGATGTCGGCGCGTGGCGCGCCTTGGGCTGCCAAGGCCTGGGCGCGCATGCGCCAGAGTTCGGGCAGCAGGTAGGGCTCTTGGCGCTCATGTGCCTTGGGCAGGCAGGCGTCTATCTGTGCCAGGGCTTCCTCGGCCTGGTCGAGGTTCAGCAGCGCTTCGATCAGGAAGGAAAGAAAAGTCGCTTCGGTGCTTGGCATGGCCACGGCTGAAGCGCTGGCGGCTTGGCGTATGGGCAGCAGGCCGGCCGGGTCGCCACCGGCTGCCTGGCTCCAGCCCAGCACCAGTGCGCCAACCGCCTGCCACAGGGCCAGGCCATGAAGCTGGGTGAGGCTCAGCAGCTCGATGCTGAGGGGCAGCGCGGCTTCGGGCCGGCGCAAGTGGCGTTGCAGCACCCCCGCCATGCCCAAAGCAAATGCCAGGGTCTGGGCATGGCCGAGCGTGCGTGCCTGCTGCAGGCCCAGGTAGGTTTGTTCCAGGGCTTCGTCAATGCGGCCCAACATGGCCAGCGGCCAGCCCAGCATGGCGCGGGCGGCAATGCCGCCATGCTCGCCAAAACGCTGGGTCAATTGGGCGCGCTGGCGCGGCGGCAGGCGATCACCGGCGGCGGCGGCCTCGGCCAGGGCCTCGCAGGAGGCTTGAAACTGACCGAGAAAGAACAGGTTGTTGCCCAAGGCATAACGCGCTTGCACGTCGGCAGTGGCGTCATTTGTGTCGGCGGCCACGTCCAGCAGTTCTTGCGCCAGAGTGAGCACCGGGCTTTCGCCCGGGCCGCTGCGGCTGCCCAACCACAGGCCCCAGAGCGCCTGAAAGCGTTGGCCCGGGCCGCTGGCGGCACCAGGCTCATCGCAGGCCTGCAGCGCCTGGCGCAAGCACTGGCGCGCGGCCGCAGAGCCGTAGCCTTCCAGGGCCAACAGGCTGCGCCCCAGGCCCAGCAGCAATGGCAGGCGCAGGCGTTGGATCAGGGTTGGTGCGGCCTCGGTCATCTGCAAGGCGGCCAGGCCTTGCTCGAAGCCGTGGCGGGCTTCTTGGTGGGCCGATTGAGCGGCGGCGCGCTCAGCTGCCTGCAGCCAGTAGTGCGCGGCCACCGGGTCGCCGGCCGCCTGCAGGTGCTGGGCCAGGGCCTCGGGGGCATCAGCGGCCAGGGCGGAGAAGGGACCCATCAAGGCCTGGGCGGCGCGCCGGTGCAAGGCTCGGCGCTTGCTGGTGCTGAGGGTTTCCAGAGCGGCGTCGCGGATCAATGCATGGCGGAACTGCCAGTGCTGTAGGTCAATGCTCTGCAGCAGGTCGAGCCGCTGCAACTGGGCCAGCCGCTGCGCCAGTGGCCCGGCCGGCAGCTGCAGCAGCTCTTGCAGCAAGGCGGGCGAGCTGGTGCTGCCCAACAGAGCCGCGCCCTGAGCCACGTGCTTGGTCTCGGGCGGCAGGCAGTCCAGGCTCGCTGCCAGCAAGTCCCAGAGCGTGGCCGGCACTTTGTCGGACGGGCGCAGGCGCATCGAGCGCGCCAGCTCTTCTGCAAACAGTGGCACGCCGCCGGCGCGTTGCAGCACTTGCAGGCGTTGCGCGGCCGAAGCCGGGGCGGTGTCGAGTTGCTCGATCAGGCGGGCCATGTCTTCGGGCGGCAGGGGCTGCAGATTCAGGCACAGGTCCAGGCTGGCGCGCACTTCGTCGTGCGGCGCCTCGCGCGAGCTCAGCAGCAGCAGGCCCGGGGGGCGCTGCGGGGCGGGGAGCTCAAGTTGCCGTTGGAGATGCAGTTGCAGCAGCTCCAGCGTCGACGGGTCGGCCCAGTGCAGATCTTCCAGCAGCATGAGCTCCGGCCGACCCTGGGCCAAGCCTTCGAAAAGTTCGCACAGCAAGGTGTACAGCTCACGCTTGTGCAAGGGCTCCGCCGGGGCCGACGTGTTCTGGTGTTGCAGCAGCAACGGGCGCAGCAGGGCGCGCGCGGCCTCATGGCCAGCCAGTGGCAGGCCGGCTTGCTGCAGCAGTGCGCTGAGGGCGGCCTCTGCCTGCCCTGCATCGCCCTTCAGTGCGGTACCCATGCGCCGGCGCAGCGTGGCCCGCACTGGCTCCAAAGGCGTGTAGCGATACTCGGGGCGGCACTGCAGCTCGTAGATCGGCGTTGGCGCGTTATCCGCAGCGGCCGCCACATGCTGGTGCAAGGCCTGCAGCAGCCGGGTCTTGCCCAGGCCAGGCTCGCCTTGCACCCAGACCGTGCGCGCGCTGCCTTGAGCCAAGAGCCATTCTTGCCGAAGCAGCGCCAGTTCGGCGCTGCGGCCGACCATGGGATTGAGCGCGTATATCCGGCTGCTGGCTTTGGCTGAGCGGATGCCCAGCAGGCTGGCGCCGCGGCCGGGTTCTGCCGTGGCTGCAAAGCGATGGTGGCGTTCGCTTTGCTGCTGTAGCTCGGCGCTGACATGGATGCTGTTGGCTTCGGCCTGAAGGGCCAGCTTGCGTGCTTGGCGCGAGAGCGCGCCCACGCTGTCGGGTGAGGCCAGCTCTGGGTCGGCATGCACCCAGCCCACATGCAGGCCCTGGCGCAGGGCGCGGGGCGCAAGGCTGTTTCTTTTGTCCGTGGCGGCCAATTCCAGCGCGGCGTCCAGGGCC
The DNA here is from genome assembly GCA_001602455.1 of Betaproteobacteria bacterium UKL13-2. Lineage (GTDB taxonomy): Bacteria > Pseudomonadota > Gammaproteobacteria > Burkholderiales > Usitatibacteraceae > UKL13-2. Next base: position 1,612,891 of record CP012157.1, read on the forward strand.
AGGCGTGGCGCCTGCTCTTGCGCGCGCGGGTGGCCAAAAAAGGCCAGCAGCGCGCCGCCTTCTGCGCGTTGCACATGGGCACCGCGCGCTTGAAGGAGCACGCGGGCTTGTTGCAGCCGGGCTTGTAAGGCGGTGGCCAGGGCCTCGGCCTCGCGGGCGGCCTCGTCCGACGAAACTTCCCATTCACAAGCCAGGGCGACGACCCGGCGGCGCTCGGCGTGTGCGGCCGGGGCTTGGGGTGTCTGGGCGGCGCTGTTGCGCAGACGCTCGGCGAGGGCCTGAGTGGCCGCTTGCGGCGGGATCTGTAGATCGCTCTGCAGTTGCAGGCGAAACTGTTCGAACAAGGCTAGGGCTTCGCCCGCGGACGTGGGCGCCAGCATGCGCATGCAGCGGCGCAAGGCGGTTTCACACCATGGGTCTTGGGCCAGAGCGCGCCGGGCGCAGGCCAGTGCGGCCTCGGCTTCGCCGGCGTCCTCAAACAGTTGGCCCAACGCCTCCAGCAACTGCTGAGCCTGGCGCAGCAGCGCCTCGCGGCGCGGTTGCAGCCAGGCTTCGAAGCCCGGCGCTTCGGGCAGCTGCAAACCGTCGAGCAAGGGACCGCGGTAGAGGTTCAGAGCTTGCTGCAGGGCTTGACGGCGCGCCTGCGGTTGCGGCGTGGCGGCAGCCAGTTGGGCCAGGGCGAAGTCCCGGCAGTCTAATTGCCAAGCCAAATCCTCGCGCAGCTGCAATTGTTTCTTGTCGGACAGCAGCGGCTCCAGATCGGGCTGATCGGGCCAGAGTTGGGCCAGCACCCTGCGCAAGTCAAACAGCGCTCGGCGCAAATTGGCTCGCGCCTGCTCCAGTGGGGAGTCGGGCCATAGGGTTTCGGCCAGAGTTTCTCGCGCTAGCGGCCCGGTCTGCAGCGCCAGCATGGCCAGCAGGGCGCGCACCTTGTCGTAGGGCAAGGGCAAGATACGGCCCAGGCAATCGCGTAACTCGAAGCCACCCAACAGACGCAGCAGGGGGCCTTTGGCGTGGGAAGTTTGCTTGCTCACAGTGGGCATGGCGGTCAAAAATTAGCGACCTACTCTACCAGATGGACATGACATCTGCTCAGCGTGCTGGCAAGAAAATCAAGAAAATGGGGTCAGACAGACACTCATGGCACATTGAAACGGTGCTGAGTGATTGTGCGAGCCGGAGCCGAAGCAGAAGATTGATCGAGTGGCGGTTGGAGGAGCGCGGTGGAGCGTGCGCTGACGTTTTTCTGAGTTTGGCATCTTCCGTACCTCGTCTGGCGGTCGGCGGGCAGCGGACTGTGTAAAAATACATCTGGGCGCAGCCTTGTGCGCCGCTCAACATTTTAAAAGCTGAAGGGATAGAGCGATGTCAGGCGGTAAATTTCACGTACACGGTCCGCACGATCACGCGGTCGAACATGCGGGTGGTGACCACGGTAGCGGTGGTGGTCTTACGCAATCCGTGGCAATTTTTACGGCTATTCTCGCGACCATCGGTGCGATTGTCAGCTACCAAGGTGGTCATACGCAGAATGAAGCGCTCTACTACAAGAATGAGGCGGTGCTGAGAAAGACCGATGCGGCGAATCAATGGTCCTACTATCAAGGCAAGAGTACCAAACAAAATTTAGCGGAACTCGCCGAGGCGCTGGCCGCCACGCCTGAGCAAAAAGCCAAGTACGCGGCAGAGATCGCGCGGTACAAAGTCGAGAAGGAAGAGATCAAGAAGAAAGCGGAAGGCCTTGAGGCGTTATCGCTGGCGGCAGATGAGAAATCCAAAACGGCGTTACACCCGCATGAAAAACTCGCGCAAGCCATGACGTTTATCCAGATTGCGATTTCGTTGGCGGCAATTTGTGTGTTGACACGTCGGCGTTGGATGTTTGGTTTGTCCGGTGCTGCTGCTGCGGTCGGGATGGTGTATTGGGGGCTGGCATTTTTTTCGCATTGAGTCACAGACTTGAGGGGCTTGCCGTGCTGAGTGGGTCGGGTTTGTATGGCGCAATCTGACCTCGCGTTATTGTTCGGCCCCAAAGGTACGCTTGCCGAGCGCATCGCGGATTTTCGACATCGTGAATCGCAGGTTGAGATGGCAATGGCCATTGAGGCGGCGATCAATCGTTCGGGGGTGTTGATTGCCGAAGCCGGGACGGGAACGGGCAAAACATTTGCCTATTTGGTCCCGGCGCTTCGGTCGGGTGGGCGCGTCATCATCTCTACTGGCACCAAGACGCTGCAAGACCAGCTATTTCATCGTGATATCCCGACCGTCATCGAGGCGCTCGGTATCCCTGTCTCCACGGCGTTGTTAAAAGGGCGCGCCAACTATGTTTGCCTGCACCACCTAGAAATTGCGGCGGCTGACGGGCGTTTCACCAGTCGTGAGGACGTGAAACACATTCAGTCGATTAAACGTTTTGCCAACCGTAGTCTCGATGGCGGCGGGACCGGTGATCGTGCCGAATTGCCTGAAGTTCCCGAGCGCGCCGGTGCATGGAATCAAGCCGTTTCCACCCGTGAAAATTGCCTCGGTTCGCAGTGTTCGCGCTTCGATGAGTGTTTTGTCATGAAGGCGCGCAAGAAGGCAATGGAGTCAGAAGTCGTGGTCGTGAACCATCACTTGTTCTTCGCTGACTTGGTGTTAAAGGATGATGGCGCACAAGACTTGTTGCCAGCTTGCAACACGGTGATTTTTGATGAAGCCCATCAGTTGCCCTCGACCGCCACCATGTTTTTTGGCGAATCGGTCTCGACCTCGCAACTCATCGAGCTTGCTCGCGACGCAAAGTTGATGGGGGTTCAACACGCGGCGGACTTTAAAGATTTGCAGGATGCTGCCGGCGCACTTGATATCGCGGCGCGTGATTTAAGGTTAGTGGTATCCGAAGACTTTGCCAAGCTGCCGGGGCAGGCCGTGACGAGCCGTGATGGCTTCGATGAGGTGTATGCCGACGCACAAGAAAAACTTTCTGAACTGCGCGAGTTACTCGAGTCACAGGCGGATCGTGCGCAAGAACTCGCCAATTGCATGACGCGCGCGGATGAATTTTCGCAACGTATGGCCAGTTGGCAAGATCCGTCGATTGAGGGTTTTGTGCGTTGGAGTGAGGCGTTTTCACAGTCGCTTGCTTTTCATCTCACGCCGCTGTCGGTGGCTGACATTTTTCGTGCGCAGGTGTTTGGTCAGAAGCGGGCGTGGATTTTTACATCAGCAACACTGGCAGTGAAGGGCGATTTTGGCCATTACCAAGCTGAGATGGGTTTAACGGCACCGGCGGCAGAAGATGATGTTGAAGACGATGCGTTTGACGAACGCCGGGTGGAGACGGCGTCGTGGGCGTCGCCGTTTGATTATCCGAATCAGGCGCTGCTGTATCTACCGGAAAACTTGCCCGCGCCAAATACACCAACCCACACTGAAGCGATTGTGGACGCTGCACTACCGTTGATTGAAGCCGCGGGTGGACGCACCTTTATGTTGTTCACGTCGCTGAAGGCGATGGACCGCGCCTACGAAATGTTGAAAACCAAATTTGCCGAACGCGAATTGCCGTTCCCGTTGATGGTGCAAGGTGAAGGCACACGCACGGAATTGCTGGAGCGCTTTCGTAAACTGGGTAATGCCGTGTTGGTCGCGAGTCATTCCTTCTGGGAGGGGGTGGACGTGAAGGGTAGTGCGCTTTCAGTAGTGGTGATCGATAAGTTGCCCTTCGCCGCACCGGATGATCCGGTCCTTGCCGCGCGCATCGCTGCCATCGACGCTCGCGGTGGTAACGCGTTTATGCACTATCAAGTGCCACACGCGGCGATTACGCTCAAGCAGGGCGCGGGCCGATTGATTCGTGACGAGACCGATCGCGGTGTGTTGATGATCGGTGATACGCGATTGGTGGATAAACCCTACGGTAAACGTATCTGGCAGAGTCTGCCGCCGATGCGGCGTACGCGGATGGAGGCCGAAGCGGTGGCGTTTTTCGCTGTCGCAGCCCCCCCGGCTAACGCACTCTAGAAGTCGGCAAAAAAATCCCGGCGATGTCACCACCGCCGGGTCAGTTCGTACCGTTATGAGTACGAGGAGGCACATCAGCATCTTATGCGCTCTCGTACAGTGTGATTTCGTTGATAAGCGGGCTCTTTAGCCGCTACTTCTGCCCTTTGCTTGTTGACCGTTGCTCGTTATCCTACGTACTTTGTTCTTCATCCTTCATCCTTCATCCTTCATCCTTCATCCTTTATCCTTTATCCTTTATCCAGCCGCCGTTACCGTGGCTTGCTCGTCAGCGATTGGGTAATTGACGCTGCTTCAGCTTCGCCGCGTTCAGTCTCGGCGGACATCGTCCTCGCATTTGGTTTGGCGATCGGTGCACGGTCGCTCACGCCGCCGAAGGCCGCCGTTAAGTCCTCTTCTTCGGCGTCTTGCGGCTTCAGTGGCTGAAGCGGTACACGCAACTCGGGCCGGGCAGCGGGCTTATCCGGGACATCCCGATAGACCAACACCAAACCGGGGAAGGCGATCAAGACACCGACCATCATCAGTTGCATGATGACAAACGGCACCGCGCCCCAGTAGATTTGTGCGGTGGTCACTGGTGCGGTCAATTTCCCGGAGACACGATCCAGAAACGCGCTGGCAGGTGCCACGCTGCGTAGATAGAAGAGGGCGAAGCCAAACGGCGGATGCATAAATGAGGTTTGCATATTGACGGCCAGCAACACGCCAAACCAGACCAAGTCGATGCCGAGTTTGTCAGCCACCGGCCCGAGCAATGGCACGATGATGAATGCCAACTCAAAAAAGTCGAGGAAGAAGGCCAAGAAAAAAATCAGCACGTTGACGGCGATGAGAAAACCCGTCTGTCCGCCGGGGAGGGCGGTCAACAGTTCTTCCACCCACACATGACCGTTCACCCCATAAAACGTCAGGCTAAAGACACGGGCGCCGATGAGAATAAACACGACAAAGGTGGTGAGTTTTGCCGTGCCGTCGAGCGCTTCTTTGAGATTCTGAAAGCTGAGTCGCCGCCGTGCCCACGCCATCAATAACGCACCTGCCGCACCCATTGCGCCACCTTCGGTAGGGGTGGCAACACCTAGAAAAATTGTGCCCAACACCAGAAAAATCAGTGCCAGTGGTGGCACCAGCACAAAGGTGACTTTCTCGGCCATTGCCGATAACCAGCCCAATTTAAGGGCGCGGTTTGTGAGGGCGAAGGCAAACGCCACTGAGGTACCAGCAGCGGTGGATAACACGATCCGTTCGTCGAGCGGCTTGTGGCCGAGCCAATGCGCGCAGAGGACGCCGACCAATGCGGCGATGACCACGAGGACGGCGAGCGACTCGATGCCACTGGTGCCGGACGGTTCTCGAAAAACACGCGCTTCCGGCGGCAGCGCAGGAACCCACTGCGGCTTAACGATGGCGATGATGCCGACAAACACGGCGTACAAACCTGCCAGCATCAGCCCCGGCAAAATGGCACCCGCGTACATATCGCCGACCGACACGCGCAGTTGATCGGCCAACACAATCAACACCAACGATGGCGGGATAATTTGTGCGAGAGTGCCGGAGGCGGCGATGACACCGGCGGCGATGCGCCGGTCATAACCGTAACGCAACATGATCGGCAGCGCGATCAGCCCCATCGCAATCACGGAGGCGGCGACGATGCCGGTGGTCGCGGCCAACAGCGCGCCCACAAAGATGACAGCAAAGGCCAAGCCGCCGCGAATCCCGCCAAATAGTTGGCCGATGGTATCGAGTAAATCCTCGGCCATACCGGATCGTTCGAGTACCAACCCCATCAGGGTAAAAAACGGCACGGCGAGCATAGTCTCGCTCGACATCACCCCCCAGATACGGTCGGGTAGCGCCTGCAACAGGGCGGGGTGCAATAAATCGAGGTGAATACCGAGCAGGCCAAACACGATGCCGTTGGCGGCAAGGGCGAAGGCGACCGGATAGCCGAGTAGCATGAACACAACGAGGCTCGCAAACATCAGCGGCGCCATGTTGTGGATTAGAAAGGCTGTCACTTCGCAGGCCCCTCGTTTGGATTCAGCGCTGCGACGGCTGGAGGGGATTGGTCGGCCTCATCGGGTATGTCACCGCGTAGTATCGCGACCCGCTTGATGAGCTCAGAGACGCCCTGCAAACTGAGCAGGGTGAAGCCAATCGGCACCAACAGCCGCGCCCACCAAAGTGGCAGTCCACCGGTATTGCCGGAGACTTCACCGCTGCGAAATGCCTCCACGAACACCGGCCAAGACAGGTACACGAGCAGCAGCGAGATCGGCATCAAGAAAAAAACCGTGCCGAATATGTCGATTTTTAGCTGCGTGCGGCGGGAAAAACGACTGTACAAAATGTCGATACGGACGTGTTGTTGTTTCAGCAATGTGTAACCGGCACAAAGCAAAAATACGGCCGCGATCAAGTACCACTGCAATTCCAGCCACGCGTTGGAGCTTAGTTTGAAGGCGTAACGTGCCACTGCGTTACCGGCGCTGACCAGTACCGCCGCCAGCACCAGCCAGCAGACGGTACGGCCAATAAACCTATTTCCGGCAGTTGACATTGCGTAAACCGGCTTCAAGCTAGACTGTACGCCAGTTTCAATGGATTTATTGGAGTCACCAAATGGGTGAAGCAAAAAGGCGTCAACTTGCTGTCCAAACGCAGGCACTGGAGGCCATGGTGGTGGATACGCCGGGCGGGCGAATTCATGTGAAGTGGGACCATGGTGCCAGCGCCACACCGAATGCACAGTTGACCTTCTTCTCCGAGTTCTTGGCCACCACGGGTGTGTACAGCTCCTGGGTCGATAGCTGCCCATTGAGCTACACAAGCCCCAATGCACCCAGCAAACAGGATATCTTGGGCACATGGCTGCTGGCGATACTGGCAGGGCACAACCGCTACGCCCATATCACCGGGCTGCGCGGCGACGCGGTGAGCCCGCAGATTCTGGGGATGAAGAAAATCATCAGCGAAGACGCGCTGCGACGCGCACTGTCGCGTATGAGCGCCGAGCAAAGCCAGGCCTGGCTTGCCCCCCAGCTCATGGGTAGTGTGCAAGCGGCACTGAGCACCCCTTGGATCCTGGATATCGACACCACCATCAAGCCGATGTTCGGAAAACAAAGCGGAGCTGAGGTCAGCTACAACCCACACAAACCCGGTCGCCCGAGCCACGCACTGCACACATACTGGGTTGGCAACCTGCGCCTGGTGCTGGATGTTGTCGTCTGCCCCGGCAAAGAGCACAGCGCAGCCAAAGCGCGGCCTGGGCTGATCGGCGTACTGGAAAAGCTCACGCCCCAGCAGCGTCCGGCCTTGGTCCGAGGCGACTGCGGCTTTGGCAACGAACCCTTTATTGCCGAGCTGGAGGAGCGAGACCAGCCCTACCTGTTCAAGCTGCGTCAGACTGTGGGTGTCAAGAAATTATTGGCACGCCAATTCGCGCGTGATGACTGGAGCACACCCGGCCCCAGCGAGCAAGGCTGGAGCGCAGTCGAAGATACCCTCAAACTCTCGGGCTGGGACAAATCACGTCGGGTAGTGATCTTGCGGCGTGCCGTCAAAGCCGATTTGGCGCTGAGTTGAAAGACCAAGAACGAGCCGGGCGAGCAGATTGAGTTGCTGATGCCGGACAAGGATGTTCAGGTTTGGGAATACGCGGTGTTGGTGACAAACAGCGCCTACGCATTGGACGCGTTCGGTCAACTCTATCGGGACCGGGCTGACTGCGAGAACGGATTTGACGAGCTCAAAAATCAGTGGGGATGGGGTGGCTTCACGACCCAGGACATTGAGCGCTGCCAGACCAGTGCTCGCGCTGTAGCGCTGGTGTACAACTGGTGGTCCTGGTATTGCCGGGCGGCCAAGCCGGGTGCACGCATGGAAGCCATCACCAGCCGAGCGTTATTGCTTGCCAGTGTGGGGCGCGCTGTCAAACATGCGGGACAGACAACGCTGTATCTGACACCCATGCATGCTGCCAAGGACAAGTTGCTCGCGCTCATTGCCAACATTCGTGCGGCTTTAAGTCATGTCAGGGATATTGCGGAGCAGTTGCCTTTTACGGATCGATGGAAGACATTTCTGGACTACGTGGTGGCCAAAATCACGCGCCCACTGCCACCTTGGCTACCGTCAGCCCAACTTACAGCGGCAGGGTAACTGCCGGATTTAGGATAAATTGGTTAAGCCGGTCAACTGCACTAGAAAACGCGAGGAGTCGCGTAAAAACGGCCTGCATCCAGTCGTTCCTGTGGTTCGTAGAAGCGAAGACGGCATTCTGGCACAGGCGTTTGCGGTCTTCCGTCTTGAATTGCCGAAACTGGCGGGGATGGTTGCCGGACAGTGACGGTATTCGACATGGGTCTGGTTTGCTCGGCGCGATTAGCTGATGAATTGTTGTAACTTGTCACAAAAACGGTCACTCAGTGGGTAGACTCAACTCGCTAAAATTGCATTTGATGCGGTAGCGGCACTGCGGTAGCGGCATTTCCGCAGGTTGAACCACTTTTGTTCAGGGGATATGAGATGGGTCGTGTTAATCAAATTCGGTCGATAAACCGTCGGGCAGCGGCAGGTTTTGCGGCGCTGATGTTTGCTGGGTTCACGTCACAGGTTCAGGCGCAGGGTAGCGTCGCGGACGGGCAGACGCTCTATAACGACACCTGCGCGGGGTGCCACTTCGTACCGCCAAATGTTTCAGCCCGAAGGGCGACCACTGTCACCGCGTTGAACAACGCGATGAACGACCAGCCATCGATGAATTTTCTGCGCCCGGTGCTTTCAGCCGACGACGTATGCAACATCGTCACCTATATTGCATCGATTGCGAGTGCCGCCGCCCCCAACTGCTCCACCGGCGTTACCAAGAACAATCTCGTGCTGCGCTCGACATCGACGACGAACCCGCAAATCAGCATCGGTAAGTTTTCGAATAACGTGCTGCAGTTCAGCACCATGGCGGATCCGGGCGCGGGAACGCGCCTTGTCGCTATTGGCGATTTCGACCGCAGCGGTCGCCCCGACCTCGCGTTCCAAGGGCCACCCGCAGGGGCATTTGGCGATATCAAGTCATGGAATCAATTCAGCGCCTCCAACGAATTCTTGTGGCGGCAAGTCAAGACCGTATGGGACGTGCAAGCCGTTGGCGACATGGACGGCGATGGTGTAGAAGACTTGGTGTGGCGCTACATGGCACCGGACCCGCAGGACACGGGCGTGTCGTTCATCTGGTTTTTGAGTGGTAACTTCCCCGGTACGCCCGGTACACCAGTCGTGCCGCAGCCACGTAAGCGCGGCGGCGCGCCGCTTGATTGGCAGCTCTTGGGCGCACTCGATATCAACAACGACGGCGCGGCGGACATGCTGTATCTCAATCCTGCCGGGCAGTTCCGCTTCCTTATGGCCACACCTGCGCGCACCTGCGCGAACTTCGCCAGCAGCAACATTCCTGCGGGCTTCACACCGCTGAAATTCGCCAAGTTTCGCGGTGGTACTGGTGCAAACAGCAGCGCCGAGGTGCTGATCCGCAATGCGGCGGGGGCAACACAGTTGCTGTCGTTCAGCGCCGTAGGGCTGACGTTGCCGACTTTCACGGGCAATCCGGACGACCCGTTGGTGGCCTGTACCTCCACGCCGCTGACGGTGCCAATGACGACGTTCACCCTGCCGACCCTAATCGACCCAGCTTGGACGTTTTATGCGGCTGCCGATCTCGACAACAACGGCACGGTGGACATTGTGTGGCGACGCCCGACTGGGCAGCTCACCGTCTGGCTGATGAACGCCAATGGCACACTCTCTACCTCGCTCGCGAGTGCGGGAACCGCGCCAGTGGGTTTCACGGTCATGCAAAACGGCTTTCCACTAAATTGATACTGTCGCGCAGATGGTTCGTCACGACGCTCGCAGTGTCGTCGGACTTACAATAGCGGCAATCACGCGGGCCCACACATGACCTTTAACACCCTATCTTTCCTTCGTGCGTTGACATTGCCGGCCATGGCCGCCTTGGTCGGCTGCGCGAACGTCGCACCGACGCAGCGCGCCACACTCGCCAAGCCAGAAATGCAGTTTGACTTCGACCGCGCAGCCGGTGCCATCACCGGCCATACCTACGCCAGTAAAGAAGGCGCTTCCGGTGGAAAAGCCGTTGGTGGCGGTGGCTGTGGCTGCACGTAAAAATGGGCACTTCTATAAACCTGCTGCGTGGGCGAATTTCGCGCCTGCGGTGCTCGCCTTACACTGGGTACGTGTCCCGTGTTTGCCAAACCCGTCGGCACGAACTTCGCCCACTCGCGATGGTGTCGAGAAGTTACCAAAACCTAAAACTCTAATAAGTACGGCGCTTTTCAGGCATTTTTGCTTGAAAATGGCCGTGGATAAAGGACTTTTACCTTAATGAAGCCGCGCGAACATCCGCTGTCGGGTCTATTCGCCGCCGCCATGGCGTTACCAATTGTGGCCATCCCGGTGGTGGTGAATGCACAAGCGAGCGGGCAAGCGCCATCATCCTCATCGTTACTCCCTGCTGGGGCGGCTGTTGGTGTCCGTTCGCTTTGGTATCGCGAAGACGGTAATCGAATGAAAGTCACCGAGCCGGTCGTGTGGATGAAGACGCCCATCGGCGATCAATGGGAAATCGGTAGCAGTGCCACGGTCGATATGGTGAGTGGCGCATCGCCCATCATCACCTCCAACGCCACCGGCAAACCTGCACAGATTTATACCGGTGCGTCGATCACGGATCGTCGCAAAGCCTACGACGCGAACCTTACGCGAAAGTACGGTGAGCTTAATGAGAACACCGTCGGCGTCTCGTTTGCACGCTCGGACGAGAAGGATTACGAGTCAAAAGCGTACGGCTTGAATACAACCTTTGATTTCAACGAACGTAACACCACTCTGGCGTTGGGCATCGGTAGTCGCAACGACCGGGTGATGTCGGTGACGGACAAAACGCTCGACCGTGCGCGCGACGCAAAAGAGGTTCTGGTCGGCGTGACACAGATCATCGACCGGCGCACGTTGGTGCAATCGAATCTCGTCTATACCAAGCTGACCGGGTACCTTAATGACCCCTACAAACTCACGTTCTCGCTTTACCGCGACGGCTTGTCGCCGCGGATTGCTTCGGTGCGGGATTCGCGGCCGGAATCACGCAGCCAAATCGCGTGGCTGACAAGAGGCAAACGTGCAATCGCAGGAATGGATGCGGTGGTTTCAGCCGAGTACCGCTTCTACCGCGACGACTGGGGCATTCGCGCCCACACGCTGGCGGGGACGTGGTTGCAGATGGTCAACGAGACGTGGCAAGTCGAAGGCGGGTTGCGTTATTACTCACAATCGCAGGCCGATTTTTATCGGCGCGAAATCAGCCAGCGGCCGATCCCGACGATTTCCTCAAGCGATCAGCGGCTGGCTGGGTTTGGCGCGTTTGAGCCGTCGCTCAAAGTCATCGCGAAGATCGGCGATCACGTCTCGGTGGATTTGAGTTTCTCGCGTTACATGCAGCGCGGAACTTGGAAACTCGGCGGCAGGCCGTCAGGTACAGAGGGTGAATACGAACCGCTGCGTGCGCGTTTGATCAATGCGGGGGTGGTTTACCGCTTCTAGGCCGCCAGGACGGCAGGACTAAAGCGACTTCTTCTTCGCCGCCGTTGGTTTCTTGGCGGCAGTGGGTCTGGCAGTGGGTTTGGCAGTGGGTTTGGCAGTGGGTTTGGCGGCCGGTGTCTCGTTCATTACCTTCTCAAGCTGCTCATGCACCGCCTTTTCGATTGGTGCTTTCATCATCTTCAGCATGAAGCCCAAGGTGACTTCGAGCCTCATCTCTGTTTCGCTCACTGTCAGGCTGCCGGTCACACCGGGCCGCGAAAAACTCAGCGTATTGCCCTTCCAGTCGCCGCTGAGGTCAAACTTTTCGTCCAATTTGGACACCATTTTGTCGGCGGCTGCTTTGGCACCTTTAAGTCCAAGGTGATGCTGACGGGTGAGGGCGATATCGGGCATATTTTCTCCGGCGGCTGCAATCGGGGGCGAGTGTGTTTTTTGCTGAGTCGGCAGTTTACTCGATGCCATCGTAGCCGTTGGGATCGTCACCAGATTGGCGAGTGTGGCAAACCGCCAAACTCAAGACAGGACGGGGTGTTTCAGGCCATCGTAGCGGTCAAGTCGCGTTTCTCGGTTGAAGGCCATTGGTCAGCGGAAATCGATTTTTGTCGCGCCAATTTGCTATTCGTCCCGGCTCGCTGGCCTTTACGGGTCCCGCTGCGTATTCTGTAATCATGAAATTATCGACAGACTCTTGACAGACACATTGACAGATACATTGACAGATACATTGACAGATACACAACCATGAAATCATTCACAGCCACCATTCGACACTGGTGGCGCGATCTTGAAGCGCGTGAAGCGCGTAAGTTGGCGACCATGCCGCCGGATCAGCGCGAGGCTGTTCTCGCCTTTGATCGGCTGATGCACCGCCACCAATAGCGCTATACCGGGGCGGTATTAGCCGTCTGGCTGCTTGGCGCAGTGTGTTTTCGTGCGTTTGCGAAAGACGCCACTTGGCTTGAGTCCCTCGTTTTGATGTTTTTGTTGCTGGCGGTGGTGGTGCGTATTTCGCGGGACATGATGTCAGTCTGGTTTAGTCATACCAAATTTAAGCAGATGTGGCGAACTGCGATTTGGATTACCGGGTTGACCGTCGCCGGCGCACTTTGTGGTGTCATGATCAGCCGGTACCGGACGGTCGGCTCATTCGACGGTGTGTTTGATGATCCGACTGGGCTCGGTGGGCGCGCATTGCTGGGCGGATTTCTTGTAGGCGTCATCTACTCGCTCGCGCTACTGGTGGTCTCCCACGTCAGGCGGCGTACCTTGCAGGTGCGAAACGAAGAACTACGTCGACAGGTGGAGTTGCCTCGTCTGGCGGAGGCAGTACAGCGACTACGCAAGCGGATTGACACCAAGCCACCCACCGCACCGCCGGACTTAACGCTGCTGGTGAAGTCGTTGTTGGAGCAGGCCAAACCAACCGAAAAACTGCGATGGATACTGCCTCTGTCGGCAACGCTAGCCGCCTCATTCATGTCAACGACGTATTGTTCTTTCAGGCGGATACAAAATACACACGTATCGTACTCAAGGAGAGTGAGGCGTTGGTGCGCATGCCGCTCAAAGAGTTGATTGAAGGCTTGGATACAGAGATATTCTGGCAGGTGCACCGTGGCAGTATCGTCAACGCCCATGTGATTGATCGAGCGGTGCGTGAAGGGCCGGAGAAACTGACGTTGTATATCAAGGGCTCTTCGGCGCGACTTGCCGTTTCCCGGCAGTACTTCCACTTGTTCAAACAAACCTGACGTTTGGCAGTCGCAGTAGTTGTGTTGCGACGCCCACATCGAAGTGGTGTGGGCGATTAAGATGTGAACACAGAGGCAAATACAGAGGCAAATACAGATAGACGGGAGGGACCAAGGCGACGCATGACGGTTGGTGCTGCCGTTAGAACCCGCCTGTCTCAAGCCAGGCCTGCACTTGATCGAGTCGGTCGGCTCCCCAGAAGGGTTCGCCATCAACGATGATGTAGGGCGAACCAAAAACGCCTTTCAGTAGCGACGCGTCGACCTCGCGTTTGAGGCGATCCTTGACGACGGGATCACTGATTGCGGCAAGTATTTCGTCGCGATCCAATCCTGCGTGAGCGGCGAGTTCGGCGACCTTCTCTGCGCCAGAGATATCGATACCCTGCGCAAAATAGGTGGCAAAACACGTCATGGCGAAACGATGTGCTTGTAGCGGGTCTCGGTCATCGATCCAGTAGAAGGCTCGCGCGGCGTTTTGTGTGCCGATGGGAAATGGATCGGGTTGTTGGAATGGCACTCCCATAAATCGGGCGGTACGCCGGAAATCGCGTTCGGCGTAGGTGCCCTTCAATGGCTGCGAGATCAGCGGCGAATTACCGCTGGCTTTGAAGGCTGGCCCGAGTAGGATGGGCCGCCACTTGACCCGCCGTTCGTATTTGGCGCCGATCGCATTGATGCGCGTTGCGGCAAGGTAGCCATAGGGCGAAGAAAAGTCGAAGTAAAAGTCGATGGGGCCGGTTGTGGGCATCGTGGCGCTCCTTGGAAAAAACAAAGCCGCTCATTGAGCGGCTTTGTTGGGTGTTGAAGATTATGCCTGTGGCGGTAATTCGGCTTTTGTTTCTACCACTTGCAGCGGTTCGTTCACGACGGTGCGTTCACGACGCGGACGTGGTGTGCTACGGCGCTGCGGCTCAATGACGGCGAGCGTGGCTTGCTGAACGCTGGTTGCCGCCGCTTTGCCGGCGTCGGTTTCGATGAACACCAGCGGCTCTTGTCCGGCGGTATCGCGTTCCCGCCGTGGGCGTGGTTGGCTGCGAACGGGCGACACGTTGGGTATTTGGTCCACCGGTGCGCGGGGTGCCGTCGCTGAACTGTAGACCGTTGCCGCTGGCGCGGGAGCAGTGGCAGCGGAAGGCGCAGCGGGAGGGGTAGCGGGAGGGGCAGCGGGAGGGGCAGCGGTCGGTGCGCTCACCATGGCCGGGATTGCAGCCACAACCGGCTGCTGCACGGGCACCGGCGCCACCGGTGTGGACATTGCCGGCGGCGACAACTCAGGTGCGTTGGCCGGCATTGCCGGTGCATCGTTTTGTGTCACAACGGCACCGTCTTGCGGTGCGCCTGTGTTGCGATTGTCACCTAGCTCACGTCCACCGCGACCACGTCCACCTCGGCCACGACGACGGCGGCTACGGCCTTCACCATCTTCGCTCGTCTCTGGTGGCCGTGCTTCCAAGGCAGGGCGTGGTTGCTGGTTGCGTGGCGGTGGCGCTGATGCTTGCTCTGGTGCCCCGCCGGTGGCGGTGGCGATGACTGCCTCATCCGGTTTGTTCTGGCGTGGTGGTTGGTTGCGTTCGCCGCCGCTATTGCCCCCCTTGGGCGGACGATCACCGCGGGGTTCGTTGCGACCCTCATTGCGACCCTCCGCACGTTTGCCGTCTTTACGTTCGCCTTTGTTGCCGCGATCATTACGATCACTACGGTTACGCGCACCCCGGTCGTTGCGCTCACCACCACGATTGTTGCGGTCACCGCGTCCTTCACGGTTGCCGTCTCGCGCGTTTTTGGCACCTTTATTGGCGTCGGTTTCAGTCGTCGGCGCGGTGACTGTTGGCACACTATCGCCGCCGAATAAGCCGACAAAACGCTTCCAAAGCGATGGTGCTGGCGTTGCCGCTTTTGCCGACGCCGACTGCAACGGCGTGCGTGCTGCTTGCCGATCTTCGCGTGCAATCGGCTCAGATGACATCGGTGCTGGTTGGTCGGGGGTAATGCCCTTGACCACTGGCTCCGGGCGAGCTGGTTTTGCCTCGGCTGCAGTTGGCAGCTTCATGGCGAGTTCATCGACTGGCTTGTTGACTAACTCGTAGGATGCTTTGGCCACGTCGAGTTTTTCGGAATCGTGACGCAGACGTTCGATTTCGTAGTTGGGTGTCTCGATGTGGACATTGGGAATCAGCAACACATTTACCTTGAAGCGCACTTCAATGGCGTGGATGTCTTGGCGCTTTTCATTCAAGAGGAAGGTGGCGACGTCGACCGGCACTTGGCAATGCACCGCCACCGTGCTTTCTTTCATCGCCTCTTCCTGAATGATGCGCAACACGTGCAGTGCTGAAGAAGCGGTATCACGAATGTGTCCGACACCGTGGCAACGCGGGCACGGGATGTAGCTGGATTCTGAGAGGGCGGGCTGCAGACGCTGGCGCGACAATTCCATCAACCCAAAACGCGAAATCTTGCCGGTTTGTACACGCGCACGATCATGCTTGAGCGCATCGCGCAGGCGATTTTCAACTTCGCGTTGGTTCTTGCTCGATTCCATGTCAATGAAATCGATGACCACCAGACCGCCCAAATCACGCAGGCGAAGCTGGCGCGCAATTTCGTCTGCCGCTTCGCAGTTGGTGCGAAACGCGGTCTCCTCAATGTCATGTCCTTTGGTGGCACGCGCGGAGTTGACGTCGACCGAGACCAAGGCTTCGGTATGGTCGATGATGATGGCGCCACCGGAGGGCAACGATACATCGCGGCGATAAGCCGTCTCGATCTGGTGTTCGATTTGGAAGCGCGAAAACAGGGGAACGTCGTCTTTGTACAGCTTGACCTTGCTGACATTCGACGGCATCACCGTCGACATAAACGACTGGGCCTGCTCAAAAATTTCTTGGGTATCGACGAGGATTTCGCCGACATCCGGCTGGAACAGATCGCGGATCGCACGTACCACCAAGCTCGACTCGAGATAAATGAGTTCCGGCCCTTTTACTTCGCGGCCCGCGCCTTCAATGGCTTCCCAGAGTTGCACCAGATAATTCATGTCCCACTGTAGCTCTTCGGCATTACGACCGATACCGGCTGTACGGGCAATGATCGACATGCCTTCCGGCACTTGTAATTGGTCGAGCGTCTCTCGTAATTCGGCACGGTCTTCGCCTTCGACACGTCGTGATACGCCGCCGCCGCGTGGATTATTCGGCATCAGTACCAAATAACGGCCAGCCAGCGAGATGTAGGTGGTGAGCGCCGCGCCTTTGTTGCCGCGTTCGTCTTTTTCGACTTGAACGAGCAGCTCTTGCCCGACGCGCAGGTTTTGCGCGATCTTGCCGCGTGTGCCTTCGCCGTCTTCACCTTGTACGTACTCCCGCGTTAGTTCCTTGAACGGCAGGAACCCATGGCGCTCCGAGCCGTAGTCAACGAAAATGGCTTCGAGCGATGGCTCGACGCGGGTGACTTTCGCCTTGTAGATGTTCGACTTACGCTGCTCTTGGCCCGCGTGTTCGATATCGAGATCGACGAGTTTCTGGCCGTCGACAATTGCAACACGGAGCTCTTCGGCTTGGGTTGCGTTGAATAACATGCGTTTCATTTTTTAATCCTTCGTGCGCGCCTGATCTGGGCGTTGACGAAAGGGGGCGCATGGAAACGAGCTGCAAACCCAACATAACGACCATACCAGTCGTTAGCCGGGGGCGGCAACTGAAGGACACTAGCCCCGCTCGCCGTCACCGGCGCGGCTCAAGGTTCGGCTCAAGGCTCGGCTCAAGGCTCGGCTACAGGCTCGGCTACAGGCGCGTCAAACCAGCGCAAGGTGCACATATCACCAACGCTGGAAGCCGTACGACGCAGGTATTGATTGCGTGGTCGGGCTCGATTCCAATATTTACAATATCTAGAAAGCGATTTTTCACTTGTGGCAGGGTGTAGCGCGCCAATCACTCGGCGGTGTCGTTTCAGTTTTTGGTACCTGTGAGGGATCGCCGTCAGCGATCGCATCTCAAATACCGCTAAATTCGTTTCAATTGCGTCGCCGCTTTCGTCGTCCTTGAATCTTTGGATTCCAGGCCCGATTCGCGTGCGTTGTTATGTTGCATTTCGTTTACTATCGCTACTTACCAAGCAATGCTTGCGGTGAGCGAAAACGACCGGCGTTTTCCGCATCGTGCAGCAGGATCTGTAACGCAGGCAGTAGATTTAATAAACTGCGCGGGAAACGGGTCTCGCCGGACAATTCGGTGATTTCTTTACAGGGTAGACGCCAGTGACGACGACGATAGGACTTGCCTTACATCGTCCGCCGTCAAAAAACGATAAGACCTGCTTGTAAATCAACGAGATACCAGTATAACGCAAATGCCTTTGGCCACAAAACCTTCCCTGCTAGGACGCGTCTCCATCGATGTTGCGGCGGACGCCCCGCGGGTTGAGCAAGTCATCATTGACGACAACCACGCAGGTCAGCGAATCGACAACTTTTTGCTTGGTCGCCTCAAAGGCGTGCCGAAGAGTCACGTCTATCGCATCCTTCGGTCTGGCGAGGTACGGGTCAACAAGGGACGAATCGATCAAACCTATCGATTGGCACTTGGCGATGTGGTTCGCGTTCCCCCCGTAAAAATCGCGCCAGTACAAAAGCCTAGCAATGACGGCCATCTCCAGACAAAAATGCTTGGAAAAGGTCTCCCTGCTTGGCGAATTGTTTTTGAAGATGATGCGCTTCTCGCCATCGATAAACCTGCGGGTATGGCGGTACATGGCGGTAGCGGAATCAACGTAGGCGTGATCGAAGCGATGCGACAGTCGCGACCGGACGCTAAATTCTTGGAGCTTGTGCATCGACTTGATCGTGAAACATCTGGTGTGTTACTGATCGCCAAAAGGCGTAGCGCCCTGACCGGAATGCACGCGATGTTGCGTGGCGAGGGTAATGCAGTGGAGGGCGCTTCTGGTCGAATCAAAAAACACTACTACGCACTTGTGGATGGCGCTTGGCCCGAGCGACGAAAAAGTGTACGCATTAAACTGGCTAAATACGTCACAAAGGAGGGTGAGCGGCGAGTCGCTGTCGATGAGGATGACGGGCAGGAATCACACACGATTTTTACGCGGGTCGAACAATTCTCCGGCGCCACACTACTGGATTGCGATATCCGCACTGGTCGTACCCACCAGATACGTGTTCATTTGGCGAGCCTTGGCTATCCGATCATCGGCGACGATAAGTACGGGAATTTCGCACTGAATAAATATGCTGCCCAAGCGAAGAACGGCGGATTAAAACGTATGTTCCTGCACGCGCACTCGATCGCGTTTACACATCCAACGACGTCGGCGAACACTGAAATCGTCGCACCCTTATCGCCGGATCTGTCCAAGTATTTGGACTTTCGCCGTTTGGCGGGCAAACCAAAATAGGATGATGATGAAGTATCGATTAGTTGTCTTTGACTGGGACGGCACTGTCATGGATTCGACCAGCTTGATTGCCGAATGTATTCAATTTGCAGCGCGCGATTGCGACCTCTCGCCCCCATCGACGGAAGCAGCTAAACATATCATCGGTCTGGGCATACGTGACTCGGTGCGTTTCTTGTTTCCGAATCTCAGCGACGCGGGGTTGGATATGTTTGCCGAGCGATACCGCCATCACTACCTCCCGCGCGATGGCGAAGTGCGGCTGTATGAAGGTATTGAAAACGTACTTCGTTTGCTTGCTCACGACGAGCGTTTCTTAGCGGTTGCCACCGGCAAGCCCCGGCGCGGACTCGAGCGCGCTTTCGATCAGTGCGAACTCAGGCCGTTCTTTCATTACACGCGATGTGCAGATGAGGGCTGGCCAAAACCCCACCCAGATATGCTTGAAAAACTGATCAGCGCGACCGGTGTCAACCCATCTGAAACGCTGATGATCGGGGATACCACACACGATTTAGAGATGGCCGCGGCAGCAGGATGTCATGGACTTGCCGTCAGTTATGGCGCACACCCGATAAACGTCCTAAGGACGGCCCCGCATCAGGCGGTTGTTCACACCGTCGAGGAGCTAGGTGAATGGCTGAAACAGAACGCCTAATCTGCGCACGCGAGTCACTCACCGATGGTGGCCGCGCATCGCGTTTTGTTATTGAGTTAGATGGCCAACGGTTGTCGGCATTCGTCGTTGCATTCGATGGCGGTATTCATGCATATGTCAACTCCTGTCCGCACCGCGGCACTGAGCTGGACTGGCAAGCGGGGGATGTGTTCGATGAATCAGGTCGATACCTCGTTTGTGCAACTCATGGCGCGCTCTTCGAGCCAGATACGGGGCGATGCGTGGGTGGACCTTGCCAAGGTGCGCGACTGACCAAGATTGCGGTTGATGCTCAAGATGAAGGCGTATTCCTGCGCACAGCCCGCCTGATAACCTGAATACCTCATGGGGCGCCCACTCCCCCGCTATCGAATGCGCCCCGATGAAATGTTGGGGCTAGCGAATGAGGCCTTTTTTGTCGCAAAGCACTTTCAGATCCCGAAGCTGGCAAGTCGTGAGCGGCTTGCCATCGCGGTCAAATGCGTTAAGCACCCATTCATTGTTGTGACGCTCCATCATGAGCAAACCGAAAAGGTTGCTGTGCGTGATTGACTCAACAGTGACGCCCTCTGCTGGCGATGTGCCAGGCGGTAGCGGGTCTGGGATAGCCCTGTCGAGGCTGGTGCCGCCATGTCCCGCGATGATGGTGGCGGGGTGTTCAGAGCGATAACTCATCGCTTCAAAAACGTGTGAATGTCCGTGAAATGTGGCGGTAATGCCTTTGGGAAAATAGGCGAGTCCGTTGAGTGACTTCATTGTCGTGAGAAGCGGCTTATTGCCTTTGAACAGCTCTCCCTTTGAACCTGCTGCGACGCCTAGGACGGGGTGATGGCTGACGAAGAAACTGTTGACGCCTTCCTTGTTGGCAAGGTCTGCGACCTTTCTGAATTGCTCTTGATAGGTTTCAAACTTAAAAATGTCGCTCGGCCGATTGCGGTTGATTTCAGCGTGGCCGGCAGTCGATGAGTCAAATATGATGAATTGGGACCGTGCGCCAATTGGCACTGCATAGGGTGCAGAATAATTGCTCGGTCGATCTTGTGAGGGATCGCTGCAAGCACGATTTTGGCTGTAACGATCGGGGTCAAGGAAACGAAACCAGCCTTGTCCCGCGCGTTCGCACTCTTCATGATTTCCGCGCACCATCACCCACGGTGCTGATTTGAGCAGTGAATCGGCCGGTGTGAAGAAGTCTGCATCCCAAGCGTCCCATCCATAGCCCCACGGGCTGTTCTGGCATCTTGGTTCGGACGCAGGACAGGGACTTTCACGATAATGAAAGTCACCTAAGTGTAGGACAAGTTCAGGCTTCATCGTCGCGCCAAGCGCGGCAACCTTTGCAAACGGCCACTCGTTGGGGTCATTGCAGGCCTGCCATGCAGTTGCACTCATGCGACAGCCAGTATCGCCAATGATCAAAATACGTTCCGGGTCGCGTTTTGGTATTGGTAGCGTCCTACCTGCGATCACCGCGGTCTTCGTCTGTGCTGGTAGCCGAAACTCGCAGCTTGTCACCGGGAAAGTGGCCGGAAAGACGAAAGGTGATGCGATTTCTCGCCGCGGGGGGCTCGCTGTTGCTGCGGCGCGAAGCGACATTGGTAAAACGTTGCCGTCGACCATGATTTCAGGACAATTTTTTGCGGCGGTGATGACGCGCGCAGTATTGTTTCCGTAACCGACGACCACCCATGCCGCCCGAATACCATCGTCGAGCAACTTTGGTGGCTGATCTATGCTTTGACACCCGGCCAACACAGATGTGCAGAGCGCCACGATGATGCCTTGGTGGAATGTGCGAAGGGGGCGGGGAAAATCGTTGGTGTTTTTCAAGGTGTAACTTTCGTTTGTCGTCAGATTTTGCATGAACTCGCCTGAATATTTCATGGGTCGCCCGCCGCATCGAAGCACGTTGCCTCTGAACGCTCGGCAAACGATTTCGGATGGTTTCTCTTTTGCCGTGGATGCGCGCGATAGGTTTGTTCTCGGGCGATTGGACGGCTCGTCTCGCCCCTCCTTTCAGATACATTTGGCATACACGGCTCGCTATGCTGCGGTCAGTCAGGCAAAAAATCACTCGCCCACGCACCCAATTTCGACCGCGTCCCCATGAAATGTTCGGGCTAATCCTAACGTGCTAGGAAGAGAAATAGGGTAGGTAACTTGTCAATTGGCGCATTTATTTTTTTCCATGAGATCATCGGAAGTGTCGTTACTTTTTCGTGTGGTCCAGTCAGATCGGTCGCAACACAAAGGCTGGTGTTTGCAGACAATGCCTGAATCATGTCAGCGAACATCGCGGCATTGCGGTAAGGCGTTTCGATGAAAATTTGCGTCATTTGTTTCTGTCGCGATTCCTTTTCCAAGAGCTGGAGGCTACGAATGCGCTCGGATTTGTCCTGCGGTAAATAGCCGTGAAAGGCAAAGCGTTGACCATTTAAGCCACTCGCCATCAGGCCCAAAAGTAGTGAGGAGGGGCCCACAAGCGGCACGACGCGCACGCCAGCAGCATGGGCTGCTGCAACCACGATTGCGCCGGGGTCAGCCACGGCAGGAGCGCCCGCCTCGGAGACGAGTCCAACATCATGCCCATCGAGCAGCGGCTGGATCAATTGATCGGTATTGATGGTTGCAGCGTGTTTATTGATCTCAGCAATCGAAATCTCTGCCAAGGGGCGGGTTGCACCGATTGACTTCAAAAATGCCCGCGCCGTCTTCGCGTTTTCGGCAACATAGTGGGAGAGCGCGAGCGCTTGTGAAACGACTTTGGGGGGGAAAACCGCTGTTGTGTCATCGGCAGCGCCATCGCTCAGGTGTGTAGGGATAAGGTAGAGCGTTCCTTTGGCTGACTCGGCATTCGGGACTTGAGTGCTCATCGCAGAACCTCGAACCCTTCGTGGCTCAGCATTGATATGAGCGCGAGCAACGGTAAGCCGATCAATGCGGTCGGGTCGTCGCTCCTCATCGACATAATCAGTGCGGCTCCTAATCCCTCGGACTTGGCACTCCCGGCACAGTCGAGCGCGTTTTCATGCTCGAGGTAGTAGGTAATGGCCGCGTCCGAGTAATTTCGCATCTGAACCGTTGTTAACACCACCATCGACTGGATATGGTGGGTCTTTGCGTTCAGTAGCGCGACACCGGTGTGAAAGAGAACTGTTTGCCCCCGCATCTGGGTGAGTTGGTGCACCGCGTTTTGGCGCGTTCCTGGCTTTCCAAGAGGCTGACCGTTGAGGTCGGCGACCTGGTCGGAGCCGATGACGAGGCCGGATTGGAGGTGGAGCTTTTTTGCCGCAGCTTGTGCTTTCGCAATGGCGATTCTCAGCGCCGTATGCTCGCACCGCTCGCCCGGCATACGACTCTCGTCACACTCAGGCGCGCAAATTGTGAATGGAAATTGCAGTCGCGAAAGCAGTTCTGCGCGATATCGCGACGTGGAGGCCAAAACAATTGGCGTCGATTGACTGTTTTCCAACGAATTTTTTGCGGCGAACACGGTGTAAGTTATTGATTTTTTGAAGATAAAATAATATCATGTCGTATGAGTACAAAGCACGCCAATTACCGCCATTCCCAACAAAAGAGCGTTGAGCCGACAGCCGATGGCTGCCATCTGGTGTTGGTCGACACGTTGACCCGCGTGGGGAAGCAGTTCGAGGGCTCATTCAAGCCGAGCGATTTAGGCGGATTGAGCGAATACTTGGCTGGAAATGCCGGAAAGATCACATATCAGATTCGGGGAAATATCGTTTCAGATCAATCCGGTAGTCAAAAAAAGCGCTTGCAGTGTATAATTTTGGGTTGGTTTGAAGTGCTTGATGCGATTACCTTGCAGCCGTCGCGCTTTGACTTGGACATCGAGAGCCATCTCGTGCTCGTTTCATCGGAAAGAGAGCTTCCGCCGCTCGAGGACGAGTCAGATCACGAGGACTACATTGTCTGTGGTCGCGAGTTCGATGTTTTGTCGCACGTTCAGGAAGAGATTCTGCTGGTGTTGCCAATCACGACACCGCGAAGTGGAGCGCTTCCGGAGATGACGCTTCCCAAGTCTTTGCGTGTGGTCGGTCGCAATGTGGCAGGCAGTGAGAAAGAAACGCAAAGGGAGTCGCCTTTTGCCAAGCTACAGGCGCTCAAGAAATCGCGCTGATCGCTGTTTGTATGAGCGGGCAGCAGAAGTATTGTGAAATAGGTTTCAATTTAGGAGAACTACCATGGCAGTCCAACAGAATAAGAAGTCGCCGTCTAAGCGCGGAATGCATCGTGCCCACGACTTTCTGACCAACCCACCAACCGCAGTTGAGCCAACCACCGGAGAGACGCATTTGCGCCACCATATCTCCCCATCGGGTTTCTACCGCGGGAAGAAAGTGGTCAAAACCAAAGCGGACGAATAGTCCGTTCGCGCTCGATTAGGCGTCACAAATAACAATTAAGCTGCGGGGACGACTGCAGGAGGCGGTCGACCTAAATGATGCAGACTAAGATTGCCATCGATGCAATGGGTGGGGACGTAGGGCCGTCGGTCACGGTTCCCGCCGCATTGACTTTTCTCGCGCAATCGCCCGATTGTCGGGTGCTGCTCGTCGGTCGCACGGGCGACATTAAAGCTGCGCTTTCGGATGCCCGTTCGGTTGCGCGCGATGTGCTGTCACGTCTGGAGATTATTGAAGCGCCTGAGTTGGTCGGTATGGATGAAGACATCCGGTCAGCGATTCGCAATAAAAAGCGCTCTTCAATGCGCGTTGCAATTGACCTTGTCAAGTCAGGTGATTCGCATGCATGTGTTTCAGCAGGTAACACTGGTGCGCTCATGGGGACTGCAAAATTCGTCCTCAAGACGCTGCCTGGCATTGACCGCCCGGCGATTTGTGGCGTGCTGCCCTCGCGTAAGGGGGTCGTCTATGTTCTTGACCTTGGCGCGAACGCCGAATCAACATCGGAACACTTGCTCCAATTCGCCATCATGGGGGCGATGCTATGTTCAGCAGTTGAGGGCAAACCCAGTCCGACGGTCGGCCTGTTGAACATTGGCTCGGAGGAAATCAAGGGCAACGAAATTACCAAATCTGCCGGGGAGCTGCTCAAATCCAGCCATCTCAACTTCTACGGCAACGTTGAAGGCACCGATATCTACAAGGGAACAACTGATGTCGTTGTGTGTGATGGTTTTGTCGGAAATGTCATGCTGAAGGCGTCAGAAGGGATTGCTAAGATGATGGGTGACTTCCTGAAAGAGGAGTACACAAAATCCCCAATCCGCAAATTGATGGCGCTTGCATCGCTGCCGGCGCTGAATGGATTTCGTGCAAGAGTGGACCACAGGCAGTACAACGGTGCTGCCTTGCTGGGTTTGCGCGGTATCGTGGTGAAGAGTCATGGCTCAGCCGATACTTTCAGCTTTGGTCGTGCGATACTTCGCGCGCAGTCCGAGGCCGAGCACGGCTTGCTCGGCAAAATCAGTGCCGAAATCGAGCGGCTTCATCGCGAGGGCTTACTAGTGCCGAGCGCGAGTTCAGATGAGTCAGAGTCATCGTCCAAACTGGCGGCCGAATAATGAGTCAAACCTACGCTCGCATCGCCGGCACCGGAAGTTATCTCCCCGAACGGTGTGTGACAAACGAAGAGCTTGCAAAGACCGTTGATACCAATGATGAGTGGATCGTTAGCCGAACCGGCATCCACCAAAGGCACTATGCAGCCGCTAACCAAAATGCGAGTGATTTAGCATTGATCGCGTGCCAGCGTGCGATGAAGGCGGCGCGTGTAGATGAAAATGACATCGATCTGATCATTGTCGCCACATCAACGCCGGATATGGTGTTTCCATCAACGGCCTGCATTCTGCAAGACAAGCTCGGGATTAAGGAAGCAATTGCCTTCGATGTTCAGGCCGTGTGTGCGGGTTTTGTCTATGGACTTGCGACGGCTGAAAAATTCATCCGTACTGGTGCCAGTAAATGTGCGCTTGTCATTGGCAGCGAGGTCTTTTCGCGCATCATGAACTGGCAGGATCGAACCACCTGTGTTTTGTTCGGCGATGGAGCGGGCGCGGTTGTCCTCAAGGCGTCCACAGAGCCGGGCATCCTGTCGACGCATCTGCATGCGGACGGGAGCCATCGCAAAGCGCTCTGTGCGCCTGGCACGGTGGAGAATGGACAGGTTCGTGGTAGCCCCATGCTCACAATGGAAGGCGGCGCAGTTTATAAGTTTGCCGTCAAGGCTTTCGAAGATGTTGCCTGGGAGGCGTTGCATGCCAATGGCCTGCAGCCCGACGCAATTGACTGGTTCATCTGCCACCAAGCCAATCAACGCATCATCATGCATGCGGCAAAGAAGCTCGCAATGCCAGACGAAAAAGTCGTGATCACGGTGGATCGTCATGGCAATACGTCGGCGGCATCGATTCCGCTGGCGCTTGATGTGTCCGTGCGCGAAGGCAAGGTTAAGCCTGGGCAAATGGTGCTAATGGCGGCGCTCGGCGGTGGTTTCGCTTGGGGCGCTGCGCTCGCAAAATGGTAGTACTCTCAACACGCGCAAGCATATGACACCATTCGCCGTTACTTTTGCCGGTCAAGGCTCCCAATCCGTTGGCATGATGTCGGGTCTGGCTGATTTGGCAGCCGTCAAATCAACTTTCGATGAGGCATCGTCCATTCTTGGCACAGACTTGTGGATGCTGGCGCAGGAGGGGCCTGCTGAAAGTCAGAATCAGACAGTCAACACGCAACCCCTGATGCTTGTTGCAGGCGTCGCGACATGGCGCGCATGGGAAAGTCTTGGTGGCCCGTTGCCCGCGTTTTTCGCCGGGCATAGCCTTGGCGAGTACACCGCCTTGGTCGCGGCAGGGGCATTGAGTTTTGCCGACGCCGTGCCGTTGGTACGCTTTCGTGCGCAGGCGATGCAAGACGCGGTGCCTGAGGGGACAGGCGGGATTGCGGCAGTGCTTGGTCTCGACGTTGACGAAGTTCGCAGCGTTTGTAGGGATGCGGCAATGGGTGATGTTCTGGAGGCGGTTAACTTGAATTCCCCCGGGCAGTTCGTCATTGCAGGCCATCGTGCGGCAGTCGAGCGCGGGATGGCATTGGCAAAAGAGAAGGGGGCAAAGCGGGCCATCATGCTGCCGATGAGCGCACCATCGCACTGTGCGTTGATGCAGCCCGCAGCAGATCGGCTCTCGACTCAACTGGTCTCAGTGGCCTTGACAGCGCCAATTGTGCCAGTGATCCAGAATGCCGATGTTCGCGCATTTATCGAGGTTGCGCAGATGAAACGTGCACTCGTTGAACAGCTATTTCGCCCCGTTCGGTGGATTGAAACTGTGCAGCACTTTGCCTCAAACGGGGTCAGCACAGTCGTGGAATGTGTACCAGGGAAGGTGCTTACCGGATTAAACAAACGAATCGACGGTAATTTGAATTGCGTGGCGGTTACTGATCGCGCCGGGCTAGAAGCCGCAATTGCCGCGGTGTCTGGTGTCCACGGCGTAGCGTGATCGTGTACTCCAAACTGAAAAATTAAATATGACGAATACCTTAATTGGCCAAGTCGCACTCATTACCGGTGCAACGCGCGGAATTGGCGCCGCAATTTTGACGAAACTTGCTGCGCAGGGAGCAACAGTCATTGGTACCGCCACGACGGAATCGGGAGCCGTGAGTATCCAAGAGCGTATTGGCGCACTTGGCGTCAAGGGGCAGGGCGCTGTTCTGGATGTGACTGATGCCGCTCAAACCGAAGCGCTACTGAAGTCAATTGAATCGGCGTTCGGCGCGGTGACTATTCTTGTGAACAACGCGGGCATTACGCGAGATAACTTGATGATGCGAATGAAAGATGAAGAGTGGTCGACTGTGATTGACACCAACCTGACGTCCATTTTTCGCCTGAGTCGTGGCGTGATTAAGGCGATGATGAAGGCAAGGGCTGGACGCATCATCAATATCGCCTCGGTCGTCGGCTTTATGGGCAATCCGGGCCAAGTCAATTACGTCGCCGCGAAGGCGGGAATGGTCGGCTTTACCAAAGCCTTGGCGCGTGAGGTCGGGAGTCGCAACATTACGGTTAATTGTGTCGCCCCCGGCTTTATTGAAACCGATATGACAAGAGCACTCTCGCAAGACCAAACGATGAAATTGATTGGTCTCGTCCCCTTGGGCAGGCTCGGTCAAGCCGAGGATGTTGCCGATGCCGTGTATTTCTTAGCGTCCCCACAAGCCGCATACATCACCGGCAACACTATTCATGTGAATGGCGGCATGCATATGGAGTAAAAGTTGGTAGTCGCAGTGAAATCGCCCCCTTAAACGGACGGCACGCGAGTTTTCGCGGTTTTGGTAAAATAACGAAGTTCTATCATTAAAGGAAGCAGCACATGGATAACATCGAAGGACGCGTAAAAAAGATCGTCGCCGAACAACTCGGCGTTCCGGAAGCCGAAATCAAGAACGAATCATCGTTTGTTGAAGATCTGGGCGCGGACTCGCTAGATAATGTCGAGCTGGTAATGGCACTCGAAGAAGAATTTGAGACCGAGATTCCTGACGAGGCGGCAGAAAAAATCACTAACGTCCAGCAGGCAGTCGATTACGTTTCAGCAAATCTGAAAAAATAACGGTTTCGTATCGTATCGAGGCTGTCGATCGGCACCGGTCGGCAGCCTTTTTATTGGCTGTTCATAATAGCGTTTCCTGAAGCGTTTGAATTCCATAAGTGGGTTTGAATATGAGTAAGCGTCGCGTAGTCATCACCGGATTGGGTATCGTTTCGCCGGTCGGCAATACCGTAGCAACGGTATGGGACAATATTGTCAACGGTCGAGGCGGAATCGGTCCGATCACGCGCTTTGATGCAGGTCTTTTGCCAACACGCTTTGCAGGTGAGGTTAAAGGATTCGACGCAACTCAATGGATGTCTGCAAAAGAAGCCCGGCGGATGGATACATTCATTCATTTTGGGCTTGCTGCCACAAAGATGGCGCTTGACGACTCTGGCATCGTCGTTGATGACGGCAATGCGCACCGCATCGGGGTTAACGTCGGCTCTGGAATCGGTGGCCTGCCGATGATTGAAGACAATATTCGCGAAATGATCGACAAAGGGCCGCGTCGAATCTCGCCGTTTTTTGTGCCGGGTTCGATCATCAATATGGTTGCGGGCCTCATCTCCATCCAATACGGCGTGAAGGGACCGAATGTCTCAATGGTGTCTGCTTGCACGACAGCAACACACTGCATTGGTGATGCTGGCCGAATGATTGAGTATGGTGATGCGGACGTGATGATCGCCGGTGGTGCAGAGGCGACAATTTGCATGGCTGGGATTGGCGGCTTTTGCGCGGTCAAAGCGCTTTCTGAGCGAAATGATTCGCCCGAAACAGCGAGTCGGCCGTTTGACAAAGATCGAGATGGCTTCGTCCTAGGTGAAGGTGCGGGCGTGCTGATTTTGGAAGAGTACGAACACGCGAAGGCGCGTGGTGCCAGAATCTACGGTGAACTTGCCGCGATGGGGATGAGCGCAGATGCAAATCACATCACCGCCCCGAGCATGGATGGTCCCCGCCGCGGCATGCTCGCGGCTCTTCATAATGCTGGTGTTAATGCTGATGAAGTGCAATACCTGAACGCGCACGGAACATCGACACCGCTCGGAGACAAGAATGAAACCGAAGCGGTCAAAGCCGCATTTGGCACACACGCCAAGCACTTGGTGGTTAACTCCACCAAATCAATGACAGGACACCTGCTAGGTGCTGCCGGAGGTATTGAAGCGGTGTTTACCACGCTTGCAATCTACAACCAGATATCACCGCCGACGATTAACATTTTCAATCAAGATCCTGAGTGCGATTTGGACTATTGTGCAAACACAGCGCGAGACATGAAGATAGACTTTGCACTCTCGAATTCATTCGGATTCGGTGGGACAAATGGCACACTCGTCATGAAGCGACTAAAGTAAACCGTCATCGTTGTCATTGATTGATTCAAAGTAGGGGCTGATGGTGCGCGTCGTAGGAGTATTACTTTTTGTCCTCGCAGTCATCATGATTGCGCTTGCAAGTGCGGGCGTTCGGTATTCGAAAACGCCGCTCGATCTTCCGTCGCAGCCTTTCGAGTTTACGGTGGAAAGAGGCACGTCACTCAAGGCGCTTTCTCGCAAATTGGCAGACGCGGGTTTGTTCTCTGAGCCGTATAGTTTTTGGTTGCTCGGAAAGTTTTCTAATGACGCAAACCTGATCCAAGCGGGCCGGTATCGCTTGACTAAGCCAATTTCGCCAACTGAGCTTTTGCAAAAGCTAAATGATGGCGATGTCGTCAAGGTTGCGATCACGTTCATCGAAGGCGTGACCTTTAAGAAGATGCGCGAATCTCTTGAGGCTCACCCCGACATTAAGGCGACGCTGAAGGGTAGCTTAGCCAAGGATGTGCTGAAGAAACTCGGTGCTTCAGAGGCCTATCCTGAGGGGTTATTCTTTCCCGACACATACCAATTTTCACCAGGTACGACAGACTTGGATATTCTTCGCGCAAGTTATCAGTCCATGCAGCGAAAACTCAATGACGCTTGGGCTAGTCGTGCCACTGGACTTCCATACAAGTCTGCATACGAGGCTCTCATCATGGCCTCGATTATTGAAAAGGAAACAGGACGCGCTGACGAGCGCCCCGAGATTGCTGCCGTATTTGTGAATAGATTGCGTCTTCCAATGCGACTGCAGACCGACCCGACCGTGATCTACGGACTAGGGGAGAAGTTCGACGGCAATATCCGTAAACGCGATCTGACGACCGACACGCCGTACAACACCTATACCCGCGACGGCCTGCCGCCAACGCCGATTGCCATGCCGGGGCTTGCCTCAATTCAGGCCGCTTTGAACCCTGCCAATAGCGATAAACTGTACTTCGTCGCGACCAAGAACGGCGATGGGTCCCACGCTTTTTCTAGCAACTTGGCCGATCATAATCGGGCAGTTTCCAAGTACCAGCTTGGCCGATAACAGTGATTAAAATGCGCGGCAAATTCATTACCTTCGAGGGCATTGATGGTGCGGGGAAGTCATCCCACGTAGCATTTGTGGCTGATTTCCTGCGGGGTCGAGGAATAAATGTCGTGGCGACCCGAGAGCCTGGCGGCACACCGCTCGGAGAGACAATCCGGAATCTTGTCCTGACTGAAAAAATGCACGGCGACACTGAGGCGCTACTCGTGTTTGCCAGTCGCAGAGAGCACGTCGCGGCGGTTATTGAGCCTGCACTCGCCGACAGTGCTTGGGTCGTATGCGACCGATTCACCGATTCGACTTATGCGTACCAGTGTGGCGGCCGTGGCCTAGACCCACAGAGGATCGCGCCGATCGAGCGTTTTGTACACGGACACTTGCAGCCCGATCTCACCCTACTTTTTGATGCGCCAATCGCAGTCGCGCGCGAGCGCCTAGAGCGTGGAACTGTCAAGCCCGATAAATTCGAGCGCGAGCAAGCCGATTTTTTTGCTCGCGTCCGCTTGGCCTACCTCAATCGCGCCGTTGAATTCGCTGAGCGAATCAAAGTCATTGATTCCGCGCAATCAATACGGACGATTCGCGCTGAGCTCGTTCAGCACCTTGAACAGTTGCTGGATTCGGCAAGGGCATGATTGATATCTTGCCGTGGCAACTTGCGCCGCTTCAACGCCTCATTTCGCGTGGTGACACGCTGCCCCATGCGTTACTAATCCACGGTCGAAATGGCGTGGGCAAGCTCGAATTCGCAAAAGCACTCGCGCAATCGTTACTCTGTGAAGCGCCAGAAGACGGTATGGCTTGCGGCACCTGTCCTGCTTGCCGATGGTTTCAGGACGGCAACCACCCCGATTTCAGAGAAATTTTGCCTGCGTCGCTCACCAATGAGGCTGATGTCGATAACGCTGGCGCTGGCGCTGATGCTGATGCAGATGCAGATGACAAAGATAAAAAGAAAAGTCGTGAAATCAAAATTGATCAAATTCGAGGCGTCTCAGATTTCATGACGCTGTCGACGCATCGCCATGGCTACCGTGTGCTCCTGATTCACCCCGCCGAAGCGATGAATCTCGCCGCGGCCAACGCACTGCTAAAAACCTTGGAAGAGCCTGCGTCTCGATCAGTGATCTTGTTGGTAAGCGACCAATTGGGGAGACTGCTGGCGACCATCCGCAGCCGTTGTCAGCGCGTTTTGATCCCGATGCCTGAATCTGCGGTCGCGGTTGCATGGCTAACAGCGCAGGGTCTTAGCAATCCAGAAGCAGGCCTAGCCGCGGCCGGCGGGGCACCACTGGATGCCATTCGGTTTGGTGAAGCCGATTACCAAGCGGCGCGGAATGCGTTCGTGGCGGCACTTGCTGAGCCAGATTTTGACTATGTGCTGACAGCGCAGAATCTGGAAAAATCCGATTTGCCGATGGTGCTTGGGTGGTTGCAAACATGGACTAACGATCTCGTCCTACAGAAGATGACTGGGAAAATTCTGTTTCACCGTGACCGTTTGCGGTCGATTGAAAAAATTTCGGCGCTGTTGGAGTTGCCTCGCTTGTTTCGATTCGAAACCGAACTGCGTCGGACCCGACGGTTGATAAATCATCCGCTCAATGCGAGGCTGCTGCTGGAACAACTGCTGATTGCCTACAAGCAAGCGATATCCAGCCGCCCCAATTCGGCTCCAAAGGCCGGCCGAGCGGGGTAGCCATACAGCGGTGGATCAACGTGCAAAAATCGCTCGTCCACTCCCCCGCGTTCGAATGTGCCCCCGTGAAATTTCCGGGTTAGCGGCGCACCAATATCTTGTTACAACTTGTAACAAAGCCGTCATATCGCAGACCTAAACTGCCCCCTCCAACAATCCATAACTTGGGGTAAAACTTATGTCATATGACAAACGCGAAGAAGATGTCGTCACCAATCTTTCGAACAATATCCACATCGACGACATCGTCGAACAATCTCTCGCCAATCCAAATCGCCGTCGTTTGATGGCATCTGGTGTTGCCGGGGCGGCAGCACTCTCGTTCATGGGGTTGACAGGTTGTGGTGGCAGTGACAACCCGTCTACGCCAGCACCTGCACCCGTCACACCTACCGGTCCAGTGAAGGCGACCGCCCTTGGCTTCCCGGCGATTCCCAAGTCACTCGCTGATAGCGTGATCGTCCCGCCAGGTTATCAAGCCTCTGTGTTGTTTCGTCTGGGCGACCCGATGTCCGCCGCGACCCCCGACTATAAAAACGACGGAACAGACACCGCCGCTTCGTTTACCGCACGTGCCGGTGACCACCACGATGGCATGCACTTCTTCGGCATGACGGCGACGGGCGCGTATGATCCAAACGCTTCTGATCGTGGCCTTCTCTGTATGAACCACGAGGCGATCACACCCGCTTTCTTACATCCGAATGGTGCAACGACTGTCGCGGGTGTTCGGACAGTGAATGAAGAGGTGTTGAAAGAGCTCAACGTTCATGGCGTCAGCGTGATCGAGGTTGTTCGCAATGGCAACACTTGGTCATACGTTCGTAATTCGGTGTACAACCGTCGTATCACCACCAATACTGACATGATCCTGAGTGGGCCGGCTGCGGGTACACCGTTCATGATCACGCGTTATTCCACCAATGGCACCCGCACTCGCGGCACCGTGAACAACTGTGCCAACGGTTACACCCCATGGGGTACGTATCTCACCTGCGAAGAAAACTACGCCGGTTACTTCCGCCGCGTTACGGCGACCGACAATGCCAACCGCACTGCGAAAGAACTGGTAAGTTTCGCGCGCAACGGCATCGCCGGAACCGGCCGCGAAGGCTGGGCAACTGCCGTGGCAACTGACCCTGCCGACACCACATTCTCGCGTTGGAATACCGAGAAACGTGGTAGCTCTACGGACGGTAGCGACGACTTCCGCAACGTCTCAAATACCTATGGTTGGAACGTCGAGATTGACCCATTCAACGCCACCTCTACACCGCGCAAGCGTACTGCGATGGGTCGTTTTGCGCACGAAGGCGCTTGGCCTGCAAAGGTCGTCGCCGGCCAACCTTTGGTCTGGTATATGGGGGATGACTCGCGTGGTGAATACATCTATAAGTATGTGTCAGATGCCAACTGGGACCCAGCCGATGCCACGCGCGGCCTTGCTGCAGGTGACAAGTATCTGGACGCAGGCAAGCTCTACGTCGCACGCTTTAACGCCGACGGTACGGGCGACTGGCTCGAACTCCGTTTTGGTACCGGACCCATTACCTCGACCAATACCACCTACGCATTTGCCAATCAAGCTGACGTGTTGATCAACCCACGCTTGGCCGCAGATGTGCGTGGTGCCACCAAGATGGATCGTCCTGAGTGGGGTGCAGTTGATCCGTTCACCTCAAGCGTCTACCTCACGTTGACTAACAACAGCAGCACAATTCGTACCCTGGCCTCAACTGACGCGGCTAATCCACGTTTCTACAACGATCCGCGCACCGCAGGGCCAAACGCGGGCGCCGCACAGCGTGGCAATCCAAACGGCCATATCATTCGTTGGATTGAAGTCTCAAGCAATCCGGCAGCGCTTCAGTTCGGCTGGGATATTTTCCTGTTTGGTGCGCGTTCGACACAAGACACCCGCACTGTAAATCTCTCCGGTCTCACCGCGGCAAATGACTTCTCCAGCCCGGATGGATTGTGGTTTGGTCGTAACGGTATTCTGTGGATTCAGACCGACGACGGTGCCTATACAGATGTCACCAACTGCATGTTGCTCGCGGCCATTCCGGGTAGTGTCCGTGATGGCGCGACGGTCACCGTGGCCAACGTTGATGGTACGGCAACTAAAAACGTGACCACCTACGTCGGCGCGCAGCTTGGCGAAACTCGTCTCCGCCGCTTCTTGGTCGGCCCGAAGGAGTGTGAAATTACCGGTTTGGCAGAGTCGGCAGATGGCAAGGCATTGTTTGTCAACATTCAACACCCCGGTGAGGATACGGCGCCAAACTTTGCGACGCGTACCTACGGCAGCTACTGGCCGGATGGTGGATCCGCACGTCCACGCAGCGCAACGATTGTCATCACGCGTACCGACGGCGGTGTCATCGGCGTTTAGTGACAAACAAACCGACTTACATCGAAGTTAGTTTGAAGTCAGTGGAAAAGCCGTACCCGTCAGCGGGTACGGCTTTTTTATGCTCAGGCGAGTGGATGTTTGGGTTGAGATGAAAAAGGGCACTTCTATAAACCTGCTGCGTGGGCGAATTTCGCGCCTGCGGTGCTCGCCGTACACCGGGTACGTGCCCCGTGTTTGCCAAACCCGTCGGCACGAACTTCGCCCGCTCGCGACGGTTTCGAGAAGTTCCCAAAAGTAAAAACGCTAATAAAGACGGTCGGTTTCGAGCATAAGTGGCTGGAGAGTGCCGTCAATATTAGAGTTTCGTTTTCGGGGAACTTCTAAAAACCTACTGCGCGGGCGAATCTGTCAGCTCCGGTGCTCGCCGTACGCCGGGTACGTGTCCCGTGTTTGCCAAACCCGTCGGCACGAACTTCGCCCGCTCGCGACGGTTTCGAGAAGTTCCCTTTATGCGTCTGTCTCGACCTTGGTGCTGAGCAGTGGACGCGCAATTTTTCGTCTGGCCGCATCTCGCCGGAAATTAGGCTCCGGGATTAAATCCGGGGCGGCAAATTTTGGGAGGGTAGACCGGTGGGGGCGTCTTTGTACCAACCCACGTCAAGTGTTGCCACTTCCCCGAAGGTCGCTTTGTGTTTGATCGACAGCCAAATTATCTGTGAGGCGGTGAAGGTCATAGTCCAGAAGGGTAGCGGGTCGCGCCAAGACCAAGTCACATCTCGGGCGTCGATGAATTTTTTGAGCATCGGCAAAAAGCGTGAGGTGAACATCGCCTTCTGCACTTCGGTGAGACAGGGATAGAACTGCTGCAATAAGGTCTCGTCGCGAAACCGAATTTCGTCCGCCCGAATCGCGTGATCAACGACGGCACGAGCGAGGTCGTCGGGACGCACAAAGTGCGCCCCGCTCGTGGCGCGGGGGTTACACTCGATGGCATGGACGCGACCCTCGGCGTCTTCGACGAAGTCAAACGAAATGAATCCGGTGAAGTTGAGTGCCTTCACAAATTGGTTGACCCATTGCTGGATCGCGACGTTGGCTGGCTGCGATTCGACGAGGCGTTCGAACGCGACCGAAACCGAGCCAGACATCACCGCACCACGATAGACCACTGTTGTCAGCGCGGTGCCCTCGTGGACGACACTGAAGGTACTAACAACATTTCCCTTGATCCAGCGCTGCACAATCATCGGTGCGGCAGGATCGGCGACCGGCAATTTGTCGCTGCGCGGATGAAACGTCACGCCGCGTCCCGAACAGGAAAAAATGGGCTTGGTGATGAAGTCGCTCTCGGCGGTGATTGCCAAGGCGTGTTCATCGGTCAGTAGAGCCGTTTCCGGTGCGCTGACGCCAATCTCACGGCAAACATCGATGAAGGTCCGCTTGTTGTGCAGGCGGAGCAGTAGTGCCGAAGGCATCGCGTACAGCCGAACGTGTGCCGGTAGGCGGTCACGCAGAAAGGATAGATGCAGGATTTCTTCTGATACCGGAACCACTAATGTCACACCTTCCTGCTGGATGATGTCGGTGAGCTCAGTCAAGTATTTTTCCCGGTTGGTGTTCGGGGCCGTTAGCTGAAATGTCTTCGCCACCACGTTGGACGTGCGGGTGAGATGCCACGCGAACGGCTCGGCAACAATGACACGCCAGCCGAGTTTGTGAAAGCTGCGCGCAATATCGAGACACTTGGGTAGTCGGCCCAACGTGATGAGGACGGTCGCTCGGCTCACTCCCGCCGCCGTGGAGACGGGGGAGGGTTGGGGTGGGGGAGTTGCTGCATGTATCGCCCCCATCCTAATTCCGCGCAACCCTTGAGGTGGTTTCGCCAGTGGCCGTGCGAAGGGGCGGATTGCGGTCGGCAACAACATTACTCCGCGCCTTCACTTTCAACATCACCTGTGTTTTTGGCCTTGTCGTCAGCCGCGCAACCGGACGTACTGTCTCTGCGTTTAATGCGGTGAAATCGAATCGTCGAATGAGGCGCGCCATGATGAGGGTGGCTTCCGTGGTGGCAAAAGCGGCTCCTACACAAACGCGGGGGCCAAGTCCGAATGGAAGATAAGCACCGGCGACCAACTCCGATTCGCGTTCTACGCTGAATCGGTCTGGGTCAAATACATTGGCATTTTTCCAGTAACGTTCATTGCGATGAATTGTCCACGGCGAGATCATGATCATCGCGCCACGTTTGACGTTGAATCTGCCAATTTTGGTCGCGTGCAGAGCGACGCGGGGGATAAAGGTAATCGGCGGATACAGGCGAATGGTCTCGCGGAACACATTGCGGATGAACGTAAGGCTGCGGATGTGCTCGAAGCCGACTTCGCCGTCGCCGACCACGTTGTCAATCTCGGCACGCATCCGTGCAACGATCTGCGGCTGTTGGGTCAGGATAAAGAACACCCATGTCAGCGCGCTTGCCGAGGTCTCGTGACCCGCCAAAAACATCACACCGAGCTGGTCGATCAGCTCGTCGTGGCTAAAGGTCTTACCTGTTTCTGCATCGCGGGCATTAACGATCTCAGTGCAGATATCGTTGGGGGGGATGGCCTGCTGCTGGTGGGTATCGAGCATTTCGCCCAACAAGGTGCGAATGTGTTGGCACGCTGCTTGTACTTGCGGCTTCTGTGGCACTGGCGTCCATGCGGCATCAAAGATGAGCCGTTTCCATTCAACTTGGGCAACACTGCGTTCGAACAAGGCGAAGGCATCAAACACTTCGCGCGAGGCCCGCGTGTCGAACGATGTTGAGAACACGGTGCGGCAGATAATGTCTGCGGTGAGATGGCTCATCGCCAAGTCGAGTGAGAACGCTTCGCCGCTGGTTGCAAGTGCATCGAGTTCGGCTTCATATGCGGCCACCCCAGCCGCCATCGCGGGAAACGCGGCGCCTAGTCGCATATGTGAAAACGTTGGGTCAACCATGCGGCGTTGTCTCCGCCACTCGTCCCCGCTTGAGACAAAAATCGAATTACCGACCAAGGGCGCAAGTGCATCCACCATCAGGTCATTTTTCGGGTAGCTGTCAGTGGGGTCGAGGAGGATCGGTTTATACAGTTGCGGATCGTTAACAATCAATGTTTGACGTCGTGAATAACCCAGATGTCCCATTGGCATCCGGTAGGCGTCAGCAGGTAGTAGGCTGAGCAGATCGCCGTCGCCTTGCATGATCAGACGCACCAGCGAGACGATCGGCGAAAGCGCTTGCGGCCTTGGCGGCGTGTAGGCGGGGGGCGATACAGTTTGGTCCGACGCGGGGTTGTTCGATGTTTGTGCAGTCATCGGCGGGTGTTGTAACGTCCATTTGTGCCACGCGAAACAACGACACGCGACAGAATTGCTTTGATACATCTATGCTAGTGTAAATTCTTCCTTGCAGAAAAAGTTGTACAACTTAACGCTTTGTCCTTCATGTCCACTGGAACGACGACCTCCTGTCTATGACCATTCTCGACTTGTTTCACGTCTTTGTTACGGCGCATGTCATTACCGGTGCGGTGGGCCTCGTGCTGTTTTGGGTGCCGGTCATTTCCAAAAAAGGCGGCGAAGCCCACAAACGCGCCGGGCGTATCTTTAATTGGTCGATGATTGCGACGGGTGTCTCAGCGATATTGATGAGCTTGTGTACGGTCTATGATCCGATGGGTACCCATCCGCAACTGGAGAATCATGCGGTTTTCGGCAATCCCGCATTGGTGAAAGCGATTTTTGGCTGGATGATGTTGGGACTCGCTATCATGACCATCAATCTGACTTGGTATGGTTGGCTGTGTGTGACGTTTCGCCGGGACCGTGTTGCAAGCCGGGAGTGGCGCTCGATGCTGCTGCAGTTACTCACTTTCATCGCGGCGACCAATTGCGCCTGGCAGGGTTATCTGATCGGCCAGCCCTTAATGCTTGGAATGTCCTTCATCGGCTGGGCAACCGTGGCGACGAATCTGTTCTACCTCTATCGCCCGAACGTTGGACCTAATGAATGGTTGAAGGAACACGTCAAAGGACTCGTTGGAACGGGTATTTCGGTGTACACGGCTTTTTTTGCCTTCGGCGCAGTGCGAACATTCCCGCAACTGGCGCTCCATCCCGTGTTGTGGGCAATTCCACTTACCGTGGGGCTCGCCATTATTGTTTATCACCATCGAAGGCTTTCCAAGCCAATGCGTCAGGTACCGGTAAATCAGGCTAGCGGCGCCACATGAGGCCGCAAGATACCGTCCTCTCTGTTTTGCGTGGTGAATGCTGAAATGGCAGCAGCGCGGCGGCGAGTTGTTGTTATTGGTGCGGGGATGGGTGGCCTATCTGCCAGCATTGATTTAGCGCGCCAAGGATTTGACGTGGAGGTCATTGAACGGGCTGCATCGCCTGGCGGAAAGATGCGGGAAGTGAGCGCAGGCGGCGCGATGATTGATGCGGGACCGACCGTGTTTACGATGAAGTGGGTATTCGAGTCATTGTTTCGTGATGCAGGTGCGTCGCTGGCGGATTGCATCGAACTCCAGACAGCAAGCATCTTAGCCCGGCATGCGTGGCGAGGGGATCGTGGCCGCCTCGATCTATTCGCGGATATCAATCAAAGCGCCGCGGCAATTGCCGATTTTGCAGGCGGACGAGAGGCCGACGGCTACCGTGCTTTTTGTAAGCGAGGCGCAGATATCTATCAAACACTGCGTCGCACTTACATGTCCGCGCAGCGCCCGTCGCCGATCGAACTCGTGCGACGTGTGGGGCTACGCAATTTAGGTGCGATGTGGCGCACAGCACCCATGAAAACGCTGTGGGGTGAGCTGGGGCACTATTTTCGCGATGAACGTCTGCGTCAGTTGTTTGGTCGCTATGCGACATACGTCGGCTCGTCACCGGAATTCGCGCCGGCGACCCTGATGCTTATTGCCCATGTGGAGCAGGAGGGCGTATGGATCGTCAAGGGGGGCATGCGAAGGGTTGCCGATGCGTTACAGCATTTGGGCGAAGCGCAAGGCGCGCACTACCGGTTCAATTCTCATGTTGAGGAAATCCAAATTCGCGACGGTCGAGCTACCGGCGTTCGTTTGTCGGGCGGTGAGGTGATCAATTGCGATGCGGTTGTCTTTAACGGTGACACCTCGGCGCTCGGAATGGGCCTGTTGGGGCAGTCTGCGATGAAGGCGGCCAAGCCCATCGTGCGCATGGAGCGTTCGCTGTCCGCTGTGACGTGGTGTATCAATGCCCAAACATGTGGGTTTCCGCTACATCACCATAATGTGTTTTTCGCCGAAGACTATTTGGCCGAATTTGATTCCATCTTTCGCCGCAGAACCATCGCCGCTGCGCCAACGGTCTATATCTGTGCGCAAGACCGTGCCGACGCATTGGTGGATGCGCATGATGACCGCGAGCGCGATCGTTTGTTGGTATTGATCAACGCGCCTGCCGATGGCGACATCGCGCCAATGTCTGACCAGCAGATTGAAGCATTGCGCGATACGGCTTTTGCCCTCGTGCGTGATTGTGGGCTCAGCATTGACCAGTCCACAATGTCGTGCGTGACCACGACACCAGACGGATTTCATCAACTCTTTCCCGCGACGGGTGGCGCGATTTATGGGCGTGCGAATCATGGCGCGATGGCGAGCTTCGCTAGGCCGGGCGCCGCCAGCGGGGTACGCGGGCTATACCTCGCGGGTGGATCGGTGCATCCTGGTGCCGGTATTCCGATGGCGACGATATCCGGCAGATTAGCTGCCGAGCGTGTTGTCACGGATTTTGGTTGCCTGAATGTTTCACGGGGCGCCCGGTGAGTACAGAGGCTTTCGGCATCATCGAGATGGTAGCCTTCTTCGGATTCGCCTTAGCACTGCTCGCACGCGAATATTGGGTGCTGCATCGAGATAACAAACGTGCTGCCGAGGAAAAGAAGCAGCGTGAGAATGCTGAGAACGCCAAGAAAACCGAGAAAGCTGAGAACGCATAGAAGTTCGAGAAGATGCAACCCCTGACAGATTGCATGAGGCGCTCAGCGCCGACGCGGCATTTTGAATGGCAGTAGACACTGTACCCAGCGAGAACGGAAGCGCGATAACGACAAGCTCTCGTGAACGGCAACCATCGGCGCTTGGTTGATGACGGACCGCACCACGGATCGCGCATAGAACGGTGTGTCTTCCACTGTCTTGACCACTGTCGCGAAGGTACCCGCATCGCACGCGGTTGCACGATGAATGCCCCAAGCCGTCGTCGGCAGTTTTTGATGGCGCGGCGATACGAAATCGCCAGTAGTGGCCATACCTGTCGGCGAAACACGAAATGTTTTGGCCAGCGTTAAGTTTGTGCCATCAGTACGATGAACGTCGTAGACCACAAAGGTAGATTCTGGTGAGCCAGCATCATCTTTCACCTCAGTATCTGGGGGAATTTGCTTGCCGCGAGACCAATCCCATCGCACGAAAGCGCTCTCCAGCGGCGCAGTCCCGACATTTGAATCGACATAGGCCGTGCCGCGCCAAGCAATTCGAGGCGCATCCATTTCGACCGTGACGGATGCGATTGGGGCAATTGGTCGCCAGAAATGATCCCCGGCCTCGTCCAGCCGATATGAGTCTTGCCAGATACCGATTGGTTTGACAACCACCCGCCCGCGCAGCGTTGCTGGGAAGGGCAGGGAGATTTCATCAATGTCGATCGTCAGTCTCTCGCCATCCCAGTGGAGTGAACTCGGCCCCACGCGGAACGTGTCATCTGAGGCCGCAACATGTCGCCATGTCCGTTCCGTCATTGCCCAGCGATGACCGTGGCGTCTGCCCGTGCGGCTAGGCGAGTTGGACAGACCATCATAGAGTGCGACATTGATCGCGCAATGATCATACGGAGACGCGCCGTGTGGCGCAGCACGATTCCTTGCCCAAGCGTAATACGGCGAAAACACGCTGCCGATGAAGGCGATGATGGTTAACCCGTATTGACCATCGTCGCTTAGTGCATCGATGTACCACCAAACATATCCATTCGGCCCGATTTTCTCAGTGAAAAGCGGCCCCCCGTTTTTGCCTGCGGGGCGCAATTTTGGGGAATTATCGCGATCTTCGCTCATTTAAGGTGAACGAACGGTATTTTGCGATGACTCTCGGCGGCGGCGGCGATGAGTTTCAAATTGGCTTGTGTCAGAAAAAATTGACGATTGATATTTTGCAGTGTATAACGAAATTTACACCAATTATGTCACTTAAACTTGACACATTGGGGTTGGGGGCAGATTTTGAGGCTGCTTGGTGCAATTTACGATGACCGGGAAAATGCGATGACGACCAATGAGCAGATTGAGCAGGCGATGTCGAATGCGATCGAACATACCTTGGAAGCCGCGTTGAGTTCGGCGCTTACAGACGACGCGCCCCCCCTTTTGGCGCAAGCAATGCGTTACGCGGTGTTTCCAGGCGGCGCGCGCATTCGACCGAGATTAAGTCTCGCCGTGGCGTGCGCTTGCGGTCAGGACGACCCTGCGGTTGCTTGTGCAGCAGCGTCGGCGATCGAGTTGATGCACTGCGCCTCTCTCATTCATGATGATCTGCCTTGCTTTGACAATGCCGCGACGCGTCGTGGAAAAGCATCTGTACACCGTGCGTTCAGTGAGAGACTTGCGGTCTTGGCGGGGGATGCGCTGATTGTGTTGGCCTTCGAAAGCTTAGCGCGTGGCGCGGCTTCTAAGCCACAGCGCCTTGCGTCCCTGGTGGGAATCCTTGCCCGTTCGGTCGGTATGCCAATCGGTATCTGTGCGGGGCAGGCATGGGAGAGTGAGCCGATGGTGTCGTTATCGCGCTATCAGCAAGCGAAAACCGGCGCCTTGTTCGCGGCCGCCACCATGGCGGGTGCCGCAGCAGCAGGCCATCGTGCAGAAGATTGGCGGATGTTGGGTGAACGGCTTGGTGAGGCCTATCAGGTCGCTGATGATATTCGCGACGTGGCCAGCACTGAGCGCGAACTTGGAAAGCCCATCGGGCAAGACCTCGCGCTGGGCCGTCCGAGCGCAGCGCGTGAGTTGGGCATTGAGGGGGCGATCGCACGATTGGACTATCTTGTTAGTGGCGCATTGGCATCGATTCCGGCTTGTCCCGGCGCCGACGAACTGCGTCTGCTGATCCAGCAAGAGGCGGACGGACTCCTTCCGGTCGAGCTCCAACGTCGTGCTGCGTAGTAACTTGCGCGACCAACGACAGTTCTGGCGCTGCCGATGGTGCCGCTAGTGTCGTCAGCAAGGCCTGAACCGTCGTTGCGCGGTCGTCTCCGAGATTGGTGGGCGGCCCAACGCAACCGGCTGCTGACGAGCGCCCGATTTCAGCATTGGGCCACGAGATTTCCGCTAACACGATACATCGCGAATCGGCGTGCCCGACAGGTATTTGACCTCGTTGCCGGTTTTGTCTATTCGCAAATTCTGCTTGCCTGTGTTCGACTCAAGGTGCTCGAACACCTTCGCGATCAGCCGCTTGACGCCGTTACGCTAGCCGGCAAGATCGGACTCGATCGCGATGCGACGGAGCGCCTCTTGGATGCAGCAATTTCGCTACAGCTCGTCGAGCGGCGCAGCCTACGCAAGTTCGGCTTGGGCCCGCTAGGTGCGCCGATTGTGGGCAACATTGCAATTCAATCAATGATCGAGCACCACGCGATGGTGTACCGCGACTTGCACGACCCGGTTGCACTATTGCGTGGTGAACGCGTTGAAACGGGACTTGCTGCCTATTGGCCGTACGCGGCTGAGGCATCGCCGGGAACCCTATCCGATGAACGCATCGCGGCGTACACGGCGCTGATGTCGGCGTCGCAGCCGTTAGTAACCGAAGAAATCCTCGATGCGTATGCGTTTTTCGGTCACCGCCGTCTGCTCGATGTCGGCGGCGGCGACGGTACGTTTTTGACGGCAGTCGGCAAACGATACCCTCATCTTGAGCTTGTCTTATTTGATCTACCGGCGGTCGCTGAG
This sequence comes from Betaproteobacteria bacterium UKL13-2, assembly GCA_001602455.1. Classification (GTDB taxonomy): domain Bacteria; phylum Pseudomonadota; class Gammaproteobacteria; order Burkholderiales; family Usitatibacteraceae; genus UKL13-2. The sequence goes on from CP012157.1 coordinate 1,656,416, forward strand.
CGTGGGCGTATTCGCTTCTCAGAAGCAGGGCTTGGCAGTCGAGCCTCAGTCGTCGGGGGAGATTTTCTGTCTGACCCGCTGCCAACAGGCATCGATGTCATTTCATTTGTGCGAGTCATTCATGATCACGATGATGAACGCGTCAAACGAATACTCGCGAGTGCGAGACAAGCGATTACGCCGGCTGGGGTGATTATCGTCGCGGAGCCGATGGCGGAGACACCCGGTGCCGAGACCATCGGCGACGCTTATTTTGGGTTTTATTTGCTCGCCATGGGGCGAGGCCGTGCACGCACCCCAACCAGACTTGCCGAATTGCTGATTGAGGCTGGTTTTAGTGCGCCGAAGTTGATCCCGACGCAAATCCCACTCCAGACAAGCGTGATGATTGCCTTTGCCAGCCCCAGTCATCCCAGAGTATGAAAAATAAATGTATAAAAATCAGTGGATTAAGTATTTCACATTAAAAGTGTACATAAAACTTGACATAAAAAAGTGTCAGAGTATTATGACATTTGTTGCATGGAAAGTTAGGCTGCGCCATAACCTGTAATACAAGTCGGAGGACTTGCGTGTACCAAACAAAAGCGGTTGTGTTGGAACAACCGGAACACTTAGTGCTGAGCCAGCTAACACTCGACGAGGCGGGGGAGGCCGACGTTGTGGTGGATATTGACTGGAGCGGAATCAGCACGGGTACGGAACGACTGTTGTGGTCGGGTCGTATGCCGGCGTTTCCCGGAATGGGATATCCGCTGGTTCCAGGTTACGAGTCAGTCGGAACCGTTCGCGATGCGGGCAACACGTCGGGCTTGTCGGTAGGGGACAAGGTGTTTGTTCCGGGCGCGAAGTGTTTTGGCGATGTGCGAGGGCTCTTCGGCGGTGCCGCGCAGCGAGTGGTGTTGCCTGGCGTGCGCGCACTTCGCATTGCCCCTGAGTTCGGTGAGAACGGTGTGTTACTTGCGCTCGCGGCAACCGCGTTCCATGTCACTTCCGGGAACGCGGCGCTCCAACCGGACCTCATCATCGGACACGGCGTGCTCGGTCGCGTTTTGGCGCGCATTGCCGTTTTGTCCGGCGCAAGCCCGGTCGTTTGGGAAACCAACGCTGAGCGCCGCCTCGGTGGTGAGGGGTACGAGGTGATTGATCCGGCGACCGATTCGCGCCGCAACTACAAATCAATTTGCGATGTCAGTGGCGATTCCAATATTTTGGACACCTTGATTTCGCGCATGGCAATGGGCGGCGAAGTGGTATTGGCCGGCTTCTACGATGAGCCGATGTCATTCACCTTTCCGCCAGCCTTCATGCGCGAGGCGCGCATCCGAGTGGCCGCACAGTGGCAACCAGCAGACCTGATAGCAGTGAAGAATCTTGCCGAATCGGGACAGCTCTCGCTTGACGGCTTGATTACCCATCGGTTCTTGGCTGATGACGCAGACAACGCATACCGCACGGCATTCAGCGACCCACGCTGTTTAAAAATGATCCTCGACTGGAGAACCACATGAGCAACGCCCAAGCCACCATCTCGCCTGTTCAATTTATGAAGCAGACCTTGCGCGCCGAGGCAGCGGTAGAGCCTGACGCGGTTGCAACCGGCCCGGTGACCAAAACAACGCAGATCATCGCGATCTACGGCAAGGGGGGAATCGGCAAGAGTTTCACGCTCGCCAATCTTTCCTACATGATGGCGCAGCAAGGCAAGAAAGTGCTTTTGATTGGGTGTGATCCCAAGAGTGACACAACGTCGCTACTGTTTGGTGGCAAAGCGTGTCCCACGATCATCGAAACGTCGTCGAAAAAGAAGCTCTCTGGCGAGGCAGTGGCGATCGGCGATGTTTGTTTTAAACGTGATGGCGTGTATGCGATGGAGCTCGGTGGTCCCGAAGTGGGGCGCGGCTGCGGTGGGCGCGGCATTATCCATGGCTTTGAGACCCTCGAAAAACTTGGTTTTCATGAGTGGGGTTTTGACTATGTTCTGCTCGATTTCTTAGGTGATGTCGTGTGCGGTGGTTTTGGTCTGCCGATTGCGCGCGACATGTGCCAGAAAGTTATTGTTGTTGGTTCCAACGATCTGCAGTCCCTCTACGTGGCCAACAATGTGTGCAGTGCCGTCGAATACTTCCGCAAGCTAGGGGGCAATGTAGGCGTCGCTGGTATGGTGATAAACAAGGATGACGGTACGGGTGAGGCCGCAGCGTTTGCGGAGGGGGCTGGCATTCCCGTGCTTGCTTCAATTCCGGCTCACGACGATATCCGCCGCAAGTCTGCGAGCTACGAGATTATTGGACGTCCGAATACGCAGTGGGGGCCATTGTTTGAGGAACTCGCCACTAACGTTGGTCAAGCCCCGCCGGTGCGCCCGACGCCATTGACGCAAGATCAACTACTGGGCCTGTTCTCATCCGACGTCACCGGCCGAGATTATGTTCTTGAGCCTGCAACCGAATTCGATATGTGTGGGCGCACCGAAACCAAGCGCGAATCGCTTGAAGTGGTTTACGACACCGTTTAGGCCGACGATATGCAAGATATTGATCAAGCAACGATAGCCAACCCCGAGGCCACCAAGGTCGATGGACTAGGTTGCCACTCGGGCAAAGAGCAATTGATCTTGGCCGCTAAGAGTGCGGGCAAATCTGAAACGCTCGATCAGTATGCGAAAGACTATCCCAAAGGTCCGCATGATCAGCCGCAGTCGATGTGCCCGGCGTTCGGATCGTTGCGCGTTGGCCTTCGCATGCGCCGCACCGCGACCGTCCTTTCAGGATCGGCGTGCTGTGTTTACGGACTAACGTTCACCTCGCATTTTTATGGTGCGCGGCGCACCGTAGGATACGTGCCCTTTAACTCCGAGTCCTTGGTGACGGGAAAACTATTTGAAGATATCAGGGAGGCAACTTACCAGCTTGCCGATCCGTCGTTATATGACGCCGTCGTAATCATCAATCTTTGCGTGCCAACGGCGAGCGGTGTGCCGCTCCAACTGTTACCTAAAGAAATTAATGGTGTGCGGATTATTGGCATTGACGTGCCTGGATTTGGCGTGCCCACCCATGCGGAAGCAAAAGATGTTTTAGCCGGTGCCATGTTGCGCTATGCGCGTGGTGAAGCAGAGCAAGGCCCCGTTCAAGCACCACGCGCTGGGCGCAATGAAAAGCCGACAATTTCATTGGTGGGCGAAGTATTTCCCGTAGATCCAATGACCATTGGAATGATGCTTGAGCCAATGGGACTTGCTGCGGGGCCTGTTGTACCGACAAGAGAATGGCGCGAGCTATATGCGGCCTTGGATTGTGCCGCAGTCGCCGCAATTCACCCGTTCTATACGGCGAGTCTGCGCGAGTTTGCAGCGGCGGGTCGGACCATCGTCGGCTCTGCGCCAGTGGGCTACGATGGAACCGAGGCTTGGTTACAGAATATCGGTGTCGCGGCAAATGTCGCCCAAGATAAAATTGACGCTGCAAAAAATCGAATCCTACCCGCCATCAAAGGGGCGCTGTCGGCAATGCCGATCAAAGGTCGGATTACGATGAGTGGCTATGAGGGCTCGGAGCTTTTGGTGGCACGTCTGCTTGTTGAGTCAGGTGCTGACCTTCGCTATGTCGGCACAGCATGCCCGCAAACCGAATGGAGTGAACTGGATCGTCAGTGGCTTGAGGCGCGCGGCGTCCATGTCCAATATCGTGCTTCGCTCGAGCAAGATCTGGCGGCAATGCGCGAATTTAAGCCCGATTTGGCGATTGGCACCACGCCAATTGTGCAAGCAGCGAAAGAGGCGACGATCCCTGGGCTTTACTTTACGAATCTGATTTCAGCACGTCCTTTGATGGGGCCTGCAGGAGCCGGGTCATTAGCGACCGTCATCAATGCCGCAATGGGCAATAAAGGTCGCTTTGAGACGATGAAAGATTTCTTTGCAGGCGTGGGTGAAGGGCACACCTCAGGCGTATGGGAGTCTGCCAATGGCATACCGCAGGATCGCCCCGAGTTTAAGGATTACACGAAGCGCCAAGTCATCAAGCTGATGAAGATGAAAAAAGCAGAGGAGATGATCTGATGCTTGTTCTAGACCATGACCGCGCTGGAGGCTACTGGGGTGCCGTGTACGTCTTCACGGCTATCAAGGGGTTGCAGGTTGTCATTGATGGCCCTGTTGGCTGCGAGAACCTGCCCGTCACATCCGTTCTTCACTACACCGACGCGCTGCCGCCGCATGAGCTACCGATTGTTGTGACTGGACTGGCCGAGGAACATCTTGGCCGGGACGGCACCGAAGGTGCGATGAAGCAGGCACACGCCACGCTTGACCCAGATTTACCGGCGGTAGTGGTAACGGGGTCTATCGCTGAGATGATTGGTGGCGGAGTGACGCCCGAAGGCACCAACATCCTTCGCTTCTTGCCACGTACGATCGACGAGGATCAATGGCAGTGTGCAAACCGAGCCATGTACTGGCTCTGGACAGAATACGGCAACAAGCGCGGTGCGGTACCCGCGCCTAAATTACGTGAACCCGATGCAGACGGTGTTGTTCGGCCATTGGTCAACATCATTGGCCCGGCCTATGGGACGTTCAATATGCCAAGCGACTTGGCAGAGGTTCGCCGGCTGGTTGAAGGTATTGGGGCCAAGGTCAACATGACTTTCCCATTGGGTAGCCATTTGGCAGATGTTAGAAAACTCGCCGATGCTGAAGTCAACATATGCATGTATCGGGAGTTTGGCCGTCTGCTGTGTGAAGGGCTCGAGCGCCCGTACTTGCAGGCACCGATTGGGCTGCACAGCACAACGAAGTTTCTGCGGAGCTTAGGGCAACTGCTTGGTTTGGATGCTGAGCCATTTATCGAGCGCGAGAAGCACACCACCATTAAGCCCATCTGGGATCTATGGCGCTCGGTCACTCAGGACTTCTTTAGTACCGCGAGTTTTGCGGTCGTTGCGAACGAAACCTACACCCGCGGTATTCGCCACTTTCTTGAGAACGAAATGGGTCTTCCCTGCCATTTCGCAGTGCCGAGACTGGCGGGTGCTAAGACCGATAACGAAGCTGTACGAAAGCTGATCAAGGAAAAGCCCCCACTCGTTATGTTCGGTAGCTATAACGAACGCATGTACCTCGCAGAGTCAGGCGCAAGATCGTCATACATCCCCGCCTCCTTTCCTGGGGCAATTATTCGGCGACACACGGGAACGCCCTTCATGGGCTATTCGGGAGCGACCTACCTTATCCAAGAGGTATCGAATGCGCTGTTCGATATGTTGTTTCACATTCTTCCGCTAGCCAGTCAGATGGACAAGGTAGACGCAACGCTTGCGAAGCCGACGAAGCCACTGCCTTGGACGGACGACGCAAAGACCAAGCTTGAAGCGATGGTCGATGAGCAGCCAGTGTTAATTCGAATTTCGGTTGCGAAACGATTGCGCGATCGTGCTGAACGCGAGGCACGGCTAGCCGGCGTCGAACTTGTTTCAGATGTACACGTTGTTAAAGCACGCGATGCACTATTGGAAGGAGCCTCCGCATGAACATAAACGCACAGCAGGGCATACAGATAGACGGTCAGCGCCACCACCTGAAGAAACGCGATGAGCGATTGTTTCAAGCGATTTTCTTGGTGAGCTTCCCCGTGTTTCTTGTCGTTGTTTTGACAACGCGACTACTTCCAGTCGCAAATGAATCAAAGAAACAAACGTCGATCTTGGGCGAAGCCAGCAACAAGGCACGCTCAACCTTGGCGATGGCACTGATGGATTAGGTGCTAAAGAAAGTGCCCTGGGTTGGGGCACGAATCAACCGTAGTGCCGAGCGCTACGGATGGTGATCCTCGCCGTATGGGATTCGTACGGTGCTGTACCGAAAAGTCGAAGGGCAATTCGGAACTTCATGAAGGAGGTTTTACATGTCTGATCAAGGTAAATCCCTATCGGGACTATCTAGTGAGGAAGCAAGAGCGTTTCATGGTTTGTTCGTCTCCAGTATGGTGATGTTCACCGTGGTCGCAATTGTGGCTCACGTGTTGGTGTGGACCTGGCGTCCTTGGTTTGCGGGTTAATCATCCGTTCGTTTCCGCGGAAACAAACTGGTTTGATCTGTAACTGTGTCGCAATTTTTTAGGAGGTAGGAACATGTGGCGAATTTGGACGTTATTCGACCCGCGTCGTGCACTCGTGGCACTTGCGGCGTTTCTGTTCACGCTGGCAATTGTGATTCATTTCATCTTGCTCAGCACGGACAGGTTCAACTGGCTCGCAGGTCCTTCAGCGAAAGCTGGGGCATCGGTCAGCCAGATGGCACCAGCACCAAAGTAGAGGAATCTGGTACCACTGTAGTAGGCGGGCGAAGTCGTGTGCGGTCGTTGCGCACTTTCAAGTCTCAACTTTGTTACCGATTTCGCCCGTTGTTTTTTGAAGGATGACCAAACGATGGGTCATTCAAGTTTTGAATGCAGGTGTTCTGATGGATACGTGCATGCGGTAGGTTAGGTCGCAATAACGCCTGAACGCCAACAAACAACACATTGTTTGGGGAGTTCGTTAGGAAATATCAGACAGTCCGGAGGAATGCGCCATGTCGATGCTGAGTTTTGAACGTAAATACAGAGTTCGAGGAGGAACGCTGCTGGGCGGGGACCTATTTGATTTTTGGGTCGGGCCTTTCTACGTTGGGTTCTTTGGCGTGACTACGATCTTTTTCACTGTTGTTGGAACCATGCTGATCCTTTGGGGAGCGTCGCAAGGACCAACATGGAACATTTGGCAAATCAATATCGCGCCGCCCGACCTGAAATATGGTCTCGCGCTTGCGCCGTTGAAGGAGGGAGGGCTCTGGCAAATCATCACGGTTTGTGCGATCGGCGCCTTTGTATCTTGGGCACTTAGAGAGGTTGAGATATGCCGCAAACTGGGGATGGGCTTGCACGTTCCGGTCGCATTCTCGTTCGCAATCGGGGCATACGTTACGTTGGTCGTTATTCGGCCAGTGTTGATGGGGGCATGGGGGCATGGATTCCCTTACGGCATCTTGAGCCACCTCGACTGGGTCTCAAACACGGGCTATCAATACCTGCACTTCCACTACAACCCAGCGCACATGCTGGCGATTACGTTTTTCTTCGGCACCTGTCTCGCACTGTCTTTGCATGGTGCGCTGATCCTGTCCTCGACGAATCCGGCAAAAGGCGAGCCGGTGAAAACCGCTGAACATGAAAACACCTTCTTCCGCGACGCCATTGGCTACTCAATCGGCACTTTGGGTGTTCATCGGCTTGGCCTGTTCCTTGCGCTGAGTGCGGTGTTTTGGAGTGCAGTCTGCATTGTCATTAGTGGCCCGTTTTGGACGCGTGGTTGGCCAGAATGGTGGGGCTGGTGGCTCAACCTGCCAGTTTGGAAATAACCGGGGCGGAGACAACAATGGAATATCAAAACATATTTACAAGAGTCCAAGTCCACGCCCCTTATGACGGCGTGCCACTTCCCAAAAGTGACTGGTGGGGCCGCGATGGCAAGCCTTTCTTTGTCTACTGGCTGGGTAAGTTTGGCGACGCCCAAGTCGGTCCGTTTTATCTCGGTGGCTTAGGCGTGGCATCGGCGCTATGCTTCTTCATTGCTTTCGAGATTATTGGCCTCAATATGCTGGCGTCGGTGAATTGGGACCCAGTGCAATTTGTGCGCCAACTTTTTTGGCTTGCACTTGAACCGCCGTCGCCAGGCTACGGGCTAAAGATTCCACCGCTCAATGAGGGCGGCTGGTGGCTGATGGCAGGCTTCTTCCTCACCATGTCAATACTGCTTTGGTGGCTGCGTATGTATCGACGCGCAAAGTCCCTCGGTATGGGGACTCATGTGGCATGGGCGTTCGCGGCCGCGATTTGGCTTTACTTGGTGCTTGGCTTTATTCGTCCCGTCCTAATGGGGAACTGGGGCGAGGCCGTTCCGTTCGGTATTTTCCCTCATCTCGATTGGACCGCTGCGTTCTCGATTCGGTACGGCAACCTGTTTTATAACCCGTTCCACATGCTGTCGATTGCCTTCCTATACGGCTCTGCGTTGCTGTTCGCAATGCACGGCGCGACGATTCTTGCGGTCAGCCGATTCGGTGGCGAACGCGAGATTGAGCAGATCGTCGACCGTGGTACGGCATCCGAGCGCGCCGCGTTGTTTTGGCGATGGACCATGGGATTCAATGCTTCGATGGAGTCTATCCATCGTTGGGCATGGTGGTTTGCAGTGCTGTGTCCGCTCACTGGGGGCATCGGAATACTGTTGACTGGCACGGTCGTAGACAACTGGTATCTGTGGGCAGTCAAACATGGTGTGGCACCAATGTACCCCGCAGTCTACCCAGGGCCAGTCGTTGACCCTGCGCTGATGCAAGGAGTCGCAAAATGAGCTGCGTAACCAAATTTTTCTCAGCGTTGGGCACCGTCGTGGCGCTCGTAACCTTGTCCGGCTGTTGGGAACGTCCGCCGATCGATAGCTACCAGCGAGGCTTTCGTGGCACGGCGATGGTCGAACTCAACAACCCGCGTGATGTCGCGAAGCAGGTTGTGGCGAACGGTGTGCCAGACGCGCTGCCTGCGGTGCCAGATGGCGGCCCCCCCGCGAGCACTGTTTACAAAAACGTGCAAGTTCTCGGCGGTGTGAGCGTTGGTGAATTCACCCGAACCATGGTCTCAATAACAAACTGGGTCGCACCCAACGAAGGCTGTAACTATTGCCACAAAGCGGGTGAGGGCTTTGAAGCCGACACGCTCTATACCAAAGTCGTCGCACGCAAAATGCTACAGATGACACAGGCGATCAACGTTGATAACAAAGCGCATGTTGGCGCGACTGGTGTCACTTGTTACACCTGTCATCGAGGGCAGCATATCCCTGCCAATATTTGGTTTACGCCGCCGCCGGCCAAATCGGCGTCAAAGATGACCGGAGGTGATGGCTTGCAGAACAAAGCATCAAAAGAAGTCGCGTTGATGTCACTTCCAGCAGATGGCCTCACGCCATTCCTGAGTCAATCCATGGACATACGCGTGGCTGGTACAAATGCATTGCCGATGCGCGGTGAAGCCCGCAATACGCATACCATCAAGCAAGCCGAATGGACATATTCATTGATGGTTCATATGTCAGAGTCATTGGGTGTTAACTGCACCTATTGCCACAACACGCAGTCGTTTGGTAACTGGAACACCAGCACGCCACAGCGGGTCACGGCTTGGCATGGCATCCGCATGGCTCGTTCGTTGAATAACGATTACATGGAACCACTCACGCCCGTATTCCCAGACTCGCGCAAAGGTGCAGGCGGAGATGTCGCAAAAGTCGGTTGTTCAACTTGCCATGCCGGTGCGTATAAGCCGCTATTTGGCGCTCAAATGGCGAAGGACTTTCCGGCTTTGACCAACAAGACGCCCGCCCCAGAAGCGACGGCGAAGCCAAAAAAGGTGGCGGCTCTTAAGTAGTTCAAAGTATTGGAAACGTCTATGCAAGGAGCTAAAAAGTCAATTTCGGCCTCAGGGTCGGAATTGACTTTTTATTGCAGGGTCACGCATGTGCCGCCGACCGTGATTGCGGAATCTAAACCAGGCTTCGAAGCAGCGGTTGACCCGCGAACTATTCAGGCTCGTTAGAGACCTATGAATCCCATCAGTCGCAAAACGATCGAAAAACTCGCGAGCATGGGTCCGCGCTTTCTACCGTTTGCAGATGTCGCCACGGCGGATATTCCGCTGTCACGGCTTCTCAGACTCTCGTTGTTTCAAGTCTCCGTGGGGATGGCGCTTGTGCTACTCGTGGGTACGCTGAACCGTGTCATGATTGTCGAGCTTGGTGTGTCTGCCTCGCTAGTTGCCGTGATGGTTTCCTTACCCGTCATCTTTGCGCCGTTCCGCACAATCATCGGCTTTCGGTCAGATACTCACCGGTCGGTGCTGGGATGGAAACGAGTGCCGTTTATTTGGAAGGGCACCTTGATTCAGTTTGGCGGATTAGCCATCATGCCTTTCGCGCTACTGGTGTTGTCCGGTGGTGGCAATTCCACACAGTGGCCAGCGTGGGTCGGCCAAGCGGGTGCGGGTCTTGCTTTTTTGTTGGTCGGGGCAGGGCTGCATACCATTCAGACGGCAGGACTCGCCCTCGCAACCGATCTCGTGAGCGAGGAGTCGCAGCCTAAGGTTGTTGGGTTGATGTATGTGATGTTGCTGGTTGGCACAGTTTTAAGTGCTACCGCGTTTGGTGCGGCGCTTGCCGACTTTAGTCCTGCGCGTCTGATTCAAGTGATTCAAGCCTCTGCTATTGTCACAATCGCCCTAAACATCATCGCGCTTTGGAAGCAGGAGAGTCGCCAGCGTGGAGGCGTTGCGCCGAACGCAGACGCGCCAACATTTCGTCAAGCATGGGATTCCTTCACAGAAGGCGGCAAGGCGATACGCCGCCTTACCGTCGTTAGCCTAGGGACGATGGCCTTCAGTATGCAGGACATTCTTCTTGAGCCTTATGGTGGCCAAGTGCTCCACATGTCCGTCGCTGCGACCACTAAGCTCACCGCAGTACTCGCGGTGGGTGGATTGATTGGGTTCGGCTGGGCCTCCCGCGTATTGAGTCGTGGTGCAGATCCGTTTCGCATCGCCGCGTATGGTGCTTGGGTCGGTGTTCCGGCGTTTGTTTCGGTGACGGCTGCCGCAACTATTCAGTCGCCCCTCGTGTTCTGCGTCGGCGTATTTTTGATTGGCCTAGGGGGTGGTCTGTTTAGCCACGGAACGCTGACGGCCACGATGAATTCGGCACCAGCGAACCAACGTGGCTTGGCACTTGGTGCTTGGGGCGCAGCACAGGCGACGGCGGCAGGTGTTGCTATTGCCATTGGCGGCATTATGCGCGACGTCGTCGGGAGGATGGGTTTGATCGCTGGCGAGTCTGGCGCGGGGGGCTATGCATTTGTATATGCTGTCGAGATTGTTTTGCTCCTCGCAACCCTTGCGGCGATGTCGCCGCTGGTCAATCAGTCTCGCCGCGTTGCCCACGCATAGCAAGCGTGCGCGTTAGGAGCTCGTTTTAGACTTGCTGCGGCGCTCAGTCCGCCATTGCTGTTTCAATCCTCGCCTGAGTATTTCATGGGGCGCATTCGAAAGCGGGTGAGTGGGTGATTGACTTCTTGCCTCGGTGACCAAAGTGGCGGGTGAGCGATAAAGTATTCAGGCTAAAGCTCTTCCGAAGGGCTCCCGAAGGTCTTCAGAAAAAACAGGGGCCGAGTACGAATACTCGGCCCCCTTCAGGCCGGACCAAATGAAACTCTATTTGGTCTTTGCTGCTGGCGCTGGCGCCGCTGCGGGGGCCGCTGCGGGGGCCGCAGTGGCCGGTGCTGCCGCGGCCATCTTTTGTCCGCCTTTCAGAAAGGCGGGGAACCAATCCGAGTTCAGCAAGATCGCGGTGTGGACTGACAATGCAGCCACAACGATGCCTGCGAAGAACACCGGAATGCCCACGGTAGGCTTGACAACTAGCCACATTTTTCCGTTAGTCATTATGAGTACCTCCTATTTGAGCCAAGGCGTATAGATATACGCTAGCAAGTGGGCGATCGCCGAAATGAAGAAGAAAATGCGAGTCCCTTCGATGAGATGTCGGTGCAGTTCTTCCGCTTCGGACAGTGTCAGGCCTGACGGCCAAACTCTTTCGTTTTCTGCCATAAACGTTTCTCCTTGAAAACACTTCTACTGCTTTCGTGCTGAACCCGCACGAGGGTATTACATGGCTAACAACGCCATAAATTAGTTAGAACAAAGTTCAACACCGGGTTGGTATCGACGCTCATGTTGCGGTTCGGTTCTTCATGGCCCATTGCCACATCTTTTCTACTTTCAGTGGGATGACAAGAAACCAGTGTTCCAATACCGCTAATGACAAAAGGGTGGCGAGCAATGAGTACGACGCACGATGAAACGGAGTCTGTTCGGGGGCGAGCGCCGATTGCCAAAGTAAAAACGCCGCGACGCTGGAGGCGGTCACAACGACGGGGAATAACAGGTTAATCATGCGCCGACCAAAGTAGGTTTCGAGGTAGGCAAGTTTTTTCGGAAGAAAAGATTCGTATCTGTTTCGTACACCAAAAAACAGATTTAATTTCGCCGATAGCCGCATGATCCAAAGAATAAGGAAGGTATAAGCACCGGTTTGATTCGGCTGGTTCCAACTGGCGATGAACAGTACGGCGAGTGTTGCGATCAGCGCTAATTCGTGGTGAATAATGGCCTCTGTTGCATAGAGGAAGCGGTTGGTCTCGCTGCTGCCAAGAGGGCAGGGTGTGCGCCGCGACCCAGTGATAAAGCCCATCAAAAATGCCATCTCCTGCCACCCCCAGAGCACCAATGCGCAGGCGAATCCAGCATATGCCTGACCAGTGGTCGCTTCATGGCTCGCTTGCGCGAGCAACATCAGCGCACCGATTGCGATGGCGGTGGCACCAGCCATACTGACGGGGAAGGTTTGAGGTGAGAGTCCATCCAAATAAAGGATGGCACCCGTGCTAAACCACCAGGCGAGGAGGACGAAGATGATCGGCACGATGAGATGGTTCGAATCCACGTCGCTAACGCCTCATGCGGATTGAAGACGAAGACAGCATTACCACGCGGGTACCATTCGAATTTGTTGCGGTAGTGCATGGTGCTTGACGGGGAAAAAATATAAGCGCGCAAAAGTCGCGACGGCTGCCGTTGCCCAGACTCCTTGCTTCAGCAGGCCAAATACGCCTCCCTGCTTTTTAGCAGCGGCAATTCGATCCGAAAGTAAATGTAATCGCTCAAGGCCGGCGCGGAATGATGGATGGTCGGTATCAAGTGAAATCGGGAATACTTGTTTAGTGATTTCAGTGGTGATACGGAATACGGTGTAGTCGTATTGTGCTGGGTCCAAGCCCAGGGCAATGTGGAGTTCAGGTCGAGTATGGTCACGCACGTACATCGTTGCATAGACGGCAACCAGAAAAAACCGTATCCAGTACACGTTTAGTCCGGACAGCAGTTTTGGATTTGCGCGCATGATGAGTGCAAAGGATTCACCGTGACGGAATTCGTCATTGCACCACCGTTCAAACCACTTGAAAATCGGATGAAAACGCTGGTCTGGGTTTCTTTCAAGCTGTCGATAAATGGTGATGTACCGTGCATAACCGATTTTCTCGGAAAGATAAGTTGCGTAGAAGATGTACTTGGGCTTGAAGTAGGTGTACGCCTTGGTTTTTTTGAGGTTTCCTAAGTCAACCGCGAGGCCATAGTCACGCAACGATTGGTTGATAAAGCCCGCGTGCCGAGATTCATCGCGAGCCATAAATGACATCAGTTGTTTGATGTCTGGATTGTCAACTTGCTTTCTTATTTCGTTGTATAGGATTTGCCCAGAAAATTCAGACGTCAGTGACGAGACAAGAAAATCCAAGAATTCTTGCTTCAGCGCGGGGTCCATGTCGTGTATTTCGGATGCAAACTCGGGCGGTCGCTGAAAGTGATCATGATTGTTATCCCCTTCGTACTCGCTCATCATTTGGTCCCATTCCTTGCGCACGGAGCTGACGTCGATCCGGTTCATTGCAGCAAAGTCGGTGGTGTAGAACCGTGGGCTAATCAGGGTGCTGGTGTGAGCCAAGCGATTAGCATCTTCTGCAGAGTCAACAACGATTTGGGGTGACATGGCCATCCTTAAGATCGATTTAGTGGGATTGGTGCGTCATGCCGACTGGCATGCTCGCGTTATAGTTCGCTGACACGGCGCGACCAGGCAACATTTTTTCGAACACGGCCGCATTGGTAGTGCCGAATGACTTGATGTCGATTTGTCGGTTGGTTGTTGGATCATCTAGGGTGAGACGGCCATCGGCGCGCGCCGCCAGCAGGAACGGTACCTCTGGACCAATTTCATTGCGTTTGCGTTCACGCACCAGACCGCGAAGGGCGCCACGAACGAAGCCGTTTGTTCCGGGCGCAAGCATTTCCACCACGCTCCCGTTTGATGCATCCAGCACCGCGAGTGCGCCATTGGTCTGGTCTTCGAAGCGTAGCTCTCGCTCTACGAGCGGTGGCGCGACAGACGTATAGGTTGTACCAACATCACTAAGACGGATCACCGCGACGAGCGCCAACATCAAGCCGAGCCCCGCGCCAATCGTGTACAGGGGAAACTTGGGAAAGCTTGTATACGCGGATGTGTCTTCAGTCGAGCTCATACCGCGCTTGCCCATGCTTGGTTTGATTGCAATGGGGTAAGTTGTTCAATGCCGGTTGTATTCCCAACGGTCACTGCGCTGCCGCCACTGGCTTCGATAATGGCGGTGGTCAGGATATTTGCGACTGTTGCAACTTCTGGTATTGATCTGAGCATCGGCTCGGGCTTCTTGAAGCGCCATGGGCGTGCATGAGGCCATAGGTGCAGATAGGCAATCCGGTCTTTGGTACCGATGGTGAGTGGAAGATCACCTGCCCCGTTGGAGAATTGACGGAACCGTACGCCGTCGAGCGCCTTGAATGGAAGATTGAACGTCACCGATAGAACGATGCCAATACGCATCACGATGCGTTGATTGGTGATGGTGTACATCGTTGTACGCGCCGTCAGCCATGCCATCCATGCCATCAGACTCACCGAGATCAGCGCCAATGGCGCGAGCATTACGATGGAAAGTAGTGTTTCACCAAAGGCGCGCCCGTCGGCGACCGAAAACACACCCCTCAGCGAGAGAATGATGGCAAAGTAGATGATAAGTTTGCGAACGTGGAAGGCTTCATTGGCAAGCGTCTTCCAGTCTGGACTGCCCTGCCAAAGAATTTTTTCGCCTGCGGGGAGTTTTTCTGGCAACCCGTGTACAGGCTCGAACTCATGCTCCGGCACGATGAAGAGCTGTTTACTCATAGCAGCGGCTCCGTACGCTCTGGCGAGGCATACAGCGTGCCCGCACCGTAGTAGGCCATGATTCGCTCTTCTTCCATTAGTGTGACTGACTCTGGATTTTTTGTGCCGGGGACATCCGCGAAGTGCTCGGCAAAGATCGATTTGACCTTTACCCCCTTCGACGTGATGCGGGCAAAGTTATGCGGGATCAGTACGGTTCTTCCGTTACTCGCCACCTTGACTTCAAGGTATCGAATGAGAATCTCTGCGCGATCCACCCACACATCCGTGATCTGACCTGCCACATTGCCGTCGCCAGCGGTGACGTTCATGCCGATCGGATTCGGGTCTGAACTTTCGAGATGGAAGTTAGTGGCAACACGCAATGGCACAATTTTTGGCTGCTGGTCTACTGTCATGTCGGGCACATCTGGCCGGATCGCATAAGCGCCTGGCCCCACGCCGTCGAGCATGGGATTGCCGGTGGGGGTGATTGGTGCGCCGGGGTACCCACCATAGGATGTCGCCTTAAGGTCCGGTACCTCGCCAGTATTGCCGTTGGGCACGGTGCGCGTCGAACCATCACGCAGCAGGAAAGTTTTCGGCGACGGAATTGCGGGAAAACCCTGCACATCGAGATTCGGGTTCCCGTCGTAATGGAGAGGATAGCCCTCGCGCTTACCCTCTTGATGGAGGTAGTAGATCAACCCTGCGAAGAACGCCCAAAATACGTATAGAACGATTTGCGCGACATCGATGTACTGTGTAATTGCACCAATCATGATTTGTACCCCTTCAAAAAATTGCTTACCCTTAACAACGACTCACCGCTAACTTGGAAACTCTGCAAGGCCAAATTTCTTTGAACCGACTCTGTCTGAAAGCAGGGCGGGTTTGGCGTGTCTGATTCGAACGAGAGGGCCGATTGCCACCAATGTGGCGAATAAGAAAAATATTTCGAGGTGATAGACCACGCTGTAGCCTATCGCCGGGTCTTGAAGTGTCTCGCCTAGATAGCCGTGTATGGCCAGATGCGATATGAGATCTCTCAGCGCACCGCCGACCGCGATGGCAATACCACCGGCGGTGGCCTGTACCGCGCCCCACGCGCCGAGTGCTAGCCCGGTAAAGCCACGCGTCTCCAGATTCATAGCGGCTGTCAACGTCGCGACCGAAAAAAGCCCACCACCAAAACCGATCAGCGTGACGCCTGCACGAAACAAGTTTGGTGAATCCATTGGTGCCGCAAAAACCACCATAGAGAATGCGCAGATACCGATCAGCACCCCGATAGCGGCTAGGCGGCAAGGGTCATGTTGGCGCACCAACAAGTGTGCCGCTAAACCAAATGCCAGCAGCGCACCAGCGGCCATCAACGCGGTTAGCATTGATGTGGCCGAGACCGAAAGGCGTAGCACTTCGCCGCCATACGGCTCCAAAACGATGTCCTGCATATTGAATCCGGCAGTGCCAAGTCCGACGGCGGCGAGTAAACGAATCGCGCCTGGCTCTTGTTGAAATGTTTGCCATGCTGCTTTGAAGCCCGGGCTCGCCGCATCGGTAGGCCCCGAGTGCGGCCGACGAGGCTCTTGCTTCCATAGCGCGATGACATTGAGAACCATCGTGAGCATGGCCGCGCCTTGAATCACTTGAATCAGTCTGATTTGGGTGAAGGTAGCCAGCGCAAAGCTGAACACAAATGAACTAACGACCATGCCAGCCAGCAACATGACGTACATCAGTGCGACGACGCGTGGCCGAGATTTTTCGCTGGCAAGATCAGTCGCTAGGGCCAGTCCAGCGGTTTGGGTGGTGTGAAGCCCGGCGCCTACCATCAGAAAAGCCAGTGCAGCACCGACTTGTCCGACAATGATTGGACCATGCGAGTCACCTGACAGTATGAGGAGCGAAAACGGCATGATGGCAAGACCACCGAACTGCAACATTGAGCCGAACCAGATGAATGGCACCCGCTTCCAGCCAAGCACGGAGCGGTGGGTGTCGGACTTAAAGCCAACAAGCGCACGGAACGGTGCGAACACAAGCGGTAGCGCCACCATCAGAGACACCAGCCAAGCGGCCACGCCGAGTTCGACGATCATGACACGGTTCAGTGTGCCAACGAGTAGCGCCATCGCCATTCCCACCGTGACCTGAAAGAGCGATAACCGGAGCAGCCGCGCTAATGGCAAGTCAGCGCTTGCGGCATCGGCGAAAGGTAAAAAGCGCACGCCGACATGCCGCCAGCCTCGACTGACAAAGGCGTTTACAGACACGATGGACACGTTAGGTCTGCGCGTACTCATGGGTTGCGAACGAGCTCCAATGCTTGAGAGGTGTAGAACCCGCGTGAGATACGGACAGTCCGCCCACTTTGCCAGCCACCCAGCCCATCGCTACGCGCAATTAGGTGATGGAGGCGCTTGGTCGTGATGGGTGAAATCCAAGGGGCGCGATCTTTTCGTGGCAGCAGACGACCGACACTAATCATGACCTGCAGAAAAGGGTTGCTTGGCGCATAAGTAAAAAGTACACGATGGGTGGTACGCGCTGCGATTCCCTCAAGCACTCGCACCACGTCGTTCGTATCGTAGTGAATCAGCGAGTCCATGCCGACAACGTAATTGAATTTGCCAAGACTCGGGTCGAGCATGTCGCCGGCGCGGAAATCGATGGCCCCATGCGGGTTTGAAAATTGTTTCGGTGCCCGCTCCCGAGCGAGGTCTACCAAGGTCGGGGATAGGTCAACGGCAACGACCCGAGCACCACGCTGTGCGGCTTCCACCGCGAATGCGCCGGTACCGCAACCCGCGTCGAGGATGCGCGCACCCGTGAGGTCGGTTGGCAACCAATTCAGAAGCGTATGTCGCATCTCATCACGGCCTGCACGTACCGTCGCCCGAATGCGACCGACAGGCGCATCGGATGTCAATTTTTTCCAAGCGTCGACGGCAGTTCTATCGAAGTAGTGTTCGATTTCGCCGCGGCGCTGCTGGTAGGAGATATCTGACATTAGTCGAATCCGAGCAGATCAAAAATATCGCGGTCTTTCATCGGCATCGCATGGAGGGGGTCGGTGCCCGCCCAGAGCTTTGCAGCAAGGCGCAGATACTCGTCTTGAACAGCACGAAGCTCTGGCGAGTCCTCCATTTCAAATAGCGTCGCTTTTTTCAAGCGGCTGCGGCGGATCACGTCAAGATCTGGGAATTGGGCCATCGTCTTGAGGCCAATCACGTTATTGAACTTATCAATCTGATCCGTCTCGCGGCTGCGGTTGGCGATGACGCCTCCCAGTCGAACGTTATAGTTTTTCGATTTAGCTTGAATCGCGGCGACAATGCGGTTCATCGCAAAGATCGAGTCAAAGTCATTAGCCGTGACGATCAGGGCGCGATCCGCGTGTTGCAGTGGCGCGGCAAAGCCACCACATACCACGTCACCCAACACGTCAAAGATCACGACGTCGGTGTCTTCGAGAAGGTGGTGTTCTTTCAAAAGCTTTACTGTCTGGCCCACAACGTAGCCGCCGCACCCGGTGCCGGCTGGGGGGCCACCCGCTTCGACACACATCACGCCGTTGTAACCTTGATAGACAAAGTCCTCAACGCGCAACTCTTCTGCGTGAAAGTCCACTGATTCCAAGACATCGATCACCGTCGGCATTAGCTTTTTGGTTAGTGTGAATGTCGAATCGTGTTTTGGGTCGCAGCCGATTTGCAAGACTCGCTTACCCAATTTCGAGAAAGCGACCGATAGGTTCGAGGACGTCGTACTCTTGCCGATGCCGCCTTTGCCGTATACGGCAAACACTTTGGCATTGCCAATTTTGAGATTGGGGTCGAGTTGAACTTGGACGCTGCCGTCGCCGTCGGGGCGTTTGGGCAGAGTGCTGCCATCGGCGCGCTTAATATCTGTGAAAGGTACGGTTGCTACACTCATATGAGTTCCTTAGTAGGTGATTCAGGCGACGGCGCGTTGTAGTTGTGGTTGTAGATGTGGTTGTGGTGCATTTTCATTTTGGGATTCAAAAACTCCCTCGAGACGATCCTCTAATTCTTCCCCCGCCCGTTGAAGCGCTTCGAGCATGGCCGCATCGGGCTTCCAGTATTGGCGTTGAGATGCTTCGAGCAATCGGTTTGCAACCCGTGCCGACGCGGTGGGGTTTAGCTTTGCAAGGCGGTCGCGCATCTCGGGGTCAAGCATGAACGTCTCGCTCAACTGCTGATACACCCAAGGCTGTACCTGCCCTGTCGTGGCTGACCAACCCATCGTATTGGTGATGTGGACTTCGATCTGGCGCACTCCCTCGTAGCCATGTTTCAGCATGCCCTCGTACCACTTGGGATTGAGCATCCGCGTGCGCGTTTCCAAGGCAACTTGCTCGGTTAGCGTTCTGACAGTGCCGCCGCCGAAGCTGTCCCGCGTTTGGTCGCCGATGTAGACCGGCGCAACTTCTGCGTCCGGTCCTTTGGCGCGTTTGATGGCGCGGCTGATGCCACCCAAGGTATCGAAGTAGGTGTCGATTGTGGTCACACCAAGTTCGACCGAATCAAGGTTCTGGTAAGCCAGGTCCACGTTGGACAAAATACTTTGCAGCAATTCGCCTTGCTGCACCGGCTTACCGGCGCGGCCATAAGCGAAACCTTTGCGACGACTGAATGTTTCAGCGAGTTCATCACCATCTTCCCAGCGGCTGTTGTCAATCAAGTTGCCAACGTTGGAGCCGTACGCGCCTTCGGCATTGCCGAACACTCGTAGTGACGCGGTCTCTAGGTCTCCGCCATGTTCGGCCATGAAAGCGAGCGAATGTTTGCGGATGAAATTTTGTTCAGAGGGCTCATCGGCAGCAGCGGCTAAGAACGATGCCTCTGCCAACAGCTTGATTTGGAGCGGTAACAAATCGCGGAAGATGCCCGATAGGGTAATGACTACATCGATCCGCGGGCGTCCCAATTCATCGAGCGGCGTCAGCACCGCACCGGCCAAGCGACCATAACTGTCAAAGCGCGGTTTGGCCCCCATGAGTGCCAATGCTTGGGCGATCGGACCGCCTTCGCTTTTTAGATTGTCCGTACCCCACAAAACCAGTGCGATTGATTCAGGAAACTTGTTGCCATCAGCAAGGTGCTTCTGCAAAAGCCGTTCCGCTTGGCGCGCACCATCTTGAACGGCGTAGGCGCTTGGAATACGGAACGGATCGAAGCCATGTAGGTTACGACCCGTCGGCAAGATCGCGGGTGTCCGCAGCAAGTCCCCACCGGGTGCTGGACGTAAATACTTCCCATCGAGGGCACGCAAAATGCCGTCAATTTCATGATCCTCGGCGATCAGCGCATCGGTCTTGGCGAGATCTTCGACCAGTGCGAGCGAGTGCTGCTCGGTATCGCCAGCGGCAAGTGTGAGTGCGTCTGCGGCATTGCGACCGGCTACGATTGCCTCGACGACAACCCGCGCAGGACGCTTGGCGTGTGATGCTTCGGCGTAGGACAGCAGCAAGTCAACCCGCTCTGCGGCACTGGGCGCTTTCCCGACAATATGCAAGCCATAAGGAATTAATGTGTATTCCATTTCCAAAACGTCTGCGCCGAGTTTGGTGATCTTGGCGTCGGAGGCATCCCCCCAAGCCGCCTCATCAACTTCAATAAACTGTAGTTCAGTCGCCTGCGCTTGAATCATGACGGCGAGGTCTTGGCGCTCCGCAGCCGCCTCTGGCTCCAAGCTGCGATAACGCTCGATTGTGTCCTTGAGGTCAACGAGGCCCTTGTACAATCCCGCTTGGGCGACCGGCGGGGTCAGGTAGCTGATGAGCGTCGCGGCGGCGCGGCGCTTGGCAACTGTACCTTCTGATGGATTGTTTGAGGCGTACAAATACATATTCGGCAGGTCGCCAATGAGGCGGTCCGGCCAGCATGTGGCTGACATACCGCTCTGCTTGCCAGGCATGAATTCAAGTGCACCATGGGTGCCAAAGTGCAGCACCGCATTTGCGCCGAAATCTTCGTTGAGCCAACGATAAAACGCAGAGAACGCATGGGTCGGCGCGAAGCCGCGTTCAAACAATAAACGCATCGGGTCGCCTTCGTAGCCCATCCCTGGCTGAATGCCGACAAACACGTTGCCGAACATTTTTCCGAGTACGAAGATTGAACCGCCATCACTTTGCTGTTTGCCCGGCGCAGGTCCCCATTGCGCTTCGATCTCTTTCAGATGCTTTTCGCGGCGGACGTGATCATCCGCTGAGATGCGCGTGTGGACGTTTGCCATCGCCCCATATTGGGCGGCGTTGCCATGAATGACTCCCTCGCGAAGCTCATCAACCGACGCGGGCATGTCAACGACATACCCTTCACGCTTCATTGCGGCCAGCGTATTAAACAACGACTCAAAAACAGACAGGAATGCGGCAGTTCCAGTCGCGCCAGCGTTTGGCGGGAAGTTGAACACGACGGCAGCGACTTTGCGATTGGCACGTTCAGATCGACGGAGATCCACCAGCTTGCCGACGCGAGCAGCGAGAGTGTCTGCGCGCTCGATGCAGGTGTGCATGTCATGGGTTTCGGCCACATTGGTGAACTTGCAGCCGCGAGAGCAGCCGGTACAGGCAACTTGCGCAGCACTACCGCGACCGCCAAAAACCATGGAACCAATACCGCCGTCGAGCTCGGGAATTGCGACCATGATGGTCGATTCCACCGGAAGCAGGCCGCGCATGGAGCCGCCCCATTGATCAAGCGTCTGAAATTCAACCGGGTGCACGGCGAGGTACGGTACATCCACCGTCGCGAGAATTTCTTCGGCGGCTTTTGAGTCGTTGTAGGCGGGGCCGCCAACCAGTGAAAAGCCAGTTAACGAAACCATCGCATCGATGGTCGGGCGTCCGTCACTGAGGAAAAAGGCGTCGATCGCCGGGCGACCGTCTAAGCCTGTGGCGAAGGCGGGAATGACGCGCAAACCACGGGCTTCCATTGCCGTGATGACGCCGTCATAGTGGTCAGTGTTTCCCGCAAGAATGTACGAACGCAATAACAACAGTCCGACGGTACCGCGTTTGCCCGCTGTCGCATACGAGGGCAGGGTAGCGACCGCAGCGGCCATGCGATTCACGGCATCTCGATGTGCCATCTTTGGGTGGTACACACCGACATTCGGATATTCAACTGCGTCAGCGACCTTCGCCAAGCCTTGCAGTGTTTTGCGCGCTCCCGACGCATATCGGTCAACGAGGAAATGCACCATGTTTCCGACATTTTCTTCTGAGCCAGCAAGCCAATATTGCAACGTCAGAAAATAAGCGCGCACATCTTGTGCGGTGCCGGGGATAAATTTCAAAATCTTCGGCAGGCGACGTAACATTTTCATTTGCCGCTCGCCAGCACCTGCTTTGCTGCCATCTTGTCCGGGAGGTTTGCCGCGTAATTTTTTCAAGAAGGACATCGCCGCACCCGCTGGTGCGCTCATGTCAAATTTGCCCATCTTTGTCAGCTTACTGACTTCCGGTGCGGACAAGACGCACACTAGCGCGTCGCAGCGATCGCGGCGGGCTTTTAGTGAGGGCAACACTGGCAGGAATTGATCTTCCAAGAACAACATCGCAGCAACGACGATATCGCCGGACATGATGTCGGCCTTGCATTGTTCGATCGCTACGGCGTCATCCGCCCACTCGGCAGCCGCGTGCACGGTGATTTTTAGCCCAGGCATGATCTTCGACAGCTTTTGGTTGGCGCGCGCAGCCGCGCTCGCCAAATGGCTATCCATCGTGACGATCACGACGTGGATCGGTGTTGCCGTCGCTTTCGCGTCAGCGACCGAAGTGAGCTTTAGCATCATAGAGAGTCTCGACGGTGATTGGTGCGAGGGAGCGCTCTTGCGCAAAACGTTCTGTGTTGCGGCGTGCCTTACCGCGGACAAAAAATGGAATCTTGCCGAGTTCTTTTTCCGCGTCTGTATCCCAGACGGCAACCCACGGGCCATTGGCAGCGGTCGGCGCGGCAGTAGCAGCAACGTCAGAAGTAACGGTATCTTGAGCAACTGCGACTATTGGTGCGGTGTTTGGAGACATTTCGGCTGAAACTACCCGTCCTTGCTGGGGTTTTACGTTTGATTTAGCGGCACCAAGATGCGATAGGTGGGAAGACCCTGCGTCGTCATGGAACTCGAAGTCCTCGCGGAACATTCCCAACAGGTGCTCTTCAAGCCCCATCATCAGCGGGTGTACCCACGTATCAAAAATGACGTTTGCGCCTTCAAACCCCATTTGAGGGGCATAACGTGCAGGAAAGTCCTGAACGTGAACCGGCGCAGAGATGACCGCACATGGCACACCTAGACGTTTGGCAATATGCCGTTCCATCTGCGTACCAAGTACAAGCTCTGGTTGCAATTCGGCAATCCGCGCTTCGACATCAAGGTAGTCGTCGGTGATGAGTGGCTCAACGTCGTAGAGTTTCGCGGCTTCGCGAATCTCGCGGGCAAACTCCCGACTGTAGGTGCCGATACCGACCACTTTGAAGCCCATTTCTTTGGCGGCGATGCGAGCGGCCGCCACCGCGTGTGTGGCGTCACCAAAAACAAATACGCGTTTACCCGTGAGGTAGGTTGAGTCCACCGATTTCGCATACCAGGTCGAGCGTGAACGTGGATCGTTGAGTACCGGTGCCGCATCCACGCCGGTAAGTGCGGCAACTTCAGCGACGAATTCGTGCGTGGCACCGACACCGAGCGGAATTACTTTCGTATAAGGTTGACCGAATGTACGCTGTAGCCACGACGCGGCTTGTGATGCGGTTTCAGGATAGAGGACAACGTTGAAGTCCGCTTGGCCAAGGCGACCAATGTCGGTCGGTGTGGCGCCGTAGGGTGCGACCACATTGATGTCGATACCCATCAATGTCAGCAAGTTTGAAATTTCTTTGATATCGTCGCGATGCCGGAATCCCAACGCCGTGGGGCCAAGCAAGTTGCAGGTGGGACGCACACCCGGCGCAGGTTGTTTTGGCGGCGCACCAGGCGCGGGCGCGTGCGGGGTACAAAGTGCGCGGACTAACTGGTAGAAGGTCTCGGAGGCTCCCCAATTTTCCTTACGCTGATAGGCGGGAAGTTCGAGCGGGATTACAGGGATCGGCAGGTTCAGCGCTTTTGCGAGGCCACCTGGGTCATCCTGGATCAGCTCGGCGGTACATGAGGCACCCACGAGCATGGCTTGCGGCTGGAACCGATCATATGCGTCTCGTGCAGCAGACTTGAATAGTTCAGCCGTGTCGCTTCCAAGGTCGCGTGCTTGGAAGGTTGTGTACGTCACCGGCGGCCGCTGGTCGCGGCGCTCGATCATGGTGAACAGTAAGTCTGCGTAGGTGTCACCCTGCGGCGCGTGCAGCACGTAGTGGAGACCGCGCATCGCTGTCGCGATTCGCATCGCACCGATATGTGGGGGGCCTTCGTATGTCCAGAGTGTGAGCTGCATTAAGCGACGAGCCTCAAGCGACGGTTTAACGGGCGGGCAAATAATTCAGCGAGGTCAGCCGCTTGGTCGTAGCCCTGAATCGGTGTGAACACCAGTTCAATGGCCCATTTGGTCGTCATGCCCTCGGCTTCCAGCGGATTGGCGAGACCCAAACCACAGACGACGATGTCAGGCTTTGCGGCGCGGCACCGATCAAGCTGGTTCTCGACGTGTTGCCCTTCAGAGATTTGGATTCCATCTGGGAGCAGTGCCAGTTCCTCGGCGAGATGTTGCTTATGAAGGAATGGTGTGCCGACTTCCGTGAGGCGCATACCAAGCTCGCGGGCAAGAAAACGTGCGATAGGAATCTCAAGCTGTGAGTCGGGAAAAAAGAAAATTCGCTTTCCTTCGAGTTGCGGACGTTGATGTTGCAGTGCGCGCAATGCACGCTCGCGCTTGGGCATGGTCACTTCATCAAACTTGACATCACTGACACCGAACAAATTGGCGGCGGCGCGTAACCACTCTGTAGTCCCTTCAACACCGAGCGGGAAGGGCGCAGGCAGCCGTTGTGCGCCACGCTCTTCGAGCGCTCTTGCTGTATCGGTGAGGAAGGGTTGCGCTAACAGATAGCGAGTATTGGGCCCGACACTCGGAAGGGCGGTTGAGCGACGTGGCGGGAAAAACGCGACATCGTTTATTCCCATCTGCGTAAACAAACGTGTCCATTGATCTTCAACGACATCGGCAAGTGTGCCCACCACCAGCAACGATGGTGCAGCGCTGCTGGCGAAGGCGGGTAGAACAGGAACCAGCGCAGCCAAGCAGGCGTCTTCACCCTGGGTGAATGTGGTTTCGATTCCGCTACCGGAATAGTTCAGAACCCGAACGCTTGGGTTGAATTGTTTAGACAGGCGCTGCGCCGCGCGCGACAGGTCTAGCTTGATGACCTCTGACGGACATGAGCCCACTAGAAATAGCAGCTTAATATCTGGCCGACGCTCGATGAGCCGCTGCACGACGCGGTCGAGTTCGTCATTGGCGTCAGATAATCCGGCTAAGTCACGTTCGTCGATAATGGCGGTCGCGAAACGTGGTTCGGCGAAGATCATCACGCCTGCTGCAGATTGAATCAGGTGCGCACAAGTCCGTGAACCGACCACGAGAAAGAACGCATCCTGAATCTTACGATGCAGCCAAATGATGCCGGTAAGGCCACAAAAGACCTCGCGTTGTCCACGCTCTTTCAAGATGGGGATCACCTTGGTATCGGCGCAGCCGGAATTCAGCGCAACACTCATGCGGCCACCTCTTGTCCAATCACGGGATTCGTTTGTAGTCGCGCCTGTAGTCGCGCCATACGCAGCTTCCAAAGGAATTGCCCGGCATTGATGACATAGGTCGCATAAGCGGCGAGCGCGAGGATCATTTGGCCTTTTATGCTGAGCGCATCAGTAACCAGTGCATATAAGTAGGCTGTATGGAGTGCAATCACCAACATGCTGACCACGTCTTCCCAGAAGAAGGCCGGTGCAAACAAGTATTGACCGAACACCACTTTTTCCCAGATCGCGCCGGTCACCATGATGGTGTAGAGGACGAAGGTCTTGGCGACGATGGAAATAGTGGCGGCACCCTGGCCTTCACCGGTGGCGAGGAACCGGCATACCAGTCCGATGCTCACAAGGAAAACCAGAAACTGTACTGGCGCAAGAATGCCTTGCACCAACGTCCACGGTGTTGCGTCTCGTCGCATCCGCTCTTCAGGCGTATACAACGCTGTACTTGGGTTGCCGCTTTGCTTCAGGGGCGCTTTAACATGCATCTTTGATGCCTCGGGTTGTCCTCGCTGACTCAATTTAGCCTTCCCTCAAAATAGTGTCAAGAAAATTAGACATTTATTTCGAGCCTCCAATTGATCGCGTCAGAAATTACCCCTATTTATAGCGGCTAATAGCGGATTATGAGAATTTATTAGATATAAAAAATCACATAATCACGGTGGCCAAATTTGGAAATTAGACACTTTTAGCACTTTAACGTCGTCGGCCCCCATTTTTGTCAACATCTATTGACATTACCTGTTTAGAGGTGCCTACTGTACACAGGCGTCAATTTTTCGCCGCCGCTCATCGACATATACTTTTCACGGTTTGGGACGCAAGTGACTGGGACGCAAGTGACGCAAACGGCGGTAGCGGTGGTTGCAGATAGTACGAAAGCACGAAAGCACGCGTAACGTGCGCTTTGGCGAATAGATGAGGGAGATGCAGATGAGTGATGGAATGACAGTCGATGCCGGTCAACGGTCTTACGCTCTGGGCAGACGCTTCGGTAAACCGGCTGAGATAGGTAAGGCGAAATTGTCTCCGCCTGCCGAGACATTAAAGCAACTCGCTGTGCTGGTTGAATCCCAAATTATTCCTCGGCTTCTCGCGGCAGAGCGGCCTTCAGCATTTGGCAAAAATCGAAATAACTTTTCCGCATTAGTGTCGCGCGACATTGAGGAATTCACCGATCTGTTGCTGGCCGATGACATGGCTCCAATATCGGTCTTTATTGAGCATTTGCGTGTGAAAGGCGTGAGCGTTGAGGCGATCTATCTACAGTTGTTGACGGGCGCGGCTCGGCACCTCGGAACGCGATGGGAGGATGACCATTGCGATTTCTGCGAAGTTAGCCTAGCGATATGGCGGATTCAACAGTGCATGTATGAACTCCGCCCAGCTTTTTTTGCCGAAGGCGGGGCGGTTTTACCGACGGGCTATCGATTGCTTTTGGCGCCACTGGCAGCCGAGCAGCACACACTTGGGGTCATGATGACGGCCGAGTTTTTCCGACGTGCTGGTTGGGACGTATCAAGCGAGCTGCCGACACGCAATGATTGCTTAGTCGATGCGGTCCGTGCAGAGCATATCGATCTCATTGGTATCTCTGTATCGAGCGACTCTGGAATAGCCGAGTTGCCTGCCGCGATTGCAGCCGTTCGCCGTGCGTCGAAGAATGAGCGGCTTTCAGTGATGGTGGGCGGGTGGATTTTCCGTGATAAATGTGGGTTGGTTGAAGCTGTCGGGGCGGATTTTTGCGCCACTGATGTACGGCAAGCCGTCACTCAGGGGCAGATCATTGTTTCGCGGGCAAATAGCGCCGATAAATTGGAAAAAGAGATGAACCGCACACGAGCAGATTTGCTGTGCGAGACAGTGTGAGCGTGTGAGCGAGCGTGAACGCTAGGGTTGAATTTTGAATTGAAGGGAATATGTTTTGACCACCGGGCAGCAACGCGCGATCGTCGCGCAACGAGATGATGTTTCGGCTTTGAAGACAGGCGAAGGTGCATCTCCAAAATTTCCGGGCACTATTGATGTCGGCGCCGCCGCTGCGCTGATTTCTGCGTCAGCAGACATTACGCTCATCATTGATCCGCTAGGCGTTGTCAAGGCGATGCATACGACCGCCGATTTTGATCGCGATGGCTTCAGCAATCTGGTTGGCCGAAAATGGGAGGAGTCGGTTACGATCGAGACGAAGTCCAAGATCGCGTCGTTGCTTGCAGATGCCGTTGAGTTTTCTGCGCTGACCACAGCCAAAACTAAATGGCGCCAAGTGAATCATCCCACGGCGAATGGGATGGATATACCGATTTTGTATTCAGCGATGAAGGCCGATGCTAGTGGTAGTGTCATTGCATTTGGTCGAGATCTGCGTGCGACCGCTGCGCTCCAGCAAAGGCTGGTTGACGCACAGCACTCGATGGAGCGAGATTATTGGCGTCTTCGTAACGCCGAAACGCGCTATCGGCTGCTATTTCAGATGTCGAGCGAGGCGGTCCTCGTGATTGACGCCAATTCGCAGAAGATCATCGAAGCCAATCCATCCGTCTCCAAGATGCTCGGCGATATCTCGATGCCGATTGTCGGCCAGCGATTTCCGTCAGGGTTTGACCAACGCAGCGTGGACACCATTGAGGCGATGTTTGCGCGAGTGCGGTCAAATGGGCGTGCGGAGGAGGCGAGTGTGTGGCTATCGAGCCGTGGTGGTTTAACCACCAACGCTAATGCACTTGCGAGCAGTGGCGCGAGCGAGTACTTTATTTCGGCGTCAATTTTTCGACATGAGCAACAATCATTATTGTTGGTGCGTGTTTCGCAGACACCCGCCGATCCGCGTGTAGATGGCGAGGCCAAGAGCGTGTTGGACGCGGTCGCACGCGCAGCCGATGGCTTTGTGGTGTCGACCGTAACGGGAACAATCATTTGGGCAAACCAAGCTTTTGCCGAGCTGGCGCACACATCAGGGCATGACAAGCTGCGTGGCGAGCCGCTCGACCGTTGGCTTGGGCGCAATGACGTTGAATTCAATGTTCTGATGGCCAATCTGAAGCAGCGTGGCGCTGTCCGGCTATTCTCTGCCGGGATGCGCGGGGACGACAGTTTAGCCGCCGAAATCGAGGTGTCAGCCGTGGTGCTCCCGGCCAGTAATCCCCCCGCAATGGCGTTTACGGTTCGTAACATTGGTGGCCGTCTAACGCCTCGCAGCAGCATATTGGGTTCTGGTTACGAAAATGGTTCCGCGAACGGCTTACCGTCACCAAGTGTGGCGGCAGTTGCGGCGCCAGTGGGGCCAACATCGCGATCAGTCGAGCAGTTGACCGCACTCGTTGGACGCGTTCCACTCAAGGAGCTCGTCGGCGAGACCACCGATTTGATCGAAAAACTCTGCATCGAGGCTGCACTTGGTCTCACCGAAGATAACCGCGCGGCTGCCGCAGAAATGTTGGGGTTGAGTCGGCAGAGCTTGTACGTGAAGATGCGGCGTCACGGGCTCGGCGACTTACCACCAGACGATCAAGACGTTGTAACCAACTAAGCCTGACTGCATGGAGTGCCTTGAGTGCGATCACTCTCGCGTTGCCTAATGATCCTGAAGAGACCATGACAACAGTTTCCCATTCGCTCGCTCAACAATCATCGTCGATTACCCGACCTTCGCTGGCGACTGTCGCGGAACTGTTGAAACCGATCACTTGGTTTCCGCCGATGTGGGCGTTTAGCTGCGGCGTGATTTCCTCCGGTGTCGTAGCAGAAGGCCGCTGGCTCTACATCATTTTGGGCGTAATTTTGGCCGGTCCGCTGGTGTGTGCGATGAGTCAGGCGATTAACGATTGGTTTGATCGTCACGTCGATGCGATCAACGAACCAAACCGGCCTATTCCATCGGGACGCATGCCGGGTAAGTGGGGGCTGTACATCGCGATTCTATGGACGATTTTGTCACTGATTGTCGCCAGTTTTTTAGGCATGTGGGGCTTCTCTGCGGCGGTCGTCGGCCTCTTACTCGCTTGGGCATATAGTGCGCCGCCGTTTCGACTCAAACTCAATGGCTGGTGGGGTAACGCAGCGTGTGGTCTTTCCTATGAAG
Organism: Betaproteobacteria bacterium UKL13-2; assembly: GCA_001602455.1. Taxonomy (GTDB): domain Bacteria; phylum Pseudomonadota; class Gammaproteobacteria; order Burkholderiales; family Usitatibacteraceae; genus UKL13-2. The sequence goes on from CP012157.1 coordinate 1,686,165, forward strand.
GGCTCGCGTGGATGACCGGCACAGCCGTCATGTTGAGTGGCGCCATGCCTGATGGGCGCACGTTAGCGTTGGCACTGTTGTATAGCATTGGCGCTCACGGCATCATGACGTTAAATGATTTCAAGTCGATCGAGGGCGATCGACAAATGGGGGTCGGCTCGCTGCCCGTGAAACTCGGTGCATCGGCTGCCGCCAAGGTCGCGTGCATGGTGATGCTCGTGTCGCAATGTGTTGTGGTTGGCCTGCTTGTGTCATGGCAGTGTCCAAATCATGCGATCGCGGTCGGTATGTTGACGCTCATTCAAGGTGCGCTCATGCTGAGATTCGTAATGAATCCAATCCAGCGGGCCACTTGGTACAGCGCACTGGGGATCAATTTTTATGTCAGCGGCATGATGGTGTCGGCTTTTGCCGTTCGTGGGATCAATCAAGCGGCGGGTGGCTGAGAATGAACAGTGTGGCGACCAATTTTGGCTGGCTCACCATCTTTAGGCTTGGCCTAGTACAAACCGCACTTGGTGCGATTGTGGTGTTGACGACATCGACGCTTAATCGCGTGATGGTGGTCGAGCTTGCATTACCCGCAATGCTACCGGGTGCCCTAGTGACGCTGCACTATGCGATGCAAATGTTGCGGCCGCGCATGGGGTACGGATCAGACTTGGGGCAGCGGCGGACGCCATGGATTATCGGCGGCATGGCAGTGCTTGCCGCAGGGGGCACCCTCGCGGCCTTCGCCACGGCGCTGATGGCCACGAATTTTGTGTTCGGCGTGCTACTTGCGGTGCTTGCGTTTGTGCTCATTGGTGGCGGCGTGAGTGCCTGCGGTACATCACTCCTTGTGTTGCTTGCAAAACGAGTACAACCAGATCGTCGTGCGGCGGCGGCAACATTGGTATGGATGATGATGATTGCCGGTTTCGCAATTACTGCGACGGTCGCCGGCAAATTGCTCGACCCGTTTTCGACCGCCCGTATGGTCGCAGTGACAGGTGGCGTGTCGGTGGTGGCATTTTTAGTCACGCTGGTCGCCATCTGGCGTGTCGAAGGTGATAACAAAGAAACGGCTGGATTGACCAGATCTGAGGCCGCGAAGCCTGCATTCTTCGATGCGCTCAGGGAAGTCTGGTCAGAGCGCGATGCGCGGCACTTTACGATTTTTGTATTTGTGTCGATGATTGCCTACAGCGCACAGGACCTGATCCTCGAACCATTTGCCGGTGCGATTTTTGCCTTTACACCGGGCGAATCGACTAAGTTGTCCGGTATCCAACACGGTGGTGTGTTCGCGGGCATGTTGCTGGTTGCGCTCATGACAACGCTGTTTAAGGGTCGCGCAGTGGCGTCGCTGAAGGCATGGGTGGTCGGTGGTTGCGTCGCCTCCGCGCTGGCGCAGGTAGGCCTCGTCATTGCCGGCGTCTTTGGTATGCCTTGGCCGTTACGCGAAAACGTGTTCTTGCTGGGGGTGGCAAACGGTGCGTTTTCGATTGCTGCAATTGGCGCGATGATGGCGATGGCGTCGCAAGGCAAAGGTGCGCGTGAAGGCGTTCGCATGGGGATGTGGGGCGCATCGCAGGCGATTGCATTCGGCGCGGGAGGCTTTCTTGGGACCGTCCTGGCGGACTTAGGCGCCTTTTTGCTGAGCGGTCAAGCGGGGCTCGGCAGTGCCTATGCGCTCGTGTTTGGCCTTGAAGCGGTTGCGTTTGTCGTTGCCGCTTGCATCGCCATGAATATTCGGATTGGCGGCAGCGCAAATCGTATCGATGCGCGCACCGACACACCACTCACGGATGAAAACAAAAACTCAATGAAGCTAATTCCTCGGATGGAAGGGAGCGACTGAAATGCTGAATTCTGATCTTTATGATGTCGTTGTTGTGGGTGGCGGCCCATCGGGCGCGACGGCGGCGAGTGACTTGGCACGCCAAGGTAAGCGCGTGATGCTGCTTGATAAAGCGGGACGTATCAAGCCGTGCGGTGGGGCGATCCCGCCAATCGCGATCGAAGAGTTCGCGATTCCTGACGAACTGCTGGTCGCAAAGGTCAATTGTGCGCGTATGGTGTCCCCCAAAGGCGTGACGGTGGACATGCCGATCACCGGTGGCTTTGTGGGCATGGTTGATCGCGAACACTTTGATGAATGGCTGCGTGCGCGTGCTGCCATGTTAGGTGCGACACGCGTCACCGGAAGTTATGATTCGATCAGCCGTGATAGTGCAGGCTATGTTGTCGTTCACTACAGTTCAGAGGGTGAGGCAGATCAGAAAAAACCCCATACTGTCCGGACCCGGCTGGTGATTGGCGCGGATGGTGCGTCGTCCAAAGTGGCACGGCAAGAAATTGATGCTTCGGCTGACGTGAACTATGTGTACGCTTATCACGAGATTGTCGAGTCACCGTCACCGGAGACTGGCTTCGATCCTAAGCGTTGTGATGTGTACTACCAAGGGCCAGTCTCCCCAGACTTTTATGGTTGGGTCTTTCCGCATGGCAATACCACCAGTGTCGGGATGGGTACCGCGCATAAAGGATTTTCCATTCGCAACGCCACGGCGGGACTGCGCGAAGCCGCCGGCTTGAAAGAAGCAAAGACGTTGCGTCGCGAAGGTGCGCCGCTACCGATGAAGCCGTTAAAGCGCTGGGATAACGGGCGCGATATCGTACTGGCCGGAGATGCGGCCGGCGTCGTGGCGCCAGCTTCTGGTGAGGGCATTTACTATGCGATGTTGGGTGGACGGCTGGCCGCAGACGCCGCATTGCAGTTCTTGGCGACGAACAAAGCGAGTGCGCTGGCGAGCGCACGAAAGCGGTTTATGAAAGCGCATGGCCGCGTATTTTGGATTTTGGGCATCATGCAGACCTTCTGGTACTCGAGTGACAAGCGGCGTGAACGGTTTGTCAGCATTTGCCGAGACAAAGATGTGCAGGACCTCACTTGGCAGGCCTATATGCACAAAAAATTGGTCAAGGCAAAGCCGATGGCGCATATCCGAATATTCTTCAAGGATCTCGCGCATCTGTTTGGCTTGGCCCGCGTGTAGCTGCTTGAGCAGTCGCCGCTGTGCCGAGTGGCGCACCGCGATACACTCGTATTGAACATGATGATTGACCGAGGCGGGCTTGCGCGTGCCGCCTTGCAATAACGCTTTATTCTTAACTTAGATACCAATACCCATGGCCGCACGACTCGTTGATCACCCTGACCGGTATCTGCTCGCGGCAGAGGTGCATGCAAGGTTGGCTGTCGAGCTCCATGCGCCGACGCGAGCGAGTTATGTTGCCGTGCTCGTCGCGGGCGAAGCTCGCGCCGCCGAACTCGAGCATATCGTCTCGCTCTGCACGCGCTTTGGTGTTACGCCACCGCAGGTTGGTGCTACCCACTTTAGCGCCCAGCTTGATAACCTTCGTATTAAATGGGAGCGCCATGGTGAGTTTTCAGGCTACACATTCTTCGTCAATGGCTTGAGCGAACAACCATTTGCAGAATCGGCGGCCTCGTTCCTTCCAGATGGTTGGTTGGAAGGCATTCCCGGCGCAAGGATCGTGGCAGCGCACGGCAAGCTTGTGCCACAAAGGCCGGTGCCTAGCGCCACCGAACTTGAAGATTACTTCATGGGAAACCTTGCCGTCGGTGCCGAGGTTAGTGAGGGAGCGGGGATCGCATTCACCGACTTCAAAATTCACAGGGATGGTTACTCGCGCTTTTTGGTGATCGATGTCGGCTTCACACCCGAGCAAGCCGGACGCGTCGTGCAGCGATTGTTTGAAATCGAGGCCTACCGAATGCTGGCGCTGCTCGGGTTGCCAGTCGCACGACAGCGGGGTGCCGAGGTGTCCGCGATGGAACGGCGACTGACAAGCGTCACCGATAGCATTGGTGCTGACAAGGCGAGTTTGCCATCCAATGACGAACATCTTTTGGGGGAATTGACACGTTTAGCCGCCGAAGTTGAGCGCGCACTCGCAGGCAGCCAGTACCGATTCGGCGCCAGCCGCGCCTACTATGATCTCGTCCGTACGCGGATCGCAGAGCTGCGTGAGCGGCGCTTGTCGGGCGTGCAAACGATCGACGAGTTTATGACGCGACGTTTGGCTCCCGCAATGGCGACTTGCGCGACTGTCTCACAGCGGCTGCGCGACTTGTCGGATCGGATTGCGCAGACCAGCGGGTTGCTTTCAACAAGGGTTGATATCGCCCGCGAAAAACAGAATCAGGCGTTGCTCGCGTCGATGGACAGGCGTGCGAAGCTGCAATTACGGTTGCAGCAGACGGTAGAAGGCCTTTCGGTTGCCGCAATTACCTACTATGTTGCGGGATTGTGTGGGCTGGTATTCAAAGCCATCAATACGGCTGGCGTCCGGATCAACCCAGAAATGGCGACGGGTATATCCGTGCCGATCATCGCCTTGGCTGTTGCGCTGGCGGTGCGTCGAGTCAAGAAGCGCATTGTCCTCAGTGAAGATGACCCGCATCGATGAATCTGGAAACCTTGTTCACATCAGGCTTTGCCGCTGATTTGGTCTTGGCCGTGATGTTGATTGAATGGATCATGCTTTCTGTCTGGCATATGCGGACCGGTCGTGGCGTTGCGCCGTTCGATTTGCTGATGAGCCTCGGGGCTGGCGCGGGGCTTGCACTCGCCTTCCGTGGTGCGCTGGTGGGCGCTGCCGTGCCATGGATCGGTGCGGCATTGCTTGCGGCGGGTGTATGTCACGTTGCGGACCAAGTTCGTCGCGCAAAAATTACGTCGATCAGCAGGTCCAGACGCCAATCGCACTGAAATTCTCGGATTAAGTTCCTTGGCCAGGCATAGGTTCGCGGGAACGGGGATGACTGAAATGGTTTTCCATGTTTAGTTGCCGCATCAATAGAGGTTTCCCATTCCGCCCCTGCCAGCATCCACGGCTGTTTTCAGCCATAAATGCCCCATAAAGGCCGTGGATAAAGGAGTTTCAAAACTCGCTTAGCGCTACCAATTGGCTCAGCACCTTTCCTCGACGAGCGATTGGTGGGCGGTACTGGGATCGAACCAGTGACTTCCACCGTGTGAAGGTGGCACTCTACCGCTGAGTTAACCGCCCCAACGTGTCGGACGTGAGTTTAAGCGTAAACCCACCATAATGGCAATTTGGTCGCAAGCATTGGCGGTTTTCCTGTTCGCTAACCTGCGCCGCCACCATCTCATTGCACTTGAATCGATACCGACCGATATGTCCACAAAACCGGCAACAAAACTGGCAACAAAAAAACCGACCCTGACGCTTGCCAAACCCGTCGCGAAGCGTGGCGATGAGGCGACGAGCCCCAGCACGGGTAGGAGCCATTCAACACGTGCCAAACAAGCGGCGCGCCGTGATGGGCGCGAGCTGCCGATTGTGCGCGGAAAGGTTAAGGACCCGCTGATCGCCGCGACGCCAACGGAATCTTCCGCTGCGAAAGACTATCGATCAAAGTCGCAGAATTCGCTGCGGTCGCCGGGCAAGTTCGGCGAACGAGTGGATGGAAGACCCGTCGCAGGAAGACCCGTCGCAGGAAAACCCATCGCAGGAAAACCCGTCGGCGGCCATGAACGCACTGAACACGGAGGGGGAGGGCGTAGCGGCGCGGCACCGCGTGGTGCGGAAAGTCCTCGGGCATTTGTCCCACGTCCAGCCGGGCGACGATCGACCGGAATGGGGGGCGACGGCACTTCCGGTGCCGCACCGAGGGGAGATCGTGCCCAGGTTGCGCGTATCGATGGCAGGACCGGTCGCTACGATGGTAAACGCGATAACAGACCGGTTGCCAAGACCATACCCGCCCCAGCGTCGGCCCCGCCTGCTACGCCCGCTCGCGAACCAGATGGCATGATTCGAGTCTCCAAACTGTTGTCGGAACAAGGCCTTTGTTCGCGCCGTGAAGCAGACAGCTACATCGCTCGCGGCTGGGTATGGGCGGACGGTGAACGTGTCACCGAGCTTGGCACGCGTGTATTGCCGACGGCCAAGCTGACGCTAGACCAACACGCCGCGATGATGCAGGATCAGCGCGTCACAATCTTGCTCAACAAACCCATCGGGTATGTCTCCGGTCAGGCGGAAGATGGTTACCAGCCGGCCAGTGTGCTCATTACCGCCGAGACACAGCTTGAGACGGACACGGAACGCTTTCAGCACATCAATCGTCGTGGCTTGGCGCCGGCCGGGCGGCTCGATATTGATTCCACCGGACTACTGGTGTTGACGCAGGATGGGCGCATCGCCAAGCAACTGGTTGGAGAAAACAGCCCAGTCGAAAAAGAATACCTTGTTCGTGTGGAGGGCAAACTCGCGCCCGGTGACTTGGAACGCTTGCGACACGGCCTCGAACTCGACGGCGAGGCGCTAAAGCCCGCCAAGGTGAAATGGCAAAACGCCGACCAACTCAATTTCATTTTGCAAGAAGGCAAAAAGCGCCAGATACGACGGATGTGCGAGATGGTGGGCTTAAAGGTGGTCGGCTTAAAACGCATCCGCATCGGCCACGTATTACTGGGTGACTTGCCACCAGGTAAATGGCGGTTTCTGCGCGGCAATGAGTCTTTCTTATAAAGTGGATTCACCAGTGGTTAACCAGTGCCACGCCAATCATCGCGCTCGTCAAGTGACAAACATATAATTCGCCCCTTCATTTCACAACCTCGCTTCTGTCCAGTTTCTGACCAACAAGCGCCCAGAGAGCCAACATGAAATTTCGTTTTCCCATCGTCATCATCGACGAAGACTTCCGCTCCGAGAACACCTCCGGCTTGGGCATTCGCGCACTTGCGGCCGCCATCGAAGCTGAGGGTATGGAAATATTGGGGGTGACCAGTTACGGTGACCTGTCCCAATTTGCGCAACAGCAGAGTCGGGCCTCTGCGTTTATTTTGTCGATTGATGACGAAGAATTCACGCCGGGGCCGGAGCTCGATCCGGCGGTCTTAAACCTGCGTGCGTTTATCGAAGAGATCCGCTTCAAAAACGCTGATATCCCGATCTACCTATACGGTGAAACCAAAACATCGCGCCATCTACCTAATGATGTGCTGCGCGAGTTGCACGGCTTTATTCATATGTTTGAAGATACGCCCGAGTTTGTGGCTCGACACATCATCCGTGAGGCGAAGTCTTATCTTGATGGTTTGGCTCCGCCATTTTTTCGTGCGCTCGTTCACTACGCGCAGGACGGTTCCTACTCTTGGCATTGTCCCGGCCACTCCGGTGGTGTAGCCTTTTTGAAATCGCCGATCGGGCAAATGTTCCACCAGTTTTTTGGTGAGAACATGTTACGGGCAGACGTGTGTAATGCGGTGGAAGAGTTGGGTCAGTTGCTCGACCACACCGGGCCGGTGGCGGCGTCGGAACGTAACGCAGCGCGTATCTTTAATGCCGATCACTGCTTCTTTGTCACCAATGGCACATCAACCTCAAACAAGATGGTGTGGCACGCCAATGTGGCATCAGGCGATACAGTCATCGTTGATCGCAACTGCCATAAGTCGATCCTGCACGCGATCATTATGACGGGTGCAAACCCGGTGTTCCTGATGCCCACGCGTAACCATTTAGGCATCATCGGTCCGATCCCGCTATCCGAGTTTTCGCCAGAAGCCATTCAGCGCAAGATCGACGCGAATCCATTTATTACCGACAAGACCGCCAAGCCGCGTATCCTCACCATCACCCAATCGACCTATGACGGCGTGTTGTACAACGTCGAAATGTTGAAGGACTCGCTGGGAAGTCGTGTTGAGACATTGCACTTTGATGAAGCGTGGTTGCCGCACGCCACGTTCCATCCTTTCTATAAAGATATGCACGCCATTGGCGATGTCAACAATGGTCGCCCACGTTGTAAAGACGCGGTAATTTTTGCCACGCACTCAACACACAAGTTGCTGGCGGGTATTTCGCAGGCATCACAAATTCTGGTGCAAGAATCCGAGACCGTGAAGCTCGACCGCACGCGCTTTAACGAAGCCTATTTGATGCATACCTCGACCAGCCCGCAGTACGCCATCATCGCTTCGTGCGACGTGGCCGCCGCGATGATGGAGCCACCCGGCGGCACCGCGTTGGTGGAAGAGTCGATTGCCGAGGCGCTCGACTTCCGTCGCGCCATGCGCAAGGTCGATGACGATTTTGGCAAAGACTGGTGGTTCAAAGTCTGGGGGCCGGACAAATTGGCCGATGAAGGTGTCGGTAGTCGTGAACAGTGGATGCTGAAGGCAAATGAGAAGTGGCACGGCTTCGGCAACCTCGCGCCGAATTTCAATCTGCTTGATCCGATCAAATCGACCATCATTACGCCGGGGCTTGACGTCTCCGGCAAGTTTGCGAAGAGCGGTATTCCAGCATCGATTGTCACCAAGTTTCTTGCTGAGCACGGCGTCATTGTCGAAAAGACGGGGCTCTATTCGTTCTTCATCATGTTCACCATCGGCATCACCAAGGGTCGCTGGAATACGCTGCTCACTGCGTTGCAGCAGTTCAAGGATGATTACGATCGTAACCAACCGATGTGGAAAATCCTGCCGGAGTTTGTCGCCACCCAGCCGCAATACGAACGTGTTGGGTTGCGTGATCTCTGCCAGCAAATTCACGACATGTACAAAGCACACGACATCGCGCGGCTGACCACCGAGATGTATACCTCGGATATGCAGCCGGCCATGAAGCCCGCTGATGCATTCGCCAAGATGGCGCACCGCGAACTCGATCGTGTGCCGATTGATGATCTCGAAGGGCGTATCACCGGCATTTTATTGACGCCGTATCCGCCGGGTATTCCACTGCTGATTCCGGGCGAGCGATTCAACAAGACCATCGTCCAGTATTTGAAATTTGCGCGTGATTTCAACGCTCGCTTCCCTGGCTTTGAGACCGACATTCACGGATTGGTGGAAGACGAGGTCGATGGCGAGTTGCGTTACTTCGTGGACTGCGTGCGCGTACAACCGGAGAAGTCTCGAATGCAGAAGTAGTAGCGAAGGCAAAGCCCCAAGCGCTCGCCGTTGAAGACGACGAGGCCATGCTCGATTGGTTCGAGGTAATCCGTATCTCCGTTTGCCCCCCCGCGTATAAAACGTCGCGATGAGAAGCTGGCGGTCTAAAGATTCAAGTGCAACACCCCATTTCATGAAATTGTTGCACTTGGAACTTGAGAGCGCCGCTCCCGAAAATGAAACTCGCCATTCCACGGACAACTTCGGCAAGAAATGCTTGGAAATGCCCGCCAATAGGTGACTTTTGCCTTTTGGGCACTTCTATAAACCTGCTGCGTGGGCGAATTTCGCGCCTGCGATGTTCGCCGTACACTGGGTACGTGTCCCGTGTTTGCCAAACCCGTTGGCACGAACTTCGCCCGCTCGCGACGGTTTCGAGAAATTCCCTTTTGTTCAAGCGCACTTAATTCCGAACTATGAAACCCTTCTATCAGCTAAAATGCCGAGGCTTTCACGTCGTGTGGGAGAGCGCTGCCGCAATTGAGCAGCCGCCGAAGGCGTAATCACCCGAAATCGCTCAGGTACCGAGAACCACACAGACGGGCAACTCTGGAGAGAGGTCGCAGATGTCATGCGGCCCGCCGAAGGTGATACCGGATCTGCTACCCGGGAAACTCTCAGGCACCAAGGACAGAGGGGACCCTGCGCACGGTAAGGTGACTTCACCTGCTGTGCAGCGCGGGATCGCCGTCTGCGGTGCTCGCCGTACACTCCGTACGTGTCCGCTCCTCAACGGCGCCCCGCGCTGCTCGCGACGGTGCCGACACCTTTCGGTGCGCAGGGGTCATCTACCAAGGACCCTCTAATAATGCTTAAACGCACCCCTCTTTTTGACACCCACCTCGCCTGCAACGCGAAGATGGTCGACTTTGGCGGCTGGGAAATGCCACTGCACTACGGCAGCCAAATTGAAGAACACCACCACGTTCGGCGTCACGCCGGGATGTTCGATGTCTCACATATGCTCAACGTCGATATCGAGGGAGCTGACGTGCGCGGTTTTTTGCGTACGCTCGTCGCCAATAACGTGGATAAGTTACAAACGCCGGGCAAGGCGTTGTACTCCTGCATGCTGAATCCCGACGGCGGCGTGATCGATGATCTCATCATCTATTTTTTGAGTGAGTCTCACTTTCGTATCGTCGTGAATGCGGGTACTGCAGAGAAGGACGTTGCGTGGATGCAGCAACAAGCCTCCGCGACACATCCGGACTTAACCATCACGCCACGGCGTGACCTTGGCATGATCGCGGTGCAGGGTCCCGCTGCGCGTGAGGCGGTGTGGTCGGTATGGCCGCAACACCGCACGGCAAGTGAGAATCTGATCGCCTTCGCGGCACTCGTGGAAGGTGATGTCATGATTGCGCGCACCGGCTACACCGGCGAAGACGGCTTTGAGATTGTGTTGCCGGCTACTGATGCGCCAGCGTTCTGGGCTGCGCTGAAGGTGGCAGGGGTGGCACCAGCCGGTCTCGGCGCACGCGATACATTGCGTCTTGAGGCTGGCATGAATCTCTATGGCAACGACATGGACGAAACTGTTTCGCCGCTCGATGCCGGATTGGCATGGACAGTGGACTTGAAAACGCCCCGCCCCTTTATCGGCCGCGATGTGTTGGAGGCCAATGGTAAACAACGCAACTTCGTCGGTTTGAAACTGCTGGACCGAGGCGTGTTACGCGCCCACATGCAAGTTGTCACCCCGCACGGTGACGGTGAAATCACCAGCGGTACACACTCACCGACGCTTGGTTTTTCGGTCGCCATGGCGCGCGTGCCTGTCGCGGTTGCGGTTGGCGATACGGTTAACGTCGATATTCGTGGCAAATTGATGCCGGCACTGGTCGTCAAAATGCCGTTTGTACGCAACGGCAAAGCCCTCATTTCCTAATCCTGCAACCACTTCATTCATTTTCTCTGGAGACCCCATGAACATCCCAGCTAATCTCAAATACACCAAAAGCCACGAATGGATCCGCTTGGAGGCCGACGGCACGCTCACTATTGGCATTACCGATCCTGCCCAAGAGATGTTGGGCGATTTGGTGTTTGTCGGCGATGTCAAGGTGGGGCAGACCCTGAGTGCGGGTGACACCGCAGGCGTGGTCGAGTCAGTGAAAGCGGCATCCGACATTTATGCGCCGGTCAACGGTGAAGTCACCGAATTCAATGGCGAGCTTGACGCCGCACCGGAGGCACTTAACGGCGCGCCGTACGACAATTGGATTTTCAAAATGAAACCCGCCAATGTAGAAGACCTCGCCAAGCTGCTCGATGCAGCCGCCTATCAAACGGTTGCCACCGCTGGTTAATTAGGAGCCATGATGAATTTGATGTCCCTCACAGAGCTGGCCGACGGCAGCGAATTTCACGCCCGCCATATTGGTCCGAACGAGGCTGACTTGGCATTGATGCTCAAGGTGGTTGGTGCTGCAACGCTGGATGACCTGATCGGCAAGATCGTGCCGAAACAAATTCTCAAACAAGGTTTGCTTGCGCTCAATGAGCCCCGTACGGAGCAAGATGTGCTGGCTGATCTCAAACGTATTGCGGCAAAAAATAAAGTCTTCAAATCATTTATCGGTCAGGGTTATTACGGCAACTACACGCCGGGCGTGATTCTGCGCAACATCCTGGAGAACCCGGCTTGGTATACCGCCTACACGCCGTATCAACCGGAAATTTCGCAGGGCAGGTTGGAAGCGTTGCTGAATTTTCAGACCATGGTTTGTGATCTGACCGGCATGGAGATTTCGAATTCATCACTGCTGGATGAAGCCACCGCAGCAGCGGAAGCGATGACCTTGGCAAAGCGTTCGGCCAAATCAAAGTCGAACACCATCATCGTTGCGGGTGATTGTCATCCGCAGACCATCGCGTTGATCAAAACCCGCGCCGAGCCGCTGGGCCTTGAGGTCAAGGTTGGGTTTGCACCAAAACTCATGGAGGAGAACGACTACTTTGGTGTGGTCGTGCAATATCCGTCAACGTCGGGCCAGATTCACGACATGGCGCCGTATGCCTCCGCAGCCCACGCCAAGGGCGCGTTGTTCATCGCTTGCGCCGATCTGCTTGCACTGACGCTGCTCAAGCCGCCGGGTGAGTGGGGTGCCGATATTGTGGTCGGCACGTCCCAGCGCTTTGGTGTGCCGTTTGGTTTTGGTGGTCCGCACGCGGCGTATCTGGCTTGTAAAGACGCATTCAAACGTTCGATGCCGGGTCGATTGGTCGGCGTGTCGGTGGATGCACAAGGCAACCGTGCCTTGCGCCTCGCGATGCAGACACGCGAACAACACATCCGCCGCGAGAAGGCGACATCAAACATTTGTACCGCCCAGGTTTTGCTTGCGGTGATGGCGAGTATGTACGCGGTGTATCACGGGCCGCGTGGCTTGACCAAGATCGCGCGCCGTACGCATACGCTCACGGCGACGTTTGCCGCCGGGTTGGCGCAGCTCGGCTTTGAGGTCATCCCCGCGCACGTATTCGATACCATCACCGTTCGCGTCGGTGAGCGGCACAAACAAATTTTGGATGCAGCGCTTGCCCTTGAAATCAATCTGCGCGACTTCGCGGGGCAGCCTGTGGTGGGTGTTTCCTTCGATGAGACACATGGCGCGGGCGATGTTGAGCAACTGTTGTCTATTTTTGCGAGTGTCGCTGGCAAGCCCGCACCGAAGTTTGCCGATATCAAGGCGACCTCGATGATTCCAGAAACGCTGCAACGCACCTCGGCGTTTCTGACGCATCCAGTATTCAATATGCATCATTCGGAAACCGAAATGCTGCGTTATATCCGCAGCCTCTCGGATAAAGACTTAGCACTTGATCGCACCATGATCCCGCTCGGCTCTTGCACCATGAAGCTCAACGCCACCACTGAGATGATTCCAGTGACATGGCCGGGATTTAATAGTGTCCATCCGTTTGCGCCGTTGGATCAAACGCTCGGCTACCAAGAATTGACCTCAACACTCGAAGCTCAGCTTTGTGAAATCACCGGCTACGATGCCGTCTCGCTACAGCCCAACTCTGGTGCACAAGGCGAATACGCTGGCTTGTTGGCGATTCGTGCCTACCATCGCTCACGCGGCGAAGCTCATCGTGATGTTTGTTTGATCCCGTCCTCAGCACACGGCACCAACCCCGCCTCCGCACAGATGGTCGGGATGGAGGTCGTGGTGACGGCCTGTGATGAGCATGGCAATGTTGATGTGGCCGATCTGACGGCCAAAGCGGATCAATACAAAGATCGCCTCGCTGCATTGATGGTGACCTACCCGTCAACCCACGGCGTATTCGAAGACGCGATTAAAGAAATCTGCGCGATCATTCACGATCGTGGTGGTCAGGTTTATATGGATGGTGCGAACTTAAACGCACTGGTGGGTGTGGCGCAACCGGGCAAATTTGGCTCCGATGTTTCCCATCTCAATTTGCACAAGACGTTTTGTATTCCCCACGGCGGTGGTGGGCCGGGTGTCGGCCCAATTGGTGTCGGCAAACACCTCGCGCCGTTCCTGCCTGGACACCCGATGGCTACCGATAACACAGTAGGTCCGGTCAGTGCAGCACCGTTCGGTTCCGCATCGATTCTGCCGATCTCGTGGGCATACATCGCCATGATGGGCGCGTCGGGTTTGCGTCGTGCGACGGAGGTAGCCATTCTGAATGCCAACTATGTCGCGAAACGTTTAGCACCACACTATCCGGTGCTGTACTCGGGTAACGAAGGCTTGGTGGCGCACGAGTGTATTTTGGATATTCGTCCGCTGAAAGAAATTACGGGCATTAGCAACGAAGACATCGCCAAACGTTTGATCGACTTTGGCTTCCATGCGCCGACCATGAGTTTTCCGGTCGCGGGGACGTTGATGATCGAGCCGACCGAGTCCGAGTCGAAACAGGAGCTGGATCGTTTTTGTGATGCCATGATTCAGATTCGCCACGAGATACGTGCGGTGGAAGAAGGGCGCATCGACCGCGAAGATAATCCGCTCCGAAACGCACCACACACGGCGCAAATGCTGATGGCCGAAAACTGGGTGCACGACTACACGCGTGAAGCGGCGGCTTATCCGGTGCCGCGCTTGAAAGCAAACAAATACTGGGTGCCAGTGGCGCGGGTCGATAACGTCTATGGCGACCGAAATTTGGTTTGTTCGTGTCCGCCGCTGGAAGACTACATCGCTGAGGCCGCCCCAGTCTTGTGAACGGAAGCTAACCCGGCAGCAACACCGGCCCGGTCTGCTGCCGAACGGTTTTGGCTCATCTTCCACTTGCCCTCGATTCGCTCAACAGCAATTTCGATACCGACAATGGCTCTTGCGGTATTACGGATGTAGTCATCCGGCGCGTCGGTGACTTTCCACGACTTACCAACGCTCGCTTCGTTACGCTCGGTCATGGCGCTCGCGTGAGCGTGAAACCATGCAAAATCGTCGATCGCGGTGAGTACTCCATGCACATGTACCACGGCGTAGTTCCACGTTGGTACCACCTTGCCATGTTCGGCTTTACTCGCGTACCAAGACGGGGAGATGTAGGCGTGAGGCCCTTGAAACACGGCCAGCACCGCCTTTCCATTGGCTGCCGACCAGATTGGATTGGCGCGCGCAACGTGCCCACGCATTGTGATTTGCCCGTCTGTGGCCTGATGCAGCATCAACGGGATATGATCCGCCGCCAAACCGTCGGTTCCAAGGTGAACTAGGGTCGCCAACGGGTGTGTGCGAATGAGATCTTGCAGCACCTCGGCTCGGGTCTCCGCAAAATGCGTCGGCAAATACATGGCCTACTTCGCCGTCCAGCTATCTTTCAACGTCACTGCGCGATTCCACACCGGCTTACCGGCAATCGATTCGACGCGGTCCGCGACAAAATAGCCGTGACGTTCAAACTGAAAGCGGTCTGCTGCCTTCGCTGTCAGTAGCGAGGGTTCCAAATAGGCATTGATGATTTTTTTGGAATCGGGATTCAGGTCGGCCAGGAAACTATCCGCACCGTCACCGCGTCCGGGGTGTGGCACCTTGAACAGCCGATCAAACAACCGCACTTTTGCCATGTGTGCGTGTTTTGCTGACAGCCAGTGAATGTTGCCTTTGACCTTTACTGAATCTGCGCCTGCGCTACCCGATTTGGTTTCCGGCAAATATTCGGCGAGCACTTTGGTGATATTACCTGCCGCGTCTTTTTCAAAGCCGGTACACTTGATCACAAACGCATAACGCAGCCGCACACTGTTGCCGGGGAACAGGCGAAAGAAACCTTTCGGCGGCGTTTCTTCAAAGTCCTCACGCTCAATCCACAGGTCACGCGAAAACGGTATTTCGCGTTTGCCGGTTTCAGGATGCTGCGGATGGTTCGGCGCGAGACAAACTTCGGAAGTGGCAGTGTCGTAATTGGTGATTTCGAGCTTTAGCGGATTCAACACCGCCACGCGGCGAAGCGCCGAGTCGTTCATCACTTCGCGCTGGCAGTCTTCAAACACACTCATGTCGATCCACGAATCAGATTTTGAGACGCCGATGCGCTCTACAAACAACTGGAAACCTTCCGGCGCAAAACCACGACGGCGCGCACCAACGATGGTCGGCATGCGCGGGTCATCCCAGCCTTCGACGTGTTTTTGATCGACCAACTGTTTCAAATACCGTTTACTGGTGATGATGTAGGTGAGATTGAGTCGCGAGAATTCGATTTGTTTGGGCAGTGGGCGCAGCAACTCACCGACCTCGGCAAGTTTGGCCAGCAACCAGTCATACCAAGGGCGCTGATCTTCAAACTCAAGCGTACAAAGCGAATGGGTGATGTTTTCGAGCGCGTCTTCAATCGGATGGGCATAGGCGTACATCGGATAGATGTGCCATTTGTCGCCCTGACGATGATGGTGGGCGTGTTTGATGCGATAGATCGCCGGGTCGCGCAGATTGATGTTAGGTGAGGCCATATCAATTTTGGCGCGGAGGACGTGTGAGCCTTCGGCGTGTTTGCCGTCGCGCATCTCACGAAACAGTGCCAAGTTTTCCGCGACGGTGCGATTGCGGAACGGCGAGGGCGTGCCGGGCTCGGTCAACGTGCCGCGATTGGCGCGCATTTCCTCAGCCGACTGTGAGTCCACATACGCGTCGCCGTGTTGAATCAAATGCTCGGCGAAGCGATACATCCAGTCGAAATAGTCGCTGGCGAAATAAATCGGTGCGGCTGGGTTATCCGGCGCGGAGTTGCCACCGAGCCAGCGTATCGCATCAACGATGCCATCGACAAACTCTTGTTCTTCCTTCTCAGGATTGGTGTCGTCAAAACGCAAATGACATACACCGTCGTAATCTTTCGCCAGCCCGAAGTTCAGCAGAATCGATTTGGCATGTCCGTAATGAAGATAACCATTTGGCTCGGGCGGGAAACGTGTGCGAATTTTTGCGGTGTCGGCGGGCGCATGCTGTTGCTCTACGGCGGTGCCGGGTTTGCCACACCATTTGCGACCAGCGTAGGCATTAGCGGCCAGATCTGCATCGATGATGTTGCGGATGAAATTGGTGGCGTGTGGTGCGCTTGATTCGTTTGACATTATCGTGTGCGTGGGGGACGCGAGTTGCGGCGAGAGAGCCGCTATTTTCGCTCGGTTTTCATCCATTTGCGGCGGGCGGGCGAAAAATCACCCGCCCGCCTACCCACTCACTCACTCACCTGCTCACCTGTTCACCTGCTCACTCACTCACCTGCTCACCTGTTCACCTGCTCACCTGCTCACCTGCCTACTCCCACTTTCGAACGCGCCCCCATGAAATGTTCACGTTAGGGCAATCTAAACCGCGAAACTTCTCGTGCAAGCCCCTCTGCCTGTTGGTTGAGGCTTGCGGCGGCTGCCGCAGTTTCTTCCACCAGTGCTGCGTTTTGCTGCGTCATTCGATCCAGCTCCTGTACCGACGCACTGACTTGAGAAATCCCTGAGCTTTGCTCGTGCGAGGCGACCGAAATTTCGCTAATGATGCTGTTCATTTGCTTGGCACTGGTCACAATTTCGCTGATTGCATCGCCAGCCGTCTGCACCACTTCGGCACCTTTTCTCACTTGTTCGACGCTGCCCGAAATGAGCACTTTGATTTCCTTTGCCGCGCCTGCACTGCGCTGTGCAAGTGAACGTACTTCAGACGCCACCACCGCGAACCCGCGACCTTGTTCGCCTGCGCGTGCCGCTTCGACTGCGGCATTGAGCGCGAGGATATTGGTTTGGAACGCAATGCCATCGATGGTGCCGATGATGTCGCTAATTTTGGATGATGATGAATTGATGATTTCCATTGTCGTCACGACTTGGGTAATCACGTCACCGCCGCGTTCAGCGACTTTGGTATTACTCGACGCAATATCCGCTGCTTGACGCGCATTGTCGGCAGTGCTTTTGACGGTGGCGGCGACTTGCTCGACCGACGCAGCGCTTTCCTCAAGGTTTGCGGCTGTCTCCTCGGTGCGTGATGAAAGGTCAGCCGAGGCGGATGCAATTTGGCCGGATGCTTGGACGATCGATTCCGACGTTCCGCGCACCTGAGACACGATGCCCCGCAACGAATGCTGCATATCACTGAGTGAGTGCATAAGGTGTGCGGCTTCATCGTTGCCCCAAGGTTTGGGAGACGTCGTTAGGTCGCCCCGTGTCATGGCTTCCAAGTGACGCTGAACCTCGCGCAGGCCACCAGTCATGACCAGAAAGAAGGAGTAGAACAGATAAGCCGCGAGGACGATGGCACTCAAAACGATAACGCCGCGAATGTTCCTGCTGCTTTTAGCTTGTTCGTACCGATCTGCAAGTATTTGATCGAGCGCAGGTAGGGCTTGCTTATACATCCCGGCAACCGCCGACACCGCAGCTTTGCCATCGGCATAGAACGCGCCTGCGTCAGTACTGCCACCAGTGGCGGCCTTCTCGGCGCGTTTTCGAAACTCCTGAAGGTTGGTCAGAGGTTTCAGGTCAATCTTCGACTTTAGGCTCGGATTAGCAGTCATGGCTCGATTCAAAAAACTAGTGGTATCTTCCGCACCAGACTCGACGCGAGATGACCACACAGTGAATTTCTCCAAGTTTTTAGAGTCCAGCGCTCCCTTTGAGCTGGCAAATGTTCCCCATCCCCAAAGTTGCCCTGCGTCTTCCCAAACCTTCGGCAGCGCCAAGATGAAGGCGTTCACGATGTAGAACGAGTCTATTTCGGGGTCAAGCGTAAGCCCGGAGTCGTCCGAGAGCTTGTTTAGTAGTTCCACCGAGCTCTTTGTGACGCCACCAAACACGGTTCTTCCGCTTGCGTCTACGCCGTTCTGCGCGGACGCCGTCGCCGTCCAATCGCTCGCGAGCTTGTCTAGTGATGGCTTGAGCCCTAGCGGGTCACCCGATGTGTCGAGGGAGGTCTTAAATTGGGCAAGCGCCTGGTCCGTTGCGGTTCTGGCAACTTGGTAGTCGGACTCGCTCCGATAGCCACCGAGCATTGCGCGGGTTGCGTTGCGTGTTTCTACTACCCCCTGCATCACTGGTGCGAGCTTTGACATTGCCTCAACGCCAGCACGCTCCTTCTTCAACACATTGATGGTGTCGGCGTAGTGGCTCCAACTATCAATGGACAGAATCGTCAGAGGAATCAGCAGCAAGGCCAAAATCAACAGCGCTTTGGCCTTGAATTGGATGCGGCGGAACAATTTCACGCCAGGTGCCCACGCGCCATGGTGCTGGAAGAATCCAATCAAGGAAGGTCGCGTCGGGCGCGTATTGGGCTTGGTAGCGGCTGAGGCTGAGTTAAGAACGGCTGACATTTTATTTTCCCAATATTGAATTGATAAAAAGCGACGAAGAAACAAGCAAATCAAATTTCGATGCCGAGAGAATATCCGGCGGGCACTGGGTTTAAAGCGGTGAGTTAGCGGGGAATACGGCCTCAATTCGGCAGACTTCAGTTTTCTGACACGGTTTGACAGATGGGCATTTCTCAAAAAACCGCGCCGCGCCCGCTGGGAACTTCTAAAAACCTACTGCGCGGGCGAATCTGTCAGTTCCCGAGTTGGTCAAATTCGTCGCCGTACACGGGGTACGTGTCCCGCGTTTGCCCACCCCGTCACTGCCAACTTCACCCGCTCGTGACGGTTTTTAGAAGTCTCCCCGCTTTGTAAACTCGTTTATTCACGGGCAGTTTCAGGCATAAATGCGTTGAAACGCCCGCCGATATTGCACTTTTTGTATTGGGACTGGCACGAGTGGGGGAGGTGCTACCCCTTTGATCATTCACTAAAGACAAAGGGCATCGCGGCCGATGCCCTTTGAATCGCGCGGACAGCCATCAGCGGCTTAATCAAAATGCCGACGGTTTCAACGTCGGTTGAGTTGCTTGGCTGTAGTGCGCGCACTGCTTGGATGAGTTACGTGACCCGGCGTTTACCTGCTGTCACGCAAGGGATATCGGAGGTGTCGTTGAAAACTTTAGGAAAAAATTTCTGCAGGTGGGTAGATGTGGGCTCTATTACGGTTTTGATCGTGGCGAAAAAGGTTGACCGGCTTGATGCCGTCACCTTCGACGCAAAAACTGTTGTTGGCGGCAAACTCGCGCTCACTGTTGGCCATGTGCCCACCGCTGGAATCGAGTGAGCCTGAACATTTCATGATGCAAAGCGTAGGGCTAAATCCGGTAAACTTCGCCCGCCTGTTTTGGCTGTGACACAATCACGCCCAAAAGTCGGGTGTGGACGAAGCGTTGGTCACAAACTAAAAAGTTTTGCCAACATCATCGATCCGCCACGAAAACCACCGAAAATACGATTTGAGGAGTTCGTCGATGTCTGCCGCAGTAATCCCTTCCGCTGTTCCTGCTGTCCCTGTTGTCCCTGTTGACCCTGACGCTCATCCGGTAGTCACGCTAGACGACAAATACCTGCTCGATCATGGCCGCGTCTATCTGACCGGTACTCAAGCGCTGGTCCGGCTGCCGATGATTCAGCGCCAGCGTGACCTCGCCGCCGGGCTCAATACCGCGGGGTTCATCTCAGGCTATCGCGGCTCACCACTCGGCGCATACGACCAAGCGTTGTGGAAAGCGAAAAAATTCCTCAAAGAAAAACACGTTTTTTTTACGCCGGGTGTGAATGAAGAACTTGCGGCGACCGCCGTTTGGGGTTCGCAACAGGTCGGGCTCTTCGCCGGGGCGAAGTACGACGGCGTGTTTGGGATGTGGTACGGCAAAGGGCCGGGTGTTGACCGCTCGGGCGACGTGTTTAAGCACGCCAATGCGGCTGGTTCGTCCCAATACGGCGGGGTGTTGCTGATTGCGGGGGACGATCACGCCTGCAAATCTTCCACACTGCCGCATCAGTCAGAACACGCCTTTGACGCGGCGATGATTCCAGTGCTCTATCCGACCGGCGTGGCAGATATCATTGAATTGGGATTGCATGGTTTTGCCATGTCACGTTACTCCGGCTGTTACGTCGCGCTGAAATGTATCTCTGAAACGGTAGACGCCTCGGCTTCCGTGAATCTGGATATTGATTCGCCACGCATTGTATTGCCGGAGGATATTGACCTTTCGGCTGGTGGTGTACACATTCGTTGGCCAGATGTACCGCTCGAACAAGAGTTGCGGTTACAGCACGACAAGATTTACGCCGCACTTGCCTATGCGCGGGTGAATAAACTCAATCGTGTGACCATTGATTCGAGTGAGCCAAAACTTGGCATCATTGCCTCCGGCAAGAGTTACCTAGATACCATGCAGGCACTTGAAGATTTGGGTATCGACGCACGTCATGCGGCTGAAATAGGGCTGCGAGTGATGAAGGTCGGTATGCCTTGGCCGTTGGAGCCCACCGCTGTGCGTGAATTTGCGCAGGGCCTGGATGAAATTCTGGTGGTCGAAGAAAAACGTCAACTGATTGAATATCAGTTGAAAGAGCAGCTCTACAATTGGCGCGATGATGTTCGCCCGCGTGTGGTCGGCAAATACGACGAGCACGGTGAATGGGAAACGCACCGCACTGAATGGCTGTTGCCTGCAGCAGGCGAGCTCACCCCGGCGATGATCGCACGCGTGATCGCACGACGCATTGCGAAGTTCTACACGTCAAAAATTGTCGAAGCGCGGCTCAAATTTATCGAGGATAAAGAGGCCGCACTGGCGCGGCCACGCTCGAAAGTGGCGCGTATTCCATATTTCTGCTCGGGTTGCCCGCATAACACCAGTACCCGTGTGCCGGAAGGTTCCAAAGCGTTGGCTGGAATCGGTTGCCACTACATGGCAACATGGATACGTTCTGAAGAGACCATGCCCTTCACACAGATGGGTGGCGAGGGGGTGCCGTGGGCAGGCATCGCGCCATTCACTGAAACCAAACACGTGTTTGCAAACCTCGGTGATGGCACGTACTTTCACTCGGGCCTCTTGGCCATTCGCGCCTCCGTCGCGGCTAAGGTCAATATCACTTACAAGATTCTATTCAATGACGCGGTCGCCATGACCGGTGGTCAGCCAGTTGATGGCCCGCTCAATGTGCCGCAGATTACGCAGCAGGTCCACGCCGAAGGTGTGGGGCGCATCATGGTGGTGACTGACGAGCCGGAGAAGTATCCGATGGCATCAAATTTCGCGCCGGGTGTGACGGTACATCATCGAGATGAACTCGATCAGGTGCAGCGTGAATTGCGTGAAATCGAAGGTACGACGATCTTAGTCTATGACCAAACATGTGCTGCGGAAAAACGCCGCCGCCGCAAGCGCGGTACGTTCCCCGATCCGCAAAAGCGTGTGGTGATCAATGACCTCGTTTGTGAAGGTTGCGGAGACTGTGGCAAAAAATCGAACTGTCTGTCGGTGATGCCGGTGGAGACCGAGTTCGGTCGCAAACGCGCCATCGATCAGTCTTCGTGCAACAAAGATTTTTCATGTGTGAAGGGCTTTTGTCCTTCGTTTGTGACCGTCGAGGGTGGACAGTTACGCAAGAAGAAGCCGGTGGTGCAAGCGGTGTTTAAGGCTCTCCCCGAGCCAGTGTTGCCATCGCTTGATTCACCGTGGGGCATTCTGGTCACGGGGGTTGGTGGCACCGGGGTGGTGACCATCGGCGCACTGTTGGGCATGGCCGCACACCTTGAAAACAAAGGTGTCGCGGTACTCGATATGACCGGTTTGGCGCAGAAGGGCGGTAGCGTTTACACACACGTTCGCATCGCTAAATCGCCGGAAGATATTTTTGCGGTTCGCATCGCTGCGGGCGAAGCCAATGCGTTACTTGGCTGCGACATGATCGTCTCGACCTCTGACGAGGCGATTGCTAAGATGCAGGCCAACCTCACGCGTGGTGTGGTGAACGCGGAGGTATCGACGACCGGAGAATTCACCAAGAAGCCGGATCTGCATATTCCCGTGCCTGAGATCGAAGCGACGTTGCGCGAGACCATGGCGACGGTCGAGTTTGTCGATGCCACCAGCATCACCACCGCGTTGATGGGGGACGCTATTTTTACCAACCCATTTTTGATGGGTTATGGTTACCAAATTGGCTTGATTCCAGTGTCCGCGGCATCAATTATTCGTGCGATCGAGTTAAACGGGGCGGCGGTTGAGAAGAACAAACAAGCCTTTGAGTGGGGCAGACGCGCTGCCGTCGACATTGCAGCGGTAAAGAAAGTCGCTTTTCCGGTGGAGCCGATCAGCGGTGTCTACAAATTGTCGGAATCGGTCGAGGAGATGATTGAGCGCCGCAAGGTATTCTTAACCGGTTACCAGAACGCCGCGTATGCGGCGCGTTATACGGCATTGGTCAAGCGTGTTGCGGACCTTGAGGCGCAACAGTTCGCCGGTAAAAAAGCGCTCAGCGCCGCCGTGGCGCGTTACTACTTCAAGGTACTGGCGTACAAGGACGAGTACGAGGTGGCGCGGTTGTATTCGGATATGGGACTTGGTGGAAACTTCAAGAAAAAGGTCGCCGATCAATTTGAAGGCGACTACAAACTCACCTTCCACCTTGCGCCGCCAGTGATGTCTGCAGTTGACCCAACGACCGGCGAGCCGCGCAAGAAAGTGTTTGGCCCCTGGATGATGACGGCCTTCAGCGTATTGGCAAAGTTCAAGGGTTTGCGCGGCACCAAGCTCGATGTGTTTGGCTACACCGAAGAGCGCAAGAGTGAACGGCAGTTGATTGCTGACTACGAAGCGTTGATCGCTGAATTGCTGCGTGATGTGAGTGCGGCGAATTACGAGACGGCGGTGGATCTGGCTTCAGTGCCCGAGCATATCCGTGGATTTGGCCACGTTAAACATGCCCATATGCTGGATGCGAAGACGCGCTGGACGGAGTTGCTGGCGAAGTTCCGCAGTGGTGAAGTGACACATGAGATTCGGATTCGCGCGGCGGCGTAGGGGGATGGCGTCGGGTATGCAACTAAACTGACGAATGCTTCCTCACTGCTGTCATTCCGACAGAGCGCGCATTTTGCGCGACGAGGAATCTCATCCGCTGGATTAGCTGCGACGGTGCAAGAAGCCGCATTTCGTATATCCGCCGGATGAGATTCCTCACATGCGTTCGGAATGACAGCCTAATAATTAGTGGGGCTGACGGTTGATGCCAAAACACGCTGGACGGAGTTGCTGGCGAAGTTCCGCAGTGGTGAAGTGACACATGAGATTCGGATTCGCGCGGCGGCGTAGGGGGATGGCGTCGGGTATGCAACTAAACTGACGAATGCTTCCTCACTGCTGTCATTCCGACAGAGCGCGCATTTTGCGCGACGAGGAATCTCATCCGCTGGATTAGCTGCGACGGTGCAAGAAGCCGCATTTCGTATATCCGCCGGATGAGATTCCTCACATGCGTTCGGAATGACAGCCTAATAATTAGCGGGGCTGACGGTTGATGCCAAAACACGCTGGACGGAGTTGCTGGCGAAGTTCCGCAGTGGTGAAGTGACACATGAGATTCGGATTCGCGCGGCGGCGTAGGGGGATGGCGTCGGGTATGCAACTAAACTGACGAATGCTTCCTCACTGCTGTCATTCCGACAGAGCGCGCATTTTGCGCGACGAGGAATCTCATCCGCTGGATTAGCTGCGACGGTGCAAGAAGCCGCATTTCGTATATCCGCCGGATGAGATTCCTCACATGCGTTCGGAATGACAGCCTAATAATTAGCGGGGCTGACGGTTGATGCCAAAACACGCTGGACGGAGTTGCTGGCGAAGTTCCGCAGTGGTGAAGTGACACATGAGATTCGGATTCGCGCGGCGGCGTAGGGGGATGGCGTCGGGTATGCAACTAAACTGACGAATGCTTCCTCACTGCTGTCATTCCGACAGAGCGCGCATTTTGCGCGACGAGGAATCTCATCCGCTGGATTAGCTGCGACGGTGCAAGAAGCCGCATTTCGTATATCCGCCGGATGAGATTCCTCACATGCGTTCGGAATGACAGCCTAATAATTAGCGGGGCTGACGGTTGATGCCAAAACACGCTGGACGGAGTTGCTGGCGAAGTTCCGCAGTGGTGAAGTGACACATGAGATTCGGATTCGCGCGGCGGCGTAGGGGGATGGCGTCGGGTATGCAACTAAACTGACGAATGCTTCCTCACTGCTGTCATTCCGACAGAGCGCGCATTTTGCGCGACGAGGAATCTCATCCGCTGGATTAGCTGCGACGGTGCAAGAAGCCGCATTTCGTATATCCGCCGGATGAGATTCCTCACATGCGTTCGGAATGACAGCCTAATAATTAGCGGGGCTGACGGTTGATGCCAAAACACGCTGGACGGAGTTGCTGGCGAAGTTCCGCAGTGGTGAAGTGACACATGAGATTCGGATTCGCGCGGCGGCGTAGGGGGATGGCGTCGGGTATGCAACTAAACTGACGAATGCTTCCTCACTGCTGTCATTCCGACAGAGCGCGCATTTTGCGCGACGAGGAATCTCATCCGCTGGATTAGCTGCGACGGTGCAAGAAGCCGCATTTCGTATATCCGCCGGATGAGATTCCTCACATGCGTTCGGAATGACAGCCTAATAATTAGTGGGGCTGACGGTTGATGCCAAAACACGCTGGACGGAGTTGCTGGCGAAGTTCCGCAGTGGTGAAGTGACACATGAGATTCGGATTCGCGCGGCGGCGTAGGGGGATGGCGTCGGGTATGCAACTAAACTGACGAATGCTTCCTCACTGCTGTCATTCCGACAGAGCGCGCATTTTGCGCGACGAGGAATCTCATCCGCTGGATTAGCTGCGACGGTGCAAGAAGCCGCATTTCGTATATCCGCCGGATGAGATTCCTCACATGCGTTCGGAATGACAGCCTAATAATTAGTGGGGCTGACGGTTGATGCCAAAACACGCTGGACGGAGTTGCTGGCGAAGTTCCGCAGTGGTGAAGTGACACATGAGATTCGGATTCGCGCGGCGGCGTAGGGGGATGGCGTCGGGTATGCAACTAAACTGACGAATGCTTCCTCACTGCTGTCATTCCGACAGAGCGCGCATTTTGCGCGACGAGGAATCTCATCCGCTGGATTAGCTGCGACGGTGCAAGAAGCCGCATTTCGTATATCCGCCGGATGAGATTCCTCACATGCGTTCGGAATGACAGCCTAATAACTAGCGGGGCTGACGCAAATTTGCGGAGGGCGTTAGCGTGCAGGCGAAAGACCAATAAAGACGGCCATCGCGGGGCAAAAAGCCTTGAAGATGCCCGTCGATACTAGTGTTTTTCAATCCCAATGATGTCGTCCAGCTTGGGATTGCGCTGGTGGTTCACCCGGTTCCAGTACATGATCGCGACCATCAGCACTGCGACTACCGAGCCGAAGATGACAATCACCGTATTGATATGCCAGTTGAACGAGAGCATCACCGAGTAGGCGGCAACCATCAGTAGGATATTGAGCTGTTCGTTAAAGTTCTGCACGGCGATGGAGTGTCCGGCCGATAGCAGTAGGTGGCCGCGATGTTGGAGTAGTGCGTTCATCGGCACGACAAAGAAACCGCCCAATCCGCCGACCAAAATAAGCACGGAGTAGACGGCAGGCTTGGCGAAGGTGAACGGCATCACCATCACGAACAACCCCATCGCCACACCAAACGGCAAGACTTTGAGCGCCGTCTTGAGGGTCATAAACTTGCCGGCGATCACCGCGCCAACTACAGTGCCGACTGCCGTGATCCCCATGAGGATGGACGCCTGATCGAGTCTCAGCCCCAATTGTTGTTTGCCCCATTCGAGGACGATTAACTGGAGCGTTGCGCCAGCCCCCCAGAATAGGGTGGTTACGGCGAGCGAGATTTGGCCGAGCTTGTCGCGCCAGAGTGTATCGACATAGCGCCAAAAGTCGGTGACGAGCTTAATGGGATTGCGGCTCTGTGCCGCGTAGCGCGCACCGGTGTCCGGAATATTGAGGTTGAAGACTGCGGCGATGGCATAAAACACGGCGATGACGAGGATCGCTGCCTCTGGCGCGGTGTCCACGCCCATATTGATGAATGGAATGTCGTAGGACAGCAAGGCTGCCGATACTTTGGGGCTAATCAGTGCGCCGCCGACGACCGTTCCAAGAATGATCGAAATGACGGTCAACCCTTCAATCCAGCCGTTGCCTTTGACCAGTTGGTCCGGTGGCAGCAATTCGGTGAGGATGCCGTACTTCGCCGGTGAATACATCGCCGCGCCGATGCCAACGATCATATAGCCGTAGAAGACGATCCAAAACTGAGCGTTGCCGACGAAGTTAAATGCGTCGAAAAAGAAAATGACAAAGCAGCCAACGATCTTAATGGAATTGGTGATGAACATGACGCGGCCCTTCGGGAGCGCGTCAGCAAAGGCACCAACAAATGCGGCCAGCACGACGTAGGAGACGGCGAAGCCCCATTTCACCATCGGCGTCATCCACGCGGGGCCTTCGAGCAACTGAATGAGTGCGATGGCGGCAATAAACAGCGCGTTGTCAGCCAACGAACTAAAGAACTGAGCCGCCATGATGGTGTAGAAACCTTTTTTCATGGCATGGTCGGTGGTTCGAAGATGGAAAAGGTCAAATGGTTATCTTTGTCGAGTGCGCGTTAAAGCTCGTCAGGGCGGCTCGTCAGGGCGGCTCGTCAGGGCGATTCAAATCAAAAATCGCCCTGCATGTTAACCGAATGCAGCAAAGGCGGCGAATGCGGCGGTGCAGCAACTACTGGTAAGTGCCGCGAAATTGCAAGCTTTGTTCGAGCATTGTCTCTTTTGCGCCTCTTTCGCCTCGGGTGTAGGCTGTGTTTTCGACTGGAATCCCTTCGGGGCCATAGTTTGCGGCGCAGATGCCGATAAAACACAGGGCCATTTGGGCTTTTTCCTTCGGCGTGGTTGGTCGGTCGCGCTCCAGCTTTTCTCGGAACGCGGCCATCGGCGTGCGTTTAGTCAGGACATCTTCTGGATCGCGCTGCCCAGTTACAACGATTTCATCAATCCCGCGTTTCGCGGCATTATCTTCGTCGCGTTTGGCGGCCAGTGAAAATCGTTTCGGCTGCGGCGCATTGACGAAGTCTTTCGGTAGTTTGCGAACCGCTGCGGCAGCGGGCGTTTCCAAGTCAGCGGCGGACAACGGCGCTTGTGCATTTGCAGTGCTTAACGTCGAGCACATCAGCAGCGCACAAAGCGGGGCAACAGACGTCACTCGAATCATGCGCGCCGCAGATGAGCCAACAATGCTCATAGAACCTCTGCAGCGTGATCGGCCAGCCGTGAACGCTCGCCTCGTTGCAGCGTGATGTGACCGGAATGCGCCCAGCCCTTAAATCGATCGACAACATACGTGAGGCCAGACGAGCCCTCGGTCAGATAGGGCGTATCGATCTGCGCGATGTTGCCCAAACACACCACCTTGGTGCCGGGGCCGGCGCGGGTGATTAAGGTCTTCATCTGCTTCGGCGTCAAGTTCTGCGCCTCGTCAATGATCAAGAATTTGTTGAGGAAAGTACGGCCGCGCATGAAGTTGAGCGATTTGACCTTGATGCGGCTGCGAATGAGATCGCGTGTCGCCGCACGCCCCCAATCACCGGACTCCTCATCAGACGCGTTGAGCACGTCAAGGTTGTCCTCTAATGCGCCCATCCACGGATTCATTTTCTCTTCCTCCGTTCCGGGTAGAAAACCGATATCCTCGCCCACTGGCACGGTGACACGCGTGATGATGATTTCCGAATAGATTTTGAATTCAAGGGTTTGCATCAGGCTGGCGGCCAAGGCCATCAACGTTTTGCCGGTGCCCGCTTGGCCGAGCAGGGTGACGAAGTCGACCTCCGGGTCCATTAGGACATTGAGTGCGAAGTTTTGCTCACGGTTACGCGCAACGATTCCCCACACGTTATTCTTTTGATGGGTGTAGTCCTTCAGCGTTCGCAGGACACAGGTCTTTCCTTCCACCGCTTGCACCATGGCGTAGAAGGGTTTATCGCCATCTTGGTATACAAACTCATTGAGAATCAGCGCGCTGACGAGTGGGCCCTTAATACGGTACAAGGTACGGCCCTGTTCCTGCCACGACTCCATGTCCTTACCATGTTTATCCCAAAAATCTGCGGGTAGCTCGCGCATGCCGGTGTACAGAAGATCGGTATCTTCTAGCACCTTGTCATTGAAATAGTCTTCTGCGGCAACGCCGATCGCACGCGCTTTGATGCGCATGTTGATGTCTTTGGACACCAGTACCACGCTGCGTTTGGGATTGTGGTGCTGAAGATCGAGTGCGACGGCAATGATTTGGTTGTCTGCCTTACCGCTATCGGGCAGAGCCGTCGGAAACTCCAACGACACCGGGCGCGTCTGTAGCATGAGACGCCCGGAGGCTTCGCCCCTACGGTGCGCCTTCAGGCTGATACCCTGATCGATATCACCTTCTAAGCCGGTGACAATTTCGTCGAGAAAGCGCGATGCTTGACGTGCATTACGCGCAACCTCGGTCATGCCCTTCTTGTTGTTATCCAATTCTTCAAGCGTGATCATCGGCAGATACACGTCGTGCTCCTCGAACCGGAACAGCGACGTTGGGTCGTGCATCAGTACGTTGGTATCAAGCACGAAGATCTTGGTGCTGCGGTCAGGTGTGGCAGCGGGCGTACGCTTTGCGTTACCAGGTTTTGGGGCCAAGAGTAGGGCCTTTCTCAGTTTGGGCTAGTATGAGGAAAACTCACGAGGTGTGAAGCAATTGCAAATCCACTATTAAAACAACGGCTTAAAAATTGAAACGCCCTCATGAGCGTCTCACTCATCAGGGCGTTGGTCTTTTCCAGAAAAGGAAGTCTGTTCAATGGGGCGATCAGTCGGTGCGGGTATACAAATACAAACTTGGTCAACTCCAGACTATCACAAGTTTTTGCTGAATCTAGAACCCCGCATTCTTGCCCTGACGGGATCAGCGGTAGGGTTCAGCCGATGCTCTTGACAGCGGCGAGCACGTCGGCCGCGTGGCCGTCTACTTTCACGGCGCGCCATTCGCGCACAATTTCGCCGTGGCGTCCCATGATGAAGGTCGAGCGCTCAATGCCGAATACCTTCTTGCCGTACATGTTTTTCTCTTTGATCACGTCAAAGAGTTTGCACATGACTTCGTCCTTGTCGGAGAGCAGGTCAAACGGAAAACCCATTTTGGCTTTGAATTTGTCATGGCTTGCCACGCTGTCGCGCGAGACGCCGAAGATCATGTAGCCAGCATTTTTGAATTCTTGATGCAAGTCGCGAAACTGGGTACCTTCGATGGTGCAGCCCGGTGTGTCATCCTTCGGGTAAAAGTACAGCACATAGGGATGCCCCTTAAATGCGGCTGAGGAAAAACGTTGGTTGCCGCTGGCAGCGACTTCAAAGTCTGGAATGATTTGGCTCATGTTGATCCTATCGATGGGGCGACTGAAATGCCATTGTTGAAATTATGAACGGTATTTTTGACGAATGTGCGACGGTGCGGGTGAGCGCGACTCATGAAGCATTGGGGCTAGGTGGCTCGGCGTCCGGCAAAAACGCCTTGCCTTGCAGCAGGACGGTGCCGGATCGGCCGGGAATTTCAGCTTGCTCGGCCACGAAGTACGGCAAGTGTTGCCTTGCCAACTGGGCCGAAATCGCCTCGGTTGCCACCAAGGTGTATCCCTGTGCTTGCCAGCCCACAATCAACGCTTCGAGCGACGCCAGCAAGCGCATCCCCTCGAGTTCGGCGTGCATCGTAAACACATGTGGCGTGTGGCTTAGCCCTAAGACAGTGGCCATCGGCGGTGTGTCGGCGCGGGTGAGACTGAGCAGTGTTTCATGGACGTTCGCCTCAGTGGTGCCGTTGAGCCCGATCAACTCATCGAGCGTTGGCAAGGTGGTGGGTAGTTGCGGGCAGTCGATGATCTCGGCATTCACCACGGGATAGTGCGGAACCCCGGTGCCGGGCAGGGCGCGCCCGTCGGAGGCATAGGTAAAACCCATGGATTGGGTGAGTCTGAGTGCATGTTTATTCATCTGCCATCCAGCCGCGCCATGCGTCTTTGAGGGCGTCTTGAAAATGTCGCAAAAACGGTTTTGTGCGCGTTCCATTTCGTGCCGTGTCCACTCGGCTGACGCCTTCTGAATGCCGTCTTGCCAACGGACATGGTCCCAGCAATGGATGCCGACTTCGAAGCCTTCATCCTTAGTCTTGCGCATGATGTCGGCGCAGTGATTACCAATGTCAGGCCCCGGCAGTACGGTGCCGTATAGCAGGGTGGGGAAGCCGTAATGCGAGATGACCGACGTCCTTTTCACCTTTGAAAAGAAGCCCTTGCGGAACACACGTTTGATCGCGCGCCCGGTGTGGTCGGGGCCTAGGCTAAACAAAAACGTCGCGCCAACGTGGTACTTCTTGAACAAGGCGATGAGTTGTGGGACGCCGCCGCGCGTGCCTTTCAAGGTATCAACGTCAACTTTAAGTGCTAAATGTTTTTTCATTTGGTCGAAATTATAGAGGAGGGGTCTCCCATAAAATGAGGCGATGACAGACGCCGATACAGAAACGCCGAATCCGGAACGGACGCCTTACGCCATCGTGGGTGGCGAAGCGGTGGTCCGAAAACTGGTCGATACCTTTTACGACCAGATGGATGAAGACCCAGATTTCTTCGGCATTCGTAAGCTGCATCCGCCGTCGCTCGCAACCTCCCGGGAAAAGTTGTATATGTTCCTTACCGGCTGGCTGGGCGGCCCGCCGCTTTACACTGCCGAATTTGGCCACCCGCGATTGCGCGCACGGCACCTGCCGTTTGCCATTGGCGAGGCAGAACGTGACCAGTGGATGACGTGTATGACACAGGCAATGGAAGTGGTAGGGATTCCGCCTGAAATGCGGACGCAGCTCGAAGCCTCGTTTGCCAATACGGCCGACTGGATGCGAAATAAAGACGGCTAAGCCCGTGATTTAACATGATTTTTTGCGCTGCACAATGCTAAAATCGCGGATTAAACAATCGCTAGACCTCGGGACTTCACCATGCCTCGCGCACTACGCAACATCGCTATCATCGCCCACGTTGACCACGGCAAAACCACGCTGGTCGATAAGCTCCTTCATCAGGCAGGTACTTTTGCCGCGCATCAGCACATCGCCGAGCGCGTGATGGATTCCAACGACCTCGAAAAAGAACGCGGGATTACCATTCTTGCGAAGAATACGGCGATTGACTTCGAGGGGGTGCACATCAATATCGTGGATACGCCGGGACACGCCGACTTCGGCGGCGAAGTAGAACGTGTGTTATCGATGGTGGACGGCGTATTGTTGCTGGTTGACGCGGTGGAAGGCCCGATGCCACAAACTCGCTTTGTGACCAAAAAAGCGCTGGCGCTGGGTTTGAAGCCGATTGTGGTGGTCAACAAGATTGACCGCGACGGTGCGCGTCCGGATTGGGTGGTAAACCACACATTTGATTTGATGGACAAACTCGGGGCTACCGAAGCGCAATTGGATTTTCCGGTCGTCTACGCTTCTGCCTTGAACGGTTGGGCAACGATGGATCTCGCGCAAAAACCGAACGACATGCGCGCACTGTTCGAGGCGGTGCTGAAGTACGTTCCTGAGCCGGCGGGTAACCCGGATGAGCCTTTACAGTTACAAATTTCGGCGCTCGATTATTCGACCTACGTCGGTCGGATTGGTATCGGTCGTGTCCGTCGCGGCAAGATCAAAGGCGCACAAGACGTGATGCTGATGGTCGGCGGCGAGAACGGCACCCGCAAGAAGGTTCGTGTCAACCAAGTGCAAGGCTTTCAGGGGCTAAACAAAGTGCCTCTGGAAGTTGCCGAAGCTGGCGAAATTGTCTTGATCACCGGGATTGAAGATTTGGCCATCGGTTGCACCATTGCCGATGTTGAAAAGCCGGAAGCACTGCCAACGATGGGCGTGGATGAGCCAACGTTGACGATGAACTTCATGGTGAATTCGTCGCCACTCGCAGGCCAAGAAGGGAAGTTTGTCACCAGCCGCCAGATTCGCGAGCGCTTGGATAAAGAGTTGTTGGTCAACGTCGCCTTGAAGGTGGAAGAGACCGAAGATACCGACGTGTTCCGTGTCTCTGGTCGTGGCGAATTGCACCTGACAATTTTGCTGGAGAACATGCGCCGCGAAGGTTTTGAACTGGCGGTGGGCAAACCGACGGTGGTCTACAAGATGATTGACGGCGTCAAGTGCGAACCGATTGAAATGCTGACGGTGGACGTCGAGGATACTCATCAAGGTGTGGTGATGGAAGCGCTCGGTGTGCGCAAAGGTGACCTCGTTGACATGGTACCGGACGGTCGTGGGCGTGTACGCTTGGATTACCGCATTCCCGCCCGTGGCTTGATCGGCTTCCAAACCGATTTCATGAACATGACGCGCGGCACCGGCTTAAAGAGCAATGTGTTTGACGAATACGCACCGGTACGCGGCGATATTGCCGGTCGCCGCAACGGGGTTTTGATCTCGGCGGAAAAAGGTGATGCCGTCGCCTATGCGTTGTGGAAGTTGCAAGACCGTGGCCGTATGATTGTCTCGCCGGGTGATCGTTTGTACGAAGGCATGGTTATCGGCTTGCATAGCCGCGACAACGATCTCGTCGTAAACCCAATCAAGGGTAAGCAGCTCACCAACGTGCGCTCATCCGGCACGGATGAAGCGGTGGCACTGGTTCCGCCAATCCAAATCACGCTGGAATCCGCGATCGAAATGATTGAGGACGACGAGTTGGTCGAAATCACACC
This sequence comes from Betaproteobacteria bacterium UKL13-2, assembly GCA_001602455.1. GTDB lineage: Bacteria > Pseudomonadota > Gammaproteobacteria > Burkholderiales > Usitatibacteraceae > UKL13-2. Next base: position 1,719,404 of record CP012157.1, read on the forward strand.
GAAGACCATCCGTATCCGCAAACGCTTTCTGCTCGAGCATGAGCGCAAAAAGGCGTCCAGGGAAGCCGCTTAGTCGTTTTTTTCGTTAAAACGCCCCCGGCAGTTTGCAGGGCTAAAATCGGGTTGTGTGGATGCGGAATATCTTTCCCGTCTGTACAGCCCGTTTTTTTTGTTGTGTTTTCTTCTCTCTAGGATAAATTTTGCCGATTGATGTCATGTTGTGGATTGTGCTCGTCGCCGTCGCGGCGCTGCTGGTGTTGGTGGTGACGTTGCTCGCCAAATCCGGTCGTGCCCAGGCGGCAGTCGATGCGTTGCCAGCCCAGCTTGCCGTGCAGCAAACAAACGAGCAATCCGTGCGGCACCGCGAGATGTTGACGGACATGGCCGACAGTCTCGCCAAACAAGGTGAACGAATCGCTACCAGCCAACTCGATGCCGGTGAAAGACTGCGTACCGCAGTCGCGCAAGAGCTGACGACCACTCGCGAAGCGGTAGCCAAGCTACAACTCGAGCAGTCACAAGGACTCGCAACGCTGACGCAGACGCTGACACAGAAACAGGACGCGCTGAAGACTGAAATGCTGGCAACAACACTTGAGAAGCTCGCCGAGCAATCACGGGCGCAGACTGAGCATATGCAAAGCACGATGCGACTGCTCACCCAGCAGCTTGCCGAGCGTGTGGATTTGTTGGCGAAGTCTAACGACACGCGATTAGCTGAAATCTCCGGCAAAGTCACCGAGCGCCTCGACGAGGGCTTCAAGAAAACCAACGAAACCTTTGTCAGCGTGATGACACGCCTTGCCACGATTGACGAAGCGCAAAAGAAAATTGACGGCCTCACGACCAATGTTGTCTCGTTGCAGCAGCTCTTGGGCGACAAACGATCGCGTGGTGCCTTGGGTGAGCGCCAGTTGGAAGACATCATTAAAAATGCCTTGCCCGAGTCGGTGTACGAATTTCAGTACACGTTTGCGAGCGGCAAGGTGCGCGCTGACTGTGTGCTGAAGCTGCCCGAGCCGACCGGCATGATTGCCGTGGATTCCAAGTTTCCATTGGAAAGTTACGAGCGTATGTTTGCCGAGGGGGCGGAGCGTGTTTCACCCGCCGTGTTTAAGGCAAGTGTCAAAAAACACATCGATGACATTGCCGGCAAATACATTGTTTTTGGTGAGACCGGCGAAGGCGCCGTGATGTTTATCCCCGCCGAGGCGGTGTTTGCGGAAATTCACGGCAATCATCGCGACTTGGTTGACTACGCGGCAACGCGTCGCGTGTGGCTGGTGTCACCAACGACGCTGATGGCGGTGCTTAACACCGCTCGGGTGGTGTTGAAGGATGTTGAGACACGCGAACAAGTGCACATCATTCAAGACCAGCTCGGTAAGTTGGGAGCGGATTTCGGACGCTTTCAGTCGCGCATGGATGACCTCTCCAAACACATCGGTCAAGCCTACAAAGACGTGGAGCAGGTGCACATCTCCAGCAAAAAAATCAGCGAACGCTTTCAAAAAATTGAACGCGCCGAATTCGATACAATCCCTGCGCCGAGCGGTGTGGCCATCCCTGCGGGCACGGACATAGCCCCGGCAGCCGTGCCTAGCCATATTCCTGTTCCTATCCCTATCCCTATCCCTATCCCATCCTTGACCGCCAAATAAGGTAGAACCATGTCACCGAATTTTTCTGTCCGACGCACGATTGCCGCCACGCTTTCGACGATGGTTTTGCTTACCGTTGCAAACGCGCAATCGCCGGCGCAGCCGCTCAAGTATCCTGAAACGCGGAAGACTGACCAGGTCGACACCTACCACGGCACGGTTGTCGCTGATCCGTATCGCTGGCTTGAAGACGACAATAGCGCTGAGACCAAGGCTTGGGTGAAAGCGCAGAACGCCGTAACGGATAAGTTTCTCGAAGCGATGCCGCAGCGCTTGCCGGTACGCAAGATTTACACCGAGCTTTACAACTTCGAACGGTATGGCCTGCCATCCAAAGAAGGTGGCCGCTATTTTTGGTCGCGTAACGATGGCCTGCAGCAGCAGTCAGTGATCTACATGGCCAAGTCGTTGACCGACAAGCCAGTGGTCGCAATTGACCCAAACCAGTCTGCGGCCGATGGTACGGTCGCTCTCACTGGTCTGAAGGTGAGTCGTGACGGCCGCCACTTGGCGTATGGCAAAGCCGTGGCCGGTTCGGATTGGCAAGTGTGGCAGGTCCGTGACCTGGATACGGGCAACGACCTTGCAGATAAAACAGAATGGGTGAAGTTCTCCAGCGCCGAGTGGACACCGGACGGCAAAGGTTACTTTTATTCACGTTACGACGCACCGAAGGAAGGCGCGGCACTGACCGGCAGCAATTTTTTTCAGAAGTTGTATTACCACCGCATCGGCACCCCGCAGTCGGCTGATCAGTTGGTCTATGAGAATCCTGCCGAGAAGGAGTGGGGCTTCGGCGCTTCCGTCACAGATGATGGAAAAAACCTGATCATCTATGTCTGGAAAGGGTCAGGCCGCAAGAACGGTCTTCTCGTCATGCCGTTGAAGAACGGTGCTGTGCCGGCCGCCCCGGCAAGTGTGCTCAAAACCATCACCCTCGATTTTGACGCTGAATTCACGCCCATCGGCGCTAACGGCAACACACTTTGGGTAAAGACGGATCTTGATGCGCCGCGTGGGCGTGTGGTGGCGATTGATCTCACCAAAGGCGAACGTGCCGACTGGAAAACGGTGGTCGCCGAAACCAAAGACACCTTGACAGGCGCCGACGTGGTCGGTGGAAAAATTCTTGCGCAATACTTGCAAGACGCAGCAACCGCAGTCATGGTGTATGGGCTGGACGGCAAAAAACTCAGTCGTGTGTCATTGCCGGGAGTGGGCTCGGCGGAAGGCTTCGGCGGTAAATTCAATGACAAAGAAACCTTCTATTCGTATACGAGTTTGATCAATCCGACCGAGATCTATCGGTATGACCTGTCCACCGGAAAGTCGACTCTGTTCAAGCGCCCACAGACCGCGTTTGACCCAACTCAGTACGAAACCAAACGTGAGTTTGTGACGAGCAAAGACGGTACACGCTTTCCAGTATTCATCGCCCACCGCAAAGGCCTCAAACTCGATGGCGGTAATCCGACGTTGTTGTATGGCTATGGCGGCTTTAACGTGTCAGAAACGCCGACTTATAGCGTCACCGCTTCAACTTGGATGAAGATGGGGGGTGTTTACGTCTCAGCATCCATCCGTGGCGGTGGGGAATACGGTGCGGCTTGGCATGACGCCGGCACCAAAGGCAAAAAGCAGAATGTGTTCGATGATTTCATTGCGGCGGGTGAATGGCTCGTGGCCAACAAGTACACGCGGCCCAACCGTTTGGCGATTAATGGCGGCTCCAACGGTGGCTTGCTGATCGGTGCAGTGGTCAATCAGCGTCCCGGTCTGTTTGGCGCAGCGATTCCGCAAGTCGGGGTGATGGATATGTTGCGCTTCCATAAATTCACGATCGGTTGGGCGTGGGTCTCAGACTACGGCACGTCTGATCAAGCTGAAGACTTCAAATGGTTGTCCGCTTATTCACCGATTCATAACATCCGCCCCGGTGTAAATTTCCCGCCGATCCTGATCACCACCGCTGACCACGACGACCGGGTTGTACCGGCGCATAGCTTTAAGTACGCGGCGACTCTGCAAGCGGCAGACACCGGTAGCGCACCAAAGTTGATTCGGATCGAGACCAGTGCCGGTCATGGCGCGGGCAAACCAACGTCAAAGGTTATTGAAGAGCGTGCGGACATTCTGTCGTTCATCGCCAACGTATTTGACATGTCCGTCAAGTAAAGCGCTCATGAAGCTCATTGCCATCGCAGGCTATTCAGGTAGCGGTAAGACCACGCTGATCGAAAAAGTGATTCCCTGCCTCGTGATGGAAGGTTTTCGTGTATCGCTCATCAAACACGCCCATCATGAATTTGATGTTGACGTGCCGGGAAAGGATTCACATCGCCACCGTATGGCGGGTGCAACTGAAGTGATGGTGTCATCGAGTAACCGCTGGGCGTTGATGCACGAGCTGCGTGGTGACACGGAGCCGACCCTTGAAGAGCAACTGGCGCATTTTTCGCCGTGTGACGTGGTGATCGTTGAAGGCTGGAAACACCACGCGATCCCGAAGGTGGAAGTGCATCGCAAACTCGCTGGCGTACCGCTCCTGTTTCCAAGCGACCAGCACGTCGTGGCGATTGCGACCGATGAAAAACTGGCGACGGCTCTGCCGCAATTCGGCCTCGAAGACGCCGAGGCAGTGGCGACGTTTATCATCCAACACCTGGGCCTGCAGATGGCGGAGTAGGGGGCTGGTATGCTCAACGTCTTGTACTTCGCCAGTATTCGCGAGGCAATCGGCAAGGATGCTGAAGCCGTCGCATTGCCAACGCCGGCAACCGTTGCCGGGTTAGTTGAGCGACTTCGATCAAGAGCCGGGCCGTATGCCGAAGCGCTGGCCTCTCATCGGCGCTGGCGGGTGGCGGTCAATCAAGAGCTGGTCGGGTTAAGCGAGCCGCTGAAAGCCGGTGACGAAGTCGCCATCTTCCCGCCGGTCACGGGCGGGTAGGTCGCTGCGGTGTTCACCATTCGCGTCCAGCACGACGATTTTGACCTTTCTGCCGAACAAGCATTGGTTCGTGCCCGCCACCGCGACGTGGGTGCGATTACCTCTTTTGTCGGCGTGGTGCGGGATATCAATGACGGTCGCGATATCTCGACGATGACGCTCGAACATTATCCTAGCATGACCGAAACCGCGCTGAAGAAAATTGTTGACGATGCGGCGCGACGTTGGAATGTCATCGACGCAACCGTCATTCACCGAGTCGGCGAGCTTGCGCCGCGAGATCAAATCGTACTGGTGCTGGTGGCCTCACGCCATCGCGGGCATGCGTTTGAGGCGTGTGAGTTCATCATGGATTTTTTGAAAACTGATGCACCGTTCTGGAAAAAAGAAGTGACGCAAGATGGTGCGAAATGGGTTGACGCGCGAGCGACGGATGACGATGCGCGGCAACGATGGGAGGTCAAATGACAAAGCAATCGAAAGCACGAAACGTATTGGGCGATGCGCTGAAGCCATGCTGTTTTGATCCGATGACAGGCTACTTTCGTGACGGTTTCTGTCACACCATCGACCAAGATCACGGCTCGCATACCGTCTGCGCGATCATGACCGATGAGTTTTTGGCATTTTCGAAAGCGCAGGGGAATGACCTCTCCACGCCAAGCCCTGAGTACGGCTTTCCTGGGCTTAAAGCGGGCGACAAATGGTGTGTGTGCGTATCGCGCTGGGAGGAAGCGTTTGTGGTCGGCAAAGCGCCGAAGGTGGTGCTGGAGTCGACACACGAGCGTGCGCTAGAAGTGGTGGATCTCGCAGAGCTGCGGGCGCACGCCGTTACGTAAAGGAAAACTCCTTGCTAGACGGCGTTCTTCAGGCAAAATTGCCTGAAAACGCCGGTCGATAAACGAGTTTCTAAATTGAGCAGAACATCTCCCGGGTCAGTGAGATGAGTTTGACGATGCGAGGATCTTCGATGCGGTAAAGCATCTTCTTGCCTTCACTTCGACTGGCGACCATGCCGCTTGCTTTCAGAATCGCCAAGTGCTGCGAAACGTTGCCCTGGGTGGTGCCGACTGCCTCCACAATTTCCTGCACTGAAATTTCGCCGGACGACAACAGGCATAGCACCTTGATCCGCAGCGGGTGGGACATCGCCTGCATGGCAACCGCCGCTTCTTCAATGTTTTGCGACTTGCCAATCAGGTCAAAAATATCGGCGTTGGCATTGGCATTGGCATTGGCCTCCGCACGACCGGCGGCAGCTCGCTTGACGGTGCGTCGTGGTGCGGATATATCGATTATTTTTTTTGTGGTAGCCATGGCGCACTCTAGCGCATTTGCTGCAATGTTGCGCCGCAGCGTGACTTTGCATTAGATTAGTCTAATATTAGTCAACCCTAATATCACCAAACCCACCACGCCCTAGCGATGGTATGGACTAATCGGAACCAGCAATATGGCAGAGCAACCAAGCAGCGGGCGTATCACCAAGGCACCGGAAAATTTTCTGTCGCCGGAAATGATTGCCGACGTTCAACGCGGACGCCGTGACTTTCTACGCGGGGCCTTCGCCGGTGCCTTGACTGGCGCGGGTGCGGTCGTTGCAAGCGGTGCCGCCGCACAGACGCCATTGCTTGGCGACCCGAACATTCTTGAGTTGCCCGAACACACCAAGGGCTTGGGCCAACCGGTTGCCGCCACACCCTACGGCATGCCGTCTAAATATGAAAAGAATCTACAACGTCGTGAGAGCCCCGGCCTTACGCGTGTCTCCGCGTCCTCGGTGTCGTTTTGTCCGCTGCAAGGATTGTTTGGAATCATCACGCCGAGTGGTCTGCATTTTGAGCGACACCACCAAGGCTGGTGGGACATCGATCCCACCAAGCATCGTTTCATGGTTAACGGCTTGGTGAAAAATGCCAAGGTCTATACCATGGACGATCTGATGCGTCTGCCGTCGGTCTCGCGTATGCACTTCATCGAATGTGGTGCGAATACCGGCATGGAGTGGGGCAATGTCGCGGTGCCAACCGTGCAATACACCCACGGCATGCTGAGTTGTTGTGAGTTCACCGGTGTACCGCTGTCGGTTCTACTGGAGGACTGCGGCTACGACAAGTTGAAAGGGAAGTACCTTCTGGCCGAGGGGGCGGACGGCTCAAGCATGACGCGCAGTATCTCGATTGAGCGCGCGCTGGATGATTGTTTTGTGGCGTATGCCATGAACGGCGAGATGTTGCGACCTGAGAACGGCTACCCGCTGCGGCTGGTGGCACCGGGCATTCAAGGCGTGAGCTGGGTGAAATGGTTGCGTCGTTTGGAAGTCGGCGATAAACCCTACGCCACCAAAGACGAAACCGTGCACTACATCGACTTGATGCCCGATGGCACTCATCGGCAGTACACCAGTATTCAAGAGTGCAAGAGTGTCATCACCACACCGTCAGGCGGCCAAACACTAATGGACAAGGGCTTTTACAACGTCAGTGGGCTGGCCTGGTCGGGTCGCGGCAAGGTTAAACGTGTCGATGTTTCTTTCGACGGTGGCCGCAACTGGCGGACGGCCAAGTTAGACAGCCCGGTTCTCTCAAAATGTCTGACACGATTCAGTATCGGATTCAACTGGGACGGCAGCCCGGCGATTTTGCAAAGCCGTGCGATCGACGAAACCGGCTACGTGCAGCCGCAGATGCGCCAACTGCGGCAAGTGCGGGGGACGCGATCCATCTATCACAACAACGCCATTCAGAGCTGGAAGTTGGATACCAATGGCGAAGTCTCTAACGTTCATGTGGGTTAGGTGCGTCGTGATTAGTCTCGTCAAGTTATCCTTGGTCGCCGCCGCATTGCTGGTCGGCACAAGCGCATTCGCGCAACAGAAGTACCCCGGCATTGGTCGGGCGGCAACACCGGCAGAAATCAAGGCGTGGGATATTGACGTTCGGCCAGACTTCAAGGGGCTTCCGCCCGGTTCCGGTTCGGTGCAAACTGGCCAACAAATCTGGGAGGCGAAGTGTGAGTCCTGTCACGGTACGTTCGGCGAATCTAACGAGGTCTTCACGCCGATCGCAGGCGGAACCAACAAGAAGGACATGGAGACCGGACGAGTCGCCAGTCTAAAGCGGCCAGATTTCCCGCAGCGCAGTACCTTAATGAAACTCTCGCAGATGTCGTCCTTATGGGATTACATCAATCGCGCCATGCCTTGGAATGCGCCGAAATCGCTGACGACGGACGAGGTTTACGCCGTGACGGCGTACATTCTAAATCTGGGCGATATTGTTCCGTCTGATTTTGTACTCTCGGACAAAAACATCGCCGAGGTGCAGTCGCGCTTACCCAATCGCAATGGGCTGGTCACCTTTATGCCGATGTGGGACATTCGAGGCAAAGGCGATGTGACGAATGTCGCGTGCATGGTCAACTGCGCCACGGAAGTTACCCTTTCCTCAACGATGCCCGATCATGCGCGCAACGCGCACGGCAACATCGCCGAGCAAAACCGACTTGTTGGTGCGGTGCGCGGAGCCGACACTACCAAACCGCCGCCGCCGGCAATGGCGTCCACTCGCGAGGTGCCGATGGCTGCGCCCGCCCCGGTGAAGGCGGTGACGGCTGCAGAATTGGCGCGCAAAAGCACTTGCGTGGCCTGCCACGTTGCCAACCGAAAACTGGTCGGCCCGAGTTATGCCGATATCGCTAAAAAATATGCCGGTGACAGCTTGGCTGTTGCCAAATTGATGGACAAAGTGAAGAAGGGCGGGTCGGGCGTGTGGGGGGTCATCCCCATGCCACCACATCTAGACATGTCGGACGCGGACATAAAAATGCTGGTGGAATGGAGTTTGCAGGGTGGTAAATGAGCGGCACATGAGCGGCAAATGAGCGTTATGCATTATTGGTATTGATTTGAAGCAAACATTCTGGGGCGAGGCCGCGTGGGAAGTCTTGTATATTCATAGACTTGCCTCAGTGAGTAGATGGATTTTTAAGATTGCAAAGGAGTGAACATGAATAGACGTGAAGTACTAAAAGCGAGCGGCGGCACCACCGTGATGGCACTGATGATCAGCGTCGGCCTTCTAAAGTCTGGTGATGCCGCAGCGCAGGAGTGGAACAAGAATGCGTTTGAGGCCAAAAATCTTAACGACACGGTGAAGGCCTTAGGCGGCACAGCCGCAACTGAATCCAAGGACATCACGTTTGTGAATGCGCCGGATATCGCGGAAAACGGCGCGGTGGTCCCGGTCGGCGTGCAGAGCAAGATTCCCAAGACCGAAATGATTGCGATTTTGGTCGAGAAGAATCCGAATTCGCTCTCAGCGTCTTTCACGATCCCCGATGGCACCGAAGCAACGGTATCGACGCGGGTGAAGATGGGACAGACTTCCAACGTTCACGCAGTGGTGAAGGCGGAAGGGAAGTTCTATTACGCGACGAAGGAAATCAAGGTAACTCTGGGTGGATGTGGTGGATGAGTGTGGACATGAGGCATGAACTTCTTCATGCCGAATGCCTCACGAATCCGAGCCGCATGCAGGCGGCGAGGTGGGGAGTTCGGTCAAGTTAAGGTTCAGCTCGCAGGAGCGCGCCTTGCCTGACATCGAAATACTTGCTTCTAGTTTTGCAACGATCGCCCACACAGCGAAAAAAACGATACGTAGGAATTAGGAGAAATTCATGGCAGATCCGATGAGAATTCGCGCCCAGATGGCGGGCAGTATGGTTGATGTACGTGTCTTGATGGCACACGAAATGGAAACCGGTCAGCGTCGTGACGCGGCTGGCAAAATCGTTCCAGCCTGGTATATCCAAAGTGTTACCGCAACTTGTAACGGTAAGACGGTGCTGTCGGCGCAGTGGGGCCCGGCGGTGTCGAAGAACCCGTTCCTATCCTTCCGCTTTAGCGGTGCCAAGGCGGGTGACAAAGTCATCGTCACTTGGACCGACAACAAAGGTGACAAGCGAACTGACGAAGCCGTGATTTCGTAATGCGCGCCAATCGCGTGGCCGCTATCGGGCTTGCCGCTGCAACCATCGCAGCGTCAGGCTGTGCGGTTGTGGTGGGGAACGACACCACCAAAGACGCGGCCAAGGCGGCCAAGGCGGCCAACGTGGCCAATGTTGCAATAGCACCCATCAAGGTGATTTACCACGTCAGTGAAGGCGGTGATCAAGCAACCAATGCGTTGCGTAATATTCGCAACCATCTGTCGGCTGATCCCACGGCGAAGATCTCCGTAGTGACACACGCTAACGGGATTGATTTCTTGCTGGATGGCGCGAAAGATAAGAACGGCAATGACTACGTGTCAAATGTTCAGGAGTTGGTGAAACGTGGCGTCGATTTTCGGGTTTGCCGTCTCACGCTCGAACGGCGCAACATCGACCCGAAGCGTGTCATTGAGGAAGCCCGTTTGGTGCCGAGCGGTGTCGCCGAGGTTGCGCGTTTGCAGGCAAGAGAAGGATATGTGTATCTGAAGCCTTGATGTTGCAGCAATATATTTTTATGCGCCATCAAAGCGCGGGTCGCATCCGCAGTTTGTCGCGCCGCAAAATCTAATACTGGGAGGAACATATGTATCGAACTACTACACCCACTGCCGCGAAATGGCTGGCAGCGGCAGCTACCTTTGGTCTCATCGTGGCCGGCGCGGTTGGTGCGCAAGCGCCTGCGCCGAAAGCAGCCGGTAAGCCAGCCGCTACAGCAAAGGCAGCGCCGGCACCGGCACCGGCAAAAAGTACCGACCCGACCGTACGCGAGATCGAAAAATACCGTGAGGCGCTGGCCGACGGTAACCCGGCAGATTTATGGGAGGTGCGCGGTGAAGAGCTTTGGAAGCAGAAGCGTGGCCCGAAGAATGCATCGCTCGAAAAATGTGATCTCGGCCTCGGTGAGGGGGTGGTGAAAGGTGCGTACGCCAAGCTGCCGCGCTACTTTGAAGATACCGACCGCGTGCAGGACCTTGAGTCGCGATTGGTGACTTGTATGGTGATGCTGCAGGGCTTCAGCTACGATCAAGCCAAACGCGCCCCGTTTGGTTCGCCTGAAAACAAATCCAATATGGAGGCGCTGGTGGCCTACGCCACCGCCAACTCGCGTGGTGCAAAGATGAACGTTTCGCTGAGTCATCCCAAGGAAAAAGAAGCCTACGCCATCGGCAAAAAAATGTTCTTCCACCGCGGCGGCCCACATGACTTTTCATGTGCAACATGCCATGCGCAGGACAATATCCGTATTCGCCTGCAAGACTTGCCGAATCTGACCAAACAAGAGCCCGCCCAGCGCGCTTACACATCGTGGCCGGCGTATCGGGTAAGCCAGGGCGAGTTGCGTTCGTTCCAATGGCGATTGTTTGATTGTTTCCGCCAGCAGCGCTTTCCAGAACTTGATTTCACCTCCGAAGGTTCGGTGGCCTTGACCACTTACCTCGCTCGCAATGCGAATGGGGGCATCTTTAACGCACCCGCAATCAAGCGCTAATGGAAATCCTGTTGCGCTCGGTGATGCAGCGTTGGCAAATTGCTCGAAATCCTCATGTATTTCTAATACATTCCGGTGTTCTCACAACTTGCCGCCTTGCCTGACCTTCGCTCTCGACGGATTTCTGAAAAAAATTAGGAGACTGAAATGAAAACAACTTATTTGATGGCAACTCTCGCGCTGGTCGCCGCGACCAGTGCTCAGGCACAAACCAAGGCACCCGCGCCAGACCGCGCCACGCAAGTGATGAAGGCGTCGTTCAAAGAGCGCGGGCAAGCCAAGCTTGACCGGCTCAATCAAGATAAGGCAATGGAACTGTGCACCAAGTACACGACCACGCCGATCCCACGAAAACTTGCGGCAGAGATTGAGGCCGAGAACGTAAAGACGATCCCGTTCCCTGCTGATGGCAAATACCTTGGCGACTGGAAAGCCGGTGAGCGCATCGCGCAGTCCGGCGTCGGCATGCAGTTTACCGATAACCCGGCCAACCCGAGCGGTGCGAATTGCTACGCCTGCCATAAGCTTGCGCCGCAGGAATTGTCCTACGGCACCATCGGCTCTAGCTTGTATCAATTCGGCAAGCTTCGTGGCTACTCGCCGGATATTGCCAAGTACGCCTACGGCAAAATCTACAACTCACAGGCCTACGCCGCGTGCTCGAACATGCCGCGTTTTGGGCACAACAAAGTTTTGACCGAAACCCAAATCAAGGATTTGGTCGCATTGCTGATGGATCCGGAATCCCCCGTTAACAAGTGACAGATTTTCTTAAAAAATTTCGCAGAAATTTTTTGTAGAAAATCGTCATCCCCACGCAGGTGGGGATCCAAGTTTTGGTTGTGGTTTGGTTGAAGCAGATTTTCTTAAAAAATTTCGCAGAAATTTTTTGTAGAAAATCGTCATCCCCACGCACAACCACAAGGGTTGCGCCGGGTGGGGATCCAAGTTTTGGTTGTGGTTTGGTTGAAGCAGATTTTCTTAAAAAATTTCGCAGAAATTTTTTGTAGAAAATCGTCATCCCCACGCACAACCACAAGGGTTGCGCCGGGTGGGGATCCAAGTTTTGGTTGTGGTTTGGTTGAAGCAGATTTTCTTTGGAAATTTCATAGAAATTTTCTCTAGAAAATCGTCATCCCGAGCGAAGTCGAGGGATCTGCTTTTGAAATGACGAACAATGGTCGAACGCGATCAAGGAGGCAACATGAAAGAACTATCTTGCATCATTACCGCCGCAATGCTGTTAGGCGCAAACGCCACTGCGGCACACGCCGCCCCCGCAGCGCCTGCGACTTTCGCGCTCAAGCAGTTGACGCTTGAAACCGCGCAACGCGCCGCACAAGCAGCACTTGATAAGTGCCGCAAAGATGGCGCGCAGGTGGCCGTCGCGGTGGTCGATCGTGGCGGCAACACGCAGGTAATACTGCGCGACCGATTTGCCGGTGCGCACACACCTGACACGGCAGTGAACAAAGCCTGGACGTCCGTCAGTTTCAAAATCAGCACCACGGAGCTGGGCAAAGAAACCGAGCCTAACAAACCGTCCAGCGGTATCCGTCATATCGCACGCGTCGTCACCGTCGGTGGTGGGTTGATGATCGAGGCGGGCGGGGCGCTGCTCGGTGGCATCGGTGTATCGGGTGCGCCGGGTGGCGCGATGGATGAGGCATGTGCGCAAGCGGGCATTAAGGCAATCGCCGACGATCTCGAGTTTTAGTGCGCGGGCCGGCACAACTTGCAATGATTTGACATTGAGCGCCCCCGTCCCCGCGAACAACCACAAGGGTTGCGCCGGGCGGGGACCCCAGTTAGGAAAACAACATGAGCAGCATGAATCGCCGTGAGTTTCTAAATGTCCTCGCAATCGCCTCCGCCGGAGGCTTGGCATTGGATCAACGCACGGCACTCGCCGCCACCCCCGCCACCGCCGCCAGCGGTGGTGTAGGTGCGATGTACGATTTGCCAAAGTTCGGCAACGTGCACCTGTTGCACATGACCGATTGCCACGCGCAGTTGAAGCCGATTTACTTTCGTGAACCGAATGTGAATCTTGGCCTCGCTGGCGCGAGCGGCAAAGCGCCGCATATCGTCGGCGAGAAGTTGCTAAAGCAATTCGGTATGCGTCCCGGCACACGCGATGCCCACGCGTTCACGTATCTGAATTTTGAAGCCGCAGCAAAAACCTACGGCAAGGTGGGCGGGTTCGCGCATCTTGCCACGCTTGTGAAGCGCTTGAAGGTAAGCCGGCCAGGCGCTCTGCTGCTTGATGGCGGTGACACCTGGCAGGGTAGTGCAACGGCGTTGTGGACCAACGGCCAGGACATGGTCGATGCGTGTTTGGCGCTAGGCGTTGACGTAATGACGGCGCACTGGGAAATGACGCTGGGTGATAAACGCGTCAAAGAAATCATCGAAAAAGATTTCAAAGGCAAAGTTGATTTTGTCGCGCAGAACATCAACACCACCGACTTTGGCGACCCCGTATTTGCGCCGTTCACGATGAAGGAAATGAACGGTATCAAGGTCGCCATCATCGGCCAAGCGTTTCCGTACACCCCCGTCGCCAATCCGCGTTATTTCACGCCCGAGTGGACCTTCGGCATCAAAGAAATGGAAATGCAAAAGACCGTTGATGATGCGCGTGCCAAGGGCGCTCAGGCGGTGGTGGTGTTGTCGCACAACGGCATGGACGTTGACCTCAAAATGGCATCCCGCGTGACCGGCATCGACGCCATTCTGGGTGGGCACACACATGATGGTGTCCCCGCGCCATCGATTGTCGAGAATAAATCCGGCAAGACATTGGTGACCAATGCAGGCTCGAATGGCAAATTCCTCGGCGTACTTGATTTTGACGTCAAGGCCGGAAAGGTCGTCGATTTCCGCTACAAGCTGCTGCCGGTTTTTGCCAACCTGCTGCCAGCCGATCCCGCGATGGAGAAGCTAATCACTAGCATCCGCCGGCCTTTTGAGGCAAAACTGTCTGAAAACCTAGCAACCACGAGGGGTCTTCTTTACCGTCGCGGCAATTTCAACGGTACCTTTGATCAACTCATTCTTGATGCGTTGATGGAAGTGCAGGGCGCGGAGATCGCGTTTTCGCCGGGCTTTCGTTGGGGCACCTCCATCCTGCCAAATCAGGCGATCACGTTTGAACACGTCATGGACCAGACGGCCATCACGTACCCATTCACCACGCTGACTGAGATGAAGGGTGAGTTCATCAAGACCGTCCTTGAAGATGTGGCCGACAATTTGTTTAACCCCGACCCATACCTGCAACAAGGCGGTGACATGGTGCGTGTGGGTGGGCTGCAATACACCATCGCGCCGAACGAAAAAATGGGCAATCGTATTTCGGCAATGGCGCTCAACGGCAAGCCAATCGATGCAAACAAAAACTACAAAGTGGCGGGCTGGGCACCCGTGGCCGAAGGTGCGCGCGAATCCAAATCGCCACCGATTTGGGACGTGGTGGCGGGTTACCTGCGCGACAAAAAGACCATACAACCGAGGGCACTCAATCTGCCCAAGCTCGTCGGGGTGGAAGGTAATGCGGGCATTGCGAAATAAAATGTGCCGATCACTGCCCTGCTCGGAGACATCATTGCTCCTCGCAAACATCCCGGCCCTGCTCCCGCGGAGGCGGGAGCCTAATTCCGTGTCGATTCCATTTGGAGAAAATTGGGCTTCTAGGGCTTATAGGGCTCATGGGGCTCACGCCCCGCGCAACCCTTGTGGTTGTGCGCGGGACTAGGGCGGTTTATGAACCTTTCGTGCAGGGTGGCTGCCGTTTTTCTCTTCGCGGTCAGCGCATTGGCGTTCGCGGAATCAACGCTCACCAAAGCCACCGATTTGCAGGCCGACGCCGCGGCCGCACGCAAAGCCGGAGTGCCAATGCTGGTGCTGTACAGCCTACCCGGCTGCCCCTACTGCGAAGCGATCCGGCGCAGCCACCTCACGCCGCTGGCGGCCGAAGTGCCACCCAAGGCGATCATCCGCCAGATTGACCTGCAATCGGTGGCAGCCCTGCGTGGCTTCGACGGCAAACCCACCACCCACGCCGAGTTCGTGCGGGCGCGCGGCATCAAGTTCGCTCCGGTGGTCAGCTTCTTCGGTAGCGACGGCCAGCCGATCGGTGAATCACTGGTGGGGACTATGCTCCCAGATTTCTATGGAGCCTATTTGGCCGACGCGTTAAGCAACGCCACAGCCAAGGTGCGCTCGTCACCAGCTCCCCAACGCTAACGAACTAACGGGCAAAGCGCGGTCAATTTGCTCGTTTGGTGGGGTTTGACCATCGCGCCCAAAAACCGCTAAAATGTCGGACTTCGATTGCTGAAACACGCATCGATTCCCTGATAGCTCAGCCGGTAGAGCGACGGACTGTTAATCCGCAGGTCCCTGGTTCGAGTCCAGGTCGGGGAGCCAAACAAATCAAAGACTTAGCCCGCCTTTTGGCGGGCTTTTTCTTTTGAGTATTAGGGCAATATTAGGACTCACTAATGCTATTTGATACTCTGATTCTGCGAATGCCCGGCGCATGAAAGTGCGTTGAGCGACGGTAGATCGCGGTTTTGCGACCCGTGAAAATCCGATTAGGTTGCGAAAACGAGCGCTTTGCTCAGTTTACTTGTATTGCTTTTGTATATACAATCCACATTTGTGGAATGTGTGCATAAGAAGTACAACCTATGAAACTGATAATTTCGCCCAACATTGAAAAGAAGCTCAAGGAAAAGCACGAAGTGTTACCGAAGGAGGTAATGCAGTGCTTCGAAAATCGGGTCGGTGCTCTGCTGCAAGACACCCGAGAGGATCACAAGACCGATCCGCCTACTGAGTGGTTTATCGCCGAAACAAACAGCGGCCGCTCGTTAAAGGTTTGTATTGTCCAGACGGATTCAGGCGTTTTCTTGAAGACCGCGTTTGAGCCCTCGGCGGAGGAGATTCGAATCTACTCAACGCACGCGTTCTAGACGGGGTGCTTGGTGATGAAGAGGCCTTTTCGGTCGGCAATGCGAAGGCCTTTTGAAACTGTATTAGCAAAGAAATCACAACCTACATGAGCAAAGAAATCAACAGAATAGAATCGAGCCAAGTAACTACCGTAATGAATAAATAAGTAAGGACTTAACCAATTAAATGCGTAGATTGTGAACTCAATTGGTAAGTAGAGTGATTACTAGAAATGCTAGTTGTAACGTAAATAGATAAATAGTGAAGTAACTAGTGAATTAGGTGATTAGTAAGTTAAGTAGACAAGGCAGACAAGTAATTAAGTAGATAAATTAAGTAGACAAGTTAATCAGAAAGAGATGGAGCTAATCATGAATCAATCCAACAGGTTGGCGGCAGGGATAGACCCCTGGGTTACCGGGAAGCTTGGTCGCGACGAGGCGTTTGTAGCAAAGGCTTCGCCGGAGAAAGAACGTAGTCTTGATGAGGCATTGGGACTGCAGATGATTTCAATTCGCCTTCAGAAACAGTTAATTGAGGATCTGAAGTTCATTTCAACTGCACACGGTATTGGGTACCAGCCGCTCATTCGCGATATCTTGTCGCGATTTGTGGTGCATGAAAAGAAGCAGATCATCCGAGAAGCTATGGAGAGACGGGAGTTAGAGATGGCGCAAGAAAAACAGCTTGCGGCAGAGAAATCGCATGAGAAGCGGCGCCGGAAGGCCGCATAGCTTTTCGCTACAAAAACCCGCTTTGGCGGGTTTTTGTTTTTTTGCTTACGTGGGGTGAATATGTCCTAGGACTTAGACCCCCTCTGTCACGATAGTTGTCCGGTCTCTTGAAGAGACAAATTCAACCTATTTCCGGCAGTTGACATTGCGTAAACCGGCTGCAAGCTAGACTGTACGCCAGTTTCAATGGATTTATTGGAGTCACCAAATGGGTGAAGCAAAAAGGCGTCAACTTGCGGTCCAAACGCAGGCACTGGAGGCCATGGTGGTGGATACGCCGGGCGGGCGAATTCATGTGAAGTGGGACCATGGTGCCAGCGCCACACCGAATGCACAGTTGACCTTCTTCTCCGAGTTCTTGGCCACCACGGGTGTGTACAGCTCCTGGGTCGATAGCTGCCCATTGAGCTACACAAGCCCCAATGCACCCAGCAAACAGGATATCTTGGGCACATGGCTGCTGGCGATACTGGCAGGGCACAACCGCTACGCCCACATCACCGGGCTGCGCGGCGACGCGGTGAGCCCGCAGATTCTGGGGATGAAGAAAATCATCAGCGAAGACGCGCTGCGACGCGCACTGTCGCGTATGAGCGCCGAGCAAAGCCAGGCCTGGCTTGCCCCCCAGCTCATGGGTAGTGTGCAAGCGGCACTGAGCACCCCTTGGATCCTGGATATCGACACCACCATCAAGCCGATGTTCGGAAAACAAAGCGGAGCTGAGGTCAGCTACAACCCACACAAACCCGGGCGCCCGAGCCACGCACTGCACACATACTGGGTTGGCAACCTGCGCCTGGTGCTGGACGTTGTCGTCTGCCCCGGCAAAGAGCACAGCGCGGCCAAAGCGCGGCCTGGTCTGATCGGCGTACTGGAAAAGCTCACGCCCCAGCAGCGTCCGGCCTTGGTCCGAGGCGACTGCGGCTTTGGCAACGAACCCTTTATCGCCGAGCTGGAGGAGCGAGACCAGCCCTACCTGTTCAAGCTGCGTCAGACTGTGGGTGTCAAGAAATTATTGGCACGCCAATTCGCGCGTGATGACTGGAGCACACCCGGCCCCAGCGAGCAAGGCTGGAGCGCAGTCGAAGATACCCTCAAACTCTCGGGCTGGGACAAATCACGTCGGGTAGTGATCTTGCGGCGTGCCGTCAAAGCCGATTTGGCGCTGAGTCGAAAGACCAAGAACGAGCCGGGCGAGCAGATTGAGTTGCTGATGCCGGACAAGGATGTTCAGGTTTGGGAATACGCGGTGTTGGTGACAAACAGCGCCTACGCACTGGACGCGTTCGGTCAACTCTATCGGGACCGGGCTGACTGCGAGAACGGATTTGACGAGCTCAAAAATCAGTGGGGATGGGGTGGCTTCACGACCCAGGACATTGAGCGCTGCCAGACCAGTGCTCGCGCTGTAGCGCTGGTGTACAACTGGTGGTCTTGGTATTGCCGGGCGGCCAAGCCGGGTGCACGCATGGAAGCCATCACCAGCCGAGCGTTATTGCTTGCCAGTGTGGGGCGCGCTGTCAAACATGCGGGACAGACAACGCTGTATCTGACACCCATGCATGCTGCCAAGGACAAGTTGCTCGCGCTCATTGCCAACATTCGTGCGGCTTTAAGTCATGTCAGGGATGTTGCGGAGCAGTTGCCTTTTACGGATCGATGGAAGACATTTCTGGACTACGTGGTGGCCAAAATCACGCGCCCACTGCCACCTTGGCTACCGTCAGCCCAACTTACAGCGGCAGGGTAACTGCCGGATTTAGGTTCATCCGTTCACCGATGGCAATGGCCGTACTGGGCGGGTGTTGAATAGCCTTTTTCTGATTCAAGAAGATCTGCTGACGCTGCCGATCCTTTATTTGAGCCGCTACATCATCGCCCACAAGGCGGACTATTACGACTTGCTGCTAGGCGTGACGCGCGACCAAGCATGGGAGCCGTGGATCTTGTATGTGCTGCGCGGCGTAGAAGAAACAGCGCAATGGACGACCGCAAAAATCGCGGCGATCCGTGCGCTGCAAGACCACACCATTGAGCACGTAAAACAACGAGCCAGCAAAATCTATAGCCGCGAATTGGTAGAGATCATCTTTGCACAACCCTATTGCCGAATCGCCAACATTATTGAGGCGAATCTCGGGGAACGACATGCGGCCTCTCGCTACCTGAAAACGCTGGTGGAAATTGGTGTCTTGCGGGAAACTGCGATGGGGAAAGATAAGTTATTCATTCACTCCAAACTGATGCGACTCCTGACGCGCGACAGCAACGATTTTGCGCGTTACACCAAAGCTGCCGGCTAACCAAGACCCAAAATGAATGAAGCCGAAACCCGCGCCGAACATATCGACCCTGCGTCAGCATGCAATTCAACGAACCCCAGCGCGTCTTTGTCGACTTTGTTCTTTCCCAATATGTGACGGTGGGCGTTGAGGAATTGGATCACGCCAAGATCACGCCGCTGTTTATTTGAGCGGCTGCGTGAGTGGCCGCGTGAGCGGCTGGGCGGCAAACTGCGGCATGGCATCCAGCGCTGCGGGTTCGAAGGCCTCATCGAGAAAGAGTTTCGGGTAATAGAATTCGCGCAGCGCTGCATGAAAAGCCCGCACCCGCGATTCATAGGCGAGAGACGAGCGCACGTCCGTACCGGCAAGTGCCTGCAACGAACGCTCCAGCAGGACGGGTGGTGCGATAACGGCCAGCCAGCCGGCTAGTCGGTCGCGTTTCTCACGTCCCGCCGTGTAGGCGTCCGACAGCCTCTGCGCCTTTTGGTCACCCACCTGCTGGAAAGCAAAGTACCACTTCCACGTAAACGGGCGCTCGACGGCAGTGTGGGCCGCCCATTGGGGATGGCGCACGGCAAAGGCCGCCATGGTGGTGGACTTGGGCAGGTCCCAAGCGTCATGGACGGCTTCACGCTGGCTCAGGATGAGGTCGGCACCTGACGGCACGGGCACCGCGCGGTCGATGGCCATGCGACCAGCCGCCGGGATGATGACGCCAACGAAAATCCATATTGTCACCAGCGCGGCCAGAATCACCTCGCCGGTCTGTGGCGAGGCTGCTACCCGAGCGCACAGAATCGTCCAGAACAGTAGGTAGGCGAGCAGCAGTACGCTGGCTGAAAGCAGTGTCGATGCGGCTGCATTTGCCAGACTACCCGCGACGAGTAGAGGCACGACGGCGCAGGCGAACACGCCGCCCGCTCGTAATGCGGCGCGTATTTGCCACAATTGCGCCGCGTGCCCTGCGGTGGCCACCAGCAAGTCGTGGCGACCGGCCACCCGCTCGCTGGCGCGAAGGTCGTGCAACAGCACGATCAGCACCAGCGGCAAGACAAACGCGGCCAGAAAGGCAAAGTCAAAGCGACCGACCAGTGCAAGCACTGGATGCCCGGCATCGCGTTCATGGATCTGCCCTTCCAGCGCCAGCATGCGCACGCGGTGTTTCCACGCCGCGTCGTCGCGACGGCCCAAGGCCGCAAAAGCGAAATCGGATGGTGCATCGTAGGTCAGATGGAAGCTGTAGTAGGCGGCACCGCCCCAGTCACTCTGCGTCGTCAGCACTGCCGTGCGATCGGCACGGTCGGCTTCCACCAGCCGCGCGATTGTGGTGTTTTGCTGGCGCACTTCAGCCCACCCCGCCGACACCGCCAATACCGACAGACACAACACCACCAACCACCAGGCCCACACTGAGCGGTCTCGTGCGAGAAAGGTCGCTTCTCGCCTGACGGCACGCCAGCCGTTTGTGGACAACGACAACCCACTCATGGCTTGAGCCTGCCGCCGAGCCAGAACGTCGCCGTCATCAACACGGCGCACCAGACGCACAGCATCAGCCACTGCGGGCCCGCCTGGGCGATGCGGCTGCCCGCCGTGTCGGGTTCGAAACGAAAGCGTTCCAGCATCTGCCAGTTTGCCGCGTCCACACGCGTGCGGCGTTCGGCCTCAGCGTCGCTGCTACGCCGGATGTCGTCGGCGTAGGCCAGCTTCTCCGCGTGAATTTGATTAAGGCCTTGGACGAAGGCATAACGCAGGTCTTCAGCTTCGCGCAGGAAGCGGTGGTAGTGTGCCAAGTCGGTACCAGACACTGCCCGCGATGCATCGGCGACGGCGAGCAGCGGCGTGAGCCATCCGTGGACGGACAGCGCCAACGCTTGCTGGGTTTCGGCCGCCATCCGTGCTTGAGCGTAGCGATTCAGGGTATCGGTCAGTTTTTGTTCGCTGATCTGTGCCACGACGCCGCGCCAGTTAACGGGCAGTTCTTCGACCCGTTGCACACCGTATTTGGCGAGGAGGTCGGCGCGCAGTTGGGCAAAGGCCGGGTCGTTGGCGTTATGGCCGTCATTCAAGTTACGCACGTCGGTTAGCATCGCCAAGTCGGTCTCGAGCTTGCCCGCGACTGGTATGCGGTCAGCCGCTGCGCTCGCGGCCCAACTGGCGGCCACGGCAGGCAGCACCAGCGTCAGCGCGATCCACAGTGTGGCGAGTGTGGCCAGTACGGCGGCGCGGTTCCTGATGAATGCCGAGGCCAGCAACGCCAGCGCGCCCCAGATGACGAGGTACAACAGATACGCAATCAGCAAGGCCCCAGCGGCCAAGAGCTGTTCACCATTCAACACCGCAAAGCCTGCACCAAGCGCGAGGGGTATGAGCAAGACCACCACAAAAGACAATAGCGCCAGCGCCTTACCCGCCAGCAGCACCCGGCCCGACGTGCCTTGCGCGAGCAGGGTCGCGAGCGTGGCGGCCTCTCGTTCCCGCGCAACCAGACCATGCCCCAGCAGGATCACCAGTAGCGGTGCGAAGAGCTGATAGACCATGGCCGGGCTGAGCCAGCTCAAGCCACCCAGATCGGCACTGGCGTCGGACGCGGCGAACATGGCCGTGTTCTGGCGATGGCCTTCAAGAAAGATGGACTGGCCGGTAACCGAGTCTAGCCCTGGGTCAAACAGCGCGAGAGGTGCCGGCGTGCGGAATACGTAATGCCCGTAATGCACCATGCGATGCGGGTGGCGATCAGGCTTCGACAAGAAAGCCGTTTCGGCCTTGGCCTGATGCTTTGTGCGCTCCGCCTTTTCGCTCTGCATGCGCAGCGTGGTCAGCGCCGTGGTGGCGATGAGCAGCGCAGTAATCAGCAATGCACCGCCCAGCGCCAAGCGCGAACGCAACCAGTAACGCCATTCTGCGGCGGCGATAACGAGCACGCGTTTCACGGATTGGTCTTGGCGGAAAAGGCGCGGTGGACGGTTTCGGTCTCAATGCGACCACCAGCAGGTGCGGCGAACTGATCCACCAGTTTGCCGCCGCGTAGCAGGCCGATACGGTCCGCGACTTGGCAGGCACCATACACATCATGCGTCACCATCAGGATGGCCTTGCCGGCGTCGGCCAGCCCGCGCACCAAGTCGTGAAATTCGTCGATGGCGGTGGGGTCCAGCCCCGACGTTGGCTCGTCGAGCAAAAGAATTTCTGTGTCACGCAAGATTGCTAATGCGATTGCCACTTTCTGCCGCATGCCTTTGGAGTATCCGCGCAGCTTGAGGGTGCGTGCCTCCCCTGCCAGCGACACACGGTCGAGTGCCGCGTCGATGTCGGATTCACCACGGCCCACCCCAGCCAGTTGCAGGAAGTAGTGGAGGTTTTCGTGCGCATCGAGATGCTCGTACATTGAAGCGGCTTCCGGCAGGTAAGCCATGGCACGGCGGGCGGCTGTGAGGTCAATGCTGGTATCGAGTCCGTTGACGACCGCCCGACCGCTGGTGATCGGCAGGAAGCCGAGGAAGGTCGAAAGTGTCGTGGACTTGCCGGCACCGTTGCCGCCGAGTAGGCCATACACCTCGCCACGGGCAACCTCGAAGCTCACGCCCGACAGCACCTCCCGACCACCGCGCAGTACGCGGAGTTGCTCTGCCTGTAACTTGGGCTGGTGCGCCACGTCAAAACTTGAAGGTGGCCGACAACCGCACGCTGCGCGGTGTGCCCGGTTGCACCCACAGCGTCGAGAACGAGTTGGTGTAGTAGGTTTCGTCGAACAGGTTGTCCACGTCGAGTCGCAAGGTCGCGGCCTTCGTCACATCATAGGCGGCAAAGGCGCGAGCCAGCGTGTAGCCCGGTAGCTTGAAGCTGGTCGTAAATTCCCCCGAGCGCTTCCCCACATGCACCACGCCGCCACCCACCTGCAGGCCGCGACCGGCCAGTGTCATCGACTTCACCAGTTGCAGGCTCAAGCTTTGCTTGGGCACATTGAGCAATTGCGTACCAGCAGGAACGGGAACGCCGAAGTTGGCGTCGTTAAAGGTGTTGGTGGTCTTGGCGTCCACATACGCATACGAAGCCCAAATGCTGTATCCGTTGGCGATCTCACCGTGCAGGTCAATTTCTAGACCCTGGCTTTTCGCCTTGCCGATGGCCGCCAGTGTGAGTGCGCTGGGGTCATCCACAACAAGGATGTTCTTCTGCCGAACTTGGAACACGGCCACCGTCCCGTCGATGCCGCCGACTGAAAACTTGGCACCGGCTTCGGCCGCGGTGGATTGATTCGGCGTGAAGCCATTGCCGCGAGCATCCACACCTGAAAGCGGGCGGAAGTTTTCGCCGTAGGTGGCGTACAGTGACAGCGACGGATCGGCGCGGAAGACAAGACCCAGTTGCGGGCTGACGCGCGTTTCCTTTTGCGTCAGGACCTGGCCGTTGGCCCGGTTATTCAGTGTTTGTTTGTAGTCGTCGTAGCGCGCACCGACCCGCAGTTGCACACGGTCGCTCAGGTTGATCTGGTTCTGCAAAAACAACCCTGCCGATTGCTGCGTTTCCACACGGTTGGTTAGTGGCGTGGGCGTGGGCAGGGTGTAGCTGCCATAGACCGGGTTGAAGATGTTGATTGCCTGTTGCTGCGCCAAGGTCGGGTTGCTCGCCAAAGCCGGGGCGCGCGCACGCAGGAAAACTTGGTCGTTTTCGAATCGGTCGGAATCCAGACCGAAGATCACGCGGTGCTGGAGCCCGCCCCATTTGAAGCGGCCGTTGATTTCGCCACGCACCACTTGGTAATCGGCATCGTAGTCCCGAAAGCGGCGCTGGCGTGTCAGCGTTTGGCCGTCCACCAATAGACGCTGGCGGTTGGTGGCGAGTTCGGCTTCGGTCGAAAAGCCTTCGAGCGAGGTCTTGCGCGTGGTCAAGCCGACAAGGGCGCTCCAATCCTTGTTGAAGTCGTGCTGGAATTCCAATTGGTGACCTTGAACATCGGCCTTTATTGGGCCGTCGCCCGGCTCGCCCAGAAAGCGACTCTCCGGGATTCGACCCAGCGCACCATTGAGCGCCAGAACACCCCGGTCGAACGGGATCTTTTGCTGGCTGTACTCCAACTCATAGACCAGATTGCTTTGCGGGCTAATGCGCCAAGCGAGCGATGGGCTCGCACCGTGTTTGCTGGTTTCGACGGTATTGCGGAAGCTGCCCGCATCCTCGGTGTAGCCGACGAAGCGCACCGCAACGGCGTCCGACAGCGGCGCGGTCCAATCGATATCGGCACGGTAGGTATCGAAACTGCCGGCAGACAAACGAAACTCGCCGGCCGTCTTGAAGGTGGGACGTTTGGTGACTAGATTGACTGTGCCGCCAGGTTCACCGCGCCCGAACAACGCTGCACGCGGGCCTTTCAGCACTTCAACCGACTCGATGCCCGATAGATCGCGGGGGCCACCAAAGCCGCGTCCCGCGTTGAAGCCATTCACCAAATAGTTGCTTGGCAGATTTTCGTCACCGACAAAACCGCGAATCGCAAAGGCATTCCACAGCCCGCCGAAGTTGTTTTGCCGGGCAACTGAAGCCGACAGGTCCAAGGCTTGGTTCAGGTCGACAGCACCCGACGCACGCAAGGTATCCGCATCGATTAACTGTTCGGCTTGTGGCGTTTCCATACGCTTGAAGTCGCCTTGATAGGCCTGCCGCGTGGCGGTGATCGTAATCGCTTCTGGTGGTATGGCGGGGCTCGCCTGTTGGGCCAGCGCGGGCAGCGCCAGAAGTGTCGCGGTGCAGAGCATCGGCACCGCACGAGTTTGAATTTTCATCATGGAATCATCACGCATGGGAAGTAACACGGGGAGTTAAAAAAGGGGAGCGACGGGTGGCGTATTGATAGACGTAACTGTTTTTGGTGTCCCGCCAGCGCCGCGTATGGACGTATGGGCTTATGGGCTTATGGGTTTATGGGCGATTTGAAATCTTGCGCGAGATTCTACATAGATGCCGCTAGTTATGCAATTTAGTTGCAAATGAAAAATAAGGGAAAAGCAAGGAATTAAGGGGAATCGGGCGTTCGCCTGAACATTGCATCGGGGCGCGTTCGAACCGGGGGAGGGGGAGGGGGCGGTGGAGGTGGAGGAGGTGGAGGAGGTGGAGCAGGTGGAGGAGGGGCGAGCGATTTTTCGCCCCATCGCCCGATCGCCCCATCGCCCCATCGCCCCATCGCCCGATCGCCCGACCGCCCGATCGCCCGATAGCAAACGTGCGGCCCGCATCCACGGCAAAAGTGGAACGAGCCAAATTGGTTTGCCAATCGTTCAGAGCCACCGCCCTTCGACGCAGCGGGTGCCCCGTGCAATATTTAGATCAGTTGCCGGTGCTGATCAGTCGATCCGGTATCGCGGCCAGACGACTGGCGGCGATTGCGTGACGCTGCATGCGCCTACGCAACGAGTCCGGTGCGTTTCGTTTCCAGCACTTCCCAGCGCGTCATCGCCGCCTCAATTTCGGTCGTGATTGCGTCAAGTCGTGCGCTCAGTTGAGCGGCCTGCTCAGGTGACTTCACGAATATGGTGCCGTCTGCCAACGCACCAGTGATACCCGCTTGCTCTGCTTCCAGCGTTTCGATTTTGGCGGGTAGCTGTTCGAGCTCACGCGTTTCGTTGAACGACATTTTTACCTTGCGGCCAGGCGTGCCAGAAGGGGTAGCAGCGCCGGCGGAGGCAGAAGCGGCACCAGAAGACGAAACCCCAGCATTGGCGGGCGTTTTCAAGGCATTTGCCCACGAGGTGTCCGTCTTTGCTTGACTTTGCCATTCGGCATATCCACCAACGTATTCTTGAATCCGTCCACCGCCCTCAAAGGCGAAGACCTGCGTGACGACGTTATCCAAGAACGCACGATCATGGCTGACCAGAATGACGGTGCCGGCGTACTCCTGCAACATCGATTCCAGCAATTCCAGCGTCTCGATATCCAAATCGTTGGTCGGCTCGTCAAGCACCAGCACGTTGGCGGGTTTGGCAAACAAGCGTGCGAGCAAGAGCCGATTGCGCTCACCGCCCGAGAGGGACTTCACCTTGGCGCGGGCGCGTTGCGGTGGAAACAGGAAATCGCCAAGGTAGGAAATGACGTGTTTTCTCGCACCGCCGATTTCGACAAACTCTGAGCCGGGCGAGATGACATCCGACAGCGTGGCATTGTCATCGAGCGCTTCGCGGAATTGATCGAAGTACGCCACCTGCAATTGGGTGCCGCGTTTGACGATGCCGCTATCGGCGGCCAAATCCGCCAGCATGAGTTTGATGAGGGTGGTTTTACCCGCGCCGTTGGGGCCGATGAGACCAATACGATCGCCGCGCTGCAAGATGGCAGAGAAGTCGCGGATGACGACTTTGTCGCCGAACTTTTTGCTGACGTTCACCAGTTCCGCGACAATCTTGCCGGAGCGCTCACCGGCATCGAGCGACAGTTTGACCAGCCCGGCGACGTCACGCCGCGCCGCACGCACCCGGCGCAACTCTTCCAAGCGCCGGACACGGCCTTCGTTACGCGTGCGGCGGGCTTCGACGCCCTTGCGAATCCAGATTTCTTCTTCTTTCAGTAGCTTGTCGAAACGTGCGTTGGCGAGCGACTCCGAGTTCAGCATTTCGGCCTTGCGGCGTTGATACTCCGCGAACGAACCCGGATAGCTGAAGAGTGTGCCGCGGTCGAGTTCGACGATACGTGTGGCGAATGATTCCAAAAACCGCCGGTCGTGGCTGATGGTCAGTACCGCGCCGCTGAATGCCTTGAGCGTGTCTTCGAGCCAGGCGATGCCGTCGAAATCGAGGTGGTTGGTCGGTTCATCGAGGAACAACAAATCGGGTGCGCCGGCAATCGCACGGGCGAGAGCGACACGCTTTTTCATGCCGCCGGAAAGGGTGGATACCAGCAAGCTGCCGTCCATACCGAGTCGCGACAACACCTCGGCGACTCGAACCGTTACGTGCCAATCCTCATCACCTTCGTGCTCGTTGATCGCCCCGGCGGTGACCGCCTCTTCGATGGTGACACCGTCGGCGAAGGTCGGCTCCTGCGGCACATTGGTGAATCGCACGCCTTTTTCGCGTATCACTTCGCCGTCGTCCGGTGCGGTTTCGCCCGAGAGGATACGAATCAGGCTGGATTTGCCCGCGCCGTTGCGGCCGATAAGGGCGATACGTTCGCGGCGGTCAATGGCGAACTCAACGTGATCGAGCAGGGCAACATCGCCAAAAGCCAACGAGAGAGACTTGCAGTGAATCAGCGGCATGCGAAGGGGGACTTTCTGGGGAAACGGCGTGAATCGGGGCGGCTTGTGGCGAATGAGCACTTGACCAGACGCTATTTTCGCCTACAAACACTGTTACATCTCAAACACACTCTCGACAAGTTGTCGGCGTAAGCTGTGCTCATGCAGTGGTTAGCGGTGTTCGGCCTTGATTAGCCGCACGAAGGCTAACCGATTGCAGCCCCTCGACACTGTTTGGAGATCAAGATGAAAAGACTCTTTGGAATCACCGCCGCCATGCTTCTGAGCGCCAGCGCTGCCGTTGCTTTTGCACAAACCCCGCCAGCCCCACCTGCCGACGGCAAAGGTATGGGCCCAGGCGGCGGTATGCGTGACTGCTCGAAAATGGAGGATGCCGATAAACGTGGGATGTGTGAGAAGCGCCAGGCAGCCATGAAGGCGGCTTGGGAAAAGTGCAAAGACAAAGCCGAAGGCCCGGACCGCCGCGCCTGCATGCACGAAAACATGCCGAAGCCGCCTGAGAAAAAATAACATGATATGACTGACAACAAAGGCTCCAACTTGGAGCCTTTGTTGTTTTGAGCAGTCGCGGATGTCACCCCGCTAAAATCATTGCTTCGACCTCATCGAACCTCATCCAACCTCATCGAACTTTATCCAATGACGCTCACCAACCATGCGAGAAGTCACCGTTACCGCAACGCAGATGGCGTGTAATTGGAATGTCGAGGCCAATGTTGCGCGGGTCAGCCGCATGGCTGATTGGGTAACTCACGTTCGCCATGAGGAAGCCGTGATGAAGATTGCGCGATGATGCCTCCCGCATTACTTTCGACGCCGCGGCAGGATGGGTATCGTATGCCTGCCGAATGGGAGCCGCATCTGCAAACGTGGATGATCTGGCCCGAGCGCACCGACAACTGGCGCAACGGTGCGCGACCCGCGCAAGCCGCGTTTGCGGTGGTTGCACGCGCCATTGCGGCCTTCGAGCCCGTTGTGGTCGGTGCGAGCCCTCGCCAGTTCGCCAGCGCACGCCAATGTTTGGCGGGTGAGCCAACCGCCCATCCAATACGTGTGGTTGAGATCGACAACGATGATGCGTGGTGCCGCGATACCGGGCCCACATTTGTGGTCAATGACAAAGGCGGGCTGCGCGGTATTGATTGGATGTTTAATGCCTGGGGCGGGACCAACGGCGGGCTGTATCGCACTTGGTTGCGCGATGACGCCGTCGCCGCACAGATTACCGCATTGGTCGGTGTCGAACGATATCGCACGGATGGTTTTGTGCTTGAGGGCGGCGCGATTCACGTCGATGGAGAAGGCACGCTACTGACCACTGAGGCTTGCCTGTTGCAGCCGAATCGAAATCCGAGTTTCACGCGCAGCGGTATTGAAGCCATGTTGCGTGAGTATCTTTCGATTGATCGGGTGATTTGGCTCGCCAACGGCATCGTGAATGATGAAACGGATGAGCACGTTGACAATATATGTTGCTTTACGCGCCCCGGAGAAGTCTTGCTGGCGTGGACAGACGATGTCACCGATCCGCAGTATCAGCACTCACAGGCCGCGCAGGCGCGACTCGGCGAAGCGACCGATGCGAAGGGGCGGCGCTTGAAGGTGCGAAGGCTTCCATTGCCTGCGGTGACGCACGCGAGCGCAGCCGAATACGCCACAGTTGAGCGCGGCGACGCGATTCCACGCGCAGCGAGCACGCGGTTGGCGGCCTCCTACATCAATTTTTATGTCTGCAATGGCGGTGTTGTGGTCCCGGCGTTCGATGACCCCATGGACGATATCGCCGCTAATATCATCGCTGACTGCTTCCCGACACGGCAGGTTGTTCAAGTCCCTGGCCGTGAAATTCTTCTTGGCGGTGGGAATGTGCATTGCATTACGCAGCAGCAGCCAAGGCCGCTGCGGTTCATTTGACGCAGCAGCAGCCACGGGCGAGGGCCGCTGCGGTTCATTTGACGCAGCAGCAGCCAAGGCCGCTGCGGTTCATTTGACGCAGCAGCAGCCAAGGGCAAGGGCCGCTGCGGTTCATTTGACGCAGCAGCAGCCACGGGCGAGGGCCGCTGCGGTTCATTTGACGCAGCAGCAGCCAAGGCCGCTGCGGTTCATTTGACGCAGCAGCAGCCAAGGGCAAGGGCCGCCGCGGTCTAACTTGCCCAATTACGGCGCTGCAAGTATCCCGCCGCAGGTCGCTCAGTTAAAATAGCGGTTTTCTCCGCGCCTCTCCGATCCCATGTCTGCTGCTTCAGAAAAATCCACTACCACGGTGCCGTCCGTGTCCGAGATTCGCCAGGCCTTTGTGACCTTCTTTGAGTCCAAAGGCCATACCCACCTTGCCTCCAGCTCGCTCGTGCCACACGACGATCCAACCTTGCTTTTTACCAATGCGGGGATGAATCAGTTCAAGGACGTATTTCTGGGCTATGAGAAACGCGACTATCTACGCGCCGTGACCTCGCAGCGTTGTGTACGCGCTGGCGGCAAGCACAACGACTTGGAGAATGTGGGCTATACCGCACGGCACCATACCTTTTTTGAGATGCTGGGTAACTTCAGCTTCGGTGATTATTTCAAGCGTGATGCCATCAAGTACGCATGGGAGCTGCTGACTGTCGCCTACAAATTGCCGAAAGAAAAGCTGCTGGTCACGGTCTATGCGGATGACGATGAGGCCTACAACATTTGGGCTGATGAGATCGGTGTACCGAAGGAAAAAATCGTTCGCATCGGCGACAACAAAGGTGGCAAGTACGCCTCAGATAATTTTTGGATGATGGGCGACACGGGGCCTTGCGGTCCGTGCTCGGAGATTTTCTACGACCACGGCGCGCACATTCCCGGTGGCCCTCCCGGATCGCCCGAGGAAGACGGTGACCGCTTTATCGAAATCTGGAATCTCGTGTTCATGCAGTTCAATCGCGAGGTCAAAGACGGCCCGATGATTCCGCTGCCCAAGCCTTCGGTTGATACCGGCATGGGCTTGGAGCGTTTGTCGGCGGTGCTTCAGCACGTTCACGCGAACTATGAGATCGACCTGTTCCAAGCGCTGATCAAAGCTGGTATGCGTGAAACAGGTGAGAAAGACATTACCAACCCAAGTCTGCGTGTCATTGCCGACCACATTCGCGCCTGCGGCTTCTTGGTGTGTGACGGTGTGATTCCCGAGAACGCTGGCCGCGGTTACGTGCTGCGTCGTATTGCGCGCCGTGCGATGCGCCATGGTTACAAGCTCGGGCAGAAGAAACCGTTTTTTTACAAGTTGGTTGACGACTTGGCGCGGGTCATGGGGGACGCATACCCGGAGATCGCCGAACACAAGGAGCGTGTGAAGGCAGTGCTGCGCCAAGAGGAAGAGCGTTTTGGCGAGACGCTGGAAAACGGTATGTCGATTTTGGATGCAGCACTCAGTACCAACGCGCAGCACCTTGATGGTGAAACGGCATTCAAGCTCTACGATACGTTCGGCTTCCCGATTGATTTGACCGCAGACATCGGGCGCGAACGCGGTTTCGACGTTGATCTGGCGGGATTTGATCGCGCGATGGCCGCACAACAAGAGCGTTCACGCGGCGCGGGTAAATTCGCTGCCAAGGAGAAACTCACCTATGACGGCGCGAAGACGAATTTCAAAGGTTACGACACGATGGAGGCGATGGGCAGCGTATTGGCGCTCTATCGTGAAGGTGCCGCCGTTAAAGAATTGAAGGCAGGGGAGGAGGGGGTCGTGGTACTTGATACGACGCCGTTTTATGCCGAGTCTGGCGGGCAAGTGGGCGATGTTGGTGTGCTCGCAACGTCGAGTGCCACCTTTGAGGTCGGTGATACGCAAAAGGTGCAGTCGGATGTATTTGGCCATCACGGCAAGATGGTGACGGGTGCGTTGCGAGTTGGTGGCAGTGTAAAAGCGAGTGTGAACTTGGACTTGCGCCGTCGCACCATGCGTCATCATTCGGTGACCCACTTAATGCACAAAGCGTTGCGCGAAGTGCTGGGAAGCCACGTCCAACAGAAGGGCTCATTGGTCGATGCGGACAAGACACGTTTCGACTTTGCACACAATGCGCCGATGACATCCAATGAGATCGCCCAGATCGAGGCCATTGTTAACGCCGAGATCATCCGCAATGAAGCGACCAGCGCGAATGTAATGGCCCTAGAGGTCGCGCAGAAAACCGGCGCCATGATGTTGTTCGGCGAAAAGTATGGCGACGAAGTGCGCGTACTCGAAATTGGTTCGTCAAAAGAACTTTGTGGCGGGACACACGTAGGTCGGACCGGTGATATTGGGCTGTTCAAGATTGTCGCTGAGGGTGGTGTTGCGGCAGGTGTGCGTCGTGTTGAAGCGGTCGCGGGGTCGGTTGCGTTCGACTATGTTCAGCAAATGGGCCGCTCGATTGACGCGGCAGCAGCCTTGCTGAAGGCACAGCCTTCGGAACTCGAAGCCAAGATTGGCCAGACGCTCGACCACGTCAAATCACTGGAGAAGCAACTCGCGCAGCTCAAGTCCAAACTTGCCGCGTCTGCTGGCGATGAATTGCTCGGCCACGCTAAGGACGTGAATGGCACCAAGGTACTCTTCGCCAAACTTGAGGGCGTTGACGCCAAGGGGCTGCGGGAAACGATGGATCAGTTGAAGTCGAAGTTGAAGTCCGGCGTGATCGTGTTGGCGGTGGTTGAAGGCGACAAAGTGCAGATCGCAGCGGGTGTGACGGCTGATCTTGTCACGAAATTCAGAGCCGGTGAATTGGTCAACCACGTCGCGCAACAGGTCGGCGGCAAAGGCGGCGGCAAACCGGATATGGCAATGGCAGGTGGCACGAACCCAGCCGCGATCGGTGCTGCGCTGGAATCTGTCGCCGCATGGGTCTCTTCGAAGTAACCAAGGAATTGCAATGACCACGCCGCTCGATATCGTTCAAGCCAACCTCAAACAATCGAAACAAGCGCTTGAGAATTTATTGGCTAATCCGGCTGCGCTGGCAAGTGTTGCTGCCGCGGCTGAATTGATTGGTGCTGCGTTTGACAGGGGCGGGCGGGTATTCTCATGCGGCAATGGCGGAAGTATGTGCGATGCAATGCACTTCGCAGAGGAATTGTCAGGGCGTTATCGCAACGACCGCAAGGCGCTCCCTGCGGTGTCGATCAGCGACCCCTCGCACATTTCGTGTGTCGGCAACGACTATGGCTACGACTTCATTTTTTCCCGCTATCTCGAAGCGCACGCGCGGGCCGGTGATGTGCTGCTTGGTATTAGTACCAGCGGCAAGAGTGCAAATGTGATTAAGGCCGCTGAATACGCGAAGGCGCATGGTATTCATGTCGTCACGCTCACGGGAAAACCGGACAGTGTGTTGGGTGGGCTCGCGACCATTGATATCGTCACGCCGGGCAATAGCGGTTATGCGGACCGCGTTCAAGAGCTTCATATCAAAGTCATTCACATCCTGATTGAGCTTGTTGAGCGGCGGTTTTTTCCAGAGAATTACGAGCAATAGCTTGTTGCGTCTTTGTTTTACGCGATGAGATTCCTCACCAAAAGCCGTTCGGAATGACAGTGTTTTTTTGCGGGATGGGATTCCTCACGAACTGCCGTTCGTGAATGACAGTGGTTTTGAGGTCATCACTTCCAAATTTGTCATCCCGAGCGCAGCCGAGGGATCTCATCTGGTTGTATTAAGGAGAAGGTATTGTTGATGCGGTCAGTCGAGCGGCGTTTTTTTTGGAGAATGACGAGCAATAGCGTGGGGCTTCGTTGTTTTACGCGATGAGATTCCTCACCAAAAGCCGTTCGGAATGACAGTGTTTTTTACGCGATGAGATTCCTCACCGAAAGCCGTGAGGAATGACAATGGTTTTGAGGTCATCACTTCCAAATTTGTCATCCCGAGCGTAGTCGAGGGATCTCATCTGGTTGTATTAAGGATAAGGTATTGTTGATGCGGTTAGTCGAGCGGCGTTTTTTTTGGAGAATGACGAGCAATAGCGTGGGGCTTCGTTGTTTTGCGGGATGAGATTCCTCACCAAAAGCCGTTCGGAATGACAGTGGTTTTTTACGGGATGAGATTCCTCACCAAAAGCCGTTCGGAATGACAGTGTTTTTTACGCGATGAGATTCCTCACCGAAAGCCGTGAGGAATGACAATGGTTTTGAGGTCATCACTTCCAAATTTGTCATCCCGAGCGCAGCCGAGGGATCTCATCTGGTTGTGTTAAGGAGAAGGTATTGTTGATGCGGTCAGTCGAGCGGCGTTTTTTTTGGAGAATGACGAGCGATAGCGTGGGGCTTCGTTGTTTTGCGGGATGAGATTCCTCACCAAAAGCCGTTCGGAATGACAGTGTTTTTTACGCGATGAGATTCCTCACGAACTGCCGTTCGTGAATGACAGTGGTTTTGAGGTCATCACTTCCAAATTTGTCATCCCGAGCGCAGCCGAGGGATCTCATCTGGTTGTATTAAGGAGAAGGTATTGTTGATGCGGTCAGTCGAGCGGCGTTTTTTTTGGAGAATGACGAGCAATAGCGTGGGGCTTCGTTGTTTTACGCGATGAGATTCCTCACCAAAAGCCGTTCGGAATGACAGTGTTTTTTACGCGATGAGATTCCTCACCGAAAGCCGTGAGGAATGACAATGGTTTTGATGTCATCACTTCCAAATTTGTCATCCCGAGCGCAGCCGAGGGATCTCATCTGGTTGTATTAAGGAGAAGGTATTGTTGATGCGGTCAGTCGAGCGGCGTTTTTTTTGGAGAATGACGAGCAATAGCGTGGGGCTTCGTTGTTTTGCGGGATGAGATTCCTCACCAAAAGCCGTTCGGAATGACAGTGGTTTTTTACGGGATGAGATTCCTCACCAAAAGCCGTTCGGAATGACAGTGTTTTTTACGCGATGAGATTCCTCACCGAAAGCCGTTCGGAATGACAATGGTTTTGAGGTCATCACTTCCAAATTTGTCATCCCGAGCGCAGCCGAGGGATCTCATCTGGTTGTATTAAGGAGAAGGTAACAGATGTGAAATGTCTAGAACCTACTATGTCTACATTGTCGCTTCGATCAGCCGGGTTGTTTACATCGGCGTCACTAACAATTTGGTTCGGAGGGTTCACGAACACAAGCAGGGCTTGGTTGCAGGCTTTACAAAGCGTTACCAGGTCGATCGACTGGTGTACTTTGAGGAAACAACCGACGTGCGAGTCGCGATTGAACGAGAAAAACAGTTGAAGACCTAGCGGCGGGAAAAGAAATTGGCGCTTATTGAAGTCGCCAATCCGCAATGGAAAGACATGTACTTTGACTTCACCGGATGAGATTCCTCGGCTGTGCTCGGGATGACAAGAGTTGAGGGGAAAGCGGTTGTGCTCGCAGCTCTCTCGCTTCAGCAGCCGCATTTTTTGTTCGATGTCATCCCGAGCGCAGCCGAGGGATCTCATCCTAACGATGGAAAGTAGAGCAGCCGAATGTCGTTCCGCTTCTGCCCAAAATGTGCAACACCGCTCGCCCAACGCACGTTCGACGAAGACGGCGGTCCCGCGATGCGGAATGCCTGTCCCGCTGAGACCTGCGGCTTCGTTCACTATGACAACCCAACCCCTGCGGTCGGCGTATTGATCGAGCATCAGGGCGACATCGTGCTCGCGCGCGGTGCCGGCTGGCCGGAGGGTTTTTTTGCGCTGGTCACGGGCTATCTGGAGAAAAACGAAGACCCGCTTAAAGGTATCGCACGCGAAGTGAAGGAAGAAACCAACCTCGATGTTGTTCAAACGCAGATCATCGGCAACTACATCTTTGAACGCAAAAATGAAGTGATGCTGTGTTACTTCGCCAAGTGCGAAGGTGAGATTCGGCTCTCACCCGAGCTGGTAGAGATCAAGCGCTACCAGCCCCACGAGTTAAGGCCGTGGCCACGCGCCACGGGTTTTGCCGTTGCCGACTGGATGCGCTCACGCGGTCTTGACGTGAAATTCATCGACCGTCCACCCATCAACGCTGAGCCAAAAAAATGAAAACGCAAAAACCCGAAAGCATTGCCGCACAGGCGCTTGGTTGGATCGACGAGAGCACCAAAGAAATCGTCGGGCAGATTCATACCTCGACGACATATATCCGCGACGAGGACAATCAACATCGCAATGGCCGCGCGTATGCACGCGACCACAATCCCACCTTCGAGCAGCCCGAAGCCGTTCTCAATGCGTTGGAAGGTGGTCATCAAACCCGGTTGTTCGCCTCAGGCATGGCCGCGGCCACCGCCGTTTTTCAAGCCCTTAACCCGGGCGATCATGTGATCGCGCCGAAGGTTATGTACTGGTCGCTACGAAATTGGCTCAAGACGTTTGCGACGCGCTGGGGTTTGCAAATTGAGTTTGTCGATGCGACTGACCTCGACGCAGTTCGGGCGACGATCCAGCCGGGCAAAACAAAATTGGTGTGGATTGAAACACCGGCGAACCCGATGTGGAGCATTACCGATATCGCTGCGACATGCGAGATCGCCCATGCAGCGGGGGCGTTAGTCGCGGTGGATTCGACGGTCGCGACACCGGTGTTGACCCGACCCATCGAGCACGGTGCCGATTTTGTGATGCATGCCGCGACCAAGTATTTGAACGGCCACTCCGACGTGGTGGCCGGTATGTTGACCGCCACGCGAGACTCCGAGACGTGGCAGCGCATTCGTGGTATCCGCGCGCAAATCGGCGGTATCGCCGGGCCGTTCGAGGCGTGGTTGCTCATGCGTGGCATGCGTACGCTGTTCCCGCGTGTGCGGACGGCTTGTGCGAGTGCTCAAACGATTGCCGAACACTTTGCCCGCCATCCGCTGGTGGCCGAAGTGCTTTACCCTGGACTGCCGGGGTTCGCGGGGCATGAGGTTGCCGCAAAACAAATGCAGGGCGGCTTTGGCGGCATGATGTCTATCCGGGTCAAACAAGGTGCAGCCGCGGCGATCGCAGTCGCAGCTTCTACGCAGATTTGGAAACGTGCAACCTCGCTCGGCGGTGTGGAAAGTTTGATTGAGCATCGTGCAAGTGTTGAAGGTGAGGGTACACCTGCCCCGAATGATCTATTGCGCCTGTCGGTGGGCATCGAGGCGACGCAGGATTTGATTGACGATTTTGAGGACGCGCTGACTGCGGCGTCGCGCGTTTAGTGTGAGCTTCGTTTTTCAGCCATCGGAAAATCCCCGAAGCTCGCGTCGCTCGCTTGCCCCCTTTTCTAAAGGGGGCGGGGAGCCGTCGTTAGAGGGCGAGCGGGGGATTTTACAGACGCCGAGAGTCGCCGGGGTGAAACCTCACATCTACAACCCACACGCCCACAACTTCCTTTAGACGCCACCGCGCACCATGTCCAACATCAACACCCGCATCCAAACCTATCTCGTCCGCGCCGACCTTGATCGTTACCTAGCCGAGACGCCCGTCATCGCCAAATGCATTCGCGGCATCGTGGATGTGATGGGCGAGCTGCCACCAGATTTCAGTCTTGATACGTTGTATCGCTATCCGGTGCCGATGATGTCTGAAGACGGTAGCTGTTCCTTGATCGAAGAGCTTGCGCCAACACCGTATGATTTGGCCGCAAGCGTGGGCGGGCGCAACGAGGCGACGACCCGCAAATTATTGTTGCTCAATCAGGTGGTCGAACACGTCACGCAGATGACGGGAGCAGATTGGCTGGGCATCTATCAAGTGCGAACAAACCTAATGCAGCACCGTGTTTTGGTCAAACTCGCGTATCGTGGCCGCCCATCGCGCGCGGAGTTTCCGCTAACAACGGAGTTCGCCGCAGGCAGCACCAACAGCACCGTCGGGCTTGAGGGGTCGGCGCGTGTGATCGACGACGTAGCGGCCTACACGGCCGAGGGCGGCGGATTCTATGTATGTGACGACAAGGTGCAGTCGGAAGCGTGTCTGCCAATGTTTGACGAGGCCGGCGTGATTGTCGGCATCATCGATGCCGAAGCAGCGCCCAAGCAATTCTTCAAGCCAGATCGCATTTCGGCCATTGTGGCACTGGCGATGGTCGCCCCCGCGCTGCTCGGGAACTTCTAAAAACCTACTGCGCGGGCGAATCTGTCAGTGCCCGAGTTGGTCAAATTCGTCGCAGTACACTGGGCACGTGTCCCGCGTTTGCCAACCCCGTCACTGCCAACTTCACCCGCTCGTGACGGTTTTTAGAAGTTCCCGCTACCTTAAACCCCAGCAAGGACGGGCGTCTTCAGGCAAAAAGTGCTGAAAATGACCGCCAGTCGGCGTGTTTTACTTTTGGTCGAAGGCTGTGCGGATACTCTCAATCCGCTTGCGGTTAAGCCCGAGGTCACTTTCACCGAGGCGCGAGGCTGAGCGCACATGAATGACGGAGGCTCTCGCATCAAGCGCAAATTCAACGTCGTCGATGTAGCCCATCAGCGGCGTTTTGAATTCCGCATAGGTGTAGCCGACGTTGGTGGAGACAACCGTCACGCCCTTTTGCCCGGAGACGATTTCATTCAGACGCTTCCAAGCGACTTCCGCCGTGCCGTCGAACTTTAGTGGCTCGATGTAGTGTTTATCGTCCTTCGCCGTGGTGGACGAGACCGCATTGGGGCTTCTCGGCATCGGCTTGAATTTGCTGTTTGTGTAGCCCAAGTCGGTGGGACGTTTGCCGGAAAACAAGCCCATCTGGCGGTCTCCAATGGTGTTGATGGCAATGACCGCAGCAATCGCCAAGACAGTAGATAACAGGCTGAGTAACGAGAGTTTTAGAATTTTA
Organism: Betaproteobacteria bacterium UKL13-2; assembly: GCA_001602455.1. GTDB lineage: Bacteria > Pseudomonadota > Gammaproteobacteria > Burkholderiales > Usitatibacteraceae > UKL13-2. The sequence goes on from CP012157.1 coordinate 1,757,466, forward strand.
TGCATTTGAAGGTGATCAGCTCATCAAGGTTTTGGTACCCGCAGGGGTTTGAATATACGCGCACATCGTCATGCCGCTGTATGGCGGTGATGACGTTATGACCAGCCGTTTTGCCAGACCAAGTTCGCCTAGCAAGTACTCCACCTTGGCGGGGTTCGGGTGGGCCGCCTCCATCCAGGTGAATCTGAGGCCATGATCTGGCAACCTTTCGCAAGGGTGAATCGGCACGTCCCATTGGATCATGTGTGGAATGAGTCCACCTTCGATGGGGTAGCCGTCAGTCGGATTGGTGATACGCCACTGGAAATGGCCACGCGCCATGTTGAGTACGGTGCCCAACGTGCCGCCTGTGGCCTCGCTTAAGCCCACGATGTCGGTGGTGCGCGCCACCCAGCCGATCAATCGTGGACGTTGCGCGATCCGTTCACGCACGTCTGCCGTGTCAAGGCCGAACCAGCGGGGCGTGGGCGGTGCGACCGCCGCGTCAACGGCGATGAGTTCCAGATAACAATCGGGGCCGAGCGAGAGTAATCGATTGTGTGTGCCCATCGTTGGATGGGTGCCAACGTCGCCTAGCGTGACACCGAGGAATTTCTCTAGCCAAGCGCTGCCGCGTGTCAGATCGGCGCAGCCCAAGACAAGATGATCAAGTTGTGATGCCATTCTCGACACGATGCTATACACGATGTTATGCGCGATGTTATGCGCGATACCACTTGGCGGGTATGAGCTTCACCAGCGCCCAAGAGATGGTCCAGCCGATGATTACCCCGGCGGCATTCGCCAGCGCATCCGCCCAATAAAAGAATCGATAGGGTGTCAATCCTTGTAGAAATTCGATTGTCACGCCCATCGCCATGAGCGATGCTGCCACCACAAGCTGCTGCCATTTGGCATGCAAGGGCGTCGCCAATCGCCACGCTGCCATGACCGAGGCATAAGCGATGAAATGGTGAAGTTTGTCGCCGCCGGGAATGCTCGCTTGGCCAAGCGGAATCAGCGATAGCACCCAAATGGATAGTGTCACGCCAGCCGCGATGAGCCTGAACCGCCATTTCGACATTACAAAACCCTAGGCTGATTGGGCGTCTTCAGCCACAATAGTCCCGAGATGCCCGTCATTGCTAGGGTTTTCGCTGCGGCGGCAAATCGGTACAGACCCCCTCGAATACCTCAGCAGCCATGCCGATGGACTCGCCCAGGGTCGGATGTGGATGAATCGTTTTACCGATGTCGGTCGGGTCGCAGCCCATTTCGATGGCTAATGCGATTTCACCAATGAGGTCACCCGCGTGGGTGCCGACAATGCCGCCGCCAATAACGTGGTGGGTTTCACTATCGACAATCAACTTGGTGAATCCTTCATCGCGCCCATTGGCAATGGCGCGACCCGATGCCGCCCACGGGAAGACGCTTTTGCCGAACTTGATGCCTTTGGCTTTGCAGGTTTCTTCCGTCTCACCTACCCATGCCACCTCGGGATCGGTGTAGGCCACGCTCGGAATGACGCGTGCGTCGAAGAACGACTTTTGACCCGCTGCCGCTTCGGCGGCTACGTGACCTTCATGCACTGCCTTGTGCGCGAGCATCGGCTGGCCGACGATGTCACCGATGGCGAAAATGTGCGGCACATTGGTGCGCATTTGTTTATCGACTTCGATAAAGCCGCGCTCGGTGACGGCAACGCCTGCCTTCTCGGCGCTGATCTTCTTGCCGTTCGGTGCGCGCCCGACACTCATCAGCGCCATGTCGTAGCGGATCGGTGCTTGTTTTGTCGTTTTACCATCGGCGTCGCTGGTTTCGAAGGTAACGTAAATGCCGTCTGGTTTTGCATCCACAGCAACCGTCTTCGTTTTCAACATGATGTTGTCGAAACGCGGTGCATTCATCTTTTGCCAGACCTTTACGAGGTCGCGATCAGCACCCTGCATCAGTCCGTCCATCATCTCAACCACATCCAGGCGTGCGCCGAGTGTTGAATACACCGTGCCCATTTCAAGGCCGATGATGCCGCCGCCGATGACCAGCATCTTCTTCGGAATTTCTTTGAGCGCCAACGCGCCGGTCGAGTCCACAATGCGAGGGTCATCAGGAATGAATGGTAGTCGTACAACTTGTGAGCCAGCCGCGATGATGGCTTTTTCGAAGCGGATGATTTTTTTCTCGCCGGTCTTTTGCTGCCCATCACCAGAGGTGAGATCAACCACCATGTGATTCGCATCAAGGAATTGGCCAACGCCGCGCACCACATCGACCTTGCGCATCTTCGCCATACCGGCGAGACCACCGGTCAATTTCCCGACGACTTTATCTTTCCAGCCGCGCAGCTTATCGAGATCAATTTGTGGTTTGCCAAACGTGATGCCGTGCGCCGCGAGCGCACTCGTTTCATCGGCGATGGCGGCGACGTGCAGCAGTGCCTTGGACGGAATACAGCCGACGTTTAGGCAAACACCACCAAGCTGCGCGTAGCGTTCGATCATCACTGTCTTCATGCCGAGGTCAGCCGCACGGAACGCCGCGGAATATCCGCCGGGGCCTGCGCCCAAGACCAGCATCTCGCATTGAATACTCACGTCGAAAGCGGCTGCGCTTGGTGATGCGGCGTTGGCGGCGCTGGCCGTTCCCGTGGGAGCGGCTGGCGCAGTTGGCATCGCCGGTTGGGGTGAGGGTGCTGTCGTAGCATCGCTGGTCTGTAACACGAGCACCGCTGCCCCTTCCGAAACCTTGTCACCAACCTTGACGTTGATTTCCTTCACGACACCAGCGTGTGTCGATGGCACTTCCATGGTGGCTTTATCGCTTTCAAGAGATACGAGCGAGTCTTCCTTCTTCACCGTGTCGCCGACTTTCACCAGCACTTCGATGACGGGAATATCTTTGAAGTCACCAATATCGGGGACTTTGATTTCGATTGTTTGGCTCATAGGAAAACTCTAAAGGTTGTCATTTCCGAAACGCGGTGAGGAATCTCATCCACGCACAGGGCTACAGGTTCATCAGGATGAGATTCCTCGCGGGTAAGGCTCGCTCGGAATGACATTTCAAGGTTGTCATTCCGAAACGCAGTGAGGAATCTCATCCACGCACAGGGCTACAGGTTCATCAGGATGAGATTCCTCGCGGGTAGGGCTCGCTCGGAATGACATTTTTAATCGGTGTCTTTCAATTCAACATTCGGTGGTGATCGTGAAATGCGCGAGTTTGCTTTCGTTGCTGGCGAGTTTGCTTTCGTTGCTGATATGTTGCGTTCGATTGTTTGGCGCATCGAAAAATTTTCAAGGTTGTCATTTCCGAAACGCGGTGAGGAATCTCATCCACGCACAGGGCTACAGGTTCATCAGGATGAGATTCCTCGCGGGTAAGGCTCGCTCGGAATGACATTTTTAATCGGTGTCTTTCAATTCAACATTCGGTGGTGATCGTGAAATGCGCGAGTTTGCTTTCGTTGCCGGCGAGTTTGCTTTCGTTGCTGATATGTTGCGTTCGATTGTTTGGCGCATCGAAAAATTCTCAAGGTTGTCATTCCGAAACGCAGTGAGGAATCTCATCCACGCACAGGGCTACAGGTTCATCAGGATGAGATTCCTCGCGGGTAGGGCTCGCTCGGAATGACATTTTTAATCGGTGTCTTTCAATTCAACATTCGGTGGTGATCGTGAAATGCGCGAGTTTGCTTTCGTTGCCGGCGAGTTTGCTTTCGTTGCTGATATGTTGCGTTCGATTGTTTGGCGCGTCGAAAAATTCTCAAGGTTGTCATTTCCGAAACGCGGTGAGGAATCTCATTCACGCACAGGGCTACAGGTTCATCGGGATGAGATTCCTCGCGGGTAGGGCTCGCTCGGAATGACATTTCAAGGTTGTCATTCCGAAACGCAGTGAGGAATCTCATCCACGCACAGGGCTACAGGTTCATCGGGATGAGATTCCTCGCGGGTAGGGCTCGCTCGGAATGACATTTTTAATCGGTGTCTTTCAATTCAACATTCGGTGGTGATCGTGAAATGCGCGAGTTTGCTTTCGTTGCTGGCGAGTTTGCTTTCGTTGCTGATATGTTGCGTTCGATTGTTTGGCGCATCGAAAAATTCTCAAAGTTGTCATTTCCGAAACGCAGTGAGGAATCTCATCCGCGCACAGGGCTACAGGTTTATCTGGATGAGATTCCTCGCGGGTAGGGCTCGCTCGGAATGACATTTTAAATCGGTGTCTGTTTGGCGCATCGAAAAATTCTCAAGGTTGTCATTTCCGAAACGCGGTGAGGAATCTCATCCACGCACAGGGCTACAGGTTCATCAGGATGAGATTCCTCGCGGGTAAGGCTCGCTCGGAATGACATTTTTAATCGGTGTCTTTCAATTCAACATTCGGTGGTGATCGTGAAATGCGCGAGTTTGCTTTCGTTGCCGGCGAGTTTGCTTTCGTTGCTGATATGTTGCGTTCGATTGTTTGGCGCATCGAAAAATTCTCAAGGTTGTCATTTCCGAAACGCGGTGAGGAATCTCATCCACGCGCAGGGCTACAGGTTCATCAGGATGAGATTCCTCGCGGGTAGGGCTCGCTCGGAATGACATTTCAAGGTTGTCATTCCGAAACGCAGTGAGGAATCTCATCCACGCACAGGGCTACAGGTTCATCAGGATGAGATTCCTCGCGGGTAAGGCTCGCTCGGAATGACATTTTTAATCGGTGTCTTTCAATTCAACATTCGGTGGTGATCGTGAAATGCGCGAGTTTGCTTTCGTTGCTGGCGAGTTTGCTTTCGTTGCTGATATGTTGCGTTCGATTGTTTGGCGCATCGAAAAATTCTCAAGGTTGTCATTTCCGAAACGCGGTGAGGAATCTCATTCACGCACAGGGCTACAGGTTCATCAGGATGAGATTCCTCGCGGGTAGGGCTCGCTCGGAATGACATTTTAAATCGGTGTCTTTCAATTCAACATTCGGTGGTGATCGTGAAATGCGCGAGTTTGCTTTCGTTGCCGGCGAGTTTGCTTTCGTTGCTGATATGTTGCGTTCGATTGTTTGGCGCATCGAAAAATTTTCAAGGTTGTCATTTCCGAAACGCGGTGAGGAATCTCATCCACGCACAGGGCTACAGGTTCATCGGGATGAGATTCCTCGCGGGTAGGGCTCGCTCGGAATGACATTTTTAATCGGTGTCTTTCAATTCAACATTCGGTGGTGATCGTGAAATGCGCGAGTTTGCTTTCCTTGCTGGCGAGTTTGCTTTCGTTGCTGATATGTTGCGTTCGATTGTTTGGCGCATCGAAAAATTTTCAAGGTTGTCATTTCCGAAACGCGGTGAGGAATCTCACCCACGCACAGGGCTACAGGTTCATCGGGATGAGATTCCTCGCGGGTAGGGCTCGCTCGGAATGACATTTTTAATCGGTGTCTTTCAATTCAACATTCGGTGGTGATCGTGAAATGCGCGAGTTTGCTTTCGTTGCCGGCGAGTTTGCTTTCGTTGCTGATATGTTGCGTTCGATTGTTTGGCGCATCGAAAAATTCTCAAGGTTGTCATTTCCGAAACGCAGTGAGGAATCTCATCCACGCACAGGGCTACAGGTTCATCTGGATGAGATTCCTCGCGGGTAGGGCTCGCTCGGAATGACATTTTTAATCGGTGTCTTTCAATTCAGAAATCGGTGGCTACAAAACGAGTTTCCGGATGTCGGACATCAATCCGGCGAGGTAGGTGGTGAAGCGTGCGCCTGCCGCGCCATCAACCACGCGGTGGTCGTACGATAATGACATCGGCAAAATCAAGCGCGGCGTGAATTCCTTGCCGTTCCACACCGGCTTCATCGATGACTTGGAGACGCCGAGGATAGCGACTTCAGGCGCATTGATGATCGGTGTGAAATACGAGCCGCCGATGCCACCAAGCGAAGAGATCGAAAAACATCCCCCCGACATTTCAGCGGGGGACAACTTTCCTTCGCGCGCCTTCAGGGCGAGCTCTGAGGACTCTTTGGCAATCTCGATGATCGATTTTTGATCGGCATTACGAATCACGGGCACCACCAAGCCGTTTGGCGTGTCGGCGGCAAATCCAATGTTGTAGTACTTCTTGAGAATGAGGTTTTCACCACCGGGCTCGAGAGATGCATTGAACTCCGGGAATTTTTTAAGTGCAGCGACACTCGCTTTGATGAGGAACGCCAGCATAGTGACTTTTATACCGGACTTGGTAATGTCTTCGTTGGTCTTGACGCGGAAGGCCTCAACGTCGGTGATGTCGGCATCGTCTTGTTGTGTGACGTGCGGGATCATCACCCAGTTGCGGGCGAGGTTGTTGCCCGAGAGTTTTTTGATGCGCGAGAGCGCACGTTTTTCGGTGTCACCAAACTTGGAAAAATCGACGTGCGGCATTTCCGGGAATGAAAATGCGCCGCCACCGGATACCGACTTTGGCTTTGCCAACTCGGCCTTCACAAATCCTTTTATGTCTTCCTCGGTGATACGCCCTTTGTTTGCCGTGCCGCGCACTTTTGTCAGGTCAACACCGTACTCGCGTGCGAGTTTGCGAATCGAGGGCGATGCGTGAACGCTTGACGGAATCTCGGAGGCTGGAGTGGCGGCTTTACTCGGTGCGGCGGGTGTTGTTGGTATCGCTGCGGCGGGGGAGGCCGCTACAGGCGATGGCATCGCGGCGGGTGCAGATTTCGGTGCTGCGGCTGTCTGTGCTGCAACCACTGCTGGCGCGACGGTCGGCGCAGCGGCGGCAGTATCTACGGCTTCGACCACAAGCACGGTATGGCCTTCCGAAACTTTGTCACCGATTGCCACTTTGATTTCTTTGACGACGCCGGACACGGATGACGGCACTTCCATCGTCGCTTTATCGCTCTCAAGTGAAACGAGTGAGTCTTCTTTCTTGATGGTATCGCCGACTTTGACCAAGATTTCAATGACGGGGATATCCTTGAAATCACCAATGTCCGGGACTTTGACTTCTACGAGATTTGCCATGGTCTTATGCTTATTGAGTTGTCATCCCGAGTGAGGCACGGGATCTCATCTGGTCGCAAATACGCTTCGCTTGCAGATGAGATTCCTCACGTTCGCGTTGCTCAGTTCGGAATGACAGTGAATCGTGGTGGAATTGATGGTGGTGAAGACGCCAATCGTGTGTGTAGTCAAACCGTCCAAGGTGCCGGTTTCGATATATCGATGTCGTACTTCTTGATCGCTTCGCTGACCGTCTTGAGCGGAATCTGCCCCTCGTCGGCCAACGCTTTCAACGCCGCGATAACAACGTAGTATCGATTAACCTCGAAGAACTTGCGAAGCTGCTTGCGCGTATCGGAACGACCAAATCCATCGGTGCCAAGCACGGTAAATCGGCGGTCGGAGATGTACGGGCGAATCTGATCGGCAAAGGAGCGCATGTAGTCGGTCGCGGCAATCGCAGGACCCTTACGCCCCTTCAGCAGTTGCGCGACGTGTGGCGCCTGCGGTGCCGCTTCTGGATTGAGTAAGTTGTTGCGCTCAGCCGCCATGCCATCACGCCGAAGTTCGGTGAAGGACGTGCAGCTCCAAATGTCGGATACCACGCCCCAATCCAACTCAAGCAACTCGGCAGCCGCAATGACTTCGCGGAAAATGGTGCCAGACCCCATCAACTGTACACGCGGCTTCTTTGTCTCTTTGGACTCGCGGAACAAGTACATTCCCTTGAGGATGTTCGCTTCGGCACCCTCAGGCATGGCGGGATGGGTGTAGTTCTCATTCATCACCGTGATGTAGTAGTAGATGTGCTCCATCTTCTCGTACATACGTTTCAAGCCATCGTGAATGATGACGGCGAGTTCGTAGCTGAATGTTGGATCGTAGGAGATGCAGTTCGGGATGGTGGCCGACATCAGGTGCGAGTGCCCGTCTTCATGTTGCAGACCTTCGCCGTTTAGCGTGGTGCGTCCCGAAGTACCTCCCAGCAGGAAGCCGCGCGCCTGCATGTCGCCCGCTGCCCATGCGAGGTCGCCGATACGCTGGAAGCCAAACATCGAGTAGAAAATGAAGAAAGGGATCATGTGCTGACCGTGGTTGGCGTAGCTGGTGCCCGCCGCCATCCATGAGCAGAATGCCCCAGCTTCATTGATTCCTTCTTGCAAAATTTGTCCGGCTTTGTCTTCTTTGTAGAACATCAACTCACCGGAATCCACCGGCTCATACAGTTGGCCCACCGAGGAGTAAATGCCGAGTTGACGAAACATGCCTTCCATACCAAACGTGCGCGACTCGTCGGCAACAATCGGTACCAAGCGCGGACCGAGTTCCTTGTCGCGGGTGAGGGCAGTAAAGGCGCGAACAAACGCCATCGTTGTTGAAATCTCCCGCTCTTCCGTTGATTTCAATAGCGGCTCAAAAATCGATAGCGTCGGCACCTTGAGTGCGGGAATATTCGGAAAACGCACCGGCAGCGAGCCGCCGAGTTTTTCGCGAGCCGCCTTTAGATATTGAATCTCGGGCGAGTTATCTGCCGGTTTGTAAAACGGAACGTCGGCGATGACGTCGTCGCTGACCGGAATATTGAAACGGTCACGGAATTGTTTGAGCGACCCCAAATCCATCTTCTTTTGCTGATGGGTGATGTTCTGGCCTTCGCCAGCTTTACCCATGCCGTAACCTTTTACGGTCTTCGCGAGAATGATGGTCGGCTGCCCCGTATGTTTGACCGCAGCCGAGTAGGCGGCGTAGACCTTGTAGGGGTCATGACCGCCACGATTCAACCGCCAGATGTCCTCGTCGGACATTGACGAAACCATCTTTTCGAGCTCGGGGTATTTACCAAAAAACTCTTTGCGAACGTAGGCACCGTCACGTGCTTTGTAGTTTTGATACTCGCCATCTACCGCTTCCATCATGCGAGTCTTCAGCAACCCATCGCTATCTTTTGCGAGCAAAGGGTCCCAATAACGACCCCAGATGACCTTCAACACGTTCCAGCCAGCACCACGAAAATCACTTTCCAGTTCTTGGATGATCTTGCCGTTGCCGCGCACCGGGCCGTCTAGACGCTGCAGGTTGCAATTGACCACAAAAATCAAATTGTCGAGGCCTTCGCGTGCAGCCAGCGAAATCGCGCCGAGAGATTCCGGCTCATCCATTTCGCCGTCCCCCATGAACGCCCATACTTTGCGGCCTTCGGTGTTGACGATGCCACGGTTGTGCAGGTACTTCATGAAGCGCGCTTGGTAGATTGCCTGTAGCGGACCGAGTCCCATCGACACTGTCGCAAACTGCCAAAAATCGGGCATAAGCCATGGATGTGGGTAGGAGGAAATACCTTCGCCGTCGACTTCGCGGCGGAAGTTTTCCATCTGCTCTTCCGTGATACGGCCTTCGAGAAATGCGCGGGCGTACACGCCGGGCGCTGAATGCCCTTGCATGAAAATCATATCGCCGCCATGCGCCTTGGAAGGCGCGTGCCAGAAGTGGTCAAAGCCGACGTCGTAAAGCGTCGCGGCCGATTGGAAGCTGGCAATATGTCCGCCGAGTTCTGACGATTCCTTGTTGGCACGCAAGACGGTTGCGACCGCATTCCAACGAATCAACGAGCGGATACGGTGCTCCATTTCTTGGTCGCCCGGCAACAGGTCTTCCGCATGCGGCGGGATCGTGTTGATGTACGCCGTGGTAGGCGTGTAGGGAAGATTCGTGCCGGAGCGTCTTGCCTTGTCGACGAGTGATTCGAGCAAGAAATGTGCGCGTTCAGGTCCTTCGGCATCGAGAACGGCGTCGAGCGCGTCGAGCCATTCACGCGTCTCTTGCGGGTCGATATCGTGTTGCAAAAAGGCGGGACGATCCATCGGCAGTCTCCTCATTGTTATAAAAATTTATGCCAGATATTAGACCGTATTAAGGTACTTGGTGCTATTCGCATCAAGAAAAGGCCTTGTGAAGCAAGCGCAGGAATTGTCACCAACTTGTCACCAATATAGATATGCCGCGTGGCAACCGCAAGTCGCCTGATTGCGCCTCTAATCGTGCTTCCAATAGTGCCTAATCGCCTCATGCTGACGCAATCTACTCGCGTGAGAGCGAGCGTGCAGCGGACAGGCACGCACAACCACCCAAGATGCTGAAACATACTAATACTCATTGAAAATCATACACTTTCAGGCGGTTCCCCAAGTGTTTCTTAAAAAACAATTTTAAGTTATTATTATTCAAAGAATTTAGTTGTGCGGAAGGTGGTTATGGCGGTATCCGAAGAGTGATACAAATCGCCATCGCGCTGGTCATTGGGGGCGGGTGAAAAATGGGTTGGGTTATCCGACAGAGCGCGGGCACAGAGCAAACAATGCGTCATTGGGGGGCTAGGTGGCGCTGACGGATGCATTGCAAATAGTTAGCGTTTCTGATCGTGGGCGGGTCCGGGAGCATAACGAAGATTGCGTTGTGTCGCACCCTGATATCGGTGTCGTTGTGCTGGCCGATGGTATGGGTGGGTACAATGCGGGCGAAGTGGCGAGCGGAATGGCAACGTCTCTCATCGCCGACGGGCTCGCACAAGTCTGGACCCATGATCGATTGAAGGGGCTAGATCGCGAGCAAGCAGCGGCGCTCTCGCAGTGGTTGCTGCAAGAGCAGGTGGCTGCGGCGAATACGGCGGTCTATGCGGCGGCACAGAAGGATTCCCAGTGTACGGGGATGGGCACGACACTTGTCGCATGTATCTTCTACGATAATTTCTTAACGGTCGGTCATATCGGCGATTCACGTTTGTACCGCATGAGAGCCGATTCGCTGAAACAGGTAACGCACGATCATTCGTTATTGCAGGAGCAAATTGATGCTGGACTGATTACGAAGGAACATGCACGTCGGTCGCACAACAAGAACTTGGTGACGAGAGCATTAGGCATCGATCCGCAAGTCGAGGCGGAAATCCACACCTACCACGTCGCTGAAGGGGATATCTACTTGCTGTGTTCTGACGGCTTAAATGACATGATCGAGGATGATGAAATTCAAATGATGCTGATTGCGCTGAGAACGAACCTCGATTTGGCCGTGCAGGAATTGGTGCAGGCGGCCAATGATGCGGGTGGACGTGACAACGTGTCGGTCATGTTGGTTAAGGCAGTCAAGAATTTCGCGGCAAAGCGAGGTTTTTGGGTAAAAGTGAAGTCGTTGTTTGCGTAGGTGCGAGGCGATGAATCAACGCACTGTTTATTTCTAGGGTTATGACCATGGCAAAACTGATTTTGAGCGTCGATGGAACAGTGTTAAGGGAGATTTCACTTTCCAAAGAGCGGACGACACTGGGGCGGAAGCCACACAACGATATCCAGGTAAACAACCTAGCGGTGTCAGGGGAGCACGCTGCGATCGTATCCATCCTGAATGAAGCGTTTATTGAGGATCTGAATTCGACTAACGGAACCTTAGTCAATGGGAAGCCGATCAAAAAGCACTTCTTGCAGAACAACGATGTCGTTGAAATTGGCAAGTACAAGCTAAAGTATTTCAGCGAAGCGCCTGTTCAAAGTCCCGTCGCCGATTTTGAGCGCACCATGATTATTCGTAAGCCTTTTGCGGCGGCGCCCATCTCGGTAGTGTCGGCTCCCGCCGCCCCTGCTGCCCCTCCTCCTTTGCCTAGCGTGAAGGAAGCCGCAATTCGAGTTCTTTCCGGTGCGGCGGCAGGTCGTACCCTCGACTTGACCAAGAGCCTCATGACGATTGGTAAGCCGGGCGTTCAGGTCGCGGTGATCACACGACGGTCGAATGGGTTCTTCATCGCGCATGTCGAGGGGGCTTTGTTTCCGAGCATCAACGGCGTAGCAATCGACGGTCAAGCCGAGCAGTTGAATGACCACGATCTGATTGAAATTGCCAGCGTGAAGATGGAGTTCTACTTTAAGGCATAGCCGCCGCGCCCATCGGTATCGTAAGCGGAGCTCCCCCACGAAAAATTCAGGTACAGCATTGCGCAAAAGCGGGATGCCATCAGATACGTTTTGTGATGTAAAACACAGCATCGATCCGTTCTAAACAACATAATGTAAAGAGTTGTTTTTCCACAAAAATTTACGTCTTGGTGGGTGACGGGTTCATGCAAATAAAAGTGCTTGGTTGCAGCGGGGGCATTGGCGGAAACTTGCGCACAACGGCATTCGCTGTTGACGACGATATTTTGATCGATGCGGGCACCGGGGTCGGCGATCTTGATTTAGAGCAACTCGCGCGTATCGATCACATCTTCATCACTCACGCCCACCTCGATCACATTGCGAGCATTCCGTTTCTGATTGACACCGTGATGGGCCTGCGGGATAAGCCGTTGACACTTTACGCCGTGCGTGAAGTGCTCCAAACCCTCAAAGACCATATTTTCAATTGGAAGATATGGCCCGATTTTGGGGTGATCCCATCGGCTGAAGCGCCCGTCATGCGCTACCAAGAAATCGAAGTTGGGCAGCCAATTGTGCTCAATGGGCGGCAATTCACCGCCATTCCGGCGAACCACACGGTTCCGGCTGTAGGTTATCTAGTTGATAGTGGCCAAGCCCGCCTCATCTTCAGCGGCGACACATCAATTAACGACGCACTCTGGCAGATTGCGAACGACACCAAGAATCTCAAGTATCTGATTATCGAGACTGCCTTCCCAAACAAGGAGCGCAATATCGCAGTTGTCTCGAAACACTTGTGCCCAAGTATGCTGGCCGAGGAGTTGGCCAAGCTTTCACAGTCGGTTGAGATATTGGTGACCCACCTGAAGCCCGGTGAGGTGAACCTCACCATGAGCGAGATCGGGCGAAACGCCGAACAATGGTCCCCGCGAATGCTTCAACAGGGGATGGTTCTGACGCTATAGCGCGCCTTGCGTCTGGCTAGACGTAAGCCCGTTTTTGAGATACAAAACAGGGCTTTTCATCCGGCTTTATCTTGGTAAAATTAGGTGATAAGCCTAGCGCGAAGACGAGGCCACATTCGTGTGCCTATTCGGCTTTGTGCGCGGTGGTGTGCTTGGTTGCATACTCACCGCGGACGCAGTTGCGAACGCGGATGCGCATTCGACGTTAGGCTTGTTTCACTTTATGGGGCACCAAATGAGCGCAGTTCTTGAACCCAAAGTCAGCGTTGTTGGCGGAGCAGGGCAGTCAGGCGACGTCTCTCTGAAACTCGCGTTTTCAAAGAAGCTGCAAGCGGTGACGAACCGAATCCATTCAACGACTAATGTCGATGAAATCATGCTCGACGTGGCGCGAGATATTTGCCAGTTGTTCGATGCAGACCGACTCACCATCTACGCCATATCGGAAGACGGCGCGGCGATTGTCTCCAAAGTGAAATCGGGTTTGAATTCGTTCAAGGACATCAAGCTACCCATTTCCGAAAGTTCGATCGCCGGTTGCTGTGCGCTGAATAGACGCTTCATGAACATCCGGGACGTCTACGATGAAGCGGAGTTGAAAGTCTTCTCGCCAAGGTTGTCGTTCCTCAAGGCGGTTGACCAGCGAACGGGCTATCGAACCAAGCAAATGATGGTCGCGCCGATCATCAGCACAGATGCAAGCGGCGGCAATGGAGACCTTGCGGGCGTCATTCAAGTGATTAATCACCTGCCCGGGACACCTTTTCCGCAGTTGGCGGAGGAGGGCTTGGGCGAACTGGTCAAGACACTGGCGATCGCCTTTAGGGTTCGCCAGCAAATTCCGTCCCAGATCAAGTCAAAGTTTGAGTACCTCGTTGTCGATAACGTCATCTCGGAAGGGGAGCTCGAGCTCGCGACGCGAACTGCTCGGCGTAAGAACAAAAACGTCGAAGACATCCTCATCGACGAATTTCAGGTAAAGCAGGCGGCGCTGGGTACGGCACTCGCAAAGTATTTTGGCGTTGCATACGAGCCGTACAAAGCGGATCGTAATAAACCGGCCGACCTTCTTAAGAACCTGAAGCGCGAATACTGCGAACAAGCTAATTGGATTCCTCTTGACCACACCCAATCTGGCGTCGTGATCATGACGCCAGATCCCGAACATACTAAGAACTCCCGGGTAGTAGAAAATATTTTCCCTAAATCAAAAGTTATCTACAACGTCACCACCGCGCGCGACTTTGTGGCGACTTTGAGTCAGTTGTTTGGCGGCGGCGCAGACGGGTTGCAAACCGGGGATATTGGCGACTTGCTGTCGAGCATGGGCGATGACCAGGAGATACAAGATGCCGGCGCTGACGACCTCTCCGAGGCGTCGGACAACGAACTGGTCAAACTGGTCAACAAGATCATCATCGATGCCTACAACCAAGGTGCGTCGGACATCCACATCGAGCCGCTACCAGGCAAGGGTAAAACAGGCGTACGCTTCCGCAAGGACGGATCACTCGCGCCATACATCGAGATTCCTTCCAGTTATCGCAGTGCGCTTGTGGCACGTCTGAAGATCATGTGCGACCTCGACATTTCGGAGAAGCGCAAGCCGCAAGACGGCAAAATCAAGTTCAAGAAATACGGGCCACTCGATATCGAGCTGCGCGTTGCCACCATCCCGACCACGGGTGGCGTTGAAGACATCGTGATGCGTATTTTGGCTGCGGGTGAGCCTATCCCGCTCGATAAGCTTGGGCTAACCACCAAGAACAAAAACGCATTAGTGGCGGCTGTATCTAAACCGTATGGACTGTTTTTTGTGTGTGGGCCGACCGGCTCAGGAAAAACGACTACGCTTCATTCGGTGCTGGGCTCGCTCAATACACCTGACACCAAAATTTGGACTGCCGAAGACCCGGTTGAGATCACACAAAAAGGTCTGCGTCAGGTGCAGGTGAATAAGAAGGTGGTGGATTTTCCTACGGTGATGAAGGCATTCCTGCGTGCTGACCCCGACATCATTATGGTGGGTGAGATGCGTGATGCCGAGACCACGCACATTGGTATCGAGGCGTCACTGACGGGGCACTTGGTGTTTGCCACACTGCACACTAATTCGGCCCCGGAAGCGATCATCCGTTTGCTGGACATGGGGATGGATCCGTTCAACTTTGCCGACGCACTGGTTGGAATTCTCGCCCAACGTTTGGCGAAACGTCTTTGCAAGTGTAAGGCACCGTACACCCCAACTGGCGATGAGATGAAGCAGTTTATGCAGGAATACACATCTGACCTGCGCCAGACGTCGCCTTGGATTAAGGATCCTCAAAGCCAAGCCAAGAAGCTCTACGAGTACTGGTTGCATGAATACGGTAAGGACGGCAAGCTCACGTTTTACAAACCAGTCGGCTGTGATGCGTGCGGCGGCTCGGGTTACAAGGGCCGCGTTGGCCTGCATGAATTGATGGTGGCGTCAGACGCCGTGAAGAAACTCATTCAAGAGCGCGCACGCGTTGCCGATCTATTTGTCAGGTGCGTTGAGGAAGGTATGTCAACGCTGAAAATGGACGGGATGGAAAAAGTCATGATGGGCGTCACGGATATGAAGCAAGTCCGAGCGGTCTGCGTGAAGTAACCCCCGCCACTACACCATCACACCATCACACCATCGCACATCAATGACTTCTCACGCTGATCTCCGTCTGATTAGTCGCGAACTCGAGGGCGTTCAGGCAAGCGAGCGCCTTTTCACGGCGATTGAGTACCTGAATCGGATCGGTGCAGCGCTTAGCTCAGAGAGGAATATCGATAAGCTGCTTGAGACGATCCTGACGGCAGCGAAAAAAATCACCAACGCCGATGGCGGTACGCTATACCGACTCGTGGACGACCATCTAAAATTTGAGATCGTCCTCAACGATAGCTTAAACATTGTAATGGGCGGCACGACCGGGGTTCCCGTGCCGTTTTATCCCATTCCATTGCGGGCAGCCGACGGCTCACTCAATAACGCCATGGTGGCGGCCTATGCGGTACTGCATGATGAAACGGTCAACATCGCCGATGCCTATAGGGCGGGCGGATTTGACTTCACCGGGACGCGGGCGTTCGACAAAAAAACCGGCTATCGCTCAACGTCATTTCTCACGATTCCGATGAAGAATCACGATGGCGAGATCATTGGCGTGTTGCAATTGCTTAACGCGCTCGATGAGGCTGGGAAAGTTATGCCTTTCACAGTCGAAGATCAGCGGCTCGCTGAGTCACTCGCCTCACAGGCAGCGATTGCATTAACCAACCGCATGCTCATCACCCAGCTAGAAGCGCTGTTCGAAGCCCTCATTGGTCTCATCAACACGGCGATTGACGATAAGTCGCCATACACCGGTGGACACTGCAAACGTGTTCCCACCCTGACGATGTTGCTTGCGGAGGCCGCTGCTGAGGCGACGGAAGGGCCGCTGGCATCATTCAAAATGACGGATAAGGACCGCTACGAGCTGAAGATCGCAGGCTTGTTGCACGACTGTGGAAAAATTACCACGCCGGTCCATGTTGTCGATAAAGCCACTAAGCTTGAAACCATTTTTGATCGCGTGCATTTTGTTGCACAGCGATTTGAAATTCTCAAGCGTGATGCTGAAATCAAGTTGCTTCGCGCCAAGCTCGCCGCGCTGGAAGCGGGCGACAGCGCATCGGTCGAACGTGCCGAGTGCGATTTTACGGCGACAATTTGTGCGCTCGACGAAGATCGTGAGTTCATCCGTCGCGTCAACGTCGGCGGCGAGCGCATGAGCGCGGAAGATCAGGCGCGGGTGACAAAAATCGCCGCGTACCCAATGACTGGCGAGGACGGTCGCAAGACGACATTCCTGAGTGAAGATGAGCGTAACAACCTGAACATCCCCTACGGCACCTTGACACAGCCGGAACGCGAAATCATTAACCATCATATTGCGGCGACGATCAAGATGTTGGAAGCGTTGCCCTGGCCGAAACACCTTAAAAATGTCCCAGAGTACGCAGGAGGACACCACGAGCGTATGGACGGCAAAGGTTATCCAAAGGGGCTCACACGCGAACAGATGAGCGTTCAGGCGCGGATTATGGGGATTGCCGATATTTTTGAAGCGCTGACGGCGAAAGATCGTCCATACAAGCCGGGTAAGACGCTGTCAGAGTCGCTACAGATATTGAGCAAGTTCAAAGAAAACGGTCACGTCGATCCCGACTTGTTTGATGTGTTTGTACGCGAGAAGGTTTATCTCAAATATGCAGAGCAGTTTCTCGATCCTGCGCAGATAGACGACGTCGCTTGAGGCGGTGTCGGCTAAATTGCGATGAGTCGCTCCGCTCATCGGTTTTCAGATGCACCCCCATGAAATTTTCATGGCTAAGGTCGAAGCTACCAATCATCGTTACCAAGGCTTGTCCAATCGTTTGCATTCAAAGCTTGCGGTGCCTTGCTCCCACTCTGCGATGGATCCCATATCCACATTAAATGGGCCGAACTCATGCTTGGACAACGATAGACGATCTCCGCGTGCGGTAACGATGATATCGCTCTGTAGGTAGACGCGATGCCAACTCCGAAAGCGTTTCGTCAAGTGCCACCCACGCGGACTGAACAAGATTGGGCAATGGGATTCAATCGTGTCGAACACTTTGGTGAGGCGGGCGCGTGTTTCTCGGGTCTCAGCATCCTCGCCGGGGCCTTGAGTGATGGCGCATGAGACCAAC
Organism: Betaproteobacteria bacterium UKL13-2; assembly: GCA_001602455.1. Taxonomy (GTDB): domain Bacteria; phylum Pseudomonadota; class Gammaproteobacteria; order Burkholderiales; family Usitatibacteraceae; genus UKL13-2. The sequence goes on from CP012157.1 coordinate 1,775,032, forward strand.
CTGATTGCCTTCGGCTTAGCTTTTGAAGTCGTAGTCGGTCCATCTTGGATGGCCTCACCAAAATCAATGTCCATCAACACGCAGTCACTCGGAATAGTGACCAAATTCCAAGGCGCGAGAGATTGATCCCATGCTTTAATCCGGCTGGGTCCAATCTCACTGGACTTGGGGTCGCTTTTCACTAATAGCCTGAGTTTCTCGGGTGAGGCTTCCAGATATTCTCGAATGCGCCTACTTCCGGGGCCATCTGGCCGAAACGCGTAAGTCGCACCGGTCAAGCTAAGGAAAGTCGAACCTGGCGGAAGGAAGGGCGCAACAAATGAATTGCTCTCGTGAAAACCGAGAGATACATAAGCAAAGGGTTGTTCTGATAGTTTTTTTGGGATCGTCGGCGCAAACCACTGGCTTGTCCAAGCGGCAGCGTAGTACCAACGAGGATTGCCCGCATTCCAGACATGAAAAGCCTGTGCCAGCGCAACCGCGGCGAGGATAAAGACGATAGGTCTGATTCGACGTACCGATTCGGTTACCACAAGGACGAGTAGTGGTCCGACGAGCAGGAGTATCGGAAATGCATAACGTCCGTTGCCGGTGGTCCATAACCAAGCGCAAATGGATAGACCGAAAAAGCCCCATAAGAACTGGATTGGAGCGCGCTCCGACCCACGGGTGGTTTGGTACGCAAAGCCCCGACGAAAAAATGTAATGCCTAGCAACACGAGGCCAAATATTGTCAGTACTGCCGGTCGCAGATCGGGCGCATTGTTCTCCACGTAGATCCAGCTATGGAATTGCGCCATTCTGAATGGGAGGGTGATAACGTCTCTAAAGCCCAATGGCTTGAATCTGTCGTGATCTAACTTCGCTGTGGAAAAATCAGGTGACTGGAAAATTTCGTTGAAAAAGGGAAAAAACGGGTTCCCGAACTCGCGATACAGTTGGTATGCCCACCAACCATTGGCAATGAGGTAGCCAGTCAGTAATGCAGTGCCGAACACGATCACGCGGCTAAGGGGTACTCTGCGGGTGAAGACAAAAAACACCAGACAGACACCCGCGGCCGCGGCGAAAATGATGTTGGTCAGCTTAAACGCGGTTGCCAAACCCAACAACAATCCCGCAGCCAAAACTTGAAACAGCGCTTTTTGTTCCCGTGCGGAACCGTCCAAAGAGACGGCTAAAAGTAGAACTGCGCCCAAAACAAGAACCGTCAAAGTAGGCTCTAGGAAAGTGCCTCCCACCGTTCCGAAGAACACCGGTGTGCCAACCCCAAGTAGAGCGGAAAACGCCGCAAGGACCTTTTTTTGTGGGTGCGTCGAAAACATGACGCGCTCAGATATTTCCCACAACAAAACGAGATTCAGTCCGTGGATTGCGGCAAGTACAGAGCCAATGACGAGGCTATGCCAGTCAGCCTTGACCATCCAATAAAATGGCAAGTAACCGATGGGATTGAAGTAGCTGTTTGGCCCTGCGCCCATGAAGTCGGTATGCAAGGTATCGAAGGTCCACGCATGGGGCAAATAGAGATGATAATTAATGAGGTCCCAATTGATATCCTTGCCGGCTAGAAAAGATAGTAGGCATGCCAGCAGGATCAGGAAGATGTTGCGAACGAAGGGCTTCAGCATTGAGTTGTTTTCAAGAAGTTAATCACCCGTCGGCGTCGCCGCACCAGTCGAGTGTTTGTGTCTGCTGCGTTGTGAGAGTTTAAGAGGTTGCCGCGAGTCGTCCGTGCGGCATTGATTGATTAGCATTCAAACCTTGCAAAAAATGAATGAGCGAGAACACGCATTTGTCATTCCGGTATACCGGCAGTCGCCGTGGCTGCAGGAGTGTATTGAATCATTGCTGGGTCAGTCGACAAAAAGCGGGCAGATTGTGGTGACAACCTCCACGCCGTCTCCCGAGTTGGAATCGGTCGTTCGGCAGTACGACTTACCGCTGCTGATTAATCCACAATCGAAAGGCATTGCGTCTGATTGGAATTTTGCACTCCACTCGACGCCGGCTAAGCTCGTCACAATCGCGCATCAGGATGATTCATATTTTCCAGATTACCTGACACAAATGCTACAACAGATTGATCGTACCCCAGAGTTTCTCATTGCTTACTGTGACAATGTCGAACACAAAAGTGGCGAGATGCGTCGCTCTAATCTGAACCTGCGAGTCAAACGGTGGTTGACCCAGCGCGCCTTTAAGGGCCGGTCTTGTCTGTCTAGTTCCGAAGAAAAACTCCGCCTGTTAAGGTGGGGTAACCCGGTTTGCTGTCCTAGTGTGATTTACCATCGCACAAGGTTGCTCAATTTTTCGTTTTCAAATAGTTTTGATAGCAATTTGGACTGGGAGGCGTGGGAGAGGTTGGCTCGAATGGAGGGGGAGTTTCTTTATGTCGATCGCCCGCTTGTTTCCAAACGTGTTCACGCGGGTAGTGAAACCTCGGCATTGATTGCCAACACAAGACGCGCCACCGAAGACCGGCAAATGTTTGACAAATTTTGGCCGAGGTTGGTGTCGCGTGCGATTAGCCAAGTGTACAAATTGGGCTATCTATCCAATAAAGCATAGTCGCAGGCCGTGATTGGTCGGCCTTGCCTAAAATGGCGCTATTTGAATTTAGTCACGACAAGATAACCGAAGCCCACCATCGGGCAAAGCCACTCAATACAGTTGATGCCTTTTTCACCGGCTGAAACTAGCAGCTCGCCGATACCGCGCTGACGTGATTTCATCTCAGTAAACGCCGAGAAATAGGGACGGATGTCGCGCTCGTCGAAGCCCGCACGGTGGCAGATGGTCGATAGGGTCTTGAACGAGAAAATCGCCAGATGGTCATGGTGAGTCGACTCGCGCCCTGTTAAGGCGATCAGGCAATTGTGGACAGCCGTCGCATTCGGCGTCGACAGCACGAAGGTCGCCCCCCTCAGGTCTTCAGTCCTTCGTAGTTGGGAAAGAAACGCCAGCGGATCATCGAGGTGTTCGATTAACTCACCGGCAACGACGACCTCGGGTCGAAACTCCTTTAGTGCAGGAATCAACTGGAAACATGCGGCCAAATCCATAATGTTGCCCTGATGAATTTGGGCGTTTTCAGCAGTCACAATTCCCCCCGGCGGCACCATTTTGGAACTGTCAATTCCGATGACTTGCTTTGCCGATGTAGCAATTTCCTCGTGTAGCCAGCGACCGCTTCCGCGTTTAGCAGCAAACGCTGTTTCGTCCATTGCCCCAAGATCAAGAACACGTTTGCCCCGACAGAGCTCCCGGATGAATCGAATTCGCTCCACGGGTCGCGCGAGTCTGAGCTTCTCTAGGGGCGTGTATTGGATTTGGTTGTGCGGCGTGGAAGTGATGGCACGTCTCCGTTGCAAAAGGCTTAAGGCTGCGACGGCGGATTCATTCGCCGCGTCCAAGTGGTGAAGCGTGCTGTTCGGCCCCTGCATCGACGAAGCTGAGGACAAAGGATGCAAACACAATTTCGGCTCCCGCAATCATCATGGTGATGGATGGGATCGCCACACGCATCATTTGTTTTGGATCCAAAACAGAAAGCTGTGCGGATAGCCATATTTGAACCGAGTAGATCGCAAGTGACAGCCCAATCAGCGCAATGCTGAGGCCAACAATGATGCCACGCTCGAGTGTAAAGACATCGAGGAAGACGCGGAAATTAGGTGTTAGTGGCAGCGTAGCTTTGATGCAGCCAATCCCGCGCGCAATTATTGAAAAAATGACCAATTGCAGCCCCATGATTAGCCCGCCCGCGGCATAAAGCATGGTGTGGATGTCGAATCCAATATTGTTGATGACGATGGGCCCGGCGGCCACGATGGACATTGCAGCGATTCCCACAAAAGTCAGGGCCAAGCCCGGATACAACAGCAACCATCGAGGGCTCATCATCAGCAAAAAGCGCAGATGTCGCCAGCCGTCGCGCCAGCTTCGTAAGTGCGGCGGGCGGCTACGTCCATCGGGATGCAATATGGTGGGAACGGCGGAAATTTTGAGTTTTGCGAGGGTCGCCTTGACGATCATCTCGCTCGCGAACTCCATCCCGGGCGATCTCAGATTCAGGCCAAGCATCGCTTCGCGCGAGAAACCACGCAGACCACAGTGAAAATCTCGAATCGGCGAACGAAACAGCAGGCGACCGATAAAGCTGAGCACCGGATTACCAAGGTAGCGGTGTAATGGTGGCATGGCACCGCGCATGATGCCACCCGCGAAACGATCACCCATGACTAGCGCATCACCTGCGCGCAGCGCGACGATGAATGCATCCAGTCGCGAGAAGTCATAACTATCGTCGGCATCCCCCATGATGATGTAGCGTCCCTTTGCGGCCGAGATTCCGCCGATCAAGGCTGCGCCGTAACCGCGCTGCGGAATCGCGACGACCCTAGCGCCAGCACCCGTGGCCAATGCTTGTGACCCATCGTTCGAGCCATTGTCGGCAATCAAGACTTCACCTCGAATGTCAGCGCGCGCCAAGAAGCTAAGCGCTTTTTTGACGCATGCCTCGACGGTTTCGGCCTCGTTTAGGCAGGGCATCAGGATAGTGAGTTCTATATTGTCAGTGCGCATTTGGGGCGGTTCGATGCTGGTTTTGACGATGCGGCTTGCGCTGGCGGCGGCGAGTGCGATTAACGTGGTTCATGTGATTGCTGTCTCACGATGCCCAAAAATGTCATTTTCAAACAAATTCCGCTGAATTCTGGTGCCATTTAGCAGTAAGACAGCGTCTAGGTTAAAAGTTAGCCTGACGAATGAATACAAATTGCACTCTTGCCGATAGCATTGGCTCGGCGCACAAAATGCGCGAAACGCGCAAAACGCACAATGAGGCGATGCATTACAACACAACCGAAAGAGTCCCATCGATGTCAGCGTTTTTTGTCTCAGCATGATTTCTGGCACGGCGATTGCGTTAAACGAAGTGGGTAGTACATCCCAAGGTGTTTTTTGCAGTTCCCCAATCAGTAAACGGAGGTTTTTATGAAAAAGCAGATTCAGCAGGGTTTTACCTTGATCGAACTGATGATTGTCGTTGCGATTATCGGTATCTTGGCGGCAGTCGCCATTCCGGCATACCAAGACTACACGGCTAAGGCGCAAGCGGCTGAAATGTACAGCCTGATGGCCGGTTTGAAGACGCCACTGTTGGAAAACGCCAGCGCTGTCGATATGCCAACGGCGTGTCGCATGAGCGAGTACCCAACGGCGGTGTCCACGGGGCGATCAGTAGGGACGATCACGATGACCTACAACACCACTGATGGCACCTGCGACATCATCGGCCAGTACAAAGCGTCTGGCGTGAACACGAAGCTAATCGACGTGGGGGCTGGCGTGGGCAAGCAAGTCGTCTATCGTTACAACGCTACCAACGGTACATGGTTGTGCGGTACCGATCTTGACGTATCGGTTCAGAGCAAGAGCTGCGCGGGTACTCTTACCGCACCGACCTAATTCGGTCTGATGCTCGGTCTGATGCTCGGTCTGGTTCTCGGGTTGGTTCTCGGTCTGGTTCTGTGAGCATCGTGTTTCATGAAAAAAAGGGGGCGCATTGCCCCCTTTTTTTTCGCGGATACAACGCCTTAAATGATGAGCGGATGAGATTCCTCGTCGCCCGAAGGGCTTTCGTCGGAATGACAAACTTTGTTGGCAGAAGCAATCCCTTAACTTATAAGCGGATGAGATTCCTCGTCGCCCGATGGGCGTGCCTCGGAATGACAAAGGGTGGCGGGGGTGCGAGGACACGCGGATGATTCGGCCACTCAACACGAACAAGTCATCCCCCCGCTCCCGCGGCGGCGGGAGCCCAATTTGTTGGCCGAATTGTTGGCAGAATTGTTGGCAGAATCGTTGGCAGAATTGTTGGCCGAATTGTTGGCAGAAGCAATCCCTTAACTTATAAGCGGATGAGATTCCTCGTCGCCCGATGGGCGTGCCTCGGAATGACAAAGGGTGGCGGGGGTGCGAGGACACGCGGATGATTCGGCCACTCAACACGAACAAGTCATCCCCCCGCTCCCGCGGCGGCGGGAGCCCAATTTGTTGGCCGAATTGTTGGCAGAAGCAATCCCTTCACTTACAAGCGGATGAGATTCCTCGTCGCCCGAAGGGCTTGCGTCGGAATGACAAACGGTGGCGGGGGTGCGAGGACACGCGGATGATTCAGCCACTCAACACGAACAAATCATCCCCCCGCTCCCGCGGCGGCGGGAGCCCAATTTGTTGGCAGAATTGTTGGCCGAATTGTTGGCAGAAGCAATCCCTTCACTTACAAGCGGATGAGATTCCTCGTCGCCCGAAGGGCTCTGTCGGAATGACAAGCAGAGGCGGGGGTGCGAGGACACGCGGATGATTCAGCCACTCAACACGAACAAGTCATCCCCCCGCTCCCGCGGCGGCGGGAGCCCAATTTGTTGGCAGAATTGTTGGCAGAATTGTTGGCAGAAGCAATCCCTTCACTTACAAGCGGATGAGATTCCTCCTCGCCCGAAGGGCTTTCGTCGGAATGACAAGCAGAGGCGGGGGTGCGAGGACACGCGGATGATTCAGCCACTCAACACGAACAAATCATCCCCCCGATCCCGCGGCGGCGGGAGCCCAATTTGTTGGCAGAATTGTTGGCAGAATTGTTGGCAGAATTGTTGGCAGAATTGTTGGCAGAATTGTTGGCAGAATTGTTGGCAGAATTGTTGGCAGAAGCAATCCCTTCACTTACAAGCGGATGAGATTCCTCGTCGCCCGAAGGGCTTGCGTCGGAATGACAAAGGGTGGCGGGGGTGCGAGGACACGCGGATGATTCAGCCACTCAACACGAACAAGTCATCCCCCCGCTCCCGCGGCGGCGGGAGCCTAATTTGTTGGCAGAATTGTTGGCAGAATTGTTGGCCGAATTGTTGGCAGAAGCAATCCCTTCACTTACAAGCGGATGAGATTCCTCGTCGCCCGAAGGGCTCTGTCGGAATGACAAAGGGTGGCGGGGGGGGGCGCCGGCGGGAGCCCAATTTGTTGGCAGAATTGTTGGCCGAATTGTTGGCAGAAGCAATCCCTTCACTTACAAGCGGATGAGATTCCTCGTCGCCCGAAGGGCTCTGTCGGAATGACAAACGGGGGCGGGGGTTGCGCCGGTCGGTAGCCTAATTTTGTTGGCAGAATTGTTGGCAGAAGCAATCCCTTAACTTATAAGCGGATGAGATTCCTCGTCGCCCGAAGGGCTTTCGTCGGAATGACAAGCAGAGGCGGGGGTTTGCAAAAAACTTGTCGCGACTGGCGCGAACTACTTCCTTCTTTTTCAAAGGGGCAAGTCTCCCACGACAATCGCGCCAGAAGCGGGGGTAGCCGAAATGGTTTTTTCGTATTTGGCGACCACCTCAATAATCAGAAACTCCGCGCCCATCGTCCTAGCCCGCTGTCCCAAAGTGTCAAAAATTGTCACAATCATACAATTAGCGGCAATTTAAACCCATTCGATCAAGGGTGGGCGGTGAAAACATTGGCGGGATTCTGTGACATTTCGCACAAAAAACCTGCCATGATCGTGGCGATGAAAGAGCAGGTCTTGTGCAACACTGCGTGAGCAACTGTGATATTTGTGATTAAGTTTATGATTTGTATGGAGAATTTACATCCGCCGCGTCTTGGCTCCCAATGCCGGGCGTTCCTGTTGGCATGAGCTTTGCTTAACCATTGTGCGCGGCTGTATATGCGCAGCAAGTTCACTCACTCACCTATAAGTTAACGGAGATTTTTTATGAAAAAGATTCAGCAGGGTTTTACCCTGATCGAACTGATGATCGTTGTCGCGATTATCGGTATCTTGGCTGCCGTCGCCATTCCTGCATACCAAGACTACACGGCCAAGGCGCAAGGATCCGAGATATACAGTCTGCTGTCGGGTTTGAAGACGCCGTACGTTGAATTGGCAGGGGCTACCGGTGCCCAAAACGCGTGCGATATGACGAAGTTTCCGGCATCGGTGACCGTTGGTAAGTCGGTCGCGGGTATTACGATGAGTTGGGTAAACGTTCCTAATACCACTACGGCTACGTTTGGCTGCAAAATAACTGGCACGTTTAAAGCGACTGGCGTTAACTCGAAGCTAATTAGCAAGGTTGTAGATTACTGGTACAACCCTGGCACCGGTGTTTGGTTGTGCGGTACCAATCTTGACACAGAGATTAAGCAGGCTAGCTGCATGGGTAGTCTTACCGCACCGGCCTAATTCGGTCTGGTGCTCGGTTTGGTTCTTTGAGCATCGTGTTTCATGAAAAAAGGGGGTGCATTGCCCCCTTTTTTCTGACATTTTTGCTCCCTTTTCTGTCTCTTTTCTGTCCCCTTTCTGTCCCCGTTCTCTCGTTTTTTCTCCGCTATTTTTCTCAGTTTCCTCGCGGTTTGGCCTAGACTTTCCTTTCTCTCAGCGCCAAATCTTTCCTCACTTTCCGCCAAGCCCCCCAATCTTCCTACGCGAGGCCGTGATGTATCGCCAATCACTACAGCAGTTACACAGGCACTTACACAGGTACTTACAAAGCGGTTTCACGATCATCGAGCTGATGCTTGTGGTTGCCGTTATTGGCATTCTCGCCGCCTTCGCCATCCCGGCGTATCAGGATTACACCGCACGGACGCAGGTGACGGAGGGGCTGATGTTACTCGCGGGGCTGAAAACGCGGACGGTCGAGCAGATGGCTGAGTCAAAGACGTGTGAAGTACCGTCGAGTGCGGTTAGCCAAGGGAAATACGTGGCGAGCGTTACGGCGACACTGGGCGGTACCAGCGCAGCGCCCACTTGTACGCTGGTGGCGAAGTTTCAACCCACGGGCGTCCACGCCAAAATTGCGAACCAAACCATCACGATGGTCTATAGCAATTTGTCGTGGAGTTGTGCCAGCACTTTACCCGCGGATGTTGCGCCTAAATCTTGTTGAGTGTGGCCAGTGTGGTGGCTGTAGTGGTGTGTAGTGGTGTGTAGTGGTGTGTAGTGGTGTGGTGGCCGTGGCCACTGCGGCGGTTGCGTCGGCTACTCGTATCTGAGCGCTTCCACCGGCTTTAACGTCGAGGCGCGCTTGGCCGGGTAAAAACCAAAGAAAATCCCAATCACCGCCGAGAACGAAAAGGCGATGATGATTCCGGTCATTGAAATCCCGACTTCCATCGGTGAGAAATTGGTAATCGCCACCGAGCCGGCATAAGCCAAGCCCACACCGATAGCACCGCCGCAGACACAAATCACAATCGCCTCCGTGAGGAACTGCATCAAGACATCACGGCGCTTGGCGCCTAACGCCATCCGAATGCCGATTTCGCGTGTGCGTTCGGTGACAGATACCAGCATGATGTTCATGATGCCGATGCCGCCGACGAGCAGCGATATCGAGCCAATCGCGCCGAGTAGCAAGGTCAGGGCGGTGGCGATACCTTGCGCGGCTTCTGCGATTGATGCTAGGTCACGAATGGTGAAATCGTCCTCTTGATCTTCCCGAATGCGGTGGCGGATGCGAAGCAACTGTGAGGCGTCATACACGGCGTCTTGCACCTGCGCCGCGCTGGCCGCTTGGGCTAACGCATAGTGAATGCTGCCGGGCTGTCCCCAGCGAATCAATTGCTGGCGAGCGGTGGAGAAAGGCACAAATACGGCGTCGTCTTGGTCGCCACCGCCCAAGTCGCTGCCTTTGCTGGCAAGCACACCGATGACTTCAAACGGGCGGTTGCGAATGCGGATGGTCTGGCCGATGGGGTTGGCCTCACCATACAAATTATTGGCGACGGTCGCGCCGATCACCGCCACGCGAGAGGCGGAACGAATTTCGATCTCACCAAATAACGATCCGCGATCTGCCTCCCAGTCCTTCACCGTAAAGAATTCTGGCGTCACGCCCATCACGTTCGCGTTCCAGTTCGTGGTGCCGCTGGCGACCTGAAAAGGCTGCTGCACAATCGGGGCGACGGCGTTAAAGGTTGGTAACTGGGCAATCGCCTGTGCATCGGCAAGGGTGAGTGTTTGAACGACACCGCGACCGGCGCGCACACCGTTTGAGGTCGAGGAGCCGGGGAAAATTACCATTACGTTGGAGCCCATCGCCGAGATGCGACGGTTGATGTCTTCACGCACCGATTCGCCGATGGCGAGCATCAGCACAACGGCACCGACGCCGATGATGATGCCAAGCATGGTCAGGCCAGCGCGCAGCCGGTTCATCCCCATGGCGCGGAAGGCTTCTAAAAATACTTGCATGAGATTCATAAACAAAATCCTTTATCCACAGCCATTTCCAGCGATTTTTGCTTCAAAACGCCCGCCAGATATAGACTTTTGCAAAAATGGGACTTCTCGAAACCGTCGCGAAATTCGCCCACGCGGCAGGTTTATAGAAGTGCCCAAAAATCACAGATCCGCCTCCGAGACCAGTCCGTCGTAGGTTACCAGTCCATCCTTCAGTCTGACCAAGCGCTTCGCATACTTCGCCACATCCGGCTCGTGCGTGACGATGAGGATGCTCATGCCGTTTTCTTCATTGAGCCGGGTGAATAAACTCATGATCTCGACTGACGTCGTGGTATCGAGGTTTCCGGTCGGTTCATCCGCCAAAATCAACGCAGGTTCGCACACCAGTGCGCGCGAAATCGCAACGCGCTGCTGCTGGCCGCCAGAGATTTGGTTCGGCAGTCGCTTGGTGAACGCGCCCAAGCCGGTTTGGGCAAGTTTTTCTGTGGCACGCTTGCGGGCGTCGGCCATGGCGACGCCGGCGTAGAGGAGCGGCAGGGCGACGTTATCCACCAGCGGCATTCGCTTGAGCAAATTGAAGCCTTGGAACACAAAACCGATGGTTTCGTTTCGAACCTTCGCCAGTTCGTTGTCGGTCAATGTCGAAGTCTCTTTGCCGTTCAGCACATAGCTTCCACTGGTTGGCGTATCGAGTGCGCCGAGGATATTCATCAGCGTCGATTTGCCCGAGCCCGATTGCCCCATGATGGCGACAAATTCACCATGCTGGATGGTGACGTTGATGCCATGCAGCACGGGCGTCTCAACATCGCCCGAAAAATAGCTTTTCTTGATGTCGGTGAGGCGAATCAGCACATCTGATCGCGCTGCCTGATTGGGAACGATGGCGCTCGCGTTAGCACTCATGGTTATTTCTTCGACTTATCCTGTATGTCGCGAATGACCAATTCGTCCCCCGGTTTGATATCGCCGGCGACAAGCTCGGTATGCTGGTTGCTCGCGATACCCGTGCGTACCGAGACGGGCACCAGTTCATTTTGTTCATTCAGCTTGTAGACGGTGCCCACGCCACGGCGGCCCCCGGCACCCGCCGCAGGCGGGCCGGAAAGCGGACGTGCCTCAGCGCTTGGGGATGTATCGGCCTTCGCGTCCGACTTGCGCTCTGATTTTTTCTCGCTGGCTTTCGCGTCATTTTTCTTTTTTTCCTCTTTATCGTCCTTGGGCGGCTTGAATCGCAGCGCCGCCGTGGGGATACGAATCACGTCATCGCGCTGCGCGGCGACGAAACTCACCTGCGCGGTCATGCCGGGCTTTAGCAACTGATTTTCGTTGGTGGTGTCAGCGATGACGTTGTAGGTCACCACACCTTGGTTGATGGTCGCATTCAAGCGCACCAGACGAATCGCGCCAACAAACTCACGGTCGGGGTAAGCGTCCACCGTGAATTTCACAGGCATACCGGTTTTCACCGTGCCGACATCTGCTTCGGCAATCGAGGTGTCAATTTGCATGGCCTCCAAGCTCTGCGCGATTTGGAACAGCGTTGGCGTGCTAAAGCTCGCGGCAACGGTCTGGCCGACGTCAATCTTGCGGTCGATCACAATGCCGTTAATCGGCGAGCGAATCACCGTATATGAAAGGTTGGTGCGTTCGCGGTCGAGTTGCGATTTGATCTGCGACACGCTGGCTTTCGCCACGTCTAGGTCGCGCGTGTTTTGCTCAAGCGTTGCGTCGGAAATGAAACCTTTGCGAACCAGTTCTTGGTTGCGTTTTAAGGTGCTTTCGGCCAGACGCTGCGAGGCTTCCGCCGAGCGCAACGTGGCTTCGATCTGCGCGAGATTGGCCTTGATTAACGCGGGATCGAGTTCTAGCAATATCTGACCTGCCTTTACCTGTTGGTTGAAGTCGGTATAGAGCTTCGTCACCGTGCCCGAGACCTGCGTCCCCACACTCACCACCGTGACAGGATTGACGGTGCCGTTAGCGGTAATGCGTTGGATCACAGCGCCTTTGTCAACCGTCACTGTGCGATAGCGATCGGCCTTGGATTCCGCCGCTTTTTTTTGCGCTTGGTGATAGCCCAAGCCGCCCACGATGAGTATCACCAAGGGCACCAAAATCTTGGCGCGGAACATAAAACGAAACAAGGACTTAACGAAGTTCATGTGGGCTCAGCAGAAGGAAAGGGTTGATGCGTGGATGCGTCTATGTGTCGATACGTCGATACGTTAAAACATTGCGCGATCAGGTTGACCCGCCTAAAGATTAACCCGCTCGACAGTAGAGTTTACCGACTTTAGTTTGCGCAAAAAGCGGGCCTCATTTCATGGATGGGCGCTCGACCACGGCATGGTTGTCGGTGCGGGCGTGGGTGCCGGTGCCGCGATGGGGCCGCGTATGGTCAGCCCGTTCGACACGGCACTCAAGAAGTATTCGATCTGCTTGTGTTCGAGGCTACCAAGTTCAAACGGGGCCGCGCCAATCCGTTCCATGCAGCGTTGAAACTGCTGGTGCAATAGGCGCACTTGCCCACCCGATTCGATCCGTGGCCAGGCGAGTGGCTGTCCCACTGCGGCAGAAAGTCCGACTGTCTGTCCCGCCTCTATTCGCGTTTGTCCCGCTTGCAAAATGTGGCAGGAGGCGCACGCTAAGTCGGCTTCGCCGATGCGGCGCGCGTACCAGCGACGTCCGCTTTCGTAGTGTTGGACAGTCGCTGGATTGACGATCCTTATGTTTTGCTTTTGGCCAGCCGACAGGCTTCGCAAATATGCGCTGACTGCGCCCATCGTTAGGCTGTCATCGAGCCTGAACGGGTCTTCCTGATGCAAGACGAGGCAGGCGTTGATCGCGTCTTCAAGCGTCGCCAGTGTGCCGGACTTCAGGTCCACCTGCGGATAGTTTGCGGCGACGCGCTGGCCACCATTGGGGAAACACGAGGCGAGTGAATTGCCGTTACGGAATTTTCGCTCCCATGCTTTTTTGCCGATGGCAAGGATATCGTTCACATTGGTGGCATTGTTGCCGCCAAGCGCGACAACCGCAAGCCCCGGCGTGAAGGCGCTACTACCGAAACTCCATTCGTCTGGCGCGACGGTGGGAATCTTTTTTTGCAACATTGAAATGAGATCGCGGCGGTCGCGTTCGATATTCGGTATCGATGTCGCCGCCTTCGGTGCGGGTGTGGGTGGGGTGGCGGGGGTGGCGAGAATTACTGACGTGAACGTCACCATCGTCACACCCAAGCACAGGGTTGTGCGAAAGCAATGACGCCGCCACGGACTCATCGCGCACCGTGTTTTGCGGCTGGGGTGTCGGTGGCCACAAACCCCAAACTTGGTCGGTCATCTCGCTCCGGCCGATCACGCTTTTCACCCGGCAGCAGTGGCCGATTTTTGAATTCGGTCTTGAGCTCGCGCAACCGCGATTCGGTCGAAGAGGATTCATAAAAGTCCCCGTCTTTTGCCTTCAACGCGATCTCGAGTTGCTCAATCGCGCCCACCAAGTTGCCGCGTCGATAGTACGATTCGGCAATGGCTCGATGCTGCGCGAGTTTTTTGCCGAGGCGCTCATAACACTTGCCGACAATCTCATAGAGCTTGGCGTCATCTTGAATCGATTTCAAGCGCTCATTGGCAAGTTGTAGCGCAGTTTGTGTCTGGCCGGCCTGAAAGTGTGCCTCAAGCATTCCCAAGGCGAGCGCCCGGCTATCGGGAAAACGCTTAACCCCGTCTTGGTAGGTGCGAATTGCGGCGTCGGTCTTTCCCTGGCCTAACTGAATCTCTGCGAGTTGTTTTTCAATCCACGGGTGCGCCGCTGGTGAAAGGCGAATCTTGTTCAATTCGCGCTCCGCGCCAACGAAGTCACGGCCTTTGGCCATCGCCATCGCGAGACCATACACATCGGCGCGATTACGCAGTACGGTTTTCTCATCGATTGCGGCACGGAAGAAACCGATCGCATCGGCGGCGCTCATACTCATGACGCGAAGTCGCGCTTGGGCGAGTTTGTATTCAGGGCTTTCGGAGACGGTTCTGAGTCGTTTATCCGATTCGTTGAGCAGTTGATCGACACGGTTTTGCATGTCGGCAATGCGCTCGGTGGTGAGCGGATGCGTGCGCAAGTAGCCGGGGGCTTTACCTTCGTTATGACGATTGGCTTTTAACAGCCGATCAAAAAACCCTACCATTCCCTGCGGGTCGAAACCGGCGCGCATCATGACTTGAATGCCGATACGGTCGGCCTCACGCTCGAAGTCGCGTGAATAATCAAGTTGGTTTTGTATCGCCAATGCTTGGCTACCCATCATCGCCGCTTCTGTCGCCTGCCCAGCAGATGAGGAGCCGGACCGCGCCGCCAGGATTGCCGCTGCCAGTGCCGCAAGCTGCATCAAGCCGCTGCCACGTTGCCCCATCGCGCCGCGTGCCGAATGGCGCTGCAAGACGTGGGAAATTTCGTGCCCCATCACACCGGCCAACTCCGATTCGGTACGCGAGGCGAGTAACAGACCAGAGTGGAAACCGACAAATCCGCCAAGCAGGGCAAAGGCGTTGATGCTGTCGTCGTTCAAGACAAAAAATTCGAACTCGCGACGGTTGTCGTTAGTCGCTCCACGCGACGCCGCCACCAGCCGGTTGCCCAAGTAGGAAATGTACTCAACGATTTCAGGATCATCGACAAACGCGCGGTCGCCGCGTACATCCAGCATAATTCGCTTGCCGATGGCGCGTTCCTGCGGCTCGGTCACCACCGAATCAGAGGCATCGCCAAGATCGGGCAGGCCGTCGCTGTGGGGCAAGGCAATCGCCGATGTCGGCAAGATGGTGGTTGCGATGGTGGTCACGACATAGATGGCGAGAGTGACGCTGGCCGCCAATCGCTTGACCGGTAATGTTAATGAAAGCGTTTGCGGCTGTTGAATCGGCAAATCAACTTCTCCAGAATCATTGCGAGTGTGAATCGGGTGCTAATGTGACGGACGCGCTCAGACATAGTTCCGTCCACGCGATGATTCTAACAAGCTACACCGTCCCTAACTGACCAGCATACTAACGATGACAATTCTGAATCACTTTGACGAGCGCGGTAATGCACACATGGTCGATGTCGGCGCGAAGGCAGAAACACACCGCATCGGCGTCGCCTCAGGCCGTATCACGATGCAAGCGGCGACCCTTGCCGCGATTGCCGGCGGCACCGCTAAAAAAGGCGATGTGCTCGGTGTGGCGCGAATCGCCGCGATCCAAGGCGCAAAACGCACGGCTGAATTGATCCCGCTCGCCCACCCGATTGGCATCAATAAGGTGGCGGTCGAATTTGTGATCCATTCAGATGCTTGCGCTATCGAATGTATCGCCACGGTTGAGACGTATGGACGCACCGGCGTTGAGATGGAAGCGCTTTGTGCGGCCTCTGTTGGTCTGCTGACAATTTATGACATGGTGAAAGCGATGGATCGAGGGATGGTTATCTCAAATCTACGCTTGCGGGAAAAACGCGGCGGTAAGTCGGCAGACTGGCTGGCCAGCGAAGACTCAAATTAGGCGTGTGAAGGTTGCGATGGCACCGGCTAACCCACATAGTCCGATGACCCAGATGAGGCTAATCTGGTAACGCATCAGCGCGATGGCCGCGACGAACGTCAGCGCGACGGCGAATAAATCCGGTCCGCCGGAAAAAACTGCATCGGCTGTCCCGCGTGGCCACCAAACGTGCCACGCAAAGAAAACTGCCAGACTGGCGATCACACCGACCACCGCTGCCGTAATGGCGGTGAGCGGGGCGGCGAGGCCAAGATGGCCGCGCGTCGATTCGATAAACGGCCCGCCGACCAGAATAAAAACAAAAGACGGCAGGAACGTAAAAAATGTGACGACCAGTGCCGCGACCGTCCCCGATAGAAAAGGGCTACCCGCCACCACGTCACGCGCCACCCCGCCCAAGTAACCGACAAACGCCACCACCATGATCAACGGCCCCGGCGTGGTTTCGCCTAACGCCAAGCCATCGATCATCTGCGCTGGGGTCAGCCACTGGAAGGTTTCAACAGCGCCTTGGTAGACGTACGGCAGCACGGCATAAGCCCCACCAAAAGTCAGCAATGCTGCTTTGGTGAAGAACCATCCCATTTGTGAAAGCGTGGATTCGACGCCGCCGACCATCGCGAGAAATGCCATCGCGCCTGCCCACAGCGTCAAGCCCACTGCCGCGTAACCAATCGCCCTGCCAGTGTGCCACTGTAAATGGGGCGGGATCGGCGTGTTGTCATCGATGATCGGTGGCCGGAGCAGGGTGTCGGACTCTGCGGGCTGCGTCGCAGGTACGGAGCCAGACTTTCGATGTGAAGAGGCTAACGAAAACGCTAAAGAAAACGCAGCCGGATTGAGGCGGCCGCCAATGACACCGACGATCGCCGCGACGGCGATGATGGCAGGGAACGGCAGTTGCAGGATCGTTATCGCGAAAAATGCCGCCGCCGCGACACCCACCAACCACCGATTGCGTAAGGTTCGGCCGCCAATCCGCCAAGCGGCTTGCGCCACAATCGCTGTCACAGCAGGCTTGATGCCATAGAAGATACCTGCCACGATCGGCTGGCTGCCGAACGTCACATAGACCCACGACAGGGCGATGAGCAGAACGAGTGAGGGCAGCACGAACAACCCACCGGCAAGGATGCCGCCCAATCGACCATGCATCATCCAACCCAAGTAGGTTGCTAATTGTTGTGCCTCCGGGCCAGGAAGTACCATGCAGTAGTTAAGCGCATGCAGAAAACGCCCTTCCGAGATCCAGCGTCGCTCGTCCACCAGCTCGCGGTGCATGATGGCGATTTGCCCAGCCGGACCGCCAAAGGAAATGCATCCTAACTTCGCCCAAAATTTGAGCGCATCCGTGAAGCTGATATGGTGTGTTGCAGGAGTCGTCATCAGAGCCTCGTATGGCTGAACAGCGATGGGTTGGTATGGGTTGGTATGGGTTGGTATCAAGGTTCAAATATCGGGTAAAAAACGGCAACTTGGTAAACTAGAGAAGATGGCGACCCTGTTCATCCTGAAGCAGGGTGCAAACAATCAATCAATGGATACGATGATGGCGACAACAACAATGGATAAAGAACTCGATGTCAAAGGGCTGAACTGCCCACTGCCGATTTTGCGTGCAAAAAAAGCGCTTGCCGACATGACTTCCGGCCAGAACCTGAAGGTCGTTGCAACCGATCCGGGGTCGGTTAAGGACTTTGCCGCGTTCTGCAAACAGACCGGTAACACGCTACTTTCATCTGAGGACAGTGGCAAAGAATTCACCTTTGTGATCTCCAAGCGGTAAGGGAAGCTTCTGCGAAGCATTGCAAACTTCGTTTGTCCCGGCGCAACCCGTGTGGGGGAACTTGTCGAAACCGTCGCGAACTTCGCCCACGCAGCAGGTTTATAGAAGTGCCCTGGTAATAAACTCCTTATTCGGCGCGCTTTTCGACGCTTTTTTGCTTGAAAACGCCCGTCCTTATTGGAGTTTCATTTTCCGGAAAAATGTGGTGGGCGTTTCTCGACGAATGCGGTCACGCCTTCTTTGAAGTCATCCGTTTTCGCTGCTTGGGCAAAGTAGCGAATCTCGGCATCGAGCTGCGTGCGAAGCGGCGTATCGAGTGACTGATTGAGTAATTTTTTCGTGTTTGCAAAAGCGGTCGTCGCCCCCATTGACAGCCTCGTGGCGAGTTCCAATACGGCCGCATCAAGGGCGTCCGGAGCCACAACCCGGTTGATGATCCCGAGGGCTAGCGCATCGGCGGCGGCGAGGGTGTCGGTGAGCATGATCAATTCGGTCGCACGGCGTATGCCGACCATGCGTGCCAAGAAAAAAGTCGCGCCGCCATCCGGCGACAGCCCGATTTTGGCGTAGGCGGTGTTAAAGGTCGCGACATCCGAGGCAATGACGAAATCACACGCGAGCGCCACACTCACGCCTGCGCCCGCGCAGGCACCCTGAATGCGCGCAATGACTGGAAAGGGCATGTTGCGGATGGCGATGATGCCCTCGTGTAGCGCACCACCAAGCGGGATGACCGTCTCGGCAAGCGCGGGGTCGTCTTTTCTTGCGTGAAACGACGCGACATCACCGCCCGCCAGAAATGCCTTGCCCGCGCCGCTCACGATGAGCGCACGTACGTCAGGCCATGCGGCGATTTGTCGTGTGGCATCTCGAAACGCATGAATCAATTCATCACTCATGGCGTTGTAAACCGCCGGGCGATTGAAGGTCATCGTCGCAATTTGCGGGTGTCGGTCGATGCGTCCAATCAGCACAGTGTCAGTCATCTTTATTTCTCCGGTGGTGTTTCGCTCGCCGCGACGGTGATGGCCGTGGGTGGTGCCTTCGGAATGATGCCGCGGTCAAGATATTCGGCGCGCAAATGGCGTTTGAGATTGGGTAGGTTAAACATAAATGCCGCAGCGCCAAGGGCGCAAACACAACCCAGCAGCAGGTAGGCGTTCGGTGCGCCGATTTGGCTTGCAGTCCATCCCGCAAAGGCATGGCCCAACGGCGCACCACCGGCAAAAAAAGTCGAGTACACCGACACCACGCGCCCGCGTTTATCGTCGTCCACCACGGTTTGGATGATGGTGTTCACGGTCGCAGAGGTGCCCATTAGCCCCATGCCGACCAAGGCCATGCCGATAATCGACATCGTGGTGTTTTGCATGCTGGCGAATAGCGAAAAAATCATCGCACCTACCGCAGCGATGCTTGCGGTAATTGCAACCCAACGCGACAGCCCGCGCACGTTTTCGCGCCGCGCTAACAGGATGGCGCCGGTCAGCGCACCGATACCCACCGCGCTCACAAAAATGCCGTGCAACTCGGCACCTTTGCCGAAGGTTTCCACGGCGATGGCCGGCATTAAGATCGAATACGGGTTGATGGCAAAACTGACCAGGCCGACGATCAATACCAGCGGCAGGATGATTGGGCTGGTGAGTGCGATGCGCCAGCCTTCGATCAAGTCGCGTGCGAGGGATTGTCCGGTGGAAATCCGCCCGCTTGCGCTGGGCTTGATGCGTGTTAGTTGGTACACCACAGCAAGATACGATACCGCATTGATGCCGAAGCACGCCGCCTCACCTACCGCCGCAATCACGAGGCCGCCGATAGCCGGGCCGATCAATCGCGTGGCGTTGATGTTGGCGGAGTTGAGTGCGATCGCGTTGGGTAAGTGGGCACGCTGTTCGACCAGTTGCACAAAGAACGCGTGGCGTGTGGTGACTTCGAGCGCACTCAGTACACCTTGCATAAAGGCAAACGCGCCGAGCAGATTGACGGTCATATGCCCGGTGTAGGTCATTGTGGCGAGTGCCAAGGCATGCACAAACAAAATTGATTGCACCACGATCAGCAGCTTGCGACGACTCACGCGGTCGGAGAGCGCACCGGCGATGGGCGTGACGAACAAAAAGGGAATCAACGCGAGAAAACCAATCGTGCCGGTCGCGGCAGTGGAATTGGTCAGCCGATAGGCGAGCCACATAATGGCCACCGACTGCATCCACGAACCGAGTTGCGAGACGGTCTGGCCGAAGTAGTAGCGCCTAAAGTTGGTCGAACGAAGGGCGCGCAACGCATAGGGAAGGTGCATTAGCGGCCGCCGCGTTGCGTCACCGCGGTGCTCATTTGAGCTTTGCCAGTTGCGCTCGCATCGTTTCGGTTTTCTGCTTGAAGCCGGCTAAACGCTCGCGCTCTTGCGCCACCACGGCCGGTGGCGCTTTATCGGCAAACGCGGGGTTGCCCAGCTTGCCCTCGGCTTTACCAATTTCGGCGACGAGTTTCGCGATTTCTTTGGCCAGCCGTTCACGCTCGGCGGCGACGTTAATTTCTACTTTCAGCATGACTCGCGCAGCGCCTGCGGCAGCCACCGGGGACGCCACGACGGCGTCACCGTCGGGTAGCTGCGGCACGAGCGAAATTTCAGACAGGCGCGCCAGTGCTTGAATGTAGGGCAAAAATGCTTGGAGATGCCCGTCTTTGCTAGGGTTTGCAGATTTTTCTAAGTCGTCACTCGCAATAAACGCGGGCACCTTCTCAGCCGGCGAGAGCTGCATTTCGCTACGCAAGTTGCGGGTGGCGTTGGTGATCTCTTTTAGCTGATTGATGAAGCCTTCTGCGGCAGGATCGATCTTCTCTGGCTGCGAAATCGGGTACGGTGCCAGCATGATCGATTTGCCTGTTTTTCCGGCCAACGGCGCAATTTTTTGCCACAACTCTTCTGTAATGAATGGAATGATCGGGTGGGCCAGGCGCAGTGTGGTTTCGAGCACGCGGACGAGGGTACGGCGGGTGCCGCGTTGTTCGGCGTCATTGCCGCGCAGTTGTCCTTCATGCAATTGGACTTTCGCCAGCTCCAAGTACCAATCGCAATACTCATCCCACACAAACTTGTAGATGGCTGAGGAAACATGATCAAAGCGATACTCGGCGAAACCTCTCGCCACGTCTGCTTCTGCGCGTTGCAATTGGCTAATGATCCATTTATCCGCGGGGGACAACGTGACGGGTAGCGATTCGTCCAAGCCGACGTCTTTGTTCTCAACATTCATCAGCACAAAGCGGGTGGCGTTCCACAGTTTGTTGCAGAAATTGCGATAACCCTCGCAACGGCTCAAATCAAAATTAAGCGTGAGCGACAGCGGGGCGAGTGAGGTAAACGTAAAGCGCAGCGCATCGGTGCCGTAGGCGGGGATGCCTTTCGGGAAGTTTTTCTTGATGTACTTCGCCGCTTTTTCTTTGTGTGCTTCGAGCATCAAGCCCTTGGTGGATTTTTCCAGTAGCGCGTCAAATTCGATACCGTCGATCAGGTCGAGCGGGTCGAGCGTATTGCCTTTCGACTTCGACATCTTGTTGCCTTCAGCATCCCGCACCATGGCGTTGATATAGACGTCCTTAAACGGCACTTTGTCTGTGAAGTGGAGCGTCATCATGATCATCCGGGCGACCCAGAAGAAAATGATGTCGTTGCCCGTGACCAACACACTGGAAGGCAAAAACGCCTGCATATCGGCGCGCGTTTTGGCGTCGTCATTGGGCCAGCCGAGGGTGGTGAACGGGAGAAGCGCAGAGGAAAACCAAGTGTCGAGTACGTCTGGGTCGCGCTTGACTGGTTTGCCGCCTGCCTTGGCTTGTGCTTCCGCTTCAGTTCGCACGACGTATACGTTGCCCGCGTCGTCATACCACGCCGGGATTTGATGCCCCCACCAGAGTTGGCGCGAGATACACCAGTCTTGAATGTTGGTCAGCCAATGGTTGTAGGTCGCCGACCAATGATCGGGATAGAACCTGACTTCACCCGAGGCAACCGCACCAAGGCCGCGTTGAGCAAGACCATCCATTTTTACAAACCACTGATCTGTCAACATCGGCTCGATGATGGTATTGGTGCGGTCTGAACGCGGCACATTGAGTTTGTGTTTTTTCTCCGAGACGAGTGCGCCGAGTGCTTCGAGGTCTTTGAGTACTTGTTTGCGTGCGTCGAAGCGATCGAGGCCACGGTAGGCGATTGGTGCGGCGTCGCTGATTTTGGCGTCGAGCGTCAATATGCTGATGGATTCAAGCTGGTGCCGCAGTCCGATCTGAAAGTCGTTGGTGTCATGGGCGGGGGTGATCTTCACGCAACCAGTGCCGAAGGCTTTGTCCACGTACGCATCGGCAATGATAGGAATCAAACGCGCCGATAGTGGCAACTTCAGTTGTTTGCCGACAAATGTTTGATAACGCTCGTCATCGGGGTGCACCGCCACTGCCACGTCACCGAGCATCGTTTCAGGACGAGTAGTCGCGACCGTTAAACCCGTCACGCCATTGATGGGGCCGTCAGCAAACGGGTAGTGAATCTCCCAGAGCTTGCCGTCTTCCTCTTGGTTGATAACTTCTAAATCGGATACCGCCGTGCCGAGCACCGGGTCCCAACTGACCAGGCGTTTACCGCGATAGATGAGGCCTTGCTCGTGTAATTTCACAAACACTTCCACGACAGCGGCGGACATCTTTTCGTCCATCGTGAAGTAACCGGCTTGGCCCCCTTCGGTGTCGGCATATTCCCAGTTGGCCGAGTCACCGAGTCGGCGCATCTGACGGGTGATGGTCGAGCCAGATTCGCGTTTCCAGTCCCACACACGATCAAGAAACTTCTCGCGCCCTAACTCGTGGCGCGTTTTGCCTTCCGCTTGCAATTGGCGTTCGACGACGATCTGGGTCGCGATGCCGGCGTGGTCGGTTCCTACGATCCAATTGGTGTTGTGGCCGCGCATACGGTGATACCGAACGAGCGAGTCCATCAAGGTCTGTTGGAATGCGTGCCCCATGTGCAATGTTCCCGTGACGTTGGGCGGGGGGAGTTGGATTGAGTAACTTGCGCCGTCGACATTCGGCTTGTGCCGGAAGTAGCCGCTACTTTCCCACACGGGGTACCAACACGCTTCAATGGCCTTGGGGTCGAATGACTTGGCGAGTTCGCTGGCGGCGTTGGTGGTATCGGTGGTGTTGCCGGTGCTGGTGCTGATGCTGGTAGTAATGGATGGCGCGTCGTTCATGATGTCTTTGTGGCGCGACGCATCAATATCGACGTCACACGGTGGGGGCTAAAAGGAGTTTATGCAAATGACCGTTTAGGCCAATAACAAGTTAGGCGATTACGTGCGGCGTAATCGATCGGCCAGTGCGGCATTGACAACGTCGCCAATGTCGTTTGCAATGTCAAGCTTCATATCGGTGAGCACATGCGTCACGGCCGCGTTGATTTGTGACTGAAGATGTTCATGAAGACGTGCTTTGAGACTGGTTGCCAGTTCGGCGTCGATTCGCTGAGAAACTCGCGCCAAAATCTCTTGCGATAACGCATCAATATCGTCGTCCGAGAGCGACGCCAGCACATCGGTAGGCGCTGGGCTTAGGGTGTGGAGCGGCGACGGATTGCGAGGAGACCAAGCGGGCGCGTCGATGAGATCGGTCAACACGGGAATGTTGCGTGCGTCCGCAGCGGTGGCGTCCCCCGCGTTGCGCTTCGCGATGAGCGCGTCAACTTTACTTGCGAGTGCGTCTGCTTGATCGTCGTGATTCACGGCTGCCTTTGCTGGGGTCGATGATAAAGATTGAATGACGCGAGGTCATTTTGCCGCACTCGCCGTGCCCATATCCTGTCTCTGAATTTCAAAGCCACGCGACTTGTAGAACTCGTAGCGCTCGCGAGCCCGCAGGCGGTCCGCCTCGTCGGTCGATACCACTTCCCGCAGATATTCAAAGCGTGTGAAATAGGGCGGAGGCTCGTCGGCTAAGTTCAAGAGGGCGTCATGGTGGGGGAGTTCCGAGGCGGCATTCGCAATGACAATGGGGGTGGCCTTAGCGAGCGGGTGGTCTGCCCGTACATGCGGCACAAACGATAGCGCCTCATAAGACCAAAGCAGGCGATCAAACGCCGCCGCACGCGCTTCATCCGGTGCATAGACGATGAGCTTCTTGCCTTGGTCTAACGCGCGCTTAGAGAGTCTGCAGGCAAAGTTCAAGCGACTATCGACATTAAAAAAAAACTTTACTTCCGTCATTTCACCTACCCTGTAAAACCGCCATTGCGGGCAAATCGCGTTGTCAGCAACGGTTCGCGTCGCTCACCGCGCATGATGCGCGGCGCTCCGTGGCAAGCTACGACCAACTTGGTGCCAACTAAGCGCCAGCGCGTTTCAATAGGAACTTCGACAAAAGCGGAACCGGACGACCAGTCGCGCCTTTTTCCGCGCCTGACTTCCAGGCTGTACCAGCGATATCCAAGTGAGCCCATTTGTAGTTTTTGGTGAAGCGCGCCAAGAAACACGCCGCCGTAATCGCACCACCAGCGCGCCCGCCGCTGATGTTGGGGATGTCGGCGAAATTCGACTTGAGCATCTCGTCGTACTCTTCGCCCATCGGCAGGAGCCATGCCTTGTCGTGGGCGTGATTGCCCGCTTGGACAAGCTCCCAGCCGAGCTTGTCATCATTGGCAAAAAGACCGGTGGTGTGATGTCCCAGCGAAATGACCATGGCACCGGTCAGTGTTGCCGCGTCAACCACCACATCCGGCTTAAAACGCTCGGCGTAGGTCAACGCGTCACACAGGATTAAACGGCCTTCGGCATCGGTGTTGAGAATTTCAACCGTTTGGCCAGACATCGATTTGACCACGTCACCCGGACGAGTCGCTTTGCCACCCGGCATGTTTTCGCAGGTTGGTACCAGCATGACGACGTTGAGTGGTAGTTTCATCATGCCGACCATCTTCATCGTGCCCAGCATCGAGCCCGCACCACACATGTCGTACTTCATTTCATCCATCTCGGCGGATGGTTTGATCGAGATGCCGCCGGTGTCGAATGTGATGCCTTTGCCCACCAGCACCACGGGCTTGTCGCCTTTTTTGCCGCCATTGTGCTCGAGCACGATGAATTTCGGCGGCTCGGCCGAGCCTTGCGAAACCGCGAGCAGGGTATTCATGCCCAGCTTGTGCATGTCCTTTTTCTCAAGGATGGTCAGCTTGAACTTGTAGTCCTTGGCGAGTTTTTTCGCCGTCTCAGCGAGGTAGGTTGGCGTGGCGATATTGGGCGGAAGGTTGCCAAGCTCCTTGGTGAGCTGCATCGCTTCACCGATGGCTTCACCTGTTTTGATCGCGGCCTTGACGGCTTTTTCGTCAATCTTTCCGTCAACATGGAAAATCACCGCTTTGCCGATATTCTTGCCATCCGATTTTTTGGTGGCGGTATAGCGGTATGCTGCATCGATTGCGGCGATCGCGGTCTGCTCAACCTTGTGCGCCATGTCATTCGCATACTTGGTGCTGAGTGTCACAGTGACATCGGTAACGGCCGTGGATTTGAGCGCTTTGAACGCGGCATTGATTGCCTTGCAAAATACGTGGGCGTCGTAGGATTTTTCTGCGCCCAGACCGACCAGTAATACGCGCTTGGCGGCGATGCCGGCAACGCCGTGCAGGAGCAGGGTGCTACCGAGCTTGCCGGAGATGTCGCCGGCAGAGGCAGCGGCAGAAATTGTGCCCTTGGCCGCCTTATCAAGTTCAGCGGCCGCCGCAGCGGCGATTTTCTTTGTGTCCCAAATGCCGACTAGCACACAGTCAGTTTTAACTTGAGAGAGTGCACCTGCCTTTATGTTAAATTCCACCGCGTTCTCCTTGAGGTTCAAATGTAATCCAGTCTTGCTCGTCTTGGCGTCGAACTCGATGCGCATGCCACAACTGCAAACGGGGCGGGTGCGCTCGAATCGCGACGACCAACGTACTGGCAAAGTGAAATTATCGCTCGCACTACACATTCTCGTCAAAAACTCGCATCTCACTCAAAAATTGCGATCTAACAGGGGCTCCACCGCGCCGTGCAGATATTCCAACGTAGCGTGACTAAAGAATTCACCTCGGTCGGTGTGAGTGTGATCAGCGTACTGCTGGCGATCATTGTCACCCACCAGTTGATCATGCTCCTTGGCCGGGCGGCCTCCGGCGTCGTTGAGCCCGAAGCGGTGATCGCGCTCATCGGATTTTGGCTACTTGCGTATCTGCCAGTGTTATTGGCGCTTGCACTTTTCATCTCCGTCTGGGTGGCATTGTCACGCAGCTACCGCGACAGCGAAATGCCGGTCTGGTTTTCGTCTGGACTCTCAATCCTGTCATGGGTAAGGCCGGTACTAAATTTCGGTGTGCCAATCGCCTTAGTGACGGCATTGTTGAGCACCGTCCTCACGCCGTGGGCGTTTCGCGAGATGGCGGAGTACGAGCGGCTCTTGCGTAGCAAAGATGATGTCGCACGGATTGCGCCGGGTAGTTTCATCGAACCGCGTGGGTCGAACCGCGTGTTTTTTGTGGACAACACATCGGCCGACGCCAGCGTGGTCAATAACGTGTTTGTGCAGTACAACCAGAACGGTCGTTTTGGTGTCGTGGTGTCCGAAAAAGGGCGCACGGAATTCTCACCCGCGGGCGACAAGTTTCTCGTCCTCACTAATGGCCGACGCTATGAGGGGACGCCGGGGGCGCTCGATTTTCGCATCATCGATTTCGATACCCAAAAACTGCGAATCGAGGCGAAGGAAGAGCGTGCCGAAGCACCAACGAATAAGCAACTCCCAACGTGGACGCTGCTCACCGAGCCGACGCCTGATCGGCTTGCTGAACTGCACTGGCGATTTGCACTGCCGATAGCCGCCGTCATTTTGTCGCTGCTGGCGATTCCATTGTCCTTCGTCAACCCGCGGTCTGGCACGTCTTGGAATGCTGTTTTCGCCTTGATTGTGTTCTTTTTGTACTACCACATGCTTTCTATTTTTCAAGGCTGGACGGCGCAAGGATACCTGCCGTCATGGGTGGGGTTGACGCCAGTCCACATTGGGATGGCGTCGATACTGGTGGTTTTGTTTTCTCGGCAACTCTTTGGGTTTCGCTGGCTCGCCTTCGCCAAGAGGTAGTTTTGGATTGTGGCGTTGGCTGCGCTAAAATGGCGGCTTGGTGTCAGGAGAGGTGGATGAGTGGTTTAAGTCACACGCCTGGAAAGCGTGCGTAGGTTCATAGCCTACCGCGGGTTCGAATCCCGCCTTCTCCGCCAAGTTGATGTCTCCAGAGGTCTCTGGCAGACTCATCGCATTACGAAAAGCCCCGTCCTACGGGGCTTTGTCGTCTCTACCGGTCTCAGATAGTCTCAGGCGGTCTCGCATACCTTGGGGGTATCGGCGGGGGTACGCTGACTCTTCTTTGGGGGTATTTTCCCCAGACGCAGAGGAAAAGTCCCGATGAACCTATCAGACGCCGCAATTCGGAGGGCTAAGACCCCCTCCAAGCCGACTAAATTGTCGGATGGGCTTGGCCTATATCTTTATATGACGCCCGCCGGTGGAAAGCTTTGGCGTTTTAAGTACAGATTCCACGGTAAGGAAAAGGTGATGAGTTTCGGGGGATACCCGGACGTCCCACTTGCTGAGGCGCGAAATTTTCGAGATGCGGCGCGACGGCTCGTAGCTCGACAGCTCGATCCCATGGCGGTACGGAAGGAGCAGGAGGCGGCTGCGAGGTTTGCAATGTCGAACTCTTTCGCTGCGGTGGCAAGGCAGTGGTGGCACCATTGGAAAGCTGACCGTACGGAAAAACACACGCAGTCAGTTCTAATCGACGCTTAGTACGGCACATCGCCTGGAAAGGGCAGCGCGAGATCAACTTTTGTGTTTTGCGCGGGTAGGTCATGGCGATTGAACTCTTTGATAAGGCGCAGTCACTGAGTTTGCTACTTATCTCAAGAGCAACTGGAAAGGACGCCGACGATTCCGCTTACAAGAGCATGCGCGCCGAATTGATCGCCATTCCGCGCTTGAAGACTTACCTCCCGGAGTCCGTTCGCATCTGCCGAAGTCTTGATGAATTTTGGGAGTTCATCAAACCCAAATTCAAGCATTACGCCGAACGAAAATCATACATTCGCAGCGATTTTGAGCCGCTGCTTCAAACATTGGAGATGGAGGCGAGTTCGCCGGGAGATGCTGGCATGTCCGCCATCATGATGGCCATGGATAGTGGATATGTGCAGGAAACATGGCGAAAAGCACTGGACCGCCGCGCCACAGACGCAGAGGGCGCGATAACCGCTGCGAGAACGCTGCTTGAAACGGTCTGTAAGCACATTTTAGATTCGGCAGGCGAGTCCTATGACGATGCTGCCGAGCTGCCAAAACTCTATTCGCAGACGGCGACCCATCTAAACTTGTCTCCAAGCCAACACTCCGAGCAGCTTTTCAAACAGGTTCTAGGCGGTTGCCAGACCGTGGTCGCCGGGCTCGGCGCGATTCGCAATCGGCATAGCGATGCGCATGGCAAAGGATCTTCGGGGCTGAAGCCCGCTCCCAGGCATGCGGAACTTGCTGTGAATCTCGCGGGAGCGATGGCGACCTTTCTTTTGCAAACTTGGGAAGCGCGACGCAAATGAACCACGCCTACTCGGAAGACCGTCTCGTAGAGCTCCCTGTAAGTGGGTGGTTTGCCACCGTCGCAGCCCTTGCGCCTGCTTCAGCTATTGCTGGAGTCCCACAGGTGGTTGGGGCATGTGGCGGCGCGCGGTGGAGCCCCGATATTAGCTTTTTGCTTTCTTTTTCTACCAAGAAAAAGTAGTATGTTTTTCTTGGTAAATAAATCGGTAAAAGAGCATGCAAACTATTGAAAATAAGATAGTTTCTAGGATTTATGGGCGTGGTAGGGGGTGGGCATTCAGCGCGAACGATTTTTCGGCTGATTTTGGGCGGAGCACGATCGATTGGGCGTTATATAACCTGACCGCGTCTGGCACTATTCGGCGCGTGTATCGAGGTATTTATGACTATCCCAAATACAGTGAGTTGTTACAGCAGCAGCTAAGTCCAGATTTGGACCATGTTGCTCAGGCGTTTGCTCGAAAGTTCAATTGGCGGATTCAGCCTTCGGGGGATACTGCGCTGAACCTGCTCGGGCTTTCCACCCAACTTCCCGGTCGGCTGGTGTATCTGTCGGATGGGCCGAATCGGCAATATGTGATCAGCAATGTCACGCTCGAATTCAAGAAATCTGTGTTGAAGGACGTTGGCTTCAAATACCCCGAAAGCGCGCTTCTGGTGCAAGCGCTCAAGGCGCTCGGTAAGGAGAGGGTAAACGAGACATTGATCTTGAAGCTCCGTAAGCAATTCGATGAAGCAGCTCGCAAACGGGTGTTGAAGGATACGGTAAAGGCGACCGGCTGGGTGTATGACACTATCAAGCAAGTTTGCGTGGAGCTGGACTGATGGAATCAGTCGCTCAGCTCTCGCCAAAAGACCGTAGCGACTTGTTTGCGGAGACGGCTGCGCGGAAAGGCATGACCCCGGCCATTGTGGAGAAAGATTTTTGGGTATGTTGGACCCTAGGACGGCTATTCGCTGATCCAGTCTTATCGCGTTTGTTGATGTTCAAGGGTGGCACCAGTTTGTCGAAGGTGTTCCACCTAATCGAGCGCTTCTCCGAGGATATCGATCTGATTTTGGATTGGCGGGTTGTGGTGGGCGAAGATGACCCACTTGCCAATCGCTCGGCTAACAAACAAGAGACGTTGAATAAGGCGATTGAGCAGAACGCCGCCGACTACATTGAAAATGAAATGCTGCCGAAGATTTCAGCATTGGTAAGTCCAATATGCCGTTGCGAGCCAGCCGACGACGATAAGCAAGCGCTAAATGTGATCTATCCAGCCGCCTTCGCCGACACCTACTTGAGGCCGCAAGTGCGACTTGAGATAGGCCCGCTTGCGGCGTGGATGCCATATGACAATTTCCAGATTCAACCCTATGCCGCGGAGGCATTTCCACAGGCTTTCGAGCAGCCTGCCTGTACGGTTAATGCCATACGTGCAGAACGAACATTTTGGGAGAAGGCGACGATACTGCATCACGAAGCGAATCGGCCCGACAACAGTACGCAGCCGTTACGTTACTCGCGGCACTACTACGACCTCGCGATGATGGCGACTGCACCGGTGAAAGCGGCAGCGTTGGCCGATGTAGCGTTGTTAGCCGATGTTGTGGCGTTCAAGCAGCGGTTCTATCCGCGTGGATGGGCGCAGTACGAGAAGGCGACACCGGGAACGTTCAAGTTGGTACCTTCGGGAAAGGTAATGGCTACCGTAGCCCAAGACTATGCGCAAATGCGGAATATGATTTTCGGGAAATATCTGGCTTTTGATGAAGTCATTTCTGTATTGAAGGCGCTTGAGAATGAAATCAATGCGCTGACAGTGAGCGAAAGTCAATGAGCTACACAGAAGACAGCCTCGTCGAGCAGCCCGCTATCGGGTTGTTTGCTGAGCTTGGCTGGGAAACAACGTCGGCGTCGGAAGAAACCTTTGGCCCCAGTAGCACCTTGGGGCGTGAAACGAAGGGCGAGGTGGTACTCATATCGCGCCTTCGCACCATGCTGTGTAAATTGAACCCGGCGCTACCACCCGAGGCGATAAGTAACGCGCTTGACGAGCTGACCCGCGACCGATCTGCGATGAGCTTTGAGGCAGCCAACCGTGAGATCTATCAGTTGCTCAAAGACGGCATCATGATCTCGATCCCGGACCACGAACGCGGCGGCCAAGTGACGGAACGGCTCCGGGTGGTGGATTGGGACCAACCCGACAACAACGACTTTCTGTTGGTCAGCCAATTCAGCGTGACGGGTGCGCTCTATACCTGCCGCCCCGACTTGGTGGGCTTTGTGAATGGGCTACCTTGGGTGGTGATCGAACTCAAAAAGCCAGGGGTAGCCGCGCGGGCGGCGTTTGACGAAAACCTCACTCATTACAAAGAGCAGATACCCGCGCTGTTCTGGACGAACGCGCTGCTGATTGCCAGCAACGGTACCGATAGCCGTGTCGGCTCACTGACTGCCGACTGGGGCCGCTGGGTTGAATGGAAACGCATCGAACGTGAGGACGAGCCGCGCAGTGTGTCGCTGGAAGTGATGATTCGCGGTACATGTGACCGTGCGCGGCTGCTGGACCTCGTTGAAAACTTCACGCTCTTTTCCGAGCACAAGGCCGGGCTGGTCAAGATCATCAGCCAGAACCACCAGTTTCTCGGTGTGAACAATGCCATTACCTCGATGCTAGAAGCGCGGGCATTAGGACACGGACGTGGCGGTGTGTTTTGGCAGACGCAGGGTAGCGGCAAGAGTTTCTCGATGGTGTTCTTTGCGCAGAAGATATTGCGCAAGCTGGAGGGCAACTGGACGTTTGTGGTTGTTACAGACCGCGTTGAACTGGACGTGCAAATCGCCAAGACCTTCAAGGCCACCGGCGCGGTGAGCGAAGCCGAAGGCGACGAGTGCCATGCCGCCAGCGGTGCGCACTTGCGCGAGTTACTGCGCGGCAATCATCGGTATGTGTTTACCCTGGTGCACAAGTTTCAGACGCCGGAGCTGTTATGCGACCGGTCCGACGTGATCGTGCTGACCGACGAAGCGCACCGCAGCCAGTACGACACGCTCGCGCTGAATATGCGCGCGGCGCTTCCCAAGGCGATGTTCTTGGCCTTTACCGGTACGCCGCTCATTGCCGGCGAGGAGCGAACAAAAGAAGTCTTTGGAGACTACGTTTCGATCTATGACTTTCAGCAGTCGATTGAGGATGGTGCAACGGTTCCGCTTTTCTACGAGAACCGCACGCCAGAATTGCAACTGGTGAATCCCGACCTGAATGAGGATACTTACCAAGTCATCGAAGATGCAGGACTCGACGCCGACCAAGAGGCCAAGCTGGAGCGAACCCTTGGGCGGCAGTACCACATCATCACGCGGGATGATCGGCTGGAGACCGTGGCGAAGGACAAGGCTCCCTGGTGGACTGCTGAGGTGACGCAAAGATTGTCTATCAACTGCCGCATGACCTCTCTGGCCATGAACAACGGATACCGTTTCGAGTCAATGCAATCATCCGGGATGCGACAGCTAGAGAAGATGGTTCAGCTTAATCGCACGAGGGCAGACTTCTCCGAGAAATTTGAGGCGCTGATCGAGAGCTACAACGCGGGTAGTCGCAGCATTGAGGAGTTGTTTCAGGAGTTGCTCAACCTCTCCATTAGCCTTAGTGACGAACAACAACGGCATGTGCGCGAGAGCATGAGCGAGGAAGAACTCGTCATCTTTGACATCCTGACGCGGCCAGCGCCGGCGCTTTCGGCAGAAGAGCAGGCGGAAGTAAAGAAAGTCGCGCGCGAGTTACTGACCAAGCTAAAGGCGCTATTGGTGTTGAACTGGCGAACGAAGAGCGCGTCGCGATCGCAGCTGAAATTGGCGATTGAGGACACGCTTGATTCGGGATTGCCGACCGCGTTTACGAAAGAGCTATACAACCAGAAGTGCGCGGCGGTTTTCGAGCATGTGTATGAAAGCTATCCGGAGCGGGATGCGGGGGTTTATGCGGCTACCAATCCGCAAGGCAGGCCCTCGTGAGTCACATTCTTTTGCTTGGTGCTGGCTTCAGCGGCAATTGAGGAGGATGGCTTGCCCGAAATCGGCGCGATCGGCACAATGGACCCGATGGGCGCTATCTGAACGGGGGAGCTTACCGACTTGCCCCGAATTTTTGGCGGTTAGACTTTTTCATCTGCAACAATGTCCAAGAGCAGGCAGTTGATGTCAAACTACTGTTGACTCCTATCCGGATGGATTTGGGGTAATTTTTGGGGGTACCGAGAGACTATGAAAACGAAAACACAAGGAAGCGCAAGGGTTTCCGCCGTTGATGTGAATGTCGCCCTCTCCGCCAATAAAGAATCATCAAGCAGTACAAGCACTTAGCAAATCAGTTCCGAGAAGGTGGTCCTCCGTGGTGAGCCAACAGGCCCAGCACAACGATGAGATTACCCTCCTACATCAAGCGTTCAAGACATGGTATTTTCTACTTCCGCCTAGTGATACCAGCAGCACTCAAGTCGGCTTTTGATGGGCGCGGCGATATAAGAAAATCTCTCGCAACGCCATTCAAAGATTGAAATGGAACGTGCGTGACCGGACCGCCTTCGGCCGGGAAGGGTGCTACCGGG
Organism: Betaproteobacteria bacterium UKL13-2; assembly: GCA_001602455.1. Classification (GTDB taxonomy): domain Bacteria; phylum Pseudomonadota; class Gammaproteobacteria; order Burkholderiales; family Usitatibacteraceae; genus UKL13-2. The sequence goes on from CP012157.1 coordinate 1,807,862, forward strand.
TGGGCGTGTTCTTACACGCCCGTTCCGACTCATCGGGTCAGACGTCAATCCCCCGATGTTCCGCAACACTACGGGATAATTCGATGAAATGGGTGTAATCGGGCGTGAGAATGGTTTTCTTCTTTATTGGGTGTAAATGGGTGTAGTATTGGCTCATGCTGAAAACCGACTCCATTCAGATCGCCCCGGAGATCTTGAGCCTCATTGCCAAGATCGACGAGTTCAAGGGCGCTTGGCGTGCCTTGGGTACGCTTGCGCCAGACCGCCTGTCGGCTCTGCGCCGCGTGGCCACCATCGAGAGCATCGGCTCCTCCACCCGCATCGAGGGCAGCAAGCTGTCCGATCGGGAGGTGGAACAGCTCCTGTCGAATCTGGAGATCAAATCCTTCGCCACCCGCGATGAGCAGGAAGTGGCTGGCTATGCCGAGCTGATGGACTTGGTGTTTTCATCGTGGCAGGACATCCCGTTCACCGAGAATCACATCAAACAGTTGCATCAGATCCTGCTGCGTCACAGCGAGAAGGACACCTGGCATCGCGGCAATTACAAAACCAACTCGAACAGCGTCGCTGCTTTCGACGAAACCGGCGCGCAGATCGGTATCGTGTTTCAGACCGCGTCACCTTTCGATACGCCTCGCCTGATGACGGAACTGTTGACCTGGGTAAACCAGGAGCGAGAGACTGCCCGACTGCATCCACTGCTGATCATCGCCCTGTGCGTCGTCGTATTCTTGGAGATCCATCCCTTCCAGGATGGCAACGGGCGCCTTTCCCGGGTACTGACCACGCTCCTGCTCCTGCAGACCGGGTACGCCTACGTGCCCTACAGTTCGTTGGAAAGCGTGATCGAACACAGCAAGGAAGCCTACTACTTGGCGCTGCGTCAAACCCAAGGCACGATCCGCACGGAATTACCGAACTGGCAGCCGTGGCTGGTGTTCTTTCTGCGGTCTTTGGCCGAGCAGATGCGGCGTCTGGAAAAGAAGGTCGAGCGTGAGAAGATCGTGCTGGCGGCCATGCCTGAACTGCAGCTACAGATCGTCGAGTTTGCCCGCGAACATGGTCGTGTCACGATTGGTGAAGCGATCAAGCTGACCAGCGCCAGCCGCAATACGTTGAAGCAGCATTTCCGTACCTTGGTCGAACGTGGCACACTGAACCAGCACGGCAGTGGCCGAGGGGTTTGGTACGACCTGCGCTAAAACGCTCTAAACGGCGACGGCCTTGCCGGTGGATGACATGAGGCATGCGGACTCATACTCTTCGATATCGACAAGGCGGTAGAGCACACGACCGCAGAGTTTCAGATATTTGGGGCCGATCCCTTCGGTTCGCCAGCGTTCAAGTGTTGCCTCGCTGACATCCCAGCGCTTGGCGAGGTTTCGTTGGTTGAAATGAATGATTTCCATGCAGGACTCCGAACGGGTTGGTGGGAGTCCATGAAGGCGCTGTTCCGTTCCAAAGCCAAGTTAGCCATTGGCAACGATGTGGGTTTGGGTTCGACTGCGGGATTCGGATTCGAACTGCGCCATGATTGTTGATGCAACAACACATCGCATTTGATAGACTGGCGACTGATTCAGCGTCTTTCCGCGAATGTTCTCAGCAGCTTTTGCAAGCAAGAATGCGCCGAGTTGGTGGGGTTTGGCGGGAGTTGCCGCCCCACCGCCAAATAAAACAGCCCCGCAAGGGGTTTTTTTTATTGGGCGGAACAGGCGGGCAAAAGAAGCCCAGCACGGGAAGCCCCGCACGGGTCGGGGTCGCGGAACGTGACCGACTAAGCGAAGTCTGAGGAACTTCGCTTGGACGCGCGAGCTGGCGAGTGCGGTCCCGAGCGCCGTGAGGGATTTTTCAATCGCTCTAGGCGATTGAAAAACAATCCCGCCTTCTGCACCCAATAACGGGAGTAACATTAAATCTTTGTTGCTCCTCTTTTTAATTCAACCTAGTGAGAAAGTAAAGATGCTTAAAACGACACTTAAAAAGATTGATAAGTCATTGGCAATTAATTATCCAAGTAAATTTAAGTCGCTCCAGGCAGGGGCGAGTGAAAATGAGTTGAGGGCGCTTAAGGAAAAATGCTTCCCCGATAAAGAAATACCTATTGATATATTAACGCTTTATAAATGGCACAATGGCCAACTTGACACTTCTTTAAATCCGCAAGACAACCGAATATTTATGCCAATAGGAGAGGTCATTGATGCTTGGGATTTTCTTAACGACCCCACGGAAGATATCCTTCAACCTTGGTCGGCGTCGTGGATTCCCTTTTTATACAATGGTGCAGGAGATTACATTGTTTATGAAACTGAAGGCAGCCTTGCAGGAAAGCTAATCAAATACTGGCACAACGACAAAGGACGTGATGTCCTGCATGAGAGTTTGGCTGACTGGGCCGAAGCTGTACTAATGGCCACCGAGGAAGCTCCCGAAGATGAGGGGGAGGACGAGCTGCCTAAGCCCCTGGCTGGCAAAACCTTTGTGCTGACAGGCACCTTGCCCACACTGAGCCGCGACGAGGCCAAGGATTTGCTGGAAGCCGCCGGAGCCAAGGTGTCTGGCTCGGTCAGCAAGAAGACCGACTATGTGGTGGCGGGAGCAGAGGCCGGTAGCAAACTCGAAAAGGCCTTGGCACTGGGGGTGGCAGTGATTGACGAGGCGGCGATGGTAGCCTTGCTTGCACTAATGGCCACCGAGGAAGCTCCCGAAGATGAGGGGGAGGACGAGCCGATCGAGGTGGAGAAGAACTGTTTTGCCGGCAAGACGGTGGTGCTAGTGGGGACGCTGTCTCGCGCCTCGTATGAGGAGGCAAAGAAAACACTTGAATCGCTCGGTGCAAATGTCGTAGACAGCATGTCGGAGGATACAGATTATGTGATTGCAGGTGATGATGCGGCGGCGAGCGATAGGGAGAAGGCGAAGGTATTAGGTATTCGGGTGTTGAGCGACGCCGCCTACATCATCCATACTCAGAACCCATGGCTCACCATTTTTTGATTAACGTCTCGTTGGGTCCGTGCGGGTGCGTTATGTTGCCGTTCGATAACGCACCCCGCAAGATTGGCGTTTGCACATTCTTCAGCAACCGCGCTAGCGATTAATCTTTTTCAATTAGTTGAAATATGTTACTACCAAACAATTTATTACAAGCTATCGAACAAGCATATACTGCTATGTTAAACCATCCTCAACATGATTTAAACTTAGGCTATCGTCATTCTATCTGGGTAGCATTAGGAGCAAGAATAAATCCATCTTCTATGAAGAATAATGATGATGGATTAAAAAAAAGAACAACTTTAGCGATATTATCTACCCAACATGTACTATCATCATGGGAAAGTATTCATCCTGAAAATTCTCTTCCTCATCAGATTTTGAAAGAAGCTGAAAAAGTATTAGTCAAAGAAATAGATTCTACAACAGCTTGGAACCATAGAAATAAATTTTGGAATCAAATAGTTGATTTGGGAAATGAAGATGAGCAGTCTCAAGTAATTTTAGGTGTTGCTTTGAGTGCTGTTCAAGCACTTACTACAGCCTTACAAGATGAGAATTTTGATCCTTTGAACATAAATTATAACCTTACAGATGCAGATATAGATCCTGATGATATGGATGCTTCTTTCTTTGCAGCATCGGTCTATGCTAATGGTGCAGTTTGGAATTTAGAATCCGGTCCATTACTAAGAAGAGAATTTTGGGAATGGTGGCTTAAACAAGCAGTTCCATTATCATGGAATTCAATATCTGGGGCAAGTATATGATGGAACTAATCGTAAGAAACAGAAAATATGATGTGAGAAGAGTTTGAATGTAATAGAATATCAGAAGTATATGGAGATAAACCAATTGATGAATTGACACGGGAGCATCTCAATTAGGCGCTGAGTAATTATACTTAGTACCAAAAGCGCCTAAAATCGTTGTTTTTGTCGTTATAAACATATGACAAATAAATGAAGTCTGAGATTTGTCTTTATTACCCAAGCCTGAAATGTTGGGTTTTCGTTATAAGTATTTATGCTTAGCGCCAGCACGCCGCAAGCGGCCACGCAGTGGAGTACGCGCACCATGGCTCGAGAGTTGGGCGTGAGTGCAGCCAGCGTGTCGCGCCACTGGCGGGCCAATGGCCTCAAGCCTCATCTGGTGCGTGGCTTCAAGGTGTCGCGTGACCCCAAGTTCATCGAAAAGCTGGGGAAGATATCGTCGGCCTTTACATGTCGCCCCCGGCGCACGCGCTGGTGTTGTGCTGCGACGAGAAGAGCCAAGTCCAAGCATTGGATCGTACCCAGCCGGGATTGCCCCTCAAAAAGGGTCGAGCTAAAACGATGACGCACGACTACAAGCGCAATGGCACCACAACATTGTTTGCTGCCATGAGTACGCTCGATGGCGCCGTCATCAGCACCTGTCAGCAACGTCATACCCATGTTGAGTGCCAAATTCCTCAAGAAGGTTGAGCGTGAAACGCCCAAAGACAAGTCGTTGCACCTGATCGCCGACAACTACGCGCCCCACAAACATCCGGTCGTTAAGGAGTGGCTATCCAAGCACCCGCGCATCACAATGCACTTCACGCCCACCTCGGCATCGTGGCTGAACATGGTGGAGCGCTTCTTCCGTGACATCACGACCGAGCAATTGCGTCGTGGCGTATTCACCAGCGTACCGGAACTGATCGCCACTATTGATGCTTACATCGCTCATCACAACAAAAATCCCAAGCCCTTCATCTGGACAAAAAGCGCCCGCGACCCTGCAAAAGGTCATTCGTGCCAACAAGCGCTTAAGTTCCAAACAGAATGCAACACTACACTAGTGGGGACGCTGTCTCGCGCCTCGTATGAGGAGGCAAAGAAAACACTTGAATCGCTCGGTGCAAATGTCGTAGACAGCATGTCGGAGGATACAGATTATGTGATTGCAGGTGATGATGCGGCGGCGAGCGATAGGGAGAAGGCGAAGGTATTAGGTATTCGGGTGTTGAGCGACGCCGCCTACATCATCCATACTCAGAACCCATGGCTCACCATTTTTTGATTAACGTCTCGTTGGGTCCGTGCGGGTGCGTTATGTTGCCGTTCGATAACGCACCCCGCAAGATTGGCGTTTGCACATTCTTCAGCAACCGCGCTAGCGATTAATCTTTTTCAAATCGCGCAATCGAAACCATGATGGATCTGTGTAGTTATTACCCACTACTGTCACCTTAACTCGATCGCCAACCGATATTTCACGATCACGCGCTTCATTCGTTAGGTCGCTAAATCTCAATTCTTTGGTTGGAAGGTTTGCGGCGACGTCAGCGGGTTCGGTTTTTTCCACTTTGATCGTTATGTACGTATAGTTTATTATTGCCTTGCTTGTTTTGCTTCTATTTGCAATATGGTAAACGGTAACTGTCCCCGTTGCTTCAAAGGTCACAGGGATATCCTCTGGTGTCATCGCAATCCTCGGTTTTGTTGACGGGTAATTTTTTTGTCCGTGGTGTTCTTCGCCTCGCGCAGGAGTTTGACAAATTCCGATCAAAATTGCTCCGAGAACTGTGTAAAGCCATGTCTTGTTCATGGGGATTGTTTAATCATCGTGGTGGTTTGACTTCAGCGTTGTTCACGATATCACATCGTCTCCCGCCGCAGTCGAATAGGTGACGCTAGGTATTGGGAACTTCGCGGCTTCGAAAACCCCGTCGTCCCTGCGTAGGCTGGGCCGCAGCGCTTGGTAACTCATTGAAAGTGCGATGGATTAGATTCCAGCCGTCAGAGGAATGACGGCAACCTTGAGGTGTTTAGAGGTTCCCTTTTATCTGACGACAATCGCGGGTTCGCCTGCGCTGATCTTGCCGATCACACAGGCATCGGCAAAGCCCTCGTCGCGAAAGACATCGAGCACTTTTTCAGCCGCATTGGGGTCGCAGGCGACGAGCAGCCCGCCAGAGGTTTGCGGGTCTGTCAGGAGATGACGCTCGACTTCACCAAGTCCGCCGTCGAGGCTGACATCACCGCCATAGCCGAGCCAGTTGCGTGCAGACGCGCCGGTCACAAAACCGGCGGACGCGAAGTCGCGCACGCCGGACATGAGTGGCATATCAGCCATTGAGATGTCGGCGCACACAGAAGATGCGCGACAGATTTCGAGCAAATGACCTGCTAGCCCGAAGCCGGTCACATCGGTCAGGGCGTGTACACCGGGCATGTTGCCCAGACGAATACCGGGCGTGTTGAGTTTCGTGGTCGAGGCGATCATCGCAGCGTACGCAGTGGCGGAGAGCCTCCCTTTCTTGAGTGCCGCCGAGAGCACGCCAACACCTAGCGGTTTGCCTAAGATGAGCTTGTCCCCCGGCTTAGCACCTGCATTGCGCTTGAGATTTTTGGGGTTGACCAGCCCGATGGCGACCAAGCCGTAAATCGGTTCGACCGAATCGATAGTGTGCCCACCAGCGATGGGGATTCCAGCGAGACGGCAGACCGCCTCACCCCCATCGAGGATTTGCTTTATGGTGTTGAGCGGAAGGACATTGATTGGCATGCCGACAAGCGCCAGCGCGAATAGTGGCGTGCCTCCCATTGCGTACACATCCGAAATCGCGTTGGTCGCGGCAATGCGGCCGAAGTCGAACGGATCATCAACAATCGGCATGAAGAAGTCCGTGGTGGCAACAATCGCTTGGTTTTCGTTTATCTGGTAGACCGCTGCGTCATCGGACGTCTCGATGCCAACCAACAAGGCCTTGGGCAACAGACTGCTAGCGCTCTTGGCAATGATTTGCTGAAGCACGCCGGGGGCGATCTTGCAGCCACAGCCACCGCCGTGCGACAGACTGGTGAGACGGGGAATGTTCGTGGTCGCGCTCAGGTCGTTCATGGGTTCCTCGTTACGCAGGTAAGTGCTCATTTTACTGATCCAAGTCGGGGTTGTCGGGGTTGGGGTTCAGCAATTCAGGGGATTTGTTCGACAGGCTGTCGATAATCGCGCGAAGCCGTCTTGTTTCTTCTTCAGGCGTGAAGAGCGGCGCACGACCCTTGCAGGCGATAGCCAAGCGGATAAGCGCGTTTCGGCTGGCCGCGCACCGTCGCAATACATCCACCAGCGCGTTGGCGTCTCCGAGTGGGAAGTAGCCAGCGTAATCGATGCCGAGCATGCCGATATTGCCGGACACACGCGAGGCGATGACTGGTGTCCCCGCCGTGATGGCCTCGACAATAACATTTGCACCGCCTTCCAAGGTGGATGGATGGATCAGAAGGTGGCTTCGCTTGATCGCCACCCGCGTCAACCCATGAGGCAGTGCACCGACCCAGTGGTAGTGCTTATTTGTCTGGGTGAGTTGGCTTGCCTGTTTTGCGAAGGCCTCGCCGGCAACATCGAGCGCCGCACCGATGTGTGTAATGTGGATTGCATCATTTGCGGTTAGACGTTGAACGGTATCGAACACCGTTCTCGGTGATTTTTCCTCGCGCAGGTGTCCAACGACCACACAATTTAGCTTGTCCACCGATTTAACGGCGGGCACTAAGCGTTTTGCGGATTGGAACACGACATGCGTTTTGCGCCGATGTAACTGGGGGACGTATTGGATCGCATCTTCTTGCAAGACGATGATCGCATCGGCCAGAGCAATCGACTCTGCCGCCTCCAAACTATCGTTCAGATCTTTGTATAAATCGGTACCGGTTAGTACGGTCACCAGCGGTCGCTGTGGCCAACGGGACTTGATCTCGACGATGGCTTGGTGGCTCTTCCGTGCATGTAGGGCGATGACAAGATCCGGTACAAACTCGCCCGTATCGCCTGTAAATAGCGCCTGATGCCGTTCGTTGCAAGTGGCATCAACGGTTGATGACACGATCTTGACACGATAGGTGGGCGAGAGTAATTGTTGCCAGCGGTGCGCGGTACGCCAATTGCCATTGTTGGCATCCGCAAGCGCGGGCGAGACGATCACAATCTTGAGTCTTCGCATGTCAGAATTGGCTTCCATGGCTGCGCCCAAGACCACGCAGTCGCTGCGAGCGGCAATGGTGGCGCAGTGAGATTATACGTTTGCCCGCTGTTCAGCGATGTGCAGAATCGCCCGATGCATTCAGGCTAGTCTGTTCGGTTCTGCTCTGAGGTTCTACGATAAAATCAGCGGTGGCGGGTCTCCCCGCATTCGACGTTTGTGAACCTGGTCAGGTCGGGAACGAAGCAGCCACAGCGAATTAGTCGGAGTGCCGGGGGCAAGGCTCGCCACCCCTTTTTGAGATCAAACGTCGCAAAGTTTGGTGTGCGCTTGGTCTATAGTCGGTTGTGATCGGTCATCTGTGGCATCACCGCTCGGCAGTGTTCCTCCAGCATGATTTTTGTATCAATCCTCCAACCTATAAGCACACGATGTCTCATCAAGTTCTCGCTCGTAAATGGCGTCCTCGCAAATTTGAGGATGTGATCGGGCAGGAACACGTCATTAAAGCGCTCGCGAACGCACTCGATACCGGACGCATCCATCACGCTTACTTGTTCACCGGAACGCGCGGGGTCGGCAAAACCACCCTCGCGCGAATTTTGGCGAAGGCACTTAATTGTGTCGGAACCGACGGAAACGGCGGAATGACGTCTAAGCCATGCGGCGTCTGTTCGGCTTGTACCGAGATTGATTCGGGACGTTTTGTCGATCTACTTGAGGTCGATGCGGCCACCAATACTAAAGTCGACGAAATGCGGGAGTTACTTGAAACCGCACAATACGCGCCAGTATCGGGACGATACAAGGTATACATCATCGACGAAGTTCACATGCTTTCGAAGTCAGCGTTCAATGCGATGCTCAAGACGCTGGAAGAGCCGCCGGGACACGTCGAATTCATTTTGGCGACAACCGACCCGCAAAAGCTACCTATCACCGTACTGTCACGCTGCTTGCAGTTCAATTTGCGCAATCTCGCGCCGAACCTGCTCGCCGAGCACCTTACGAAGATTTTAAAGAGCGAAAATGTGCCTTTTGAAGCACGCGCACTCGACATGATCGGTCGGGCGGGCGAGGGAAGTGCGCGTGATTCCTTGTCATTATTGGATCAGGCGATTGCCTACGGTGCAGGCGCGGTGAAGGAAGCGGAAGTGGCGACGATGTTAGGCGCGCTCGATCAGACCTACCTCTATTCGCTTCTGTTACATATTGCAAACCGCGACGCCAAATCCCTGGTGGCCGAGATCGAGACAATCGCTACGCGTGCCATCTCGTTTGATCTCACGCTCAAAGAACTCGCATCAGTGGTGGCGAAACTGGCACTTGTCCAGACGGTGGGCGCGGAGGCCGTCGATGGGGCAGAGGCGAAAAAATTGACCGAGATCGCATCTCGATTTGCGGTTGACGATATTCAATTGATCTACCAAATCGCACTCCTCGGTCGTCGCGACCTTCATCTGGCGCCAGACGAGCAGTCGGGATTTACAATGACCATGCTGCGTGCGATTGCCTTTTTGCATGGTGGGAATGCGGGCGCCACGACGACGCCGATTAGCGCGACCGCAACGCCCGCGCCAGCAACGGGCGGATATAGCAGTGCGGCCAGTACGAACCCAACAGAAGACAAGCGTATCGCGGCGGAAGCATCCTTGCCCTATGGGGCACCTTCCCCTTCCCCCCCATGGGCAAGCGGGGCGAGTAGCACCAGCGACGTGGCGAATTGGTCAGCATTCGTGTCTGCGCGTCGCTTGACTGGCATGGCAGGCATGCTGGCAAAGCAGGCTGAATTTTTGGGGTATTCCGGCGGCGTGTTGTCGCTTGTTGTGAGTGAAGCACAAAAACATCTCGCCGACAAAAAGTACGCCGAAAAGCTCAGGGCGGACCTCGTCGGTGTATTGGATGAGGGGCTGCGTATCAATGTCACGGTTGGCGCAGCAAGCGGGGTAAGTGTCGCGGCCGTCGAAGAGCGTGCCCAGCGTGAGCGGGAGCAGGCAGCCGTGCAGTCGATCTCCTCCGACCCTTTCATTAAGAATCTCGCCGACGATTTTGGCGCCACGATAGATCTGGCCGCGATTCGTCCGGTGGGGTAGCGCAGATTTTTGCCGTATTTACGAACAGTGGAGCAATAAATGATTCCAAAAGGTGGCCTCGGGGCCCTGATGAAGCAAGCGCAGCAAATGCAGGAGAATATGAAGCGTGCGCAAGAAGAATTGGCCAGCGTGGAAGTCGAGGGCGCAGCAGGCGGTGGAATGGTGAAGGTAACGATGACCTGCAAGCACGACGTGAGGCGCGTATCGATCGACCAGGCGGTCATGGATGATCGCGAAATGCTTGAAGACCTCGTTGCAGCGGCCATGAATGACGCAGTGCGAAAAGCCGAAGCCATCACTGCCGCGAAGATGGGAGCCTTCACACAAGGCATGGGAATGCCACCCGGCTTCAAACTGCCGTTTTGAGGCGTAACGCCTCATGAAGTCGCCGTCTAGTCTTGCGGCATTGATCGACGCGCTCCGCTGCTTGCCCGGCGTCGGGCCCAAATCGGCACAGCGTATGGCGTTTCATTTGCTACAGCGCGACCAAGATGGGGCGATGCGCTTGGCCGATGCCATGCGCGGCGCGATTGAACGTACACGGCACTGTGGCATGTGCAATACGTTTACCGAGCTTGATATTTGCGAAATCTGCGCCCACCCAAAGCGCGATAAGTCATTGTTGTGCGTTGTTGAGTCGCCGTCTGATTTACTGATGATGGAGCAGACCCAGACATATCGCGGGCTGTATTTCGTATTGATGGGCAAGCTTTCTCCCTTGGACGGTATCGGCCCTAAGGAGATTCATCTTGATCGTCTCCAAAGGCGTGCCCGTGATGGTCTGGTCAAAGAGGTCATCCTTGCGACGAACTTCACCGTTGAAGGGGAGGCAACGTCACACTACATCAGCGAAATGTTCATCGAAGACGGGCTTCGAGTTTCGCGCATCGCTCGTGGGCTGCCGGTTGGCGGCGAACTTGAGTATGTCGATTCAAACACACTCGCTCAGGCGCTACTCGATCGTCGTCACGTCGATTGAGGCTTTGCCGCGCTGGCGTGTCCGGCTATTGTAAGTGCAGCGACGCGACGCCATCCATGAACGTCACCGCATTGAAACAAAATCGTGCACGAATTTGCACGAACTCAAAAAGTATGCGTATAATCGCGGTTCTTCAAAACGATTGTAAAAAACGTTTTGGGCTCAACGTAGTCTTCAGAATTGACGTCAAAAATCGAGGCTGAATGCGGGCGCGGGGTGGAGCAGTCTGGCAGCTCGTCGGGCTCATAACCCGAAGGTCGTAGGTTCAAATCCTACCCCCGCAACCAACTAAGTTGATTGTTCTTTAAAAACTAGACAACCGATTGAGGTGGGTACTCTTGTATTGGGGTGCTTTGCTGGTGATGGTTGCTGGAAGTGGTTAGCTTTAAGCTGATTACGGAAGGTGGCTGGTGCTTAGGTGCACGGATTGCTGGCGAGGTTGAGCTCAACATATTGAAGTAGTACCCGTCTCAAAGAAGTAAGCGCATCTGAAGAAATTTGGATGTGAAGCAAGCTTTGAGTTGGGAAGACGGCACTTAGGTGTCTGTCTTGCAAACAGGAATTGAACTGAAGAGTTTGATCCTGGCTCAGATTGAACGCTGGCGGAATGCTTTACACATGCAAGTCGAGCGGCAGCGCGGGGCAACCTGGCGGCGAGCGGCGAACGGGTGAGTAACATATCGGAACGTATCCTTTAGTGGGGGATAACGCAGCGAAAGCTGTGCTAATACCGCATACGATCGGGAGATGAAAGCGGGGGATCGCAAGACCTCGCGCTAAAGGAGTGGCCGATATCAGATTAGCTAGTTGGTGAGGTAAAGGCTCACCAAGGCGACGATCTGTAGCTGGTCTGAGAGGATGATCAGCCACACTGGAACTGAGACACGGTCCAGACTCCTACGGGAGGCAGCAGTGGGGAATTTTGGACAATGGGGGCAACCCTGATCCAGCCATTCCGCGTGAGTGAAGAAGGCCTTCGGGTTGTAAAGCTCTTTTGTCGGGGACGAAACGGTTACGATTAATACTCGTGACAACTGACGGTACCCGAAGAATAAGCACCGGCTAACTACGTGCCAGCAGCCGCGGTAATACGTAGGGTGCGAGCGTTAATCGGAATTACTGGGCGTAAAGCGTGCGCAGGCGGTTTTGTAAGCCAGATGTGAAATCCCCGGGCTTAACCTGGGAATGGCATTTGGGACTGCAAGGCTAGAGTATGGCAGAGGAGACTAGAATTTCTGGTGTAGCAGTGAAATGCGTAGATATCAGAAGGAATACCGATGGCGAAGGCAGGTCTCTGGGTCGATACTGACGCTCATGCACGAAAGCGTGGGGAGCAAACAGGATTAGATACCCTGGTAGTCCACGCCCTAAACGATGTCAACTGGTTGTTGGGAGATTTATTCTCTTAGTAACGAAGCTAACGCGTGAAGTTGACCGCCTGGGGAGTACGGTCGCAAGATTAAAACTCAAAGGAATTGACGGGGGCCCGCACAAGCGGTGGATGATGTGGATTAATTCGATGCAACGCGAAAAACCTTACCTACGCTTGACATGTCCGAGATCCCTGAGAGATTGGGGAGTGCTCGAAAGAGAATCGGAACACAGGTGCTGCATGGCTGTCGTCAGCTCGTGTCGTGAGATGTTGGGTTAAGTCCCGCAACGAGCGCAACCCTTGTCATTAGTTGCTACATTTAGTTGGGCACTCTAATGAGACTGCCGGTGACAAACCGGAGGAAGGTGGGGATGACGTCAAGTCCTCATGGCCCTTATGCGTAGGGCTTCACACGTCATACAATGGTCGGTACAGAGGGTCGCTAACCCGCGAGGGGGTGCCAATCTCACAAAGCCGATCGTAGTCCGGATCGCAGTCTGCAACTCGACTGCGTGAAGTCGGAATCGCTAGTAATCGCGGATCAGCATGTCGCGGTGAATACGTTCCCGGGCCTTGTACACACCGCCCGTCACACCATGGGAGCGGGTTTTACCAGAAGTAGCTAGGCTAACCGCAAGGGGGCCGGTTACCACGGTAGGATTCGTGACTGGGGTGAAGTCGTAACAAGGTAGCCGTATCGGAAGGTGCGGCTGGATCACCTCCTTTCTAGAGACATCCTCAGTGCTTTAGTGCTCACCTCAATCGGTTGTTGGTTAATAAAACAGTCTAGTCATGTGCTGCTGGTCCTGTAGGATTTATGTCAGGTCGGGCGAGGAGTCTGGTGTTGACAACGGGGGTCTGTAGCTCAGTTGGTTAGAGCACCGTCTTGATAAGGCGGGGGTCGTTGGTTCGAGACCAACCAGACCCACCAAAGAGTCGAGCGAGCGTTGGTACAAGTTTGCTTGGGTATACCGGGGGGATTAGCTCAGCTGGGAGAGCACCTGCTTTGCAAGCAGGGGGTCGTCGGTTCGATCCCGTCATCCTCCACCAAAAGCTTTGGAAGTGTTGAATGTTTAGCAGTGGGTATATGAGGTGAAGAAGCCTTGCATGTTTACTGCTCAACGTTTTACGTTGAAAGACTGTTTTGTTCTTTAAAAAAGTGGAAGAAGTAAAGACAACGCATTGAAGTTTGCGTGCTGGTTACCGTGAGGTGATTGGTATGTGGACAAAGATGCGGGGTTAGATTGTATCGATCATCATGGCTTGGAAATGAGTTCTTGGGTCATGATGAAACAAGCGTTGTAAAAATATATAACGTCTTTTGCGGCATGTGCATGTCAGCCATGTGGTGAAGGGCTTAACGTTATAGAGTCAAGTGACTAAGTGCATGAGGTGGATGCCTTGGCGATTACAGGCGATGAAAGACGCGATAGCCTGCGAAAAGCTCCGGGGAGCTGGCAAATAAGCTTTGATCCGGAGGTCTCTGAATGGGGAAACCCACCCGCAAGGGTACCTGTCTCTGAATACATAGGGGGCAAGGAGCGAACGTGGTGAACTGAAACATCTAAGTAGCCATAGGAACAGAAATCAACCGAGATTCCCAGAGTAGTGGCGAGCGAAATGGGAACAGCCTGCAACTTTTAGCATCTGTGTTAGCAAAATGGTTTGGAAAAGCCAGCGATAGTGGGTGATAGCCCCGTATGCGAAAACATGGATGTAGAACTAAGGTTGCGACAAGTAGGGCGGGACACGTGAAATCCTGTCTGAAGATGGGGGGACCATCCTCCAAGGCTAAATACTCGTAATCGACCGATAGTGAACCAGTACCGTGAGGGAAAGGCGAAAAGAACCCCGGGAGGGGAGTGAAATAGATCCTGAAACCGCATGCATACAAACAGTCGGAGCCCTGCTTAATTGGTCTTTACCCCGAAGTTCTTTGTTGTCCGAGCGCGCATCGCAAGATGCGGGCGAGACGCAACAAAAGATATTTGAGGGGAGTGAAGAGCGAGAGCTTTTAGTTGATTGAACAGAGAGATAGGCGTACTGGACACGAGAGTGGACAGAGCCGTCACCCTGCTCAATTGGCTGAAGGCCAATTGAGCAGGGTGACGGCGTACCTTTTGTATAATGGGTCAGCGACTTACGTTGTGTTGCGAGCTTAACCGAATAGGGAAGGCGTAGCGAAAGCGAGTCTGATAAGGGCGATTAGTAGCACGGCGTAGACCCGAAACCGGATGATCTATCCATGGCCAGGATGAAGGTGCCGTAACAGGTACTGGAGGTCCGAACCCACTAACGTTGAAAAGTTAGGGGATGAGCTGTGGATAGGGGTGAAAGGCTAAACAAATCCGGAAATAGCTGGTTCTCTCCGAAAACTATTTAGGTAGTGCCTCAAGTATCACCATCGGGGGTAGAGCACTGTATTGGCTAGGGGGCCGTTTAGGTCTACCAAACCAAAGCAAACTGCGAATACCGATGAGTGCGAGCTTGGGAGACAGACACCGGGTGCTAACGTCCGGTGTCGAAAGGGAAACAACCCAGACCGACAGCTAAGGTCCCAAAGCATGGTTAAGTGGAAAACGAAGTGGGAAGGCGAAGACAGTCAGGAAGTTGGCTTAGAAGCAGCCATCCTTTAAAGAAAGCGTAATAGCTCACTGATCGAGTCGTCCTGCGCGGAAGATGTAACGGGGCTAAACCATGCACCGAAGCTTCGGATTTGTACGCTCCACTTTAATTTATTGGCACAAGCTTGTTGCTGGTTCGCGGAGCGAATCACGCAACAAAGCGACCATCACTAATCGAGTTATCACCTGATTGTGGTGGGGTAGCTTGTTGCTGGTTCGCGGAGCGAATCACGCAACAAAGCGACCATCACTAATCGAGGTTTGATTGGTGGTGGGGCTAGTGAATTAAAGGGAGCGTACAGATGGTAGGAGAGCGTTCTCTAGGCCTGAGAAGGTGTCTTGTAAGGGATGCTGGAGGTATGAGAAGTGCGAATGCTGACATGAGTAGCGATAAAGGGAGTGAAAAGCTCCCTCGCCGAAAGCCCGAGGTTTCCTGCGCAACGTTCATCGGCGCAGGGTGAGTCGGCCCCTAAGGAGAGGGCGAAAGCCGTATCTGATGGGAAACTGGTTAATATTCCAGTACCGTTATCCAATGCGATGTGGGGACGGAGAAGGTTAGGCAAGCCGGGTGTTGGACGTCCCGGTTGAAGCGTGTAGGCGTGGTTTCTAGGCAAATCCGGAGATCTTAGCTGAGGCGTGATAACGAGGTACTTCGGTACTGAAGTTGCTGATACCAAGCTTCCAGGAAAAGCCACTAAGCTTCAGTTGGATAAGACCGTACCGCAAACCGACACAGGTGGGCAGGATGAAAATTCTAAGGCGCTTGAGAGAACTCAGGAGAAGGAACTCGGCAAATTGACACCGTAACTTCGGAAGAAGGTGTGCCTTGATAAGGTGTAGAGACTTGCTCTCGAAGCCGTAAGAGGTTGCAGAGAATCGGTGGCTGCGACTGTTTAACAAAAACACAGCACTCTGCTAAGACGATGAGTCGACGTATAGGGTGTGACGCCTGCCCGGTGCCGGAAGGTTAAATGATGGGGTGCAAGCTCTTGATTGAAGCCCCGGTAAACGGCGGCCGTAACTATAACGGTCCTAAGGTAGCGAAATTCCTTGTCGGGTAAGTTCCGACCCGCACGAATGGCGTAACGATGGCCACACTGTCTCCTCCTGAGACTCAGCGAAGTTGAAATGTTTGTGAAGATGCAATCTCCCCGCGGCTAGACGGAAAGACCCCATGCACCTTTACTGTAGCTTTACATTGGACTGTGACACGGCCTGTGTAGGATAGCTGGGAGCCTATGAAGTGGGGACGCTAGTTCTCATGGAGGCGACGTTGAAATACCAGCCTGGTAGTGTTGCGGTTCTAACCTGGCCCCCTGATCGGGGGTGGGGACCGTGTATGGTAGGCAGTTTGACTGGGGCGGTCTCCTCCCAAAGAGTAACGGAGGAGTGCGAAGGTAACCTAGGTACGGTCGGACATCGTACTGATAGTGCAATGGCATAAGGTTGCTTGACTGCGAGACTGACAAGTCGAGCAGGTGCGAAAGCAGGTCATAGTGATCCGGTGGTTCTGAATGGAAGGGCCATCGCTCAACGGATAAAAGGTACGCTGGGGATAACAGGCTGATTCCTCCCAAGAGTTCATATCGACGGGGGAGTTTGGCACCTCGATGTCGGCTCATCACATCCTGGGGCTGTAGCCGGTCCCAAGGGTATGGCTGTTCGCCATTTAAAGTGGTACGTGAGCTGGGTTCAAAACGTCGTGAGACAGTTTGGTCCCTATCTGCCGTGGGCGTTGGAAATTTGACGGGGGCTGCTCCTAGTACGAGAGGACCGGAGTGGACGTACCGCTGGTGTACCTGTTGTTTCGCCAGAAGCATCGCAGGGTAGCTAAGTACGGAAGAGATAACCGCTGAAAGCATCTAAGCGGGAAACTTGCCTGAAGATAAGATTTCCCGGGGGTTTAACCCCCTTGAAGGGTCGTTCGAGACCAGGACGTTGATAGGCACCGTGTGGAAGCGCAGTAATGCGTTAAGCTAAGGTGTACTAATTGCCCGTAAGGCTTGACTCTATAACGATAAGCAAATGAAATCGCTGATTTCATTTGGGTCAGCTAGGTCGAAATTGGTGGTGGAGCCACACAATTTCGGTCACGTAAAACCATTATGTGAAAACCTAGTGAACTCGTATAGATTGAGCAACGCAATACAATTTAATCGAAGGTGTACGGTGATAAGCCGAACACTGACTGTCTTTACTTCCTCCCAGAATGCGGTTGCGCGTTGGCCTGTCCGATACGAAAGTACGCAGGTAAACGATCAACACACCGAATTCTTGGCGACCATAGCGCGCTGGACCCACCCCTTCCCATCCCGAACAGGACCGTGAAACAGCGTTGCGCCGATGATAGTGCGGTCATACCCGTGCGAAAGTAGGTCATTGCCAAGACCCTATAAAACATAGCCCCTCCCAGCAACGCTGGCGAGGGGTTTTGTTTTTAATGCGACTGTGACCTGCTTGAGTCTACGACAACCAAGCGAAGCGGCGTTGCGGCGAAGCTAACTTGCAAAGCAAGTTAAGCCCGAAGGGCGGCTGGAGCCAAAGTAGGTCATTGCCAAGACCTGATAAAAGCAAACAGCCCATCCCCAAAAGGATGGGCTTTTTGCTTTTGTAGATCTCGGTGAACTACTTGACGGATGAAAACAAAGCGTATGCCGATACGTCAATCCATCTTCGGGCGACTAGAATCACGGGTAAACGCGACACTTTGTGTCCACCTCGAACGATACCTGCAAACTCCATCCGCGTGGCAGACCTTTTCTCAATCAACGCAAATTCATCACTCACCGACGAGAATGTCGGCAATGTGCCGCTTGCGGAGCGACTGCGCCCGACGCAACTGGCGGACGTGATCGGACAGGAACACCTGACTGGCGAGGGCATGCCGCTGCGGATTGCCTTCGATGCTCGAAAACTGCATTCCATGATCCTATGGGGACCCCCAGGCGTTGGCAAGACGTCAATTGCCCGATTAATGGCGCACGCTTTCGATGCGGATTTTGTTGCGATTTCTGCGGTGCTTTCCGGTGTCAAGGAGATTCGCGAGGCGATTGAACGGGCGCAGCTAAATCGCGATCAGCTAAAACGTCAGACCATTCTGTTCGTCGACGAAGTGCATCGCTTCAATAAAAGCCAGCAAGACGCATTCTTGCCGCACGTTGAATCCGGCCTAGTCACCTTTATCGGAGCCACCACAGAAAATCCGTCGTTTGAATTGAACAACGCGCTACTTTCGCGCGCCGCAGTCTACATCCTAAAGCCATTGGTACACGACGCACTCGCCCGACTGCTTAGCCATGCAATTGGTACTCTGAAACTGGACACTGCGTTTGACGGTGATGAAGGCGACAAAGTTAAAGCGTTTCTTCTGGATATCGCCGATGGCGACGGACGGCGGCTGCTCAATCTTTTGGAACAGCTGGTAACCGCAATCGATGCCGAGCATATTCAACGGGTCGATCAAAAATTCGTGACCACCGTATTGGCGCGCACGTCGCGACGCTTCGACAAAGGTGGGGACAATTTTTACGACCAAATATCGGCATTGCACAAGAGTGTTCGCGGCTCCGACCCCGATGCCTCGCTATATTGGTTTTGCCGCATGCTCGATGGCGGTGCCGACCCACGATACCTCGCGCGCAGGTTAATACGTATGGCGACGGAAGACATCGGCCTCGCTGATCCACGAGCTCTGCAGATTGCGTTGAACGCAAGCCAAACCTACGAAAGACTGGGCACACCCGAAGGAGAGTTAGCCTTGGCCGAGGCGGTGGTGTATCTGGCGATTGCGGCAAAATCTAACGCGGTCTACAACGCATACAAGGCAGTCCGCGCGCTCGTTCAACAAGATGAATCGCGCCCCGTCCCGATGCATATCCGCAATGCGCCGACAAAGTTGATGAAAGACATTGGAATGGGCAAGGGCTACCGCTATGCGCACGATGAAGAGGAATGTTATGCGGCCGGGGAGAATTACTTACCAGCCGGATTGGAGGGGCGTCGATGGTACGAGCCAACTGATCGTGGCCTTGAGGCCAAAATTCGAGAGAAACTTGCGCACCTCCGTGCACTTGATGGAAAATTAAAGTCATGAAGGTTTACCAGCGTTCCACTCCCCGAACAGTCTTTCCCGCGCTTCATGTCGGGACGGTCGCGTTCGTCTATGCGCCAAAGGCCAGCCGCTCCTCTCGGAGATCGCTAAGCCGCGAGTTTTCGCGATCCCGATAGCGTTCGATTCACCGTGCGCACGCGATTGTCGAGCCGCGAGATGCGCTGAGCGCAACGGCTGCGACGAGAGTTTCCAACTTCCACCGTCGCGCCAATCTTCCAAATTCATTTAAGGTTCGTACCATGCTTGATATCCAACAACTCCGTAAAGAACTACCTCAAGTTGTAGGGGGGCTGAAAAGGCGCGGATACGCGTTTGACGAGGCGACATTCAGTGCGCTGGAAGCAGAGCGTAAGTCGCTCCAAGTACGAACTGAGGAACTCCAAGCGAATCGAAACGCTGCGTCCAAACAAATTGGCATTCTTAAAAGCCAAGGTAAAGACACGTCTGCGGTGATGGGGGAGGTTGCGGGGGTGGGCGATGCGCTTAAGGCCAATGAAGTGGCGTTGAGTGCGCTTCAAGACCGACTAAACAGCTTCCTACGGCAGATACCCAATATTCCGCGTGGCGATGTGCCGGCTGGAAAGTCGGCGGACGAAAATGCCGAAATTCGTCGCATTGGAACCGTGCGTTCGTTTGACTTCGCGCCAAAGGATCACACGGATATCGGCGAAGCGCTCAAGGGAATTGATTTTGAGACGGCCAGCAAACTGTCCGGTGCACGCTTTTCTGTCCTGCGCGGGCAGGTCGCACGATTGCACCGCGCGATTGCACAGT
Source organism: Betaproteobacteria bacterium UKL13-2 (assembly GCA_001602455.1). Lineage (GTDB taxonomy): Bacteria > Pseudomonadota > Gammaproteobacteria > Burkholderiales > Usitatibacteraceae > UKL13-2. The sequence continues at coordinate 1,827,766 of CP012157.1, forward strand.
TTATGCTGGGCGTGCACACCGAGCAGCATGGGTATACCGAGGTCTATGTCCCGTATATGGTTGGCCCCGAATCGGCAGACGGGGTATCTAGCTTGGCAAAATTCAAAGACGATCTGTTCAAGATCGAGGGGCGGGATTTGTACCTCATCCCCACCGCCGAGTACCCGGTGACAAATTTTGTGCGGGACACGATTGTCGATGCGAAAGAGTTACCGCTTAAGTTTGCCTGCCATTCGCCGTGTTTTCGGTCCGAGGCTGGAAGCTACGGCAAAGATACCCGCGGCATGATCCGCCAGCATCAGTTCGACAAAGTGGAACTGGTGCAGATTGTCACGCCAGAGAAGTCGGCTGATGCTCACGAAGAATTGACCGCCCACGCCGAGGCTATTTTGCAGAAGCTGGAGTTGCCCTATCGCACGATGTTGCTTTGCACGGGTGACATGGGATTTTCCTCGGCCAAGACCTACGACCTTGAAGTGTGGCTGCCCGCGCAAAATGCCTACCGCGAGATTTCGAGCTGCTCGAACTTCGAGGCGTTCCAAGCACGACGTATGATGGCACGCTTCAAGAATGCATTGGGCAGGACTGAGTTACTGCACACGATCAATGGCTCTGGACTCGCGGTTGGTCGCACGATGGTTGCGATTCTCGAGAACTACCAGAATGCAGATGGTAGCGTCTCTGTTCCGACGGCGCTGCAAGCCTACATGGGCGGCACCACAAAAATTAGTATCGCGTCCTGATTCGCCACGGCGAGACGCATTTTGCAACTTGAGTTCAGGCTAGCGTCCCACGCGACGACGGCCAAACGCTTGTGCTGGTACGGCCTCGTCAAATTTAATGTCCCCGGAACGCTCAGTGGCGAGCGGTTTTTCTAGCCTATTCAGAATGTCCGTGTAGTTTCGAATGTTCTCAACAAACTGGACGGTCTCATCGCCTCGACAAAACCCATGCTTAAGCGTTTCATAGTATTCGGGTTCACGCAGCTTTGGATATGCTTTTCGAACATCTAGCCAAGAGTCTGGGTTGAGCCCCATGCGAGCAGTCAGTATCCGCGCATCCTCGAGGTGTCCGTAACCCTGGTTGTAGGCGGCTAGGGCAAGCCAAGTTCGGTCTGGTTCGGGAATACGGGACGGCACGGTATCTCGCAAGAGCGAAATGTACTTCGCACCGCCAACGATAGATTGTCTCGCATCAAGGCGGTTTTGTACTTTCATTCGGTCGGCTGTTTCTTCCGTCAACATCATCAGACCGCGGACACCGGTCGGTGACGTTGCGAACGGATCCCAGTGTGACTCTTGGTAGCCGACGGCAGCGAAGATTCGCCAGTCGATATCCGTAAGCCGCTGCGCCTCATAAAAAAACGGTCGTAGTTTCGGTAACTCCGACTGCATTTTTTCGAGTAGTGCTTCAGCATCAACAGGCTGGATACGATCAATGTGGCCGTAGTAGCGATCCATCAATCGATTGAGCGCGCCATTGCCTCGTATTTTTTCGAAGAAGCGTGCGACAGACTGCTGTAGACCAGCGTCGGCGGCGTTGGAAAACGCCCATGCGACCTTCGCTTCGCGACCAACCTTAAACGCCGCGCCCAGATCGGGGTGAATACGTTTGGCGTCCGCAAATGCAAACGTATCCACCAAGGCGACATCGGCACGCGATGATTCAAGTGCTTTCAGTAGCGCCTCAGGTTCAGCCTCGTGCGGCAGCACTTCGATGACGAGATTCGGCGAGCTCTCGGTGAGGTCACGAGCAATATCATGCGCAGGCGTCTCGGCAATCACGGCGAGTCGTTGATTGCCTAGGTCAGCTATGTTTTTTGGTCGCTTGTCCGCCGTCCGATAGATGAGTTGATACTGAATCGTTTTGTAAGCGGGGCCGAACGCAAATTTTTGCCTGAGATCAGGGCTTGGCGAAAGTCCCGCAGCGGCGATATGCGCCCGATTGGCTTCGAGTTGGTGAATGAGTTTCGAGTAGCTGGGCATCACCCGAAACTTCACCGCTACACCGAGCTCCTCGGCAAACATGGTGGCAAGATCGTGTTCGAAACCAGTTTGATTTTCACCTCGGGAGAATAGGCCTGCCGCATCGCGAGGAACTGACTGGGTCGTTGTTGGGCCGCGCAGTGTCAGCACCACAAGCTCACCAGCGGTGCTCGGTGCGGCCAGCGGCGGCGCAAGCCAATTCGGTGCGTACTCGGTTCGGCGCACGCCTAAGCCCAAGAATATGAGGCCGGCCATCACCGCGATTGCAATAAATATGGCAATACGCACTTTCATGGTCTGAGTTTATTGGCTTTTGTACTTCTCTGCGCGGTGCGATAATACTCACCGATGCCAACAACAAATACCAAAAATAGACGGGTCGTTGCAATTGTGCCAGCCGCAGGAACGGGCACCCGCATGGGGGATTCGCTGCCAAAGCAGTATCTGGATATCAATGGCATACCCATGATCATTCACACCCTGTCGGCGATGGCCAAAGTTGTGCGCATCGAACGAATCGTTGTGGTCATCGCCGCCGACGACGCGTACTGGGATAGCTTGCTACAGCGCTATGGCGGAAGTATTCGCCATCGGCTGTCTGTGCATCGCGTGGGCGGTAAGACACGAGCGGCTAGTGTGCTCAACGGACTCGGTGCGGTCACTGCAGAATTTGCCAAAGACGATTGGGCACTGGTTCATGATGCTGCGCGCCCCTGTATTCGGACTGAACTGATTGAACAATTCCTCGATGAGCTTGAGGATGAAGCGGTTGGGGGACTGCTTGCACTGCCTATGGCCGACACGCTCAAGCGCAGTAGCGTTGATCAGCGGGTAGAGACAACGGTTGATCGCCAGGCGCTTTGGCGTGCGCAGACACCGCAAATGTTTGGTATCGAGATGTTGTTCCGTGCATTGGCTGCTGCCCCTACAGCAACAGACGAGGCGCAGGCGATTGAAATGCTTGGATACCAACCGAAGTTGGTGATTGGTGAGAGCGTAAACCTGAAGGTCACGTATGCGACCGACATCAAGCTCGCGCAAATATTGCTGATGGAAGGTGGTGTTGGGATATGACGATAACGGTGCCTTTTCGAGTCGGCCATGGTTTCGACGTGCATCAACTCGTCATCGGTCGTAAGTGCATTATTGGCGGGGTCGAGATTGCCTATGAGAAAGGACTGTTGGGGCACTCGGATGCAGATGTTTTGCTCCATGCGATTTGCGATGCGCTGTTAGGTGCCGCTGCCCTCGGGGATATCGGCAAGCACTTTCCTGACACTGACCCGCGGTACAAAGGCATCGATAGCCGCGCATTATTGCGGCGCGTGGCGAATTTGGTGCACACCGAGGGCTACCAAATTGGCAACATTGACGCGACCATTATCGCGCAGGCACCGCGCATGGCGCCGCATATTGCCGCGATGGTGGCCAACATTGCCGCAGATACCGCGCTGGCAATAACAGCGGTGAATGTAAAGGCGACAACAACAGAACAGCTAGGTTTTACTGGCCGTGGCGAAGGTATTGCGGCCGAGGCTGTATGTTTGCTTCTTCGCGCCTGAGTTGCTCGTGCGATCGACTGCCTATGTGAGGGGCTCGTTCGGAGGCGGGTGAGTGGGTGAGCGATTTTCCGCCTGTTGCGCGAGCGCGTCGCTCGTCCAAGTCAGGCGCTCGATCAGGGTGCGCAAGAAAACGCGGTTGAAGCGTAACTGACAGGCTTCAGACAAGTGCTCAAGTTGTACATCCTGAATCTTGATTAATTGCACTTCTGACACCGCCGATATGGTGGCCGAGCGGCGTGCCTTATCGCCCGATAAATATGCCATTTCGCCGAAGCAGTCGCCGTCCCTCAGCACGTTTAACAATTGCCCGTCTTTCATCACCTTAACTTGGCCGGTGACGATGATAAAGAATGCATGGCCGACATCGCCTTCGAGCAAAAGGCTCTCCTCACGCGCATGGTTTTCCCACATTGCACCGCGAAGCACCTCCCACAATTCGGCGTCACGGAAATCTTTGAAAAATTCGAGTTTGCGCAGTGCATTGAATTTCTCCACAGAAGAAATCTCGAATGAGTATTTTTCGAGCTGGGGGAATGTATCTGCCAGATCGGACGCCATGTCGTACCATGCCTGGTAGCGTTTGGCGGGGTCTTTTGCCATTGCCTTCTCGACAATCTTGACGATTGGCTCGGGCAGGTCAGGCCGGATACTGCGAATGGGCGTAGGGTCTTCATTCAAAATTTTGTTGATCATCGATACGGTATTCGTCCCTTGGTAGGGCAAGCGGCCCGTCAGCAATTCGTAGAACGTGACACCGAGCGAATAGATATCGGTTTGAACCGACGGCGGCTCCTCATTGATTTGTTCCGGCGCCATGTATGCGGGCGAGCCGACAAAGCCGTCAATCTGCGTATGCATCGCTTGGGAGATCTGTGCCGTTCCAAAGTCGGAAATTTTGATTTCGTCGCGGTCGGACAACAAGATATTGGCCGCCTTAATATCGCGATGAATCACACCGTTTTGGAAGGCGTAATCAAGCGCACGGCAGGCCTTGAAAATCACCAGTACGGCCTGACGAACCGGTAGTAGGTTGGTCTCGGTACAGAATTTCTTCAGACTACCGCCACCAACCCATTCCATGACGATGTACTGCTGCTCCCCTTCGACAACCGCATCGTACACCGCGACAATATTGGGATGTGAGAGCTTGCCGAACATCGCGGCTTCATTGAGAAACAACTTCTCGAACCGACGCGCTTCTTCGGGTCCGGCTGACTCATCCTTGACCTGCAACTTGATCGCAACTTTGCGGTTATTGAAAGTATCTTCGGCCAAATAGACCACGGCCGTGGCACCGCGCCCCAATTCAGACAACAACGCATACTTTCCGAGCCTCTGTGGTCGGTCCATATTCATTCAGGGATTCCTTGGCGTGACGCGGTTCAGTTTTTGTAGAACAGCCATTGCGGTTCTTTATTTGGCGCAATTGAAGGGAGTTTATCCGAATATCTTGCGCCAATGCACCGGTGAGACGCTCGATGGCGTGGAATGGGTCAGCCCGGTGGATGAAGCGAGAGTGAGAGAATCCGATTCGCTGCCGCGCGGAATCCATCGTCTGATACGGCTGCCAGTTCGATCTGTGACGACTGCCCGATGTGGCGATAGTTACGGAACATTGATCGATCATAGGCAGGGTCGTAGTGTGACTCGAGCAACGCCGCGACCAGTGTTTTCCAGTCCCCCTTGTCGACGAGACTATGCCAAGTGGCGATACGTTCATTACTGTGGAGCGCGCGCAGGCAATCAATCTTGAAGCAAAGCAATTCGGGGTCACCGATCAGGTGAACATAGTCGTCGCATAGCAGTTCTACCCGCAGCGGCTTTGATGTCATCAGCTCGACGCACTGCCCCTCCCACATGCCCTTAATGATCGCATCGGGAATCCGCAGCAGCCCAATTTTTTTACTTTCGGCTTCGACAAATACCGCTTGGGTCGGGTCGAACGTGGAAAGGGTCTGCCAGAGGCGTGTTTCAAATTGTTTTTGTGTCGGCTGTGGTTGATTAGGTAAATCGCCGAGAACCGAGCCTTTGTGTTCGGCGAGGCCCTCCAAGTCGAGCACTTGGGCACCAAGGTGTGTGAGTGCCTCGAGCAGACGACTTTTCCCAGAGCCGGTTCGACCACACACGGCAACGAACGTAAATGCGGCCGGCATGCGGCCTAGGTCACCGACCACCTGTGTGCGCCACCGTTTGTAGCCGCCCTCAAGCTGAGCCGCGTCCCAACCGATTTGTCGCAAGACGTGCGTGAATGCGCCCGAGCGCGAGCCGCCACGCCAGCAGTAAATGAGCGGTCGCCAGCTTTTTGGCTTGTCGTGAAAAGCTTCTTCGAGGTGGCGAGCGATGTTGCGTGCGACCATTGCAGCACCAACCTTCTTGGCAGCGAAGCCAGAGGTTTGTTTGTAGAGCGTGCCGACGATCACACGCTCTTCATTGGTCAGCACCGGGAAAGACTCGGCCCCCGGCAAGTGGTCTTGCGCCCATTCGGCGTGGCTCCGCGCATCAATAATTGTGTCGTAGGTGCGCAGTGCGTCAAGCGCGAGGGGCAGACGGATGGTGCCGGGTTTGGGCGGAAATCGCGTCGTCCCGCTGAAATCCTCGGTATCTCTACCCATCATGGCTTCGCCGTAGAACGCTTGTTCGACGCTACGGATTGGATCGCCCTTTGCACAGCAGGCATGACGTTTTGGAGGATGCGCGGCTGTGTCGCCGCGATGGGGTGTAGTCGATCCGCTTGGAAGTTGTCTAGATTTTCGGCAATCCCATCAAGCAGAAACGGAACCAACGGCAGCTTTCGCTCGGCGGCAAGTTTCGGAAAGACTGCTTTGAAATCCGCTGCATACTGAATCCCGTAGTTTGGCGGGATTTGAATCCCAACCAAGACCGGACGTGCGCCAGCGCGACTGATTTCGTTCAAGATGGTCTCCAAGTTACGTCGCATTTCTTTCACGGCTAAGCCACGCAAGCCATCGTTTGCGCCTAGCGCAAGTACCACCACTGTGGGTCTATGCCGCAGAAGATCAGCCTTGATGCGGTTCACGCCGCCGCTGGTGGTTTCGCCAGAAATGCTGGCGTTCACCACATTGACGCCTTGGGGCGCGAGATTACGTTGCATCAACGATACCCAACCTTCGTTCGGTCGCAAGCCGTACCCGGCAGACAGACTGTCGCCGAACACCATCACAGTGCTCGTTGTCGGCACATCGCTGCGGGCGACTGCGGGGAACGCAACAACGATTGCGAGTGTCACAGCGAAGAGGGTTCGGAACATCGTTTTCTCAAAAAAGTCATCAAAAAGGGCAGTTGGTTTTACAAAAACTTCACTTGGCCCGCGCACGGGGGGCATTTACAAGCATCGCACTATCAATTTGAGGCTATCGCCCCAATAATTCAACTCTCAATTCAATTCACCCTGTAGAGCAACTTCATGAATGCATCAGATGTACTGCCGAACTCGCCACCCGTGGTCGGGTTCGAAGCGAACCCAAGCAACCCCACGACGGCGTCGCTACCACACGAAGGTGCCTCGGCGGCGTCGGACGTGCAGTCCGAGATTATTCGTGTCACCAATCTATCCAAACGGGTCACCACGTCTGATGGCGAGCTGACCATTGTGGATAATGCCAATTTTACGGTGCGTCGCGGTGAAGCTGTGGCGGTCGTTGGCGCATCGGGCTCCGGGAAGTCTACGTTGCTTGGCTTGATGGCGGGACTAGATCAGCCGACAGAGGGCGAAGTCGCCATCAACGGCGAACGCTTGTTTGCACTCAACGAGGATGGACGGGCAAAACTGCGGGGACGTTTGGTGGGTTTCGTTTTTCAGTCTTTTCAGTTGCTGCCGTCGTTATCGGCACTGGAAAACGTCATGTTGCCGCTGGAGTTGGCGGGCGTTATCGAGGCGCGCACAAAGGCGCTGGCGATTCTAGAACGTGTCGGCCTCAAAGCGCGTGTTAAGCATTACCCCAAGCAGTTATCCGGCGGCGAGCAGCAGCGCGTTGCCATTGCCCGGGCGTTTGTCACTGAGCCAAAATTACTATTTGCGGACGAGCCGACTGGCAATCTTGATGCCAAGACTGGTCGCGCGATGGTGGCGCTTTTGTTTGAATTGAATCGTGAACGCGGCACGACCTTGATTTTGGTCACGCACGATGCTGGTCTGGCCGCACGCTGCGACCGCCGACTCACCATCGACGCTGGCGTGGTGACGGAAGAAGCGCCCGCGACACCCCTGTAGGTGAGGGCGATTTGGGAACTTCTCGATACCGTCGCGAGCGGGCGAAGTTCGTGCCGACGGGTTTGGCAAACACGGGACACGTACCAGTGTACGGCGAGCACCGCAGGCGCGAAATTCGCCCACGCAGCAGGTTTATAGAAGTGCCCATTTGTAAAAGTCCTTATTTGGCGGGTGTTTTCAGGCAAAAAAGTTTGGAATAGACCGTCTTTACTTGAGTTTCATCATTTTTCAGCCCCTATGCACAAGTTCTCTTTGGCCTTAAAACTACTTCGCCGTAATGTCCATGCTGGCGAGGCGCAAGTGCTCATTGTGGCGTTATTGATCGCCGTGGCGAGTGTGACGACGGTCTCTTTTTTTGCGGACCGTGTTGAATCCGCCCTCAATCGCCAAGCCAATGAGCTTATCGCGGCCGATGCGCTGGTTCGCTCCGATAAACCGATTGACGGACGATTCATTGAGGAGGCTTCGCGCCTCGGGCTGGCAACTGCACAGACCCGTTCATTTCCGAGCATGGTTTCTGGCGACCCCGCCAAAGGGCAGGGGGTCAATTTGGCGGAAATCAAAGCGGTCACCGATGGATTTCCGCTGCGTGGCAAGCTTCGCATCGCCGATTCGCCGGGCGCTGCGGACTACGACGCGCAGACCATTCCGGTGGTCGGGACTGTGTGGGTGTCTGATGTTTTGCTGACACGCATCGGCGCCTCGGTAGGAGACCGCCTGCGCGTGGGGGCGATCGACTTGACCATTACGAAAATACTGACCAAAGAGCCCGATAGCGTGCTGGACTACTTTGCGATCACACCGCGTGTGATGTTGAACATGAACGATGTCGGGGCAACCAACTTGATTCAAGTTGGTAGTCGTGTCAGATACACGTATTTGGTTGCGGGTGAGCGCAACCTTGTCGACCAGTTTTCCCGCGCATTCAAAGGCAAGTTACAGCGCGGTGAGCGATTCGAAACTGTGCGCGACGCCCGATCAGAAGTTCGGGTGGCTCTGGAACGCGCACAGCGGTTCTTGGGGTTAGCGGCGCTTTTGTCGGTGATTCTGGCGTCAGTTGCGGTGGCATTGGCGGCGCGACGCTTTTCGCAGCGGCAGCTCGATAGTGCCGCCATGATGCGATGCCTCGGGGCGAGTCAGGCCGATATTTTTGTACTGAATTTTCTGCAGTTCTTGATACTTGGCTTGGTTGCGTGTGTCGTCGGCACGATCGCAGGCTTTGTCGCACAAACGGGGCTCGCGGCGTTGCTAATCGGCTTCTTCACGGTGAGCTTGCCTGCGCCCACGATCATGCCGGCGCTACAAGGTATTGCGATTGGTATGGTCTTGTTACTGGGGTTCACCTTGCCGCCGCTGCTATCGCTGCGCAAAGTGCCAACCTTGCGAGTCTTGCGGCGTGATTTGGACCCATTCGACGGGGTAGCCGCATTCGCCTACCTGCTTGGCTTTGCCACTCTTGCCGGATTGATTATTTGGCGTTCGGGCGACATCAAACTCGGCGCGATTGCCATTGGTGGCTTTGTGGTTGCACTTGCGGCGGCGGCGGCGGCCGGTTGGCTACTTATTCAATTCGCCGCCAGCATGCGCGGCGCGGCGACCGGCTCGTGGCGGTATGGGATCGCGAACATGAAACGTCGTACCGGCGCGAGTCTCGTGCAAATCATGGCGCTTGGCTTGGGCATCATGGCGATGCTGCTATTGGCGCTTGTGCGAACCGATCTTGTTTCGCGTTGGCAAGGTTCGGTCGGTAGTAAGATGCCGAATCGATTTGTCATCAATATTCAGGCAGACCAACTCGACGGCGTGAGCCGTTTCTTTGCCGAGCGAAACATGGTGACGCCTGACTTGTATCCAATGATTCGTGGGCGCTTGATTTCAATTTCTAACACATCTGTTGCTGATCGTCGCTACCAAGATGAACGTGCCAAGCGCTTGGCCGAACGCGAGTTTAATTTGTCGTGGGCAGACAAAATGCAGGCGGACAATAAGATTGTTTCGGGGGTGTTCTGGAAACCCGATGATCGTGAACCGCAGTTTTCGGTTGAAGAGGGACTGGCAAAATCTCTTGGTATCAATGTCGGCGACGTATTGACCTACGACGTTGCGGGATCGCAGTTTACCGCCAAGGTGACCAGCCTTCGTAAAGTCGAGTGGGACTCGTTTCGCGCCAACTTCTTTGTGATCGCGAATCGTGGCGTGCTCGACAGCTACCCCGCGAGCTACATCACCAGTTTTCACTTGGCACCTGATAATGAAGCGCTGGTCAACCAGCTCGTCCGACAGTATCCCAATTTATCAGTGATCGACCTGACAGCCATCATGAATCAGGTGCGTGCGATCACCGATCAGGTCGGCAATGCCGTGTCATTTGTCTTTTTGTTCGCGCTGGCGGCCGGGTTGGTGGTTCTTTATGCGGCGATTGCGACCACGCAGGACGAGCGCGTGTTTGATGCAGCCATTATGCGTACCTTGGGCGCGAGTCGCCTGCAGATGGTGGTGTTGCAACTTGCCGAGTTTCTCGCCATTGGGCTTCTGGCCGGATTGATCGCCAGTGTTGGCGCAATGGCGCTGGCCGCCGTATTGTCAGACCGTGTCCTCAGCGTGCCATATGTGATCAACTGGTGGATTCCAGTGATTGGAATTGTGGGAGGTGGCCTCGGCATTGCGGTCGCTGGCCTGCTCGGTACACGGAAAGCGGTTGACTCGCCGCCACTTGCCACCATCCGCGGACTCGCTTAATGGGATTGCGCTTCGGTTGATTTGGTGATTGCGCGCGAGGCGAATACAACGGGGATGAGGCCGACGAAGACGATGGCAAGCGCGACAAATGACGCTTCACCCAGGCGTTCATCCTTCGCCAAGGTATAAGTGCGAACGGCGAGCGTGTCGAAGTTAAACGGTCGCATCACGATCGTAGCGGGTAGTTCCTTCATGACGTCGACAAACACCATCAAGCCGGCCGTCATCAAGCTCGCACGCAGCATCGGTAGGTGGACACGGCATATCACTTCGACGCTGTTTGCCCCAAGTGAACGCGCTGCTTGGTCGATGCTCGGCGTGATTTTGGCAAAGCCCGCGTCACACGCTTGCAAACTAATGGCGAGGAACCGGATCAGGTATGCATAAACCAATACGCTGATACCCCCAGTCAACAGCAGCCCAACATCCCGTCCCGCAAGTGAAGAAAGTAGGTCCGCGAGCTGGTGATCCAACCTTGTGATCGGAATCAGCACGCCGACCGCAATCACGGTGCCGGGAACCGCATATCCGAGACCAACAGCGCGATGAGCCGTGCGGCTGAGCAAACTGGGTGAGCGCCGCTGCTGATAGGCTAACCATAGTGCAAGTGCGACCGCGATCAAGGCGGTGATGGTGGCGAGTAATAGGCTGTTGGTGGCAAGCGGTATTAGTGGTGACAGCTTGGTCGCAACGGCGATCCAAGTGCCGCCAGATTCTTGGTAGGCCAGACGGATGAGCAGAAGAAGGGGCAGCATAAATCCGCTGAGAACGGGAAGCGCGCAAATCAGCAGTGCGAGCCAGCCGCTCACGCCATGCAACACCTCGCGACGAGGCTTGCGACTGGCGTTGTCGGCGAATCGCGCACCGTGGCGTGCCAAATGCTCGACCATCATGATGAGAGCCACAAAGACGAGCAACATCGTCGCCAATTTTGCGGCGGCGATACGGTCGCCTTGTGAAAACCATGCGTTAAAGATGCCGCTGGTGAAGGTATTCACGCCGAAGTAGGACACCGTTCCGTAGTCCGCCAGTGTCTCCATCATGGTCAGCGCCATACCAGCGACAATCGCGGGGCGCGCCAGTGGCAGGCTCACTCGGAAGAACATCGTGCCGCGGCGATCACCGAATGTTCGGCCTGCTTCAAATAGCGACGCCGATTGCTCCAAGAATGCGACCCGACTTAGTAAGTAAACATAAGGATACAAGGCGCAGACTAGCATCAACGCTGCGCCGCCAAGGCTGCGGATATCGAAGAACCAATAATCGCTCGTGGACTGCCATCCGCACACGTCTCGAAGCCATGTTTGGATGGGGCCTGCGTACTGCAGCAGGTCGGTGTAGGCGTAGGCCAACACATATGCCGGCATGGCTAATGGCAACACCAGCATCCACTCCAACAGCCGGCGCCCCCGCCAATCGAAGTGCGCCGTCAGCCATGCGGTCAGCGTCCCAATGATGGTAGTACCGATGCCGACGAAGACGGTCACGAGCAGGGTGTTTTGAAGTAAATCGGGTAGCGTAGTGGCGGCGATATGCGCCATCGCACCTTGGTCGGTTTCAAGCCAACTGAGCACGACACTGCCGATCGGGAGCAGCAGTAAGATTACGATGAGGCCAGTAAACCATGGCGACAGCGCGCGCAGTATGTTCGCGCCGGGCGTATGGCGGTGATTGGGTAGCATGTTGGGGACATCGCTGGTGGCGACGTTGGGCGTGGCGTTGGGCGCGTTGGGTGAGGCGGGCATCGGATGATTTTAACAATAATGATTCTTGTTTAGATTGTCGCGATCAGGGAAATCTGATGTTTTTGATCCGGCTCCGCCGATGCTTGGGTCGGTCAGGCGAAAAATCGCTCGGCCCCGATTTTGAACGCCCCTGGAAATGTTCAGGCTAAAGTTCAGGCTAAATAAATGCAAAAGCACTGAACTTTTTTCAATCAACGCAGTCAGTAGCACCGTCAGCTACGTGGCTTGTGGCTGGCACCTTCAAAGGGGAGTAGTTCGTCTGCTGGGGCCGGGCCGTACATTTGCCTGGTTTTCCTGACCAGATTGTTTGCATCGTCAATACGAGTCTTGACTGATTCCGGTGCGACCAGCGCTTTGAGTTCCAAAGTGTGAGCAAGACCTTTGCACGTCATCCCGCGATGCAAAGGTACAGCCATGCGTGGCACACCCCAGCTTCGTTCATTTGACGTGCGCACCGTGAGACGTCGTGCGGTGCGAATGGGTCTTTGCGGCATTTGCGGTGGACCTCTTTAGCGTCCCTCAAATGCCTCATATCAATATCTATGGGAGTGCATTTCATGTTTGAAACGATTGGAAATATATGGCTGTGGTTTGGCTTCGGTGCCTTTGTGCTCGTCGCTCTTGCAGTCGATTTACTTGCGCTGGATAAAAAAGCCGGACAAAAAGTCACCATGCGTGAGGCGCTAGGCTGGTCTATTCTGTGGATAAGCTTGTCGTTCGTTTTTGCAGGGTTGTTATGGGTCTATCTGGATCACAGCTTCACCCGCGAACTGGCGAACTTGAAGACCATTGAGTTTCTGACTGGTTACCTGATTGAGAAGTCGCTTTCAGTGGACAACATCTTTGTCTTTCTCATGATCTTCACGTTTTTTGCCGTGCCGGCTGAGCTGCAGCGGCGCGCGTTGGTGATTGGGGTCATCGGTGCGATTGTGCTGCGGGTCATCATGATATTGATCGGCGCATGGTTGGTCGCACAGTTCCACTGGATGCTCTACCTATTCGGCGCATTTTTGCTCTTCACCGGTGTCAAGATGCTGGTTTTTGCCGACAGTAAGCCCGATCTTAATCAGAACCCGTTGCTGAAGTTCATCCGCAAACACGTCCGATTGTCGAACGACTTTGACGGCGAGCGCTTCTCGGTGGTACGCGATGGTGTTCGTTTTTTCACGCCCTTATTCGTCGTTGTTGTCATGATCGGCATTACCGATGTTGTATTTGCCGTTGACTCGATTCCGGCCATCTTTGCGATTACGGAAGACCCGTTTATTGTGATGACCTCAAATATCTTCGCGATCCTTGGCTTGCGTGCCTTGTACTTCCTCCTGGCCGACTTGGCGAGCCGATTCCACCTGCTGTCATATGGGCTGGCGCTGGTACTGGTGTTTGTGGGGGTTAAGATGCTGATCGTCGATTGGTACAAAATTCCCGTGTTTGTGTCCTTGGGTATCGTAGGCGCGATTCTGGCTGTCTCCGTGCTGGCGAGCTGGTTTACTAAGCCGGTTGACGAAAAACTCGCCGCCTAAGTACGCCAGTTGCAATAAATCGCCCGGTCGCTGATATTCGGCTGCCGGGTTTTTTACGCCCGCGTGAAATTGCCCAAACTCTAGTGTTGGCGCGGTATTTGGCCCGATTCGGCTGAGGCCAAAAACGGCTTTCATTTCGATGGATTGCAATAAGCCATTGATTCGTTGTTTTTGGCCTATAGTTTAAGTAGACTTACCCGTTTTCGAAATTCGGACACTCGTCTCGAGTGGAGATGGAAACAGAAGTAAACACTGTTGAGGAGATCAAGTTGGCCACTGCAAAAAAAGCCAAAACGGCGCCTAAGGGCAAGCTAAGCGGTAAAGCAACGAAGGTCACAAAAACAGCAAAGGTTGTCAAGAAGACGCCGGCGCCTGCTGTCAAGACAAAGGTTGTCACAAAGACTCGCGCGGCCACCAAAGTGGCTGCAAAGGCGGCTAAATCAAAAGCAAAACCTGCACCAAAGGCGGTAGCCAAGTCGACAAAAGTACCCAAGGCCGTTGCCAAAGGGCAAAAGGCGAAGCCGACTCCAAAGGCCACAGCCAAGTCGATTACTGTGACAAAAGCCGTTGCCAAAGGGCAAAAGGCCAAGTCGGCTACCAAGGCGGTGGCGTCTAAAGCAGCGCCCCCTAAACCAACAAAAGCACCACCAAAATTGACTTCAAAAAACGCACCACCGAAATCTGCCGCGCCGAACGCGGTTGCTAAAACCCATACAGCACCTACCAAGGCTGCCACACCTGTTGCAATATCCAAGACATCGAAGGCACCGGTATCCGTTCTAGCCGCTGATGAAAAACCCAAGACGCCGGTCGGCAAACAGCCACCGCGTCCCACCCTGATGACCGCAGAACCGGCTGCACCGACCGTGACGATTCCCGTGCCTACCCGTGCGCTACCGAAGTCAATGACGGTGAAGGCTGCGGTTTCCACGGTGTTGCCATTTAATCCAAAAACGACGGGCGTTGAAGGCTACCTCTCCGAAGCTGAAATTTTGAAGCAGCCTAAAGAGAAGTACATGTCGAAAGAGCAGCTCGCATTCTTCAAGCAGCGCCTCGTGGAGCTGCAGGCTCAGTTGCGTGAAAACGCGGGGCAGACCACCGAGCACCTGCGCGAACTCGCCATCGTTCCTGATCCGGCGGATCGTGCGACGCTCGAAGAGGAACACGCCCTTGAGCTTCGCGCGCGTGACCGCGAGCGTAAGCTGTTGAAAAAAGTCGAAGCCGCAATTTTGCGTATTGATGAAGGCGAGTATGGCTATTGCGAAGAGACTGGTGAGCCAATCGGCATTCCGCGCTTACTCGCGCGCCCTACGGCAACCCTAAGCATCGAAGCGCAAGAGCGTCGGGAGCTCAAGCAACGTATGTTTGGTGAGTAGCGTCGACGCAGCGAGCGGTGAAACACTCAGGTTAGTTCGGCGTGGACGTGGCTGGCGCGGTTGGTCCCATCATGGTTGGAAGCACGCGCCTTGCGCCATTGAACCGCTTCGTCCAGTAACGATCATGCATATCGACGATTTCAACCGCACGCCCCTTGGAAGGCGAGTGGATGAAACGTCCTTCACCGATATAAACGCCGACATGGGAGAACGCGCGGCGGCGCGTATTAAAAAACACTAAATCACCCGGGGCCAGATTTTCGATGTTTACCGTGCTGCCTAGGCGACTCATCTCAAAGGATGTGCGCGGTAGTACCTTGCCCAGCGCTGTGTCGTAAATGTGCCGGATAAATCCAGAGCAATCGAACCCGGCTTCGGGGGAATCGCCACCAAACTTGTAATGGGTGCCGAGCAAGCTAAACGCTTGCATGACAAGCTGTGAGGCGGCTTCAACGCTCGACTCCGCGATTAGCGGCGCTTGGGTCGTCTGCGCGGTTACCGTTGTGATCGGCGTCCATACGCCTGCCAAGACGAGCATGGTTGCCGCGATAAAACGGCGTAGCGTTGTGCCAGTTGATCTTAGTCGGCTTCGTCGGCTTCGTCGGCTTAGTTGGTCATGTCTTGTGTGGTCAGTCATTGGGAAGATTATAAGGACTCTTCTCATATCAACGCGCTGTCAGGGGGCGCTCGTACACCACCTATAATTGGTCATTGCCAATCATTTGGCCATTTCAAGACACCCACATGTCGTCGACTGCATCGAGCCTGCGGGATCAATCAAGCTTACGAGCCGACGCTACGATTATCTCGCTCGTCGGCCTTGCGCACGGCACCTCGCACTTTTTTCATCTCATGATCCCACCGCTGTTTCCGTTTTTTATGACGGAATTTGGCTTGGGTTACGCGAGTGTTGGCACGCTCATGACCATTTTTTTCGTGGTCTCAAGCATCGGTCAGGCGATTGCGGGGATATGGGTTGATCGCTATGGCGCGGACCGCGTTCTGTATGCAGGCATCTGCCTGCTCAGTTTGTCTGGTCTGCTCGTTGCCGTTGCGCCAAGCTTCCACGGCTTAATGTTTGCGGCCTTTGTCGCCGGCTGCGGCAATAGCATTTTTCACCCGGCCGACTTTGCGCTGATCAATCGTCGGGTTTCCGCGCCGCGCTTGGGACACGCATTTTCGGTTCATGGTATCGCTGGCAACATCGGTTGGGCGCTGGCACCCGTGCTCATGCTCGCGACCGCAGCGCAGTTTGGGTGGCGTGCGGCTGGGCTGGCGGCGGCAATGGTCGGTGCGTTGTCGTTGACCTTGTTGATCTGGAAACGGCCACTGCTGCAATACGAATTAAAAACCGCAGCCGATGGCACAACACGCTCCCACACGGTATCCGTGAGCTTCATCCACATCTTGCGGCAGCCGATGATATGGGCGGCGTTCGGATTTTTCTTCTTTGCCACGTTTGGATTTGGCGGGCTGCAGAACTTTGCGCCGTCCTTGCTGCGCGAGTTGTTCGATATCTCACTTGGCGCAGCGACTTCTGCGTTGTCCATTTACCTGATCGGCAGCGGCTGTGGCTTACTGGTTGGGGGCTTTCTGGCCAAGCCGGGCAAAGCGCACGAGGGCTATGTTGCGGTAGCGTTTGGTTCAGGTGCAGCGATTGCTCTTGCGCTGGCGTGGATTGCACTGCCAACCTGGCTCGTCTTGCCAGTGATGGCGCTGATGGGTTTCGCAGTGGGCATCGCCGGGCCCTCACGCGATTTGCTCGTTCGCGCCGCCACCAAAGCTAGGCTGGGCGAGGGCGCGTTTGGCCGCGTCTATGGCATGGTCTATTCCGGTCTCGATGTGGGGCTGGCTGCCGCGCCCATCGCCTTTGGTCTGCTGCTCGACGCCCATCAGCCACGTTGGGTGTTCGTCGGAATTGCGCTCTCCTTGCTGGGTGCGATCGTTGCCGCTTGGGCCGTGGCGCAGACGGCAAAATCAAAAATAGAAACCCCTTAATGGGTGGACAGCTTGAGGCATGAACGCGGCATAAACGCGGCATAAACGCGGCATAAACGCGGCATAAACGCGGCATAAAACACTGAAAGTGCCCGTCCCTGCTGGGGTTTTACGAAATTCCAGTTTGCGGCGTGTCTGTCGCCGCGGCGAGCCATCCAATGGCTTGGGGCACATTCAGAATCGTGAGCCCAAATTTCGCCGCCCGCGATTTCATGCCCAATACGGCGTTATCACGCGATATCAGAGCGTCCGCCTTTTGATGATAAGCGAGCGCAATAAAATGTTCATCATCGCGGTCGCGGCAGCGCGGAAAGTTAGCGGGCATCATCAGGTTTTTTAGACTCGCACCGTCGGGTAACGCCACCTCGGACGTTGACACCACATAACGCGCATAGATTTCCGCTTGGCGTTCAGGCAACAGTTTCAGTTGACGATACATGAGCACGCGACGAAGTTCGTCCAGCGCTGGCGCATGGGTAAGCACAATTAAGCGGCCGTCTGTCACGCGCTCGCGCAACGGCTGCATAAACGGATGGTCGAACATCAACCAATCGATGACCACATTCGTGTCGAGCACCCAGCGTGGCGGCACGTACGGCCTCATGTGCGCCGCTCAGCGATGGCAATACCGGCGGCATGCCCCGACGCCCATGCCCATTGAAAGTTAAAGCCACCCAAGTGCCCTGTGACGTCCACGACTTCGCCGATGAAAAACAAGTTTGGTTGCGTGGTTGCGGCCATGGTCTTCGAGGATAGGTCGCGGGTATCGACCCCGCCAAGTGTGACCTCAGCTTTGTTATAGCCGAGTGTGCCTGAGGGCTTGATCTGCCAATCGGCGAGCGCATCGATCGCATGATTAAAGGCAACATCAGACATTTCGTTCATCGGCTTGTTAAGCATATGTGCGTTGCACCAACTCTCCGCAAATCGTCTGGGCACCAGTTCGGCCAATACAGTGTGGAATTGCGCTTTGGACAGGCGCTTGGCTTGCAACACATCGACAGACGCACCAGAGAGTAGCGCGACGTGGATCGGCACTTTTGCGTTGCCCGACTGCCAATACGATGAAATTTGCAAAATCGCGGGGCCGGACAAGCCGCGGTGCGTCAATAGCACGGCCTCGCGAAACACGCCAGCTCCACATGAAACGGTGGCGTCGAGTGAAACACCGGAGAGATCGTGAAATTTCGCCATCGTATCAGGCTCAACGGCAAGCGGGACGAGCGCTGGCTTCGGCGGCACGATGCGAAGTCCGAACTGCGTTGCGATTTGGTAGCCAAATGGCGTGGCACCAATCTTTGGGACTGCGAGGCCGCCGGTGGCAATGACCAGCGATTGAGTGCGCAAACATTCGTCGCCAATGTTGACTTCGTAGCCCGCATCAATTCGGCTAATGCCCGACACGATCGCCGGCATGCGCCAAGCGACGTGGCCGCGGTCGCATTCGGTCTTGAGCATTTGAATGATGTCAGTCGCGCTGTTGTCGCAGAACAATTGACCGAGGGTTTTCTCGTGATAACGGATACGGTGTGCCTCGACCAACTTAATGAAATCGGCGGGCGTGTAACGTGCCAATGCGGAACGGCAGTAGTGTGGATTTTGCGAGAGAAAATTTGCCGGGGAGGTATGGATATTGGTGAAATTGCATCGCCCACCGCCGGAGATGCGTATCTTCTCGCCGAGCTTGTGGTAGTGGTCAACCAGCAACACGCGCACACCGCGCTGACCGGCAATGCTGGCGCACATCATGCCGGCCGCGCCGGCACCGACGATGATGGCGTCGAAGTCAGTAGATTTCATGACCGAAGTTTAACGGGTCACGACCGCGCACATCAGTTTAGTCATCGGCACAAAAGGTATTGATGTGCCGTCTGGTACGGCGACCCATCGGCCACCACAACCTCAAGCCTCACCAGCATCCTCCACCCAAAAGTCACCCAAACCTTCAACGCCAACGGTCACCTCACCGTAAAGACCGTCACCCCGGAAGACACCTCCCCCGCAGGTTTACAAGCAGGCAAACAAAGTCAGCGTTACACTTACAGCGTGAGTGAACGACTTCTCAGAATCAGCGACGGCAGCGGGGTGGCCAACAACACCAACAACGCCAACAACGAGCAGGGCAACGAGATTGCCCGCTACGCCTACGACCCCTTTGGGCGCGGGATCAAGAAGACCGTTTCACAAAACCCATCAGGCCAAGGCAGCACCGGCACCACCCTGTATTTCTACGCCGATGAAGGGCTGATTGCCGAAGTCGATGGCAACGCGGGTAGCACAACGCTGGGCAACATCACCACCAGCTACGGCTGGGTGCCCAACAATACATGGGGCACCGCACCGCAATGGAAGCGCGACCATGCCGGGCAGAGTGGCGCGACGAATCCGCAGGGTGACGCATCAACGAATGGTGTGGAGCACTACTATCATGTGGACCATCTGGGGACGAGTCAGCGGCTCACCAACGCGCAAGGTGAAACGACATGGCGAATGGTGAGTGAAGCCTTTGGCAAGACGTTTGTTGACACCACACTCGCACCAACGACCACAGGAACGACGACCAACAACTTGAGGTTTCCGGGGCAGTATGAGGATGTGGAGACGGGGACGTATTACAACTACATGCGCACCTACTTGCCGATGGTGGGGAGGTATGGGGAGAGTGATCCGGTGGGGTTGGGGGGTGGGGTGAATACCTTCAGCTATGTTGAAGGGAATCCGCTCATGCTCTTCGACTTCTTTGGCTTGAATTCGTCTGACAAATGGTATGGATATAACAACCCGAATTTCCGCGATTGGGTACATCAATGGAAACAGGATGCAGGATTGCCAAAGGGCTATAACTTCACCCAAGCGGAAATATGCGCACTAAATGACGAGTACAATGACGAGTACAAATCGAAAGGTTCTCCCCGAGGAAAAGGCGGTAAGAGTGGCAAGGGTGGACAGAGCAGAGAAGACAAAATGAAGGAGTGGCAACGGTACATGCGTAGTGGCGGCAAGGGTGGCGGCAGGGGAAATGACTAATGAAGATCGCCTGTCAAGGCACCTATGCAACACTGTGCGTCTACTCCGACTCCGACCCGCAACTTGCACGTGTATTGCAGGAGGTTGCTGGCCTTACTGCTTCTAGGACGGTTGAAAACAAACTTCAATCATTTGGCGGCTTCAAATTACGTCGTTATGGTTGGTTCTTGACCTCTAAAGATCAGTTGGATTCTCTTGATGTAGCGGATCACATCTGGTGGATTTGTAAAAAAATCAAGCAGCCTGAGACGATAGCGAGCTTAGTGCCGAAGTACGATATTTCGCTTTCATGTTTCTGGTCTTCTGACGGCGGGGGCGGCGGTCCTGTGCTTCCTAAAAATCTGTTGAGTGAGCTTGGACGAATCGGTATCGACCTCGATTTTGATCTCTACCTTGGCAGTAATGAGGTTCGTCACTGACGGAATCAAAGGTTCCAGCGTCCAATTGATTTCGCGTTACTTTCTCTCTTTATAAAAAAGAAGAGTTCCCTCAACGCCCGCTTTGCGGGCGTTGAAGTAAATTGGAGTAAATTGGGGTCAGACACCATTTATGAAATCCTAGTGGGTTTGTCTCTCAACCCGGAATCAGCAAATAGGGTCGGCCACCACAACCTCAAGCCTCACCAGCATCCTCCACCCAAAAGTCACCCAAACCTTCAACGCCAACGGTCACCTCACCGTAAAGACCGTCACCCCGGAAGACACCTCCCCCGCAGGTTTACAAGCAGGCAAACAAAGTCAGCGTTACACTTACAGCGTGAGTGAACGACTTCTCAGAATCAGCGACGGCAGCGGGGTGGCCAACACCGCCAACACCACCAACACCGCCAACAACGAGCAGGGCAACGAGATTGCCCGCTACGCCTACGTCCCCTTTGGGCGCAGGATCAAGAAGACCGTTTCACAAAACCCATCAGGCCAAGGCAGCACCGGCACCACCCTGTATTTCTACGCCGATGAAGGGCTGATTGCCGAAGTCGATGGCAACGCGGGTAGGAATAAATTGGGGTCAGACACTCATGGCACTACCTTAAGCGATTTTCGCGCTTCGAGGATAGCGGCTCGGGCTTGATCACGTGGGACTGTCAAGTAGGCATGCGTTGTTGGTCGTCGCTTGACGGCATGAGGCTCTATTCGGTCTGGTCGATGCGGAATGATCCTCGTTGAAATTGCACGAAGCATTGCCGTCACGACGGATTCTGTGGCCTCACCTAGATGCCATCGCCATTGCTGGCTAAAGGCGTGCCAAAGCTGAAGTGTGGCCTTGAAGCTCAAGGCACGCGGCAGGACGTGAGCCAGCACGGCGGCACGCACCATGAGTGAGCGGATCAGGTTATAGGCCAGCAGGTGGACAGCAACTTCCTTTCTGGCCATCTCCGGCGACTTGCTGCGCAGGATATCCATGCCGATCTCGGATTTGATGCTGCGGAAGTCAACCTCGATCATCCAGCGCTTGCGATAGAGCGCATCGAGATCACTCGTTGAGACACGCTTGGCGTCGACGAGTGTGGTCACCAGCTCGCGACCACCTACCTCGGTCTGACGAACGATGAGTTCTTCGGGCATCGTGGCGTACTGCTTGGCGTCCATCCACTTCGGGCGCTGCGGTCGCACCCATCGTACCAAGCGGTCGCCGCCGCCGAAGGTCTCGATGATCGCCTCCGGAGAGGTTAAGCGCTTCTGGTGTTGTCGGGTCAAGATATCGATGCCACGCGCCAACAGCATGGCAATGGTGAAGTAAGTGCAGTGATAGCGATCCACCAAAATCACGTCTCCACTGTCGAGCTGTGGCATCAGTTCACGAAATAGCGCTTGCTCGCCACTACCCTTGCCCTTGGTGGACCCCATCGCGACACCGAGCACCGCACCGGTGGCCAAGGAAAGGAGGCCGACGAGTTGTGCGAACGGGAATCCTAGTCCTGGTGCTTGTTCGCCGCTTTGTGGATATGCCGCTTGATTGGCCGGTGTATCCGGCATCGAGACGGTGGTGCCATCCAAGAGCTTGACGCGCCGCCCTCGCCAGCGCCATTGACTCGGTGCGGATTGCTCCAGACGCTCTCCAATGGTCGCGCTCAGCTGTTCTACCAGCGAAATCGGTAACCGCTGGCGCGCTTTGCAGTAAGGGCCGGTGTTGAGGCTGCAAGGGGCTTGATCCCGCGCATGGCGTGCGCTCAGGTATCGGGCGACGGCATCTTGGCACGCGCCATCCGCAGACAGACTCTGCTCAATGAATAGCCCCAGTGTCGTCAACGGTGGGTAGAGCCGGTCACGGTAGCTGCCGACCTCAAGATTAACAATCGATTGCAGCCGCGCCAGTGGTATTGCCTCGCTCATTGCCGCGCCGGGGGCTTCGGCGACAAACTGCTTGAAACGAAAAACGCTCGACTGTAGGCGTTTTTTTGGTATCGTCACACATGGCTGATCCTTTCTGTTTTGACGTTGATGTTAGACACCAGCATCTTAACAAGTGAAGGCTCTCAGCCAGCTTTCTTTCCATGCGCTTTCATGGCAGAAATCGCTTAAGGTAGTGCCATGAGGGTCAGACACCATTTATGAAATCCTAGTTGGTTTGTCTCCCAACGCTGAATCAGCAAATAGGGTCGGACACTCATGGCACTGGTCGAAGTTCGTACAGGAATGCGGAAGCATCGACGAAGATCCTTCCCATACTTTTAGTTGGATCATGTCTGCGCTGTACTGGGGCCACCTCACACGGTTGAGGCTCCCGACGGCGTGGCTATACACAAATGCCCTGCGGGCACAGCATGGTTTGCCGGAATATCGCCTTTCATTGTCAAAACTAGGCGGTTTCTTGAATGCGCTTGCTGGCTCCGGCCCCCCAGTCTACGACGGGCAGACGTTCTATCCTGATGCCTATTCGGAATAATGGAATTGTAGGGGACTGACTAAGATTATTCCCCTGTTAAATAAAAATAAATCAAAGGAAAAAGAGATGGGCTGGAAGGAGCAGCTAGAATATTTAGAACATGGTAAAAAATGGAAATCCGCTATAGATTTGGTGGTAAAAGTTATTGATGAAAACAATGAAGATGTGGAGGCTTATATCAGGGCGATATATCTGCTTCATAATGTTTTGCTCGAAGAGAGTTACCCCGACAAAGAGCATGATTCAATGGCATCTTTGTTAAGAAAATATTTTGAAGAATCCTGCCGTAAATTTTCTGAAAAACCTGAGTATTTGTTTTTTTTAGGAAAAATAATTTATGTTGGTGAATGGTATTTTGGTGTGGATGATGATCTTAAGCCGTTAGAGGAAAAAATGGCTTTTAAGATGCAAAAGAAAGCCTTTGAAAGAGATCGCGAAAATAAGCTTTATGAATGGGCTTATCTATTTTCGTTAAATGAAGGCGAGAAAGCTTTTTTGTTGGCGAATGAGATACTAAATGGCGAGAATAGAATTCTAAATTGGTTGAGGACAAAGGGGCTGCCCGGAAGTTATATCATTCAATCTTTAGAATACTGTTGCGAGAATTTTAAAGAAATACCATGAAATTAAAGAGGCCGAGGCCCACTGCATGGAAAACCGCCATGAGCGAATGGCTCATTCATTCGGGATGTTTCTACATGATGGCGCGGCGAATCGAAGATGGCTCTTGAGACGATATCTGTCGATATGGCGAACATTGAACAGTTCGATTTTCTGGAGTCTGGCGGAGAGCGGAAGTTAAATTGGCCGCGACGGTTGTTTTGCAAATGGTACCGTGGCACCAGGACTTAGTTCGTTGTTTCCGTGTGTCAGCAACATTGGGTCCCGGCCCGGCGCAACCCCTGTGGTTGTTCGCCGGGACGACAATGTTGGCCTCGCGGGGGCAGCGACGATTGTTTGTACGCGGGTAAAACATATCACCGCCACATATCACCGCCGCCCTTTGAATTCTTCCTGAGTTCGTGCGCTAACGAGGACTATCTCCGAGTGCAAGACCCTCTCGACGTGGGTCAGCGCCGCCCCATAAAACAGGTATCCCAGTATTTGCAGCAGGTGATCGAATGATGGTGGACACACCGCTCGACTGTGCCGCAAAAGACACGGTGTGGCCTAACGAGCGCAATCCAGCCAACAATGGATCATTCAAGCCACTATTGGTAACGTCAATAGACGGATGCTCACCACCAACGCCGGTCGTAACACTATTTCCCGCACCGAAATTGACCATCGACGTTGCTTGCTGTGCGTCGAGCTTCCAGTCCAAAGCGCTGACCAATGTTTTTACGACAAACTGAATGATTGATGCACCACCGGGTGAGCCAGTCGCCATGACAAAATCTCCGCGACTACCATCTGAGGCTTTGCTGAATACCAACGTCGGCGCCATTGAACTACGCGGTCTTTTCAGCGGCGCAATTCGATTGGCAATCAAACCCGAAGAATCTGAGGGGTCAAAAGAAAAATCTGTGAGTTGATTGTTCAGAAGAAATCCGCGTGTGAAGTGAAAAGACCCCATCCCGGACTCAATCGTTGTTGTCATGACGAGCGCGTTACCGTACTTGTCAACAATTGACATGTGGGTAGTTCCCTTTCCTTCCGTCGCGCTAATGCCTAAAGGCTGAGACGTTGGAAAGACACCAGCCTGCGCTGTTCCCATACTTCTGGTCGCTGAAATCAAACCAGCTCTTGCTTTTAGATAGTCTTTGGCAACCATCGAACTCACGCCATTGCCTGGGAGAGGGACAAAATCAGTGTCCGCAACATACTTGTTGCGGTCTGCATAGGCCAGTCTTTGTGATTCACTGATTAAATGAACGGCACCAATAGAAGGCTTACCACCTTCGGCATTGACTACAGTCGGCAAATATAGGCTTGCAGATAAATCAAAATTTTCCAAAATGCCCAGTGACTGAGCGACAGCGATTCCACCGGAAGACGGTGGCCCCATGCCACAAACCCAATAGGTGCGATAAGTGGTGCAAACAGGTTCTCTCTTAATGGCTCGGTAATTGGCTAAGTCACTCAACTCGGTTAAACCCGGCGTGATGGCAACCGGATTTGCGCCCCCGGAGCTTGTAACCTTAATCTTGTTAACAATAGATTGTGCGATGGGCCCAGTATAAAAAGCGTTGGCACCGCCCTTTGCAATTGAACTTAGTGTTTGAGCGTACTCAGGGTTCTTAATGATTGTTCCAAGCGCTTTAGGGGAGGAATCAGCATTTAGAAAGTAAGCCGCAGCGTCAGGGTCACGCAGTAGATCGTTCCTAGCGCCTGCAATCGCATCAGCCATGCGTCCGCTGATGCCAAAACCATTTGTGGCCAATTGAATCGCAGGATCAAAAAGTGTTTCCCATGACTTTTGTCCATGCTCTTGATGCACAAGTTCCAACATCTTGACAGCGCCGGGGGTACCAATTGATCGACCACTTGCGCGTGTGCTTGCAAACGAGTTACCTAAGTTAGGCAATGGGTTTGTTTGGTTGGTGTCACTGATATGGCGCAAGTAGTTTTCTGTGGCTGCAGCAGGTGCTGTTTCGCGGCCATCATAGGATAAAACTTGTTTGGTGCTCGCTTTGTAGTAAAGCGCAAAAGCACCGCCACCCAAACCAGACGACTGCGGCTCAACAAGGCCAAGAACCATTTGAATCGCCACTGCGGCATCTGCAGCAGTACCGCCTGCGCTGAGAACCTCGCAACCGGCTTGAGTTGCGCGGGGATTGGCTGTCACAGCCATATAACTTCCACTATTTACAACCTTGTTACCAAGTTTGTAGCCTGATGACTTTTCAGGAATTGCCGGGTCTCCAGGCAAACCGGAGCCGACAGAAACTCCACCAGTACTGGTGGTCTGCAAACATGTTTTTAACTCAGCATCACCGCCACCGCAGCCTGACAGAATCAGTGCGGTAACGCTTAACAAAATGACAGATTGCAATCTATAAAACTTGGATGTAATCGGATTCTTCATGTTTGATCCTTGTTGTGGGTGGCTTGTGTTCAAGGGGGAATATACGCTTTAAGCTCATCGCAGCGCAACTTCGCCTAAGCAATGAGGGGGCGTTCGAGAGCGCGTTGGTGGGGTGAGCGCGTGCGGGGGGGCATGCGAGCGGTGACGTATTCGTGCTGGAGGGGTGGGAACCAACCGGCTCTTTCGATTGTCAATACCTATCAAAGCGATGTAATCAATTGATTTGTTATATATGTCGTCAATCCGTAAACTTCGTTCCGGAGTATTCAAAAAGTAAGTTCGGCACTAAATTGTGTCCAACAAACAGCGCCTGACTTGCCATCATCATCAACCCTAGGAAAGAAAGCGAAATGTCTCTAATCAATACCCAAGTAAAACCGTTCAAAGCGCAGGCATTCCACAACGGTAAGTTCATCGAAGTGACCGAGAAGAGCCTACATGGCAAGTGGTCGGTGATGATTTTTATGCCGGCCGCGTTCACGTTTAACTGTCCGACCGAAGTTGAAGATGCCGCAAAGCACTATGCGGAATTCCAAAAAGCGGGTGCAGAGGTCTATATCGTGACGACCGATACGCATTTTTCGCACAAGGTATGGCATGAGACATCGCCCGCGGTTGGTCAAGCGCAGTTCCCGCTGGTTGGCGATCCAACCCATCAGTTGACCCGTGCGTTCGATGTGCATATCGAAGAAGAAGGTTTGGCCTTGCGCGGTACGTTTGTGATCAACGCACACGGCATCATCAAGACCGCTGAAGTACACGACAACGCGATCGCGCGTGATGTCTCCGAGACGCTGCGCAAGCTACGCGCAGCACAGTATGTTGAAAAGAACCCCGGCCAAGTTTGCCCAGCGAAATGGAATGAAGGCGCTAAGACCCTCACGCCGTCGCTCGACCTCGTTGGCAAAATCTAATTTGGCGTCAGAGTCTTAAGGCGCGGCGCGTTGTTTGGAAGTCGGCCTCCCCAAGCAGCGCGCCTTACTTAACGCTTTGGCTTAGTGATTTTCGCCACTTACTTCTTTTGCATCTTTGCAATTGATTGATTTGGAGTTCCCCATGCTCGACCAACAACTTAAGGATCAGCTACAGGCTTACTTGGGCAAGATTCGGCACCCCATTACGCTGACGGCGTCCCTCGATGAAACCCAAGGTTCGCAAGAAATGCGCGAGCTGTTGCATGAGATCGCTTCGCTCTCTGATCAGGTGATGGTGGATGAGTCAGGCACAGACACTCGCAAACCCAGCTTTGTCATCGCCCCAAGCGGGCAGGCGCACGGTGTACGTTTTGCGGCGATTCCACTCGGGCATGAATTCACCACGCTTGTACTCGCATTGCTGTGGACCGGCGGGCACCCACCCAAGCTTGGTCAAGAGGTCATTGACCGCATCGTGTCGCTCGACACTGATTGTGATTTCGAGGCATATATCAGTTTGTCTTGCCATAACTGCCCGGATGTCGCACAAGCATTGGCTGTGATGGCGACGCTCAATCCGCGCATCAATGCCACCATCATTGACGGGGGGCTATTTCAGAGCGAAGTAGAAAGCCGCAACGTGATGGCGGTGCCGAAGGTGTACCTGAATGGGCAAGACTTTGGATCGGGTCGTATGTTGATCGAAGAGATCATCGCCAAACTTGATGTGAATGGTGAAGCGCGCGAAGCGGCAGCGTTAACAGCAAAAGCGCCATACGATGTGTTGATTGTCGGCGGTGGACCTGCAGGTGCGGCGGCAGCCGTGTACGCCGCACGCAAGGGTATTCGTGTGGGTGTGGCAGCAGAGCGTTTTGGTGGCCAAACCAATGACACTCTTGGTATTGAAAACTATCCTTCCGTCCTCGAAACAAATGGGCCTAAGTTTGCGGCTGCACTTGAAGCGCAGGTGAAGCACTATGAAGTTGATGTGATGAACTTGCAGCGTGCCGAGAAATTAGTGCCAGCCACTAACGAGAACGGCCTCATCGAAGTGCATCTGGTGAATGGTGCGGTGCTCAAGACTAAGACGGTTATTCTTTCGACGGGTGCGCGGTGGCGAAACATCAATGTGCCGGGTGAAGACCAGTACAAAAACAAAGGTGTTGCGTACTGCCCCCACTGTGACGGCCCATTGTTCAAAGGTAAACACGTTGCCGTCATTGGTGGCGGGAATTCAGGTGTAGAAGCGGCTATTGACTTGGCGGGTGTGGTCGGGCATGTGACGTTGTTTGAATTTGCTGAGGCATTGAAAGCCGATGCGGTGTTGGTACGCAAGCTGCAAAGCCTAGCGAATGTCACCATCCACACCAACGCGCAAACGACTGAAATCACCGGCAATGGCAGCCGTGTTAACGGTTTGACCTACAAAGAGCGTACCACCGGCGACATCAAACACGTAGCATTGGAAGGCGTGTTTGTGCAGATTGGTCTGGTCCCCAATACTGAATGGCTGACGGGCAATGTTGAGTTGAGCCGTTTCGGTGAGATTGTGGTTGACGCGAAGGGGGCGACCAGTGTGCCGGGTGTCTTTGCGGCCGGCGATTGCACGGTGACACCGTATAAGCAAATCGTGATTGCGGCAGGCGAGGGCGCGAAGGCGGCATTGAGCGCCTTCGACCATCTGATTCGCTTGCCAGTCGCAGAACGCCCGAAAATGGCGGCGGCAGCGACATCGGCGCATTAGATTTGATGCGGTCTTGTTCGAAGCGCCGGTCGAGCTTGCAATTACTCGCACCAATTGCCGATGCTTCTTCTCGTCTGAGTATTTCGCAACTCGCCGACCACTTCGAACGACATTGATTTGTATTCGGCGGGCACCCAATGACAACGCGGTTGCCCCTCTCAACCAAGTTGTGTGCTGCTGAGTAAAACGGGGAATGCTGTCGGTATTGCTTCCATTACCTTGAATGCCGCAAATGCATCATTCGCGGCATAGAGTAATTGTGGTGGCGTTAGACGAGGCAGCGACCAATTTGTCGTGGTCACGCGCTTTGACTTATGAAACTTTTGGTTCATCACGATAGCGACTGCTGCGCGCACGCCCGCAGTCTGTTTGTAACCGGCGTGGCGAAACAGGATATTGAGATCCAGCAGCGATTGCGCCTCGACTCCTAACTTATTCCGCATCTGCTTCCGATCAGACTCAAGACCAAATCCAACTTTCCGAACGGAAGGTGCCGTAAGGACTTCAAGCAAAGCCTCTCGCCCCGCAGTTTGATATAGCTGGAAAATATACGCACGGTCAGCGATTGCAAATTGGACAATATGCGGGCCGGTGCTGACTTCACCTTTGGTAAAGGTTGGTTTTGATTCGGTATCAAACCCCACCACTCCAGCAGCCAAAATATTTTTCGCAGCCTCTGCAAATTCAGCAGCCGTGACCGGCACCACGATTTGACTCAGGGTGAGGCCGACGAATGGTTCCAGTAACGTCGTTTCAGCTTTGCGTGGTGTGGCTTGTCTCAACTCGATTCCTTAACCCGTGCGGAGAACCACATATTTCGCGCAAGACATTCTTGAATATC
The DNA here is from genome assembly GCA_001602455.1 of Betaproteobacteria bacterium UKL13-2. Taxonomy (GTDB): domain Bacteria; phylum Pseudomonadota; class Gammaproteobacteria; order Burkholderiales; family Usitatibacteraceae; genus UKL13-2. Next base: position 1,857,365 of record CP012157.1, read on the forward strand.
CTCGCGGTGTGATGTGCGTCGCCAAGCATCGCGACAAACTCTCTGAGAAGTGGTGGCGTGTCGCGACGGGCGCGTTGGTCAACACGATTTTACGCGGTCGACGCCCGCAAATGGCAGCAAATGGCAGCAAATGGTAGCAAATGCTCGCCGCCGGTTTGGCTCAACCGGCCGATGGCACAAACCACTGCACCGCGTTAGCGCTCCACCGGTACCCGTGCCAAGAGCGGTGTCTGTGTACGTCGTGCCGTCGCCGACCGCTTAGGAACGCCAGCATATAACCAGCGAACAAGCGTGTGCCATCATGGGCAAACACGGCACGACAAGTTCAGGCGAGTGAAATTCTTTTGTGCTAACCGCGCTGCCTTTGGGCGAAAAAAAGCCCAACACTGATTTCCAGTGTTGGGCATAGCTCACTTCTCACCACACTCACTTCAACTACAACTACAACTACAACAACACCATTACGCTGGTTTGGTTGTCGCCAAACCTAATGGGGCGTTTCTATTCCTTTTGTCTGCGAGCTTCGTTATTTTTTCAGCTTCAGTTTGTTTTCCACCGCCGTCACACCTTTGATGTCACGCACGATAGAGGTTGCTCGGTCGATTTGGGTCTGATTTTCAACAAAACCAGTCAGTTGGACATTGCCTTTCCGTGTCACAACCGAAATATCGAAACCCTTGACCACTGCATCGGCAATAAAGGCTGACTTCACGCGCGTGGTCAAAATGCTGTCGTCGACTTCATTTCCCACGCTCGTTGTTCCCGTCTTAACCGTCATCGCATTCTCAACTTTAGATACACCCTCAACCCGGCTGGCAACCAGAATCGCACGATCAACCGCGATTTGGCTGTCAACAAAGCCGCCGAGTTGCACGACTCCTTTTCGGGTCTCAACCTTGATGTCAAACCCTTTTACATCTTGGTCTCCAAGAAGTGCGGTTTTGACCTTACTGGTGATGAGCGCACTGTCAATTTCTGTACCGACGGTTGTTGCTACAGCGGGTGCTGCAACACTTGCCTTCGTCATCTCAGAATCTGTCCGATTGCAGCCAACGGTTAGAAGAATCGCGCTCGCCGCAAGAAAAGCTGCGATGCACTCTGTTGAAAACCCTACAGGCTTCGTCTGCATTAGTTTTTGCCAAAGGCTAATTTGCTGTCTTTGACACACTTGTCTTTCGCATCACCCGCAAAAGCGCTGCATTTCTCAATGGCTACGGCGTAATCTGCGTTTGTCTTTTCAACTGCGGCATCAGAGCGCGCTGCTGTTGTTTTTTCTGTCGCCACGTTACGAGCGTCGACGACTTTCATTTGTGCTTTTGCATCAGCCTTTGCGGATGTTTGTGTTGCCTTGGCTTGTTTGACGCATACGTCTTTTAGATTACCCGCTTGTCATCACACTTTTCTCGAGAAACTGCGTAGTCAGACTCCGCTTTTGCAACGCGCACCTTATACCTTGTATCAACGCTAGGTTTGTAGGCATATTCCAGCTCGGCATACGCGACTTTCTCTTTACCTTTTGCTGCTGCCATACATGTGTCTTTGGCATTGTCAGCAAGTGACTTGCATGTAGCCTTGCCCACTTTATATTCAGCGGCGATCACGCCCTTCTGCGCGTCGTGAGCAGCCTTTGACATTGGCATGGACGGCGGCGTTGCCATCGAGGCTGGATTGCTTTGCGCGATACACGTTGCGCTGGCCAGCGTAGTCATAAGCGCTGCTATGTATCTGATGGAGATAACTGGTTTATTTGCATGGGTTTTCATTGCTGTTCCTAATTGTGAGTGTTGATGTTTCTTTATCATCTTGAGGTCCGATTGCCGTCGCATCGCCCCCCAAGTTGATCCCTAAGTCGGGCGCGCTTCCTCGATCCGTGTTTGCTTGGCGGGCGCTGTTTGGTGCCAGTAAGTTCGAAACGCATGATTAATGAATTCGGGATTGTTATCTGTACGCTGTTGTACATACCGCCAAAACAAAACACGGCGGGATCGAGCCGGGGCGATGAAAGTAGCCTCTAGCCTGAATATTTCATGGGTCGCCTGATGTGTCGAAGGAGGTCGCCTCTGAACGAGTGGATAAGCAATTTGGTTCGTTCCACTTTTGCCGTGGATGCGGGCTGCACGTTCGCTCTCGGGCGATTGGACGGCAGATCGGACGGCAAACTGGACGGCACCGTGTTTGCCATCGCAGTTGATAAAAACGCACCTTCCTCTCGTACTTATTTGGCAAACACGGCCCGCCATGCTGTGGTCGGTCAGGCAAAAAATCGCTCGCCCGTTCACCACTTACCCGCTTTCGAGCGCGCTCCCATGACATGTTCAGTCTCGCGACTCTGGTATGTTTTATTCCCTGACTCGCAATATCAATGGCCTATATCGATAGTGTATTCAGGAGGCGAAGCCGCTCTTGAGGGCGCTGGGCTAAGCAGGTAGCTAATCATCTCAACAGTCCGAGCGCTCGGCATCTCCCTCGTGCTCTTTCGTGAAGATCGGCCTCTTTTTTTGCAGCCGATTCTTTATAGCGCGATCGACTGAGTCGATAAGTGGCGGCAGAGATGGCGTGCCTTTGTAGATAAGTCGATCCATTACTTGTCCCATCATCGCGCGATGACACGCTGATGGTTTCAAACTAAATCGTGCCTCCTTCTCTCGCCCCTCATGTTCGGGTGGTCGATGCGACTGGGGTCGTAAATCGCTGGGCAAATTGATGCGATGCGTGGGTGTACCGTCGTCTAGGTGTTTTGTCTGTGCGATGAAGAACATATGTGAGAAATTTTTATTTGCTGTATGTTTCACGCTCTATTAGCGCAGAGCGCCCATCATGTTTTGGGACAAGAGCTTTGTGCATATTTGTACGATAACGACGAGGATTTCTCATGCCATCAAGGCGAAAGCCCATTGCAAACCGTCTGCTCATGTCGCTCCCTCCTGCGGATCAGTCGAGGCTTGCGGAACACATGGAAACCGTATCTTTCGCCTTTGGTGATGTACTTTACGAAGTCGGGGATCGGCTAAATTTTGTGTATTTTCCTGAGTCCATGTTGGTATCGAAAAGTCTCGTTGTTGATGACAAGCTGCCACTTGAAATTGCCATGGTTGGCTGTGACGGATTAGTTGGTTCCTCGTTGGCGATGGGGATGGCGGTCGCCTCCGTTCGGGTGTCGGTGCGCGTCGCAGGAACGGCGAAGCGAATGACGATTGAGCAATTTCAGCGCGAATTCAAAAATTCGACCACATTTCGAAAAGCTGTTCTTTGCTTTATCCACTCGCTAATGCTTCAAGTTTCGCAGACGGCGGGTTGTAACCGCTTTCATGTTGTGGAGTCGCGACTCGCGCGCTGGCTGCTCATGACGCGAGATCGCGTCGGGGTCGATGAATTCGCGTTGACGCAGGAGTACTTAGCACAAATGCTCGGCGTTCGGCGCGTGGGGGTGACGCATGCAGCGCAAATGCTGAAGTTGAGGAAGCTCATCAGCTATTCGCGAGGGAGGCTTCAGATTGTGAATGGCCCCGGATTGGAAGCAGCCGCGTGCTCTTGCTATCACAAGATGAAGCAAGCTGAGTGAAGATCCAGCAAGGGGAAGTCTTCCGCGGCCGCAGCACGCGCCGCTGCCGGAGAAAAGCCCCTATTGGCGGCTAGAGGCGGCCAACAACTCTGTGACCGTCAAGAATCGCCACTCGCCAGTCCCCAAGTTCGAAGGCAGTACAAGATTTCCGATTTGACTGCGGTGTAGCGCGGCAACATGATTGTCGACAGCAGATAGCATCCTCTTAACTTGGTGATACTTGCCTTGCGCTAATGTCATTTTTAGGTGACTCGGCGCAGTACGCTCACAGGCGAGTGCGCGGACTGGCGTAGGACTATCGTCGAGCACCACGCCATCGAGAAGGCGTCGGATCTGTTGGTCACTGATGGGCGAACTCGTTGTGATCTCGTAGACCTTGGGTACGTGGTGTTTCGGCGAGGCCATTTGGTGAATAAACTGTCCATCATCGGAGAACAAAAGTAACCCGGTCGTGTCTTGGTCCAATCGGCCAACAGACTGGACATCTCGTAACCGCAGCGGAGAAGGAAGAAGTGTATAGACGCTTGGGTGTGATTTGGCCTTTTGCGAGCATTCATATCCGGCTGGTTTGTTTAGCATCAGATATGCCTTGGCATGATATTCCCACGCCTCGCCATTCACCGAGAACGTAAGCGGCCAAGCGCTTTCATCGGAAACATCAATCGTTAATGATGAGTCGTTAACCGTTTCACCGTTTATCTGGACTAAGCCCTCTATGACCAACACTCTGCAACGTTTACGCGTGCCAAATCCTTGGCTAAACAAAAGTTGCTCGATACTGATGATGTTTTTTGGGCGTGGCATGCAGCGTGAACTAGGCGGAGGGCAAACACATATTTTAGCGGTCGCGATTTTCGTCAGGCCAGGTCGCCTAAATTAGTGAGTTACCTGAAATAATGTGAGCCTCAACTGCGCAGGAAAGCGTTCCTGCGCTCGACAAATCGCACATTCTCAGTCAATCCTATGGCAACTCAGCGCGCAACACCCGCCTACGACACTCTCGCGGGCACTTGGAAAAAGCTGCACCATTTCAGCCACCTTCAAGCACTCGCTAGTTGGGACCGCATGTCCATGATGCCAAGCGGCGGCAATGCGGCGCGTGCCGAGGCAATGGCAGAGATGGACGGGCTGCTTCACAGTATCCGAACCGATCCGCAACTCAGAAGCTACATTGATGCCGCAGAAAGTGAGCCCCTGGGAGACCTAGACAAAGCAAACCTGCGTGAAATCCGTCGTGATTGGCGCAGCGCAAATGCGTTGCCCGCAGATCTGGTGCAGCGTCAATCGTTAGCCAATGCAACCTGTGAGCATGCGTGGCGCGAGCAGCGTCCCGCCAATGATTGGCAAGGTTTTCTTGAGAATTTTCGCGCTGTGCTGAAATGCAGTCGAGCGCAAGCCGCTTTTCTTTCAAGTGAAACAGGCCTCAAGCCCTACGATGCCTTGATGGATTTCTACGAGCCGGGGATGACGAGCGAGAAGCTCGATGTTTTGTTCGACGATTTGCTCACTTGGCTCCCCGATCTGGTACGCAAAGTGCGCCTAAAGCAAGCATCACAGAACGTTTTGCCGCCTGTGGGCCCTTTCTCGCGTGCAGCGCAGCACGCTGTCGGACTAGAGGTCATGACGTTGCTTGGTTTTGATTTTAATGCTGGGCGCTTAGACGAAAGCGCACACCCGTTCTGCGGTGGTGTTCCTGAAGATACAAGGCTCACCACTCGATATCGCGATGATGACTTCGTTGGTAGCCTGATGGGAACCATTCACGAGACGGGCCATGGCCGCTATGAGCAGAGCCTACCGCGTGACTTGCTTGGGCAGCCGGTGGCATGGGCGAGGAGTGCCGGGATTCACGAGAGCCAAAGCTTGAGTTTCGAAATGCAGATTGGTTTGTCACGCGCCTTTGTTGGGCTAATGGCACCTGCAATCGTGAAGCATTTCGGTACGCAGCCTGCATTCGACGCTGAAAATCTTTACCAACACCTGATTCGTGTTCAGCCAAACTTCATCCGTGTTGAAGCCGACGAATTGACCTATCCGCTGCACGTCATCCTAAGATACCGCATTGAACGTGATCTGATCGAGGGCCGTGTTGAGGCAGAAGATATTCCAGATGTATGGGACAAGGCCATGGCGGAATTGCTCGATGTTGACACCTGCGGTAACTATAAAAATGGGTGCATGCAGGATGTTCATTGGGCGGAGGGCTTGTTTGGCTACTTCCCCAGTTATACGCTTGGCGCGATGTATGCCGCACAGTGGTTTGCGGGTATTCGTCGACAAGTACCAGACTTCGACACGCGCATGGCCTTCGGAGAGCTGCATCTCGCGTTTGACTGGCTCAAGACGAACATCTGGGCGCATGGAAGTCGCTTGACCACTGAGGAGCTTGTCATTCGCGCGACCGGGACGCCACTTGATGCCACCCACTATCGGCGTCACCTTGAAACGCGCTATCTTGGCGACTAGCCTGAATAGTTCATGGGAGCGCGTTTGAAAGTCGGTGAGCGGGTGAGTTTGGCAAGCGACTGGGTATGCCAGTTGAACTCGTCACCTATACGGCGGCCGGAAAAGTCGTTGAAAGTATCGAGGCGGGCGAGTGGGATATTGCTTTTTTCGTAAGCGATCCAATCCGTGCGTCGGATGCAGAGTTTACCGCTGCCTATGAGGTGATTGAGGGGGCCTACATGGTTCAACGCGATTCTCCAATTCGGCGGAATGAAGACGTTGACCGAGAGGGCACGCGAGTCGTGGTGGGCAAAGTATTCCAAGATTGCGGCTGCTCGACGGGTGTTTTATGGCGATCAACCAAGCGATGGCGGTGCCAAAGGGGCGACTTGTAGGGGTGGCGTACCTATCCGCTTTCGTGGAAGAAATGAAAGCGAGCGCTTTTCTCGCAGCCGCGTTGGCGCGTCACAAAATTGAGGGGCGGCAGTTGGAGCATTGGCCAGTTCGATGGGTGGCTCGTCGCGTGGAAGCTAGGGCAATGCCCATTCGATGTCGTGGTTAACAGCGCGCACACTTCGCGGCTTTTGAACGCGCCCCGATGAAATGTTCATCGGCCATTTGAGCAAACAAAAACGCCAGCCCGCAGGCTGGCGTTTTTTCTTCACGAGACGTGACGTGAATTACTTCTTCGCAACAGCGCCCCAGCCAGTGCAGTGGCCGTTCGGGCTGATCTCGGTGTCACCCGGCAGAATCTTGCAACCGCCAAGCGCCTTGGCATCTTTGCCAGCGACCCAGTGGGTGCAGTTAGAGCACTTCTGCGCAACGCCAGCAACGGTTTCAGGTTTGTCTTTGTACTTCAACGCGCTGCGCAGCGCATCATTCTTGGCCGCATATGCGTTGCCAGTCATGGCAACAACTGGGATGCTGGCCAAACCGAGGGAGATAGTTTTGAGGACGCTACGGCGTGAGGGGTTTTTGATTTCGTTCATGAGTCTTACCAGTTGAGTAAGGCAACATAGCCAGCCACAATGATACCGGGTTTTGGCTACGCTGTTGAAGTCATCAGACCTTTATCTCGTTGAATATAAATGGGAATTATTCTTGTTTGCGGTGGATGCGCGTTAGCCTGAACATTTAACGAGAGCACGCTCGAAGACAGGGCGAACGGGTGTCCCATCGAGCGCAAACGGGCTGCGTGCGCAGATCCTGAAGTTGCAAAAATGCCCCAGCCAATGAGCTTGGACTGGGGCAGGTGGCGTGGGGCTGACGGGATGCGTGTGGTTATGCTTTTAAGTCATCAGTCTGGATCGGCATTTTGCGAATACGTTTACCGGTTGCCGCAAACACCGCGTTGGCGATGCTGGGGCCACAGGTTGCGGTCACGGGCTCGCCAATGCCGCCTGGCTTCTGGTTTGATGTCACCAAATGCACGACGACCTCGGGCATCTGCGACAGCCGCAGCACCGGATAGTTATCAAAATTGGTCTGCTCTACCATGCCGTTTTTGAAGGTGATCTTCGACAATAACGTCGATGACAAACCATACGCGACACTCGATTCGACTTGCGCCTTGACGATGTCAGGATTGACCATCATCCCGCAATCCACGGCACAGATGACTCTGTGTACCTTGATCTCGCCATTCGTGACGGATATCTCGCTGACTTGCGCGACATATGTATCGTAACCTTCCATCAACGCCACACCTTGGAAGCGACCGTTGCCGAGCTTGCCACCGGTTTTCCAGCCTGCGTTTTTGGTTGCAATCTCGAGCACGTTGCGAAAGCGCGCCGCGTCCGAGCCAATCAAGAGCTTCATGCGGAAAGCCACGGGGTCTTGTTGCGTGCTCGCCGCCATTTCGTCGATGAAACTCTCGTTAGCGAATGCATTGAGCGCGTGTGAGACCGAGCGCCAGTAGCCTACACGTACACCGGTATCGTGAATAGTGGAGTCGACGCTCATGTTCGGAATGGCGTATGGCGTGACGGAGGCTTCTGTCATAAACGGGTCGATACCGTTTTGCACGACCGGCGGAAACAGGCGAGAGGTCACTGATGGGGATGTGAGCTTGAACGTCATTGCTGTCGGCGTGCCGCTCGCGTCAAGCGCGGCACTCATGGTGTTGAGACTCACAGGTCGGTAGAAGTCGTGGGTCATATCGTCTTCGCGCGACCAGATGAGCTTTACTGGTTTGCCCACGGCCTTTGAAATTTGTACCGCTTGCACAATGAAATCGACATCGATACGTCGGCCGAAGCCACCGCCTAAGAAGGTGGTATGGACGGTCACTTTTTCCTTGGGTAGTCCCGTAATTTGCATTGCCACACCTTCGGCGAGCTGCGGAAATTGAGTCGGGCCATAGAGGTCGCAGCGGTCGGGTCGAACGTCTGCGGTGAAGTTCATCGGCTCCATCGTGGCGTGAGCCAAGAATGGCAGCTCATAAGTCGCTTCAACTTTCTTCGCTGCTGTGACCATGCTTGCGGCAGCATCACCGATTTTCTTGACCGACGCTGTCGGCTTCGTCAGTGCGTCGCGCAGGCTTTGCGAAATCGACGCTGAACTGAGTTTCGCACCCTGGCCTTCATCCCAAGTCACTTTCAATGCGTCGCGCGCGACCTTTGCTTGCCAATAGGTTTGTGCGACGACCGCAACGCCATCGTCAATCTTCACCACAGCCTTCACACCCGGCATCGACTTCGCTTTGCTGTCATCGACACTCAAGGGTTTGCCGCCAAGCACGGGGCACTGAACGAGTGAGGCGATCAGCATCCCCGGAAGCTCGACGTCAATGCCGTATTGCGCTTTGCCAGTCACTTTCACGGCAGTGTCCAAGCGCTTGATGGGCTTGCCGATGACCTTGAACGACTTCGAGTCTTTTAGTGGTGGGTCTTTCGGTACTGGCAGGGTAGCCGCTTTCTCGGCGAGCTGCCCGTACCAAAGTCGTTTTCCTTGCGGGCCATACACCGCGCCCTTGTCGGCGCGGCAGTCGATTTCATTGACTTTCCATTCGGCGGCGGCAGCCGAGATCAACATCATGCGTGCCTGCGCGCCGGCTTTGCGCAGGCTGATCCATGCATCGCGCACGCTGGTTGAGCCACCGGTGAGTTGCCCCCCAAGAAGGGCATTGATGTAAACCGGCGCGGCGGGTGCCATTTCAATTTGGACCGTGCGTAGATCGACTTCAAGTTCTTCGGCCACGAGCATGGGCATGGCGGTATAGGTGCCTTGTCCCATCTCAGCGCGATGACAAATGATCGTAATTTTGTTGTCGGTGCCAATCTTGACCCACGCATTGGGCTGAACCACTTTCGGCAAAGCCTTAGCGGGCGCGGCGGCAAGCGCCGGCATGTAGACGCCGATCACAAGCCCGCTCGCCGATGCGACGCCTGTGGCGACGGTGGCTTTGAGGAATGCGCGTCGTTTGAGATTCGTCGTCATGATTACGTTCCACTCTTTTTGGTTGACACATTGGCATTGGTCATGGCGCTGGCTTTGCTATTGCTACTACCCTTGCCCTTACCCGCCGCGGTGTGGATCGCAGCACGAATGCGCTGATAGGTTCCGCAGCGACAGAGATTGCCGCTCATTGCCGCGTCAATTTCAGCGTCGGTTGGTTTCTTGTTTTTGTTAAGCAACGCCACGGCCGACATGATTTGCCCCGACTGGCAGTAGCCACATTGTGGGACATCATGCTCAATCCATGCCCGCTGCACAGGGTGCAAGCCTTTGGCAGAGATGCCTTCAATCGTCGTGATTCGTCGCCCCGCCACTGCCGATAGCGGCAAAGAACAAGAGCGAGTGGGCTCGCCGTCGACATGCACCGTACACGCCCCACAGAGGGCGGCGCCACAGCCGAACTTAGTGCCATTGAGTTTTAGATGATCGCGCAACGCCCAAAGCAAGGGTGTATCGTCGGCCGCGTCGACAGAGACAGCTTTGCCGTTCACAGTGAGTTTGACCAAGGTAATTCCTCCGGTATGTAGTCGCAAAAAAAGGTTCATCGAATTTACGCCCATTCGACCTAAATGTAATGCTGCGTCGCATTATGAAAAATGGCGCTAACCTGAACACTTCATGGAGGCGCGTTTGAAAGTGGGTGAGTGGACGAGCGATTTTTCGCCTGACCGATCCGGCTAATCACCTCATGAATGAACGCATCAATAGGTGCTTTAAGGGTTCCTCGGCTGAGCGAGGAATACATCGAGCGCCGCATTGAAGGCGGCGGGAACTTCGAAGTAGGGTAGTGCGCCAGTTTGAAATACAGTAAACGACCAATTTGGTTTGGAATCGACAATCGTTTTACCACGATAGTCGGTGAAGTCGCCTCGCACCCCATGTGACATCCAAACCGGTAGTTTGAGGGCTTCATAAACATGATGAATATCGGCGCTGAACATCGCGGCGGAGAGGAAGCAAAGCGGCGCGTACTCGGCGCCCGGCTGCCGCGTCGAGATGACGTTATAGGCCCATAGTGCTTCATCAATGTGATCACTGCCCCATGTGCGCCGCAGAAAATAGTGAATGACACGAGGATGAGTCAGCCCGCGAAAAATCGAACCTCCCCAGCCGGGGCCGGTCAGAAATTGATGCAAGCGCGGCAAGTAAAGCGTCTCGCCAACGGCCTTTCGGCGCGGCGATTTTCCGTTAAAGCCGGTAGGACTGACCAGCGCGAGTCGTGCAAACGCAGCGGGTGACTCCATTGCGGCGCGCGCCAAAAATTCGCAGCTTAGTGACGCGGCAAGAGCATCAATGGGCTGGATGCCGCAGCGCTGATGAATTTGTTTGACGAGGGCGTGCAGGGCATCGGTCATCAAGCGCGGTGTATAAGCGCGATCGCTGCGATCTGAAAAGCCGTAGCCCGGTAAGTCAATCGAAAACACCGTTCGCCGCTGCCGATAGTAATCATTCAACGGCCGCACTTCGGCCGCCGATGCGGCCGCGTTCACCGTGTGTACCAGCATCAGCGGCGGGCCGCTTCCATCAACATAACAACTAATTTTGCCAGCGATGCTATCAAACTCGAAGCGTTCGCCAGACAGGGCATGGGGGAGGGCTTGGGGCAGGGTGGGCTGGTTCACAGAATGTCGTCGTTCCGGGGAAGAGGAGGTCAGCCATGACGATGGCTAGCCTGAGTATTTCACAGTTCGCCCGCTGCTTCGAAGCAGTTGACTCTGAACGATTGATAAACTAATTTAGATCGTTCCTCTTTTGTCGTGGACTTGGGCCGCACGTTTGAAAGCGGGTGACCTTCCAACTATTCAGGCTAGACTACAGCGATGACACCACTTCGATTTCGCCTAATGATTGCCGCGTATTTAGTCGCGGTCGTTCTCGCCATTACAGGGCACATCGTGACGGCGAGCGACTTGCCCGCGCCGCTATGGGAGTTCGTTCGTGTCGCCGATGGCAGTACGTGGATGACGACCTGGGTGGGCGTGCTGTATTTGGTTTCGGCAACGGCAAGCACGATCGGGCTCTTATTGTTTAAGGCGTGGGCGCGGCGGCTCTTCACCATACTCGCGGTTCTCGGTGCGATGCCTTGGGATGGCCCAGTAGTCTATCCGCCGCTTGAGTATTTATTCGTCAATCTTGAGTTCATCCTCGCAGGAGCCATCATCGCCGCCGCACATTGGTCGCCTGTTGGCACATTTTTTGGTGGAAAACCCAAGTAAAGACGAGCGTTTCGGGGCGAAAAGCCTTGGAAACCCTCGTCGTTACTAGCCTCGGTCAGGCGGACACGGCTCACTTTGGTCGCTGCGCTGGAACCCAGCCTTCTCTCATTCGATGTGTGCCGACGATTTGCCATCATAGGTGTCGCCGTTACCGCCTGCTGCAAATACGGTGAAGGCTACTGGTGCATTGCCCGCATTATCGATGATGGTCGGCGCGGTGAAGCCGCTGGCACGATTGAGTAGCCAAAGTGTCAAGGTTCCATCTGGACGACGCCAAACGACATCACAAACACCGTTGCCATCAAAGTCCCCAGCCGCGTAAAACGTCCATGTTGGGTCTGAAGGAAGCAGGTTGAGATCAGTGGGCGCTAGCGCAAGTGGTGTCGAGGTGCATGATGCGTTTGGGTCGATGGGGTTGCCCGTGAATTCGGGCAGACTCAAGCCTACGCCCGTGAGCGCCTTCAGCATGACTTGCCCGGTAGATGGGTTGCGCATCAGGATATCGCCGCGCCCACTGCCGGAGAAGTCGCCAACTTTAATGACGCGAAATCCCGCCGGAATGCTTCCCGCAGACAGATTCGCACAGGTGCGGTTGGGTGTTGCCATCAATACGCGTATTTGGTTTTCCGGACTAATGTAGACCATGTCCGCTGCACCGTTGAGGTCGAAATCACCTGCACCCAACAAGATCCAATCGAGCGGCGCACCTCCACGCTTGCGAACGACTGGTTCTTGGATGTTGTTGTTAAACCAAATGTAGGAGACGCCTGTGTCACGCGGGTCCGGGGCGAGATAGCGCCAGACAATGTCTCCCGCGCCATCACCATCAAGATCGCCTGCGACTTGCACATCCCACACTGGTTTGACCTGTCGCCACAAGCGCTCGGTGGATCGCTGAAAGTCAGTCCAGACGCGCACATCGGCAAGTGGTGTTTGTGTGGTGTTCAAAAACACCAAGTCAGATTTGCCGTTACCGTCTAAATCGGTCGCGGCGATCAAACGGAAATTCGCGCCTGGATCGTCCTGTGTGGTGAATTGAATTTTGTCGTTTACCAACCGCCCCACCAGCATTTGCGGCGACGCCAGACTGGTGTTACGCAGCAAAATATTCTGCCGACCATTGCCATCGATATCAATGACGCCTGGTTTGACGTTGGTTGTCTTGACGTTGGCGGTCTGCACCAGCGACAAGTTCGCTTTCAGAATCGGTGCGCCATTGGCTGGCACGCTGGTCAAGGGTAACTCACTAAACGCACCACCAGCGTTCACAATTGGCAACGCGGCGATGGCGTCAACCACCGCCATGCTCTCGGTTGCCACTTGCCCGAATACGGTGAAACCACCGTTCTGACCATCAAGGATGGCAGCGTTGTTCGCCAGATTGATAAACCATTGCGAGGTTGCACTATTGGGATCGCCACCGAGTTTTGCCATGGCGATGGTGCCCCGCAGATTGGAGCGCGTGGCGCTGAATTCATTTTGGATGGGCGCGCGTGCTGGCACGTCGGCAACTGACGTATTGCCACCAACCCAGGTGTAACCGCCCCCTTGAATCACAAAGCCAGGAACACTGCGATGAATCAACGAGTCGGTGTAGGCACCACTGCGGATATAGGCGAGAAAGTTTGCGACGGTGATGGGCGCCGCTGCGTCGTAGAGGTTGATATCGATGGCACCTTGGGTGGTTTGCAAGCGCACGGTGGTGGCATGTGCGAATGGCATTAACAAAGCGATGCATGTCGCCGCAAGGGCTGAAGAAAGAGAGCGCATTTGTTGGCGGCGCGAGTGTCGAGTTGTCATCGGGATACCGTTTTCTGAGTAATGCCTTGCCAAGTTTTCATCTGGCAAAAACCTTATGCACTTTAGCTGATGGATTCACAGATTCTACAGATTGCCGTGTGCTGGAGAATTTGTCCGGACAAATTCATTCGGCGGCATTCGCTTGAGTATCTAACCGCTCACCCGCAGCGTCGAGGTACGTTGATTTTAGTCGTGCGAAACAAATTGGCTCGCACCCATCAACCGGATGTTTTCCTACAAGCCGCGAAATTGTGATTGGTGAGCGCGAGAGACCTCAATTTTGTCCGGCAATCCCTTTAGCTTAATGGTCATTTTCTCTGCCTCGTCGCGCACCGCGAGCTCGATACGCCTGACGTTGACAACAGTGCTGCGATGAACGCGCCAGAACATTTCGGGGTCCAGCTCGGCCTCTAGCTCGGATAACGGCTTCCGAATGAAGGCTTCGCTATTCATGGTGACCAATCGCGTGTATTTGCTATCGCTTTGGAGGTAGGCAATTTCTTCGACCATGATAAATCGTACTTGCCTGCCAACACTGGCTTGGATGAACTTCAGATAGCCCGGACTTGCGCTGCTTGCCTGATTGAGGGCTCGCGCAACGCGCTTCGTGACCTCGTTGCTTGGCGTGTGATCGGCGAGCCGTTGCTTGAGGCGTTGCAGCGTCTTGGCGATACGCGTTAAGCGGATTGGCTTCAACACATAATCGATGGCACCTTGGTCGAATGCTTGAATGGCGTGGTCGTCAAATGCTGTGACAAACACGAGCATCGTGTTGCCTGAAATTTGCTCCGCCGCCTCCAGTCCAGTCATGCGCGGCATTTTGATATCAAGAAATGCGATATCGGGTTTATGCCGTTCGACTTCGTTCAGCGCTGTGACACCGTCAGCACATTCGGCAACGATATTGAGTTCTGGCCAAAGCTCCTCCAGCGCGTCTCTAAGTTCATCGCGCAGCAGCGGTTCGTCATCGGCAATCACGGCGGTGGTCACAATTCCGCTCCTTCAAAATACGGCAGTCCCTGCATGGACTGCCGGCTCGGCTGGCACCAAGCCAAAACTGTTTGGCTTGGCGAAACCCCAGCCTCGCTGTCATCAGCAATCACGGCGGTGGTCACAATTCCGCTCCTTCAAAATACGGCAGTCCCTGCATGGACTGCCGGCTCGGCTGGCACCAAGCCAAAACTGTTTGGCTTGGCGAAACCCCAGCCTCGCTGTCATCAGCAATCACGGCGGTGGTCATATCTCGATATCTTTCATGTTCGTCTGTCGTTGTCGTGCTGGTATGGTGAGTGAGACAATCACCCCCCGCGGCGCGTTAGGCCCGATTTCGAGTGAAGCGTCGGCGCCATATAGGCTGGCCAATCGCTCGCGAATGTTGATCAACCCGATACCCATGCCCTTTGTGTTGGCGCGACCAAAGCCAATACCCGTATCGGATACACTCACTCGAAGTTGCTCACCATGCGGTGACACGATTATGTCTGCCGCGATGAAAATTTCGCCAGGATCGGCAGACGGTTCAAGCCCATGCTTCACTGCATTTTCGACGAGCGTTTGTAACAGCATGGGTGGAAAAATGAGTTGTCCGGTGTCATCATTGAGTTGCAGGTTGTAACGAAGTCGGTCGCCCATGCGAATCTGCATGATCGATAGGTAGCTGGCCGATAGCGCGACCTCTCGTTCGAGCGTCGATTGGGCCTGACGCATTCGTGGTAAGGCGACATGGAGATAGTCACTCAAGTGATCCAACATCTCGCGTGCGCGATCACCGTCGCGCTTGATCAATGAGCGCACATTGGCGAGCGTATTGAGTAAAAAATGTGGCTCAATCTGCGCCTGTAGCAGCCGGAGTTGCGCCTCGGCGGCGTGTTTGGCACTCTCCTGTCGCTGGCGCTCCATGGCTTGTTGTGCATTTAGTGCGATTGCCCGCTCGGAGTGGGCAAAATCGCGAACCATCAGGGTGCCACAGGACAGCAAGCCAAAGGTAAGTGCGGGCCACCAATGCGGCAGTAAGAGCGACCATTGGAAGGTGCCCATCCCAATCGCTTTAAACCAGATGAGGCTGCCGATAAAGGCACCCGATGCGGAGCCGAGGACCAGCGCACCAACCGCTAGCCGAATTTCTGCGCGAGCACCCTTCCAGTAGTTGAGTAAGGTGAGCGCCGCCGTCGCAGCGGCGTAACCCAACCAGAGCTGGAATGCCATGAGCAGCCAGTCCTGGGCGGCGTACACATAAAGCATGGCACCCGCCAACAAGCCCACCAGGGTAGGCCAACGGAGCAACCCAGCGAGGGTGAATTGCGCCAGCATACCGCTGGGCGCCGCTGCTTGTGGCGCGACTAAATAGCGATATAACCATTGGTTCATTTCGCACGCTCCGGCGATTGTGGAGGCGGCGGCTGATCCTGCGCGTTGCCGATCTCCAATGGCACCAAATACGGACGGATCATGGAAATCGTCCCGCTGCCCTCCAAGGCGATTCCGCCAAAAATGGTTGAGGCATCTTCAGGAACCTCGACCTTAACGACGATCGTTACCCAGTCGCTGGTGCCCGTCAGAGGCCGGTCTTCCATGTCGTCAATTCGCCAGCCCATCTGGCCCGGCTTATCGACTCTGAGCCACAGGCGTGCTCTGTCCGAAACATTCTCAACTTTCACTTGCGCGAACAGACGAACCGCCTTGCCGCGCAGGCCATCCAGCGGAAAATTGAATCGTGCCGCAACGTAACCGGGGGCCGCTGAGGTGCAACGCAGCGTCACTGGGCGCGGAGACGTCAGGGATGGGCGCTTGCCCGCAAATGCTTTGCAGTTTGCGGTGTCGGCGCGCGTGCTGGCCCATCCCCAGCCGTCAGGTAACGGCTTTTCGCCGCTCCATTCCTGGGCGGCCCAAGCGATCAGGCAGGCTAACAAAAGAATCGAAACACGCACGTCAGCGAATAAAAGATGGCGATGAGAGTCGTAAGGATAGTCGAGACGAGCGCGGGTTGAAACGACTGCGGGATAAGCGGCGGTTTGACGCGACGAACAGCGCACATCGTTTTGGTGGCACGTAAGCCCCACTTGATGAGCCAACGTAGCATCGGTTTTTTTGGGGGGGTGGGGGTTTTGGGGGTTGTGCCGATGTGGTGCCGGTGTTGCACCATGAGGTGCTGTGCCTCTATCCGGTGGGCGATCGGCGGAATCGTCTCGCCCGACCGGCCACCTCGCACGGCAGTCGGCGTTACGGCCACAGTCTGGGTTCGACATTCCGCAGTTCATCGCGCTTTTACTTAATTTCGTCTACTGTGGATTGAGCTGGCTTCCCACAATGCGCAAACTCTCGCCACCCCTTAAACTGGAGTCAGTCAATGAAGCTACGTCCCATCGCCGCGATTGTTTCAACACTACTGGCAGGTGTTGCCTGCCCTGCCATCGCCGCGCCTACGTCGGTCGAATTTTCGGTCGCATCGCCCATTATTCAAGCCGAACGCAAGGTCATTGCCAGCGCGGATCAGCTTCCGCGCAGAAGTTACCAAATTAGCAAACTGCCGAGTGAGCTGATTGAAGCGCCGAAATCAGAGTTGGAGGCGGTTATTGCAGCAGTTGATAAAGACTTAGCCGCCGATCTGGCGGAGTTTGATATTCGCGACCGTGCCACCAGAACGGGCATGATCGGTGCTCGCGCACAGATCGCCATCTATCGCGGCGATTTTGCAAAAGCGATTCAGTATCTGCGCGATATCCGCAGCCAACAGGAAAAGGAAGCCGACAAACTCATGAGCGGGGTTTCTGCTGAAATCATCATGGGTGTGCGGCAAAAGGGTGGTAGCGACGAAGCGCAAAAAGCGGCCGTGAAAGCCGCCGTTGCTGAGGCATGGGGAAAGATGCCTTGGAGTGTGGTGGGCGATGCAATGAAAAACACCAAGGGTGGCTTGGAACTCATGTCCAAAAATGTCACCATCGGTTCGATCAAAAGTGGGCTTGACCCTGCGGTGACGAACCTGAAGTTCAATGTGCCTGTAAGTATCGTTACCTCAATCGTTAGCGTTCGCAACGCCTTTGATCACTCCCTGCCATTTCGTGATGACATGGTCGCCGTGTTGCAGAACATCGTCGATAAAAATCAGGTCGCGAAGGTTGATGTCTGGAGCGAGCGTTTGGTTAACTTGCCGGAATCCGCAAAGGGTAAGCCAGTCGTCATCGGCATTTGGGATAGCGGTACCGATGTTGATTTATTCAAGCCAGCGGCGATGCGCGGCATCGCTTTTGATAAAGACGCGA
Organism: Betaproteobacteria bacterium UKL13-2; assembly: GCA_001602455.1. Taxonomy (GTDB): domain Bacteria; phylum Pseudomonadota; class Gammaproteobacteria; order Burkholderiales; family Usitatibacteraceae; genus UKL13-2. The sequence continues at coordinate 1,875,103 of CP012157.1, forward strand.
ATCCAACGACCTCTCTGGTGCGCCCGATGGGTGAAGCGAGTTCGCGTATGGCGAGTCTGAAGCAATACATGAAGGGTTCGCTTGATCTGCGTGCCGCAATCGACTCAGCCGATGCGCGTGCGCTCAAACAGCGTATCGGCACGCTCAAGCAGGACGAAGTGAAACAGTTTCAAGAAGACCTCTCAGCACTCGGAATGTGGGCGCATGGCACCGCCGTTACGGGTATCGCCGTCGAGGGGAATCCGTTCGCACGCATCACCGCAGTGGCGATGCATTGGGATAACGCGGTTATCCCGCAACTGCCGACCGAAGCCTCTGCGAAGCGCACGGCTGCCGCCTATACCGCCGCAGTGGAAAGCTTCAAAAAAGCCGGCGCACGAGTCGTCAACATGAGCTGGCGTTACGGCTCGACCGCGTATGAGGGTGCGCTGGCGTTCCACAACGTCGGTAAAAACGCAGAGGAGCGCAAGTCGCTCGCGATCAAGTTGTTTGATATCGAAAAAGCAGCGCTTCACAACGCAATTAAGAATGCACCAGAGATCTTGTTCGTGGCTGGGTCGGGAAATGAAGACAACAGCGCCGACTTCGCACAGTACATTCCGGCGGGCTTTGAACTGCCAAACCTTATTACGGCGGGTGCGGTTGATCAGGCTGGAACTGAGACAAGCTTTTCGACCTTCGGTAAAACGGTGGTGGTACACGCAAATGGCTTCGAGGTGAATACCTATATTCCAGGCGGCGAGAAGCTAAAGTTTTCTGGCACGTCAATGGCATCGCCGCAAGTTGCAAACCTCGCTGGGAAGCTGTTTGCGATGAAACCGGAACTCACGCCGGTTGAAGTCAAAGCGCTGATCCTGAGGGGCGCTGAGCGCAAGGGGCGTGTGAATTTGATCAGCCCGAAGCTCACCCTGAAGGAAGCAGGAATTTCAATGTAGTTGTCACACCTGAACATTTGATGGGGGCGTGTTTGAAAGCGCGGGTGGGCGAGCGTTTTTCTACCCGGCCGACCGAGGTATCGCGGGCTATATCTCGGTCGGCGTCGACTTACCTAAATGCGTCCTCAATCGCACGGCTTGTGGGCGATGTGCGAGCCTCAGCGCTGGGAATCAACATAGGCGCAATTTGCACATGACCGAGAAGGCTGCGGTTGGTGCAAAACGGACTTGGCCCTGCACAAGCATGAGGAAATCTTGCGCGGCGAGGTGTGTGTCTGGGAGGTTGAGACGATCTGCGCTAATACTGGCCAGATGTGACGCTACCCGTGAAGTATTCAGACTAATTTATTTGATTCATGGGTGTCCCGTGCGGTGCTGGACTAGCCTGAATATTTCATGGGTCGGCCGTTGCTTAGAAGGTCGTTGCCTCTGGGCGAGTGGACGGCACCGTATTTGCCATCGCAGTTGATAAAAACGCGCCTTCCTCCCGTACGTACTTGGCAAACACGGCTCGCGATGCTGTGGTCGGTCAGGCGAAAAATCGCTCGCCCGTTCACCTACTGACCCGCTTTTGAATGCGTCCCCATGAAATGTTCAGGCTAGAATAGGCGATACCGTGCCTGATTAGGGCGGATTAGATGGTTCGTTCTGATGCGGTATAGAGCATTTACTGCCCCGCCTACTGCGAGTGAAAATATTGAGCAAGTCCAAGCAGCCCTCTGATGCGCATGGTTTAGTTACCGACCTACAAGGCGCTAGCAGGCTTGCTGTGGCGACCGTTTCAGGTATCGTTGACGTGGTCGATTCCATGCACAGAAACATTCGTGGCTTGTCGCCGATTGTCGGGGCAGGACAGGTGGGGCCGACGACTGGAATCACTGGGTTTGTGTACAGGCGCATTCGCGGTGTTACCCATACCATCGGCGGCGGCATTGATGCGGCGTTGACTCGGCTTGCAAGGGGCTCACCGCAAAGATACAGATCACGTAATAGCGCCGCCACCCGCGCAGCCCTTAACGGTCTGTGTGGTGATTATCTCGCCGACAAAGGAAATCCACTCGCCATTCGAATGTCACTTTATTCAGGGGATTCTGCGGTTTCGCTAGATCGGGATGCGCTGTCTGCTCGTTTCAGTCAGGGAGAGTTTGTTCACACCGGTCGAATCGTCGTCATGATTCACGGACTATGTATGAACGACTTGCAATGGGCCACGTCCGATCACGACCACCGTTCGCCGCTCGCGACGACGCAGGAGTCGACTGTTCTTAGCTTGCTGTACAACTCCGGGCGACACGTTTATGAGAACGGCCTCGATTTGGCGGCGATGTTAGAAGTGCTGTACCTGAACTGGCCGGTGCCGATCATTGAAGTCGTTTTTGTTTGTCACAGTATGGGTGGCTTGGTGGCGCGTAGTGCGGCTATGCAGGCGGAGAACGGCAGGATGAAGTGGCGATCAGCCCTAAAGGCGATCGTGTTCTTGGGGACGCCACATTTGGGGGCACCACTCGAGCAAGGCGCCGCGTTTATGCTGCGCTTGCTTTCTGCTAGCCCTTATGCAGCGCCGATTGCATCGGTGGGGATGGCGAGAAGTGCGGGAATTAAAGATCTACGATATGGCCGGGTACAAAAAACGAATTCGCTGGCAAGCGCGGCCCGTATAAAACCACCGGATCGAGTCCGTTGCCTTTTGATCGCCGCCACGGTCTCGGCGCCGTTTAACAAGGTGGGTGCTGAAACGAAGCGTTGTCGCGGGGATGGCCTTGTGCCCCGTGGAAGCGCGCTAGGCTTGGGCGTTTCAGCGCTAGATCAGGCTACTTTCTTTAATATGAATCACTTTGAGTTGCTCAGCAGCAGGGCGGTATGTGACAAAATCATCTCGTGGCTAGCCTGAACATTTCATGGGGCGCGTTCGAAACCGGGTGAGTGGCCGTCTAATCGCCCGAGAGCGAACGTGCCGCATGGGTTCATCACAGAAGAGCAACAATCAAAATTGGTTTACCAATCGCCAAGAGGCAACGTCCCTTGGAGCAGCGGGCGACCCGTGAAATGCTCAGGCTAGAGACACAAAGACATCGCTGAAAATCGCGAGACGATGCTGACAATCGTAGTTTCTTTCGAGGATTCCTATGGCAAAACCGAACTATCAGTTTGAAAAACGTCAGCGCGAGCTTGAAAAGAAGAAAAAGAAAGAAGAAAAACTCGCGAAACGTTCTGCGCCAACCGACACTCCGCCGCCGAATCCAGAGCCATCAGCAGACCCCGCGCAGCAATAGTGTCCTTACTAGCCTGAACATTTCATGGGCGCGTTCGAAAGCGGGTGAGCGAGCGACCCGACGAAATACTCAGGCTAGCCCGGTTTCGGGTCACCCTCAAGCCTCAACGGGCCCTTGCCGGACCAGCGATCTAGCGCTAGGTAGATTACCGGCGTAATGAAGAGTGTAATGACTTGAGAGAAGATGAGTCCGCCCACAACCGCGAGCCCGAGTGGCTGGCGAAGCTCTGCACCGGCACCTAGGCCAAGCGCAATCGGCAGGGCTCCCATCAGCGCGGCGAGTGTGGTCATCATGATGGGGCGAAATCGCAGCACGCATGCGGCTCGAATTGCATCCTCGGGTCTCATGCCTTTTGTTCGCTGTGCGTCTAGTGCGAAGTCGATCATCATGATGGCGTTTTTCTTGACGATACCGATCAGCATGATGATGCCGATTGTGGCAATGATTGAAAGATCCATATTGAAAATCCACAGCGTCACCAAAGCGCCGACCGCCGCAGATGGGAGACCCGCGAGAATGGTGAGCGGATGGATGTAGCTTTCATACAGCACGCCTAATAAGACGTAGATGACCAAGAGTGCTGCCACGATCAGCACAACCTGACTACTCTGCGATGATTGGAAGGCTGCGGCATCGCCACCCCATGCGGTGAGAACGGTCGGTGGCATCTTTAGCTCATTTCGGAAGGCTTCGATCTTCTTCGCGGCATCGCCCAGAGGGGCGTTTGCTGCAAGGTTGAAGGAAACCGTCAGCGCCTCAAGTTGACCTGCGTGGTTGATGGCAGTGGCACCAACTTCACGCTTCGCAGCCCCCAATGCTGATAGCGGGACAAGCTTACCGGACTTCGATCTGACGAAAATCTTTGCGAACGCGCTCTCATCTGCACGATCCTCGCTGCCGACTTGCATGATGACTTGGTAGCTGTCAACCGAGGTGTAGATGGTGCCAATTTGTCTTTCGCCAAACGCCGAGTACATTGCGGTGCGGATATCGGCTACATTGACCCCCATTGCGTTTGCACGTTCACGGTCAATTTCGAACCGGGCTTGGAGACCCTTGAACTGCGCGTCACTGGTCACATCGCGAAAGATAGGGTCAGTACGCATCAGCGCCATCATTCCGTCAGCAGCGCGCCTCAAATCTTCTGCGTTCACACTTTTTAGGGTGTACTGGTAGCGCGCTTTACTTGGCCTTCCGCCGAGTCTCAGGTTTTGCAACGGATTGAAGAACATATTGAGCCCCGGTATGGCGCGCGTTTCTTTACGCAGACTCTCCACCACTTTATCCATCGGAGGACGTTCTCCGCGCGGCTTTAATGAAATAAACACGCGCCCTGAGTTACTGTCGGTTGCCGTCAGAATTACAGTATCTACGGCTGGGTTTGCGCGGATGACATCATTTGCTTTCTGTAGCAGTATCGATACTGCCGGGTACGAAATATCCTCCACGGCCTCGGCAGTCGCCAGAATTTGCCCAATGTCTTCGTTCGGAAAGAAGCCTTTAGGCAGTACATAGAACAGCCAAATGGATAGTGCGAGCGTACCGACTGCGACCAGCATCACCGATTTTCTATATCTTAGGCAACGATCCAGATTGCGCTCATAGAGGCCGAGTACCCATTGAAAAATGCGCTCGAACCAAGCCGTGATTCGCATCGCACGATCCGTTTCCGCGTGTGGCTTCAAGAAGCGGCTTGCAAGCATTGGGATGAGCGTCAGCGATACCATTGCCGACACCAAGACCGAAATACCCACGACGACTGCAAACTCATGAAAAAGCAAGCCAATTACGCCGGGCATGAAGAAGATCGGAATAAATACTGCGACTAGCGAAACCGAAATGGACACAATCGTAAAGCTCATTTCACGTGCGCCCCGCAATGAAGCCTCAAAAGGTTCCATCCCTTCTTCCATATGTCGGACGATGTTTTCTAAAACGACGATGGCATCATCAACGACGAGCCCCACCGCAAGAGTGATGGCCAAGAGTGACACGTTATCAAGGCTATAGCCCAACCAAAATACGATCGCTAAAGTCCCAAAAAGCGAAATCGGGAGCGATAGCGCGGGGATGAACGTCGCCATGGCGTGCCGCAAGAACAGAAAGATCACCAGCACGACGAGTACGACGGTCAGCCCAAGCGTCAATTGAACATCATGGATTGACTCTCTAATTGACTGGGAGCGGTCATTGCGTAACTTGAGCTCAACCGACGAGGGCATTTGCTCTACAAGCTTCGGCAGCATTGCCTTCACTGCATCGACCGTGGCTACAGTGTTGGCGTCTGGCTGGCGCTGGATCGCCATGCTGATGGCTCGCTCACCGTTGGCCCAGCTTGATGTTTTGATGTTCTCGACGCTGTCTTCAACCTGAGCTAGGTCTGAAAGGCGGATAGGATTGCCTGTAGGTGAGTTTGCGATAATCAATTTCGCGAAATCGGCTGCTCTCGTCAACTGCTTATTTGCCGTAATCACCAAGGTTTGCCGCGGCCCCTCTAACGTGCCGACTGGTGAATTTGCGTTCGCCGTGCGAATTGCCGACGCCACGTCTTCCATCGTTAGGCCGCGAACTGCAGCGGCCTCAGGGTCCACTCTTACCCGTACTGCAAACTTTTTTTGGCCGTTGATATTGACCTGGGCGACGCCGGGTAGGGTGGACAGCGATGGGGCGATCAGGTTGTCGGCATAGCTGTTAAGGTCGGAAAGGGACATTGATGGTGACATCAAAGTCAAAAACAAAATAGGTGCATCCGCCGGATTGACTTTTCGGTAGGACGGGAGCGAGGTCATTTCGAGCGGGAGCGCACGTTGTGCCCGAAGCAGTGCCGCTTGGACATCCACTGATGCGGCGTCAATATTTCGATCTTGGTCAAACTCAAGTGTGATCTGAGTATTGCCGAGGCTGCTCGTGGAGTTCATTGCCGCGACGCCTGCGATGGTGGAAAACTGACGCTCAAGCGGCGTTGCGACAGAGGCTGACATGGTTTCTGGGCTTGCTCCAGGCAGAGAGGCAGAAACTTGAATGGTTGGTGTATCGTATTGCGGAAGTGCTGAGATGGGAAACTTGGAATAGGCCAAGACGCCAGCGACGACGACGGCTGCGTTAAGCAGCACCGTCATAACAGGTCTTCTGATGCATAACTCAGAGATATTCATGGCCGTCTCCGATTATTTTTTAGGGGGGAGCGATTCCGACTTTTTTTCGGAATTGGGCGGGCTCGCCGTGGGCTTATCCGCGGGACTGGCCTGCGTGTTGGCGGATTTACCTTCTTGCTCGCCGCCTTTGCCATCATCTTTCTTCGCGCCTTTGGGAATGCCTTCGACGACGGTGCCGTTCGGGCGCACATTTTGTGCGCCTTCGAGCACGATGCGCGTTCCAGGCGCAACCCCGCTAATTGCTGCGAGTCCATTTTGAATCTGTAATACGTCCACTGGCTGAATGGTGGCTTTGTTTTCGGCAGATACCACATAGACATACTTCCGGTCTGGGCCCGTTTGAACGGCCTGTGCGGGAACAACGCTCGTGCCTTCGATGGTACGCGTGGGCACGGTGATGTTCACAAACATACCCGGCCAGAGCGCGAGCTGCTTGTTTCCAAAGACGGCCTTCATCGGAATGGTGCCGCTGGCGGTGTCAATGGTGCTTTCTACGAAGCTAAGTTTCCCCGTTAGCTTCTGCGTTGCTGGCGCTGGAATTTCTGCGGTGACGCTAAGGTCTCCAGATGAAAGCGCCTTTTGAATGAAGGGACGTTCACGCTCGGGAATCGAGAATGAAACACCGATCGGATCAATCTGGCTGATGGTCACGAGAGCGGGCGATGCTGTAGCCGGTTGTACGAGGCTTCCTATACGCACATTGATCGCACCAGTCCGCCCTGCAAACGGTGCGCGAATCTCCGTTAACGATTTAGCGACGCGCGCGACTTCTGCCGACGCTGTATCCACGGCTAGCTGCGCTTTCAGCAATTCAAATTGATTCATTGCGGCATCTAAGCCGGCTGCTGAAATGAACTTCTGTTCAAAAAGCTCACGCTGGCGTTTGAGATTACGCTCTGCGTTCGCATAGTCGGCTCGAGACTTGAGCACCTGCGCGTCAGCACGCTTTTGCGTCGCCTCCTCTGTACGGTTATCCATGGTGAATAGCAATTCTCCTTGTCGTACCGTTGCCCCTTCTTTGAAATGTATTGCCCTGACCGTCGCACTAATTTGAGAGCGGATTTCAACCGATTGCAGTGCCACCACCGTTCCATTGGCGATCACGCTGACCGGCAAATCCTGCTTCTTGACAACCGTCGTTGTGACGCTGACGGGGGCACCACCGGAGCGAGTCGCGCTGATGCCAGGCGCGGCGGCACCGGTAACGGGACTTTCTTGTTTCGCGCCCCACCACCGCCACCCGATTGCACCGATAACGACGATGATGATCAAGACAAAGATGGCGACTTTGCCGCTATTGCATTTATGCATATCTTTAAACTCTCGTTATCGTGTGCTTTGCGGAGCGTGTTACGGTCGAGACCGGCAACCCACTTATTCTCACCGAGAAGAATTTTACTTCGACTCGGGGCTGTCTCGCGCCGTTTCAGTGCGTTTGATAATGCCAATTCAATCTCAGCGTTTTAGATTGTTTTTACTTGTAACATTTTTCGGGGGCGGTTCATGTGCCAGCAATCTATTGCTTTGACGCCGGTTGACCGGCGCGGAGGAATCTGCTTTTACGGTGCCAATCTCAAGTATCGGTCTTGTGCGGCCTAAGGTTGGTTCGGTGTACGGCGATGATCTGTTGACGCAAACCTGAACGAATGAGACCCCTCAGCGTGCGCGCTGTCGTGCTTTAGTGGCTGGTACTGAGCCAGTGGTGCCACGATGGTTCTTGCCTCGTTCACCGCTAACAGCTTGAGTGGCTTTGGATTTGCCGCTACCGGCACTTGCAACAGACCTGCCCGTGCTGCGACCGCCATCAGCATTGTTTTTGCGTTGTGGTTGGTGGCCGGCCGACCTTAACTGGATCGGTTGTGGTTTTGCCGTCGGATCAGGCTCAAAGCCTGGCACGACTTCGATTGGGACGTCGCGCTTGATGAGGCGCTCGATATCGGCAAACATCTTCTTCTCGTCAACGCAAACGAGGGAGACGGCCTCGCCCGTGGCACCCGCTCGCCCGGTGCGGCCGATACGGTGTACGTAGTCTTCTGGCACATTCGGAATCTCAAAATTGACTACGTGTGGAAGTTGGTCGATGTCGATCCCGCGTGCGGCAATATCAGTCGCCACGAGTACGGTAAGATCGCCAGCTTTGAACTCAGCGAGGGCGCGAGTTCTGGCAGCCTGACTCTTGTTTCCGTGGATTGCCAATGCCGTGATGCCAGATTTGTTTAATTGTTCGGCCAGACGATTCGCACCGTGTTTCGTGCGCGTGAAGACAAGCACCTGATGCCAGTCATTCTGCTTAATCAAGTATGTTAGTAGCTCGCGTTTTTTGTCGCGATCTACTGGGTGGACTTTTTGGACGATCATTTCGACGGTCGAATTGCGGCGCGCAACCTCAATCAGGCCGGGCTTATTCAGCAAACCATCGGCTAACTTTTTGATGTCATCGGAGAAGGTTGCGGAAAACAGCAAGTTCTGGCGCTGTTTTGGAAGCAAGGCCAGAACTCGCTTAATGTCATGGATGAAACCCATGTCGAGCATACGGTCTGCCTCGTCGAGAACCAGGATCTCGACACCAGATAAATCGACCGTTCTCTGCTGGTGATGGTCGAGGAGACGACCGGGTGTCGCAACCAAAATATCGACGCCACGTCGGAGTTGTCCGATTTGTGGGTTGATGTTGACGCCACCGAACATCGCCATCGACTTGAGGCCCGTGTACTTTCCGTACGTCGTGACGCTTTCTGCGACTTGAGCAGCCAATTCGCGTGTCGGTGTCAGTACGAGAGCACGGATAGCGGGTTTGCGCGTTGTCGTGGATGTTGCCGCAGCGCTCATTAGCCGCTGCAAAATGGGCAGCGTAAAACCAGCGGTCTTACCGGTGCCTGTTTGGGCACCAGCGAGTAAATCCCCGCCGTTTAGCACGGCCGGTATTGCCTGTGCTTGAATGGGGGTAGGTGAGGTGTAGCCGTGCTCTGTTACGGCGCGAACAATCTTCTCGGATAAGCCGAGTGCAGAAAAACTCATGGGGTACTTTCGAAACGCCGATTCTGCCGACACTTGCAATTGGGATGCAGTACGTCGCCAGTCTAGAAACGGTCCGGCCGCAGGTTGCTGCGACCACTTTGAAGGGGGCTCTACGAGGGGACTGGAACAGGGTAGAGGATAGTCAGACCGTACTATAGCAGGATCAGTTGCTAAGCCCGTTAGACTTGTGTTGATGGTTGACGATATGTCGCCCCGTTTTATGATTCCCCATAAAAAGACGAAAACTTCGGTATTGTTTGCACGTTCCGGGCAAAATTGAGTCTGATCAATTAAACATGGGATTAAATGCGTAACCAAACGCATAACTAAACGCATAACTAAACGCAAACACGCAGTTAAACGCGCAGTCAACCAAACGCGCTTTGTTTTGCGCAACGTTCAAGGACTCGGAATGAAATATCTGCACACGATGGTTCGTGTCACGGATCTGGCGCAGTCACTCGACTTTTATTGCAACAAGCTTGGGCTACGTGAAACTCGGCGGAGCGAGAGCGTTAATGGACGCTTTACCTTGGTATTTCTGAGTGCGCCGGGCGACGAATCGGCGGCAATTGAATTAACCTACAATTGGCCCACAGAGAATGGACGCGCCGAGGCGCTAGGTTCCGCCAGAAATTTCGGTCATATTGCCTATGCGGTCGAACATATTTACACCACCTGCCAAAGGCTAATGGATAGCGGTGTCGTGATTAACCGACCACCGCGTGACGGAAGGATGGCCTTTGTACGTTCGCCGGACAACATTTCGATCGAACTGTTGCAGGCCGGTCTTGCGCTGCCCCCCTCAGAGCCGTGGCTGTCAATGCCAAACACCGGTTCATGGTGACGGTTCTCGTCATAAAGAGCTTGCATCAATATCAATCCGAATCGCTTTTTGGACTTCGGTTGATGTCGTAATTTTTAATTCAACAATGGAGAAGAGCATGCCCACGTACCGCCCACAACAGTTCAATTTACGTACCGCTATTGCAGCCATGATGTCGATCGCCGCCGTTGGCGCTGGCCAGTTTTATGTGCCGTCTGCCACCGCGCAGACGGCACCGGTTGCACCGCAGAAGGAGGCGGGGGTGGTTGCCGCAATCGACAAGGTTCTAGCAGGCGCACACCGTTCCGATATCAATCGCGCGCGTGACGTTTATCGCCATCCAAAGGAGACGCTTGCCTTCTTCGGTGTTAAGCCGGAATCGACTGTCGTTGAAGTTTCCCCAGGTGCTGGTTGGTACACCGAGGTTCTCGCGCCATTACTCCGCGACAAAGGTCAATACAGCGTAGCGTTCCCCGCGGCATCCACACGCGGGCTTGAGAATTTCAAGAAGAAGTTGGCCGAGCACCCAAATCTTTACGATAAGGTTGTCATCACGCCCTTTGGCACTCCAGATAAGCTTGATATCAAACCGCAAGGCGGGGCAGATGTTGTGTTGACCTTTAGGAACGTACACAATTGGCTGAACGATGGGATGGCAGAGAAGTTCTTCAAGAGCTTTTATGATGCGTTGAAGCCGGGCGGCGTGTTGGGTGTGGTCGAGCACCGCGCGAAGCCGGGAATCACGATTGAGCAATCGAAGAAATCGGGCTATATGACCGAGGCGCATGTGATCGAATTGGCCACTGCGGCTGGCTTTAAGCTAGATGCAAAGAGTGAGGTGAATGCGAATCCCAAAGACACCAAGGATTACGAAAAGGGTGTTTGGACACTTCCTCCCGTGCTCACTGAGGGCGACAAGGATAGGGCAAAGTATCAGGCGATTGGTGAATCTGATCGAATGACGCTCCGCTTTGTAAAGCCAGCCAAATAGATGAGATCGCCTCGCCTGTACACTTTATGGGGCGTGTATGGGGTAACTGCGGTGGGGCAACTGCGGTGGGGCAACTGCGGGGTAGTGGGCGCGGTGTACCGCCACCGCGACGTGCGACGGTGAAGTCGGCAAACTTGAGGATGAATTTAGACGAGGCTGGGCTGAACCCCTTCCACGCGGTGACGCCACCGAACTCGCCCTGCGCTGTGCTGTGGAACAGCAAGTCCGATTTGCCGTTGCCGTTGCCATCAATGGCGATGCCGCCTCGCTTGGAGAAGGAAGGTCGCAACCGTTGCACGCCCTCTCTTCGTGGGAAAATCTGATTTTAGTCAGATGGCTGCTCGTCGTGTCCGCCGAATCATCGTCACCACAAATTCACACCGCTTTTTATAAGTTCGTCAACATCGATGATTTGGAGGCGTTTGCCTCTTTTTTTCGCGAAATTACCGCATCGATAACCGGCAGCATCTTGCTCGCACATGAAGGGCTAAACGGTATGGTGGCGGGTTCAATTGAGCAGATTGATGCTTTTGAAATAGCGGTCAGAAATGATGCGCGGCTAGAAGAAAAATTTAGTGACATTGTCTTCAAGCGTAGCCCATGCAAGACGGTGCCGTTTCGAAAAATGAAAGTCCACGTCAAGGCCGAGATTGTGCCCTTGGGCATTCCGGATGTAGACGGCCGAAAAACGGGTACAAACGTGTCACCGGCGGATTGGCGCAAGCTAATCGCGCAAGATGATATTGTCGTCTTGGATAATCGGAACAGTTTTGAATTTCGTCTGGGTCGCTTCAAGAATGCGATTGACCCAGGGGTAGTCAATTTTCGCGATTTTCCAACGTACATCAAGGAGCATCTCGACGAGTGGAAGCGCGATGGCAAGAAGGTTGCGATGTATTGCACGGGTGGCATACGATGCGAAAAGACGAGCGCATGGATGCAAGGAATGGGTGTGCTCGTATATCAATTGGAAGGCGGCATTCTTAACTACTTTAAGGAAATGCCGGATGCCGAGGAAGATTGGGAAGGCGAGTGCTTTGTATTCGACAATCGAATAGCGCTGAATACAAAACTTGAAGAAACCGACACAACGCTAGAAGACGTCTATGTGAATGAGCCAGATGGCGAGTGGCGCTTGCGTCGAGCAAAGCGCTTAGACGAGGCGGGCTAGCCTGAACATTTCATTGGGGGCGCGTTTGAAAGCGGGTCAGTAGGTGAACGTGCGAGCGATTTTTTGCCTAAGGAAACGCCGATTTATTCACAACCTCTGCCAACGGCAAGCATAGTAGAAACGTTTTTGCTGCAAGCCCACACAACCTGACAGCGCCATGGACAACAAATCTACGAAGCCACAGCAAATGAGTTTTGCCCAAGTCGAATACAGCGCCAAGAAGAAGCTCACGCGGCGCGATATCTTTTTGGCCAAGATGGAACAGGTTGTGCCGTGGGAGAGACTCATTGCCGTGGTGGAGCCGCACTACCCGAAGAGCGGCAGACGTGGCCGCCCGCCGATTGGCATTGAACGCATGCTGCGCATGTATTTTATTCAACAGTGGTACGGGTTAGCCGATGTTGCGGTAGAAGACGCGATTTACGACAGCCAAGCGCTACGCAACTTCTGCGCCATTGATCTTGCCGTATCCAGTGTGCCTGACAGCACCACACTCATGGACTTTCGTCACCTGCTCGAAAAGAACGCATTGCCGCAAGCCATGCTCAAGGAGGTCAATGCACTACTCAAAGAGCGCGGGTTGCTCATGAGTCAAGGCACACTCATTGACGCCACCCTGATCGCCGCGCCCAGTTCCACCAAGAACAAGTCACGCAAGCGCGACCCAGAAATGCATCAAGCCAAGAAAGGCAACCAATGGCACTTTGGGATGAAAGCACACATAGGCGCGGATGAGCAGTCAGGCTTGGTGCACACGGTGGTGAGTACAGCCGCGCATGAGAGTGACGTCAGTCAGACGGCCAATCTGATGCATGGTGAAGAGGCGTGCATGGGTGCAGATGCGGGCTACGTTGGCGCGGCAAAGCGCGAGGAAGTCGTCGCCAAGCTACAAGGACGTGCGGTTGAGATGAAGTGGCGCATTGCCAAACGCCGCAAGCCGCTCAAGGAGATGGCGGCGTGCTGGCAAAAGGATCTGGCGCTGGCCTACGAGAAGCTGAAGGCCAGCATTCGCGCCAAGGTAGAGCATCCGTTCCATGTGGTCAAGAATATCTTCAAGCACAAGAAGACACGCTACCAAGGCATTGCCAAGAACGATGCACAGCTTAACGTGCTGTTTGCCTTGAGTAATTTGTATATGGTGAGGGGGAAGTTGTGTCCGTAGTGGGGCAAGGCGGCGAATTGCCGCAAAAAGGCAGCCAAATGGCAACTAAACACGAGAGGTGCGCAGCAAAAGAGGCATCAATACGCTGCGTAAGAAAAAACTGAGCAACAAAACAGCGGCGCAGAGGTGCGTTTGGCGCTTTTATACAGTGACGCTCAAAAATTCATTAAATCGGCGCTTCCCTAACCGACCACAGCATCGCGAGCCGTGTTTGCCAAATACGTACGGGAGGAGGGCGCGTTTTTATCAACTGCGATGGCAAATACGGTGCCGTCTGATTTGCCGTCCAATCACCCGAGAGCGAACGTGCAGCCCACATCCACCGCAAAAGAGAAACGAGCCAGATTGGTTTGCCAATCGCCCAGCGGCAACGTCCTTCGACGCCGCGGGCGACCCATAAAATATTCAGGCGAGGCGCTCTAGCATGACCGTGCCACTGCCTGTTCGGGACGGGGTAGGTCCTAGTGTCATTGTGCTTCCGCGTGGTCACTGGCACACAATTCTTGATTTTCTTGACGAAAAGTTTCCGCAGGTATCAAGGCAAGAGATCGTGGCGAGAATGCAGCGTGGCGACATACGCGATGCGAATGGTGCGGCGGTCTATGCGGACGCGCGATACCGCGCTGAGATAAAGCTTTACTACTACCGCGAGATCATTGATGAGATACGCCTTCCATTCATGGAAGAAGTGGTGTTTGAAGATGAACTGCTGGTGGTGGCGGATAAACCTCATTTTTTGCCCGTAACGCCGGGAGGACGCTATCTTCAGGAGACGCTGCTGGTGCGCTTGAAGCGCAAGCTCGGTATTGATGCGCTTGCCCCCATGCACCGCATCGATAGAGAAACGGCAGGCTTGGTTGTGTTCACAAAGCAGTCGGCCACACGCGGTCGATACCAGTCGCTGTTTGAGCGACGTGAAGTTTTCAAAATGTATGAAGCTTGGGCTGGCTGGCGCGAAGGTCTGGCGCTGCCCATGATATATCGAAGCCGAATCGAGCAAGGCCACCACTTTATGCAAATGCAAGAGTCTGACTCGCCAAGTGAGCCCAATAGTGAGACGTTGATATCTTTAATTGATCGCGCGGGACCTTTTGGTCGCTATGCCTTAACCCCGAAGACGGGAAAGAAGCATCAATTGCGATTGCATCTCGCGGCACTCGGGATTCCGATCGTCAATGATCAAATCTACCCAATCCATCGACCCTCTGTTGAGGAGGATTTTTCTAGGCCACTACAACTCCTCGCTGCACAAATTTCGTTCAATGACCCAGTTACTGGTGCGCCGCGAGAGTTTTCGACCAAGATCAAACTCGCCGGGCCGACATCGTTGCTCGGGCATCGCAAATGATTGACGGTTCAGTTTCCTGCTAATCTATCCACGATATGTCGATACCGATACCGATACTAACGCGCCGTGAGGGCTACTCTCCAATCAACTTCTGGGCGCCATCGCTGGCAGGTGCGCAACCGCGGGGACTCTGTACCGATTGCGGGATATCAAGAACGGCGGATCATAAGCGATGCGGTCAAGCTTGCCAATTCATCGCCCCCGATTATCCAAGCATGGAAGCGAGTGTCCATGGACGTGCGCGAGACGCGGCCAAGCCAGATGAATTGTTTTTTGGGCCATTTCGCCGAATGGTACGCGCGGCACTCACACCACCCCTTGAGGGCGCACAGTGGACCGGCATTACGACCAGAATCGCCGAGCGCCTTCTGGAAACCGGTGCTGTCGACGCAGTGCTCACCATGGCTCCCGACCCGAACGACCACTGGCGGCCGATGCCGGTCATTGTGACAAAAGCCGAAGGTATGAAAGAGTGCCGTGGCATGCGTATGGGCTACGCACCGCTATTGGCGCTATTGGAACCCGTTGCTGAACGTGGCTTCAAACGTATTGCGGTGATTGGTATTCCATGTCAGGTCTATGCGCTGCGTGCCATTGAAGCGCAGCTTGGACTCGAAAAACTCTTTGTGATTGGCACGCCGTGCTCGGACAACACCACGACCGAGCGCTTCCATGAATTTCTTGATCTCATTTCCGACGAGCCTGCAAATATCACCTATCTCGAATTTCGCGCGGATTATCACGTCGAGATTCGCTATTCCGATGGTCGGGTGAAAGCGATTCCATTCTTGATGCTGCCGTTGTCCAAATTACCCAATGACTTCTTCCCGATGACCTGTCGCACCTGTGTCGACTACACCAATGTATTGGCCGATATTACGGTCGGATATATGGGGGGGGAGGGGCGCCAGTGGTTGATTGTGCGTAATACTCGTGGCGAAGAACTGCTGAGTCTGCTTGGCGATGAGGTGTCGTTAGCGGTACCGGGCAGCGCGGGCAAACGGCAGGGGCCCGTGAAGGGATTTCTTGGCAATGTCGAGCGGGCGGCGGGCGGCTTGCCACTGCGGGCGATGCCGAATTGGCTGAGGCCGATTGTGGGTTGGCTAATGCCCAAAGTTGGGCCGCGCGGACTAGAGTTTGCGCGGGCTCGTGTTGAGATGAAGGCAATCGAGACCGTGTTGCACCTGCGCCGTGAACACGCGGCCAAAATCAAACATATGGTTCCGGCGCATATCTGGACACTGGTTGCCCCATATGGTCTTGTGCCCGTGCAGGGTGAAACTAAATCGGCGCGTGCGTCGAGTGAGTCCGCGTCCACATGAATCGGCGATGTTTGTTTTTGTTCAGTGCGGCCTTGCTCGGTATGGCGGGCTGCGCATCGGTAACGGAAATGGAAACGAAGTCCCAGCCCAAGCTACAAATCATCTCGGTTGGTGACTGGGGCGGCACGCCAATGGACGCCACCAACATCGCGAACGCACGGCGGCATGTGCCGAGGCTGATTACGCTCCATCATGGCGGTGTCGCGTTCCTTCGTGACAAAGATCCCAAGCAGTACTTACGCAACTTGCAGTCTTGGTCGCGTGGAACACGCAAGTGGGCTGATATCCCGTACCACTACCTAATCGATTTGGATGGCAATGTTTATGAAGGTCGCGACATCAATTTTGCGGGCGATACAAATACCGCATATGATCCAACAAGTCATGCGCTAATCGTGGTGTTAGGAAACTTCGAAGAGGTTGCTCCGAATCCAAAGCAGCTCGATGCTGCCACGGCAACGATGACCATGCTTGCGCGTCGGTTCCAGATCGGGCCGGACAAAATTGCCGGGCACAAAGATTTTTCAGCCGATACGGCATGTCCGGGCAAATCGCTCTATCCTTATTTGCAGAGCGGCTACTTCCGCGAACGCGTCGCTGCAAATCTGGCAGACTGACCACGATATCTATTCACGATACCTATTGTTCCCAGGGAGCAGGTCGGGTGAGATAATTCGCTACTTATCCCATCATGCTTGGCAGATTCGGGGCAATCTACGAATATCGCCCACATTGTTTTTTATCTGGAGTTCAAATGGTCGATTCACCGTATAAACCACCAACGTCAGTCATTGCCCGTATTTGGGGGTGGGTTGACGGCACGCGGCGGTTCGCGCTCAATGCCTTGTTTTTAATCATTGCGGTGGCGTTCATCATTATTGTATTTTCTCCAAGCGGGGTCAAGGTTCAAGAAAAGACCGCATTGGTGCTTAATTTGGACGGACAAATCGTCGAACAAAGAAGCGGCGGAGCGCGGGAAAAGTTGATGGCGTCGGTGAATAGCGATGGGGAAGGGCAAGTGCAACTGCGTGACGTGGTGAATGCGCTTGATACCGCCGCAAAAGACCCAAAGATTGAGCGCTTGGTGCTGGTTCTCGATGAATTTCCGGGGGCAGGCTTGACAACCTTGCGCGAAGTCGCTGCGGCGATTACACGTTTTAAGGTCAGTGGTAAACAGGTTACCGCGTGGGCTGGCAACTACAATCAAGCGAGTTATTACTTGGCAGCGCATGCCGATGAGATCTACTTGCACCCCATGGGCGCGGTCTTGATGCAAGGTTATGGCCGGTACCGGAACTACTACAAAGAAGCGCTTGATCGCGTGGGCGTCTCGGCCAACGTCATCCGTTCGGGTGAGTACAAGAATTTTGGCGAACCGTACTTCACCACCGGGCCGTCCGAAGAAACGATGGAGTCGGACAAATATCTCTATGACGCGCTATGGTCAACATATACCAGTGACGTTGAGAAAGTACGCAAACTTCCCTTAGGTACAGTTGACAAAGTCATTGAGGATGTCATTTCGCGCTTGAAGGCGGCGGGAGGCGATGCGGCAAAGATGGCACTCGATAACAAGTTTGTGACGGCGCTAAAGACGCGAGATGAGCTGCGTGCAGTGATGATTGAGCGCGGCGCAAAAGACGAAGACAAGAAATCGTTTAGACAGATTTCGATGTCTGCCTATTTATCCACGGTCAAACCGCAACTGAGCGGTGATGCCATCGGGGTGATTGTTGCCGAAGGAGAAATTAGTGAGGGTATTGAAGCACCAGGCAAGATTGGCGGGCGCTCGACCGCAGATCTCATTCGAAAAGCGCGTGAAGACGAAAAAATAAAAGCAGTGGTGATTCGGGTTAACTCGCCCGGAGGGAGTGCCTACGGCTCTGAGCTGGTACGACGTGAGCTCGAACTGACCCGCAAAGCCGGTAAGCCAGTGGTCGTGTCGATGGGCAATGTTGCGGCTTCCGGCGGCTACTGGATATCAATGGCTGCGGATGATGTGATTGCCGATAGTGCAACCATTACGGGTTCTATTGGCGTTTTTGGGATGCTGCCAACGGGCGAGAGGGCAATGGAAAAACTCTCGCTCTACACGGGCGGCTACAGCACAACGTGGCTCGGTGCAGCGATGTACGATCCCCGCCGACCACTTGATCCGCGTATGGCCGAAATCGTAAAACTTTCGATTGATCGAATCTATTCTGAGTTCACGCAAAAAGCAGCGGAAGCACGCAAAACAACTCAGGATAAGATCGATGAAGTCGCGCAGGGTCGCGTGTGGACAGGAGCGCAAGCCAAAGACCGTGGTTTAGTGGATCGCACCGGTAGCTTCGCCGATGCAGTGAAGTCTGCGACTTCGCGTGCGAAGTTAGACGAAGGGGTACGGTTGACTTATATCGAAGCCGATCGCGGTCGGCTGGAGATGTTCCTTGAGCGCTTTGCCACGCGGATTTCGGCCGATTTCGCAAGATCACTCACACGGGTGTTCGACCAGTCGCTTGCGAGCAGTATCGTGTCGGGGAGTGTGGTCGCCGAGGCACAGCGTGACTTGGGCTGGTTGGCTGAGATCGCCGAACGCGGTAAGACGGGGTACCCATTCGCTGCGGTTGCGCATTGTTTATGTGGCAAGGACTAGCCTAAACATTTTATGCGGGCGCGTCTGCGCGGCAGAAACCGGAGAGCGGGAACCACCGGATGATTCGGCCACTCAACACGAACAAATCATCCCCCGCTCCCGCGGCGGCGGGAGCCCAATTTTGTTGGCCGAATTGTTGGCAGAACCAATCCCTCAACTTACAAGCGGATGAGATTCCTCGTCGCCCGAAGGGCTTGCGTCGGAATGACAAGCGGGGGCGAGGAGTTTCATACGGCAGAAACTGAATGTGGCATTACTTCACCACTTTGTAAAAGTGGGCGGTGAAACGCAATTATCCGTCGCTGCGCAAAGGCAACCACCCCCCACGCATCGAACCACCCGAGCACCCATGCACCCACGCTGTCATTCCGACCGCAGCGTAGCGTAGCGGAGGAATCTGCTTTTCCATCCTCAACAGAAAATCCCTCGTGCAAGGCGCAGGCACAAACGGATGAGATTCCTCCTCGCCCGATGGGCTTGCGTCGGAATGACAAGCGGGGGCGGGGGTGCGAGGACACGCGGATGATTCAGCCACTCAACACGAACAAATCATCCCCCCGCTCCCGCGGCGGCGGGAGCCCAATTTGTTGGCAGAATTGTTGGCAGAAGCCACCCCTCAACTTACAAGCGGATGAGATTCCTCGTCGCCCGAAGGGCTCTGTCGGAATGACAAGCGGGGGCGAGGAGCCTCATACGGCAGAAACTGAATGTGGCATTACTTCACCACTTTGTAAAAGTGGGCGGTGAAACGCAATTATCCGTCGCTGCCCAAAGGCAACCACCCCCCACGCATCGAACCACCCGAGCACTCATGCACCCATGCACCCACGCTGTCATTCCAACCGCAGCGTAGCGTAGCGGAGGAATCTGTTTTTCCATCCTCAACGGAAAATCCCTCGTGCAAGGCGCAGGCACAAACGGATGAGATTCCTCCTCGCCCGAAGGGCTTTCGTCGGAATGACAAGCGGGGGCGGGGGTGCGAGGACACGCGGATGATTCAGCCACTCAACACGAACAAATCATCCTATTTCCGGCAGTTGACATTGCGTAAACCGGCTGCAAGCTAGACTAGACGCCAATTTCAATGGATTTATTGGAGTCACCAAATGGGTGAAGCAAAAAGGCGTCAACTTGCTGTCCAAACGCAGGCACTGGAGGCCATGGTCGTGGATACGCCGGGCGGGCGAATTCATGTGAAGTGGGACCATGGTGCCAGCGCCACACCGAATGCACAGTTGACCTTCTTCTCCGAGTTCTTGGCCACCACGGGTGTGTACAGCTCCTGGGTCGATAGCTGCCCATTGACCTACACAAGCCCCAATGCACCCAGCAAACAGGATATCTTGGGCACATGGCTGCTGGCGATACTGGCAGGGCACAACCGCTACGCCCACATCACCGGGCTGCGCGGCGACGCGGTGAGCCCGCAGATTCTGGGGATGAAGAAAATCATCAGCGAAGACGCGCTGCGCCGCGCACTGTCGCGTATGAGCGCCGAGCAAAGCCAGGCCTGGCTTGCCCCCCAGCTCATGGGTAGTGTGCAAGCGGCACTGAGCACCCCTTGGATCCTGGATATCGACACCACCATCAAGCCGATGTTCGGAAAACAAAGCGGAGCTGAGGTCAGCTACAACCCACACAAACCCGGTCGCCCGAGCCACGCACTGCACACATACTGGGTTGGCAACCTGCGCCTGGTGCTGGATGTTGTCGTCTGCCCCGGCAAAGAGCACAGCGCGGCCAAAGCGCGGCCTGGTCTGATCAGCGTACTGGAAAAGCTCACGCCCCAGCAGCGTCCGGCCTTGGTCCGAGGCGACTGCGGCTTTGGCAACGAACCCTTTATCGCCGAGCTGGAGGAGCGAGACCAGCCCTACCTGTTCAAGCTGCGTCAGACTGTGGGTGTCAAGAAATTATTGGCACGCCAATTCGCGCGTGATGACTGGAGCACACCCGGCCCCAGCGAGCAAGGCTGGAGCGCAGTCGAAGATACCCTCAAACTCTCGGGCTGGGACAAATCACGTCGGGTAGTGATCTTGCGGCGTGCCGTCAAAGCCGATTTGGCGCTGAGTCGAAAGACCAAGAACGAGCCGGGCGAGCAGATTGAGTTGCTGATGCCGGACAAGGATGTTCAGGTTTGGGAATACGCGGTGTTGGTGACAAACAGCGCCTACGCATTGGACGCGTTCGGTCAACTCTATCGGGACCGGGCTGACTGCGAGAACGGATTTGACGAGCTCAAAAATCAGTGGGGATGGGGTGGCTTCACGACCCAGGACATTGAGCGCTGCCAGACCAGTGCTCGCGCTGTAGCGCTGGTGTACAACTGGTGGTCCTGGTATTGCCGGGCGGCCAAGCCGGGTGCACGCATGGAAGCCATAACCAGCCGAGCGTTATTGCTTGCCAGTGTGGGGCGCGCTGTCAAACATGCGGGACAGACAACGCTGTATCTGACGCCGATGCATGCTGCCAAGGACAAGTTGCTCGCGCTCATCGCCAACATTCGTGCGGCTTTAGGTCATGTCAGGGATATTGCGGAGCAGTTGCCTTTTACGGATCGATGGAAGACATTTCTGGACTACGTAGTGGCCAAAATCACGCGCCCACTGCCACCTTGGCTACCGTCAGCCCAACTTACAGCGGCAGGGTAACTGCCGGATTTAGGATGATTCAGCCACTCAACACGAACAAGTCATCCCCCGCTCCCGCGCCGGGCGGGAGCCCAATTTTGTTGGCCGAACTGTTGGCAGAAACAATCCCTCAAATTACAAGCGGATGAGATTCCTCGTTCGCACTACGGCTCCACCGGCACCAAGCCATCAGGGGCGGCACCAGCGTCCCCATAAACATATGGGAACGTGATGTTGGTCGGGTTGGTCAGCCATACCACCAACTTGCGATCCGGCTTCATCCACACAAAGTCCATCGCGCCGTTACCATCAAAATCACCTGCGGCATAGAGCTGCCAGGTCTTGTCGGTGGCAATCATGTCGTAGGTGGCTTTGATTTGGGTGCCGTTCATGAGCCACACCTTGATGTTGCCGTTGGTGTCGCGCATGACGATGTCACCCTTGCCGTCGCCGTCCATGTCGCCGAGTTTCAAGATGGTGTAACCGGCTGGCATCTGTCCGACCAGGGTGTTGACCCACGTACGGCCAGCTTGCCCCATGAGCGCTCGGACTTGATTGGTGGGGCTAATCCATACGATATCGCCACGACTATCGGCATTGAGGTCGATGATGCCGGCTATGCTCCAATTCAAGGGCGCACCGCCGCGATGCTTGACTTCATTGACGTTCGGGTCGACCTTGGTCTGAACACCATCGACCATGCTCTCGCCGCCGCCCATGAACCATGCGAAGGTGACGCCGGAATCGTTGGTGCCCGGCTTCGTGTAGCGCCATAAAATATCGGCCTTGCCGTCACCATCAAGATCGCCCACCGCGTCGACGACCCAGTCGAGCTTGGCGTTACGTACGATGGTGCCTGCAACGGGTGGCAGTGTTTGGTCAATGCGTACGTTCTCCAATGCGTTTCTGGAGATTAGTGCCGATTTGCCGCTACCGGTGACGTCCCCCACACCGAGTAGTGTCCAATCGCCGCCGACATCATCCACCGTGGAGAAGACGATCTTCTGGCCATCCCAACGGCCAACCTGTAGGGTGGTTGTCGCGGCTTTCGGCGTGGGTTCATCGGACGCGGTGGTTTGCGAGACTGTACCGCGCAGCAATACGTTGGCAAAGCCTGCCCCGGTGAAATCAAATTGACTGCTTATGGCGAGCGGGATCACCTGCGCTGCAAAGCGTGCCGTCAGCGGCGCACTTGGGCCAGCCGCGCTGGTGGCGACGACTTGGCAGGTGTAGGCGCGACCAGTCGGAAGTGCCGGTAAGGCGAATGTACTGCTGGTGGTGTTTTGCGTGGCGATGGTTGCGCCGGTCGAGTCGGTGCAGCTCATTTGGTAGCCCGTAATCGGGGCGGTGGTGGTCCCACCGCTACCAGACCCGGCACCGCCGCCAGCGAAGTTACAGCTAATGACACCGAGTTTCATCACACAGTTACCCGCAGACGGGGCAGATGGTGGTTGTATCGCGGGGATAGCAGCACTTACCGTGATCAATAGCCCAGCCGATACCGCTTGGTTGTATTTGCTGTCGGCGGCTTTAGTCGCCGTGATGGTGCAAGTGCCTACGGCAGCCGCCGTCAGGGTGGTGCCACTAATGGTGCAGTTGGCGCTGCTTGAGGCGTACGTCACTACGCCGACACCTGAGCCACCACTGTTGCTTAAGTTCGTCGTGCCACCAATTGTGAGCGTCGTATCTGCTGCCGTGACGGTGAAGGCCGCTTGCGCTGCTTTCAAATTCAATCCCACCAATAACGGATCATGATCCGACGCACGGTAAGGCGTCGCGGTGTAGTAATCCGGCGATGTGCAGCTCGATGTGCAATTGGGGTTCGCCTTACGCTCCACGTTATAGTCCAGCGCAAGTGGTTCCTCAGAATTGATATGCCAATCGTCGGCACCCGTCACGACGGAAAGCATCGCTGGGGTCACAAATGCGTGATCGAGCGCACCGAGATTGCCGTCAAAGAGGAAGGAGTAACTGTTGCTGATCACAGACGTGAGGCCCCCCGCACGAAGAATATCAAGCGGGTCCTCTTCACCATATGCGTTGTAGTCGCCAACAGTGATCAGCTTAGCGGGGCCGGTGCTAGTTAATGTGTTGATGAAATCCAGCAGTGCGGTCGCTTGCACGCGGCGGGTTTGATTACTCAGCCCTTGACCGTCACCTTGGTCGGCGTCACCCGAAAGCCCAGCCGAGGAGCCCTTCGACTTAAAGTGGTTCACGACCATTGTGAATTGCTCATCATTCGAATTTAGCTTAAACGTTTGCGCGACTGGTGCTCTCGCGGATTGAAACGCGATGTTACGGATGGTCTGAGGCGCACCGACGGGCGTTACCGCACCGGGTTTATAAATAATAGTGACTTTGATTTCATCGGTGGAGCCGTAAACCGGCGCCGGGGCAGGCCCTGCAGTGGCACCTGCTGGCCCCCATGTGCCTGCGTTCGTTGGGTCGGCGATGAACGCCCATGTATTGGGCGCCGTCGCGGCGTTTAAGCCATTCACCAAATCCCGAATCGCGGAGCTTGCCCCCGTGCCATCGTTTTCCATTTCCATAATACCGAGCACATCGGCGTTTAGCCCGGTGATCGCAGCAATCAATTTTGCACGCTGCCGAGCAAACTCCGCACTTGAATCCGCACCGCGCGAGGTCGGGAAACCGCCTCCCGAACCATTGCCGTTGAAGTAATTCAGCACGTTCATGCTGCCGAGTTTGACATTGCCACCGACGGCTGGCGGCGTTGTTGGCCGAGCGGCGAATGTGAAGTTTGGCGCGACTGTCGGATACAAACGGTAGGCACCAAAACCGACACCCATGATACCAGTCGCGTTCGATACCGTGCTACCAATACGCATTGTGTTGTTTACGCTATCCCAGTACGGAATGGTCGCGGGGTAACTCACCGTACTCGCGTCATCGAGAACGATGCTGCGCCGCGCATTAAGTGATGCTTGCGTCGTAACAGCCGCGACGTTGCTCGTGCCAGTGCTTGTTGTGCCGCTCGGCAGGCTATCGTTTGGATCGACAAAATTAGTTGGCGTAAACACGCGTCCGTCAGAACTAAGCGTTAGCTCGCCATATTGCGCCAGTGAATAGTTATCTGTCACTGTCAGCGTTTGCGTGAATTGCACACGCATCCCCTCATACCGCTCGAGGTCAGTCGTATTCGCTACCGGCAGACTAACGGTCACCAGCGACGGCAGTGTGTTGGCAGTTGACGTCACCGCAACGATCGGCGAGCCGCTAATCTGGGTAAGTGTATTTGACGCCGTACCAAATTCGGCTACCGTGCCAGTCACATTGACGCGGTCGCCCACATTGACTGTTGGGGTTGCTGTCTGGTTATTGGTATAGATAAAGATGGCTTCAGATGTTGCAGGATTGCTATCTTGCTCCGCATCCGGTACTTGGATGTAGAAGCCGCCCAGTTTATTCGGGCCTTCGAAATTGGCCGTCACGATACCGCTGACGGTGACCGTTTGGCCAACATACGGGCTGGTGGCACCAGTACCCTGCACCGCGTTAATCGGCAAGGTTCCAGAGACGTTGCCGAGCGCGACCAAGTCGCTACGCGCTTTCTTGAAGCGAGATTGACCGAGATCTTTTGCGGCAATGGTGTCGTTGTAATAGACCGTATCGCCGTTATCCGAAACGAGTTGAAGTTGTGTTGTGGAAGTGAGTGTCGTAGGCACTTCGACAATAGACTCAAAACTGCCGCCGCTATTGAGTGCCGTCAGATTCGCCGCACGGAGCAGCGGCGCACTGGTGGCCACGCCATCCCATGTGTAGAGCGCAAAATTATTCGGCGGCGTTCCAATTGCACCCGCAACTGGGCCCGCAATGATGACGTATTGATTAGACGCATTCTTCTGTATCTCGCGAATGCCGCGCCCACCCAAGTCAAGCTGAATTGGCGCACCGAACGTTGCTGGGCCAGCGGCTGGACTCGCGCCGACCAAAGCAACAAAATTTGTGACTGGGACAAGCAGCGCTTTGGTGCGACCAACCGCTGGCGAAAGAGGCGCACGGAAAGCAATGTAGGCGGTGGTGTTATCCGGTGCCATCACCAAGCCTTCGATGTTGAAGCCACTGCCATCGGGTGCTTCGGGAATGACACCTACCGTCGTACTCGCGCCGAAGCCAAAGTAGTTGGCACCCAAGCCATGCGTATTGTTTGTATCCCAAGCGAGGAGGTCAGTTTTAAGACCCCCGTAATAGCCGATAAAGCTCAACGTGGCTGCCACACCTGCGCCAGAAATATCGGTGGCAAACAGCCTTGAGCGATTTGGCCTCGATGCCCCTTCTGAGGAGTTGGAATGCGATCCAATCCAGTAAATCCGGCTACCAACTTTCGTGGCCGCTTCGATGTCAACTTCTCGAGGACCACTTCCACCGATGTCGGTGAGGGACAACGCGCTCGTATAGTCAAAGGAATTGAGGGCGTAGCCGCTATTTTGGCGATTGTAGAGGCGCAACGCTTGGTTCTCATCATCGGCAACCAACATGCAGCTCGCATCGAGCGCGATGGCCGTCGATGCATCGCTAGCGCCGTAGTGGTAGCGGGATGTTGACGGTGTACCTGATGCTGCAGATGCAGCGTAGTTCAGCACTTGCGTTGCTGTCAGAGACCCGTCAGAGACCTGGATGGTGATGTTGCTATAGCCGACGGTGGCCGGTGTAATCGAGGCAGTGACGCTGCCACTAACGTTGCTCAGGCTGATATTGGCAAGCGGGACGACCGTTGTGTTCGAAGAGCTGAGTGCCGTCACCGTCAGTGAGCCTGCGCTCGACTCGGCATCGCTCACCACGAACACAACCGATGGATTCGTAGGATCACTGATGACGCCGGATAGCGCTGGAATCGTACCGATGGTCGGCGCGGTATTGGTCGCACCAATATTGGTCGTTAGCGTTTGCGTCGAGGCATTATTGGTCTTGTTTGATTCTGTGACAGCGCTAGTCGTATCAACAAGCGCTGCCCCCGAGTTGAGGTTGATCGTTGTCGCCGATGCCGCATTGACGGTAACCGTGAGGTTGACCGACTGCCCTGCGGTGATAGCGCCACCCGCAAACGTCACAACACCGGAAGAATGCGAGCCGGTAAAGCCCCCAGCGGCACCATTGCCCACATAGGTGACGCCGCTCGGTAGCGCAAAGGTCGCGGTCACGTTCGTCGCATTCGTGCCACCTGTGTTGTTGATGGTGAGGGTGTAATTGAAATTACCGATAGGCGATGATGAAGGCGCTGCAACGCTGATGGTGAGATCAGCGGGTGTTGCGATTGAAGCTGGAGCGAGAGCCACGCCGCGGAAAGCGGTATTGGAGCCGGCGGTCGCGAGCAGCGTTGGTGATGTGCTGTTGAACGTCACGTTGTAGCCAGCCGAATCTGCGAGGGATACTAGTTCGCCGCCACCGGTCGCGCCTGAACCGCCTTTACGCGTCGCGTAGAGCGTTACCGTCGTCGTTGGCCCGCTGCCGCTAATGATGCCTGTCAAGCCGCGGTACGTATCTGCTGCTACGCCAACAGTCCCCTTCAAAGTCCAAACTCCAGCGACCAGCGCATACTTCTGAAGTCCGGCTGTGTCATCTGCGACGTATAGCGTGTCAAGTCCAGCAACCCCGCTGTCCAGATCAGCAAGAAAGAAGCTGTTCGGACTACCTGTCGTTGGAAAACCGGGCAAATTCGTAATCGTTTGTCCAGTTGTAGTCGGAGCGCCTGTCCCGATTGAACCGACCCGTACCGTGCCGGACGATGTCGACGTATAGAGTTGCCCGTTAGCCAACTGCAACTGGCGCAGATTCGTGACGGTCGTCGACAATTGCGTCGAAGTGCCGGTCGATCCCTTCGTCATATAGCGAGCGCCGCCCGTGCTGCCCGTCGCCCAAATGTCAGTGCAGTTGGTTGATACCGCAGATCGTGAATTTCCAGCGGGGGCAAAGTCGGACGGGCTAGTAGAAGTATCAATGGTGCCGCTCGAATCGATGATACCAACCGAACGACGATCTGCACTCGAAGTTAAGCCGGTGGTCGGTATCGCCGCGTCATAACCGACTAGAACCAAACACGTACCGTCTAGAGATCGCGTAATCAATCCGTCGGAGGTCGCTGTGCCGCTCGCGATCAAACGCTTATTCGACCCGCTCACGCTTGTCGGCATCGCGATCGACTGTACAAGCGTTCCCGTCGGCGTGTATTCGTCAATAAACACCGGATTCCCGGTGTTGACTAGTGAACCGCTGCCACTGCCAACCCGATATACCGCGATATTGCCAGGTGTAAACGCAGCGCCATGTGCGAGCGCCGCAAAAACAAAAAGAACGAGCGCCAATATGCGTTGGGTAATCGATGTCATGTTGGTATCCATCTAAGATCAATGCGGTTGGATGTCGAGATTGAGCGGCGTTAGAAGAACACACACAGCGCAATTTATTGAGTACGCAACATTACTTAGCAGAGGTGACAGAACGAAGACACGAAGCGTTGTTGCCAAAAAATAACCAAACCACAGCAGCCAAATGATCTTAGTCTGCATATTTCATGCGGGGTGTTCGAAAGTGGGTGAGTGGGCGAGCAATTTTTGGCCTGACCGAGATGATCCGGTGATACAAAACGGCCACAACCAGTCACGCTGTCGTTTCAACCGGAGCGCAGCATAGCGGAGGGATCTGCTTTGACGGTATCAACCTTGAGGTTGCCATTGGTGTGGGCTCATCAGCGTAGGCTCACTACCTTCCGGAACGTTTTTTGAGACGCCATATTTGCTACTTGTCGCGGCCGGTGCGAAGCGCTTCCCTCTTTTCTAAAGAGGGATTGAGGGAGATTTTTGTTGGCTAACTCGCGAAGGCAACCACCCCTCAACTTACAAACGGATGAGATTCCTCGTCGCCCGAAGGGCTCTGTCGGAATGACAAGCAGAGGCGATGGCTGCGCCGGGCGGGAGCCTAATTTTGTTGGCAGAAGCAATCCCTCAAATTACAAGCGGATGAGATTCCTCGTCGCCCGAAGGGCTTGCGTCGGAATGACAAACGGTGGCGGGGGTGCGAGGACACGCGGATGATTCGGCCACTCAACACGAACAAGTCATCCCCCCGCTCCCGCGCCGGCGGGAGCCCAATTTGTTGGCAGAATTGTTGGCAGAAGCAATCCCTTAACTTACAAGCGGATGAGATTCCTCGTCGCCCGAAGGGCTTGCGTCGGAATGACAAGCAGAGGCGAGGGATGCGCTGGGCGGGAGCCCAATTTGTTGGCAGAATTGTTGGCAGAAGCAATCCCTTAAATTACAAGCGGATGAGATTCCTCCTCGCCCGAAGGGCTTGCGTCGGAATGACAAGCAGAGGCGAGGGCTGCGCCGGGCGGGAGCCCAATTTTGTTGGCAGAATTGTTGGCAGAAGCCACCCCTCAACTTGCAAGCGGATGAGATTCCTCGTCGCCCGAAGGGCTCTGTCGGAATGACAAACGGTGGCGGGGGTGCGAGGACACGCGGGTGATTCGGCCACTCAACACGAACAAATCATCCCCCCGCTCCCGCGGCGGCGGGAGCCCAATTTGTTGGCAGAATTGTTGGCAGAAGCAATCCCTTCACTTACATGCGGATGAGACTCCTCGTCGCTCGATGGGTTTGTGTCCGAATAGCAAGCGGAGGCCAGCCACGCGAGTGGTGCAGGGCGATGAAGTGTGACCAAAAAAACGGCATCCACTTTCATGGATGCCGTTCTGGTGTGCCGCCTTATCGCCTGCGGAAGCTCAACCGCACTTCAATTGAATTTATACGTCGCTGTAAATCCCCAGCTACGTCCAAGCACATTGTAGGTGTCGGCGAAGGTATTGAAGGTGCTCGGATTTGTTGGTGTCGGCGGTTTTTTATCACTGATGTTGTCGATGCCAGCATTGACGCTCAGGCCCTTGACAGGCGTGCGCCACGAGACGTTCAGATCAAAATAATCCTGCGCGCTGATGCTGCCCGTACTGCCGAAGGTGCTGTCGTTCACCTTGCCGATGCGTTTCCAGCCGAGTTGCGCGGTGAGCGTGTTGGCTTCCCAAGTGAGCGATGCACGATGGCGGTAGCTCGGTGCGACGAGTGAAACCGCATCGGACGAGCAGCGCGAACCGTAGGTACCTTTGCAATCGATCGGGTCGAGCACGGCATTGCGCTGGATCGTATATTTGCGGACGAACGCACCTTGGTATTGCCACTTGAGTGTTTTGCCGGGAAGCCCGTCAACCATGCGATGGCGGAAGCTCAGATCGAGATCGAAGCCTTCTTGCTTAATAAAGGCCAGATTACGATCCACCGGAAAGCCGTCCTGAATGCGCCCGGTGGTGGGGTTACGCGTGACGGCTTGGCATAGCGGATTGCCAGCCGATGGGTCGGTGATATAGCAGCTTGTTAAGGCATCAATTGGCTGAATCTGGCCGACAGCGTCTTTGATTTCGATCCGGTAATAATCAACCGCGAGAGAAAAATCTTTTAGCGAGGTTGGTGTTAACACGGCACCCAGAGTGCTTGTTTTGCCTTTTTCCGCACGGATGTCAGGGTTGCCACCAAAAAAGTAGCCGCCTGGCAAATTCGCGGCGTCGAGTGAATTGTATGAGCCTACTGCCGGCGCATTAAAGCGGCGGCATTGTTCCGCGTTGCCCGTACCCAGTACGCATGGGTCGCCCGCATAGCGTGGGCGCAATCGCGCGACGGTGACTAAGCTGGAAAAAGGAATCGAGAAAATCGGATTCGCAAATTCGCCGAAATTGGGTTCACGCACGACGTTCTGACGTGTGGTGCGAAGGCGGAAGTCATCGCTGATTGACCACGATGCGCCGAATTTGTCGGTGTCGTAAGTATTTGCGGCACCAACCGATTTGGTGTACGCCGAGCGACGCTTCGCACCTTCAATCGAGAGACTTTTGATAAACGGCAAATCGCTCAGGAGTGGGACCAAGACCTCACCGTAAACTTCGCGTGCTCGGAAGTAGGGCGGGACACCTGGGCCAGACTCGACACCTTGGCTAAACGACTGACCGAGATTCGCGTTGTAGTCAAAGGTGCCAGTCTCGCGACGGATCTCCGAACCCAAGGCAAAGCCGATTGGGCCGGCGGGCAGTTTAAACATGTCGCGGCTGTCACCGGAGACACTGGCGGCAATGACATTTTGCTTTCGCTCGCGATCGCCATATTTGAACTGCTGTGCCAGACCAGATAAATCCGCGCCGGGGCCAAAAATATCGATGGTATTCACCAGCGTCGGGAAGCGCGCCGCCACGCCGTCACCATTGACGACGATAGACTCCTTCGACGTCCCTGTTTGTGCGTAAACATCCCAACTGATTGCGTCTGTGAATGACCCTTTCAACCCGACTTGCGCTTGGAATGTGGTGCGATCATTCTCCGCTGTCTTCACGCCGAGCTCGCCAAGTGAGCGATTGACGCGCACCTGCGCCACGCCATTGACGAACGTCAGCAGTGGACGCGCCTCAGCGGGGATAAAGGTATTGCTGCTATTGATGCCGACCACCGAGTTCACGACACCCGGCACCTGCCCCGAACGTGGGGCGCCGGTGGTTTTGACATTCGAATACATCACACGACCATAGCCTTGGATCGAATCAGTGAAATCGTATTTGAAAAACGTCGAAGCGTTGACGCGCTTCATCGGCTGGATCAACAGGTAGCCTGGTGTGTAGTCGGTGGTCTGCGGGGTCAACGTGAAACGATTGGCGTCGTCAACCGAGAAAATCCGACCGCTGGCGACATCGGTGAAGTTACCGCCACTGCCCGCGACCAAGCCCGGATTGAGTAGCGCCCAATCGCGCTTACCCGCCAACAACTCTTTGCGCTCAGTGTATTCCGCATAGCCCACTACACTGCCGCGATCAGCGAACTCAGACCCGAAGGTGACGTTCGCGCCGTATTGCGAGCCGCCGCCTTTGGCACCGCGATAGTTGGTCGAGGTTTGCAGGCCGCGGAAGCGGTCATTCATGATGAAATTGACCACCCCAGAAATCGCGTCTGCACCATACACAGCGGCAGCGCCACCGGTGAGGACATCGACGCGTCGAATCAGCGGTGCAGGAATCGAATTGACATCGACGGCATTACGAAAACTAAACGGTACCGCACGAGTACCGTTAATCAATACCAGAGTGCGGCTTTGGCCGAGGTTACGCAAATCAAGCGTTTGCGCACCGAACGCGTCACTACCTGCGGAAGTGCTGTTCACCCCTCCCGCGAGCTGTGGCAGCTTGGTCGAAAAATCTTCTACCGTAATCGCACGCACGATGGCGATATCGGCAGCGTTGAATTGACTGACCGGGCTGGTCTCAGTAAGACTTGCTGCGGGAACGCGGGTACCGGTAATGACAATCGATTCGACTTTTTCGTCGCCCTTTTTGGCACCTGTGGGCGTCGCGGGGTTGGCGGATGCGGCAGGCGCGGTTTGAGCATACGCTGGGGCGAGCGCTAACGGCGAAAGGGCTAATGGCGAAAGGGCAACCAAGATGGCCGCCGTCATTGACTTCCGACGGAACATGGGCTGATTTAGTGAGTGTAACGGAGACATAAGCTGCCTTTCTTTTAGGGATGTTGGATAGGCGAGTTGGTGGAACTGGCGCGTGAAATAGTGTTAACTGGTTCGCAAGTGGTATGGTACCTTACTTCACTTATTGCTTGCAATGCTCAGGAAATTGGTATTAAAGTGGTACTAAAAATGGTACGAAAAATGGTACGAAAAATGGTACGAAAAATGGCACTAAAAATGCGATGAAAACCCATCGTGCTAAGTTCGCTTAGCGACCAGCGAGGAGCCGCAAGGTTGAACCCTATTATGAATAAAAATCTCAAAACGCTTTGCCACATCGCTCATAAACCGAGTCGTCGCATCATTGGTTTGATGTCCGGGACTTCGCTTGATGGACTCGATGTCGCGCTTTGTGAAATTAGTGGCGCGGGGGAGACGACTGAGGTCACGCTAGTACACTTTGCCACGATCGACTACACCGACGATACAAAGAACGAAGTTCGCAAAGTGTTCGCAAAACGCGAGATTGATTTTCAGCACTTAGCCATGCTGAACGAATGGATCGGCAACCTGCACGCGCAGATAGTGCTTGATTGTCTTAAGCATTGGCAGATCGCACCGACCAGTGTTGATGCGATTGCCTCGCACGGGCAAACAGTGATGCATGCGCCGAAGGCATTGCACCGGCAAGCAAAATTTCCGAATGCCACTTTGCAGATTGGCGACGGCTGTCATATGGCGGTGAAAACTGGCATCACCACGATATCGGATTTTCGTCAAAAGCACCTTGCAGCAGGCGGCGAGGGCGCGCCACTTGCGGTGTACGGCGACTATTATTTGTTTGGCAAGCGTGGTGAGAATCGTATCTTGCTGAATATGGGCGGGATCGCCAATTTCACCTACCTGCCTGCCTCCATGCGCGCAGAGGAGGTATTTGTGACCGACACCGGGCCTGGAAACACCTTAATCGACGCCGTCACGCGCCAGTATTTTCCACAACTAGCGTTTGATCGAGATGCGGCGCTCGCGAAGCAGGGGATTGTGCATTTACCCTTACTTGCGGCACTCAAAGAAAACCCATTTTTTAGTCAGCCGTTCCCGAAAACAACCGGGCCTGAGTTGTTTAGTGGTGCCTACGTTGATGACGCTAAACGCGCTTGCGGCGATATCAATGTTTCTGCCAACGATACGCTCGCCACGTTGACTCGATTTAGTGCTGAGACGATTGCTGAAGCGATTCATCATGCCGTTGCCAGTACAGGCGTCGCGCTATCGGATTTCACCATCTATCTTTCTGGTGGTGGCGCGCACAACCCACTTTTGGTCGGGTGGCTGCAAGAATTACTTGCCTGTCGTTTTTTAACGACCGATGCGTTAGCGATTTCAGGAGATGCAAAGGAGGCGGTTTTGTTTGCAGTGCTGGCAAACGAAACCATTGCAGGCGGTCAATCTGAATTTGGATCGCGGCGGGGTATTCCCTCGGTGGCGATGGGGAAAATTTCTTTTCCGAGTTGATCGAGTTCGAATTGGTTTGCCGGTCGGCCAATCGGGCAATCGCTCTGAAGCAAGCTACTTCGAAGCAGCGAGCGCTGTCACGCACATTTTTGCTTGAAGATGCCCGCCAATAGGCGAGTTTGCGTTCTGGGCACTTCTATAAACCTGCTGCGTGGGCGAATTTCGCGCCTGCGGTGCTCGCCGTACACTGGGGACGTGTCCCGTGTTTGCCAAACCGGTCGGCACGAACTTCGCCCGCTCGCGACGGTTTCGACAAGTTCCCTTCTCAGCGTAGCGGCGCCACAAGCCTTGGCGGCCGCTGCGAAATCATCCATAACAACACAAACGTCAGCGCGCCATTGATCAGCAATAGCTCGATGCCTATTTGGTAGCCGCCCGGATTTTTGGCTAACTCGCGTTGCAATATCCAGCAAATCAATGGGGCAACAAACGCTGCGCCGACTAAGCCTACGTTGTTGTTGATCGTGCGTTTGGTCAACATCCCAAAAGCGAACAACCCGAGCAACGGCCCATAGGTGTAGCCGGCAATTTTCAGAATTGTGTCGATGATGGAGCGGTCGTCGATCCACTTAAAAATCATCACAATCACAAAAAACATCAGCGCAAAGATAACGTGGGTGGTGTGGCGAATCTTGGTTTGATGCCCCTCGCTGAGGTCTTGTTTACGAATGCCAAGGATGTCGATACAAAACGACGATGTCAGTGCCGTTAGCGCACCGTCAGCGCTTGGAAACAATGCGGAGATGAGCGCGATAAAGAAGATGATCTGCACCCACTGGGGAAAATACTGCATCACCACTGTCGGAAAAATCTGGTCACCGGTGGCGCTAATACCTTTGGCTTGCGCAAATAGATAGAGCAAGGCGCCGAGGATCAGAAAGAGGAGGTTCACAAGCACCAAAACAAGGCTGAACAGCACCATGTTTTTCTGTGAGTCGCGTAAGTTGGGAACACTGATGTTCTTCTGCATCATTTCTTGATCAAGTCCTGTCATCGCGATGGCGATAAACGCCCCGCCGACAATTTGTTTCAGCCAAAAGCCAGCCGATGCCGGGTCTGTGTTCCAAACGCGGGTGGCGTCCGTCGCCACCAGGGTTGATGCCAAACTACTCAAATCCAGCTTGAGTAAGTCCATCAAAAAGAACACGCAAATGAGGAGGCCTCCCAACATGCAGGCGGTCTGGAGCGTGTCGGTGAAGACGATAGTCTTGACGCCGCCCTGAAAGGTGTAGAGCCAGATCATCAGCAGTATGACTGCCGTCGTTAGCCAGAACGGGATTCCGATTGGCTGGCCGACCAACAAGTGCAGAACATTGACGACGAGGTAAAGGCGAGCCGTGGCACCGAGCGTGCGTGACAAGATGAAAAATCCCGCGCCAGTTTTATGCGCAGTGACGCCAAATCGCTGATCGAGGTAATCGTAGATTGACGTTAAGCGTAGCCGGTAGTAGAGCGGCAACAGTATCGCGGCGACCAGCATAAAGCCGATCCAGTTGCCGATCACTACTTGAAGATACCCAAAGCCATTGCTGCCAACGGTGCCGGGCACGCTGATGAAGGTAACGCCGCTTAGTGCCGTGCCGACCATTCCAAAGGCAACCAACAGCCAGTTGCTCTTTCGGTTGCCAATAAAGAAGGTGTCGTTGGTCGCTCGCCGTGCCGTGAACCAGGCCAGCACCAATAGTAGGCCGAAATACGTGCCGATGATGCCAATCAACACGTAGGATGCGTTCTCAGTTGCCATAGGTCGCTCTAATCACTTAGCTGTTTATTACGGTGCTTTGTAGATGGTGCCGTCTTTCATGACAAATGCCATTTTGCTCATGACGCTGACATCTTTTGATGGGTCGCCCGAAACGGCTACGATATCCGCTAGTTTTCCGGCGTCGAGGCTGCCAAGCAGGCTCGCCATTCCCATCACCGTCGCGCCGTTCAATGTTGCGGCACGGAGCGCCTCAAGTGGAGGCATTCCCCCCTCAACCATGTATTCGAATTCGCGCGCATTCTCGCCGTGCGGCGCAACACCTTGGTCTGTACCGAAGGCGATCTTGACCCCCGCTTTGTAGGCGCGGCCAAAAGTGCCCTGAATCAAGGGGCCGATGGTCGCCGCTTTGGGCCGTACGATTTCAGGAAAAAATCCTGCGATCTTTGCTTTTTCCGCAACATAGCGGCCCGCGGAAATGGTGGGGATCATCCATGTGTTGTTTTGTTTCATCAAGCTGATCGCTTCGTCATCCATATACGTTCCATGCTCGATGGTCTGGACGCCGGCGCGGATAGCACGTTTCATCCCTTCAGCGCCATGCGCATGGGTGACCACCGGCATGGAATAGTCCTTTGCAGTCTTTACGATTGACGCCAATTCTTCGTCGGCCAGTAATGGCGCGTCGCCGCTCTTCGCCAGTGACAGGACGCCGCCTGTTGTCGCGATCTTGATGAGATCGAAGCCTTCCTTGTAACGTTGCCGAACCATACGGCGGGCGTCATCCGGGCCATCAGCGAGATTGGCACCGCCGGTCGCCATCAGGTCGGCTCTTAGCCCGTTGGTGGGATCGCCATGCCCGCCGGTTGACGAGACGCCACCTGCGGCTTGGATTCGAGGGCCTTTGACAATTCCTTGATTGATTGCGTTTCGGAGCGCGACGCTGACGCCGGGAGGGCTGCCGAGGTCGCGAACCGAGGTGAAGCCGGCCATGAGTGTTTTTTCTGCGTTGGCGACGGCACGAATGGCGTAGTCCGGTGGGTTAAACGAAAACGCTTCTGAGGCGTAGTTTGGCGCGATACTCGAAGAGAGGTGTACGTGCAGATCAATTAGTCCTGCGAGGCAGGTTTGGTTCTTTAGGTTAACGATACGGCTGTTCGCTGGTGAGACGTAGCCAGACTCAATCCGCGTAATTTTCTTGCCTTCCACAATGATCGATTGCTCTGTGTCGAGCTTGAGCGCGTTTGCATCGAAAACTTTTCCGCAATGCAGCACCGTTTGTGGCGGCACAGCGTGCGCACTGGCAACGAGTCCGAGCGTCAGCGCAACGCCTAGGGAACTTCTAAAGACCGTCAAGAGCGGGTGAAGTTGGCAGTGAGGAGCGGACACGTACCCAGTGTACGGCGAGCACCGGAACTGACAGATTCGCCCGCGCAGTAGGCTTTTAGAAGTTCCCACTAGTGCTGTTCCCAATGCTGTTCGAAGAGCGGGTATCGAGCCATTTTTTGCCACAAGTAGTAGGTATACAAGTGATCTCGCGCGCTGTGAATCAAGGTTACGACGGAACATCGAGGGTCCTCCCGCGGCAAAGCGTGTTGTTGGATTATTTCTAAACTATTCTAAAGGATGTCCAGCATGAACGAAGTGCGATGTCAGGTCCGATGTCGGGTCGGATGTGAGGGAGATGGCTGATTTATACTTAGACCATAACAAGCGGCGCGCTCGAGCGCGCCGCCACTCTCGGGGCATTAAAACTTGTTTCTCGCTCGGCAAACTTACTGACTCGCCGATCTCACCGTTTTCTCGCGTTCACGGCTATTGACAGCATGCGTTCCAAGGCAATATCCGTTTCTGCGCTCGCCAATGTATTGTTGGATACGCAGCAAGATCGGCAGACTCATCCCGACTGGGAAAGCGATCCTAGGCTGCACCCGCGCCGTCACTTGCGGCGCTTGGCGTTTGTCGTCGCGCTGTCGTTGCTGACACACACGCTTTTGATACGGTTTTTGCCAAGCTGGCAGCATACGCTTGAGCAATCAGCAACGCCTGTCACTGGGCCGCTTCAGGTCACGATGACGCCGCCGCCGGCAACCGATCGGGCACCACCTCCGGCACCGGCGCCAGCAATCAAGACTCCACCAAGAACAGTCATTGCAGCCAACAAGCCTTCACCGAATATGCCGCCGGCATTCGTGCCGCCAGATCCGCCACCGGAAATTTCGCGGCAAGATCCATCGTCACCGCCGATGGATTTCTCGGCTGCATTGGAAGCAAGGCGGGCACTGCGTCAGGCTGAGGAAAATTACTACGCGCAGCAAAACGCGGATGCGCGCCGTGGAGAGCGCGAGCTGACGGCAGGAGAGAAATCAGAGGCGGCATTTAAGCGAAACGCACAGACACTGGGTCAAGCTCGCGATGGTACGAGTGGGGTTTTCCAAATCAAGAGCAAGGGCACGCGCTATGCCGCATTTTCATTCCGCGGATGGACCAATGATCGCGCGAATGCAAAACAACAGCTTATTGAAGTTGACGCAGGCCTTGGTGGCAATGTTGAACTTGCGATTGTGCGTCGGATGATCGACTTGATTCGCGAGCATTACCAAGGCAATTTCAATTGGGAGTCACATCGCTTGGGTAGAGTGGTGACCCTGTCTGCGCGTAAGGAAGATCAAGCCGGCTTAGAAGCTTTTTTGATTAAAGAGTTTTTCGGCTGATGTGTCCTATAAAGGCGGCAAATCATTAAATTGTGCGCCGTTCACAGCATTTTTTAGAGTTTTCACATTGCTGAGTTTTTCCATAATGACGCAAGGAAATCGGCCGTCTATCAGTGCCGGATTCAAGGTCACTGGAGGGAGAAGCAGATGAAACGAATCTTACCAAGCAGCGTATTGTCACCGGCGGTGGCCGTGGCTGTGCGCTTTGGTATGCGTACCAAATTGATTCTTCTGGGATTTTTGCTGTTGTTCCCATTATTGGCGCTAACTGCATATTTGATCAGCGTGACGCGGGCTGATGTTGCGACGACCAAAGCAGAAATCAAGGGCGTCCGTGCGGTTGAGGCCATCACTTCTGCGGTCGCCTTAGTACAGGAACACCGAGACCAGTTGAATATCCTCCTCGCCGGTAATCTAAGTATCGAGCCAGACCTTTCGGCGACACGCTCAAAACTTGTCGCCGCCATGTCTTTTGCTGAACACGAGATTGATGCTACGCTGGGGCACGACCTTGCACGCGAGTGGCGGAAGCGTCAGGATTCAGTTGGCAGACTTGCTCAAATTCGCGACGGCGCAGATCGCAAATACAGTTCCGCAGCGCATCGCGATGAGATTGAGCAAATGCGGCATTTTGTTTTTCGATCAGCAGAATCTTCGGGTTTGCTTCTGGATCATGTGGCACCAAGCTATTTGCTGATGGACATGATGGTCGAACGTGTGATTCCCTGGGCTGAGCTGATGGCGCACATACGAGGTCGTGGTGCGGGACTACTCAATCATCAAGAAGGGGGCGAAACAGAAGCGATAAGCTTGCTTGATTTGGCATTTCAACTTGAGCAAATGACCGATGATATTTCGCTAAAACTCGATGCGCTCAAACGAACGGGCGAGGAGGTACCTAAACGATGGGTTAGCGCCCAACAAAATGCCAGAGCACTGTCTGCGGCGACAAGACAAGCATTCGCGAGCTATCCGCCAACAGGCGATTCAAAGGCGTTTTTTGCGGCTGGCACGGCTTCAATTAGCGCAGTTTTTGATTTTCGATCGCAAGTCGCACGCAGGCTGGAGTCGATTCTTGAGGGACGCGTGGCCGACGCCGAAAGGCTGCTGGTGACGAAACTTGGATTTTGCTTTCTGACGATTGGCTTGCTGACCTACTTCTTGGCAGGATTTTATCGAGCAAGTCTAGACTCATTGGCCAACCTCAGCGCTGCGATGGCCACCGTTGCCACTGGCGACCTCAGTGTAAAGGTTGAAATCGCGGGACGCGACGAAATTGCGCGGACAGGGCAAACGCTGGAAAGAATGGTGAGCCAGTTATCCGAATTAGTTGCTGAAGTCCGGAGCAATGCAGAGTTGATCGGTACAACTGGTCGCAAGATGGTTGACGATAATCAGTCACTTTCTGATCGTACACAAAGCCAGACGCGTAATTTAGAAGAAGCTGCAACGAGTATCCGCTCTGTATCGGAAATGGTGGCACAAAATGCCGCTGCCGCCTCGCATGCCAGCGACCTCGCTCACTCTTTGGTCAGTACGGCCGGGACAAATCGCAAGTCGATTGATGCACTCTCAACGGGTATGGAAGAGTTACAGCAAACCTCGCGTCGAATGAATGATATTTTGGGTGCCATTGACAGTATTGCCTTTCAGACTAACATTCTCGCGCTCAATGCGTCAGTGGAGGCTTCTCGAGCGGGCGATCACGGCAGAGGATTTGCAGTCGTCGCATTTGAGGTTCGCCAACTCGCGCAGCGCTGTCAGGGCGAAGCGTCTGCTATCCGCAAACTTATCCAAACCTCTGCCGATAATGTTGACCGGGCGGTCGGCGATTTGAGCGGTGTCAGGCGAGGGGTAGATGACATGCTCGGTGGTATTCAAAACGCGAGTATTGGACTTCAAAAGATCGCTGCAGGCAGCATGGATCAAAGCGTTTCGCTCGAACAGGTTGTCCAATCTATCGGTAGCCTCGACGAACTCGCCCAACAGAACGGAGACTTGGTCACCCACACATCCGAGCGCGCATATCGTCTGCTTGATCGTGCAAGTGCGCTTGAGAACTCGGTGAAATCATTTCGAGTCCGTCAGGGTACAGCCGCCGAGGCGAAGGCATTAGTCGAGCGTGCTGCCAAGCACATTGCTGACCTTGGATGGTCTGGCGCGATACTTGATTTCCAAGATGCGACAGGTAAGTTCATTGATCGTGATCTGTATTTGTTTAGTTTTAACCGCGATGGGGTCTTCCGTCTCTCCGGTCCAGCGAAGGAAAAAATTGGCAAGAACGTCTACGATATCGCAGGGCAGGTGCAAGGCCGCATCCTGCTCGAAGGCGCTCGTCAGGCGGCCGATCAGGGAGGGGGCTGGGCCAACTACGCAATCACGAATCCGCTAACCGGCGCGATCCAACCAAAATCTTCATGGATCGTCCCCTTAGATAATGGCTGGCTGTTAGGATGCGGTTTCTACGTGCGCGAGATCGATAAAACAGATGGAGCCATTGGCATTGGCGCGTCCGATTCGGGGGCAAGTGGACGGGCAAGTTTCCAGCGCGTCGCGGCATAGCGATGGCAATGCAGCCGTCTGCACCCTAGCGGTATTGACGCTCGTTATCGGGGCGGATGCATCTTTATCGCCAAGCAGGTAAGCCCAGCGGTGACGCCTGCGAAACACACCAGTGACCAAACTGACACCGGTAGGCCAAGTGTAAAGAATCTGTCTGAGCAGCCACCATTGGCAAATAGATACTCCGGCCACCAATCCGCCATCGGCAACTGATTGACAAAAATGCCGATGGGGTCGCGCTGACACGAGGTCATGCTGCCCCCCTTGAGAACCTGCCACAAGGCCAAACCACCGCCGCCCGCCGCGATGAAGGTGGCAATCCACAAAATGGCACGCCTGGGCAAAATGGCACCAACCAGTGCGG
Organism: Betaproteobacteria bacterium UKL13-2; assembly: GCA_001602455.1. Classification (GTDB taxonomy): domain Bacteria; phylum Pseudomonadota; class Gammaproteobacteria; order Burkholderiales; family Usitatibacteraceae; genus UKL13-2. Next base: position 1,915,926 of record CP012157.1, read on the forward strand.
CCACCCCAAGCAGAAAGTATGCGTAGCGTTGCAGAATACAAAGTGGGCAGGGCTGCTGCTTTTCCGGCCCGTGTTGCAGGTAGAACGCGTACACCAGCAGCGCAAAACAAAACAATGCGATGGCGGCCAAAATGGTTTGTGTTTGCGACTTCTTCATCTGAGCGCGATCTCAGGCGAGCACACGAAGTTCCCGCAGCAGCACCGACAACATGGCGAGATCGGTATCGCGTGCCGTCTTAAGATCATCCATGACCTCGTACATGTGCGCGAGCGCTTTCGCGTGGTGCGTCTCCCAAACCGTGAGCGCCTGCTGCGCGCCTTCGAGCGAATTCGCGTCAGGCGACAGTTGCAGTACGCTCTCGGTGAGCTGGCGTTGCAGATTGGCTAAATCATCCCGCATTGACGCCCTGGCCATCGCCTGCCAATGAGAGTCCGTTGGTAGCTTACCAACTTGCGCGGCCACCCAGTTGAGCGATAACTTGCCCGCCAGTGTGAAGTAAACTGCCGCCGCCACAGTCACAGGTCGTTTCAACTCGCTTGAGGCCTCGACGATGTCTAACAGCGAGTACATGGCGTCGGTATGGGCGATGGCGTTGGCCAATTCGCGCGGCACGCCTTCTGCAACGAGACTGTCACGTTTGTTTTGCGATGTTGTGGCGTCTTCGGTTGCGAGCAAGGTCTCGAGTTGACCGCCCACAGAAGCAACCCCCGGCGCAAAGAAGGCCAATACATCGGTGATCGGCATACGCTCGCCGCGCCGACGCAGGAACCACAGCGTAGAACGCAGCACCAATCTACCGACTTCAATCAGCATCGCGTTTTGGGTGGCGGCCGACACGACGTTATCCAAGTGGTCAATTTGCTGCCAGATAGCGTTGAGTCCCAATACATCACGACTGAGAATGTACGCACGTACGACCTCAGGTGCCGTGGCACCGGCTTCCTCGCACATTCGATGTACAAACACGCTGCCAGTGCGGTTGATGGTTGAATTTGCAACGTCTGTGGCGATGATCTCGCGTTTCAGTGGATGCGCTTGCATGATGCCTTTGAAGCGCACTTGGAGGGGTGTCGGAAAGTAGGAGACGAGCGCCTGAGCGACATAAGGATCATCCACCAAATCTGAAGCGAGCAAATCGTCAAACAATTCCATCTTGCTATAGGCGAGCAAGACGGCGCGTTCTGGTGCGGTGAGACCGAGCTTCGTCTCTCGGCGTTCGGCGAGGGCGTCATCGTTCGGGAGGAACTCTACTGCGCGATTTAGACGCCCCGCTTTTTCTTGATGACGCATAAAACGCGCTTGTGCATCGAGCATTTTGTCAGCGCGCACACCGGATACAGACAACGATTGGGTCTGATAGTAATTGTCCTTCAGAACCAACTTGCCTACTTCGTCGGTCATTGCTGCAAGAAGCGGCTCACGCTCGTCAGGCTTCAGCAATCCGCCATCGACTGCCGCACCTAGAAGAATCTTGATGTTGACCTCGTGGTCCGAACAATCCACACCAGCCGAGTTATCAATCGCATCAGTACAAATACGCACCCCGGCAAGTGCCGCTTCGACGCGGCCGAGTTGCGTGGCACCGAGATTGCCGCCCTCGGCAACGACTTTGCAACGCAGTTGGTCGCCGTTGATGCGGATTGCATCGGTTGCTTTGTCACCGACCTCACCGTGCGACTGGCGGCTGGCTTTGATGTACGTGCCAATACCACCGTTGTAGAACAGATCGACTGGTGCCTTGAGGATGGCACGCATCAATTCCACGGGCGTCATCGCAAAAATCGTGGCATCAATGCCAAGCACTTGTTTGACTTCGGGGGTGAGGTCGATCGACTTCGCAGCGCGCGCGTGGACACCGCCACCTTTGGAAATAATCGCCTTGTCATAGTCTTCCCAAGATGAGCGGGGTAGTCCAAACATGCGCTCGCGCTCGGCAAAACTCTTGGCTGCGTCGGGAGTTGGATCAAGAAAAATATGCCGGTGGTCAAACGCAGCGACCAATCGAATATGCCGGGAGAGCAACATGCCGTTACCGAATACGTCGCCCGACATATCACCAACACCGACCACCGTGAAGTCGGTGGTTTGTGTGTTGACACCGATTTCGCGGAAGTGGCGTTTTACACTCTCCCACGCGCCTTTCGCGGTGATCCCCATTTTTTTGTGGTCGTATCCGGCCGAACCACCGGATGCAAACGCATCGCCAAGCCAGTGGCCGTATTCGGCGGAGATAGCATTGGCGTAGTCAGAAAAGGTTGCCGTACCTTTGTCTGCGGCAACCACAAGATAGGGGTCGTCCGCATCGTGTCGCACAACATTACGCGGCGCGACAACCTTGCCTTTGACCAAGTTGTCGGTGATGTCCAGCAGGCCACGCAAGAAGGTTTTGTAACATTCGATACCCTCCTTGAGATAGGCTTCACGGTCGTTAGATGGTGGTGCCGCTTTGAGGACAAACCCGCCTTTCGAGCCAACCGGCACGATGACAGCATTCTTGACCATTTGCGCCTTAACGAGCCCAAGTACTTCTGTTCGGAAATCTTCTGGGCGATCCGACCAGCGCAAGCCGCCCCGAGCGACCTTGCCACCGCGCAGGTGAATACCCTCGACGCGCGGGCTATAGACAAAGATTTCGTAGAGCGGCTTAGGCTCCGGCAATTCGGGAACGCTGGCACACTCTAATTTGATTGAGAGGTAAGCTTTGTGCTGATGAAAGTTGGTTCGCAGAGTGGCTTGAATGACCGCCAGAAAGCGCCGCAGGATGCGGTCCTCATCGGCATTGGAAACGCCATCTAATGCCGTATCAATCTCGGCCGCCATTGCGGCAATGCGCTTGCTGCGGTCGCCTTCCTGTGCCGGGTTAAAGCGGATGTGAAATAGCGCGACCAGGCTGCGTGTGATGTTAGGGTGGGTCGAGAGCGTTTGTTCAAGATAGCTCTGGCTATAGGTGAATCCGGTCTGTTTCAGGTACTTGGCGTATGTTCGAAGAACCAAAACATCTTCGGCGGCCAACTGCGCGACGAGTGTCAGACGATTAAAACCATCGTTCTCGATCGTCTTGGCCCACGCGCGCAAGAATGTCGCCTCAAACTTCGCTGTAGCGCCGACAATGTCCAGTACCGGGAGGTTATGCGTCAACGCATACTCGTGGATGTGAATGGCGGGGTGGTCGTTGCGTTCGATTGTGTACGATCTCTCGTTGGCCACCTTCACGCCCATGTTCTCCAGCATCGGTAATGCTTTTGACAGCGTGATTGGAGATTCGAGGTGGTAGGCGCGGAAGCGAAGCTCGTGTGCGCCATCCTCGCTCGCGTAGAGCGTCACATTTAATGGCGCCTCTTTGGTCAGATTCCGCGACGCATTGAAGTCATCGATTGCCTGCGATGGGCTGGTGTCTTCGCGATAAGCGACCGGGAAGGGCAGTACGAATTCATGTCGAGCGGCATTAGCGGCGTCTTCGCCTAGCGCCTTTGCCACGTCGGCGAACACGCCTTCTTCCCAACGGCGGGTGAGTGCAATGATCTCGGTTTCTAGGGCGTTCGTGTCAAGTTCGCTAACGCTGCCGGGGTTTGTCCGAATGAGCATGTGAATGCGGGCGAGTACGGACTCGGTGAGTTGAACATTGAACTCCGCCGAGGTTCCGTTTAAGCGCCGCTTCAGGAGTTCCTGGAGCTTCACGCGAATCTCTGTGTTGTAGTTTTCTCGCGGCAGGAAGATTAGGCAGGAATAGAAACGTGCGTAAAGATCTCGGCGAATGAACAGCTTCGTGCGTGCGCGCTCGCCAAGGCGAAGGATGCCCATCGCCGTGTCGAACAACTCATCGTCGGCGATTTGAAACAGTTCATCTCGCGGGTAGTCGTCGAGAATAGACAGCAGGTTTTTTCCAGCATGGCTACCTTCTGGATAGCCGGCTTGCGCCATCACCTTGGAGATCTTTTGCCGGAGCAGAGGAATACCGGTAGGGTCTCCGTGGTAGCCGCTCGAAGTGTACAAGCCGATGAATCGACGCTCGCCGACGACTTGGCCATCGGCGTCAAAGCGTTTGATACCGATGTAGTCGAGATAACCGGAGCGGTGTACGGTGGCGCGAGTATTTGCCTTGGTTAGCACGAGCAACTGTGGGCTGCGCGCAAGCCTTTTTAGATGGTCGGGTAGCTCATTAAAACTCGCAGAGACGCCGCCGAGTTTTGGTTCGCGCAATACGCCTAAACCAGAGTTTGCAACGATCTTGAGCACATCCTTACCGTGTTGGGTCACGAGCTCATAGTCGCGATAGCCAAGAAATGTGAAGTGATTGCCAGCCACCCATTGCAAAAAGGCGCGCGCCTCATCCAGCTCTTCAAGCGATACGACTTTTGCTGCCCCCCCAAGATTGGTCAGCACTTCTTGCACCTTCGACTTCATCTTGGCCCAGTCCTCGACGGCGGCTCTCACGTCAGCGAGGATGGCAACGAGACCGTCTCCCAGCGCTTTGATCCGCTTCGGGTCGGTCAATCGTTCGATTTCAATGTGTATCCACGACTCGAGCTTCTGACCCGCAATCGGCGGACTGATGGTCGTTAAGGTCCCATGCGGATCGCGCGAAACCGCGAACAACGGATGCGCAATTTGTCGGATAGAGAGACCTTGACGGTTGATCTCCATGGCGATGGAATCGACCAAAAATGGCATGTCGTCATTGATAAATTCAATGACTGTCGAGGAGGCTTTGCTACCTTGCTCGCGTACTTGAGGCGTGAAGATACGCATTTTGGGCGCACCTGACTGAAAATCTTGGGCGAACATCAGGTGATTTTGAACAATGGTGGCCCATTCAGCAGCCGGGCGCTCGATCAAATCAGTGTCGTCAATATCCGATAGATAGGTTTCGACGACCGTTTCGGTGAGCGTGTGTTTCTCGGCGGAATCTGTCGCGTGGATGGCGCGTGTCACGTCGGCGATCACCGAGTTTGTGCTGCTCGGGCTGGCTTCTTTTTGAACGGCGCTCATATTCCATACTCTCGGTAAAAATGAATGCAACATTATAGGGTGCAAGCCATTTCAGGCTCGTTTACAGGTGTTGTGAATGCGGTTCAATTTCACAAAATCTTCGACTGAACACTGCACAGCTCACCCGCTGCCTCGGCGCACGTTGCGTCGGCGCGCACCTCCGGACGATTGGAAAAACCAATTTAGGCCGCTCCTCTTTTGCGTCGGAGGTGGGCGGGATTCACTCTCGGGCACGCCCCGAAGGGCACTTCTATAAACCTGCTGCGTGGGCGAATTTCGCGCCTGCGGTGCTCGCCGTACACTGGGTACGTGTCCCGTGTTTGCCAAACCCGTCGGCACGAACTTCACCCGCTCGTGACGGTTTTTAGAAGTTTCCCGAAGTGTTGGGGCTAGAAGGGACGGGCGTTTCAAGCCATTTTTACGTTGAAACGCCCGTGGATACTAGGGTTTACCTTGCAGCAGAGTCGTTGGGAAAACTCAGCGCACGACACGCCCGCTGGATGCGTCGACAGGCCTCTTCAAGCACGTCAGTCGATGTGGCGTAGGACACCCGAAAATGTGGCGACAGCCCAAACGCCGCGCCGTGGACCACGGCCACTCCCTCAGATTCGAGCAAGTAGTTGACGACGTCCTCGTCGTTTTTGATCACGGCACCGCTTGGTGCCGTGGCACCGATCAGCCCGGCGCAACTTGGGTAAACGTAGAACGCGCCCTCAGGGGTGTGACAGGAGAGACCTTTTGTCTCGTTCAGCATTTTGACAACCAGGTCGCGGCGCTTCTTGAATTCGGCGTTGTTCTGGGGAATGAAGTCTTGTGGGCCGTTCAGGGCTTCCACCGCAGCGGCTTGACCAATCGAGGAGGGATTAGACGTGGATTGTGACTGGATATCGCCCATTGCCTTGATCAGCTTTTCTGGGCCACCGGCATAGCCGATTCGCCAGCCAGTCATGCAATAGGCCTTTGACACACCATTCATGGTTAGCGTGCGGTCGTACAAGCTCGGCTCAATCTGCGCGGGCGTGGTGAACTCGAAATCGTCGTACACAAGATGTTCATACATATCGTCGGTCAACAACCATACGTGAGGATGACGTACCAATACCTCCGTAATCGCTTTTAACTCGGTGCGTGTATACGCCGCCCCGGACGGATTAGACGGCGAATTGAGCAGCACCCATTTAGTCTTCGGTGTGATTGCACGTTCGAGATCAGCCGCATTGAGCTTGAAGCGATTTTCGGCCGCGCATTGGACGATGACGGGCGTACCTTCGGCAAGCAGCACCATCTCTGGATATGAGACCCAGTATGGCGCGGGGATGATGACTTCATCGCCTTCCGACAGTGTGGCCATAAATGCGTTGTACAGCACCTGCTTGCCACCCGTGCCAACCGAAATTTGTTTGGTGGTGTAGGTCAAGCCATTTTCCCGCTTGAACTTTGCAACGATGGCTTCTTTGAGTTTTGGCGTACCGTCCACGGCTGTGTACTTGGTGTCACCAGCTTGGATCGCCTTAATGGCCGCATCTTTGATGTTCTGGGGAGTATCGAAGTCTGGTTCCCCAAATGAAAGTGCAATAACGCTCTTTCCGGCCGCTTTAAGTGCGGCCGCTTTAGCGGAGATGGCGATTGTGGCGGAAGGTTTGACGCGTGAGAGGCGGGAGGCAAGTTGCATGACGGGGCTCGGAAGTTAACCGCATTGTTGCGATGCACTGAAATTATAGGCGAAGCCCAAACCCTGTACGCATTCGACCTTGCTCCCAATATGACCGATGCGGTGCGAAACTACGAACACGCAACCCTGTGAAATGGGCAGGTTCGTTCTGGCTGCGAACGACGCAGAAAAAATGGCCGTGCGGCTCTTCATCCGCTCAAGCCACGCTACTGGTGTTAAGTTTGCGCGTCACACGCTCGTCTGAGCTATCTGCATTTCGTCGCAACGGACTTAACGCCTGAGCGTGCGCCCGGCAAATTTGGGGTTAGTCTTTCGTCGCTACATGATTTAGCATCCCACCATTCTGGATACAACGTATGCCTAAGCTTCTAAGCCCTAGTCTTATCCCAATGCGCGGCCTTGCCACTTTCGCCATCGCCGCCAATTTGTTATGCGCCCCTGTGAGTCAGGCGCAAACCGATACGTCGAACGCAACCATCGCGCCTCTGGCCGAGGAGCTGATGGTGGTCGGCGAGCAGCCCGGCCCGGGGATGTGGAAAATATCAAAGGGCAACAATACGCTTTGGGTCATTGCCACCCATACGCCGGTTCCGCAAAACATGAAGTGGCGCGCCAAAGGCATCAAGGAAGTGGTTGCTGGCGCTCAAGAGGTGTTAAGTGCGCCGTCGATCTCGGTGAGCACCAAAACCATGGGGTTTCTGCAAACCCTCTCGCTATTGCCCGTGCTGCCAATGGCCATGGAGGGAAGAAAGAACCCCGATGGCGCACGATTAAAAGACCTGATCCCAGCAGACACTTACGCACGCTGGTTGGTGCTGCGCGACAAATATATTTTTGAGAACAACACGGACGACGAATCGCAAGATATCGAGCGCTGGCGGCCGATTTTTGCCGCGCTAGAACTTTACCGTCAGGCGATCAAGAAGAATGGCATGGTAACGTCCAGCCCGGTTTGGAAGACGGTGGAAGGCGAGGCAAAGCGCAACAAGGTGAAGGTCACACGAGTGGTGTTTGAAGCGCCGCTGGTCAATGCCCGCGATGCAATACGCGATCTGAACAAAACCCGGCTCGAAGATATCGATTGTTTTACCAAAACGATTGACCGCATCGAATCCGAGCTGGGGGTGATGCGCAAACGTGCCAATGCATGGGCACGCGGGGATATCGACGTATTGCGTGGACTACCGTGGCAGGATCAGCGCGAAGCGTGTACCAGCGCAATCCAAAACGCGGCCTTCACGCAAAAGCTTGGCATGACCAACGTCGCCGCGAAAATCGAAACCGCTTGGATCGCGCAAGTGGAAAAGTCAATCGCGACAAACGCCGTGACGGTTGCGGTGTTGCCGCTAGGCGATGTCGTGAGCAAAACAGGCTATCTCGCCAAGCTGCGTGCCAAAGGGTATGTCGTCGTTGATCCGACAGACGAGTAACGGCGAGGCGGGCGCTGCTGGTGCCGCTGGTAAAATTAGCAAATGCCGATTATCACCTTCCCGAACTCGCCCTATCAGCTTAACCAACCGTTTCCGCCTGCGGGCGATCAGCCGCAGGCCATTGAGAAGCTGGTTGAGGGGATTACCGACGGTCTTGCCTTCCAGACATTGCTCGGCGTAACGGGTTCTGGCAAAACTTACACCATGGCAAATGTCATTGCCAGACTTGGGCGCCCCGCGTTAGTGATGGCGCCGAATAAGACACTTGCGGCGCAACTATATGCAGAGATGAAAGAGTTCTTTCCAGAGAACGCAGTCGAGTATTTCGTTTCTTACTACGACTACTATCAGCCCGAGGCATATGTGCCTTCGCGCGATTTGTTCATCGAGAAAGATTCGTCGATCAACGAGCATATTGAGCAAATGCGGCTCTCGGCCACCAAGTCACTTTTAGAGCGGCCTGACGCTGTCATCGTTGCCACGGTTTCGTGCATTTACGGCATCGGCGATCCGTCAGACTATTACGAGATGCGGATGCTGGTTCGATCCGGCGACAAAGTTCATCAACAAGATTTGATTCGCCAACTGATTGCAATGCAGTATTCGCGCGCCGAGCTGGATTTTAAGCGGGGTACATTTCGCGTTCGAGGCGACACTTTAGATGTACATCCAGCAGAAAGTAACGAGCATGCACTTCGCATCTCAATGTTCGACGAAGAGATTGAATCGCTGTCGTTGTTCGACCCATTAACGGGACACATTATTCAAACCGTCCCGCGATATACCGTCTATGCGAAGAGTCATTATGTAACAACGCGTGCGAGCACTCTCGGCGCAATTGAGGGGATCAAAGCCGAACTCCGCGAGCGCATTGACTATTTTCAGAAAGAAGGCAAGTTACTAGAGGCGCAGCGTATCCAGCAACGAACAACCTTTGATCTCGAAATGCTCAATGAGATTGGCTTTTGCAAGGGCATCGAAAACTACTCGCGCCACCTGACGGGTCGGCCACCGGGTTCGCCTCCGCCAACACTGGTCGACTATCTACCAAAAGACGCATTGATGATTATCGACGAGAGCCATGTCACGATTCCTCAGATTGGCGGTATGTACAAAGGTGATCGTGCGCGCAAAGAGAACTTGGTGGGATATGGATTTCGCTTGCCATCGGCGATGGACAACCGCCCGCTCATGTTCGATGAATTTGAAGCGATGATGCGGCAAACGGTGTTTGTCTCGGCAACGCCCGCCGACTATGAAGCGGCGCATACGTCGCAGGTGGTTGAACAGTTGGTCCGTCCTACTGGTTTGGTTGACCCAACACTCTCGGTCCGGCCTGCGTCAACACAGGTCGACGACGTGCTGTCGGAAATCAATAAGCGCGTGTTGGTGGGTGAGCGCGTTCTGGTCACGACGCTCACCAAACGGATGGCCGAGGATTTGACGGATTTTTTGTCCGAGCATGGCATTAAAGTGCGTTATCTGCACTCCGACATTGATACTGTCGAGCGCGTCGAGATAATTCGCGATCTGCGCGCCGGACTGTTTGATGTGTTGGTCGGTATTAATTTGTTGCGGGAGGGGCTGGATATTCCGGAAGTCTCGCTGGTGGCAATTCTTGATGCGGATAAGGAAGGTTTTTTGCGTAGTACACGTTCGTTAATCCAGACCATCGGTCGCGCAGCGCGGCATGTGCATGGAATGGCGATTTTGTATGGCGATCGTGAAACGGATTCAATGAAAAGAGCCATTGACGAAACAAACAGACGCCGCGCAAAACAGATTGCGCACAATCTGGAAAACAATATAACGCCGCGGTCGGTAAATAAGAAGATCAAGGACATGATCGACGGCGTATACGACTTGGATGAAATGCGCGCGGAGAAAATAGCGGCGCAGGATCGAAAAAAATATGATGTCCTGAGCGAGAAGCAGATGGAATTGACAATCAAACGACTGGAACGTGAGATGCTTGAGGCTGCAAGAAACTTAGAGTTTGAAAAAGCGGCCAAGCTTCGTGATGAGCTGCGTATGATGCGGCATAAGATGCTTGTCCTCGGTGGATCGGAAAGTAGTGCTGCATGAAAGTCCTATTTGTTTGCATGGCAAATATTTGCCGCTCCCCCACAGCAGAGGGCGTCTTCCGCAAGATGGTGGCGGCAGGCCCGATTGCAGGTTTAGTGGATATTGATTCGGCGGGAACGCATGGATATCACGAGGGGTCGCCCCCCGATCCGCGTGCGATCGAACACGCAAAGAAGCGTGGCTACGATTTGACGCCGTTACGCGCTCGCGCGGTGAGCCCCACTGACTTTGAGCGATTTGACTACGTCATCGCGATGGATGCGCTAAATCGTCGTCATCTGAAGTCCATCTGCCCCACACGCCTTCAGAACAAAATTGAGCTTCTTTTGGATTATGGTGGCGAGGACGATGAGTATGAGGTGCCAGATCCCTATCAAGGTAAACCTGAAGATTTTGAATTGGCACTAGATCTGATTGAAGCTGGTTGCGAGGGCTTGCATGAGTATTTGCACGATCAGCTAAAAATGCGCGGAAGTCTGTCCGGTACGGCCAAGGATTAGCGGTCAATGTTTGAGGTATTGCCCTCGTTGGCATCCTATGTAAAGATTTTTGTAGCGATGCTGGTGATCGTCAATCCGCTCGGTATCATTCCGATTTTTGTTGCGATGACGGCGTCCAATTCACCGATTGAAAGCAAAGTCATCGCACGCGTGGCGGCGCAGACTGTTGGCGTGGTGCTCTTGGTGTCAGCGCTGTTAGGCGAGCGCGTCCTGGAGGTGTTTGGAATCTCGATTGCCAGTTTCAAAGTCGGCGGCGCGATTTTGATCATGCTCAACGCAATGGCGATGATGCAGGCCGCTCCGTCTAGGGTGAAACAGACGCCAGAGGAGGCCGAAGAGGCGACTGCCAAAGCATCTATTGCGGTTGTTCCTTTGGGTATTCCACTGCTGGCCGGGCCAGGCGCGATGTCAACGATGGTGATCTACTCTTCCCAGAGCAAATCAGTGCTGCATGTGAGCGCGGTGTGTCTGATCGCCGTGGCGATTGCACTGGTGACATGGGCCGCTTTACGCATCGCCACACGCGTCGGCGGTTATATGAGCATGACCACCGTCAACGTCGCAACCCGGATCATGGGATTGCTGTTGGCGGCGCTCGCGGTTGAGATTTTTGCCGGCGGCATTGTTGAGCTGATTCCGGCGCTCGGTAAGCCCGACGTTTTTCGCTACGGGCAGTAGCGAATCTGCTATGACTAATGGGGTATAAAAAAACGCCGACTACTCAGCCGGCGTTTTTGTTGATACGCGCTCGTGTTTGTTTAGCCGTCGATCTTGATGTTGGCGTCTTTCACCACCTTGCCCCATTTGGCAATTTCGCTTGCGATAAATGTCGCGAACTCCTTAGACGATTGGCCGCCAGCCGTTGCACCAGCAGCTTCCCACGCCTTCTTGATTTCAGGGTCTGCGAGTACTTTAATCGTATCGTTGTAGAGGCGGTCGACGATCGGTTGCGGTGTGCCCTTGATGGCCCAAACCGCGTACCACGTTGTCATCACGAAATCTTTGTAACCCAATTCAACCATCGTTGGGACATCGGGTAGCAGCGGTGAACGGGTTGCGGATGTGACGGCGAGTGGCGTCAACTTACCCGCTTTGATTTGAGCTGAAGAAGATGCCAAGCCGTCAAAGGACAGTTCGACCGTTCCACCGAGCAGGTCGGTCATCATCGGGCCGATGCCCTTGTATGGCACGTGCACCATATCCACACCGGCATTACGTTTGTACAACTCGCCGGCGAGGTGGTGTGATGCACCGCTGCCAGCGGAGCCAAAGTTGAGTTTTCCCGGATTGGCTTTTGCAAATTTCTTTAGGTCAGCCTCGGTCTTGAAGCCGGTCTTTGGGTTCACGACGAGTACGTTTGGCACGTAGGCGAGCACCGTGATTGGAATGAAATCCTGCTCCAACTTGTAGGGTTTATTTAGGTACAACGATTCGGCGATTGAATGGTGGATCGCGCCAACAAAAAACGTGTAGCCGTCTGGTGTTGCTTTTGCCGCCGCCGCCGCGCCGACCGTACCACCCCCACCCCCCATGTTTTCAACGATGATCGCCTGCCCCAATACATTTCCCATCTTCACCGCGTAGGGACGCGCAAACACATCGGTACCGCCGCCTGCGGGGAATGGGTTAATCAGCCGGACTGGTTTGTTAGGGTAGCCGGCTTGCGCAAATGTGTTCTGGCCAAAGGGTAGCGTTGACGCGGCGCCAACGGCAGCGAGCGCCTTAAGTGTTTCGCGACGATTCATGAATCCTCCAGTGATGTGAAGTCCCTAGGTTGGGACGTTTTATGAAACAGAAACTTAAGCTGCTATTGTGACGCCGGCCTTGGTAGAGGAGTTGCTTGCCGATTCGACCAGATAGGCCATTGCGGCATCGACCCCACCTTGTTTGTATGGAATGCCAGCTAGCGCTAGCCCCATCTCAACACCGGTTAATGCGGCCATCAGGGAAAGGTCGTTACAGTCTCCAAGGTGACCAATTCGGAATACTTTGCCTTTCAGGCGGGCAAGCCCCATGCCCAAAGATAGGTCGAAATGACGTAGTGTGACTTCTCTGAGGTGATCGGCATCGCAGCCCGCAGGAACTTGCACAGTGGTCAACACTGGGGAATATTCGGCCGGGTTGACGCATTGCAGCGTCAACCCCCATGCAGCCACCGCACGCCGCGCGGCTTCGCCATGCCGAATGTGGCGGGCAAAAACGTTATCGAGTCCTTCTTCATTGAGGATCGTAATCGCTTCTTGGAGTCCGTAAAGGAGGTTGGTGGCGGGGGTGTAGGGAAAAAATCCCGTCTCGTTGGACGCCAACATTTCTGTCCAGCTCCAAAATGCGCGAGGCAATTTAGCCGATTGGCTGGCTTCTAAGGCTTTTGTTGATATGGCGTTAAACGAGAGTCCCGGCGGCAGCATTAAGCCTTTTTGGGAGCCACCAATGGTGACATCAACGCCCCACTCGTCGTGCCGATAGTCAGCCGAACCCAGGGAGGAAATCGTGTCGACCATCAGCAGGGCAGGATGATTCGCACGGTTCATTGCATGACGCACCGCAGCAATATTGGATAACACGCCAGTCGATGTCTCGCTATGCACCACGCAAACGGCCTTGATCGTATGGCTCGCGTCTGCGTCGAGCTTGGCTTCGATCACCGAAGCATCGACGCCCGAACGCCAATCAGTTTCGATGAGGTGCGGGACGAGCCCGAGCTTGATTGCCATCTTGTGCCATAGCGATGCAAATTGCCCTGTTTCGACCATCAGCACATGATCGCCGGGAGACATCGTATTGACCAGTGCGCTTTCCCATGCGCCTGTCCCTGAAGCGGGGTAAATCAAGACTGGCTGGGTTGTTTTGAAAATGGTTTTGATGCCACTCAGGACTGACTTTGCAAGTACCTGAAATTCTGGGCCACGGTGGTCAATGACTTGCTGGTCAATCGCGCGAAGAATCCGATCAGGCACCGGTGTCGGGCCGGGGATATGCAAGAAATGCCGACCGGCGCGATGAGGAGCGTTCTTTGTAGTCATTGAAATTTCTCCGTATCCTAGTTTTATTCGATATGCTATTCGATAAACGCTCATTCAGCACTTAACACATGTCAAACAATTCTCTAACTCAATCGCGGCAAAAAGCTGCCATCAAGGACGCACGCGCACTTGCGACTGTCCTCCGCAGACAATGCGATGCGGAAGTGCTGTTTGATGCAGCGAGCCGTGGGCGGTATGCCACAGATGCTTCTATCTATCAGATTACGCCGGTCGGCGTTGTTGTGCCACGCTCAATTGAGGCCGCTCGGGTAGCAATCGAGATTACTACAATGCATGGGGTGCCCGTACTGTCGCGCGGCGGTGGAACGTCACAATGCGGTCAGACAGTCGGTGCGGCAGTCGTGGTTGACACTTCTAAGCATTGCAACGCCCTGTTGTCATTCAGTGCGGACACTCAACGAGCGCTCGTCGAGCCAGGTATCGCGCTTGATGCGCTCAATACCCAGCTCCGACCGACGGGGCTTTGGTATCCCGTGGATGTCTCAACATCGGCTCAAGCCACGCTTGGTGGGATGGCTGGAAACAACTCATGTGGGTCGCGTTCCATTCATTACGGGAATATGGTGCATAACGTCGCGGCTATCCATGCGATGCTGCCGGATGGAACACGGGCGCGCTTTGATGATTCACCTCAGGTTGGCGTGAATGCGCGTTTTCGAGAAATCGTTGAGGGGGTTCAGGCAATTTGTTACCGAGAGCAGGCAGAAATCGCAGCGCGCTTTCCGCCCTTGCTCCGTCGTGTTGCTGGCTATAACCTCGATATTTTTAACCCCCAAGATCCACTCCGGTACAACACGACGAAACCGAACCTTGCACACCTACTCGTCGGGTCTGAGGGTACGTTGGCGTTTTTTGAGGCGCTCGAATTGAAGCTCTCACCGCTGCCCAAGCACAAGGTACTCGGTGTAGTGAATTTCCCGACGTTCTACCAAGCGATGTCGATGACGCAGCATATTGTCACGCTTGGCCCGGTCGCGGTGGAGCTGGTGGATCGGACGATGATCGACCTTGCGCGGCACAATGTCGCCTTTCGCCCGGTCATCAACGCGGCACTGATGGGTGAACCTGAGGCGATTTTGCTGGTTGAGTTTGCTGGGGATGATTTGGGTCAGATCACGCGAAAACTCAATGAACTTGCTGTTTTGTTGAGCGATCTTGGTTTGCCAGATTCGGTTGTGAAGATGACCGACGCTAATGCGCAAAAGCAGCTTTGGGAAGTTCGGAAGGCGGGTCTCAACATCATGATGTCGATGAAAGGCGATGGCAAGCCAGTAAGCTTCATCGAAGACTGCGCAGTTCCACTGCCCCATTTGGCCGAGTACACCCGACGACTCACCGAGGTGTTTGAAAGGCACGGCACTCGAGGCACTTGGTATGCCCATGCCAGCGTCGGAACACTTCATGTGCGTCCCATATTGAATATGAAGAGTGACGGCGCGACGAAGTTACGTGCGATTGCGGAGGAGGCCGCCGCGCTGGTTAAAGAATACAAAGGCGTCTACTCAGGTGAACATGGCGACGGCCTCGTGAGAAGTGAATGGATCGCGCCGTTTTTTGGCCCTAAGCTGACCGCCGCGCTGGGGGAAATCAAAGCGTTGTTTGATCCTCTGAACTTGATGAATCCCGGCAAAATTGTTATGCCGACCCGACAAGATGACCGGTCACTCTTTCGTTTCAAACCAGATTACGCCACGATAGCGTTAAAGACCGTATTCGACTGGCACTCGGAATTTGGGGAGCGTGGTTTGGCGGCTGCGGTGGAGATGTGTAATAACAATGGCCATTGTCGGAAATTTGATGCGGGAACGATGTGCCCGAGCTACCGCGTGACGCGAGATGAAGTCCACCTGACGCGTGGGCGGGCGAACACGATGCGTTTAGCGCTTTCGCAACAGCTTGAGGGTGGTTTCAGTTCAGCCTCGGTGAAACAGGCGATGGATCTTTGTGTCGGCTGCAAGGGCTGCAAACGAGAATGTCCCACTGGCGTTGACATGGCTAAGATGAAGACCGAATTTCTGGCGGCATACAAGGCGCGGGTAGGCTTTACGCTGCGAGACAAATTGGTCGCCTACCTGCCGCGATACGCGCGCACCGCATCGCGGTTCTCAGCATTCATCAATGCGGTTGATCGTCTGCCGGGGGCGCGAGCCGTGCGCGAGGCGATTCTGGGTATCTCGGCGAGTCGTTCGCTGCCTAAGTGGAGTGCGGCACCATTTACCGCGACGACGATTTTGTCTCATGCAAGCCATGATGTTTCTCGCGACCCAGCACTGGACGTAGTGCTGTTTGCCGACACATTCAATCGTTATTTTGAACCGGAGAACCTAACGGCGGCGAGGCGCGTATTGGAGGCCGGCGGCTACAACGTCCGACTGGCCGCGGCGGGTACAGACCCTAATCGAAGCCTCTGTTGTGGCCGGACGTTTCTGGCGACTGGAATGATGGCAGAGGCGAAACAGGAAGCGCGGCGCACCATCGATGCATTGATGCCGTATGTCAATCGAGGGGTGGCGGTCGTGGGGCTTGAGCCTTCATGCCTGCTCACGCTGCGTGATGAGTTTCTGGCGCTATATCCGGGTGAGGAAACCAAGCGGCTCGCCGCAAATGCCTTTTTGCTGGAAGAATTTCTGGTACGCGAAAAGCGTGCTGGTCGACTTCGACTCGAACTCAGACCGCTACAGTCGGGCACAGCCATGCTCCATGGCCATTGCCACCAAAAGGCATTTGGTGCAATGGGGGATGTGGAAGAGGTGTTGTCGTGGATTCCGGGGCTCACCACCAAAACGATTGAGTCGAGTTGTTGTGGTATGGCGGGAGCGTTTGGCTACGAGCGCGAGCATATCGATGTATCGCTCAAAATGGCAGAGCTGTCATTGCTGCCAGCGGTACGGAGCGCCGAAAAATCTACGCTTATCATTGCCGACGGTACGAGTTGCCGCCATCAAATCCAAGACGGTGCAACCCGCGACGTACTTCATGTGGCTCGGGTTCTTGCGCAAGCGTTGGTTTTTCAGCCGGTGACGTAACCATAAGCGCCGAAAATCCTCCTCACCCTTACATTGGGCGTCGGCCGTTGCATGGGTCAACCGCGCCGATGTTGCAGCGCTACTTTGCGCTGAGGTCGTCCTGTAAGCTCTTAATCATCGAGGCTTCACCACGCACACGTAGGAACGCGCCATCGTTATCAGCGCGCTCGTTCAAAACTTCACAATTCGCAAAAATTTTTCCGCGCAACTGTTGAAGAGACCAAGGCAAAAACAGCTCATCTTCGGTCAGATTCTTCTGGAAAAATCTGCGTATGGTTGCATGCATCCGAGCGACGTCGGCGGGATTCTTTGCGCTCATGACCACGCAGTCGGGATACTGATTGCGCAGGTGGGACGCTGTTGCTGCTTGGGCGGCGGCGGGATTTGTTGTTCCCGCGCCCACCATGTCAATTTTGTTGAAGACGTGTATTCGGGGTACGACATCTGCGCCAATCTCGGCCAACACCTCATTTGTGACTTCTAACTGTCGCTGGAAACCGGGATCGCTTGCGTCAATGATATGCAGCAACAGGGAAGCTTCGGCAGCCTCCTCTAGCGTGGACTTGAAGGAGGCGACCAGATCATGTGGAAGATTTTTGATGAATCCGACGGTATCGCTGACGAGTACCTTGGGAACCGTCTCGGGATAGAGGGTGCGAACAGTTGTGTCGAGCGTGGCGAAGAGCTTATTCGCCACAAGGACATCGCTCCCGGTAAGCGCCCGCATCAGTGTGGATTTACCTGCGTTGGTGTAGCCCACCAATGCGACTCGTGCAATGCCAGAACCGTCAGCGGTATTCTGATTGGCTTGGCGTCTGGCGCGTTGGATTTTTCGTTCGGCTTCCATCGCCACAATCTCGACTTGCAGTTCTGAGATACGGTTACGGATCTTTTGCTTGTCCAGCGCACTCTGTGATTCACCTGCGCCGCGGCCACCGGTTCCGCTACGCTGACGACCTTGTGGGCCAGCGAGCTTGGCCGCTTCACGGAGCCGAGGTGCCATGTAGCCCAGTCGAGCAATTTCGACTTGTGCCCGCGCTGCCCGCGAGCTGGCATGGCGGTGGAATATTTCCAATATCACCATGGTGCGATCCATCACTTCGCAGCCGACCGCGATTTCTAAATTGCGTGCTTGAGAGGGTGAAATGTCATGATCAATGAGCAAAATATCGGCTGCACGGGTTTCAGGATCGGCCGGTGCCAGCGCTGGCTCGATGGGCGCGGGGTCATCGAGATCATCAACGATCGCCTTCGCGCCAGTATCCCCCTCGACATATTGGCGGATTTCACGGCGCTTACCAACACCGAAATAGGCGGCGCGGTCAAAGCTCGCGCGCTTTTGCACGAATGCATGCACCACATCGTAGCCCAGTGTCTTGGCCAGCTCGCGTAGCTCATTGAGCGAAGAATCAAACTCCGTATCGCTGACATTCTGTAAATGTACGGCGGCCACAAGGGCGCGGATGTTTTGCGTTTTGGTATCTTTTGGCATTGGGGAGTCTCTCGAAATTCGATTTGCTCGCTTGCCCAGATAACGCTGGCCGAAGGAGAAAGTCTATATTTGGCGGGCGTTTCCAGCCGTTTTTCCTTGGAGACGCCCGTCGATTCTAGTCGGAATATTTCAGGGAACTTCTCGAAACCGTCGCGAACTTCGCCCACGCAGCAGGTTTATAGAAGTGCCCTGAAATATTCCGGCTAGACTTTGTTGCCCTCAGTGTGGCCCTTGGTGTGGTCTTTGGTGTGGTCTTTGGTGTGGTTCTTGGTGCGCGCTTCAAAAACCCCTTTCTTTCGATTCTTGCGTACGTTATTCCACGCAAAGTACTGACCGTTCATCGCCACATAGATACCTGCCGGTAAGACCTGCGCGTAGGCGATGGCGCTACCCAGATTAAACAATCCGTCGGACGAGCCAAACTTGTACGGAACCATGGCACCTGTCAGGATGATCGATTTGCCGTTTACGCGCGCCGCCAGATATCGTGCGGTTTCTTCCATGGTGTCCGTGCCGTGGGTGATGACAATCGCCAATTCTTTTGCTCGATTACAAGCGACCGCTATTTTCTTGCGGTCGATGTCGGTCATTAGCAGGCTGTCCTTCATCATCAAGGTTTCAACACGCGTTTTAACAAGGGATCTGCCCATGGTCAACATTTCGTCGACGTGTGTTTTCTTGAAGAATAGTTCGCCGTTTAGCTCGTTATATTCCTTGTCGAACGTGCCACCGGTGATGAGTAAGGCGATTTTCATGAAGTCAGTACCAAGGGGCGGGAAGCTGTTCTGTCGCAAACACACGTTTGACGGCTGGGCGGTCTGCCATTCGCTTGAGAAATGAGGCAAGGTGCGGGCGATTTCGGGCAGGGTCCGGCATATTACGTGTCCACCGGCAGATCATGAATAAAAAGATGTCGGCAATGTTGTATTTCGCACCGAGCAGATATGGTCCGCCTGATTGTGCGAGTTGGCGATCCAAGATGTCCAGCATCGGTATGATGGCAGCGCTCGCATTCTCCTTTACGGTGTCCGCGTGTGCGCCACCGATGCGGTTTGGATAAAAGTAATGAACCAGCATCGCTTGGACGGTGTTGGTCAGATATATCAGCCAACGGTAGGTTTGGGCGCGGGCATCGCTTCCAATTGGCGGGACTAAGCCACTATGGGGGTGGTGGTCGGCAATATGCAGCATGATGGCGGTGGTTTCGCTTAAGACCACATTGCCATCAATCAGCACAGGAATAAGCCCAGCAGGGTTGAGCTTGAGGTAATCGGGGCTTTTATGCGCATTCGCCTTCCGATCAACCAGCACGAGTTCAAACGGGCATCCAATTTCTTCGAGAAGGATGTGCGGAGCGAGGCTCGCGCTGCTAGGGTAGTAGTAGAGCTTGTAAGCGTTGGGCATCGATCAGTGCAAGATTCAATGAAAAAACAATCTGCATTATGCCAATGACATCGCGGCGCTCGCACGCTTTGCGATTCAAGCTCACGTTGTCAGGTAGCAACCTGACGCGGTAGCAGGCGGTCGTATTCTTTTTTGACGACGGCGTAACACTCACAAGACCTTGCTTCTAGACCCTTGCGATCGGTCACGGTTATATGACCGCGTTGGTATCGAATGAGACCGGCTTTTTGAAGTTGCCCCGCCGCTTCGGTAACGCCTTCGCGGCGAACGCCAAGCATATTGGCGATCAGCTCTTGCGTCATCAGGAGTTCGTTGGTCGGCAACCGGTCTAAGCTCAGCAGCAACCAGCGGCAGAGTTGTTGATCCAAGGTGTGGTGCCGGTTACAAACAGCCGTTTGCGACATTTGCGTGAGAAGCGCCTGGGTGTAACGTAGCAAAAGGTGACATACGGGGCCGGCCTTGTTGAATTCTTCCATCAGTGATGAAGCTTTGATCCGAAACGCGAGCCCGGCGCTCTGAACAACGGCGCGGCTGGGTGTCGAGATACCGCCCATAAAAATTGAAACGCCAACGAGCCCCTCGAGGCCTACGACCGCGATTTCGGCAGAATCCCCGTCTTCCAAGACGTAAAGGAGCGAGACGATTGCGCTCGTCGGAAAATAGACATGGCTAAGTTTGCTGCCAGATTCGTACAGCACTTTACCGAGCGGCATCTCCACTAACTCTAACTTTGGCTGCCAATTGGCATAGATCGTTGCAGGAAGCGCGGCAAGAAGCTGGTTGTATCGGGGATCTATCATGGCGTTCGATCTTCTTCAGCGTTGGTGGCGATTTCTTCAGGCGCTCTGATTACCGAGGTGTTCCGTGTCAGATGGTCGTTAGAGTATAGGCTCAAACATCATGTCGTATGTTTGTTATCAGACAGAAGAATTACGCAATGAAAGAATTGCGAAAAAAGTTACGCAAAAAAAAATGATTTCCAACTTAGTACGCTAGACAACTGACGAGCATTGGCGCATGGCTTACAGTTCGCCCATGCAACCAAGTCGAAATTTAATCCTCGCTTCACTGCCAAAAGCGGTCTACCAAAAGCTGCTTCCTTCATTGACTTCTGTTCAACTTAGGGACGGCGATATATTGTATGAGGCGGGCAGGACGATTAAATTCGTCTACTTTCCCATCGCCTCGCTCGTATCATTTCTATCGCTCGTCGACCGACATTTACCGCTCGAAGTCGGGCTTGTCGGCAGAGAGGGGATGGTCGGGGCGCCGCTTGCACTTGGTGGACTGGTGTCCACGGTCAGGGCGCTCGTCCAAGGAACAGGAGAGGCGCTGCAAATTGAGGCAGAGCGCTTTCTTCAAGTAATGCAAGACACACCTTTGCTTGAAAAATCCGTGTTGCTTTATGTAAATGAATTGCTTGGTCAAGTGACACAAACGGCAGCTTGCAATCGATTCCACCATATTGATGCGCGTCTGGCGCGCTGGCTACTGATGACGCGCGATCGCGTCGGCAGCGCCGAGTTTCATATGACCCACGAGTTTCTCGCTGCGATGCTCGGGGTGCGGCGTGAAGGGGTCACGGAGGCGGCATCTTTGTTCAAGGCACAACGCCTAATCGACTACAGCCGAGGCAATATCATCATTCAAAACCATGAGGGTCTCGAAGCGGCAAGTTGTTCTTGCTACGCCGGTGGTTCCCACACACTCGCGCCGTGGCGACCGACGTTATCCCCCGCCGTTCGCCGCAGCAGTTGAGAGCCTTGAGAGTACTGAGAGAATTGAGGGACAGCTCAATCGAGCGCCAACATTGCACCTTTGTTCAGGCGAATTCTGTTCGGCGACACACGAATGAGGGGCGGCGCAGTCTGGTTGACTCCACAGTCGCAAATCTCGTTCGATACCGAACAGACATGCATACTCGCCTTGGCTAATATGCACCACGTAGTACCAGCAACTCCAATGCAGCAAAAACCAAATGGAACATCAGAACCCCATATCGAGCCCCTCAAGGGTGTTATTCAACGATGTGGGCTTGCCCGCAATTGGGCAAATATCGACCAAGCCATCGTGGTGACACGGGGCGTTGGTGGTGTGGTGTCGGTCAAGAACGACATGCGCGTTAAATAGATTTTGTGGCAAAAATGGATTTTGTTGCACAGCATGCGCTGGATACGGTTTCTCACGGGACCGAGCAAAGCACCCAACAACCAATCATAGAAAGTGAAAACATGAAAAACGATTTCTCGCAAGCAACAGCAAACCTAAAGATTAACTCTGAGCGCATTGCCGACGAAATTGGCGATGTCGTGTCTGATGCAAAGCACTTGCTTCAGTCATATGGTGCTGAAAAACTAGACGGCGCTAAACACTCATTTGAAAGTGCGCAGGCGGCCGTATCTAATAGCGCGAAGCAGTACGCTTCTACCGCAAATAGTTACGTCCATGATAATCCGTGGCAGGCAATCGCGGTTGCTGCTGCGGCTGGGCTGGCTGTTGGTTTTCTTGTCACGCGCCGCTAAGCAATAACGGTGGGTAAAGCAGGAAACGAAAACTCGCCTCCCGGCGAACACTCAGGAGCATTCGATAGTCTGAAGGTACTTGGTCAGTCCGTATTGGCGATACTTCAGACGCGACTGGAATTGCTAGGAACAGAGATTGCCGAGGAGCGGGTTCGTATAGCGGAAATCTTGCTCTTTTTTTCCGCAACTTTTTTGGCGCTATTTTTGGCGTGTCTGTTTCTCGCGGCGTGGGTGATTGCGTCCGCTTGGGACTCGTCATATCGTGGCGTGATCCTCGGCGGGGTGACGGTCTTGCTGTTTGTCATCTCGGCCGTTTTCTTATGGATTGCCGTTCGAAAAGTTCAGGGTCACGGTCAAGTGTTTGCCGTGAGCATTGATCAAATCAAAGCCGATATTGCAAGCCTGCAATGAGTCGTCAAATGCCAAATTTCAGCCACGCCCAAGCGGCACTCATTGTCCGTGCGTCGCGACAGCGTCTTGAATTCAAAAGCGCAATTGAGCCATTTCGGGGAGTCGCTAGCACCGTACAGTCTGTTTGTCGAGTGGCGAACGCGACCCATCGCCAGTCGTGGCGACTCGGTTTCGTTGGATTAGGCTTAGGCGCCGCGTTGATTTATTACGTGTATCGAAGACGGTCAAACCGGGCGCGAGTGGCTCAGCCTGTTGCCGAGAGTGCATGGAAGCGACAGCTCGCGTTCGCATATCGAAGTTTCCAGACGGCGATTCGGTGGTGGCAATTCGGTCAGCTTATGGTCGGCTACCGTCGGCAGCGGTCTGTTGAAGGGGGAGAACGACAATAGGTCTGAATGTGTCGTGGGTCTTCTGTTGCGTCGATGGATATTGCCTCTGAACGATTGGCACCGCGCCGCAATGGATGACAAAGTGCGCCAAAGCGCGACCAACTTTTGGTGCGGGACATCCCTATACTTCGATTAAGCCTTTCTTGCGCAACATCGGTTCGACCGTCGGCGCACGACCTCTGAATTTTTCATACGCAAGCATCGGTGGTAGCGTGCCGCCGCTCGAATAGATGAACTTTAGCAAGCGCTGGGCGGTGGCTGAATCAAACGGGTCCCCAGCCTCCTTAAACGCGCCATAAGCATCAGCATCTAGAACTTCGGCCCAAAGATAAACATAGTACTGGGAGGCATATCCGGCACTCGCAAACAGGTGCAGGAAATGCGGCAGTCGATGGCGCATGTATAGCTGCTTCGGCATCTGGATTTCTGCTAACTGGATTTGCTCGAACTTGGCCAGGTCAAGGTCATTCAAGTCTTCGAGCAGGTGCAAACGGAGATCAACCAAACCAGACGCGCAAAACGTCGCCGCATCGAAGCCTTGGTTGAAGGTTCTCGCGAGCTGCATTTTGCGAATTAGCGCATCGGGGATGGCTTCGTTTGTTTGGTAATGGCGAGCGTGCTTTTTGAGGACTTCTGGCTCCGACAGCCAATGTTCGAACAGTTGGGACGGTAACTCGACAAAGTCTCGCAATACATTTGTGCCAGACAAGCGCTCGAATCGCACATTGGACATCATCCCGTGCAGTCCATGGCCGAACTCATGAAACAATGTTCTCGCGTCGTCATAGGAGAGCAGCGTCGGCTGGCCCGGTGCGCCCTTTGCGAAGTTATTGTTGTTGACAATGATCGGAATGATGGTGGCTTCATTGTCTCCCATGCGGCTTTGCACTCGATATGCGCTCATCCAAGCGCCGCCGCGCTTTGTCGAACGCGCAAAGTTATCGTGCATGAAGATAGCCACTAATTGGTCTTGCGAATTAAGTACTTCGTAAGTTTTGACATCTGGGTGGTACGCAATGGCTTCCGGCAGGTGTCTAAACTGAATACCAAATAATCGCGCCGCACAGTCAAATGCGGCTTCTGTGATACGTTCTAGGCAAAAATACGGCTTGACCGAAGCCTCATCAAAGTCAAATCGCGCCCGGCGAACCTTTTCGGCATAGTAGAACCAGTCCCACGGCTCGATGGTGATCTGATCGCCAATCGCAGCAGCGGTGTCTTGAAGATCTTGCGCTTCGATGCGAGCGCGGGCGCTGGCACGCTGCCAAACGTTGTTTAGTAGTGCCTCCACCGCAGCGGGCGTGCCGGCCATTGTGTCGGCGAGGGCATACTCAGCGTAGTTACGATAGCCGTGCAGATTCGCTTGCTCCAGCCGGAGCGCCATGATGCTCGCCGCGATCAATTTATTGTCTCTTTGGGTGTCGCCTTCGTGAAATTCGCCGCGCTTAAGCCATGCCTTGAATGCTTTTTCCCGGAGGGGGCGCTGCGAAGAGAAGGTGAGAAATGGTGTGATGTGAGAGCGTGATAAGGTGATTAAATGGGCATCATGGATATCGCGTTCTATTGCCGCTTGTTTGGCTGTGGCGCGGACAAATTCAGGGAGTCCAGATCGATCTTCTTCGGTTTTGAGTGAGAGCTGGAATTCGCCTTCGTCAGCGAGCACATTTTGGCTAAAGCGGGTGTTCAGGGTTGCTAATGCCTCCATCACCTCGCCATATCGCTTTTTGGCTTCTGGCGCTAAGGTTGCGCCGGCGCGAACAAAATCGAGATGGATTCTCTCAAGTAGTCGCATCTGTTCTTGATCAAGACCGAGTTCGCCGCGACTTGCATGAAGGGTATCAATACGCTTAAACAATGCGGCGTCGGTATAAATGGCATTCTCATGCGCGGCAAGCGGGCCCGCCATGATTCGCTCAACCGCCTGGAGAGCGGGAGAAGTTTCAGATGCGGCGAGATTGGAGAACACCATTTCTATCCGCTTGAATAGTTTGCCGCTGCGATCAAAAGAGGCGATTGTATTTTCGAACGTCGGCGCATCAGCGTTATGGCTAATTGCGTCGAGTTCAGATCGGTGAATACGCAGGCTTGTTTCGAATGCGGGTTCGAAATGTTCGGCATGAATCAGACTGAAAGGAGGAATGCCATGCGGCGTACTCCAGGCGGCCAAGAGTGGATTTTCAGTATCAGCGAGATGGGGGTGCATTGTCGGTCACACGATAGTCAAGATTGCTGAATTTTAGCCTAGCCGTCTTGCGGATACGGTCACCTCGCGCCGCCGTGCTTCGCTTGGCGCCACATCGCGCCGCCGTGCTTCGCTTGGCGTCACATCGCGCCGCCGTGCTTCGCTTGGCGTCACATCGCGCCGCCAATGGGGCAGCATGTCGACGTATCGATGTGTCAATGTATCGATGTATCGATGTGTCGATGTGTCGATGCCTAGGGCGGCGACGTTGGGAGAGTATTATTTGGTGGCAAAAACAGAATTCAAACGGAACAGAGCAAACCCATGCTCGATACATTCAAGAAGTCAATTCAGTTTGCACCTGTCGGTGGAGTCGTCGGTAACCTGCTGATCGGCCGAGGGGTGCTTGAGCAGGCTTCAGCGCATGTCGCCGTAATTGAAAACCGCATCGCATCTGGTGCGCTTGGCGTCGTTGAATGTGACAAGCTATCGAGCCTTTTCAAGGTGGCTGCGGCGCAAAAGGCAGCCATCGTGCTTTATATCGACTCGGCAGGCGCTCGGGTGTCAGAGGGGCTGCCGGCATTAGGTGCCTTTCGTCGAATGTATGCGAGCGCATTGAAGGCGAGCCTCGCGGGCGCACCAATGATTGCGGTGATCGGGACAAACTGCTTTGGCGGCGCAAGTATGTTGGCTGCCTTATGTGGTGCCCGTTACTACAGCGCACAAGCGAGGCTGGCGATGTCGGGGCCATCAATACTCGCGGCTGCCAATGGCGTGTCCGCCATCGATGCAGCGTTCCACGCGATGGCCGAAGCCAGTATTGGAACGCTGGGCCGCACACAGTTAGATTCGTTGAAAGAGCGGGATTTTGGCGTGCTGGCGTTACCTTAAATCGACGCGCCAAGGTGGCGGCACGACGCTCTCGTGTCGCGGCTTCGTGCCGCCGGGCAGATGGTGAGTCTGGTCAGCGGCGCACGGGACGCTATCCGACGCAAGGATCTCGCTCTTCTGTACCCGGAGGGATACGAGTTGTCGCAACAAGACGGGATTGTCGTTGGAATCGCCAATGTGGACCATCAGCAAATCCGATTACTCGGAACACTCGACAAACGCCCCATCACGGCGCTGCGGGCTAGTATGCTGACCGAGCAGATATTGGCGCTTCAACGCGCGCCGCCCGCTCGCCTCGATATCTTGATGGACTGTGAAACGCATTCTGCCGCGTTGAATGATGAAAAGGTCATGTTGTCGAGCTTTCTCTCGACCTTATCCCAGGTGTTGATGAATCTGCGGAATGCCGGAACGCTTGTCCAAACGATCGTACTTGGGAGGCTCGGTGGTGGAATCTACGTTTCACTCGCGGCCGCTTCGTCGGAAGTTAACATCGTGCATGGCGGGGAAATCCAGTTATTGCCAGCAAAAACGATTGCAGCAATCTTGGGGGAAAATTCGCCATCGACGGCTTGCTTTGATGATTACCGCCATGCCGGTGTCGCCGAGCGCGAGATCAAACTTGGAATGACAGCATGACAATGCAATGTGTCGGCGAATGATGAAACGCATGAAGATTATGTTGTGATGTGGTGCGCTGAAGATGTTTTCAATGTGGTGACCAGCCGCCAAGATGGCGCTGAGCAAAAGCAACAGATCGAGCCACTGATCGCACGCATTTTCTGGCTGAGGACTATTTCCGGCTACACTTCCCCCTTTGTCGGCTTGGCCGCATTGTTGGCCGCAATGTTGGCCGCAATTGATTCCGTTTAACGGCGGCCGGGCGCCGCATCCGCGATGGCAACTCATCAATCATGAATCTTTACGCGCTGTTTGAGGCACGATTTTCAACGGATTCAACCACGATCCTTCTGACCGGCGAAGATGGTCGGTCACTGTCGGTCGGGGAGTTGGTCGATGCCACTGCTCGCTACGCAGCGTTTCTTCAGTCGCTCGGCGTTCAGCCCGGAGACCGTGTGGCGGTACAGGTTGAAAAATCGGTTGAAGCGGTTTTGCTCTATTTGGCCTGCCTGCGGGCTGGCGCGGTTTATTTGCCACTCAACACCGCCTACCGCGAGAGCGAGATTGCTTACTTTCTGAGTGACGCTACGCCCAAGGTTGTCGTACACTCGCCGAACGATACGGAATGGCTCGCGCCGATCGCCGCTTCGCTTAATGTGCGCCACCGATATTCGATGCCTGCGGCCCCACTTTCGGACAGCCAAAATGTGGTCGAAGGGCGATCGGACTGGGATCAAAATGCGCGTAAATGTTCGCCGATGACAGGTTTTGTTCATCGAGAGGACGACGATCTTGCGTGCATTTTGTACACCTCCGGCACGACCGGGCGCAGTAAAGGCGCGATGCTGACGCATAAAAATTTGTCGTCCAACGCTGAAACGCTACATCGGACTTGGGGATTTACCGAGTCGGACGTGCTGCTACATTGCCTGCCACTTTTCCATGTCCACGGCTTGTTTGTTGCACTTAATACTATTTTGCTCAATGGCGGCAAGATGATTTTTCACCGCCGCTTTGACGCATCATCCGCCATCTCGGCGATGAAACGCGCAACTGTGTTTATGGGGGTGCCGACTTACTACACGCGCCTGCTCGCAGACCCCAACTTTGATGCCAAATGTTGTGAGCATATGCGATTGTTTGTATCGGGATCTGCGCCACTGTTGCCGGAAACATTCGCGGCGTTCAAGCAGCGAACGGGGCATACGATTCTCGAGCGATATGGCATGACGGAGACTGGCATGATCACATCGAATCCGCTGCATGGTGAGCGCCGGGGCGGCACGGTCGGTTTTGCGCTCGCGGGTGTCGAAGTTCGTGTCGCGCACGACGACGGGAGCATCGCCAAGCCCGGCGATATAGGACATATCCAGCTCAAGGGCCCCAACGTATTGGCGGGCTACTGGCAAATGCCAGAGAAGACCGCAGAAGAGTTTACATCCGACGGCTTTTTCAACACTGGCGATATGGGCACCTTCAGCGCGGACGGCTATCTGTCGATTGTCGGGCGGTCAAAAGACCTCGTCATTTCTGGCGGGTATAACGTCTACCCGAAGGAAATTGAGCTTATGCTAGACAAGATTGACGGCGTAGCCGAAAGTGCGGTGATCGGAATCCCGCATTCAGACTTTGGCGAGGCCGTCGCGGCGGTGCTGGTGCCGAAGCCGCACGCCACGCTTGAAGAAGCACAAATCATCTCGACATTAAAGAAGCAACTGGCCAACTTCAAAGTGCCTAAACGTGTGTTTGTGGTTCAAGAGCTGCCACGCAACGCGATGGGTAAAGTTCAAAAAAATGTGCTCCGCCATCAATATGCTGATACCTTTGCCCCCAAGTAGTCGCGCCAAGTTGGCCGCGCCGTGGCGAGCGCCCTCACGCTTTTGCCACCTGAACCCTTAATTCGACAGCACCATTGCCACTTACATCCATTCGGCGTCCAGAATGATCGTCTTCAATCTCTCATGTTCTCTTCATCATCATTTCGATGGTTGGTTCCGCTCGGCGGATGATTTTGATACCCAGTTATCAAAAGGTCTGGTTGAATGCCCGCTTTGCGGTGACCGTGAAATTTCCAAATTGCTATCTGCGCCACGCATCAATGTGGGTGCGCTGAACGCACGCGCTGAGTCGACTGAAATGCGCTCGCCGACTGGTCATGTTGCTGCGGGCGAGCATGAGGTTGTCGACGCCGCAACCGTCCCGGGATTGCAGGCGCATATGCTTCAGCAGTTCAAGCAGTTCGTGCTGGCGAACACTGAAAACGTCGGTCCGGATTTCGCCGAAACGGCGCGCAAGATGCACTATGGTGAGATTGAGCAGCGCAACATTCGCGGGCGCATTTCGCACGAAGAGTCGCAGGCATTGCGTGAGGAAGGAATTGAAACGGTCGGACTCCCGCCGGGGATCGTCCTCGACGATAGCCTTCAATAAACCTATTTCCGGCAGTTGACATTGCGTAAACCGGCTGCAAGCTAGACTAGACGCCAATTTCAATGGATTTATTGTAGTCACCAAATGGGTGAAACCTTGGCTACCGTCAGCCCAACTTACAGCGTCAGGGTAACTGCCGGATTTAGGATGACCGGTCACGCTCGCCCGGAATCGCCGGTCACAATGCTCCGGAATACCCAGCGGTCAAACCCATCATTCCACCGGACATGCGCGAAAACCCCAGCAGGCCGGTGAATTGTGCCGCCAGCCGAGCTGTTTGCCCACGGGTGGCTGCTGCCGCGCAGAGAATGCGCTGTTGCAACGGATGCCTCAGTACCGCGATGCCTCAAAGCGGCCGCTGGCCAGCAACTGCGTGCCGCTGGCGTTGGCGAGCTCGAAACTCTGGCCGTCGTGCGACAGCAGCACCGGCTCGCCGCAGGTCACCGGCCGACACAGGTGCAGATCGAGACGGTTCACCTGCCTGCCGGCCTGCGCCAGTTGGCCAACGATCATCGAGCGCGTGGCCAGCCCTTGGAGGAACGGCTTTGGGTGGCCAAAGAGCCGCGCAGCCCAAGGCGTGGTGTGCACCGGGTTGGCGTCACCGCTGAGCTGGCCGTAACGCTGACCCAGGTCGTTGGAGACGTCGATGCGCGCCTGCCAGGGCGCCGTGTCTGGCGCCCAGCGCGGTGTTCGGCGCAGCAGAGCCTCGAACGGCGGTCCGGGGTGGTGTGCCAGCGCGGCCAGCTGTCCCGGGCGGTAGCCACGCACGATGAAGTCGTCCTGCACGTTCAGCAGCACGAGGCCGTCCTCGCTGCTCACGGTGCAAGCGATGTTCACCACGGCCTTGTGCACCACAGACTTGTGTGCGCCCAGCGCGTGCACGGCCGCGACACGCGCCGACACGATTTGCCCGTCCAGGTGAGCGGCATATGGCGCTGGCCGGTGCGTGGCGCGGTGGCGCAGGTGCAGCAGGTGGCGGAAGTTCAGGCCCAGGTCGGCGAAGAGCCGCATGTACAGCAGCGTGCCGGTGGCCTGGCTGAAGAGAAAAGGCGCGCCAGCGGCTGCGCCTGCGTCCAGCCCGAAGGCCTGGCACCAGCGCGTGTGTTCGTCGCGCCGTGGCTGAAAGCGCGCCGCGTATGCCCCCCGGACAGCGGAAGGGTTGAGCCGGTGCGGCGAGAGCAGGCTGCGCAGCGTGGCCGGCCAGTAGGCCAGCGCGTAGCGGCCGCGCTGTTGAGGCGAGGGCACGGACAGCAGCCGCGCCGAGGTGGGCTCTTGGGCCGGGCTCTGGCCCAGCGGTGGCAGGAAGATCGCTTCGCTCAAGTCGTTCATGGCATCTTCCAGATGGCGCGGCAGACCCACGGGGGGGGCTGCCAGCCCGGCTTGATCGTCCGATGCCGTGTTGATCGAATCTAGTGCCGTCTGAGTCATGGCTGTGTCCTCTTTGGTTTGGGGGATGGTTTGTTGAACGATGGGTGGTGAGGAGCCCATCACCTCGCTGGGTTTCAATGTGAACGCTGCTGTCGGCCACGGCCACGGCCGCGCAGGCCCAGGCCCAGGCCCGCCAGCGCCAAGGCGGCGGCTCGTCTGCTGAGTTGTCTTGGTCTTGTGTACATCAATGCATCTCCTCGGCGTGACCCGCGTCGTGGTCGACGGGCCTGAAATTGAGTGAGAGCTTGCTGGCCTAGCGTTGAATTTGCGTTGAACGAGCCCGGTTCTGGGCGGTGGTTTTTGCCCAAAGAAAAAACCTTTTTGTCTTATTTGCGATTGAGCATTCATGCGGTTCAATCTGGCAATCTTGGTGGTGGCCAAAACATGGGCACACAGGGTCAGCACAGTGGCCGCACGCTGCAGGGCCAGCCAGCGGCTCAGAGCTTGCATCACTTTGGATGGTCGGGCGAGGCGGCTGGGCCGTCCAGCAGCAGCACATAACGCCGCGCCAGCCAGACGCAGCGCTCAAACACCGTGGTGGCGCTGAACACCGCCTGGCGCAGGCCGGGTTCCAGATCGCTGCCTTGCAGGCGGCGGCGGATGCTGTCCATCAGATCCGAGCGATCATGGGTGAGGCTGCGCAGCAGCTCCAGTTCTTCGGCGTCGGGCTGGGCGAGTGCGGCGGTTTCGGCCAGGGTCTCCAGCACTATGTGCAGGCTTTGCACCAGATGGTCCAGCAGCTGGGCGACGGTGGGGTCGCTCATCACGGCCCGGGTGCTCTGATGCAGTTCCGCCAGCGACTCTTGCAATGAGCCGAGCAGGCGGT
The DNA here is from genome assembly GCA_001602455.1 of Betaproteobacteria bacterium UKL13-2. Lineage (GTDB taxonomy): Bacteria > Pseudomonadota > Gammaproteobacteria > Burkholderiales > Usitatibacteraceae > UKL13-2. The sequence continues at coordinate 1,947,269 of CP012157.1, forward strand.
TGCGGTCGCGCAGCACCATGCTGCGCTCCAGAACATCGCGGCTGCGTTGGCGGTCGGCCAGCTCTACCAAGAATTGCTCGCAGAGCTGCAGCACCTGGCTTTCGGCGGCCTGGCGTTTGTCTGCGGATGCAAGGGCGGCAGGCGCGTCTTGCCGCAGTGCGTCGAGATAAGCGGGCAGGCAGGCGAGCAGGCGTTGCTGCTCTTTGTCGGCCAGCAGCAGGGCGGTTTCGGCTTCGTCCAGGGCCTCGTCATGCACAAAGTGCGGCTTGCTCAGGTTCTCCTGCAGCGAGGGCGCGGCCCAAGCTTCCAGCCAGCGCAGGCTGGGCTTTTCTAGGGTGCGGCTGCCCAGATCGCTGAGCAGTTGCACCACCATGTAGAAGGCCGCGAAGCGGGCCGGCAAGCCTAGCTGGAAGTGGTCCAGCAGGCGGTTGAAAGGGTCGTCCAAGAGCCAGCGGTTGCAGGCGTAGAAGATAAAGGTGAGCAGCAGGCCCTGCAGGCGCAACAGAACCTGGAACAGCACCAATTGGCGGGCGCTGCCCTGCAAGCGGCCGGCCAAGTTCCAGGCCGAGACGGCGGAACCCAGGCCTGCGCCCATCACCAGCATGGTGCCGCCGTTCCAGCTGATCAGGCCGCCGGCTGCCAGGCTCATGGTGATGACCACCACCGTGGTCGAAGACTGCGCGACCCACGCCACTGCCGCACCGATGGCGAAGCTGGGCAGCAGCCAGAGGCCCAGCTCGCTGATGTGCAGGCGCAGCCAGGGTTCGGTGCGCAGCAAGGCGGCGCCGCTCTTGATGAAGTCGGTGCCCAAGAACAGCAGGCCCAAGCCCAGCAGGGCGCCCACGGCGTGGCGCCAGCGGGTGGACTGGTCGATTTGCTGGTAGTAGGCAATGCCGGTCAAGCCGACCAAGCACAGTGCCAGGGCATGCAGATCAATGGCGGCCACCAGGACCAGCAGCGAGGTGCCGATATTGGCCCAGCGGATGATGGGAAAGGCGCGCTTGCGGTCCATGGCACCGGCGGTGACCAGGGAGACCAACACGTGAATCACCGCATTGACGCTTTGCATCACCGCCCCGGCCAGCAGGCCGAATAATGCCAGCGAGCCCGCGCCGGTGACAGCACGCGCAATCAGTTGGCGCAGGCGCCGACCGATCACCTGGCGCAAGTTGTTGCTGACCAGGCGGATGCCGATGAAGAACAGGCCCAGCCCTGCGAACAGGCTGAAAAAGATGCTCATGAGCCCGTGTGAATCCGCGTCAGGCGTTCAGTTGTCGCAGGCCTTCGCTGCGGTCGGCCACGCTGTCGATGATCTGCAGAAAACCGCTGATCTCGAAGACTTCGCGCACATGCTGGCGCATGCCGCAGAGCAGCAGCCGGCCTTGCGCCTGCTTGGCCCGCTTGGCGGCCATCAGCACCACGCGCAGGCCGGCGCTGGAGATGTAGTCCACTGCGGAAAAATCCAGCAAGGCGCGGGCGTTGGGCGTGGCAAACAGATCTTGTGTGGCCTGCTCGAAGGCGCTGGCGGTGGCACTGTCGATACGCCCCTTGAGGCTGACCAGGCGGGTGCCTTGTTCATCGTTGATGTCGTGTTCGAAGCTCATGGCGGGGACTCTTTCTTTGGCAAAGGGGTTTGGTGGTTTTGGGGCGCTGGCCTTCCGGCCGTTAGCGCTTCAGGGTCTTGAGCAGCACGATCAAGTTGCCGCTGCCGTCATAGAAGGCGCGCACCTCGTCCATCATGGTTTTGACCATATGCACGCCCAGGCCGCCCACGGCGCGCTCTTCCACGCCGGCTTCGAGGCTGGGGGCGGGCGCTTCCACAAAGGGGTCGAAGGGTGGAGCGTCGTCTTTGACGATGATTTCCAGCCACTCGTCCGAGCGTGACAGCCGCACATTGATGAGACGGTTGGGCGCGCCGTGGAGGCCGTGCTGGATGGTGTTGGTGAGCAGCTCTTCCAGACAGAGGTTGACGGCAAAGGCCACGTCCGGCCGCTCGGTCAGGGCCTGGTCCACGGCCTCGGCCAGATGGGCGATCTCCTCGACACGGCTGAGCAGCGTGTGCTCCAGCAGCAAGGTTTTGTTATTCAGTTCCTGGGGGGCGTGGCTCACGGTCATAGCTCCTAGGTCTAGTGGGTAGGCGGACGGGGCGGTGGAATCGGGATGGGCATCGCTGAGCGCCACGCAGTCTTCGCGCGCCTTGCGGCACAGCAACAGGGCGGTCAGGTCGTCGCTGGGTTCGGCGCCGCCGACGAAGTCGGCCACATCGCGCACCAGACTGACCAGCTTGGCGGCGGCTTGCGGCTCTTGGTTTCGCTGCAGCCACGAGATCAGGTGTTTTTCGCCGTAGGCGTTTTCGGCAGCGTCGAAGGCTTCGGTGATGCCGTCGGTGTAGAGCAGGAGCGTGTCGCCGTAGGCCAAATGTGCGTGGCGGCGGCTATAGCTCATGCCGGGCATCACGCCCAGGGCGATGTCGTTCGCGCAGTCCAGGTTCAGCACCTCGCCTTGGGCGGTGCGCAGAAGCGGCGGGGGATGGCCGGCGCTGGCGTAGGCCAAGCTACCGTCACGCGGGTCGTAGATGCAGTAGCAAGCGGTGACGAACAGTTCCATCGGGTTGCGCCCGCTGAGCAGATCGTTGGCGCGGCCCAGCACCTCTTCGGGGCCCAGCTCGTCTTGGGCCAGGTCTTGCAGCACGGTGCGTGAGACGGCCATGAAAAAGGCCGCGCCCACACCCTTGCCCGCCACATCGGCGACCAGAAAGCCCCAGCGGCCCTCCGACAGCGCAAAGCAGTCATAAAAGTCACCGCCCAGCTCGCGCGCCGGGTGCATGCAGGCCTGCATGGAGAAGTCGGTCGTGTCGGGGAAATGCTGCGGCAGTATGGCCTGCTGCATATCGCGGGCCGATGCCAGCTCTTCTTGCACGCGCAGGGCGGCCAGGTGCAGTTGGTCATTCTTGTCGGCCAGCTCCAGGGTGCGAAGTTGCACCAAGCGCTCCAACTCGCGCTGGCGCGATTCGTTTTGCTCGCGGATCACATCGAGCAAGCGCCCGACCTCCGAGGCCACGGTGTTGAAGTTGCCCGCAACCAAAACCAGTTCGTCCTGCGTGTCGATGTGGATGCGGGTGTCCAGCCGGCCGGCGCAGAAGTCTTGCGTGCCTTGCGATAGCCGGCGCAGCGAGCGCAGGGTGGAGACGTAAATACCAGCAAACAAGTAGGCAATCGCCGCCATTGCGCCCACCAGCAAGGCACCCACCTGCCACTGGCTACGGCGCAGCTGGGTCAGGCGTTCTTGCAGCATGGCATCTGCCTGCGCGGTGCTGGCCACCAGCAGGGCTTGCGCTTGGGTCAGATTGGCACCGGCGATGGGGCGCAGCTCAGCGAGGGTCTGGGGCGACTCAAGCACCTTGTCAACCGCGTCTTGCTGGCGTTCGATGCGGGACAGCAGTTCGTCCAGTTGGGCTTGCAAGCCGGCGCGGTCGTCCGGGGTCAACAACTGCTGCATGCCGGCGTGCAGGGCGGGCGTTGCCTCACTCAGCACCACCTGGGCGGCCACGGCGTAGCTGGTCAGGCTGTCGCTGGACATGGCCAGCGCGTCTTGCTGTTTGGTCAGGGTCTCCATCACCAGCGGCAGGCGGTGGGTGAGCATCTCGAAGGCCGCGTCCAGTCGGGGGTCCACATTGAGGCGGTGGGCCCGTCCGCTCTCGCGCATCAATGCCAGCAAGGCGTTGATGGTGCCGGTGTGGGCGGCGAAGCGGCGCTGGGCATCGTCCTCTTGCGTCCCCAGGTCTTGCAATTGCTGCCACTGCTGCTGCAGGCGCTGGCCCAGCGCGGGCAAGGTGTTGGGCGGGGCACTGGGGGGCAGCTGCGGGCTGGTGGCCCAGGCCAGCAGGGCTTGCAGTTTGGCTTTGGCCGCCGGGGTCTCGCTGCGCTCGCCGTTGAGTTCACCGCGCTGACGCACCAGCGTGTCGAGCACGGCAGCCTGCTGCGCCAGCGCGGTCAGGCCGCGGCGTTCCAGCTCAGCGTTTTGCGCGTCTTGGCCGGCTTTGCGCAGCAGCGGCCAGCTCAGCAAGGCCAGAGTCACCAGCATGACTGATCCGACCAGCAAAAACTTGCGCGAAAAGCTCAGTCGCCCCGACAACCAGCTCGCAGGCGCCAGCACACGGCTCCATCGGTATGGTGCCCGTACGGTGGCGGGTACAGCAGCGCTCATGTGACTCAGTCGAGGTTGGCGGTTAAGAGCACCTTAACGGCGGCTCCGCTGGGCCTGCGCGACACATAGCCAATCGCACCCGGCGTGCTCTGCACTAAGCGGGTCACTTCTTCGTCACTGTCCACCTGGCGCGGTGGCAAGCCCATTCCGGTGAAGCTCTGGCGGGCCCAGAAGGCACGAAGCTGGCCGGGGCTGCGGCCGGTGATTTGGTCATAAAAGGCGCGGCGTATGCCGCTGCCTTCGCGCAGGTCGATGGGCTGGATGGGCTGACCGTCGGGCCAGCTCTGTTGCTGGCGCAGATAGATCTGAGTAATGCGCTCGGGGCTGATCTTGTTCAGGGCCACATCTTTGTGGGCGATGACGATCAGCTCATTACCGGCCAGCGCTGGCTGCACCGCGGTGAAGCACAGCAAGGCCAGCAAAGTGGGCAGTGAGAACAGGGCCAAGCGAGCGCGATGAACGTGTTGATGATGGAGTTTCATGACCGGCTCCTCCTCAGAACACCATGTCCAGCGTGACGCTGAACAGCCGGAGCTTGTTATCGAAGGGCAGCACGGGCACGGCCAGCGGGCCTGGCGTGTTGGTGTTAGGCGTTCGCACCAAGTCGAGCTGGGTCTTGATCGCCATGTTCTCGCGCCAGTCCCAGCGCAGGCCTACGCTGACAGAGCGGCTGCTGATGTTGGCGAACTGCTGGGCGCGATCAAAGCCTTGAAGGAGTTGGTTCAACGCGCCGTCGAGTTGAGCGTCCAGGCCGGTGGGGGCCAGGGCGCTGGTGTTGAGCTTGGCGCTGGAGCGCTTGAGCTGTGCCAGGCTCAAATAGGGCGTGAAGTCCCCGAAGCTGCGTGCCAGCGTGAGGCTGTAGCCGGTGCCGCGGCCGACCAGATCGTTGTGCGGGTCCATCGAGGTCAGCTCGGCCAACAAGCGCCATTGCTGCCAGTTGCCGTCCAGCCCCACGCTGGTGTAGACGGGACGGTTGTCGAAGGGATTGCGTAGCGCCTCCAGGCCTTGTGCCTTGGCTTGCAAGCCGGTCAGCATCGTGGGTGGCAGCAGGGGGTTGAGCGCCATTTGCCGTAGTGCGCCGCTGAGCTGGTTTAGGCCGCTGTTGATCTGGCTGACCTGCTCGGAGCGGAGCGCATAACGGTCAACTTCGGTGCGTGAGACGCGCACAGTCAGGTGTTGCAGATTGGCGCTGAGGCTGAAGCCACGCAGGCCGTTCAGGCTGGCGTCGGCCGACATGGCGGGTGAGAAATTGTTGAAACGGTGGGTGTAGTCGTATCGGCCGCCAAAAACTTGCGCCAGCAGGCTGGCGTCGCCGAGGTTGAGGCGCCATTGCAGATCGGCGCCATCCAGACTGGCCACGCTGTTGACCGCGGCGTAGATGGTCGGTGCCGGGCGCACCGTCAGATTGGCATAGCCGATCTCGGCAATGCTCGAGTCGAAGAACAGCGGGCTGCGCATGCGGCCCAGATTTAGGTTCAGGCCTTGGCCCAGTTGCTGGCGCAAGGCTGCGATGCGCAGGCGCGGCTGCATGTTCTCACCGGCCCGGGCCACGCCTTGCACTTGAAAGGTGGTCCCGCTCAGCGGCTGCCATTCCAACTGCAGGCCCAGCACCGTGTCCATATTGGCCGACCAGCCTTGCTGCACCGGCTTGAGCTGAGAAAAGGAGGTGATGGCGCCAGCGGTAGCGTTGTTGTTGTGGGCCAGGCCCAAAGTGGCAAAGCCGGAAAAGCGCAGCGGCTTAACAATGCCTTCGCTGCCTTCAATCACGTCCTCGGCAGCCTGCGTGCTGGCGCTGGCCAGCAGGCCCAAGCTCGCCAGCGCCAAGGCGGCGGCTCGTCTGCTCAGTTGTCTTGGTTTTGTAAGCATCAATGCATCTCCTCGGTGTGACCCGCGTCGTGGTCGACGAGCCTGAAATTGAGTGAGAGCTTGAGGGCCTAGCGTTGAATTTGCGTTGAATCACTGCTGGCGGTCTTGGTCAAGGCCTAGCGTTTGAGGCGGCGGCTCGCTTGGCCATATATCGGGGCTGCGGACGAAAGTCGCGAAATCCGGAATCAACTGTCGAACTCGGGGAGCCACCTCAAGGGTTCAAACGGCGACAGTGTGCACGCGGTGCTGTGCGCTGCGGGCTTTAACATCCGCTGGCTGCTGCGCATGATCGTGAAAAAGGGCATCGGCCTTTTTTGCGCCTGCTGAAGGCCGCCGGTTTGGGGCGAATTGGCCATCAATTGCGACAAATCTTTGTCTCAATTCCAACCAAATCCGATTCGATAAACTTGACCGCGGCTTGAAAATGAATCTTTCAGGGGCAGCCGATTGAGCGCCTCGCTCTACACATTGCTATGGAAGCGCCGATTTAATGAATTTTTGAGCGTCACTGTATAAAAGCGCCAAACGCACCTCTGCGCCGCTGTTTTGTTGCTCAGTTTTTTCTTACGCAGCGTATTGATGCCTCTTTTACTGCGCACCTCTCGTGTTTAGTTGCCATTTGACTGCCTTTTTGCGGCAATTCGCCGCCTTGCCCCACTACGGACACAACTTCCCCCTCACCATATACAAATTACTCAAGGCAAACAGCACGTTAAGCTGTGCATCGTTCTTGGCAATGCCTTGGTAGCGTGTCTTCTTGTGCTTGAAGATATTCTTGACCACATGGAACGGATGCTCTACCTTGGCACGAATGCTGGCCTTCAGCTTCTCGTAGGCCAGCGCCAGATCCTTTTGCCAGCACGCAGCCATCTCCTTGAGCGGCTTGCGGCGTTTGGCAATGCGCCACTTCATCTCAACCGCACGTGCTTGTAGCTTGGCGACGACTTCCTCGCGCTTTGCCGCGCCAACGTAGCCCGCATCTGCACCCATGCACGCCTCTTCACCATGCATCAGATTGGCCGTCTGACTGACGTCACTCTCATGCGCGGCTGTACTCACCACCGTGTGCACCAAGCCTGACTGCTCATCCGCGCCTATGTGTGCTTTCATTCCAAAGTGCCATTGGTTGCCTTTCTTGGCTTGATGCATTTCTGGGTCGCGCTTGCGTGACTTGTTCTTGGTGGAACTGGGCGCGGCGATCAGGGTGGCGTCAATGAGTGTGCCTTGACTCATGAGCAACCCGCGCTCTTTGAGTAGTGCAGTGACCTATGCCAATTGGGTTAGGCAAGCCAAAGCAGGCACGCTAGCTACCATTGACGCCCATCGACTGCAGCCAGTGGGTGACCTGCAAGCCGAAATCAGCCGCCTCAAACGTGAACTGGCCACCGCCTGTGAGGAGCGTGACATCTTAAAAAAAGCCACCGCGTACTTTGCGAAACTGTCCAAGTGAAGTACGCGTTTATTCAAGACAAACTCGCCAGCGCAGACAACACCCACCGGCTCGGCGTGTTATGCCGGATGCTCGATGTATCGCGCTCAGGCTACTACAAATGGCTTGCGCGATGCCAACAGCCAGCCCCGGATACGGTTGCGCTGGAAACGGCGGCACGGGCCGCCCACGCCCGGGGGCGCGAGAGTTACGGGCCGAAACGATTAAAAACTGAATTAGCCGAAATGGGCTATTCGATGTCGTTATCCGCCATTAAGCGGCTGCGCGCCCGCCTGGGACTGCGCTGCCGACACCGTCGTCGTTTTGTGCGCACTACGGATAGCAACCACAGCTTGCCGATTGCGCCAAATTTGCTGGAACAGCGTTTTGACGGCACCACGGCACCAAATCAGGTGTGGGTCACCGACATCACCTACGTCGCCACCGACGAGGGCTGGCTGTATGTGGCCGCCATTAACGATCTGTTCAACAAAAAAATTGTCGGCTGGGCAATGGAGGATCACATGCGCACCGAACTGGTTTCACAAGCACTGTGGATGGCCGTCAAACAAGAGCGGCCAAAACCCGGCCTGATTCATCACAGTGATCGTGGCAGCCAATATGCCAGCCACGGCTACCGGCAGCAATTGACACAATTCGGCATGGTGGCATCGATGAGTCGGCGGGGCAATTGTTATGACAACGCGCCGATGGAGAGCTTTTGGGCAAGCCTGAAAAAAGAGCAGGTGTATCACCAACACTATCGAACCCGCGCTCAGGCGCGGGCCGACATCTTTGATTACATTGAATCGTTCTACAACACCATCCGCCGCCACAGTTCGTTGGCAAACCAATCACCAATGGATTTCAACGCAGCCTTTATAAACACATTAAAGCAGGAGAAAATCTAACTCGCAACCTCAACACGCCAATCCATGGCGTCCGGATTTTTGAGCCTCTCCACACCTCGAGGCGTCCCAGGGCGATGGCTTCGATCAAGTCGGGGGCCAGTTGTGCCAGTCGGCTCATCTTGCTCGCTTGGCCGAGGTCAATGCCTTCGGCCGCCGCGATCTCGGTCATCGAACTGAACCGTCCTTCGTCCAGCAGGCGCTGCCAGTGGTGCGCGAGGCCGAGCGCCCGCATCAAGGGGGTGTCCTGCGCCATCTCGCGCACCTGCCGCTCACGGAGGGCCTCGTCCAGGAACTCCCGCGGTGCGTCCAGCGGCGTGATGACCTGCTTCTTCAAACCCCGGCGTACCAGCGTCCAGGGCAGGAAGGTTTCCATCTGCACGCCGCCAGCAGGCAGCGGCGTCTGATACGTCACTGGGTCGCCCTTGGCGTGGCCACGATGCTTCTTGCTCATACGTCCTCCTCGAAGGTGGCCATGAGCTGGCGCTGGGCGTGCCAGTCGACCATCAGGCGGTTTCGCTGAAACCACATCAGCGTCAGCCGCCGTGGCTGCTTGCCCGCCATGAACTGCTCGATGATGTCTGGGGCCAGCAGGGTCAGGCGCAGCAGTTCGTTGACCACCGAGTGGTGCAGCTTCTCGGCGCGGGCGATGGCCGACCCGCTCTGCATCGCGCCGGTGTCCAGTAGGTGCTGCCAGTAGAAGGCGCGTGCGACACCGTCGAGCAGGGTCACGTCGTGGACGCTGCGCTCGTCGGCGGCCACGCGCTGGACGCCCCGGCGTCGGAACGTCAGGGGCACAAAGGTTTCCATCGACTCGTCCATCAGGCTTCAACCTCCAGCAGTTCGGCACCGATGCTGTCCGGGGCGAACTCCGCGATGAGCGCGTTCCAACCCACCTCACGCCACTTCACCTTGATCCCCTGCACCTCGCCCGCGTGGACGAGGTCGATGCGCTCGATCATCAGATTGGCGATGCGGTGGCGTTCGACCGGGAACAGTTGATCCCACACGTTGTTGAGCCGTCCCATCGCCATCACAGTGGTGGCCTCGTCGATCTGAGCCCCGTTGCGTTGGATGTGCCGCACCACCGACGCCACCGTCTCCGGGCTGGTCAGCACCGTGCGGATCTGGGCCACCACCGCCCCCTCGATCTCCGGCACGGGCAGGCGCTCGTAGCCCTTGCCCGGCGCGCCGAACCGCGCTTCCGACTTGGACACGTAGTAGTGGTACTTGCGCCCGTTCTTGCGCGAGTAGGTCGGGTACATCCGCTCGCCCGAGGGCGCGTACAGCAGGCCGCGCAGCAACGCGTCGGTGCGCGACCTGATCTTGGTTTCCACCGACCGGGTGTGACCGTCCTTGGCCAGCACCTCGTGAACCCGCCCCCACAGACCGGGATCGATGATGGCTTGATGCACGCCCGGGTACCAACTGCCCTTGTGCGATAACTCCCCAAGGTAGATGCGATTGCGAAGCAGCTTGTGCAGGTACTTTTTGTCTATGCGCGTGCCTGCCCGTGTCTGACCGTCCTGTGTCGTCCACGCCTTGGTCGTGATGCCATCCAGCGTCAGGTTGGCGGCAATCTGGGTGGGCGAGCCGATGGTCAGCATCTCCTCAAAGATGCGCCGCACCACCGCCGCCTCGGTGTCGTTGATGACCAGCAGACGGTTCTCGACGTCGAAGCCGAGCGGCGGCACGCCACCCATCCACATCCCTTTGCGCTTGCTGGCGGCGATCTTGTCGCGGATGCGCTCGCCGGTGACCTCGCGCTCGAACTGGGCGAAGGACAGCAGCACGTTGAGCATCAACCGCCCCATCGAGGTGGTGGTGTTGAACTGCTGCGTGACCGACACGAACGACACGCCTTGGCGCTCAAACACTTCGACCATCTTGGAGAAGTCGGCGAGGCTGCGCGTCAGGCGGTCGATCTTGTAGACCACCACGATGTCGATCTGGCCGCGCTCGATGTCGGCCATCAGGCGCTTTAGCCCTGGCCGATCCGTGTTGCCTCCGGAGAAGCCGGGGTCGTCGTAGTCGTCGGCCACCGGAATCCAGCCCTCGGCGCGCTGGCTGGCGACATAGGCGTGGCCAGCCTCCTTCTGCGCGTCGATGGAGTTGAACTCCTGGTCAAGGCGTTCGTCCGACGACACCCGGCAGTAGACGGCGCAGCGTTTCCGCGCCTTGGGAGATGCGATTTGGGTGGCGTCGCTCATTGCGCACCTGCCTTGCCGGTCAGGCCGAAGAACAGTGGCCCCGACCAGTGCGTTCCGGTGATCTGCCGGGCCACGGCTGTCAGGCTCTTGAAGGTGCTGCCTTCGTACTCGAACAGACCTTCGGCGGTGACCGCCACCTTGTGCTCGCGGTCGCCCCATTCGCGCAGCAGCACGGTGCCGGGCGCGAAGTTGGTGTCGCGCGGCCGCGCCCGCAGCTTGATCTTGGAATGCTTGGCACCGATGGCCTCCAGGCGCTGGCGTGTGTTGTGCGCCAGACCGCCAAAGGCTTCCTCCTGCATCTTGTAGGCGATGCGCGACTCGATAAAGACGCGGTTGGGGTTGATGGGGCGGCTGCTGAAGTACCGATCCCACACTGGCCACAGCTCGGCGATGGGCAGGCTGGACAGCTCCGCAATCCGTGCGGCGACGGATGCTTGTTTCTCGTTCATCACAACTTCTCCTGTTGATAGGGGGTTGTATGAACGCGCTGGTCGGGCAGGAAGCCAAGGCCAACTTCTCTCTGTTTTGGCGCTTCTGCGAGGACGGTGCGGACGATGGCGGCCGCAAGGATGGCGGTGATTTCACCAGCGTGGGCGCTGGCGGACATCTCCGAGGGAGATGCGAGTTCGAGGTTCTTCATGACGGCTCCGAGGAATTGCAACCGTCAAGGATGGTGAGCTCGATCCCCCGAAGAGGATGGCAACGCAGGGTAATCGGTATAACATGCAAACGGCACAAAGCAAGATATTCTTGCCCTTTTAACTTCGCAAGACTAGAATGCAGGTTTAGGAGGTGACTGCCATGCTCGAAAAGATCTCGCAAAAGCTGATCGGCTACCGCGTCAAAGCGGCGCGCGAGGCCAAGGGCTGGACGCAGGATCAGCTCACCCAAGGCTTGGGCCTGAACGACCGTCAGACGGTCTCTGACATCGAAAATGGCAAGCGCGCTCTGAAGCCGGGGGAGATGCTGACGCTGTCCGACCTGCTGGACCGCGATCTCGAGTTCTTCATCGACCCGTTTGCCGTTGCTGGCGAGGCGCAGTTCTCCTGGCGTGCCGCGCCGGAGGTGCCCGAGGACAGCCTCGATGGATTCGAGCTGAAGGCCGGTCAATGGATCGGTCTGCTTCGCTGGCTGCGCGAGCAGCGGGACAGCCGGTCAAGCGTGCTCAAGCGTGCCCTGCGGCTGTCATCGCAGTCGTCTTTCGAAGACGCACAGGAGCGCGCGGAAAGTTTGGTTGCCGAGCTGGATCTCGGTGTTATTCCAGCCGAAGGCTTGATCGACAAGATCGAGCGCGAGCTGGACATCCCGGTGTTATTCGTCGATACGGTTGACACTGCCGATGGTCAGTCCATCTCGGGTGCCACCTGCCATCTCGAAGAGATGGGTGTCATCCTGATCAACCGCAACGAGAACGAAGCCCGGCGTTTTTTCGATCTGGCGCACGAGCTTTTCCATGCCCTAACTTGGGACGCGATGAGGCCGGAACACCGGGAGTCGAACTCTGTCGAGGAGCGCAGCAAAGGCAAGCGCATCGAGCAGTTGGCGAATAGTTTCGCCGCTGCGCTGCTGATGCCGAGTGCCACCCTCGACAAGCTGATCGAGCCCGAACGTCAAGGCGATATTGCGCATCTGTGCGAGGTCGCGGCGTTGCTCCGGGTTGCACCGGTAACGCTGGCATGGCGACTGTTTAACCTCAAGCTCATCGGTGAAGATACCCGGCGCAGTCTTTCGCAAGAGAAGCAGCGGCCATCGGTGTCAGGCCCACCCAAACGGTTCTCTCCTACCTTCGTGAAGATGCTTCACGAAGCCCTGGAAAACGGACGGCTGTCGGCTCGCAAAGCCGCCAAGGCGATGGGCCTTGGACTTGGCGGGTTGACCGAGCTGTTCGCTCAGTACGACCTCACCGCACCATTCGAGCTGTGATGTGAGCGCCGTATGCCGAAAATCCGAGTTTTCGCGGACACCAACGTCATCCTCGAATCATTCCGAACGGGCTGCTGGGCAGCCATCAGCAACCACTTCTCCATCGAGACGGTCGAGAAGTGCGTTGAGGAAACGCTGACCGGCAATCCTGGCGATTCCCGCCACGTTGCCGTCCCGTCTGCCGACTTGACAGCGGGCCTTTCTGGGCAGCATCCGGTCAATCGAAAGGAACTTGCCTCTCTGGTGTTGAGCAATCCGTCGTGCAGCACGCTTGACGATGGCGAGAAGCATCTCTTCGCGTGGCTGTACGCCAACAAGCTGCTGCCGTCACAGGTCATCGTGGTCACGACGGCTGACAAGGCCGCGCTGGTTGCCTCGAACGGACTGGGCTGGCTCGACTGCATGACCTCGCTGGAGGATCTGGCCCGAAAGGCGGGGGTAGGCCGTGTCAATCTTGATGCGCTCGCTCTTCAATACCGCGAGGACTGGCTTTCCAGTATCAAGACCAAAGTCAGGTTGGGAATCATCCCGTGAGAAACGTTTGACGCTGAGGGCGCGTCCATCAAAGGGAGGAAAGCCACTCAGCAATGTTCAAGGAGCATCGAGTGGCCAAGAAATCTCAGAAGAACAGTAAGCACGTCGCCGACCTCGTCAACTCGTCGACCCTGATGTCCATCGCGCTTTTGGCGCAGATCCTCGCGCAGCGTACAACAAATGCATCCGTTGGACATTTCAACCAACTTTTCTTCGGTGCGCGACAGGTTGGCACTGCCACCTTCTACCAACTGTGCGTCGATATTGACCTCTGACATGTCGTTGACGATTACCGCGACACGTTTGCCATCCCGATTGTTCAGCACATGATTTAGCAGCGTTGTTTTTCCTGCCCCCAAGAAACCGGACAAGACTGTCACGGGTAGACGGCTATCTGTCCGTTTCTGAGGCGGTCTATAAGTGGATAGGATGCTCATAAAGCAGCTGCTTTCGAAAGAGTTTCACCAAAGGGCAGGGTCGCAAAAATCAACTTCGCAACAATGTGCATATGCAACATTGTAGCAATAATGATGCTATAATGCACCACAGTTGCATTAACGTGCTTACCTCTTGAGGCCTAAATGGCGAATTTTCCTACTCCCGTCGTCTTTGCGATAGCAGCTTTTGCTGCCGTGACACATCCTTCAAGCAATGCACAGCAGCCTGTACCCATTGATGGCACAACCGTGCAAACCGGTAAGTCGGTTTCCGACACTTCTCAAGCGCCAGCCACCGCAGTCAACAAGGCGATAGCGCAAGAGAAGATTCGCGCTGAAGCGAAATCCCTGTTGCCGTTTTCCGTCGACATTTCAACGGGCGCGACTAAGTCGAGTGCACTATTGATCGAAACTCCCCAATCCATCTCCGTCGTAACGCGTGAATTGATGGACGTACAAGGTGTTGACTCGTTGTCGGATGTATTGCGCTATGTTTCTGGTGTGTCGCCGCAGACTGCTGGGCGTCGTGGTTTTGATGACTTTGTCATTCGCGGCTTCTCTCAATCGGCTTATGCGTTTCGCGATGGAATCCGCGCTGACCCAGGCTTTTTGACTGAACAAGAGGCTTTCGGATTCGAGAGGGTTGAAGTGGTGAAAGGGCCGGGATCGGTCCTTTACGGGCAGGTGGCGCCCGGTGGCCTCGTTAACATGGTGTCGAAGCAACCGCAGTTCGGCTTGACCAAGCCCGTTACGTCGCTTGAGGTGGCGGCCGGACAGTTCGGCAATAGTCGCCTTGCCCTCGATGCGCGGGGAGGAGTTGATTCCGCTCGGATCGGTGGGGATACCGCATGGCGCACCGTTCTAGTTTTGCGCGACAGGAATGATGTTGTGCCAAGTGCTGGAGCCACGCGCGCCTTCCTTGCGCCGTCGTTATCGTGGCGGGCGACCGCAAACACGACCCTGACAGCGCGGGCGACGATGCAGCGGGATTCATTCACTCGTGTAGTTGCACTGCCGGCGCGTGGTACGGTGTTGGCGAATCAGAACGGCAGAATCCCGCTGGACTTGTTTCTGGGAGAGCCTGGGTTTGATCGCCTGACCTCGCCGCAGTGGTCGATCGGCTACACTCTTGAGCATCGCTTTAATGAGAATGTATCGTTCACACAAAATGCGCGTCGCAATGGGTATGAGCTTACAGGCCAAAACCTGAATATCGGCGCGATTTCAGTGAATGGGCTTACTGTTGGGCGCAATCCGATATTCCTTGATATCGACAATGATCAGACGGCCGTCGATAGTCAGCTCAACATTCGCTGGGGTGGCAGTGCGTTGAGGAATGAAACGTTGGTTGGTTTTGATTATTTGCGCTTTCGCAATCGGCAAACACAGCGCTCTGGGACGGTGGCACCGTTGAGCTTATTTGCGCCGGTTTACGGTGCAGCCGTCGCTCCTGCGAGCACGCTCAGCAGCAATCGTCTTCAACTGCAGACGCAAGACGGCGTGTATTTACAAAACATCACGCGGATCGCGGATGTCGTTGTTGTCCATGCAGGCCTGCGGCGTGATGAAGCTCGTGACGATACGCAAAACTTCCTTAATAACTCGCGTGTTAACGTGAAGCAGAGCGCGGTGACCGGGCGATTCGGCATCGTTTGGCTTGCGCCGATAGGATTTGCGCCGTACGCGAGTTTTTCCGAATCGTTTGTACCGCTCGTCGCAAACCCGTTGCGCGATGGCTCAAGTGTAAAGCCGGAGGAGGGTGAACAAATTGAGGTGGGCATCAAGTGGGGACCGCGAGACGGGAGTGTGCAAGCCGCTATTTCACACTTCGATTTAAAGCGGCGCAATGTTGTCTCGGCGGATCCAACGAACGCAGCATTCAGCGTGCAGGTTGGTGAGCAGAGACACAAAGGTGTTGAAGTCGAAGTAAACGCGCGTGTGGCAAAGATGGTTGATGTGGTGTTGCAATACACCGCACTAAGTGCGGAGGTGTCGCGTAGCACTACCGGCAATCAAGGCAAACGTCCGCAGAATGTGCCAAAACGTTCTGCGAGTATCTGGACCACTTGGAGATTGCACCAGTCCGGTGCGTCAAGCTGGGATGTCAGCTTAGGTATGCGCAATGTGTCCCCTCGAGCGGGTGATGTGCTCAATACCTATGATGTTCCGGGCTATACAGTTTCAGACGTAGCCGCACGTCTTAGGAACGGTCAGCTAACTTTGGCGCTCAACATTCGCAATGTTGGAGATAAGGACTATTTTTTGGGTACTACCGGCGGTACAAACGTGAGTGTGGGAGAGAGGCGTACCGCGATCGCTTCGCTGCGCTATGACTGGTAGCCGTTCGGGATTTACCTGGGCAGCTATGGCTGCTCTTTGTTTGGCATGCCTTGCCGGATGTGCGGCGGACAAAGGCGCAGATGGACGCACTGGGTCGCCCCATGCTATCAATTACAGCGTGGTCTCGGGTCTCGCTCCAAACTCAATATCGGCTACAAAGAAAGCGAGCGCCGCAGATTCGGCGCTTCCTCAGTTGCCTCCACCGTTGTACGTGTCGCCCAGTAGTCTGCAACTACTCGCTGAATTGCCACCTTACCCGGTAGAAGGCTCATCTGCGGATACTGTTGATTTGCTGGTCGTCAGGGCCTTGCAAAGTAGCCGAAAAGTGGAAGATGTACGCGAAGCTGAGTTGCTTGCAGCATTAAATGCGCGGGTGTTTCTCTCCTATCTTCTGCCCAAGCTGGGCTACACATTCGATGACGCCAAGTATGTAAAGTCGATCCGACTACTCGATCAGATCCAGAGCGATATGCGCGGCATTAATCGTGCGGCCAACGGCATCTATGAGTTTCGCGCCCGTCCTGCCGCTAGGGCAGATGACATTCAACCCGCACTGCCGCCTGGCCGATTTCTGACTTCTAGCTATCCGAGCGCGAATGCCAGCACCCTCTATGTTTGGGCAGGAGTTCTTTCTGAAGTGCTGCCAGCGCATCGGCAGGCGATCAACGAGGCCACGAATCGCGCCGCTTGGCTGCGGGTGGTCAGTGGCCTTCATTTTCCGAGTGATCTCGTCGGCTCGCATAAAGTGAGTTTGGAGGCGTTACGTGCTTTTAATTCGGTACCAGCCTTTCGCATGAATCGTGCGCAGTTAGACGCTGAGTTCAAAATGCACTAACGCTACGCAGGGGGACGAATCGCATCCCCAGCCGTAAATGCAAGCACTTGCCGGCACGGCCTGGGATAAAAGGCTGGAACCGTCCGCCAACGCTAGACTTTCACCCGGATGTAATGCGGCCTTACATCACCCAACGTGCTACCCACGGCAAGAGCAACGCGCCGAGCAGGGCGTGTAGCCCCATGCCGAGACTCGCGTATGCACCAGCGCGTGGGTGCACCGAATAGGCTCGGGCGGTACCAATCCCATGCGCTGAGACGCCGACCGCAAAGCCGCGCTGCGACCAATCGCGAATGCCGAGCGCGTTTAACAGCGGTGTGGCGATGAGCGCACCAAAAATGCCAGTCGATAACGCAAACACTGCAGCCAAGGTTGGTGAGCCGCCAATTTGCGCAGCGATACCCATGGCGATCGGTGCCGTGACTGACTTTGGCAGGAGTGAGGCCAACATGACTGGTGGGGCCGTGAGTAATTTGGCGACACCAATGGCGACGATCACGGACGTGGCCGCACCGGCAAACATCGCGATCAGCAGCGGTAGCGCGCGCGCCGTCAATTCTCGCCATAGTCTTGCTAAGGGCACTGCAAGCGCGACCGTCGCCGTACCCAATAAAAAGTGTACGAACTGCGCGCCTTGAAAGTACGCTTCGTAGCTTGTATCGCTTAGCCACAAGACGGTCACGATACTTGCGACTGCAATCAATACCGGGTTCGCCAAGGGGAATTTGTTGCTACGTTGGTAGATGCTGTCTGCCACGACATAGGCTGCCAAGGTCAGCGTCAGACCGAATAGCGGCGTCGCGGCGAGGTACACCCAAATATCTGCAAGTCGCTCCAACCCGACTGGGAAATTTGATGTGGTGGTCATTGCGCGTCGGCAGACGAATCGGGCGTGTCCGCTTCGTCGATGCGAGGCGACATTGCACGCAGAACGAGTGCTGTGACGGTGATGCTCGCCCCGGTACTCAGCGCGATGGCGAACGCCCAAGCGGCGCCGGTACTGGCGAGCGTTGAGACGTACAGCATTACCCCGACGGCGGCAGGAATAAAGAAGATCGACAAGTGGGCGAGCAGGCCATCGGCTGCGGTTGAGATCGAGGCAGGGACGCCTCCTCGTATGACTAAAAACATTAGCAATAGCAGCAGCCCAACGACGGGCCCGGGAATCGCGCCATTGAGGACATGGGCGCTCATTTCGCCTAGCGATTGAAAAATCAAGAGTATGGTGAGTCCGCGGATCATCATGTAAGGATGCATGTCCGTATGACAAAAGGCAAGGCAAAAACCCGATTAACCGGCATATTTTATGGGGACGCGCTCGAAAGCGGGGAGTGGGTGCGCGAGCGTGCAGCCCGCATCCACGGCAAAAGTGGAGCGATCCAAATTGGTTTGCCAATCGATCAGAAACGACGTGCATCGAGGCAGCGGGCGAGCGGTGAAATACTCAGGCTATGCTGATGATCGTCGCGTTCGGCAGCCGAGAATCGGCGCTTGCGAGGAGCAGGAAAGCTCGGCTGAGGCTATCGGCCGGTCGTACTTCACTCGATAACTCTCCCGGATGTGTAATTGACCGGCACTGTGATGCGACGGGACCGGGTATGAACACTTTCAATCGAAGGGCGGTTTCAGATTCGAGCTCATCATTCCAGATCGCCGCCGTATGTTGCAATGCCGACTTCGTGACCGAAAAAGCGCCCCAGAATGCCTTGGGCTGTGTTGCGTGGGTTTCTGACAGAAAGACCACCGCAGGCGCGTGTGCGCGCTTGAGCATTGGCAGGCATGCGCGCGTGACTGCGATTGGAGCGGTCAAATTGATGGCTGTGTACGCCTGCCACGCCGCCCAGTCTTGCTGCGACAAGGGCGAAAGCGGGGAGGTGTGTCCCGCCGCGTGAAAAATGCCATCGAGTCTCTTGAAGGAGGCATAGATTGTTTCGGCCAGCCCTTTGAAATCGCCTTCACCCGCCGTGAGATAGTCGAGCACGACCATCGCAGGTTGGTGTCCGCCGGATGCTTCGATTTGGTCATACACAGCGTCAAGTTTGGCCGTTTTTCGCCCATGTAAGATGACCGTCGCGCCATTGGCGGCGAAGGTACGAGCGGCGACGCCGCCGAGCGTGCCTGTTGCGCCGGTCACGAGTATCACGCGGCCATCGAGGCAGTTATTGGGCGCGTGGAGCGATTCGGGAATGAGGGTAGGTGTCATTACGAGTCGATTGGATGTGGATATGGATATGGATGCTTCATGTGGAGGCGGTATGTTCGTTTCACTGGCCACGACAACTCGCGAGGGCGAGCGCTGCCGCTTGGATGCCGTTTCGGGCGGCACCTTCGAGTGTGGCCGGATACTGGCGCAGGGGGTTTTGAACATCATCTCCCGCCAACCAGACTTGTGGAAAACAGGTACGGGGGGTGGGTCGCGTTGCATCGGGTGTGCAGGCAAACGTGGCGAATTTTTCTGAAATGACCTTTTGCCAGATCGGCATGGGAAGTGACGGCATATGCGTTCTCAATTCCGTGAGCGCCGCCGTCGCGAGTTCGTCCTGAGATAATCGATCGTGTGGCCCTGATGCGGAGATAACGGCTGAAATCACGAGCTCTGTATCGGTACTCGCTGTTGAGATGGCGCGGCGGTCAAAGAACCACTGCACCAGCCCTGCGGCTTGGCCGAGCATTGGCGTTGGAAGCGAATCAGCGCAATGGAAGCCAAAGTAGATCGTCACGATTGGCTCGTACGTATGATGAGTGTCGTTGTAAGCCCCTTCTATGTGAAGTGCGGCTCTCTGATGTGGACCGACGGCGATGATCGCCGCGTCGAACAGCGTCGCGGTGTCCTTTGCAACAATCCGAACAGTATTTTTAATTTGCTCTACTGCGCTTACTCGCATACCGGTCACAATTTTTCCGCCGTGTTTGGTGACCCACGCGGCGGCTGGTTCTGGGAATAGTACAGAAAGATCCACTTTGGGAAGCAACAGATCGCTCGCCTCCCGCGCACCGGCGAGCGCATCGTGTAGTACGTTAGCGAAAACCTGCGCAGAGGCGTTTTCAATCGGCGTGTTTAGCGCAGATATGGTGAGCGGCTGCCATAGAAACTTGATGAGACTGGTTGGCTGTCGATGTGCCTTCAGAAAAGAGGCGACTGACATATCGCGTGGCACCACAAAATCGGTTTTTTTTAAGACGGACATTAACCTGATCGCCGCAAAACGATCACCCCAGCGCAGTCCGCGCGCATTGAGCAGTGCGGCTACCATATGTAACGGTGTCGGTAGTAAGGGCGCACGCAGCATAAAAGCAGGTGGCATATTCAGCGTAAGCGGCACCCGTTCGTAGTCCGAAGCGGACGTACCAACGACATCCATCAATCTTAGTAATTCGCGATAGGCACCCGACAGAATGTGTTGTCCATTGTCCATTACGCGGCCGGCATATTCGATACGGCGCGCACGGCCACCAAGAATCGTTGCGGCCTCGAAAACGGTCACCGTGCCGCCAAGCTCAATGGTTCGCACTGCTGCTGCCATCCCCGAGTAGCCTCCGCCAATGATGGCAACATGCGGTATAGCGTCTCGAAGGTGCGCAATCATCCCTTGACCCACGTTTTCCAAGCGAGCCACAATTTTCGGATCGGCGTGAGCGATGTTCTCTGCTTCAGAACGAGGTAACCATCGTGCGCAATTTCGTCGAGAAGTGTTCTGTAGATCGCCGACATAATGAGCCCCGCTCGTTGAGCACGCCGGTCTTCTGCGACTAAGTTTGCAAACGCCGTCTCATATAGGTCCTGCGCACGTTCTGTTTCAAAAGCCATGAGCTGTGCAAATGCAGGCGTTTGCCTTGCTGCCAGCAAATCTTCGATGGTCACGCCAAATTTTTCGAGATCCTCCTGCGGTAAATATACGCGGTCGCGCCGGACGTCTTCTCCTACATCGCGGATGATGTTCGTCATTTGAAATGCGAGACCAAGGTGCTCTGCATAGTCCCGCGTCTTTGGATTGGTGTAGCCAAAAATCCCTGCAGAAAGCTGACCCACAACCCCGGCAACGCGGTGGCAATATAGGCGCAGTTCTGGCCAGTCTCTATAGCGTTTTTTTGATAGATCCATCTCCATCCCGTCGATGATCTCGTTCAATCGGCTCGCATCAACGCCGAACGACTTTGTGGCAGGTTCTAGCGCCTTGGTGACGGGGTGGGTTGGGTGGCCAGAAAATAGACTGGCGATTTCAGTGCGCCACCAGCCGAGCTTCGCGCGAGCGACATTTGCGTCTGTCACCTCATCAGCGATGTCATCAACCTCCCGACAGAACGCGTAGAGCGCTGTAATCGCACGCCGTCGATCCTGTTCTAGAAAACGAAAGCTGTAATAGAAACTTGAGCCGCTGGCTGCCGCTTTTTGCGCACAATAGTCGTCTGGCGTCATTGTCGTTTTCTATTTAGCGCCGAATAATCGCGGCGGGAATGACGCGGCAGATGATCATGAGCCAGTCGAGGCGGGACAAGGTGGGTCTTTGACGAAAAACGTCAAAATTTGCAGCTTCAATTTTATCGAGAATTGTCAGTCCGCCGGCAACGATGAGCTGCAATTCGATGCCAAAACGACCTTTGATCGTGTGCGCGAGTGGTGCGCCCGAGAGCATCAGTTGACGCGCCCGATTCACTTGAAAAGTCATGAGCGATTGCCATGCGCCTCCAGCCGCTTCCGTCGCAATGTGGTGGTCAGACACGCCAAATTGATGCATTTCGTCTTGTGGGAGGTAGACGCGACCGGTCGCATTTTTTTTCCAATCGATGGCGATGTCCTGCCAATGATTGATCAACTGTAACGCGGTACAGATTTGGTCGCTCATCGCCAGCAGACGCTGTTCGCGAATGTCAAACAAATGTAGCAGCAGGCGACCGATGGGGTTTGCGGAGCGCCGGCAATAGTCCACCAGCTCTGCGTAGTTTTCATACCGTGTTTTGATCACATCCTGCTTAAAGGCATCCAGTAAGTCGTGCAGGAGTTGAATGGGTAAGTCGAATGTGCGGATGTTGTGGCCAAGTTCGACAAAAAGTGGGTGATCAGTGCCGATGCCAGCCGCGATGTTGGCGAGCTCTCGATCATAGTTCGACAGGCGCTCTATCCGTTCGCTGTTGGAAAAGCTGCCTTCATCGGCAAAGTCGTCAGCCGAGCGTGCGAAGGCATAAATGGATTCAATTGGGCGGCGAACCCGCGGCGGCAACAAGATTGATGCGACCGGAAAGTTCTCGTAGTGATCGACGGGCAAGGCGTTAGTCTCGTATGAATTTGCAGGCGGATTATAGGCGGGCGGGAGGAGTAATGGCCGCTTTCTCGTTCGTGGAGCGGTTGAATGGGCTATAATTTTCGGCTACCTGTGCGAGTGTGGCGGAATTGGTAGACGCACTGGATTTAGGTTCCAGCGCCGCAAGGTGTGTGGGTTCGAGTCCCTCCACTCGCACCATCTTTTTCGAAGTAATCATCCGTCCGGGCAGCCGAAGGTGGTTCGGCGTCGGCGTTTTAACGCGCTTTTTCCAGGAACATTCATGCAAGCCCAACCCTCTACCGCGACCAGCAGTCTCGAACGCAATCTGATGTTGTCCTTGCCGGCAACGTCGATTGAATCTGAAATTATTTCCCGTCTAAAGCAAATTGCGCGTACGGCAAAAATGTCGGGCTTCCGCCCCGGTAAGGTGCCATTCAATATCGTGGCCAACCAGTATGGTTTCCAGGTGCGTCAGGAAGTGATGTCGGATGTGGTTCAGCGATCGTTTGCCGAAGAACTGCAAAAGCAGCAGCTTCGCGTTGCCGGTATGCCCCGTTTTGCACCAGCCAATACGGGGGAAGCGGCGGACAAATTTGAGTTCACCGCAACCTTTGAGATCTATCCTGACGTGAAGGTGGGCTCGCTAGAGGGAAAAACGCTGGAAAAACCAGAGGTTGCCGTCGGAGACGCCGACATTGACAACACGATTGAGACCCTTCGCAAACAGCGTGCTTCCTATGAGCCGACGGACCGTGCGGCGGAAACTGGCGACTTCATCGTGGTGGACTTTGTCGGTACCCTGGATGGGATGCCGTTCAAGGGAGGTGATGCGCAGAATTTTGGTGTCGTACTTGGCGAGGGGCGAATGCTTCCAGATTTTGAGGCCGCGCTAAAAGGGATGAAAGGGTTCGAAGAGAAGACATTTGACCTGACGTTCCCAGATGACTACCAAGCTGAGCTTGCTGGCAAAACGGTGCAGTTTAAGGTGGCCGTTAAGGTTGTGAACGCCCCCAAACTGCCGACAGTGGATGCTGATTTTGCGAAGGCGCTCGGTGTTGCCGACGGAAATGTCGAAACGATGCGTGGCGAAATCCGGGCAAATTTGTTACGGGAGTTGAAAAAGCGCTTGGCGGCCAGAGCTAAAGAGCAGGTGATGGATGCGCTGGCTGAAACTTCCGAACTGGTGCTGCCGCGCTCGCTCGTTGAAAACGAAGTAGTCCGGTTGCAAGACCAAGCAGTACAAGACTTGCAGGCTCGCGGAATGACGACAAAGGATTTGCAGCTCCCGGCTGAGCTGTTTGTCGAACGTGCAGAAAAGCGCGTTAAGTTGGGATTAATTCTGAGTGAAGTGGTTAAGGACAACGATCTTCGGGCTAAGCCAGCGCAAATTCGCGCCGCCGTTGAGGAGCACGCGGAGAGTTTTGAAGATCCGGCGCACATGGTTCGTTGGTATTACAGTGATCCGCAGCGGCTCGGCGAAGTGGAAGCGCTGGTCATCGAAGAAAATGTGGTGGCTTGGGCTGAACAGAAAATGAAGGTCGTCTCGTTACCAAAGTCGTTTGACGAGGTGATGGAAATTAAGCGATAAGCCATTATTTTTTAAAAAATATTATTTGGAGTGACGATGAAGAGCTTCTACGAATTTCAGGGCCAAGCCTACGACATGACGGGGATGGCACCAGCGCACTCAGACAACTATCGCACCACCAGCTTGGGGCTGGTTCCGATGGTCATCGAGCAGTCGGGACGCGGAGAGCGTGCCTTCGACATCTACTCGCGACTCCTGAAAGAGCGCGTCATTTTCTTGGTAGGCGAAGTCAATGATGGGACGGCTAATCTCATCGTCGCGCAGATGCTCTTCTTGGAAAGCGAAAATCCCGACAAGGATATTTCGCTCTACATCAATTCACCCGGAGGTTCTGTCACTGCGGGTTTGGCGATTTACGACACCATGCAGTTTATCAAGCCGGATGTCTCGACCCTCTGTACCGGCTTTGCCGCGAGCATGGGTGCGTTTTTATTGGCTGCGGGTGCTAAAGGCAAACGTTTTTGCTTGCCGAATTCGCGTGTAATGATCCACCAAGTATCAGGAGGTTTCCGTGGGCAAGCATCCGATATTGCCATTCACGCCAAAGAAACCCTGTTCCTGAAAAATCGTCTAAACGAAATCATGGCGAAGCATACCGGTCAGCCAATCGAAACAGTCGAAAAAGACACCGACCGCGACAATTTTCTGTCTGCGGAGGAAGCGCAAAAATACGGTATCATCGACCGCATATTGGAAAACCGCACTCAAGTGTAACCTTGGTTCAGGCGGCCGCAAATCAGCGGTAAAAAAGGCCTTGCGGTAGGCGGTAGAGGGTAGAGCGATATTGCTCAGTTTCGTTCATGCGAAGGGCCAGAATGTCAGAAAAAACCGGCGAAAAACTTCTCTACTGCTCCTTCTGTGGCAAAAGCCAACACGAGGTTCGTAAGTTGATCGCAGGGCCGTCCGTCTTTATTTGTGACGAGTGCATCGACCTTTGCAACGACATTATTCGCGAGGAAGCGCAAGCTGATCCGGCGACCAAGAATACGAGACATGAGCTGCCAACGCCGCAAGAAATTTGCGAGATATTGGATCAGTATGTGATCGACCAAGTTCAGGCCAAGAAGATTCTCTCGGTCGCGGTCTACAACCACTACAAGCGCCTCAAAGCAAGCCCGAAAGAGTCAGAGGTCGAGCTCGCTAAATCCAACATCCTCTTGATCGGCCCTACCGGGTCCGGGAAGACCTTGCTAGCCCAAACGCTGGCGCGGCTACTCAATGTGCCATTCGTGATCGCGGACGCTACCACGCTGACTGAAGCCGGATATGTTGGCGAGGACGTCGAGAACATCATCCAGAAGTTGTTGCAGAAGTGCGATTACGACATCGAGAAGGCGCAACGGGGCATTGTTTACATCGACGAAATCGACAAGATTTCGCGTAAGTCTGATAACCCGTCAATTACCCGTGACGTTTCCGGCGAAGGCGTCCAGCAAGCGTTACT
Source organism: Betaproteobacteria bacterium UKL13-2 (assembly GCA_001602455.1). Classification (GTDB taxonomy): domain Bacteria; phylum Pseudomonadota; class Gammaproteobacteria; order Burkholderiales; family Usitatibacteraceae; genus UKL13-2. The sequence goes on from CP012157.1 coordinate 1,972,250, forward strand.
GAAGTTGATTGAGGGAACGATTGCGTCTGTGCCGCCGCAGGGCGGGCGCAAACATCCCAACCAAGAGTTCGTACAGCTCGACACAACCAACATTCTCTTTATTTGTGGCGGCGCATTTAGTGGGCTAGAGAAAGTCATTCAGAATCGTACGGACAAAGTTGGTATCGGCTTCGGCGCGGATGTAAGAAGTGGCAAAGATCGTGTCGCTAACAACCAATTGCTCAGAGATGTTGAACCGGAGGATTTGATCAAGTACGGGCTAATCCCCGAGTTTGTTGGTCGCCTTCCAGTTGTCGCCACTCTTGAAGAGTTGGATGTAAAGGCGCTCATCCGCATTCTCACCGAGCCGAAGAACGCCCTCACCAAACAATATGAGAAGCTTTTTGCGATGGAAAGTGTCTCGCTGGAATTCCGTGAATCAGCGCTCGCTGCGATTGCCAAACGCGCATTAGAGCGCAAAACGGGTGCTAGGGGGCTGCGGTCCATTATTGAGCATGCATTACTTGATGTGATGTTCGAGCTACCTTCGATGAACAATGTCGAAAAAGTGGTGGTGGATGAGGGCACTATTTCGGGCGATCAAAAACCCCTTCTGATGTATTCTGATCAGCCTCGAGCGGTTGGCGCGGGTGGTTGACGGGGTAATTGCTTGTCGCCCTCTTGCATCATGCGATTCGGGTCCCATCTTTGTTCTTGGATAGGGACAGCCTCCTACCTGATTGACAGCTTCCTCAAACCTGAGCCGAAGTGACCGGTGACCCACATGAGTTCTATGCCTGAAGAATCCCAAATCCTTCCGCTTCTCCCATTGCGAGACGTTGTTGTCTTTCCGCATATGGTAATCCCGCTCTTTGTCGGGCGACCCAAGTCGATAAAGGCGCTTGAAGCCGCGATGGAGGAGGGTAAGAACGTTGTCTTGGTTGCACAGAAATCCGCAGCAAATGACGACCCTTCGCCCAAGGATCTCTACGACGTTGGTTCGGTCGCCTCTATTTTGCAGATGCTTAAATTGCCAGATGGCACGGTCAAAGTGCTGGTTGAGGGAATTCACCGGGCGCGCATCAATCATGTCTTGTCAGTCAAGGAAAACTACGAGGCTGACATCACGCCAATTCCTCAGGCTGAGGCTGACAACAATGAAGTTGAGGCAATGCGGCGGAGTTTATTCGCACAATTTGATCAGTATGTAAAGCTGAACAAAAAGATCCCGCCGGAAGTGCTAACGTCGCTTTCTGGTATTGAGAGCGCAAGCAGACTATCGGACACGATCGCAGCGCATTTGCCCCTCAAGTTAGAGCAAAAGCAGCAAATCCTTGAGAACTTCGATGTTCCTCTCCGACTCGAGCAGTTGCTCGGCTTGCTCGAGACCGAAATCGACATCCTTCAGGTCGAAAAACGCATCCGTGGTCGCGTCAAGCGCCAGATGGAAAAGTCGCAGCGTGAGTACTACCTGAACGAGCAAGTCAAGGCGATTCAAAAGGAACTTGGCGAGACCGAAGAGGGCGCTGAGATCGACGAGTTGGAAAAGAAGATCAAAGCCGCGCACATGCCAAAGGACGCCAAGGCGAAATGCGAGGCTGAGCTAAAGAAGCTCAAGCTGATGTCGCCGATGTCAGCCGAAGCAACCGTCGTACGCAACTTTATCGATACGGTTGTGAGTCTGCCTTGGAAAAAGAAATCTAAAGTCTCTTCTGACCTTGCCAATGCTGAAAAGGTACTGAACGCAGACCACTACGGTCTTGAGAAAATCAAGGAACGCATCGTCGAGTATCTTGCGGTGCAGTCGCGTGTTGACAAACTCAAAGCCCCCATTCTGTGCCTCGTCGGCCCCCCGGGCGTTGGCAAAACATCGCTAGGGCAATCGATTGCCAAGGCAACCAATCGCAAGTTTGTGAGAATGTCTTTAGGCGGGGTGCGTGATGAGTCCGAGATTCGCGGTCATCGACGTACCTACATCGGCTCCATGCCAGGTAAGATTCTCCAGAACATGGCGAAAGTAGGCGTGCGCAATCCATTGTTCTTGCTGGATGAAGTCGACAAAATGGGGATGGACTTTCGCGGCGATCCCGCGAGCGCGTTGCTCGAAGTGCTCGATCCTGAGCAGAATCATACCTTTCAAGATCACTATGTCGAAGTCGATTTCGATTTATCCGACGTGATGTTCGTTGCAACCTCAAACTCGTTCAACATTCCGCCGGCGCTGTTGGACCGGATGGAAGTGATTCGTTTGTCCGGTTACACGGAAGACGAAAAAATTCATATCGCACGCCAGTATTTGCTGCCAAAGCAAATGAAAGCCAATGGCGTGAAAGACGAAGAGCTTGCCGTCGCAGATCAAGCGCTTCGGGACATCACCCGCTACTACACGCGTGAGGCCGGTGTGCGTGGCATGGATCGCGAAATCGCCAAGATTTGTCGCAAAGTGGTTAAGACGCAATTAACCAAGTCTAAAGAGGGTAAGTCCCACATCACAGCGAAGAGTTTGGATAAGTATCTTGGCGTTCGCCGGTATAGCTATGGAATCGCCGAAAAAACGAATCAGGTTGGTCAAGTCACAGGCTTGGCATGGACAGAGGTGGGTGGCGAGCTGTTGACAGTGGAAACCGCCGTTTTGCCTGGTAAGGGCGTGATTAAGCGTACCGGTAAGTTAGGCGATGTGATGCAGGAGTCGATCGAAGCCGCGATCTCGGTGGTTCGTGCGCGGGCAAAATCGCTCGGCATTGCGAACGACTTCTATGAAAAAAATGACCTGCATGTACACCTCCCTGAGGGCGCAACACCGAAGGACGGACCATCAGCCGGCATTGCCATCACAACTGCGTTGGTATCGGTTCTTACGGGCATCCCCGTCCGCTGCGATGTTGCGATGACGGGCGAAATTACATTGCGCGGCGAGGTGCTACCGATCGGCGGCCTGAAGGAAAAACTGCTCGCAGCGGCGCGCGGTGGCATCAAGACAGTGCTGATTCCAGAAGAAAACCAAAAAGATCTTGTCGAGATTCCAACTGAAATCACACGCGATCTCAAGATCATCCCGGTACGTTGGATCGACAAAGTGCTCGAAACTGCGTTGGAGCGAAAGCCGGTTCCGCTGGTGGAGCCCGATGTACCTGCGGCCAGTCCGGTCGTTGTCGCAAAAGACGAAAAACCGGTTGTCACCAAACATTAGTGATGTTGCTCTTGGGGCTCGAGGGGCAAAAGAGGGGGCAAAAAACAGCACGAAGCATACATAGCCAATATGGTTAGGCGGGTTTTCCTTGACACTCGACCTCTCAAAAAGCTATAAAGTGCGCTTCACTTCTGCGCAGCGAAATGTTGTGAGCGGAGTGACAGTCATCGATTGCCGGGGCGCACACTTGAAGCCGCCGGCGTTAAAAAATAATTTCTGAATACTACTGCGCTAGGTGAGGGTTTCACCGACCATCCGCGCAATCTATCCACTGGAGAGGTTTACTTTGAATAAGACCGAGATGATCGAGACGGTGTCCAACACCGCTGATATTTCTAAAGCCGCTGCTGGGCGCGCCGTAGAGGCGATGATTGGTGCTGTGCGAACGTCTCTGAAAAAGGGCCAGATGGTTACCATCGTCGGTTTCGGCACCTTTTACGTTGGCAAGCGCGCCGCACGAAGTGGTCGCAATCCTCGCACGGGCGCCGCGATCAAGATCAAAGCCGCCAAGGTTCCAAAGTTTAGGGCTGGAAAAGCGCTGAAAGATGCGCTAAACTAGCGGACTTTGCAGGGTGCTTAGCTCAGTTGGTAGAGCGTCGCCCTTACAAGGCGAATGTCGGGGGTTCGAGCCCCTCAGCACCCACCAGTCGTTCTGGAGTTGCTGTGCTCTTGGCGGAGCGCATCGTATGGAGTGGTAGTTCAGTTGGTTAGAATACCGGCCTGTCACGCCGGGGGTCGCGGGTTCGAGTCCCGTCCACTCCGCCAACGCAAAGGGCAGACCTTCTGGGCTGCCCTTTTTTATTGTTGTCGTTGATTGACGTATTCACCTCGACAGTTCCCTGTACCCCTCATAAGAAACTCGCCCATGTTAGAAGCCATTCGTACCGCCGCCCAAACTTGGATTGCCAAGGTTATCCTCGTGCTAATCTCGATTCCATTTGCGTTGTGGGGTGTTGAGTCTTACATCCGAACTTCGCCGGGAACGAATACGATTGCAACTGCTGGTGGTGACAAAATAAGCAGCCAGGAATTTGATAACGCGATGAAGGCTCAACTGGACCAGTTACGGCAACGATTCGGCGGTCAGGTGGATGTCTCAGTGATGGATAACCCAGAGATGCGCAAAGGTGTCTTGGACCAGTTAATTGACCAGCGCGTGTTAGACAAAACGACGCGCAGTGGAATGATGGCAGTGGGGGACGCACGTCTGCGTGATCTGATCATTGCCAATACCAATTTTCAAGATAACGGACAATTTTCGCCCGCGCTGTACGAGCGCCTGCTCAAGGCGCAGGGCTACACAGCGGCGTCTTTTGAAGCGGCCATTCGTCAGGACACGCAGCGCCAACAGTTTCTCGATAGCCTGACCAATACGGCGATCATCGCCAAGAGTAGCGTGAACAGCTATATCCAAGCAAACGAGCAATCGCGTGAAGTCGCCGTTGTGTTTGTCTCCCCAGCAACTTTCTTGTCGAAGGTGAACGTCACTCCGGAGCAGGCTCAAGCTTTCTACGAAAAAAACCAAGCCGAATTCACGACCCCTGAACAGGTACGCGCGGAGTACATTGAGCTTTCAATTGATGCATTGGCACCCGCGATCACGGTCTCACCGGACGAAGTGAAGACGTTTTACGAAGCCAACAAAACACGCTATGTCACCAAGGAAGAGCGCAAGGCGTCACATATTTTGATCAGTGTCGCCAAAGACGCTAAGGACGCGGACAAAAAAGCCGCCGAAGCAAAGGCCAACCAGTTGTTCGCGCAGTTACAGAAAAATCCGAAAGATTTTGCCGACCTCGCGAAGAAAAATTCTCAAGACCCGGGTTCAGCCGCCAATGGGGGCGATCTGGGGTTCTTCGGGCGCGGCATGATGGTGCCGCCATTTGATAAAGCGGCGTTCGAAGGTAAGAAAGACGAATTGATCGGCCCAGTCCAAACTGACTTCGGTTATCACATCATTCGTGTCACAGATATCAAGCCAGAGAAGGGCAAGTCGCTCGCCGACGCGACCCCCGAAATTGAAGGCGAACTGAAAAAACAGAAGGCCTCGCGCAAATTTGCCGAACTTGCGGAGAAGTTTTCAAACGCTGCCTTTGAGCAGTCGTCATCGCTGAAGGCTGCGGCGGAGGTCACGGGCTTGCCGATCAAACAATCATCCTTCTTTGCCAAGGGGCAGGCGTTCCAGCCGCCATTCAATAACGCGAAGCTATCGACAGCACTTTTTTCTGATGAGGTGCTGAAGAACAAGCGCAACACGGAAGCCATTGAAATTGGCGCAAGCACATTGGTCGTCGCGCGGGTATTGGAGGCCAAGCCGGCAGTCCTCAAGCCATTGGCGGAGCTGCAAGCTGGTTTGATTCAGCGCCTTGCTCGCGAAGAGGCAGTGAAACTTGCAAAGCAAGACGGAGAAGCAACCCTAGCCGCGTTGAAGGCAGGAAAGGAAGAAACAACTTTCCCTGCGCTTGTGGCCATTAGCAAGGCGAAACCTGCCGGCCTCACCCCGGGTGTCGTCGAGGCGGCGATGCGCGCAAACACAAAGAGTCTTCCCGCCTATGTCGGCTACGCAGAACCCAATGGCACCTACACCGTGATCAAGGTGGCGAAAGTGGTCGATGCGGTCGCGCCTGATGACGCGAAGCTGTCCACAACACGTCAAAGGCTCCAGCAGACGCTGGGGCAAAAGGAGCTTGTGTCGGTTATCGCGCAACTCCGCAGCGACGTGGGCGTCTCAATTTCCCCCGGTGCGACTGACAAGAAAGCCGACAAGTAAAGAAAGGGGCAGCGCCCTTTGGTCTGCGCCTAAGCGGGCGTCTGCCGTTGTAGGGCAGAGACGTCAGGCCGCACTGATTCCTTCATGCCGAAGGGGTCGCGTGGATTGGTCTGGTTCGCAATGTCATCAAGGCGCATTTGCACAGTCGCCATGATCTTTGGGTGAGTAATGATGTAAAAGCGTTGGGCGCGAATGGCCTCGAAGGTGATACGTGAGACATCCGCCGCCGTCAACTTGCCCGACGAAACCGCCTTGTGGGTCATCGATTGCGCGAGTTTCATCGACGCGGTCGGACTTTCGTCATTCAATAAACCTATTTCCGGCAGTTGACATTGCGTAAACCGGCTTCAAGCTAGACTGTACGCCAGTTTCAATGGATTTATTGGAGTCACCAAATGGGTGAAGCAAAAAGGCGTCAACTTGCTGTCCAAACGCAGGCACTGGAGGCCATGGTGGTGGATACGCCGGGCGGGCGAATTCATGTGAAGTGGGACCATGGTGCCAGCGCCACACCGAATGCACAGTTGACCTTCTTCTCCGAGTTCTTGGCCACCACGGGTGTGTACAGCTCCTGGGTCGATAGCTGCCCATTGAGCTACACAAGCCCCAATGCACCCAGCAAACAGGATATCTTGGGCACATGGCTGCTGGCGATACTGGCAGGGCACAACCGCTACGCCCATATCACCGGGCTGCGCGGCGACGCGGTGAGCCCGCAGATTCTGGGGATGAAGAAAATCATCAGCGAAGACGCGCTGCGACGCGCACTGTCGCGTATGAGCGCCGAGCAAAGCCAGGCCTGGCTTGCCCCCCAGCTCATGGGTAGTGTGCAAGCGGCACTGAGCACCCCTTGGATCCTGGATATCGACACCACCATCAAGCCGATGTTCGGAAAACAAAGCGGAGCTGAGGTCAGCTACAACCCACACAAACCCGGTCGCCCGAGCCACGCACTGCACACATACTGGGTTGGCAACCTGCGCCTGGTGCTGGACGTTGTCGTCTGCCCCGGCAAAGAGCACAGCGCGGCCAAAGCGCGGCCTGGTCTGATCGGCGTACTGGAAAAGCTCACGCCCCAGCAGCGTCCGGCCTTGGTCCGAGGCGACTGCGGCTTTGGCAACGAACCCTTTATCGCCGAGCTGGAGGAGCGAGACCAGCCCTACCTGTTCAAGCTGCGTCAAACTGTGGGTGTCAAGAAATTATTGGCACGCCAATTCGCGCGTGATGACTGGAGTACACCCGGCCCCAGCGAGCAAGGCTGGAGCGCAGTCGAAGATACCCTCAAACTCTCGGGCTGGGACAAATCACGTCGGGTAGTGATCTTGCGGCGTGCCGTCAAAGCCGATTTGGCGCTGAGTCGAAAGACCAAGAACGAGCCGGGCGAGCAGATTGAGTTGCTGATGCCGGACAAGGATGTTCAGGTTTGGGAATACGCGGTGCTGGTGACAAACAGCGCCTACGCACTGGACGCGTTCGGTCAACTCTATCGGGACCGGGCTGACTGCGAGAACGGATTTGACGAGCTCAAAAATCAGTGGGGATGGGGTGGCTTCACGACCCAGGACATTGAGCGCTGCCAGACCAGTGCTCGCGCTGTAGCGCTGGTGTACAACTGGTGGTCCTGGTATTGCCGGGCGGCCAAGCCGGGTGCACGCATGGAAGCCATAACCAGCCGAGCGTTATTGCTTGCCAGTGTGGGGCGCGCTGTCAAACATGCGGGACAGACAACGCTGTATCTGACACCCATGCATGCTGCCAAGGACAAGTTGCTCGCGCTCATTGCCAACATTCGTGCGGCTTTAGGTCATGTCAGGGATATTGCGGAGCAGTTGCCTTTTACGGATCGATGGAAGACATTTCTGGACTACGTAGTGGCCAAAATCACGCGCCCACTGCCACCTTGGCTACCGTCAGCCCAACTTACAGCGGCAGGGTAACTGCCGGATTTAGGATAAATCCGATGGCCGCGCACGGTGTGATTGGCTGATGCCCGTCGGCACAAATGCCGGGCACAACACGCTGCAATCAAGTTGGCGTCGCCGACCCTCCGCGCGGTCTTGCTCGTGAGCCTGTACGGCATCCAAGTCATGGTAAAGCGTTTCTGAAAGTGCCACCACCGCGTGCTTGGAAACATTGTACGCGCCCATGAGTTGTGGTGACAACAGACCCGCCATCGAGGCGGTGTTGACGATGTGGCCTTCGTAGCCGGGATCTGCTTTGGCTTGTTCCAGCATGAGCGGCGTGAACACTCTGACGCCGTGGATTACGCCCCAAACGTTTACACCCAGCACCCATTCCCAGTCCTTGATGGTGTTCTCCCACACCAACCCGCCGGAGCCAACGCCGGCGTTGTTGAACAGCAGATTAACGCCGCCAAAGGATGACATGGCCAGTGCGGCGAGCGATTCAACATCCGCCGCCTTGCTGACATCACACACCGCGGTAACTGCCGTCGCACCTTTCGCCTCGACCATCTTTTGGGTCTCATCGAGCGGCTCCAGTTGAATGTCGGCGAGCACCAATCGCATACCCAGTTCAGCCGCAGTCAAGGCAAACTCGCGACCAAAGCCCGACCCCGCACCGGTGATGACCGCGACACGGCTTGAAAACACTTGCATAGAAGAACCCAATCTCTAATAGGGACGGGTACTTTCAGCCAAAAGTGACTGGAAAGCCCCGCCAATCAAGGAGTTTGCAAAAAAGGGGGACGGTTTCTCGAAACCGTCGCGAGCGGGCGAAGTTCGTGCCGACGGGTTTGGCAAACACGGGACACGTACCCAGTGTACGGCGAGCACCGCTGGCGCGAAACTCGCCCACGCAGCAGGTTTATAGAAGTTCCCAAAACTAGTGCGGCATTCCGGCGACGACGGTGTTGAACCCCGCATCGACGTATGTGACCTCGCCCGTGATGCCGCTGGCCAAGTCGCTCATCAGAAACGCGGCGACGTTGCCGACTTCTTCTTGGGTCACACCGCGCCGAAGCGGCGCGTGCTCTTCAAAGAATCCGAGCATCTCGCGGAACCCCGCGATTCCAGCCGCGGCGAGTGTCTTGATCGGCCCGGCCGAGATGGCGTTGGCACGAATACCGCGCGGCCCAAGGCTGGCGGCGAGGTAACGGGTGACGGCCTCAAGGCTCGCTTTGGCCGTGCCCATGGTGTTGTAGTTCGGCACCACACGCTCAGCGCCCAAATATGAGAGTGTGAGCAGCGCCGCCGTCGGGTTCATCATTGGCAGTGCGGCTTTGGCCATCGCCGCATAGCTATAGCTGGAGATGTCGTGCGCCATACGAAAACTCTCGCGCGAGAGACCGTCCAAAAAGTCGCCCATGATGGCTTCCTTCGGCGCGAATGCAATGGCGTGGACGAAGCCATCGAAGGTTCCCCATTCGGCCTTCAGGCTGTCAAAACACGCTGCAATTTCGTCGTCGCGTGTGACATCACAGGGCAGCACAATGTTGCCGCCGAAATCTGGCACCAGCTTATGTACTCGATCTTTGATGCCATCCCCGGCGTAGGTAAAGGCCAATTCAGCACCTTCGCGATGCATTGCCTTGGCGATACCGTAGGCGATTGAGCGGTTGGACAACAGCCCCGTCACCAGAATTTTTTTGTTTGCAAGAAAACCCACGAGCTCACTCCAGAGAGACATAAAATGAAGGCAGAGTTTAGCCTATGCCACCCTCGTCTAAGGAATTAGATGTCGCCAGCAGCGAGCGCGGTCGCAGGGCGAATGCCCGCCGACCCACCCAATGCAAACACAATAATAGCTGCTCGTCGTGGCAGGGCAATTCCCCGCCGAGGCGTCTGAATGAACCTGACCAATTCAACAACCAGAATTCTGCTGGTACGTCGCGAGAATATCGGCGACTTGATCCTGACCACGCCGCTGATACGGCTGCTCAGGGAGCAACTGCCCAACGCGCATATGGCCGCACTGGTCAACTCGTACAACGCGCCAATCCTAGATGGCAACGATGATCTTGATGAGGTGTTCGTCTATACCAAGGGAAAACACGCCGACTCATGGTGGGGCGTCGTCGTTGCCCGTTATGAACTGGTTCGGTTGTTCCTCAAGCTGAGGCGGATGCAGTTTGATGACGTGATCCTCGCCGAGCCGACCTACACGCCGCGAAACATCCGCCTCGCGCGTTTCATTCTCGGTAAGCCATGGTCTTCAGCGGAGTGTCGGGTAATTGGTTTTGAGCACGAAGATGGAACACACACCGGTCTTGATGTCGTGGTTTCAAAAGCCAAGATGGACGGCTTACACCAGGCGCAGATCATGCTGCGTATCGCAGAAGCGTACGGCAGCCCCTTGCCGAGCGTTACGATGGAGGATAAGCCGTGCTGCCGGGTGGGTCGATCAACGGCTTTGACGGCTACTGGCTCGACGGCAGCGGGAGAAACGAATCCACTGCTCGTTGGGCGACACATTGGGCGACACATTGGGCTACACATTGGGCTACACATCAGTGCGCGTAAGCCTTCTCAGCGATGGCCGGTTGAGGCGTTCGCCGCGCTGGCAACGCAAATCCAACAGGCTGGTGCTGTGAGGGTCAGCGTATTCTGGTCCCCCGGCGCCGCAGATAACGCACTTCACCCTGGGGATGATGAAAAAGCGCAGACGCTGAAAGCACTCCTTGCAGCAACGTCAGTCGAGGTCGATTTTGTGCCAACAACCGATCTGGCTAGCCTCATCTGTGCGGTTGATGAGGTTAGTATGTTTATCTGCGCCGACGGCGGTGCGATGCATATTGCTGCCGGTTTGGGTAAGCCGATCATCGCATTGTTTGGGGATTCCGACCCGATTCGTTGGCGGCCTTGGGGTGTGCCTAATCGGGTCCTACAAGCTGCCTCCCGCGACGTCGCAGACCTGTCCGTTGAGGAAGTTTTGGCGGCTTTTCACGAACTCGTCACGGAATGTAGTTTTCAAGGCAAAATTCGCACCGCCAAGATTGAGATATGACGCCACCGTGACAGGGTTTTCGGTATAGTTGCGTGTCGTTTTCGAGCGCCAGTTCTTAAGGTGCCGTCGCGGCGGTTCGCAGGTCGTTACTTCACTCTGTGCTTTGGAGTATTTATGCGGTTGCAGTCACAAAGCGGTGTATTCGGAAAGCTGACCGCGATGATTGGTCTGGCGCTGATGGCGGCTGGCACTCATGTGCTGGCGGCATCATCTAATCCCGCCGCCGCTTCCACCGCCGCTTCCACCTATGTCCCTGACAAAAACAAAGTGCTGCGCTACGCCTTTGAAGTCGCGGAATCGAGCATGGACCCGCAGAAGGTGTCGGACGTGTATTCCACCATTGTCCACAACGCCATTTTTGATACACCGCTGCGTTATGACTATCTCGCGCGACCGTTGAAGGCGGTGCCGAATACGCTTGTCTCGATGCCGGAAGTCACCGACAACCACAAGACCTTCACTATGCGCGTGAAGCCGGGCATCTATTTTGCCGACCATCCGGTGTTTGGCGGCAAGAAGCGCGAACTGACCGCCGAAGATTACGTTTTTTCCATCAAACGCTTGTTTGACCCCAAACTCACCGCGCCGCTGCTGGCCGAGGTTGAAGGATATGTCGTTGGCTCCGATGAGTTGCTAAAGCGGGTCCGCAAAGCCAACAAGATGGATTACGACACGCCGCTTGAGGGATTACGGGCGCTGGATCGTTACACGTTTCAGATCAAGTTAACGGAAACCAAGCCGGATTTCTTCTATGTACTCACCGACTGCCGTGTGTCGTGCGCGGTCGCCAGAGAAATCGTCGAACACTACGGCACCGACATCGGCTCCAATCCCGTGGGTACGGGCGCCTACACGCTGACGAGTTGGAAGCGTTCGTCGCGCATGGTGTTTGAGTACAACCAAAATTTCCGAGAGGCCTACTTCGAGGGCGAGCCTGGGGCCGACGATAAAGCAGGCCAGGAAATTTTGGCGAAGATGAAGGGCAAACGCATACCGCAGGTGTATCGCGTTGAAGTCGCGATTATTGAAGAGCGTCAGCCGCGTTACTTGTCGTTCATCAACAATGAATTCGATTTGATCTGGCTGTTCCCGGAAGACTTCGCGAACATGAGTTTTCCCAATCGAACCCTCGCCCCAAACCTTAAGAAGCTGGGGATTCAGATGCAGCAAGTCGCCGCGCTGGATCTGACCTACATCTACTTCAATATGGAAGACAAGACGGTCGGTGGATACAAGCCGGAGAACGTGGCACTGCGCCGCGCGATCTCTCTGGGGTATAAGACAGAAGACGAAATCAATATCATCCGTAAGGGCCAAGCGATTCCGGCGCACACCCCGTATGCGCCTGGCGTACAAGGCTGGACACCTGACTTCAGAACGTCAGCGAACGAATACGATCCCGCCAAGGCGCGGGCGCTGCTCGATGCGTTCGGCTACAAAGTGAATCCAAATGATTGTGACGTGCGGAGGGGCGTTTGTTATCGCACCATGCCGGATGGTTCACCGTTGGTGCTTAAGAGCAACTCCACGCCAACCGACCGCGACAAACAATTCGATGAACTTTGGAAGCGCTCGATGGACGCCATCGGTATTCGTATCGAAGTTACCAAGGGTAAGTGGCCGGATTTTCTGAAGGCATCAGACGCGGGCAAGCTCATGATGTGGCAGCTCGGTGGCTCAGCAACATCACCGACGGCAGGAACTTGGCTGCAATCTCTCTACGGCCCAAACTCTGGATTCAAGGGAAACCGCGCACGTTTCCAGTTGAAAGAGTATGACGAGCTTTTTGCCAAGTCCGAGTTGCTACCCGATAGCCCCGAAAGAACTAAGCTGTATCAGGAAATGGCTCGACTCGTTGTGGCTTACGCGCCGTGGAAAATCAACACCCATCGCATTCTCACTGACATGACCTACCCGTATGTCATTGGGTTCCGGCGTCCGGCGGTGCAGTCACAAAGCTGGTGGCGGTTTGTCGATATTGATGTGCCGCTGATGAAACAATACGAGGCGAAACGCTGATGGCGAGTTTCTGCACGAGGTGTTGCCGCACGTTGACAATAGTTACCACACTTGTCGTCGCGTCGCTTTCGCTGGCGCTCCACGCCCAGCCAGACCCGAACAAGGTTCTTAAGTATGCGTTCGAGACCGCGGAGACTGGATTCGATCCGGCGCAGACATCAGACTGGTACTCCGCCTATGTCTTTTCCAACATTTTTGACACGCCATTAACCTACGATTATCTGGCGCGGCCGGTTAAGTTAAAGCCCAACGTGCTTGAAGCGATGCCAGACGTCTCGCCGGACGGCTTGGTTTACACACTTAAATTTCGCAAAGGCATTTATTTTGCCGATGATGCGGCGTTCAATGGTCAGAGACGTGAGCTCGTCGCGGCGGATTTAGCGTATTCGATGAAGCGTTTGTTTGATCCGAAAACACGCTCACCCAATTTATCGTATCTCGACGGCAAGATTGCCGGCATGGAAAAGGTTCGCCAAAGGCAGCGTGACAGCGGTGTCTTTGATTACGATATGCCGGTCGAAGGCTTTGAGCTGATTGATCGCTACACGTTGCGCATCAAATTGGTGGCACCGGACTACAACTTCCTCTACATCTTGGCCTATAACGGCGCGTGCGCGATTGTTGCGCGTGAAGTGGTAGAGAAATACGCCACCGACATCATGGCGCATCCGGTTGGGACCGGGCCGTACAAGCTGGCGTCGTGGAAGCGGTCGTCGAAGACCGTGCTCGTCGCCAATCCCGGGTACCGTGAAGAATTCTGGGAGGCCGAGCCCAACGCCGACGATGCCAAGGGTCAGGAAATCGCGAAGAAAATGCGCGGCAAACGATTGCCCATGATCGGCCGGATCGAGTTTTATGTGATCGAAGAAACGCAGCCGCGCTGGTTGTCGTTTCGCAACATGCAGCACGACTACATTGATCGGGTGCATCCCGACTTTATCAACCAAGCCTACCCGAACAACAAACTCGCCAAGGACTTGGAGAAGCTGGGCGTGCAAGTCAGTCGCACGGCGGCGATGGAAGTTACCTACGCCTATTTTGCGATGGAGAATCCGGTGGTCGGCGGCTACACACCGGACAAGGTTGCACTGCGCCGCGCCATTGGCATGGGTTACAACGCGCCGGAAGAAATTGCCATCAATCGCAAGGGCCAGGCTGTCGCTGTTCACACGCCGATTGGCCCCGGGGCTTTCGGCTACGAGCCTGATTTCCGCTCGCGTTCCACCGAGTACGACCCGGCTGCCGCGAGGGCGCTGCTGGATGTGTTTGGCTACAAGGACCGCGATGGTGATGGATATCGCGAAAATCCAGATGGGTCTCGCCTTGAGATTCTGATGTCGTCGACGCCGACGCTGCGTGACCGGCAGCTCGATGAAGGCTGGAAAAAAAGCATGGAAGCCATTGGCATTCGCATCTCGTTTCCGAAAGCCCAATGGCCTGATCTATTGAAGGAATCGCGCGCTGGCAAACTCATGAGCTGGCGGCTGGCGTGGGGCGCGGTATACCCGGATGCCGACGCGTTTTACTTAATGCTGTTTGGGCCGAATGCGGGCCAAGCCAATCACTCACGCTTTAAGAACGATGAGTTTGACCGGCTGTATTTAAAGGCGCGGATGACGCCGCCCGGTGACGAACGCTTGGCGATGTACCGGCAGATGAATCGTATTTTCCTGTCACTGGCACCGTGGCGGCTGGGGGTTGCACGGATGGACACCGATCTTACGCATGCTTGGGTGCAGGGTTATCAGCGTCATCCGACTTTGCGCGGCGTTTGGAAAATGGTCGATATGGATTTGGACGTTCAGCGCAAGGTGAGAAAAGAGTAAAAGTTTAGTGTTGGCGGGCGTTTTCAGGCATTTATGGCTGAAACGGCAAGCGGGGCGGGCAGTTTAAGGCTTGGCATTATAAGTATTAGAAGTATTGGGAGGAGTGAGTTTTGCCATCGATTGACACACCAACTGTTGAGCATCACACGTCGAGATTTGTGACGGGTATGTCGCCTGTGACGCGTGTGCCGTTGGCGTTATGGTTGACATTGCGGTCGGCTGTATCCTTCGGGGCGATTGCCCTCATTACGTGTGTATCGATTTTTTCATCAACGGTATTCGCCGCTGATGCCAATAAAAAAACCATCAAGATTGCCTTCCGCGCCATTGAGACCGGCTTCGACCCGCAAAAGATCGAAGATCGGTATTCGGTCGCCGTGTGTGAGAACTTGTTTGAGTCGTTGCTGACCTACGATTGGTTGGCGCGCCCGGTAAAACTTGCACCGCAGGTCGTTGAAAAAGTCCCGGAGGGGGAGGAGGGTGGCACACGTTTCACCTTCAGAATCAAACCCGGTATTCTGTTTGCCGACGATGCGGCGTTTGGCGGCAAGAAACGTGAGCTCGTGGCGCAGGATATGGAGTACGCCATCAAGCGCTTCCGCGACCCGGTGGTGCGTAGCCCATATTCGTGGTTGTTTGAAGACAAGATACTTGGCCTCGACGAGTACGTCGAGAGCATCAAGAAAAGCGGTGCTAAGTTTGACTACGACAAAAAAATCGAAGGCATCACGGTCCTTGACAAGTACACCATCTCATTCAAGCTGCGCGAGCCGGATTACAACTTCATCTATTTCTTCGCCATGCCAAACGTCGCGCCGGTCGCACGCGAGGTGATAGAGAAATACCGCGAGGACACGATGGCGCATCCGGTTGGCACCGGGCCGTATGTCCTCAAAGAATGGGTGCGTGCCTCCAAGATTGTGCTTGAGCGCAATCCCAACTATCGCGGACACACGCTCAACACCGAGTTTGCCGATACCAATGACCCTTGGGACCGCGACGCCATCAAGTCGCTCGCGGGTAAAACGCTGCCGCTTATCGATCGCATCGAAATTTCGCCGATTGAGCAAGAGCAGCCGCGCTTTTTGGCGTTTATGGACAACCAGCATGACTACATTGAGGAAACACCACTGGGTTATGTCGCGCAGTTGTTACCCAACGGGCAACTTTCACAGGCGATGCAAAAACGTAATGTACGGGTATTCCAAGAGGTGCAGCCAGAGATTGTGTGGGACGGCTTCAATATGGACGACGCAATCGTAGGTGGGTATAAGCCGGAAAATGTCGCGCTCCGACGCGCCATCATTCACGCCCATGACATACAGGCCGAAATCAATATCGTGCGGAGCGGGCAGGCGGTTCAAATGCAAGGACCCATTGGTCCCGGCGTGGTGGGATTTGACCCGACCTTCCGCACCGCTGAGCAGCAATACAACCTCCCCGCCGCCAAGGCGCTGCTGGATTTGTATGGCTACGTTGATAAGAACGGCGACGGTTGGCGCGAGATGCCGGATGGCCGCCCAATGACGATCGAGTATAAGTACCAAGCTAACGAACAGGAGCAGCGGCAACGTGCGGCACTCTGGGTCAAGAGCATGGCGTCGGTGGGTATTCGCATGACGGCTAAAGAGGTGCTGTTTGCGGATTTGATTAAAGATCGCAAGGTCGGTAAGTTTCAGATGTCAGGCACCGCTTGGATCGCCGACTATCCCGACGCGCAGAATTTTCTACAGCTTTTGTATGGCCCCAATACCGATATTTCTAACGATTCACGCTTCAAGTTGGCCGCC
This sequence comes from Betaproteobacteria bacterium UKL13-2, assembly GCA_001602455.1. GTDB lineage: Bacteria > Pseudomonadota > Gammaproteobacteria > Burkholderiales > Usitatibacteraceae > UKL13-2. The sequence goes on from CP012157.1 coordinate 1,988,789, forward strand.
TATGACCGGCTTTACTCGGCCGCGCTGAAGCTTCCGGATGGCCCAGAGCGCAATCGTTTGTATCGCGAGATGAGTCGCCTCATTGTGGCTTATGCGCCGTGGCGATTTTCGGTACATCGTTCATTTAGTCACTTCATTACCCCGTGGGTGAAGGGCTACAAAAAACACCCGATCTATTACACCGCATTCAAATATCTTGATGTTGACCTCGCCATGCAGCGCAAGGTGATGCAACAATAGTTTTTTTATCCAACGTAACACTGTTTTTTGAGGGAGGCCCATGGGTGCCTACATACTAAGAAGAATTGGACAAATGGTGCCGACACTCGCCGGCGTGATGTTGCTCATATTCGTTTTGTTCAATGCGGTTGGTGGTGACCCTGCGCTGGTCTTGGCAGGAAAAATTACCAACAAAGAACAGATTGAGAACATCCGTAAGCAGCTCGGGGTGGATCAGCCTTGGTACGTACAGATGGGCTACTTCGGCTTTGAAGTCGCGACCGGCTTTACATGTACCTGGCGCTCCTTCACAGAAAAGCCTGAGCCGCCCAAGAGTGACCCCAAGGCCGACACCAAGGCAGCACCGAAAGCAGCACCACCAAGTGGCTGTCAGGCGGTGCGTTCGTGGGCAACCAACGAAGAAGTGCCCAAGATTCTGGCCACACGTATCGGGCCCACGCTGTCGATCATGATTCCGGTGTTGGTGCTGGAAACCATCATCGCCATCTTCTTGGCGATCGGTGTGGCCTACGTTCGCGGCACCTTGACCGACCGAATGATCATGATGATCTGTACGGTTGCAATGTCCATTTCGTTCTTGGTCTACATCATCGTTGCACAGTATTACTTTGGCTTTAAGTGGGGTGTCTTCCCGGTGCAAGGCTGGAGTGATAACTTCTGGAAGAACATGGTGACCTATGCACCGCTGCCGATCATGCTGGCGATTTTTGTCGGCTTGGCACCTGCATTGCGCCTCTATCGCAGCTTTTTCCTGGACGAAATCAATAGCGACTACGTCCGCACCGCCCGCGCGAAGGGACTATCAGAAAATAAAGTTTTGCTTAAACACGTAATGCGTAACGCGATGATCCCCATCATCACCAACGTTGGTATTGCCATCCCCAGTTTGTTTGTGGGGTCGTTCTTGTTGGAATCGTTCTTCTCGATCCCCGGGCTGGGGCGTGAGATCTTGGTCGCGGTAAACCGTTCGGACTTCCCGGTCATCAAGGCGGCAACCGTGTATCTTGCAATGATTACCATGATCATCAATTTGCTGGTGGATATTACCTATAAGGCTATCGACCCGCGGGTGACATTCAAATGAAAGCCAAAAGTTCTAACGCAACTGCGTTGTTGCACGTCGATTTTCATGGATTCGTGTACAAACACGTACACGTCGTCCCCGAAAACACGACCTGCGCCTCGCATCTGCGTGATCCTTTTGACTTTCAGATCACGCTATATGAAGTTATTGCCCGCGCGGTGCTGCCACGCGCAAGTTTTCTGAGGAGTACGTTATGAGTGCTGTGCTAAATCAACCTCCCTCGGTGCCTGTCGCCGCACCGCTCCACCAGCCGTCCCCCGGACTTTGGATGCTAGCGTGGCGTCGACTCAAGCGCGATAAGATCGGTATGACAGCGCTCGTTGTTGTCATTTTCTTCCTCTTGCTAATGGCAGGTTCATACACGGGACTTGTGGCCAAGAACTGGTCAAAGGAAGTCGGTGTTTCGTACGCCAATCCGAGTTTTATGGCGGGTGCGGAAAATCTTGAGGCGGTGCAGGCGGCGCAGAAAGACACTTCCGCAAAGGTGCCATTCGTGGACTTGTCGGATATCGACCCACTTGCACCGAAGTATGCAGAGTGGGCGAAACGAACCGCTGAAATCAAAATCACCGACACGCCCCGCGCCGATACCCTTTTGTTTGGCGGCGACAAGTGGGGACGCGACGTTATTCAGAAGGCCATCAAGGGGGCTGAAACGTCGATTTTTGTCGGCCTGGTTGCGGCGCTGCTGGCCACCATTATCGGTACGGTACTCGGTGCGATCTCCGGTTACATGGGCGGCAAGACTGGCGACTTCTTGGAATGGTTTTACAACGTTTTCACCTCCATTCCCTACATCCTGCTGATCTTGGCGTTCGCGGCGGTGTTCAAACGCGGCCTCGATACCATCATCTTTATTTTGGCTTTCACCGGCTGGACGGGTATCTATCGTTTGGTGCGTGCCGAGTACATCAAACACGCTTCACGCGAATACGTGAAAGCGGCACAGGCTATCGGGGCATCCCACACGCGTCGTATGTTTGTACACATCCTGCCAAACGTCTCACACGTTTGTTTGGTTCAACTTTCACAACACGTTGTGCAGTTCATCAAAGCCGAAGTGATCTTGTCATTCCTAGGGTTGGGTGTCCCAGTCGATTCCGTGTCATGGGGTACCATGCTCGCCGAAGCGCAATCTGAGCTCGTCATCGGCAAATGGTGGCAACTGGTCGCGGCGTCGGTTTCGATGGCGTTGCTTGTCACGGCCTTCTCGATGCTCACGGATTCACTGCGTGATGCGCTCGATCCAAAGATTAAATAAAGAACGACTCCTCCCTTTGAAAAAGGGAGGTGGGGAGGGATTTAAGATGTTGAATAATTAGTGCTCGGCGTAATCAACCGCCGTGGCAACAGTACCGTAAATCCCCCTCGGTCCCCCTTTTTCAAAGGGGGAAGACAACCAGAAGTGGCACATTGACTAGAAGCGAGATTTACACCCATGGATAACCTGCTCGAAGTACAAAGTCTCAACGTCAAGTTCCGCCTCGATGGCGGTACCATTTTTGATGCCGTCAAAGGTGTTTCCTTTGATGTGCCTCGCAACTCGACGGTCGCCCTCGTCGGTGAATCGGGTTCCGGCAAATCTGTTTCGGCAATGTCGATCGTGCGTCTGCTACCACCTGAGCAAGCGATCTTGTCGCCGGACAGTAAGATTCTGTTCAACGGACAGAATTTGTTGACGCTCGATGACGTGCCGATGCGAAGCATTCGCGGCAAAGAGATCTCGGTGATTTTCCAGGAGCCGATGACGTCTTTGAACCCCGTCTTTACTTGCGGCGACCAGATCGCTGAGACGCTGCGGCTGCACATGGAAATGACGCGCAAACAAGCGTGGGCGCGTGCCGAAGAGTTGATGAATGAAGTTGGCATTCCGACGCCGAAGCTGCGGATGCATTCATTCCCGCACGAGATGTCGGGTGGTCAGCAACAGCGTGTCATGATCGCGATGGCGATTGCCTGCGAGCCGAAGTTGTTGATTGCAGACGAGCCGACTACGGCGCTCGACGTGACCATCCAGAAGCAGATTCTGGATTTGATCGGGTCACTCCAGCAAAAACACAAGATGTCGGTGTTATTCATTACCCATGATCTTGCGGTGGTCGGTGAGATCGCCGACCATGTTGTGGTGATGCAGCAAGGTGAGATTAAAGAGAAGGGCACCGCCAAAGCAATTTTTGAAGCGCCGCAACATCCGTATACCAAAGCGCTTTTGTCGTGCCGTCCGAATGTCGATTCGCGTCCGAAGCGTCTGCCCGTCATCGAAGACTTCCTGCGTCCAGAAGGTTTGCGGCCAGAGAATCTCACCCAGCAAACCCGGGGTTATGCGGCTGATGATGAAATCGTGCTCGACGTTCGCAATCTGTCGAAGCGGTTTCAACTCAAGGATGGCTTATTCAAGAAGCGTGAAGTCGCCGCCGTGAAAGGCGCGTCGTTCAAACTCGCGCGCGGCAAGACGCTTGGCTTGGTGGGTGAATCAGGGTCGGGCAAGACCACGGTTGGCTTGACGCTCATGCGTTTACACAGCGCCTCGGGCGGCGAAGTGTTGTTTGACGGCGTGGATTTGCTGAAGCTCTCCGAGAAGGAGATGATGAAATACAAACGTCGCATTCAAATCGTCTTCCAAAACCCCTATGCGTCGCTTAACCCGCGCTTCACCGTCGGCCAGATTTTGTTGGAGCCGATGAACATTCACAAGATCGGCGTCAATGAGCAGGAACGGGTGCAGATGGCGATGGCACTATTGAAACGCGTCGGTATGCCAGAGGTGTCGTTCTACAAGTATCCACACGAGTTTTCTGGCGGCCAGCGTCAGCGTATCGCCATCGCGCGCTGTTTAACGATGAAGCCTGACGTGCTGATTTGTGATGAGTCGGTATCGGCATTGGACGTCTCCGTGCAGGCACAGGTGCTGAATTTGTTGCAGGACCTGCAAGACGAGTACAAGATGAGTTACATCTTTATCTCGCACGACTTGGCGGTGGTGAAGTACATCTCCGACGAGGTAATGGTCATGTCCGAGGGGGACGTGGTCGAAGTGGCGAACTCGGATGAGATTTATCTCAACCCCAAGCAGGAATACACCAAGAAGCTTCTTGGCTCCATCCCTAAAGGTTGGCAGCCAAGTCAGGCAGCGGGGTAATGTGTTCTGTTGTTGATCGCCCGCTCAGCGTCGCAGTGTGGGCTTGGTTGCCTTAGTTGTTTTAGTTGTCTTAGCCACCTTGGGGTGGCTCATCGGCGTTCAGCGCTAAGACTAAGGCTGGGGCTGGGGTGTTAGCCGACAATCGAGATTCTTGCCCCCGGTCTGAGGATAGAGTTGGCTTTAAGCCGATTAATGGCGAGGAGCGAATCAACCGTGGTCTGGAACTTTCGTGCGATGCCGTAGAGCGTATCGCCGCTACGCACGACGTAGGTTGACGTTTTCCGCGTAGGCGACGATTTGGGCGAGATGCCAGATCTCGGTGTCGCCGTTTGAATCGCGGCACTGGTCGTGTTCAAACTGCCCAAGACAGGAGCCGCAAAATTTGCCGCGGCGGCGGTCGGAACCCGCAGCACTTGACCCCTTGCAATGGTGTTTGATTGGAGCTGATTCTCCGCCTTCACTTGGCTGAGCGGTAATCCTGCGCGTTTGGCGATAGAAAACAATGTGTCGCCTTGCACCACCTGGTACGTCATCCACGCCGAGGCGATTGTGGTGGTGACGGCATCATTTGGCGCGGCGGGCGCGTCAATGTTCCCTGTGGTCGCGGTTAACTCAGCCGACAAATTTGCGGCAACACGGGGGCTGCTCGACTCATTTTTGTTGTCGCGCTTAAGTCCTACGAGCCGCAGCGAACCCGACATGGTCGGACTTTTTAGCAGCGGTCCGTCATCGCCGTCCGTGATCGCGCCATAGAGTTGTTCCCGTTTCAACGCGACTTTTTTGTCGAACGCTTCTCGAATCGCGTTTGCGTCCTTGGGATTGGGTGCCATGAAATTCACCGGTGCCGTGAAGCGCCCCTTCTTTTCTCTAAAGGGGCCATTGGTGGCGCGCATATACGCTGCGGTCATGCCATGCTGTCTAGCGACAGCGTCGACCGATTCGCCCTTTTTGGCTGAGACCGTCGTCCACGAGACCATCGGCGCATTGAGTGTCCGATAGAGATCGAGGTTGAACTTAAATATGTCAGCGTGTTCGACGGGGACAAGGAAAAATCCTGTTCCTGACGAGGCGACCGGCTTGCTGAAAGCAGGATTTAGCTGGTTGAAGGATTCTGTTTCCATCTCTGCTAGTTTTGCCGCAAGGCTCACGTCAATTTTTTCGGGTGCGGGAACTATCGAAAAGAATGGTCTGTTCTCGACTGGCGGAAGGTCGATACCATAACTGGCTGGCGACAAGATGATGTTCTTGACGGCGATTAGCTTGGGTACATAAGCTTTCGTTTCGTTGGGTAGCCGAAGGCTGGAAAAATCGGTTGGCAGACCACGTTTTTGGTTGTAGGCGATTGCCCGACCCACGCAGCCTTCGCCGCAGTTATAAGCGGCAAATGCATGCTCCCAAGAATTAAACATTCCATACAGCTTCGAGAGGTAGTCCAATGCCGCGTTGGTCGACAACAAGACATCTCGGCGGTTATCGGTCATCCAATCTTGTTTCAGCCCAAAGTTTTTGCCCGTCGAGGGGATGAATTGCCACATTCCGGATGCGTTTGCCCTCGAATAGGCTTGCGGGTTGAAGGCGCTCTCGATAATCGGCAGCAGCACGATTTCAGTCGGCATTCCGCGCTTTTCGACTTCTTCCATGATGTGATACAAGTAGCGAGAGCCACGCTCAACAAAGCGCTTGATGTAGTCAGGGCGGTTTGCGTACCAAAGCTCTTGGTCTTGCACGAGCGGCGAGTTGAGTTCCCCCATTACGAAGCCACGGCGTACGCGCTGCCACAGGTCGGACTCAATCGTCATGGCTTGCGTCTGCGGCGTTGACTGATCGACTTCGATGGCCGATTCTGTCTCGGGCGGCGGCGAGGTGGTTTGTGCGATGCCAGTGCCATTGGCCAAAATCAGCCCGGCGAGAGCAATAGTTAGTGTTTTACGCATGGCTGCATTATAGCGGTCGTCAAACGGCACGTCTTAGGGCACTTCTATAAACCTGCTGCGTGGGCGAATTTCGCGCCTGCGGTGCTCGCCGTAAACTGGGTATGTGTCCCGTGTTTGCCAAACCGGTCGGCACGAACTTCGCCCGCTCGCGACGGTTTCGAGAAGCTCCCCTTACGCCAACCCCTAATTGAAAGAGGGGATGCAGTTACCTGTGTCTGCACAGGCACTACCGAAGCGAGCTGGCTGCTGCGGCTAACTTGGTGAACTCGCCGTCTGTCAGCCTAACTAAATGCCATTCTGGAAGAATTGACGCGCCGAGCGAGCGATAGAAATCGATTGAAGGTTTGTTCCAGTCGAGCACCCGCCACTCGAACCTTCCGCATTGACGTTGCTGCGCCAGCGTTGACAAATAGATGAGCAGGGCTTTGCCGTGCCCGCGACCGCGCGCTTCTGGGATGATGAAGAGGTCTTCCAAATACAGGCCGCGCTTGCACAGGAATGTCGAGAACGTGGTGAAGTAGATTGCGAACCCGACTATTTTTTCGTCATCTGCAACCAGACAACACTCGCACGAAGGCTGTGCGCCAAATAGCGCGTCTGCCAGCATGGTCGTATTGCCGCTCACCATGTGCGCCAGCTTTTCATACTCGGCGAGTTGCTCAATGAGGTTAAAGATTGTCGGGATGTCCTCAGGCGTTGCCGCACGGATGTTACGTCGGTGAATAGGCATCGGTCGTCCGTTCAAAAATTGTTTTTCCACTCGCGAAGAGCGCCAAACACTTGGGCGGGGGTCAGGTCGGCGCCGTCTCCCGGTATGGAAATGGCGCGCGCGGCTGCTCGTTTGACGTCCGCCACGTCCCACCGCAAGAATGGATTGGTTGATTGCTCCAGCGCGATGTCTGAAGGAACCGTCGGTTTACCCAGCTTTCTTTTTTTCGTCTCGCGCTCGATACGCGCCGCAAGTGCGATGTTGTTCGGTTCAACAGCCGAGGCGAATTTCAAATTTGATAACGTGTACTCGTGAGCGCAAAACACTTTTGTGTCTGGTGGGAGCGCAGCCAGTCGTGCCAGCGATGTCTGCATTTGTGGCGCGGTGCCCTCAAACATACGGCCGCAGCCGCCAGCGAACAAGGTATCGCCACAGAAAACCCAGCGCAGCGCGGGCGCGTAGTAGGCAACATGACCGATGGTATGTCCAGGAACCGACATGACACGCAACGCAATATCGGGCTGTCGGATTGAAATGCAGTCTAAGTCGCCCACTGCGTGCGTGCGCTCGCCGATGGGGTCAGCGGCGGGCGCATAAACGGGCACGACGTTTGGCGCGCTCCAGTCAAGAAGCGCCTTGATGCCGCCTGTATGGTCAGCGTGGTGATGTGTGACGAGAATGGCAGACAGCGTTAGCGCGTTCTTAGCCAGATAGTCAATCACCGGCGTTGCATCCCCAGGATCAACGGCGATCGCGTACACGCCGTCGTCAATGACCCAAAGGTAATTGTCTTTGAATGCAGGAACAGGAAAAGCATGCAGCATTGATGGTGTTCAATGACCAGTTCAGGGTAAAATTTTTTTCATGATTACGCGGCAACCACTCAGTTTAGCCGAATGGCTCGATTCCCCGCTCGGCGACTACACGCTGAAGCGAGAGCGTGATTGGTTAGACACGACTGTGCCCGACATTTTTGGTTTCCATGCCGTCCAGCTCGGGTTGCCGACGCGCGACTTGCTGCGTGAGTCGCGCATCACGTATCGATGTACGGTTTCGCCGGACGGCCACCCTGATGTCCGTGCGCAGTTTCATGAGCTTCCGTTCGACCAACACTCGGTAGATCTGTGCCTGCTGCCCCACACCTTGGAGTTTTCTGACACCCCGCATGAAGTGCTGCGGGAGGTTGATCGAATTGTTCGACCCGAGGGACGCATTCTCATTATCGGCTTCAACCCTTGGAGCCTGTTTGGACTGCGCCGCGCGTGGTCATCGGAAGGGGCACCGTGGAACGGCCATTTTGTCTCGCTGGTGCGCATGAAAGATTGGTTGCAGCTATTGAGTTTCGAGCCGTCTGGGGGCAAGCTTGCCTGCTACATCCCCCCATTTGCGAGTGAAAAATGGCAAGACAGGTTGGATTTTTTGGAATCGACGGGGGACCGTTGGTGGGGTGTAGCAGGTGGTGTCTATATGCTTGAGGCGGTAAAGCGCGTCCAAGGAATGCGCTTGATTGCACCGAAGTGGACAGCACGCGCTAAGCCAGAACGCAAGTACGCTGCTGCCGCCAATCGAGCGGGTGGACCCCTCCGCGTCGTGAAGTAGGTGAGGTATGACGCACAAGTCAAATGTCGTTGAAATTTATGCGGACGGCGCATGCAAGGGTAATCCAGGGCTGGGCGGCTGGGGTGCATTCTTGCGCTTTGGTTCATCCGAGAAGGATATTTTTGGTGGCGAATCCAGCACCACAAATAATCGGATGGAGTTACGTGCAGTGATCGAGGCGCTATTGTTACTGGTGCGTCCGTGTGAGGTTGTGGTTTATACCGATTCTTCATACGTGCAAAAAGGAATTTCAGAATGGATTCACGGCTGGAAGCGCAACGGCTGGCGGACTGCCGACAAAAAGCCGGTGAAGAATGATGACCTATGGCGACAGTTGGACAGCTTGGTAGCTAAGCACCAGATTGAATTTCGTTGGGTCAAAGGCCACGCCGGCAACGAGGGCAACGAACGCGCGGACGCGCTAGCCAACCAAGGCGTGGCCGCTGCGAGCGGCGTGGTGACGCCGTCATGAGCCCCTATTTAAGATACAAATGCTTTGCTTTTATTGAGGGCAACTGATGGCGCGATTGATTTTTCTCGATACCGAGACCACTGGCCTTGAGATATCGCAGGGGCACCGAATAATCGAAATTGCCTGTGTAGAAATGGTTGGGCGACGGTTGACTCAGCGTAATTTTCACTACTACCTGAATCCCAAGCGTGAAATCGACGCAGCAGCGCAGGCGATTCATGGAATCACGCTTGAGTTTTTAGCGGATAAACCCACGTTCGCGGACATTGCTGATGCCTTCCTTGAATATATTGCTGATGATGAAATCGTCATTCACAACGCGGTATTTGACGTTGGGTTTTTGAATGCCGAGTTGACGCTTGCGGGGCGGCCAACGCTCGGTTCGGGCAAGCCGTCGTCAGGGCGGGTGATTACAGACACATTGAAGATGGCAAAAGAGCAGTTCCCGGGTAAAAGGAACTCGCTGGACGTGCTATGTGAGCGATTTGAGATTGATCGAAGCGCCAGAACACTGCACAGCGCGTTGATCGATACGCAACTGCTGGCTGAGGTCTACCTCGCATTAACCCGTGGACAGGACAGCTTGGATATTGGTCTGGGTGCAAGTCGGGGGGAGGCAAAAATATCCTCACCGGTATCGCGCCCCGCCACCTTGCGAGTCATACGCGCCACAGAGACTGAGTTAGCGACGCATGCCGCCGTCGTTGAGGGGCTTGAAAAAGCCTCTGGTGGTAAGGCGGTTTGGCAGAAGTGGCGAACAGAGCCGACGGGGCCCACCTAAATCCGCGACGGGTTAGGTGGCCGAATCTGCTGGTGCGAGCGTCTTAAAACACAGATGCTGCATGTTATAATTTTGTCCAGTTTTTGGGTCTTCTATACCCTCTAAACCCGAATTTAGCTTCGCAGCATCTCACCCAGAAAATCCACGACGTACCTGTCGAATCCATGAATAAATTAAAAATTACGCTGGCTCTCGCTTTTTGTGTGAGCACGACTGTCGCGCACGCGCAAGCGCCCGATAAAGGCAATGCGGCCGCCGGTCGCCAAAAGGCCGTCGCGATTTGCTCAGGTTGCCACGGCATGCCTGGCACCAAAACCGCCTTTCCAGAGGTTTACAGCGTCCCCAAAATCGGCAACCAGAACGAAGCCTATATCGTCGCAGCACTGCGTGCCTATCGTAGTGGAGAGCGCTACAACTCCACGATGAAGGCGCTTGCATCGTCCCTCACTGAAAAAGAGGTTCTTGACATCGCAGCCTATTACGCAAAAACTGACGCGCAATCTGGCGCATCGGGGAAATAACGTATGAAGTCAAAACTATTGTTCGCATTATTGTTGGCCTGCGCTCCAGCTCTGGCCGTTGCCAAAGGCAATATCGAAGAAGGTAAGAAAAAAGCAGAGACCTGCAAGGCGTGCCACGGCGAAGGTGGGGCAAAACCTGTTCAACCGGAGTACCCGATCTTGGCTGGCCAACACGCCGACTACTTGGCTGCTGCGCTGAATCAGTACAAATCCGGCAAGCGTAAGAATGCGCTGATGACTGGCTTCAGTGCTGCACTCTCGCCCCAAGACATTCGTGATCTGGCGGCATACTTTGCATCCGAGAAGTCGCCGTTGCGGGATAAGTACTAAGCATTTGTCGAACCCAATAAAAAACCCGCTTGCGAGCGGGTTTTTTATTGGGGTATTCCGCGTTTTGCTAACAAACCGCATGAGTTTGAGGGGTACTTTGCCTGACTGTGCAATTGTGGCACTGATTGAGCCACAAAGTGCATTTGTAATTGACCCGCGTCGACATAACCACTTGTGATCATTGCGATAGCGAGTTCTAGGTGGGTCGATGTGTAACAGTTTGAAGACTGAGCGTGTCTTCCATCGGCGCTATCAGACTCGTGGCGAGGCTCAGGCTGATTTGTTTGATTGCATCGAAGTGTTTTACAACCGGAAGCGCCGCCACTCCGGGTTGGGCTACAATATCCCGAGCGAATTCCACTCGGATTGGTTAGCTCAACAAAAGCTGACAGCATGAGCGCTACGTTCGTACCCGTTAAACCCGGTCAACCTCACGCTACATTAAGCAAAACTTTTGCTTTTTGACCAAGGAGGTATTGAACCGGCTGGTAACATCAACAGTGTCACCTCGCAGCGCAATCCTTGCGGTTGTGCGTCTGGATGGCGCGTCTGACTGCTTTTATTCTTGATCTCTTTTATTAGACGAAAATCTCAGGAGAAATAAAGAAAAATGCCCAGAAGAAAAATGCCCAGAAGAAAAACGCCCAGAAATTACTTATCGGTTATCGGTATTGGCTTTAGTCTATTAAGCTGCGTGCTATCACAAGCAATACCTTCGCAAGCTTCTGAACATTCCCAAGCTAAATCTTCCATTAGCACTAAGGCTATTGATATGAACGATGATCAAGCATCGCCGCCCATTAAACAGAAAAGACAGACCCCCTCAGACACAAAGTTACCATCTGGTAATGAATTGGTGCTACCAGATATCTATGATGGGGCAAATGCATTACCCTTGATTACCAAATGGAAAGAAGCACAGGCTCATGATGGAAAGCTAGTGCGCATAGTCGGCAAGTATATTGAGCGTGATGTCCGCATGAAACCCATTGGAACGCCACGTTATGTAGGTCATGTTTCAATTGCATTAGCGGATGATGTCCGGGTTTCCCTGTTTCCAGTTTGGCAGCGCGAAGCCCATCGACCACAAGCAGAAATTCATCGCTTTAAGGACAAAGAGGTTGAAGTGATAGGCATATTCCATCACCATTCACCGCGTGATCCTAGTGGTGGGGCGAGCCCGCTTGGTCCATGCCTCACTGAAATCAAAGCACTGTATTGATTGATCTCCCCGGCGCGCAACCACATGGGCCGGGCCGGGGGCCAAGAGGATGTAATTTGAACCCCAGTCAAGGCTGAGCATGACCCAATGTGGACGCTCAGATATGTTCAAGTCCAGAAAAAATCAACTTGATTTCAAGACGGTTGCCCACCGTTTTAACGCGATAAAAATAACTGACGGATTATAAAATGGTTAGAACAATGTGGGATTTTTGTCAAAATAGAAGGCTATATAGCTGCATTGAAAGAATATTTTATTTTGGTGGTTCATCAGTACGTTTTTATGATCAGAGCCAAGCTGACTTCAAGCGCCGGCAGGAACCCATCACAAGGTTATCATTAGCCCAATCACTACGGTTCATATTTTGATTACTTTCACTATTTTTAATAAGTTATTCTGCTGCTCCCTGCTAACCATGACACTTTGAGAAAAATTTTAGTAGCGGTTGAGTCAAATAATCAAGCTAACCGGTTGCCAGGCTTAGAGGACGAGCTAAATCCCACGGTACTTGATCCAGCAAGGGTCGAGGTGTTTTTGAAAAAACTCCCAATACTCAACCCAGAAACGCTAGCAAGTTTAGAAGTCTAAAAATGAGTGTTTTGATGAGAGGAACGGCGGGTTGTTATCCCCGGTGAAACGTGATGATTCGGGGCAGGTAAAAACGGATGAGATTCCTCGTTGCCCGATACGCTTTGCCGGAATGACAAACCGACGCTAGGCCTGATGTCTTTCCGAACTGACTTAAACGCCCATGCCTGCGGGCGTTTATTTTGCGGACAGGCATTGTAGGTATATCGCTGGATTGGGTGGAGTCTGGTGTCGCTGTGCATGCCAGATCATCTCGCCGAGGCAGTCCATCATGGCGTGTTCGGCATCCATTTGATTGCCGAATTTGGTACCAAGCCGGGTAAACGCAGCCTCGACACCGGGTGGCTGGTCAATGGAGACCTGCTCGCGAATCGACAGGTGCATGGACATGTGCAGAAACGGGTTGACGTCGCCGTGCTCTGGTAGATAGTCGCGATCGACGTATTTGTCGCGTTGTGAAAGCAGGGTATGGTATTCGGGATGCGCGTTCATGATTTCGACCGCCATTGCCTCCAAAGCCGTCAGCGGTGCTTGGCGGCCAAACTTCTGCCAGGCATCAAAGAAAAAATCACGAACTTGTTCGCGTGTTGGGTTAAACAAATTCGACTCCGCCGTCATCACTATTCGACATAGTCTGCCTTCTTTCTGAAGCCGCAAATGTCATACACCGGGCACGCACCACACTTGGGTTTACGTGCGATACAGGTGTAGCGACCATGCAGGATCAGCCAGTGGTGCGCATGCTGCATGAATTCCTCAGGTACAACCTTCAGTAATCTTGCCTCGACCGCCAACACATCCTTACCCGGTGCCATGCCCATGCGGTTACCGATGCGAAAGATGTGGGTGTCGACCGCCATGGTGGGTTGACCAAAGGCGATGTTGAGCACCACGTTGGCCGTTTTTCTGCCGACACCGGGTAGGGCTTCCAGCGCCTCGCGTGATGACGGCACCTCGCCGCCATGTTGTTCCAGCAGGATGGCGCAGGTCTTAATGACATTCTTGGCTTTGCTGCGGAAAAGGCCGATCGTTTTGATGTAGTCACTTAGCGTCTCTTCACCAAGTGCCAGTATTGCGGCCGGTGTATTCGCGACCGGGAATAGCTTTGCGGTGGCAACGTTGACACTTTTATCGGTCGCTTGCGCCGATAAAATGACTGCGATGAGAAGTTCAAACGGTGTTGAGTATTCCAAATCCGACTTGGGATGCGGATTGATCTCCTGCATGCGGCGAAAGAACTCGTGCCGCGCGTCGGCTTTCATGACGTAGGCTTCAGCCATGGTTGTTTCCAATCTGTGCCAAGGCTGCCGCCTCGCGTGCGGCGAGCAGCGCACGGCGCTCGGCGTCATCGCGCGCAAGACGAAAATTGTGAAAGTTAAAACGGTCGCGTGCGGTGTTGGCGTCAAACATCAATGGATAGTTTTTGTCATCGACCATCGTAATGCAGTCAACCGGACACGCTGGGATGCATAGCTCACAAGCGCTGCAAAACTGTGGCATGACGCTATGCATCAATTTGCTCGCGCCAATGATGGCGTCAGTGGGGCAGGGCTTCAGACATTTGGCGCAGCCGATACAAGTCGCCTCATCAATGACTGCAACGCGGTGCGGTTGTGTTGTGCCACACGACAGGTCGGGCGGAAGTCTCTCCGTGTTGAGCAGCGCAGCGAGTGCCGCGATACCCGCCTGCCCCCCCGGTGGGCAGCGGTTGATGGGGGCTTCGCCGGCAGCGATTGCTTCCGCATAGGGCATACAGCCTTGGTAACCACACTTGGTACATTGCGTCTGCGGCAAGATCGCATCGATCTGTTTGACGAGTGCGAACGTATTGGTCATCTGCGTTATCCGATTTGCTTCGCGCAATCGGCGATCAATTGTGGTCCCTTGTAGATGAAGCCCGTATAGATCTGTACGAGGGAAGCACCGGCGTTGATCTTTTGTTGTGCGTCGTTAGCCGACATGATGCCGCCCACGCCGATCACGGGAATATTGCCTTTGAGGTGTTTGACTAACTCACGCAGGACTTCGGTTGACGGCGAAAACACTGGGCGCCCGGATAGTCCGCCTGTCTCGGTGGCGTGTTTGAGCCCCATCACGGCGTCACGCGAAATCGTGGTGTTGGTCGCGATGGCACCTTCGAAGCCATACTGCAATAGCAGCGCGGCGATATCACGGATTGCCGATAGGTCTAAGTCGGGCGCAATTTTTAGCAGTAGCGGGACTTGGCGCTTATGTTTTTTTGTCAAGGTTTGTTGTTCGGCTTTCAGGGTGGCAAGCAGTTGTTCGAGTTGGGAGGCGGCTTGCAGATCACGCAAACCTTTGGTGTTGGGCGATGAGATGTTGACCGTGACATAACTCGCATGTGGGAACACGCCGCGCAGGCAAGTCACGTAGTCATCGACCGCTTTGTCGTTCGGTGTATCGAAGTTTTTGCCAATATTGAGTCCCAGCACACCTTTGAATTTGGCGCTGGCGACATTCACCAAAAACGCATCGAGACCTTGGTTGTTGAACCCAAGGCGATTGATCAAGGCGTCGCGCTCAGGCAGACGAAACATCCGTGGCTTGGGGTTACCCGGTTGTGGTCGTGGTGTGACGGTGCCGACCTCGATGAAGCCAAAACCCATCGCGGCCAAGGCGTCGATGTACTCACCATTCTTATCGAGACCGGCGGCCAAGCCTACCGCGTTATCGAATGAAAGTCCAAGCAGGGAGCGGGGTTTCAGCACTTTTTGCCCGAAAACGCCCGCCAGATGGCAACTTTCGAGTTTCTTAAGGCTCTTCAGTGCGACATTGTGCGCGAGCTCTGGGTCGAGTTTGAAAAGTGCGCTGCGGGCAATGGAATACAACACGGGGAGCGCCTTGGCATCGGTAGTGGACAACCGCGATTTTAATCGAGTCGCACGACTGGTTGCCGCGATTGCGGTGCTTCGAGCTGACCGCGATCAATATGACGATGGAATGATTGGCTCACAGTTACGACCCCCTTCCGCCGTTGCCGGGGGAAGACGTTGAGGCGGTGGCCACACGCACACTGCAATGTGTGTAAGCTGCGTGGAGGAAAACATCCACAGGCCAAAAATTGGCGCTAAAGCGGTCCCCAAACGCCTTTATGCAGGCCTTCGATTGGCTGGAAGTTTGCCTTATAGCTCATCTTACGACTCTCGCTAATCCAATAGCCCAGATAGACGTAAGTCATTTTGCATCGTTTGGCCTCAGCGAGCTGCCACAAAATACTGTAGGTGCCATAGCTCCGTTTCTCATCGGCAGGTTCGTAGAACGTGTAAACGGAGGACAAGCCATCCGTTAATTCGTCGATGATTGACACCATCTTTAAGACGCCATGATCGCGGAACTCAACGAGCTTGCTGGCGACGTTACTTTGCAGCAGGAAGTGCGAATACTGCTCGCGGGAGTCGTGATCCATGCCGCCACCCTGATGTCGTGCTGTCTGGTAGCGGCGATACAAAGCATAGTGCTCGTGTGAGAAGCGCAGGTCGGTCACGCGCACCGTTAATCCTTGGAGCTGTTTGGCCACTCGCCGTTGGCTTCGGTTTTGTTTGAACTGCGCCGATCGAATCCGAACGGGTACACACGCACGGCAGTGGTCGCAAAACGGGCGGTAGGTGAATGCGCCGCTACGACGAAATCCCGCCGAAACAAGTGCGCTGTAGGTGTGGGTGTCGATCAAGTAGCTCGGCGTCGCGACCTGTGAGCGCGCCAGCCGTCCTGGCAAATAGCTGCAAGGGTAGGGGGCGGTCGCGTAGAACTGTAGATTCGCGAACGGAAGATCGTTTAGTTTTGACATCAGCCAATCATTGAGTGGGGGACCATGCTGAAGGACGTTCGTCCGTTTCAGTCGAGTTTATCAATTCACCGAGCTGTTGCAAGAAATCAGTGCGCGGAATTGGTCTGGCGCCAAAGCTCGCGAGATGACGAGTTTGCTGCTGACAATCAATGAGGCAGAAGCCATCCGCAACGAGTTTTTCGACCAGCATGGTGAATGCAACTTTGGACGCATCGGTTTTGCGCGCAAACATTGACTCGCCAAAAAACACGCGACCGATTGCGACACCATACAAGCCGCCCGCAAGTTCCCCGCCGTGCCAGCTTTCGACCGAATGCGCGTAACCTTTTTCGTGCAATGCGGTATAGGCATCTTGGATTTCTTTGACGATCCAAGTCCCCCCGCCGGGCTCGCGTGGTGCCGCGCATGCTTCAATGACACTTCTAAAGCTGGTGTCGAAGGTGATGTTGAATTTTTGCTGTCGGCATATTTTGGCGAGTGACTTTGTGCGTCGAAACTCGTTCGGGAACAACACCATGCGCGGGTCTGGTGTCCACCAGAGAATCGGCTGGCCGTCGGAAAACCACGGAAAAATGCCTTGCGAGTAGGCCGCGATGATTGTTTCTGGGCGCAGGTCGCCGCCTGCGCAAAGCAGGCCGTCAGGGTCGATTAGCGCCGTATTCGGGGAAGGGAAGCGTGCGCCGCGTGTTATCCAAGGAATCAAGTGTTAGCTCGACGAATCAACACTGCGCCGTTTGTGTCGAATGGGCGGATAAGTCGCGTAGTACGACGCTTGTTGCGACCCGCTCCTTGGCTTTGCTGCCGCCGCGCTCTAAGGAGAGTTTGAATTCGTACTTCGCAAAGAACGCATCAAATTTTTCGCCGCCGACCGTGCCCGTCGCATAGATGGCGTCAGTTTTGGGGTCATGCTCAAGAAGTACCGCCGCCAGTGGTTGCGGGGCAGGGCCGCCCAGTACTTTGGCACCAGCGAAGGGGTCGTAGGCACTCTTATCTGCACAACAGCCGATTACCTTGCCCGTCCGGCTCAATGCGGAGGGTTTTTCGCGAAAGCTGATGAAGCTCACTTGTGAGGAGGGGTACGCGAGTTTGTGTGCACAGATTGCGGAGTATGCAACTAAATTTTTGCGTGGGCCGACACCTCGCGGCGAGCCATAACTTTCACCACGCTCGGTGACCAAATCTGGGTGCCCGCTCGCTTCTTTATCCAAACTCAACAGAAAACACGGCGTTGATTCGAATGGATAGTTGAAGACGTAATTGTGATTGACCTTTAGTGAAGCTGCCTTGATGGCGCGACCGTCTTGGTCAACCAACTTAACCCGCGCATAGTTTTTTGCTTTGAGGATCACGCCAGTCTTTTTCGCTGGTGGCGCATCACCGGCGACAGACGGTGTCTTAGCGTCGGCGTGAGCCACCGAACTCGCCGCGCAGGTTGACACACATGTTCCGCTCACCGCGCAAATCTTGATGAAATCGCGTCGCTCCACTAGACCACTCCTTCTAGAATTTGTACGTCAACCGTGGCACCGGCCTCCACATTGCCGATGTGGTCGTGCAGCATGATGAAGCAGTTGGCGTCCGACATGGACTTCAAAATGCCGCTACCTTGCTCGCCAGTCGTTCGCACCTTCCATACGCCATCTTCAAGATACAACACGCCACGCTGGAACTCGGTGCGACCAGGGGCCTTTTTAATTGGTGAAGTACAAACCGCTTTTAACAAGGGCTGAACGGGCAGCGGTGATACCCCCTGCAGTGTGAGCAATGCATCGCGCACAAACTGGTAGAACGTCACCATGACACTCACCGGATTACCGGGCAGACCAAAAAAATGCGCGTTCTGAATCTTGCCGTAAGCGAGGGGGCGGCCGGGTTTCATGGCAATTTTCCAGAACACCACTTCGCCAAGTTTGCCGAGAAGCGTCTTCACAAAATCGGCTTCACCAACCGACACGCCGCCAGAGGTGATTACAACGTCGGCGATATTGGCCGCGTCGCGGAAGGCGTTCTCAAGAATGGCGGGGTCGTCACGAACAACGCCCATGTCGATTGCCTCGATGCCCATCTTCGCCAACATGCCGAACAGGGTGTAGCGATTCGAATCGTAGATTTCGCCTTCGCCGAGCGGCGCGCCGATCGAGACCAACTCATCACCGGTTGAGAAAAACGCCACCCGCAATGGGCGCACAACAGCAATTTCGCTGATGCCAAGAGACGCAATCAAGCCGAGTTCGGCGGGTCGGACAATGCGTCCCTTGGCCAGTGCAACAGCGCCCTGCGTGAGATCTTCGCCAGCTTGGCGCACGTTTTGCCCGAGCTTGGCACCTGCGAAAAAGATGATCAACTTGCCATCGGCCTTTGCGCGTTCTTGCATGATGACGGTGTCACACTCAACAGGCACGACACCGCCGGTAAAGATGCGTACACATTGCTTCGGGCCGACGGTTCCAATGTAGGGCTTCCCGGCAAAACTTGCGCCAACTTCTTCAAGGGGCCCGGCGTTGTCGCTCAAATCACTAAAACGAACCGCCCAGCCGTCCATCGCGGAATTGCGATGTGCAGGAACGTTGACGGGCGAGATGATGTCCTCCGCCAGCACGCGGCCCAAGGCCGACCGAATTGGTCGCTTGGCAACGCCGGAGATCGGCGTGAGAAAGGTGTGGATAAACGCCCGTGCCTTATCGACTGGCATGGAGTTTGGGTCGTAGTCGTCGGCACAAGAGGCTTGCGAGATTGTCAAAAGCGGGGGTAAAGGCTTGGTGAGGCTCATGGTTTATTCTCGGGATAACGAGACAGTTTCATCGATCGTGATTGTACCGTCGGTTGCATGGGTGATGATGGAGAGGTCGCGCATGGTGGCTCGGTAAGTCTCGCGGAACCTAAGTTGGGCGTCGGCGAGTGCGGTGTCGAATGCAACATTGGTGTTGCTTTGGGCCAGCGTGATGTGCGGACGATATTCGATGTCATCGCGCAAGAAGCCAGCGAGCACTCCTCGGTAGAGGCGATCATGCAACTCTGTCACCGCTTCGTGGCGCAGGTCACACATCAACAACGTAAACAATCCGCGGGCGCTCGCAACACTCTCGACGCCGCGGAAGGTGACCGGTAACACCGGCCAGCCTGCGGTTGACCGTTTGATGTGACTGACCAACTGCGCGACCGTCAGGTTTGCATGGAAGGGAAACACAACCGCGAGATGAGGCGCGATTTTTGCACCGAGCGGATCGTGCTCAAGACGGTAGCGCTGCAGGCGTTGCAGGCTCTCTGCGACCTCAAACTTTGGAAACCAGACAATAGCCCGCCTGGGCAACGAAGGTCTGAACTGTTTACGAACATAACGATTACGCATGCTGCGCGGGGTGGGCTAAGGATTCGCACCGGGCTCGGCGGAGGTATCCGGCTCCAACTGTCTGAGTTCGTTAACGGTATTGATGTTGGCGAAGGCATCGGTGCCGTCGTTATTTTTGGGGTCAAACAACACCTCAACTACATTGAGGCTGGCATACCACTTATCGATTTTGCGTTGGCCACTTTCTAGAAACTCGCGTAAATTTGGTTCGAGCGCGGTCTGGGTGAGACAGAAAACCGGGTGCGGCTGGTCAAACGTTTTTGCCACCGCGAGGTCAGCGTTTTCTGCCGTCAGCGCATCGTAGAGTCGCGCGATGAGATTCAGCGGAAGAAAAGGGGAGTCGCAGGGAGCTGTCGCAATCAAAGGTGAGGAGGCCGCGAGCATACCGATGTGTAGTCCGGCAAGCGGTCCGGCGAATCCGCCAATGTCGTCGGCGACCACGCGGTGACCATAGGCCGCGTAGGTCGATAAATTGCGGTTGGCGTTGATGATGGTCTCATCAACTTGCGGTGCAAAGCGATCGAGTACGTGCTCGACCATCGCTTTGCCACGGAAGATTTGTAGCCCCTTGTCGGCTTCGCCCATGCGTGCGCCACGCCCACCGGCGAGGATGAGTCCGGTGATCTGGTTACTCATGCTTGTAGTCTTTGCCCACCGGTAAACAGCAGGTAGTGCTTATTGACTGCACGGCCAATCATAGTGATGCCCACTTGTTCGGCAATGGCATAGCCCATTTGTGTGAGCCCGGAGCGCGACACCAGCACGGGGATATGCATTTGTGCCGCCTTAATCACCATCTCCGAAGTGAGTCTTCCGGTGGTGTAGAAGATTTTGTCGTCGCCACTAACGCCTTCAAGCCACATCCAGCCAGCAATGGCATCAACGGCGTTATGCCGACCAACATCTTCAACAAAGGTGAGGATGGTGCCATCCGTTGCGCTGGCCAACGCGCAGCCGTGTACGGCACCGGCTTGTTTGTAAATGGATTCGTGAGTGCGGACATTGTTCAACATTGCAAACAAGGTTTCCTGCTTTAGCGCAACGTCGTCACGCAGGTGCAGGCTGTCAATCTCGGCCATCAGATCACCGAATACAGTACCTTCACCACACCCGGTCGTTTTGGTGCGTTTGGCCATCTTTTCATCGAGATTTTGCAGTCCGTTGCGCGTCACTACCGAGCAGGCGTTGACCTCCCAATCAACCTGTACGGACACCACTTCTTCAATCGATGAGATAAGACGTTGGTTGCGCAGATAACCGATAACTAACGCCTCGGGCGCCGCACCGAGGGTCATGATGGTCAGAATTTCCCGCTTATCGACGTAGATGGTGAGCGGGTGTTCACCGGCAATCGGCGTGGGCTGCGTGAGGCCGTGTTCGTCGATTGCGCTGACAGTAAAGGTCGCAGGTCGTGCTGCGGAAGTCATGGTTGGGCGATACATGCTATTTCTTGTTTTTGCTAATCAAGAGCATGAAGCCGAAGGCCGACACCGCAAGGGTGAGCAGCAACACAAAACTATTGGTTGCGCCGGTGGATTGCGCGGCATAGAGAAAAATAACCCAGGGGGCGATGAGCAGTAAAAGCGGTAGAAAATACTTCAAAATTACAACGTCCAAGTTAAAAAGTCCAAGTTAAAAAGCCCAAGTTAAAAAGCCTAATAGGCACGGGTGTTTTAAGGCAAAAATGGCTGGAAACACTCGCCAAGTCTAGGGTTTTGGTTTTTAGAAATTCCCTTTTCCGCTGTTGCGCGCATCACGCCACTCACCCGCTTTCAAACGTGCCCCCATGAAATGTTCAGGCTAACCCGGCTTCGGCAAATCCACAGTGGCGGTGGTATCGCGCAGCCACTTTACCAGCGGGTATGCGGCTTCACAGCGTTCGCTAATCCATGCCGCAAGGTCCTTTGGCACTTTTTTGTACAAATTGGTTTCCACAACACAAATGTAGTGCCGGTTCTTAATGTACTCAATCATGGGTAGGTCGGCAGAATATCCTTTCGGTGGCCGCAACATGCGGTCTTCGTCGGACAGTCCGCCATAGGTATCGACAAACCGTTTGTCTTTGAGAACCTTGGTAAACGACTTGGGATTACCTGCGAGGGCTTCGCGGATTTTTTTGTGGGCATCCTTCTCCGGCATCCAAATGCCAGACGCCACCAGCAGTTTCCCGGTCTGATCGACGTGGATGTAATAAACCGGTCGAACTTTATCCGTCGTCCGTGCGCCAATCACCGCGCCGATATGAGTCTTGAGGGGCGATTTATCCTTCGAAAAGCGCACATCGCGGTAGATACGAAACAACGCCTTCTTTGCCTCGAACGGGCCGATGCCGTTGTCGAATTGCTGGATGCGTTTGCCGACATCAGCGATCAAATCGATGAACTCGGCGCGCAGAATGTCGTAGTGGGGCTTGTTGTGCAGAAACCACGACTTCGTGTTGTTTTCAGATAACTCGTGAAGAAACTGGAGTAGTGCGGGAATGTGCATTGCGACGGTACCGATTCTGGTGATTGATGCTGCGGGGAGGCAAATGTTGCAACCGCCTAAACGCCAATTTAACCGCCGATAAAACTCATCTCGACCTTGCGTTCGCGCGCGGTCTCGGCGGTTCTAACCTCGGAATAATTGTCTTGTCTCGCTTGCCAAATGCCGCCAATCGCATTCGCAATCAAGGCGTCGTCTTCACCACTGCGGAGCAAGGTCTTGAGGTCGTAGCCGCGTTGGGCAAACAAACAGGTGTACAAGGCGCCATCGGTGGACAGCCGCGCGCGTGTACAGCTTCCGCAGAACGCCTCTGTGACGCTTGAGATGACGCCGAACTCGCCCGCGCCATCGAGGTACTTCCATCTTTTTGCGACTTCGCCTAAGTGATTGGGGTGGGCGGGCTCACATGGCAGTACCGCGTGAATCCGATTGACCACTTCTTGCGACGGGATCACGTCGTCCATTTTCCAGCCGTTGGTCGATCCTACGTCCATAAACTCGATGAAGCGTACGATGTTGCCATGCAGGCCATGGGTCGGCTTAAAGAACTTGGCCATCTGAACGACTTGGTGATCGTTCACACCACGCTTGACCACCATATTGATCTTGATTTGTTCAAAGCCTGCGGCGTTGGCGGCGTCAATCGCTTCGAGCACTTTGGCAACCGGGAAGTCGACATCGTTCATCGCGCGAAAGGTTTTGTCGTCGAGCGAGTCAAGTGAAACGGTCAGCCGATTCAGGCCGACCGCCTTGAGTGCCACGGCCTTGGCTTTTAACGCAGAGCCATTGGTGGTGAGTGTGAGATCGATACCCGGTATGGCGGCGAGCATCGCCACGAGGTCTTCTATGCCGCGCCGCATTAACGGCTCACCGCCGGTGAGTCGAATTTTTTTCACGCCTTGCGCGACAGCGATACGTGCAACTCTGGTGATTTCCTCGAAGCTGAGTACCTCCGCGTGGGGAAGATACTGGTAGTCGTTATCGAACACTTCTTTCGGCATGCAATAAGTGCAGCGGAAGTTGCAGCGATCGGTCACCGATATCCGCAAATCACGAAGTTGACGGCCGCGTTGATCCCGCACGGTTGTGCCGTCGGATGTCTCGCGCATTGCAGGAATAGGCAAACCATGCCCCCGCCGCAGATCGGTGATGGGGATGACGCTTTGTAGGATCGACGGTCGCGTGTTGGCTGACATTCAGAAAGTATAGCGGTCGCTTGTAGGTGGGCGTGGGCTTTGAGGTATAAACGCCTTAAGCTATCAACGCCTTAAGCTATCAACGCCTTAAAGTATCAACGCCTTAAGGTATAAATGCCTTAACATTCACCCATGTCGAATTCATCCACACATCCTTCGTTTGCTGTTTCCATCGTGATGGAGCGTGTCGCGATTGAAAGTCGTTGGCAATCGCACAAGTGGCAGCCAGCAGGGATTTTGCCTGACGACGGCTCGCGGCAAACATCGCATGTCATGTCTTCTACCGCCGAGCTCACCGAAGTTTTGTTTCCCGGCTTTGCACTACAGATTTATGCCGACGAAGCGGAGGGCTATTTTCTCAACGTTTCCTCACCGCATCCACAGGTGTTTGTGATGTGGCGCCTGATGGACGCGCTACCCGAAGACGCCGCCGGGTACGCCTTACCGCACTCAGTCACGCTGTCGTACAACGAAGCTGCTCGATGGATGGACGCCCAAGAAAAAGTAGATGCCGTCGCCATGCCGCCGCAGATTCTGGAGGCGCTGGCCGAATGGGTGAAACTCAACTACAAACCTCCTGAGAAGAAACAGCGGATACGGCCGAAGTCGTTTGAGAGTAAAGAAGGACGTTACAAGAGTGGTATGTCGTCATGACTGAAGGTCTGTTTTCCAGATGGGCGAAGCGTAAACACGACGTTGCGGCCGCAAACGAGAAGGACGTTGCGCCGGTGCCTGTCTCGGTTTCCGCTAATGCCGCCGCAGCGACCACCGCAGTGACGGCCAATGTGACAGCGAATGCCACGGCTAGTCCTGCCGCCCCTGCCGCTCCTGCCACTCCTGCCACTCCTGCCACGAACGGGACGGCAAGCAGTAAGGCGCAGCCACTGCCGAGTATCGAATCATTAACCCCAGAATCTGACTTCGCGCCGTTTATGGCCAAAGACGTTGCGCCAGACATGCGCAACCAAGCCATGAAGAAACTCTTCACGAATCCGCATTACAACGTGATGGATGGTCTCGATATCTATATTGACGACTACGGCAAACCAGATCCGTTGCCCGAAGGCTGGTTGCAGCTCATGAACCAGTCTAAGACCCTGCGACTTTTTGAGACGATTGAAGAAGAGGCGGCCAGACTTGGGATTGATGTCGCCGCGCCGCAGAAGGCGTCAATTGCTGCAACCGCACAATCAGAGCATGCCGCTGCGATGGATGATGTCGCCGCTGCGCCCTCGACGCAATTAGCCGTAGATGGCATCTCTACATCTGACCAAGAGCAGCCGTCGCGCGATATTCCCGAGCCTAGCGGGATTGCACCCAAATGGACTTAGACGCTATGCACTTGTTACCCGTGTTGGGGTATTGAACCGCAGAACATGGGCAATACTAGTGTCAAATACTCAGATAAGCGAAAAACAATATCGAGGAGTCGTCGCATGCGGTTCTGCATCGAGAAACAGCATTGATTGCAACAACAATTGATATGTCAGATCGACCAAACCAGCAGCCAAAGCTCGCGGCGATGGCCGCGCTGGCAGCGTTAGCGCCGTTTGAGCCGGTCGCAAGTGTCGCTTACCAGTCTGTCGGCAGGCTGTTGATTATCGGTAGCGATGAACGCGTGACCGAGGCGGTGACAGCGCTCGGCAATAATCTTTCAGCGGCTGTCTTTTGGACTGGTAAGACGCCTCCACCGGTGCTGACCGGCACCGAGGTTCGGCTCGGCTCAATTGTCAGTCTCAACGGGTTTTTAGGTGCCTTCGAATTGTTATGGCGGCCTTCGGGTGCAGGGGCAGGCGCGCCAGCGACCGAGGCGGCGTCGTTTGATATGGTGCTTGATTTACAGGCGGCACCCGCCTTCCAAATGCCGCAGCCGCCGCAGGGCTATCTTTACGCGGCCATTGACCAACCTGATGCATTCGCTGCAGCGCTCGCGGAACTGCCAGAGATGGTGGGTGAGTTCGAAAAACCCAAATTTTTTGCCTATAAAGAATCGATTTGTGCCCACAGTCGTTCACGCAAGACTGGGTGTTCAAAATGTATCGACATCTGTTCGACTAAGGCCATTTCGAGCAATGGTGACACGGTCATTGTTGATCCGCACCTGTGTATGGGGTGTGGAGCCTGCGCCACGGTTTGTCCTTCGGGCGCGATGAGTTACCAGTACCCGCGGGTGGCGGATCGCGGTGTACAGCTTCGCGCGCTCCTTGGCAGCTATAGGGACCACCGAGGGGACCACCGAGATACAAACTCACTGCCCCCCGTGATCGTTTTCCACAATGGTGAAGATGGGGGTGCAGCGCTCTCTAAAACGCCGATACCGTCCAATGCATTGCCGTTGGAAGCGTGGCACATCGCATCGATCGGGCTCGACGTGTTGCTCGGCGCTGTCTCGTACGGCGCGAGTGGTGTGGTTGTCGTCGCCGAGGGCAGTGAAGCGCCTGACTACATAGAAGCTATTCAGGCGCAGATGCAAACCGGCGACACCATCTTGGCGGCACTTGGCTACGGTGGTAACCACTTCGCGCTTTGCGGCGCTGCAGCAATGGCAGCTCAGGTTGCAAGTGTGCAAGCAGCCACGGCCGTTGCGAAGCCGGCGACGTTTCATCTGTCTAACGATAAACGCGCCACGCTTGAGTTCGCTGTTGAACACCTCGCGAAACACGCACCAATTGCAAAGGTGCCGGAAAAAATCGCGTTGGCGCCTAAGGCGATGTGGGGCAATATTTTGGTCAATCAGGACAAGTGCACCATGTGTCTTGCCTGCGCCGGTGCGTGTCCCGAGTCTGCGCTGATGGACGGCGGTGAAGGCGCGCTAAAGCCACAACTGAAGTTCATTGAACGTAATTGTGTGCAGTGTGGCATTTGTGCCGCAACTTGTCCCGAACAAGCGATCACCCTAGAGCCGCGATTGCTGCTGACCGAGGCGCGAAAAAAAGAGGTGCTACTCAACGAGACCGAGCCGTTCAACTGCATTAGTTGCGGTGAGGCGCTCGGCACGCGCAAGCTGATTGACGCGATGCTGGGTAAGTTAGCGGGACATTCGATGTTCCAAGCAGAAGGCAGTCTAAAACGGTTACAGATGTGCGCAGATTGCCGTGTGGTTGACATGATGTCGAACAAGCATGAAATGTCGATTCTCACCGGGAAGCCAATCGAATGAGTGCGGGCCAGCCACCCATTTCTGTGGTGAAGTTTGAGGCGCCCAGAAGCGTCGAACCAGAGGATCAAGCACGCGCCGATTTTTACGCACTGCTGGCCAATCTTTTTTACCAAGCCCCAGACGCAAAACTGCTTCAGGCAATTGCCATTGCCGAACCGCCGTCCGGCGTGCTGGCTCCTGCTTGGCAGAAGCTGGCCGACGCCTCAAATGTCGTTCCCGAAGACGCGGTTCACGAGGAATACGACGCGGTGTTTGTCGGGGTGGGGAAGCCACCGGTCATGCTGTATGGCTCGTTCTACATGGCGGGCTTTATGATGGAAAAACCGCTTGCTGCACTGCGGCAAAACTTGGGCGAATTAGGATTTGCGCGCGCAGATTCGGTGCGTGAACCAGAGGATCATCTGGCGGCAATTTGTGACGTGATGCGTGCCATGATTCTCGGTGATTTGGAAAACAAGCCACAAACTGTTGAGGCGCAAAAGCAGTTTTTTTTGACCCACGTCAAGCCTTGGATTTTCGATTGCGTTGCGGCAATTTCGGCGTATCATCATGCGAACTATTACAAGCATGTTGCCGGCTTCGCAAAGAGTTTTTTCCAGGTCGAAATCGAAGCCTTTGAGATTGAGTAACGCGGCAGACAAATTCAAAGTCGCAGGAAATCGTTCAGTCAAGTACGTTAGATGCAAACATCACGCGAGGAGACATCAAATGAAACCAACAAACATCTCACCCAATCGACGTAGTTTTTTGCTTGGTGCCACACTTGGCACGGCGGGAGCAGTGGCCGGTGCAGCGGCCTTGGTGGCCGGTATGCCATCTAAGGAAACGGTGGTCGCAGCACTGCCGGCAGATGACGCGGAGACTGGCTATCGTATGACGCCGCATATCAAGCACTATTACGAAACCACCAAACTGTAACGCGAGGAGTACGACGATGCTGCTAACCAAAAAGTCCGCAGGACAGGTGCAGAAGAGCACCTTTGCGTCAACCATCAATCGTGCCGTCGGCACAGTAGACCGGCGTGCATTTCTCAAGCGATCGGGCATGGTCGCCGGTGCCGGTGCGTTTGCATCACAACTGCCGTTCTCGATGATGCAAAAGGCAAATGCCGCATCGTCGGGGCCGATGGTCGCCGCTGACGGCAAGATGGAAATCAAACGTACCGTTTGCACGCATTGCTCGGTGGGCTGCGCGGTCGATGCGGTTGTACAGAATGGCGTTTGGGTTCGCCAAGAGCCGGTGTTTGATTCGCCGCTTAATCTCGGTGCGCACTGTGCAAAAGGCGCGTCGGTGCGTGAACACGGACACGGCGAACATCGTCTGAAGTACCCGATGAAGTTGGTGAACGGCAAGTACCAGAGAATTTCGTGGGATCAGGCAATGTCTGAACTCACCGAAAAATTCTTGGCGTTGCGTAAATCGAGTGGACCAGATTCGGTTTACTGGGTCGGTTCGTCGAAGCACAATAACGAACAAGCGTATCTGATGCGCAAGTTTGTTTCGATGTTCGGCACCAACAATACCGATCATCAGGCGCGTATTTGTCACTCCACCACGGTGGCGGGTGTGGCCAACACCTGGGGTTACGGTGCGATGACCAACTCTTACAACGATATGCAAAACGCAAAGTGTGCGATGTATATCGGTTCCAATGCTGCTGAAGCGCACCCTGTTTCGATGCTGCACATGCTGCACGCAAAAGAAACTGGCGCAAAGATGATCGTTGTGGACCCACGTTTCACACGAACTGCAGCCAAGGCGGATCAGTTTGTGCGTATTCGATCCGGCTCGGATATTCCGTTTTTGTTCGGCATGCTGTATCACATCTTCAACAACGGCTGGGAAGACAAAAAGTATCTCAATGATCGCGTCTTTGGTATGGATAAGATTCGTGATGAGGTCATGAAGAAATGGAATCCCAAGGCGGTTGAAGAAGCCTGCGGCGTGCCGGAAGCCGAGGTCTACAAAGTCGCTGAAACGATGGCGATGAATCGTCCTTCGACGGTCGTTTGGTGTATGGGCCAGACCCAACATACCATCGGCAACGCGATGGTACGTGCGTCGTGTATTTTGCAGTTGGCGCTTGGTAACGTCGGTGTTTCTGGTGGTGGCACCAACATCTTCCGGGGGCACGACAACGTGCAGGGTGCAACCGATGTCGGACCTAACCCGGATTCACTGCCGGGTTATTACGGGCTCGCCGAAGGTTCATGGAAACACTGGGCCAAGGTGTGGAACGTGGACTACGATTGGATCAAGGGGCAATACGCTTCCAAGGCAATGATGGAAAAGCCCGGCATGACGGTGTCTCGCTGGATTGATGGTGTTCTTGAGAAGAATGAGTTGATCGACCAAGATTCTAACCTGAAGGCAATCGTCTATTGGGGACATGCACCAAACTCGCAGACACGCGGTTTAGAAATGAAGAAGGCGATGGAAACGGTGGAATTGATGGTCATCATCGATCCGTATCCAACGGCGTCTGCAGCAATGCCTGACCGTAAAGATGGCGTGTATCTGCTGCCGGCGGCAACGCAATTTGAGTGCGCGGGTTCTTGTACCGCGTCAAATCGGTCGATCCAATGGCGTGAGAAAGTGATAGAGCCGTTGTTTGAATCTCGGCCCGACCACGCGATCATGTATGACTTCGCCAAACGCATGGGGTTTGCGGATCAATTTGTTGGCAAACGCGACGGCAAACAGAACATCGCGGTTGTCAAAGTCGCAGCCGGCTACGAGGAGCCGGTGGTCGAGGACGTACTGCGCGAAATCAACAAAGGAACTTGGACCATCGGTTACACCGGCCAATCGCCTGAGCGTCTCAAGGCGCATATGCGCAATATGGACGCATTCGACGTACGCACGCTGCGTTGTACAAAAGACGTCATCGACAAAGAAACAGGCTACAACATGAATGGCGACTACTTCGGTCTGCCATGGCCGTGTTACGGCACACCGGAAATGAAACATCCGGGTTCACCGAATCTGTATGACACGTCGAAGCATGTCATGGAAGGTGGCGGTAATTTCCGCGCCAACTTCGGTGTGGAGCGCGACGGCGTTTCGTTACTCGCGGAAGATGGTTCACACTCCCTCGGGGCGGATATCACCACGGGCTATCCAGAGTTTGACCACGTTTTGATGAAAAAACTCGGCTGGTGGGCGGAGCTGACTGAAGCCGAACAGAAGGCTGCGGAGGGCAAAAACTGGAAGACCGATCTTTCCGGCGGCATCATCCGTGTTGCAATGAAGAACCACGGCTGCCATCCATTTGGTAACGCCAAAGCACGCGCCGTCGTGTGGAATTTCCCGGACCCTGTCCCAATTCATCGAGAGCCAATTTACTCGCCGCGTCCAGACTTGGTCGCGAAGTATCCAAGTCACGACGACCGCAAAGCCTTCTGGCGCTTGCCAACGCTGTACAAGTCCGTGCAGGAGAAGAACAAAGACATCAGCAAACAATTCCCGTTGATCCTGACCTCTGGCCGTCTAGTCGAGTACGAAGGGGGCGGTGACGAGACACGTTCGAACCCGTGGTTGGCTGAGCTTCAACAAGAGAACTTTGTTGAGATCAACCCCAAAGACGCGGAGTCGCGCGGCATCAAGAACAATCAGTTCGTTTGGGTGCAGTCGCCAACCGGTGCCAAGATCAAGGTGAAGTCGCAGATCACCGAACGCGTTGCGTCGGGAACCACCTTCATTCCGTTCCACTTCGCGGGCTGGTGGCAGGGAGCCGATTTATTGGATAAGTATCCGAATGGTGCGGCGCCAATTGTGCGCGGTGAAGCGGTCAATACCGCGACAACCTACGGTTATGACTCGGTGACGATGATGCAAGAAACGAAGACCACACTTTGCCAAGTTGTTGCGGCATAAACCTTCGCACATGACCCTCATGCTTTGTTGCTCAAAAAATCTGTTGCTCACGTATTCGGTATATACGTCGCCGCCAGATTTTTTTCGCACCTCGCCTGATGGTCATCTGCTCGATTTCTGCGGCAACAACTGCCGCAACACGTAACGCGTAATGCACTGATTCAGGAGATTAATCATGGCAAGAATGAAATTTATCTGTGATGCGGAGCGCTGCATTGAATGTAACGGCTGCGCGACGGCGTGTAAAAACGAACACGAGGTACCTTGGGGTGTTAATCGTCGGCGTTTGATCACGGTGAACGACGGCAAGCCCGGCGAGCGTTCGATGTCGGTGGCGTGTATGCACTGCTCTGATGCACCGTGTATGGCAGTCTGCCCGGTGGATTGCTTCTACAAGACCGAAGAAGGGGTCGTTCTCCACGATAAAGACCTCTGCATTGGTTGCGGCTATTGTTTTTATGCCTGCCCGTTCGGTGCGCCGCAGTTCCCACAGGCTGGCGCTTTTGGCCTGCGTGGCAAGATGGACAAGTGCACGTTCTGTGCAGGTGGCCCAGAAGAAAATCACAGCAAGGCAGAGTTCACCAAGTACGGTCGCAATCGTATCGCGGAAGGCAAGTTGCCAGCGTGTGCGGAAATGTGTTCCACCAAGGCGCTGCTAGCCGGTGACGGTGCTGTTATCGAGTCAATTTATAAGACGCGTGTCCAACGCCGTGGCAAGGGGGATGAGATCTGGGGCTGGGCGATGGCTTACAAGCGCGGCGATGCAG
Source organism: Betaproteobacteria bacterium UKL13-2 (assembly GCA_001602455.1). Classification (GTDB taxonomy): domain Bacteria; phylum Pseudomonadota; class Gammaproteobacteria; order Burkholderiales; family Usitatibacteraceae; genus UKL13-2. The sequence continues at coordinate 2,020,049 of CP012157.1, forward strand.
TCGCCGCCGGAGTCAAGTCATGATTCGGCGCAAGCTGGCAGTCACACTAATCGGTTGCGCGGTGTTTGCCTTGGCCGGGTGTGGTGAAATTGACCAGAAGGCCAAGGTTGAAAAAGTCTACGCTGGCAAGAAGGACACTCGGGCGGCAGAAGACGCCCGCTTTGGCGGTGACCGCAAAAAGTGGGAGACCACACTAGCGGAGCGCAGCAAGGCACAAAACGAGTACTTGCGTACCGATCCCCGTACTGAGACTAAGTAATACACCGACTTCGAGGAGCTAAAAAATGAAAACATCTTGGTGGCCTTCGCGCCAGACAAGCTGGCGGTTGTTGGCAGGAGTGGCAGTGTCGTTAGGACTTTCATTCGGCGTCTCAGCCCAGACTGCCCCTGCGGTCGCCGCCGCGCCTGTGGCTGCAACCCCTGTGGCTGCTCCCGACACCGCGCCGGTGGTTAAATCTGCGCCTGCGCTGCCAGCAGGCAGCACGGCGCAGCCAGGTTGGAACGTGCCGCCGAAATGGTCAGACGTTGAGCTAAAGCCACAGTACGCTTCCGTCCCCGGTCGTGAGATGAATGTGTTGCTAGAAGACAAGGGGCAGTGGTGGCGTACCATTCGCAACGGACCGGTCACGTTCTACGGCGGAATTCTCATGCTTGTTGTACCAGCGTTGCTGCTCGTATTCTTTGCCGTCAAGGGGCCGTTTAAGCTGCATGGCGCACCCTCGGGAAAGCTGATTGAGCGGTTTAACTCCGCTGAGCGGATGGTGCACTGGACGATGGCGTTGTCGTTTGTGGCGCTTTCTGTGTCGGGGTTGATCCTGTTGTTCGGCAAATATGTCCTGATGCCCGTGTTTGGTGCATCTGTCTTCGCTTGGACAGCACAGGTGATGAAGGCCGTTCATAACTTTGTTGGGCCGTTGTTCATGTTCTCGCTGGTCGCGTTCTTTTTTATGTATGTGCGCGACAACTATTTCAAGCCGATCGATTTCACTTGGCTGGCCAAGTTTGGTGGACTCCTGTCCGGTAGCCATGTCCCGTCAGGACGTTTTAATGGCGGTGAAAAGGTCTGGTTTTGGTTATCCATTGTCATGCTCGGTGTCATCATCAGTGTGTCAGGTCTCATCCTCCTATTTCCGAACTGGGACAGCACCCGAGAGTTGATGGCAGAGGCCAATCTTGTGCACGGCATCATCGCAATCCTCTTTATGGCGGCGTCACTTGGCCATATATACATCGGTACCATCGGGACTCAGGGTGCCTACCAAGGTATGCGAAAAGGTTATGTCGATGAAACCTGGGCCAAGGAGCATCATGAGATGTGGTACAACGATGTCAAATCTGGCAAGGCTGTACAAAAACCGGTTGGCGCGGCGCAGCCGGCGGCCGGTGACGATTAAGGAGTCAGAGATGGAATTGAAATCACTCATACTCGCAGCCTGTCTGGCTTCCGCCAGCACTTGCGTCGCGGCAAAACTACCTCCGCCTCCACCCGTTGATCCTGCTGCCGCAGCAGCGAAAGCGGAGAAGGACAAGGCAACTGCTGAGAAAGCCAAGGCAGATTTGGCGCGTTATGAAGACAAGTCGGTGGCTAACTTTCAGAAGAAAATGAAACAAGCCGGGAAACCAGTACCGAAGCCGACGCCAATCGTTGTCGCTGCAGCACCTACACCCGCAGCGTCGGCCGCCCCCGCGGCCAAGGCTGCCCCGGCGGCTCCTCCCAAGAAATAGGACAACTCAAAAATGATCAAACCCGTGTTGGTGAAAAGTGGCACCGGTGTATTTGCCGTGCTCCTGCTGTCAGGATGTGTAAGCATGTCTTCCGATGGGCCATCGGCGGTAGCAATGCTGCAGCCCACCAAAGGCAGTCAAACCACGGGCACGGTAACGTTTACGCAAGTCGGCAACAAGGTGCGGGTGGTTGCTGACGTGAAAGGACTTAAGGCGGGCGCAGAGCACGGTTTTCACATCCACGAAAAGGGTGATTGCAGCTCTGGTGATGGCATGAGTACGGGTGGACATTTCAACCCGGGCGGTAAAGGCCACGCGCACCACAGTAGCTCGGAACGCCATGCCGGTGACATGCCATCACTTCTTGCTGACGCGCAAGGTAACGCAAAGCTCTCCGTCACGCTCGATCTGCTGATGGTGGCTCCCGGCGCGACCAGTGTGGTTGGCCGTGGCTTAATCGTGCACCGTGATCCGGACGATTACAAGACGCAGCCAACGGGGAACGCTGGCCCCCGCATCGCTTGTGCGGTGATCGCCGCAAAATAGGCAGCAACGGGCTTAAGCCCCAGTTTTTGAACAAGCGCCCACCTGCTGTGGGCGTTTTTTTGTCCAAAAGAAAGTTCTCCGACGATCTCACGGTCAGTTCGATATGGTTCTGCCAAAATAGCGTTCTTGTTTCTACAAAATCTTCCTCTTTCACCCTATATTCGGAGTAACCATGACTGTATTTGCACAAGTCGCACTTCCCTATGCAAAAGACGCACTCGTCCCACATGTCTCTGCGGAGACCATCGATTTTCACTATGGTAAACACCATCTGACTTATGTGACTAACCTGAACAACCTCGCTAAGGGTACCGAGTTTGAAAACCTCACCTTGGAAGAGGTCGTCAAAAAAGCGCCTGCCGGTGCAATCTTCAACAACGCCGCGCAAATCTGGAACCACGATTTCTATTTTCTTGGCTTCAAGCCGGTTGCCGCCGGCGGTGGCGGTAAGCCCAGCGGTGCGCTCGCTGCTGCCATCGACAAACAGTTCGGCTCCTTTGAAGAGTTTCAGAAACAATTCGATGCTAAAGCCGCTGGTACCTTTGGTTCGGGTTGGGCATGGCTGTGCAAAAAAGCCGATGGCTCGTTGTCTCTGGAATCCACCAGCAACGCCGCAACGCCCCTCACACAAGGCATGACCCCGCTGCTGACCTGCGACGTTTGGGAGCACGCCTACTACATCGACTACCGCAATAGCCGTCCGAACTACCTCAAAGGTTTTTGGGCGATCGTGAATTGGGATTTTGTTGCGGCGAATTTTGCCAAATAAGTCGCCAAGTAACTCGATGGCAAGAAGCATGACCATCCGGCCAACGTGGTGTCGCACGTTGGCCGTTTTGATTTCGGCACTAGGCACTCTGGGGATTGTCGGTTGCGCGGTTGCGCCCAACGCCAACGACGCGCCACGGACCAGTGTCACACCGTTCTCCACCGCGAAGGCAGAAGGCCCGTTGCCGCCTGGTTGGGGCCTTAAGCAACTTTCCCGTTTCAAGCGTGACACCGCCTATCGTTTGGTCGCCGACCCGACTGGCGTCACCGTGGTTGAAGCGCGTGCTGAGCAGTCGGCATCGGGTGTTGGCAAGCGGCTAAATGTCGATCCGAACGCGATGCCTTGGATTCAATGGCGCTGGAATGTGCCGACCTTAATCGCGTCGGCAGACAATACGCGGCGTCACGCCGAAGATTCTCCTGTGCGGGTGATTGTCACCTTTGACGGCGACGCCAACAAACTGGATTTTGAAGATCGCGCCGTCTCAGCGCGCGCCAAGGCGCTCACTGGCGAGGCGCTGCCTTACGCCACACTCATGTACATTTGGGAGAACAAAGCGCCGATAGACGAGATCATCGAAAGTGTCCATACCACCCGCGTCAAAATGATTGTGGTGGAATCGGGGGCGGCGCGCAATGGTCGATGGCTGGACTACGAACGCAACATTGCGCGGGACTTCGAGCGCGCATTTGGCGAGAAGCCTGGCCGGATTCTTTCGTTAGGAATCATGACCGATACCGACAATACGGGTGAGCGGGCGGTTGCGTACTATGGCGACATTCACTTCAGCCCGAAACCTTTGAAGAAAGAGCCCAAGTGATGGATGTGAAAAATTCGTTGCAAGTTGCCACCCTCGGCGGTGGCTGCTTTTGGTGTGTCGAAGCGGTTTTTGATGATTTACAAGGCGTCACTGATGTCGTGTCCGGCTACTGCAACGGTCAGGTGGTCAATCCGACCTACAAGCAGGTGTGCGGCGGCGATACCGGCCATGCCGAGGTGGTGAAAGTAACTTTCGACCCGTCGGTTATTTCGTTTGTCGAGATCCTCGGTGTGTTCTTTTCCATCCACGACCCGACGACATTAAACCGGCAGGGTAACGATGTCGGCACGCAGTATCGGTCCGGCATCTACACTCACTCAGACGAACAGGCACGGCTGGCGCGCGAGACCATCGCCCACTTCACGGCTGAGAAACTCTGGCCGCAACCCATCGTGACCGAAGTGGTGCCTGCGGGTGTGTTTTATGTCGCGGAGGAATACCACCAAGAATACTTTGCGCGCAACCCCGAGCAGGGCTATTGCATGGCAGTGGTGTCGCCGAAGCTATCCAAGTTTCGAAAACAGTTTACCAATCGCCTGAAATCAAAACCCTAGCTTCGGCGGGCGTTTCCGAGCAAAAGAACCTGAGAACGCCCGCCATTAAAGGACTTTTTAAATTTGGGAACTTCTAAAAACCGTCGCGCGCGGGCGAAGTTCGTGCCGACGGGTTTGGCAAATACGGGACACGTACCCAGCGTACGGCGAGCACCGCAGGCGCGAAACTCGCCCACGCAGCAGGTTTATAGAAGTGCCCATTTCATGATCCTGTCTCAGTGTTCAGTTCGGCGCTTTGCCAAGTCGCTTGATGCTGCCAGAGCCCATCACTGACTGCGTCGCCTTGGCGTCCCCCCAGTACTTCACGTCGCCCGATCCGGCGATGGATAGTTTCATCGTGTCGGTCGCCCAAACAGTCGCGTCACCCGAGCCGGCAATGTTGAGAACAACACTCTTAGCCTTGAGGCGATCGGCCTTGACCGTGCCCGAACCCGCGATGGAAGCGTCGAGCTCGTTGGCCGTGCCACCAAGATTGATGTCGCCGGACCCCGCGATTGACGCCTTGACGCTATCGGAGGTCAGTGATTTGATGTTGACATCGCCGGAGCCTGCAATCGATGTCTTGAGTTTTGGGCTGTTGAGTTGATCGGCAAGGATATCGCCTGATCCCGAGACCGAGAGTGATTCGATGTTAATCGCGTCAACCGTGATATTGAGCTTCATGCTGCGGCCCTTGAAACTCATGTTTTTCTCAGTGGGGCGGATGCGCAACTGACCACGCTCCACCACGGTTTCAATCAGTGGTAGAAAGTTATCGTCAGATTCAATGATGACACCTTCCTTATTGCCCTGCTTGATGGTCACTTTGGCCGGCAGTGACAGCGAAATACCGCTGAAGCCGGTCACGTCGCGCGTCTCGGTTTTTACGTTGCCAGACGCCGTGACCGATCTGCCGCCCCAACTCCATTCCCACGCAAGGCATTGAGCAGGCAACGCGGTCAGCAACGCCAGCGCGGCGGTTGAAACTAGCGGCGCCCAGAAAGCGCTTGAATTGAAACTGACCTGATTGCGGTTCATGTTGGCTCTCCAAGTGGTTGATGCCTGTATGACGCGACGATTGTCCGGCTTGGATTCAACGATTTGTAAAACAGTGTCGATGCGGCTGTAGCCAGCAATTCAGACGGCGGAGATGAGGGTGGATTTCATCGTCATTGCGGCGGCAAGGGCTGCTTCCACCGTGTCATCACAGACGGTCACGTGCCCCATCTTCCTCCCCGGCCGTGCGGCGCGCTTACCGTATAAATGGAGGTGCGCCCCTGGATGACTCAATACGACTGACCAATCGGGCGCAATTTCGTGGTCTTTACCCCGCCAAAGGTCACCGAGTAAGTTGAGCATGACCGCCGGCGAGTGCGGGGTCGGATCACCCAATGGCAAGTCGCAGAGTACGCGAACCTGCTGTTCAAACTGAGACGTACGACAAGCGTCGATGGTGTAGTGGCCGCTGTTGTGTGGGCGCGGGGCAATTTCGTTAATCAACAGAGTGTTGTCTGCAAGTACAAAAAATTCGACCGCAAGAACACCGACGTAGTCGAGGCGTGTGGCAACCGCACTTGCGATTGTGGTCGCGGCATTCGCTAAGGCTGGCGAAATCCGCGCAGGCGCAATGGTGATATCGAGGATGCCATTGACGTGTTGATTTTCAGCGACCGGGAAGACGGCGATTCCGCCGCTGGCGGTTCTCGCCAATACAACCGAAATCTCAAGCTTGAGCGGTACCCACTGCTCGAGGATGGTCGGCGGATAGTTCCATTGCTGAAGGGTCGCTTCCAACTGTGCGCGGCTCTCGATACGCGCTTGACCCTTGCCGTCATAACCAAAGCGGGCGGTTTTGAGCACGCCTGGCAGTGTGACCGTGGCGAGTGCCACGTCTAGATCGGCGGGTGTCTTGATTACCGCGAAGGCACCGACCGGAAAGCCGTTGGTCTTGAAGAAGCCTTTTTCCAATTCGCGGTCTTGGGCGATACCAACCGCATCACCCCTGGGGCGAACCGTTGTGCGCGATGCGAGTTGCAGCAGAACCTCAGCAGGGGCATTCTCAAATTCGGTGGTCACCGCCGCGCATGATTTAGCCATTTCCTCAATCGAGATGGGATGCGTGTAGGCGGTGTTGAGGTGTCCGGTGGCGAACTCGGCGGCAGGGGAGAGCGGGTCAGGGTCGAGTACAGTGACGCGATAATCCATGCTACGTGCCGCCATGGTGAACATGCGGCCGAGTTGGCCACCGCCGATCAGTCCAAGCGTGGCACCCGGCAGAATCATAGTACGTCCGGTAACTGCATTGCGGCGACCATGTCCTTCAGATTCTCGCGATACGCGGCCAGCTTGTCCGCTAGCGCCGCGTCATCGTTGGCCAATAGACTGACGGCGAATAGTCCTGCGTTGGCAGCGCCGGCTTCGCCGATGGCAAATGTTGCAACCGGAATGCCTTTGGGCATCTGCACAATTGAGTACAGCGAGTCTTGACCGGCTAGGTGTTTGGATGGAACGGGGACTCCCAATACGGGTATGGTTGTCTTCGAGGCAATCATGCCCGGCAGATGGGCGGCACCACCGGCACCAGCGATGATGCACTTTAAGCCACGTCTGCGTGCCGATTCGGCATATTCAAACATCGCGTCGGGCGTGCGATGCGCGGAAATCACTTTGTGCTCAAACGGTACGCCGAACTCTTTTAGGATTTCTGCCGCACGCTGCATCACATCCCAATCCGAGTTTGAGCCCATCACAACACCTACTAACGGCATCGCTGTGGCCATCAGTTCACCAAGTCTTTCGCGTCTTCGAGTTCCATACGGTAGTGATCAAAGATTCCTTTGAGTGCATCCGCCATATTGACTTGTGGTGCCCAGCCTAAGTCTTTCATCGTGTTTTCGATTTTCGGCACACGATTCTGTACGTCTTGATAGCCTTTGCCATAGTATTCGCCGGAAGTCGTTTCGACCAATTTCACCTTGGCCGCCGTGCCAGCGTATTCCGGGTACTGTTTAGCGAGTTCGAGCATCATGGTCGCCAATTCGCGAACGGAGAAGTTATTCTTCGGATTGCCGATGTTGTAGATCTGGCCACTGGCGACCTTGTTCTCATTGGCGATGATTTTCACCAACGCGCTAATACCGTCGGTGACATAGGTAAACGCACGTTTTTGTGCGCCGCCATCGACCAACTTGATCGGCTCGCCGCGAACGATGTGGCCAAAGAACTGCGTGATGACTCGCGATGAGCCTTCTTTCGGCGTGTGAATGGAATCAAGGCCGGCGCCGATCCAATTGAACGGACGGAACAAGGTGAAGTCGAGGTCACCGCGTGAACCATAGGCAAAGATCACACGATCCATCAGTTGCTTTGAACATGAGTAGATCCAGCGTTGTTTTTCGATTGGCCCCAGCACCAAGTTGGAATTGTGCGGATCAAACTCAGCGTCACCGCACATACCGTAGACCTCGGAGGTCGATGGAAAGATCACACGTTTTTTGTACTTCACGCATGAGCGAATGAATGGCAGGTTGGCTTCGAAGTCGAGCTCGAATACGCGTAGGGGATCGGACACATAAGTAGACGGTGTCGCAATCGCCACCAGCGGCAGCACGACATCACATTTGCGAATGTGATACTCAATCCATTCTTTGTTGATGGTGATATCACCTTCAAAAAAATGGAAACGTGGATTGTCCATGAACTTGGCGACACGATCCGAATTCATGTCCATGCCGTAAATGTGCCAGTCGGTGGACTCAAGAATGGCTTTGGACAAGTGGTGGCCGATAAAGCCGTTCACGCCGAGGATCAAAATTTTCTTCATATGAAAAGCGTCCTAGTTTTATTTTCGAGGCGAAGGTGTTTTGCCTCACTTCTTTTTGCGAACAGACCAATGCATTCCCCAGAAAAGTCACCATTGGGGGATACCCCCGACCTCACTGCGGGTTCTCCAGTTTGTGAATGCCAGTGCCAAGGCGCACGGCTAACATCAACTCGTTATGCGGCTGACCATCGACTTCTGCCTCGATGAGACGGAGCATGCCGCCGTGGCCACAGAATGCAATCACCGTGTCGTTTGCCACATTAACGTGGGCGGGTTTGGCGTGGGTAAAGACCTGCGGCATGCGTTGGGTTTTGGTGATCTTGATGTTGTTGCCATTGACGCGGGTCGTTGCGCCGGGGTAGGGGGGGGCGACCGCTCTGACGAGATTATGAATGTTTTCAGCCGAAGCATGCCAGTCGATGACGCCGTCCGAAGGTTTACGGCCGCCAAAGTAGCTGCCCTTGGTGAGATCTTGCGGTGTGAGTTTTGCATTGCCCGCGACAAGACGAGGTAGTGCCGTAGCCAATACATCTGCGGCGGCTGCGGTAACCTTGGTAAACACCTCTTGCGCTGTCTCATCAGGGCCAATAAGAACCGCAGTTTGACCGACGATACGACCCGCATCAGGCTTTTCGACCATCTCATGCAAGGTGGCTCCTGTTTCAGTTTCGCCATTGATAATCGCCCAGTTAATCGGCACTCGGCCACGGTACTTTGGCAGCAGTGAGCCGTGCATGTTGAATGCGCCGCGTTTGGCGGTGGCAAGCAGCGCCGACTTCAACATATTGCGGTAGTAGAACGAGAAAATGAAGTCTGGGGCCAGCGCACAGAGCCGGGCGATGAATTCATCCGTATTGGGGTCTTCTGGAACAACAACTGGGATCGAATGTTCCACTGCAATGGTTGCAACGCTGTCGAACCAGATGGTTTCGGTTGGGTTATCGGTGTGTGTTACGACAAGCTGAACATCCACGCCATGCGCGAGCAGCACCTTTAGGCAGTTCACGCCGACGTTGTGATACGCAAAAACAACCGCCGTTGCCACTTGCTAGTCTTTCTGCTGGCTGGGGTTTTCGAGAATGCCTTCGATCATGTAGCGCGGCCGCGAGCGCACTTGTTCGTAGATACGCCCGATGTATTCACCTAATAGTCCGATGCCGAATAACGTGATGCCGATGAGAAAAAACGCGATGCCAAACAGTGTGAACAGTCCTTCCGCTTCAGGCCCCACAACCAGTCGGCGAATCGCCAGAAAGACCACGAACCCAATGGAAAGAATTGCGATCATGATGCCGACTAATGAGAACACCTGCAGTGGCGCGGTGGAAAAACCGGTCATCAAATCAAAATTGAGTTGAATGAGCTTGTAGAGCGAGTATTTCGACTCGCCGGCAAAGCGTTCTTCGTGTGCGACCTCAATTTCCACTGGACGACGTGCGAACGAATAGGCAAGCGCCGGAATATAGGTGGAAGAGTCGCGAGTGCTGTTGATGGCATCAACAATGCCACGGCTATAGGCGCGCAACATACATCCTTGGTCGGTCATCTTGATACTGGTGATGCGTTCACGCAGTTTGTTCATCGCCCGCGACGCGTACCGCCGGAACGCGCTATCTTGGCGTATACGACGAATCGTGCCGACATAGTCGTGGCCCTTGTCCATCTCGGCGAGTAGGTTGCTGATTTCCTCGGGCGGGTTTTGCAGGTCAGCATCGAGCGTCACGATGCGTGCGCCGCGGCAGTGCTCGAAGCCGGCCATGATGGCCATGTGCTGGCCGAAATTGCCGTTGAACAAAATGACGCGGGTGACATCCGGGCGCTTCTGGAACTGTTCGCGCAGCACTGCTGCTGAACGATCGCTCGAACCGTCATTGGTGAAGATAATCTCGTAGCCACAGCCGATTGCGTCTAGCGCCGGGTAGAGACGGGCAAACAATGCGGGCAGCCCATCTTCTTCGTTGTAAACAGGAATGACAACCGATAGTAGCGGGGCGGAAGGCGCGATCATGTCGTCAAGCTTTGGCTAGAAATGAGATGAGCGCTTGCACAACGCGGACGACGTCTGCCTCAGTCATCGCGGCATGCAAAGGCAGCGTCACGGTTTGTTGTGCGATGCGCTCCGCGTTGGGATGTTCACCATCACGGTGCCCTTTGGCACGAAACAAGCTGGTCAAATGCATTGCCTCATACGATATGCCAATGCCGATACCTTGGGCATGCATGGCGTCGATAAACTGTTTGCGGGTGAGTTGCGACTGCCACGGCTTGTCGAATGGGAGCAACACGCAAAACATGTTCCACGAGTGTCCCGTCGGTTCGTTTGGATGCGCCGGTGAAGGTAGCACGATGCCCAATTCATCCGCCAGCGGGGTTAACAGCATCGTGTAGACATGAGCCAAGCTCTGCCGATGGACATTCCAAGTGTCCAGTTTTTCGAGTTGTGCGAGGCCGAGTCGAGCGGACACGTCGCTCATGTTGAATTTGCCGCCGGCAACGCTCACGTCACGCGTACCATCGGCAAGGCGTGTGATGCCATGGAAACGTAACACCTCTGCGCGCTTTGCTTCCGCCTCGTCGGCGAATACCGCCGCACCGCCTTCGATGGTGGTCATGTTCTTGTTGGGGTGGAAGCTGAACGTCGCAATATCGCCGAACGCGCCGATGCGCTTACCTTGCCAACTTGAACCAATTGCCAATGCGGCATCTTCGATCACACGCAGACCGTGTTTTTTGGCGATGTCGTACAGCCGATCCATGTCGCAAGGGAGCCCCGACATATGCGTCGGCACAATGGCTTTGGTGCGGGGTGTGATGGCGGCTTCAACCTGGTCGAAATTGAGGTTGCGGGTAACGAGGTCACAATCAACAAATACGGTGGTGGCACCGACTTTCTCAATCATGTTGCCGACAGAGAAAAATGTCATGGCCGACGTAATCACCTCGTCACCTGGGCTGATACCACAAACTTCAAACGCCACTTCCATTGCCGCCGTGGCCGACGTGAAGACACGGGTGGGGCGACCGCCATGGTAGTTCGACAATGCCGCTTCAAACGCCGAGACTTGTGGGCCACTGGTGAGCCAGCCGGAGATTATGGTGTCGCGCACCGCGTCAGCCATCTCATCGGTAATCACCGGACCGGCAAATTTTAAGAAGGGGAGTGCGCTCATGCCGATTTTGCAACCAACCAGACACCCACACAAATGACGGCGATACCAACCAGCTTTTGTGCGCTCAACGACTCACCAAACAGATGCCAGGCGGCAAACGCGTTGACGATGTACCCGATAGACAGCAGCGGGTAGGCAACCGAGACCGGTACGCGCGACAGCGCCATGATCCAGACAATCACACTCACGCCATAACAACCCAGCCCCATCAAGATGTGCGGCTGGAGAGCGACGACCTTGGCGATCGGGACGAGGTTATCCCCGCTAAATTCAAAGCTACCGATACGGTTCGTCCCCGCCTTGAGTAGCAACTGCGCGGCCGCATTTAGCAATACGCCGGTAAGGATCAAGCTAAAGCTGACGAGGTTCAAGATCGCGTTTCAAGAAGTCAGCGCTTCAAAATGGCGAAGCGCCTCGGGGATTCATGAATAACCTCGAAATCGAGGCCCAAGCTTCGCATTTTATCGACATCCTGCGGTGGAATGATAGCGATGACCGGTCCCGGCTGCTGCCATGCTGACGGGAAGTCGTCCAGCCGCGCGATGTGACGACCGGGTTCGCTCTTTTGCCCCATCTCAAACTCGTCAACATAGTCAACCAAGGTGGCATAACGACCGAGATAGAAGGGAAGGGTTTGATCGTAAGTATTGACGGAATAGAGCCGCGTTTCCTCAGTGAGCTGTTGGCGGATCGATTGTGCCAAGCTGTAGCCCGATTGCAGTGGCGATAAGGTTTCGTATCCGCTATCAATGCGCTGCACCATAAACACACTCGCCGCGGCAACTGCGGCCACCCCCCACCGGCGCGACACCTTTGTATTGCGCCAAAAACAGGCAGCGGCAATTGCCGTGCCGACCGCAAAAACGATAAACGCTGCGACCATGATCTCACCGTACTCGGTATACAAACCAAGTTCAAAGGCATTGCGCGCTTTTTTTGCCGGTAGTGTGTGCAAGACATAGGCGATTAGTAACGCGATCGGCGGGATGGGAAGAACGTACCAAGCGATTTTTCGACCGGGCGTGGACGTCAGGTAATAGCCGATCAACATCGCCAAAAACGGAAAGGTCGGCAGGATGTAGGCGGGTAATTTCGAGCCAGAAATACTGAAAAAGAAAATGATGAAGACCGACCAGATCAGCGCAAATCGTAGCGGTCGGAATGACCGCGATGGCGGGGCGTCGCCAAGTGTTGAGTCGTTTTCAGTTTCCTGTCGCCACGCTCGGAGGAGTGCTGGTAGCAGCAGGAATGCCCAAGCCATCACTCCCACGAATAAGATGGGGATAAAAAACCACCACGCCTCAACCCGCCGGTGCTGCGTTGTGGTGAAACGCTGGAAGTGTTCATGAATAAAAAAGAACTGCATAAACTCGGGATTGCGCTCGGCCACCAACACAAACCACGGGCAGACGGCGAGCAGGAACAGCGGCACCGCGATCCACCAGTTAATGCCAAGCAGGCGAGTCCAATCGAAATTAAAGAGGCAGTAAAGAAACAATACCGCGCCGGGGAAAACAATACCGATCAAGCCCTTCGACAGCACCGCGCCGGCACTGGCGATTGCGGCAACACACAACCAGATCAACCGTTCATGTGTACCGGCTGCGGCCTCTCCTGCAATGCGCTGTGACAACATAAACGCACACACGGTCAGCGTTGTCCAGAAAGTGAGTCCCATGTCTAACGTGACGATTTCAGCCAACGCCATGAAATAGGGGCAGGCCACGAGCACGAGACCGGTGAAAAGCCCGACCTCACGATTAAACAACCTGCCCGCCGTGAACGAAATCATTAGTACTGTGAGTAGCCCAGCCAGCGCGGTGTATAGACGTGCGCTCCACTCGGATTTGCCGAAGCTATTGAATGCGGCCGCAGTGACCCAGTACTGCATTGGTGGCTTCTCGAAGTACTTGAGGCCGTTCAGCCGCGGCGTGACATAGTCGCCACTCGTGGCCATGTGCATCGCAAGCACGCTGTAGCGGCCTTCGTCGGGGTTGGCCAACTTACGATGGCCGATGTCGGTCAACCAGAGCGCGGCCAACAGGGTGAACAGGCAGCCTACCAACAGTGCAAAGCGGCCTAGCGACAGTGAATTCATGTGTATTTTTGGCGTTGTATGGGGGTGGCACGACTACAGGGGTGGCACGACTACAGGGGTGGCACGACTGCACACTCGGCAGATCGCTGCCGCTCGGTCATGCCCGGAAGTGGCCAGTCGGGGCGGGTAGCCAAATTTTACCTGCGCCAAGCACCTTACCCGCGCACGGTACACACGCGAGGGCAGGAGGAGCGTCATTAGGAAGACCGCAACAAGGCAATAACAGCACCACTGCCGCCGTCAGCCGGTGGGGCGTCGCAGAAGGCCAGCACCTCCTCGCGTTGAGACAGCGACAGGCGAACTTTGTTGCGTAGAAGCGGCACACCATTGGCCGAACGGAGGCCTTTGCCGTGAACAATACGTACACAACGTGCGCCGCCGTGCCGGGCGAAGGCGAGAAACTTCGCCAACTCCGTGCGCGCTGTGGTGGTGGTCAAGCCGTGCAAATCGAGGCTCGCCTGCACCGCCCAATGCCCGCGTTTCAGTTTGCGCAAAATGTCGCCAGGCAGACCCTGTCTGAGGAAGGAAATCAAGTCGCCGGTGTCGATGTCATCGTCCCAGCCGGAAGTGTCTTTAAGCAGTTCCTGTGGCACCGACGCTTCATCGCGCTCGCGTTGCTGGGCGATTGGGCGGGGTTTGGGGCGTTGAATGGAGGCGCGCGGCGCATGCTCGATGCGTTTCACGCCATCCGCCGCCATTTCCGCGCGAAACAGCGCGTCATCGGATGGCATCGTTGGCGGGCTTGGCTGTTTGGCCATGAAAATTAAAAGTCCTTAACGGGCGGGCACTTTCAGGCAGTTTTGCTCGAAAAAGCACACCAGTATTAGAGTTTAGTTCAAAGGAACTTCTAAAAACCTACTGCGCGGGCGAATCTGTCAGTTCCGGTGCTCGCCGTACACTGGGTACGTGTCCGCTCCTCACTGCCAACTTCACCCGCTCGTGACGGTTTTTAGAAGGTCCCTCAAAGGGCACTTCTATAAACCTGTTGCGTGGGCGAAGTTGTCGTTGACGGGGTTAGCGATGATGGGGTTAGCGTTGATTGGGTTAACACACGCGGGACACCCCCGTGGTACGGCGACTAATTTGACAAACTCGGGAACCGACAAATTCGCCCTCGCAGCAGGTTATTCGAAGTTCCTTAAACTCTCTAGGTATTTTTCGGCGTCAAGTGCCGCCATACAGCCGGTTCCCGCACTGGTGACCGCCTGACGGTATACGTGATCCTGTACATCGCCAGCCGCAAAGACGCCTGGGACTGAGGTTGCCGTGGCGTTGCCCTTTAATCCCGACTGCGTGGTGATGTAACCATCAGTCATCTCAAGTTGGCCTTGGAAGATTTCCGTATTAGGCTTGTGGCCGATGGCGATGAAGCAGCCCTTCAATACGAGATCGGTAGCGGCACCATCGGCGGTGGCGCGGATACGCACACCTGTGACGCCGGTGTTATCGCCAAGCACCTCGTCCAAGGTGTGGTTCCACTTGATGGTTACCTTGCCTTCTTTCTCCTTGGCGAACAGGCGATCCTGTAGGATTTTTTCTGAGCGGAATTTGTCGCGACGGTGAATGACGGTGACGTGACGGGCAATGTTTGATAGGTATAAGGCTTCCTCCACGGCAGTGTTTCCGCCGCCGACCACACACACATCCTCGTTTTTGTAGAAAAAGCCGTCGCACGTCGCACAACCCGACACGCCCTTACCAAGAAACTTTTCTTCAGAGGGCAGGCCGAGGTACTGCGCGGATGCGCCGGTCGCAATGATGAGCGCATCACACGTATAGGTGTCCGCGTCGCCGACGAGTGAAAACGGACGATTTTTGAAATCGACGGTGTGGATTTGGTCAAAAATGATGTTTGTGTTGAATCGCTCGGCGTGCGCTTGGAAACGACTCATCAAGTCAGGGCCCTGCACACCTTCGGCATCAGCAGGCCAGTTTTCGACATCTGTGGTCGTCATCAGTTGGCCACCCTGCGCGAGCCCGGTGATGAGCACGGGCGACAAGTTAGCACGCGCCGCGTACACTGCCGCAGTATAGCCAGCCGGGCCTGAGCCTAAGATGATGAGTCGATGGTGTTTTGCAGACATAAATTTCTTTCGTTGGAAGCCATCATTTTAAACCACCATCGTCTGCATATCTGGGCCGCACACGCTTAATCAACGTCTAGCCTTGATATTTTGCCGCTCGTCTGCTGCTTTGACGCCGCGGGCAAGCGGGGAAAACATTCAGGCTACAATCGCCTGAAACACCCCGTCCTTTCTTGGGTTTGACGGTTTCTCGCATCCACTACGCTGGTGATGGCTCCGGTTGCGATGGCACGCTTTTGAGGCTCGCGAACGCGCCTCGCGCCTTACCGTCAAACCTGAAACAACACACGTTCACCATTTGTTTAATAGCCGCTTCTAGGGTCATCAAAATTGTCTAATTTACTCAAGCATATTCCGTTGTTTCAAACACTCGATGACGGGGAATTGGCCGTCATCGAGAGCCTTGCCGTCGAAAAAATTGTGCCTCGCGGCTCCATCATTTTGAACGAGGGCGATATGGGAGATGCGTTGTTCGTGATCGCATCGGGTCGCGTAAAGGTTTTGATCTGCGACGCCGACGGCCGCGAAATCATCCTGAAAATTCTCGGCGCGGGTGATTTTTTTGGGGAGCTATCGCTGATTGATAAAGAGCCACGCTCGGCGTCGGTCGTCGCGCTTGATAACACCACGCTTCGGGTGCTGTCGTACCAAGGCTTTCGCGATTGCTTAGTGCGTTCGCCGAATATTGCGACCGCAGTGATGACGGTGCTGGCGAAGCGCTTGCGGGATGCTGATCGAAAGATTTCCAACCTTGCGCTGATGGATGTCTACGGGCGCGTGGCCAGTACCTTAATTGAATTGGCCGTTCAGAAGGAGGGCAAACTCATCATTGGTGAAAAACTGTCGCAGCAAGAAATTGCCAATATGGTGGGCGCCTCGCGAGAAATGGTGAACCGCATCTTGAAGGATCTATCCGACCGCGGCTACATTTCAATCGAGTCTAAGCAGATCACGATCCTCAACGATCGCCTACCACCCAGTTTTTGACGCTGCGGATGCCGTCGCGTTTTTTACGACGATTCGGCACAATTTGCGCATTCGGCTGCGTCCTGGAGGGTGCAGGCAACCTATAATCAGACCCGATGAGCGCGACCGACAACGATTTTTTCGACCCGACTAAACCTGCCCCCAAGGTTGAGACCCCCGAGGCGACGAAAATCTCACGCCTCTTGAGGGAGGCTGGCTGGATTCTTTTCTTGGCGCTGTCCGCCTATCTCGTTCTGATTTTCGTCACATACTCGGGCAAAGACGCGGGCTACTTTTTCTCAGGCACCGGCGCACCAATTGCAAACAAGGGCGGCACATCAGGTGCATGGTTGTCTGATTTCCTGCTAGGCCTGTTTGGGCTGTCGGCTTGGTGGTGGGTGGTGCTGGCGGGCTACGGCGTAACGCGACTGTTCGGGCGGGTCGAAACGTCGCGACTTTTCCATCGACGCAATATCATCATCGCGCTCGTCGGTTTTGTCGTGTTGTTGCTATCGTCATCCTCGCTTGAGGCGCTGCGACTCCATTCAGTGCAAGCGATGTTGCCCAATGGTGCTGGCGGCGTCATTGGGATGTTGTTGTCTGGCGTCATCGAGAAGGTGGTCGGTTTCGTGGGCGGAACTGTATTGCTACTCGCATTGTGCGCGGGGGCTTTCTCGGTATTCTCCGGGCTGTCATGGATACGGCTCGCAGAGCGCGTTGGCGCGGGTGCGGAGTGGATGTTTTTTACTGTTAAAGGGCGCGTGGAAGAAAAACGTGACCGCGAGGTCGGCGAGCAGGCCGTGGTCGAACGGGAAGAAAAAGTCGAAGAGATGCGACGGGTCATTGAGGACCATCCGCCCATCCGCATCGAACCCACCGTGATTGAGATTGCCCAGTCAGACCGCGTCAAGAAGGAAAAACAGGTGCCCCTGTTTTCTGATCTGCCAGACTCACCGCTGCCGACCATCGCGCTCCTCGATCCGCCCGATGCGACCATTGAGCGCCCATCGTCGGAGACGCTTGAATATACGTCGCGGCTGATCGAACGCAAGCTCATGGACTTCAACGTGAATGTTCAAGTCGTTGCCGCATACCCGGGGCCCGTGATTACGCGCTATGAGATCGAGCCTGCTGTCGGCGTAAAAGGCTCGACGGTCGTCAATCTGGCACGGGACTTGGCGCGAGCGTTGTCGGTGACATCGATTCGAATCGTTGAAACCATTCCCGGCACGTCTCATATGGGACTTGAGCTACCAAATCCGAAACGCGAAATTGTCCGTCTATCGGAGATATTGGGATCGGCTGTTTATGGCGATATGAACTCTAAACTCGCCATTGCAATGGGGAAGGACATTGCTGGGCGGCCGATTGTCGCTGATCTCGCAAAAATGCCCCATGTGCTGGTGGCGGGCACCACGGGTTCTGGTAAATCCGTCGCGATTAACGCAATGATTTTGTCGCTGGTCTATAAGGCAACTGCAAACGAAGTCCGCTTGATCTTGATTGATCCAAAGATGCTGGAATTGTCCGTCTATGAAGGCATCCCGCATTTGCTGGCACCGGTTGTGACAGATATGAAACATGCCGGGCACGCATTGAACTGGTGTGTGGCTGAGATGGACCGCCGTTACAAGTTGATGAGTGCGGTCGGTGTGCGAAATCTGGCCGGATTTAACACTAAAGTTAAGGAAGCGAAGGATAAAGGCACGCCGATTCCTCACCCGTTTTCGTTGACACCGGATGCGCCTGAGCCGCTAGAGCCGCTGCCGCTGATCGTGGTGGTGATTGATGAGTTGGCCGACATGATGATGGTCGTCGGCAAAAAAGTCGAGGAGCTGATTGCGCGGCTCGCACAAAAGGCGCGTGCCTCGGGCATTCACTTGGTACTCGCCACCCAACGCCCAAGTGTTGATGTCATCACGGGTTTAATCAAGGCCAACGTGCCGACGCGGGTGGCTTTCCAAGTGTCGTCAAAAATCGATTCGAGAACCATCCTCGACCAACAAGGTGCTGAAGCGCTGCTCGGGCAGGGCGATATGCTCTACCTGCCGCCGGGGAGTGGCGTACCGCAGCGTGTACACGGCGCATTTGTTGGCGATGCAGAAGTACATCGCGTTGTTGAGCAACTAAAAACGCAGGGCGAACCCGCATACATCGAGGGCATACTGGATGCGCCTGAGGAGGCGATGGCCGACGCACTTGGCGGCGGTGCAGGCGAGGGCGGGGAGAAAGACCCGCTATACGATCAAGCAGTACAAGTTGTGCTGCAAAACAAGCGAGCCTCCATCTCACTCGTCCAACGTCATCTTCGCATCGGATATAACCGCGCTGCACGGCTACTAGAAGATATGGAAAAGGCTGGCCTAGTGTCATCGATGGGCGGCAACGGCAACCGCGATATCCTGGTTCCGGCGCGCACTGAGTAGATCGGTGGCACCGCAGTGTCGCTGCTGGTCGGCTCAATGGTTAGTGCAGGCGTTGGTATCTGTAATCGCAGATGAACGCCGATAAACGCAGATAAGTTCAAAGGTTCGCTAATGAAAATGATGGATGTTGGGCTAAACCAAATACAAGCGACGGGACCGCAACGCTTGCGTGCGTCTCTCTGTGTTTGTCTGCGTTCATCAGCGGTTAGGTTTTTTGCGATTTTTACGCTGCTGCTGCCGGTATCCGTCCCTGCGCAGAACGCGATCGATCAATTCCGGATGTTTGTACAATCGACCAAATCTGCCCGCGCCGATTTCTCCCAGGTGGTCACCGACAACCGTGGCAAGGCAAGTGCGCCGAGCCGAGGCTCGCTTGAGTTTGAACGGCCAGGGAAATTCCGTTGGGTGTATGAAAAGCCTGCCCAGACGATTGTTGGCGACGGCAAGAAAGTGTGGTTTTTTGATCAAGACCTCAATCAAGTCAGTGTACGTTCGATTGAGGCCGCGTTCTCGTCCACGCCTGCGGCATTGTTGGCAGGAAAGGCAGAAATTGATGCGGCATTTACGCTCGTTGCGGGTGGAGAAAGTGATTCGCTCAATTGGGTGAATGCCGAGCCAAAGCAAAAAGACGCGGGTATCGAAAAAATTCGGCTCGGATTTCAGGGGGCCGATTTGCAGGTCATGGAGCTGGCAGATGCTTTCGGCAACAAAACACGGATTACGCTTTCAAAGCTGGAGCGCAATGCTCGCATTGACGCAAAACAATTTACGTTCAAGGCACCAAAGGGCGCTGACGTGGTGGGGGAATAGCCGCGAAACGCGGCAGATGATGGGGTACTGCGTGGCATAATTTCAGATTATCCGAAAAACACCATGCGCATACTCCTCTCGAACGACGACGGCTACTTTGCACCCGGGCTCGCCGCACTCTATTCCGCACTTTCCGCATTAGCCGATGTCACCGTTGTGGCGCCTGAGCGTGACAAAAGTGGTGCGTCTAATTCATTGACGTTGGATCGACCACTTTCGATGCGTCAAGCGCCCAACGGTTTTTTCTTCCTGAATGGTACGCCGACCGACTGTGTCCATATGGCGGTGACCGGGATGTTAGGCTGGACCCCCGATATGGTCGTATCAGGCATTAACCACGGCTCGAACATGGGTGACGACACGATTTATAGCGGCACAGTGGCGGCCGCCACCGAGGGCTTCTTGCTCGGTATACCCTCCATTGCGGTTTCGATGGTGGCGCGTGAGTCGAAGCACTTCGATACCGCAGCGTGGGTCGCCGCAGAATTAGTCAAACGCCACCAGGTTCATGCCCTCAGTACGCCAACGCTATTGAATGTCAATGTGCCTGATGTCGCCCGGGATGATCTGCAAGGGTTTGAGGTCACTCGCTTAGGGAAACGTCACAAGGCGGAAAGCGCCGTGAAGGCAACCAACCCGCGTGGCGAGGTGGTTTACTGGATCGGTGCTGCTGGTGGTGCCGCTGATGCGGGCCCTGGGACAGATTTTTATGCGACAGAACACAACCGCGTGTCGGTGACGCCGTTACAAATCGACCTGACGAATTACCCACAAATGAAGTCAGTTGCCGAATGGATGGCGCATTAGCGATGGCGGGTGAGGTGAGATTGGGTGCAGCGAAGTTTACGGGGAGCGGAATGACCTCCGATCGGACTCGCGCCCGTATGGTCGATGTATTGCGTCAGCGCGGAATCAAGCACGAAAAAGTGCTGTCGGTGATGTCAGAAGTACCGCGTCACGTCTTCGTTGAAGAAGCGCTGCAAGAGCGTGCATATGAGCTGGATAAGGCGCTACCAATTGGCTTCGGTCAAACAATTTCCACGCCAGAAATGGTCGCCATCATGTCGGAATTGCTATGTGACCGCCCCGGTGGCGTACCGAAGAAAGTTCTCGAAATTGGGACAGGGTGCGGCTATCAAACGGCAATTCTTGGGAAGCTGGCGAAGGATGTTTACACCGTCGAACGAATCGCACCGTTGATGGATAAAGCCCGCCGAACCCTACGGGATTTGCGCTATTACAACGTGATCTTTAAGCATGCGGATGGACATTTTGGCTATGCCGATGCCGGGCCCTACGATGGGATAATCATGACAGCAGCAGCATCTCACGTCCCGCAAGAGCTCACCGCACAACTGGCGGTCGGTGGGCGTCTGATCTTGCCGGTTGGAGTAGAGCAGCAGCAGCTCTATGTCATTGATCGAACCGAAAGCGCGTTCCAGCAGCGTGTGGTTCACGATGTTCGGTTTGTTCCACTCGTTTCAGGGATTGTTTGAACTCAATATGTGCAACGTCCATCGCCTCTCAGCCGTATTTGCGATTTTGCTGATTTCGCTGTTATCGGCATGCGCCACCAAGACGCCCGCCCCAGTCAGCGATCATCGCGCTCCAGCCGTCTCGGACCCGTCTAAGCAGCCGGTGAAACCCGTCTCTAGACCGACAACTGCAACCGAAGCAAAACCTGCCGACCGCGGAAAAACACATACGGTGCAGAAGGGCGACACGTTGATTGGTCTCGCACTACAGTATGGACTCGACTATCGTGAGTTGGCCGCTTGGAACAACATTGAAAATCCTAACGTCATCAAGGTGGACGATGTTCTGAGGCTAACCGCGCCCGGCAGCTCGCCGTTACCAACTGCATTGAAAGAGCCCAAGCCCGGTGCCCCCGTGGTGACGCCGCTGACACCAGCACCGATGCCATCGGCGGCGAATGAGCGACCTGCATCAAACACCGCGACGAGCAAAGCCGAACCACGCGGCGGCAAGATGCCTTATACCGATGCCACTTATCAACGGCTATCAGCACAAGTGGCAACTGTCCCCGCACCAACACCAACACCAACACCGGCACCATCACCAGCGCCAACACCAACACCAACACCGGCACCAGCCGTGCCAGTAGTCCCGCCAGCGTCCGCAGGCGACGATGTCGAATGGGCGTGGCCGGTCAAGGGCAAGGTCATGACCACCTTTACCGACGCCAACAAAGGAATCGACATCGCTGGCACCAAAGGCGCTGCGGTGAACGCCGCTGCTAACGGGAAGGTTATCTATAGCGGCTCCGGGTTGCGCGGATATGGTCGTCTGGTCATCATCAAACACAATGTCACTTGGTTTTCTGCATACGCGCATAACGACAAAATTGTTGTCGCAGAAGGGCAGGAAGTGAAACGCGGCCAGAAGATTGCCGAGATGGGCAATTCGGATGCGGATCAGGTAAAGCTGCACTTTGAAATCCGAAAAAACGGTAAGCCCTCAGACCCACTAAAGTTCTTGCCGGCACCGTAGTCAGGTTGGTCGCGAATTTCGGGCACAAACGGAAACCACGCCAACGACTCCCATCAATGAAACAAAAACTCATTCCAACCATTCTGTGCGGCGGCACAGGTTCGAGGCTGTGGCCAGTGTCTCGTGAGCTGCACCCGAAGCCTTTCATTACCTTAAGTGACGGGCAGAGCCTGCTGCAAAAAGCATTCTTGCGCGGGGCCGTGCTGCCGAATGTGGCGGAAGTGATCACGGTAACCAACCGCGACTTGCTGTTTCAAACGCAGGACCAATATCGCTCAGTGAATAGTGCCAATGTTGCTGCAAGCTTTCTGCTGGAGCCATTCGGGCGTAATACGGCAGCGGCCATCGCCGCCGCGGCGCTCAGAGCCGAAGCGGCGCACGGAGAAGATGCGGTGCTATTGGTGCTCGCAGCGGACCATCTTATCGCTGACCAAGCCGCCTTTGCGCTTGCGGTGGAACGCGCCATTGCATTTGCTCAAGGCGGCAAGATCGTAACCTTCGGCATCACGCCGACCGCGGCTGAGACCGGCTATGGCTATATCGAAGCCGCGGGAAATGTGGTACTCCGCTTTGTAGAAAAGCCTGATCTCAAGACGGCCGAGGGGTATTTAGCATCAGGCGGCTTCCTGTGGAATAGCGGCATGTTTTGTTTCACGCCAAAAACGCTGCTGCAGGAAATGAAAGTGACGTGCCCAGACGTATTAGAAACCGTAAAAACGTGCATTGCCCAATCGCGTGCGGTGGAAGGAGCGGGCACCTACCAAATGGAGCTGGCCGCTGAGAACTTTGCACAGGTGCCAGAAATTTCTTTTGACTATGCGGTGATGGAAAGGACCTCCAAAGCGGCAGTGGTGCCATGCGACATCGGCTGGAGTGATATTGGCTCGTGGAATGCGCTCGGCGAGCTCACACTGGCAGACAGTGACGGCAACCGAGTGGAGGGCACTGCGATCATGCACGACAGTACCAACTGCTTTGTGCGCGCCAATGGCCGCATGGTGGGCATGGTGGGCCTAGATAACGTACTGGTGATCGACACGCCAGATGCGGTGCTGGTCGCGCATCGCGACCGCGCGCAAGACGTAAAACAGATATTTGCGAAGCTAAAGTCAGACGGCCATGAGACGCATAAGATTCACCTTACCGCGCACAGGCCGTGGGGCACCTATACGGTACTTGAGGAAGGCGACGGCTACAAGATGAAGCGAATCGAAGTCAAGCCAGGGGCCTCACTGTCACTACAAATGCACCACCATCGCAGCGAACACTGGATAGTGGTCGGCGGGGTTGCAAAAGTTGTGAACGGTGAAGCCGAACTTCTGTTGCATGCTAACGAATCGACCTATATTCCAGCGGGTCATAAACATCGGTTGGAGAACCCTGGGCAAGTGGACCTTGTACTGATTGAAGTACAAACGGGAAGCTACTTAGGCGAGGACGATATTGTGCGGTTTCAGGATGTTTATGGCAGAACGTAGGTGGTTTTGATTCATTTGGTCGAATAACGCTTCATCCCGCAGAATGACGCGAAACAGCTTAGTGCTTCGTTGTTTTACGCGATGAGATTCCTCACGAAACACCGTTCGGAATGACAGTGATTTTTTAGGGCACTACCTTTCAAGGTGTCATCCCGAGCGCAGTCGGCGAATCTCATGCAACGCCGTTCGGAATGACAGTGATTTTTTAGGGCACCACCCCTTAAATTGTCATCCCGAGCGCAGTCGGCGAATCTCATGCAACGCCGTTCGGAATGACAGTGATTTTTAAGGGCACCATCTCTCAAGGTGTCATCCCGAGCGCAGTCGGGGGATCTCATCCGGTTGCATCGGGAAGAATCGCTTAGTGCTTCGTTGTTTTACGCGATGAGATTCCTCACGAACTGCCGTTCGGAATGACAGTGATTGTTTTAGGGCACCACCCCTTAAATTGTCATCCCGAGCGTAGTCGAGGGATCTCATCCGGCTGCATCGGGAAGAATCGCTTAGTGCTTCGTTGTTTTACGGGATGAGATTCCTCACGAAATACCGTTCGGAATGACAGTGGTTTTTTTAGGGCACCATCTCTCAAGTTGTCATCCCGAGCGTAGTCGAGGGATCTCATCCGGCTGCATCGGGAAGAATCGCTTAGTGCTTCGTTGTTTTACGGGATGAGATTCCTCACGAAATACCGTTCGGAATGACAGTAGTTTTTTTAGGGCACCATCTCTCAAGTTGTCATCCCGAGCGTAGTCGAGGGATCTCATCCGGTTGCATCGGGAAGAATCGCTTAGTGCTTCGTTGTTTTACGGGATGAGATTCCTCACGAAACACCGTTCGGAATGACAGTGATTTTTTAGGGCACTACCTTTCAAGGTGTTATCCCGAGCGCAGTCGGCGAATCTCATGCAACGCCGTTCGGAATGACAGTGATTGTTTTAGGGCACCACCCCTTAAATTGTCATCCCGAGCGTAGCCGAGGGATCTCATCCGGCTGCATCGGGAAGAATCGCTTAGTGCTTCGTTGTTTTACGCGATGAGATTCCTCACGAACTGCCGTTCGGAATGACAGTGATTGTTTTAGGGCACCACCCCTTAAATTGTCATCCCGAGCGTAGCCGAGGGATCTCATCCGGCTGCATCGGGAAGAATCGCTTAGTGCTTCGTTGTTTTACGGGATGAGATTCCTCACGAAATACCGTTCGGAATGACAGTAGTTTTTTTAGGGCACCATCTCTCAAGTTGTCATCCCGAGCGTAGTCGAGGGATCTCATCCGGTTGCATCGGGAAGAAAGTGTTTTCGATTCAGTTGGCACAATGTTTTTCCCCCAAGCGTAACAATCAATAGCTCACTGCTTCGTTGTTTTACGGGATGAGATTCCTCACGAAATGCCGTTCGGAATGACAGTGATTTTTTAGTGCACCACCTCTCAAGGTGTCATCCCGAGCGTAGCCGAGGGATCTCACGAAATACCGTTCGGAATGACAGTGATTTTTTAGGGCACCACCCCTTAAATTGTCATCCCGAGCGCAGTCGGCGAATCTCATGCAACGCCGTTCGGAATGACAGTGATTTTTTAGGGCACCACCTCTCAAGGTGTCATCCCGAGCGTAGCCGAGGGATCTCACGAAATACCGTTCGGAATGACAGTGATTTTTTAGGGCACCACCCCTTAAATTGTCATCCCGAGCGCAGTCGGCGAATCTCATGCAACGCCGTTCGGAATGACAGTAGTTTTTTAAGGGCACCATCTCTCAAGGTGTCATCCCGAGCGCAGTCGGGGAATCTCATGCCATGCTGTTCGGAATGACAGTGATTTTTTAGGGCACCACCTCTCAAGTTGTCATCCCGAGCGTAGTCGAGGGATCTCATCCGGCTGCATCGGGAAGAATCGCTTAGTGCTTCGTAGTTTTACGCGATGAGATTCCTCACGAAATACCGTTCGGAATGACAGTGATTTTTTAGGGCACCATCTCTCAAGGTGTCATCCCGAGCGTAGTCGAGGGATCTCATCCGGTTGCGTCAGGAAGAAGGTATTTTTCGATTCAGTTGGCACAATGTTTTTTCCCCAGCGTAACAAGCAATAGCTTAGTGCTTCGTTGTTTTACGGGATGAGATTCCTCACGAACTGCCGTTCGGAATGACAGTGATTTTTTTAGGGCACCACCTCTCAAGTTGTCATCGCGAGCGCAGTCGGGGAATCTCATGCCATGCCGTTCGGAATGACAGTGATTTTTTAGGCCACCATATCTTGAGTTGTCATCCCGAGCGTAGTCGAGGGATCTCAAGCAATTCAGGGGTGTAATTAAAGGAGCCGAAGATTATTCGGCACCCTTTTGGGGAAAATATGTCGCTGACCCGTGTTTGGCCGCATTCACGCCTGCGGTGCTCGCCGTACACTGGGTCGTGTCCCGTGTTTGCCAAACCCGTCGGCACGAACTTCGCCCGCTCGCGACGGTTTCGAGAAGTTCCCATAAGTTAAAACCCTAATAAACACGGGAATCTTCAAGCAAAAACGCCCCAAAACGCCCGCCAATAGGCGACTTTACGCTTTCAATGTCGGTTCTTTATCCCGCAGCTCGCGCCGCAATATCTTGCCGACGTTGGTCTTCGGCAGGCTCTCGCAGAACACGATGAACTTGGGATTTTTATAGCCCGTCATGTTTTTGCGGCAGTAGGCGCGGACGGTTTCTTCGGTCAGCGCCGGGTCGCTTTTCACGATAAATAGTTTGACGGTCTCACCGGTTTTTTCGTCGGGCACACCGATGGCCGCGCATTCAAGTATGCCGGGACAGCTTGCCACTACATCTTCAATTTCGTTCGGGTAGACGTTGAAGCCCGAGACCAAAATCATGTCCTTCTTGCGGTCCACAATCTTGACGTGGCCATTCGGTAGCATGACGCCGATGTCCCCCGACTTAAAAAATCCATCGCGCGTCATCACGGCGGCTGTGTCTTGCGGCCGCTGCCAGTAGCCGCGCATCACTTGCGGGCCGCGAATACAAATCTCGCCAGATTGCCCGACTGGGACTTCATTCTCGTTGTCGTCGCGAATGGAAATCTCGGTTGATGGCATCGGCATTCCAACATCCCCTGTGTATTCGTTGGACATCACCGGATTACAAGTGGCGCCCGAGGAAGTCTCGGTGAGACCATACCCTTCCACAATCGGTGTGCGCGTGAGGCTAAGCCACTTCTCCGCCACAGCGCGTTGTACCGCCATGCCGCCCCCGTTGGAAACGCGCAGACCCGAAAAATCAAGCTCACGGAAACCTGCGTGGTTTACCAAGCGGTTAAACATCGTGTTGACGGCGGGAAATAAGTTGAAGCGGTATTTGCCGATGGCTTTGATCATGCCGTCTAAATCGCGTGGGTTCGGGATGAGGATGTTGTGGCCACCCATCTTGATAGCGAGCCACATACAAGTAACGAGCGAAAAGATGTGATACATCGGCAGCGCACAAACGATCACCATTGGGTCAGGTGGTGGGCCTTTGCTGGTGTCTAACATTGCCGGGTTCAGCCACGCTTCAGAGACCAAACAATTGCCGTAGATATTTGCGTGAACCAATACCGCACCTTTGGACACACCCGTCGTGCCACCCGTGTATTGCAGAAAAGCGACGTCCTCGGGCCCGAGCGTTGGGCGATTAAGCGTCATGGTGCGACCATCGCTGATGGTGTCGTTAAAGGCGACGTGGCCCGGCAGGTTATAGGCGGGTACTGCCTTCTTCACTTTACGCACCATGAAGTTGGTGATCATGCCTTTGGGGAAACCGAGCAAGTCACCAACACTCGCCAACACAACGTGTTTGATAGCGGTGCGCGCGATCACGCTTTGCAGTGTGGTCGCGAAATTCTCTAGGATGACGATGGCTTCCGAGCCGGAGTCATTGAGCTGATGTTCGAGTTCGCGTGGCGTGTAGAGCGGATTGACATTCACCACGACATACCCTGCGCGCAGCACACCTAAGATCGCGACGGGGTATTGCAACAAGTTCGGCATCATTAGGGCGACCCGCGCGCCTTGTTTGAGCCCGAGTGATTGCAGCCATGCGCCAAAGGCAGCAGAGAGTTGGTCGACCTCACGAAAGGTAAGCGTTTTATCGAGGCAGGTGTACATGGCGCGAGCACCGAATTTTGCGAATGATTCATCGGCCATTTCGTTGAGCGACGTATAACGTGTTAGATCAATTTCATGCGCGATGCCCGCCGGGTAATGCGCCAGCCACCACTTGTTGTTTGCTTCCATCTTGGAAGGCTCCTCTCGTTGTTCTATTTGTAGTTGGCCGGCAATCGGGTACTGGCTCGGTGTTCGTTGTATATCTTACCGCTTAAAACACGTCAGCATTCCGCTCTGTTGGATCAGCGTTTAAACAACGTAAATCAATCGCAAACTTCACCTGTCCCCGTGCACAACCACAAGGGTTGCGCCGGGCGGGATCTAAGTTTGTTGCAGCCCGGGAAGCGGGAAAAAATTGGGCCCCGGACTAAATCCGGGGCGACAGATGTAGGTGCTAGCGCTGCGCGGGTGCAATGGTGACGTCCACGACGGGCGAGGCAGAGGGAACGACCAAACAACGGGTGTCTTTCCGGCTTAGTGACGTAACCCCGCCGGGATCTAAGTTTGTTGCAGCCCGGGAAGCGGGAACTGAGCGGGATCCGATTTAGTGGACGGATAAGTTGATAGATTATGCGGCCAATTGCATTTGTGCTTCGTTGAATTGCTTTGCACAATCAGATGGTGACTGATTGTTGATTTTTGCATGACGTCTGATTTGATTGTAGAAGACCTCAATATATTCAAACACAACCCGTCTGGCCTCTTCACGCGTGGCAAACCGGTAATGATGCAGACTCTCTGTCTTGAGTGTGCCAAAGAAACTTTCCATTGGCGCGTTATCCCAGCAATTACCTCGGCGACTCATTGACGTTGTCATCCCGTAGCTAACCTGTAAGGCGCGGTAAGCGGCGCTGCAATACTGGCTACCGCGATCTGAATGGTGCATCAAACCTGCTTTTGGCTTCTTGCGCCAATACGCCGCGCGTAACGCATCAATGACTAACTGCTTGGTCATTTGCTTATCCATCGCCCAACCAACGATCTCACAGGTATATAAATCCTTGATCGCGGCCAGAAATAGCCAACCCTCATCGGTCGGAATGTAGGTGATGTCAGCCACCCACACTCGATTCGGTGCAGTTGGCCTAAATTGACGATTAAGCAAATTCTCAGCGACCGGAAGTTGATGCTTTGAATCCGTCGTGACACGGAATTTCTTTTTATGCGTGCAGCGGATGCCGTTGAGTTTGCGTAACCGTTTGATTCGGTTGAGTCCAGCACTGATGCCTTGGCTTGCCAATTCAGTTCGAATCTTCGCTGGCCCATAAGTGCCGCGACTACGTTCGTGTGCGGCTTTGATGGCCGCTAGTAGCCTTTTATCTTCAAGCCTCTTGGCAGGAATGACGTTGCCCCGACGCCACGCTTGATAGCCGCTTTTGGCGACATCCACTAACTGACATAGCTTGTCCACAGGGTGTGTGTGACGGAGTTTATCGATCATGGCATACCTCACTTCGACTCTTTCGCGAAGTATGCCGTCGCTTTTTTTAATATGTCTCGCTCCATCTTGGCAATAGCGAGTTCGCGTTCAAGCTCGCGGATACGCAGTTGGTCGGCGGTGAGTTTATCAGCGCCTAAACTAGCTTTAAGCTCACCGCGCGACTGTTGCTCGATCCATGTGCGTATTGATTTCGTGCCGATGTCGAGCTTTTTGCTGACCTCGGCATGGGTAAGCTTTTGTTCAGTTACAAGTTTGATGGCTTCAGCTTTGAATTCAGCCGTGAATGTGCGACGGGGGATACGTTTCATGAGGACTCCTGATAAGTTGATAAAGTAACATCAACTTGTCCGTCCAGAAAAACGGGCCCCGTTCAAACAAATTGGGCCCCGGACTAAATCCGGGGCGACAGATGTAGGTGCTAGCGCTGCGCGGGTGCAGGGATTTGATTTTTTTGAGTAACAGCCACATTGGGCAAGGGACGAGAAACTAAATGAATTGAATCAGGGTTTCTTTAGGTACTTGCCAAGTTCCATCTTGGCCAGCGATTGACGATGCACCTCATCCGGCCCATCGGCTAAACGCAGAAGCCGCGCCTGTGCATAGGCGAAGGCGAGTGGGAAGTCATCCGATACACCGGCGCCGCCGTGAGCCTGTATCGCCCAATCGATCACCTGCTGTGCAACGTTAGGGGCGACGACCTTGATCATTGCGATCTCTGTCTTGGCGATTTTGTTGCCAACGGTATCCATCATGTACGCCGCTTTTAGCGTGAGCAGCCGCGCTTGGTCAATCATGCAGCGGGCTTCTGCAATACGTTCGTGCCACACACTTTGTGTTGAGAGTGGTTTGCCGAATGCAATGCGCGAGGTGAGGCGTTCACACATTAGTCTTAAGGCGCGCTCAGAAAGGCCAATCAACCGCATGCAGTGATGGATACGCCCCGGGCCCAATCGCCCTTGGGCGATCTCAAAGCCGCGTCCTTCGCCGAGCAGAATGTTTGCTGCGGGAACTCGTACGTTGTCGAAGGCAATCTCGCAGTGGCCGTGTGGCGCGTCGTCATAGCCAAACACCGGCAGCGGACGTACCACCGTGACGCCCGGCGTATTTGCGGGGACAATGATCATCGATTGCTGACGATGGGTCGGCGCGTCCGGATTCGTTTTTCCCATCACGATGTAGACGGCGCAACGCGGGTCACCTGCGCCGGAAATCCACCACTTGCGGCCATTGATAATGTAGTCGTCGTCTTTGCCGCCACTGCGCTCAATCCGTGTTTCGATATTAGTGGCGTCACTCGAAGCGACACCCGGCTCAGTCATGGCAAAGGCAGAGCGAATTTCGCCCGCGAGCAGCGGGGTGAGCCATTGCGCCTTTTGTTGTTCGTTGCCGTACTGCGCAAACACTTCCATGTTGCCGGTATCCGGCGCGCTACAGTTGAACACTTCTGGGGACCACGTCACACGACCGGTGATCTCGGCAAGCGGGGCGTATTCCAGATTAGTTAGATTTGCGCCTAACTTTCCAGGCATAAACAGATTCCACAATCCTGCTGCCTGCGCTTTAGGCTTTAACTCTTCGATGATTGCCGTCGGTGTCCAGCGTTTGTCGGCGCGGGTATTGGCCTCGATGTCCTGCTGATAGCGGTGTTCGTTCGGCATGATGTGTTCGGCAAAAAATGCCTCCATGCGCGTTTGCATTGCCAGTGATTTGGCGGAGTACGAAAAATCCATGACGGCGTCCTTGACGTTTTTTGTTGCAACGACATGCACTCAATGTCCGATTGATTGTGCCACTTTCCATCCTAATTCGGCCAGCGGTCGTGCGGCTTTGCCCATGGCCTCGGCTTGCGCGGAAGCGGCGGTGCCATTCACCACGCGCCGCATGATGCCCTGCAAGATACCCGCCATGCGAAACATGTTATAGGCTAAGTAGTAGTCAAAGTTCTCGATGCCATCGGGACGTCCAGTGCGTGCGCAGTAACTCGTCACGTAATTTTTCAATGCAGGAATGCCGAGTGCGGCGAGGTCAACACCGGCCAAGCCACGAAACGCGGCGGGGGGCACATGCCATGTCATGGCGTGATACGCAAAATCGGCCAGCGGATGGCCGAGCGTGGAAAGCTCCCAATCGAGCACGGCCAATACGTGCGGCTCAGTGGGGTGGAAGATAAGGTTATCGAGGCGATAGTCACCGTGCACAATAGAGGTTTCCTCGCCTGCGGGGATGTGCTGCGGCAACCATTCGATTAGATTGTTCATCGCCTCAATTTTTTCCATGCCAGCGTCTTGATATTGTTTGGTCCAACGACTGATCTGGCGCGCGAAATAGTTGCCCGGCTTGCCGTAGTCACCTAAACCGATCGATTCAAAATCGACTGAGTGCAGGGCGGCGATGACGCGATTCATTTCGTCAAAAATCGCTGCACGCTCGCTGTGAGCCATGCCCGGTAGTTGTGGGTCCCACATGATGCGGCCTTCCACCATCTCCATGACAAAAAACGAGCGGCCGATGACCGATTCATCTTCACACAGCGCGTAAGTCTTCGGTACCGGAATATCGGTGTGCCGCAGCGCGGTGAGCACTTGGTACTCGCGCTCGATGGCGTGTGCTGATGACAGTAGCTTGGATGATGGCCCTGGTTTGGCGCGCATCACGTAACTGCATTTTGGGGTAATCAATTTGAAGGTAGGGTTGGATTGCCCGCCTTTGAATTGCTCAACGTTGAGCCCATCGAATTCGCTGCCGAGCATTTCCGACAGCCATTCTTCGAGTGCGCCAACATTGAACTGGTGTTGGTTGGATACGGGCTTGGTGCCGGCAAAGTGTTGAAACGGATCAGTCATTGGCGCTATTCAGGTTGGTTTTCGGGGTTGGTGTTCATGGCGCAATCTCTAGCCTTTCATCCCGGCTTAGTTACGTAAAGGCGCCGGGATGACACACGAAAGTTTGTGACTTGATAAAGGACATCGTCATTTACCGGGGAGTTTTCGTTTGTGTGTTGTGTTCGTTATGGATTACGCGAGCCTTGCGCTGCATATTGCCCAAACAATACTTCCATGGTCGAGGAGCGTGTGTCGTGTTGTAACCAGTCAGTAGGCGAGAGATTCGTCGCACGCAAAATGACATCGCGTGGCGCATTGCCGATATCGATCACATTGATACACGCCGGACTCTGCTCGAAACCACCCATCATGGTCCGTTGGCCGGACAACAGATAACTCAGTATTGCGCGGTTCACGCCGCCGTGGAGAACCAATAGCAACGTGGACCAACTCGTGTCGTTGCGCAAGCCTTCGATTTCCGGCAGCACCCGATCGAGCAACTCACCCACACTCTCGCCACCCATGAATTTGGTGTCGAGAGTGGCGGTGCCATAGAGCACACTGAGGAAACTTTCGCGCAGTTCGTGCTTTGGAATATCGCGAAGTTTGCCGGCGCGAATCTCCTGTAGCGATGCGCGATGCTCAATCTGGTTGGTGGAATCTAACTGCGCCAGTAGCCGCTCAGCGGTTTGAACGGTACGCGGTAGGCCGCTGACAATGACCCGATCAAAGTTGACACCATGCCGCGCAAACAATTGCCCTGCTGCATCGGCTTGCGCGATACCCGCTGGGTTCAGTGGCACACCGTCCGGCGCAATGGGAGCACCTTCCGGCGTGAAGTAGGTGACAGCACCGTGCCGCATCAAGTAGATGCGACGCCGTGTGGGTTTGGCGGTACCTGAATCTGAATGTGCTGCGGCCATTAGCCGACCAATTCGTCAGCACGGGGTGTGAACCCAATCTTGCCGCTCAATAGCTGTGAGTACATGACCCAATCACCGGCAAAACTGTAGAAGGGATAGGTGAACGTGGCAGGACGGTTTTTTTCAAAAAAGAAGTGTCCCACCCATGCAAAACCATAACCAGCGAGCGGGATTAACCAGCCCATCCACCACTGCCGCGTGATGATCATGGTTGCGACAACGCCCAGCACGATGGTCGAGCCGATGAAATGTAATGTGCGACAGGTGGTGTTGCGGTGCTCGGACAGGTAGTACGGATAGAACGAAGCGAAGCGGGTGTATTTTTTTTCCATGTGTGATGTCTCGGCGCTAGTTTTTGTACGAGGGATCGATTCGGTCAAGTTTGCGCAGCAACGCTGGCCACGCCAATACCAAATCCGACCACCCGTACAACGCGATCAACCGGTAACGGGCGGCGAAATCGACGCGGGTTTGCCGCTTCGCCTCCGAAACGCAGCCTCGCACAGTCGGAAAATCTGCCAGATTCATCTTGCCTTTTTTTATATGGTTTATCGCGGGCAAGTTTACGCTGGAAGGGTTCAGCGTGGGCGCTCTTCACCCTACTAAAGGTGGCTCAATACACCCACAGGCTAGAGCCGCACCACCTTTGGCACCGCCGTCGCTGTCCCACCCGTATGCTTTGCTGCGCGTTTGGCGTGATCGGTATCCAGCGTCACAAATTCATCGCAGCCAGCACTTAGCGCGTGGTGTAGCGCATCGGCAAAATCCCAGCCTCTGGCCAATTGCTCAGCGGCCGCCAAAACGGCGAGACGCTCACCCAGCACCACATTCGGCAACGCTGCGATCCCGGCAATTGCCGCAGCAAGAATCTTTGGTCGAAACCCATAGCGTGACCGCAGGACACACTCAAGTTCAAGCATAGCGGTGACCGGGACATACCGTCACATCGTCAAATCGTCAAATGTGCCCAATCGATTGTGGCAATTCTGGCGAGCGCATTGATGCTACAACGCACGAAAACGACGGGCGAGTCGGATAAAACGCCGCCGGAATGAGACATCAATCGCAGACGGCGCGTAACGTGCCGCAACGTACGCATCAATGACTTGTTTCGCATTCGCGTAGTCTTGCGGGCGCTCGCGCTCGATACGTTTCAAGAAATCTACCGGGCCTTCCGTTTGGGCGCGAATCAAGCCGTGGCGCGCAATTTGGGCACAAAAGCGCTCAAACGCCGCGTCTATTGGCGACTTTCGGCTGCGGTAGGCGAGTGCCAGTAGGAACACGCCAACGACACCGCCGGCAACAAAAATTCCACCGATCAACCAAATGGCGAGCATTCGCCAGTCAACATCTGGGATACCAATCCCCTGAAACAGATTGCGTTGGCGGTCCTGATTAAACCCCACCACCCAACGATTCCACTCGGAGTTCACCGCGTCCCAAGTGTAGGCGAGGCTGCGCAGGATGCCGAGTTTGTCAGCTTCGGCCATGTTGTCGAACACGCCGACTGGCCCTAGCGCCGCCGACATGCCGCGATTGATCCTGAGTGGCGACACCGCAAACGTCGGGTCAACGCGAAGCCATCCGGTGTCTGGCAGCCAGACTTCAGTCCATGCGTGAGCTTCCGACTGCCGCACGACGAGTAATCGACTGACCGGATTGACTTCTCCGCCTTGGTAGCCCGTCACGACGCGAGCGGGCACACCCGCTGCACGCATGAGCAGTGCAAAGCTACCCGCATAGTGCTCACAAAAACCCATCTTGGTGTCGAACAAGAACTCATCCATCGGATTGGCGCCAAGCAGCGGCGGCTCAAGCGTATAGGTAAATTCTTGGTTGTACATCCGCATCATCTCTTCGATGAGCATTTTTGTGTCTGGATATTTTTGTCGCATCTCTTTGCCGAAGGCGATGGTGCGGGGATTGATCCGACTGCTGTAATTGAGATATTTCTGCCGTTCTGCCGGGCTGCCTTCGGCGTCTAGGCGGTAGTTCAAATACGAGCCAATGCTATACGCCTTGAGCGCATTCACCGGTTCACGGGCGCGTAGCTGAAAATCTGGCATTAAAACCGAATCGGCGGGCAGGCGGCTCGGTACGTCGAGCGCAAAAAGCCATGTCTTGTTGTGCGGTTGCATCGTGACGCGATATTTGACCTCAGCACTGAGCGCTTCCGCGCTGATCCGATCTAGTGGTGGCGCGTCGTACATTCGCCAGCCACGTCCACTTTGAAGTCCCAGTACCGGTCCCCGCCAGTAAAGGTCAGTGCTATTGGGCACGGGACCTTCAAACTCAACCCGGAATGCCACCGCATCCGACTGGGAAAGCTTTGAGATATCGCCAGGCGACATGCTGTCTGAGAGGCCGGTACGCGCTTGGGATTCTTGGGGGGTATTCCATAGCGGGCCGGTCACACGCGGAAATAGAAAAAAGAACACCAGCATCATGGGGATTGATTGCAAGAGCAGCCAGCCAGCCGGCTTGAGACGGTCGCCAATGGTGGGCTCGCTGTTGATGCGATTGAAGCCAATCAAGGTGGCGATCAACAGCCATACGCATCCGAGCATATAGGCGCCCATCAGGATTGTCTGGGAATAAAGAAAATTGGTGAGCGCCAGAAAGAAACCTAAAAAAATGACCACCATCGCGTCGCGCTTCATCCGCATTTCGAGAACTTTTAGGCACAGCATCACGATCAGCAGCATCACGCCGACTTCGCGTCCGAATAGTCGTTTGTATTCCACAAACGCGCCCGCCGTGATGGCAACGGCAATGGCCATCATCACAATCCAACCCGGGGTGCGGTGGCCTGTACGGGCGATCCACCAGCGCCACGCGCCGGCGCCCAAGCAGACTAGCGATGCCCACCAAGGTAAGCGCTCAACGTGAGGTGCAATCACGAAACCCATCGCCGCGACGAGCCAAGTGATATTGCCTAGCGTGAGTGCGCCAGTGTTAATCATGCGTTTCCACGCGAGTCTGCTACGCCGAACATGGCGAGCGCTTCCAAGCATTCATCGCGGTGCTGACGTCCCATCGACGGCGCAATGGCGCGGGTGGGAAGCCTTAATCCATAAGGGACTCGCGTACGCTCACCTTCGAGCACCCACCAAGTGAGTCGTGACAAGCGCTGCTCGGACCCCAAGCCGTCCAGCATTGCGTAGTCTAACCAGAGGTCTGCGCTGACCGTGGTTCCAAATTCTTTGACCAGCAAGCCTTGCTCGCGCGCCAGCGCTTTCCACGCAATCTGGCGCATCGTATCGCCAACGCGGTAGGCGCGGAGTGACTGAAACTCCTCATCCCCCGCAGCGGCGATATTGCCTTCGCCATGGTCTGAGGATGAAATCGGCAGTGCACCTGCGCCGGGGTCGGGCTTAGGATATACGAGGCAGGTCATTCCAAAATCGACATAAGACCATGCGTGAAAGAGACCAACAGGATATTCCGTGAAGATCTCGATGCGCCCGCAGTTTATTCTGCCGCGTGCGGTGGCTTGAATACCGATTGAAAAGTTGTTGGCACCCGCTGATGGAATGTCACCGAACGTCGGCTCGGCGTCGGCGAGCCTTGCACGCTTGATGCCTACCGCAAAACGGACAATCCCAGGGTTATGCATCACTAAATGAAACTGCGCCACCTCACCAGCAAATATAGGCTCGGCGCGCCCTGGCATGATCGTCAGTCGGGCCAGATTCCGGAAGGTGTGCAGCATCGACATACCACCCATACTGGCCAGAAGAAAGGTCAGCAGAAAACCGAGTGATAACGAGTAGTTGATTGAGGCGATCAATAACAGTAGCAGCACAAACACAAAAAAATAGCCTGTGCGAGACGGGATGATGAAGATACGCCGCTGCGTCAGGACAACCGGCGGCGACTCCGGGATGCGAGCACGAAAAATCCAATCCGATATTCGTTGTCGCAGCTTGAAACTGAGTTCCGCAATCATGATGGATCAGGGAATAGGAACAGACTGGATAAGGTCTTTTGCAGGATCGACGGATTTGGATGGATTGCCGGGTGAGAAAATTGCGCGCAGCCGATGGCCAACGACCGCGGGCGCAATTGTTTGCACATCTTCGGGGAGTACGAGATTACGATTTGACAATAGTGCCCACGCTTGTGCCGCTCGTAATAGCGCGAGGCCGGCTCGTGGAGATAATCCCATCTCAAAGTGTGCTGAGTCGCGTGTGTGGTTTAACAGTGCTTGGATATAGTCAATCAGCGCATCCGAAACATGCACCGCAGCGACTTCACGCTGAAGGCGTTCAAGTTGTCCCACCGTCATTGCCGGCGTGATTTTAGCGACCATCTCGCGCCGGTCTTCGCCCTTCAATAGCGCTCGCTCGGCCGATTGATCTGGATAACCGAGGCTGATGCGCATTAAAAACCGATCGAGCTGCGACTCGGGCAACGGGAAAGTGCCAATTTGGTGGGAAGGGTTTTGTGTGGCGATGACAAAAAATGGTTCAGGCAACGACATCGTTTTGCCATCTGCGGTGACTTGATGTTCTTCCATCGCCTCGAGCAGAGCGGACTGCGCCTTGGGGCTGGCGCGATTGATTTCATCGGCCAGAATGACTTGCGAAAAAATCGGCCCGGCATGGAATCGAAAGGTCGATGATTCGCGGTCGAAAATCGACACGCCCACGATGTCCGCAGGCAACAGATCACTGGTGAACTGAATGCGCTGATATTTCAGACCGAGCAAGCTGGCGATGACGTGGGAGAGAGTAGTTTTTCCGACACCGGGTACGTCCTCGATCAGCAAATGCCCACGCGCCAAGATGCAGGCGATGGCCATCCGAATTTCGGCATCCTTGCCGAGAATGATCTGCCCGGCTTGTTCGAGCACGCGATTAAGCCCTTGGCGCGTGTCCCCGTTTGCTTCCGACGGTGTTGCTATCGACACGTTATCGCCTATGGGTTTTTTCTCAAAAAGCATATTTGCATTCATTGATTGAAAAATCAGTAGTCCCCATGTTTTCAGAGGAGAATGCCCTCGGCTTCTCGTGAACACATCGAGACTCCGGGC
The DNA here is from genome assembly GCA_001602455.1 of Betaproteobacteria bacterium UKL13-2. GTDB lineage: Bacteria > Pseudomonadota > Gammaproteobacteria > Burkholderiales > Usitatibacteraceae > UKL13-2. The sequence continues at coordinate 2,058,150 of CP012157.1, forward strand.
GCGACTTCAGAGTTTACCGCCAGTGGACAGCGATCAAATCATCAAATATGGTTAACCGCATACCGTATTGATGTGGCGACGCGACGATGGCGACGTCGATGGCACTGCTAATGTACGGCAGATAGCGTTAAAGTATCGAGCTTACACTGGTTCACCGAAGGCTTACACTGGTTCACCAAAGTTTAGTTTAACGCCCCGCCAAACAATGCAAGCTGATATTGCCAAAACTGCGCTAATCACCCACCCTATCTGTCTTCAGCACGAGATGGGGCCGCACCATCCTGAGTCGCCATCGCGTCTGCACGCCGTGCTGAACGCGCTGGAGAATGCGGGGTTGGCGAAACAAATGCAACGGGTGGATGCGCCGCCCGCATCCGAGGCGCTGTTGACGGCAACCCATGATCCGGACTATGTCGCGTCCATTTTTGCGGCGGCACCGACACATGACTACGCGTACCTCGACCCGGATACCTCGATGAACATCTTTTCGCTGGAGGCTGCCCGTCGCGCAGCGGGTGCGGTGGTGGAGGGGGTCGACCGGGTAATGTCGGGCGCTAATCGAAATGTCTTCTGTGCGGTTCGACCCTGTGGCCACCACGCGACTTACGACCACGCGATGGGTTTTTGTATCTTTAACAACGTGGCAGTTGGTGCAAGACACGCCATCGAAGCGTATGGGCTGGAGCGCGTGGCTATTTTGGATTTCGATGTTCATCACGGTAACGGCACGGAAGACATCTTTCACGACGATGATCGGGTGATGCTGTGTTCGTCGTTTCAACATCCGTATTACCCCGGCACCGGTGCCGATACGGGCAACAAACACATCATTCCGACACCGCTGGCTGCACGAACGGGCAGCGCCGCGTTTCGTCGGGCGATTGCCGCAAGTTGGTTTCCCGCACTGCACGATTTCAAACCGGAGTTGATCATCATTTCGGCCGGCTTTGACGCGCACAGAGATGACCCGCTGGCCTATCTGGATTTGGTCGAAGACGACTACGTCTGGATCACCCAGGAAATTCTAAAGATCGCCGATCTCTACGCCGAGGGCAGGGTGGTATCGGCGCTTGAAGGCGGCTATAACTTATTGGCGTTGGGCGCGAGTGCTGCGGCGCATGTTGGTGTGTTGGTGGGGCAGACCTAGTCTGAACATTTCATGGGGCGCGTTCGACAGCAGATGAGTGGACGGCGCCGTGTTTGCCAAATACGCGCTTTCCGCCCAACGCGGTGAAGGGTCAACATACTTCGAGCAAAGAAAATTGGGTCCCCGCCCAGCGCAACCCTTGTGGTTGTGCGCGGGGACCGGGGATGCGTTGTCTGGTCTATATCTGGTCTATATCTGGCCTATAAACTGGTTAGGTGAAGCGAGATGACCAACACGAACCGCCTACTTGGTACCAAATATCTTGTCGCCCGCGTCGCCTAATCCGGGGATGATGTAGCCGACTTCATTTAGGTGAGAGTCGATGGCGGCGGTGTACACCTCGACTTCAGAATGGGTCGTATTTAGGCGTTGAATGCCTTCTGGTGCCGCGACCAACACCAGCGCTTTGATTTGTCTGGCTCCGACTTTTTTGAGCATCTCAATGGTGGCGATCATGGAGCCCGCTGTGGCTAACATCGGGTCGAGAATGATGGCGGTACGTTCGTCGAGTTTGCCGACAAAACGCTCTAAGTAGGGTTCGGGCTGTAGCGTTTCGTGATTACGGGCAATACCGACGACACTCACTTTGGCCGAGGGGATGACATCCAATACGCCGTCGAGCATACCGAGTCCAGCACGCAGGATCGGCACCAGTGTGACCTTCTTCCCTTCAATGCGCTGCACGTCGATCGGCCCACACCATCCGTCCACCGTGTGTGATTCCAACGGGAAATCGCGGCACGCTTCATAGGCGAGCAGGCGGCCCAGTTCCTGAGTGATCTCACGGAAACTCTTGGTGGAGATGTCTTTTGCGCGCAGCAACCCGATCTTGTGTTTGACCAGCGGGTGTTTGATCTCGATAACGGGCATGAAAGTCGTTTAAGGACGGGCGTTTTGGGGTAAAAATGGCTGGAAATAACCGTGGATAGGGGAGGGATTTTAACTGCAAATTACGGGATGAGATTCCTCACGAAATGCCGTTCGGAATGACAGTGGTTTTTTAAGGCACTACCTCTCAAATTGTTATCCCGAGCGCAGCCGGGGACTCTCACGAAATGCCGTTCGGAATGACAGTGGTTTTTTAAGGCACTACCTCTCAAATTGTTATCCCAAGCGCAGCCGGGGACTCTCACGAAATGCCGTTCGGAATGACAGTGGTTTTTTAAGGCACCACCTCTCAAATTGTCATCCCGAGCGCAGTCGAGGGATCTCATCCGGTTGCATCGGGAAGAAAGTGTTTTTGATGTAATTGGCGCAACGCCTCATCACGGGAAATGACGAGCAACAGCTTAGTGCTTCGTTGTTTTACGCGATGAGATTCCTCACAAAATACCGTTCGGAATGACAGTGGTTTTTTAAGGCACTACCTCTCAAATTGTTATCCCAAGCGCAGCCGGGGACTCTCACGAAATGCCGTTCGGAATGACAGTGGTTTTTTAAGGCACCACCTCTCAAATTGTCATCCCGAGCGCAGTCGAGGGATCTCATCCGGTTGCATCGGGAAGAAAGTGTTTTTGATGTAATTGGCGCAACGCCTCATCACGGGAAATGACGAGCAACAGCTTAGTGCTTCGTTGTTTTACGCGATGAGATTCCTCACGAAATGCCGTTCGGAATGACAGTGGTTTTTTAAGGCACTACCTCTCAAATTGTTATCCCAAGCGAAGCGGAGGGATCTCAAGCAATTTAATTGGTGTCTGACCCCATTTTTAATTTACTCTTGAAATCTTTTCCACTCCTTGTCGTGCCAAACTTAAGCTCTTTTTCTTTATCAAGGTCTTTTTCTTTATCAATGTTATTGTTCAGATCGCGCATTTCTTCTTCTGAAATGTCTTCATCATATTCATCGCTCTCTTCCATCTCATCGTTTTCGGGTTTGTACTCGCCTATGGATTTGTTGGCATCCTCATCATAGGTAAGCGACGGGCTGTACTCGCGTTTTATGTCTTTCCAATTGCTTTTACCCGAAACAATCACGTCCATAAAGCTGACCATTTCTTTAACGTCATAACCCCTTCCGGTCTCGGATACGCACACAATAACTGCGAGTTTCCGCAATTCTTCAGCAAGGTCGTTGAATTTGACTTCATCTTTCAGAAAAGCGCGGAATTCTTCTGCTTCAGGTTTGCCAAATTTTTTTACGATATCGACATATTTGCTTGGCCCTTTGCCCCTGACGTACAAATCGTGCGGATGAAAAACAGTGCCTGTATTGAAGCCAGTCAGCTTCTGAATAGATCGAGTAATGTTTGTTTCTTTTTTGGATTTCTTCTTGGCATTTTTATTCATCCAGATTTTTCCAGACCATTGCTTTCCAAGCTTCACTAATTTAGAAGCCTTGACCAACTGATACGTACCCGTATCACCCGCTGAAGGGTTTGGCTGTCGTTGCACTTGCTGTACATCCTGCTGGCTGACCGCCAACGCCCTCGCCCCCATCGCATCCGCCTCATGCTCCAAGCCTGGATCGTCATTGACCGGCACACCTGCTTTCATTTGCATGGTCGGCTGTACGCGCCCCTGCGCCTGCTGCACGACGTGCCAAGCCTCATGCGGCAGATGCTGCTCCTGCCCCGGCGCGACGTGGATATCGGTGCCTTGCGCATAGGCAAGTGCGTTCAGTTGCGCGGGTTTCTCGGAGTTGTAGTGCACCTTCACGCTATCCATCGACATGCCAGAGAGCGATTCAATGCCTGATTTGAGGTTGTCAGGCAGGCCTGTGTCGTTACGCTTGGCTGGTGCTTCGGCTTCGCGCTGGACCGTGGCGGAGGCGACCTTGGTTTGCGCTGGCTGCACCTGCTCCTCTTCATCAAGCCTCTTAACAGAATCAGCAGCTTTGGGCTGTACCGTTGATGGGGCTTCTTCTTCATCCATCTTCGGCGCATCAGCTTCGGCATTGCGCTGTAATGGCGGCATCAGCGCGGCAATTTGCTGTCGTTGCGCAGTGGCATATGGACTTTGTTGAATACCGATTTGCGCATTGCGTTGCAACTGGAGATGCGCGCTCTGCGCGGCTGCTTGCGACGTGCCGCCTGTCTTGGCGCGCGCCTGATTTTTTTCCTCTGTATCATCATGGTTGGCGGCACGTTGCGAGACAGCAGGTTTGTGGGTTGTACTCATGAAGCACCTCGTCTATTGATGGTAGGGTTCAATTGGTTGTATGCGTCTACGCAAGCGCTTCAGTCGGTCGCCTAATACGCACCGTGACATCGTCATCCAAATAGCCTCTCACCACCTCAACATCAGGCAAGATGCGCCGACAATGCGCGATGACGGCATCGCAGTCATGCCCTTGCAACAGCGGATGATCGTGCGGAAAACGGCTGGCATCGAGGAAGTTGAAGATCACTGCGCGCTCACAACTGGCGTAGAAGCGCTCGATCATGTCGAACACAAACCCGGTATCTCCCGTGCGGTAGGCCAGCGCGCCGGATGCGATAACGTAGTCGACACGCGGAAAAGTCACTTCGCTGAAGTCGGCCTGATAGAAACGGCAGGGACTACCGTTGGCGTAACGTGCATTGGCGTCAGCGATGAATTCTGGCATTTGGTCGATGCCGATATAGGCTACATCGGCAAAGCGCGCGTCGAGAAACGCTTTCAGGTCACCGCGACCGCAGCCAACATCAAGAACGGTACGCCCGCTGAAGTCTGCCAGCGACGCAATCACTTCGAAGCGTTTGTGTTGACTGTCAGCGTTGCGCCAGCCGAGCGCCATCACATCGTCGCCGTGCGTGGCGATACGATGACGGTGGAAATGCAGGATGGCGGCGCGGTCTAGGAGGTTCATGGCTAGGTCATGGTTTGATGTAGCGTTTGCGTTTTTCTAGCAGGACAACCAGCGCTATCCCTGCCGCAGCAATACCCAGTAGGAACTTCGGGCTGAACAACGGTGCAATCCACTGTTTCTGATCCGGGTCGCACTCCAACATGATGATGGCGACCAAGGCAGTGCCAATGCCGCCAAGCCATAAAAAGTACAAATAACGGGGCGACTGCACGAACCGATTGCACACCAGCATGCGCACGGGCAGCGAGACAACGCCGATCAAAAGCAGTGTGATGAGCACCAAACGCCCCCACCAGCGATTGATGCAAATAAAGGAACACAGCTTGGTGTTGGTGAACAATTCAGCCGCATTGCTGGCGAGAAGGTTATTTGACAGCGCCTCGTAGATGCCATTGCCCGGATCGGGCGCGGGGTTGTTGTATGGCATGTTCCACAATCCTACGCCATTGAAGTTGTCTGACAAGTAGATGAGGTCGTCTGCGAATTGCCGCTGTTTGTCCTCGGCGTTCGGTTCATTGGCTCCCGCGTAGGAAACAACCGGAATGACATTGCGCAGAAAGAACTTGCGGTTGCTGCCCTTGAGGCCGACGGCATCCGGCAGTTCAGCGGACTGTCGCAGTTTTTTCTTGCTGTCCCGGGTCGGTTCTGACAAGAGGATCAAATAACTGATGTCGATATTGCTGTTGCTGGTGGTGCTTTCCACATTGGTGACAATGCGTTCTTTGACCACCTTCAGTTTTTCCGCCTTGACGAGATACTTCAGCAATTTCTCAAATGTGAAAGCGGGAGCACGGTTCAGCAGCCGGTCCGGAATGACAACGTTAAGCGCGTAATTGCGCGAACGGGCCTGCATGTTTTCGATCAGCGCATTCATCAGCTTGTCGAAAAAGTCGGCGAATTTGCCCGAGTCAACGTCGTCGAAGTCGTCGAAGTACAACGTCAGTCCATCGCCCAGGCGCGGCGCAGGTTCGATGAAGGACAGCCACGACTGCACACGCGAAGCTTGGTCGGCCAGTCGCGTATCGATCAGGTTCAGCGCGTTTTCTGGCAATTGCGCGATGAGTCGGTTCATCTTTGCATCGTCCTTCAGGAGGCTCTGCCAGGTGTTGCGGTACAGCACCACGTCGAGTTGGGTGCGATGGCGTTTGGCGACGCGGATGAAGTCCGTCGGATACAACCTGTCGTTGAGCTGCATCGTGTTGTTGAAGCTGCCGGTATCGTCGATAGGCAGTGCGACGTAGGCGATGCGCGACATCAGGCTGAAGTTGATCAACTGCGGCGGCGGCATTTCCTCGGCTCCCAGCGCACCGCCAGTGGCGCGCCAGAAGGGATAGAAGCCGTAAACCTGCCGGTTGAGGCCTTCATTCAGACAGCCGCAATCGCCGCCGCTCCAGAGGCTGCGCTTCAGGGGCGGCGGCCCGCCGAAAAAGTATTCCTCCCTCGCGCGTTCAATGATGCGTTTGCGCATGTCATCTGGCAGGATGCGCTGCGGTAGTTCGGCGGGCGAAATGGTGTCGGTATCGCCTTTTTTCGTTGGTTCGAGCGCAGGTCTTTTTTCCAATGGCAAGGCAGGACAAACAATGGGTGGCAGCACCAACTTCTGTGCTTTTGCGTTGGCTACATTGGCGGGATTGGTGGGCTTGCTTGATGTGGTGACATTGGCAGTGTTGAGTGCGCCCGTCGCCAGTTTGTTCACGTAGCTACACAACGCGGCGTCGAGTGCTCTTTCGAACAAATCGCGCGACGGGTATTCAACGTTATTCAGTTCGAGCAGGATGCCTTGCAACTGCTTGCTCAGTACCGCATCTGCCGCCTTGTCAGCGTCCTGCGTTGTTTCTGCGGGTGCATCCTTGGTGTCCTTGGTGTCAGTAGTGCCTTTGCTGTCATCCGCCGCCGCATTGTCGCTTGCGTCTTTTGCATCTTTCGCCTCCTTTACGGGCGCAGGCGGCTTCATCAACTCGGCAATTTTTTTGTCCGTCAACTTGTACACATTCATGCGCGGATTTTGTTCACGCGTCTGACGTTCGGCCTCACTGAGCGGAATACCGGTGACGGTTTGCTGTGCGGGTGGCTTGCGGGTATCAACGGCTGTTGTGGGCAGATACATGCGCAGCTCGTAGTAATGCATGACGCTCTTGGGCGGCATTGCGCTGTCTTTGACGGTGACAGCGAAGTGGAAGGTGCCCGTTTCATCCGCCTTGCCTTGAAGCCGACCATCTGGCTTCAACTCAACACCGGATGGCAACGCACAGTCGCTGAGGGTGAACGTGAACGGTGGCGTACCGCTGGTCTCAACCAAGTTGTTGCGGTAATCCACGCCTTTCCAGCCAGAACGCAACTTGGTGTCGTCGCTAACGACGGTTTTTGTGGGTTTGCAAGGAGAAGGCTTGACCGGTGCCGCGCCACTCTTTTTCGGGATGGCAACAATCGTGGACACCGTTGTTGGGCGAGCAGCGGTTGCCCCGCTGGTCGATGCGGTAGATGTTGCCGGCGGCGGGGTTGATGTGGGTGCTGGTAACACTGGTACTGCTGAGGTCGTTGCCGGGGTGGATGCTTTCGCCGGTGCTGGTGCAGTGGTCGCGATGGTAGGCGACGTGGCGGGTGACTGCGATGGTGCCTGCGTAGGAACAGCACGCACATATTGCGCCGCCAACAACGCTAATGCGGTGGTGATGCAGGCAATCGCCAACAGATTGAATCGGGTGCAGGCGGCGCAACGCATCAGTTCGTCACCATCTTTCCCTCTTTGCGCAATTCCTTGGCCACGCCGTGCCGCAAATCGATGGCGGCGATGCGTTGCTCGCCGCGCTGCAAGGCACTGATGGCGCCGTAGCGCACAACATTGGCGATGGCACCGCCGGAGAGCTCATAGGCTTCCGCCAACAAGTCGAGATCAACGTCGTCCGCCAGACGCTGTTTATCGCGCAATACGCCTTGCCATAGACACTTGCGCTGATCTGCGTCCGGCATCCGAAAATGCACCATCGACTGGAAGCGGCGCGCAAATGCGTCATCCATATTGTTTTTCATATTGGTTGCTAGGATTACAATGCCGGGGAAATCTTCAATGCGCTGCAGAAGATATGAAACCTGTTGATTGGCGTGGCGGTCGTTAGAACTGCTGGTGGCTGTCCGTTTGCCGAACAGGGCGTCGGCTTCGTCGAAGAACAGCACCCAGTTTTTGTTCTCCGCCTGATCGAACACATTGGCGAGGTTTTTCTCGGTCTCGCCGATGAACTTCGAGACCATCATCGACAGGTCGATGCGATAAACGTCCATGTTGGCACCTTTGCCGATCAGGGTGGCGGTCAATGTCTTGCCGGTGCCCGGCGGCCCGTAAAACAGGCTGCGGTAACCGCGTCGGATGGAACGGCCCAGGCCCCATTCAGCCAGAATGGTATGGGCGTGCCCTGCCCAAGTGTTGATGTTTTCGATTTCGGCGCGCACTTCGCTACCCACCACGAGGTCGTTCCAGTCCAGTACCGTTTCGATGCGACTCGCGGGAAATTCGCGGCTGAAGTCAGGCTTGAGACGGTCGCCAGAAGTCAGCAGGTGCAAACCATCGGCTGTCAGGGTAAGACAACTGCTGAAAAATGGCTCACCCGATTCGGCCGCTTCACGGCGCAGAATGCCCTCGCGGTGAAAGAAGTGGGTTTCTTCAAATAGCTGCGACACTTCGAAGCGCTTAACAAGATCGTGTCCCGCCAAAAGAAACGCAGCGGTTTCATGGGTCGGCAAAAAACCACCATGCGTTTTGCCTTTCCAGCCGCCAAACTCGGTAAAGCCGCGATCCAGATTGGTGTTGCGCACAAACAGCAGATCGAGCATTTCTGGTCGCACATGCGGGATCAGTGCCAGCAGCAGTACCAGCCGTTCGTTCGTACCCAGCACGCCACGCCGAACAAGCTGGGCATATTCGGAATCGTCCGCCGACAGTTCGGGAGCAGCGATATCCTCGATGCATGCATAACGGCTCGGCTGGCCGAAGTGCAGGTGAATGCGACATTGCAGAACTTCCTCAAACCAGGTCAGCTCGCGTGTGAGGCTGGCGGCATTGGCGGTGAGCATGGCGGATGTCACATCGGCCTCCATACCAGCAAACACGAGGCTTTCCAAGGCAAATTGCCCCAAACACCGCACCAGACGGTGAGTTTCATGGCCTGATCGCTTTGGCATGTCAACACGCCACTACGATGCAGAAAGAACGAAATTTGTTTAGCGCCAGTCAACACGAATCGCTCCCGGCATCCAGGAATACTTGATGGTGGCGAACCCCCAAGGCAGGCGGTCGAGCAGCATGTCGTAGCTACGCGTCTCCACCAACAGCCGCCAATCATCGTCCTTGCGGCTGAGGCAGCCCTCACGCTGTAAAAACGATTCGCGTAAGCCGGCAACAGAGGTGCTGCCCAACGCACGCCAGTGCGCGATCACGGCCTGTAGCAGGCCATCGATCAGCGTTTGTTCTTCTGTGTTGAATACAACGTCGGCGTTGCACGAAAAATCCGGCAAAAAATCCGGCGACACACCGCAAAGCAGCTTGTTTAACGTCAGATCCGCTTCGACAAGCGGTGTCGCTCCCGCCACCAACGTATGTGTCGCGGCAATGGCGCGCGCAACGGCGGCATCGTCAGTCAAGCGGTTTTCGCGGATCAGTCCTAATTTGTCGAACAGCGGCGGCAAATAATGACTCAGCAATACCAAACCTGCATTGGTGATGTAGATGGGATCAACGTCATCGTCAGTTTTGGTGATGGCTTCGCTGGGTGTGTCGATATCAGCTACACCTGTACTGACACGCGATTGACTCTGCGTTTTTGGGTTCAAGCTTGCGCTCGAAGTCGCAGTCGAGGACGCTTTCGCAGAGGGCGCTGTTGAATCATCCAGCAGGATCGCGCAGATGTTGATATTGACATTGGTCTTGGCGATGATATGCGCCAGCGAAACCATGCGCTCTTGCGCTGCAAGATGCGTGGCCAGGCGATGTAAAAAATCATGTGTCGAGAAGAGTCGGCCTTCCTCAAAGAAATACTTGAATATGAAACGCCATTGCTCGGTGTCGAGCCATTGCATATCGAACGCTAGCCCTTTCTCGAACGTTTGTGCATTGGCGAAGTACAGTCTGTAACGCGCCGCCATGCGTGCAACCAGCTCAATCACAGCGCGATAGTCCGCCGACCGCATGCCTTGCAACAGCAAGGCGCGCTGCCCGGCAGATAGCGCCGTTGCGAATGATGCAGCGCGCCCCGGCACGCGCAGCCAGACATCGATTTCCTGCCTGACAGCCTGAGCCATTGTAGGCGGCGAAGATGAGATTGCCGGTGTTGAGGGCCGCTTGCTATCGGGTGTCTGTTTATGATTAGGGCGCTGTGTTGCGAGCGCGGAGGGCATGGCCGTAGATACGGCAGCTACTTTCAATAAGGATGTATCGCCGTCGAGCCAAGCGATGATTATTTTTGCAATGTCCACATCAGGAATCGCAGATTGGACGCGCAGCAAAGACATTAGTGACTGCAACAGCGTTTCGTACGATGGCTTGTTATCGATATGATGTTGTTCCGATGTCTTTGTATCGGTCATGGCATCCAACGACTGTGCGTCAGGCGGACACGCCACTGGCGTGACTTGCTGGTGGACAGTTTGCAACTGTCGAGCTGATTCAGATGGATGCGTCGCATGCGACAAACCGAGCAAAATTTGGGCGATGTCACCTGGCACATCTTTTGCACTGGGCAGGTACTGCAGCAATTCAGTGATACGCAGTAACAGCGCGGCGTATTCGATGCCATCACGCGCAGCAAGCTTGCGCAAAAGGAAGGCGGCGTATGCACAGCGATTGAAGCTGCTGCTGTTCCTGCTTAGCACGAACACCAACGAGAACTCCCACAGCACATCGTGCGCTTTTTTGCCATCCAAACCTGTGCCCATCATGCTAGCGGCACCGCCAGCACGATTAGCACGATTAGCACGAGCCGCCGCTTCGCCGCTTGCGATGACACGGGCCACAAAATCGCTTTGTTCGGGCAGTAGCAATTGCAACATGGCCACGCGCCAGCGTGCGGGCAGGCTGCTGACGAGTCGCTGTAGCACTTGCGGCTGTTGCGCCAGTGCCCGTAACTCTTCATTCAAAACTTGCGGCGTGCGTGGAGCCCATTCTGTCCAGATGCGTTGCCAGCACGATTCGTCAGTGTGTTGCAAGGCGTTTGCAATGCGCGCGCGCCAGGCGCGCTCGGTACGGGATTCGTTGGCAACCGTGGTGGATGGATTGAGGTTTACGTCTTCCCGGAGTTCTTCAATGCAGGCGGCCATCTGCCGTTGCAACGGACCGGGTTGCGGTATACGCGCAAACGACTGACGCAAAGCCTCGACCAAGTCGAGATATTGCATCCCGGTCGCCTCAGCCATGTGGCGTAGCACGCTGCCAATATAGGACTGGCGATTGAAATGGCTACCCCGATCTGCCGTGAGATAAATCAGTGTGAACTCCCAAAGCGTATGGCGTGCCCGCTGCAGCGTCAGGTCAGTTGGCCCCTCCTCGACGGCGACGGGGGCGATGACGGTAATCGTCACGGCGATAAAACTGCCTTCGCCCGGTGCCAGACATTCAGCCAAGGTGCCCAGCGCATCGTCGGACAGTGTCGCCACCAGACGTCGCATGCTGTCGGCCCACTCAGGCGTTTGGGCGAGGCGGCGCAGTTCGCTCGCCAACCATTGGGCATCGGTCGTGGTGGGGGCAGATTTGACAGTTGCAGCATCGCCATATAGCAGCATGGTGTGCAATGCGTGTGCATCGCCGGTCAAGAGTGCTGCCGCAAACCGTTGGCGATACGACTGCCGCGCCTCCGCCGATTGCACGACATCGAGATCATGCGCGAGCCGTGCGTCGATCCCGGCCCGATCCTGCCGTGCGGTCTCGGTCAATTCAGCAAGTAACTGCAACAACTGTCGGCGCAATCCCGTTGCCACCGCATTGGTATGTAGCACCCGCATCATCGATCGCAGCAGCTCGATGTAGTCGAACCCTTCACGGAGCGCGGCTGACTGCAACAAAGCGGCTGCATAGGCGCGGCGATTGAAGACCGAACCACGGTCGGTCAGCAAATAGGTAAGTGTGAATTCCCAGAGCTGCCGCCGCAACGCGCTCGCCTCGCGTGCGCTGTTGTTGGTGCTGTCGGCAAGAACGTAAATGTCACCCCTGCGACTTGTATGTGCCACCGCACCCGGTGGCTCGCTCGCGGCTGCCTCGGTTTGCTGGATCAGAGAAGCGATGAATTCGGCATCGTTAGGCACAAACAAACCGAGCAGTTCTAACAACATGCTGTGCGAAAACAAGCGTGCCATGCGTTGTCGTTGCTCGGTATGCTGGCCCAGATCGAGCAGCGCGCGACGTAAACGCCGCCTGGAAAGGCGCAGGCAGTCACGCCAAATCACTTCAAGTCTCGCGCTGTCTTCGGCTTGCAAAGCGTTGATCAGTTTGCGCCATGTTTGCGCCCATAAACGTGCTTGGGCCAATGGTGATCGTGGGTTCAATGATGACGAAGCAGCTTGCGCCATCGCAAATGCCAAGGCGGGCAGCGCTTCAATGGCCGCATCCGCTTGAATCAACGCATCGGCGTGAACATCGCAACGCAGTAGGGCTGCCAATAACTTCAGCCATTGCTCAGGCCCCGCCTTGCCTGCGTGGCCTAGGGCATTGCCCTGCATGGCCGCGTTGAGATCGCGTGCATTGACGGGTGTCAGTATCTCCAGCAGGCGCACGCACTGCGCATCCGTGAGATGCAGCACAAGACGTCGCAATACCCGGTCGGGATATGCATGCGTACGCAGCCAGCCGACCAGCCGTGCCGCGCCATCCTGCTTGAATACAGCGGCGATCAAGTCAGCGATAGCACTGTTGCCGTGATTGCTGTTGCGCCACGATAGGTGGCCGTTGGTGAGGTAGTGAATCAGTGCTTGCCAGTCAGACTGCTGGCGGGGTAATGCAGCGGCAAGCCGGGTAGGACCTGCGTGATGGCGCGCCAGTTCGTGCCGCAGGGTATCGCGCAAAACGCTACCGAGACGATCTTGCCAGACGGCAAAGTCATCGCCTTCACCAAAGTCGCCGAGATCGACATCGAGCTGATCGAGTGCGATCACCTGATCCACCACCGAGAACTCGTCGAATATGGCGCGGATGGCGTCGCGACCGCGATCGCGCATGAATTCCTGCAGTCGCTCCTGCCATTCAAAAGCCTGCGCCTCGTTGGTAAAGGCCACGTCAAATTCAAGATGGCGCACCACATGTTGATGCGCGGGAAGCAAGGAGTCGGCGCTGTCCATTGCGATCATGTGTTCGCTCCGTAGCGGGTGTCCGCTTCCCCAGCGCTATCGGGCTTACGCGTTGGTACGAGGTGACGCAATACGGCTTGTGCGAGGCGGTTCAGCTCAGCTTGTCGATCGTTTTTCCCACCGGTCTGGCACCAAGCTATTTTTTTGTTCAGCCACAGACGGTAGTCATTTTCAAAGTCACACATCGCCTTGAAGTTCAGCCACAGGCACTGCGGTAGCACATGCGCGGGACAATTGAGTGCTATGGTCTCCTCGGCAAACAGGCGAAAATCCATTGATCGTGTACGCGCCGTCCATGCGGGAAAGACAAAACTGACGCGCAAGTTGAAAAAATCATCATCCGTCGCTTGCGGTTGATCGTCTTCGGAAGTCTGCTGCGGCCTCAGCAGGCAATGCTCGACCAAATGCAGCCCCTCACATTTGCGATTGAATCCCAGCAACACATCGCGTAAGCGTGCCGCCACCTTGATGGCCTCGTCGCGAGAGGCACATTGCGCCAACGATGCATAGGTTGGGGTTCGTCCGGACATCAGGCCTCTGTCGTCGTATTCGAGCAACAGTACGTAGGATGCCCTGCCACTGACCTGTAGCAGGCCGTAGCGGCTGCGCTGCACGCCTGAGTGCAGCAATATGCCAAACCCAAAGCGGCGCAGTATCGCTTTGACGATGAGCTCGATCGGGGTCGACGTGTTGTCCGGCACCGGCCATTCGTACGGCATGCGTTCGACAGGCTGGTGATGATGATGTTCGATCAGGTCTGCTTCGTTCAGCCGGGATTCGGCGTCGACGTGCAGATGCCGCTCCGTGACGACCCGTGTCAGTGAGCGACTATGTAACTCATCAAACCCTAGCAACAAACTGACACGCGCTTGCAGACCAGGGCGTTTATCAGGCCGCTCCCAGGAGGGCGACCCGTAATCGAAGCCGCCAGCGCGATCACGCCCCATTGGCAGGATGTGTTGCACAAAGGCTGTCTTGTTCTTCAGCAACCAGTGCTGAAGTTCATGGTCGTCGAGATAGGAGCTGAACTTGCGCAACGAGCTTTGGGTGTAGGTTTCGCCATACAGCGCGAGCAGATATTCGAGCACGCGATTCTTGCGATCATAAAAGCGCTCGAATGGCGTATACACATCCTTGAGGATGAGGTCGGTGTCAACGTCGTACAGGTCGCGCACGCCTGGCAATTCCTCCTCGTCAAGCATACGCCACCAGTAGCTTTGCGATCCCCCCCAATCAGCCGAATATAGTGTGCGTACATGCTGTAGTTGCGTGGCCGCGTTCGCCATCACCTGGTCGCTCAGTGTGAGATAGGCCTTGGTTTGACGCATGATTGCGTGTTCTGCCGGACCTGACGATACCTGCACACCATAGCGGTTGAGCCCATAGATGGCTGGAAAGTGTAACTGCGAGGAGATAAAGGGAGTGGCGGCGATATAGCGGCCCTGCGGACGTGGAAAGTGGGCATAGGAAGCGGATCGCGGCGGGCGATGTTTACGGCTGAGGATTTGTAGATCGACGAATTTAGCGCGTACATCATCTGCGGAAACGGTAACTATCTCACCACGTCGGAATAGTTTTACGCCGAGCTGAGCATCGTTGACAGGAATGGCCAATGCCAGCGTGTGCAGATACGTGAACGAGACAGCCTCTTGTACGGATCGGGAGGTGTGCGGTACAGCGGGGGAGTGCCAACGCCAATCAACCGAGCCGGTTTGCGGCTCACCATCAGCAACCACCAGCTGAAGCGAAGTGACATCCGTCACGCCAGGGATTGCGCCAATCTCTGCCCCTAGGTCGCCGACAAACAGGCGGATACGCGACGACGCATCTGCGACGGATGCATGGGCAGCGTACAGATCGTTCAGTTTCGGACCGTCCAATATCTCGTCAAGCCTTGGCGGCGCATGGCCTGCATGTTTGTCGTCCTCATGGCCTTCATGGCGATCCAGCGCGGCGATGTAGCAATAGCAACGGTCGTAGATGGCGGCCAGCATGTCGACAGGGTCGCGCCCGCTAGCGATTTCAACACGCGCGTGCAAGTAACATGGCACCTCGACGATTGCCTCGATGCAATGCAAATCTTCGCCGACGTTACGTATGTTGCGGTAAGCGTCAGCGACGGCGCGCAGGCATTCTTCGCGGTTTGCAGTGAGGTTTGCCGCAGGATTTTCTCGATTGTCGCTAAGGTTGGCAAACGATGCAGCCTGCACGTCGACGCGATAACGCCCGGTTGGTGTACCACCCTCCGCATTGATGACAGTCACAACAATATCTTCGGCAGCAGGTACGGCATCAAGCAAGGCATGACGAATATCGTTGGTCGAGGTCGGCCTGCAGGCATAGATGTCTTCCGGCGGGTGCAACGACATTCCTGCGAAATCGATATGTCCATTATCGCCCGTCAGGTGATCGGCGATTGGCATATCGGCGCGATACACGATATCGGTGAGTGCGTAGCACTGCGCCTCCAACATGGTGACGCCGGGATCATGTAAGTTGTAGTCCGTCCATTGATAGCCACAGAGGGATTGCAACAAACGTAAACCTTCGCTCCGTAGTTGCTGAAAACTGCCCATTGGAGGCGACTCGCCAGTTGAAGAGCGCCGCTGGATGACGTTGCTGTCGTCCCTCATGGAGCGGCTTTCTGTACTTTCTTGCCCGTCGTGGCGCCGCCGCTGTTGTCGGTATTGCTGCTTCCGGACATCAGAGGATCAAACCACAGGCTGGTCAACTGGCATTGAATACGTGCACTCTGGCCAACGTCGTCAGCATATTGGCAACGTGTGCGGATTTGTAAACGGTACTCACCGTCACGGCCACTGCCACCATGCCAGCGCAGCTCTAACTGGTCGCAACGACGGCTGTAATAAGCTTGTGTTGCACGGATTTGTTTGCGCGGCCAGAACAAATTCCACAGCACCTGTAGTGGACGGTCCGCGGGATTGAAGGTATTGAGCGCAATCGCATGCAGTAGCGAATAACGCCCCGAATCTGGCAGGCCAACCCCCGCCATCACCTCGAATGCCTGGCATCCCTTTAGTGGTGGGCTGATGTCTTGCCATTTGCCGTCGGCCAGCAGTTGGTCGGCGTGCTCGGGCTGCATGCTACCCATGCGACCTTCAGCGCGCACGACACCACCAACATCAAGCGTACTGCGTGGCTCCGCTTGGTTGATGCCAACCCGCTGTACCAGTGGTGTATCGTCCCCCAGAACCGCTGCATTTTTGCGATGCGCATCCAGCACCAGTACCGGCAGGCGAACTTCATCATCCTCATACGGTTCATCTTCACCGACTTGGAACAGGATTTGTTCGCGGTCTTCGCCGCGACCACTAAAACTGATCGAGCCTTTGCGCGTATTGGGATTGCGGTCTCGGAAAAAACTGATCAGCGTATCGTAACCGACGGGGGTGGCGACCTCGAAGCCATTTTGCGGGGACTTTCTGAAGCCCTCGTCCGTCATGTTGAGCATTGAATCAATGAGGTCGCCGAAGTGCTTGTCGGACGGCAATTTGCCGTTGCCGAAATAGTTGCGCAGCGTTTCGCGGTTGCGACTAGTCATCGCTGCTCCCGATGATGTAGTTGCCGCCCACCGTCAGGCGACCAATACCGGTTACCTGCGGTTCGTCTTTTGTCGCGACATCCGCTTCGGCATTTGCCCCACCACGCCCGGAAGGAATGGCCTCGACAAGATGCCAGTCCATCGCCGCGGCGATACTCCAAGGCCAGCTCGCACGGGTGCCAGGATCAATCGCTTTTGCCGCTGCATCATCAGACGTGCGTGCGGTATCGGCTAGGTGATAGTTGCCGAAATCATCTTCAGAAATCCGCAGCAGCGACAAGCCTGTCACACTCTTCACAAACGGCAGTGTACGCAGATGGGCTTCCACATCCTTGCAGCGCATCACCCAGTCGAAGTGCCCCTCATTGACGCCGTCCTGCCACGGAGAGAGGTAGCGTTCCAGTGAAGTGTTGATCGCCTGCAGGCTAAGTCCGACCTGACTGTGCTGAACCAGATCAACCTTACAACGCACCTGAATTCGCTCGTAAGTAGCGTTTCGCACGGCAATGCGCGCCGTACCCGGACAAGCGCGCTGCAAATGCTCGCGTATGCGCTCGAGTTCAATGACGCTCAGATGCGGTCGAAGTTGCCCACGATCCATATGAAACTGCATCGGTAGCACCACGACTAGTATATGCCCCGCACGAATAACCAAGTCGGTGCAGCCGGTCGTTAACGGCGAGACGGCGTGTGGTAGGCATTTCACCTCGTAGACATGCGGAAATTCTTCCAGCACCATGCGCTCGACATCCCATGCAGTGACCGCGCGATTTTTGTGGCGCAGGCGTTCACCCATGCGGGTGTACATCTGCGCCTCGTTTTCAGCTGGCCGCATGCCAAAGGACGCACCGACCTGTTGCAATTCGGTCAACCCCACAATGGTTTCCAGTGACGCTTTGATCGTGCCCGATGGTAGACGTTGTATATCGGTGGCTATCGTACCGTCGAAAACGCGGGTTGCTGCCAGCGCCTGCGCATGCACACCGTATAACCCAGCGAAGCGGGCGGTATTGCGCTGCGCCGTAACGCAGAGGGATAGCCAATACTTACCCGACGCCAGAATGGAATGGTGGCGGTCAATGTCCTCAGGAAGGATGACCCGAACGATACCGGAAGTAAGAAATCCACCGGTATGGTCGTTGAGTATGCAATCGGCAGGCATGTTCACCCATTCATCGCCCACCAGATAGCGCCACTGCACGGGTGCGTCGTCCGGTATGGCTGCAATAGCGGCCTCCTCGCGCAAATGAAACAACAGTGAAACGGCTTCGCCCGGCGCACCGCCATCGATACCAATATACAAATTACCATCTCCCACAAAGCGCGGCAACACGGTGGGGCTGTCGCGAGTCGGTGCTGGATGAATCTCGCGTATGCCAAACGGATAGAGATGGAATAGTTTCTCCGGCTGCGCGAGGTCGTCATCGACTGGCCAGCCGGGGCGTAGCGTACCGGCTGCGTGGTAATTCAGCGTGATGCCTTCGATCAGCGGTGTATATGGTGCATTGGGCAGTGGCACTTGTGAAGACAGCGGCATCCTGCGACGCGCGTTGGCAGCGATGGTGTGGCTCAGCAGGTGCGGATATTCAGCATGGCCAAAAGCACCTGCTGGTGATACCAAATGAAATTTGAAAAAACCATTGCGAGAAGCAAGGCCGTAAACATACGGCGTACTGGCATCGATGTGTTCGGGGCGGCAGGCCTGTCCTTCCAGTGCTGCTTCATCGACGCGCAGATGCATTTGTGGCAATAGACGTGTACTGTCCTGATCACTGGAAAACAGGGGCAGGGGTTGTTTGTCATTGCCCAGCTTTTTCCACTGCCCGTCACGCAACAAGGCCACACTGACCGCGAAGGTATCATTGCGTAAATTCGCGAAACGTGGCAATTGCAATCCATAGGCGTGGTAGTGCTCCGGAAAACCGCCGTCATTCAGTGGCAGTCCACCCCATTTGACGCCAAGGCTGATTGCAGTCAAGTTTTTTTGCGCCGTTTCGGCCGAGCCAACGATGAGATACGAAGCCAAATCGGGTAGCGGGCCAAATGGATTAAATGGCTTGGCAGGGTCGATGCGACCCAACTGATTGCTTAGGGACACGTTGCGGACTTCGCTGACATTAACCGCAACTTCGAGGGAACTGAGCAGCGAAGCACCGATGAGGTCGTAGCCGAAGACATGTGCGCCGGTGTTTAACTCCAACTGGAGTATCGGCAGCGCTGTTCCCCAACCGTCACCATGCAATTCGGATGAGCAACCCACCACGGCCGGATCTTGTGGGTACAGCTTGATGGCCAGCGCAAAGCCCTCAGATGTTTTGGCGGTGTCTGTTTCACGGATGGCATAGGCATCGTTGACTTTGAACCAGCCTTGCGGCGTGGTGATCTTAACGGTGAAAACACGACTTATTAGGCGGCTAAACATCAGGCCCCGATTAGGCGTAAGCCAGACCACACTTTTGTCATGCCGCGCTTTGCGGTAGATCAAGCATAGCGGGTCGCCCTCGTCGATCCCCGGCTTGTCGGCATTCTCATTTGCAGTGAGTTCTCCGTAACGACCACGAATGGCCTGCAGTTCATCTGCCGTAAGGCGGTCGTTTGTTGCGAGTAGCCAGTGTCTGAAAAAAACACCGAGACGTGCATAGAACACTTCTCTGTTCGATGCATTGATTACCAACGCAACCTGAAAATGATGCAGGTAGCGGTCAGCAGCGTTATCTGCGAATGCAGCAATATGCGCAGCGTGTTGCACGGCAAGTTGCTGCAAGAAACGTTTGACGTCACCTTGACCGGAGACCAATGACGATTCCAACACCACAAAGCGCGAGAACAGTGCGTTAAGCGATGTATGCGTCCCCACAAGGCGCGCGCGCAATGGCGCCTGTTCGGACTGCAATTGCGATACGCAGGCATGGATGTATTCTTCTGTTCCTAGGTGCGCATGATCTGCCGTGCGGGTCTGGTGTGTCTTTTGCACATTGCGTACTTTGTGTGTTCTGTACACCTTGCGTGTCATGTCTCGCTGCAACTTCAACAACTCGTTGCAGTGAGTCTGCAGGAGCGTATGCAGGTTGGTTGCATCCGCTGTATTGACCGCATTCGCCAGCAAGGGAACTATCGAGGCGACCGCTCCTGCAACATGTTGACCGATGACGACGACCGAAATCGTCACATTGGCTGAAAAACTGTCTGGCACATTATTCAACACATCGGCAGCAAGCACCTTATCAAACAGGTCCTGAATTGCTGCCTTCACAGGTGCCACTGCCTTCGCCGTCATGTCGGCATGCTTGTGCAGGATGTCATGCACGCCTGCATCTGCCTCCAGCCGATCTTTAATGTGGAAGGACAGATGAATGCTGCGCTTGCCTTCCGTCAGAAATAGTTGTCGGCTGGCAACGGCAAGCCCGATCTTCGCAGGCGCGTTGCCCTTTCCTTGGGCGCCACCGAATAGCGGCCAGCATGGCGTTGGCCCTGTGACTGTGGCGGCCTTGCTGATATTGGATGAAATCGCGATGTTTGTTGCGACAGCACGGGTGGCATAGTGGAGTTCGTGTTCAGGCGAAATCAGCGGGTCACGCTCTAACCGCAATGTATGCAGCGCCGTCACGCGTGCGGTGCCGACGGTGAGATCATTGTCGGGTCGAAAAAGGATTTCCTTGCCTGTCGTGTCCTTGCCCGCCGAAAAGGTCGCGTTGCGTCGTACCACTACCTGCCGATTTTCATCGCCATCACGTCGACAGACAAGGTGAACACAATCCGGACGCGCCGCCTTGGGCAGTGCGTAAAGGCAATCGCGATAGTAGAAGTCGGTGTGACGGCGCGTGAAGTCGTTGATCCGCGCCTGCACGGTGGAATAAAGCTGCAAAAAGGCGATCAGCATGCCGGTTGCCGGGTCATGATGACCGCTTTCCAGAGAGCGGGGCAGTTCCGTGCGAACAAAATCCTGTAGGCGCGAAATGGCACCAGTAATGGCGGCAAGTTGACTGCGTAGTTGTTTGACTGCGTACTCTTGCCCTTCAAGGCGCGCCCTGCCAACAGCATGCTCGATGCGGGTATCGTCATCCTGACCGATGCCTATCGGGCCTGTCGTATTGATGTCAACAAGGGTGGTCAGCCTATAGAACAGCGGCCATATCGAAGCAAGGTCGCGATGTAGATGGTTTTTCACCATGGCTCGCATCATTTGACTGACAGCATCGGCATAGGGCGTACCAATACGCTCCAACTGCTCCAGCCAGACGTCGTATTGGCGGGCTTGCTGACCAATTTCTTGTACCAGTTTATCAGTGGGTGTAGCGGCAAAGTCCTCAAGTAGTCGGGCGCACGCCTCGCTACGGTCATAACCTAGAATGCGCGCCAGAACCAAAGCTTCGTCAGCAAGGAACAACCCCGACCAGTCTCCCGCAGGTTTGTTGTCGAGGTCGTAGTAATGTAAATGGCTAGCGAGTCCAGCAGACATTGCCACTCGCTCGACAAAACTAAGCTCATCCACCGCAAAGCGGTCGGGCGACAATGCGGCGGGTTTACGCCCCCCTTGGCGGGTGCTGCGACCAGAGCCCGACTTCGTAAATGGCAAGAATGGGTTCATCTGCATTTGCGTTTTCAAGCCAGTCGCCTGAGGCCGGTGCCCTGGCGGAAATAGAACGGATAGACCATGTTGTTGCGCGTGTTGGTGGTACGCACGGTGTAGTCGAGCAGGATGCGCAATACGCCATCGAAAAACTCGCTGGTATCGATATCGATGCCATTGATTGCAATGCGCACCTCAAAAAACAGCACCGCCTTTTCGATCATGTCCTTGATCTCGGTGATGGTATTGGCGTCGATGTGCGAGAACACCTTTTTCTTCAGTCCACACCCGTAGTCCGGCTGCATGACACGTTCACCCGGCGTGGTCGAGAAGAGGATGTGCAGACTCTCCTTGATGTCATCTTCGTGGAACACCATGCGCGCGCGGCGGTATTGCCCATCAAAACGCGGTGGAAATGCCCAACCCGTGCCGAGGAAGGTTTTGTCGAAATTTGTGGTCATCTTCGCCTCAGCCGCCAATCATCACGGTGGGGAAACCCATGACAATGCTGCCGCCATGCGCGGTGGGATCACCCATGCGTGCTGCAGGTCGCTTGGCGATCATTACGGTGACTGATCCCATCACGATCACGTCCGGCGGACCGACGCAGACGGCGTTGTCGCCAACCACAGCAGCGGGCAGCTTGCCGATCAGAACATTGGGCACACATGGGCCAGCTACTGGCCCACCGACATGGGGTACCGGAGGCAATCCGGGTGTCACCATCGGGCAGACATGCATATCGGTGATGCGGGCGGCGGGTGGCATGAATGTTTTTGTCCTTATCGTGGTTTTCGTTCGTCAATTGATCATGACCATCGCACCACTGACCGTGGTCTGGCCGGAGGCGGACAACTCTGCCGTGGCGTTGCCCTTGCCCACAAAGCCAACCTGTCCCTCACAGTTGACATTGAGGCCGGTGGCTTTGACGTCCGCCTGCGAGCCGATGCTGATGGCACCCATCGCGGTGATGTCGATGGTGCCCTGTGCATTGATCTTGATGTTCTTGGGACTGTCCATGGTGATGCCGGAAGTGTTGAGTTCCAGCTTGTTGCTGTTCTGATCCTGCATCAGAATCGACTTGTCCGTGTCGCTGAAAATGAGCTTGTTGTTTCCTGGTGTGGTGATGGTGATCACCTTGTCCTCTTCGTTGAATTCGATCTTCGATTTACAGCGCGTCACAATCGCCTTCAGATTGTTCTCGGCGGCAATTTCGTAGGGCGGCTTGCGTTTGCTGCTGTACAGGCTACCAAGAATGACGGGGTGCGAAGGATCGTTGTTGAGATAGCCGAGGATGACTTCGTCACCGACTTCGGGAATGAAGAACGCCCCGAAACTGTCCGACGCATAGAACTTGGTCAGCCGCGCCCAGACCCCATCTTTGGCGGGACGCATAACGGGCGTCGATACCTGAATGCGCTGGTGTCCCTCTGGGTCGCCGTCAAGCTTCATGACCACGCCAATCTGCAGGCCCTCCACGCCGGGCAGGAAGCCGCCCGCTGGTGGTGCCACGATATCCGTACGTTCAGCGAACCAGTTGGGAGCGAGCCCGAACTCTACTTCCGTGATCCAGTTGCCATCGATCAACTCATGGTGCACAGCGCCGACAAACACGTCGCCGTTATAGCGTGCGCCCACACCATTCAGGGTAAGGAGCGTGCCCACCTTGGCTAATGCGCTGCCTTGGAATTTCAGGCGTCCGCGAATACGCGCCAAGCCCGATTTCACCTGTTGTGCGGTGGCCCATTTGCTGAGCGCATCCTGTGTCTGCGGTGCTGCTGTTTGCAAACACAGACTCGATAGGTTGACGACTTCGGCAAGCTTGGCCGAATCGATATTGCCTTGCGTGTTGAGTGTTTGCGGTTTGGCTGCAGTACTGACGGTCACCGCCTGTGTGCTGGAGTCCCACGACACCGCCTCGGCGGAGGCGTACTGCCAGCGCGCATCCATCTCAGCATGAAATTCCATCAGGTCGCCACCATAAGTGACCTCAAGGCTCGCGGCTGCAGAGGTATTAGGTGCCTTGACGCTGACGCTGCCATCGGTAACGATCACTAACTGACCATTGACTTCGGCGCGCGACAGCATGAAGTCCCAGTCGCTGCAGTAGTACTGAACTAACTCTTTGTACTCGACCGTGGTCGCTTCGACGTCCGCACTGAGGCCGCCATAACTGCCGATCATGCTGGAGATGATGTCGCTGTCTTTTTTATCGACGTAGTTGGCATTCTTGCGACCGATAGTCATTTTGACGGCAGCATCCCGGCATTCCACCACCAGCCGCGAATAGTTTTCGCCGGTGATTTTGACGGCGTGCTTGACGACGACGCCTTCGAAGATGGCTGTTTCTGTATCACCGTAGCCGGCGCTGATCTTGATCTTCGCACCCGGGGCAAAATCGTCTCCGTCGCTCACGGGAAAAGCTTGGGTAGCTATCTCGCCATCGGCGATGACAATCTTCGCGACCGGAATCGCGTTTACGGCACGGTCAATGTGCACAGATATGAGCTGCGTCGTGTCAGGCAAGGCTTGACCATTGCTGGTCAGCGATACCCGCAATACGCCTTCACTTGCATCGTTGGGAGACTGGGCCATTGCTACCCCAATGGCGGAAAGTGCAGCCGGTCACCCGGCTGTAGCACACGAAAATCAGTCAACCGATTGAAGCGCGCCACGTCGAGGTAGTAAGAGCAATCGCCATAGATACGTTGGCACAGTAGGGGCAGGGTATCTCCCTCGACCACATTGACGATATGGCTCAGATCGGGTGAAGAACGATTCGATTCCAACTCCATCTGCTTCTTGCTCATGAAGCCGGTGAACTTCAGCGTCACCTTGGCGCGCAGAGGTGCGCCATTAGGCTTGAATAACGTGTATTGCGTGGACATTGACTCCATGCGGCCAAAGAAGATCTGGGTGCCCCACAGAATGCGCACATGGTTAGGCTGATGCTGGTCGCCGACGTAGTTATAAACCACTTTGCAAAGGTTTTGCAGTTGTGTCGCTACATCGAGCATAGGCGCGCTGCCCACAGTCGGTACCACGCCAGTGCCGTCGAGCATCAGCGTAAAGCTTATCTTGTCGGGATTGATGGCACTGAACTTGGCGTCAGCGCCGATCTGCCCCAGCGTCTTCTTGGTGTTGTAGCAAATGCTGTATTCGTGGCTGAACTCGGATGGATTCAGCATCACCGTGAACGTCTTGCTCTCGACGAGCGAGACAGTGCCACCTGAAGCAATGGTGCAGGCGGTGATATTCATGCGGGTCTTGAGGTTAACCAGGCTGTCTATGCCGGATGGAAGGCCGTATGCATTCATGGTCTGATTTTCCGCCGATGGCTGATGCGCTCGCTGGAATGTTCCTTACCTGTCCCGCAACTGATTCATCTTCTCCTCGAGCCAACTCTTACATTCGAGCAGCAGTTCCTCCCGGAAGTGCTCGATGTCGGCTGCCGTCTCCAGCTTTTGCGGACTGCCTCCTTGCGGCGACTCGCAGCACACGGATGATTTGATCGTCATTTGCCGAACTTCAATTGTCATAGGTCGTGGATCGTGAATTGGCTGGTAGCTCAGATCATGCGCATTGAGCCGGTGTAGCAAAGGGTGACTTTTTCAAGCGCCACCTCGTTCTTGGTGGAGTTGAACGGATCGACTTCCCATTGCACGGGATAGGCGTTCTCGAAAGTCCAGACACGCAATGGCAAGCCCGACTCGTCAAGCAATGAAACCAAAATGAGTTGAGTCATCACCGGTATTGCCAAGCCCGCTTCCAAGGTTGCCTTGCACCAAATCACCAAGGGAGACGTGAGCGAGGCAATGCCGCGCTTCAGGACGAGATTGGAATGCTTGACCGATTTGGGCAGGGTATGCACATAGCGGTTTTCGCCTCCCTCAACCACGCTCTCCGTCTCCATCTGCGTGCCGATGCCGCTCACATCCTGAAACGAAGTGTCGAGCAGCGGCATCAGGCCAAAGCTGACTCGGAACCTAAACGCAGGTGCCGGATAAGTTGTCGTGAGTAACCCCATATCACCATCACATCATCATGCGTTGGCGATGGTGAGACCCTCGTGGGCAATCTCGATGGTTTCCACCGCCACTTCATTGCCTTCTGCCTTGAGATCAGTGCCCGTGATCTTGGTCGGCCAAGCGTTGGCGAGTGTCCACACCATCGTTGGCTTGCCCGTTTCATCGAGCAAACTGATGATGACCGGCACGCGTTTGATGGTGTTCATCTTGATCTGGTTAAACCAGTCCCAGAACTTGTTGTCAGCAACAAAGATGCCTTTTTTCATCGTCACATTGCCAAACTTCTTGATGCCCGGCATCTTGATCGCCGAGAAAGCGGGGCTGTCACCGTGTCGGTATTCAATCGGTGTTGATTCGATACTGAGACCGGAAACTTCCTGAAAAGACATGACCGTCGAGTCCCACTTCACCTGAAAATGAAACTTGGGAAGCGGCCATACGGTTTTGGATTGAGCGGAGCCATCGTCAGCCATTTACGCACCTCGCATAATAAAAATTGAAAATAGACCTGAAATCATTGCGGCCAGCGGCTATGACTTCTGCATTTGCTGCTGGAAAGTGATCTCGATGAACTCAGCCGGACGTACCAAAGCAACCAGCACGGTGACGCGCAAAATGCCTTCGAGAATGTCTTCTGGCGTCATCGTCTCGCCAAGACCAACATGCACGCTGAACGCATCCTCGGTCGATGATCCCGCCAGACCGCCACGTTTCCAGATTCCGGTGAGGAAGTTGCCGATCATGCTCTTCATGGTCACCCACGTATTGGCGGTATTGGGCTCGAACACCATCGCCTTGGCTGCTAGTCTGATCGACTCCTCCAGCATGATCATGGTGCGGCGCACGTTGACGTAGCGCCAATCGAGGCTGTTGCCGTCCAGTGTGCGCGCTCCCCAGACCAGCGTGCCTTCACCAATGAAGGCGCGTATGGCATTGATCGACTTCCCCTGCGGCGTAACGTTGAGGTCTTCCTGCTGCTCGGCAGAGATCGGCACGGTCGGCGAGACCACGCTGTTGAGGCTAACGTTGGCCGGTGCCTTCCACACGCCGCGCGAATTGTCGACCATCGTGTAAACACCGGCCATGGCTGCAGCGGGCGGCAGCACGTTGAGACGCTTTTTCATCTCCAGCATGATGCTGTTGAAAAACGGACTGACAGTGGCGAGCGTCTTTGCCAGCAACGCGATATTGCTCTGTACTTTTGGATCGGTGGAGGCGGCGTCGAGCGTCTTGATCTTGTCGACCTCATCGGACATTTCCTTGACCTTGGCAGGTTTCAGGCCGCTGCTGGCGAATTCGTCCTTGATACACTGGATCAATGCATCCTGACTATCCTTGTCGATGTTGACATAGCTGAGGTCATTGTCCTGAACGATGGTGGTGTTGACCCATGGGTAATAAGAGACACCGAAGTTGAGGAAATTCGTGCCGAGTGCATCGCGGAAACCCGCGATGCAGTCAGGCATGTTGCTGCGCGGCTCGTAGCCTTTCCAAACATCCAAAAGCGCGACGCGGTTTTTCATCACGTCGCCACAGTGCATGAGCGCGGCTTGCTGTACGGCAGTGCAGTTATCCTTGGACAGCAATACCGCCTCGGGTACAACCACCATCGTCGGTTCCTGCTCTTTTTCAAGCTCCTTGATACCCTTGGCCAGCAGGTCTGGGTCGATGTGCTTGCCTTCGCTCTTGTCATAGCTACCAACCGAGACGATATAGCAGGGCCCACCGCCGTTCTGGAAGAAATGCAGCAAGCTGTAGTACAACAGATAAAAGCCTTTGACCTGGGCAAGCTTGTAGCCCACGCCATTGACGCGCAAGAGTTCGGCATCACGCTCCGCTAACGAGTCGGCTTCATCCCTCTCCTTTGAAGCCTTCGCTGCCTCTGCTGCCTTTTTCTTCGCATCCTCTGTTGCTGCGTCATCCGCTTCTTTCTTGGCAGCGTCTTCGGCCGCTTTCGCCGCCGTCTCGGTGTTATCCGATGCCGTTTTCGCGTTCGCCTCTGCCGTCTTCAGCGCCTCGTCGGTCGGCGCTTTCGCCAACGCAGCTGCTGCATCATCCGATGCCTTCTTCGCATCGTTTGCCACCTTCCTCTTCGCCGTTGCATCCTTTTGCTTATCAGTCGGTGGACCGACCTGTGTCAGGCTGAAACGCACCACATCCGCTGTCGGGCCGAACCCGTAATACTGGTGAAACTCGGCCATCGACGTGATGCGCCAAGGTTTGTTGATCAGTGTGTTACCCTTATTTTCAGCCTTCTGGGTATAACCGATGAAAGCGGGAACCGCAGTGGCGACCTCAACCACCGAATTGGGAAACGCATTTTTTTCGATGATGTAGACACCGGGTGTTTTCATGACGCCAGCCATTGATACCTCCTATGTGCAATTAACAATGAACGTAAATTTCGGAAACCCATCTTGGTGCTCCTGCGTGCTCTTCGATACTGAACTGACCTGCGGAGGCAACAGGCAGCCGCTTGATAAGGACACGCCTAACCCCTTGCTCCTGCACATGCAACTGAAAGCGCTGCGGGGCATGCTCCCGCATGGGAATGGCGGTCTTTGACCGAAAAGTGTGTGCCATGCGTCCATTGGCGAGGCGTCTTTTGCCCATTGCATCAAAGCCAATTTGCTCGGAGGCATCAACCACGCCCAACTGATCCGGGGGGCACTCGCCGACGATGTTGTATTGCCAAAATGTCTGTCGGGATGCGAAACGCACACAATATTGGCTGCTCTCGGCAGAGGGCGCTATGGCAGTCCTTTCAAAGGCATCGACATCGATGCCAATGCGAATGTCTATCTGCGGCGCAGTGGCGCACGGTCGCGGCATACGATGCTCGCGGGGTATTCCTGGATTGCGCGGCTCGCGGTACGCGAGCCCCTCATCCCCTGGCAGCATCTGATCGCTCTGCATCAGGCAATCCTGCGAGTGCAGGCGAATCCGACCGTCTTCTTCACGCACGCCCTCCCGGGAGTCGAGAATGAACCGTACTCTAGGGTCACTTCCAATGCCGTCGGTGTAATGCCTGAACATCGCATCTTCAGCACAAAACGAAAGCCCGAAAGAATTTGGAGGCACATTCCTCGTCAAGATGTCTTTCAGCAGATTCATGCGCAACACGTCTGCATAGATCGCAACGCCGCTTGCGGTGGTGCGCCACGTGCAAAGTGTGTTTTGCCATTTGCCTGCAATACTATTTGCCAGTTGCCAACGCAGACCGCGACCGTATGCGTCAGAAAAGTAGCGATGCTCGACGGTGATGTCGAACAGTCTGCGGTAACGCGCCAATAGCCTCTCTTCATTAAGCATAGCTTGTCGCTCGCGGCTCCAGAATAGTTGGCACCTCGTGGTCGATCACGCCAGCATCAAGCACCAGCAAGCGTACCTTGTAAAGCACAGAAGGCAGGTAGCGCCCGCTGAGAATGCCCCAAAGGTTGCTGAGTTCTGTGATGTCGACATTGCGGATCTCCAAAGTGAGCTTGTCGATGCGAGTATCGAGATCCGGGGTGTTGGCACGATCCAGTACAGGACGCGATTGGAAAAAGGTGATGCAACTAGATAAGATCTTGAGAGCTTCCGCATAATTGCCACTGCTGAAGTTGGCGGAAAACATCACCAGCAAGTTTAGGCAAACGGGAGGCTGCATTGCTGCATTGCGGGAGCCGACCTCGCGAAAGTCGCGCTGCATGGTCACCGTTTCCCGCTCGACATTGACCAGCGAGACCACTAGCTTGTCGGCGATGTGTGCCGCCACATTTCCGTCCAACTCGTGGATGTTCGACAGCACAACCAAATCGTCATCTATTCGATAGCGGCGGCGCAATGCCATGTTCAACTGCTGGGCAATCAGGGATAGCGCGGCGTCAATCAATCGATCCTCGGCAGGGTAAAAGATGGCGTAGAGCGAATAGCACGGATACAGGAACACATTTGACATAAGTTCAACGGCTAGCGTGCGTTCGGCAGGCCGCACCTGTTAAGGACAAGATTTTATGGATTGCGCTAGCAACTCAATATCGGAAAGAGGCTGAGATTGCGCTTCCAAAATACTGATTTATCGTTTCATTACTCGCCAATTAATCAGCAAAAGGCTGATATTGCATATTGACTTTTAGCGAAACAAACATGCTCCGGCATAGCCGAAGCGATCACAGTAGGGCGGGAGCACCTCGGCGGTGGGACTTCGATCATCCAGAGCAGCGGGAGGTGGCTAACACTCCAACAGAGAACTTGCAGACGAAATCCGCCTGCTACGAATCTAGGCTTACTTAGCGACGGATGGCAAGGCAGTAAATGGTCCGTATCAGCGTGTCGAACGGATCGCTCTTGAGTAAGTATTTGTCGGCACCGGCCGCACGCATGGCGACGACAAAGCGGGGGGCGTCGTGGCTGGAGAGCGCCAGTATTCGAATGCCGGGATAGGAAATCCTCAGTCGGTGCGTAGCCTCGATGCCGTCTATTCGTGGCATGCTCACATCTAGGACGATCAGGTCGGGCAGCACCTCGCAGCAGCCAACATAATCCAACAGGGCCTGGCCATCCTGCACGCAGGTCACCACCTCCACATCAGCCTGCTGCTCAAGCAATGCTTTCAGTGTTGCACTGAATTGCGCGTGATCATCAGCAAGAATCAGGCGGATCGACATTGGTTACCCCCTTCCCGCCCAGACTGCGGCATCAGTTGATCCTGTTGAACTGAACAATCACCATTTCCTTGGGGATTTTGAGGCGTGCGCGGGTCGACAACAATCAGCGAAAGGATTAGATTGAATAGGGGTTGTGCTGATTCGTCAGTGGCGATGTGCGCCTGTCAATAGGCTACCTTGAGAGCGGCAGGCATCAATCGAAGTGAGACCTTCGCGCAGCGCATAGCGCGTTAGTTCGGCGATGCCGCCAATTCCGAGCTTGCGCAGGACGTGTTGACGGTGCGTGGCAACTGTCTTAACACTAATGGAGAGGCGGCAGGCGATTTCGCTGGTGGAGTAGCCTTCGGAAAACAACTGCACCAGCTCACGCTCACGTTTGGTCAGGGAGGACGGCGGGTCGACCGATTCGACCCGATGACGGTGTCGGTACCTCTGCACAACAAGCCCGACCAAGGCAGGGCTAAGATAGGTCTGGTTGGCGACCACTCTACGGATTGCTTGCGCCAGATCGTCGAATGAACTGTCCTTGAGTACGTAGCCGGTCGCGCCAGCATCCAATGCGGCGAGCACCATACGGCTTTCGTTGTGTACGGAGAGGCAGATGCATTTAACCGCCGGCAGGTCGGACTGGATACGGCCAATGGCCTCGACGCCGTTCATGCCCGGCATGGAAAGGTCTATCACTAGGATATCTGGCTGCAACTGTCTGACCATTTTGACCGCACTAATGCCGTCGCCAACTTCACCAATCAATTCAAAGTCCTCGTCCTTTCGGAGCAACGCTGCGAGGCCGCTGCGCATTAGCTGATGGTCGTCTGCCAATACAATACGAATGCTCATGAGTGTTTTCTGAGAACGGTGGAAAAAATCGAGCGAAGGCTACAAAACCTTGCAAGGCGCGATGCGGCTAAGAGGTAAGGCAAATTCGATGTGGGTACCAGAGGCTGTCGGCGACAGCGCTAACCACCCACCAACCGCTTGTATTTGCGCTTCAACGTTGTGGAGACCATAACCACCGGTTTGGTTCGGGCGGTTCATCTGCCCCAGCATGCCGACGCCATCGTCAACAACCGCAAAACACAATTCGGCACCGCGCTGCGCGATATCGATCCAGACGCGACGTGCTCGCGAGTGCTTAAGGGCATTCATTAGTAGCTCGCGTACAATGCGGAATGCCACCTCAGCTCTAGGTCTTGGGATTGCCGTGGCTAAGATAACACCATGCACAGAGATGGAAATACCGGCAACACCATTCAGCCGCTCTGCGAGGTTTTCAATGGCAGATTGCAACCCCATTTGTTGAAGAACAGGGCAACTCAGCTCAAACGTCGCCGAGCGGGTCGCCTGCTGGGCTTGTGCAACGAAAGAGAGAAGCTCCCTGACCTGGTCTGCGATCTCGTTGTGTCGTGATGAGGTGCCTAGCGCCGCCAGTTTTAGACCGATGATGGCAAGCACCTGTCCAATTTCGTCATGCAATCCATTAGCGATTTTGCGCCGCTCGCGCGCTTCGACTGCCGCGAGTTCGTAGGCGAGCGCCGACTGCTGGGCTAAATCCCGCGCAAATATCTCTGAGCGGTGCGCGGGGCGCAGGAGCAACAGGCGATCATACGGAGATTGCCCACTCATCGAGAATGAGGTCACGGTCGCCCTGCATGTCGTGCCGGCAGCATCAGAGATACCAACCACAGCCTTGACCACTGATTCGGACGCAGCGATTGCATGCCACGGGCTTGAGGTACTACGCCATTCTTTGCTCGGAGCCAACTGGCACAACGGCGCACCCGCCAATCGCCCATTCTCATAGCCCAACCAGCTGCAAAGCGCATCGTTAACTTCGACAATCTCGGCACCCCGTGCCCAGACGACTGGAACACAAAGCTCATCAAACAAAGGCCAATAGTTGCAGTGGTTTTCGGCACCATGCAGCAATTGTGCAGTTGCTGGTGCGCCTGAAGCAAGCGGGCCATGCGGAGGAATGACCGTAGATTGCACCAAAGTTTGTCGGCTTTCCCATTCCACAAAGTCTTGGTGTTGCGTCGTGTGCGTCCGCATCATTTTCTGTCACTTTCCAATAGGTGACTGTCTAACTTGCCTGAAAAAATGCTGAAAATTGCTAACGAGTTGACCTCAGCCAGCCTTTCGGAAAACTCACCTCCAGTCTGTAGCTCGCCGTTAAGGTTAAGCCCAAATCGGTCGAGCCCCCGATCCATCGTTCACCATGCAGATCAATCGTCGCTTGCGCCCATTGGGACTATTCCTTCATTTCGGAGGAAAAGCATAAAAATTTACCATACTATTGCCCGAACAGTAAACAAAATGTTTACTTTTTGTGGGCGCAAGCCCCGGGCTGGCACCACCGTATAGGCTCGGTGAATTTGATAAGTCTGTAGCAAAGACATCCGTTTGGCAGCGACCGACATGCCGAATAGACGGATGAGCAGCATGCCCTTTGCGCGAAGTGAAAACACGCCTATTGGCGGCCATCTCCAAGGCAAATCGCGGTATCAACACCAAACGCCGACCGGCTGAGGGCAATCAAACGAAACCGCAGATGAAAGCGAAAACAAACTCTAATTTATGAACTCGTTACCTCAGCGCTGCATGCAAGACAAATTCCGCGTATCACGCCGATGCGCCTTTGACTTTATCTGCGTCCATCGGCGGTTGCATTTGCCTTTGACCTTCGCCTATTCAGCGAGGGTCAATTGTGAAGAATCTTCGACAGGAAGTCCTGGGTGCGTTGTTTACGCGGCGAACCAAAGAACTCATCCTTGGTGCAATCCTCCAAGATCGTGCCGCCTTTTTCCATAAAGATGACGCGGTTCGCCACTTTTTTGGCAAAACCCATCTCGTGCGTCACCACCATCATGGTCATGCCTTCTTTCGCCAACTCAACCATCACATCGAGCACTTCGTTGATCATCTCCGGATCGAGCGCGGAGGTTGGTTCATCGAACAGCATACAAATCGGGTCCATGGACAACGCGCGCGCGATGGCAACACGTTGTTGCTGGCCGCCAGAGAGCTGTGCGGGAAATTTGTCTTTGTGTTCGATGAGTCCCACGCGGTCAAGCAGCTTCAGCCCTTTATCGAGCGCCTCATCTTCGCTACGACCCAATACCTTGGTCTGCGAGATGACAAGGTTTTTGGTCACACTCATGTGCGGAAACAATTCGAAGTTCTGGAACACCATGCCCACCCGCGAGCGAAGTTTGGCGAGGTCAACGGTTTTGTCACCGACCGATACGCCGTCTACCAAAATTTCGCCCTTCTGAAACGGCTCCAAGCCGTTCACTGTTTTAATCAACGTTGATTTGCCTGAGCCGGACGGTCCGCAGACGACCACCACTTCGCCTTTGGCAACTTGGGTCGTGCAATCGACTAGCACCTGTTTTTCTCCATACCACTTGCTGACGTTTTTAATTTCGATCATTGCCATGTTTATCCTCTATCGCTTCTATGTTTGGTTGGAGCGGGACGTTCAGACGCCCCATGCAGTGTGGGGTGGGATCAGACGCGGCCGGCATCCATGCGGGCTTGCAAGTATTTGACGAGCCGCGAAGCGCCGAAACAGATGATCAGGAAAACGATCGCCACAAAGATGTACAACTCGACGATACGCCCCGATATCTGCCCGGCTTTACTCGCCGCGCCGAGGAAATCCTTGAGGCCGACGACGTAAACGAGCGATGTGTCCTGGAACAAAATAATCGCTTGCGTGAGCATAATCGGCAGCATATTTCGGAACGCCTGCGGCAGCACAATGTGCCCCATCGCCTGCCAATAATTCATGCCAAGTGCATACGCTGCCCAAGGCTGACCACGCGGAACCGACTGGATACCAGCACGAATAATCTCTGAGTAGTAGGCGGACTCCACCATGATAAATGCGACGATGGCGGAGGTGAATGGGCCGACGGCCTCACCCTGTTGCCCGGTGATTTTTCCGACCAACATTGGCGTGAGGAAATAGAACCAGAAGATCGCCATGATGAAGGGGATCGAGCGGATCAAGTTCACAAAGCCAGCCGACGTGTAGGACAGGATGCGCCAGCTCGACAGCCGTGCGAGCGCGAGTAGGGTGCCGAAGAAAATGCCGCCGACTAAGGCAATGAAGAATAACTTGAGTGACAGCAACAAGCCGTCCCAGAGGAACGGGAGATTGTTGATGATGATTTTGTAGTCAAAATCTCCCATGATCAGTGTCCTCCCTGTGAGACAAAGCCGGGTACAGCCACTTTTTTCTCCAACAAACGCATCGCAAACACGACCGTCAATGTGATCACGACGTAGATCAGTGTCGCGGCGGTGAAGGCCGGGAAGGTCTGGAAGGTGTATTCGTTGATTTGGCGAGCCTGGGCGGTTAGCTCCAGTACGCCAATGGTGAGCGCGGTTGAGGAGTTCTTAAAAATGGTCAGGAATTCGGACGTCATCGGCGGAATGATGAGACGGTACGCCATTGGCAAGATCACGAACTTGTAAACCTGCGGAAGTGTGAAACCCATCGCCAAGCCGGCGTTGGTCTGCCCTTTCGGCAACGACTGGATACCGGAGCGAACCTGTTCTGCTACCCTTGATGCGGTGTAGAGACCGAGACACATCACCGCAGCGGTGAATTCCCACAGGCTGAACTGTGCGAAGGGCAGCGTGATCAAGTTGGGGTAGGTCTGTTTGAGCCAGTCGCCCATACTTGTCGGCAGCAGTTCCGGCATCACAAAGTACCAGAGGAACATCTGCACCAAGAGCGGGATATTGCGGAAGATTTCGACGTAAATTGTCGCGCCGCGGTTAAGCCACTTCAGCGGGGTGGTGCGCAGAATACCGAGAACTGAGCCAAGCGAAAACGCGATGACCCAAGCGCAGATAGACACTAACAACGTCCACATCACCCCCGAGCCCAGCCAGCCGAGGTACGTCATGCCTCCCGAAGGCGCTTGTTCCAGAAAAAATTTCCATTCCATTGTGCGACGTCTCCCTTAGCTTTTTGATGGACTGATGTGGACATGCGCGTGGACGCGAACCCGCCTCACACGCCATCCTCTACCCTCTACCCGCTACCCCAAACATTGCTTACACCTGCTGTATTGTTTCCAATGTACGCCGACCACCGACAGCCCCTTGCCGTGTCGATGCAACAAAAAGGGGAATCGATCACTCGATTCCCCTTATCTTACTTGATACTTGCGCGCTTGCTACCGGACGCAAATATTTGACTGTTCACTTACTCTGGTAGTGCCTGGCTCTGGAATGCAGATTTGAGCAACGGGCTCATTGGCATACCCATTGTTGAACCGCTAGGAAGCTTGCCGACAAACCACTTGTCGTAGATCTTGTTGATGTCGCCCGAACGGAACAGGGCAGACAAGGCGCGGTTCACCGCCAGCGCGAAGTCAGCGTCGTTGCGACGATGCATGATCGCGTATGGGTCATAGGACAGATAGTCACCAACCACGGCAAAGTCAGCCGGCTTCTTAGAGCTGGCGACCAAACCGTAAAGCAGGACGTCGTCCATGGCAAATGCAGCAGCACGGCCGGTGTCAACGGTCAAGAATGACTCAGCGTGGTCTTTGGCCGCCAGGAACTTCATGCCAAGGTTTTCGGCGTCGTTCAGCGCTTTGATCACGCGTTCGTTGGTGGTTCCCTGAGTGACAACAACGGTCTTGCCCTTGAGGTCTTTGTAGCTCTTGATTTTGGACGACTTCTTCACCACCAGCTTGGTGCCGGTGACAAAGGTGGTTGGCGCAAAGTCAACCTGCTCTTGACGCTTCAAGGTATTGGTGGTCGAACCGCACTCGAGGTCGATGGTGCCGTTCGCCATCAACGGGATGCGGGTCTGCGAGGTGACCGGGTTCATCTTCACAGCCAGCGCCGGCATGTTCAACGTCTTTTTGACTTCCTCGACGATTGCCATACACAGATCCATCGAGTATCCGATTGGCTGCTGCTTGTCATCCAAGTACGAGAACGGAATGGAGGTTTCGCGGTGACCAATGGTGATGGTGCCGCTCTCCTTGATTTTTTTCAATGTACCGGTTAATTCCTGCGCCATCGCGGGGGCGACGAGCAGTGCGCTGGACATCAAGGCAGCGGCAAGTTTAGATAGGTGTTTCAGATTCATCATGAGTGGAGCTCCTCGTATTGATGTAAAACTTTAATTTAATGGCGTTGAGTTTGTTCTTTTGTTTCCCCAATCCGTAGGGGAGGGGACAAGCAGTGCCTACAGA
This sequence comes from Betaproteobacteria bacterium UKL13-2, assembly GCA_001602455.1. Taxonomy (GTDB): domain Bacteria; phylum Pseudomonadota; class Gammaproteobacteria; order Burkholderiales; family Usitatibacteraceae; genus UKL13-2. Next base: position 2,094,445 of record CP012157.1, read on the forward strand.
CCAGACACAAAATGCGCACGCACATTTCACTTCTTAGTTTACTGGTTTTCGGCGCGTTTTGAACTGCCTATTTAATTGAGAGTACCTTAACTGGGCATAATCGCAGGCGACACCGTCCTATTTTGGTGCAATCAATCACTTGATGAGAGCTTAACTTCCAATGGAACTCGTACTTTGGCGCCATGCAGAGGCGGAAGACGACGCCCAGTCCGACATGGCGCGAAATCTGACCGCACGGGGGAGGCGGCAAGCGCACGCCATGGCGAGGTGGTTCGATACCCAAATCGGTGGTCGCTGGGAAGGTTGGGAAATCCTGGCAAGCCCGGCGAATAGGGCGCAGCAGACGGCCAGCGCTCTCGGACGATCATTTACAACAGAGGCGAAGATTGCGCCTGACGCTACGCCAGACCAAGTGCTCGCTGCGGCTGGTTGGGATTCGGCATTACTTGCTGGCGCTCGCCGTGGAGTCATTGTCGTGGGGCATCAGCCGACCTTAGGGATGGTCGCCGCGCACTTGATCGACGGTGCTGCGGGCTATGTCAGCATCAAGAAGGGGGCGATGTGGTGGTTCGAGGTGCGTGAGCGCAATGGCGTCGCACAAACAGCGCTCAAGGGAATGGTGACCGCAGAGATGTTGCTGGGTAAATAACGAGCGATATCTGCTTCAGGATTCAGGCCGACCAACAGATAGGTCGATACCAATCGAGCGCCATTCGGCGACTTCTTGGCCTAGCTCATAGTCGGTGAGGTCATGGTTGGCGAGCCACGGTTGATCCACTCGAAGCACATACTTTTCTACTTTGTCGGCCTTCTCTGCCTTCTCCGCCTTCTCGCTACGCGCTAATCGAAACAGCTTGGTCGAGATCGCACGACGACTGCGGGATAACAACACGGCCAGTCGCAGGCAAAGCGCCTCACGGACGAAGTCTTCACCGATACCGGTATCTGGGACAATCTTTGCGAGCTTCCCGCGCTGCGCGAGCACCAGCCGAGCGAGCGCGGCCTGCTCGCGTTTAGAAAACCCAGGCATATCAGCGTTGGCCAATACGTAGGCAGAATGTTTGTGAAAACCGGCTTGCGCGATCGTTATCCCAAGTTCATGCAGCCGCGCTGCCCAATTTACCCGCTGACGAGAATTGTGTTGCAAAGTCTGGTCGAATTCGGTCACGGGCGTGGTGTGAATTTGATCAAAAAAATAGAGCGCAAGCCCCCGCACGCGATCAGCCTGTGCATAGTCAACGTGATACCGACGCCCAAACTGCTCCACGGTTGCCTCGCGAACGTCGCTGTGATGCGCTCGCCCAAGCATGTCGTGCAGGACGCCATCGCGAAGAGCCGTGTCGACAGTGATCATTTCCTCAATATCGAGCTCCTCAAAGACCGTGAGCATGATGGCTAAACCGCCTGCGAGTACCGGAATTCGGTCGGGCTTAATCGCAAGACCAAGTTTCTCAAAATTCCCGGCCTTGATGGTGCGGTCGCGTAGCCATTCCAACCCTTCTCGGGTGATGGTTCCGCGGGACAATCCGGCATCGCTGATGATGCCCGCTAACGCCTTGGCGGTCCCCGATGAGCCATAACACTCCCGCCAACCCTCTTTCAAAAAGCCGCTGCGGATCTGTTCTAGTTCTTTGCGCACCGCAAGCTGTGCTTCCTTAAAAAAGCGTTTGTCGATTTCGCCCTCCGCGAAATAGCGGGCCGAATAACTCACGCACCCCATATAAAGACTGTCCATTATTTTGGGTTTTAGCCGGTACCCGATAATGAATTCGGTCGATCCGCCGCCGATATCAACAATGAGTCGGTTATGTGAGGCCGGTGGCAAGCTCTTCGCGACACCGACATAAATCAGGCGCGCCTCTTCTCGGCCAGCGATGACTTCAATCGGGAAACCTAAAATAGACTCGGCTTCGCGTACAAAGTCATGCGCGTTTTTTGCCACCCTCAGGGCGTTTGTTCCCACCACACGCACATGGTCTTTAGACATGCCACGCAGCCGTTCGGCAAACAGTTTCAGGGTCGCAAAGGCGCGCTGAGCGGTGGCTAAGTCAATGTTCTTGTCGGCGGTGATGCCCGCGCCTAAGCGCACTGTTTCTTTCAGTGAATCGAGAGGATAGAGCGCGTTGTCGACGACGCGGGCAATCTGTAAATGGAAACTGTTGGAGCCGAGGTCAACAGCGGCGAGAGTTGACAGTGACATTATTTGCGATCATTTTTTATAAGCACGCAGTATCGCACGCGACGCTGGCCGATCCTTTTAGCGCTACAGTCAAAAACCTGTAATACTTTTCAAATATGGTGGCCCAACCCAAGAAACCAAAACAAGGCAATACTGTGGTGACTGCACGCACTTCCTCCCGGGGCTCGGCCAAGTTCTTGAACCGAGAGTTGATGATGCTCGCGTTCAATCGTCGGGTGCTTGCCCAAGCGGAGAACACGTCGGTTCCAGTATTGGAACGTCTTAAATTTTTGTCCATCGTATCTTCAAACATGGACGAATTCTTCGAAATCCGCGTTGCCGGACTCAAAGAACAGATGAAGCTTGGATCGTCGACTCGCTCTGCCGACGGCAGGACGCCAAAAGAGGCCTTCCGCCAAATTGTCACGGCGGCACACGCGATTGTCGAAACGCAATACACGCTGTTGAACGATGACATTCTCCCTAGCCTCGCCACCGAGGGGATTCGCTTTATTCGTCGCGCCCAATGGACGCTGCAACAACAGGCATGGGTGAAAGATTATTTTTTTCGTGAAATGATGCCCGTGCTCACGCCGATTGGGCTTGATCCTTCGCATCCATTTCCGCGCGTCTTCAACAAGAGCCTCAACTTTGCCGTTGAACTTTCCGGGCGCGACGCATTCGGACGCGATTCGCAACGCGCAATCGTTCAGGCCCCACGGGTGCTTCCGCGCGTCATCAAGCTGCCGCAAGAAGTGACCGACGGCGAGAACGATTTTATTTTCCTCAGCTCGATCCTTCACGCGCATGTCGGCGAACTATTCTCGGGCATGGAAGTGCTGGGTTGCTACCAATTTCGTGTGACGCGCAATTCAGATCTCTTCGTTGACGAAGAAGAAGTTAAAAACTTGCGGCTTGCGCTACAGGGGGAATTACCGCAGCGCCATCTCGGTGATACGGTAAGACTAGAAGTTTCGGACAATTGTTCAGAGGATATGGTGCAGTTTCTGCTGACGCAGTTCGATCTCACGGAAGCGGATCTATATCGCGTCAATGGGCCGGTAAATCTGGTGCGACTAATGAATGTCGCCGACCAAGTCTCGCGGCCTGAATTGAAATTTCGACCATTTGTACCTGGACTGCCCAAGGTTTTGCACAAGGTCGCTAAGGGAAAGGATGTGTTCGACGCGCTGAAGAAGCAGGATATTCTCCTGCATCACCCATATGAGAGCTTCACGCCGGTGATTGAATTCATCCAGCAAGCGGCCAAGGACTCAGCCGTCGTTGCCATCAAGCAAACCGTCTATCGGACCGGGACAGATTCCATCATCATGGAGGCGCTGATTGATGCGGCCAAGCGCGGCAAAGAAGTCACCGTGGTGGTCGAGTTGATGGCACGCTTTGACGAAGAAGCAAATCTTAACTGGGCCGCAAAGCTCGAAGAGGTCGGGGCGCACGTTGTCTATGGTGTCGTCGGGCATAAAACACATGCCAAGATGGCTCTTATCGTCCGGCGCGAATTAGCAGATGAAGAGAGCACCAAGCATGTGCTACGTCGCTATGTGCACCTAGGGACCGGCAATTACCATCCGCGAACGGCGCGGCTGTACACCGACTTTGGATTGCTGACGGCAAATGAGGCAATTTGTGCTGACGTGAATGAGGTGTTTACGCAACTCACTGGTCTCGGTCGGGCCACCAAGCTTTCGCAGGTGTGGCAATCGCCGTTCACGCTACACGCAGGTGTCATGTCTGCGATCGAGCAAGAGATCAAGTTCGCGGTTCCGTCTAAGCCGGTACGCGCAGGTTCCAAGCCCGTCGCTGCGAAAACTGGCGGTCGAATTATCGCCAAGCTCAACTCGCTGGTTGAGCCGATGGTCATCGAAGCGCTCTATCGTGCCTCACAGGCAGGTGTTAAAATTGATCTCATCGTGCGCGGTGTATGTGCGCTACGGCCAGGCGTGAAAGGTCTGTCGGAGAATATTCGCGTTCGATCAGTCGTGGGGCGTTTCCTCGAACATACGCGCGTCATGTATTTTGGCAACGGTGGCGATCCGCTCGTCATGTTATCGAGTGCAGATTGGATGGAGCGAAATTTCTTTCGTCGCATCGAGCTGTGTTTCCCGGTGAAAGATAGAAAATTAAAGCGCCGGGTCATTGATGAGGGACTTACGGCCTATCTACAAGATAACGTGGAGGCGTGGGAAATGAATGGCGATGGCGCCTACCAGTTGTTGCGTCCAAAGTCGGTGCGCACGCGAAACGCCGCGCAGGAAAATCTGTTGTTGCTACTCGCTGATACTGAAGCGCAACAGCGCGACTAGCCTGAATGTTTCACGCGTCGCCCGCTGTCATTTCAACCGATTTGAAGGGCTGATGTTCATTCAATTCATCCACATATCGCTCAATGCCGTTCGATTCGCGCCGCAAAAAATCTTCAACCGCGCTCGAGAAACGACTGTCCTTGATCAAGTGTGCCGAGCCACACTGAACTGGCACAAATCCGCGCGCGAGCTTATGTTCCCCCTGTGCGCCGCCCTCCAGCAACGCTAGGCCACGTTCGATGCAGTATTCAATTGTCTGGTAGTAACAGGTCTCGAAGTGTAGCCCGGACACAAATGAAAGTGCTCCCCAGTAACGACCATACAAGGTCGTCTCGCTGACCAAATTCAGGCTTGCCGCGATGGGCTCACCGGCTTGCTCGGCAATGATCATTAGTACGTTTTCAGGCATGAGAGTCCCGATGAGCCCGAAGAACTGTCGATTAAGGTAAGGTGTTGAGTGGTGCGCTCGGTAAGTTGCGTCGTAGCAACTCGTAAAAAAGTCCCAATGCGTTGTCGTGAGTTCTGACCCGTTCAAGCGTCGCAGTTCAACGCCTGACTCGCGCACACGCTTGCGTTCCTGCTTGATGCGCTTGCGCTTGTCATGGCTCATGCGCGATAGGAAGTCGTCAAAACTGCGATAGCCGTTGTTGCGCCAATGGAACTGTACGGCCTGTCGCGGCATGAGTCCGGCCGCGAGCAGTTTGTTTTGCTGCCGCTGATGCGCAAATAGTACGTGGAGCGATGACACATCAGATTGTTGCGCGATATCGAGCAGCGCGTTGAGCAAAATATCCTCATCGTGTTCTGTTTTCGCCAGCAGTCGTGCCCCAGTACACGGCGTGAAGGGAACAGCCGCCAGAAGTTTGGGGTAATAGCTTAGTCCGGCGCGATGATAAGCATCAGCCCACGCCCAATCGAAAACGTATTCGCCGTAGCTGTGACCCTTCATATACAAGGGAATCGCGCCTGTTAGCGAGTGTTGGCCGTTGACCAGTCGCCGCAACACAATGAACTGCGGCAGCCACCCGGTTCCGGCTGCGGTGCAGCCGCTATCAATCATCGATTGAATCCACGCGTATTTAAGCGTCGGATTATTGTCGGTCAAGGCATCCCACTCAAGTGGGGAAATCCCCGCTAAGCTTTCGATGACCTCGATATTGTATTCGTGCATCAGATGCGTCTGTTGAACAGAAGATTAGGGAAGGGCGGAGACGCATTGGAGCGATCTGCGTCCTGCAAACTATAACCCTAGCCTGAACATTTCATGGGGGCGTGTTCGAAAGCGGGTGAGTGGGTGCGTGGTCAAATATTCAGGCGAAAAACAGCAGTTGGCCGCGAGAAATGCCTGAAACACCGCGTCCCTTCTTGGGTTTGGCGGTCTGCCACATTCTCCCAATCGGGTCACACCCGTTCAACTGGCGTTTCTAGGATAATCGACCCAACTCACCTTTGTTGGGTTTTTTCGGAGTCGCGTATGTCCTTATCTCAGTCTCCTGTATCTCAGTCCCCTGTATCTCGGTCTTCGGTATCTCTGCCTCCTCTTAGAATTGCAGTCGCCCAGGTGAATCTTGTCTTGGGGGATTTGGTCGGCAACGTTAATCGGCTCGCCGAAGAAGCGGCGCGCGCGCGCGATGCTGGCGCGGCCATTATCGTGACGCCTGAGCTGGGCTTGTGTGGCTATCCCCCTGAGGACTTACTCTTTCGGCGCGACTTTCGCCTCGCATGTAGTGATGCGCTCATGGCGCTATGTGCCAAGGTAGATGGCATCGCGATGATTGTGGGGCACCCGCATGTCCTGCCCGGTGCTGAAGGCGAGCCGGATCGATTGTTTAATGCTGCTTCATTGATACGCAAGGGCAAAATTGTCCATAGCTACTTGAAGCAACGGCTCCCTAACTACCAAGTTTTCGACGAAAAGCGTTACTTCGAAACCGGGCACAAGCCGTTTGTATTTGAGTTGGACGGCACCAAGATTGGCGTACTCATCTGTGAGGATGTTTGGTTCCCGCAGCCGGTCGCTGCAGCGGTAAAGGCAGGCGCAGACATTATCGTTGTACCGAATGCGTCGCCCTACGATATGCAAAAACTTGAGACTCGATATGAGGTGGTCAAAAAGCGCGTCGCCGAATCTGGGGTGCCAATTCTTTATGCGCATTGGACTGGAGGACAAGACGAGCTCGTTTTCGATGGGGCATCTTTTGGCATCAATGCGGATGGCGCTGTCGGATATCAGGATCGACAATTCGAAGAGTCACTCGGACTTGTGACGTTTGCAAACGGTCGATTGTCTGGCGAAATTCACCCACCACTTCAGCACGAAGAAAGTGTCTATCGAGCGCTCGTCGTGGCGCTGCGAGACTATGTCAATAAGAACGCTTTTCCGGGCGTGTTGCTGGGATTGTCTGGTGGCGTCGATTCCGCGCTCACGCTCGCCATCGCGGTCGATGCGCTTGGTGCCAAGCGCGTGCGCGCAGTGATGATGCCATCCGAGTACACCGCACAGATTTCATTGGACGACTCACGCGAAATGGCGGCAATTCATGGCGTCGCCTACGACGAAATTGCGATTACGCCTGTGTTTGACGCCTTCAAGCGGGCGCTGGCTGGTGCTTTTATTGGACGCCCGGAGGATACGGCTGAGGAGAACATTCAAGCGCGTGTGCGAGGAACGATGCTCATGGGATTGTCGAATAAGTTTGGTGCGATGGTCGTGACAACGGGCAACAAGAGCGAAATGGCGGTTGGATACTCCACCCTATATGGCGATATGGCAGGCGGGTATGCGATTCTTAAAGACGTTTCCAAGACGTTGGTTTACCAACTGTGTCGGTGGCGCAACGCGCAGTCGCGCGTGATTCCTGACAGGGTCATTACGCGGCCGCCATCGGCTGAGCTTCGTCCCGACCAAAAGGATCAAGATTCGCTCCCCGCGTACGCCGTGCTCGATCAAATTGTTGAAATGTATGTGGAGCAGGATATGGCGCCAGCCGAGATCGTAGCGGCAGGGTTTGCCGAGGCCGACGTAAGCCGCGTCACACGCCTGCTCAAAATCAACGAATACAAGCGGCGCCAGAGTCCGGTTGGCGCTAAGATAACGCGTCGTGGCTTTGGCAAAGATTGGCGCTACCCGATCACATCGAAGTACTGGCCCAAATAACTAAAGAATTCTCTGGAGGAGCCGATGAAGAAAATTGAAGCAGTCATTAAGCCGTTCAAGTTAGATGAAGTCCGTGAAGCGCTAACTGGATTAGGCTGTTCGGGATTGACTGTCACGGAGGTCAAGGGCTTTGGGCGGCAAAAAGGGCACACGGAGCTGTATCGTGGTGCCGAATACACGGTTGATTTTTTACCGAAGGTTAAAGTCGAAGTCGTGGTTGCCGATGAATTGGTTGACAAGGTGATCGATGCACTCATTAAGGCAGCCCGCACTGGCAAAATCGGCGACGGTAAAATTTTTGTACTGCCGGTCGAGCAGGCTGTTCGAATCAGGACAGGCGAGTCTGGAAATGACGCGATATAGGGAAAAAACCTAGGCCGGACTCTTGTTGTTGGGATAGTTGTGTTATTGTTCTGCCGAATCTGGGTGGAAGGGAGTCCACCAATATCAAGGAGAACTCATGCTGCTTGCAATTTTTTACGTTTTTGCCGTTCTGTGCATCATTCTTTACTACACTGGTCACTTAAAACGGTGGAAGTGTGAGTGGTTCTTGATTGTGTTGGCGGTCACCGTTTTTCCAGCAGTTTTGTTCCTCTAGCCCGGCTCTTGCGCGACATTAGGCGCGCCGAGGGCTTCAAAATCTTTTAATTGTTTGAGCGTCTTGACGCAGTTGCCGTTGCGCGGGGTTCTGCCGGTAAAACTGCGTGAGTAAACGATAGACATCGGGAAAGTTCTCCTGAATGCGCTGAGGCGTTTCGAAAAAGGCCTCTGAAACAACGGCGAAAAATTCAGCCGGACTTTCACTCGCATACGGATCGAGCGCGAGGCTTTCCAACATCGCGCCGCTATCCTCCACGGCGCGTGCGTCAGCGATATCAACTTGTTCACAAAAGCGCAGGTAGGCGGTCTTAAAGGTGAGCTGCCACTCCGCCGCTGACATACCTTTGGAGAGTGGCGGGTATCCATTGGCGTCGCCATTGAGCATATCCAGCTTATGCGCAAATTCATGGATTACCACGTTAAATCCTGCAATCGCGTCATTGGTACCAACGCACGCCACGTCTTCATACGACAGAATGACCGGCCCGCCTAACCAAGCTTCGCCCGCCAATGGGTCGTGCGTGAGATGTACGACACCAATTTCGTCAACAAGCTCCCGCGCTGGACGAAACTCGCCCGGATACACGATGACGTCGGACCAACCGTTGTAATAATCCACGCCTAGCTCAAGAATCAAGATGGATGCCTGCGCCGCAATTTCGACCTTCATGATCGGCGTCAGCACAAAATCACCTACACCAACGAGCGATTTTCGCGACAAAAAATCCGAGGCAATGAGCCGCAAGCGGCGATTTTCCTCGTGGGAAAGACCGGTCATAAAGCCATAGCGGTGCGTTGCGTTATTCCAGAGTTGTTCGTCGATGATGGGCACCGCTCTTTTGAGCCAAGACGATAACTTTTTAAGTAAGCCCATGGCCGCTTAGGTACCTGTGTCGAGGTGAAGTACGATGGCCTCGGCAAGCCTTTCAACCGAAAGTGGTGCCGAACCTTCTGCCTTGTTATTGATAGTCACGAAACTTGCGTAGCCTTGACGAGCGGCCGATGCGGCAGCAGTGGCGAGCGCCGCCCGGCTAGCGTAATCCTCGTCAACTAGTTTGTTGAATGGAAAATAACGAGACTTTGCGTCTTCATACCGGAAGCCTGCGTGGAGCGACCACCGGCAGACAAAGTCGCCAACCGGCATTTCCTTGTTCATCAACGCAATTTGCGCTGCGGGAGTAGGCATCTTTGCATGGCTTGCCACGCAAAATCGTGACGAAGTGGTATCAAGACACTTGAAAAATCGATTCGTGAGCAGTTGTGCGTCACGAACTTCGACTGCATACACGAGGCCAGGCGGCAGTTTCGACAAAAATCGGTACAACTGGTTTATAAATGGATCAGGGTTTGCGGTGACTCGTTTACCTTGCGGCGGAAACTGAAACACCAAGGGGCCGACTGTGTTACCAAGTCCGGCGGCGGCCGGCGCGATGAACTCGTCTATTGCATAGTCGGCGTTCAAAAAGTAAGGGCTGTCGGCGAACTCACCCGTCTCACTCCGAATGTAGCTCGATGTCACGGCCATCGGCGCTTTGACAACAAAGCGAAAGCTGTTCGGGACTTGGCTCGCATAGTGTGCAAAGTCGGATTCCGAGATCGGCGCATAAAACGTTCGGTCGATGCTCACTGTTTTCATGAGCGGGTGCGCGGCGTAGGCAGGCAGACCATCACGCGCGAGTTTGGTTTCAGAAAATAGCCCGTTGTAGACCAAGCCTTCCCAGCCTGGAAAAGACCACGAAGATGTGCCAAGGCGAATGGCGGCTGGGAGCTTTTTTGCTGTTTCAATGGCGGCAGTGCTCGGTGGCACCGGTGCCAAGCGCGGGTTTTTTTCAGCCGCGGCAGATCGACGTGACACCCGAGTAGATTCGGATGCCCCAGCGGGAATTGGTTCGCCGAAAAGATCGACGAGCGGGGGATTGATCTGTTGACTCAAGAATGTCTGACGTGCTTCGTGACGGCTAAATGACGCAGTTTACGAGGGATTTGCGCCGCATAATCGCAAGCGCGATTCATCGGCTAGGATATGAGCCTCTTGTGCCATCGTTTTGGGCGAATGATCGTGTAGTGTCGAGATAGATTACGGAGAGATCAAGATGTGCCACCATCATATTTTCGCGTTTAGTCGCCGCGCTTTTTGCGTTGCGAGCGCTGCGCTCGTCCTGAACATATCGAGCGTCTCGGCGCAACCAAGATTAGCAAACGAGATCAGCGGTGGAGGCGACCTTGTAATCATCGGAAAAGTTGCCACAATGAATGCGACTCGGGATGTCCTATCTCCGGGCGCGATTTGGATTCGTCAGGGCAAAATCATCGCCGTGGCGAAGGGTATGGCGGATTTGGCGCTTGCCGCGAAGCAGTCGACCATCGGTACCAGTGAAGGAGATGCTGCTGATTTGTTGAGATCGGCAAAGGTTCTTCGGCTTGAGGGCGTCATCTATCCGGGGATGATCGACCTGCATAACCACCCTGAATATGCGATCTATCCGCTGCTACCGATTAAGCGAAAATACAAAGATCGTTATGAGTGGCGGTTCTACGATGAGGCCTATGCGCGTCGCATCACAAACCTGAACACGTTGCTCACTTCGCCCCAGTATTTCAATCTTGGCACCGAAGTGGGTAAGTATGGTGAGATTAAGGCGTTGATTGGCGGAACCACATCAATACAGGGTGCCCGAGTGACACTTCCGACGGCAAAAGAAGAATGTCTCTTGCGGAATATTGAAACTGCCGGCGTTAGCAATCATCCGACGTTTTCGAGAGTTGATATTGGTAGGGATGCTCGCGAGTGGCAGCGCATGAGTGAGGAGCGTAGCAAAGGAGGAGCCTTGGTCTTGCATCTTGCAGAAGGCGTTGGGCCACGCATGGCAGCCGAATTTGAGGCGGTGAAGCGCAGTGGCCTACTCGGGCCCGAATTGGTCGCCATACACGGCGTAGGACTGACCCGCACCCAGATCGATGAAATGGGTGCTGCCGCCGCCAAGCTCGTTTGGTCGCCCCTCTCAAACTTTATCCTCTACGGTCAAACTGTCGACGTCGCCGCGGCGAAAAGGGCAGGCGTGCTGATTTCGCTCGCACCGGATTGGACGCCGTCTGGTTCAAAATCAATTCTGGGCGAATTAAAGGTCGCTGATTTAGTGAACCAACATCAGCTCAACGCGCTATTTTCCGATGACGAACTCGTTGAAATGGTCACGGTCAATCCGGCAACAGCGATCGGATGGGGACGCCAGCTCGGCCAGATTGCGGCGGGTTATTTGGCGGATTTGGTGGTGGTTGATGATCGAGAGCCAGGGGTCTACCGAAACTTGATTGGCGCCGTAGAAGCAAGCATTCAGTTGGTTGTTGTCCGTGGCGAAGCGCTCTATGGTGACGCCGCGATCATGGAAGCGCTCAGGCCGGGCAAAGACCTCGAGCCGATGCCTGTTGGCGCAGGCAAGCGGGTGTTCCGCGCCAAGCAAATCGCGCCCAACTGCGCGGGAACAACCGTTCCACCAATGGCGGTCTCGGAGATTTCGGCAAAGATACAGCGCGCACTGCAACTGAAATTCACCGATGTTGCAGGATGGGTATCGGCCGAGCAGATGGAGCGGGATATGAAGGATATCGCGCTTTGCAAAACGACCGGGCAGGCATCGCCCGTGCAAAATCCGCCGACAGTGCAGGACGCGAAGCGATTCTTGGCATGTCGTTTCCAGTTGCCATTTGAACGCACGCTGTTGAGTCCATTGACGACAGCCGAGGATGGCCAGTTTTTCAGTCGCCTGCGCGCGAACTCAAATCTGCCGCGATATTTGGGGCGACTATCGAATTACTACCAACCGACTCAAGGTGCCAGCCGTTCAATCGTCCAAGCACCAGCACCCTGAATTGCCGTCGCTGAGCGGCGATATTGAATGCGATCATGCAATCGGCTTGCCCGACCCTGCCAGAATTCCATGACAATGGGCACGAGGCGGTAGCCGCCCCAGAACGGTGGACGAACCGGCGCATCGCCATATTGCTCGGTAAACATTCTCACGCGCGCATCGAGTGTTTCACGGGAGTCGATCACCTTACTTTGGGGGGAAGCCCAAGCGCCGATGCGACTCCCCACTGGGCGGACGCGGTAATAGGCGTCTGATTCGGCGGCGCTGACACGCTCGACGGCACCTTCCATTCTCACTTGTCGCTCGAGCTCTGGCCAGAAGAAAACCAATGCCGCATTTGGATTCGCCGCGAGATGATCCCCCTTGCGACTGGTGTAATTGGTAAAAAATGAGGCACCTCGCTCGTCAAAATCTTTGATGAGTACGATTCGAGCCGCGGGCCTTCCTTCGGCGTCGACAGTCGCTAGTGTCATTGCATTTGGTTCGGTTACCTGCGCCGCGACTGCATCCGAAAACCACTTCTCGAATTGTTTGAATGGAGAAGGGTACACATCTTGCTCACCCATTGAGGCAAGCTTGTAGTCTTTGCGAATATCTGCGAGTTCCATGTTGGGTTATGCCTTTGCAAGTTTTCTCGCCATGCGGGTGATGCCAGACTCCATCCGACCGTCGGCGAGTTGTGCAATTGGCAGCCAGCGAAAGTCGTGTGATTCGTCCGAGAGCCTCACCTGCTGCTGACGGGCGATAAGTAAGTAGCGAAGATCATAGTGCAGGTGTGCGGGCTCACGTTGGCCGTTTTTGTCGCGCGCCGGAATCGGGTGTACATCAACGTCGTACAGTGTTTCAACCGAGCCGTCTGTCATTGAGGTTGGTTCAATGTCGGCACTGGTCTCTTCGATCGCTTCGCGCATGGCGGCTCGTCGCGGCGTTTTATCGGCATCATCGACATGCCCACCCGGTTGCAGCCACTTACCGAGTGCGGCGTGATGCAGCAACAGCGCATGAGAGTGTTCCTTATTCACCACAAAAGCGGAGGCGGTGATGTGTCCTGTCAGCAGGCTACGCCGCCAAAATTTGTCTGGGTGCGTACTGACAAAGGCCAGCGTCTGTGTCAAATGCGCGGCCTCAATCTCGTCGAACGGACAATGCGCAGTGAGTTGCATCAGTAGAGTCGAAAGTTGCATGTTGGTGTCATTTTTAACTGAGAAAAAATCATGTTTTTCATAGGGAAAAACGTTTTCCTTCATTTCATTTCTCAAGCCCAAATTACATCACGAAAACTTCCCTTCACTATGAAAAATGACGATTTTTGACAGATGCCAAAAGTGATTCGGCGTGTTGGATGTTGCAAGCGGTTGGGAAAAATCTGTTTTCCCCTATGAAAGTCGCGCGATCAACGCAAACAAAATTCTCTATCAGCACTTGCACACAGCACAAAAGAATGCGTTATATTTGCGCCGTGGTACGTATTTGCACTATGGAAACGTCAAATTCGTTTTGACAGACATCTTGCAACATCCGACCGCTGCATTTTCAGGGATGCCCTTGACAACACACTGGAGGAAGTACATGGCCGCAAAAAAACCCGCAGCAAAAAAACCCGCCGCAAAGAAACCAGCAGCAAAGAAACCCGTCGCAAAGAAACCAGCAGCTAAGAAACCAGCAGCAAAAAAACCCGCCGCAAAAAAACCAGCAGCAAAGAAACCCGCCGCAAAAAAACCCGCCGCGAAGAAGCCAGCCGCAAAGCGTAAGCCAAATGCAGCCTTCATGAAGCCAATGACACCTTCTAGCGTGCTGGCAGCCGTCGTTGGCGCAACAGCGATCCCACGCACTGAAGTCACCAAAAAGCTTTGGGATTACATCAAGAAGAACAAGCTCCAGGACGCCGTCAATCGCCGCATGATCAATGCTGACGAAAAACTGAAGGCCGTGTTCGGGGGCAAGAAAGTTGTTTCAATGTTCGAAATGACCAAGCTTGTTGCCGCACACCTGAGTTAAGCGACTTGCTGCACCCAGAGCCGGTTGTGCGTTTGTGCGCACACCGGCTTTTTTATTTTTTTTGCGTCGCATATAAAAACGACTGTTAAGCGGTTTGAATCGACCTCGGAGAAACGACATGACCTTGAACCATACCGTACGACTGATGGTGCGCCCCATTGGTGAACCAACGCTGGCTGACTTCAAGTTCGCCGATGAGCCGCTACCTGCAATCACAGACGGTCAGATGTTGGTCAAAAACCTCTACTTGTCGTTGGACCCGGCGATGCGTGGCTGGATGAACGAAGGCAAATCCTATATCGAGCCAGTTGGCCTGGGTGATGTGATGCGGGCGGGTGGCATCGGTCAAGTGCTCGAATCGAAGAACGCAAAGTTTGTCCCCGGCGACTACGTCTCAGGAATGGCAAACGTCCAGACTTACTGCGTCACCGATGGCAAGGGCTGGGTAAAGGTTGACCCGAATCTTGCGCCACTGACAACCTACCTGAACGTACTGGGTATGCCGGGCATGACCGCCTACTTCGGGTTGCTCGAATCGGGGCAGCCGAAGGCCGGTGAGACGGTGGTGGTATCCGGCGCTGCCGGTGCTGTCGGTGCGACGGTGGGACAGGTGGCGAAGATCAAAGGCTGCCGGGTAGTTGGCATTGCCGGCGGCGCGGAGAAATGCCGCATCGCGGTCGAGGAGCTCGGTTTTGATGCCTGCATCGACTACAAGAACGAAGATGTTCGCGTTGGACTAAAGCGCGAGTGCCCGAACGGCATTGACGTCTACTTCGATAACGTCGGCGGCGAAATTCTAGATACTGTGTTGACCCGAATCAATCTGCGCGCGCGTATCGTCATTTGCGGTGCCATTTCGCAGTACAACAACACCACGCCAGTCAAAGGCCCGTCTAACTACCTCTCGTTGTTGGTGAATCGGGCGCGCATGGAGGGCATCGTTGTGTTCGACTACGCGCCGCGTTACAAGGAGGCTGCCCTTGCGATGGGTGCTTGGCTCAAGGAAGGAAAGATGAAGTCCAAAGAGCACATTGAGGAGGGTATCGACCGTTTCCCCGAGGTGCTTATGAAGCTTTTCAAAGGCGAAAACTTTGGGAAGTTGGTGCTCAAGGTCGGGTGAGCAACAGCCGACACGGTGAACATCGCAAAAGCAGCGCATGAAATGTTCAGGTTAGTTTTTGCGCCCGATTTCACCCGCGGAGCGCATCAGACCTTGCCGGTTTTCTTTCGTCCCAGCAACGCGCCCACGGGGCGAGGTATGTTCTTGCCGGGGTGCGCTGGCTTGACTGCGACTGTGTCAACGATTGGCTCACTCTTACTAGGCTCGTAAGGCTTGCTGAAATCAAAGTGTGGGTAACTTGGCAGGGTCACGCTCGGTGTGCGCTCGATTGGCTGGAAGGGTGCACGCCGCGTCCGACCGGAATCCTTGGCTTCGCGTAAACGGCGTTGTTCGCTGCGTTCTCGTCGTTCCTCTTCGGACAACGCCGAGGCGGTGCTGCGGGGCTGGAAACCACTCTCACGTTCGCGTGGAGGCCGCGTTTCGCGATCACCGCCGAGTAGTGGCAACGGCAGCCGCGTAATTTCTCGCTTGAGTAGTTTTTCGATACTGTGGAGGTAGTCCATTTCTTCTGGACTGACCAACGATATTGCTTCACCTGGCGAGCCTGCGCGTCCGGTGCGCCCGATGCGGTGCACATAGTCTTCGGGCGTATTCGGGATTTCGTAGTTGATGACAAACGGCAATTGGTCAATATCGATGCCGCGTGCGGCAACATCGGTGGCGACCAGCAACTTCACTTTGCCGGTCTTGAATTCATCTAACGCCAGGCTGCGCTCGGACTGGCTGCGATCGCCGTGGATCGCCGTTGCCGACAACCCGTCCCGCACCAATTGGCGCGCGAGTTTATCTGCGTCGCGTTTCATTCGGCAGAAAATCAACACCTGCTGCATGTCGCGTGATTTGACCAAGTGTGCGAGGAGGGCATGCTTCTTCAGGGCCGGGACCTCATAAACTTGATGCGTCACGAGTTCTGCCGGCGCGTTACGACGGGCGACCTCGATCATGGTCGGGTTGCGCATAAAGCCGTTGGCCAGCTTCTTGATGTCTTCGGAGAATGTTGCTGAAAACAGGAGGTTCTGACGCATCGGCGGGAGTGCCGCGAGAATACGTGTGATGGCCGGCATGAAGCCCATGTCGAGCATACGGTCGGCTTCGTCAAGCACCAGCATTTGCACTTGCGAAAGATTGATGCTCTTTTGTTCGAGGTGGTCAAGCAGGCGTCCGGGCGTCGCGA
This sequence comes from Betaproteobacteria bacterium UKL13-2, assembly GCA_001602455.1. Classification (GTDB taxonomy): domain Bacteria; phylum Pseudomonadota; class Gammaproteobacteria; order Burkholderiales; family Usitatibacteraceae; genus UKL13-2. Next base: position 2,110,866 of record CP012157.1, read on the forward strand.
CGACGATCTCCACGCCGCCTTGCATCGATTTAATCTGTGGCTTGATATCCACGCCGCCATAGAGCAGCGCGGTGCGCAGCGGAAGGTACTTGCCATAGGTGCGAACCGACTCTTCAACTTGTGCGGCGAGCTCACGCGTGGGGGTCAACACCAGCGCTCTGACGGGATGTTTGGCGGGAGACGTACTGCTGCTGGCAAATGGAACGAGCAGTTGCAACAGCGGTAGCGTAAATCCCGCTGTTTTACCGGTACCGGTTTGTGCACAGCCCATGATGTCGAGCCGATTCAACACGGCAGGAATGGCTTGCGCCTGAATCGGGGTGGGCTCGGTATAGCCCTGTTCGTGTACGGCGCGAAGGATTTCTGGTGCGAGATTCAGTGAAGCAAAGGACATCTAGTAGCCTAAAGCAAAGGTGAACATACAAAATCGTTGAACGGGGCGCAATCGGGTTGCCAGTCCGAATTTGGCCGGAAGAGTCGTTATTTTACTCTGCTGACCCGAACAAGCCGAACTTCTAAATCCGATGCGTCGTGTAAGCCAACGCGGACCTTTCTGAGACGGGAACTGATCAACATCGCCCGCGCAGTCGGTAATTAGAAGTTCCCGTTAGCAAAACTCCAATAAAGACGGGCATCTTCAGGCATTATTGCTCCGAGATTCCCGTCAATAGGGGACTTTTCAATCTGGGTCGACTTCTAAAAACCGTCACGAGCGGGTGAAGTTGGCAGTGAGGAGCGGACACGTACCCAGTGTACGGCGAGCACCGGAACTGACAGAGTCGCCCGCGCAGTAGGTTTTTAGAAGTTCCCATCTGCGAACTAGCCTTTTGTAGTTGCTTCCACCGCTAACTCGCTGGACCGTGTTTGCATTCGATGCAGCATGCCGAGTACCAACAGATCGAGCGCACAATAAAACGCGCCTGCTGAAAACGGCGGGTTGGCGGCCGACAGGTTCACCCATGGTGCGGTCGATGCCCAAACCCAATTTCCCATGGCTGTCCCGTACAGCTCCATGATGAGCGCCAACACAAACATGGTTGCGTACAACGGGCGGGCAAGGCCAAACCATAGACACACGGCATACAAACCAAATAGCGCCACGCCGTAGCGGTCGGTGTCGGTCACGCCAACGTAGATCGCCCATAGCAGTGCCGCAGCCGTGACGATAGTGACCAGCGCACTACTCGAACGCACAAACCGGCGGGCGACCAGGATCCCCAGTGTCATCAGCAACGCATGGCCGGGAGGCACGAACAACGGCACGTTATGAAACTGGTAGTCGTACACTCCCCAGACCAGCGACAAAAATACTTCGCCTGCCGCTGACAATACCGTCGCAAGCACCAATACCTGCCGTTCGAGCCGCCGACCCAGCCAGTAACACCACGCCAGCACACCGAGCGCCCAGGCGGTGGCGAGGTGTTGGCCAGTCCAACCCAGTCGGGCATCCAGCCATAGTCCCACACTGATCAAAACAACGATATGAAACGCCATCCAGCCCCGTGTATGGCCGGGCAGGTGGGACCAGAGCGCGGTCAGGGTAGGTGGCTGCATCGCCGTCAACCGAGTCTCCGATCGCGCACCAGTTCGACCATTTCTTGCTGGAAGGTCGGTGGTCCGAATCCCAATACACGTTGTTCACCGGTGAAATGGCCGTTGCGGTCAACTTCCTGCTCGGTATAAATCAACGGGCGAAATTGTTCTTTGGAATATTGCTGCAGCCACTTCAACGCTTTGTGCGGCACCATCGGTCCGACCGGCAACGCCAAATCCACGGGGAAGGTGCGCCAGGTGGTCCACGCAGGCAACACGATCACTTTGGCTTCGTTGGGTTTCATCCACGCCGGCAAATGACTGGCCTCGCGTACCCAACCACAACTGAAATTCACACACGGATCGAGCGGACGTTCAGCGTAAATTTTGCAACCCCCGCCGCCGTGTTTTGTCGGCGGGCCAGCCGAGTGTGGACACGGTTTGCCCGGCAATACCGGTTGGTCGAAGACATTGATGCGCACCCAACCGTCGCAGCGGGCGGTGCACGGCTGGCAGCTTCTTGTTGACGTCTCAAAATTCATTTCAAGACTTGCAGCAGGTTGTTAAAGTCATCTGTCCACACCCGCCAGCCCGGCTCCGGCGGAATCACGTAGCTCGATTCCACAATGTCTCGCCTGAGTAAAAACGGCTTATGTCGCGTCAACAATACCCAGTCGCTGCTGGTACTGCCGTCCTCGTAGGTGTCACGAATCCACGCGGCGTGCCAGCCACGTTTTTCGGCGAGTAACTGCACGACCGGTTTTAGATCTAAAAATCGATTCGACACATGGAACGCAATCACGCCCTCGGGTTTCATGTGTTTGGCGTAGATGTCGAGGGCTTCTAACGTGATGAGATGTACTGGGATTGAGTCGGATGAAAACGCATCGATGGCAAGCACGTCAAAATTTTGCGAGGACTCGCGTTCGAGATTCAGGCGGGCGTCACCCAGCGCCACTTCAATTTGCGCCTCTGACTCCTTCAGATACGTAAAATCGCGCTTGGCGATTTCGACGACTGCCGCGTTGATGTCGTAAAAACGGAATGTGTCACCCTTGTTGCCGTAGGTTGCTAGCGTACCCGCGCCGAGACCAACCAGCCCAACGCGGCGAGGCTGACCGGGGTTAATCTGCTCTTGGGCCAAGAGCGTCAGGCCAATGCCGGACTTCGGTTTGTAGTAGGTGGTGGCCGACCGATTGTACGGCGGGTCCATGTATTGATCGCCGTGCAAAATTGCACCGTGGATGAGTGAACGACGTCGATACTGCACTTCCGGTGGACGGTACTCTTTGACGCGTAAGGTGCCGTAGAAATTGCGCGTTTGGTAGACAACACCATCGTTGTAGCTGCGCATGGTCATCACGGTCGCCCCAATACAAAATCCACACACCACGACACCCATGGCGTTCGCACCATAGACCATCCACGTTGGTGCATAACGTCCGCGCGACCACGTCCCCCATGCGAGCCACGTGGCCAACACGGCGAGTGCAATCAGCGAAAGTTCGAGTTCGAAGTAGGCGTTCAAGGTAAGCGGTGCCACGATGCCGACCAACGCCGCACCAACCGCCCCACCGATTGAAATCATCAAATAGAACTGGGTGAGGAATTTGGGATGTGGCTTACGTTCGACCAATTCACCGTGGCAGAACATACACGCGACAAACAGCCCAGCGGAAAAGATACCGATTTGCCACTTCAGCTCGAAGTGCAGCGATGAATCGGCAAGTGTCCACGCCATGCCAACGAGGAATACGCCGAGTAGGGGCAGCATGAGTGTTCGCTGGTATATGCCCTTGCCGTCGAAGGTGAGAATGAAGGTCAGCAGGTAGAGCGCCAGCGGGACGACCCAGAGCAGCGGAATCGACGAGATGTTTTGCGTCAGATGATTCGAGATCGCCAGCAACAGGATCGAGCCGAGGCCGGAAAGTGCGATCCACAAGAGCTTCTCGCGCCAAGTTGGTGCGATTGCGTCAGCCTCCATCGCCGCAGCAACAGGGGCGACTTCGCGTTGTGTTTTGAGGGCGAACCAAGCTGCACCAGAAATCAATACCGCAAAGGTGGCGAAGCCCAGTGACCAACCGATGGCCTGATTTTTGGTGGCAATGTTCGGCTCAAATAAAAACGGATACCCCAACAGTGCCAGCATCGACGCTAGATTTGAAAGGGCAAAAAGTCGGTATGGACTTTGCCCCGGATAACTGCGCGAAAACCAAGCCTGAATGAGTGGACTGGTGGTGGATAACAAGAAATAGGGAAGACCGATGGTTGCGGCGAGCAACAGAATGATTCTGAATGTTGGTTCCTCATCACCGGTGGGCTTCCACGCGGCGTCTGGAATGATCGGCAACAACAACAGGGTTAAGGCGATCAACGTCACATGCAAGATGGCTTGGTTACGCGGCGTGAGTTTGCGTGTTGACCAGTCTGAGTAGAAGTAGCCTAGTAGCAGGGTGCTTTGGAAGAACACAAGACAGGTTGTCCAAACGGCCGCTGTGCCACCGAACCAAGGCAGGATCTGCTTGGCAATGACTGGTTGGATCAAAAACAGCAAGAACGCTGAGATGAAGATCGTGGTTGCGTAGAGAATCATCATCGAGGAGTCGCATGGGCAGGGTTTGTGGATATCGACATTTTGGCACGTGCCAGACAACAATCCACCTCACACAGCGCCACGAACCGCGCAAGTGCCTAGGTAGCCCGTAAAATGGCGTCTTCCAACCAACGTTTCACTCAATGCGGTGCAAAATCGGCGGCAGGCATACCTCCAAGGCGCGAAAGACGCCTTACCCTCGCTAATTGGGCTGACGCCATTCGGGCTAATTGTCGGTACCGCATCGACCGCTGCGGGCATGGATCCATGGTTGGCGCTCGCAATGTCGATCATTGTCTATGCTGGCGCATCTCAGCTCGCCGCGATTGGCTTGATGGTGCAGAGTGCGCCAATTCTGATTGTCTTGGCGACCGTGCTCGTCGTCAATTTAAGGTTTGTCATGTACTCGGCAGCGCTGGCACCATTCTTTCGCGAGTTGCCGATTGGACGTCGATGGATAATGTCCTACGCGCTAACGGACCACTTGTTTGCACTCGTCAATACTCGCTTCTCGCGAGACGGCACCCACCGGCACGTGGACGCATATTTCATCGGTGGTGCTGTACCGACTTGGCTGATGTGGAATGTCATGGTTGCCATTGGGATCTTTGCGGGCACGTTGGTGCCGAAGGAATGGTCGCTCGATTTTGCTATTCCACTGGTGTTTTTGGCGTTGGTTTTTCCGGCGCTTCAGACTCGCGCACATTGGGTCACCGCCGCCACCGCTGCCACTGCCGCTTACTTCACGACCCCTTTGCCGATGAAGCTCGGCCTGATCGCGGCGGCGCTAACGGGGGTGGTGGTGGGGAGCTGGCTAGACTACCGCGACGAAGCCCGCGCCAGGGGAAAGGCATGAGTATCGCGGCGGACTGGATCGGTGTCATCACCGTACTGGGGGCGGGCGTCGTCACGCTGTTGGCGCGGGCATCGTTTATTGTTCTGCCTGCTGACACACCGGTTCCGCATTGGCTGACGCGTGGGCTGAAGTTTGTCGGTGCGGCGGTGCTACCTGCACTGATTTTGCCCGATGTGTTGTTTCGCGAGATCGCGCCAGGGGAGGTCATCAATCTTTATCGCGTGATCGCCACGTTTGTTGCGGCATTGATTGCGTTTCGCACGCGCAGCATTTTTGCGACCATCGGCACCGGGATGCTGGTGCTTTGGGTACTCAAAATTTGGGGGCCGCTTTAGTGCTGGGTTGGTGGCTTCGAGGTCTTCTCTTGGCCGAGTTGCTGGCCTATGTGTTACTGAGTTGGGTGCTGCTGCGCTCGGGGATGAGCGCGGCATTCACGCTGTTTGCGATTATTGTCGTGGCAATCATATGGCGAGCCTCGCATGTCCTCGTTAGCTTTACCGTTGCGACGCTCATGCGCCGACAAGCGCAGCGCGACGAACGCTCGGGGACTACGATACCTGCGCTGTGGAGCGAGTTTTGTGCAAGGCTGATTAGCTTTAATTGGAGTCAGCCATTTTCAGATGGGGTCATGGGAAGGGAGCCTGCGGGATCGCTGTCGGGCACGCCAATCCTGTTGATACCGGGCTACTTATCCAATCGCGGCATGTGGGTACAATTTCGCGCCCGACTAATTCGTGATGGATTGGGGCCGGTTTATGCGATCGATCTTGAGCCACCTTTCGGTGACATCGACCATTTCGTCGCGCAGCTCGCCGCACGCATCGAACAAATCGGTCGAGAGACGGGCGCCGAAGAAATACATATCGTCGCCCACAGCATGGGTGGGCTGGTCATTCGATCCTATCTCGCGAGCAACGCGGTCGACCGACTTCGGCCGCGCATCCTAACCTTGACGATGCTCGGTTCTCCACACCACGGCACCAAACTCGCCACATTCGGAATCGGAAGGGCGGTAAAACAAATGCGACAAAATAGCGCCTGGCTCCGCAAACTCGCCGCGCTGGAATGTCAACGAGAACAACCGCCGCCGCCGACACTTTCTATCTTTACCCGAAACGATGATCTCATTTATCCGCCGGAGAGCGCTGAGTTGCCGTGGGCCAACAATGTCGCCGTTGACAGTATTGGGCATGTCGGACTGCTTTTTTCTGAGCCGGTCTATCAACTCGTTAAGTCGCAACTGGCAAGAAAAGACAAGTAAAGACGGGTATCTTCAGACGAAAAGGCCTGATTTAGTTTTGCCATGTCAGCCTTTACCCATATCGGTCTTAATCGGTTTGATTATCGAAGGTTGCTTGTGCTACCAACTGTAGCGAACCGTGTAACGCACAACAGCTTGGGCACCTTTGGCAAGCTTCAATGGGAAATAAATCGTTCGCGCATCGATTTTCTCGAATTCTGCGCTCGTTGACTTGATGGTCCAGTTTGCCCAGCGGAACAAGTTTTCCTTGATGATCACGGTGGCCGCAGTGTCCTTCTGGTTGCGGACCTTGATTTCAATGTCCTCTTCCATCCACTTCGCTGCGTTGTCGACACGAAAATCGACTTGGCTACGCTCACCCACGACATCAAATGCGCTACCGAGCTTGATTTGAATTGTTTCGTTTTTTGGTGTGTGGTCGAGTAAATCTTCGCCGATGAATTCCAACGATTGATCCGCATTGTCCAGCGTTGAAACGCGGACCTTGCCCGCAGGGAGCGCAAGACCGAGCTTGTTATCTGCGCGATTTTTGAAGCGTAGGTAGACGTCGACTTTCTTGCTGGATTGGTTGCCAAAATTGCGATCAGTCATCGGGTTGCCGTAGTAGCCGTTGAACCAGCCCGCCTGACCGTAGTAGACCAGCGTTTTTTCGCACTGCACACCGTGGGCAGAAGGAAACAATTCGATTTGCTTGGTGCTGTTGTTGGCGAGTGTCGTGGGGCGACCGAGAGTGTACAAATGGTACTCAAAGAACGACTTCTCCGCGAAGCCCGCGGCCTCCGACTTGCGTAGCGTTGCGGCGGCCATCGGATACCCCGCGTCGGCTGCGCTGCGTGGCTGAGCACGCTGCACGTCCCCTGCCACGAGCTTGAGTTTGGCATCCCGAAACGTGGCACCCGTTTGGTTGACGATGGTGACCCAGGCGCCGACGTCGAGCTTGCAAGTGTTGTTATCCTCGCTTAGTGTTAGGTTGTAGTCGGTCCACCACGTAATACCTTGCGTTTGGTATCCATAGCGCACTCGGTGGGGCCCGGCACGCTCAGTGGCGATGTCCCAGACGAGTGTCGGCTTGCTGATCAGCCCGCCGGGAAGGCTCGCCAAACGCGCCGCGCTGTAGTTAGTGATGGTTCTGATGCTGCCATCGGCCATGCGGAGCACTAATCCGTCTCGCGCCGAAAGTAGGGTACCGGTAAAGTTCTCAACACTGCTTCCCCTGATTTGTTCGACAGTGACTTCACGGTCTAGGTATTTCTCCAACAGTTTTCGTGTGCTGGTGAGATCGAACTCGAAATTCTGTTCCACTACCCGTGTACCCGCGCTATCGATGAGAGACTCGAATGACACGGTGGTGGGGTCGATCATGGCGGGCACATCCGCAACACGAATAATGGTGCGGCCGCGGGCGAGATCGAACGACTGTTCTTGGCGAACGATCGCATAGCCTGGAATGGCACTGTTCTCACCGCTGTTCTTGAATGTAGACGCAGACAAGGTGCCGGGCTGTGCGCTGGAGTAGATGGTGACGGCGGTTTGTGCCATGGCGCTCGTCGCGAGCATCGCAAGTGCGGCGGCGATCAGACGCAAGAGGATTGTCGCTGTCGTGTCAGATGTATGCGGTACGCGAGGTTGATTGGTAGGTCGGTGCAGCATATTGAGCTCCTATAATAGGTGATCCGTGGGCGACGCTCGCAACCAACGACAGTGAATATGAAGTTTACCGGCAGCCAAAATTACATCGCGACCAATGATCTCATGTTAGCGGTCAACGCCGCCATCACATTGGAACGACCGCTATTGATCAAAGGTGAGCCCGGCACGGGAAAAACCATGCTTGCCGAACAAGTCGCGGCGGCGCTCGGTAAGCCGCTACTTCAATGGCACATCAAATCGACCACTAAAGCCCAACAAGGTCTTTATGAATATGATGCAGTTTCGCGCCTCCGTGATTCGCAGCTCGGCGATGAAAAAGTAAAGGATATCCGAAACTACATTCATCAAGGCACGCTGTGGCAGGCGTTCACCGCGGATGAGCAAGTGGTGTTGCTGATTGATGAGATCGACAAAGCCGACATTGAATTTCCGAACGATCTGCTACGCGAGTTGGATCGGATGGAATTCTTCTGTTACGAAACGCGAGAGACTATCCGCGCCAGACATCGTCCGATTATTTTTATTACGAGTAACAATGAAAAAGAACTCCCGGACGCCTTTCTGCGGCGCTGCTTCTTTCACTACATTCGTTTCCCCGATCACGACACGATGCAGCAGATCGTTGATGTGCACTTCCCTGGGCTGAAAAAGGCGCTGCTGAAAGAGGCGCTGGAAGTGTTCTTCGACATCCGTGAGATGCCTGGCCTAAAGAAAAAACCATCAACCTCCGAGCTCCTTGATTGGATCAAGCTGCTTGTGGCAGAAGATATCCCCGTCGAGGCGCTGAAATCGGGAGACACTAACAAGTTGATTCCACCGCTTTACGGCGCACTCGTCAAAAACGAGCAGGATGTGCATTTGTTTGAGCGTCTTGTATTTTTGTCGAAGCGCCGTTCATAGACCATTGGAACTGGCCAAACGTGCTGATCGATTTTTTTCTCGCACTTAAAAGCGCTGGCCTCCCGGTATCGGTGAAGGAGTACCTTACGCTGTGCGAGGCCATGCAGAAGGGGGTGGCTTATGGAAATGTTGACGACTTCTACTACCTTTCGCGTACTTGTTTAGTGAAAGATGAGGCTAACTTTGATCGGTTTGATCGTGCGTTCGGACAGTACTTTAAGGGGATGGAAAATCTCGACGCCGCGCTCACAAAACTTTTCGAGCAGGAGATTCCAGCGGAGTGGCTTCAAAAGCTTGCCGAAAAACTGTTGACCGATGAGGAGAAAGCGCAGATCAAGTCGCTCGGCGGCTGGGATAAGTTGATGGAAACGCTTCGAGAAAGGCTTGCGGCGCAGAAGGATCGCCACCAGCGTGGCAATAAATGGATCGGTACTGCGGGAACGTCTCCGTTCGGTGCGTATGGCTACAACCCGGAAGGGATTCGGATTGGGCAAGACAAAAGCCGCCACAAATCCGCCGTCAAGGTTTGGGACCAGCGAGAGTATCGTGACTACGATAGCCAGGTAGAACTCGGCATCCGCAATATCCAGATGGCCTTGCGGCGTCTGCGCAAGTTCGCCCGAACAGGGGCGGCGGCGGAACTGGATCTCGACAACACCATCAAGGCAACTGCGAACAACGCAGGTTATCTCGACATCAAGCTGGTTCCTGAGCGGCACAATCGTGTAAAAGTATTGTTGTTTTTTGATGTCGGCGGCTCCATGGATGAGTACATCCATCGCTGCGAAGAGCTGTTTTCGGCGGCGAAAACAGAATTTAAGCACTTGGAATACTTTTACTTCCACAACTTCGTCTATGAGTCGGTTTGGCGCAACAATCGCTTGCGCCAAACAGAAAAATTTTCAACGTGGGACGTGATTCATCGGTACGGCAACGATTACAAACTCATCATCGTCGGCGATGCGACGATGAGTCCTTACGAGATTCTTCAACCGGGTGGCAGCGTTGAGCATTGGAATGAAGAGACGGGCAGTACTTGGTTGGAGCGCTTGACCAGTACCTATCGGCACGCCGTTTGGATCAACCCCACGCCAGAGGCGCACTGGCCGTGGACGCAGTCTGTGTTGCTCACCCGACAACTCATGGAGGACAGAATGTATCCCATGACGGTCGATGGTCTAGACCGCGCGATGAGGGCGCTCATCTGACCTGCTCCGGGCCGAGGCCGACTGGGAAGCGCCGTGCGTTTCACGCGCGGGGTGAGCCGGTAGGCTAAACTCTTGCGATAGCGCAGTTAGCCACGCTTGAACATTTCACGGCGGCACGTTGGAAAACGGGGGCGTGAGCGACCCGTAGAATATTCAGGCTCGCGCAACCAGAGGGACTTGGTCATGAGAATTGCAATGCTGGAAGACGACGTCGATGTAGGGTCGGCGTTGAAGCAGTGGTTAGAAGCGGCGGGGCACATGGTCCACCATTTCACGCAAGGCAAAGCGATTGTTCGAGAAGCGGGTCGAGAGAGTTTTGACCTCTATCTGTTGGACTGGCATGTCCCAGATTTGTCCGGCACGGAAGTTCTGCAATGGCTACGTCAGAAGCAGCAGATCGAAACGCCCGTGCTGTTTGCGACCAGCCGAGAGTCGGAAGCAGACATCGTCGCGGCATTGAGCGCCGGTGCTGATGATTACATGGTGAAACCGATCCGCCGCCTAGAGTTGCTCGCTCGCGTTGACGCACTGCTGCGTCGGTCGCGCCCTCGGGGGGCAGAGATTGCCAACATCGAGCTTGCGCCGTACCTGATCGATTTGGCGAATCGAGTCGTTCGAGTGGACGGCAAGCCCATCGAAATGACAGACAAAGAATACGAACTGACCGTGTTTTTGTTTCAGAATATCGGGCGGTTGCTTTCGCGCGGGCATATCACAGAGAGTGTATGGGGGCGCGCCGCCGAAGTGCAGTCGCGTACGGTTGACACCCATATCAGCCGGATTCGCAAGAAGTTGGACTTAGGTTCGGCTCATGGCGTTCGTCTGACGCCGATCTACAATTTTGGTTATCGACTTGAGAAAGTTTCTGTCGCCGCTTAGGCTGAACATTTCATGGGGGCGCGTTCGAAAGCGGATCAGCGAGCGAACGGGCGTACGGGACAGCGATTTTTCGCCTGACCGACCGTAGCATAGCAAGTCGTGTTTGCCAAAAGCGTGCGAGAGGAATGCGTGGATTTGTCAAACACGTTGCCGTCCAGTCGCCCGAGCGCGAACGCGCCGCCCGCACCCACGGCAAAAGAGGAGCGAGCCAAATTGGTTATCTTCTCGTTCAGAGGCAACCTCCTTCGACGCTGCGGGCGACCCGCTTAAACACCCAAAGCCCATCAGCATCCTGTGCGCGTGTTGCTCGCCCCGCATACCAGAGGTAGTGAAGATGCGCGATGGCTTCACCAATCGCAAATACCAACTGGTGGTGGTCGAGTGGTCGGCGGAAAAGTACCGGCAGAATCTCAGCGGCGGTCTTTGGTGTGTCTAGCGCCGCTGCAAGCTCATCCAAGCGCTCTTGATGATGTACAACCAGTTGATCCAAGCGGGTGTGCAAGCCAGTAAATACGCGATCATGCGATGGCAGGATGAGTGTGTCGGCTGGGAGCGGCCGAAACTTGTCCATGCTGGTCAAAAACTGCGCGAGTGGATTGGCGTCAGGCTGGTTGCCCCATACCCCGACGTTGGTGGTGATGCGCGGCAGGACTTGATCGCCTGAGATCAGAATGTTCCCATCGGTTGAGAACAAACAGGCGTGCTCTGGCGCGTGGCCGAACGCGGTGATGATGCGCCATCGACGATTGCCGATCGTTAGCACATCGTGTTCCATCAGACGTCGATAGCGCGTGGGCACCGTTGGTACGCCGCGTTGATAAGACTCTGTTCGGGCCTTTTGTGCTTCTGCGAAGTCGGGGCGTGCGCGTGCCAGCCCATGTGCGACAAACAGCGCTTCTGAATTGGCGCGACCAAATCCCGCGAAGTCCTGCACTGCGGCGTGCGCCGACAGGTACTCCGACGTCGTCATGTAGAAGGGCGCTTGAGTTTGCGCATGCAGCCATGCGGCGCAGCCGACATGGTCGGGATGAAAATGGGTGACGATAATTCTTTTGATCGGCAGCCCACGCATTGTGGTGGTGAAATGTTGTCGCCAGAGTGCGTGCGTGGTCTCCACGCCATAGCCAGTATCAACGATGGTCCAGCCTTCACCAGATTCATCGTGATCTTCGAGTAACCACAGGTTGATGTGATTCAGCGCGAAGGGCAGCGGCATTCGAAGCCAGAAGATACCGTCGGCGACTTGTATCGCCTCGCCAGGGTTGGGAGGAGACTCGTGCGGGTAAGTGATCGCGCTTGGCTTGGACGTTGTCATGACGACATTATCCGTGCCACGGCGGCCTGTGTGCTCGTCGATACAAAAATTAAAGCTTATATTTTTCGCAGATGGGCCGCTGCGTTTGTCAAGTGGAGCCTCCCCGCGTCTCGCCGACCCCGTTGATTTCTCTCAATCATTGCCGGACGCTGATCTCTTGTTCCGTCGGGCGAAGGCAGTACGTTGAGGACAGAATCGAGGGAAGAGTCGATTGAAGAAAATTGGCTCGCCGTGAAATATTTTTGCAAATACGGATATTTACCCTTTTGCGTGGGAACTCCCGTCACTGCGAGGGTTTCATGTTTTATTTTGTGGTGAACGTGAACACGCCATCCCAGCCTTCGCCTGGTGAGTTGCCGCGCAGTGCCGCGATTCGCTCCAAATAAATTTGGTAGATCTTACGGCTTGGATCAGACTTGGCAAGTGACGCGATGGTCTGCTCGGCTTCATCCCAATGTTGCTGGCGGTAGTGATCAAGCGCAAGATGGAACCGATCAATTGTGTTGATCTCGGCCTCAACCACGCCGCCTTGCTCACCAACGGGCTCAAAGATTGTGATGGGCTGAGCTTTTCCTTTCACACGTACCCGGTCTAGCTCGCGGTATACCATGCTAGGTACGGCAGCGACGATGTTCTCTGATACGAGAATACCGACGCCGTATTGCTTGGTGAGACTTTCAAGGCGGGACGCCAGGTTCACAGCGTCACCCATCACGGTGTATGCGCGACGAAACGCCGAACCCATGTCACCAACGTTCATCGGCCCACAATTTAGTCCCACCCCAATTTCGAGTCTTGGCCAGCCGCGCTTAATGAAGTCAGGCGCGATGTCTTGTAGCTGTTGCTGCATCGCCATTGCTGACTTCAATGCGTGTTTAGCATGTTCTGCATCATGAAGCGGCGCACCCCAGAAAGCCATAATGGCATCGCCAATGTATTTATCAATCGTGCCACGCTCGGCCTGAATCGTCTTTGTCATCTCCGTCAGATAGGTGTTCATGAGTGCAGTAAGCTCGGTCGCCGACAGGCCTTCTGAAATCGAGGTGAAGCTGCGAACGTCGGAGAACAGCACCGTCATTTCTCGCATTTCGCCCTTGGTGGAGTAGGCAGTAGGATTCTTGGCCATTTCGTCGACTAGCTCTTTTGGCACATAGGTCCCAAAAATTTTGGTGATTGCTTTCTTGCTGCGAACTTCGATGAAGAAGCCATAGGCCATATTGAGCAGGTACAACAGCAAGATCAGCAGTAATGGCATCACGATCTGCAAGACGTACCCTACATTCCACCAGTACAGGTTGAATGCGATTAAAGCCGCGACCGCTACGACGGCAAGCACGGTTGAGGTGATCGGTGTGAGGCGAGCGAAAACAAACGCAAGCGGGACGCCGACGAGCAGGAATGTCAGCACCCGAATGCTCATATCTGACGTTGGCTTTTGCTTGATGCGATTGTCTAAAAAGCCACTCAACATGTTTGCGTGTACTTCGACCCCAGGAAAGACGTTGTTTACGGGCACGTTCCTCAAGTCGAGCAGACCTTGTGCGGAGGTGCCGACAAGGGCAATTTTTCCCTCGAGCTCGCCCTTGGAGAGCTTACCCTGCAGGATGTCAGTTGCCGAGATATAACGGAACATTGGTGTCGGACCGCGGAACGGTACTAACGCTGTTGCCCGAAGATCGACGGGGATTAGGGAGTTTTTAATGCGAAAGTGCTCGACCTGTTTCGCCGCAGCGCCGGGTTCATCGACAAACTTCATACTCAGTGGTTCGTTGTCTAAGTAAGCACGGAGGACTGCCAGTGACAGCGCCTCGTAATATCCGTCCCTATAACTCACCATCATTGGCACGCGCCTCAGCACGCCATCGAAATCGATGTCCGGGATGATATGGCCAGTGCCAAAGGCGACATCTTGGAACATTTTTAGGTTCGCGCTGTAGCCATAAATGGCAAGCGAATAAATGGGCTGCTGAAGTGTTTGTGCCGAAAAGACTGGCGCCGGGATGTCACCGATTGTCAGGGAGCTGAGCTTGTCAGCATCGTTCGACCCTGCAAAAGACATGATGACGACATGCTTCTTGATGGCATCGGCAAATCTGGCATCGTAGTCAAGTTTGCCCTTTAGATCCTGCAGCGAGGACAAGAAGCCTGCGTCTTTCTTTAGTGTAGTCTGCCCCAGTTGTTCGAGCACGGCAAGGCCAGAACTCTTATCTGGTTCGGAAAAGAATACGTCGAACCCCAAAACCTTTACGCCGTAATCGTCAAAGGATTTCGTGACGAGCTGCGCAACTTTGTCGCGGCTCCACGGCCAGCGACCCTCCGCCTGTAAACTCTTTTCATCCAAGTCAATGATAACGATGCGTGGATCAACCGTGTTTGGCATCGTTGCCTTCAGGCGAATATCGTAGGCAGTCAATTCGAGGCGATTCAGAAACCCCGCTGACTCGTCGCCGTGCTCATTGAGGACGAACAGCATGACGATGAATAAACCAATGGCGATGCGAATGGCTGGGTTCATCGACGAAAGATAGCGCTTTCGGCACTGGTTCAGTCTAGTCATGGTCCATTTTCAGCGTAAGATTTCCTTCTCAAGGATGGAGAAGTTGCAAAGTTGCCCAGTGTTTTTCCATAGCAAAACAACGCGCTTCGACGCAGCGCGCGGCCCATGAAATATTCAGGCTAGGTTACTAGGTTAAGGTGCGGTGAGGGTAAGATCCTCAAGGCGATTAGCAAGCCAGAAGAAACGGATGTGTTCTTGCTCCAACCGCAGCCCCATACGAATGCGATTATCGCACTAGCCGCCACGCCGGGTGGTGGGTGTGCAGGTTATCGAGAGTGGCGAAGTCGAGAGCCACCGATCAGCTCCCTTTTTCGCACTGATAATTAGTGCCGAATCCTTCAGTGTCTGTGAGAGTCAGCGCGCAAACAGTCACTCTACGAAGCGTTGTTCTGCAAATTGGTACCGGCGTGCGAATGTTTGTCATCGGAAAATCTGTTCAAAGTGGGCGTGGTCGCTTTCATGTGCGCCGAACACATCACTTCACCCGCCACAGCCCCTTGATCACATCGGCTCCCGGTTTGCCTTTGCCCGACGCAAGCTGATCTTCGTCTTGTTGCACAATGGTCAGTGGCGCCTTAATCTGAGCCTCTTGGCGAGTAGCAGCGAAAGCGGAATCGTCGCTCAAGTGGATGAAAATGCGCCCCTCCGCTCGACTACCCGCCACGTCCATCCAACCGCGTCCGCTCAACGGTTCGTTTTCATCAGTGCCCGACCAGGAAAACTCGACGTGCGCCACGCCATCGACCTCGCTGACACGGGCATCGATATCACCTTGCACCAAGCCGAACTGGAACGTACCCATCAGGTCATCGCGGATCGTCAGGTACGCCGGGACTTGCATATCAACGTAATCGGCATCCCATACTTCCATGCTGGTGATGCGCCAAGTACCGACCGCCTTTTCGGACTTCATTTTTCGCCTACCAAAGCGGTTTCTGACACCAGGCCCAGCAGAACAGCGCGGTCGACATCAGCCAGTTGAGTTTTGCGGTCGCTCCGGCGAGGGGAGGGGTTCTTTTTTGCCATCTGAAATGTTTCTTTTGTGTTTTGTGACCAGTATCTCATTTGCATCCGCATTGATTTGGAATTTTAAGATAATTGGAACCTTCGTCCATCGACCCCATGCTCAGCCAGCAACTTATCCATGTCGTCGCCCACGCCATAACCAAAGTTGTGGCTGATATGTCGAACTTCGTCCCGCCGATCCAAGAGATCCAGTCGCACCGTTTCGGGCAAGGCACCAATGACCTTCAATGCCTGCCCAAACATCCGAACCAGCGTACCAACGTAAACCTCGTCCTGCGCGCCAACATGGTCACTGAAACCAGCCGCCTGCTCGCCGTAAAAAACCATCAGTTCCGCCAGCCCGTCTGGCTGCCCAACAGCCTTCTTGTAGGCCGCAATTGCTGTCTTGGCCGTGGCGACCGAGGTGTCTTGGTTCATCAACACATCTGGCCACAGCCACCGGTCGATGGTGGCCTTATAGGGTTTCAGAACATCGTCGCCCAGACTAAAACGAGCGTGCAGAAAGCTGTCTGCAGGTCGTTTCCCGCAAGTTAGCGCGCGGCAAGCAACCGCTTGAGCGCAGACGGCTGAAACTGTCGCGCAGTTGTGATTGAGCCTAAATCCGGCAGTTACCCTGCCGCTGTAAGTTGGGCTGACGGTAGCCAAGGTGGCAGTGGGCGCGTGATTTTGGCCACCACGTAGTCCAGAAATGTCTTCCATCGATCCGTAAAAGGCAACTGCTCCGCAATATCCCTGACATGACTTAAAGCCGCACGAATGTTGGCAATGAGCGCGAGCAACTTGTCCTTGGCAGCATGCATCGGTGTCAGATACAGCGTTGTCTGTCCCGCATGTTTGACAGCGCGCCCCACACTGGCAAGCAATAACGCTCGGCTGGTGATGGCTTCCATGCGTGCACCCGGCTTGGCCGCCCGGCAATACCAGGACCACCAGTTGTACACCAGCGCTACAGCGCGAGCACTGGTCTGGCAGCGCTCAATGTCCTGGGTCGTGAAGCCACCCCATCCCCACTGATTTTTGAGCTCGTCAAATCCGTTCTCGCAGTCAGCCCGGTCCCGATAGAGTTGACCGAACGCGTCCAATGCGTAGGCGCTGTTTGTCACCAACACCGCGTATTCCCAAACCTGAACATCCTTGTCCGGCATCAGCAACTCAATCTGCTCGCCCGGCTCGTTCTTGGTCTTTCAACTCAGCGCCAAATCGGCTTTGACGGCACGCCGCAAGATCACTACCCGACGTGATTTGTCCCAGCCCGAGAGTTTGAGGGTATCTTCGACTGCGCTCCAGCCTTGCTCGCTGGGGCCGGGTGTGCTCCAGTCATCACGCGCGAATTGGCGTGCCAATAATTTCTTGACACCCACAGTCTGACGCAGCTTGAACAGGTAGGGCTGGTCTCGCTCCTCCAGCTCGGCAATAAAGGGTTCGTTGCCAAAGCCGCAGTCGCCTCGGACCAAGGCCGGACGCTGCTGGGGCGTGAGCTTTTCCAGTACGCCGATCAGCCCAGGCCGCGCTTTGGCTGCGCTGTGCTCTTTGCCGGGGCAGACGACAACATCCAGCACCAGGCGCAGGTTGCCAACCCAGTATGTGTGCAGTGCGTGGCTCGGGCGACCGGGTTTGTGTGGGTTGTAGCTGACCTCAGCTCCGCTTTGTTTTCCGAACATCGGCTTGATGGTGGTGTCGATATCCAGGATCCAAGGGGTGCTCAGTGCCGCTTGCACACTACCCATGAGCTGGGGGGCAAGCCAGGCCTGGCTTTGCTCGGCGCTCATACGCGACAGTGCGCGTCGCAGCGCGTCTTCGCTGATGATTTTCTTCATCCCCAGAATCTGCGGGCTCACCGCGTCGCCGCGCAGCCCGGTGATATGGGCGTAGCGGTTGTGCCCTGCCAGTATCGCCAGCAGCCATGTGCCCAAGATATCCTGTTTGCTGGGTGCATTGGGGCTTGTGTAGCTCAATGGGCAGCTATCGACCCAGGAGCTGTACACACCCGTGGTGGCCAAGAACTCGGAGAAGAAGGTCAACTGTGCATTCGGTGTGGCGCTGGCACCATGGTCCCACTTCACATGAATTCGCCCGCCCGGCGTATCCACCACCATGGCCTCCAGTGCCTGCGTTTGGACAGCAAGTTGACGCCTTTTTGCTTCACCCATTTGGTGACTCCAATAAATCCATTGAAATTGGCGTCTAGTCTAGCTTGCAGCCGGTTTACGCAATGTCAACTGCCGGAAATAGGTTGAGTAGAAGTTTTCCACCACCTTGGGTAGCTCGCAGTATTTTTGTAGCCCGCCAAACTTTAGCTCGTCTTGGACGACCACTTCCGGCACCAGCGCGACCCCACCTGAATCTCGCGCCAGTAGACGGAGCATGGCCATGTCGTCAACCTCGGCGTACGGGCGCACAGCCACGGCCAGATCCTCACACAAGAGCTCAAATTGGGTGCGAATATCACTACTGCGGCCCGGTAGCAGCAGCTTGACGTTGGGCAAATCGCGGGGAAAATGAAATTTACTGTTCCGCTTCATCGGCGGGCCGACGAGGCAAACCGGCTGGCGGGCGATGCGCTTGCAGCGCCATGAATGCTGCACATCGGGTACCACTGGTCGATTTGACAGAATCAGATCCAGCTTATGCACACGCATACGCTCCAAGAGCTCCTCAAGGCTGGCCGACTCCAGCACAAGCAGCAGTTGTGTTTCCTCGAAGACCGGGCGCAGAAAATTCTCCAAAAAGTTGCGCGATAGGGTTGCAACGGCACCAATGCGCAACTGCTGGCTGGCCTGGCCTTCGCCACCACTCACCGATGAGATCAATTCGCGCCCGAGGTTGAAAATCCCATCGGCATAACCGAGCACGACGTGGCCCACTTCGGTTATTCGCAGCGCACGGCCTTCCCGATCAAACAAGGCGTGGCCGAGTTGGTCCTCCAGATGTCGAATTTGTGAGGACAGCGCCGATTGCGAAATATGTAGCTGCTGGGCGGCTCGTGTCAGATTGCCGTCCTTGGCCACCACCCAGAAGTAGTGCAGGTGGTGAAAGTTTAGGCGCTTGAGGTCAATAGTTCGCATAAATAGAACGGATTGTTAACATCAATCTATTTTACTAAAACGCGACTGTTCCGCAAAATGCGGCTGTCTTTCAAGCACAGGACGAGGAGGCTGCGCGGCAGACTCCTCGTGCGCGATCGCAATTTCTCGCAATTTCTCGCAATTTCCATTACCTCCTGCTCGATACTTCCGGCCGTTTTTCTTGGAGCACGACGGCTGGCGGCAATCGTGTCGGTGTGGGATCGCGAAAAAAGCCTTTCACATTCCTCTCACCACCGGAGCCCACCATCATGCCAGGACTTGACCTTCTGCAGACCAATCTGCTTCAGCCCATTGTGCTCGCCTTTCTGCTCGGCGCGATTGCCGGCTTCGTTAAGAGCGAGCTGGAGCTGCCAGAGGCGGTGATCAAGCTGCTCTCGATCTACCTTCTGTTTTCGCTGGGCATGACAGGAGGCCGGGAGCTGGCCAAGGCCGAGATCGGCGCTGTGCTGCCGCTAATCGGTGTCACGCTGCTGATGACGTTCGCGATTCCTACGTTCGCTTACTTCATCACACGACGGTTTGGCAAGTTTGATATCTCCAACGCTGCGGCCATCGCCGCCCATTACGGCTCGGTCTCGACGGCGACTTTCTTCGCATCGGTGACGTTTGCAACCGCCATGAACACGCCGAGCGAAGGCTACATGGCAGCGATGGTGGCCCTGATGGAGTTTGGCGTCATCTACTCGCTGGTGATTGCACGCATCGCAATGGGCCGGCAGAGCGGTGGTGTGCGCGCCGCTGATCTCTTCCTTAGCGTGATCCGCGGCCGCGGTATCCTGCTGCTGATGGGGGGCATGGTCATCGGTTACTTGGCCACCGACAAGCAGTGGAGCCAGATTTCACCGTTCTATGAAGGGCTGTTCCGCGGCATGTTGATGCTGTTCCTGCTTGAGATGGGCATCACGGCGGCACGGCAGATCCAGGCCTTCAAGCAGGTGGGGCCGTTCATGCTTGGCTTCGGCGTCCTGCTGCCAATGGTCAACGGTGTGGTCGGCGTGACGCTGGGACACTGGGCCGGACTGACCATTGGTGGGGCCTTTGTTTTTGGCGCCATCTGCGCCAGCGCGTCCTTCATCGACGCACCGGCAGCCTGCCGAGCCTCGCTGCCCGAAGCCAACCCCGGTATCTATCTGACATCATCGCTCGGCGTGACGCTGCCCTTCAACCTGCTGTTCGGTTTACCGCTTTACTACAAGTATGCCGCGTGGCTGACTGGCACCTCCTGACGGCTGAGCGAGCACACGCGGTGGCCGATGCCAAGACCGACCACGCCGACGCGAAGCGTGCGTATGAAAGCGGGGACGATGTCTGCCGGGTATTCTGGAAGATGCTCGCCAGCGGTTACCAGCCGACGATTGAGATCGGCGACTGAAAGAGGCCCAATCGGCTGGCGAGAGACTGCAGTCCAGCATGGCGTCAATGATGGGGTTCGAATGAAGCCTCCCTACATTGAGAGCCCACCAGCCGACACCCGCACCTAC
Organism: Betaproteobacteria bacterium UKL13-2; assembly: GCA_001602455.1. Taxonomy (GTDB): domain Bacteria; phylum Pseudomonadota; class Gammaproteobacteria; order Burkholderiales; family Usitatibacteraceae; genus UKL13-2. The sequence continues at coordinate 2,131,211 of CP012157.1, forward strand.
AGCACAGGGCACACCGCTTAAGTTTGCTTTTTACCGGACTGTTCGCTACCATGCGCCCGGCGGCGATTCACTACCAATCGATGAGCGGCGGCAGGTCCGAGCGGGTCATCTTCCCGCTCGCCCTGATCGGATTCTGGCTACTACAGGCGACCCTTGGAGCCCACCCCTGAAGCCCACATCGGCCACGACCGCGATTACTGCGTGAGCGTGCGGAACTTCTCAGCACTTCGCAGCACTAAATCGCCTAGAACAGCTTTTTAATCATAAAGGAGACCACCCGCATGACGTTCAACCGAAAACCTCTCACCGCTGCAATTTCGCTGGCGCTACTTGGTCTGACCCCGGCAATCGGCATTGCCCAAACCGCACCGACGGCGCCGGCAAGCCAATCGGCCGCCGACGCCAAGAAGGCGGAGGAGGCTGAAAAAGCTGCTGCCGCGAAAAACGTGGAGCCTGAAACCATTGTCGTTACGGGTATTCGCGCCTCGGCAGAACGTGCCTTGCTGCTCAAACGCGATGCCGCGGCCAACGTCGATGCGATCACGGCCCATGACGTGGGCAAGATGCCCGACAAGAACCTAGCCGACTCGCTGCAGCGCGTAGTGGGCGTGGCTGTGCGTACCGACTACGACGAGGCTGAGAAGGTCAGCATGCGCGGCACCAACCCCGACATGAGCCTGATCCTATTCAACGGCCACACCGTCAGCGGTGGCGACTGGTTCGTCGCCGATCAGGCCAGCAGCAGCCGTTCGACCTCGCTGTCGCTGATGCCCAGCTCGGTTCTCAACAGCGCGCTGGTCTATAAGACCTCGCAGGCCAACATCCTCGACGGCGGCCTGGCCGGCACCATCAACGTCACCACGCGCAAGCCGCTGGCGGTACGTCAGCACTTCGGCGGCACCGTTAACCTCGGCTCCGTGTATGCCGACCTGCCGGCCAAGACCAGTCCGCAGCTCAACGCCAGCATGAACTGGAAGAACGAGGCCTCGACCTTCGGTATCATCACCCAGGCCTTTGCCGAGAAGCGCTACGTGCGGCGCGACTCCGTCAGCCGCTTTGCGCAGGGCGGCAACAGCGGCTGGGGCGTGATCAATACCGCGACGATGCGCGGCATTACTGATGCCTCGCTGGCCGGCAGCGGTTTCACTGCGGCGCAGCTCAACGGTGTACGCCTCCCAGGCTCGATGAGTAGCGAGTTCGTCGAAGGTGTGCGCGACCGCAAAGGCGGCATGTTCTCAGCGCAGGCGCGGGTGCGGCAGGATCTCGAGTTCGGTGTCACCGCGTTCTATTCGACCATGGGCGCCGAGAACTATGGGCGCTTGTACTCAGGTGCCATGATCAGCATGCTGCAAGGCCTGAACAGCGTCGGCTCAGCCAACGGTAGCGGCACGACCGGCACCAATGGGCAGGTGTTCGCGCAGTTGCGCAACCCCGTAATCGGCACGCAGATCACCACCAGCGGACAGGAGCTGCGTTACCTGCGGAGCGCCGAGATCGTCTACCCCGGCAGTACACCGCGCTACATCGGCAACATGGGCACCAACCTGCGCAGCGGTGCCGAAGCCTCCAGTGGCTTTTTCGATATCGACGCCACCTGGCGCCCGCGTGAGGACTTGCAGCTCAAGGCGCTGTTCAGCACCACGCGCGGTGTCGGCAAGACGGCGCTGGACCAGGGCTTGGTTTACGCGCGTAACGGTCTGTCAACCCGCTTCCAGATGAACGGCCTGCAAGAGGCACCGACCTGGAGCTACACCGGCACCGGCGGCAACACGCCGCAGCTCAATGCCGATGGTAGCGGCTACAGCGTGGTGAGCCGCGCCGGCGCACGCAACCAGACCACAGACAGTGAGAGGAGCCTCGCCATTGATGGCGAGTGGGACTTGAACCGCGGTGCCTTCAAAACGCTGCACTTCGGTGCCCGCCATGCCGACCACGAGCGCGACCTGCGTCGGCAGGTGGCGCAACTTGCGCAGCGCACGGTGCAGGGGCCTGATCCCTCACTGGCGATCTCCTTTCCGGGCAACTTCGGCGGTGGCCTAGGCGGTGGCATCGACCGCAGTGGCGACTTCTACTTTCCGCGCGGGGTGGTGGTGAGTTACCTGCAAGGCCAGATCCGCCCGACAACGCCGGAGTTCGAGCGCCGTGTCATCACCGAGATTGAGATGGTCGAGCGCCAGACAGCGCTGTACGGCATGCAGGACTTCATGTTGTCCGAGCAGTTGAAGGGTAACTTCGGCCTGCGCTTGGTGCGTACGCTTGTCGACTCGCAGATCGCCACGCCGATCGGGGCCACCATCTGCCCCAAGATCGAGCCCGGCCAGCCGGTGCTGCCCTGCGCGCGTTTCCCGAACGCCATCAATACCGCCGGCGACGGCACGAACTACTTCGTCGGCGAGGCCTTCATTCCGACGCAGGGCACCACCTACTACAAGGTGCCGCTCGTGCGCAGCTTTGTGCACGTACTGCCGAGCCTGAACCTGCGCTGGGAGCCCATTGACAACCTCGTCATGCGGCTGGGCACCAGCCGCACCATTGGGCGCCAGAACTACAACATCTACGGCAGCGGCTTCACCGGGCAGACCTGCAACACGAACTTCACCGTTTGTACCGTCACCGGCCCCAACCCGGGGCTGAAACCGATGACGGCAGACAACTTGGACGCATCGGTGGCTTGGTTTTTCGCGCGTCGCTCACTGGTGCAGCTAAGCGTCTACGCCAGCCGCATCGACGGCTATGCTAAGACCGGCGGCACCCCTACTGGCGAGACTGTCGATCTCACCGATCCGGCCTCGCCCAATAACGATGTGCGCTCGTACACCATCCTTTCGACCTCGCAGCAAACGGCTAGCATCAACGGCGCCGAGCTGAGCTGGGAGCAGCCCATCGGCGGCGGCTTCGGCATCACCGCCAACGTCAGCCGCGCCAACAACAAGGTGCAAGACGGCCGCCCGATGGTAGGGGTGAGCAAGGACTCGCGCAACCTAGGCCTGTATTTTGAGAACGACCGCTTTAACGTGCGGCTGGTCTACAACTATCGCAGTGCCTACGTGGCGAGCAGCACAGCGCCGTCGCCCACGGCCAACAGCCAAGCCACGGTGGTGATCGACGGCCAAACGCTGCCTGCCGCCGCCACGTGGGCCGCGCCGGTGGCCAACGTGGCACTCTCGGCCAACTGGAACATCACCAAGGGCTGGCAGTTGAGCTTCAGCGGCACCAACCTCACCAACCCGACGCGGGCGCAGTACCTCTACTCCGAGGCTGAGCAGCAGAAGGTGGACGTTAGCGGGCGCCAGTATTACCTAGAGCTGCGGCACAAGTTCTGACCGACTCCATGCACCTCACCTGCGGCCGCATCCTGTTGATTTCCGTCTCTCACTGAGAGACGGTTTTCATGCAAAAGCGAGCCACAGGAGGGGGCGTTTTGTTTGTTGGCGGAGCGGAAGAATCCTTTTGCGATGAAGCCGCAAAAGCCGCAAAAGCCACTTCGCGCCCTGCATGGCGCTCAGATTCGTGAGGCGCAAAACATGAAGCAGTTCATGTTTTGTGTCCCCACTCAGGTCTCTCCAGCCTTGTACCAGTCCATACATCCGCTGCCACAGCATGTCGTGGATGCTGTGGGTGATCGAGGAGGGTTCGCGTGGATCGGTATTGGCTTGTGCGGCGGCACCGGTCAAAGCCAGCCGCTGATCCAATTTGGCTAGCAACATCACGCCGCCATCACTGTTCATGTTGCCGCCATCAAAGCGGCCTTCAATGACGCGTCGCCCAAGACGGCCGAAGTCGAGTCACGTCGACGGTAAAGCTTCGGTACAATTTGGCATCGGCGTTGCTCCTCTTTTGTGTGTTGATTTGATACCTCCATCATGGAAGAGATATGAGTCAACGCCGATTTCTTTTTACAACTATGGTGAAATATTCGGGCTAATACGCTCGGTGCGCCTGATTTTCTATTGGAGACTGACTGATGCGATTTGCGAATAGTCCTTGTTTCTGGGTGGTAGTTTTCTTGCTGCTACCGAGCACTGCCAGTAGCCAAGCGATTTCAGCGACCCTGATGCACGACCGCGCGGTCGCCGCAGTTGAGCGACCACTACCCGGCCTAGCAGACGTGTTGGGTGCAGAGCCGACCCTGCGTGCGTCACCCGTGTTCGTGATTAGTCGCTTCGACAATACCGGCGATACGGGAGATAGTGACTGGGGTGCTGCTGTGGGCTGGGCTCTCATGAATAGCATATCCGGACAATTTGGCGAGCTTGCTGTCATACCACCATACCAATCAGCGGAAGATGCAGCCACCAGAGGAGGTGCGGCTTTGACGGGCAGCGCGGCACTTAGCCTTTCTGCGAAGAGAACAGGGGCCGGCTTTGGATTGAGCGGCTCGATTCGCGTCGTAGATAGTCGGTTTGAGTTCCGCATGGATCTCTTCGAGTTTCCCGCTAACCATGTGAAACTTTCGACGACCAAAATCGGAGTGCTTTCTGCGTTGCCCGAAGCTCTGCAAGCGGCCGCGCAAGAATTGATTGAGCAAGCGGTCTTGGACTCGAGCGGGCAACGGTCGAGCGGAAAAGTTTTGACGCCGAGGCTCTCCGAGCTGACCGCGTTGTCCCGCGCGTTTGCGAAACAATCGACATATAGCGCCCGCGAGTTGGCGGAAAGATATGCCACACTCAGCCGTGAGAACGAGGCTTCAGCTTCTCTTAACCTTCTATATCTGCAAGCACTTAACAGCCTTGCGGATCAGCGGCGCATGAGTGCAGCGGTACAAACAAAGATGCCGACCGCTCGCCAACGGCAGGAGCCCGCAGAAATCTATTCGCGGCTGTTACGTAGCCAATACAACCATGCCGGGATAGATGCAAGCTCAATCCTACATCTATCAAAGACGATCTTAGAGAATCCGAACAACATCGGCGCATGGTTTGCATTGACGGATGCCTACAATTCCGAAAACGTTATGTACCAAGACGACGAACGCGGAGGGACTTATGTAATTTCGGCAGCGATTGATCACCATCTAGGTACGGCAAACGCCATAACGATTGCGCTGGAAACTTTGCGCCGATGGCCAGATCATTATCGGAGCTGGTCCACATTGGCCACGAGCTTGGCAGTGTACGCTGGACTTGTGAGAGGCACAGCCTACTGGAATGAGATCCCCGAGGATGCGCGCACACGTTACCGAGCGATCATGGAAGTGGTAGAAGATTGTTTGCGAACGGCGATTCGCAAGCATCCTGATCGTGGAGAGCTTCACCGAGCAATGATTGACCATGATCTGCGCGCTGGTCGAGATTGGATGGACTCATTTCGAGTCGCAGCGCAATTGACGCCGCATTCCAAACGGCTTTACCAAACTGCGTTTAACTATGCGCGCCCGCAGTGGGGTGGTACCAAGGATCAACTAAAAGAGATATATGCGACGTCCGTGAAAAACAATCCGGGCGAAACTTGGCCTCAGATGCTGAGAGAAGAATGGGCGCCTGAAATAGTGCCGTGGATCGATCTCGAAAAGCCGCTTGTTCGCTATACGCTGATATTCGTGGGTTTGGTGCTGTTCGTCATTGTTTGGCAAGTACGGAAGCAGCGTCGAAGTTAGAGGGATCGTAAACAGCATGCGCCAGGTTCAAATTCAAATCCGCATTTCACATTTGAACCGCCGTCCGCAATTTTGTCGACCACTTGCGATGTCACACAGACGCCTGACCCGTAGTTGAAGCAATAAAGGTTTCGTCTTTCGTTCGAAGCGACACCTTCTTTATCTCTTCTAATGAAAACCCAGTTTCAGAAGTTCGGGTCGAGAGTGCCTCGAAAAGTTGCTCAGGGTTTGACTGTCTCTTGATCTTCATTTCTGTGATTACCTGGTCAATAAACCTCAAAACAATGACATCGCGCTCAAGTTTTGATCCACGTCTTGCCAGTAACGACAGGGTGCGCCCCCTCAAGATACGAGGAAATCCAGGTACTGGCCGCGCAAGAAGACTTCCAGCAGCAACATGCAATGGGTAAAGCCGACCCGCAACCTTTTGTTCAAAGAACCTGTCATCGCAACCTGACAAAGTGAATACTGGGTTGCTGTTGGAATCAAGCTCACCCTGGCCATCCAAAACCAATCCAATCCTCTTCAATTCCTCTGCCAGGGCTCGAACGACCTGAACGGGACTACTGGCAGGGTACCCAAGAGGTTCGAGCAAGCCGAGGACATCGCTTGCGCTGAGCCAGTCCACCTTGCCGTGCGAAAAATGAAGTTCCACTTTTGTTTCCACACCTAGCTTGAACAACAATATTTCACACTCAAGAAACTTGGGCTTTTCTGACTGCGCAAGGACGCCGCAAATCTCAATCGCCTCCTCCGGGAGGTTTACTGCACGCTTGTTTGGTATGGACCCCAAATTAAGGTGCGACAGGGTTATTTCAGAGCTCTCCCTGATTAGGTCAGGAACAAATCTAGACCCTCTCAGTTGCGAGGGATCTATCGTCGGCATCAAGTAGAGCTCCCGAGGCACCAACCTGCCAGAAAGCCCGCAAAGGAGAATCACACGATCCGTTTCGAGCACCTCTGCGCCGTGCGCAATTGTTAGCTTACCGAGTTCACTAAGCATGAATTTGGTTGCATGCATGGAATCTTGCGAAAGCAACCCTCTTCCTGATAGCTCATGAAGAATAGGAACTAGCTTTTCTTCTGGGAAACCAATGACAAATGCAAATTCCGCTTGATCGGACACGCCATGGCCAGCAAACCGGAGAATGTGCGATTCGAAATCCCCCAGCTGCTCACGACTCTTTTCCCGTATACGGACGACAATCTCAAGAACCGGATACAAAGCCTGTTGTTGATAGATCACCGATCCGCCTTGAGCAGAGATCCGGTCAACGACAGACCGAACGCGCGTACGTGGAGAAATCGGCTTTTTGGACGTCTGATTCATACTTATTTGGATTTTGCCAAGTCGGGCAGCCAAGCCGACGCATCAATCAATTGGCCGTGCTTTTGAACAAACGACCGAAGCTGAGCCATTGCGTCCTTGAACTCAGCGTCACGACGCCCAACCTTTGATGGTTTGGCCAATGTGGAGAAGTCTCCAATCATCACCAGTTGCCGCTTTGCCCTTGTCATAGCAACATTCAGTCGACGCCAATCGGCAAGAAACCCGACCCCACCATTTGGGTTGGAGCGCGTAAAAGTGAAGACAATCAGATCACGTTCTTGGCCTTGATAGCTGTCAACAGAGGCAACCAATTCATTTATGGGTGACGGTAAGCCGAGCAATTCGCCAGCGCGCTGGCGGGCGGAGATTGCACGTTGAATTTCCTGTACATGCAACTTATAGGGAACAATAACCCCAATTTCCCGTCTCTCACCTAAATCAGGCGACGAGCTCAACGCCCGCCCCAACACATCCAAGACTAATCGCGTTTCAATCACGTTGCCAATCAGTTCATCCCGATCATCTCCGCGACGTGAACTCTCTTGCCTAACGTGCATAGGCAATTTCGATGTATCTATGAAAACCATAGGGCTGCTGAAAAAACTAAATAATGGTTTCTTCTCAGCCATGCCAGCACCGGCAAAATATTTATTTTCATAAAACGCTGCGGATATGTAATCACTGATTACGGCTGGACACCTGAATTGTGTATTCAGCATGGCCTTGCGGTCTTCCGGGGCAGAATCCCACAACAATTCGAACCAACTCTTCTTCAAGAGCTTGGTATCAATGTCTCCACTATCTGCTTCTGCCCGTGACGCTACTTCGTCAACCAACTCATCTTTTACAACCGGCGGAAGCTGCTTGTGATCCCCCACCAAGATGGCCTTCGGCGCGCGTGACAAGGGAACCGATAAATTGTGCAACTGTATTTGTCCCGACTCGTCAACAATTACAACGTCAAACAAAGCCTCCTTAAAAAATTTGTTTGTATTGATACCAATACAAGTGGCCCCGACAACATCAACAAAATTCAAGAGAATTGAATACAAGCCTTCCTGACGCTGATTGGAAATAGTCTTATGCCATGCGGTTGCCTCGTGTACAACTCGAACAAAGGACTCACGAACTACTGCCAACTGGGTCAGCTTTACTTTTCTTAGGGTCTCGACACTGCCCAACAGCTGCTGATACTCACTATTCAACTTACCTTGGACTGAGCCATGCTCTGCTTCAATTTGAGCTAGCAGCGCCACTGCTTCTCTAGTGACGGCGTCCACTTTATCGGTATAACGCTTCTCGGCCGCTGCCAATTCGGATTCATGCTTCGCAATCAAGGCCCGTTTGCGGCGTGAAACCCCCCATGCCGCGATGCTGTACAAAGGCTTCAATAAACCGCTCTTCTCACTAAGCTGTTGCTTGCGATCATCCAAAGCTTCACACTGGGTTTGATGAACTGCGCCAAAACTTTCAACTTCCGTTTTTCGGTCTTTTACTAGTTTTGAAAGTAGTGCTGTCTTTTGATCTTCAACACCCAGCGAATTACTCTTCAGTTCATTCGTTAACTGCTCAAGCCGAAGGGGTATCGCAGTTAGCCGATCGTGATAAGTCCGCAAAACACTGGTCGAAAAAACGTTTTCCCCAACAACCGCGTGGGTGAGAAATCCTTTTAAATCGCCAAGCTTTTCAAAAGCGAACTCCTGAAGCCGATCGAGACCGTCTGCAAATCCATCCACACCGTGTCCCATGGCATTTCCTGAGACTTCCATAGCAATGCACATTTTTTCAAAGTGTGCCAACAACGAAACGTTTCGCTCCAGTGCGTCAACAAGCCTTCGCTGCAGGCTGGATGCACAGTTGTCAATCAGTAGATCGTGAACGGATGAACTTACGGTTCCTTCACTGCCAAGTCGGACACAAGTCAACTTGCGGTTCTCTGCGAGTCGCTCCAATACGTTATCTACGGCCTTGTTATTCTGCGAACTTATCAAAATTCGCTTCCCTTGAGACGCGAAAAACTCAACCCACCGCAAAATAACGGTCGTCTTTCCCGTCCCAGGTGGGCCAAGAACGAGCATGTAGTCATCTGTTCCAGCGCCTGCGTTGATCGCAAGCAACTGAGAGGGATTTGGTGGATTCTTAGCAGGAGGAATAGGAACCGAAATGGTTGGTCTATTCGAATGTACGTAACTCTGCGCCGCCAGAGGTACTAACCAACGGTTAGGAGACAGTCGCTGTCTCAAGTTTTCTATGACTTGCAGCCTGACGTTTTTTTGAGTTGGATTTGCAAATAGCACCAAAGTACCTGTATCGGGAATTGCTCCCGACGCAAGTTGCTCCCCAGTCGAGACAACGATCTGATGTATTCCTCCATTGGGTGCCAAATCATCGACACGAAACTGCAAAAGACGCTCGCCAACGGCTCCCTCAAGTGCCAACATACCTGGTGCCAGCGCCCTTAGTCGCTTGCAATCGGACTCCAACAAACGAAGGCGAAAATACTTCCGAACACTTGCAACCCGCTTCTCTGGCGTGACCTCTACGAATGCGAACCCGGCAATCGCACGTGCCTCTTGTTCTTCCAGGAAATACTCGGCCTCTACATAGGTCTCAAGCGTATGAAGGAGGTTTTCCTCAGTTTCAAGCAATGGCGTCAATGGCTCGTCTTCCTCGTCGGCTCGATGCTTCCCTTTTCCAACCTCGGGGGCTTGCTTTGCTTCAAGTGAGACAAGTTCTGTGGCGAAGCGCCCGCTGGAGTAAACGCTGTCACGATCCGTGAAGTCGCGAAAAAATGCATCAAACGTGGTCAATGCAATGCCTCTGTGCTCTATCCGAACACCCTGCACAAGCATTGTTCTCCGCATGCTGTTATTTGCGAATTTAATGCCTGACTTGGTTAAATTGACCCTTAAGGTTCCTTGCCCGCTTTGATTCCGCTTGCACACCGTCTGGATCATGTACCTACCGACAAGAAAATTCAAAAAGTGACCGCCGCCTCCATCCATAGGTTTGATGGAAACATATGCGGACTTACTAGCTGACAATTCCGCCTTGATCTCCGACCATGAGGGAAAGTTTCCTCCAGGCCACTCAGTTCGTTGGTCATAGTCTTCACCACGAATGATTGGTATGACGAAAGATAGCTGAACAATATCTTGAGGCCTCCAAAACTTTAGTGTTCCAGTCGTCGGTATCAACTTGGCGTCAGATGTGCGCATAGATCTGTTTTGGAGTGGGAATGAAAATCAACCGAATTTATGAGAAGTATTTCCGTTGAACATTCATGACTGCAGCCTTGAACTGGGATGAGTCCTGGTAGCGATTCTTCGGGTTGTAGTTCATCGACTTCAACAACACACCCTGCAATTCATCAATACCGGGAATTCGCGATTCGTTCGCCGACAATCGACAATCCAACCCACCCGCCCAATCCGTAACCGTATCGTTGGGGAACCGGAGTAACGGTGCGCCAGTAAATAAAAACCAGCCGACTTGACCCATTCCGAACACATCGGTTGCGGGGCTAAGGTTGAAGTCACGCCGTCCAGCCTGCTCCGGCGATTGATAGTCCAGTGTTCCTTCTTCTAAAACTCGCTTTACCGCGCTTGATCCAAAATCAATTACAGCCACGCCATCCCTCGGAGACCTTCGATTTCTCAAAAGCATGTTTTGCGGCTTTATGTCACGGTGAATGAATCGAGCCTGATGGATTCTCTCAATGGTTTTGGCCATTTCAACAATCATTGCTACTCGGAGAGAGAAACTCTCCCGATCAAGTGCAGGCTCTCTTTTGGTGACATCATCGAAAGTATCCCCGTCCATCCAGTCCATGAAGATGTAGGTAAAACCTTGTCGCGCGAAAATACTGCGGAAACGGGGAAGTAGGGAAGGCAGCTGAACTTGCCGATTTAGTGCTACCAGTTCCGTGTGAATTGCACGAGAGTCATTCAAAGAATCGTCAAAAACTTTCATGGCATATTGAAGGCCATCTTCTTGATTCTTGACTTGATAAAGGGCCCTACCCGTGGTGTTAATGGCGTTATAGATTGTCTTGACAATGTGAACCGTATGGGATTGAGTCCACTCCAGTGGCTGTCCGACCCTCAAATCAATCATCGCCATTTCTCGACTACTTCCACTAACTTGCTTCCAACAGGCCTACGACTCGGATCGAAAGCAAGGATGCTGGACATCGAGTTCTCTTCATCAGGGTCAAAGCCACAATGCGTACTTACCGAAGCCCAAAACCCCGCTTTGGCCATTTTCTTTTGTTGCTCTGCTGGAGACGCATATGGCAGCGACGCATCAGCCGATAGAACGAAGCAAGCCAATTTACCAAAGCTATATACATCGGCCGAAGGACTCACTTGACGTCCAGCTACTAGAACTTCCGGCGATTGATAATGGGTGTCAAGTAGCGCTCGCGCGTTCTGTGCAATGGTCGCTGAGCTTTGCAACTTGCAAAGTTCAAAATTAATGATGATGTGTTCACCTTTTTCGTCCACGCGAAGGTTGGACGGAGTCAAGGCCCGATGAACAACTTCTTCTTTGGCAAGAATACTTAACGTCTTGGCGATGTCCAACAAGAGCCTCAAACGTTGCTCGCGTGAAGGATTGGTGTTGCGAAGCCAGTCGTCAAGTTTCTCGCCAGCAATGTGATCTAACGCAACAAAAAGACTCCCAGGTTCATCCCAAGCATCCAGAGCTCGTTGAATATGCTGACTCACGGGCAGATCTTGTGACGCTGTCAGTTCCCGACGTAAACGGTCTATCTCGCTTTCAAGCCCGTCGCCCCTATCCATTGAAGTTAAGGGATATTCCTTTATCCACACCATTCGATCTTTGCCCTGGACGTTACCCAGATACACCTTGTAAAAACTGTTTGACTCACTCTCCAGTGCAATGGGACGGTACGTGAAGCGGCCATGCTGCCTCAAGGCAGTTGTTGATACTCCTACCGGCAACGAACGCGTGAGGTGCATAACAATCTTTTCAATCTCCTTTTGACTAATGATTGAGGGCAGCACATTGGGTAGCGGACGACCGGTCACATTCGCTAACTTGGAACCAAGTGTCGACTGATGAGGCCCAGAATTTGGCTGTTGAGGTACAAACCGCTGCATCTTGGCTTTTATCGCGGCGGCCATTGACTCTGGTGTGCAAACGATGACGTCTCCCAAGTCTCTTGGTAAAGGTCTTGTTTTTGACTCATAGTCAATACTGTGCACATTGACATTGGGATTTGTGAACACAACTACCCCATACGCCCGTGCCGCCTTTTGAAGGGGTGTACCCCAGTCAAACCTTTGGAAGTTACTTCTCAATAGCCCCATTAATTGCGCGATTGGGTTTTTCCCATCCAACGGCTCAACACGGTTACCGCGAACTCTGGACATTTTTGTATTTTGCGAATTCTCTGGTAGCGTGATTTGCCCCCAATGGTCTTTGAGTTCCAAGACGAACAACCCCCACGGGCTTACCAATATCCCGTCCGCCATATTCGAAGAATGGACCCCCTGGAAGTATTGCCCGCCAACGATTTTGAACCCATCAAAAGTGGGGTCTCGAAAGAGGCAGTCGGCAACTCTCGAAAGCCCCCTTTTTTCATGATCCCGTTCTTCTTGAGAACCTGCAAAAGGGTTGTACGTCCAATTGCTATTGACATAGCTCAAAGTTGACTCAAAGGGAAATGCGAGCATTGCCCAATCGTCGCAGCCTGAAACTCTTTTACCCAGCGCGGCCAAGTCGTCTTCTGACCGCGAATTCTCAAGGGTTTGCGCCCCAATGCCTTTGAATTCGGCGCCAAACCCAGTGGCAGAGGCAAGAAAATACTCGGACGCATTGAGGTTTAATCGGCTCGTTTGAGGCACCAGGGTGGCGGACCGGTCGAGTCGAATAACGTTCGATGCGCCAAGTGATTGAACGACAATGTGCCCGGGCTCGCGTTGAAACACTGTCAGCCGCAATTTTTCAGTGCCTTGAGAAGCCGAAGTTTCAGCTATCGCGACAGCCGCCACTGCACTTAACTGGTCATGGCCATCCCATTGGCACGTGAGTTCCGAGATGAAGTCGGCTGAGTTCTCCAGACGAGTGGCGTCAATCACAGCCGCAAGGACACCGCCAGGATGTATCCAAGCAGCTTTTCCTGAGACCTTCTTGTCCGAAGTCACCACTTTAAAGAACATTTCCATATCACACCCCTATGTCGCCAGAAGTCAACGGACAATCTTATGGTGAAAGTTCATGAAAAATCTGTTTTGGGCGTAATAGCAGCATATGAAAGCGACCTGGAAAGATCTGCAGAGTTGTTTTCCTGTCAATGGCAGTTCATATGCCTAGATGCTTTTTCACTAGGCTATCGTCGTTCGACCGTCCCGTTACAGCAGAAGCGTTCGATTGCTCCTTATCTCTGTCACTGTGGCCATTTACCCTGAAAGTCAGCTGGTTATGCAAGTAAAAACCCAAGAAAAGTTTTTGGTCGCGGAAGCTATCAGCGGCGCTGTTATTGGTGCCCTTTGTGGGGCGGTCTTTGTGTCGTCGGGAGAGCTTCAAGAAGATGAAACATCGATGATGAGTCAGAAACAAAAAGAAGGTCATGCGGCGGGGGTCAAAATCGGTGGTCAGCAGGGGAATTGAACTTCCGTTCGGAAGATTGCGGAAAGATGCGGAAAGGAACCAACTAACGATGGGTGTTTGCGGGTCACGCGATGGCCAGCAACGCTTTGATTTTTGCCCTTACGTGACTCATTACTGAGGTGGGGGCGACCGCCTTTTTCTTCGCATTTCGAATCTTCCAATCGAGCGACTTCACTTGATCAGACAGCACCGCACCGGGAACCCCGTCAATCTCAAACACCACCTCAAACGGATGCCCCTTGACTTTGGTGCTCATGGGGCAGTAGACCATCAGCCCTGTTTTACCGTTGTAGCTTGCCGGACTGACGACCAAAGCAGGACGATGCCCAGCTTGCTCATGTCCAGCCTGGGGATTGAACTCCAGCCAAACAACATCTCCAGCATCAGGCACATAGCGGCGCGATGCCATCAAAGCGCCTCTTTGCCCACTGGCTTGCCGAAGCTGACCTCAGCATGTGCATTTTGCGGGGTGATTCCAGCGAGCAAGTCATCCAAGTTGTATTCCACATGCTCAGATGGCTCAATCACGATACGTCCACGGCTGACGATGATCGTTACCTTCTGCTCCAAGCTTAAGGCAGCTTCCTTTAGTGCCAACGCAGGCAACCTTAGGGCCGGGCTGTTACCCCATTTTCGAATGACAGCTTCCATGATTGAGTCCTTAAAAATGTTTATACATTGTATACACGTACTTGCCGCGCGTCAACTCTCTCGGTAGCCTTGCCTCAATGTCGTTCCTATGGGATTTGGACGCCAAGTCTGTGCGGGAAAAACACAGCCTGCTGCGCAGACTTGATGGAATCCTTTCTCTCGCTGTTTTTGCGATGCCGCCCAATGCTCGAAAAAACATCCGTGGTCACGACAATGCATAAGTTGTTGATTTTGAAGGACTCGTCCTTGCGGATTTGGCCGTTTGCGCGTCCGCAGGGAGTAGAGAAAGAGAGAGGAAAAACGGGCTAGGAACGCCAAGATCAGGCCTCGCTGCGGGCGGCCAAGTCCGCAAGCCCAAGTGAAAAACCCCGCCAGGCTTGGGGCCTGACGGGGTTGATCGAAATGCAAAGAGAGTGTCTTTGCAAGTTTTTATGGTGGAGCCGGCGGGAATCCTTTTGTGATGAAGCCGCAAAAGCCACTTCGCGCCCTGCATGGCGCTCAGATTCGTGAGGCGCAAAACATGAAGCAGTTCATGTTTTGTGTCCCCACTCATCCCGCGTCCGTTCCGGACGCGAGTTCGGTTCCCATCAACGTCGAAGTCAACAAACAAAAATACCACCCAAACGGCGGGTGGTATTTTTGTTTGTTGGTGGAACCGGCGGGAATCGAACCCGCGTCCGCAAGCCCTCTACAGGCCGATCTACATACTTAGATTCCATTATTTGATTTCGCCCCACGTACGCCAATGGCCGGGCTGACGCGACGCTAGCCACCTTAATTTAACTCCCTGCCAAGTAGCCCGGCAGAAAGCGATCCTCGTTAATGACTCTGCTGTACCTTGCGATACCTAGCGTTGAGGCCCACTAGTGCAGAGCGCGGCCGGTTATTAAGCGGCTAGTGCGTAGTTTTCGTCGTTTGCGACTATTTGTTTGCGGTTGTATTTACGAGGTGACCACCCCTCGGTATGCACGGTTCTGCTTAATGCCCACGTCGAAACCAGGTCGGCCCCAGAATCTCAGTGCAGCCATTGTACTTGATGTGCGGCGATTGCTCGTCACTGAAAGCGAGGAGAGTCAAAAACGGGCATAAAATCTCTCAGTTCATACAGAATGCATCGTTCAAAAAATTGTTCAATTCAGGAGGATTTCCATGACGCACGCCCACGCACGACAACCCCATTCTTTTGCGCTCAAAATCCTCACGATGGCCATATTGGCATCGCTGTCTGCGACCTCGATTGCGCAGGCACCGCCACCCGCTGCGCCCGCACCAGCCGCCGCATCGCCGCTGGCTACCGCCGCAACGCCGCTGGCTACCGCCGCAATGCCGCCAACATTACGCCCGTTTGCTGAGGTGAGCCGCGATGCCAAGGTGACCAAGGGGATGTTCAACCTGTACCAGAAGGACGAAAAGGTCTGGATTGAAATCGCGCCCGATCAATTCGACACGCCATTTTATTTTCAGGTCAATTCGACACGCGGTCTGGGCGAAGCGGGCATCTACCCAAACTGGATGTTGCGGGGGCACATCGTTGAGTTTAAGCGCATTGGAAATACGGTTCAGTTGATCGCGAAAAACCATCGCGCATCGGCCAAGGCTGGCAGCGCCATTGCGCGCGCCGTTAAGGAGGGCTTTACCGATAGCTTGATTGGTGCGACAACAGTGTCGAGCGTGCCGCATGCGGAGCGCAAGTCTGTATTGGTCGATGCCAACGCACTATTTCTCGCAGATATCGCGGGTACGTCAACACAACTAGAAACGACGTTTCGAATTCAGTATGCATTTGATGCGCGTAACTCAAGCTTCGTCAACCTTCGCGCGACCGACGACATGGTGGCATTTAACGTGAGTGCGCATTTCGCGATTCCGCGGATTCCGGCGCCATCGCTCACTCCGTCGCCTGTACCAATGCCGCTACCGCCAGCGATGCTCGAAGACACCCGCAGTATGTTGCTTGGTTACTACTACACCATCTCGAAGCTGCCAGAGCAGCCGATGCCCATCCGATTGGCAGATAGTCGCATCGGACATTTCGCACTTCAACGGTGGAATTTCACGGATGACATCTCGCCATTTCCACGTCAGAATTTCGTGTCGCGTTGGCGGCTGGAAAAGAAAGAGCCTGCCGCTGCAATGTCTGAGCCCGTTCAACCGATCACATACTGGCTGGACAAAAATATTCCGCTGAAATATCGCGAGACCGTGAAAGAAGGTGTGCTGGTCTGGAACAAGGCGTTTGAGAAGATCGGGTTTAAGAATGCGATCCAGGTTCGTCAGCAGCAAGACACGGACGAGTTTGATAACAACGACACACGTCATGCTTCAATTCGTTGGTATGTTGACACCAGTGATGGTGCGCTTGCAATCGGCCCGTCTCGTGTTGACCCACGAACTGGCGAGATTCTTGACGCCGATATTTCGTTGTCCGATGGGTGGACGCGCTTGCCGCGCCGCCGTGCCGTTGAACAGTTGAGCAGCGTGGCGATCAATCGATCGCATTCAACCTCACATTCGCACGCTCACACGCATACACATACACACGCACACACACCCGCGGCACAACTAGCAGACCAAGCGCTTCAGCGCGGCCAAATGCCCCAGCTTTGTAGCGCAGCCGACAGCGCGATGGAGGAGGTAATGTTTGCCCTAGACTTGCTCGCTGCGCGCGGCGATATTGCGCCTGATAGTCCTGAAGCGGAGGCAATTGTGATGGCGACGCTAAAAGATGTGGTGGCGCACGAAGTTGGCCACACGCTGGGTTTGCAGCACAATTTCCGTGCATCGGCCATTCACTCGCTCGAACAACTCGAAGACAAAGAGTTCACCAAGAAAAATGCGCTCGCAGGCTCGGTGATGGAATACAACGCCTTGAACATTGCGCCGAAAGGGCGCAAGCAGGGGGAGTATGTGATGAGCGGAATCGGTCCGTATGACGAGTGGGCGATTGAATATGCATATAAGCCAATCGATCCTGCGAAGGAGAAAGAGGAACTTCTCAAGATTGCGAGTCGCTCAAACGAGCCTTTACTGGCATTTGCTAATGACATCGACGCGGGATTGGGGACGGTAGAAGGTATGGACCCTGAAGTCAACCGCCGCGACTTGGGGTCTGACCCGCTCGCGTTTGCGGAACGTCGGATGTTGTTGTCAAAAGAATTATGGGAGCGATTACAAGAGCGCAAGCTCAAGCCGGGCGAGCAGTATGATGTTCTGCGACGCAACTTCATCTCGGCTAATGCGCAGATCGCGCTCGCGGCGAACGTCGCGGCCAAGTATGTTGGTGGTGTGGTTCACTACCGCGATCTTTCCAACAGCACACGCGCACCACTCATACCGGTCGTTGGGTCGAAGCAGCGCCAAGCACTCAAACTCATTTCAGACAATTTGTTTAAGGTTGATAGCTTCCGCTTCAAACCGGAATTTGTTGCGCGTCTGGTGCCCGATGAATGGGATCGTTGGTTTGACCGCAGCAACGTCGCCGCTGCCGTCAACCCAGATGTGAGTATCAGCGGCTTGGTGCTCGGCTTGCAACGCACGACGTTGACCCAACTGATGAGTGATCCTGTCGCCGCGCGAATTTTGGATGCACCAAACAAGATGCAGGATGCGAAGCAGGCGTTCGCTCTTTCAGAGCTTTATGACACCCTGCAGGGCGCGATCTGGAGTGAATTGAGGACGGGCAGCGATATTGGACCGCTTCGCCGCAACTTGCAACGCGAGCATCTCAAACTGGTGGTTGAGTCGCTGCTCCGCACGCGACCAACCACGCCGGCGGATGCACGCGCCTTGCAACGTGAAAACGCCAGAAAACTCGCAGCACTCATTCGCGCCGCGTCAGCCAAGCCGATGAGTAAGGAGGCTAAAGCACACTTGGCTGAAAGCCTAGATACGCTGACCGAAGCCCTCAAAGCGCCGATGCAGCGGACTTCTTAAGTAAAGGCACGTGTCGATATTCTGTTAACCATTCTTCCAGTTGGGTTTACGCTTTTCTAGGAAGGCGTTCACCCCTTCTTGCTGGTCTTCGAACGTGAACAGATCCATAAACCGTTCGCGTTCTAGTGCCAGCCCCGCCGTACGCGGGATGCCGTTACGCGCATTGTGAATGAGTGATTTGCAGAACGATACCGACTTAGGTGATAGCCCTGCCACTCGCTCCGCCATTTTTATGGCGGCGGCGAGTGACGTACCTTTCTCCACCACTTCCTCAACCAAACCAATACGTAGCGCTGTTTCAGCGTTCACGCGCTCGTTGGTCAGAATCATTCGTTTGGCCCAACCTTCGCCGATAAGCCACGGCAGGTTTTGTGTGCCGCAGCCGCCAGGCAGTAAGCCGACCGCTGGTTCGGGCATTGCCATTTGCGCGTGAGATTCGGCGATACGAATGTCGCACGCCAGCGCACCTTCGAGCCCGCCACCCATGCAATAACCATTGATTGCGGCAATGGTGACAAACCGAGCGTTCATCCAAACCTCAAACGCAGCGCCAAAGGTGTGGATGAAGTGGCGCGCCGCCATGATGTTCTTTTCATCACCACCCTGGAATCGGTTGAGGTCAGCGCCTGCTGAGAAAAATTTCTCACCTTTGCCGGTGAGGACAGCCGCATAGATGTTGTCGTCGGCTTCGAGCTTGTGCGCGAGGTCTTTGAGTTCGCTGAGCGATTCAGGCGTCCAAGTATTAACGGGTGGGCTGTTCAGTGTGACCACACAGGTGTGGCCGATGATCTTTGTCTCAATCATTCGTCGTTCCCTTTTGTCATTCTGACCGAAGCGCAGCGGAGGAATCTCATCTGGAAGCACCAACGTACATCGACGGGATGAGATCCCTCATTGCATTCGGGATGAAAGTGAAAAAATTTGAGTTCGCTGAGCGATTCAGGCGTCCAAGTATTAACGGGTGGGCTGTTCAGTGTGACCACACAGGTGTGGCCGATGATCTTTGTCTCAATCATTCGTCGTTCCCTTTTGTCATTCCGACCGAAGCGCAGCGGAGCGGAGGAATCTCATCTGGAAGCACCAACGTACATCGACGGGATGAGATCCCTCATTGCATTCGGGATGAAAGTGAAAAAATTTGAGTTCGCTGAGCGATTCAGGCGTCCAAGTATTAACGGGTGGCTGTTCAGTGTGACCACACAGGTGTGGCCGATGATCTTTGTCTCAATCATTCGTCGTTCCCTTTTGTCATTCTGACCGAAGCGCAGCGGAGGAATCTCATCTGGAAGCACCAACGTACATCGACGGGATGAGATCCCTCATTGCATTCGGGATGAAAGTGAAAAAATTTGAGTTCGCTGAGCGATTCAGGCGTCCAAGTATTAACGGGTGGGCTGTTCAGTGTGACCACACAGGTGTGGCCGATGATCTTTGTCTCAATCATTCGTCGTTCCCTTTTGTCATTCCGACCGAAGCGCAGCGGAGGAATCTCATCTGGAAGCACCAACGTACATCGACGGGATGAGATCCCTCATTGCATTCGGGATGAAAGTGAAAAAATTTGAGTTCGCTGAGCGATTCAGGCGTCCAAGTATTAACGGGTGGGCTGTTCAGTGTGACCACACAGGTGTGGCCGATGATCTTTGTCTCAATCATTCGTCGTTCCCTTTTGTCATTCCGACCGAAGCGCAGCGGAGCGGAGGAATCTCATCTGGAAGCACCAACGTACATCGACGGGATGAGATCCCTCATTGCATTCGGGATGAAAGTGAAAAAACTTGAGTTCGCTGAGCGATTCAGGCGTCCAAGTATTAACGGGTGGCTGTTCAGTGTGACCACACAGGTGTGGCCGATGATCTTTGTCTCAATCATTCGTCGTTCCCTTTTGTCATTCTGACCGAAGCGCAGCGGAGGAATCTCATCTGGAAACACCAACGTACATCGACGGGATGAGATCCCTCATTGCATTCGGGATGAAAGTGAAAAAATTTGAGTTCGCTGAGCGATTCAGGCGTCCAAGTATTAACGGGTGGACTGTTCAGTGTGACCACACAGGTGTGGCCGATGATCTTTGTCTCAATCATTCGTCGTTCCCTTTTGTCATTCCGACCGAAGCGCAGCGCAGCGGAGGAATCTCATCTGGAAACACCAACGTACATCGACGGGATGAGATCCCTCATTGCATTCGGGATGAAAGTGAAAAAATTTGAGTTCGCTGAGCGATTCAGGCGTCCAAGTATTAACGGGTGGCTGTTCAGTGTGACCACACAGGTGTGGCCGATGATCTTTGTCTCAATCATTCGTCGTTCCCTTTTGTCATTCTGACCGAAGCGCAGCGGAGCGGAGGAATCTCATCTGGAAGCACCAACGTACATCGACGGGATGAGATCCCTCATTGCATTCGGGATGAAAGTGAAAAAATTAGTCTTTCTTGTATAACTTGATGATGCTCGAAAAATCCAACGCGCCATTGCCCATTGCCGAATGCATTTGATACAACTGTTGCGCCGCCGCGCCGAGCATCACGGGTTGCTTTGCGGCCTTAGCCGCCTCTGTCACCAACGTCAAGTCTTTGAGCATTAAGTCCGAACCGAACCCGCCGCTGTAACCGCGATTCGCTGGTGCCGTCGGCACCACGCCGGGGTAGGGGTTGTATGTATCGGAAGACCAGCAACGCCCGCTAGACGTATTCGCGATGCTGGCAAACACGTTCGGGTCCATACCGAGCCGAGTTGCCAATGCCATGCCTTCAGCGGTGGCGATCATCTCAATGGCCAGCATCATGTTGTTGCAAATTTTCGCCACTTGTCCATTACCTGCGTCGCCGCAATGCACGATGTTTTTACCCATACATTCGAGGATGGGTTTTGCGCGCAAAAAGTTTTCCGCAGTGCCACCAACCATAAAGGTCAGTGTGCCGGCTTCCGCACCGCCCGTTCCGCCTGAAACCGGCGCGTCAATCATCGCCAAACCTTTCCCCATCGCATCCATCGCCACATCGCGAGAGGTGTGGGGGTCAATGGTCGATGAGTCGATGAGTAATGTGTTCGGTGCCGCCGATGCGAGCACGCCGTGTGCATCCTGATACACCCGACGTACATGTGGCGAGGAGGGCAGCATGGTGATAACGACATCCACGTCCTGCGCGCACTTGCCCGCAGAAGTTGCAGTTTCACAGCCAAGATCGGCGAGTGGTTTGACCAATGCGGGAACGATGTCGAATACTTTTAACGCGTGGCCGTGCTTGAGGAGATTCCGAACCATCGGATTCCCCATATTCCCCAGACCAATGAACCCTATCCTCATAAATCGCTCACTTTCGTCGCGATACTGCGTTGCGCTCGCTTGCCGTACGACTTGTACTGTCTGCGCTCGCACGCCTTATCTTGCTTGAAATTAAGCAATTTCTGAGGCGCTCGTCTTCGAACTGTCATTCGATTTCTTGCCAGCCTGCTTCCATTCCCGCCATGAAAAATACCAGACGACATATGTACAAACCAAAAAGAACGTGCTCTTGGCGATTCGTCCCCATTTTTCTGAAAACACTGCTATCAATAGTCCATCGATCCAACCGCCACGGCTATATGGCGAGAGCGGTTGGTTCGTTGCAAATGTGCCTAGACCAACGATCACCAAGACCAGCGCGAATCCAAAGCCAAGCGATGCGGAAAAGCGACTCTTCATTTACTTCAAACTTATCGTCGTATTTACGCCACCGCTGTTGCCACCGTCCACAGCCGCATCATCAAACCACCTTGCCGTAACCGTCTTCACCTGCGTATAAAAATGCACCGCCTGTTTGCCGTATGGCCCCAAGTCGCCGAGCTTGGAGCCGCGCGAGCCGGTGAAGCTGAAGTAGGGCACCGGCACGGGAATCGGCACGTTGATCCCGACTTGGCCGACGTCAATTTCGTTCTGGAACTTGCGCGCGACTGCACCGGACTGCGTAAAAATGCCGGTGCCGTTACCGTAGGGGTTGGCGTTGGTGAGCGCAATCGCCTCGTCCAAAGTTGCCACCGACACGATGACCAACACCGGCCCGAAAATTTCTTCCTTGTAAACCGTGTGGTGCGGTTTCACACCTGAGATCACGGTGGGGGCAATGAAATTCCCGGATGGGTAGCCGTCGATCTTTGGGTTGCGTCCATCGAGGTCAAGTGTGCAGCCTTCTTCAACACCTTTGGCAATCAAGCCTTCGATACGTGCCTTGGCTTGTTTGGAAATCACCGGGCCCACGTCTGTCCCCTTGACGATGCCTGCGTTGACCTTGAGTGTTTTAGCTTTGGCAACAATGTCGGGAATCCACTTGCCCGCTTCACCGACTAGCACGCCAACCGAGGTCGCCATACAACGCTGGCCGGCGGCGCCGAACGCTGCGCCCACCAACGCGTTAAGGGCTTGGTCTTTGTTGGCGTCGGGCATGACAATCGCATGGTTTTTTGCACCCATCATGCACTGCGCACGTTTGCCATGGGTCGATGCTAAGTTGTAAACGTGTTCACCGACATGGCATGACCCCACGAACGAGACCGCCTTCACCATCGGGTGGGTACATAACGTATCGACGGCTTCTTTGCCGCCGTGGACGACGTTCAGCACGCCGGGGGGGACACCAGCTTCAATCGCAAGCTCGACCAGCAACATTGTCGTCATCGGGTCTTGTTCAGATGGCTTTAGCACAAAGGTATTTCCGCTGACAATGGCCATCGGGAACATCCACAGCGGAATCATCGCTGGAAAGTTGAACGGCGTGATGCCGACGCAAACACCGATGGGCTGGCGGATGAAATAGGTATCAACGCCGTTGGCGACGTTCTCTGCCATCTCGCCTAATGACAAGCTACCAATGCCACAAGCGTGCTCGACTACTTCGAGACCGCGAAAAACGTCGCCTTCGGCGTCGGGGAGTGTCTTGCCTTGTTCTGCCGTCAAACACGCGGCGAGCTTTTTCATATCGCGCCGAATGAGCTCTTGCAGCTTAAGCATAATCCGCGCACGTTGACCAATCGGCGCGTTTTTCCATGTCTTGAATGCCTCAGCGGCGGACTGAATAGCGTCGTTGACTTCATCCGCGCCACACATTGGCACACGGGCTAACACCTGTTGCGTCGCGGGATTCACAATGTCGCGCCACTGAGCCGCGTGCGACTCGCGCTGTTCACCGTTGATCACGAGCTTGACGGTGGGGATCGTAGAAGCGTTGGGTAGCGCGGCCATCGACATCTCCTCAATTTTCTGGTTTCGAAAAATTATACGCCGCAGGGCGAGAAGGGGGTATTCACAAGGACTATTACTCAAAGGGAACTTCTATAAACCTGCTGCGTGGGCGAATTTCGCGCCGGCGGTGCTCGCTGTACACTGGGTACGTGTCCCGTGTTTGCCAAACCCGTCGGCATGAACTTCACCCGCTCGCGACGGTTTCGAGAAGCCCAAAGAGAAAAGCCCTTACTTGACAGGCGTTTTCAGACGAAAAGGCTTGAAGATGCCCGTCCTACTTAGAGTTTTAAGTTTTTACGTTTGCGGAGTATGAATTAAAGTCGGCCCCAAGTTTTTCTCATTAGCGCAGGCATCCCAATCAATTGGCGCACTATTCATCGCCGCCGCATGGGCAGATAAATACGAAAGCCGCATTCGCGGCACTCGTCGGCACCGCGCTCGCGGTATAAGATAGACAATTACATCATCACTCGTTGAAGCTGAACAGCACTGCATCTGCTGGCACCATTTGACCGACCTGAAACGCCACATGCTCGATCACCCCACGGCGCGGGCTGATGATCGTGTGTTCCATCTTCATGGCTTCCATGATGATGAGCGCTTGGCCTTTTTGTACTTCGTCACCCACGCTGACCATCAGCTTGACGACGCGGCCGGGCATCATTGCCGTTAATCGTCCTTCGCTGCTCGCATTTACCGCTTCAACATGGTACGGATCAAACAGACTCAAACTCACGCGGCCGGACGGTGTGAGTACCACCAGCGCGTCGCGGTCGCGTACCACTTGCGCCGACTGAATTTGATCATTCAAGCGAATGCGGAACACGCCGTCTTGATTGATTGCCCATCCAAATGCGGTGGTGGCATACGGCGTGGTCAGCGCCAAACCATGTGGGGTTTCGTGCACATGACAGGCGACTTCTTCGCCCGCCATTGTCTTGAACTCAATTAAACGCGAGGCCGACTGATTGAGACGCCAGCCTGTGTGGCTGTCCCACGCATCGGTTTGCGGTGCCGCAGTGGCTTCGTCGGCGAGGACACGCGCACATGCCGCGGCCAACACCGCGCTGGATAAGGAAGTGGCCTGCAGTAGTGCCGCGTTGTGTTTGGTGATGAAGGCCGTATCGGTGTCGCCGGCGAGAAACGCCGGATGCTGAACCAGCGTTTGCAAAAACGCGAGGTTGGTTTTAACCCCAATCACCGCTGTTTCGGCCAGTGCGCCCTGCATCCGACGAATCGCCTCCGGGCGGTCGCCGCCCCAAGTGATGAGCTTGGCAATCATCGGGTCATAAAAGATGCTGATGTGGTCGCCACTGACCACGCCCGTGTCGAGACGAATATCGTCGTCTTCAGCCGTCTCTGGCGCGACGAATACACGCAGGTCGCCGATTTCGGGCAAAAAGTCGTTCTCTGGATTCTCCGCACAAATGCGGACTTCAATGGCATGCCCGCCCGTGATGATTTCATTTTGCGTCAGCGGTAATGCCTCACCGGCCGCGACCAGCAATTGCCACTCGACGAGATCCTCGCCGGTGATCATCTCGGTAATCGGGTGCTCAACTTGTAGGCGAGTATTCATTTCCATGAAAAAGAACTCGCGGTTTTCACCTGCGATAAATTCGATGGTTCCCGCGCCGCGATAGTCAATCGCGCGCGCCGCCGCGACTGCCGCTGCCCCCATCGTGTCGCGCATGAGGTCGTCAACTTGATCCAGAAAGGGCGAAGGTGTTTCTTCCAGTATTTTTTGATGACGGCGCTGGATTGAGCATTCACGTTCAAACAAGTGGACAACATTACCGTGACTGTCACCGAATACCTGAAACTCAATATGGTGAGGGCCTTTGATAAACCGCTCGATCAGCACGTTGTCATCACCGAATGCGTTCTTCGCTTCGCGCTTGGCCGCATCAAGCTGCGCGATAAATTGTTCGGCCCGCTCCACCAGTCGCATGCCTTTGCCGCCGCCGCCCGCAACCGCCTTGATTAGTTGTGGGTAGCCAATCTTCTTGGATTGCTCAGCCAAAAACGCCGTATCTTGTTCAGCGCCGTGATAACCCGGTACAACCGGTACGCCTGCCTTTTCCATCAGCGCCTTAGCGGCACTCTTGGAACCCATTTTTTCGATGGCATCCGGCGTAGGCCCAATGAATGCAATGCGAGCGGCTTCACATGTGCGTGCAAAGTGCGGGTTCTCGGACAGAAAGCCGTAACCCGGATGAATAGCCTCAGCACCTGCTTTTTGAGCAACCGCGAGGATGACATCGGCGCGCAGGTAAGAATCGCGAGGAGGGGCGCCGCCAATGCAGTAGGCTTCATCGGCGAGTCGGACGTGTTGTGCGCTGCGATCAGCGTCGGAATATACCGCCACTGTTTTGATGCCGAGACGTTTACAGGTACGGATCACCCGACAGGCAATTTCTCCGCGGTTGGCAATCAGAATTTTATTGAACAATGGCGTCGCCCTTTCGTTACGCAACGACAAGCTGGTAGGCAATCGCGAGCCAAAGCACCGCGAGTACGAGACAACTGGCAAAAAATGCGTAGAAACGCCAGATGACTTTGTTGAACGTGCAATGAATAAGTGAATGTGCTCCGCGCGTCAGAACATACACCCACGCCAGAGCGAGCAACAGTGGTGAGATGAGTTTGGCGACGAAGATGGTGAGCACCGCAGCATAAAAAAGAACCGGCATCTCAAACAGATTACGGAAATTGTCTGCGGCTCTTGGATCTTCACCCACCGACGCCATTTTTGCCGCAGTCGCCACCTGCTGCGGATGGATGCGCTCGCTGGTGAGGAAGGTGAGCCTGCGTTTCATCATGGTGACGGCGACCACAAACGTGATGAGCACCATCGCCAGGAGGGGATACAAAATCAAACTCGATCTCATCGGTCGCGCCCCCCCGGCTCAATGGGCAAGATGGGCGCAATCCCCCGATCCCAGTTGGGCTTGCGTTTTTCGACAAAAGCGCGGAGTCCTTCCTGACCTTCCATGCTGACGCGCACACGCGCGATGGTGGCGACCGTATCGCCGATCACTTCGCTGTTAACGGGGCGGTCGGCCACGCGACCGATCAAGTGCTTGGCCTCGCTCACTGCCACCGGACCGGCCGCAAGTAAGGCGTTGACCATGCTCTCGATGATTTCGTCCATCGCGTCTTCGCTTTGCGCGATTTCGGTCAGCAGCCCAAGCCGATAGGCTTCGCCTGCGTCAAATTTCTCAGCGGTGAGAAAATAGCGGTGCGCTGCGCGTTGACCAATGGCGGCGACCACGTAGGGCGAGATCACGGCAGGAACCAAACCGAGCTTGACCTCGGAGAGACAAAAGCTCGCATCGTGTGTGCCCACCGCCATGTCGCAACAGGCTACTAATCCCACGCCGCCACCGTAGGCCGGGCCTTGCACACGCGCAATGGTGGGTTTCGGTAGGCCGTGCAATGTACGCATGAGGGTCGCTAATCCCATCGCGTCACGCTCATTGTCTGACTGTGAATAGGTCGCCACACGCTTCATCCAATTCAAATCAGCGCCTGCTGAGAACGACTTTCCCGTCGCCGACAACACCACCGCACGCACGTCAATGCGCTCGCCAACGGCCTGTAGGTGCAGGGTCAGCTCGTCAATCAGGCTATCGTCGAATGCGTTGTGCTTGTCGGCACGGTTCAGTGTGATGATCGCCAGTGGGCCATCGATTTCAGTTAACACATAGCTCATAGGGGTCGATTTAGGTTGGCTTCGATGACTTGAAGCACGCTGTTGGTTTCATTGAGTACTTGCAAGTTGTCAAACCGTAGCACCAATAGCTGCTGGGACAGCAAAAAGTGGGTACGGTCTTCATCATTGTCCTGATGGTCGGATGCCAGATGCTGGGAGCCATCAATCTCGATGACAAGTTTGGCAGTCGGCGCGATGAAATCAACAATGTATGGGCCTACCGGCCGCTGCCGTTTAAATTGAACGTTGCACAGTTGCTTGCGCCGGAGGTGATACCAAAGCTTTTGCTCGGCGTCGGTCATATTACGACGCAGGCCTCTCGCGAGAGGCTTCAGGTCAGGACGATAATTCAACATCGAGAATCCCCCTCGATCCCCCTTTTCCAAAGGGCTGAAGGAAAATCCCCCTCGATCCCCCTTTTCCAAAGGGGGAAGTAGCTTCGACAAGTGTTTGCACTAACGCGCTGGACTCCTCCCTTTCCTAAAGGGAGGTTGGGAGGGATTTTAGATATACCGTTCTTTGCCACTGCATCACATCCGGAAAACACCGTAGTCGGTCTTTTCAATCGGCGCGTTCATTGACGCTGAGATCGCAAGTCCCAGCACCGTACGCGTCTGCGCCGGGTCAATCACACCATCGTCCCAAAGTCTTGCGGTGGCGTAATAGGGATTACCCTGGCGCTCGTACTGGTCGCGAATCGGTGCCTTAAACGCTTCTTCCTCCGCCGCCGTCCACGCACTGCCTTTGGCCTCGATGCCGTCGCGCTTGACCGTTGAGAGCACCGAGGCGGCTTGTTCGCCACCCATCACCGAGATGCGTGCGTTTGGCCAGGCCCACATAAAACGTGGATTAAATGCACGCCCACACATACCGTAGTTGCCAGCACCGAATGAGCCACCGATGATGACGGTGAATTTTGGCACCTTTGCACATGACACGGCCGTCACCATTTTTGCGCCGTCTTTGGCGATGCCACCGGTTTCATACTTTTTGCCCACCATGAAGCCAGTGATGTTTTGCAGGAACAGCAGCGGCACACCGCGCTGGTTACACAGCTCAATAAAGTGTGCGCCCTTGAGTGCAGATTCGGAAAACAAGATGCCGTTGTTGGCAACGATGCCAATCGGATAACCATGTAGATGGGCAAAGCCACAAACCAATGTCGTGCCATACAAGGCTTTGAATTCATGGAACTCAGACCCATCAACAAGCCGGGCAATCACTTCGCGTATGTCGAAGGGCTGCTTGGTGTCTTTCGGAATAATGCCGTACAACTGTTCGGCGGGGTAGGCGGGCTCTAACGATTCACGCTTGGCAACGGGTATGAATTTTTCACGATTCAGATGCGATACGATTTCGCGCACAATGCCTAGCGCGTGTTTGTCATTCTCCGCCAGATGATCGGTCACTCCGGACGTGCGGCTGTGTACATCTCCGCCACCCAAATCCTCTGCGGTGACGATTTCGCCCGTTGCCGCTTTGACGAGCGGCGGGCCGCCGAGAAAAATCGTGCCTTGATTTTTGACGATGATGGATTCATCGCACATCGCCGGCACATAAGCGCCCCCGGCGGTACAGGAGCCCATCACACAGGCGATTTGGGCAATGCCCTTCGCCGAGAGATTGGCTTGGTTGTAGAAGATGCGACCGAAGTGTTCTTTGTCGGGAAAGACTTCATCTTGTAGCGGCAAAAACGCACCGCCGGAATCCACCAAGTAGATACACGGCAAGTTGTTTTGCATGGCAACTTCTTGTGCTCGCAAATGTTTCTTCACCGTCATCGGGTAGTAGGTGCCGCCTTTGACGGTGGCATCGTTGGCGACGATCACACATTCGATGCCGGACACACGACCGATGCCAGTGATGACACCGGCGGCGGGCGCATCACCCGGTTGGCTAGCATCGGTTTTTCCATACATACCCCACGCGGCGAGTGGCGAGAGTTCGAGGAAAGGTGAGCCCGGATCAAGCAATGCGGCGACACGATCTCGCGGCAGCAGCTTGCCGCGGGCTGCATGTTTGGCATTGGCCTCCACGCCGCCACCTTGCGCGACCAATTGTGAACGAGCAACTAATTCATTCACCAGCGTACGCATTTGCGCGGCATTTACGGCAAACGCGGGGGAGAGTGGATCAAGTTTGGATACAATTTTCGGCATGATGTTTTTGTCGCTACAGAGTAACCGAGAGAGTCACCGAGAGAATGATTAGCCGCCGCCAGCAAGCCATTTGCCAACGCATCAGCCGCTACTTTTTTCAGCATTAGTCTTTTGCCAGTTCACGCGCAATCACCATACGCTGGACCTCGCTAGTGCCTTCGTAAATTTGGGTAATTCTGGCGTCCCGATAAAACCGCTCGACGGGATAGTCCTCTAGGTAGCCATAGCCGCCGTGAATCTGGATCGCCTTACTACACACCCACTCGGCCAGCTCGGACGCATACAACTTCGCCTGCGATGCCTCGGATAAGCAAGGCAAGCCCGCGTCACGCATTTTTGCCGCGTGCAGGATCATCAGCCGTGCGGCGTTGATGCGGGTATGCATATCGGCCAGCAGGTTGGCGATCGACTGATGTTCCACAATTTTCTTGCCGAATTGATTGCGCTCTTTCGCATAGGCAAGTGCCGCTTCCAACGCGGCGCGTGCGATGCCGAGCGCTTGTGCGGCAATACCGATTCGTCCACCTTCGAGGTTCGATAGCGCAATCGCGAGACCTTTGCCTCGTGGGCCAAGCATGTGATCCTCCGGCACTGCACAATCAACCAAGCTGATGGGGCAGGTGTCGGATGCACGAATGCCGAGCTTCTTTTCCATCGGCCCGACGTTAAAACCCAGTGTGTCGGTTGGCACGACAAAACACGAGATACCTTTTTTGCCGAGGTCAGGATCGGTCACCGCGAACACAATGGCTAACTTGGCGCGTTTACCGTTGGTGATGAATTGTTTGGAACCATTGATAACCCACTTGCCGTCTTTTAACTCTGCTTTGGTTTTTAGGTTGTTGGCCTCTGAACCTGCTTGCGGTTCGGTCAAACAAAAACAACCGATCTTTTTGCCAGTCGCCAAGTCACGTAACCAGCGTTCTTTTTGTGTCTGCGTTCCCCACGCATCCACCGGCCCGCAGCCAACGGAATTGTGCACACTCATCAGTGTGGATGTTGACGCATCACCCGCGGCGATTTCTTCAATAGCCAGCGCATACGCAACGTAGTCCGAAAACGAACCTCCCCATTGGTCACCGACGGTCATGCCAAGTAGGCCAAGCTCGCCCATTTGGGTGACAACTGCATCGGGAATCCATTTGTCACGCTCCCATTGCGCGGCGTGTGGTGCCAGCTCGTTCTGCGCAAAATCGCGCGCCATATCGCGAATGGCGCGTTGGTCATCAGTCAAGAAATCGTGCGTGGCCATCATAAGCATTACTGGTCGGCCTTTTTCGCTCGATCTGCGGCGACCTTGGCGGCCTCGTCGGCAGTGGCTTTGGCGTTATCGAGCGCTTGTACTTGGGTGCCAAACACGGCTGATTCTTTGGCTTTCTCGCGGCTCTCGGCGCGTTGTGTTTCGCGGCTCTCGGCGCGTTGTGTTTCGCGGCTCTCGGCGCGTTGTGTTTCGGTCGGCTCCTTGCCGCAGCCGATCAATAACACAGCGATGCAGCAGGCCGCGGCCACGCCCAAAATCTGTTTGGTCACCATGCCAGTTCCGCTCCGTCGTAGTTGAAGAATTTGCCGTTCGACTCAGGCGTTGCGCTGGCAATCACCTTTCGCATTCCGCTGATACTGACCACCGGCTCAATATCCGCATCTGCGCCACCCATGTCGGTTTTAACCCACCCCGGATGCATCACAAAGGCAGTGACACCTTGTGGCCCGTACTCGATGGAAGTCGCCTTCACCACGGCATTAAGTGCGGCCTTGCTGGCGCGGTAGGTTGGAGCGACTGCGCTCGCCATCAATCCAATCGAACCCATGCGGCTGGAGATGAAAACAAATTTCCCTTTGGACTTGAGTAGGGCTGGTGCCACCACCGGGATCGCCTGCATCGCGCCAAACACATTGGCATGCATGACTTGGTCAAACACCTCTTTGCTCGGCGCCACGGACGGACCTTCACGAGAACCAAACGCGCCAGCGTTGTAAATGCAGACATCAATACTGGTGCCGACCAGCGCACGGCTGAGCCCGGCAAAACTATCGGGGTCGGATACGTCTAAGCGGATGACAGTGGCACCTTCGGCACTCAGCAGCGCGTCTTGTTCGGGCGAACGGCAGGTACCTAGGGTCAACCACCCCGCTTTGCGGTATTGCCGGACAAACTCCAAACCGAGGCCACGCGAGGCGCCGATGATCAATACCGATTGCATAAAATCCTTTAAGTCTTACAAAGTCCAATAAGGGCGGGCATCTTCAGGCAAAAATGCCTGAAAACAGCCGTCAATACTAGAGTTTGCTAAAACATTTCAACCGCGATCGCCGTCGCTTCACCGCCGCCGATACATAGTGATGCAATACCGCGCTTACCGCCGCGGGCTTTCAGCGCATGCAACAGCGTGACGATCAAGCGTGCACCAGATGCACCGATCGGGTGGCCGAGCGCACACGCGCCGCCGTTGACATTAACCTTGGTGTGCGGCAAGTTCAAATCTTTCATCGCCGCCATCGCCACCACCGCGAAGGCTTCGTTGATCTCGTAAAGATCGACATTCTCCGGGCCCCATCCCAAGCGCTTGTGAAGTTTATCGATCGCCCCAACTGGCGCGGTGGTGAACCACTCCGGTTCATGCGCATTTTGTGCGTGGCCGACGATACGTGCGATGGGCTTGATACCCTTGGCTATCGCGTCGGATTCTTTCATCAAAATCAGCGCCGCCGCGCCATCTGAAATGGAGGAGGAGGACGCGGCGGTGACGGTGCCATCTTTGTTGAAGGCGGGCTTGAGTGACGGAATTTTTTCCGGTTTGCAGAGGCCCGGTGGCTCGTCGGTTGCAAGCACGGTATCGGCACCTTTCACCGTAACGGTCACACCGGCGATTTCATCCGTGAACGCACCCGAGGCAACCGCACCTTGTGCGCGTTTGACACTCTCGGCGGCAAACGCATCCTGATCTTGACGCGTGAAGCCGTACTTGGCGGCAGTTGCATCGGCAAAGATACCCATCGATTTGCCGTCGTAAGCGTTCTCCAAACCGTCAAAGGCCATGTGATCGAGCGCCTTGAAGTGGCCGTAACGATAACCTTGACGTGCCTTTGGCAGCATGTGCGGGGCGTTGCTCATGCTTTCCATACCACCAACCAATACGGTCGATGCTGAGCCTGCCATGATCGCGTCGTAACCCATCATGGTGGTCTTCATGCCGGAGCCACACACCTTGTTGACGGTGGTGCAGGCGGTAGATTTCAATAAATCGGCACCGAGCACCGCTTGACGCGCGGGCGCTTGGCCGAGGGCTGCCGGCAGCACACAACCGATGATCGCTTCGGTAATGTCTTCGGCTTTAACGCCGGACGCCGCAACCGCCGCTTTAATCGCGGTGGACATGAGTTGAGGTGAGGTGAGGCCAACCAGTTGGCCGTTCATGGAACCAATCGGGGTACGTTTTGCGGCGACGATGACAACGGAATCTGACATTTTCTACTCCTGAGTAAAGAACTTATGTGCTTTCGCCGAACAACTCCCGCCCAATCAACATCCGGCGAATTTCATTTGTACCCGCACCAATATCGTAGAGCTTCGCATCGCGAAACAATCGTCCGGTCGAGTATTCGTTGATATATCCATTGCCGCCCAAACACTGGATGGCTTCTAGCGTCACCCGCACCGCTGACTCCGACGCATACAAGATACAAGCGGCGGCGTCTTTGCGCGCCGCACGGCCACGACCTTGGTCCAGCATATTCGCCACTTTATAGGTGAAAGCGCGTGAGGTTTGTAACGCCACATACATATCGGCGACCTTGCCCTGCATCAGGCCAAAGGTGCCGATGGCGGCACCAAATTGTTTGCGTTCGTGAATGTAGGGCAACACCACATCCATCGCCGCTTGCATGATACCGATAGGCCCGGCGGATAGCACGGTGCGTTCGGTATCGAGACCTTTCATCAACACTGTAGTGCCGCCGTTGACTTGGCCTAGCACGTTCTCGTCAGGAATCTCGCAGTCTTCGAAGACCAATTCACAAGTATCTGACCCACGCATACCGAGTTTGTCGAGTTTCTGCGCGGTGCGAAAACCTTTGAAGCCGCGTTCGACGATAAACGCGGTCATCGCTTTGGAGCCCATCTCTCTTGGTGCGGTACGCATATAGACGATCAGCGTATCGGCGTGCGGGCCATTCGTGATCCACATCTTGTTACCGTTGGCGATCCAACGATCACCTTTCTTTTCCGCGCGACACGCCATCGAGCCCACCACGTCGGACCCGGCACCGGGTTCACTCATGGCCAATGCACCGACGTGTTCACCTGAGCAGAGCGTTGGCAAGTATTTGGCGCGCTGCGCGTCGGTGCCATTGAGGTACAGATTGTTTACGCATAGGTTGGAATGCGCGCCATAGGCTAAGCCGACCGAGCCGGATGCGCGTGAAATTTCCTCCATTGCCACGGTGTGTGCAACGTAACCCATGCCGGTGCCGCCGAACTCTTCGGGGATGGAAACGCCGAGCAGGCCCATGTCGCCAAACTTCTTCCACATGTCCATCGGGAAGGTGTTGTCGTGATCGATCTGCGCCGCACGCGGTGCGAGCGCGTCGTCACAGAGGCGCTTGACAGTATCGCGCAGGGCGTCGTTGTCGTCGGAGATGTGGGTGTCAAAGATCATCGATAAGCTCCAACATAAAGACCGTCATTTCGACCGGAACGTCGCGACGCGACATGAAGTGGAGAAATCTCATCCAGATGTGCGATGGCGTTATTCGGCCAGATGAGATTCCTCACCAAAAGCCGTTCGGAATGACGAGGACTACTTTGTCGGGTTTGAGCGCATTGGGGTGTCACTTTGCCCCCATGCGAATTGCACCGTCCAAGCGGATGACGGTACCGTTCAAAACTTCATTTTCGACGATGTGTTTTGCCAGCGCCGCATATTCCTCCGGTGTGCCTAAGCGCGGCGGGAAGGGTACTTGTGCGCCAAGCGATGCGCGCACTTCTTCAGACATGCCTTGCAACATTGGTGTGTCAAAAATACCGGGCGCGATGGTCACTACACGAATGCCAAATTTCGCCAGCTCGCGGGCAATCGGCAATGTCATGCCGTTCACACCGGCTTTGGATGCAGCGTAACCCGCCTGGCCAATCTGGCCTTCAAACGACGCCACCGACGAGGTATTGATGATGACGCCGCGTGTCCCCGTCTTGTCCAAACCGGCGTCAGGCGACTGTGTACTCATGGCGTGCGCGGCAAGACGAATCGCATTAAACGTGCCGATGAGGTTTATGTTGATGGTGCGCGCAAAGTTAGCCAGCACATGAGGCCCGGTTTTACCAACCACCCGTTCGCCTGGCGCGACCCCCGCACAATTCACCAATCCGTGAATGCCGCCAAAGGCAGACTTGCAGAGATCGACCGCGGCTTGCACGCTGGCTTCGTCGGTCACGTCAGTACGAATAAACGCCGCGCGTGGGCCAATCTGGGCGGCGAGGGCAGCAATCGCCTCCGCGTTTACATCAGCCAGTACCACGTTGGCACCTTGTTCGGCGAACAACTTAGCCGTTGCCCCGCCGAGTCCGGAGCCGCCGCCCGTAATGAGGAATGTGTGTTGTGGGAATTGCATCGAACGCGCCGCATGAGATAAAGACAAAAATTATAGTCTTTCACCCTCGTTTGAGCGCAAGCGCGACTTTTCTAGGAGGCGCCTTATCGCTCGGGTGTCTGCGGCAAGTTTTGTTGCTCGGATGCGTTCCCTATTCCGCCCCACGTTCTGCCAACAACGAACCGGTGTTGGTACTGACCGGCGACCTCGAAAACCTGCGCTTCAGCCATAACTCAAAGTCGTCCACAAAGGTGTAAACCGCAGGGATAACAATTAGCGAAAGCAGGGTGGATGTCACCAAGCCACCGATTACCGCAATCGCCATGGGAGATCGGAAGGACGGATCGGCCCCGAAGCCCAGCGCGATGGGCAACATACCAAATCCCATGGCGAGGGTGGTCATGATGATGGGTTGGGCGCGCTTGTGGCAGGCGTCCACCAGCGCGTCTATCCGGGAAAGACCCAAGTCGCGCTGCGCCATGATGGCGTATTCCACCAGCAGGATTGAATTCTTGGTGACGACGCCCATCAACATAAGCAACCCGATGAGGGAGGGCATCGAAAAACTCTTGCCGGTGAGCAACAGCAAAATAAATGCGCCACCAATGGAGAGCGGTAGCGCGGCCAGAATGGTGATCGGTTGTAAGAAATCCTTGAACAACAGCACCAACACGGCGAAGATACACAAGATACCGATGATCATTGCCAAGCCAAAACTCGCAAATAGCTCGGCCATCATTTGTGCGTCACCCAAGTTTGCTTCGGTGACACTGGGCGGTAGCGCCTTCATGGCGGGTAGGGCGTTGACCTCGTCAGTGACCGCACCCAGCTCGCGGTTGCCAAGCTCAATTTCGATGGTGATTTGGCGATTGCGGTTCAAGCGATCGACCTGTGACGGACCACTGCCAACTTCGACACTCGCGACTTGTGTCAGCATGACCGGGCCGTTTTTGCCCATGACTTGCAAGCGCTTGATGGCCTCGATGTCTGCGCGGGTCGATAACGGCAATCGGACATTGATTGGAATCTGGCGCTCACTGACATTGAATTTCGGTAAGTTTTGACTGTAATCCCCGGCTGTCGCAACTCGAATGGTCTCCCCAATAGCGGACGCGGAAACGCCTAAGTCGGCCGCACGGGCAAAATCGGGCCGCACGATGATTTCCGGACGTACGAGGCTTGCGGTGGACGTGACATTGCCAATGCCCGGCAGAGTTCGCGCATCACGTTCGACCGCTTGGGCTGCGGCAACGAGCGCGACGGCGTCCTCAGATTGCAAGACCAGCAGCTTCTTGACCCCCGTGTCCTGCGCACCAACGGTAATGCGTACGCCGGGCTGATCCGCCAGCTTTTCTCGAATTTCGATCTCGACTGCCGTTTGATTGCGCGACCGTTCGCCCCGATGTGCCATTTCAACGGTCAGTGCAGCCTTGCGCGCTTCCGCCGCGGCGCCAGGCACAAATGCATCGCCAGAGACGCCACCACCGACCGAACTAAAGACATGCTTCACATCCTTTACGCTCATGACAGCCAAACGCGCACGCTCGGCCGCTGCCAAGGTCTCGGCGAGCGTGCTGCCCGGGGGAAGCTCTACATTGACGATGGTCTTCGCCCGATCTGCGGGCGGCACAAATCCGGTTGGTAGAAGCGGGACGAGTGAAATCGAACCGACAAAAAACAGTGCCGCTGCGATCGCGGTCACCCACCGATGTTCGATACACCAGCGCGCCCAACCGAGGTAACGCGTCATCAATGCGCTGTCCTTTTGGACCATCTCCTTGGGCGGCTTTAGCAAATACGCCGCCATCATTGGTGTCAGTAGTCGCGCAACCACAAGTGAGGCGAAGATCGCGAGCACGGCAGTCCAGCCGAACTGCTTAAAGAATTTGCCGGCAATACCCGCCATAAATGCAGTTGGTAAGAACACCGCAATCAAGGCAAAGGTGGTGGCAATCACGGCAAGGCCAATCTCGTCGGCGGCCTCACGCGCTGCATCGAGCGGCGACTTGCCCATTTGTAAGTGCCGGGCAATATTTTCAATTTCGACAATGGCATCATCGACCAGAATGCCCACCACCAAGGCGAGTGAGAGAAGCGTTACCGTATTGAGGGTAAAACCAAAAAGATACATACCCAAAAATGTCGGGATGATCGACAAAGGCAGCGCTGCCGCCGCGACAACCGTTGCGCGCCAATCGCGCAGAAAGAACCACACAACGATTACCGCGAGAATGGCGCCCTCGATCAACAGATACATTGAACCGTCAAAATTCTCCTTCACCGGCCAGACGTTATCGATCGCTTCAACGATCTGGATGGTCGGATGTGCCATACGTAATTCGTCCACTGCGGCGCGAACACCCTTCGCAACATCAAGTTCAGAGGCACCTTTACTGCGGCTCACCTCGAACGCCACCACGCGATTGCCGTCGCGCAGGGCCATCGCACGACGTTCAGCGATGGTGTCTTTCACCATCGCGACTTGGTCAAGTCGAATTCGTCGACCGTCCGCCAGTGGCACGTCCAACGCTTGCAACTCCGCCACGGTCGCGACGGTGGCAATGGTACGAACGGCTTGCTCCGCTCCGCTGATATCACCGCGCCCACCCGGTGCCTCCTGTTGCACCCGCCGCAAGGCGTGGGACACGTCTGCCGCCGTGACACCAATGGCCGACATTTTGGATTGGTTAAGTTCCACCAATACTTCCCGTGTGACACCGCCCAGTCTGGCGATTTTGCCCACCCCTTGCACGGAAAGCACCCGCTTGGTGGCCGCATTATCGACAAACCAGGACAACGCTTCTTCGTCTTGCGATTCGGACGATACGACATAGGTCAGAATGGGAATACCGGCAGTTGACGCCTTCTGAATGACCGGGTCACGAAGCTCTGGGGGTAGATCAGCGCGAATCTGGCTGACGGCGTCTCTCACCTCATTCGTTGCCTCGTTAAGGCCTTTTTCAAGAACAAACTCAACATTGATGGTTGCGGTGCCATCTAGGATGTTTGTATAAATGTTCTTGATGCCTTGCAAGGTGGCGATCGAGTTTTCGATCTTCCGAGCGACTTCCGTTTCCATCTGCGCCGGTGCGGCACCGGGTAGAGTGGCCGATACCGTTACCATCGGCAGTTCGATGTCGGGAAAATCCTGCACACCGGTTTTGAAGAAACTCACCAAACCCGCAAAGGTGAGCAAGATGAAGAACACGATTGAGGGTATCGGGTTCTTGATTGCCCAAGTGGAAAAGTTCATGCGCGCGCCCCGTTACTTCTTGTCCGGCGCGGTAGCTGCCGTGGTCGTCACCCGCACGATATCGCCGTCTTTGAGAAATCCCGCACCGCTGGCCACAATCGCCGTCTGCGTGGTCAAGCCGCTCCTGATCTCAATCCGATCTGCAACTCGACGTCCCGTTTCGATTTTGATCTGCTTGACGCGATTGTCGCCGCCAACGGTGAAGGCGTAGGAGAAACCATCACGCGACACCACCGCCTGCTGTGGGACGGTGAGGCCGGGCGACTCCGCTAGTTGAAATTCGCCGCGTGCGAACATGCCCGCTTTGGCCAGAGGGGTTCGTGCAAGATCGACGTAAACCTGAACGTTGCGCGTTGCTGGGTCGACCGTCGGCGCAATGACCCGAACCGTCCCGGCAACCACGTCGCCCGCCGGGGTGATCACTTTCACTTTTTGGCCAGTGGCTACCTTGGGCAGTTCAGCCGCCGTGACTTCCGCGCGCCACTCAAGCCGGTTTTGTCTCACCAAACGAAACAGCTCCTGTCCACCTTGCACGACCGCACCCACTGTTGCAGTACGAGCCGAGATGGTGCCCGCGTCAGGTGCCAGCACCTGTGTGTTCGCCAAGCGGACTTGGTTGAGTTTTGCATTGG
This sequence comes from Betaproteobacteria bacterium UKL13-2, assembly GCA_001602455.1. GTDB lineage: Bacteria > Pseudomonadota > Gammaproteobacteria > Burkholderiales > Usitatibacteraceae > UKL13-2. The sequence continues at coordinate 2,169,919 of CP012157.1, forward strand.
CTCTCGCGGCGAGCAAGCGGGCTTCTGCCGTCTTCTCGGCAGTGGTGTATTGATTAATCTGTTGCGTAGAAAGCGCACCAGTAGAGGCCAACGTACGAGCGCGAGTCGCGTTGGATTGTGCGTCAACGAGAGCCGCTTCGGCCTCGGCCACACTGGCGCGCGCTTGCGCCAATTCTGCTTCGGGCGTTTCTGGCGCAAATGTCGCCAATACTTGGCCCTTGGCCACTTTGTCGCCGACGTTCACGCGCACATCGTTCAGACGCAGACCATTACTTTCCGCGCCAACGATGGCCTCCTGCCAAGCCGCGATGTTGCCGCTGGCAGCAAGTGTGGCAGCGATGCTCGATTGCACCGGCGTGATGGTCGTAACAGTGAGCGATGGTTTTCCAGCGGCCGGGGCTTTGTTTTCAGCAGCGGCACGACTGACCAACGTGGTGAGTAAGATCGCCGCAAGTGAACAACCGGCAAATAGCGCGAGGAGGGTGGGTTTATCTCGCAAATTTATATTCCGTTTCATCGTTTCGCCTCGACATCATTGTTTGGGTTGGCCGCAGACCAGCCGCCACCGACCGCTTTATACAAATTAATCCATCCGACGAGTCGGTCAAGTGTGACACCGACTGCCACGCCCTGTGCCTGCACAACGGCTCGTCTGGCTTCCTCTAAATCGGTCAAGCTACCTGCGCCTTCCCTCACACGTGCCTCAGATGCGGTGAGGAATTGCTGATAGCCAACCAGCGCCGTGTTGGCATCTTTCTCGCGGCGCTCGGCGCTATCGAGCCGGACTAAGGCCTCTTCGACTTCACGTACAGCGCGCAGCGTTTTGCCTTGGTAAGTCGCGAGGGACTCTTCAAATCTTGCGCGGGCACCATCCACATTCGCCGCACGCCTTCCCATATCAAAAATGGGCAAAGAGATGGCAGGGCCGTAGCGCCAAGTCCGTCCCCGGGTGTTGTATCCGCTACCGCTGTCTTCACTAAAACCGATACTGCCCGTGAGCGATACGCGCGGAAACCGATCCGCCATGGCGAGGCCGATATCATTACTTGCGGCCATCAACTCCCGCTCTGCCGACGCAATATCTGGCCGCTGTGAAATGGCCGCCGCCGGGATAGCGCTGATGGCAAAACCCGTTGGCGTGGGCAGCTTCGCCGTCTTGGCGATTAGCTTTGCGCGAAGCTGCGTTTCATCAAGTGTCGTCAGCTCAGCCAGCGATTTGACGCTCAAGTCACAATTGGCTTGCTGCTGCGCCAAGCGAGTACGCGCTTCCGCCGCACTGGCGTCTGTAAGTGCCGCATTTGCGGGGGCTTCGAACCCAGCATCCACCTTCAATTTAGTGAGCCGCGCCGTTTCAGCGCGTGACGCGACATCAATGCGATACCCACCCAACAGCACTTCACAAGCACGCAGATTGACGTAGGTTGCCGCAACCTCGGCCGCGATTGACACTCTCGCGTCATGCCAGTCTGATTCACGGGCAAGGGCGCGTTGCGCTGCTGCTTCGCGGCCACGTCGGGCACCGCCGACAACATCAAGCTCCCACGCCGCATCCAACGCGAGACTCTGATTGCGTTGCGTCTCAGACGTGCCCGGTGCAAATTGGGCACTCTGCGGGCCTGACGTAATCAGCGCGCTCTGGCCACCCTTGCTGCGGTAATCGCTGGCGTTCGCGGTAAAGCTGGGGAGAAGTGCCGACGTCGCAGCGCGGTAGCTCGCCCTGGCTTGGGTAATGCGGGCACTTGATTGGGCGAGGGTTTGATTTTGCTGCTGGGCTTGTGCCAGCAAATCGATGAGTACGGGGTCACCCCAGCGTTGCCACCAGTCGATGAGCTCGCCCGAACGACCGTCGTGCGGAAGCGGGGCGACCCATGCTGCCATTGCAACCGAGCCAATGGGAGCCGGCTTCACATAGTCCGGGCCGATTGCACATCCGCTTAAGCCGGTAGCGGCGAAAACAGCCGCCAGTATCGTGGAGCGAGGAAGCGTCATTTTTGTTTCCTGCTGGATTTTGCCGGGGGCTTCGTCTTGGAGTGCGCCGGCGCGACTAGTCCTTTGGTGACGATGTCGAAGGCGTAATGCACAATCTTTCTCGCACGTGCGAGTGATTTTTCACTGGACTCACCGACATCTAGCAACATGGCACCGACGTACGCAGCATGCAGCAGTTCGATATCGGCATCGGGAATATCGATGCCAACACGTTTGAGCAGTGCCGTCAGCTTGGCCCGATTTTCGTCTTCAAATGTGCCGAACCACGGCTTAATTCGTGGGTCTTCATCGGAGGCGGCCACCAATGCCACCATCAAACGGCCCAAGCCGCGGTCGGATTTTTCCACCGAAAACAAGTGCTGCCGAACTTCCGAAAGTGTTAGTTGATGGGCTTCGGTCACTGCGGCCATCGCCGCCAACATCATTTCGCAACCGTACACAGCGGTCTCGCGGAGCAAGTCGTTACGCGTTGGGAAATAGTAAGTGAGGTGACTCTGCCGAATCCCCGCACGCTCACACACATGTTGCTGGGTCAGCGCAGAGAAGCCGTCTTCATTTAGCAGCGCAACAGCAGCGTGAAGGATACGCGCCCGGGTTGTTGTTGGTGCCGGCTCAGCGCTAACCGCGTTTTCAATGTCAGTCCGGGCAGCGGGTAATTCGTGCCCTGATGTTTTTATTGTTGCCGGACGAGTGCGAGTACGAGTGGGTGCCAAAACCGGCGCGGGTTTTTTGACTTTGGTCTTAGGGGATTTAGCGTTCATCTTGGTAATAATACCAAGCATTTGGTTAAATTACCAAACCTTTTTGTTTTCGGGGCGCTTCTAAAAACCGTCGCGAGCGGGTGAAGTTGGCAGTGAGGAGCGGACACGTACCCAGTGTACGGCGAGCACCGGAGCTGACAGATTCGCCCGCGCAGTAGGTTTTTAGAAGTTCGGAAAAACCCTAATAAAGACGGGCACCTTGAAGCAAAAAGGCGCGGAAGACCGCGCCGTTATTAGGGTTTATCGTAGCGGGGGCTTCTATAAACCTGCTGCGTGGGCGAACTTGTCCGTTCCTGCGTTTGTCAAATTGGCCGCCGTACAAGCGGGTTGGTGTCCGGCGCGTGCCAAACCCGTCGGCACGAACTTCGCCCGCTCGCGACGGTTTTTAGACGGTCCCGTATTCGTTTACCAGAGTTTCCACCACGATTTTGTTGCACGGGGAGCGGTAGAAACCAGCGCGTTGCTCGGGAAGTTGGTTTGCAAGACGCGGCGGGAGGCGTCGGCGAGGTCTTTCATTCCGAGCTTCTCATAGGACTCAACGGTAATCACCAGCGCCTCTTCGGCGACGGGTGCCTGCGGATAGCGTGTAATCACGGTCTGGGCGCGATTCACGGCCGCTAGATACCCGCCGCGGTTGTAGTAGTAGCGCGCAACCGATAGATCGTGTTTTGCGAGGGTGTTGACCAGATAGACCATCCGGCCTCGGGTATCGTCGGCGTAGATGCTGTCTGGAAACCTCGCGATAAGTTCCTTGAATACATCAAATGAGTCGCGCAATGCCTTGGGATCGCGTTCGGCAGGGTCAAGATTCAAAATCTGTCCAAATAATCCGAGATCGGGCTTGAAGTACGCGAGCCCCTTGATATACAGCGCGTAATCAAGGTTTGGATGATTGGGATGCAACTTCATGAAGCGATCCGCTGCGGCGACAGCCGAAGCCGTCTCGTTATCTTTGTAGTTCGCGTAAGCCACATCAAGCTGAGCCTGTTGTGTATAGCGGCCAAATGGGTAACGCGCTTCCAAGGCTTCATATAGTTTGATGGCGCCGGCAAAATTGCCTGATTCAAGCTCTTCTCTCGCGTTCTGATAGAACTGCTCGACCGTCCAGTTTTTCTGGGCGTCGAGCTTGTCGCCAAACCAGCCGCAGCCCGCTAATACGAGGGGCAAAACGAGGGAAGCGAAAAAATAACGCAAAAGAGGTCGTGTCATACTTTGGCCAATGCATACAAACGATTTGGAAGACGAAGATTATAGCCCAGCGACCGTTCGAGCCGCCGTGCCGGAATTGGAAGGCGAAGGGCTGGCGAACACCACGCAAACCCTCAAAACGCCACTAAATTTTGCGGGTTCTCGGTTGGACCAAGCGCTCGCGCAGTTGTTTCCGAGCTATTCGAGAAGCCGCCTGAGCGCGCTCGTTAAGGCGGGTGACGTCACCCTCAATGGCGAGACTGCTCAGCCCAAAACCAGACTCATCGGCGGTGAAGCGATTACGATTCATTTGAAATCCCGCCCTGAGGAGACTGCATTCTTACCAGAGCCGGTGCCGCTCGTTGTCGTGCATGAAGACGCCGATGTGGTGGTGATCAACAAACCTCCCGGACTTGTTGTGCATCCCGCAGTGGGAAACTGGTCTGGAACGGTACTTAACGGCATGTTGTATCGGTATCCGCAAACGGGCCACGTACCACGCGCAGGCATTGTCCATCGTCTTGATAAAGATACGAGTGGGCTAATGGTCATCGCGCTGAATGAAGCAGCGCAGCTCTCGCTGGTGCGTCAATTGCAAGCGCGCTCGGTCTCCCGCCGTTACATTGCGCTAGTCCGCGGATTGCTCGATCAAGATGGAACTGTCGACGCCCCCATCGGCCGGCACCCGCGCGACCGCATCAAGATGGCCGTCGTAAACAATGCCGAGTACGGCAAGCCTGCTGTTACCCATTACCGCGTGCTGGAGCAGTTCAGGTACCACACGCTAGTCGAATGCCGTCTCGAAACGGGTCGCACACATCAAATCCGTGTGCATATGGCGTCAATCGGCTTCGCATTGGAAGGCGACAGCGTCTATGGCAAAGGTGTGAAGGGCCTCACCCCGACCCTACAAGGGGCAGTCGCGGCGTTTAATCGTCAAGCACTACATGCTCGACGGCTGGCTTTCGAGCACCCTGCGTCTGGCAAGACGATAGAGTTTGAGGCACCCATTCCAGCGGACATGGAAACATTGATTGAGGCGGTCGCATCGGTATGACTTATTCGACGAGCTTGGCACTGACCAACTGCATCGTGCCAGATTGGCCCGCGCCGTCTGGCGTGAAAGCGATTGTGACCACCCGCGCTGGCGGCGTGAGCACCGGATCGCTGTCGAGTTTGAATCTTGGACGCAGCGTTGGTGACCTACCCGACGCCGTCGAGGAGAATCGCCGGCGCGTGGCCGCACTCGTTGGTGCCCCGCCGCGTTGGATGAGCCAAGTACACGGCGTTACGGTCGCAGATCTCGATCACATTGAAGTATCCGCGCCGGCTACTGCCGATGCGGCCGTCAGCAAAGCACGGAATGTCGTCTGCACCGTGATGATGGCCGACTGCCTTAGCGTACTGTTCTGCGACCGAGCCGGAACAACAGTCGCGGCGGCACATGCCGGCTGGCGGGGACTGGCGGATGGTGTGTTGGAATCAACAATTGCATCGATGACGCTGCCGCCGGAAAACTTGTTGGCCTATATGGGACCGGCGATTGGCCCCGATGCTTTTGAAGTCGGTGCCGAGGTCCGAGACCGGTTTCTGGCCTCGGCCAGCGCTGTTGAGCGGCCTGCGGTATCGGCTGCATTTGTTCCAAAGGCCGGTACGGGCGATGGCAAGAAGCCGAACGACGACACGGTAACAATGAAGTGGTACGCGAACATTTACGCATTAGCACAAACACGTCTGCTGCGAGCCGGTCTGTCGCCGTCGGGGGTTTATGGCGGCGGGCTCTGTACCTTCACAGACAGCAAACGGTTCTTCTCATACCGACGCGGCACCCACCAAGGGGAATCGTCGGGCCGAATGGCCGCCATGATTTGGCGCGACTAAGACGATAGACAAAGTCGTACACGAGGGACGGAGCGTTCGAGCCTCTGGGTTAGCAAATGTCGCAGGCGTGATAGAATTTTGCAATTAAGTTGCAAAAACATCTTTCCACCGCCACTTGCGCCGCGATAAACATGCGCAGGGGCACCGACCGAGTCCCTCATGACACTGACCTACATCATTGCTGCAGCACTTCTAGGTGGATTGTTATCCGTCTCGATGGCAGCCCTTCTTGCCTGGCGTCTGCAACCAAAGTTAATCCCGGTGTTTGTCAGCTTCGCGGTGGGCGCGTTACTAGGTGTGGTATTCCTCGATCTGATCCCGCATATATTTGAGTCTTCAAAGAGCAGCGAGACATCCGCCGGCTGGATACTTGCGGGCATCTTGGGGTTCTTTGTGATGGAGAAACTGGTTCTATGGCGACATAACCACGACCACGACCACGGCGCTTCAATCGATCTTTCAACGCAGCATGCTCACCCGAGCGAGCAGTCAGCCGCACATGGACACGGGCATCAACACAGCAGCCATGAACAGGGAGGGCGCGCGTCGGCATGGATGGTGATCGTCGGCGACGGTTTCCATAACTTCACGGACGGGCTTGCCATCGCCGCCGCGTTTGTGGCGGATGTAAGGCTCGGCATCCTCACCTCAATCGCCATCATTGCGCACGAACTTCCGCAGGAGTTGGGTAATTTTTTGGTGTTGGTGCACTCCGGCTTCAGCAAGCGACGTGCGCTGGTGTGGAACTTGATTTCTAGTCTCGCCACGTTGGTTGGCGCGGTACTCGCGTTTTTCCTGCTTCAGGCGTTGGAAAGCTACTCATACATTTTCTTGTGCCTAGCCGCTTCCAGCATGATCTATGTCGCGATTGCTGACCTTATTCCTGGGCTGCACCGCAGAACGTCAATGCGTGATTCAATCGCGCAGTTTTCCCTGATTGGTCTGGGCGTTCTCTCGATCTGGGCCGTCCATGTGCTCGTTGGGCATAGCCACTGACGGTTGCTCCGGCTGAACATATGCTCTTCGTCGTCTGCGTCTGCCAACCCCGCCAGACAGCCACAACAGCAGTGCGCAAGGTCCGACGCCGAGAAAGAGGAACAGCAGTACTCCGCCTGTCACGCTGTTCGCCGTGATTGACATCATTAAGATCACCCACAGCCACGCAATTACGACGATATGCATTTTGCGTTCGTTGTCATGTTCGAGAAGCCACAAAATGTCAGAATGATATTTGTTATCTCGCTAATCAAAGACTAACTCATGTCCAACACGCACTCTGCAGATTTTCAGAAATTTATCAGCGATATGCAACAGATCGGCCAGCAGTGGGTCCACTCGCTAGGCGGCACACCGATACCGGCAAATGCCGCCGAACTACAAGCGGCTTGGCTTAAGGTAATCGGCGCATTGACGCCCGCGCCAGCCGGCGCCGACGGACTAGGTGCCATACAAGCGCATTGGAACGCGGAACAGCAAAAGCTGATGGCACAGTTTTCCACTGGCTCCGGCCAGAGCGCAAAGGACAGGCGGTTTCAAGGTGTGGATTGGCAGACCGTAGCACAGTACCGACTGTTGGCAGACGCCTATCTGGCGACTTCACAGTCCTTGCTGCAGAGTCTCGACGCGGTTGATATGCAAGCAGGGCAAAAGAAGCGGGCTCGATTTTTTCTCAAGCAATATTTGGATGCGATTGCGCCCTCAAATTTTCTCGCGACAAATCCGGAAGCCCTAAGGTTGGCTATCGACTCAAAGGGCGAATCACTTCGCCAAGGTGCCGAAAATTTTAGTGGCGATCTAGCCAAGGGACACGTCTCCATTACCGATGAGCAGGCATTCGAAGTCGGCAAGAACATCGCCACATCACCGGGCAAAGTCATCTTCGAAAATGACTTGTTTCAGCTCATTCAGTACCAACCGAGCACGAGTCAGGTACACCTTCGTCCGATGTTGTTCGTACCGCCTTGTATCAACAAATTCTATATCCTTGACCTGACACCAGATAACTCTCTGATTCGTTACCTTGTTAGCGAAGGGCACACGGTGTTTGTGATGTCATGGCGCAACGTCGATACCTCTCTGGGAAACCTCACATGGGACGATTACATTGCTTCCGGCGTCGTGAAAGCTATCGATGTTGTACGACTGGTGACAAACGTCGAGAAGATCAACACGCTTGGATTTTGTGTCGGCGGAACATTGTTGGCTTGTGCACTTGCGGTGCTGCGTCGGATGGGGCATGACGTCGTTGAAAGCGCGACCTTCCTGACCACGTTTGTTGATTTCACCGATGTTGGTGAGATCGATGCCTATATCGATGAAGCATTTGTGGCAAAACGTGAGCAAGATGTCGGCGCGGGCGGGGTGGTGAAGGGCTCCGACCTCGCGTTTGCGTTCTCGTCACTGCGCGCGAACGACTTGATTTGGAGTTACGTTGTCAATAACTACCTAAAAGGTCATCGACCCGCTGCCTTCGATCTGCTGTATTGGAATGCTGATAGCACTAACCTTCCGGGGCCTTGGTATTGCTGGTACCTGCGCAATACGTATCTTGAGAACAATCTTGTTAAACCGGACCGCCTCACCATATGCGGGGTGCCGATTGATATGTCGTACATCGACATGCCAGCTTTTGTCTTCGCCGCCCGTGAAGATCATATTGTCCCGTGGCGCTCGGCTTACGCCAGTGCTGCCACCTTCGGTGGCGAAGTGGAGTTTACGCTCGGTGCCTCGGGCCACATTGCGGGGGTGGTCAATCCCGCCGTGAAGAACAAGCGCAGTTTCTGGCAGCAACGCTCGATTGCTGTTCCGCTTGATCGGCCCGCTGAGCAATGGTTGGATACGGCAGAAGAAGTCCCCGGCAGTTGGTGGACGAAGTGGGTGGAGTGGCTCGCACCCTACGGTGGTCGAAAAATTGCGGCCAGAACCTGGCTGGGTAGCCAAGCGTATCCACCGATAGAAAATGCCCCTGGCCGCTATGTGCTCACCAAGATGAGCTGACAGTTGTTGCACTGCGGTGGTTTTGATTTCAGAAAAAACGTAAACTCAGCCTGAATTTCATGCTCAGGTGCGCGTCGAACGAGCGCAGGTTGAGAACAGTTGAGCACAACAGAACAAGAGGAGACGGGCAATGGCGGTGACAAAGCGGAATGCGTTGGTGACGGGTGGCATGGGCGGCTTGGGTGAGGCAATTTGTATGAAGCTCGCTCGCATGGGAATTAACGTGCTAGTCACATATTCCCCGAACAACACCAAAGCAGCCGATTGGCTCAAGGAAATGGCAGGGCGTGACTTTCACTTTCACGCCTATCCAGTTGACGTGTCCGATTTTGATTCATGCAATGCCGCCATCGCCAAGATTCAAGCCGAAGTCGGTCCGATCGATATCTTGATCAACAACGCGGGTATTACGCGAGACATGACCTTCAAGAAAATGACCAAGGTGGACTGGGACGCCGTCATCGGCACCAACCTAGACAGCGTATTCAATATGACCAAACCTATCGTTGATGGCATGGTTGAGCGCGGCTGGGGGCGAGTGATTAACGTATCGTCGGTCAACGGGCAGAAGGGCGCGTTTGGCCAGACCAACTACTCGGCGGCCAAAGCCGGTATGCATGGGTTTTCCAAAGCTCTCGCGCTAGAGGTCGCCAAAAAGGGCGTAACGGTGAACACGATCTCGCCCGGCTATATCGGAACCAAGATGGTCATGGCGATTCCGGAGGACGTGCTCAATTCGAAGATCGTTCCCCAAATTCCGGTTGGTCGTTTGGGAAAGCCGGAGGAAGTCGCTGGTTTATGTGCTTACCTCGCCTCAGATGAGGCGGCATTTATTACTGGCGCGAACATCGCGATCAACGGCGGCCAACACATGCAATAACCGCCACATCGGCGGAGTGTTGGCCGATGCCTATTATTGGTATAAGTGGACGCCCCCGTTGACTGACAGGTTGGTGCCCGTCACATAGCTCGCGCCCTCACTGGCGAGATAGGCAACGGCGTTTGCAATATCGTCCGGCACCCCCATACGTTCCGAGGGTATGGTCGCGACAACTGCTTGCCGCGCTGAATCGGGCATCGCTTTTGTCATCGGTGTGTCGATGAATCCCGGCGAGACGGCGTTGACTGTAATGCCTTTCTTGGCGACCTCTAGCGCGAGTGACTTGGTGAATCCCAGAATACCGGCCTTCGCCGCCGCATAGTTCGTTTGACCGAAGGCGCCTTTGACCCCATTGACGCTGGAAATATTGATGATGCGTCCCCATTCCTGCGCCACCATTCCCTCGATGACCTGCTTTGTGACATTGAACGCACTATCGAGATTGGTCGCCATGACCGCACGCCAATGTTCCAGCGTCATTTTTCGAAAGCTGGCATCGCGCGTGATACCCGCGCAATTGACCAAAACATCGATCGTCCCAAACTTAGTCACGCTCTGTGCAACCATTTCCTCGGCCGCATCGTATTGGCTGACATCCCCGGCAATGGTGGCAAATTGATCTGAACCGAAACCGGCATTGTTCATCGCTGACTCGAATGCGACTTCAGAACCTGGCACCACAAAATTTGCGACGACAAAAATGTTATCCGCGGCAAGGCGTTTACAAATTCCCGTACCGATACCACCGACGCCACCGGTGACCAAGGCGACTCTTTGTTGTTTCATGCGCGTCCTGTTGTTGTTGAGCCGTCATTCTATCGGCGGTGGGGCGCTGTGACGGTAGGCAATAAAAAAACCCCAAGGCGTTTCGGCCTTGGGGTGAATCCTTAACATAGGGTTAAGGAGGAGGAGACGATGTTCCCACGCCATGGCATGGGACGGTGCAAATTACTTACGCTTAGCGGCTGGCTTGACGGTTCTCTCGGCAGTTTCAGTCGCCGTTTTGAACGCGGTATCAGCAAATGCCGAAGCTTGTTTTGCGGCTTTTGTGAAGCTGTCGCTGGCAGCCGTACTCGCAGCCAAACCAGTCTTCATCGCAGTCACAAAAACATCTGAACCTGCCGGTGCAGCCTTGGAAACTTTGTCCAAAGTATCTACTATCGACTGTTGAAACAGGCTCACACGTTCTTCAACCAATGACGTGTATTGAGACTGGGCGGCGGATGCAATTTCATAGAGGTTCTTCGAATAACCCATTACAAACTCAAGCCCAGTTTCCGCAGCTTTGGTTTGAAGGGTAGAGAATTCTTGTACGTCTTTGACGGTGGCGACGGCTTTCGCGTTCTTGGCGGTTACATCGAAACCAACTTTTGTCGCTTCAAAGTTCAAGCCAAACAGGCGCTCGGCACTGCCGACGCCAACGGTGGCAAATTTCATTGCTGCGTCGACGCTGGATTTTGAAAAATCACCAAATTGTTCTGCAACGGTATTGAGGGTAGTCATATGCTTTCTCCAGGGGATTGAGGGTCAAATGCGCACCTAACGGATAACCAAAATACGAAAGTTTGTTGCGCTGCACAATTTGAATGATATTGGTGAAATATCGCGAAGTCAAGCGTTTTTTGTGCGACGCACCAATTGCACGATGACAATCCCCGCTAATGGCGAAAATGGTAGACTGATCATGTGCTATTGTGCTTCGCATATTGTGCTTCGCAATAAACGAGCTAATCGTCCGGCATCCCGGCATTGTCGGCAGAACTCAAAACCCACCCGAATGGTGTTGTGCAGCACGCACGGTGGTCGAATCATTCGCTTGCCCCCTTCCATCCAAGGAGATGCCTATGGCCCGCGTCATCAAAAAGTACCCAAATCGTCGCCTCTACGATACTGAGACCAGCGCATACATCACGCTTGCCGAAGTGAAGCAATTTGTTTTGGCGCATGAAAACTTTCTGGTACAAGACGCGAGAAGCGGCGAAGATCTGACGCGTAGCATCTTGCTTCAGATCATCTTGGAAGAAGAGTCGGGTGGCGTGCCGATGTTTTCCTCCGATATGTTGGCCAATGTCATCCGTTACTATGGCCACTCGATGCAAGGTTTGATGGGTAGCTATTTGGAACGCTCAATTGGTGCATTCCACGAGGCCCAGAAGAAGTTTCAGGAGCAGTCTTCGGCGCTCTACGGGGCTGTTCCGAATTTCCGGCCAGACGCTTGGGCGCAGTTAGTGCCGGGTGCTGCCAACATACCAATGGGGGATTTTCTGGAGAAAAGCGCCTCAAGCGTGATCAGCATGCAAGAGGAACTCCGGAAGCAAGCGATGCAAATGTTCTCGGCGTTTCCATATGCCGCACCCAGCGCCACGGCGCAACCCGCGGCTGACAAACCAGAATCTGAGCCCGTTGCACCGCGCGCGAAGACTCGGCGCGGCAAATAATGTCGATCCTTCGACCGATTAAAATTCGCGGTGTTGCGAAGGAAAAAATTCGTCCGCCGCGGATTGGATTCGTCTCACTAGGATGCCCCAAAGCACTCGTTGATAGTGAGCAAATCATCACCCAGCTTCGGGCGGAAGGCTACGAGATTGCACCCAATTACGGTAGCGCGGATTTAGTGGTCGTTAATACTTGCGGCTTTATTGATTCAGCAGTCCAAGAATCGCTTGACGCAATCGGTGAAGCCTTGAATGAGAATGGCAAAGTCATCGTCACGGGCTGCTTGGGTGCCAAGTCGGCCAACGGCGGTGAGAACTTGGTTCAACAAGTCCACCCGAAAGTCCTTGCCGTCACCGGCCCGCACGCGAAGGATGAAGTCATGGGGCATGTGCATGCACATCTTCCACAGCCGCATGACCCTTTTATCGATTTGGTTCCTGCTGCCGGGATCAAGCTGACGCCCAAACACTACGCCTATGTGAAGATTTCGGAAGGCTGCAATCATCGATGCACGTTCTGCATCATCCCATCGATGCGTGGTGACTTGGTGTCGCGCCCAATCGGGAGTGTCCTTCAGGAAGCTGAAAACTTAGTGAAAGCCGGTGTCAAAGAGCTTTTGATTGTTTCACAAGACACCAGCGCCTACGGTGTCGACGTGAAATACCGAACGGGCTTTTGGAATGGTAAACCGGTGAGGACGCGGATGACCGAACTCTGTGAGGCGCTCGGGAGTTTTGGTGTTTGGGTCCGGCTGCATTATGTCTATCCTTACCCGCACGTCGATGAGGTAATTCCGCTCATGTCCGAGGGCAAAATCCTGCCGTACCTTGACATTCCGTTCCAGCACGCCAATCCGCGAATTCTGAGGGCCATGAAGCGACCTGCGGCGGCCGAAAAAACACTCGCGCGGATTCAAGCGTGGCGTAAGATTTGTCCCGAACTCACCATACGCTCAACCTTTATCGCTGGCTTTCCCGGCGAAACAGACGCAGAGTTTGAAGAATTACTCGCGTTCCTCGACGAAGCACAGCTCGATCGGGTGGGCTGTTTTGCCTACTCGCCAGTCGATGGCGCGGCCGCAAACGAGCTTGCCGACCATGTTCCTGAAGCCGTACAACAAGAACGTGTCGCCAGATTTATGGCAAAGCAGGGCGCAATTAGTGCTGCCAAGCTGCAACGGCGCGTTGGTCGAACTGAACAGGTATTGGTCGATACGATCACCGCAAATGGCGCGGTAGGGCGTTCAAAAGCGGATGCACCGGAGATTGATGGACAGGTTCAAATTCACGGCAAGCCCAACGTCGAGGCCGGGCAATTCGCCACTATCCGGATCACCGGCGCAACCGAGCATGACCTGTTGGGCGAATGCATCAGCAGCTAAATTTTTAATAAATATTATATAAAACAGTGATTTATTTAATTTTATTAAAGTGTTTTATAAAATAAAAACGTTCGCCGATGGTGGGCGGTATGGTGGGCGGTGTGGTTGGCGGTATTGTCCTCGCCGCAAAATCCCACCCGCAGGATCGGACGCCAGCGTGAGGCACGAGAGCGCACGCGATTGCGTATAATCGTTGGCCGTTTACTCACACCAACATGTTGGGGTCTGGTTCTTAGCCTACTCCAATTGGTTGGATTTAGCATTTTTCTGACTCAGTTCCCGACCCTAAGATGGCGACTCACGTTGAAATAATTATTGGTCCGGAGGCTGATTTCGAGGCTATTCGTCGGTCTGTCAACAGTGTTGTCGCGGCGAACACGTCAACGTCTTTCCAAGTTACCCTCATTTTGTCCGAGGCCCAGATGGAGGCTGAACGTGACTTTATTGGCCAACTGGAAACACGTTCACCAATTCGGTCGTCCTTACTCAGCGACGACACGAAGCTCTATCACACATTGAACAGCATCCTTGGCTCAGGCCAGCGCGACGTTGTTTTTCTTGCCGGGGGCACCGTCGTATTTGATGGTTGGCTAGACACATTTTGCAAGTGCATTGAACGATTTCCCCTGTTGGCGACTCTTAGCGCGTTCTCCAATACTGAGGGCGTTGCGAGTTATCCACGGCCTTGGGCCGGTAACTCAGGCGACCTTTTTGAGCAGGCAGGGCGGCTGGCTCAGATTTTTCTGTCGGTCAACAATCAGAAGATTCTTGAACTTCCTGCACCTCAGCTATCTTGCACATTACTGTCCAAGCGAGCGATTCAAGTCGTCGGCGCGTTTGGGGGCATGCTGCCGCAGAACCTTCAACAGCTATTTGAAGATTGGTCGCAGCGCGCGACGCAGCAGGGCTTCACGCACTTGCTTTGCGGAGGGGTCTTTGCCCCAGCGTATGTGTCACCTCAGTCGATGCAGCCTACCGAAAATCCATCCCCTGTTGATAGGCCAGACCTCACCCGCGTGTTGCGGCGACCCGTTGACTGGGAGAGATTGTGCCGTTCAGATAAACCCAGAGTGCTGCTGATTTCGCATCGCCAAGGTGGTGGCGTCGAGCGACACGTTTCAGACTTGATTGCGATGCTCGCCGATATTGCCGAGCCCCTCGTATTACAGCCCGACGGCGACGGTGTGATTCATCTGCGCTGGGCGCGGGCGGGTGAGGACTGGCAATGCTGGTTCGAGCGTGGGGAAGAATGGGCGCATCTCCTCTCCTGCCTAGAAGCGCTGGATGTGAGACGGGTGCACCTACATCATGTAGACGGCCTTCCAGCGGATTTATGGAACATTGCCGCTCGACTACATGTGCCGCTGGACATCACGTTGCATGACCACTGGCCAATCACCTCTAAGTACCACCTATACCTAGAAGAAAAAACTCAACTGACACCCGATGAGTTGGTCTGGCGGAACCAAGCGAGGCAACTCCTCAATAGTGCCGACCGCGTGTTTGCGCCGTCCAAATATTTGAGCGATGCAATTCTGGCGGTGTATCCCGAGATTCACATTACGTATTGGCCCCATCCAGATGTTCTTGAACCCAAGGCGAATGCGAGCGGACCATTGCTCAAAGTCGCGCTTTTAGGCCGAATCTCTGACGAGAAGGGCCTCAGTGTTGTGCGCCGTTGTGCAGAATATGTCCGTCGCAAGGGGCTGCCAGTCCACTTCAGAATTATTGGGCCTCCTTCACTACCCATCCCCACGTACCCGGGAGTTCCGCTGGACTCAACCGGGGCTTACAACGATGCTGATCTTCCGGAACTGATTTCGATTGAGCGTCCTGATGTTCTCTTTTTTCCATCGCAGGTTCCCGAGAGCTTCTCGTATACGCTGACAGCAGCGATTAAGAGTGGGCTCCCCATTGTGGCGTCCAATCTCGGTGCCCTGATTGAGCGACTCAGTGATCTGCCACAGGCAACACTTCTCCCTTATACCGTTGAGCCCAACATTTGGTGCGAATCATTGCTTGAACACTTGCCCTCGCCCAATCCTGCGCGACGAGCACGACAGAGTCTCGATCAAGCGAACGCGATCCAACACTACCTAAGTGTGATCCCAGCGCCGACTGGCGACGGAAGTGCTGAACGTGCTGATATCAGCTTCCTTGCGCCGCTTGCCGCCAACTACTTCGCGCCAAAGCGCGAAGAATCCCCGAAAGAAATGTCGCTGCCCGACCTCTATCGCTTCGGGGTTGATGCCGGGCATGCCGAAGCTAAACGCGAGTTGTTCCGACGAATAAGTCAGGTCGACCATGAGTGGGCTGTGCTTCGGGGCGAGCTCGCAGCGGGCCAGATTCAACGGCAGCGACTCGATGCTGAGGTGGGTGAACTCAGCCGCCAATTGTTGTCAGCGAGAACAGCGGAGTATGCGATCCGACAGGAATTGGATACCAAGTTACACCAGTTGGAAATTCGCAACCTGCAATATGCCCAGTTCGAGCAATCTCTCGAAGACGCACGTCAGCAACTCCTCGCAAATCAGACCGCGCTCACAGAAGCACGGCGGGCTCTTGGCGAGCGCTCTTCGCAGTTGGATGACGCACGTCAGCAACTCCTCGCAAATCAGACCGCGCTCACAGAAGCACGGCGGGCTCTTGGCGAGCGCTCTTCGCAGTTGGATGACGCACGTCAGCAACTCCTCGCAAATCAGACCGCGCTCACAGAAGCACGGCGGGCTCTTGGCGAGCGCTCTTCGCAGTTGGATGAGTTTAAGGTTTTGACGCAAAGCCTCTATGCCGATATCGAGAATCAGAAGCGCCTTGCCGACGAATCTAACCACCGAAACACGGCGCTAAGCCAACAGATTCAGCATCTTGAGAGCGAGCTGTCCGAGCAAGCGATGCGCTTTTCGCATGCCATCCAATTGACGAGGGACACACTCGAGAGCGAGCGGGATGCAGCAAGAGCTGCCTTCGCCGAGATTTCGGGCTCCAAATTTTGGCGGATGACGGGGCCGATCAGAAAAGTCGCTCACTGGTTTAAACACCTTTTGGTCCGCTCAAACAATCTTGCAAATCAATCCAAGGGATTGCCGAGGCGCGTATCGATCGCGACGCAAATACTGCGGGAGGAGGGGGCAGTTGCCTTGGGGCGCCGCGTTCATGCAACGCTGAGTAAAAAAGATAGCGAGCCTCAACGCCTCACCCCCACGGGTTACGTGCAAGAACAACGTTTCTTGCCCCTCGACGTGCCGGCGGCGGCGGTCCCCCGCGTATCAATTGTAATACCGGTATATGGGCAGCACCTCATGACGTTTACATGCCTGAAAAGTATCGCCGCGACCTGCCAAGACCAGAAAATTGAAGTGATCGTCATTGATGACTGCTCCCCGGAACCCGCCGAATCCGCGCTTCAAATGGTCACTGGTATACGACATATTAGGAATGCGGAAAATCTCGGCTTCTTGAAAAATTGCAACAAGGCCGTCGCGTCGGCGCAGGGTGAGTTCGTCGTGCTCCTGAATAACGACGTGATCGTCACGCCGGGTTGGCTCGATGCGCTAACAAATACTTATGACCAGCGCCCAGACGTGGGCATGGTTGGTGCAAAGCTAATCTATCCTGATGGACGTCTGCAGGAGGCGGGCGGAATTTTGTGGCGTGATGGTTCCGCGTGGAATTGGGGGAGGAATCAAGACGCTTCTCGGCCGGAGTACAACTACCTTCGGGAAGTAGATTATTGCTCGGGAGCCGTTCTACTACTGAAGCGAAGCTTCTGGAACGAGCTCGGCGGCTTCGATGAACGGTATGCCCCAGCATATTACGAAGACACTGACCTCGCGTTCCGAGTACGTGAAGCAGGGAAGCGAGTCTTCTATCAGCCGAACGCCGTTGTTGTTCATTTCGAAGGACAAAGCTCAGGTACAGACCTTACCCAGGGGGTGAAGCGTTTCCAAGTGGTGAATCAAGAAACCTTCGTCGGTAGATGGGCATCGATACTTGCCAAGCACCGAGTCAACGGCCAGTTACCGAACCTCGAGCGCGACCGGTATGTGGCCAAGCGCATCCTTGTCGTTGATGCCTGCATGCTGACACCTGACCAGGATTCAGGTAGTTTGAGAATGTTTGAAATGCTCGGCGTATTGGCCTCCATGAACCTGAAGGTGACGTTTTTTGCCGACAACCTCGAGTTTCGAGAGCCTTACGTGAGTCAAATACAATCCCTAGGCGTCGAGGTGATATACCACCCGGTCGAATCCTATGTCACGCCGCTGCTAGAACGGATCGCGGGTGATTATGATGTCATCATGCTTTCTCGGGCAACCGTGGCGGTCAAGCATGTGGACACGGTCAAACGAGTTGCGCCCGGCGCTAAACTCGTATTTGATACCGTTGATCTGCATTTTCTGCGGCAAGAGCGCGAAGCCGAACTGGCCAATAACGGCTTGCAGCGTGCTGCGGCAGCAACGATGAAGGAGCAGGAGCTGACCATCATGTCGAAGAGCGACATGACGATCGTTGTGAGTTCGGTTGAACAAAAACTCCTCGCTGATATCGTACCGACCGTTCGCGTGGGTATTGTTTCCAATATCCACGTGACCATGCCGGGCCCCAAAGGGTTTGCTGATCGTCATGGCGCAATCTTTATTGGCGGCTTTAGACATCCGCCTAACATCCACGCGATCACCTGGTATGTTGAAAACGTACTGCCAGTGCTGCGTCGCAAAGGAGCAGGGATCGTCACAACAGTGATCGGCAGTAATGCGCCGCCGAGTCTACAGAAATTTGCCTCGGATGATTTTGTCATCGCCGGTTTTATCCCGGATGTCACCCCGTTCTACAACGACGCGAAACTGTCGATCTCGCCGCTACGCTACGGGGCGGGCGTAAAAGGCAAGGTCAATATCGCGATGCAATACGGCGTACCAGTCGTCGCCACGTCACCCTCCGTAGAAGGCATGTATCTGCGGTCGGGGAAAGATGTCCTGTGTGCGGACGACGCTGAAGAATTCGCCGCCGCAATGATTCGCGCTAATTCGGACGCAGCGCTATGGGACAAACTCAGAACGAATGGCCTAGCGAATATTGAGCAACATTTCTCCCGCCAAACGGCTCGCCGTGCGCTCGGAGAACTACTCGATATCGCATAAATTACCGATAAAAATCGTGAAAAAAACCGGGCAGGGCAGGGCGGGGCGCCTAACCGTTGCTCGCGTTCTACACCCGACCAATAATTGCGGCCGTCGAGATGAGCTCTTCCAAGAGCGCCATGGACACTTCGCCAGAGACCGAGTAGGGGTCTAACACTGGGCGGGACGAGTACTTCAGCAGCACCGATGGGTTGATTTTGTCAATGTTGACTTGCCCCATGGTCCAACCTGAAAAGCGCCGTTCGGTGATCTCTTCATATTTCAAAATCGCGATGTCCTTGTGACGTGGGTCGCGCGTAATGAACCCATACAGCTCATTGACTTCCATGCGACCGCCTTCGACCACTTGGATAAAAATATCGCCACCGTAACAAAGCACGCCCGTAATGCCGCGCTCCGGGTTGTGCTCACGCGACTGAGCCATGATCGATTCGATTGCCGCCGCCCGATTGTTGTCGTTCGCACGGCTCGCGTATAAAAGTCTTACCAGCATTTTTAGTTACTTCCGGTTGTTCAACAGGGATAAAAATTCGCGCCGCAAATTGGCGTCTTTCAGAAATACGCCACGCATCACGCTATTGATCATCTTGGCTTCCGTGTCTTTGACGCCACGCCAATGCATACAGAAATGGTCGGCTTCCATGACGATCGCCAATCCATCCGGCTGCAGTTTTTCCTGCAAGAGCGCCGCGACTTGGGAAACAGCTTCTTCCTGAATCTGGGGTCGGCTCATGACCCAGTCGATTAGCCGGGTGTACTTGGACAGACCAATGAGATTCGAGTGTTCGTTTGGCAGTACGCCCACCCAGACCTTACCGATGATCGGGCATAAATGATGCGAGCAAGCGCTTCGAACCAAAATCGGCCCGACGATCATCAGCTCATTTAAGTGCGAGACATTGGGAAACTCAGTGGTCGAAGGCTGTGGCACGTAACGACCGTGAAAAACCTCGCGGATAAACATCTTGGCGACGCGCCGTGCAGTCTCGTTGGTGTTGTGGTCGCTTTCAGTATCAATCACCAAGCTTTCCAACACACCTTGCATTTTGCGTTCAACTTCAGCTTGAAGGCGATCCAAATCACCGGGCTCAAGAAATGCCGCGATATTGTCGTTTGCGTGAAAACGGTGCGAGGCGTCTTTCAGCCGGTCACGAATGACCACGGATAGCGGGATACCAAGGTCGTCGCTTGAATTTGGGGGTGTAGTGTCCATGCGGGAGATAGTATCACGCGAGCTTTTTAGACCCAAGCAATGTTTGTGGGTGGGTAACCATATGAAATATATGACTTTATTAAAGTCCCACCCAACCGGGAAACGCCATATTTATATTATGTCAACTAGTCAACTATAAAGGCATTCTTGCCAAAGCCGCCAGCGTCCCAGAAGACGTCGCGGGTGTTGAATTACAACTTCTTGGCGGTACTTTCACAGGCGGTCGCAGATTTCTTTTGTGCCGTGTTGCAAGAGTCCATCGCACGCTTGGCACAACCTTGTGCTTCGCTAGACTTGTTTTCATCATGAAAGGCCGCTGCTTTAAGGTGTTGTTCGGCCGCCGCTTGATGATCCGTTGCCGCGATTTTATGAAGTCCGCTTGATTCGTTCGATGATGACGTGGTTTTCTTTCAAAAAGAGTCCGGCAAACAAGGCGTTTGTCGGGAACGAGCCCGATACTCTGTGGCGTCGAACGTATCCATCTTAGCGAATCAAGTCGCGATTCACCGTTCGTTGGAATACCCTCTCCCCGGACAAGTTATCCCCCACCACGAAGTCCGGCCTCATCGTCGCTAACCCTTCCGAAGTGCCTCGTTCACAAGCGCCAGTTCCAGGCGGGCGCGATGCGTTGACGAAGAAAAGGGGCACTTCAATAAACCTGCTGCGCGGGAGCGGGGATTTTTAATTTGTATTTAGTTTCCGAGTTAACAAAACCGCCTCGTCCCAGCGCACAACCACAAGGTTTGCGCCGAGCGGGGAGCCAATTTGACTTCGTGCCTGCTACGAAAAATTAGGCTCCCGCCTGCGCGGGAGCGGGGGGATTTTAATTTGAATTAAGTTGCCGAGTTAATAAAACCGCCTCGTTCCAGCGTACAACCACAGGGCTTGCGCCGAGCGGGGAGCCAATTTGACTTCGTGCTTGCTACGAAAAATTAGGCTCCCGCCTGCGTGGGAGCGGGGGGGTTTTTAATTTTAGTTTCCGAGTTAACAAAACCGCCTCGTCCCAGCGCACAACCACAAGGTTTGCGCCGAGCGGGGAGCCAATTTGACTTCGTGCCTGCTACGAAAAATTAGGCTCCCGCCTGCGCGGGAGCGGGGGGATTTTAATTTGAATTAAGTTGCCGAGTTAATAAAACCGCCTCGTTCCAGCGTACAACCACAGGGCTTGCGCCGAGCGGGGAGCCAATTTGACTTCGTGCTTGCCACGCAAAATTAGGCTCCCGCCTGCGCGGGAGCGGGGATTTTTAATTTGTATTTAGTTTCCGAGTTAACAAAACCGCCTCGTCCCAGCGCACAACCACAAGGTTTGCGCCGAGCGGGGAGCCAATTTGACTTCGTGCTTGCTACGAAAAATTAGGCTCCCGCCTGCGCGGGAGCGGGGGTTTTTTAATTTGTATTTAGTTGCCGAGTTAATAAAACCGCCTCGTCCCAGCGCAGGCTCGGCCCCAGACCTTCGTAACTCATTGAGCTAAATTTTGCCGAGTGATTCCACCCCAACGGGTGCGCGTCTAAACAATATGGCGGCAGGTGTCTAGTAAACTCTCCCCTGCCCCCATCGTTTGAAGACCACACTTGCCTGTCGAGACCTTCCACGCTTCCTGCAATCCAAGGCCCGCCGCGATTGGGCGTTGCCTGCTTCAGCCATCCGGTAGCCGACCATGTGCGGCATAAGCGGCTTCGTGACCTTTAGCCGGGCGGCATACGATGCAGATGCCGCGTTGCGCCACATGAACCGGCGGCTCTCGCACCGTGGGCCGGATGCGGAAGGCTACTTTGCGCATGAAAATGTGTTTCTCGCGCATCGGCGGCTTGCGGTCATCGACATTGCCGCTAGCACGCAGCCGATGACGACCGCCGATGGCAGACACACCATTGTTTTCAACGGGGAAATCTACAACTATCGAATTCTGCGAGAGGAGCTCCGTGCGCTCGGCAGGCACTTTGCCACCAACGGCGATACCGAAGTGCTGTTGCAGGCGGTCGCCGAATGGGGGGATGGTGCGTTGCAGCGCATTGAAGGCATGTTCGCGTTTGCCAGCTTCGACAAGGCCGACCAAACCCTCTTGGTGGCGCGCGATCATCTCGGTGTCAAGCCGCTGCATTTTGTGGCAAATGCGACGACCTTTGCCTTGGCCTCTGAACTAAAGGCGCTGATCGAACATCCTGCGGTTTCAAAGGACATCAATCTGGATGCGCTGGGGCTATTTTTGGAATGCCAATACATTCCCGCGCCGCTCACGATTTACCGCGATGTTTCCAAACTTGAGGCAGGCCACGCGCTGCGCCTCAACGTCCGGACGGGTGATATTGCCCGATGGCAGTATTGGTCAGTTAATTACCAGCAAAAACTGTCGGTCTGCGAGGGCGAGGCAACCGACCTGCTGGATGCTGAACTTCGTCGCTCGGTTACGTCGATGCTCGTTGCCGATGTTCCACTCGGTGCGTTTGTCAGTGGTGGCGTTGATTCAAGCGTCGTCGCGGCGTTGATGACGGATCTCACCGGCAAACCCATTGAGACGTTTAACCTCGGCTTCCTTGATCAATCCGGCCGTCCGGACACTACCCAGAGTGAACATGATGAGGCGGCAACGGTCGCCGCGCATTTGGGAAGCCACCACCACGCCTTGATGGTGAAGCCCTCAGACGTGACGGACGCATTTGGTGATTGGGTCAATGTGTTTGACGAACCGTTTGGTGATCAAGCCGCCCTCCCGACGATGTTGCTGTCAAAACTGACCCGCCAACATGTGACCGTAGCGCTCACGGGTGAAGGCGCAGACGAGCTTTTTTCCGGTTATGCAAACTATCAAAAGCGGGTGGCCGAGGAAAAAATCTCCGCCATTTTGGGTGCGAGTGCGTCGCCCTTCCCTAGCCTGCTTGCGATGCTGCCCGCTGCCGCACGCAAAGATCGGCTCGTCAAAGCCATCATGCAGCCCAAGGCGAAGCGCTACGCGACCATCCCCAACGTGTTTGATCGTGCGTTGCAGCCAACGCTATTTTCCGAAGGGTTTCTGGCACAACAGAAAACACACATCGCCGACTATGCGGCGAAGTTCTACGATGAATGTAACGCCAGCGACTACATCGAGAAAATTATGTACGTCGATATGCGCCTCTGGCTACCAGATGATTTGCTGACCAAGGTCGATCGCGCGACCATGGCCTATTCACTTGAGGCGCGTGTGCCGTATCTCGATCATCGCTTTGTCGAATTCGTTGCGCGTCTCGATCCTGCGTTAAAACAACAGGGCAAGACGACCAAATACATTCTCAAGAAGTTGGCCGCTAGCTACCTGCCGACGGAAATTGTCTATCGCAACAAACAGGGCTTTGTCATGCCGCTCTCCAGTTGGCTGCAGTCGAGCCTAAAGCCCCATGTGGACGCCGCACTCGGCACTGATCGCAATGGTCGCAGTCGCAATTGCAGCAATGGCAGCAATGGCAGCAGCAGCGGCGGACTCGCCAAGCGGGGCTTGTTTCGCGAAGGCGCATTGGCCAAGATCCAAGCCGAGCATGCCTCTGGACGCAGCAATCACGCCGGACGCATTTGGGCGCTCACCGTCTTGGAGCAGTGGTTCCAGCGTTACGCACCCGAGTTTTCGCTTTGAGCGCCATGCCGATGCTTTCGATTCTGCACACTGAATCGTCGATCGGTTGGGGTGGGCAGGAGATTCGCATCCTGACTGAAGCCCGCGGCATGCTTGATCGTGGCCACGAGGTCATGCTACTTACGCCCCCGAGTGCAGAGATGCTCCCTGCTGCAAAAAAAATGGGGGTTCCCGTTGAAGCCATCAATATTGAAAAAAAACGTTTTGGCGCGTTGCTCGAGCTTCGCCAATGGCTGGCATCCAATGGCCGGCGTTACGACGTAATCAATACCCACAGTTCGACGGATTCTTGGCTGACCGCCATTGCGTGTCAGACATTGTCCGGCATGCCGCCAATTGTGCGGACACGCCATGTTTCCACTGCGATTAACAATCACTGGTCAACACGTTGGTTGTACACAAAGGCGACGGCGCACATTGCCACCACTGGCGAAGCGCTGAAGGCGCAGCTACATCGTGACAATGGCTATGCGCTTGAAAAGATGACCTCGGTCCGAACCGGCATTGATTTGAATCGCTTCCATCCACTCGACAAAACAGCGATGCGGGCGACGCTACGGGTGTCTGAAAATCCAACGATTGGAATTCTCGCGACGTTGCGCGATTGGAAGGGGCATGACTATTTACTTGATGCGCTGAAGTTGCTGCACATCGACTTTCCAGAATGGCGATTGATCATCATTGGTGACGGCCCGCAACGTGCTCGCCTCACATCGCGTGTTCAGGACGAAAACCTGTCTGGAATTGTGCGCTTCGTCGGCAATGTGGACAACGTCCCAGAATGGCTTTCGACCTTAGATGTTTTCACCCTTCCCTCTTTCGGCGATGAAGGCGTTCCGCAAGGCATCATGCAAGCGATGGCTTGCGGATTGCCGGTGGTCTCTACACCCGTTGGCGCAATCGCAGAGGCGGTGCAGGACGGCACGACCGGAATGTTAGTCGCACCGAAAAGTGCCCACGCGCTCGCCGCCGCGCTTGAACGATTGATGGCCGACGAGGCGTTGCGACGAAATATGGGACAGGCTGGTCGCGCCTACGCTTCGGCCTCCTTTGGCATAGATGTCATGTTGGATCGTATGACAGATGTATTTGTTCGCGCCGTCATGGCGCAGAAGGGTAAGTAGCGATGTGCGGCATTGCCGGGTTCTTCGCCACGCACAACGTATCCGGCGCGACGGCGGAAGCGATGATGTCGGCACTCGGCAAGCGCGGCCCAGACGCGCAACAGAGTGTTCGGTGGAACGCGGACTGGAGCCGTGCCAGTGATACGGTGCGTGATACAGCAGGTGATACGGTCGGCGCACCGAGCGCACTGATTCACGCTCGCCTTTCCATCATCGATCCCCGCCCGATTTCCGATCAGCCGATGCAAAACGACGACGGCTCCGTCTGGATTTGTTACAACGGTGAAGTCTATGATTGGGCCGAACACGCCGAGACACTAAAAGCGGCCGGAGCACAATTCAAGACAAGGTCCGACACCGAATTTATCTTGCACGCTTATCAACAATGGGGCATCGACATGATTTCGCGTTTGCGCGGCATGTTTGCGATTGCCATTCTCGACCTGCGGATAAAAAAGCTATGGCTGATTCGTGACCGAATGGGCCTCAAGCCGATGGTCTACTCCTGCATCGACGGAAATTTGGCGTTTGGCTCCACCGTCCGCAGCGTGCTTCCCTTTGTGCCTGCCAATGCCCGCCAATGGGACCGTTATGCGATTGATGCCTACCTGGCGCACCGCTATGTCCCCGCACCCCGCACCATTTTTGAAAACATCCAGCGTTTGCCCAACGCGCATTGGTTATCACTTGATTTGACAACCCGCCGACTTGAAACCAAGTGTTATTGGACACCTCCCGCCGCACTGGCCGAACAACCCATACCCGATGAGCAATGGCTTGCGACGCTTGATGCAGCGGTATCCATGCGCACCGTTGCCGACCGACCGCTTGGCGTGTTTCTATCCTCTGGCATTGACTCATCAACGGTGGCATCTCGCCTTGCATTGACCGGGCACTCGGCGCTGCAAACATTTACCGCAGGATTCGATAAGCCGGAAATGGATGAATCGCCTATGGCAGCAAAGATCGCGGCAGTATTGGGCTTTCCCAATCAAGTGATCGCTGTCCCCGGTTCAGTTCGTGACGACATCGATCAAATTATTGAAGACCTCGACGAACCATTTGCCGACCCATCGGCGATGCCGAGCTGGTATCTCGCGCGCGAGACCACCAAACATGTGAAAGTGGTTTTGGGTGGAGACGGGGGCGACGAACTGTTTGCGGGCTACAAACGCTTTGACAAACATCTCAAGACAAGCTGGCGGCGCAGCATCTTCGGTGGCGACAACAGCGTGCCGCGCAATCGCGATATCGCTGGCGGTGGTGTGTCCAAGTTTTTCGACGAGGTCCGCCTAGACTGGTGGCGTGCCTACAGCCTGCGTTTCTCAGGCTTTACCCCTTCGCAGCGCGCCGCGTTGCAGCCCGCACTTGCAGGCAAAAGCCCAGTCTACTGGCGGGGGATGGAGCAAAGTACGGCGCAAAGTACGGCGCAAAAATGGCTGGAGACGGCCAATCCACGCGGGCCTGTCAGCGAGCTTCTGGAAATAGATCGCCTGAACTATTTGCCCGAATACATCCTGCGTAAAGGCGACCTGTGCACCATGGCGCACGGACTTGAGCTGCGTGCGCCGTTGTTAGACCATACCTGGGTTTCACTGGTACAAAGCATGCCAGCCAGCCAACGGTTTACCCAGCCGGCCAAACAACTGTTGCGTGTGGCCATGCCACAACTTGCTGCGTCCGATATCGATCTGTTCAACGCCAAGAAAAAAGGCTTCAATCCGCCGCTAGACACTTGGTTGAAAATCGACCTCGCAGATCGGCTAGACGACATGCCTGCCAATCTTGAGCGGTTAACCGACGGTCAAATTCGCGGCAACGCCGCCAAACAACTCTTGATTTATTATCGCCGAGGAAAATCACGCTACGCTGAACAAATCTTTCAGTTGCTGGTCTTGGAGATGTCACTCACGCAGCTCGACAGACTACGCGGAGCGTTGCCGTGATCATTACCGCAGCCGAGGCGGCTAGGGCCCAACGTGTCCTCATCATCAATGTCACCCGGATTGGCGATACCCTACTTGCGACGCCGGCCATGCGTGCCATCGCCGCACATTTTCCAAACGCCACGGTCACCTGTCTGGGCCACCCGCAGCGTGCGGAGGTACTGCGGCATTTGCCCTATCTCGGCAAGGTAGGCACGATCACCAAAAAATCGGCGTGGGCGCGCGGCTGGAAAGATGCCTTCACCAAGCCCGAATACGACTATGCGTTTGTGTGGGGACAAGATGGAGCATTGGTGAGTTACGCGCTCCGCAAGGCTCGCTGTGTCGTCGCCGAACGACAGCGGGATGACAAGATCAACCGGAAACTGGCCTTCGCTTTCGACGCCCCACCGCAGAACAGTATCCACGCGGTTGCGTGGTTTCTCGCAATGCCGTCCGCCGTGGGGATTTCGGTGAGAGGCTTGGGCATTGATGTTGCGGTTACCGAAGACGAAAAACGCATCGCCGCTGCCACCATGTTTGGCGTTTTCGGCGCGTCAAATCACGCACCAATCATCGGATTTCAAGTCGCGAGTTTTGCGACCAAGGCGTGGCGCGATTGGCCGATTCAACGCTTTATTGATTTAGCCCTGCGCGTCATCCAACACTATCCAGACGCACGCTTTGTTTGTTTCGGTGCGCCCGGCGATCAACCGCGTATCGCAGAACTTGAACGCGCACTGCGTGGCCGGGTCATCAGTTTTGCAGGCAAGACAACACTGCGTGAAACGGCGGCATTGATGTCTCACTTGGATCTCTACGTCGGCATCGACACCGGGCCCACCCATCTCTACAGTGCACTGAAGAAACCGATGGTAGTGTTGTATCACCCATCCATCCCAAGCGCACTCTACAAACCGCTCGATCACCCTGCATTATCGGCAATCGATCACCCGCTGGCAGGCCCCACCTGTCGCGACAAAATTTCGATGAATGAAATCGACGCGGAGCTTGTCTGGCGGGCGGTGCATGGCGCGCTAGAAGGTGAGCCTTCGACGCTTCCCGGCATGGCGTCACCGGGGATTGATGAAGGTGTGACGCCGTGGCCGGGTGACGCCCTCGCCTACAACTAACTTGGCCGCGTTAGAAGTAAGCCTCTTCCATCGCCAACACACTGCTCGACCCGTTCACGACGGCTTCTGCATACCCGTCAGCGAACGGCAGGATGTGGTCAGCGAAGAAACGCACGGTTAGGAGTTTGGCTTTTAAGAAATCCCTATCGCCCTCACCTTTGGCCAGCATTTCCGCCGCCGCGATGCCGGAGCGTGCCATGATCCAGCCACCGCATACGGTGCCGGCCAGCATCAAGTAATGCACCGCACCGGCGTTAACTGCGCCCTGATTTTCTTTGAAGGTGATCGCGATCCACTCAGTCGCACGTTTGAAGTCTTCAAGCCCTCGTGCAAGCGTTTTTGCAATTGCTTTCAGATTCACGTCAGGCGATGCCTCCAAGGTGCTCACTGTTTTTTGCATTTCGGCGATCAATGCGAGTGCCGTCTGTCCGCCTTCGCGTCCGACCTTACGACCCACCAAGTCATTGGCCTGAATGCCGGTCGTGCCTTCATAAATCGCCGAGATGCGTGAATCGCGGTAGTACTGCGCTGCACCGGTCTCTTCGATGAAGCCCATGCCGCCGTGAATTTGTACGCCGAGCGAGGTAACCTCAATACCGGCTTCGGTCGAATACCCCTTCACAATCGGGATCATCAGATCGACCAGCGCTTGGTTGAACCGTTTGGTGTGCTCATCCTCGGCGCGATCCGCGAGATCAAGACACTTCGCGGTCCAATAAATCATCGCACGACACGCTTCGGCGTATGCACGCATGGTCATCAACATGCGCTTGATATCCGGGTGATAGATGATGGGTACGGACTTCGGCGCGGTGCCCAAACTGGCCGGCACCGGTACGGTCGGACGACCTTGGACCCGTTCACGCGCCCAGACCAACGCGTGTTGGTAGGCGCGTTCGGCGATCGAGACCCCTTCGAGTCCAACCCCTAGCCGCGCAGCGTTCATCATCACGAACATATATTCAAGACCGCGATTGATCTCGCCAATCGGGTAGCCGATCGCGCCGCCGCGTTTTTCATCTTCACCGTAAATCATCACGCAAGTCGGGCTGGCATGGATGCCGAGTTTGTGTTCGATGGACGCACACTTCACATCATTGCGTTCGCCCAATGAGCCGTCGGCATTCACCAACACCTTCGGCACCAAAAACAGCGAAATGCCCTTCACCCCTTCCGGTGCACCTTCCACTCGGGCAAGCACGAGATGGATGATGTTCTCGGTGTAATCGTGGTCGCCATAAGTAATGAAAATTTTCTGGCCGGTAATCTTGTAGCTGCCATCGCCAACGGGGACAGCCTTAGTGCGGACCAAGGCCAAATCGGAGCCCGCCTGCGGCTCGGTCAAGTTCATCGTGCCAGTCCATTTCCCGGCAGTCATGTTCGGCAGGAACTTATCTTTAAGCTCTTGCGAGGCGTGTTGATCCAACGCCTCAATCGCCCCCAACGTCAGTAGAGGGCAAAGTTTGAACGCCATGTTGGCGCTTCCCAACATCTCAGAAACCGGCGTCGCCACCAAGTGGGGCAAGCCCTGCCCACCAAATTCAACCGGGGCCTCTAGGCCACTCCAGCCGCCTTCGACATACTTCCAATAGGCGTCCTTAAAGCCCTTCGGCGTCGTGACATTGCCATTGATAATCTTGGCCCCTTCTTGATCGCCGGAGCGATTCAGTGGTGCGAGCACCTCACTCGAAAATTTTCCCGCTTCAGACAATATCGCATCAACCAAGTCGTCGGTGATTTCTTCACACCCGGGCAGCTTGCCAATGTCAGACATACCAACAACGTGTTTTAAGACAAACGAGATATCTTTCAGTGGCGCGGTGTATTGGGACATGGGGGACTTGGTTCTCTCATTAAAGTTACGGTGCGGTATTGTCGTCGCGTTACAACGCGGCGGTCAGTTCGGGTACCAAGGTAAACAGATCACCAACCAAGCCGTAGTCCGCCACTTGGAAAATCGGCGCTTCCGGGTCTTTGTTGATCGCAACGATGACCTTGCTGTCTTTCATTCCGGCCAAATGCTGGATAGCGCCGGAGATGCCCACGGCGATATAGAGTTCCGGCGCAACGACTTTCCCGGTCTGGCCAACTTGATAGTCATTCGGCACAAAACCGGCATCAACGGCTGCGCGTGAAGCGCCTAAGGCGGCACCGAGTTTGTCGGCAAGAGGCTCCAACACCTGACGGTAACGGTCCCCGTCGCCCATCCCCCGCCCACCCGATACGATGCGTTTTGCCGCCACCAACTCAGGGCGGTCGGACTTGGTGAGCTCTTGCCCGGTGACCTTCGATAGGCCGTTATCCGCAGGTGCTGCGATAGTCTCGATTGTTGCAGTACCACCGGTTGCTGCAACGGCATCGAAGCCCGTCGCACGCACCGTGAGCACTTTGATCGCATCAGATGATTTCACCGTCGCGAATGCGTTGCCGGCATAGATGGGGCGCACGAATGTATCGGGCGAATCGACCGCGACCACGTCTGACAACTGCGCCACATCCAATAACGCAGCGACGCGCGGCGCGGTGTTTTTGCCAGATGCACTGGCTGGGAACACGACGTGGGAATAGTTCTTTGCAAGGCCTACCACCAATGGCGCGAGATTTTCTGCAACGGCCGACCCCAGATGCGGCGCATCGGCGACCAGAACCTTGGTCACCCCGAATAGCATCGCCGCAGCAGTTGCCGCCGCGCTACAGTGATTGCCTGCGACGAGAACATGAATCTCGCCACCAATTTTTTGCGCACAAGCCACAGTTGCCGTAACGCCCGATTTGAGCGCGTTGTTATCGTGATCTGCGATGACCAGAATAGACATTTCAATTTTTCCTGAAAGCGTTATCTTGTAGGGGATGATGTTTAGCAAGGCGAGTGAACTAAATTACCTTGGCCTCGTTCTTTAACTTGTCAACCAGCGCGGCGACGTCTGCCACCATCACGCCGCCTTTGCGTTTCGGCGGCTCAACGACTTTCAGCGTG
The DNA here is from genome assembly GCA_001602455.1 of Betaproteobacteria bacterium UKL13-2. Lineage (GTDB taxonomy): Bacteria > Pseudomonadota > Gammaproteobacteria > Burkholderiales > Usitatibacteraceae > UKL13-2. The sequence goes on from CP012157.1 coordinate 2,200,553, forward strand.
GTCAGACGTGGTGCAACATCAACACCCAGCCCCTCGGGCGTGAACACATCAAGTTGTTTTTTCTTGGCCTTCATGATGTTCGGTAGCGTCGCATAACGCGGCGTGTTCAAACGTAAATCAGTGGTGATGATCGCTGGCAACTTAATCGACAGCGTTTCCAATCCCCCGTCGATTTCGCGTGTCACGACGGCCTCGCCACCTGTCACGACAACCTTTGACGCAAAGGTGGCTTGCGACCAACCCAGCAGGGCGGCGAGCATCTGGCCGGTTTGGTTTGAATCATCATCAATCGCCTGCTTACCCAGCAAGACGATTTGTGGCGTCTCGGTGGCGACAATCGCTTTGAGCACTTTCGCCACGCCCAGCGGTTGGATCTCGTTACTGGTCTCAACCAAAATGGCCCGATCGGCGCCCAGCGCAAGTGCAGTACGCAGGGTCTCTTGGCACTGAGTCACACCGATGGACACCGCAACGATCTCTGTCGCAATACCGGCTTCTTTGAGTCTTGCGGCTTCTTCTATGGCGATCTCGTCGAAGGGGTTCATCGACATCTTGACGTTGGCGAGATCCACACCGGTCTGATCGGCGTTGACACGGACTTTTACGTTGTAATCCACAACGCGTTTTACGGGGACTAGAATTTTCATCGGCGGGCAGAAGGAAAGTGGAAAATTTCAAACAAGCGTTTGAATTATAGAGGAGCGCAGGTGGATTGAGCTGATACCGCCCCCCCCGGATTTCTTACTCACCCCAAAACTGTCGCCCCGGACAACGCGGCCCGCTTCATCGGCCATTTAAGTCCGGCGTCCAATCTTGGTTGCAAGCCACGACGGGCCATTCGGCCCTAGCGGCTGCGGGGCTCTGGTCTAGGGAACTTCTCGAAACCGTCGCGAGCGGGCGAAGCTCGTGGCGACGGGTTTGGCAAACACGGGACACGTACCCAGTGTACGGCACCGCAGGCGCGAAATTCGCCCACGCAGCAGGTTTATAGAAATTCCCCAAAAACAAAACCCTATATTCGGCGGGCATCTTCAAGCGTTTTTGCTCGGAACGACAAGCTGGATGGGGACTTTGCATAATGCGAGCCTGACCCTCATGGCACTACCTTAAGCGAACATCTACTCTCAACTTAAAGACATCGGCTTGCCTAAACCGACTCCGAAAACTGTCTCTCCGGCGAACAACCACAGGGGTTGTGCCGAGCCGGGGTTCAAGTTCGTTAGGTTATCTAAAAAAATTCAACTTGGATCCCGGCCGTCGCCGGGACGACAGACTTAAGGTAGTGCCATGAGAGCCTGACCCGTTTTATTACACGTTTTATTACAATTTCAAGCCCGCTACGGCAACAACGGTAACCCAAGCTCTTTCAAAAATTCATTGTGCTTCGCTGTCGCTGCCTTAATCTCTTCCTCAATATCCATCAGCTTTGCATGGTTAGCCGCGAGGTCTATCTCTTCGTCAGCCGTCGCCGTACTGATGTAGCGGGAGATGTTAAGGTTGAAATCATTCTTCTCGATCTCTGCCATCTCCACGCGGCGGGAGTATCTGGCCGCTTCCGTGCGGAACTGATAGGTGTCGATGATCTTTTGAATGTGTTCGGGCTTGAGCTGATTCTGGCGCTTGCCTTTCTCAAAATTCTCAGCCGCGTTGATGAACAGCACATCATCCGGCTTCTTGCATTTCTTGAGCACCAGAATGCAAACCGGAATACCCGTGGAATAGAAAAGATTCGCGGGCAGGCCGATGACGGTGTCGATATGGCCGTCTTTCAGCAGCTTGGTGCGAATGCGCTCTTCAGCCCCGCCACGGAACAGCACGCCGTGCGGCAAGATGATCGCCATCACCCCTTCGTCTTTGAGGAAGTGAAAGCCGTGCAACAGAAAGGCGAAGTCGGCGGCAGACTTCGGCGCAAGCCCATGGCTTTTGAAGCGCACGTCGTCGGCCAGCGCGTCGGTGGGCTCCCAACGGTAGCTGAAAGGCGGGTTGGCGACGATGGCATCAAAGCTCGGCTTCTTCGCCGGGTTCTGTTCGCGCATCATGTCCCACTCGTTGAGCAGCGTGTCACCGTGGAAGATGTCGAACTCCGTGTCCTTCACCCCGTGCAGCAGCATGTTCATGCGGGCGAGGTTGTAGGTGGTGATGTTCTTCTCTTGTCCGTAAATCTTACCGATGGTGCCGCCGGCCTTGTTCACCTTCTTGCGCACGTTGAGCAGCAATGAGCCGGAGCCGCAGGCGAAATCCATCACGCTCTCTAGCCGCTTCTTGGTCCCCGTCTTCGGTTCCTGGCTGTCCAGCGTCACGATGGCGGAGAGGATGTCGGAAATCTGCTGCGGCGTGTAGAACTCACCGGCCTTCTTGCCGGACCCCGCGGCGAACTGGCCGATCAGGTATTCATAGGCATCGCCCAGCGCGTCGATGTCAGTGGAGAAATCTGCCAGCCCCTCAGCGATCTTCTGGATGATCGCGCAGAGTTTCGCGTTGCGATCCTCATATTTCTTGCCAAGCTTGGTGGAGCCAAGGTCGATCTCCGAGAACAAGCCCGCAAACGTGCTCTCGAACGATTCATTTTCGATGTACTTGAACCCGGCTTGCAACTTGTTCAGCAGTTCACCGTCTTGCGTGCGGGCTAGGTTGGCGATACTGTTCCAGAGGTGGGCGGGTTGGATAACGTAATGCACCTTGCGGCGCATTTGCTTTTCGAACGCAGGGATGTCGTCCACGTTCTTCGCATACCACTGCGCCAACGGCACCTTGCGCGCATATCCGCCCACTTCTGCGTCCACATCGGGGTAATCCTTACCCAACTCCTTCTTCGCTGCCGTCTCGTAGTTGTCGGAAAGGTAGCGCAGGAAGAGGAAGGACAGCATGTAATCGCGGAAGTCGTCCGCATCCATCGCGCCGCGCAGTTGATCGGCGATGCTCCAGAGGGTGTTGCCGAGTTGTTTTTGGTTTTGTTCGGTCATGGCTTATCTTTTTTATCTGCTCGAGGGGGAAGCGCCTTGGTTTGCCTTGCCAGCTTCTTTTCTTCCAACTTGACCCGCCGCTCCAGCTTTTGCAGGTCTTCCTCGGCGGCCAGCTTTTCTGGCTGGATGCCACGCTGACCAAGCATATCGCGCACACTCTCGTTGTTCTTTACATGCTCATGGGTGATCATGCCTTCCCCACGTAAGTTGGCTTGCTCCACGTTGTGATTCGTCATTTCGGTGGCCAGGTTTTTTGCGGCAATCGTCAGCGTGGGCAAAAAGTCCGCCAACGGGCGGCTTTTTACAATGCCGTATTTGTCTTTCATGGCCTGCGTGGTATGCCCCCCAAAAAGGGCCTGATCGCCCCCGGAGCGGATGCGGCCAAAACCAGCATCATCCACGCCGCGCTCGAAAATATTTTGCGACAGCGATTTTTCCGACTCCCTCAGCCGGTCACGCGCCTCCATTCGCGCCTGTAGCCGCATGCGGTCTTCAATCAGCTCCTGCTTGCGGGTTTGCACGGCAAAATAACTTTGCGCGAAGGCGATCTCGGGCTTGCGCGGGTCGCCGTTCTGGGCAACCAGATAGCAGGCGTAACGGGTGAGCATGAAATCATCAATTTCACGCTTCGAGCTGCTGCCCAGCTCGACCATTTTCGTGACGCCACGAAAATGGTCAGAAGCCGCATGGCCAGAGGCTTCGCAGGATTCCATGGCGCGCTGGATGGCCGTTTGAAAATTCTCCCAACGGGCATAGCCCAGCGGCGATTGCAGATCGCGGGCAAACCAGAACTCGATGCCCTCGGAATCGGCCCGCTGCACGATAGATTCAAGGTTGTGCTGTAGGGCTTGTAGTTGTTTATCCATGGCACGGCCTCCACTGTTTTTTGGCCCCAGCGGGGTGTTGAACCGCCGGGGATTTCTTCGTCGTTGCCACAAGGCCCATGTCCACTTGAGCCGTCAAGGATTGCTTGACAGTTGCCGCAAGGCCCAACAGTCGTTGAGTTGTCAAGGAATCCTTGACTACTGCGCATACACCTATCCCGCTCATACCTCAACCGCTTCCGGGGATGGGAAAAGCTGCTGCATCAGCCCTTTCTTGTGGGTCTTGAGGGCTTCGTGTTTTTGGGTTTCGGCGGTGATCAGGGCGTCGAGGCTGCTCAAGCACGAGGCGATGCGTTGTTGTTCGTCGGCGGACGGAAAGCCGACTGCAATCGATTTGACGATCTCACCAGATAAGTTGCCTTGGCCGCCTTGGAGGTAAGTCGCCACAATCCAGTCCTTCTTGAAACTCAAGAATTGGTAGATGAAGGGGTTACTCTCTTTGGATTTCAGACACAAGATCGCCTGATTTATTGCCCCGTCTATTTTTGCGAGGGCGACATCACCACTATTCGCACCATACAGCGCGACCAAGACGTCCCCTTTAGTGACCATCTTAGCCGCTGAATTCGCCAGACCTTCACGTGTCAGAAACAGGTCAGTCTTATCTCGGGCAATCTCTGCGGATCTTATGAATGGAATATCGCCACCGTAGTATTCGGCCTTTGCTGTGCTTGGCGTGCCGCCACTAAAGGAACTGCAAACGGAGCTGAGAGTCCGTGGTTCCCACTCCGCGGCGTTTTGGAATTCGGGGAAGCGGAGACGGGGTTGGGTTTCGCCTTCGCGAGGAAAAAGCTGCTGCATCAGCCCTTTTTTATGGGTCTTGAGCGCGTCCACTTTCCGCGCTTGCGCGGCCATCAGCTTATCCACCGAACTCAGGCACTCCGCGAGTTTTTGTTGTTCAGCGGGGGCGGGAATTGCCAAACGATACAGCTTCCGAATTACGCTCGGATGCGCTTTGAACTGGTAGTCAAAGGTAAGCGAGGCATGAAGGGCCTGAAGGTGGTTTGCGAGAAAGCGATAATTTAGATGACTCGTTTTGAGCCGCATAAACCCGGAAACATTTGTGACCGAAAACTTATGCGTGGGCCGATGAAAGAAATCTCCGCCACCATCGATGGACCACGAGATAAGCTCTTCATCGAACATGAACCTCCCATATGTGCCCATGAGGCCGCTGTTCTTCACGGATGAAGAGTAGATAGGGTAGCAACCCGGAATGGCTTTAATGTCTTGACCGGAAATGACCTCGCCCCTGCCAAGTTCAACCCAACCCAACTCCTCAAGCTCTTCAAGAACGTAGGGATGCCAGGACTCTGCCATCCGAAACTCCGGAAAACGCAACTTCGGCAGCAACAGGGGTTTTGCCTCTTGTTCCGTGGCAGTCGCTTTGGTCTTACTGCTCATAGGCGCTGAGTCCAGAGATGTCGCGGCCACCGGCGCGCTTGGTGAGTAGCGGGTGCAGGTCGGACATGAGGGCGAGCTCCGCCTGCGTTCGGGCCTTCCAGCCAAGCTCCAGCGGGGCCATGAGGTCGCTGAGCTTTTCCGCATCGAAAATCATTCGCTCAAAGATTGCATCCACAAAGGATTGCAGGGCTGCGGTAGTGAGGCCGTGTTTTTGCGCGATGGTGGCGACTTCTTTGGCGTTTTTCTCTGCTTTGAATTTGGTGTAGCCCTCGCGGATGGCGGTTTCACTGAGTCCTTCACCCGCCTTGAGCGTGCCGATATATTCGGCGATGTCGTCGCGCTCATTCATAAACTTGGCATCGGCGCTGATGAGGCCGATGAGTTGCTCGCGGGTCATCTTCGACTTGCCTCGGCCTTTCCCTAACTCTCCGGCAGAGAACTTGGCGATGAGGCCCATGATGTAGTCGTAATCAATGACGGCGGAGGCGAAGAGGACAAACTCGAAATCGAGCTGCTCGACGTTATTGTTGGTTTCGTCGTTGCCGCTGCTTTTGCCTTGTTGGTCTTTGAGCTTTCTGGCGGTATCTAGATACTGGCCTTTGAAGCCGCGCAGGTTTTCCTCGGGCAGTACCTGCTCGATGCTGGCTTTGTTGTCCTCGGTAAGGTCGGTGTATTGGTCGAGCTGGGTTTTGAGCCGCTGCACTTCCTTGAAGCGTTCGATAAAGACGGTCTTGGCAGCGTCACCCTTCAGGTTTGCAACGGCGGAGGGCGTGCAGCCGAGGCCTTGCGACTTCATGAAGGCGTCCAACTTTTGCACGGCTTCCTGCAATTTTTCGATCACCACTGGGGCTTTATCGACTAGCCAGATTTCCCGCGCCTGTTCGGCTGTTTTCTCGCCGGAGAACAGGGCGATGGCCGCATCGACGGCGTCCTGCTGCTGACGAAAATCGAGGATCATGCCCTGTGGTTTAGTTTGATTGAGAACGCGGTTGGTCCGAGAGAAGGCCTGAATCAAGCCGTGGTGCTTGAGGTTCTTGTCGACGTAGAGCGTGTTGAGGAACTTGGAATCGAAGCCAGTGAGTAACATGTCCACAACAATCGTAATGTCGATCTTCTGCGCAGTCGGATAGTCGGCATTCGGCCACTGCTGGTCTTTGATGCGCTTTTGCACATCTTGGTAGTAGAGATCGAACTCGCTCAAACGGTGATTGGTACCGTAGCGGGTGTTGTAGTCGGCGAGGATGGCCTTGAGCGCTGCTTTCTTGCCCTCTGGGTCCACTTCGTTGTCTGCTTGCTCCTGCGGCAAATCTTCTTGAATCTGCTTTACATCCGCGTCACCCTCAGCAGGCGGGGAGAATACGCAGGCGACGTTTAGCGGCTTGAACTCAGGATCAGCAGCCAGCTTGTCTGCCAACATCGCATCCTGCATGGTCTTGAAGAGCGCGTGGTATTCGATGGCGTCATTGATGGACGCGGTGGCGAGGATGGCATTGAAGCGACGGCCACCCGTGGCGGCATCGTGTTTTGCAAGGATTTCGCTAACGATGGCCGCTTTAGGAAAAGGCGGTTTTGGCTCACTTTCCTTAGGTGCCCCCTTGCCGACTGGCTTCGACCCCTTCTCGCTCTTTTGCTTCGGCTTGAAGTAATCGACGTGAAAGCGCAGCACGTTGCCGTCCTCGATGGCGTGCGTGATGGTGTAGGCGTGGAGTTGCTTTTGGAAGAGATCCGCCGTGGTGCGCATCGAGGCGGTGGTGTCTTCGATTTTTTGCAGCGAAGCATTGGCATCGAAGATCGGTGTGCCGGTGAAGCCGAATAACTGCGCTTGGGGAAAGAATGACTTGATGGCCTTGTGGTTCTCGCCGAACTGCGAGCGGTGGCATTCGTCGAAGATGAAGACGATGCGTTTGTCGCTCAGCGGGGCCAGCATTTCCTTGTAGGTGGGCTGGTCGTTTTTCTTGCGCTGCTGGTTTCGCTTGCTAGTTTCGTCGAGTGCCAAGCCGAGCTTCTGGATGGTGGTGACGATCACTTTGTCGGCGTAGTCCTCCGACAGCAGGCGGCGCACGAGCGCGGCGGTGTTGGTGTTTTCTTCAACACAACCTTCCTGAAATTTGTTGAATTCCTCGCGGGTTTGACGATCGAGGTCTTTGCGGTCCACCACAAAGACACACTTGTGGATGTGTGGATTTTCTTTGAGGAGCGTGGAGGCTTTGAACGAGGTGAGCGTTTTGCCGCTGCCGGTGGTGTGCCAGATGAAGCCGTTGCCGTTGTCCTGATCGATGCACTTGACGATGTGCTGCACCGCGTACATTTGGTACGGCCGCATGATCATGAGCTTCTGTTCACCCGCAAGCAGGACCATATAGCGGCTGATGGTCTGTCCAAGGTCACATTTTTTTAAGAAGCTATCAGCGAAATCATCAAGGTGGGTGATTTTCTTATTGCTCTCATCAGCAAACTCATAAATGGGTAGAAAGCGCTCTTCAGCATTAAAGGCGAAGTGGCGTGCATTGTTGTTCGCAAAGTAGTAGGTGCGGTCGCGATTGCTGACGATGAAGAGCTGCATGAAGCTGAGCAGCGTCTTGGTGTAGCCATTGCCCGGGTCGTTTTTATATTCAACGATCTGCTCCATGGCGCGGCGAGGGTTAACGCCGAGTGTCTTTAGCTCGACCTGCACCACAGGTACGCCATTGATGAGGATTAGCACATCATAGCGATGGTGGCTGTAGTCGGTGTTGATGCGAAGCTGATGGACGACCTCAAAGGTGTTCTTGCACCAGTCTTTGATGTTGACGAGCGTGTAATTCAGCGGCGTGCCGTCGTCGCGGGTGAAGCTATTGATGGTGCGAAGCGTCTTGGCGGTGGCGAAGGCGTCATGCGTGACAATCTCATCGAGCAAGCGGGCGAACTCGCTATCGGTGAGGTTGACACGGTTGAGCGCTTCGAATTTATCGCGGAAGTTGCTCTCAAGCGCAGCGCGGTCACGAATATCGGCACGGTATTCGTACTTCAAATCTTGCAGCTTGCCGATGAAACCATACTCGATGGTTTCTTCATTGACCGAATGAGATGGCTTGCGTAGAGGCTGGCTGTAAGGAGTATCTGACAGGGGCATGGCTAAAGAATGGAGGTGTTACGGCGTTTGTTCTGCGGTGGGTTTACTCGCTCGCTGCACTTTACAGAAGTTAGCTACTCCTGCAACCATCCCAATCGATGAGATTAAAAAATGGGCCCAAATACCAAACCCCTTATTTGACGGCTATTTCCAGCCATTTTTGCCTGAAAACGCCCGCCCCTATTACGATTTTGCACTTGGGAATTTCTAAAAACCGTCGCGAGCGGGTGAAGTTGGCAGTGACGGGTTTGGCAAACACGGGACACGTACCCAGTGTACGGCGACGAATTTGACACACGCGGGAACTGACGGATTCGCCCGCGCAGTAGGTTTTTAGAAGTTCCCACTTTCACCAGTTTTGTTTTGTCTGCGATTCCCCACGCGGGGTGCATTTCGCGCATTTCGCGCATCGCGCGCATTTCAGTATGCGAAGAAAATTGGATCCCCGCCGGGCGCAACCCTTGTGGTTGTGCGCGGGGACGGGGGATTTTTTTAATTGGCTGCGCTAAGCCCGCCCGAAGATGATTTTTTCCTGCCGCAACAGTCGCGCAATCAATACCATCGCCACGACAAAGATGGCAGTGTTGATGGCGGCGGGGAGCAGGTAGTGGATCAGATCCGTTGTTTCGCCGCGTAACAAACGGGTAATCACCATCAGTTGCGCCAGCACCGGCACAAACAACTGCCAGGTGGCGTCTTTGACCTGGGCGAACATCGCCACCGACGGGATCAATGCGACCAACGTTATTGCGTAGGATGCGTAGGTCTGGCCTTCCTTAAAGTTGCGACCGTATGTGGCGAGCAGCATTTGAATCGCCGCCATGGCCGGCGCAAAGGTAAGTAGCATCAGGAAAAACATGCCGTACTGCGCGGCAGATAGCGACAGTACCGAGCCTATCGCGGGCAGGTTGCCGTATTTGAGGGTTAGCGCGAAACCCATCAGCGTCAATACGGCAATGCCCAAGCTGTATATCGATACCGCCACCCCCTTCCCCATCACCAGCGCATCGCGCCCGATGGGCGTCATCAACAAGGGTTCAAGCGAGCCACGTTCGCGCTCCCCGGCGGCAAGGTCAACCGCCATTGCCGTGCAGCCCGTCACACAGCCGATCAACGTGATCCATGGGATGATAAACAGGACACCCGCCGCTCGCTGTGCCGCCGTGCCAAGGTTGGTGTCCTGAATTTCGACCGGGCGAAGCACCGATGGCGACACGCCCCGCGCCATGAGGCGCAATGTGGCGACTTCGGTATTGAAGGCACGAAGCACCCGTCGCAAGACGCCCTCTGACGCGGCGCTGGCGCTTTGTCTCGTATCGTCGTACACCAGTTCAACTTTTGCTTCTCCAGTCAAGAATTTCTCGTTGAAATCGGCTGGAATCACCATCACAGCGTCGTGATTCCCCTGCTTAATCAGCGCCCGAAACTCCGGTTTTGGTGGGAGGATTTTCATATCCTGGCGTTGCAAGAAGTTGATCAGGTCAGGGGCATATTCGTTGCCGACAACATATATCTCCTTTTTCTCTGCTTTCGCTTCGATGGAGCCGATGAAATATCCAAGACCGAGCAAGATGATTGGTCCCATTGCAATGGAAAGCAAAAAAATCATGGTTGCAGTGCGTCTGTCGCGCAGATGATCGGTCAGCTCTTTCTTGGCGACGGTGAGGATGGTTTTAAGTTTTGGAATGCGTTGAGCGGCCATGTTCATCCTGCCTCGGCTTGGTTAAGTGTCTCGTCGTCGATACCTGCCAGAACCACAAAGGCATCCTCAAGATTTTCGCGCCCACTCTGGGCAAGTAACGCTTCGGTGGGACCTTGCGCACAAACTTTGCCTTTGGCGATGATGATGATTTCGTCACAAAGTGCGGCGACCTCCTGCATGATGTGCGATGAGAACATCACGGTGCGGCCTTCTGCTCTGAGGCGCTTGATTAGTTCTCGCAAGGCGCGAGTTGTCATCACATCGAGCCCGTTCGTCGGTTCGTCAAGAATGACAGTCGAAGGCTCATGCACGAGGGCGCGGGTGATGGCGACCTTCATGCGCTCACCTTGCGAGAAGCCGTCGGTACGGCGATCAATGATGCTCGCCATATCCAGCCAATTTGTGAATCGCGCAATCGTCGCCTCGCTCCTCGCGACATCAATGCCGTGAAGTTCGGCGTAGTAGCGAATGTTCTCGCGCGCCGTCAAGCGGGTGTACAAGCCCCGCGCATCGGTCAAGATGCCGCAAGCGCGACGGGCGCGATCCGGCTCTTGGACAACGTCAAATCCGTCAACGAGCGCGGTGCCACTGTCGATTTCGACGAGCGAGCCAATCATGCGGATGGTCGTCGTTTTCCCTGCACCATTGGGCCCGAGGAGGCCGGTGATTTGACCATTCGGCGCAGTGAACGATATTTGATCGACGGCCACGACACTGCCAAATGATTTGGAGAGATTTCGCACTTCAATCATGGCGTGCTCCCCAGATTCGTCGCGAGCTTGACGCCTTCACGTTTCGGCTTATCGGCCATCGTACGGAAGTAACTTGGTCTCGGCAGCCGCTTGAAGCATTCGCCATCCAAACCCTCTACGCTCGCTTTTTCAATAAACTGCTTCAGAATTTTTGATCCACATGCGTGTTGGGATACGCCGTGCCCGATATTGGGCGCAACAAAATGCACACTCTTGGAAAAACCGCGCTGGACTTCATCGCCAAAAATCGGCGGGGTCACGGGGTCAATGCCACCGGACAAAATCAGAATCGGCTTATCAGATGTGATCGGTGTATGAAAATCTGCCGCGACCTTGCCCTTGGGCCAGAGTTCGCACGCGGTGGCAAATTCCCGGATGAACATGGATTGAAATGGCTGAATTTTGTCTGCCTCAGCCGTGGCCATCGCATCAATCCTCGCCACGTCTTCATTGCAAGACACGGACAGGCGCATCCCAAAGGCGATCTTATCCTCGGCAAAACTTGTGAAGGCACTAGATGCGGCCAAGAGTGGCGCGTAATTGCCACTGGACGCTTGACTCATCAACTCGGGCAGCAACGCAACCAACTGCGGTACATAGAGTAACGAAAAAACCTGCGTCATCACCATTTGGTTCGAGACGGTGATGTCACGCAGGCGATTGGTTAATGGATCGCGCACGCTCACCTTTTCAGGCTGTCTTTCGAGCTTATCCAGGAGCGCAAACAGGCCAGTCCGAAACCGTGGGTAGTTCTTCGTGCAGACTGGATCTGCCTCACAGGCCTTGAATGCCGCCTCAAGAGAAGCAGACGCATCGCGGGCAAATGTTGCCGGTAGTGCCATAGAAGGTGAAGCCACGCCATCAAGGACGGCCGTGCGAACGCGGTCTGGGTAGCGGCGCAGATATTCTTGTGCGCTACGTGTTCCGTAGGATGCGCCCCACAGATTGATTTTGTCGTACCCAAGTGCGGCGCGCACCTCATCATAGTCCGCCATGGCCGCTGTCGTGCCATATTGGGTCAGATCAGCGCGTTTGGATAACAAATCCCGACAATCGGAGACCAGCGTTAATGTGAAGTTTCGGCGAGACTCGGCCGATACGATTTGGGCAATCTCTTCATCTGGAAATTTGCAGTTGAGAAGGTTCGACTTTCCGGTGCCTCGTTGGTCGATAAACACGATATCGCGCTTGGTGCTGAGGCCCGATAGCGGCGGCATGACTGCGGCGATGACGTCCGTTGCGGCTTGGCCGGGACCACCGGCAAAAACAAAGATGGGATCAGGTTCTTTGATGCGTGCGGACGCTGGATAAACAACAAGATTTAACGCGATTTTTCGACCGGATTTGGTCTCGCGATTCTCGATTACATCAAAAGTGGCGCACTTTAGCGCGCTATCTGTGCCGGGCACGCGGCAGTCTTTAAGTGCAATCGTGGCAATTGTGGCGGCAGTTTCAGGTGATTGATCACCCGAGCAGCCGAATAACAATCCAGCCCCTAATGGCGCTAAGGCGTACAGAAATTTACGAAACGTGGAGATCATAAGATAGATAAAAGATGAAGGTCGAGGCGGGTTTGGCGAGCAACAATTGATCTTGCCCACCGCTAGCCTGAATACTTCATGGATCGCCCGTTCACCTACTGACCCGCTTTCGAACGCGCCCCCATGAGATGTTGAGGCTAGGCGAACATTATCTTACTAAACCAACTACACCTGCCACTCTGGACGAACCCCGCGCAACTGGCGACGAAACCCCACCGTCAAGGCGCGAAGTCCAATCTATCAAAACAACGAGCCTGAATATTTCAGGGGTCGCCTGCTGCGTCGAAAAAAACGCTCACCCACTCGCTCACCCACTCGGCCGCTTTCAAACGCGCCCCCGTGCAGTGTTCAGTCTAGCCAAACACAATCCCGCCGTTGTTTAACGCGACGTGTACCACGGAATTAGGCGGGTATTTGCCCTCCAAGATCGCTTTGGCAAGCGGGTTCTCGATTTGTTGTTGGATGGCGCGCTTTAGCGGTCGCGCCCCATAAACCGGGTCAAATCCAGCCTTGGCAATCTCAGCCATTGCCTCCACACTGACGTCAAGCTGGAGTCCCATTGCCGCCAAGCGTCCGACCAAACCGGCTAACTGAATCTTGGCGATGGACGCAATGTTCGCCTCGTCGAGCGCATGGAACACCACCACTTCGTCGATACGGTTAACGAACTCGGGCTTGAAGTAAGTTTTGACTTCTGCCATCACCGCAAGCTTGACCACGCCATAGTCGGAGCCCGACATGGCTTGGATTTGCTGGGAGCCTAGGTTGGAGGTCATGACAATGACTGTGTTCTTGAAATCCACTGTGCGGCCCTGTCCGTCGGTCATGCGACCGTCGTCGAGTACTTGCAGCAACACATTGAACACATCCGGGTGCGCCTTCTCAACTTCATCGAGCAAGATGACCGAATACGGTTTACGGCGTACCGCTTCCGTCAAATAGCCGCCCTCATCGTAACCCACATAGCCGGGCGGCGCGCCGATCATTCGCGCAACGGAGTGTTTTTCCATAAATTCCGACATGTCGATACGGATCATGTGGTCTTCAGAGTCGAAGAGGAAATTGGCCAGCGCTTTGCACAGTTCTGTTTTACCAACCCCCGTAGGCCCCAGGAAAAGGAACGAACCGTATGGGCGGTTGGGGTCCCCAAGCCCTGCTCTTGAGCGACGGATGGCATCTGATACGAGTCGAACCGCCTCGTCTTGGCCGATCACACGTTCATGTAATTTTGCCTCCATGTGAACGAGCTTTTCACGTTCTCCTTGCATCATTTTTGAGACAGGAATACCGGTGGCACGAGATACCACTTCGGCGATCTCTTCGGCACCGACGTGTGTTCGCAGCAACTGTGTTTTTCCAAGCTTCGCCTCGCCTTTTTCGGCGTGCTTCAACTGCGCTTCAAGCTGTGGCAACTTGCCATATTGCAACTCGGCGAGTTTGTCGAATTGCCCCTTGCGCTGAAGCTCTCCCATTTGTGAGCGGATGCGTTCAATTTCTTCCTTGATGTGCTGCGTACCCTGAAGCGCCGATTTTTCCGATTTCCAAATCTCTTCAAGATCAGAGTATTCGCGCTCCGCGCGATCAATCTCTTCTTCGATCAGCGCGAAACGCTTTTGCGATGCCTCATCCTTTTCTTTGCGCACGGCTTCACGCTCGATCTTCAACTGGATGAGGCGACGATCCAATTTGTCCATCACCTCGGGCTTCGAATCAATCTCCATCTTGATGCGAGCGGCAGCCTCATCGATCAGGTCGATTGCCTTATCCGGTAAGAAACGGTCGGTAATGTAGCGATGGGACAACTCCGCTGCGGCCACGATAGCCGGGTCAGTAATTTCAACCCCGTGATGCAATTCATACTTTTCTTGCAGGCCGCGCAGGATCGCAATGGTGGACTCGACTGAAGGCTCGTCAACCAAGACTTTCTGGAAACGTCGTTCCAGTGCGGCGTCTTTCTCAACGTATTTGCGATATTCGTCCAGCGTGGTCGCACCAATGCAATGCAACTCGCCTCGCGCCAGCGCGGGCTTCAACATATTGCCGGCGTCCATTGCACCTTCGGCTTTGCCCGCGCCCACCATCGTGTGTAACTCATCGATGAAGACGATGGTCTGCCCCTCATCTTGCTGTAGCTCCTTCAGAACTGTCTTCAGGCGCTCCTCGAACTCGCCGCGGTATTTAGCCCCGGCCAACAATGCCGCCATATCAAGCGACAACACGCGCTTGCCTTTAAGACTTTCCGGCACCTCGCCGTTGATGATGCGTTGTGCCAAACCTTCAACGATGGCAGTCTTGCCGACGCCAGGCTCGCCGATTAACACCGGATTGTTCTTGGTGCGGCGTTGGAGCACTTGAATCGCCCGCCGAATCTCGTCGTCGCGACCAATAACAGGGTCCAGCTTGCCCATGCGAGCGCGCTCGGTGAGATCGATCGTGTATTTCTTTAACGCCTCACGCTGGCCTTCTGCGTCTTGCGAATCGACGGATGCAGCACCACGCACCGCCATGATGGCGGCTTCTAGCGAGTTTCGTGTGGCACCGTGCTCTTTGAGCAGACGGCCACACTCGCCTTTATCGTTAGCGACAGCGAGTAAAAACCATTCAGAGGCGATAAATTGATCGCCACGTTTACTCGCTTCTTTGTCGGTCAGGTTGAGCAAATTGGACAGATCGCGGGACACAGCGATTTCTCCACCCGTACCTTCAACTTTTGGCAACCGCTTAATCGATTGTTCGAGCGCGGCGCGTAGCTTCGGTACGGCGACTCCCGCACGCGATAACAAGGAGGCATTGCCGCCGTCCGCGTCGTCGATCAGCGCGACCAACAAGTGCTGCGGTTCGATATAGCTGTTGTCGTGGGCCAGCGCAGCCGACTGGGCATCGGCGAGTGCTTGCTGGAACCGGGTTGTTAGTTTGTCTGTGCGCATCGCGTGCTATCCTCCAAAAAAAAGCCGTCGTGCTATCGTGCTAAGTGTCGTGCTTGTAGGTGTTGTGCTAGTAAGTGTCGTGCTTCATATCTTGCTACAGACCGCTATTTTGTCGCTTATGCTTGACGGGCTTCGTTGCCCAGCGAACAAAGCAAGTGCCCTTTTGTGGTAGATGCGTGTTCCCCTATAGTTTTCAAGGTCATTCATGTCCAAAAATTTGAAAGACGCTGATCGCGAGACCATCGGCCACCATCACCACGACATCGAAACGACCGTGACCAAGGATGTCACCTTGGCGCTCAGCGAAGATGTGGGCACCGGCGACCTGACGGCACAACTGATAGCGGCGGATAAGCAGGCAGTGGCGAGCGTCATGACACGCGTTGACGGCATACTCGCCGGTCAGGACTGGTTTAACCGCACCTTTACCGAACTTGATCCCGACTGTGAGCTGTTCTGGCATGTCAAGGATGGTGACGCCATTACTGCGGGACAGCCGTTATGCGAGGTGTCAGGAAACGCACGCGCCATGCTCAGCGCCGAACGTACTGCACTCAACTTTTTGCAAACAATGTCAGCCGTCGCAACCAAGACCGCCACCTATGTTGTGGCGGTTCGAGGAACCAAGGCAAAAATTCTCGACACACGTAAAACGTTACCGGGCCTGCGTGTGGCGTTGAAGTATGCCGTTGCGGTCGGCGGCGGGGTAAATCATCGCATCGGTTTGTTCGATGGCATTCTGATCAAGGAGAATCACATCATGGCGGCGGGCAGTATCAGCGCGGCTCTGCAGTCGGCATTTAATCTTGTCAAACATGCTGCCGCGGCCGATACCATGATCGAAATTGAAGTCGAAACACTGGGGCAACTCGAACAGGCGCTCGCGGCCGGTGCAAGACTGATTTTGCTGGATAATTTCACGATTGAAACCATGCGTGAGGCGGTTCGTCTTAATGCGGGTCGCGCTGAACTTGAAGCTTCCGGCGGGGTCACTCTCCAGTCGGTTCGACAAATTGCAGAAACCGGTGTGGATCGCATTTCGATTGGCACCTTAACCAAAGATATTCAAGCGTTGGATCTATCCATGCGCTTCAAACTTCACTAAAAAGAGACCATGACTCGAATCGCCAAACTCCTGCTTGCCTCCACAACAATGTTTGTCTTCGTGGGTTGCGCGTCCACCTCGGCGCCGAACGCCGATCCTTGGGAGGGCTTTAACCGCGGTTCGTTTGCGGTAAACGAAGCCATCGATAAAGCCGTGTTGACGCCGGTGGCAAAAGGCTATCAGGCTGTGACACCGACCTTTGTTCGCTCGGGTGTGTCGAACGTATTTAGCAACGTGGGGGATGTCGGGACTGGTATCAATAACCTGCTTCAGGGTAAACCGGGCAGCGCGTTGTCCGATTTTGGTCGCGTACTAGTCAATTCGACGCTCGGCATTCTTGGGCTATTTGATGTCGCCTCACCAATGGGCCTGGACCAAAACAACGAGGACTTTGGCCAAACACTCGGCAAATGGGGCGTTGGGTCAGGTCCGTATCTGGTGCTACCGTTGCTTGGACCTTCCACGCTACGCGATGCCGTGGGTCGAGTCCCCGATCGTTACACCTCGTATAACCATTATTTGGAACACGTACCCACCAGCAACAGCTTGCGCGGGCTGAATATCATCCACATTCGAGCCGAGTTATTGGCGGCTGGGAAAACCCTTGAAGAGGCTTCTTTGGACAAATACCAGTTCTTGCGGGATGCATACTTACAGCGCCGCTTAAGTCAAGTACACGACGGCAAGGTGCCGCAGTCGCTACGAGACAAACTTGAGGAGGATTTAGAGACATCGCCAGCCGCTTCTTCCAAGCCCAACACGACAAAATGAGTGGGCTCGAAGTCAGCCTGTTGGTGGTGTTTTTGGCGTTTTGCGTCATCATGGGCGCTGTGCTGATGTTCTGCATCCGCGAACGCAGGCTGATCGATGGGCTGACGAACGTCGCCCCCATGAGCGCCGAGGCGATTGAAAACGAAGACAATCGATTGGTCAAGGTACTGTTTGGCGCGATCGTCGCCGGTGCGCTGCTCGCACTGATTACCGGTTATCTCGTGTTTATCCGGGACTGGAATTAGTTTAAATTCAAAAACTTACACGAGTAAGTTGCTAAATAGCATTAAGATTGCAGCCTTTGGCAATCGCCTCTTTGAGCTTGTCAACTGATGTCGTCAGCACCGCGAATCGCTGCGGAAGCGCCTCGATATCGATGTACTTCTCGGGCCGGGGCGGGTTGTGGCCGAGCGCCTCTACCATGGTGGCTTCAAATTTGGCCGGGAGTGCGGTCTCCAAACAGATTAACGGCTCGTGACTTTCATGCTGTTGCAGTCCAGCCTTGATGCCGTCTGCGGTGTGCGGGTCGATATCGACCCCGTATTTCTGATGCACCATACGGATAGTGTCCAGCCGATCTTGATGGGTGGACTTTGCCGAAATGAACCCGAACGCCGGCACCCGCGCCCAGAGCTGCTCACAAGCGGCAAGATCAAAGCCGCCCTCGGTGTCGACCTTGAGCATCAGTTCACGAACGATTGCGGGGTCCCGCCAAACGAGGTCGAACAAAAAGCGCTCAAAATTCGACGCCTTTGAGATATCCATCGACGGGCTCGACGTCTGTTTTGTGTCAATCGACTGGCGGGGTCGATACTTGCCCGTCTGAAAAAACTCGTCAAGCACGTCGTTTTCGTTGGTGGCCACAATCAATTGTCGGATCGGCAGACCCATCATACGTGCGACGTGTCCGGCTAACACATTACCGAAATTGCCGGAAGGCACCGAAAAACTAACTTTTTCCGAATTGTTGGTGGTCGCCGCAAAGTATCCTTTGAAGTAGTAGACAACCTGAGCAACGATGCGCCCCCAGTTGATTGAATTAACCGCGCCAATCCGATACTGGGCCTTGAAATTCAGGTCGTTAGACACGGCTTTCACCATATCCTGACAGTCGTCAAACACACCTTCTACGGCAAAGTTATGGATGTTGGTATCTTGAATGGAGAACATCTGTGCCGTTTGGAAGGGAGACATCTTGCCCTTCGGCGACAACATAAACACCCGCACCCCCCGCTTCGATTTCATCGCGTGTTCCGCCGCCGAGCCGGTATCGCCGGAGGTCGCGCCTAGAATGTTAAGTTCGAGCCCGTCCCTCGCGAGAACGTATTCAAATAAATGGCCAAGCCACTGCATTGCCACGTCCTTGAAGGCCAGCGTCGGGCCATTGGAACACTGGAGCAGGTGTAGTCCGGGCGTCAAATTGACCAACGGCGTGATGTCGGCTGATCCAAACACCTCTTTGCGATAGGTCTTGTTGATGATGTTGCGTAAATCATCCGCCGGAATATCGTCGACAAAGCGCGAAATGATGTTGTAGGCCAGTGCCGGATACGACAACGTCCGCATCTGTGCCAGCTCGTCGACTGTCAGTGACGGATACGCTTGCGGCACATACAGGCCCCCGTCAGGTGCCAAGCCAGCGAGCAGGATGTCACAAAAGGACTTCGGGTTATCGGCGTCGGCCCCGCGCGTCGAGACGTATTTCGCAGACTGCACCATTAGTTCAACTCCTCCAAGCGGATGCGTACTACTTTGTTGGCCATACTGGCTAACGCCTCGATCTTGGCAATCGCGGCATTCGCTTGTTCTTCTAAACAGCGATGTGTGAGGATAATGACATCGACCACGTCTTCGCCCTCCTCGGCTTCTTTCTGCAACACGGCATCGATGGATATTTCGTGATCCGCAAGAATGCGCGTGACGTCTGCCATCACGCCGGGGCGATCGTAAGCGGACAAACGCAGATAGTAGGCCGTCTCCACCTTGCCCATCGGCAGGATCGGAGTGTCGTGTAACTGATCGGGCTGAAAAGCGAGATGGGGGACACGCTGTTCTGGGTCTGCTGTCAACATACGGGTCACATCGACCAAATCGGCGATCACTGCGCTGGCGGTCGGCTCGGCCCCGGCACCGCGACCGTAGTACATAGTCGCCCCAACCGCGTCGCCTTTCACCAAAATCGCATTCATCACGCCCTCAACGTTGGCGATCAATCGCTTGTCTGGGATGAGCGCGGGGTGAACCCGCAATTCGATCCCCGCAGCGACATGTTTGGTAATACCAAGAAGCTTGATGCGGTAGCCAAGCTGCTCAGCATATTGGATGTCCTTATCTGTCAGCTTGGAAATACCTTCTGTGTACGCTTTATCAAACTGCACTGGAACGCCGAACGCGATTGCCGACAGGATGGTGAGTTTATGCGCCGCATCAATCCCCTCGATATCAAATGTCGGGTCTGCCTCGGCATATCCCTTTGCCTGCGCTTCCTGCAAGACAGCGTTAAAACTCGCACCGCGTGAGCGCATTTCGGACAAGATGAAATTCGATGTCCCGTTAATGATGCCGGCGATCCACTCAATGCGGTTGGCGCTCAAGCCTTCCCGCAATGCTTTGATGATCGGCACCCCACCAGCCACTGCCGCTTCAAAAGCGACCATTACTTTTTTGCGTTGTGCGGCGGCAAAGATTTCGTTGCCATGTTTGGCAAGCAAGGCTTTATTTGCCGTCACCACATGTTTGCCATTCTCGATCGCTTGTAACACCAGCACCTTGGTAGTGGTGTCGCCGCCGATCAATTCACAGACGATATCGATGTCCGGATTGGTGACAATCGCCGACGGGTCTGCGACCAACGTGATCCCCTCTAGCGACACCGTGCGCGGTTTGTTGATATCTCGTGCGCTCGCGTGGGTGATGCGGATTTGACGCCCTGCCCGGCGCGCAATCTCCTCGCCGTTCCGACGCAAGACTTCGACTGTCCCTAAGCCGACTGTTCCCAAGCCCAGCAGACCTACGTTGATCGGTTTCATTTCAGTGGCTTTACAAAATGGAATGAATTGATTGGCATACCTTCACGGAAATAGAAGCGATGCGCCTTTTGCCGATGTGTGCCCGAGGTTAAACACAGGTGATCACACTCGCGAGCAGCGCCGATCTCGGTGAGCGCCTCGAGCATCAACTTACCAATACCGCCAGACCGATTCTGCTCATGGGTGACGAGATCATCACAATAAATTTCGCGCCCATAGTGCGTGTTCTCAACCACGCGAAAAACACATACGCCTAGAACATCGGTACCCTCAGCGACCACCAGCATTTCAGCGCCGCTCGCAAACACTTCTTTCATACGCCCAACGTAGTCTGCTGAGAGGTGCGGCCGCAACTGGCGATGCACCGATTCAGCCGCTTTCAGCCAATCGAGTGCAATGACATTTCTTGCCGCGTCGGTAATGTTGATGACATTCATTTGAGTAACCCATCTTTGCGAAACATTTCTTTAATCCCGCGCACTGCTTGCCTAGTCCGCTCGGCATTTTCGATCAGTGCGAAGCGAACGTGATCGTCGCCGTAGTCGCCAAAACCAATGCCGGGTGAAACCGATACCTTCGCTTCAGCGAGGAGTTTTTTAGCGAACTCAAGCGAGCCGAGCTTTGCATATGGTGCCGGAATTTTTGCCCAGATATACATGGACGCCTTCGGCTTTGTGGTTTCCCAGCCCGCTTCGGCGAGCCCTTTATGCAGTACATCGCGACGCAACTGATATTCCGCGACCACTTTGGCGACGCAATCTTGGGGGCCGTCTAGTGCCGCAATCGCCGCGACTTGAATCGGCGTGAAGGTGCCGTAATCGTGATACCCCTTGATGCGCGCCAACGCCGCAACCAGTTCTTTGTTGCCGACCATAAAGCCGATGCGCCAACCGGCCATGTTGTAGGATTTCGACATGGTAAAAAACTCAACCGCAACGTCGCGAGCGCCCGGCACCTGCATGATTGATGGTGCTTTCCAGCCGTCGTAAGTGATATCGGCGTAGGCCAGATCGTGTACCACCAGCACGTTGTTTGCCTTGGCCAGTGCGACGATGCGTTCAAAAAAATCCAGTTCGACGCACATCGCCGTCGGGTTTGACGGGAACCCCAAAATCAGCATCTTTGGCTTCGGGTAACTTTCGCGGATTGCCTTTTCGGCTTCAGCAAAAAAATCCACCCCTTCGGTCATCCGTACGTGTTTGATTTGCGCCCCGGCGATCACGGCGCCGTAGATATGGATCGGATAACTCGGGTTTGGCACCAGCACGGTATCGCCACTATCCAGCGTTGCCAACATTAAATGCGCCAGCCCCTCTTTGGAGCCGATGGTGACAATCGCTTCCGTATTGGGGTCCAGCGTGACATCGTAGCGGCGCTGATACCAATCACATATCGCTTTACGCAGGCGGGGTATGCCCTTGGAGACCGAATAACCGTGGGTATTCGGGCGTTTGGAGGCCTCGACCAACTTATCAACAATATGCTGCGGTGTCGCACCGTCTGGGTTGCCCATTGACATATCAATGATGTCTTCGCCGCGATGGCGGGCCGCCATCTTCAATTCAGTGGTGATATTGAAGACGTATGGCGGGAGGCGCTTGATGCGGGAAAATTCGTGAGTCATGGGAGTGGGTGCAGCGACTTGGGACGGAAAGCGGGTCGAATGTGTCGGTGAATCCGGTGGTGAATCGGGCGGCAACGACTATCTCGTAATTTATAATCGTTGTGCAATGCAAAAACTGATTGTAGCCGACGCGGCCCCGATTTGGCCGGACGACACCTAGCGGAAAGTAAATGAAGCTCCACCTGCACGACGCCTCAGGTCAAAACGCCATTACCGGCCACGGTCCGGGATACATCCAAATCAACGGTGCGCGGATGTCGCAACCCCTGATCGTCACCCCGGATACCCTCATCTCGCCGTGGGCGGCACCTGCGTTCGAAGCGTTACGCTTCGCCGATTTTTCGGAACTTTTGGCACTGAAACCCGCACTAGTCGTGTTTGGCTCAGGCGCAACCTTTGCCTTTCCCGCGACGCCTATCCTTGCTGCATTTTCGCAGGCGCGAATCGGCTTTGACGTGATGGACACCGCGGCTGCCTGCCGTACCTACAACGTACTCATGAGTGAAGGCCGCAACGTCGCGGCAGCACTCTACGTCTAATCGAAAGTCACATGTCTATGTCGCGCCAAGCCCTTGTATTGATCGTCGTTTTGTTGCTTGGCCCCGCCCACGCCAATGCCCCGACCCAATCACTTGGCGAGTTAACCACCGTCGAGAAGGTGGACTTGAATCGTTACATCGGCAAGTGGCATGAGATTGCGTTATTCCCCAATCGCTTCCAAGCGCAGTGCGTTGGCGACACGACCGCCAACTATGCGCTCAAGCCCAACGGACGTATTGAAGTGACCAACCGCTGCCGCACCTCGGACGGCAAGACGGACGTCGCAGTTGGCGAAGCCAAACTTGCGGTGGAGGATGGCAGCAACGCCAAGCTCAAAGTGAGATTCGCCCCTGCCTACCTCGCATGGCTACCGCAGGTGTGGGGAAACTATTGGGTGATTGAGCTTGACCCCGATTATCAATTCGTCGTGGTGAGCGAACCCAATCGCGAGTTTCTCTGGATACTCTCCCGCACACCGGCGCTGGGTGATGCGACGTTGTCGGGGATTAAAACCCGCTTGACGGCGCGCGGCTTTGACATCGCCAAGCTGCAATTCAAACCGCATTCTGCGAAGTAGCCGCAGGAAACTAACAAACTCTAATAAGGACGGGCATCTTCGAGCATTTTTGCCCGAAGATGCCCGTGGTTATTAGGGTTTCGAGAAGTTCCCGACGGCCGCGCTGCCGCACCTAGCAGCGGCACTTAGCTGCCGATGACGCCGCCGTCACTCTTGCGAATCACCAGCGTCGCGGTTCGTGGTTTGCCATCGACCGCCGTGTTCGGCCAGTCCTTCATCGGGTGCTGCACATTGACCCACGCGGTGCGCATGTCGGGCGTGAACGTCAGCCCGGTCAATTCGGCACCGACCGGCCCAACGAGAAATCGTCGTGATTCACCCGTAGCGCGATCAATTGCAATCACCGAGTCATTTCCGCGTAACTTCAACAGCTCTGCTTCGGTTGCTTCTGCGGAGTCGGTACACGCCCAAAGCCGTCCAGCGTAGTCGAAGGTCAGCGTATCTGGGTTGGTAAAGATATCGCCCTTGAGATTGCCGCGCAGCGCCGGTTCGTTTTGTGCCGGGTTACCGCAACTCAAAAACACGTCCCATTCAAATGTGGTTGATGCTGCATCACCACCATTCTCACGCCATCTGACGATGTGCCCATAAAGATTATTGACACGCGGGTTTGCCGGATTCGCACCTTCCTTATCCGGGCGACCTCGCTGGCCGTTGCCGGTAAAGGCCGCGTACACTTCACCGGACTTGTGTTCGACGGCGATCCACTCCGGGCGATCACATTTGGTGGCACCGACTGCGTCCGCCGCCATTCTTGCGAACGTCACAACTTCGGCCTGCGTCGGAAAACCTTTGTCAGCGGTGAGGCCGTTTTGCCCTTGTTGCAGCGCAATCCAGCGCCCCCGACCTTGCGCCCTGCCGTCTGCGCCAGCATCAAACCGCGCTACATACAGTGTGCCATGATCGAGTAAATCGCGATTGGCGGCGCGGTTGGTGGTGTTGACACGATCACGCGAAACAAATTTGTACACATACTCAAAACGCGCATCGTCGCCGGTGTAAATCACCAATCGACCGTCTTTTGCCACGGCGTAGTGTGCGCTCTCGTGGCAGTAGCGCCCGAGCGCGGTGCGTTTGGCCGGCACCCAGGTCGGATCAAACGGGTCGATCTCAACCACCCAGCCCGCCTTGTTAAATTCATTCGGGTGTTTTGAGGCGTCGTGACGCGCATCAAATTCCGGGTGTTTGTACTGCGGTTTTGGTCGCAGCGTGTAACGCGCCTGCATGGGATTCACCGGCCCGCCCATGCTCGAAAAATAGTCATGGAAATTTTCTTCACAGGTCAGATAGGTGCCCCACGGCGTGGTGCCGTTGCCGCAGTTACCCATCGTGCCCATCGCGGCGAAGCCCGTCGGGTCGAGTGCCGATTTCATCAATGCCGCGCCGGCAGCCGGCCCGCCAAGACGCGCTGGCGTCAGCCCGTGGATGCGTCGGGCGTACTTCGACGGCCGAACGATCTTCCACGAGCCGTTCTCGAGCTTGACCTCAAGCACTGAGACGCCAACGGTTGCATGCATCTTTCGCACTTTTTCGGCTGACATATCTTTATCACCATCGGCAAACAACTGCGCGGCGCGGGGATATTCGTGATTCATCACCAACAGGCCGTGGTCAGACTTGTTCGAGCCCACCGGCAGCGGAAAAAACCACATCCCGTCGTGCATCTGACCGCCCTGCTGCATCGCCTCGTCCGACGTATTGGCGGCGTTGAATTTCCAACCGGGCCCGTCTGAGACCGGATCACCGTGCAGAAAAAACGGCACCGCCGTGTAGCCCTCCGCCACCACCACGCGATCGGCCACCGAGGGTGCAACCGAGCCGAAGGTGAACGACGGACTTGCCGTTGTGGCGTTCGACGAGGTCGCACAACCGGCGACCAATCCGCTCGCCGCCAGCGCGGTCGTGGCTTGCAGAAACTGCCGTCGGGAAATCGCTTTCGCGATGAGAGTATCAAGTCGATTCGTGCGTGGCATTTCCGCTCCTGTTCAAGTGCAATGAACCGACATTATCGCCGAGCAAGATGACACACGACTGACAGCCGCCCAACAACGTCTCGTCTGGCCGAGCGGTTACTTCCAGCCCACCCGATCAAAAATCTGTGCGGCCGCCGCATAGTTTTTGCCGACCATATCCATCTTCAGCGGGTCACGCTTGAACGACCCTATTGCATCTAGCTCGCGATTACTGGCCTTGCCCACGACGGGATACTCGTTATTGCCGTTGGCAAAGTAGGACTGCGCTTCCGGTGTCGCCAGGTACTCCAGAAACTTGATCGCGTTGGCTTTATTGGGCGCGTACTTTGCCACCCCAGCGCCCGAAATATTGATGTGCGTACCGCGGCCATTTGCGCCGTTCTGATTGGGGAAGATCACACCAAGCTTAGCCACCAGCGCCTTGTTTTCGGCTTTATCGGACTTCAGCAAGCGCGCGAAGTAGTAAGTGTTACTGATTGCGATATCGCACTCGCCTGCTGCAACGGCTTTGATTTGGTCCGTGTCGCCGCCCTTCGGCGCGCGCGCCATGTTGGCGACGATCCCCCTTGCCCACTCTTCGGCCTTCAGCGGTCCGTGCGCCGCGATGATCGAGCTGAGCATCGATATATTGTACGGACTGCTGCTCGATCGTACGCAAATTTTGCCTTTCCATTTCGGGTCAGTAAGGCTTTCGTAGTCTGGCAATTCTGTCGGATTGAGTTTTGCCTTTGCGTAAATAATGGGGCGCGCCCGCACAGAAAATCCGTACCAGCTACCGTCCGGCGCCCGCAGTTCGGCGGGAATATGCTTATCGAGGGCGCTCGATTTAATCGGTTGAAATAACCCGGCTTCCTGCGCCTTCAAGAGACGCCCCATATCCACGGTAATCAAGACATCGGCGGGACTTCTGGCACCTTCGTTTTTCATGCGTTCCAAGAGCGGGTCTTCAGGTGCCTCAATACGGTTAATCTTGATGCCCGTGGCCTTTTCAAAATTCGTATAAAGCGCCTCGTCGGTTTGGTAGTGCCGTGACGAATAGAGATTAAGCACCTTGCCGTCTGCGGCGGCGCTGGTGGAGATGAAGGCGGTGACGGTGGTGGCAGTGGTTATGGTGGTGGCAAGGATGGCGCGAAGGGTATTTTTCATCGTGGTATGGTGGGTTAAAAATGTGTTGAGCTTAGGCGTCAAACGGTCTTTGTTCGACCCCGTTGAAATCCACTATAATGCGAATGATTCTCATTTGTCAACCAGATCAACGACCTTTTCCCATGTCACCACTCTTATCCCTCGCCAACTTGTCATTCGAATACGACGGACAAAACCACGTCTGTCACCAGCTTAATCTCGATATCGCGCAGGGCGAAATTGCCTGCTTATTGGGGCCTAGTGGCTGCGGAAAAACGACTGTGCTGCGCTTAATCGCTGGCTTCGAACACGCGAAGATTGGAACGATTGTGCTGAATGGCCGAACACTCGCCTCGAGCACGCACTTTGTGCCGCCAGAGCAACGTGGCATTGGTTACGTCTTTCAAGACTTCGCCTTGTTTCCGCACCTCAGATGCGACCAAAACATCGCCTTTGGAATACGCGCACTAGAAAAGACCGCCCGTAAGAGGCGCGTGGAAGAACTGTTAAATCTCGTTGGAATGCAGAAGGAGGCGACCCGATACCCACACGAAATCTCGGGCGGACAACGCCAGCGCATCGCACTCGCGCGCGCCCTCGCGCCAAGGCCGACCCTGCTTCTGCTCGACGAGCCCTTCTCCAACCTTGATGTGGACCTTCGCAGTCAGCTCGGACTCGAAGTGAGAGCCCTACTCAAATCGCTCAACATGACGGCACTGTTTGTCACGCACGACCAACAGGAGGCATTCGCCATTGCTGATACGGTGAGCGTCATGAACGCGGGCACGATCGAGCAAAGTGACAGCGCCTACAATTTGTATCACAACCCCGCAACGCGATTTGTTGCTGACTTCATCGGACAGGGCGTCCTCATCGCCGGGCGCGGCACAGAAAATGGCATCATCGAGACGGAGATCGGTCCGATGAAGCCACACACCGCAGCCCGGATAATGCCTAATCAACAATACGACGTATTACTTCGCCCCGACGACATACAGCACGACGATCAGAGCAGCGAGACGGCGCAAGTGATCAACAAGGCTTTTCGGGGCGCTGATATCCTCTACACGCTGCGACTGAAAAGCGGCACCGAACTACTTTCGCTCGTGCCCTCACATCACAACCATGATCTTGGCCAGTGGATTGGCATTCGTACCGAGATCGACCACGTCGTCGCGTTCAGCTCGGTACGCAAAACTTAAAAGGGAACTTCTAAAAACCTACTGCGCGGGCGAATCTGTCAGCTCCGGTGCTCGCCGTACACTGGGTACGTGTCCCGTGTTTGCCAAACCCGTCACTGCCAACTTCACCCGCTCGCGACGGTTTTTAGAAGCTCCCAAAAAAAAGAACCCCTTATCTGGCGGGCGTTTTCAGGGCTTTTCGTCTGTAAAAGCCCGTCAATAGGCGTTCTACGTTTTGGGAAACTTCTCGAAACCGTCGCGAGCGGGCGAAGTTCGTGCCGACGGGTTTGGCAAACACGGGACACGTACCCAGTGTACGGCGAGCACCGCTGGCGCGAAATTCGCCCACGCAGCAAGTTTATAGAAGTGCCCTATGATCGTAGCGGGCACTATGCCCTCCACCCAGCGTCGAATTTGGCCCAATGTTCGGCTGCTGAATTGGCGGCGAGAAACGTTCGTACCACTTGCAACTCGGCGGCGTAGCTCGCCTCATTCAGCGACCCACGCATCAGTTGAAAGCGCAAGAACACCAAATAGGTGTTCATCACATCTGTTTCGCAGTAGTCGCGAATGGCTGCAATTTCGCCGCGCAGATAAGCACTCCAGACCTGACTTCCATCCATGCCGAGCTTGCCTGGGAATCCGCAGAGTTGCGCGAGCGCATCGAGTGGCGCACTGGCGCGGGGCTGGTACATGGCGAGCAGGTCCATCAAGTCCAGATGTCGCATGTGATATCGGCTGATGTAGTTGTTCCACTTGAAGTCGCGGTCGTCCTCGCCCATATCCCAATAACGCGGCGCAACCACACCGTGAACAAGTGAACGGTAATGCAAAACCGGAAGGTCAAAGCCGCCGCCATTCCACGAAACGATTTGCGGCGTGTATTTTTCGATACCTTTGAAAAATTGCTGGATGAGATGCTTCTCATCGTCGTCCGGCTGACCAATCGTCCACGCGCGTAAACCATCATCGGTACGAAGCACGCACGAGATCGCACACACTTTTTGGACATGCAGAGGCAGAAAGTCCGAGCCCGTTTGTTGACGGCGACGTTGAAAGGCAAACTCTGCAACGGCCTCAGCGCTGAGATCAGCGCCCAGTGCGTGGAGGAGGCGCAACCCTTCCACGTCGGGAATGGTTTCGATATCAAAAACAAGAATTGGTGTCATGGTCTACGCGGGGTGGATAGTCATCGCATTCTCGCATCTCCGACGCAGTTTTCCCTAAAGACGGCCGCGCCTCTTGAGCTTGCGCGACGAGTTAAGCGGGAAAAACACCGGTGGACAGATAACGATCACCACGATCACACACGATGTGTACGATCACCGCATCGCGCACATTTTGCGCCACGCGCAGCGCCGCAGCAAGCCCACCGCCGGAAGAGATACCCGCAAAGATGCCCTCTTCGGCCGCGAGGCGACGTGTCATGTCTTCAGCCTCGATCTGCGTCACTTCAAGCACCCGGTCAACGCGTGACGCGTCAAAGATTTTGGGTAGGTAGTCTGCACTCCATTTTCGAATGCCGGGCACATTGGCTCCATCCGCCGGTTGAACACCGATGATTTGAATCGCGGGATTTTTCTCTTTCAAATAGCGTGACACACCCATGATGGTTCCCGTCGTCCCCATCGTGGCGACGAAGTGTGTCACTTTGCCGTTGGTCTGTTGCCAAATCTCCGGCCCGGTGCCTTCGTAGTGTGCCAATGGGTTATCGGGATTGGCAAACTGGTTCAAGATCATGCCGCCGCGTTCGCGCTGTATTGCGTCAGCGTGATCACGCGCATACTCCATGCCGCCCGACTCTTTCGGCGTCAACACCAGTTCGGCACCGAACGCACGCATGGTTTGGCGACGTTCAACGGAAAGGTTATCCGGCATGACCAACACCATCTTGTAGCCTTTGATCGCGGCCGCCATCGCAAGCGCAATGCCGGTGTTGCCCGAGGTCGCCTCAATCAACGTATCGCCCGGTTTGATCTCCCCGCGTGCTTCCGCACGGCTGATCATCGATATTGCGGGACGATCTTTTACCGAGCCCGCAGGATTGTTTCCCTCAAGTTTGGCCAGTAGCGTGTTGCTGGCATGGACACCGGATCGCGCTGGAATACGCTGTAGCTGCGCCAGCGGAGTGTTTCCAACTGTCTGTTCAATTGAATTCATTTGGCCCTCAAGTGTGTAGCGAGGCTGTCAATAAAATCGCGGACAAATCCGCGCAAGTAGGCATTCTTCCGGTAGGCAAGTTTAGTCACCCGCTCGGGGAATAGTTTGGCGCCATCCAGCACCACTAAATCGTGGTCGCGCGCGTCGACCGCCATTCCCGCGATGATGCCAACACCCAGACCTTCACGCACATAGGTCTTAATGACGTCGGTATCAATCGCCGTCAGTACAACATCAATGTCCAGCCCCGCGTTTGCGAAGGTTTCATCCAGCGCAGACCTGCCGGAGAACGCCGCGTCGTAGGTCACGATCGGATAGTGCGCGATCTTCGCCAGCATGAGGCGTTTTTCAGCACTTAATGGATGCGACTTCGGCACGATCACACAATGATGCCAGCGATACAGCGGCTCGGTGACGAGCTCCGTGTAGCTGTCGAGTGTCTCGGTGGCAATGGCCAAGTCAGCCTCACCCGCAATCACCATTTGCGCCAATTCCCGAGGAGCGCCTTGTCGCAAACTGAGTCTCACATCCGGATACTTTTTGAGGAACGCTTTCACCACTTTGGGTAGCGCGTAGCGCGCTTGCATATGAGTTGCCGCGATGATCAGTTCACCGCGATCAGCGTCGGCAAACTCACGTCCGACGCGCTTGAGGCTATCGACTTCACCGAGCAGCCGCTCACATATTTTTACCACTGCCTCCCCCGCTGGGGTTAACGCAGTCAGGCGTTTTCCTTGCCGGACAAATACATCGACACCAAGCTCGTCTTCAAATTCACGCACTTGGCGCGAGACCCCTGGTTGCGACGTGTGCAAGGCCAGCGCTGCCTGGGTGAGATTGAGGTCCTGCCGGGCGATTTCGCGCACATAACGGATTTGCTGAAGATTCATAAGGGGGATTTTGTCTTGTTAGGCGACACAACCAATGCGGAAACGCTGGAAAACTGGAAAACGGTAAATCGCGAACGGGTGTGAAAAGAGTCGCGACGCCATCTATATATGATTAAAGCATTTATAACATCAATTAAGTTGTTTGAATTATATACCGAGCTGACTAAGATGTGAGCCTGTTAATCAAACGCTTGAACTCAAATGAACATCAAAACCAGCAAACAGCAACCGATTCTTCTAAGTGCCGCTTTCAGTTTGATCGCGGCGTTGGTCGGGCTCTCCCCCGCCCTTTCATCAGCAGAGACCGGCCCCGCCGAAGTTCGACTCGACTTTGCGTTCTACTCGCCGCCCAGTTTGGTCATCCGCAAGTTTGGCTGGGCGGAGCAGGAGTTCGCCAAATCGAGCACCAGGGTACGTTGGGTACAGTCAGCGGGTAGCAACCGTGCGTTGGAATACCTTGCCGCAGACGCGGTCGATTTTGGCTCGACCGCCGGGCTGGCGGCGGTGTTGTCGCGGGCGAATGGCAACCCGATCAAGACCGTGTTTGTGTTTTCACGCCCTGAATGGACCGCGCTTGCCGTGGCAAAGGATTCGCCGATCAAAACGCTAGCTGACCTGAAAGGTAAAAAGATCGCTGCGACCAAAGGCACCGACCCGTTCCTTTTCACCCTGCGTGCGCTGCAGACGGTCGGGTTGTCGAAAAACGATGTAGAGCTGGTACACCTGCAGCATGCCGACGGACGCACTGCCCTCGAACAAAAACGTGTGGATGCGTGGGCAGGACTCGACCCACTGCTCGCGGCGAGTGAACTGGAGGCCGGGACACGCATCATCTACCGCAACGTCAGCTTCAACACTTACGGCTTCTTGAACACCACGGAGAAGTTTGCCAGGCAGTATCCGGAGGCGGTTGAACGCACGGTGCGCCTGTATGAACGCGCTCGTTACTGGATACAAAAGAACCCTGAGGAAGCCGCAAAATTGTTGGCCGACGAAGCCAAGATCAGCATCGACGTCGCCAAGCGCCAGCTCGCACGCACCGGTTTCGATGAATCGATTCCCGGCCAGTCGCATCGCGCGGCGTTGAAGGCGGCGGCACCAATTCTGATCGCCGAGGGGCTGGTAAAGCCAGGCACCGATGTCGCGAAGGTGGTTGACGAATTGGTCACAGAAGCACCCGCAACCAAAGTCGCGCTGCGCTTCCCGCATGGCACGACGCGCTGATCGTCCGATTATTGTATGACCACTCACGTATGACGACTCCCGCCATCAGACCCCGACCGCTTGCGTTCTTTCGTTCGCCCCTCTTTCGGTCGCTCCGCTTTCGACCGACCATCCGACGCCAACCACGCAACTGGCGTCTGGCATTTCCGTTGGGGCTGGTGCTGCCGATTATCGCTTTACTGATCTGGGAAGCCGCCAGTGCGCTAGGCTGGATCACAGCGCACTTACTGCCGCCACCTTCGGCACTGTTGCGAACGTTGATCTCACTTGCCCAAGACGGCAGCTTGGCCGCGCACATTGGGGTGAGCTCAGCACGCGTGCTGACAGGTTTTGTCATTGGTGTTTCGTGCGGGCTGGCGCTCGGCGCATTGGTAGCGCTTAACCGCCGCGTGAATGGCTTGATCGATCCTTCGCTACAAGCGCTTCGTGCCGTGCCATCGCTCGCTTGGGTGCCGCTGTTGCTGCTCTGGCTCGGCATAGATACAGCCCCAAAACTGACGCTGATTGCCATTGGCACATTTTTCCCGATGTATCTCTCCACGGCGGCAAGCCTACGCGACGTTGACCGTAAACTCATTGAAGTCGGACGCCAACTTGGTTTTAGTCAACGCCAATTGCTGACCAAAATCTACCTGCCCGCCGCCCTACCCGGACTCTTCACCGGCCTGCGGACGTCGCTGGGTTTGGGCTGGATGTTTTTGGTTGCAGCCGAGCTCATCGCGGCCACCTCGGGCCTTGGCTACCTACTCACCGATGGCCGCGAAACCGGTCGCACGGATTTGGTATTGGTGGCGATTATCACGCTGGCGCTGCTGGGTAAATCAAGTGACGCTGTGCTGGTGTACATAGAACGGCTTAGTTTGCGTTGGCGCGACGTAGCCGATCCACACTTGCGCGACGATTGCGAAGACGTAAAACATGCGTAGTCCGGTCGAACGTCAATCGGAGGACGAGAACATGCATGCATCGATTCACCTGCCAACTGATGCCAGCACAAATCAGCACAATACCGCCCCACCCCGCCTGCGGGTCGCCATCCAACAAAAGCGTTACGGTACTAAGGCGGTATTGGGCAACATTGAGTTCAACGTCCATGCGGGCGAAATCATCGCCGTGTTGGGGGCGTCTGGCTGCGGCAAAAGCACACTGCTACGCGCCATCGCCGGGTTGGATCAAAACTGGCAGGGCAACATCGAAATTCACGCCGCGAACAACAACCGCGCAGCGATTGTCGGCGTCGTTTATCAAGAGCCGCGCTTAATGCCGTGGTTAACGGTTGAAGAAAACATCGCGCTCGCCTTGGTCGGTGACCCCACAAAGACGAACAAAAACACGGCGGGAACAATTCGCGCAACAAATAAAGAATCAAACCCTAATATCCACGGGCTTCTTCAGGCGGTTTACCTTGAAAATGCCCGCCATTGCTTGCCAAAGCAACTTTCCGGCGGCATGGCGCAGCGGGTTGCGATCGCGCGCGCATTGGTCCGGGCACCCGATGTTTTATTGCTGGACGAGCCCTTCTCAGCGCTCGATATCCTCACGCGGCGACGCTTGATCAGTCTCACACGCGAAGTCACCGCGCGTTTTCAAACCGCCACCGTACTGGTGACCCACGACCCCGACGAAGCGGTTCGGCTGGCGGATCGGGTTGTTGTGCTGGCACATTCTTCGACGGCGCACCCCGACGCAGCGGGAGCAACCATTTGTGCGGACATCCGACCGTCGTCAGATCCGGCGGACAAGTTTCGTGAAGTTGAAGGTATCATTGCCACCCTTCATCACCACAAGCAGGCGGCACATCGCTAGCCTCAAACGCTCATGTCATCCTCTTTTCCCGACGTCAAGACAATTGCCGAACAACTCTCAGCGGCGCAGGCCCCGTTAAAAGCGCGTTATCGCGAAGACTCAAGTGCGGCGCAACTTGTGCTCACGGCGACCGGCAAAGTCGCGCAAGAAAAAATTGCGTGCGACGTTGAAACACATCTTGGCACGATGCGTTCGGGCCTCCACCCAGCCACCGGTGGCGATGGTACGTTGGCGTGTTCCGGCGATATGTTGCTTCAGGCGTTGATTGGTTGTGCCGGCGTCACGCTGGCGGCGGTTGCCACCGCAATCGGCGTGGTGATTCGTGATTCGAAAATTGATGCCGAGGGCGATCTCGACTTTCGCGGCACACTCGGCGTGGATAAAACGGCCCCGGTCGGCTTCACGGCAATCCGCATGACCTTTGTGCTCGACGCCGACGCCAACGACGCACAACTCGAAACACTGAAAAAATTGACCGACCGTTATTGTGTGGTTTACCAAACGCTCGCCAAAGGCGTACCCATCGAAACGCATTTTGTGCGGATGTGAGTCCGGCTTCTTCGTCGCATACACGGCCAGGTTGCGTTTGTGCTCGCGGCAGTTGACCTAATGGTTAGGTGGCTGCGGCGGTGCATTCAATCAGGTATGCAAGGTCGGCTTTTCCGTTCTGGGAACCGCCGCACCTGACCCAAAGCGGCTATTCAGATTTCCCGAAAGCCGACATTCATCTGCTGGCAGCGATCTGTTCCCTAGCCTGCTTGGCTTGAACAAGGCAGGCCGCCTTTATTGATGCGAATCGCTGCGACCGTATAGGCGCAAGAGTCCTTTCAAGCTGAGTTACGGCAAGTAGATTTTTTTCAGGGGGATCTTCGATCGATAGGAAAGGAAGACAAGAATCTGAAGGCGTAAATACACCCGACTCCAGCAGCGGAAGCACTCGAAACGGCGCTCGCACCAGCGCTTCCGCGACCGCGCTGTTTAGGAGAGTTGTTAGTGATGCATCTGAATGCGGCCGAAGCCGAGCAGCAATTTTTAGCCAGTCCGTCGACCCAGAGGCAATCTGCCTAGATACCCAAGACTCAAGGCTTTCGGTCTCAAACATTTTTGCCAGAACAGCAACCGGACCGATGCTATCAATCTCGGCGTTGAACTCCGCTGCAGTTGGTCGAGCCGGTGCTCCACTTGCGGAAATCGCGGCGACCATCGCCAGTCCCGCAACAAGATTCGTAGTGAAACGCACGATCACTCCCACTGTCCGCTTTTGGCCGATTTGAACACGTCAGACAACCCACCCGAATCCGCGGCAGGTAACCTCTTGATGCGTCGATCTCCTGCCGCATGCTCTGCAGTGAAATTCTGAATACTTGAAGAAGATGGGGTTCAGCAAAAGAACTGTCACGACAGCGCTGAGTCCGCCCGCCACGAGCCTGTCTCCGCCAAATTGCACCACTATCGCCGCACAAACTAGCCAAACAACGAGGTACGGGACATAAAGGATCAAGTCTTCAAGGACTGCCCCCGGTTGCTGTGGCTTGTCCCGAAATACGCGCGCCTCGCAGCTAGGGCAATAGTGCTTAGAGAATGATTTCCGGACTAGATTCATAACTTTGAACGTTTATTGGGAGGCGATCGGGAACAGCCGGTTTTGGCCGATTGCGCCCAACGCACTTCGATCCATCGAGTCTGCCTATCTTTCTCGCAAAAGTACACTCAGCGCAATAAAAAAGCCCCGCAAACGTTTGCGGGGCTTTTTTCTCTACGTGAGCGCCCTACTTCTTTGGCGCGTCGTCTTTCTTGGCATCGGCCTTTTTGTCGTCTTTCTTGGCGTCAGCTTTCTTCTCTTCTTTCACCGGCTTATCTGTCTTTTCTTTCTTTTCAGGTTTTGTTTCGGCTTTCTTTGTTTCTGCCGGAGCCGCCTTCTCTTCTTTCTTAGGCGCCGCAGCAGGCTTCGTATCGGCCTTGGCCGGCGTCGCGGCCACGGTTGTTTTGCCCGAAAAGCTCACGTCCTTTTCAATTTTTTTCAATATGCCTTCGCCAATTCCTGGCACTTTGTCCAGATCAGCGGCAGACTTGAAGGGGCCGTTCTTCTTCCGGTGATCGATGATCGCTTGAGCCTTGCCTTCGCCGATGCCATTCAATGTCATCAGTTCTTCTTTGGTGGCGGTGTTGACGTTGACTGCCGCAAACGCCATGTTAATCACGGCGAGGAACGCTGCCATAAACACGATAAATCTTTTCATTTCTGCTCTCCAAAAGTTCGTTAATTAAACTACTGCGACCTGTTTGATCCGTTCGCCTTGTTGGTGAAAAAAAGCGTCCACGTTATTGGGCGGCAAGCCACGGAATGTAGTTCGCCACCCCCTGCTCAACCGTCAAAAATTCATCGGCGTAACCAGCGGCTCGCAGATTCGTCAAATCCGCTTGTGTGAAGCTCTGGTATTTACCTTTCAACGCGTCTGGAAAGGGAATATATTCCAGCGCTCCAGCCGATAGCAACTCTGCGAGTGTCTTGGGCGGCTTACCTTCCAGCGCAAGGCAGGCGTTCACGGTGGCCACTGCCGCGTCGTTAAACGTCTGGCTCCGACCCGTGCCGAGATTAAAGATACCCGAGAGGCCGGGATTGTCGAGGAAGAACAAGTTCACACGCACCACATCTTCGACGGACACAAAATCGCGCCGTTGCTCACCATCGGCGTATCCGTTGTTTCCGGCAAAAAGTTTAACCTTTCCGGTTGCACGGTACTGGTGAAAGAAGTGGTAGGCCACCGATGCCATCTTGCCTTTATGCGATTCACGAGTACCGTACACATTGAAATAACGAAAGCCGGCGATCTGCGAAGGCGCTTGTTCAAAATCATTGCCCACGCGGGCGCGTACCGCTTGGTCAAACAAAAATTTGGAGTAGCCGTACACGTTGAGTGGCGATTCAAACTCACGCGACTCGCGAAAAGTTGCGCCGCCGCCATACACCGATGCCGACGAGGCGTAAAGAAACGGCACACTTTCTTCCAGCGCCCATTCAAACAACGACAGCGAATAGCGGTAATTGTTTTCCATCATATAGCGCCCGTCGGTCTCCATCGTGTCGGAGCAGGCACCTTCATGGAACACCACGTCGATATCACCGGAGAGGTCACCCGACTCAACGACCGACAGGAAATCCTGTTTATCGACGTATTCGGCAATCTCACAATCAACAAGATTCTTGAATTTATCGGCGCGGGAAAGATTGTCCACGGCAACGATGTCACGAATACCTCGCGCGTTTAACGCTTTCACGATATTGCTGCCGATAAATCCGGCCGCGCCGGTAACGATGTATGTCATGTTATTTGCTCGTTTGAGTGATGTGTCTTATGCAAAAGTCGGGTCGCGTGTTGCCCGACTCAAATTGCCGCTTCCAACTCGGTGCGGGTCAATGTCGCGGTCCCCAACTTGCCAACCACAACACTGGCCGCACGATTGGCAATACGTACCGCAGCGGCCATGTCTGAACCCGCCGCGAGCATGAGTGCAATGGTGGCAATGACAGTATCCCCGGCACCGGAAACATCAAACACCTCACGCGCCCGTGTCGGCTCATGCAAAACCTCGCTGGCAGTGAATAAAGACATACCCTCCTCTGAGCGCGTGACAAGCAACGCATCGAGCGAAAGATCATCACGCAGTTTTTCAGCGCGTTGCGCAAGATCGGCATCATCACGCCACTTGCCCATGACTTCCCGAAATTCACTCCGGTTCGGTGTCAACAGCGTAGCACCCCGGTACTTGGCGTAATCGTCACCCTTCGGATCAATCAAGATGCGTTTGCCGTGGCGCTTCGCCGCGTCGATCATTTTGGTGACATGCGTCAGGCCACCTTTGCCGTAGTCAGACAGAATCACGACATCGTGTGCATCGACCATCGACTCAAAATCACCCAATTTGTCCTCAAGCACTTCTCGCGATGGCGGCGTTTCAAAATCAATACGCATCAATTGCTGCTGACGCCCAATGACCCGTAATTTCACTGTGGTTGGCAAGGTGGCATCTTTGTGAAAATGTGTGGTCACCCGCTCTTGTGCGAGTAGCGCCGCTAAGATCCGCCCAGTCTCATCGTCACCGACGACAGACAGCAGTGTTGCCTGCCCACCAAGCGAGGCGATGTTACGAGCGACGTTGGCAGCCCCACCTGGGCGTTCTTCCGTTTTCTTCACATGCACAATCGGCACGGGCGCTTCGGGCGAAATACGCGACACCTCGCCAAACCAGTAGCGGTCAAGCATCACATCACCAACGACGAGAACTCGTGCGTGTTGGCAATCGGGGATATTCAGCTTCAAGGCGTACCTGCTTGTTTACGTCCGATTGGATAATACTCAAAGCCCTGCTCCAGCATGGTTGACGGCTCGTACAGGTTACGGCCATCAAACACGATTGGCGACTTAAGTGAGGCTTTCATCGCCGCAAAGTCAGGCGCACGAAATGTTTTCCATTCCGTCACGATCGCCAGCGCATCTGCCGCCTGCAACGCACCAAGCACGCTATCGGCAAATGTCACATTCGCATTTCCCGCCAGCAAGTGTTTTGCCTCAGTGGCGGCGACCGGGTCAAAGGCCACAATTTTGGCACCGCGCTTGGTGAGGTCTTCAATCAACACCAAGGATGGTGCCTCGCGCATATCATCCGTATTCGGTTTGAACGCCAGCCCCCAGACGGCGAACGTGCGTCCGGTCAGATCTTCGCCAAAGGCTTTGACGATTTTTTGGGTGAGCACATGTTTCTGTGCGTAGTTGACGCGCTCCACCGCATCCAGCAGCTTCAAGTCGAGGCCAGCCTGGGTCGCGGTACGTTGCAACGCTTGGACATCTTTCGGGAAACACGAGCCGCCGTAGCCGATGCCCGGATAGAGAAAGTGGTAACCAATGCGCGGGTCCGAACCGATGCCTTTACGCACAGCCTCTATATCCGCGCCAAGACGTTCTGCCAATAACGCTAACTCGTTCATGAACGAGATACGCGTCGCCAACATGGCGTTGGCCGCGTACTTGGTGAGCTCTGCTGAGCGAACATCCATCACCATGAGGCGATCATGGTTGCGCTGAAACGGCGCATAGAGTTTCCGCATCGCCTCCACCGCCTCATCACTGTCCGCGCCGATCACGATGCGATCAGGCCGCATGAAATCTTCAACCGCCGCGCCTTCCTTCAGGAATTCAGGATTCGACACTACCGAGAACTTGGTCTGCTGCTGACGACTTGCCAACTCCTCGGCAATCGCCTCACGCACACGGTCTGCGGTGCCGACTGGCACGGTCGATTTATCCATCACAATTTTTGGGCCGGTCATAAAGCGGCCAATGTTGCGGGCAGCCGCAACGACATACTGCAAATCCGCTGAACCATCTTCGCCGGGAGGTGTGCCAACGGCGATCATCTGGATGTCACCAAACGCCACGCTCTCCTCAATGTTGGTGGTGAAGCGGAGCCGCCCCGCCGCGACGTTGTTGGCCACAATTTCTTTCAGGCCCGGCTCGTAAATCGGGATGCCCCCGGATTTGAGCAGATCGATTTTTTTGGCGTCCAGATCCAGACACAACACCTGATTGCCCACGTCGGCCAGGCATGCGCCCGAAACCAGACCAACATAACCTGTACCAATAACCGTCAGCTTCATGGATGCACAACCTTCAGGGAATCACTAATCATTGTCAGTACGGCACGCGGGTCGGCGGCGGCAGTAATTGATCGGCCGATCACCAGATAGTCGCTGCCCATTTTAATCGCGTCCACGGGGGTTACCACCCGCGATTGATCGCCTTTGGCGTCCGTTGCCAGACGAATCCCCGGCGTCACCAAGACAAATGACTGACCAAACGTTTGTTTCATGAGTGGCGCTTCTTGCGCGGAACAAACCACACCGTCAAGCCCGCTTTCTTTTGCCAGCGACGCAAAACGTGTGACAGCCGCATCCACATCTGCAGCAAGCCCAATTTCCGGCAGTTCTGCCGCGCTCAGACTCGTGAGCACGGTAACGGCGATCAGAATCGGCTTCGTACTTCCCGCAGGCGTATTCCGGCTCACTGCCTCGGCGGCCGCCGCTAGCATTCGTCGCCCACCCGATGCGTGGACATTGAGCATCCACACTCCCATCTTGGTGGCTACAGTACATGCGCCGGCAACTGTATTCGGAATGTCGTGGTATTTCAGGTCCAAAAACACCCTAAATCCTTGCCGCATCAGACTCTCGACAATGCTTGGTCCCGCAGCCGTGAAAAGCTCCTTGCCAACTTTTACCTGACACAAGCTGGGATCAAGGCGCGCAGCGCAGGTAAGAGCTGCCTCGGCGGTCGGAAAGTCCAGCGGCACAATTATTGGTCTGTCGTTCATGCATTAACCTGTTTGTTTTCGATGTGTTCAGCCTGCAGTCTGGCGAGATGGCGTTCGGCGGTATCGTACTCGGCAGTCCGACGCGGAGGGAACGTATCCCAACCACCACACGCCGGGCAATGCCAGTAGAACTGCTTGGCCTTGAAGCCACAGTGGCTGCAGAGGTAGACGGCGAGCCGGCTGGCGTGGCTGTGTACCAATGCACGTTGCATTTCTAAATCCGCCTTGGCTTCATCTGTTGCTGCGAGCACCTGCGCCTCGAGCAGCCGATCAAGCCCAACGAGTGTTGGGTTTATGTACAAATCACTGCGTACCAACTCCGACGCGGCAAGTGGTCCGGCACTTTTTAATCTCGCTTTGAAGAGCGCGTTTAAGAGGTCCAACGACGGGTACTGCTGCTGGAGACGCGTGAGCAACACCACCCCCTCAGACGTCTTGCCGAGCGCTTCGAAGGCGGCGAGTAAATGTTCAGCGACCAAGCCAAGGTAGGCAGGATCTTGTTGTTCGATCCGGCACCAGACGGTAATCGCCTCGGCGTGTGCACCTTCACTGGCAAGCCACTCGCCACACAGGAGATTTGCACGGACACATTGCGGATACTCCGCCAGGGCTCGGTCCAGATAACGACAGGCACCAGCGACACCTTCTGCAACGCGCAACTCGGTGGCCAACTCACAGTGGAAGTTTGCGATGGCTGAGGAGAAACGACGCTTTTCAATCGGCAGGTCCGCATCAAGGGTTCGGGCGACATCGATGGCCCTGCGCCAGTTACGCTCTTGCTGATACAAGTTCAGCAGGAGCTCAAAGATCCCGCGACGCTGCCGGTCGTTCGCGGCACTCCCATCAAGAACAGCGATGAGGATTTTCTCGGCATGGTCGAGCAAACCCGACTTGTGATAATCGAGCGCGGTTTCATATAGTGCGTCGGCGCGCTGCTCGGCAGAGAGTCCGCCGCGTTCAGACAAGTCCTTGTGCACGCGTAAGGCTCGGTCAATCTCACCGCGTCGGCGGAATAGGCTACCCAATGCAAATTGCAGCTCGACGGCTTCTGGGTGCTGTTTGGAAGCCTCGATCAGCGCCTCAATCGCCTTGTCCGGCTGCTCCTTTAGCAAAAAATTCAGACCCCGGAAATACGAAAGCGGTAGTTCGCGAGACTCAGAGATCAATCGCTTTACATCAAAGCGCGCACCGACCCAACCGAGCGCAAAAAAACCCACTGCCGCGATAAAGGCCCAAGGCAACCAAGACAGCATCAAATCCATTAGATGCGCTTTCCGGCTTCTGGTAATGCGACGGGGATGTCACTGTTTCGACTTTGTAGCGCTCGATTCAGACGTCGAATTTCGCGCTTGAGACGAAACATCGCGACGAGTGAAGAAAGTAACCCCAACAATAAGCCAGCGCCAAAAAACGCGAGCAGTATTAATGCGAGTGGCATCTTCAGGTTCGCGCCGATACCGTAGAGGGTGACAGGGTCCGCATTTTTGGAAGCAATCCACACCAAAAGCAAGACGACGACGACGCGCACGATCCACAAGATGATATTCATGGTCGATATTCTAGGCTGTTGTGATAGGTTTTCAATCGATGTTGCAGCCCGCATCCGCGATGAAAGAGGATCGATGGAAACTGGCTTGCCAATCGTTCACAGGCAACATCCTTCACAGCACCGGGTGCCCCGTCACGTATTAAGGCTAGCCTGAACATTTCGTGGGGGCGCGTTTGAACGCGGGTGAGTGGGCAAAAAAATAGCCGGATATCCCTCGATACCCGGCCACTATTTGGCGTATTGGTCTCAATCGTTTGCAGTGCTGGTTCAGGTCGCCGACTCGCTTGCGGTGTTCGGCGTTGATTCCGCCAAATGCGCACGCTTAGCCGCTTCTGCCGCTTCTAGCGCCTCATCAACACGCTCGCGCAGTTCTTTACCGGCCTTGAAGTGAGGAACGTACTTCTTAGGCACCAGAACCTTCTCGCCCGTCTTTGGGTTACGACCCGTTCTGGGTGGGCGATAGTTGAGACCAAAGCTACCGAACCCGCGAATCTCTATACGGTCACCCTGCGACAACGTGGAAGACATGGCATCGAGCATTGTCTTTACCGCCAACTCTGCATCTTTGGGCGCGAGTTGATGATGGCGAGAGGCCAGAATTTCAATCAGCTCTGACTTGGTCATGGATTTCAAGAGACAGATCCACTTCGGTTTTAGTTATGTGACTGCCGAAATACGGCGCGGCAGGAAATCGTTTGACGCGGTTAGAGTCAGACGCTGGCTCCACCCCGGAGGGCAGAGCCAATCGTACAAACTTAGTCTTGCTTCAGCTTCGCCTTGAGCAATGCGCCGAGATTAGTCGTGCCTGCATTGGAAGGCGCCTCTTCTGACATCCGCTTCATTGCGTCCTTCTCGTCCAATGAATCCTTTTGCTTGATGGAGAGATTAATGCCACGCGTTTTGCGATCAACGTTGATGATGATGGCTTCGATTTCGTCGCCTTCCTTCATATGGCTGCGCATATCTTCAACGCGCTCACGCGAAACTTCTGAAGCACGCAGGTAGCCTTCGATTTCGTCGGAAAGCGCAATCGTGGCACCCTTAGCATCGATCGCTTTGACTTTGCCCTTGACGATGGCACCCTTGTCAAAGCTGGTCGTGTAGCTGGTAAACGGATCGGAATCGAGCTGCTTGACCCCCAACGAAATACGCTCACGCTCCATATCGATGGCCAAGACAACGGCTTCGAGTTCGTCGCCCTTTTTGTAGGCTTTAACGGCTTCTTCGCCAGCGACATTCCAAGAAATGTCCGAGAGGTGAACCAAGCCATCGATATTGCCTGGCAGGCCGATAAACACACCGAAGTCGGTGATCGACTTGATGATGCCCTTAACTTTCTCGCCCTTCTTGTGGGACATCGAAAATTCTTCCCACGGATTCTGCATGCATTGCTTCATGCCGAGCGAAATACGACGACGCTCTTCGTCGATTTCCAAGATCATGACTTCGACTTCGTCACCGAGTGACACCACTTTGGCTGGGTGAACATTCTTGTTGGTCCAGTCCATCTCGGAGACGTGTACCAAACCTTCGATGCCGGCTTCGATTTCGATGAACGCGCCGTAGTCGGTCAGGTTGGTGACTTTGCCGAATAAGCGGGTCGACTGTGGGTAGCGACGTGCGAGTCCTGTCCAAGGGTCATCGCCCAACTGCTTCATGCCGAGTGAGACGCGGTTCTTCTCTTGGTCGAACTTGAGGATTTTCGCGGTGACTTCATCGC
The DNA here is from genome assembly GCA_001602455.1 of Betaproteobacteria bacterium UKL13-2. GTDB lineage: Bacteria > Pseudomonadota > Gammaproteobacteria > Burkholderiales > Usitatibacteraceae > UKL13-2. The sequence continues at coordinate 2,243,481 of CP012157.1, forward strand.
CCACGGCCAACACTTCGGATGGGTGCTTCACGCGACGCCATGCGAGATCAGTGATGTGCAACAGACCGTCGATACCACCCAAATCCACGAACGCGCCATAGTCGGTGATGTTCTTGACGATGCCCTTAACCACTGAGCCTTCTTTCAGGGTGTCGAGCAATGCTGCACGATCAGCACCTTGGGATGCCTCCATCACAGCACGACGCGACACAACAACGTTGTTACGTTTTTTGTCGAGCTTGATCACTTTGAACTCGAGTTCTTTACCTTCGAACGGCGTCGTGTCCTTGACCGGGCGAGTGTCAACCAACGAACCCGGCAAGAATGCACGAATACCGTTGATCATGACGGTCAAACCGCCCTTGACCTTGCCCGATACCATACCGCTGATGATCGTGCCTTTGTCGAGCGCGACATCGAGATCGTGCCATGCAGACAGCTTCTTCGCCCGATCACGCGACAGCTTGGTGGCACCAAAACCGTCTTCAAACTTCTCAATTGCAACGGTGACAAAGTCGCCGACTTTAACTTCGAGTTCGCCTTTGTCATTTTTGAATTCTTCTACCGGGATCACGCTTTCGGATTTCAATCCGGCGTTGACCACCACGATGTTTTGATCGACCAGCACGACTTCTGCGGTAATCATTTCGCCTTCGCGCATTTCTTGGCGCGTCAGGCTTTCCTCGAATAACGCGGCAAAACTATCGGGCGCGTAAATGGGTTTGGGGGCTTTGACTTTTGCTGCGGGTTGGGTTGATGCGGACATGAATGGGTTAACTTTCGGTTTTACGGGTTAGCTCTTCGTCTGGCGACGCAGAGGGTTCATCATCGTCCGGATTTTTTGGGGATCGCGAACACCTAGGTACAACTACTCGCTGCTGGCGGAAAAACTATCTAGAACAAGCACATAACTCGAATCATCCGCAGCGATTGCTGGTTACTGCGTGGCCCGAATTGTGTCTTTCGCCCACCTCAGCACCTGCTCAACCGCCGCATTGGCAGAAATCGCTGTTGTATCAAGTAGATACGCGCCGTCTAACTTTTTCAGCGGCGCGACTTGGCGGTTTGAATCGCGTTCGTCACGGATGCGTAATTCCTTCACAACATCGTCTAGTATCGCAGAGATTCCTTTTTGTTTCAACTGGTTAGTGCGTCTTTCGGCTCGCGCCTCGACACTGGCCGTGAGAAAAATCTTCAGTTGTGCGTCCGGAAAGATGACGGACGCCATATCGCGACCATCACAAACGAGCCCAGGAGCAGCACGGAACGCCCGCTGGCGCTCGGTTAGTGCGCGGCGAACTGCCGGGAAAGCGGCTACCCGAGATGCATTTTGGCTCGCGCTCTCGGTGCGGATCAATTCCGACACGTCTTCACCATCCAGAATCACCTTCTCCCCGATAAACTGAATACTTAAGGTGCTCGCTGCTGCAGAAACTTTATTTTCATCATTTAAATCAATACCTTGCTTCAGAGCCGCAAGTGCTGTGAGGCGGTACAACGCACCCGAATCCAAATAGTGAAAGCCCAACGCCGCCGCTACCCGCTGCGCGACCGTACCCTTGCCGGACGCGGTTGGGCCATCGATGGCGATCACTGGAATGGCACGCGTGTTCATCGTCGTCACGACAACAGCCTCCGGAAGGCATCGAAATAGCCAGGAAACGTCTTGCCGACGCAGGCAGGGTCATTGATCACAACATCCACACCGGCGAGGCAGACCAAAGAAAAACACATCGCCATACGGTGGTCGTCATAGGTATCGATTGAGACCCCAGACACCAGCCTAGCGTCGCGAGGCGGCGTCACGGCGATGAAGTCTGGGCCTTCGACGACCTCCGCCCCCAACTTTCGTAGCTCAATGGTCATCGCCGCAATTCGATCAGTCTCTTTGACGCGCCAACTGGCGATGTTTCGAATCGTCGTCGTGCCATTCGCAAACAGCGCGAGTATGGCAATGGTCATCGCCGCGTCTGGGATGTGATTGAAATCGGCATCAATTGCGGTCAAGCGTTTATGCGCTGGCAGCGAGGCTTCAATCCAATCCTCTCCCATGTTAATGCTCGCCCCCATTTCTGAAAGCGCGTCGGCAAATTTGATATCGCCTTGAATGCTGCTATGGCCGACGCCAGTCACCCGAACCGGTCCGCCACCAATCGCACCGGCCGCCAGAAAATATGATGCGCTGGACGCGTCACCTTCCACGTTGACTTCCTGCGCAGAGAGATAGGTGGCATCTGCGGAAAGCGTGAATTCTCGCCAGCCGTTGCGTTGCACCATGACACCAAATCGTGCCATCAGATTCAACGTGATCTCGACATAGGGCTTGGAGATGAGCTCACCCACGACTTCGACCGTTATCTCTGACTTGAGGAGCGGCAGCGCCATCAACAACGCCGACAGAAACTGACTTGATACATCGCCTCGCACCGCGATTCGATCAACCGCAGTCGATGTTCGGCCAGACACAATAAGTGGCGGAAATCCGCTCTGGCCGGTGTATTCAATATTGATGCCTAAGGGCGCGAGTCCATCGACCAGATCGCCAATCGGACGCTCACGCATACGTGGCACGCCGTCAAGCTGGTAATGACGCGCACCCGATTGCAGCGCCAAGGCGGCAGTCAGCGGCCGAAAAGCCGTGCCCGCGTTGCCGAGAAATAGCGTTGCTTGGGCGACCGGAAAAACACCGCCGCAACCAAAGATTCGATAGACATCACCGCCGAGTACATCAATTTTGACGCCGAGCTTGCCGAGTGCGGCGAGCATGACGGCGGTATCGTCAGATTGCAGCAACCCGCGCACAACCGTCGGCCCCTCACTCAGCGCGGCTAACAATAATGTCCTGTTTGAAATCGACTTGGAGCCGGGCAACACAACCACGCCATTTGCGCGTGAAACGGCAGCCAGTCGTAATGCGGCGTCAACCTTACTCATAGACCATCTTCCTGATTGAACTGATTGCGCTGATCGAGCTGATCGAGCTGTCCCGATAACCAGTGCTCGCGTGCACGCTGCGCACGCTGCATGATCTCGTAAATGGCGTCGCCATCGCTCGCTTGGAGCATATCCCGCACCGCTGCCACCCGACGCAAATAGGCATCAAGCTCAGTCAGCAACGCCTCGCGATTATTCAACGCGACGTCTCGCCACATTTCGGGGCTCGAACTGGCGATCCTTGTGAAATCGCGAAATCCCGAGGCGGCGTGCTCAAACAGCAACTTTGCGTTTGGCCGCGCTGCGAGCGCTTCGACCAACGCGAAGGCCAGAATATGCGGCAGATGACTGACTGCCGCAAACACAGCGTCGTGGGTGACGGCGGTCATTTCGATGACCTTCGCACCGACCGCCTGCCAAGCGAGGCGAGCGGTTTCTACGGTGGTGTCGCTGTTTTCGGGCGAGCGACAGAGCACCACGTTTTTGCCGTCAAAAAGTGTCGTATCCGCCGCCAGCGGGCCGTGACGCTCGCGTCCGGCGATCGGATGGCAGGCAACGAATTGCCGGAACCTATCGCCAAGACGCAATCGTGCGGCCGCGATCACGTCCTGCTTGGTACTGCCGGCATCAATGATGACGGTGTGTTCCGCCAAATGCGGCTTTAGCGCAGCCAGCACCTGCGGCATTTGTCGCACCGGAACGGCGAGCAGCACCAAATCGGCACTTGCCGCTTGCTCAAAGGTTCCGGCGGCGTCTATTGCGCCCCGTTGCCGAGCCTGTTCAACGTACTGGACGTCGAGGTCAACGCCGATTATTCGCGGCGCGGACTCGGGCGTCAGATCACGTTTTGCAGCGAGGGCAAAAGACGTACCGATTAGACCCACGCCGACAATGGCGACGTGCTTTAACATCGTTTGAATACACTAGGACAAACCCGAGATTCGACGGGGGGTTCCAAGCAAAAGTGGCTGAAAATGCCCATCAGCATTAGACTTTTAGTATTTGTCGTGAGCTATCTAGCGCAGCCAGGAAGCGAGCATTTTGCGCGGCGGTGCCGGTAGACACGCGCAGATAATCGGCCAATCCATAACTAGCGATGGGGCGCACAATCACCCCTGCCTTGAGTAGTGTCTGAAAGACCTCAGCGGTTCGGGCAATTTTGAACGCGATGAAGTTGCCCTTCGACGGGATGAAGTCAATGCCGCGCTTATCGAGTTCCGCCGACAGCAGCTTGAGCCCCTCGGCATTGAGGTTGCGACTTTCGGCAATGAATGCATCATCCGATAGCGCGGCCTCAGCAGCCACCATCGCCAAATGATTAACATTGAAGGGTTGCCGTACGCGGTTAAGCATCGCCACGACATCAGGATGCGCAAACCCAAACCCCACGCGCAGCCCCGCCAAACCGTAAGCCTTGGACAAGGTGTGGGAAACAATGAGATTCGGAAACTCCGCCAGCCATGGCGCGGTGTTGTACGCATCGCTGGCATCTAAGTATTCGCCATACGCTTCGTCCAAGACCACCAATACGTTACTTGGCACCTTGGCCACAAACGCTTTCAGCGCCGGCCCCGGAATGAATGTGCCGGTGGGATTGTTGGGATTGGCGACAAACACGATTTTGGTTGTGGGCTGAATCGCAGCGAGCATCGCGTCCAGGTCATTGCCAAACTCTCGCGCCGGCACGGCAATCGGCGTGGCACCCACGGCTTGCGTCGCTAACGGGTAGACCGCAAACGCGTACTGAGAATAAACGGCGGTGTCGCCCTGGCGCAGAAAGGTTCTCGCTACTAACTCCAACACGTCGTTAGAACCGTTACCGAGAACGATGCTGTCTGCCGCAATACCAAATTTCTTCGTGATTGCCGCCTTTAACGCGACGCCACCACCATCCGGGTAGAGGGCCAAATCTTGCAGCGCGGCGCTGATGGCCGCGAGCGCCTTTGGGCTGGCACCGAGGGGATTTTCGTTCGAGGCAAGTTTGACAATGTCCGACTCAGCCATGCCGAGCTCACGAGCGACGTCGGAGATAGGCTTGCCGCCTTGATACGGAGAGATGGCGCGGATGTAGTCGGGGGCAAGATCAGCGAATTGCATACTTGGCATAGATGGCATTCAAAACGGCAGTCAACAGAAGAAAAATCAACCTCTCGCAAACACCACGAGCGGCGGGGAGAAACAGCTCAAATCACTGCGGCAGGGTATGAGCCGAGTACCTTGACGTAGCCGGCAATTTTGCGAAGCTCCGCGAGCGCGTCAGCGACGTTTTGATTATCGACATGTCCCTCGATATCAACGAAGAACAGGTACTCCCAGATGGCGAGCTTTGACGGACGCGACTCAAACTTCGACATCGACACGCCGCGCTGTGCAAATGGCGTGAGCATTTCGTACACCGCACCGGAACGATTTGCCGCAGACAGCACCAGCGAAGTCTTGTCGTGCGCAGAAGGCTTCGGCGCGTAACTTCCCAACACGAGAAAACGCGTGGTGTTATTGGGCTCGTCTTCAATGTTGGACGCCAGCAAATTGAGCCCGTAATGGGTGGCCGCCATTTCGCCCGCCACTGCCGCGGTGAATGGCTCCAGCGAGGCACGGCGAGCCGCTTCGGCGTTGGACGCAACCGCGATCCGCTCGGCTTTGGGCACATTGCTGTTCAGCCATTCGTGGCACTGTGCAAGTGATTGGCCATGTGAAAAGACCTTAAGCACGCTGTCAAATGGTAACGCGGTTGACGCCATCAAATGGTGGTGGATACGCACCAACACCTCGCCGCAAATTTTTAGTGGTGTTTGCGGCATGAGATCGAGAGAACGCCCTACTGCTCCTTCCGTCGAGTTTTCGACTGGGATGACACCAAAATCGCAGGCGTTTGATTCCACACTTCGATACACCTCATCGATTGATCCTTGCGGCTTTAGCTCCGCCCCTTCACCAAAGTGTTTCTTGGCGGCGAGCTCGCTAAACGTCCCCTGCGGCCCCAAGTACGACACCGTAATCGGTCTTTCGAGCGCCAAACACGCAGACATGATTTCGCGAAACAATCTCGCGGCAACTTCGTCGGGAAGAGGTCCTTGATTGAGTTGCTTGATACGAAGCAACACCTCGGCCTCACGTTCCGGGCGATAGGCTTGTCCGACCTTGAGAGAGCCGACTTTGCGGGCAAACGCCGCACGCTCGTTCAGCTTCTGCAGAATCTCGGCGTCGAGCGCGTCGATCTGCTGCCGTAGTTTTTGGAGATCAGCCGTCATATCTCAATCGACTCGGAGTCACCAAGTCCAAGTTTCTTTTCATATTGCTGTGCAAGCGCTTGGGCATCCGCGTTGATGAGTTGAATCAACACACCGTGCAGTTCCTTACACAATTGAAAAAGCCAACCAGCCGCCGTCGCGCAAATGATGACGACTACACTGTTGAACATAGTCAGCAGTAGCCAGTTTTGCCAGTTGCCGGACCAAATTAACCAACCGAAAAACACGAGTGCCAAAAAAACGATAGCCGCAGAGAACCATAACCAACGCTTTTCAAGCGCTAGCGCTCTTTCGAATACCTTCTGCTGTTCAAACGTAAGCTTCATTCGGCTATTTTAGCCGCGACGGGTTTGAAAGTCTCGCATGTATGCCGCCAACGCCTCGACCGCCGCTGAAGGTACAGCGTTGTAAATGGAAGCCCGCATCCCGCCAATCGCTTTATGCCCCTTCAAACCAGACATGCCCGCAGCGGCGGCACCATCGAGAAAAGCCTGATTCAGCTTCTCGTCGCGCAAGAAAAATGGCACGTTCATCCGCGAGCGATCAGCTATCGCAACGTCGTTCCGGTAGAAGCCGCCAGAGGCATCGATGGTGGCGTAAAGCAGCGTTGCCTTCTGAATATTGACCTTCTCAATGCCAGCCAATCCGCCCTGCTGCTTGAGCCACTTAAAGGTCAGACCCGCCAAATAGACAGCGAACGTCGGCGGCGTGTTCAGCATCCACTCACTTGCCGCTTGCTGGGTGTAGTCAAAAACGGACGGCGTCAGCGGGTGTGCTCCGCCCAACAAATCCTCCCGAACAATCACGACGGTTAATCCAGACGGGCCGATATTTTTCTGCGCCCCTCCGTAAATACAACCGAATTTCGATACATCCATCGGACGCGACAAAATATGCGATGACATATCCGCGACCAATGGGACACCATCAGCGCATTCGGGCGTCCAAAAGTATTCGACGCCTTGGATAGTTTCGTTTGTACAGATATGCCGATACGCTGCCTTGGAATCAGTCTGCCAGGTTGCTTCCAGCGGCACGTAGGTGTAGTTTTTGTCGGCTGCCGAAGCAACGGCATTCACGCCGCCATATTTTCTCGCCTCCTTGATCGCCTGTACCGACCAATGGCCAGTATCGACGTAGTCAGCACTGGTACGACCGCGCAGCAAATTCATCGGGACAATCGAGAATTCGCCCTTGCCACCGCCCTGCAAAAATAACACCTTGTAGTTTGACGGGATACCCATCAACTCACGTAGGTCGCGCTCAACTTCGGCGGCGAGTTCCAAGAACACCTTGCCGCGATGACTCATCTCCATCACGGAGGTGCCGGTGCCCTTGTAATCAAGCAGCTCAGCTTGCGCCTGCTCAAGGACAGGTGTGGGCAGCGCAGCGGGGCCGGCGGAAAAGTTATGAGCCCGCACGGCCAGACACGCGAACGAGCCTACTCAACGTCATCTTCTTCCGACTCAGCGACTTTTTGCAATCCCGTCAGCTTAGATCCTTCATCAAGATTGATCAACGTCACACCTTGCGTTGACCGTCCCATTTCACGCACTTGTTTAACCTTTGTACGAATCAGTACACCCGCCGTCGTGATCATCATGATTTCATCATCGGGGCGCACCAGCACGGCGGCGACAACTTTGCCGTTGCGCGCGGATGTTTGGATGGCGATCATGCCTTGGGTGCCACGACCGTGACGTGTGTACTCCGAAATTGCGGTGCGTTTGCCGTAACCAAACTCGGTCGCGGTCAAGACTGAATCTTCTTCGTTTTCGGCAACCAACATGGAGATGACCTTGCCGCCCTTGGCCAAGTTCATTCCACGTACACCACGCGTGTCGCGCCCCATCGAACGGACGTCGGACTCTTCGAAGCGGACCGCCTTGCCTTCGTTCGAGAACAGCATCACGTCGTGTTTACCGTCGGTCAACGCAACCCCAATCAAGGAGTCGCCGTCATCGAGCGCGATGGCGATAATGCCGGCCTTACGCGGGTTCGCAAAATCCGATAGCGCGGTCTTCTTCACGGTACCCAAAGAGGTAGCGAAGAACACGAAGCGGTCGTCGCGGAATTCCTTGATCGGCAGCACTGTGGAGATTTTTTCGCCTGGTTGCAGTTGAAGCAAGTTCACAATCGGCTTGCCGCGAGATCCGCGTGAACCCAGCGGAATTTCATACACCTTCAACCAGTACACACGGCCTTTATTCGAGAAACAAAGCACGTAGTCGTGTGTCTTGGCGATAAACAGGTTCTCGATGAAATCATCGTCTTTTGTTGCCGTCGCTTGTTTGCCGCGCCCACCGCGCTTTTGCGCACGATAGTCAGCGACCGGCTGGTACTTCACATAGCCGGTATGCGACATGGTCACCACCACATCTTCGTTGGCGATCAAATCTTCAATGGACATTTCTTGGCCATTGGCCACGATCTCGGAACGACGTTTGTCGCCAAACTGTGTTTTGATTTCTTTCAACTCACTCACGATGATCGCGGTGACGCGCTGCGGCTTGGACAAGATGTCGAGCAAGTCGGCAATCTTTTCCATGATCTCTTTGTACTCGGCAACGATCTTATCCTGCTCAAGACCCGTCAGGCGTTGTAACTGCATCTCAAGAATACGCTGCGCTTGGGTCTCGGACAAACGATACCCACTGGTGCCTAAGCCAAACTCTTTTGGCAGACCCTCCGGACGGAACGCCTCGGATTGGTCGCCCGATGCTCTCGCAAGCATCTCCTCCACCAACGCGGAGCGCCAAACGCGCCCCATTAACTTCACCTTGGCTTCGGCGGGTGTCTGTGCGGATTTGATCAACTCAACGATCTCGTCCACGTTGGACAGCGCCACGGCGAGGCCTTCGAGCACATGGCCGCGCTCGCGTGCTTTGCGAAGCTCAAACACGGTACGACGTGTGACGACTTCACGACGGTGACGCAAAAACGCATCGAGGAATTGCTTTAAGTTCAAGAGCCGCGGCTGACCATCAACCAGCGCGACCATGTTCATGCCGAACGATTCTTGCATCTGCGTCATTTTGTAGAGATTGTTCAGCACAATCTCTGGCACCTCACCACGCTTCAACTCAATGACCGCGCGCATACCAGACTTGTCCGACTCGTCGCGCAGATCAGATACACCTTCCAATTTTTTGTCACGAACCAGTTCGCCAATTTTTACCAGCAGGTTGGCTTTATTTACTTGGTACGGCAATTCATCAATGATGATCGCCTGCCGGTTACCCTTCTCCAGATCCTCGAAGTGGCAACGTGCGCGCATGATGCAGCGACCGCGCCCCGTGCGATAACCATCACGTACACCATCGATGCCGTAGATAATGCCTGCGGTGGGGAAATCTGGCGCTTTGACAATGTCGATCAAATCTTCGAGGTCAACCGCCGGATTTTCGAGTACACGCAAACACGCATCAATCGTGTCAGAAAGATTGTGTGGCGGAATGTTGGTCGCCATTCCGACCGCGATACCGGTCGCACCATTCACCAGCAGATTAGGGAATCGCGCTGGCAACACCAACGGCTCCATTTCCTTGCCGTCGTAGTTCGGCCCGAAGTCAACAGTGTCGGAATCGATGTCGGCCATTAACTCGGACGATATCTTCTGCATACGGCATTCGGTGTAACGCATCGCTGCCGCGTTATCGCCATCAACCGAGCCAAAATTTCCCTGTCCGTCAACCAGCATATAGCGCAGTGAAAACGGCTGGGCCATACGCACTAGGGTGTCATAAATTGCCGTGTCACCGTGCGGATGGTACTTACCCATTACGTCACCCACGATACGCGCACACTTAACGAATGGGCGGTTGTGTACATTGTTGACCTCCTGCATGGCGAACAACACCCGGCGGTGCACGGGCTTGAGCCCGTCGCGGGCGTCAGGCAGTGCACGGCTGACAATCACGCTCATCGCGTAATCTAGAAAACTCTTTCGCATCTCCTCTTCGAGGCTGATAGGAACAGTTTCTTTGGCAAATGAGGGGGCTTGAGGATCGGTCACGAGGAGACTCTTTTTCGAGATACGTTATTGCAAGCAAAGCAAACTCAGATGTAGCCGATAAAGTTTGTTGCGGGCAAGAAACGGGGGGCGGTTGCAGATTAAGATATTGATTTATAAAGAAAATCAACCGAAGCGAGGCGCTAAATTTAACACAGATGCGAATAAATGACCATGCTGGCGCTCGAAAACCACAATCTGTGGCGTTGTTTTTTTTGAGTCAGCACAATCAGTTGTGTTTTTTGTGACTAGCATCCAAAATTGTCGCAAATTGTTGTTATTGTGCAACTTCGAATCTTAGTCGCGACGAGTTGAGGGTTGTGAGGTTGTGCCTGTTGGGGCCTATCGTGTATGATTTGCGGGTTCGTCGGTGGGCGCAAGAGGGATGCTTTTTGCGAGTCGTTTTCTGAGTATCTGAGCAATAAGACATCGCACAGATGCTGATTGCGTACATGAAAAACCTGCCTGACGAGTTTTGCTGTGATCGGCATTGTTTTTTCCAGCCTATGTTGTTGCGGGTCTGGGTGGTAACAAAATGCACTGCTGAAATTCCTCGAACGACAAAATTTTCCAATCTCTTGGGAGTAACACCAAATGAAGAATCCCCTGATCGCCAAGTTAACCGCTTATGCTGCCCTTTGTGGTGCGGCCACTGCCTACGCTGGCGTAACGCCGAACCTCGTTGACGCGTCTGGTGCACCTGTCCGCGACGCTTCCGGCGCTTGCGTCCAAACCAGCGGCATTAACCATCCTGATTGCATGCCAAAAAAGGTCGAGCCCCCAAAGCCTGCGCCGGCACCAGCGCCAAAGCCAGTTGAACCGCCGAAGCCAGCGCCTGCGCCTGCGCCGAAGCCAGCTCCACAACCTGTCAAGGCCGCGATCACAATCCAAGCCGAAGCCCTGTTTGATTTCGATAAGTCAGCGTTGAAGTCAGAAGGCAAAAAGTCGCTTGATGATGCAATTGCAAAATTGAAGTCAATCGACGTTGAAATGATTATTGCGACGGGGCACACCGACTCGGTCGGCACTGACGCATACAACCAAAAACTCTCCGAGCGTCGTGCGACGACGGTGAAAGAGTATCTGGTTTCGCAGGGCATCTCTGCTGCGAAGGTCACCACGCTCGGTAAGGGCGAAACCCAGCCAGTCGCAACAAATAAGACCGCCGAAGGCCGTGCGAAAAACCGCCGCGTCGACATCGAGTTCAAGGGCGTACAAACGAAGTAATCCGGGTAGCCGGCAAAAAAGCCCCGCGTCGCGGGGCTTTTTTATTTCTGCGTAAATCATCTCTGTCGTGACGTTCTCAAATGACTGAAATTTTATCTGCTCGCTGGGTTATCCCTGTCGAACCTCTGGCAGTGCTTGAATACCACGCGGTCGTGATGGAACATGGCCGTATTGTTGCCGTGCTCCCGACCATCGTAGCGCGTCAGCAGTACCCGCGCGCGACCGAAACGGCGCTCACCGAGCACGTTTTGATTCCGGGGCTGATCAATCTCCACACGCATGCAGCGATGACCTTAATGCGCGGGCTCGCCGATGACACGCCACTCATGACCTGGCTACACAACCACATCTGGCCAGTAGAGACCAAGCATCTCTCAGAGGCTTATGTGCATGCTGGCACTGAACTGGCGTGTGCAGAAATGCTTCGTAGTGGGACCACCTGCTTTGCCGATATGTACTTCTACCAAGACGAGGCGGCTAAAGTTGTTCGCGCTGCCGGGATGCGAGCGGCCCTTGGCGGCGCTATTCTTGAGTTCCCAACCCCTACGCTGCTGATGCCGACGCGTACATCGCAAGAGCGCTGGCGTCGCGTGATGAGTTTGCACAGAACCCCAAACTTAAACTGATGCTGACGCCGCATGCGCCGTACACAGTCTCAGATGAGACGTTCCAAAAGCTGGTGATGATCGCCAACGAGATGGATGACCTGTTATTGATGTGCCACATCCATGAAACCGCAGGCGAGCCTCCGGAAAGCGTGAAGCTGTAAACATGCGTCCGATCGAGCGGCTCGAAAAACTTGGCGTACTCGGGCCTAACCTTATCGCGGTTCATTGCGTGCACGTAGAAGCAGACGAAATAAAGTTGTTCAGTGAGCGAGGCGTTCATGTTGCACACTGCCCAGTCTCTAACCTTAAACTCGCAAGCGGGATCGCACCGGTTAAGGCCATGCTCGATGCTGGCGTGAATGTCGGTATCGGCACAGACGGGTGCGCATCGAATAACCGTTTGGACATGTTTGCCGAAACACGTTTGGCAACGCTGCTCCAGAAAGGCGTGAGCGGCGACGCGGCAGCACTCCCGGCACTCCAGGCACTGCAAATGGCAACGATCAACGGTGCCCGTGCGCTTCAGTGGGACAATTTGATCGGATCACTGTGCCCGGGTAAGGCAGCCGATATGGTCGCCGTGAACCTTGGCGAACTTGAGACGGCGCCCTGTTATGACCCTGCATCACACCTCTGGCATGCCGCAAGCCGTGAGCACATCACGCATGTTTGGGTGGATGGGGAACTGTTATTAGACAAAGGCAATCTGACACGCATGGATGTCAAAGCCATCCGCGCAAACGCTGCCACATGGGGCGAGCGTTTTCGGCAACACTGACCAATATAGAGAGCATCATGAGCACGTCTGCTAACCAAAATGCTGACCCAATTGAGCTCGCAAAATTCGGTGCGCTCGCTGCGCGCTGGTGGGATCCCACGAGTGAGTTCAAGCCGCTGCACGACATCAATCCGCTCCGTCTCAACCACATCGATCAGCTCGTCGGCCTCAAGGGCAAGCGCGTGATCGATGTCGGTTGTGGAGGCGGCATTTTGTCTGAGTCGATGGCACTTAAGGGCGCAAACGTCACTGGCATTGATCTATCGGAAAAGCCATTGAAGGTGGCTCAATTACACAAACTGGAATCACTCGCAGCGGGTAAGTCGCTGGTGCTCGAATACAAACTCATTGGCGCTGAAGAAATCGCCGCCGAACGCGCGGGCCAATACGACTGCGTCGCTTGTATGGAGATGCTAGAACACGTGCCCGACCCCGCTTCCACCATACGCGCTGTGCAGCGCTCGCCAAACCCGGTGGTGGCTGTTTTTTTCGACGATTAATCGAAACCCAAAGTCGTTTTTGTTCGCCATTGTCGGCGCAGAGTACATATTGCGACTATTACCCAAAGGCACGCATGAATACCGCCGATTCATTACGCCAGCAGAACTTTCCAATCTGGCGCGTGACGCGGGCCTGCGCGTCTCGTCGTTTACTGGCATGACCTACAATCCCCTCACCAAAGTCTATCGACTTGGCGACGATGTTTCGGTCAATTACATGATCGCATGTCGCAAACCCGATTAGTCTTGGTCCATCACTGACATGTCTGAATTGTCACGCTTCAACCGACGCCAATTTTTGTATGCATCATCTGCGCTCGCCCTCACCGGGTTGCGTGGCCCCAATGTGGCGGCGCAGTCTGCGGCGCACAAGCTCGTGGTCATGGTGTACCTGAAGGGCGGCAACGACGGCTACAACACACTTTTCCAGTCGGCAATGCACGCTACCTCAAGCTGCGTCCAACCATTGCCCAAAGACGCGACCAAGTGTTGATGATCAACGAATCACACGGACTCCATCGCGACTTGGCGGCGCTGATGCCGCTGTGGCAGGACAAACAACTCGCCCTTCTGCAAGGTATCGGTCAGCAAGATGTGACCAATCAACACTATCGCGATGCAGAAATGCAATTCACCGGTGCCGGTCCTGATGAATATTTGGTCGATGGGTGGGTAACGCGCGCGCTGAACCAAAACGCCAGCATCAAGCGCACAAGTATCGATGCGTTCGCATTCGGTGATCTGGACATCCGTGAAGCAGACCCAATGGGTCCGTTCCGAGGCGGCAGTGACAATGTTGGCGTCATTAACATGCTCTATCCAAACGAGTGGCTCATGCGTCACCGCGTATCCGATACTGCCCACCTTACAACCCGCAAGGCGTCCGCCAGCGCCAAGTCGTTTACCTTAGACGCGCCCAAGCATTGAAAACCGTTTTTCCCGGCGGATGCTTTCGGTAATGCGTTGCAATCGACGGTCGAACTTGCTGCCGCCAGCAAAGCGCCCCCCGTTGTTCACATCACCCTAAATGCGGAAGATGGCGATCAACATAACGCATTCGATACGCACTGGAATCAGCTCAAGTTTCATGGGCCGGTGTTAGCGCGCCTTGCAAACGGCCTTGCTGCGTTTCGTGCGGGCATGCAAGAGATCGGTCGCTGGGACGATACACTCGTCTTCACTTACGATGAATTTGGTCGAAGCCCAAAAGAAAACGCCGAAGGCGGCACCCATCATGGCTGGTCAAGCGTTCACCTTGTCCTGGCGGCCGGGTGATAGGCGGCCTTTTGGGCGAAGCGGTTCCCGTGGTCGATGTGTTCCAGATTGATGGTCCGCCGCCAGTGATCGACTACCGTGCGCTCTACACCACTGTCATCGAAAAGTGGTGGGGAGGCAACGCGAATGGCGTTTTCACGAAGCGTTTCTCGCCTCTCTCGCTGCTGCGCACATAACAGTGGCCGACACAAAACTAGCCGCCCCAAGCGCGGTGCTATTCGACTTCGACGGCACTTTTGCTGATACCGCGCCAGATATGGCTTTCGCGGCAAATGTGCTTCGAAACGCCCGTGGATTGGCGAGTTTGCCTCTCTGTGACTACCGCCCGTATGTCTCCCGCGGAGGTCGCGGCATGATCGGTGTTGCATTCGGCAAGACTCCAGAAGACCCTGAGTTTCTTGCCTTACGCGAAGAGTTTCTCTGTGTGTATGAACAAAATCTGTGTGAGCACACGGTTTTTTTCGATGGTATTGAAGAGACCGTCGGGGTTCTTGAGCAGAGCAACATCGCTTGGGGCATCGTGACCAATAAGGCGATGCGATTTACCAACCCGCTAATGTCGCGGCTCGGCTTGGATACGCGTGCCCATTGCATCGTCAGCGGCGACACCACACCACACACCAAACCGCACCCAGCGCCTCTACTTCATGCTGCGGCGTTGCTGAACGTCGCCGCCGATGCGTGTTGGTACGTCGGCGATGACGTGCGCGATATCGTGGCGGCCCACGCCGCTGGCATGACCAGTATCGCCGCCGGCTACGGCTACTTAGGCGCAACCGATCCAACGAGTTGGCAAGCGATGATCTTGGTCGATCACGCCCGACAGATCGGGCAGCTCGTACGCCAAAGCGTTGACGATTACGCCATCTTGGGCGACGCGTGAAACGTTCAGGCGATTAGAGGCGAGCAAGTCGCACCCTTCAAGCATCTCCAATAGACTTTTGCACATTTATGTCTGAAATTCATTCGACCGACGAGCTCGTGGTTCAGGTACGCAATCGCGTTGCCTTTCTCACACTTAACCGCCCTAAAGCATTGAACGCGCTCTCACTCAGCATGTTGCGCAAGATGCGGCAATTATTCACCGACTGGGCAGCGGCTCCCAATATTGTCGCGGTGGTCTCGTGCGGCGCGGGAGAAAAGGCCTACTGCGCCGGCGGAGACGTGCGCGGACTTTATGACAGCATCACCGGCGAAGGTCCACGCGTGCATGAAGAATTCTTCATCACCGAGTACACGCTGAACTATCAAATACATCGTCTGCTGAAGGCAACGGGTAAGCCCTACATTGCCTTGATGGATGGCATTGTGATGGGCGGCGGCATGGGCATTTCACAAGGAGCCACCTTTCGCATCGTCGGCGAGCGTACTAAGATGGCAATGCCTGAAACCAAAATCGGTTTGTTCCCTGATGTTGGCGCGACCTATTTCCTCTCGCGCGCAACGGATGCTATTGGCTTGTACCTCGGACTTACCTCCAACGTCATCCATGGTGCCGATGCCGTATTCGCCAAGCTGGCCGACACCTATATGACGACCGAGGCGCAAGCCCAGTTAGTGGCAAACCTCGATGCGATGAAATGGTCAGCGTCTCCACTGGCCGATATTGTTTCGCTAATCAACCACCTTAAGAGTGTGCCACTGGTATCGGCGATTGGTGCCACCAACGACGTAATCTCGCGACACTTTGCGGACAAGCCTAGCGTCGCGGCAATCATCCAAAGCCTGCATGCGGAAACCGACGATCAGATCAAACCATGGACGAATAAGATCGCTGATGACCTTTTGATACGCTCGCCATTATTGATGGAAGTCACTAAGCGCCAACTAGAGCAAGGCCGCACCATGCACCTTGCGGATGCGCTACGGTTAGAACTCAACATGATGTATCGTGCGTTTGAATGCCCTGATGTCGTTGAAGGCATTCGTGCTCTTGTCATTGACAAAGACAACCGACCTCGCTGGCAGCCTCCGTCACTAGATTTGGTTGATCAAAAAATGATTGCGTCATTCTTTGCGCCGCGCTGGACACATACCACGCACCCCCTTGCCGCGCTTGAACAACAATTTGGATAAGCCCAGATGAAACTCGTCACCTACCAACTGCTCGATACCAGTTCACTCAAAACCGGCATATTGATTTCACGAGATGAGGTACTCGATATCGAAAGCGAATGTCGCGTGCGAGGTGCGACGAATAATACAAGCACGATGATCGACATCATCGAAGGGGGCGAGCCGACGTTAGCCAGACTCAGAGAAATTGTCGCCTCGCCGAAGACGACGCCCATCTTGCTCAACCAAGCGCGACTGAAAGCGCCCATTCCGCGCCCACGCAAAAACGTGTTTTGTGTCGGCTGGAATTATCTTGAACATTTTTCGGAAGGCGCGGCGGCGTTACAAGATGCCCGTGAATTGCCGCAGTGGCCGGTATTTTTTTCCAAAGCCCCGACTGCCGTGACCGGCCCATACGATGCGATTCCGTACGACGCATCCGTCTCCACGCAACTTGACTGGGAAGTGGAGCTCGGCGTCATCATCGGTCGCGCCGGGAAAAACATCGCTACGGCCGATGCGATGTCGTATGTTTTTGGCTACACCGTGATAAATGACATCACATGGCGCGACATCCAGCGCCGACACGGCGGTCAGTGGGACAAAGGCAAGTCGCTCGACGGCACTTGCCCCATGGGGCCATGTATCGTCACCGCTGATGCGCTTGAGCCCAACAATCTCGACATCGAGTGCCGGGTGTCCAACATCACTAAACAAAAATCCAACACCCGACATCTGTATTTCAAAATCCCGCGCTTGATTCACGATCTGTCGATTGGTCAAACACTCGAGCCAGGTGATGTTATTTCGACTGGCACACCCGAAGGTGTTGGTTTCGCACGTCATCCACCCGAATGGATGCAGCCGGGTGATCTACTCGAAACCGAAATTGCTGGCATCGGTGTGATGCGAAACCCGATTGGGGTGGAACAATGACGTGTTTTTGCGCATCATCAATTAGCGGGCAAGCGGCGTGAAGGTCACCGAAACCGATCGCAAATACACTTCGCTATAGGCCTCGAAACCTGAGTCTATGCCCACGTGCAGCCAGATGCCACCCTGCGCATCGGCCTGAGTTTGCAGCACCGCGGGAGGCCCTAAAGTCTTGGCGGCGAATTGGCGCTGAATGCAGGTGCTGACCGCGTTACCAATATGCCCTAGCGCCTGCGATTGAGAGCCGCCCACCGTCTGGTTGCCGCGGTCAAGGTTGACGCGGAAATACCCATTGCCATTGAGTAGCGTCATCGGCTCTTGCGCGGTGGCACCAGCATGAACCGTCACGCCTTCGCCGGGCGCACCGCCCACGCCAGAGCAGCCTGAGGGGGCGCTGGTCAGAAAATCTGCTGCAAAGTCCACGCGGTAGCTCTGCTGCGGCTTGAGGCCGGTCAGCCGACACTTCGTATAGATAAACAAATCATCGCTGCGGTTAGTACCCGAAAGCCGCCAGCCCTGCCCCTGAAATGGCGCAGGCGCAGACGCCATTGCCGAAATCGTATCGGGCGGCGCAGTGCCAACGGTGTAGTCGGCGTCAGCGCCAGTGCAAACCGGACTACTGGAGAAATCCACCACACGCTTAACCACGGGAACGGGTGAACTGCCTTCGCTGCCGCTACCACCACCGCCGCCACAAGCCGATAAGACGGCGCTTAGGCTAATGCATCCAAAGACGAGTGAACTCCGTGCTCTTATTGCCGGTAAACCAATAAATGCGATGGACATGACGAGGTGTACCTCATGCAGGGTAAATACCGCCAAACAAGGAATCAATAATCAGCAAAGCAAAAGCCGGTTCGTGATTCACCAACCGGCTTCTGCTAATACTTTTTGGTCGGAGCGACAAGATTCGAACTTGCGGCCCCTTGCACCCCATGCAAGTGCGCTACCAGGCTGCGCCACGCTCCGACTGACTGCGATTATAACGGCTAGCCTGAACATTTCATGGGGGCGCATTCGAAAGCGGGTGAGCAGGTGAACGGGCGAGCGATTTTTTGCCTGACCGACCACAGCATCGCGAGCCGTGTTTGCCAAATACGTGCGGTAGGAAAGCGCGTGTTTATCAACTGCGTGCCAACTGCAGTGGCAAACACGTTGCCGACCAATCGCCCGAGAGCGAACGTGCAGGCTGCATCCACGGCAAATGAGGAACGCGCCAAAGAAACGAGGCTGGCTAGTTTCGGCTCGTTATGGTTGGCCACACCGGTGTCGGCGTTGCTGCTCTCAACTGCGCCGTGGGTAAGACAATGCTCGCGCCGCCGACTAACGAGACAAACTGCATACAGTTGATGGTCTTGGCACCCGCGTTAGCAAACTTAACTGAAAAGCAATGCTGATGTCTTTACCGAAGGTGCGACATAACATCCACATCCATTTGCAACAACAAATCAATCTGGTCGATAAACACCCAGTTCTCCCGCAGTAACGTGCCCTCCCGCCGCCAAAAATCCATCACACGCATCGTGATGCGCCGATTCGTTGCCGGATACCCAAGCCATGGGCCTCGATGTGTGGCGTTAATAGACGGCCAGCCGCACGAACCAACATAGGCGCCATCACCGATACGTGCTTTATGATTGCCACCAACTCGATCCGGGAACGCTTGCAAAAATGCGCGTTGGTGAACATCCTGAAAACCCTTCAGCCGACGACTTGTGCCAATTGCCGCTGGGCCGTACCACATCATGTCGGGATGCCAGAAGCGCTCCATCCCCATACTCTCAAGCGATTTTTGATCGTATTGCATTAGACCGGCAATCATGGCTTCGACCAGCCTAAGACTTTGCTCACTTTCGGCAGGTGCGGCTGTTTCCAGCGTGACGCCATCACGCGTGGCGGGCCCCGGCACTCGATCCGCGCTTCCACGGCCAATCGCCAGACCTTTGGGCCAACATCTGGCTTGGCGCATCACGTCAAGCAAATCAAGAATCAAGTAGACCTCACGAACCTTGCCTGCTTCGATCCTGCTGAACTCACCGTAACGGATGTTGATGACTCCTCCCGTTGCGGGTATCCCCAGCCAAGTTGTTTCAAAGGTGCCGGTGAGATAGCCCGTTGCGCCAACCCAGTCACCGCCATTAAAGGAATTTGCGATAAAGATATCGTCGCGCCTCTCAAGATCCGGAAGCGCACCGAGCAGCGGCGCCCAAAAATCTGATATGACACGATCGGCACCAGACAACCTGTTGATCGGGTGCGGGCCATGCCAATCGACATCAGCGTGGTACAGCTCGCGTATCGCGCCCATTTTTTCTTCGATCGCAAGACCGTTGATCTTGGCCAGCGATGTAAATATGGCGTGTTTTTGACGTGAGTGGATGTTCATCACAAGACTATGAATGCTAAGTGGAAAATAAAAGGCCGTCGCCCGGTGAGAGAGACGGCCTTGAGCGGCATTACAAAAGTAGAGAGTCTTAAAGTCTAGAACGACTTGAAATTATAGTTAAGACGTAAACCGAATGTGCGCGGCGGCGCAGAGCTGACCTGCAACGCACCACCGCCACCCCAAACAAAGCGGTTGATGGTTTCTTTGTCCGTCACATTGTCGACAAACAGCAGCGCGTTGAAATTGCGGTTGATTTCCCAGTTCACCTTGAGGTCGAACTTGGTATATGCACCCTGCTTTTCGATTTCAGCGTTGGTTGGCTGGCCGTAGAAGCCGCCATTAAAGTTTGCGACCACCATTGGCGTGACGCGACCCCCGTTAGGCGTATCGAATTCATATGCGGCCGAGATCGAACCTTGGTAGCGCGACGCATACGGCACACGCTTACCTGTCAGATCACAACCGAAAGCAACCGCTGGCTGACCGGCACCACCGGTGCCTGGAAGTACGCCGCAGGAGTAACCTGGCGCAAACACACGGCGCTGACCAGGCGGAGCGATAAGTACACCATTGACCGTCGTCCCCGCCACGTTCGAGGCATCGGTCACCAAAATAGATGTGCCGAACGGCAGGGCGACGTCTGGGAAGCTGGTGTACTTTGCATCAAGCAGTGATAATCCGGCGATCACTGATAGACGCTCAATACCGCGCCACTCGACTTCCACTTCAACACCTTCGGCTTTTGCTTTGGCGGCGTTGAAGATAGTCGAAATTGTGGTTGCACCCACGGGCACTTGGCGCTGCTCTTGCAGATTGGTGTACTTGTTGCTGAAGGCGGCAACGTTGATTTGTAGCGTGTTGTCAAAGAAGCGGTTTTTGGAGCCGATCTCGACGGCTTTCACTTCCTCAGGCAAGAATGTTCGGACTTGCTCAAGGTTGGCCTGAGTTGAAACCGCCCGATCGGAATCCGGTTGAGTACGCCACGTAGATTAGATTTTGCTTGGACAACTTATAGTCGGCAGCAAAACGACCTGTCGATTTCTTGAAAGTCTTTTGGTCGTAAGTACCGCCGAGCAAAATGCTTGGGTTAGCGGGATCGCAATAGAAACCTGGGCCACGAGCAGGATTGCAGTTCGATGTCCCGGCTGACCCGTAGGCTGAGGTTGGCGGCGCAGGCGTCGCCAGCGTGATCAAGTTGCCATCGGGTTGTCCAGCCGTATTGCGAGGTAGCACGGCATTGGCACTAGCGAAGCGGAAGTCTTTTTTGTCTTCGGTAGTGCGGCCACCCAGCGTGAACGTGAGTTGGTTGGTCGCTTTCCATGAGAATTGTGCGTAGAACGCGTTAGATTCAGTTTCAGCAAACGGGTCGTCGAAGAAACCCGCGCCGTTTTGCGGCAACGAGAGCGGGGCCGCAATGGCGGCAGAGCGAACTGTGCGAGGCAACTGCTGATTGATGAAGGTACCGCGTACTTATCTTTGAAGTAGTAATAACCCGCGACGTAGCCCAGCGGCCCCTTACCCTCAGAAATTACTGCAATTCTTGAGTGAAGTCTTCGCTGTGGTGCGCTGATAGTCAATGGCGATGGTCGAGGCTGAGAAGTCGCCATCCGATGTGCGCTCGGCTTTAAAGTCGGTGTAACCCGTGATTGAGCGCAATGAAAAGGCGTCCATGCGATAGCTCATATCGAGCGAAGCGCTAGTATCTTTTAACTTCAGGAAGCTCTGATAGTCCGTATCAACGCGATAACCGTCTCCCGCCGATACAGCGGAATACCAAGATCGACACCTGAGCCGACCGCGAGCGCCTGCTCCAGCTCCCGCACCCACCGTGCGAACGCAATCGTTGACGCCATCGCGGTTACCGGCGCGGACATTCATCCGCAGTTCGTCGTGTTGAATAGTTGTTGGCAGGACGCGGGTCGTAGTAGGTGCCTTTTTGTTTGTAGCCAAACGCTGAACCGCCATTACCACCTTGGTCAGTCGCCTCGACGCGCAGAACGGCATCGAATTGCGCGTTCGGCTTGAAGCGCAGCGCGACGCGGCCAAACTTTAGGTCTTGATCAAACAAATCTGCCGAGGAGTTGAAATCGTTCTTTACGTAGCCGTCTGCACGGTCCACGGCACCAGCAAATCTCAACGCCCACATCTCATTAAGCGGGATGTTGACAATACCCTCGGTGCGAACACGATTGAACGCACCACCTAACAAACTGACGCTGCCCTCAAATTTTTTGAGATCGGGCGCGTTGGTGACAATCGAAATATTGCCGCCGAAGGTTTTCGACCGTAGAGCGTACCCTGTGGCCCACGTTGGATTTCTACCCGATCGACGTCAATGAAACTCGCTAATGCCTGCTGGGACCGGGATTTGTAAATGCCATCGACAAAAAACCCGATTGTTGTGTCACCGTTGATCGCAACGTTCTCTGTCCGCACGCCGCGAATGGCGGGGCGCGCATCCGTACCTGAGCGACCAAACGTGAATCCTGGCGACATCGACTCCATCTGCGACAGGTCCGTGATATTGCGCTCTGCGAGCTGGTCTCCGCCAACAGCCGAAACGGAAACCGGAACCTCTTGGGGATTTTCTGCCCGACGCTGCGCGGTAACAGTGATGGTATCGATTCCGGCTGCTTTCGGCGCGCTCTGAGTGGCCGGCGTTTGTGCAAAGGTTACGCCACTCATGGCGCCAGCCACACCAATGGCAATTGCGACCTGGACTGCGAGCGTCTTACGTGGGGATTGTTTCATCCGTGCCTCCAAAGAAAATTGTTGTGGGTGCAAAGGAGACGCCCCACGGTGTTGGCAACATGATCCGAAAAGTGCGGAGCAGTCGTAACACCATGAAGCGAATCCGTACTTCGCATGCAAAAAACGATTAACACGTTATCGACACGGTTGGAGGCATATATTTGGCGCAGAAATGCTCTTCTCATCTTCCTGTCACAATAATTTAGCAGAATTTTGCATTCGCAGTCTATTTTTTGCCGATTTTGGCCGATGTTGCGAAATTACCTCTTTGGGATGGGCGTGAGATGGTGATTGCTGTCTGACAGGCGCTCGCTTTTACACTTTGCTTCGCCAAAGTCGTTGACGGCGCATGCACTTACCAGCGGCTTTGTAGCGGCTAATTTTGTTTTCATCTATACTGCCACGCATCGTTCTCGCCATTGGAAGCCTGCTGTGAAGCGCAGCAACTCAACGCCTAAACCACATCCATCGCTATCGCCAACGCGGGAAAAAGCGTCCTCGAACGCGCGCAAATTACCTCCAACGAGTGCCGCTCAAAAAACAGTTCGCCCCCGCACGTCACTTCATATGACGTCGCGCTCAGGGCCGGCGTTTCGCAATCAGCCGTATCGCGCTGCTTCAAACCGGGGCCAGCGTGTCAGAGGCGATGCGCCTACGGGTAATGAAAGCGGCCGATGAGTTGGTCTATACGCCGAACGCCATCGCCCGGAGCTTGATCACTCGTCGCTCAAACTTAGTTGCGGTGCTAATTTCGAATCTGACCAATCTCTATTACCCAGAGGTGTTGTCCGAACTCAGCCAGCAATTCGCACGCCATGGTCTGCGTGTGTTGCTCTTCACGTTGCCGCACGAGGGCGAAGTGGACAAGATGGTCGCGCAGGTGTGGGAATACCAGGTCGACGGCGTCATTGCGGCTGCACGCTTGAATCCGAAACAGGTTGCGGAATTTGAGCGCCGCCATATCCCGTTTGTATTGTTCAACCGAACACTTCGGGAACGAACGGTGAATGCAGTTGTTTGCGACCAGATTGAGGGGGCCCGTATGCTCGTGTCCCGGTTGGCGGGGGCCGGACACAAACGTTTCGCGATGATCAGCGGCCCCAAGGATTCTGTGGTGGGTCAAGAGCGTATGCGCGGAACACGAGAGAAATAGCTGAACTTGGTCTGGCCGAACCGCTGGTGGTGCAAGGCAATTACGATTATGAGAGCGGCGCACGCGGGTTACGACAAATCCTCCAACAACGCGGGCGGCACCCCGATGCCATCATCTGTGGCAACGATGTTATGGCAATTGGTTGCGTGGATACCGCCAGACACGAGTTCGGCATCGACGTACCTTCTAAGCTCTCAGTGGCGGGCTTCGACGGCGTCGAGCCGTCGACATGGTTAAGTTATAACTTGACTACGCTGCGACAGCCGGTGCAGCAGATGGCGCAGGCGGCAGCCGAAATGGTGACATCGATCATTAACAACCCCTCGGCTGCGCCTGAAAAGCGAGTGTTTGCGGCTCAGTTTATTGAGGGCGGTACCGCAAGGCTCGGCAAGATCACAAACTAACTGGAGATAAATTTGAACCGTATATTGACGACGCACGTTGGCAGCCTCCCTCGTTCGGAGCGGGTCGCCGAACTCATCTTTGCCCACGAGCTGGGTAGCGGCTACGACCCGGCGGAGTTCGATGCCACGATGGCAGATGCGGTCGGCACGGTGGTCAAACGACAGGTAGAGAGCGGCGTCGATCTGGTGAGCGACGGTGAACAATCGAAGATTAGTTACGCCACCTATATAAAAGACCGCATCACTGGATTCGATGGCGACAGTCCGCGGCGAACACCAAAAGACTTGGAATTGTTTCCTTCGTTCATGAAGCGTCTCGCCTCTTCTGGTGGCACCCCTAGTTATCGTCGGCCGCGTTGCGTTGGTCCGATTGCTCCCAAAACGCTGGAACCGCTAGCGGCTGACATCAAACACTTCCGCGCCGCGATCCAAGCCACACCGCCGACCGGAACCTTTATGAACGCCGCCTCGCCAGGCGTCATCGCACTGTTCCAGCCGAACGAGTATTACCCGTCCCATGAGACGTATTTGGAAGCCTTGGCGGAGGCAATGCGCCCAGAGTATGAGGCGATCGTGGCCGCTGGATTGACGCTACAGCTCGACTGCCCGGACTTAGGTCTGGGCCGACACATGATGTTCAAAGATAAGACGGAGCAAGAATACGTTGCACTCGCGCATCTACATGTGGAAGCCATGAATCACGCCCTGCGTAACATTCCTGCGGAGAAGGTGCGGATGCACATTTGCTGGGGCAACTACGAGGGCCCACATCACTGCGATGCGCCGATGGACGTGGTGCTGCCGATTGCGCTGCGGGCAAAACCGCAGGCGTTGCTATTCGAGTCTGCCAATCCGCGCCACGCACACGAATGGACGGTGTTTCGTGACAGCAAAATTCCAGACGACAAAATTCTCGTACCCGGCGTACTTGACTCGGTGACCAACTTTATCGAGCACCCATTGTTGGTGGCGGAACGGATTACGCGTTTTGCCGACCTCGTTGGGCGGGATCGGGTCATTGCCGGAACAGATTGCGGGTTCTCGACCTTTGCCGGCTTTGGCAACGTTGACGCGGAGATCGTCTACGCTAAGTTAGGCTCGCTTACCGAGGGTGCCGCAATCGCCAGCAAACGCTTGTGGGGGCAGGCGGCATGAGTCAGATGAGCCGAATCGATTCGTTTCGTACACGGTTACGGCAACGCGAGGCCATGATGGGGACGTTTCTCAAAACGCCCTCTTCGATTGTCTGTGAGGTGTTGGGTTTGTCGCCGCTACATTGCGTTTGTATCGACGCCGAGCACGCACCCTTTGGCCGGCTCGAGCTTGACCAGTCTATCGCCGCACTGCGCGCGGCCGATATGCCGTCACTGGTCCGTATTCAGTCGAGCAACGCGGGAGAGATTCTTAGCGCCCTAGACTGTGGCGCCACCGGCGTGGTGTTACCGCATGTGGTCTCAGGTGAACAGGCGCGTGAACTCGTGCAGGTGTCGCATTACGGACCCGGTGGTCGCGGGTATGCGGGTTCCAGCCGCGCCGCACGTTACACCAATAAGCCGATGTCCGAGCACATCGCACATAGTGCGGCAACGACGACGCTGGTGGCGCAAATCGAAGACGCCGAGGCAATCGGCAATCTCGATGCGATCGCTTCGGTAGAGGGACTCGATTGTTTGTTCATCGGTCGCATGGATCTAACCGTTTCACTTGGTGCCGCAAGTCCGCTGGACTCTGTCGTCATCGATGCCGTCGAGCAGATTTGCGCAGCCGGGCAGCGCCACAATAAAACCGTGGGTATGTTTTTTCCACCCGCTGAGGACTGCGCGCGCTGGCAAAAAGTTGGCGCAACGTTTTTTATGTTGGCCTCAGATCAGCAATTTATTCTCGATGGTGCCCGCACGCTCGCGGGCAAACTCGCGCCGCCAGCGTAACGACGAGCGATTGCAAAAGTCGTTTCTGGGCGCGCACTTTCAAGCAAAACGCCCTGAAAACGCCCGCCTGCTGGACACTTTGCCAAACAGGGAACTTCTCGAAACCGTCGCGAGCGGGTGAAGTTGGCAGTGACGGGTTGGCAAACGCGGGACACGTACCCAGTTTACGGCGACGAATTTGACCAACTCGGGAACTGACAGATTCGCCCGCGCAGTAGGTTTTTAGAAGTTCCCCAAACACGCGCCCTCCTCCCGTACGTATTTGGCAAACACGGCTCGCGCCGCTGTGGTCGGTCAGGCAAAAAATCGCTCGCCCGTTCACCTACTGACCCGCTTTCGAACGCGCTCCCAGGAAATGTTCAGGCTAGCTGTTCGACGGGCCGCCTAGAATTTGCATCCATAACGCGACCTCATCGATCAACACCCACTCGCGCAGCACGCGACCGCGCCAGAATTCGACATGGTTAATGCCCATGATCTCGACGCGATTGCCCGTTGCCGCTCCAAACGGCGCGTTGGCGCTGCCTCCAGTGTGTTTTGACGTTGCTCGCCAGCGTATCGCCACTCGATCGGCGCGGCCATCGCCACGTTGCGCCGCCAAATGCTCAACCGCAAAATTTTCCACGCTGAAGGTCGTAAACAACGTCTGCCAGTATTGGCCCACCTCGGCATGGCCATAACGCGTCGAGCCGCCTGGTCCAAGATGATGCACCGCATCGTCGTAAGTTCGTGAGACAAGCGCGTGGTCGGGCGCACCTCCGACGCCCGTGGCAAAGGCGCTCAAGGATGCCGCATAACCAAGCGCTAATGGATCTTGGCTCAAGTGTGAAACATAGCCCGCGGGCGGTGGCGGCGCGATAGATTTTGTCCAGCCGCCAATGTCATTTAACCAACGCTGTGCCAGCCCTCTGGGCGCAATCCCAATTTGGATCGCAATGGCCGATTGATCACGTACCAGCCATTCGTGCACGATCCGATTGTCTTTACACACGCAGTCTGCAATCGTGCGTACGTGGATGGGTTTGCCAGTTGCACGACCAAAATTGCCATCGCCCAGATGGGTCATGGTCGAGATGATGCGATGCGAACTCAGGAACCCTCCCGTTGATTCGCCGGATTGAATAATGTCTTCAGCGAGCAAGCGACGATCAGGAAACTGTTTCAGCGTGGCCTCAGTGCTGTTGATGACGCTGTCGACACTCGTCGATACCGATGAAGGTGTTTCCACCGGGCATGGATCACTGTAGTAGTGGCGAATGTCACCGATACGCCGTCCTTCCCAAATACGCTCGGTGATGATGCGGATGTAGTGGTCGAGGTCGCGAAACTCGGCATCAAAGCCCGCCATCGCCGCGTTTCCGTTGTGTTGTTCGTCGATCGTCATGAGCTATTCAGTCCTTAGAGGGGGCGTTGCGGTGGCGTCCCGCTTGTTTGGCGTCTATTAGCGCAAGAGGGTGCAAGATGGTTAACAAATGATGGAAATGAGGATACGAGAATACGAGGATACGAGGATACCGCTGGTGGGGTGAATGGGTGGCATTGCATCACCCGCCAACAAAAGCGCATTGATTTAAGACTATATTCAATACTGCGTATTCAAGCTATAACGCTTCTTTCACCATAGTAAAAAACACACAATTCTCGCCCACTACGGCAGTCAATCCGATAATTGTTTGCATTCGCAGTACAAATTAAGTCAAAATGTAAGCAAGGCTTATCGTTTATTTGTCTGGCTCCTTTATCTGCCTGCCAATTTCTGAAACCGGGAACGCGAATGATCCAAATTCTTAAGCATGGCAAAACAGCGACACAAAAGGCAGAAATCGATGCGGGTGTTCGCGCCACAGTAGAGGCGATTCTGGCGGATATCGAGACACGCGGCGATGCCGCCGTCCATGAGTATTCAGCCAAGTTCGACAAATGGTCTCCGCCATCGTTGCGGCTGACTCCTAGCGAGATCGAAGATTGTATTAACAGCCTACCCAAACAAGCTATTGATGACATCAAGTTTGCCCAAGCGCAGATCAAACGATTTGCGCAGGTGCAGATGTTGTCCATGCGTGATGTGGAAGTTGAAACCTTGCCGGGGGTCATCCTCGGCCACAAGAATATCCCGATGCAATCTGTCGGCTGTTACGTGCCGGGTGGAAAGTATCCGCTGCTCGCTTCGGCCCACATGGGTGTGTTGACGGCCAAGGTGGCTGGTGTAAAGCGTGTCATTGCCTGCGCCCCACCCTATGAAGGTAAACCCGCCGCCGCCATCGTCGCAGCAATGGCGCTGGCTGGTGCGGATGAGATTTATGTTGTCGGCGGCGTGCAGGCGGTGGCGATGATGGCACTGGGCACCGAGAACGTGGCACCAGTGGATATGTTGGTAGGCCCCGGCAATGCCTACGTGGCAGAGGCAAAACGCCAGTTGTACGGGCGTGTGGGTATCGATTTGTTTGCCGGACCAACAGAAACCATGGTCATCTGCGACGATACCGTCGATGCGGAATTGGTCGCGGTCGACCTGCTTGGTCAAGCCGAACACGGACCGAACTCACCGGCCGTCTGTATTACCACCAGCAAAAAAATTGCCGCCGAATTGCCCGCGCAAATCGAAAGCGTACTCAAACGTCTTGCGACCCGCGATATTGCCAGCGTCGCGTGGCGCGATTACGGCCAGATTATCTTGTGTGAAACGGATCAGGAGATGCTCGAAGAAGCCGAACGGATTTGTTCAGAGCACGTACAAGTGATGACCAAAAATCCCGATTGGTTCCTCGAACGTATGAGCAACTACGGCGCGCTCTTTCTTGGCCATCGCACCAATGTTTCCTACGGCGATAAAGTGATCGGTACCAACCACACACTGCCAACGAATCGCGCTGGCCGGTACAGCGGCGGCCTGTGGGTCGGCAAGTTCATCAAAACCCATACCTACCAACGCGTTTTAACCGATGAGGCCTCAGTGATGATCGGTGAGTACTGCTCGAGGCTCTGTGCACTGGAACATTTTGCGGGCCACCAAGAGCAAGCTGATATCCGTGTTCGTCGTCTTTCGCCCGCCGCCGATACGTATGCCTGAACTAACGCCGAATGCGCGGGGCAAACTTGCGGGTAAGGTGGCGCTGGTGACTGGCGGCGCAGGCGGCTTGGGGTCGGCTATTTGTCTGGCATTGGCCAACGAAGGGGCTAGCGTGGTGATTGGGTATCATCATTCGCACGCTGCTGCAAAGACGCTCGCCGCGCATTTGCCAACAGAAGGGGCGACACACATTGCCTTAGCCTCGCCGGTGACCGATAGCGCGGCCCTGATCACACTAGCCGACGAGATAGATCGTCGCTATGGACGATTAGACGTACTTGTTAACTGTGCTGGCACTACACGCTTTGTGCCGCACCCCGAGCTAGACCAGCTAGATGACCAACTCATTGACGACATTTTGGCGACCAATATCCGTGGCCCGATTGCGATGGTGCGTGCGATGAAGACACTGCTACAGCGCCATGCTGACGGTCTCGTCGTCAACATTTCCTCAATCGCAGCGAAATCTGCAATGGGCAGCAATATTGCCTACTGCGCGTCCAAAGCCGCGCTGGATAACCTCACCAAGTCGCTCGCACGTGCGCTGGCGCCACGCATTCGTGTCGTCTCGGTTTCACCGGGCCTGGTCGATACCGAATTCGTGAAACGCATGGATGAAGGCTGGCGCGACGAACAGGTCACACGCACCCCCTTACATCGGCTCTGTACTCCTACCGAAGTGGCACAGGCCGTCATTGCTTGTGCCACGCATTTCACCTTTTCTACCGGTAGCGTATTTGCGGTTGATGGTGGGAGGGCCTTGTCATGAATGCGACGCCGTTGTTATCGACTCGGCTGGCAGAGCGGCTGGTGCATTACGCTGAGCTAATTCCGTGCACCAACGCCTTTATTGATGCCCGCAGCCCCGGCAGCGATCAGAAGGAAAACTTCACCATCATCGGCCCCGGTGTGGCAGAAAACCCGCAGCAACATGTACATATCCGGGAGCCGCATGGTTTTAACATCGGCGCGGCACGACAACCGCCGGGTTGCACCAACTCGCTGCACAGCCACGACAGTGCGGAAGTGTTCATCATCCACACGGGCACATGGCGATTTTTTTGGGGTGAACACGGCGACGCGGGTGAAGTTGTTTTGCAGCCGGGCGACACCATCTCGATTCCGATTCATGTCTTTCGCGGGTTTGAGAACGTCGGCGACGACATCGGCTTTATGTTTGCGGTTCTCGGTGGCGACGACCCTGGTCGCGTGCATTGGGCGCCACATGTGATCGAAAAGGCGCGCGGCCATGGCTTGGTGCTGCTAGAAAGCGGGCGCTTGGTTGACACCACACTAGGCGAGAGTATTCCTGTTAACGACGTGGCGGTGCGCCCTTCTCGCGCCGATGAGATTGCATATATCCGGGTTCCCACGGCGGCAGAAATGTTTGCCAACGTCGCCCGCGGTACCAATCTGGTTACCGACCACACCTCGCCGCTGAACGCCGAGGGCGTCGAAGATGCAGCCGTGATTCTTGCCGATGCCCACAACACGGCACCCATTACCAGTACGCATGGATTCACCGTTCGACGCCTGACCTTAAAGGCTGGTGCGCGTAGCGCCGCATATTCAGTTAACGCGAGCGAAGTATTGTTAGTCCATCGTGGTCGCCTCGATTGGCGTGCGAAAAATGCCGACGTGCTCGGTAGCGACGCATTTGTTGCCCTCGCGGCCGGCGACACCTTCAGCGCACCCGCGAATACAGCAAGATGGTTAGAGGCAAGTCACGACGCTGAAGTTTTTGTCGTGCGTCCACACACGGCAGCGGTAGCCGCCGCTGTGTTGGCCTGAACACGTTCGATGAATGTGACAACACCGACGCTGGTCTTGCTTCCTGGCACCTTGTGCGACTTACGCGTCTGGCAGCCCGTCGCCGAGCGCCTTGATCCGCAATGGCGGACGCAATTTGTCGATTTTGGCGCACTAGATCGTGTGGCGGAGATGGCCGCGCGCGCGTTATCAGCCGCCAGCGGGTTGTTGGTTCCGGTTGGTGTCTCGATGGGCGGCATCGTGGCCCTTGAGATGTGGCGATTAGCGCCGGAGCGTATCGCTGCATTAGCGTTGTTTGACACCAATCCCGGCGCTGATACCGAGGCCAGGCGTCGCGCACGCGAACACCAGCTCGACCAAGCGCACCTTGCCGGCCCCAACGGCCTACAGACCTTGGTGCGATCCCACTTATTGCCCAGCTACTTCCCACGCGCAGTGTCACCAGTTGTCGAAACGACCGTGTTGGCCATGGCGTTGGATGCTGGACTCACCACACTGACAAAGCAGTCCGCCGCGCTGGCGATGAGAATCGACTATTGGCCGCTGCTCCCGTCCATTAACAAACCAGCACTCGTTGCGTGTGGAGAATTCGACCTGTTGTGCCCGCCAGCCCAACACAGGCAGATGACCGGACTGATGCCACAAGTGCAATTTCGATTAATCGGTGAGGCCGGACATCTCGCGCCGCTTGAGCAACCATTACAGACAGCGGCGATTCTTCAAGCTTGGCTCTCCAGTATCGGCGGGCGTTTTCAGACAAAAGTGGCTGAAGATGTCCGTGTATAAATGACTTTCGTTTCTGGGCACTTCTGTAAACCTGCTGCGTGGGTGAATTTCGCGCTTGCGGTGCTCGCCGTCCACCAAGGGGTTAACCAATATGAAATTTGATGTGCTCGACTGGTCTATTCTCATCGCGTTTTTATTGGGCAATTTGGTTCTCGGGTACCTCGTCGGCGGCAAGGTCACCACCGCGCGGGAATTTAACATCGGTAACGGTCGCACGCCGTGGTGGGCAATTGGCTTATCGGTGATTGCAACTTACATTAGCGCGTTGTCGTTCCTTGGTGCGCCAGCATGGGCTTACAAGGACGGTTTGGCCGCACTGGCGATCCATCTCAATTACCCGATTGTGATTCTGCTGGTGACAAGTTTTTTCCTGCCGTTCTTTTATGCGAGTGGCGTGGCGTCGATTTACGATTACCAAGAGCGGCGCTTCGGCCCGACCTCACGCGCAGTAATGTCGACCATTTTCCTCGTCACTCAAGGGCTTTCAACCGGCGCGATTTTGTACGCTACTGCTCTGGTGTTGCAATTCATCACCGGCATCTCGGTTCCGGCGGGTATTGTGCTCATTACCGTCATGGCGCTCATTTACACCACGATGGGCGGCATGTTGGCAGTGATTTGGACCGACGTGTTTCAGGCCGTTGTGTTGTTTGGTGGCGCGATCGTGATCATGGTGGCGTTGATTGTCGCCATGCCAGTCCCCATTCTTGAGGTGCTGGCAAACCTTAAATCGCTGGGACGGCTCAATGCGATGAACCCAGCACCCGACATCACGATCTCGACCACAATTTGGTCTGGCCTGATTGGCATGACCCTATTTCACATCACGGTTTATGGCGCAAACCAAATGATGGTGCAACGTACGCTGGGTGCAGCAACCATCGGTGAAGCGAAGAAAGCTTATCTGCTGATGGGGTACGCTGCGTTTCCAATTTATTTTTTGTTCTTTTTTATCGGTGTACTCGCATACGGCTACTACGGCGGTAAGCCGTTTGCCAACAACAACGAAATCATTCTGCAATTTGCCGCAGATTCGGGTGTACCCGGGTTGTTGGGCATCTTGGCCGCAGCGGTGCTTGCGGCCTCCATGTCAACACTGAGCTCAGCGTTTAATTCCATGGCTACTGCAAGTGTGGTGGACTTCTACCAACGTTACTTCAAGCGTGACGAATCCGACGCACACTACTTGTTGGCGACGCGCTGGGCGACTGTTTTTTGGGCAGTCCTGATCATTTTCCCAGCGATTCTCTACACCCGCAGCGACGGCTCGATTCTGGAAGTAATTAGCAAAATCGGCAGTTACTTTGTCGGCGCAAAGTTGGGGATGTACGCGCTCGGCTTTTTTTCGAAACACACCACCGAACGCGGCTTAATGGTCGGCGTCGTCGCGGGCTTTGCCATCATTTGGTATGTGGCCACACAGACGCGCATTGCGTGGCCGTGGTTCTGTTTGATTGGCGGTGCCATCACCACCATTGTCGGCTGGAGCATGAGCCGAATGCTAGACGGCAAACAGGCCGAATGGTCGGCTTACTCGATCCCCGGGCAGCGTGCACGTTTTGCCAACGAAGGCCGTGCGACCACCCAAGGTAAATGGAATACAGTGCCCGGCGAAATCGACAAACAAGCCTGGTGGTTAGTTGTCTATTTGGTGGGGACGCTACTGCTGCTCGTGTTGCTGGAGGCTCTGGTCTAGCCTGAACATTTCATGGGGCGCGTTTGAAAGCGGCTCGCCGCGATCAAAACAATGCCCAACCGAGTGGGTTAGGCATTGTTGGTGGATCGATTGGTCGGAGCGACAAGATTCGAACTTGCGACCCCTTGCACCCCATGCAAGTGCGCTACCAGGCTGCGCCACGCTCCGACTGTCTATTAAACGGCTAGGGGCTCCCCAGCATCGTCAAAATACTCTTCAGCTCGCTTCGGACTTCGCGCATCTCCAATACTCGGTTTGGTGTATGCGGCAAGGCTTGCCTCGGTGCGGCCAACGACGCCTCAACGGTATCAAGCCGGTTGCGGGCACCGTTGATGGTAAACCCGTGTTCATAGAGCAATTCGCGAATCCGCCGAATCAGGAGTACTTCGTGGTGCTGATAGTAGCGGCGATTGCCACGACGCTTCAGCGGTTTTAATTGGGTAAATTCTTGCTCCCAGTACCGCAGGACGTGCGGCTTCACGCCACAAAGATCGCTAACTTCACCAATGGTGAAGTAGCGTTTCGCAGGGATGGTGGGGAGACTATTGGAGGGTTTTGTTTCCATTAAAGGACTTCTCCACAAGGGTCTTTAACTTTTGGCTGGCATGAAATGTCACAACACGGCGTGCTGTGATCGGAATTTCTTCTCCAGTCTTTGGGTTGCGGCCTGGCCGCTGTGGCTTGTTGCGAAGCTGAAAATTACCAAAACCAGACAGCTTGACGCTGTCCCCTCGTTCGAGCGCCATGCGGATTTCTTCGAAAAAAGACTCAACCATATCTTTGGCTTCGCGCTTGTTTAACCCAACTTTTTCGAACATCAAGTCAGCAAGCTCTGCTTTTGTCAATGTCATCTGACTTTTCTCTTTATTTTCTGTGTTTTGCACCGAACTTATGAGACATTACTTCAACAAATTTAGCAACAACTGTGTCGCATTCCACATCTGTTAAAGTCCTCTCAGTATCTTGCATAACTATACGGAAAGCAAGGCTTTTTTCCCTAGAATCGAGGTTTTGGCCACGGTAAACATCAAACAACATAAGATCGACTAAATTGGCTGTTTTGAGTGCCAAAAAGTGGTCAATCATGGCTTGTACCGGCACGCTATCGTCGACCAAAAGAGCAACGTCACGGCGAACGGCTTGCATTTTTGAGATGGGGTGAAAGCGTGGCGCCGACCCGACCGAAATCGCAGCGAGGTCGACTTCAAAGGCAACTGGCGCCATTGGTAGGTCAAAGTGTTGCTGCCAGCGCGGGTGAAGTTCGCCTATCCAACCCGCTTCTATTTCATTGATAACGATGCTCGCACTACGCCCGGGGTGGAGGGCGTTGTGACGCAACGGAACAAACCTGCAAACATGCCGAGCAAGTAGTGCTTCAACATCCCCCTTTACCGAGAAGAAGTCGGCTTTTTCCGCTTTATCCTCGCCCCACTGCTCCGGGAACCTTGCACCATAGGCCAGCCCAGCCATACGCTCTGGCTGGTTTGCCAAATCCGCCTCGGCACTGGTGAAGCATCGGCCAATCTCAAAAAACTTGGCGCGTAACTCCCCTCGGTTGAGGTTGTGCTGGAGCGACTCGATTAGTCCGCCGAGCAGGCTGGTGCGCATCACACTCATGTGTGCCGAAATTGGATTCGCCACACGTACCGGCGCAGCGTTCCCCATCAGCCCGTTTTCCCGCTCCTCTGGGACAAAACTGTAGTTGATGACCTCTTGGTAGCCCATTGCAGCGGCTGCATGTCGCAATGCACTTCGACTGTGCGTAGCCTCAGCAATAGCCGTAATCGGCACCGTTGCCTTCGGTGGCGTCGCCGGCACATTTTCATATCCATTGATGCGTGCGATCTCTTCGACAAAGTCTTCCTCATGATTCAGGTCGAAACGATAACTCGGCGGTGTTACCTGAAACACGTCGTTTTCAACGACGACCGCACACTCAAGTTTTTCCAGAATCGTCGTCATCTGCCTGATTGGGATTTGCATCCCGATGAGGTGGCAGACGCGTGCGGCTCGGACGCTGACCGGTTGCCGCACGGGAAGCTGCCCGACGGCTTCCGTAATTGGCCCCACTTTTGTATCGGCGGTGCCGCATATCTCCACGGCAAGCCTAGTGGCGTATTCCATGCCGTCGCGGGCGGAGGCCGGGTCAACTCCGCGTTCAAAACGATATGCCGCGTCAGAGTTAATGCCGAGGTTCCGCGTTTTGCCTTTGATCACATCGGGATCAAAATAGGCGGCTTCGAAGAAAATGCTGGTGGTGGCATCGGTTACCGACGATTCAAGCCCCCCCATCACGCCGCCCATTGCAATCGGTCCCGCGTCATCGGTGATCAATAACATATCTGGCGCAAGTACCACACGTTGCTCATTCAACAGGTTCATCTCTTCGGCCACGTTAGGGAAACGCACATTGATTGCGCCGGTGAGTTTGTCGTGGTCGAATGCGTGCATGGGACGACCGCGTTCCAACGTCAAATAATTGGTGATATCGACTAATGGCGAGATGCAGCGAAAACCCGCACGCTCAAGACGTCGTTTCATCCACTCAGGGGTGGTCGCTTTGGCGTTGATCGAAGTAATGACCCGACCCAGATAGTGCCCACAGGCAGCCGGCGCAGAAATCGCTACCGTGCGTTGCACAGTGCCGGTCGATGCGACAGGTTCGGTCTTTGGTAGACGAAGTTGCGAACCGGTAATCGCCGCAAGGTCGCGTGCGATACCAATCATGGACAGACAATCGCCACGATTGGGGGTCATCTTTAGTGTTAGCACCACGTCATTGAGATCTAGGTACTCTCGAATGTCCAGACCAATCGGGGCATCAGGGGATAACGCCAGCAGGCCGCCGTGGTCATCGGAGAGCCCAAGCTCTTTGGCCGAGCAGAGCATACCGTTGGATTCGACACCGCGTAACTTGGCTTGCTTAATCTCCAAGCCAGGCAACACCGCGCCGACCATGGCGCACGGCACACGCATACCGGCGGCAACGTTCGGCGCACCACATACAATCTGTAGCGGCGCACCGGTGCCCGCATCCACTTCGGTCACGCGCAACTTATCGGCATTCGGGTGCGGCGCGACCGATTTGATCTCGGCTACGACGATGCCGTGAAACGCCGCCGCGACAGGCGATTGCTCTTCAACTTCAAGTCCCGCCATCGTCAGCTTGTGAGCGATCTCTTCCACAGTGAGGTCCACGGCAACCAATTCTTTCAACCAATTTACCGATACTTTCATGTCATCAACTCTTAGCGAAATTGGGAAAGAAACTTGAGGTCGTTCTCGAAGAACAAGCGCAAGTCATTCACGCCGTACTTCAGCATGGCGAGCCGGTCGAGCCCCATGCCAAACGCGAAGCCTGAATACTTTTCGGGGTCGATACCGCCATTTCGGAGCACCTGCGGATGCACAACGCCCGCACCACCAATTTCCAACCACTTGATCTTGCCGCCTGTGCTGTCTTTCACCTTCCCCCACTCCATGTCGACTTCAACGCCAGGTTCGACAAACGGGAAGTAGGACGGACGAAAACGAATCTGCATGTCGTCACGTTCGAAAAATGCGCTGAGAAATTGGGTCAGCGTGCCTTTGAGATCGGCAAGGCTGATCCCCTCCTCCACCCACAGGCCTTCGAGCTGGTGAAACATCGGCGAGTGCGTCGCATCGTGATCGCAGCGATAGACGCGTCCCGGGCAAATGATGCGAATCGGCGGCTTGTGGCTCTGCATGTAGCGAATCTGCACTGGCGATGTGTGCGTCCGAAGCAGATTCTTCGAGCCTTCAACGTAGAAAGTATCGTGCATCGAACGCGCAGGATGATTCTCCGGCGTGTTGAGCGCAGTGAAGTTGAAGTAGTCGTCTTCAATTTCAGGGCCATCGGCAACACTGAACCCCATGCTTGCGAACAGGGCTTCAATACGCTCCTGCGTGCGTGTCACAGGATGCAGTCCACCAGAGCCAATGCGACGCCCCGGCAGCGTGACGTCGATCGATTCTGCCGCCAGCTTTGCTTGAAGTTCGGCATCCAAGACGCGCGCCTTGGCGGCGTTGATCAACGCCTCAACCTGCCCTTTCACGGCGTTGATTGCCGCGCCCGCTTCTTTCTTTTCTTCCGGCGGCAACTTGCCCAAGGCTTTAAGTTGTTCAGTCAATGAGCCGGTCTTGCCGAGGAACTTGGCTTTGGTTTGTTCCAGCTCAGGCAGCGAAGCAACGGCGCTTAAGGTCGCGTTAGCGTCAGCAAGGATTTCGTCGAGAGTCATGGTTTCTTTCTTGATTCGCCGCTTGCATGGATACGCAGCTTGCAACACGGCGAATAACTTCACAGCCTGCATGAACATAAACAAAAAGGCCCGCTGCTGCGGGCCTTTTGCGTTGCGTTAATTTGCGATTACGCGGCAAGCCCGGCTTTGGCTTGCTCGATAAATCGCGCAAAAGCGGGTTTGTCCATCACCGCCAAGTCAGCCAAGACTTTACGGTCGACTTCAATGGCGGCTTTCTTCAAGCCA
This sequence comes from Betaproteobacteria bacterium UKL13-2, assembly GCA_001602455.1. GTDB lineage: Bacteria > Pseudomonadota > Gammaproteobacteria > Burkholderiales > Usitatibacteraceae > UKL13-2. The sequence goes on from CP012157.1 coordinate 2,281,503, forward strand.
TTCATGAATGCCGAGTAGGTCATGCCGCCATCACGCACTGCGGCGTTGATACGAGCAATCCACAATGAACGGAATACGCGTTTCTTATTACGACGGTCACGATAAGCATATTGTCCTGCCTTCATTACCGCTTCTTTAGCGATACGGAAGACGGTAGAACGGCGGCCGCGGAATCCCTTGGCTTGGTCTAGGACTTTCTTGTGACGGGCGCGGGCGGTGACACCACGTTTAACTCTAGGCATGGCGGACTCCCTTACGCGTAGGGCAACATCGCACGGACGTGGCCCATGTTAGTTGCATGAATTTCGGTTGTCCCACGCAATTGACGCTTAGACTTCGTCGTCTTTTTGGTGAGAATGTGGCGTTTAAACGCCTGCGAGCGTTTGATCGAGCCAGATCCACGCGCTTTAAAGCGCTTGGCTGCTCCGCTCTTGGTTTTCATTTTTGGCATGATGTTTCCTGAGTAGCCTTACCGCAGCAGGTGGTGGAACCTATCCACACTTTGAACCTGAAGTCGGCTTGTTTTATGACTTACAACTTGCGCCTGAGTGCTGCCGAGGAGACGCCCCTCTTAAAACCGAAAAATTAAGTTTTCTTGCGAGGACCAACCATCATCACCATCTGACGGCCCTCCATCTTTGGAAACTGTTCGACCTGCCCCAGTTCCGCTAAATCTGCCTCAACCCGCTTCAAAAGCTGCAAACCCAACTCTTGGTGCGCCATTTCACGCCCTCTAAAACGTAACGTGATTTTTGTTTTATCGCCGTCTTCCAGAAACCGCTTCAGGTTGCGCACCTTGATGTTGTAGTCACCATCGTCAGTACCGGGACGGAATTTCACTTCCTTAACCTGAATCTGCTTCTGCTTCAGTTTGGCTTCGTGCGCTTTCTTAGCTTCGTGGTACTTAAATTTGCCGTAATCCATGATCCGGCAAACCGGTGGTTTCGCGGTAGGCGCGATCTCCACCAAATCCAACTCTGCTGTTTCGGCGCGCTGCTGTGCGTCCATCAGACTCACAATACCAATTTGCTCGCCTTCTGGGCCAAGCAATCGAACCTCCGGAATGCCGCGAATTTCCGAATTGATTCGAACTTCTTTTTCGGTAGCGATAGAACTCTCCTAAACATTAACGACAATCTTGGGCAACCTGCAAAGGCCGCCTCAAGGGCTAAAACACGTTACGCAAACGAATGATGACGGCTAGTGTTTCGCCGCCACTTCCTCTTTTACGCGAGATACGAAATCTTCAAGCGACATTGGGGGGAGATTTTCACCACCGCCTTTGCCATCCCGGAGCCGTGCGGTCACAGTCTTGGCCTGCATTTCTTTATCGCCCAGAATCAACTGATAGGGTACTTTTTGCAAGCTATGTTCCCGTATTTTATAGGAAATTTTCTCGTTCCGCAAATCAGCCTGGACCCGGATTCCAGCCGCTTTGAGGCCTTCCACAACCTCGGAAACATACCCGGCTTGGTTTTCAGTCACGTCCATCGCCACGACTTGAACCGGCGCTAACCAAACCGGCAACGCACCCGCGTGGTTTTCGATCAAGATCCCGATAAATCGCTCAAGTGAGCCAACAATCGCCCGATGCAGCATGACGGGTGCTACTCGATTGCTGTGGGCATCCACGTATTCCCCGCCCAAGCGACTGGCGGTGTTGTAGTCAACCTGCATGGTGCCGCACTGCCACGACCGGCCAATCGAATCCTTGAGGTGATACTCAATTTTGGGACCATAGAAAGCGCCCTCACCTGGCAATTCCTCCCACGTCACGCCGCACGTTGTCAGCGCATTCCTGAGCGCATTTTCCGCGCGGTCCCACGTTTCATCCGATCCCACGCGCTTATCGGGTCGCAGCGCAATCTTGATCGCAATGTCTTTGAATCCAAAGTCTTTATAGACTGCAAGCGCCAATCGATTGAAGTCAGTGCACTCCTGCTGAATCTGGTCTTCGGTGCAGAAAATATGGCCGTCGTCCTGCACAAAGCCGCGCACCCGCATGATGCCGTGCAGCGCGCCAGAGGGTTCATTACGGTGGCATGAGCCAAACTCACCGTAACGCAATGGCAAGTCACGGTAGGAGCGCAGATCCGAGTTGAACACCAAGACGTGCCCCGGACAGTTCATCGGTTTGATGCCGTACTGGTGTTTCTCTGACTCCGTGGTGAACATATTGTCTTGGTAGTTATCCCAGTGCCCGGTCTTTTCCCACAGCGAACGGTTCAGGATCTGAGGACAACGGATTTCTTGATAGCCGTTATCTTGGTACACCTTACGCATGTACTGCTCGACTTGCTGCCACACCGACCAGCCTTTGGGGTGCCAAAACACCATGCCCGGCGCCTCTTCTTGCATATGGAACAGATCGAGAAGTTTGCCCAGCTTGCGGTGGTCGCGTTTCTCGGCCTCTTCGAGCATGTGGAGGTACTGCTCTTGGTCTTCTTTTTTCGCCCAAGCCGTTCCGTAAATGCGTTGTAGCATCTCGTTTTTGGCGTCCCCGCGCCAATACGCACCCGCAACCTTCATGATCTTGAAAACTTTTAACTTGCCCGTTGATGGCACATGCGGGCCGCGACACAAATCGGTAAAGCTGCCTTCGGTGTATAGCGAGACGTCTTGGTCGGCAGGGATCGAGGCGATGATTTCCGCCTTGTAGGCTTCACCGATCCCCTTGAAATACGCCACCGCGTCATCTCGTGGCAGCACTTTGCGCGTGACCTTCTCATCCTTCTTGGCGAGTTCGGACATCTTCTTTTCGATGGCTGCAAGGTCGTCCGGCGTAAACGGTCGTTTGTAGGAGAAATCGTAGTAAAAGCCGTTTTCGATAACCGGGCCGATTGTCACCTGCGCCTCGGGAAACAACTCTTTCACCGCGTAGGCCAGCAGGTGGGCGGTTGAATGCCGAATGACTTCCAACCCTTCGGCATCTTTATCGGTCACGATGGCGAGCGCTGCATCCTGCTCGATCAAGTAGCCGGTATCCACCACCTTACCGTCGACTTTGCCGGCCAAGGCGGCCTTGGCGAGACCGGCGCCGATACTTGCCGCAACTTCGGCGACGGTGACTGGCGCGTCGAATTGTCGGACTGACTTGTCGGGGAGTGTGATCGAAACCATGTTGAAACCTCGAAGAAACTGTTGGCAAAAGAAAGTGCTGGCACAACTTACTACCGCCGCGCTAAAAACAAAAAAGTGCTGGCACAACTTACGACCGCCGCGCTAAAAACAAAAAAGCGCGGCTGGTGGCCGCGCTTTTTTGTGAATGAACAAGACCAAACCACGCCGCGCGGCTAGCGAATCAACCTTTCCAGCGTAGTCAGCGGTGTCATAACCATTATCGTCTCGTCATCAGAATTGGTAGGCGCAATTGGACTCGAACCAACGACCCCCACCATGTCAAACGGATTCGGTGTGTCTGACGGCATCGCTGTCATCAGATAAGTCGTTATTTTATCAGTGATTTCGTCAAACTACAATCGCCGCTGACCGCCACTGGTCGCTGCACGTTTGGCCCAAAATTGGCCCAATTTTCCTGCCGCGCGCGCTGTGCACGCAGCGCGCTCTTTCTATCAAAGTTACCGCGCCGACCTAGTTGTCAAAGCTTGCCTTAAATGCACGCTCCATCTCGTCAGTAAGCCGTGTAGCTGCCGCAGCAATGTCGGAAAAAATGGGGGCGGATGCCGGCCGTCCAGCCCGCTCCGCTGAATCAAAGTCTCCTCCCGAAACCGCCTGCCGGAATCTAAACGAGAGTCCCGCAAGATTAGTCTCACCCAGATGCAGAGTAAGTTGGTGCACTTTTCTCCCGATGTACTTCGTTTTAGTCCGTATCGTATGTGCTAGGTCAGGGCAGCGGACATCGTCAGCAGCCGCGGCGTAATACGCGTCGGCTGCGGTCTCAACCTCTTCAATAAGTTTGACGATCGCATCAATGGAGTTCCTGACGTCTTTTCTCTCTTCTTTGCGACGGTCTTGCCAATTTCGGTAGAACCAAGCTCCAGCTGTTGCCAATCCGGCTAAAACTGTCCAAGTCAAAGGCCCCATAGCCCTTATTTTCCTGATCGACGCAGTTGGCTCATGCCTGCCGCCTCGCCAATGTACTGCCAAATCTCGTCGATTACTGAAGGATCCTCCTCCGAAACGATGCGAAGCTTTTCGCGTAAGGTGTGCTCACTTAACAGTTCCAAACGGGTAATCCCGCCAAAAGCCTCATTTAAAAATGAAGACCCATAGCCTTCGGTACCGTCAAAGTTCACACAGACTTCGTCATTATCCACAAGCGCAGGAACAAGCAACTCTTCACGAAATCTCTGCCCGTTAAAGGGCCCATCTTCCGGATACCTGCCCGCAGGTTCAGGGCTAAAGTCAAGTGCAACGTTAAGTTGTTTCGTTTTCATCAATCAATCCTCCATCCGGCTCGGGAGACCAATTTGTCACGCTCGATAACGGTACAGTCCATTTGATCAGAGTTCCACCGATTGAATTGCCGTAATTGACTATCGACTCATTTCCCCCACTCTGGAAAGTGTACACGCCAGAGGCGCTGAAAACTTTCAGCTCTCCTGAGCTCACCAATTCAACAAATCTTCGAAGATCGTTTAGACCTCGCCCCCGCTCAGACTGACGAGTCTTTGTCCGCCCAATGATCATAGCGGCTTCTATCATTTGCCCATCATTTGGATTTACGCCAGGCAAGATTGATAAAGCCGACCGTATTTTTTCCCATGCATACAACTTGGGTAACGTTTTTGGAATTCCAACCCCGAGGTCGCAGAACAATATTTGCAACCGATCTTCCTTTAGGTTGACACTGCCTGCTAACCACCACTTTTTTCGAACACGCAAATCAAACTGAGTTTCCTTTGGATATGCGTGCTGGACGACATTTAGCATTGCCTCAGTCACGGCGCGATACAGTTTTTTCCTTGCAGCAATGCTCATTTGCATTCCCTCACCCATCAGCGCCTCACGAAGCTTCCGACTTGCATCGTTAGCTAAGGTCACGCCGGAAATGAAAGGTATGTACCGTACGGCGTTGGTCACGCGTGTCTGAGGGGACCGAGGATTTACTCTCAACAGGGAAAAAAATCCTGTATCCACTAAAGCTCGATGAAGGCGGGGACTCTTTGGATAAGTTCCGGTCACATGAGCAGTTCCGTATAGGATACGCGCTCGGTCAATGTATGCAAGCAAAAGCAACAACGCCGCTGGCTGGATTGACTTCGTATCGTCGAATATCAACCGAATGCGGTTTTTGCTAGAGCGTACCGAGTGCCAAAACGACTGAATAAATGCCACAGTTTCCGCATGCATATGAACGAGATTCAGCGTTTCAGGAACCACGATATCTAAGTAATCCCCTTTAAAGTTATTTCCCCGAAACCGTCGGCGACTGCCTGTGTTTGTGTAAGGCGATGCATGCTTCAGACGGTTTCGGCGTCGCAGCTTTTCCTTGGATCGAAGGCGTCGCCGAAAGCGCTTTAATTGCACATTTTCTGGGGTGTCCAAAAACGCCATTTAGTCTTCCAAAAATTATTCTTTGCTTTAACTCTTTGGCCGAAAACCGAACTTTAGAGTGCTCCGAGATTATGAATTGTCTTTTGTTTTTCACTTTATGGCAACGCGCGCATTGTGGTTCTGCATCCAAGCTTTGTGCATCGCTTTCAACCAACGATGCTCCGCAAACAACGTTTCTCGTTGACGAAATTGAGCTACGTCTTCCCAGCCGCGGGGCTGGTAAACCTCGAACGGTTCGGTAGCAATTGAAAGCAGGCTAGTGAGCCTACAAACGCGCGTAACCAGCCGCAGCGCAATTTTCTGCAAATGAGATTCTGCATGAGGCATTTCTGGCGGACGCTTAGCGCCCGACAACAATTCTGCCCACCTGCATTGCCGAGCCGCATCGGCTGGCAGATCGGCGACATCACACAGTACATCGCAGGCATCAATAGCAACCCCTGAAAAATTCGCGCGCTCGTGGTCCAGCTTGTACAAGAATTTAAAGAGGTCAAAAAAGGCACGAGCCTCCCATTCTTCAATAAAGTTTTCTTGAAAAGCGATGGCAACGAGGCGCTGAGTGTCAGAGAAATCCCCACCCGCGATGAGTGCAGCATTGCGCCCTTCTAGCTGACCCCAAGCTCGTGTCGTGTTCTTTTCCGGCCAGCTGCCGTCCCTTCGTCCGCTCGGCCTGCGATGACTAGTTTCGATAGCCACTTGAAAGGAACGGGCGGCTTCTCGCTCTCGCTCCTTAACGAATTGCCAAAAAAACACCCCAGTTAATCGGATGCACTCATGAACGAGTCCGTGACTCTTTTTAGTAATTTTGGAACGCGGCATATGGTCTCCTGCGCGTTGGTTGCTAAGCCCTACTTCTAAAGCATAGCGACCGCCCCCGGCGACCATCAAGACATCTAGGGTGTTATTTCACTATTGTCCGCGCGAGCGGCCATATTCGATCCCGTCTCCGCGCTCACGCAGATTTTCCCGGCTGTTTTCTAGCGAAAGGATTTTCGCGCGCGTGAGTTGGCGGACCTCACGACTGCCAATTGCTGAAACGATTGATCCGCCGCGCGCCGACTGTTTAGCGCCATAAAACCGCTTGGTCTGGTCGCTGCAGTGCCCTAACGCAGTGCTAATTTCGGCGTCAGGCAAGCCAGACGCTTTCAGATCCGCAGCCACCTGATGCCGAAAAGCATACGCGCTTACCGCATCCCGCTTTTTCGGGAAAGCCGCTCGACCATACTCGCCAACGCGGCGAGAGATGCTCTTCGCGTCTCCCGTGACCACCAGTTCGCCGCGGCTGGCTTCCAATTGTGCCAACAGGTGTTTCCCGCAATTTGAACTGGTCGCGTCTACTGTTAGGGTCCGGAGGTCTTGCCCAAATTTCCCGCCGTGGGTCTTGCTACCGCGAATTTCGATAACGACTTGGCCGCTGGTCGATTTCTTGACGCGAATCCCTGACTCGAACTCGCTCGGTCGCGCACCGGATAGCGCCAACACAGCTACGGTATCTTTGTAGCGATGGCCAGCCACCGCCAATATTTGGTCCTGCCAGTTTGCTTCTAGGCCGCGCAGCGCTTTGCGCTTCGAATTCGCCTTAACTGCCGTCTCGCCACGGGCGACGCGCCGTTCAACTTCAATAGCCCAATCACCCGGAATACCGGCATCTCGCCGTTTCAAGTCTGGGTCTGGCTTGTACTTCTCCAATTGCGCCGACGCCGCGCTTATCGCCTGAACGCACTCGCGCCAGCCAGCATCATCGTGGGACTTTGCCTTGCGATCCGCCTCGGTCAGCAAATCCGCGACCCGCTTGGCGTGCACGTAAGCCCACGCCGCCCGATAAAAATAGAATCCGGCAGCGGTGTTTGTCGCGCTTTCGGGCGTCAGCGAGTTGGCCTCCAGCCGCGCAACCGCAGCTTGGTACTGCTGCTGCGTCTTCTCGCTTCGTGGATTCGCCATGACGCCTGCACACTGCTCGCGGGCACGACGCACGGCAGAAAACAGCGCTGTCTTGTCGCTTTGCCCCGCCGTCTCGCTCGCAATTTTGCCGGTCATGGTTTTTGTCGGATTCGCCGCTTCGTTGATCGAATGTAAGCGAGGCCATTGACTCGCCTGTCCCGCTTTGTCTCCACCTTGCCCCCTGGCTTTGCCAGTGGACAACGTTATCGACGCCGCGCGCCAGCCTCGCAATCGCCTCGCGTGGTTTGGCTAACGCCACCCCATTTGAGCCCCCGCACGCCCCGCCCTTCGGCGGTTCGAGCAGGCGCAAAAATGGGGACACCACCACATTATGCCCGCTTTTGCAGTGTCGTCAATTGGTCGACCTTGCACCGGGCACGAATGTTCAAAGCGGGCGCGCAGTGCGCGCAAAATCTCGCAGCTTTTCTGTCGCAACTCACCCAATGCCGTGTCTCGATGTCCACGGGCTGGGTATCGCCTGCTCCATGCGTGCTGCGCCTACGCGTCATTCACAGTTGGAATGAACGGTCGGCAACACCAGTAAAAAGCGGGCTCCTGGGGTCGAGTTTTCAACACCACCCCGCCGTATGGCGTCCCCGACTGCCATCGAACTCTGTGCAGAGATCGATTCAAAATCCAATGCCAACGCGTCAAGCGCCGGATGCAATCCGGCGATAATGCGGACACTTGGAGCGTCGCTTTCCGCTAGGTCATTTGGGTAAAACAATAAGATGAATGCCGTAGAAATCGAAGAAGCCATATCGAATCTCGCGCGTGAGCCATTCAATGCCGCCGAGTTTCCGTTCCAGTTCCTAACGGCGTTTGGCAACAAAGAAACCACGGTCAACCGCCTGCGTAAAGGCGACTCGAACGCGTCTGACCTTCCTGGTGGGGTGCTCCAGCGCAACAACATTCATATCTCGGTTTGCGAGACCGGCCGAGTTAGCGCAACGCTGAAGTTGCTGCGGGAAAGCCCGAGGACGGCGTCCGCCAAAGCGAAATTCATTCTCGCGACAGATGGCGTGACGCTCGAAGCTGAAGAAACTTCGACTGGCGATCCGATTGCATCGGAATTTCAGGAGTTCCCGAAACACTTTGGCTTTTTCCTGCCGCTGGCGGGTATCTCCACAGTCAAAGAAATCAAAAACAACCCGATCGATGTTCGGGCTACCGGCCGCCTGAATAAGCTCTATGTCGAGCTGTTAAAGGGCGACCCGGAATGGGCAACCGCCGCGCGGCGGCACGACATGAACCACTTCATGGCGCGCCTAATCTTCTGTTTCTTTGCGGAGGACACCGGCATTTTTAATGGGGAAGGACTCTTCACAAAGACCATCGACCGGATGAGTGCGGCGGACTCCTCAAATACGCATGATGTATTGAGCACACTCTTTCGCGCGATGAATACCGAGCGCAGCAAGAGGGAATCGGAAAAGATTCCGACCTGGGCAGACGGCTTCCCGTACGTGAACGGCGGACTTTTCTCGGGCAGCACGGATGTGCCACATTTCACCAAGATGGCGCGGAATTACCTGCTCAACGCAGGCCGACTCAGTTGGCGCGAGATTAACCCTGACATCTTCGGGTCGATGATTCAGGCGGTGGCAGACGACGAAGAGCGCGGCACCCTTGGGATGCACTACACCAGCGTGCCTAATATCTTGAAGGTGTTGAATCCCCTATTCTTGGACGATCTACACAGCCAGTTAACCGCTGCCGGTGATAACGCACGCGCGCTTTTGAACCTCAGAAAGCGGATGTCGAAAATTCGAGTCTTCGATCCAGCATGCGGTTCAGGAAATTTTCTCGTCATTGCGTACAAGGAAATGCGAGCCATTGAGGCCGAGATCAATCAGCGACGCGGCGAACCGCACGCTAGGACCGAAATAAAGCTGACGAATTTTCGGGGGATTGAATTGCGTGACTTCCCTGCCGAAATTGCGCGCCTCGCACTGATCATCGCCGAATATCAGTCTGACGTTAAGTACCGAGGGCAGAAGGAAGCTTTGGCGGAATTCCTTCCTCTTGATGCCATGAATTGGATCACCTGTGGGAATGCGCTTCAGCTCGACTGGCTAAGCATTTGGCCATCTACGGGCACCACGGTAAAGATTGTCGCGGATGATTTTTTCACCGCGCCCATCGAGCAGGCAGAAATCGATTTTGAAAATGAAGGTGGTGAGACCTACATTTGCGGCAACCCGCCATATCTCGGATCGACATGGCAAACAGACGAACAAAAACAACACCTTCAAGCTGTTTTCGATGGCCGCACGAAAGGCTGGAAATCGCTGGACTACGTTGCAGGGTGGTTCATGAAAGCGGCGGATTACGGGACCAAAACGAATGCTGCGACGGCATTTGTTGCGACCAATTCGATTTGCCAGGGACAGCAAGTGCCAATCTTGTGGCCGCTAATTTTCGGCTCAGGACACGAAATCTTCTTCGCGCACACTTCTTTCAAATGGGCCAATTTGGCTAGCCACAACGCTGGAGTAATCGTTGTAATCATTGGTATCTCAAATCATCCTTCCAAGGCGCGGTACCTTTACACACCCAACGATGAAGCAGAAATTGTTTCCAAAGAAGTCAACAATATCAACGCCTACCTGATTTCTGGGCCAAACATCGTCGTTGATAAGGGTAGGCTCCCTGACCTACAGTTAAGCCAGATGATCTTTGGAAACAAGTCCGTCGATGGCGGGCACTTGCTTTTGTCTTCTGATGAAGCCGACGGCCTCCGGCTCAACCCCGATCAGCGGTCTCGAATGCTCCGACGAATCTACGGGTCCGCAGAGTTCATACGAGGTCTAGTCCGCTATTGTCTTTGGATCGAGGACAACGACCTTCCCGAAGCTATGTCGATCGAACCAATTCGTCAGCGCATTGCGAACGTTCGCTCAACGCGACTGGCCAGCCCTGATAGCGGCGCAAATGAAATGGCCAATCGACCGCACCAAATGCGGGAGATGAATATCGGCAACCGATGGACCATTACTGTTCCACGAACTTCGTCCGAAAACCGTCCGTACCTCCCAGTAGGACTAATTGATCAGCGATCTACGGTAACAAGCGAAGCGTTCGCTATGCTAGATGCGCCGATTTGGAACCTCGCTATCGTCGCATCCAGATTACACCTCTTATGGATAGCCACAGTTTGCGGAAAACTAAAGAATGACTTTCGCTATTCAAATACGATGGGATGGAATACGTTTCCCATGCCTCGGTTGACAGACCAGAATAAGAGCGATTTGACTGCACGCGCAGAAAACATACTTGTCACCCGAGAAGCTCATTTTCCCGCAACGATTGCCGAGCTTTACGAGCCCAACGCCATGCCAGATGATCTGCTGCACGCGCATGAGCAGAACGATGAAGTCATCGAACGTATCTACATAGGACGACGGTTCCGCAATGACACCGAACGGCTGGAAAAATTGTTTGAGATGTACGCAAAGACGGCTGCGGCAAAGTCATCTGGCCCTAAAACAAGAAAGGCAGCATGACGATGGACAATCCCACGAACAAACGGACCGTTCCCTCAGTTTCAATCTCGACTGGCAGGACCGGCGCTTCGACCAAAATAAACGACATGGGGATGCGCCCAATGCAAGAGCGCGTTTATGCCCGGCGCGGCGAGCAATACTTGCTGATCAAGTCGCCGCCTGCGTCTGGGAAATCGCGCGCGCTCATGTTCATCGCGCTCGACAAGCTCAATAACCAAGGGCTGAAGCAGGCGATCATCGTTGTTCCTGAGCGCTCGATAGGTGGCAGTTTTGCGGATGAAAATTTGACGGCAAACGGCTTTTTCGCGGACTGGGTTGTAAAGCCGCAGTGGAATCTATGCAATGCACCGGGGATTGACGATGTAAAGGTCGCGCGGTCAAAGGTCAAAGCCTTAGGTGAGTTTCTGGCAAGCGACGACAAAGCGATGGTTTGTACACACGCGACGTTCCGCTTGGCGGTTGAGGAGCTTGGCATTGGGGCTTTCGATAACCGGCTTCTGGCGGTCGACGAGTTTCACCACGTCAGCAGCAATCCAGACAATCGACTAGGCAGCCAGCTTGGCCAATTCATTGCGCGAGACAAAGTCCATCTTGTCGCGATGACGGGTTCCTACTTTCGAGGCGATGCAGAGGCGGTGCTCTCCCCAGCCGATGAGGCCAAGTTCGAGAGCGTGACCTACACCTACTACGAACAGTTGAACGGTTATGAGTATCTGAAGTCGCTGGACATAGGCTATTTCTTCTACACCGGACGGTACCTCGACGCCATTATGAAAGTGCTGAACCCCGCGCTCAAAACCATCGTCCACATCCCGAATGTGAACTCGCGGGAAAGCACAAAGGATAAGCACAAAGAAGTTGAAGAAATTATGGATGCGCTTGGCACTTGGCGAGGCGATGATGAAGTTACCGGATTCCATTCGATCGAAGTGGCAACCGGAAAGACTATAAAGGTTGCCGACTTAGTCGACGACGGGGACGCTGCAAAACGATCAAAGGTTCTCAATGCCCTCAAGGACCCTGCGCAGCGTAACAATCGCGAACACGTCGATATCATCATCGCGCTTGGCATGGCAAAGGAAGGCTTCGACTGGATTTGGTGTGAGCACGCTTTGACCGTTGGCTATCGCAGCAGCCTCACTGAGATTATTCAGATCATTGGCCGCGCGACGAGAGATGCGCCGGGCAAGGAGAAGTCGCAGTTTACAAACCTAATTGCGGAACCAGACGCGACTGAAGCGGCAGTTGCCGACGCTATCAATGACACGTTGAAAGCAATCGCGGCCAGCCTGTTGATGGAACAGGTTCTCGCGCCGCGCTTCGAATTTACGCCAAAGAATGCCGGTGCCAAAGCGGGTTTTGATTATGGCGAAGGTGGTTACGTTGAAGGTTCCACCAACATCGGTGTAAACGAAAAGACTGGGCAATATCACGTTGAGATCAAGGGACTGGCTACGCCAATTAGCCCTGAAGCAAGTCGAATCTGCCGAGAGGACCTAAACGAAGTCATTACCGCATTCGTGCAGGACAAGTCCGCACTAGAGCGTGGATTATTTGATCGTGAGGATGTTGTTCCGGAGGAGTTGACCCAGCTAAAAATGGGAAAGATTGTTCGTGATCGGTATCCGGACCTCGAACTTGCAGATCAGGAAGCAGTCCGCCAGCGCGCGATTGCTGCCCTCAATCTCACGCAGCAAGCAAAGCAGCAACTTGCCGCGCTGAGTGATCCGGAAGACGACCAACCTAAAGCAAACACGGCGCTCATTGACGGCGTGCGGCGCTTTGCGATGGATGTTCGCGACCTAGACATCGATTTGATTGACCGCATAAATCCATTCGACGCAGCCTATGCGGTGCTCTCCAAAGCGATGGACGAGAAAACCTTAAAGCAGGTGCAAGCTACGATTGCGGCGAAGCGCGTCAGCATCCCCTATGAGGAGGCACGCGAACTTGCCGAACGTGCAAAGAAATTCAAGCAGGAGCGCGGGCGACTACCTGAAATCACCTCGCAAGATGCATGGGAGCGACGACTGGCTGAAGGCATTGCCGCGTTCGCGCGATATGTCGCACAGAAGCAGGCTGGCAATGGCTGATATCAGCGACGAAGAACTTCTCGCCGATCTCGGCATCAGCGTCGAGCCTAAAAAGCTTGGCAGGCACACCGCGCGCGAGGAAAGGCTAATTGCTGGCTTTGAAGAAATCCAGCGCTTCGTGACTGAAAAGGGGCACGCCCCCCGGCATGGCGAATCGTTGGATATATTCGAGCGGCTATACGCGGTTCGACTTGACCGGCTGCGGTCTCTTCCTGACGCACACCAACTACTGCTTGGGATCGACACACAGGGGCTTCTGGCGGGCGCTACAGATCATCAGGTTGCAGATGTTCAGGAACTGGACGATGAAGCATTACTTAATGAACTCGGTGTCAGTAACGTCCCAGACGACGACATCACAAAGTTGCGACATGTCACGTCACGCGAGGAGCGCCGCGCTGCCGAGGAAATTGCCAACCGGACGCGCTGCGAAGATTTCAATCAATTCAAATCTTTATTTGAAAAGGTCGATAAAGACCTCAAGGAAGGAATGCGCCAAACGCGGCCATACATCAAAGAAGCTTCCATCGAAACTGGAAATTTTTTTATTCTAGGCGGACAAATCGCATACGTTGCCGCGACCGGCGAGACAATCAAAGCTCCCAACGGGTCAAGCGACGCGCGTCTACGCGTCATTTTCTCAAATGGGACCGAAAGTAACCTTCTACGCCGATCCCTCCAACGGGCACTCTACAAAGATGGCGCGGGCCGGCGCATTACTGAGCCCTCACCTGGCCCCCTCTTCAGCGAAAACTGGGAGGAAGGTGATGAAGCCAGCGGGACGATCTACGTGCTGCGCAGTAAATCGACGCACCCGTTTGTTTCCGAGCATCGAGAGTTGGTTCACAAAATCGGCGTGACGCGGGGAAAAGTCGAAACAAGAATTGCCAACGCGGCGCTTGAAGCGACTTATTTGCTCGCAGACGTTGAGATCGTCGCCACGTATAAATTGGCAGAGATAAACGGCACAAAGCTCGAAACACTATTTCATCGCATCTTTTCAGCCGCTCGCTTAGACCTAACGATTCACGACCGATTTGGCAATCCCGTCCGACCGCAAGAGTGGTTTCTGCTGCCACTGCAGGTCATCGATGAAGCGGTTCAAAGGGTAATCGACGGGACGATCGCCGACTTGGAATACGATCCCAAGTCGGCGAGACTGGCGAAGCGGAAAGTCTAAAGTCGCTCGCTCTGCAGTTTTTTAAATCTTTGCTACATGTTCCGCGGCCGCTTCAATTCTTCAAAAGTTAGACCATGCTTTGCAACGAGCGAAGCTGTATTCCACAAGCTATCCGCGAAGTAGATGTCTGTTAGATTAGGCTTCACCATGCGCACCCCGAGCTGGATAAGCAACTCAACCGTTTCATCGAACACAACCGGAAAGCTAAACGGCCATCGGGACAATTCGCTCATGTTCGTGTTGTCACCCAGAAAGCTAATTGCGACATCTTCATCTGTACATTCCAAATAAAACATTCCCGGCCGAATTTCAATTAGTCGCAGTTGTTCTGGCGACGGCCAGTAGATTTCTCGAATGGCAGCAATGGGAGCTGAGCGCGGCTGGGCACTAAAAACTAAATCCTGGGTGGCAGAATTGCCAGGGATGTAAATGGGAAGTAAGCCCACCTGGAAAGCGCAAAGTTCGTTTGTGGGGGGGGAACTGTTGGAGCTCATTGTCGCTCGCTCGCAAGCATGTTTCAGGGGACAACCTATGGGGTTTAGCAACATCGGTAATGCGCGACGGCAGGGAAAACGGGAAAGCAAATTGAAGGAAAGCTCTCGCGTCAATCGTTTGTTGCACTGGAAATCGTGGCATTTGCTTATCAATGGACAGCCTGCCAAGTTTCATAAGATAGTCAAATAGTTTAGTTTCCGCCGTGTTTAGTTCTACGCCGCAGTCGATGATTGCTTTGCGCCGAGCAATTTTTGGGGTGGCACTCTGGGACGCTTGGCGAATTTTCTGTTCAAGCCACGAGCCATCGCGCTTCCAGCATCCTTTTAGGTCGTTGATTATCATTTTTACTCCCTCGTAATTTTGGTTTTGGAGACCGGATAGTCGCCGATAAATTTGACGTAACACGTCAGGTCGGCGAGCGCGAGCAGTTCCTCGGGTGAAACCGCGAAGCGCTCTTCTCGTACTCTCGAAGTGGTTGTCGATACGCTACCTCTCGAACCGCCGCCGCTGTGGGAGCGTGTATCCCGTTCGACTACCTGCTTGCCCAGTTCTATAGCCATCGAAGATGCAGTCTCCGCTTCGCCGGGATTGAAAACGACCTTGGTTCTGAAGCAACTCATCAAGACAGCTGAGCCATTTGGGCCAAACTTTTGGTGGAGTTGAGCTATCGTTTGCATCCCGCAGATTGCGGTAAGGTTGTATTTCCGACCTTTTTCAAGAACACCCTGCAGGTCGCCAATCTGAAAGCTTGAAAGCTCGTCTACGATGAGAAACATCGGGGAATATCTGGCACCCGTGGCGGAGCTCATCGTCTCGGCGATCGCTAGATTGACTAGAGCATTTATCATTCCCGAGACTGCAGCGCGACTTTGATTTGTCGGGCACAGATAAAGGACGCCCTTACCGTTTCGAACAAACTCACGGATAGAAAAATTTGGCGCTTCAGATGAGAAGCGTAGTCCTTCGACTGCTGAAACCGCCATTTGGCGAATCGTCGAGTTCATCGAATTTGGCTCAAATCGAGATCCGTGTTCGACGAAGAATTTTTGCAGTTCTTTCTCTCCCATTTCAACAACGTGGCGACGAAGATTTGAGAGAGTAAGTTCGCCTTTTGCCAGCAGCGCGTATGTAATCACCTTTAGAAAATCGCGTGTCTTTCCAAGCCAGACTTCTTCTTCATCGGTGTTTCCGGTCGGAACAATCGATTGAAGCACTAGTTCGACGTCGCTGTCCTTCTCGATCTCGTGGATTGGGTTCCAAAGCACGGAGCCCGTCTCACCGGGGTGAAAGAATCTGTCGCCGGCCCTAGCAAACTCGTCGCGGAATTCAGCGCCCAAGTCCGCAACGATTGCGCGGCTGCCACGAGCGCGGATAGTTTTCAGAAAATGCCGGATCAACGTGGATTTGCCAACCCCGGTTGTGCCTACGACCAAGACATGGCGGTCCTCTAGAGCTTTTGGCACATAAATTTCGCCAATTTTTAACTGTAGGCGTGCGGTTTCTTTATCGCGCGAGATCGTTTGCCGATTCAGGCCCTTCACGTTTGACAAACTTACCCCGCGCACCACTGTTTCGCTTGGTCGCCCGTGGATTTGCGAGCGGAGAACGAAATAGAGCGCAAGCGAGATCAACGCGGCAATCATCGCCACGAAGAACTTGATGAAGAGCGGTAGCTTCAGAAAAAGTGCGATCATTTCCGCACCTCAGCCTCAGTCTTTTGCTGGTTTACCCACTCGAAAACATCGCCGGTTCTCCAGCGCAATTTGGTCCCTGCCTCGGCAAGGGGGGATGGGAAAAGCGACTTGCTCCGGTACCGCGAGTTGCAGATCGTGGTGACCGCAACGTCGAGGATCGTAGCCACTTCGTAGGGGCCGATCAACGTTTGACTTGGCATCTTGGCGAGGTACTCAAGGACTGCACTTCTCTCGCCGATTTGCTCCAAGGTTGGCTGCTTTAATCTCATTTCATCTCCTTTAGTTCAACAACGAGATGCCATGATCGGCCACCACTTCTACGCATCAGGGTAGTCAGTTGCGGTAACTTGAGGGGAAAATCCTACCCTGCCCCACTGCAAAACTGTGCCTTTGGAGATCGCGCTTTTCCGATCGGCAAGGGGGGCGAGTCGGCCGCGAAGCCCGAAGGGCGGAGCGGGATGGGGGGACGGCACGTCCCCGCCGACTATCCGGTCCGGCGCGCGCAGCGCATCCGCCGGACGATGCTTTTAATAAGGGCCAACGAGGATTGGCGTTGTACATTTGTCCACAGCGCTCCGCCGTAGATAGATATAGAACAGGTAGAGGCGGTTTGGAGACCGAAATTTCGAGACAATTCAACCCACTACCAAGAGCAGTTGCGAAGCTATCCCGACAAAGCGCGGGGCTATCCCGATTGAGCGCGACGCTGTCCCGAATCAGCCGCGACGCTATCCCGATGAGATATGGACCGTGAGTTGATCCTTCTGGCGCGTGCTTTTACCGATAAAGCCGTGTTTCAGCACCTCAACCCGTTCCAGCTCTTGTATAGATCGAAGTAAGGCTGCGCGAAAGTCGCGCATCTGCCCGGCATATTGCAGTTTCGCCTTTAACCATTCGAGCGAGAAGCGCTGCACGGGGTCGGATGAAGTTGCGAATAACCGCTGAAGTGCGCGAGCCATGTCCTGTCCCCGCTTAATCATCAAACGCTTTTCCCAACACAATCGAATAAATTCGCGATTGCCAAAGACTTCTGGCCAACGAGGGTCAAGGCGAAATGTAAATAGCGTCGCGGTTGGGTCCGTTTCGAGGCGCTGCAAAATGCTGAATGGGATAGTCGAACCAACGCTGAGTTTGACTTGGCCATTGGGGTTTTTCACGATAAGGCTAAGAGTGCCGGTGCACAAAGCCCGTAATCGGCGCTCTAGCCAAACGTAGTCTTTTTTTCCGCAGCAGCGCCCCATACCTCGCAGCAGGGAAGCACGATTCAGCTTCACGTAGTGCCCAACCGGAACCAAACTAGCCGCATACAGTAGCTGCATACAAACATCGGCATCAGCCTCATCCAATTGCTCGCCGCTGTATC
Source organism: Betaproteobacteria bacterium UKL13-2 (assembly GCA_001602455.1). Lineage (GTDB taxonomy): Bacteria > Pseudomonadota > Gammaproteobacteria > Burkholderiales > Usitatibacteraceae > UKL13-2. The sequence goes on from CP012157.1 coordinate 2,299,292, forward strand.
TTAAGACTGCATCTGCTCGTGTCACGAGTAGCGCGTTTTCGTGAATGCGGCGCGGCCCCCGGCGTATCGGCGAGAAAAGAGACGACCTCGCGAAGTGATTGGGCATCAATCGCTGGGATTGATGATGCGCTGGAATCCACGCCAGTCCGGAATTCGTGTCCGACTGGCTGAATGGTACATTCGACTTGTCGGCAGCTAATCGCTTACCGATTTCGAGGGCGTTTTCACGACGAAGCTTACGTTTCATGGCGGCAATATTGCCGCCGCCGATGAGCTGCTAAGGGTAGCGATTGGCGCTAAATTCCCGCCAAAATACTACCTAGGCTAGACCAGTTTGCGCGCTAACTCTTCAGCCTGAAAATGGGTATACCGCTTCAGCATTTGAAGGGTTTTGTGTCCCGTAATTGAGGCCACTTCCATGATGTTCAGATTCCGTTCGAAGAATCGACTTGTTGCCTCGTGTCGCAGATCGTGGAATCGTAGGTCAACAAGACCTGCTCTATGAGTCGCTCGACGAAATGCGCGCTTGACCGCTTCCGAAGTTACGCCGCCAAACACTAGGCTGCTTTCCGATTTTGGTAATTCGCTGAGAATCTCAACGGCGCGAGTCGACAGCGGGACGGCTCGCCGCTCTCCATTTTTCGTCATCGCCAGCACGGCCACTCGCCGGGTTAGGTCGACGTTGTCCCAGCGAAGCCCCGTCAGCTCGCTTTGCCGCATGGCTGTTTGCAAAGCCAGCTCGACGATCGGCTTAACCATTGGATTTCTAGCACCTTCGCCCGAGAAACAGCCAGTGGCGTCGCGGGGCTTTGTTACAGCAAGCGCTTCGAGCAACCTGCTTTCTTCGCCATCGCGGAGACGGCGGGCACGCGACGGGTTTGGCTTTGGTTTGCGGACAAATTTCAGGGGGTTTTCGCTGAGCATAATCCCCCACTCGCGACGCGCCGTCTCGATTACGTGGCTGATTAAGCTCAAATCGCGGATGCAGGTATCGCCACTCACCGCCTTGAGGCGCTCATCTCGCCACGCAGCGACGTGCCCAGCCGACAGCACGGAGATCCGGTAGAGGACAATCGGCTCCCGCAGCAGATGATTTATTCGAAATTCCTCATTCCGTGCGCCGCGTTTGAGGTGCGTAACCTCGCGCTTGTATCGCTGCAGCAGGTCGGCGAGAGTATTCTTCTCGGCCTCTGTTCGGTCAATGAATGTTCCACGGTCCATCTCGCCTTCGAGCGTCCGCACCCACACCTCAGCCGCATGTTTAGTGGGAAAGGTCTTGCAAACCGGGGGAAAACCAGTGCGGCGGATCCTGCATCGCCAGCCATCACCACGCTTTTGTATCTGTGCCATCGCAAATTCCTCATAGAAGATGCGATGCAGATTAAGGTCACCGAAAAGTGACGCCGGGTAGCCATTGGCCCATTTTTGGCCCAAAAATACTACCTACCAACAAAAAAGGGCTTGGGAACACTCCCAAGCCCTTGATTTTATTGGTAGGCGCAATTGGACTCGAACCAACGACCCCCACCATGTCAAGGTGGTGCTCTAACCAGCTGAGCTATGCGCCTGAAGGTGCGTAGTTTAGCCGAAAAGGCATGGGCACAGCAATTTGCACGTAAGTCAGCGGCTTGCGAGTGACACAAATTGTATGCGGTCGCGTCCCTCACATACAATTACCCTGGTGTGCAGACAACCGTCTGCACCCTCCCCCCAACATCTTCCAGAGACGCATGCACATGGCCGGTTCCAGCCTTCTTTTACTCATCGACGACATCGCCGCCATCCTCGATGACGTCGCCGTACTCACCAAAGTTGCCGCCAAGAAGACCGCTGGCGTACTCGGTGACGACCTCGCGCTTAACGCCCAACAGGTGGCTGGAGTCAGAACCGAACGAGAGTTGCCTGTGGTGTGGGCGGTAGCCAAAGGCTCGATAGTGAACAAGGCAATCTTAGTCCCCGCCGCACTTGCCATCAGTGTCATCGCACCTTGGGCGATTACACCGCTGCTCATGTTCGGTGGTGCGTTTCTTTGTTACGAGGGTGTTGAGAAACTCGCCCACAAATTTTTGCAGCCAGCCGAGGAAACAGCCACCCATCGGCAGGCGTTAACCGCGGCACTTGTGAATCCCGAGGTTGATTTGGTCGCGTTGGAAAAAGAAAAAATTAAGGGTGCCATTCGTACTGACTTCATTTTGTCGGCTGAGATCATCGTTATCACGCTAGGCACGGCCGCCAGCGCACCTTTCCTGCAAAAGGTGACAGTGCTAATGGTCGTGGCCATCGCCATGACCATTGGCGTTTACGGACTGGTCGCGGGCATCGTCAAACTCGACGACGCGGGGCTGCACATGATGAAGCGTCAGGGTACCGGAAGTTTCGATGCATTTACTCGTTGGTTCGGCACGCGGATTCTGCAGGCGGCCCCTTGGCTGATGAAGCTCCTCTCCGTTGCTGGAACTGCCGCAATGTTTCTGGTCGGCGGCAGTATCTTGGTGCATGGTTGGCCGGCACTGCAACACCTATTTGGTACTGTGGGCTTGGTGTCTGGCGGTATTCCCTACATCGGACTGTTTCTCGACGCGGTAATTCCGACAATTCTGGATGGCGTGTTTGGCGTGATTGTGGGCGCGGTTTGTTTAGCGATCGTGTTTGCGATTCAAAAACTTCGTCGTCAGTGACGCAGGCCAAACAAAATAAAGAATGAATTAAGCACGCCGTCATTTCAACCGTAATGCAGCACAGCGGAAGGCAGGCACAAACGGATGATTCGGCCACTCAACACGAACAAGTCATCCCCCCGCTCCCGCGCACAACCACAAGGGTTGCGCCTCGCGGGAGCCCAATTTTGTTGGCAGAATTGTTGGCCGAATTGTTGGCAGAACCAATCCCTCAACTTACAAGCGGATGAGATTCCTCGTCGCCCGAAGGGCTTTCGTCGGAATGACAAGCAGAGGCGGGGGTGCGAGGACACGCGGATGATTCAGCCACTCAACACGAACAAATCATCCCCCCGCTCCCGCGGCGGCGGGAGCCTAATTTGTTGGCAGAAGCAATCCCTCAAATTACAAGCGGATGAGATTCCTCCTCGCCCAATGGGCGTGCGTCGGAATGACAAACGGTGGCGGGGGTGCGAGGACACGCGGATGATTCGGCCACTCAACACGAACAAGTCATCCCCCCGCTCCCGCGGCGGCGGGAGCCCAATTTGTTGGCAGAATTGTTGGCCGAATTGTTGGCAGAAGCCACCCCTTAACTTACAAGCGGATGAGATTCCTCGTCGCCCGAAGGGCTCTGTCGGAATGACAAGCAGAGGCGAGGGCTGCGCCGGGCGGGAGCCTAATTTTGTTGGCAGAAGCAATCCCTCAAATTACAAGCAGATGAGATTCCTCCTCGCCCGAAGGGCTCTGTCGGAATGACAAGCGGTGGCGGGGGTGCGAGGACACGCGGATGGTTCGGCCACTCAACACGAACAAATCATCCCCCCGCTCCCGCGGCGGCGGGAGCCTAATTTGTTGGCAGAATTGTTGGCAGAAGCAATCCCTTAACTTACAAGTGGATGAGATTCCTCGTTCGCACTACGGCTCCACCGGCACCAAGCCATCAGGGGCGGCACCAGCGTCCCCATAAACAGATGGGAACGTGATGTTGGTCGGGTTGGTCAGCCATACCACCAACTTGCGATCCGGCTTCATCCACACAAAGTCCATCGCGCCGTTACCATCAAAATCACCTGCGGCATAGAGCTGCCAGGTCTTGTCGGTGGCAATCATGTCGTAGGTGGCTTTGATTTGGGTGCCGTTCATGAGCCACACCTTGATGTTGCCGTTGGTGTCGCGCATGACGATGTCACCCTTGCCGTCGCCGTCCATGTCGCCGAGTTTCAAGATGGTGTAACCGGCTGGCATCTGTCCGACCAGGGTGTTGACCCACGTACGGCCAGCTTGCCCCATGAGTGCTCGGACTTGATTGGTGGGGCTAATCCATACGATATCGCCACGACTATCGGCATTGAGGTCGATGATGCCGGCTATGCTCCAATTCAAGGGCGCACCGCCGCGATGCTTGACTTCATTGACGTTCGGGTCGACCTTGGTCTGAACACCATCCACCATGCTCTCGCCGCCGCCCATGAACCATGCGAATGTGACGCCGGAATCGTTGGTGCCCGGCTTCGTGTAGCGCCATAAAATATCGGCCTTGCCGTCACCATCAAGATCGCCCACCGCGTCGACGACCCAGTCGAGCTTGGCATTACGTACGATGGTGCCGCTGGTTGATGGAGGCGTTTGGTTCGGTGTTTGCGTCTTTGTCAGTATTTGATCGACACGGACTTTGGCCGCAAGGTTACGTGAGATGAGTGCCGAGCGGCCTGCACCAGACGTGTCCGCTGCGCCTAGTAGCGTCCAGTCGCGACCGATATCATCCACTTGGGAGAAAGCTATCGTTTGCCCATCCCAACGGCCGATCTGTGTGGTTGGGATCGTCGCCATCGGCAAGGTGCCACGCAGCAATACACTGGCAAAGCCACGTCCATCGAAATCAAATTGTCCACTGACGGCCAGTGGCACAACATTCAGCGCAAAGCGAACTGTGGTGGGAACACTCGGCCCGACTGCGCTGTTGGCGAACAATTGGCAGGCGTAGATCTTCTTCAGTGGCAGTGGGGCGAGCTGTAGCACGTCACTGGTTGTTTCCTGCGTGGCGACAAATTTATCGTCGGAATCCCGACACATCATTTGGTAGCCCGTAATTGGGGCGGTGTTTGCCATACCGTCGCCAACACTGGCACGCTCGGCGGTGAAGTCACAGCTAATCGCGCCGCCTGGTTTCACCACACAGGCGTCAGCAGACGGGGCAGATGGTGGTTGTATCGGGTTCACAGGCGTGACACTGTTTGATGCTGCTGAGGCCGGCCCCGTTCCCACGCTGTTGGTCGCCCTGACGGTGAAGGTGTAGGCCGTGCCGCTGGTCAAGCCGGTCACGGTGATGCTGGTGCATGGTGTGGGTGTATTCGAACATGTGCCAGTGATGTTGCCGGGGCTGGAGGTCACGGTGTAGCTGGTGATCGCCGCACCAACATTGCTGGCCGGTGCGGTGAAGGTCACGGTGGCTTGGGCGTTGCCTGTGGTGGCCGTGCCGATGGTGGGTGCGCCGGGGACCGTGGCAATCGTCACCGTGATGCCCGCCGAGGTTGCCGCAGCGTAATTGGTGTCGGCGGCTTTAGTCGCCGTAACCGTACAAGTGCCCACGGCAGCCGCCGTCAGGGTGGTGCCGCTGATGGTGCAGTTGGCGTTGTTTGAGGCGTATGTCACCGCACCCGTGCCTGACCCACCCGTGGTGCTGAGTGTGGTGGTGCCACCAAAGGTAACCGTTGATGGTGTGCTAACCGCAACGAGTGTGGCTTGGGGGGCTTGGCTGACCGTCACCGTGATGCCCGCCGAGGTTGCGGCAGCGTAATTGGTGTCGGCAGCCTTGGTCGCCGTAACCGTACAAGTGCCCACGGCAGCCGCCGTCAGGGTGGTACCGCTAATGGTGCAGTTGGCGTTGTTTGAGGCGTATGTCACGGCCCCTGTGCCTGAGCCCCCTGTGGTGCTGAGTGTGGTGGTGCCACCAAAGGCAACCGTTGATGGTGTGCTAACCGCAACGAGTGTGGCTTGCGTCGCTTGGCTGACTGTCACCGTGATGCCCACCGAGGTTGCGGCAGCGTAATTGGTGTCGGCAGCCTTGGTCGCCGTAACCGTACAAGTGCCCACGGCAGCCGCCGTCAGGGTGGTGCCGCTGATGGTGCAGTTGGCGTTGTTTGAGGCGTATGTCACCGCCCCTGTGCCTGACCCACCCGTGGTGCTGAGTGTGGTGGTGCCACCAAAGGTAACCGTTGATGGTGTGCTAACCGCAACGAGTGTGGCTTGCGTCGCTTGGTTCACTGTGACGGTGATGCCCGCCGAGGTTGCGGCAGCGTAATTGGTGTCGGCGGCTTTAGTCGCCGTGATGGTGCAAGTGCCCACGGCAGCCGCCGTCAGGGTGGTACCGCTGATGGTGCAGTTGGCGTTGTTTGATGCGTATGTCACGGCCCCTGTGCCTGAGCCCCCTGTGGTGCTGAGTGTGGTGGTGCCACCAAAGGTAACCGTTGATGGTGTGCTAACCGCAACGAGTGTGGCTTGCGTCGCTTTCGGCGTCACACTATTCGATGCCACTGAGGCCGCACTCGTTCCCACACCGTTGGTTGCCGTGACGGTGAAGGTGTAGGCCGTGCTATTGGTCAATCCGCTCACGGTGATGCTGGTGCATGGTGCGGGTGTATTCAAACATGTACCAGTGATGTTGCCCGGACTGGATGTGGCGGTGTAGCTGGTGATCGCAGAACCGCCATCGCTGGCCGGTGCGGTGAAGGTCACTGTGGCTTGGGCGTTACCCGCCGTGGCCGTGACGGCGGTCGGTATGCTGGGGGCGATGCTCGCAGGTATCACGCCGAAGCCATAAAAATCACCTTGGTTACGTTCGAGGGTTTGGCGGTCCGCTGTGGAAACTGCTGAAGTAATCACGATCAACTCTTGCATCGTGATGTTCGAACAAGCGAAATTAGACGCAAAACAGCCAATTCGTATGCCACTAAACCCGTTTGAACCTGGGTTGCCTGTGGTTAGGTCACCGTTTTTCGACAACAATGATGATGCGCCGTTGTATGCAGCCGAGAACACGGTTCGCTCATTGTTGTTCAGCGAAGCCGTTACTGCGCCACCAGCATACATATTGTGCAGAAATTCGCTATGGTCGTATTCACCGGTATTTGGCGCACCGTCAACGCTGTTGATCCAGTGAGAAATCCCTGCGAATGATTTCCGTACACCAACGTAATGGCGCGAAAACGGTTGCGCAATTGTTCCCCATGCGGCAACTGTAAGACTGTCATCTACGCCATCGAACAAGATGGCAGGCTTTCCGCCTTCCGTTTGCAAAACGCCATTAACGACGAGGCGCGGCTGGCTTGCTGCCGTCGTCTGAGTTGCATTGCGCCCATTGCCGGATTGGTCATACCACGTCGTGACAAAGCCGTTATCCGAAGCGCCTGAACCGACGTGATTCGTCAATGCAGTCGTATCAAGATCCCCGCTCGCCGTGAAGCCAATATCGGCTTCTTGATTGTCCGTGCGGCGAACACGGATTGCGGCTCCGGTATAGCCAGCCCGAACCTTGCGTAGGCTGTACGCGGCTGCGGAGGAGGCGCTGACTTGGTCAAGAACCGGGGTAGTCGGGGGATCGGGGACAGTCGGGTTGATCACCACCGTATAGCTGCCGCTACCGTTGAACAGATTAGCGTCGGTGACGGTGATGGTGAAGGTGTAAGTGACAGTGTCGGTCGCGGTTGGCGTGCCGGTCAGCGCACCGGTGGTGCTATTCAAACTCAAGCCTGTTGGTAGCGTACCCGAGGTGACCGCGAAGGTGTATGGCGCGTTGCCGCCGCTGGCATTGAAGGTGGTTGCGGGGTAGGGGCTGTTTGACATCACGTTGCGAAGCGATGCCGGATAGACACTCAAAATGCCATAAAAAGCGCCTTGTTCACGTTCAAGTGTTTGTCGGTCGGTGGTGGAGATAACACTTCCCGACGCGACAACAATCAGCTCTTGCATCGTGATATTCGAACAACCATCCCCAGGGGTGGAAGAACGACAGCCAATTCGTATGCCGTTAAAACCTTGATCGCCTGGGTGGCCTGTGGTTAGGACACCGGTTTTCGACAAAAATGATGATGCGCCGTTGTATGCAGCTAAAAACACCGCCCGCTCATTGTTGCCCAGCGAAACCGTTAACGCACCCCAAAAGCCACCGGCATACAGAGCATGCTGACCAGCGGCTGGGTCGTAGTTGGCGGCGCTGGTCGCAGACCCTTCAACGCTGTTGATCCAGTGAGAAGCCCCTACGAATGATTTCCGTACACCAACGTAATGGCGCGAAAACGGTTGCGCCATTGTTCCCCATGCGGCAACTGTAAGACTGTCATCTACGCCATCGAACAAGATGGCAGGCTTTCCGCCTTCCGTTTGAAAAACGCCATTAACGACGAGGCGCGGCTGGCTTGCTGCCGTCGTCTGAGTTGCATTGCGCCCATTGCCGGATTGGTCATACCACGTCGTGACAAAGCCGTTATCCGAAGCGCCTGACCCGACGTGATTCGTCAATGCAGTCGTATCAAGATCCCCGCTCGCCGTGAAGCCAATATCGGCTTCTTGATTGTCCGTGCGGCGAACACGGATTGCGGCTCCGGTATAGCCAGCCCGAACTTTGCGTAGGCTGTACGCGGCCACAGCGGTGGTGCTGATTTGGTCAAGCACCGGCGTCTGCGCGTTTGCCAGCGGGGCGTCAAACCAGAGCAAGGCGAACAAGCTAATGAGAAGCGCGTAAGCCAGCGTTGTACGCAGCCCCTTCACGCCGCCCGTTGTCTCGATAGCGGTATGTGCGATCGGGCGCTGATCCGTTGCGATGCATTCATTGTTCATGGATTAGGATTCCTAGATGGTGTGCGTCTTGATGCGCCAGCGACCGCTTTCAAGACGGACATCGCTGGCAAAAGGTGCGCCCATTGGGTTTCGACAGAAACGGCAATAAGTTAAGTCAATAGGTTCGACTTAACCTCGGCTCAAGTTGCTTAAAAAGTGAACGATAAGCTGGCTCAGACACTGGAAAATCCCCGCACAGAATTTATTACTGCGCTATTGGTACGCGAGGCGAATCATTGTGTGCTGACAGCATGTTGAATAATAGGGGACAAACCACTATTCACTAATAGGGGACTTGCAACAGGATTTATTAAGCAAGGGGTAAATTTCATAGAGGAAAAGGAAAAGGGAAAAGGCACAGTAGCGGGATAATAAGGGACAGAACATTGTCAATTTTTGTTACCCCGCCAATAGGCCGCATCGATGAGCAGAACTCACTTTGCGCGAGGCTCCTCGCCCCCGCTTGTCATTCCGACGCAAGCCCATCGGGCGACGAGGAATCTCATCCGTTTGTGCCTGCGCCTTGCACGAGGGATTTTCTGTTGAGGATGGAAAAGCAGATTCCTTCGCTACGCTACGCTGCGGTTGGAATGACAGCGTGGGTGCATGGGTGCTCGGGTGGTTCGATGCGTGGGGGGTGGTTGCCTTTGCGCAGCGACGGATAATTGCGTTTCACCGCCCACTTTTACAAAGTGGTGAAGTAATGCCACATTCAGTTTCTGCCGCATGAGGCTCCTCGCCCCCGCTTGTCATTCCGACGCAAGCCCATCAGGCGAGGAGGAATCTCATCCGTTTGTGCCTGCGCCTTGCACGAGGGATTTTCCGTTGAGGATGGAAAAGCAGATTCCTCCGCTACGCTACGCTGCGGTTGGAATGACAGCGTGGGTGCATGGGTGCATGAGTGCTCGGGTGGTTCGATGCGTGGGGGGTGGTTGCCTTTGGGCAGCGACGGATAATTGCGTTTCACCGCCCACTTTTACAAAGTGGTGAAGTAATGCCACATTCAGTTTCTGCCGTATGAGGCTCCTCGCCCCCGCTTGTCATTCCGACAGAGCCCTTCGGGCGACGAGGAATCTCATCCGCTTGTAAGTTGAGGGGTGGCTTCTGCCAACAATTCTGCCAACAATTCTGCCAACAATTCTGCCAACAATTCTGCCAACAAATTGGGCTCCCGCCGCCGCGGGAGCGGGGGGATGACTTGTTCGTGTTGAGTGGCCGAATCATCCGCGTGTCCTCGCACCCCCGCCACCCTTTGTCATTCCGACGCAAGCCCTTCGGGCGACGAGGAATCTCATCCGCTTGTGCCTGCGCCTTGCACGAGGGATTTTCTGTTGAGGATGGAAAATCGCCTGAAAACGCCCGTCCCGCTTAGACTTCAATGTACATGATTACACACGGCGTAATCATGCCCATACAACTCACCCATTGATGTGATCGACACAAATCCCTGTGCCACACCCGCAGCCGACTCAAAGAAAAACGGCTTGCGCGCTTTTGGTGTGGCACCCACTTCATTCATCGTCGCCACGTCAAACACACGACCGTTTTGCATCACATGGGTGATACGGTCCGTCTTGTAAACATCCGCCAGCACGTCGGCATCGATGATGATGAGGTCAGCCAGTTTGCCGACTTCGAGTGAGCCGACATCTTTCTCCATCCCCAGATACTTGGCGCCGTTGATGGTGCCGGTGCGGATGGCTTCGAGCGCGGTCATGCCGCCCTTCGCCCCCATCCAGATATCCCAATGTGAACCAAGCCCTTCGCGCTGGCCGTGCGCACCGATATTGACGGCTACACCGGCACGTTGCAGTTCGGTCGCAGTCTTGGCGACGCTGAGAATGTTGTAGTCCTCGTCAGGTGCTATCGGCCGACGTACTGCGCGCGATTGCAGCAACGCACGCGGCACGTATTTGGTCAGCAATGGGTGCAACCAAACATCACTCTTGGCATACCAGTAGTGCTCACCATCGAGGCCGCCGTAACCGACGTTGAAGGTCGGCGTGTATCCGACCTGGGTCTGTGACCAGAGTTGTTTGACATCGTCGTAAGCATTCGCCACCGGAATGGCGTGCTCCACGCCAGTGTGGCCGTCGATGATCATGTTCATATTGTGTTGAAACAATGATCCGCCTTCCGGCACTACCATCATGCCGGTCTGGCGGGCGGCTTCCAACACTTGCTGGCGTTGATCGCGCCGCGGCTGGTTATAACTCTTCACCGTATAGGCACCAGCGGCCTTCATACGTTTTAGGTGTGTGAGCGCATCTTCGAGGCTGTTCACTTCTGCGGTGAAGGTGGATTTCGCGCCATACAGAATGGTGCCGGTGGAGAAAATGCGGGGACCAACCACCTGCCCCGTGCGCTGCAATTCACTCACCGTAAAGATGGTGGCGGTATCGTTAGATGGATCGTGCAAGGTGGTAACACCAAAGGCCAGCGAACCGTAGCTCACCCAGCTTTGCTGCGGCACCACGCCTTGCGCACCCATACCACCGTGCCAGTGCACATCAACCAAGCCGGGGATGATGCTCTTACCGCGCACATCAATTTGAATGGCACCTGCGGGAATCGCGACGTCCGCCGCTTTGCCAATGGCGACGATGCGATTTCCCTTCACCACGATACGGCCATCGTTGATGACTTCGTCGCCCTTCATCGTGATGATGCGGGCACCGGATATTACGGTGGTAGCGCTGGGTTTATCCGCCATCACACTCAAACCGATCTTTACGCCCTTCTCCGGGTTCGGCGGCAGCTTCTCCGATGCACCGTCGATAAAGGCGAAGGCGTCTTTCAGCGGTCGGCTAAATAACTCGTCGCCAAACGAAAAGTGTACCGTCTGGCTATCGCCGGACCAATGCAAGTAGTCACCCGAATTTACCGAGAGTTGTTTCATCGGCAAGGTCGTGGATTTTTTGCCGACCGTAACAGGCCGCCCCGCGAGTGGCATCGGCATCACAAAGGTTTGGAAACGTTCACGGAAAGCGAGCCACTTGCCATCGGGTGACAATGCAAAGTCATTGGCAAATTCACTCTTCGCAACAATTTGCTCTTCTGATTTATCGCGTTTAACGCGCACCAGGTTGTTCACCCAATCAACTTCGCCGGTGAAAACGGTGCGCGTGACATAAACGTGGTCATTGTCCGCGCCGAATTGTGGGTTGCGCCCATCTTCACTGATGAGTTGAGATTTGCCGCTACCGTCGGCGGCCACAATATGTACACCCGTCTCAGCACCGTACAGCGGGGATGTCAAAAAGCCGCCGCGCGATTTCACATATGCCACCGTCTTGCCGTCTGGCGCGAACGACGGCTCAAGGTAGTGGCCGGGCTCATCGGTGAGCGTGGTTTCTTTGCCGGACTTCAAATCCAATACGCGAACCGAGCTTAGTTGCTGATCGTGCCAAGTGGTGAACACGACCTTGCTCCCATCGCGGGAGAACTCAGGGAAGAACTCGAAGTGGGTCGTCTGTTTGGTGAGGCGCTGCGGTGGGCCTGCTGTTCCCACACCAGGCAACGCCTTCATATAGAGGTGCCCAAGCGCGGAATAAACCACACGGTCACCCGTCGGCGAAACATTCACCCAACGAAGCTGCTTAATGTCGAACTTATCCGGCGCAACGTCGATGGGGAAACGCACCGCTTTGCGAATCTCGCGGGTATGTTTGACGTGAAACGGAATTTCTTTAGCCGTGTTACCCAAACCCGTCTTGAACGGATCAACGCGCCAGATTTTGCCCTTGGCCCACACCACAATTTCTTTACTGTCCGGCATCCACGCAAAATTGGGATACACGCCGTGCATCGCCCAAGCCTCCTGCATGTCGCGTTCAAGCTTGCCCCACACCGGCGTTTCCGCACCCGTCTTCAGGTCCTTTAGGAAGAGCGTGCTTTGTTCACGCACACGGCGCACAAACGCAAGCTGCTTACCGTCAGGCGATGGCACGGGCCGCACCGCCCCACCCGCGCCACTCACAAACGCGATGGTCTTACCGCGTTGCAAATCATGCCGAAAGATTTGGTAAATCTGCGTGTTGGAATCTTTGTTGTATTCAAACGTGGTACCCGGCGTGGTGTCTTGCGAGTAATACAAATAACGACCATCTGGTGAGAACGCTGGCTCGCCCAAATCTTTCTGCCAATTCGGTTTTTCGTTTAGCTGTACACCGTCTTGTTTTTCTTTTTCAGTGCTGCCACTGGCATGAAACAACCAAATTTCACCCGAACCCGCCGAACGTGTGCCGGTGTAGTGTTTGCGCGCCGCGATGTATTGGCCGTTAGGGTGCCACACCGGGTTGTTCATCATGCGGTAAGTTTCTTTGCTGACTTCGTGCGCATTGCTGCCATCAACATTCATGACCCAAACATTGTCACCACCACCCGCATCCGACATATACGTGATGCGTTTGCCGTCCGGTGAAAACCGCGCCTGCATCTCCCACGCCATCGAGCTGGTGAGTGATTTGGCGTCACCCCCCGCAATCGGCATGATGTACAAATCACCCAGCAGATCAAACACGATTTGTTTGCCATCGGGGCTGACATCCACCGTCATCCACGTCCCGGTTTTGGTGTCGAGATTGACCGTTGCTTTCTCGCCCGGCGGGTTGTTTACGTCCCATTTTTTCTTCGGTGCTTCCTGCGTTGCGTCTTTCGCGGCGTCCGATGATTTGGGGGGCTCTTGCGCGGAGACGCCCATCAACACAGATATTGATAGGACAAAACTAAGCAGAGCGTGTCTGCGCAATGAGGACTTTGGCATTCTCAAGCAACCTTTACTTAAGGACATACGGGATACGAACGATAGGAAGTTTGGCATCAAAATCTTTGCTATTGCGCGTGACAAGTATCAAACCCTTTGCCGCCGCAGTTGCAAGAATAATCGCGTCGGGCAGTCGAATCTTCTTAGCGTTCGATTCGCGACGCAGCCGCGCAGCGCGGTCTGCAATGGGGCCTTCTAGCGCGATAACCTCAAAGCTTGCCAGCCACGATCTCGTTGCGGCATCGGCTTCTGGTTCACAGCCCGCCATGATCTCGATCCAGCTCACCACACTGATGGCGCGGGACTCGTAGAGTGCAAGCTCTTTTTTTGCCTGCGGGATGCCGTTGAGATAGTCGATCAGGATATTGCTATCAAATAGTGCGCGCACTCCCTAGCGCTCCCATTCGTCGCGCAGCTTCTGTTGATACGTCACGCCATCAACTTTCGGTTTTCGCCCTTTCCAAGCGCCAAAGGCGTCTATGTGTTCGACGTGTTTAACCACGTACTCCGCCACGGCTTGACGGATCAATTCGGCGCGTGAAACGCTGTCACGTTCTTCGAGGCGACGCAGTGCCTCAATTTGTGCGGCAGGCAGGTCTATGATGGTTCGCATGGCGCTCTCCTGTACAGTACTTGACGAGTAATGATGACATATGACGTCATCATACACAAAATGGGGCTAACTTGGCGAATTGTCTTGGCGCGGCTCGGCGGCAATGCGCTCGGCAGTTTTGTGCCGGAATGTAACGGGCCACCCATCTAAGCCTGTCATCCCGGCTTAGTTACGTAAATGCGCCGGGGTCTCTTTCATGACGCCTCCTTCTGCTTTTGGTGGTTGATGACACTTCCACTTTGGCACTTCGATGCCGTTGCAGGTAGGGTGCGTCCATTTCATTAATCCTAAATCCGGCAGTTACCCTGCCGCTGTAAGTTGGGCTGACGGTAGCCAAGGTGGCAGTGGGCGCGTGATTTTGGCCACCACGTAGTCCAGAAATGTCTTCCATCGATCCGTAAAAGGCAACTGCTCCGCAACATCCCTGACATGACCTAAAGCCGCACGAATGTTGGCAATGAGCGCGAGCAACTTGTCCTTGGCAGCATGCATCGGTGTCAGATACAGCGTTGTCTGTCCCGCATGTTTGACAGCGCGCCCCACACTGGCAAGCAATAACGCTCGGCTGGTTATGGCTTCCATGCGTGCACCCGGCTTGGCCGCCCGGCAATACCAGGACCACCAGTTGTACACCAGCGCTACAGCGCGAGCACTGGTCTGGCAGCGCTCAATGTCCTGGGTCGTGAAGCCACCCCATCCCCACTGATTTTTGAGCTCGTCAAATCCGTTCTCGCAGTCAGCCCGGTCCCGATAGAGTTGACCGAACGCGTCCAGTGCGTAGGCGCTGTTTGTCACCAGCACCGCGTATTCCCAAACCTGAACATCCTTGTCCGGCATCAGCAACTCAATCTGCTCGCCCGGCTCGTTCTTGGTCTTTCGACTCAGCGCCAAATCGGCTTTGACGGCACGCCGCAAGATCACTACCCGACGTGATTTGTCCCAGCCCGAGAGTTTGAGGGTATCTTCGACTGCGCTCCAGCCTTGCTCGCTGGGGCCGGGTGTACTCCAGTCATCACGCGCGAATTGGCGTGCCAATAATTTCTTGACACCCACAGTTTGACGCAGCTTGAACAGGTAGGGCTGGTCTCGCTCCTCCAGCTCGGCGATAAAGGGTTCGTTGCCAAAGCCGCAGTCGCCTCGGACCAAGGCCGGACGCTGCTGGGGCGTGAGCTTTTCCAGTACGCTGATCAGACCAGGCCGCGCTTTGGCTGCGCTGTGCTCTTTGCCGGGGCAGACGACAACATCCAGCACCAGGCGCAGGTTGCCAACCCAGTATGTGTGCAGTGCGTGGCTCGGGCGACCGGGTTTGTGTGGGTTGTAGCTGACCTCAGCTCCGCTTTGTTTTCCGAACATCGGCTTGATGGTGGTGTCGATATCCAGGATCCAAGGGGTGCTCAGTGCCGCTTGCACACTACCCATGAGCTGGGGGGCAAGCCAGGCCTGGCTTTGCTCGGCGCTCATACGCGACAGTGCGCGTCGCAGCGCGTCTTCGCTGATGATTTTCTTCATCCCCAGAATCTGCGGGCTCACCGCGTCGCCGCGCAGCCCGGTGATGTGGGCGTAGCGGTTGTGCCCTGCCAGTATCGCCAGCAGCCATGTGCCCAAGATATCCTGTTTGCTGGGTGCATTGGGGCTTGTGTAGCTCAATGGGCAGCTATCGACCCAGGAGCTGTACACACCCGTGGTGGCCAAGAACTCGGAGAAGAAGGTCAACTGTGCATTCGGTGTGGCGCTGGCACCATGGTCCCACTTCACATGAATTCGCCCGCCCGGCGTATCCACCACCATGGCCTCCAGTGCCTGCGTTTGGACAGCAAGTTGACGCCTTTTTGCTTCACCCATTTGGTGACTCCAATAAATCCATTGAAACTGGCGTACAGTCTAGCTTGCAGCCGGTTTACGCAATGTCAACTGCCGGAAATAGGTTAATTTCGCTGTTGTTTGGGATGCAGGGAAAATTGGGCCCCGTTCTTCAACGGGGCGACAGTTTTAAGGTTGGGGGCTGAACCTTCGCCAACCGAGCTAGCAAACTCAGGGCCCCGGCGGGGTTACGTCACTAAGCCGGGGCGACAGTTTTCGAATAGTCTCTCGAATCGTCGCTTCGCAAGCGCACAAGAGGAGTTTTTTCTAAATCTACAGTCTCGACGCTCAGGTTTTCTTAGGCTCCGCGGTAACACGCGCAGCCATCATGGCCTCAATCTCCGTTTCGCTATACCCCACCTCGCGAAGCACCTCGCGGCTGTGTTCACCCAGCCTGCCGGGCAGCGAACGGATTGAAGTTGGTGTTTCACTCCACTCCCCCACTGGCGCGGTAGCGCGTATGCGGCCTTCCGTCGGGTGGTCAAACTCGGGGAAGAAACCAATCGCTTGCATATGTGGGTCTTCCAACAGCGAATCGATGGTGTGCATGGTGGCGAACGGGATATCCGCTTTTTCGAGCAGTGTGCGCCAATAGGCAGTCGATTGCGCTTCAATCGTTTCGGCGACAAACGCATACACCTCTGCAATATTGGCTGCGCGCTGCGTGTGTTCGGAAAACTTTGGGTTCGACTTCAAATCGGGCCGACCGATGGCATCAAAAAACGCCGCCCAATGTTTGTCGTTATAGATCAGCACACAGAGGTAGCCGTCGGCGGTGGCGTACGGGCGACGATGCGGCGCAATGAGACGGGCATAGGCGGTATCACCCAATGGTGGATCGAAGGTCTTGCCCGCCATATGTTCGCCCAGCACAAATTGCGACATCGCCTCAAACATGGTGATTTCGATCGCCTGCCCCTCCGCGTTCGGCCCGCCGCGTTCACGATGAAACAACGCCGCCAACACCGCATTGGCCGTATGCAAGCCAACGCTGCGGTCGCCAAGCGTTACCGGCGAATAACGCGGCAAGCCGCCCGTTTGGCGCTGGCTGAGTGATGGGATACCCGCAATGCCTTGGATCAGATCGTCATAGGCCGGCCGTCCTGCATACGGCCCCTTCTCCGAGTAACCAAACGCCCCGACGTAAATGATGCGCGGGTTGACCTTCTTCACGGCCTCGTAGCCGAGCCCTAGACGTGCCATTGATTGTGGCCGCACGTTGTACACCAGCACGTCGGCCTCAGCGACGAGCCGCAGGCAGGCCGCCAGCCCTTGCGGCTTTTTGAGGTCGAGCACGATGAAGCGTTTGTTGCGATTCAAGTGCAGATGAATGTGACCCATGCCGGGGTTCTTCATCGGCCCGACCCAACGCATATTGTCGCCCGCGTGGGTTTCGACCTTGATGACCTCCGCCCCCATATCGCCGAGGATTTGGGTGCAGTACGGCCCCATGATCACGCTAGTGAGGTCGAGTACCTTGATTCCATCAAGTGCGCCGGGCATGTATCAGTTTCCTAAAGTCGTTTATTGACGGGACTCTTCAAGCATTTTTGCTCGGAACGGCAAGCTGGAAGAGGATTTTTGAAAAATGCGAACCGTTTTATGTTTCATTGTTTTTCGATGAGTGCAGCGTTCGCCTGCTCACTATCGCTTTTTAGGTAATTTGCCGGCTTTAGGCTTCAACGCCTGCACAGCAGACATTTCGTACACTTGTGTAATCGCCGTTCCATCCCACACATAAGCCAAGTAGCGCGTCCGACGACAGTCCGTCACGAGACGAGGCAAAAACACGGCAACGCATTCGCCGCCAGCCGATCGCACGCTCGGGTACACAATGCCGTTGGAATGCCCGCGCTCCCGCAACTTGCGTGCGAATGGCTGCGACACAGCGTAGGAATCTTTGGAGAGAATTTTCTTGTCTGGCAGCGATTTGCGCAAATCGTGAAACGCCCCCGCGATACGCGCTTCGAGCACCTGCTTCTCAAAGGTAATCGGCGGCAGCCGGCTGTCGCGGGCAAATTTTTCGGCGTGATACACCGTTTCGTCTATCGCCGTTTTTAGATCGCGACCGGCGTAGTACGCACCATACGTACCATCTGTAAACCGGCTGCCATCGGCGTGCCGATATGCGAATGGGGCCATGATGAGGCTGGCCCCCTCACCCGTAGCGCAGTCCGTCGCCTTAAACATGCCCCAGCCAGATTCAGATTGCTGGACACGGGGGCTGGTGAGATTCGCCAATCGTTCCAGATTGTCCCAGTCATCCTGCGCTGCCACACCTTCGAAAAGATGTTTACTCGGAAAGCGCGTCGCGATCACGCGCTGGCTTTGCGACCAGGTGATGCGACTCGCCTGAACGGCAGCGGCTGCGGCCAACGACTAGCCCCAGCCGCCGCGCTGCGTATCGAGATAAACACGAACGCGATAAAGATCGACAAGTTGTCCTGTCAACATCAGCGCGAGTGGCGGTTGGCCTGCAAATAGCGGCGCATCGTTAGGGCTGCGAATCCACGAATGGGCAACCCCATCATCAGGAAGCAGAATTTGCAACGCCTTGTAGATACCAACGATGTAGGAAAGACGATCAAGCGTATCGCGCCCGATCTTGCCGATGTCGCCCTTCTTCCAGTTGTAATACGTCGCGCGGGAGGGATCGCCCAACAACACGAGGCATTCCTTCTCAGCGAGCCCCCAGTTCTGGGCAATGCCGAAAAAGCCGCGCAGGCCCGCACTTGCCAACGCGCCAACGTCGAGGGGTGGCGGGCGCTTTGCCTTGGACTTGTCTTGTAAAGCTGCCGCTGTTTGCATGACATTTACCTCTTCAGAGGTTAGATTAATAGTCTACTTTTGGTAGTGTAGACTAATTTTAGTCTATTTATGGACTTTTTGCAAAACGGCGCTTAACCTGCAGGATAAGCACTAACGGCATTGGGGATACGATGTCCGGGGTGGTACGGGGAAAACAAAGTCGAGCCTGGAACCTTTAACGGAACCTTTAACGCTTGGAACCTTTAACGCTTACGGCGCACAACCACACGGGTTGCGCCGGGCCGTGGCCCAATTTTCCCGCATCCCACACACCGCCCGCATCAGCCGCACCCTTAAAACTATCGCCCCGTTGAAGAACGGGGCCCAATTTTGGCTGCAAGCCACGACTGACCATTCGGCTTTAGCCGCTGCGGGTTTCTTATCTACCAAACCCTAATATTGGCCGGCGTTTTCAGACAGAAACCGCCGAAAGTGCCCGCCAATTCTAGTGTTTGTTGCATAGGGAACTTCTAAAAACCGTCACGAGCGGGTGAAGTTGGCAGTGACGGGTTTGGCAAACACGGGACACGTACCCAGTGTACGGCGACGAATTTGACACACGCGGGAGCTGACAGATTCGCCCGCGCAGTAGGTTTTTAGAAGTTCCCCATAATGCAACGCGTAGGAATGGAGTTGTCAAACAGTCAAACAGTCAAACAGGCTTAACGCCAAGCGCGCAGAATTTCTTCTGCGGTAGACAAAATTCGGCTTCATGCCGTGAGGTGAACCCAGTTCATCCTATATCTGCCGCACCTACATTCCCAATGCCCGCTCGTGTCGCAAGACTCAGCGGGTATTTTTCATTGTAGGTAACGCCCGTCTTCGGCTCTGCGCGTTTGGGCGGGTCGATTGGCTCGGCGTCCAGATCTTCCACCATCACGGTTTGCGGCCAGATCAGTTGCACGTAACGCTCTTCTCCGCGTTCGTAGAAACGTTGTAGCGCCCAAAGGAAGTAGTCGACAGCTTGTAAACCTGCGTAATTCTTCGGTTCAGACGCCGTAATGCTTGCGACTTTGCCGCGAGGTAAATCAAAGTCGCTCGCAAACGCCTTCTCTGCGTCTGCTACCGCATCGCTAAACGCCTGCAAGCGCGGCTTGCTCCCACGCTTGGCAAAGTGAACGGGGCCCGTTTTTCTGGACGGACAAGTTGATGTTACTTTATCAACTTATCAGGAGTCCTCATGAAACGTATCCCCCGTCGCACATTCACGGCTGAATTCAAAGCTGAAGCCATCAAACTTGTAACTGAACAAAAGCTTACCCATGCCGAGGTCAGCAAAAAGCTCGACATCGGCACGAAATCAATACGCA
This sequence comes from Betaproteobacteria bacterium UKL13-2, assembly GCA_001602455.1. Lineage (GTDB taxonomy): Bacteria > Pseudomonadota > Gammaproteobacteria > Burkholderiales > Usitatibacteraceae > UKL13-2. The sequence continues at coordinate 2,319,143 of CP012157.1, forward strand.
CATGGATCGAGCAACAGTCGCGCGGTGAGCTTAAAGCTAGTTTAGGCGCTGATAAACTCACCGCCGACCAACTGCGTATCCGCGAGCTTGAACGCGAACTCGCTATTGCCAAGATGGAGCGAGACATATTAAAAAAAGCGACGGCATACTTCGCGAAAGAGTCGAAGTGAGGTATGCCATGATCGATAAACTTGAACGGGGCCCGTTTTTCTGGACGGACAAGTTGATGTTACTTTATCAACTTATCAGGAGTCCTCATGAAACGTATCCCCCGTCGCACATTCACGGCTGAATTCAAAGCTGAAGCCATCAAACTTGTAACTGAACAAAAGCTTACCCATGCCGAGGTCAGCAAAAAGCTCGACATCGGCACGAAATCAATACGCACATGGATCGAGCAACAGTCGCGCGGTGAGCTTAAAGCTAGTTTAGGCGCTGATAAACTCACCGCCGACCAACTGCGTATCCGCGAGCTTGAACGCGAACTCGCTATTGCCAAGATGGAGCGAGACATATTAAAAAAAGCGACGGCATACTTCGCGAAAGAGTCGAAGTGAGGTATGCCATGATCGATAAACTCCGTCACACACACCCTGTGGACAAGCTATGTCAGTTAGTGGATGTCGCCAAAAGCGGCTATCAAGCGTGGCGTCGGGGCAACGTCATTCCTGCCAAGAGGCTTGAAGATAAAAGGCTACTAGCGGCCATCAAAGCCGCACACGAACGTAGTCGCGGCACTTATGGGCCAGCGAAGATTCGAACTGAATTGGCAAGCCAAGGCATCAGTGCTGGACTCAACCGAATCAAACGGTTACGCAAACTCAACGGCATCCGCTGCACGCATAAAAAGAAATTCCGTGTCACGACGGATTCAAAGCATCAACTTCCGGTCGCTGAGAATTTGCTTAATCGTCAATTTAGGCCAACTGCACCGAATCGAGTGTGGGTGGCTGACATCACCTACATTCCGACCGATGAGGGTTGGCTATTTCTGGCCGCGATCAAGGATTTATATACCTGTGAGATCGTTGGTTGGGCGATGGATAAGCAAATGACCAAGCAGTTAGTCATTGATGCGTTACGCGCGGCGTATTGGCGCAAGAAGCCAAAAGCAGGTTTGATGCACCATTCAGATCGCGGTAGCCAGTATTGCAGCGCCGCTTACCGCGCCTTACAGGTTAGCTACGGGATGACAACGTCAATGAGTCGCCGAGGTAATTGCTGGGATAACGCGCCAATGGAAAGTTTCTTTGGCACACTCAAGACAGAGAGTCTGCATCATTACCGGTTTGCCACGCGTGAAGAGGCCAGACGGGTTGTGTTTGAATATATTGAGGTCTTCTACAATCAAATCAGACGTCATGCAAAAATCAACAATCAGTCACCAGCTGATTGTGCAAAGCAATTCAACGAAGCACAAATGCAATTGGCCGCATAATCTATCAACTTATCCGTCCACTAAATCGGATCCCGCTCAACTCCGTCACACACACCCTGTGGACAAGCTATGTCAGTTAGTGGATGTCGCCAAAAGCGGCTATCAAGCGTGGCGTCGGGGCAACGTCATTCCTGCCAAGAGGCTTGAAGATAAAAGGCTACTAGCGGCCATCAAAGCCGCACACGAACGTAGTCGCGGCACTTATGGGCCAGCGAAGATTCGAACTGAATTGGCAAGCCAAGGCATCAGTGCTGGACTCAACCGAATCAAACGGTTACGCAAACTCAACGGCATCCGCTGCACGCATAAAAAGAAATTCCGTGTCACGACGGATTCAAAGCATCAACTTCCGGTCGCTGAGAATTTGCTTAATCGTCAATTTAGGCCAACTGCACCGAATCGAGTGTGGGTGGCTGACATCACCTACATTCCGACCGATGAGGGTTGGCTATTTCTGGCCGCGATCAAGGATTTATATACCTGTGAGATCGTTGGTTGGGCGATGGATAAGCAAATGACCAAGCAGTTAGTCATTGATGCGTTACGCGCGGCGTATTGGCGCAAGAAGCCAAAAGCAGGTTTGATGCACCATTCAGATCGCGGTAGCCAGTATTGCAGCGCCGCTTACCGCGCCTTACAGGTTAGCTACGGGATGACAACGTCAATGAGTCGCCGAGGTAATTGCTGGGATAACGCGCCAATGGAAAGTTTCTTTGGCACACTCAAGACAGAGAGTCTGCATCATTACCGGTTTGCCACGCGTGAAGAGGCCAGACGGGTTGTGTTTGAATATATTGAGGTCTTCTACAATCAAATCAGACGTCATGCAAAAATCAACAATCAGTCACCAGCTGATTGTGCAAAGCAATTCAACGAAGCACAAATGCAATTGGCCGCATAATCTATCAACTTATCCGTCCACTAAATCGGATCCCGCTCAGTTGGGGGGAAGCCTACTTTGAGGACGGCTCGGAAAAGGTCGGCGGCGTAAATCAAACGCACCAGCGATGATTTCTTCCGATCTTCACCGAGTTTAATAGGGTTGTCGCTGCCAAACCAATTCTGTCCACCAGATGTGCCATCAGGAGGGGAAAGGCTTACCTAGTAAAAAATCGCAATCCACCCATTTAATCTCCTCACCTTTAGCGCTTGTTCACAAAAGTGACTAAAAAATGAACGGGCCGCTAGCAGAAGCAACGCAGAATTTTGCTGGCAGTGGCCGAGGATAGCTATTTCAAAGTGCTTATGCCCCGAATGGAAAGTCGGACGAGAACACTTGCCGCAGACCAAAAATTGCCCCACTGATAGAGGTTGTGTCGTTTCAAAAAATTCAACCAGCTCCGAGGCCAGCTCGTAAGTACCCGTAAATACGCTTGAAGCAATGGCTTCTCAACTAACAGCCTAGTATGCGAAAGAGTAGTTCCACTAACCACAAGGACCTCACACCATGGTCACCACTAAAAATCCAACCGTCAAAAACTACCAGCTAACATCGACTGATCGCGCCAGCATTCGAACTGAGCTATTCACGCTGTGGACAAAAGAACTTCCCGGCACGTCATCAACCACAAATACATACCGATACAACGTGGAAATTTTGGCCGATGGTTCGGCAATCTACCTGTCACGACCAACGCGGCTAAACAAAGGCGCAGATTTCGTCATCTGCTGCGAAGGGTTCTTGAAATTCAAGAACGGGAATGACAAACCACCAAGGCATGAAGACCTAATCAGTGAAGCGATCTCGCTCACGCCTGGTTCCGAGAGCCGCGCTGAACTACTCCATGCCTTAGCATGTATATATCGCTGCGAAGATAGCGCTGTTGTAGTGAGAAGCCTTCAAGCGCTTCAGAACAATTCTCGGGCTGAGCGGGTACTTTTCATCGCAAAATGGTTTTTTATCGAGCAGGACCTTACATATTGGACACAAAGTGGAAGGCAGATGCTACGTGACGAGCTCGAAGCGCGCCTGGGCACTTTCCCGGCGTAGTGCGGCAGCAGCGCGTAATTTGTGGATGCCTCGTTACCGACCAACTTGTCGGTTCAGCTTCGAACACAAATGACTAACCCTGGTTACCTCTTGTAGTGTGTAGCGGAACTATGGCGTTAACCAAAAGTACTACGCGGTTGGAAGTCCAAGCCAAGGCAGCGGTAGCTTGTTGAACACGTAGTGGCAGTTCACGCTATGTATGTACCCCAACACATCGTGGTATTCCTTTGCTTTGAACCAATCATTGAGGACGTAGACGTACTCAACCTTTAAGCCGATGTTTGCAACCAGTTTTAGGTATTGCTTCCGCTTGAAGTCGCAAGTTTGCAATTTTTCATCGACCGAGCCCGCTACTTGTTGGTATTTGACTTCGATGATAAACAAAGTCTCCCTAACAATCACTAAGAGTGCGTCGTCAGGGAGCAACTTCTTAGAGATCAGCTTTGTCCAATCGATTCCATGCTCAGCAAGGTACTTGTAGAACGAGTGCTTCTTGAAGCACCTTGCAACGAGTGCGCCCTTGAAATAAACACCATCTCCGGTTTTTCCTAGAATCGGCTTGATTTCGTAGCCCGGAACATTACGCAGCAGGGATTGAAAATCAACATCTCGCTCAAACGTTAAGCCAGTAGCAGTGCTTCCTCCGCCCACGCCTCCAAGTCTCATGCTTCCTCCGCTGACAGCGCACGCTTCAATCTTGATACGGAAAGTTCGATGAACTGAGTCTCTGCTTCTACCCCGCAGAACCTGCGCCCCTGTCGAATGGCAGCAACACCAGTGGTGCTACTACCCGAAAATGGATCGAAAACAAATGCTCCGGGTAGAGTCGCAGCGCGGATACACCGCTCAACCAAAGCCACCGGTTTCTGAGTCGGGTGCTTCCCGAACGTTTTTTCATCTCGGCCGGGCGGAAGAAATTTCCAGACCGACTTCATCTGCTTGCCTTCGTTCTCCAACTTCATCTCTGCGTAATTAAAGTGGTGCCTGGATTTGGCATTCTTCGCAGCCCACAGAATCGTCTCGGTAGCGTGGGTAAAGTACCGGCATGCGAGGTTAGGTGGAGGATTTGGTTTCTCCCAAGCGATGTCGTTCAGCAATTTAAGTCCAAGCTGTTGCATCGCAAAGCCCACGGAGTAAATCGCGTGCATTGTTCCCGAAACCCAAATGGTTCCGTTTGGCTTCAGCAACTTTTGACACCTACCGAGCCATTGGCGGTTGAATTCATGATTAACCTCCGGTCCTTGCGATTTGTCCCAGGCTCCCTTGTCGACGGCCACCATTCGACCATTTTGGCAAGTAACGCCCCCGTTAGATAGAAAGTACGGAGGGTCGGCGAATATCGTGTCAAAGATGCCCGCCGGATGTCTAGCCAGAATCGCGTCCATCACCTCTAAGCAGTTACCTTTGTAAAGGTATACCCCGCGGCTTCTGTCGCAAAAGACTCGCTCATTGGCAGAGGTGACAGTTGGCTCTGAAACAAACTCCGCAGCACCGAATTCGAAGCGCTCTGAGTAGTCGTTGGTCGGTAGGTCGCTCGCCACCGGTTTCCTAGCGCGCAGGGTCACGAGAACACCGCAATCAGCTCCGCCGCTTTGCCACGATTTGCGGCACTGCTTGAGATAAATCTCTGAACACCGAATGCCTCGATGACAGCTCGTGCGTAGGCGGCCCTCGTGAACTCAGTATCGTGGTTGGAAATTACAACAGGAACACCCCGCTCACTTAGTTCAGCGGCTAGCGTTGCGAGTTCTCTCTGTTCTGAGACGCCGAAACCTTCAGCCGTGTAGTCTGAAAAGTTGGAGGTTGCAGACAACGGGACGTATGGCGGGTCGCAATAGACCACATCTCCTAGCGTCGCACTGCGCATGGTGCTGCGAAAATCTGCGTGCACGAAATCCGCACGCTGGCTCTTCGAGTTAAATGCGATTAACTCTGCCTCCGGAAATCCCGGCGAGTCGTACCTTCCGAAGGGCACATTGAATTTACCTTTTGAGTTGTACCGACACAGGCCATTGAAACAATGCCGATTGAGATAGACAAAAAGTGCCGATCTGCGCGAGCCAGGCGGGCAGTCGTTGAACTCTTGTCGCAACTCGTAAAAGGCGCCCGCTTCATTGTTCTGCGCCGAAAACAGTTGCTTTGCATACTCAATAAATTCGTTTCCGTCCCGTTTGACCGCGCTGAACAAATCAATAACATCTCTATTCGAGTCTCCCAACAAGTACGAATCAAACTCCGTATTCATGAAGACTGCGCCGGAGCCTACGAAAGGTTCCACAAGTCGCGAACCTGATGGGAGCGCCGTCCGCACCCTCTCAATGATTTTGAACTTGCTTCCAGCCCACTTTAGAAATGGCTTCATCAGATTCCTTGCCGAAAATCGATTTGGTAATTTAGCGATAATACTGTATATAAATACATAATCCAAGCGTGTCGCTGAGTTTGCATTTCATCTAGGGAATTGGGTGAACTGAATATCGGAAGCGTTCCAAACTTCTCGCGTGCAACCAGTGGCTTGCGTTGGGGGCTGGCTGTAGGGAGTATCTGACGGGGTCATGGCTAACGGATGGAGGCGTTACGGCGTTTGTTCTACAGCTGGTTTACTCGCTCGGTGCACTTTACAGAAGTTAGCTAATCCAGCAACCATCCTAAAGAGCAGGATATAAGGACGGTTTCAAATAAATAGTGCAACACAATCTTGTGAAGTCTACAAAGGAGTGTTGAGATGGAAAGCAAGTCGGGTTGTTACAAGACGATGGATCTGGCGGTTCGGGAGGAGATCAGCCTAGGGCTGGCCAAGGGTTTGGATCAGGCGCAGATTGCGCGTTTGGTCGGTTTTGCACCCTGCTCGATCAGCCGTGAGATTCGGCGACATCATGTGGCCGACGTGGGCTACCGCGCATATTGGTTACCAGCAAGCCAGTAGCACAGCCGCCAACAAACACCAATGATTCACGTAGCGGGCCGAGTGCGGTAGCAACCGTCGTGAGGATGGCGAGATTCTTTTGGTCTGCGCTGATGGGTGTCATGATGGTGGTGATCGTGGTCTTGCTTAGTTAGCGAAACCGTTCTTCGAGGAACGCTATCGCCATCTCGCGCTCACGCGCCGCGCCAATGCGCAAGGCATCAAATAGCGCCAACATTTCGTATAGCGCCCGATCCTCTAGCGCAGCCAAAGGCACCTTTTCGTAGAGCGGCAGTAGCGTCATGCCGCGTGTTGTGCCTTCTGGGCTCGGCCAGACGGGCGGGTTTTCATCGGCGAACAGCACCTTCTCTTTTAGCGGACTCATGCCATACGCCGTCGGGAAGCCTATCGTCATTTCTCCGCGTACAGGTGGGAACGCATAGGGCGCGCCGTAATAGATGAAAAGCTTGAGCGTCGCGTTAATCGGGCGGATTTCGCCTTCGATATCCGTGATCAACTTTGCAGCCAATAGCCGTCGGACGGCCGCATGGGCTTCAAACTGAGATAGCTTCAGTTGCTTGCCAAGCTCCGCATATGGCAGCCATTGACCCCGCAGCACGACGAGCTTCAGCGCGACGACGACATCCTGCGGCCTGAGCGCCCACTGCCCAGTACTGGCTCGCTTTGATGTTCCAGAAGCATCTGATTTTAATGAAGATTTCATTTCGCTAAGCCATTTATATGCAATATGCATACAGCATATATCTGGTAGCGGCCGCCTGTCAATATGATTTCATATGCTGTATGCATATTGCATATGAGAGGAAGACAATCAAGATAATTTTCTGGAAAACTCCTTTATTGGCGGGCATTTTCAAGCATTTTTGCTCGGAACGGCAAGCTGGAGGCGGACTTCTGAAAAAAGCACAATGCTATTGGTCTGGCAACTAAATATGGAAAACCATTTCAGCCACCCCCGTTCCCGCCAACAACCACAAGGGTTGCGCCGGCCGGGAACCCAATTTTATTTAACGCGGTAGATTCCGATCTTAGGCTCCCGCCTTCGCGGGAGCGGGGTCTTCTTAATTATTCATATTTTATTGCCGGATCAATAAAAACCCCGAGAGTTTCTGCCCCGCCAACAACCACAAGGGTTGCGCCGGGCGGGGACCTAAGTTCAGTGCGCGCATGCCACGCAAAATTGGGCTTCCGCCCGGCGCAACCCTTGTGGTTGTACGCGGGAGCGGGGGTATTTTTATTGGGGGTACTTTTATCGAGGGATTTTTCTCATTCATATTTAGTTGCCGAATCAATAAATACTCAGTCTTAGCGCCGTGTCACGCTTTCAACTCCCGCGACCTCACCCACCGCGCGCATCACCCTTGCCAAATCCTCTCCCCGCCGCAACTCAACCGTGAAGCGCATCGAAGCCAGGTTGCCACGCGAGAGTGTATTCACCCCCACCACGTTGATGCGCTCTTTGGTGAGTGCGTCCGAGATGTCGCGCAGCAGTCCTTGCCTGTCTGTCGCAGCCACTTCGATATCCGCCGCAAACGGCTGGTCACCCGTGTTGCCCCATTCTGCCGGCATCAATCGCTCGCGCTGGTCGGGCGTCAGGCTGGTGATATTGATGCAGTCGATACGATGCACCATCACCCCGCGGTTTTTTGTCACGAACCCAACGATCGGGTCCGAGGGCAGCGGCTTGCAGCACTTGGCGACTAGCGTCTGAATGTTGTTGACCCCCAATACCAACACGCCGCCGGAGGTTTTGCTTGCGAGCGGAGCAGTCTGTGACGTGAACACGGGCGCAAACAATGGCGTCGCCTCAACTAACGAGGCAGGCGAAACCGGCGCCTGCAGGCCGCGCAGCACCACTTCAATTTGGTGCGGCGTGATTTCGTTGCGGCCAATGGCCGCACAGCACTCGTCCAAATCTTTGTGGCCGAGTGCCACGCTGACTTTCTCCAATGCCATCGCGGTTGCGCCAGCGCGGGCGAGCTCTTTTTCCAGCGCCTGCCGGCCATGCGCCTTATCCACTTCGAAGTACTCTTGCCGGAACCAGGCGCGCACTTTTGATTGGGCACGATGGCTCAACAAAAATCCGAGCTGCGGATTCAACCAATCACGCGATGGCCCACCAACTTTGGCCGCGAGGATATCGACCATCTGCGCGTTTTGCAGCTTGGTCGATAGCGGCACGATGTGGCCGTCTATCTTGGCGCCTCGGCAGCGGTGGCCAAGATCGGTATGTACATGATAGGCAAAATCCACCGGGGTGGAGCCAGCAGGCAAGTCAATCACCCTGCCCTGCGGCGTAAAGACATAGACGGTGTCGTTGAATAGGCCTTCTTTGACCGCATCCGAAAAGCCGGAGTCACTGACCAGTTCGCGGTTCCATTCCAATACTTGGCGCAGCCACGCGATTTTGGATTCGAACTTCTTATCCGCGCTAGATTTGTTTCTGCCGCCCTCCTTCGTGTTTTCCTTCGTGTTTTCCTTATACCGCCAGTGTGCCGCCACGCCGTGCTCAGATGCCAAGTGCATCGCATGGGTGCGGATTTGCACTTCCAGCGTCTTGCCCTCGGGGCCGATTACCGCCGTGTGGAGTGATTGATAGTTGTTGGCTTTAGGCTGGGCGATGTAGTCGTCGAATTCGCCGGCAATCGGCTGCCAACGGTCGTGGATGTAGCCCAACACGGCGTAACAATCCGGTACGCTGTCGACCAACACGCGCACGGCGCGAACGTCATAGAGCTTCTCAAAGGGGATGTTTTTCGTCTGCATCTTGCGGTGAATCGACCAGATATGTTTGGGTCGCCCCGCCACCTGCCCATTGATACCGAGCTTGGCCATATCGGCCTTGAGTTCTGCTAATACGCTGGCAATGTAGGCCTCTCGTTCGCCGCGTTTTCCATCCAAGTAACCGGCGATTTGTTTGTACAGCGTCGGCTCCAGAAAGCGAAAACTCAAGTCTTCGAGTTCCCATTTAATTTGGAACACGCCCAGCCGGTTGGCCAGCGGCGCGAATAGATCGCGGGTGGTAATGGCAGCGGCACGACGAACGGCTTCATCGGCTTTGGTGATCGAGCGCAAGTAGATGGCACGCTCTGCGAGCTTGATCAAAATGACGCGAACATCATCAGCCATCGCCAGCAACATTTTGCGCAGTGATTCCGTCGCGGCTACGTCGTTGGATCGCCCGGACAGCGTCTCAATCTTGCCTGCGCGTGCCAGTCCACGCACCAGCCCGATGACCTCATCGCCAAATGCGCCGGTCCAAAGCTCATCGTCGCGATCTTTTTCTGGGATTGAAAGCGCCAGCACGGCGGCGACGACGGTCGCCTCATCGACTTCAATATCGAGCAGTAACAGGGCAACATCGAGGGCACGCTGCACCATTTTAAGGCGCTCACCAATCTTGGCTGAGGCGTTGACAAACGTCACCGCCCTTGCGACGCGCTCGGCGTGTTCAGCCGAATACGCCACTCGTGCGCGTGCCAACACCGCATCAATTGCGGAATCGACCGTCGCGGACGGGTTGACCAGGGTTTCAGACATGAATCGGCATTCCGGTTACGTCTCGCCTGAAAATTTCATGGGTCACTCGCTTTCGAGCGCGCCCCGATGAAGTGCTCAGGCGAGGATAAGTAAAACCATTATCTTGGGGCCGGTGTGCGGTGTGAGACGCACGCGGCTGATTGCCAAGTTGAAGACTGGCTATTTTACGGTAGCATGGCGTAGCACTCTTGAATTGTCCGCCCCAAGACGACCCCGTTTGGCAAGTTAGGCACGCCAGTTGCTTCAGGCAATTGACCCGCGCCCGCTTATCGCAACAGAACCTTATCTATGGCACTCAGACCGTTTTTCAATGAAATGTACGAAACAGGCGGTGCCGTCCGACCGCACTATGCGGCCTTTGCTGATTGGCTGAAGAACACCCCGCCGGAAAAAATTGCACAAAATCGACAGGCGGCCGATCTCATGTTTCACCGCGTCGGCATCACCTTTGCGGTTTACGGCGAGACCACGGGTGCCGAGCGACTCATTCCGTTTGACTTGGTGCCCCACATTATTCCGGGTGAGACTTGGGAGAGTGTTTCGCGTGGGCTCAAGCAGCGGGTCGCGGCGTTAAATGCGTTTTTGTACGATGTCTATCACGACATGGAAATCTTGAAAGCCGGGAAAATCCCCGCTGATAAGGTTCTTGAAAACTCTCAATTCCGCAAAGAGATGGTCGGCATAGATGTCCCCGGCGGTATCTACGCACACGTCGCCGGTATCGATTTGGTCAAGGATGCTGACGGCGAGTATTACGTCCTCGAAGACAATTTACGCACGCCGTCGGGGGTGTCGTATCTGTTGGAAAACCGCAAGATGATGATGCGGCTGTTTCCCGAGCTTTTTTCGCATCAACGTGTACGTCCCGTTGACCACTACCCCGATCTATTGCTTGAGACATTGCGTAACGCCGCCCCACCCGGCGTCGATAATCCGACGATTGTGTTGATGACACCAGGGCATTTCAATTCAGCCTACTTTGAACACGCCTTCTTGGCGCAACAAATGGGTATCGAACTCGTTGAAGGCGTTGACCTGTTCGTGCAGGAAAACACCGTCTTCATGAAGACCACACAAGGCCCGCAAAAAGTCGATGTGATTTACCGCCGAATTGACGATGACTTTATTGACCCGCTGTCATTCCGCTCAGACTCGATGTTAGGTGTGCCGGGGCTGATGAAGGCCTATCGTGCTGGGCGCGTTGCGCTGGCCAATGCGGTGGGTACCGGCATCGCCGATGACAAATCAATTTATCCGTATGTGCCAGAGATGATTCGCTTTTATCTTGGCGAAGAACCGATTTTGAAAAACGTGCACACCTATATGTTGGGCAACAAGACGGACCTCGATTACGTCATCGCCAACATGAAAGACCTTGTCATCAAAGAGGCACAGGGTTCGGGTGGCTACGGTATGTTGGTCGGGCCAACATCGACCAAAGAAGAACGCGAAAAATACAAGCAGCGTGTGCTCGATCAACCCGAGCGATTTATCGCGCAACCCACGTTATCTCTGTCAGCCGTGCCGACATTTGTCGATAGTGGCTTGGCACCTCGCCATATTGATTTACGCCCCTATGTGCTGTCGGGCAAGACGGTGAATTTTGTGCCGGGCGGTTTGACTAGGGTGGCGTTGCGCGAAGGATCGTTGGTCGTGAACTCGTCCCAAGGTGGGGGAGTTAAAGATACCTGGGTGGTGGATTGATATGCTGAGTCGAACCGCTGCAATGCTCTACTGGATGGCGCGCTACGTCGAGCGTGCCGAAAATCACGCGCGCATTTTAGATGTGGCATACCGGATGTCGTTGCTGACGAAAGACCCGAATTTGCAAGATCAAGAATGGTTCGCGCCGTTGAATATCACCGGCACCCTATTCCCGTTCAGTGGCCGCCATAGCCTTGTCTGCGCCAAAGAAGTGCTGCACTTTATGGCGCTTGACCCGGAAAACCCCACCTCGATTTACAACTGTGCCAAACAAGCGCGTGAAAATGCGCGCGCCGTGCGCGGCACGATTACGTCCGAGATGTGGGAAGTGCTCAATAGCACTTGGATAGAGATGCAAAACATGGATGAAGATCGTCTGTATGCAAGGGGTGTTTCCGCGTTTTTTGAATGGGTGAAGGAGCGTTCTCATTTGTTCCGCGGCGTGACCTTCGGCACGATTCGCCGTGATGATGCCTTCCAGTTCCACCGCCTCGGTACCTATGTGGAAAGGGCCGACAACACCGCGCGCATTATTGACGCGAAATACCATATTTTGCTGCCCTCGGTAGATGACGTGGGCGGTGCGGTGGATTACTATCAGTGGTCGGCCGTGCTGCGCTCGGTATCCGCGTTTGAGTCGTACCGCAAAGTGTATCGGGATGTCATCACGCCCTTGCGTATTGCCGAATTACTGATTCTGCGAGTCGATATTCCGCGCTCGCTGCACTTTTGTCTGCATGACGTTTACGAAATTCTGTGCGCGGTGCAAAACAGCTCTTCGCAAGAGGCAACCCGCCTCGCGGGCGAGATTTATGCCGCACTCCAATTTGGGCGCGTGCAAGATATCTTTGGTCAGGGCTTGCACGAGTACCTCACCGAATTTTTGTCTGATATGAGCCGTCTCGGCGCCGAGATCAACACCGCATTTTTCGCGCCCACACTGCCGCCCAATTCTGTTCAATATGCCGGTCCACCCGTAGCAGCATAGCGTCGGTTTGACCGAAAAACTCACGAGGAGCACATGACTTACTGCGTCGCCCTACGTCTCGATTCAGGGATGATCTTCGCATCCGACTCACGCACCAACGCGGGCGTGGATCAGATCGCCACCTTCTGTAAAACGCGTGTTTACGAGCGGCCAGATGACCGCGTCATCGTCGTACTGTCAGCAGGCAATCTTGGCATGACACAGGGCGTCACCAACATTCTGGATCGGCACATTCACGCCGCGCCGCGCGATGAAAAAGCCACTATCTGGAATGTGCCTTCGATGTTCGATGTCGCGACATTGGTCGGCGAAGCGCTGCGCGAAATGATGCGCCGGGATGGGCCATCGCTTAATGCCAGCGGCATTGATGCATCCGCTAACCTCATCGTCGGCGGGCAGATTCGCGGCGAGGGTCAGCGCCTATTCCACGTCTATCCGCAGGGTAATTTCATCGAAGCCTCCGATGAAACGCCCTACTTCCAGTTGGGCGAAGCCAAGTACGGCAAGCCAATTCTTGATCGGGTGCTGACAACATCAACCCCGCAAAAAGAAGCGGCAAAGTGTGTGTTGATCTCGTTTGACTCAACTATCAAGTCAAACATTTCAGTTGGGTTGCCAATCGACATGTTGTGGTATCCGCGGGATTTGTTGCGCGTGGGTGTGCAGCAGCGCATTCGCGAAGGTGACCCTTATTTTTCAATGGTCAGACAACGATGGGGCGGCGGATTACGCAGGGTGTTTGGCGAATTGCCCGATCCTGATTGGATGGAATGATGCTGATTGGCCATCTACGCGATTGCTAAGCTGCGCGTGAGTCGCGAAGAAAACATGCCACGCGCGGTTTACATCATGGCAAGTGATCGGTACGGAACGCTGTATGTGGGTTACGCAAATGATTTGCTTAAACGGGTCTGGGAACACAAAACGAAAGTCGTTGCCGGATTTACCCGAAAGCACCAGGTCGATAAGTTGGTTTGGTTTGAAGTACACGAAAGTGTCATTGCGGAAAGAACCCGCGAACGACAGATCAAGAAGTGGAATCGCGATTGGAAGGTGAATTTGATTCAATCTACCAACCCAGAATGGAAGGATTTGTATTTGGATTTCACGGCATAGCTTGGGGTAACGACCACTAAACCAATACTCCCCTGCTCCCGCGCAGGCGGGAGCCTAATTTTCTAAAGGGTCCCCGCCGTCGCGGGCAGGTCAACTTGGGTCCCCGCCGACGCGGGAACAGGGGTGTGGGAAATGAGGTTGTGGTGATTGATTTTGTATCGTACTTCGAGCGAGAGAACTTGGGTCCCCGCCGTCGCGGGCCCGTCAACTTGGGTCCCCGCCTGCGCGGGGACAGGGTTAGATTAACGACCACTAACCCAATACTCCCCCGCTCCCGCGTAGGCGGGAGCCTAATTTTCTAAAGGTCCCCGCCTGCGCGGGCCCGTCAACTTGGGTCCCGCCTGCGCGGGCCCGTCAACTTGGGTCCCCGCCGACGCGAGCCCGTCAACTTGGGTCCCCGCAGACGCGGGGACAGGGTTAGACTAACGACCACTAAACCAATACTCCCCCGCTCCCGCGCAGGCGGGAGCCTAATTCCGTCAAGTCAGCACGTCACCAACACTGCTACACCCAAAAAAATGACCATCCGCGTCGCCCTCCACCACAAAACGCACTACATCTTCAACCGTCCGGTATCGCTTTCGCCGCACGAAGTTCGTCTGCGACCCGCCGCACACGCACGCACGCCTATCGAGAGCTACTCGCTGAAGGTTCGGCCTGAGAAGCATTTCATGAACTGGCAGCAAGACCCTTACGGTAACTGGCTCGCCCGCGTGGTGTTCCCTGAAAAAACAACCGAGCTTTGTATCGAAGTTGATCTTGTGGCCGACATGACGGTCATCAACCCGTTTGATTTCTTTATGGAGTCTTACGCAGAACAATATCCGTTTGCGTACACCGACGATAACAAGCGGGAACTCGCCGCCTATCTTGAGGTTGATCCTGCGGGACCGCGTTTGCAAAAGTGGCTCGCGGATGCGCGTGCCAAACTCTTGTCCGCGCCGATCAACACGATTGATTTATTGGTTGCGCTGAACGCCAGGCTGCAGCACGATATTTCGTATTTGATTCGCATGGAGCCAGGCGTACAGACACCGGAGGTGACGCTCGAACGGGCGCAAGGCTCGTGTCGTGACAGCGGATGGTTGTTGGTGCAAATCCTGCGCCATTTCGGCATTGCCGCACGTTTCGCCTCGGGCTATTTGATCCAATTAACCGCCGACCTAAAAGCACTCGATGGCCCTTCCGGTGCCGAGCGGGATTTCACCGATTTGCACGCTTGGTGCGAAGCCTATCTGCCGGGTGCTGGCTGGATTGGCTTAGATCCAACCTCAGGACTCCTTGCGGGTGAAGGTCATATTCCGCTTGCCTGTACCGCTATCCCGTCCTCGGCAGCACCCGTGTCAGGCTTTACGGATGTCTGCGAATCGAAACTTGATTTTGCGATGACCGTCACGCGTATCCATGAGGACCCGCGAGTCACTAAACCTTTCAATTCCGATCATTGGCAACAGGTGCTCGCCTTAGGCGACCAAGTTGACGCCGAACTGGTCGCACATGATGTTCGGCTTACCATGGGCGGCGAACCGACTTTTGTATCGGTTGACGACATGGAAGGTCCGGAATGGAACTACACCGCGCACTCGCCCAAGAAGCTAGAACTGGCCACAACATTGTTTCAGCGGATGCAAGCGAAATTTGCGCCGGGCGGCTTACTACACTTTGGCCAAGGCAAGTGGTATCCCGGTGAGCCGCTCCCGCGCTGGGCACTGTCGTGTTACTGGCGGCCCGATGCGGTGCCGCTCTGGCGCGATCAAGCGTTGGTCGCAACGAGCGCAAGCAAGTATCCAGAAGACATTTGCAAAACCTTTTCCCGTGCGCTCGCGGAGGCGCTGAGCCTGCATCCCGACTACGCGATGCCGGCCTATGAAAGCATTTGGCGCACCATCCGTGATGAGTCTCAGCTTCCGGTCAATATTGATCCGACATCGGCAGAATTGAAGGACCCAAGCGCAAGGGCGTTGATCACCGAGGGGTTGCTCAAACAATTGCAAGGAAAAATTGGCGAGCCGACCGGTTATGTGCTGCCGATGAAGCCGTGTGCACGAAAGAAACCTGCGGAAGCAACCGAATGGGCATCTTCGCTTTGGCCACTGGCAACCAACCACCTCTACCTTGTCGAAGGTGATTCACCAGTCGGCTTCCGGCTGCCGCTGAATAGTTTGCCGTGGGTCGCGCCTGCGGACATGGAAATCATTCTCGCGGGTGATCCGTTTGGTGAACGCGAGGCGCTGTCAACGCAGATGAAGCGTGCGACTAAGAAAAGTCTTGAGAAGCCTGCCAAGCAAACGCTTAAAAAAGGCGAATCGGCGAGAGATGTTGTACGCACCGCGTTGTGTGTGGAAGTCCGCAACGACATCTTGCATGTTTTCTTTCCGCCACTTGAATTGCTCGAGGACTACTTGGCACTCATCGCCGCCGTTGAAGCGACCGCCAAGCAGCTCGCCACCCCTGTTCGCGTCGAAGGCTACGCCCCGCCTTCGGACATTCGCCTCAAGAAATTTGCGGTGACCCCCGATCCGGGCGTCATCGAATTCAATATCCAGCCTTCCGCCACTTGGCGCGAGCTCGTCGCCAATACCAAGACGTTGTATGAAGAGGCGCGGCTGGCGCGGCTGGGTACTGAAAAATTCATGCTTGACGGCAAGCATACTGGAACAGGTGGCGGCAACCATGTCACGGTCGGTGGCGATACGCCGAGAGATTCGCCGATGCTGCGGCGGCCTGACCTGCTGCGTTCACTCATCACCTATTGGCAGAATCACCCTGCCCTGTCGTATTTGTTTTCCGGGACATTTATCGGCCCGACGTCGCAGAGCCCGCGTGTCGATGAAGCGCGCTCTGATACCTTATACGAGCTGGAGATTGCCTTCGAGCAAATGGAAGAAACATTGGTGCCGGGAAAAGAAAGTGAATTCCCCTGGCTCGCCGACCGCATTCTTCGAAATTTTCTGGTTGACTTAACCGGCAACACCCATCGTGCTGAATTTTCCATCGACAAACTTTATTCACCCGACGGCCCGACCGGCCGACTGGGCTTGCTCGAATTTCGTGCGTTTGAAATGCCACCACACGCAGAGATGAGTCTGACGCAAACCTTGCTATTGCGTGCGCTCATTTCGCGTTTCTGGAAAACACCTTACAAAGCGAAGTTGATTCGTTGGGGCACCGAGTTGCATGACCGATTCATGCTCCCCTACTTCGTGGCGCAGGACATGAAAGCCGTGGTCGATGACCTCAACGCGGCGGGTTATGCCTTCAAGATGGAATGGTTCGCACCATTCATTGAGTTTCGTTTTCCGCGCTTTGGCACAGTGGCCTACCAAGGGGTCGAAATGGAATTGCGCCAAGCCATTGAACCGTGGCACGTACTCGGCGAAGAAATGGCGGGTTCGGGCACATCACGTTATGTGGATTCAAGCGTGGAACGCATGCAGGTCAAGGTATCGGGCATGGTGCAACAACGCCATGTCGTGGCCTGTAACGGGCGCGTGGTACCACTCACACCCACCGGAACACCGGGCGAATTTGTTGCCGGTGTCCGCTACCGTGCGTGGGCACCGCCATCGGCATTGCACCCGACCATTGCTGTCCACGCGCCGCTGGTGTTTGATATCGTTGATACATGGTCTGGACGGTCTGTTGGTGGCTGTACTTATCATGTCAGCCACCCCGGTGGACGCAACTACTCGACCTTCCCGGTAAATGCGAATGAAGCCGAGGCAAGACGTGTGGCGCGGTTCCAAAAAATCGGCCACACGCCCGGCCCACTTACGCTAAAACAAGAAGGCCGCAACCCCGCGTTTCCGTTCACGCTTGACCTGCGCCGGGCGCCCGATTTCGACAGCGCACAGTTGATGCCAAAGCGTCTCCATGAGGGTCAGCAGTAGCGCCAAATTTTGTGGTCGCCTGATACTTGCTGATCTTGCCCTCTTAATCTTGCCACCTACTGCGTACGCTGGCTCTCGTCTTCCGTCGCCGGAGGCTCCGGCATATCGGTCCAGTAGCGTTGACTTCGCGCACGGAACGATTCCACCGACGGCTTACCCTTCGCATCGACGGCGAATTTCAAGGTGAGCGCACCTTCCCAGTCAGTGCGACGGATCGGAATGCCTCGCGCCACATAGCGCGCCGCCACGTCGGGATGCGGATGACGGAAACGATTACGGTAGCCCACCGGCAACACCGCAAACGTCGGCTTAACCGCATCCAGAAGCGCCTCGGTTGAAGATGTTTTGCTGCCGTGGTGCGGTACGACCAGGACATCCGATTTCAACTCATCCCCTGCACGCGCCACCAATTCCGCCTCGACCATCTTTTCGATATCCGCGGTCATCAGCACGGTGCCACCCGGCGCGGTAATTTTGATCACGCAACCCATATTGTTTGTTTTGCGCGTTTCCTCATACGCATTCGATGTTGGGTGCAGCACGTCGAACTCCACGCCATCCCAGCGCCAGCCGTCACCGACCTCGCAACGCATCACTTCGCGCGCATTTGCCAGATAGTCGCGATCTTTGGGTACCGACGTCAGCACCCAACCGGGGCTACGCGCATCGATCACCGAGCGCGCCCCGCCAGCGTGATCTTCGTCGTCGTGCGTGATGACAAGCGCATCGAGTTTGCGAACCCCCTCGCCGCGCAGGTATGGAACAACGATGCGATTACCAGAATCGGCATCGGGATTCCATTTTGGCCCAGTGTCATAGACCAGCGTATGCGTTGCGGTACGAACCACCGTCGCGAGCCCCTGCCCCACATCCAGCACCGTCAACCACAACTCGCCCGGCTTCGGCGCGGGTGGCAGCACAAAAAACATGGGCAGCATCGCCACCAGACCAGCCGAGCGCAACGGCAAGCCACGCGGCATGAGCAAAATCACCACCCCCAGCATGGCCATTGCCACCGCCCATGCGGGCGGCGTATGTGACTGCCAGACCGCATCGGGTAAGGCGGCCATCCACCCCAATACGTCATAACACCCGCTCATCACCATATGCGATAACTGAAGCGGATAACTCACCAACTCTAACGGCAGAGCCGCACCGAAAAGCGTGAGCGGCACAACGACCCAACTCACAATCGGAATCGCAAATGCGTTCGCGAGTGGCGAGACGATGGAGACCTCTTGGAATAACAGCAAGGTCAACGGAAGCAGCCCAAGCGTCACGGCCACCTGCGTCATGATGGCGGCGCGAATAACCCCCATCTGACCGGTTCGATTTGCGGTGACATAGAAAATCATCGCAACCGCACCGAACGATAACCAGAAGCCTGGTGCCAGCACGCACCACGGGTCGAGCATCACCACTGCTAATAAAGCGGCCGCGAGAATACGCGAACCCGATATGCCACGGCCAATGAGCAAGCCCACTGCAATCACCAAGAGCATAAAAAAGGTACGCTGCGTGGGCACGGAGAACCCGGCAATGAGCGAATACGCGAGTGCGGTTGCCGCCCCCACCAGTGCGGCGAATCGCTGTGCCGGAAAGCGCGAGACCAGTGGTGGCAGACGCCCCCAAATACGGAATGCCAGCCAATACATCAATGCCGCCACCATCGTGATATGGAGCCCCGAGATCGACATCAAGTGCCCAGTACCGGTGCGCCAAAAAGTCTTCCACTGCGCCGCCGGGATGGCGTTTTGCTCACCGATGGCGAGTGCGACCAACACACCAACGTAAGGCTGACTGCCTAATGCCGCCAACATGCGCTCTCGAATCGCCATGCGTGCCTGATCGATCTTGGCCATCATGCCGCCGCCGATGCCAGTGTGTTTTGTGTTTTCACCTTTTGGACGAACGTAACCGGTCGCACGGATATTACGTTCGAGCGCCCAGGCTTCAAAATCGAAACCATGTGGATTCGCGCTCCCATGTGGTCGACGCAGCCGAACCGTGAGCGTCCACCGCTCGCCCGGTGCCAAGACTGGCGGCGGCGTGGCCTCTTCTGCCTTGCGTCCCGGCTCGGCATACCAAGTCAGGCTGATGTTGGGCGGAATCCGCGCATCGGTCGTGGCAACACGCTCAACGTCGAACTGAAAGCGCGTACCACGCTCGGTCACGGTAGGAAGCGATGCGATGGTGCCGACCAAACTGACGTCACGCCCTTCCCACTCACGCGGAAGCTCGTCGGCCATGCGGATGTCGGCACGATGCAAGGCGTATCCCGTTCCCAGCGCAGCCCCCGCCACAAACCATGCCGAACCGATTGCCAGCCGCACGGTCAATGAAGGGTAGGTGCCGGTCCGACCGGGTGCAGGGGATCGCGTTGCATACTGAGCAAGCATCAGGGCAATGGCGGCAAATATCAGTGCAGTCAGCACCAGCAGCAGCGCCCAGAGCGCAGACGCCGAGGCAATTTGGCTGCGAGACTGTAAATAGAGCGTACCGACAACCAGCCCGAGGACGAATAGGCGCACAGTGATAGCAGGAATATTAGTGTTATTGTCTCAATGCGCCGTGGCACTGCGACCCCGGCTCTGCTAACGCGCTTGATCGCGGATTTGAATACAACAACACAATAATCCTGAATGAAACAACTACTTCGAGACCGGCTACCGAAGCCGGCGGTGATTCTTGAAAATCGCTACCTCACCTGGCTCAAGCCTTGGCTGGGGCACCCACGCCTTTGGCATATGCATCGTGGCAGCGTTTCCCTCGGGATCGCGATTGGCGCGGTCACAGGGCTAATTCCCGGCCCGATCCAAATACTGATGGCAATTCTGATTGCGATCCCGCTGCGCGCCAATGTACTCGCTGCGGTTGCAGGCACCTTTGTCACCAACCCGCTGACCTTTATCCCGTTGTATATGCTGGCGTTCTCAATGGGAACGCTGGTCACCGGTGAAAGCATATCGGCGTTAGCCCCACCCAATTTGTCCGTGCCTTGGTCGGCACCGTGGGAAATAATACCGATCATGTGGGACTGGCTGGTCTCACTTGGCCCCTCGCTCGTCGTTGGTCTCGGCATTCTGGCCGCCCTACTCGCGAGTATTGGATATTTCGGTACCATGGCGGTCTGGCGCCTGATCGTCACGCGCGCTTGGCGCACACGTCACACGCGCAAGCGCTGGTAAACCGTTGAGAGCAAACCGATGACACCCGAATACTGGGGCGAAGCCACCACGCATTTGTCCAAACGCTGCAAGGTCATGCGCGGACTGATCAAATCCTATCCCGAAGCGAAATTGCGCACCAGAGGCAAGGCCTTCGCAACACTTGCCCGCGCCATTGTGGGGCAACAGATTTCGGTGAAGGCCGCACAGTCGGTATGGGATCGCGTCGTCGCGGCGGCAGGTGACACCACCCCTGTGCGCTTGCTTGCAATGTCGGTTGATGAAATGCGGGCGTGCGGATTGTCGGGCAGCAAGGTCATCTACTTAAAAGACCTAGCGCGGCACTTTGACGAAAAACTGGTGAATCCGCGCCGCTGGCCGCGCATGACCGATGACCAAATCATCGAAGACTTGGTGCGCGTCAAAGGCATCGGTCGCTGGAGTGCCGAGATGTTCCTGATCTTTTACCTGATGCGCCCGAACGTATTTCCGGTAGATGACATCGGACTCATCCGTGCCATTGAACGGCATTTCCATGACGGTGACCGTCTGACCAAAACTGAGGTCGTGGCGTATGCCGAACGATGGGCGCCGTGGAATACCGTGGCGACGTGGTACCTGTGGCGGTCGTTGGATCCGATCCCGGTCGAGTACTAGGCTTCGGCACCACGCGAGCGATGTTGGACACGCCGACCCTCTACCAACTGGTGCGTCGGATACCAAAAGGCGAGGTCGCCACTTACGGGCAACTGGCAAAACTTATCGGCAAACCGCGCCACGCACGCCACGTCGGCAACGCGTTGGCGAATACCCCGGCGAGCGTAAAGATTCCGTGGCACCGCGTTGTGAATGCACAGGGGCGTATCAGCTTGCGGCGTACCAACTGGCAAAACGGCTCGGTTATTTGCAGCGGATTCTGCTTGAGGCTGAGGGGGTGGTGTTTGATGAAAGCGGAAAAATTCGGCTGCGTGACTATCAGTGGAAGCCGAAAACCTCAGGCGAGAAATAGGGTCTTCATCGCTGCGGTCACGCGCTTCTGATCATTGGTCCCAAGCACGCCCACTGTTCGCAGTACCAAACGCTGGTCTAGCGTGAATAGCTTGAAGCGGACTGCACACTCGACATTCAGCCCAGCGCTCTTCAGGTCTTTGATTGACACATCAAGTGGCCAAGTCGCATCCGTGGCACTCGTAACCATCGACAGGACAAGATGCTCCGCACTTCGATGGAAGCCTTCCGCGCTACTCAGCACGACAGCGGGGCGACGCTTGGTGGCCGCCCGATCGGTAAACGGGAACGGCACAACGAGAACATCGAAACGATTAAAGATCGCGGAAGGCATCGTTATCTGCCGCGCTATCCCACTCGGTCAGCGTTTTCTCGACAGCAGCGAGGTATGCCAAATCCGGGGTGGTAACTCGCTTCAGTTTCACCTCGCCGCGCTCAATGAGGTATTGCACCGCGTCGCCTTGGCGTACGCCCAAGAACTCCCGCACTTCCTGTGGAATCGTGGCTTGATACTTGGTAGTCACTTTTGAGATTGCAGACACGATGGGCTCCACAGCAGAATCGTTTTGGTCGATAGGATGGTACAACCGTAATACGGTATGTCGATACTACGCACCGCTTAGGGTTGTGTCAAGCTGATCTTGGCGCAACTTGTGCTGACGCCAAAAGACTCTCGCCCCGGCTCAGTTACCCAACTGCGCCGGGGCCAAGTTAATTACGCCGATGTGAAAATGCACCTCGGGTTCCGGCCTGCGCACTCAACTGTCCGGAACGTTTGAAGCATTGGTATTTAGTGGTCTTCGGTGCGGTTTACAGCGATGATCCGTTAATGCGCAACCGACCGCAACCACCCACTGTGTCATTCCGACCGGACCCCGGACTTAATCCGCAGGTAGCGGAGGAATCTGCTTTTACGGTTTTAACAGCAGATCCCTCGACTTCGCTCGGGATATCAGGGCTCTTTTAAGCGACGTGCAAGGTTTGAGTGTCAACCTCTCCAACTTGACTTAAAAAACAAAAAACAACGGTGATTTATGATCAATCCGCATAAAAGTTCCCGACAGTAGTGTGCTTGTGCCGGGAAGACGTCCTTAACCTTGTCCCATGAGGGGCGGGTCTTTTCTATTGTCGAAAGCGCATTGAGTAAACAGGGAACTTCTAAAAATCTACTGCGCGGGCGAATCTGTCAGTTCCCGAGTTGGTCAAATTCGTCGCCGTACACTGGGTACGTGTCCCGCGTTTGCCAACCCGTCACTGCCAACTTCACCCGCTCGTGACGGTTTTTAGAAGTTCCCAACAGCAAAACTCTCGAACCGGCGGGCGTTTCCAAGCATAAATGCTTGTAGCTGCCCGTGGTTGCTGGGGTTTTGCAATTGGGACGGGCTACTTCTATAAACCTGCTACGTGGGCGAATTTCGCGCCTGCGGTGCTCGCCGTACACTGGGTACGTGTCCCGTGTTTGCCAAACCCGTCGGCACGAACTTCACCCGCTCGCGACGGTTTCGAGAAGTTCCCAATTCTGCGGTCGACAACGCTCACTTCTGGGCTGGTCAGCTAAATGGTGTCTGACCCCCATGGCACTATTTTTTGTTATCGTGGCACTATTTTTTTTTATCGTAAAATCTTTGGATATTATAACCAAGACGACTGGACATTTCAAAGTATGATTGATTTTCCTTCTCACCTAAAAGACGGTATATTTCACTTCTATGTTGACTAAATCGCAAATCAGAGCTGTTCAAGTTGAATACTTCGATACTATGTACCCAGGAATTGGTAATTTCATCTGCTCTTCCCAATTGATAAAGGCATATTTCGCCTAAAATACCAGATGGTTTTTTAGTTTTATAAACATTGATTTTCTTTAGTTCTTCCTCTTTTAAATCAATATTTAAGGCTAGTTCACCTCTCAAAAACTGAGCGCGTAATCCATGACCAATCAAAGCTTCTGGAAACTCTACTTCTTGAGGATTAACATCTTGATGACCAATAATACTCCAGGTACCAGATTCTAGACAATCTGAACCTAGAAAAATACCTGGAATTAAAATTTCTGAACGATTTATGACTGGTTTCAGGGCAGTAGATTTATAAATTTCTACTAGAAGAGAACCATTAAAAAAATATAATGGAGAATCAGGTGGTAGCAACTTAGGACGTACACACTGCTTTTTTATATCAAGCATTATACGCCCACACATATACTCATCAGTGCTGAGTTTAAAAGTAAAAATGTCGCCAGTTTGAAATTTAACCATTGGGAATTTTAGATAAAGGGGTTATGACATTTACTAGATCATGGATCACCTGCAACACAAGGCGCTGGGCCAAACCCTGCAAGGTCGGGTGTTCCAGAGCGTGCACGCCGCTTTTGGCCGGGTTTTAGGGAGCCACTTAAGGGCATATCCGGTCGCACAGACGTCTGCGCGAATATAACATATGCCGCTAGCCCCCGTGCAATATGCGCTAAGCATTGGTGTACTCAACACCGAGATCGAAACGGCAAGAAGAAAGGCGAAGGCAATCGCAAGAATGGTAATAAGTATTTAAGTTGGGCGTTTGTCGAAGCCGTGCACTTTGCGGTATGGCACCAAAGGGGAGCTGCACAAAATGACACGAAGTGTCGCGAGGGAAATAAATACGGAGATCACCGTACATGCCAATCATCCGGGAAGCGACACCTAGTGAATTGAACTAATATTCATCAACTTTAACATCTTGCATTTCAAGATTATAAACCAGCTTATCAAGCCAAACATATGCCTCATTATCTGAATTTTCATCTAACACTTGATTGGCCGCGTGATTTACCAAACTCAATGGCTCACGGGGTTGAAAATTCCGCTCTTTGATAGCGATAGATATTTTTTGCCATTTTTCTTGATATTCATTTTTGCTTAATATGGCAGCTCTTGCTTTTTGAATAGCATTACTATAATGTTCATAATTAAAAAACTCCCTCAGAAAACTCTCAGCCAACTGAAATTCTTTCATTTTATTTTTTCCTCCGTTTTACCAATGCATTACAAGCTAAAAAACGCTTATTAGCCAGAATTAAACTATTAAACGAGTGTCAAACTCAAACTAATTGCGACCTCATTAGCCGATACAACTTGAATAGGGTATCCAAACATAACCAGGTTTAAAAATTTGAAAACCTGCTGGACGATTTATCATCTCCCAAATTGACTCCGCCAACACCAGTCCTTCAAAGCTGGAAGGTTGATCAGTAATTATTGTATCCTCCAACAATTCGCTAAATGTTCTAAATACATCCACTTCCACACCTAACAAAGCATAGCGAAAATCCGGCGCATTCTGTAAACTTCCATAAATTAACTTGCCTATTTCCCTTATTTGTCTTGTATTCTCGTCACCTTTAACTAAATTTTCATCCATCCCTACAGGAACAACCATACACCACCAATTGCCATCACAATCTTCCATCAGTTCCGGTACAGTCGTGATTTTTTTGCCATCTCCAAGCGTCCAAGATAGCTTTTGAAAATATGCTAAAAAAAGCTCGGACTGAGTTTGAGTTCCACATTCAGCCGATAAACTAAAAAGCCATGCCATTATTCACCCCTGTTTTATTTGTCAACCTATTTTTTATGCTCACTCTTTCTTCTCTTCTTGTTTCTGTGGTTCTTGAGCTTTTGTCCAGTTTGGTTGTGTCGCAGCTAGTTCTGTTTGAAATACTTCCAGTGACATATTTTGTTCGGCTACCGTAATGCTTACATGATTTCCTCCATCATAATTTGCTGCCAGCTTACCATTGATATTATTTTCATCAATCTCCCAAACCAATAAATGGGGCCAGCTAGATGATTTTCAGACACCATTTAAAAGGTAGAGCAGTGATCTCCAACTCGTCAAAATCCTCATGGCCCGCCTTCCCCGCTACGTGATCCCCGGCCAGCCGCAGTACATCATCGAGCGCGGCAACAATCGTCAGTTTTTTATTAGCATGGGATTGGTTTGTCACCATTCTTCTTCCTTCAGGTTAACCATCACACCGTCGAACGCAAGGGGAACTTCTATAAACCTGCCGCGTGGGCGAATTTCGCGCCTGCGGTGCTTTCGACAAGTCCCCAAGAGTACACTCCTCTATTGGCGGACATCTTCAGCCATAAATGCTTGAAGAGTGCCGTCAATAAAGGACTTTTTTAACTTGAAAATTCTATTGATCCGGCAACTAAATATGGTGAATTTCGCCCGCTCCCGCGAACAACCCCTGTGGTTGTGCTCGAGCAGGTCAACTTGGGTCCCCGCCTTCGCGGGGACGGGGATAGATCAACAGCCACTAAACCAATACTCCCCCGCTCCCGCGAACAACCCCTGTGGTTGTGCTCGGGCAGGTCAACTTGGGTCCCCGCCTTCGCGGGGACAGGGATAGATTAACAGCCACTAAACCAATACTCCCCCGCTCCCGCGAACAACCCCTGTGGTTGTGCTCGAGCAGGTCAACTTGGGTCCCCGCCTTCGCGGGGACGGGGATAGATTAACAGCCACTAAACCAATACTCCCCCGCTCCCGCGAACAACCCCTGTAGTTGTGCTCGGGCAGGTCAACTTGGGTCCCCGCCTTCGCGGGGACGGGGATAGATTAACAGCCACTAAACCAATACGCCCCCGCTCCCGCGAACAACCCCTGTGGTTGTGCTCGGGCAGGTCAACTTGGGTCCCCGCCTTCGCGGGGACGGGGATAGATTAACGACCACTAAACCAATGCTCCCGCGCCCCCGCGAACAACCACAAGGGTTACGCCGGGACGACAGGCTAAGGCTAGCGCATTCACAGACACCTCAAAGGATTGAATCGCCCATGCGAGCGCTGTGCAGTCGACCGGCGGCACGAGCTTAACCCGTCCCGCCCTTATTGAATCAGACCGTCAGAAATGGTCAGCGTGCGCTGCATCTTTGCAGCGAGAGTCGGATCGTGGGTGACCATCACCAATGCGGTGCCGATTTTGGCGTTGAGGCGCAAGATGAGATCAAACACGCCATCGGCTGTTGCCCGATCGAGGTTGCCCGTTGGCTCGTCGGCCAACACACAAGTCGGTCGGGTCACCAGCGCGCGCGCCACCGCCACCCGCTGACGCTCCCCGCCGGATAGCTCCCCGGGTTTATGCGTGAGTCGGTGCGACAGCCCCACTTCACCGAGCATGTCGGCGGCTTCACGATGTATTTGCTGCTCGCTTAATGATCGTTTGCCGAGTTGCACACCGATCCACAGCGGCATGGCGACGTTCTCCAGCGCGGTAAATTCGCCGAGCAGATGATGAAACTGATACACAAACCCGAGCGCCTCGTTCCGTCGTGCGCCCTGTGCCACCGCCGATTGTTGGTCCATGCGTTCGCCGAGTAGCGAAACCTCGCCCGACGTCGGCGCATCGAGCCCGCCCAAGATATGCAACAAGGTCGATTTGCCGGAACCGGAGGCACCAACAATGGCGAGGGTCTCCCCCTTGTGAATATCGAGCGAAATGCCCCGCAGCACCTCTACCCGTTGTTCACCTTGTTCGAAGGATTTGGTCAAATCGCGACATTGCAAAACGGCGGACATCAGTCGTACCCCATTAGTCGTACCTGAGTGCATCAACCGGGTTGACCTTCGATGCGCTCCAGCTCGGATAGAGTGTGGCCACCAATGCGAGCGCCAATGCAATCACGGCAGTGACCCACACGTCCGCCCAGCGCAAATCACTTGGCAGTGAACTCAAAAAGTAAATCTCCGGCGACAACACGCGGAAGCCGAATGCGGATTCGACTGCGGAAACGACGGCACCGACATTGAGGGCCAACAGCACCCCACCCACCACGCCCAACACCGTACCAATCGCGCCGACTAACGCGCCTTGCACCAAGAATACCTGCATGATTATTCCCGGGGACGCACCGAGCGTGCGCAAGATGGCGATGTCTGGATGTTTATCGCGCACCACCATCACCAAGGTCGAGACCAAGTTAAAAGCTGCCACGGCAATGATGAGCGTGAGGATGATAAACATCATACGTTTTTCGATTTCCACTGCGCGGAAGTAAGTCGCGTTTTCCACCGTCCAATCCTGCACCACGCCATCGAACTTGAGATTGTCTTGCAGACGACGCGCAATCGACCTTGCCTCGTTTACATCTGCCACTTTTACCCGCAAGCCGGTGACGTTGTCCCCCAGACGAAACAGCACCTGTGCATCGCGTAAGTGAATCAATGCGAGATTCAGATCGTATTCGTGGTGACCTGACGAAAACACGCCAACCACGGTAAAGCTGCGTAGCCGTGGCTGCATGCCGACGGCACAAGGGTTACGCCGGGACGACAGGCTAAGGCTAGCGCATTCACAGACACCTCAAAGGATTGAATCGCCCATGCGAGCGCTGTGCAGTCGACCGGCGGCACGAGCTTAACCCGTCCCGCCCTTATTGAATCAGACCGTCAGAAATGGTCAGCGTGCGCTGCATCTTTGCAGCGAGAGTCGGATCGTGGGTGACCATCACCAATGCGGTGCCGATTTGGCGTTGAGGCGCAAGATGAGATCAAACACGCCATCGGCTGTTGCCCGATCGAGGTTGCCCGTTGGCTCGTCGGCCAACACACAAGTCGGTCGGGTCACCAGCGCGCGCGCCACCGCCACCCGCTGACGCTCCCCGCCGGATAGCTCCCCGGGTTTATGCGTGAGTCGGTGCGACAGCCCCACTTCACCGAGCATGTCGGCGGCTTCACGATGTATTTGCTGCTCGCTTAATGATCGTTTGCCGAGTTGCACACCGATCCACAGCGGCATGGCGACGTTCTCCAGCGCGGTAAATTCGCCGAGCAGATGATGAAACTGATACACAAACCCGAGCGCCTCGTTCCGTCGTGCGCCCTGTGCCACCGCCGATTGTTGGTCCATGCGTTCGCCGAGTAGCGAAACCTCGCCCGACGTCGGCGCATCGAGCCCGCCCAAGATATGCAACAAGGTCGATTTGCCGGAACCGGAGGCACCAACAATGGCGAGGGTCTCCCCCTTGTGAATATCGAGCGAAATGCCCGCAGCACCTCTACCCGTTGTTCACCTTGTTCGAAGGATTTGGTCAAATCGCGACATTGCAAAACGGCGGACATCAGTCGTACCCCATTAGTCGTACCTGAGTGCATCAACCGGGTTGACCTTCGATGCGCTCCAGCTCGGATAGAGTGTGGCCACCAATGCGAGCGCCAATGCAATCACGCAGTGACCCACACGTCCGCCCAGCGCAAATCACTTGGCAGTGAACTCAAAAAGTAAATCTCCGGCGACAACACGCGGAAGCCGAATGCGGATTCGACTGCGGAAACGACGGCACCGACATTGAGGGCCAACAGCACCCCCCACCACGCCCAACACCGTACCAATCGCGCCGACTAACGCGCCTTGCACCAAGAATACCTGCATGATTATTCCCGGGGACGCACCGAGCGTGCGCAAGATGGCGATGTCTTATCGCGCACCACCATCACCAAGGTCGAGACCAAGTTAAAAGCTGCCACGGCAATGATGAGCGTGAGGATGATAAACATCATACGTTTTTCGATTTCCACTGCGCGGAAGTAAGTCGCGTTTTCCACCGTCCAATCCTGCACCACGCCATCGAACTTGAGATTGTCTTGCAGACGACGCGCAATCGACCTTGCCTCGTTTACATCTGCCACTTTTACCCGCAAGCCGGTGACGTTGTCCCCCAGACGAAACAGCACCTGTGCATCGCGTAAGTGAATCAATGCGAGATTCAGATCGTATTCGTGGTGACCTGACGAAAACACGCCAACCACGGTAAAGCTGCGTAGCCGTGGCTGCATGCCGACGGGGGTCATCGAGCCTTGCGGCGTCATGAGTTGGATACGATCCCCAACATTGACCATTAGCGCCCGAGCGAGGTAAGAACCCAACACGATGCCGTACTCTCCGGGTCGCAGATCGGTGGTCTTTCCGATCCGCATTTTGATACCGATATCAGATACCGACGCCTCAAGCGCCGGGTCAATGCCGCGAATACCGACCCCGCGCACACTCTGCCCGATTGACAGTAGCCCCTGACCGTTCACAAACGGCGCAACACCGATCACGTCTTTTTGCGCCTGGGTTTCGGCGAGGAGCTTCGGCCAGTCCGCCAACCCCTTCTCGAAATTCAAGATCTGGATGTGGGAGGCGACGCTGATCATGCTGGCGCGAACTTCCTTCTGAAATCCATTCATCACTGACATGACCGTGATAAGCGCGGTGATACCCAATGCGATCCCGAGCATGGAGGCCAAGGAAATGAACGAGACAAACCCGCTACGTCGTTTGGCGCGGGTGTAACGCAGGCCGATAAAGAAGGGAAGTGAACGCAAGATGTCGATTTGTGCAGGGTGAAATGATGCCGCGTCGAAGTCTGCCACAAATGTGCGGATAATTCGGCATGGCGCACATCAAATCATCCGAACCACCCAAAAATCTAACGCTGCTGCTATCGGACATACTGCCGCCTGCAGGGTTCACCCACCCGCGCCCACCCCGGTCATCGATGCCCTGCTCCACCGCAGCCGTGTGCTGGTCGCCCAGCCCGCCGCGCTCGAAGCCGCCCTGCTCCGCGCCTTTGGCCTGCCACCAACCACCGGTGTGGCACCCCTCACCCGCTTGGCGGACGCAGGCTGCCCGCTCGATCAAGCGTGGTTGCGTGCCGACCCGGTTCACCTCGCCATTAGCCGCGATAACGCCCAGCTTTTTGATAGCCATGTCATCGACCCAACTGCCGAGGAAATGGCGGCAATCGCGGCCACCGTAAATGCCCATTTTGCAAGTCAAGGCATTAAGGTCGAGTTTCCCGATCCGGCGCGTGGTTATATCGCCACTGAAACGAACAACTTGCCGAATTCGACGCCACTTTGGCAAATGGCGGGGGCGAACGTCTTTGATCACCTGCCGCTCAGTAAGACCCGCACCAACTGGCGCGCGATCAGCAACGAAATGCAGATGTTGCTGCATGAACACCCGATCAACCAGACACGCGCCGCCAATGGGAGTCCGGTGATCAACGGCTTGTGGATTTGGGGTGGCGGCACGGTCGAGACGGTGCTCTCGGCATCCGATCCTGCTACCGAGTCGCCGACGTTCACCCATGTCTTTGCGAGGCTGGCGTTGGCACGCGGGTTAGCAATGGCAAAAGGACTCGCGTTAGCGACACTTCCGCCGCGCTTTGATGCTGGTCTGATCCAGCAAGACTCGCTGGTGGTTCTACATACTGCCACCCGCGAAATTCGTGGGCAATCACGCGAAACCTGGCCCGCAGAAGTCGCCGCGATCGAACGCGATTGGGTGACACCGGCCGTTGCCGCCCTAAACGTCGGCGAGCTTCACGCGCTGACACTCCTGATACCGTGTGAGTCGGTGACGCTCACCATCAAAGTAGCGCCCAACGGCATCAAAGCCAAAGTGTTGAGTTTGGCGGGGCTGTTGACGGGCAAGAAATCGTTGGGCGGTTTTGCCTAATCGCCTAACCACATAAGCGCCTAACCACCTAACCGCCTAACCACCTAACCACCTAACCGACCGATCACCATGCGAGAAATCTTCACCCGCAGTTTTGATCCCGCGGCCTACGCATCGTTGGTGGCGCAAAACATCGATCCGCGAATGGCAAAACTCTATGCAGGACGGGGAGTTTCAGACACTTTTGCCTTGAACACCAAGCTGGATGCGCTCCTTGCGCCAGCGCTTTTAAGCCATATCGACACTGCCGCGACCTTTCTGGCCGACGCCATCTCCGCCAAAAAACGACTGCTGATTGTTGCCGATTACGACGCGGATGGTGCCACCGCGTGCGCCGTCGGCATTCGCGCACTGCGACAAATGGGTGCCATCGTCGATTTTCTGGTGCCAAACCGGTTCACGCTCGGTTACGGCCTGACGCCCGAAGTGGTTGATCTCGCGCTCACCCACCAAACGGGCAAACCGGACATCATCATCACGGTGGACAACGGGATTGCCAGTGTTGAAGGCGTGGCACGCGCCAACCAGCACGGCATCGATGTGGTGGTGACCGATCACCACTTACCGGGCGCCTCGCTACCGGACGCGGCGGTGATTGTGAACCCCAATCAGCCCGGCGACACCTTTCCATCAAAAGGCTTGGCCGGTGTCGGCGTGATGTTTTATACGATGCTGGCACTGCGGGCAGAATTGCGGCGGCGCGGTACTTTTACGGGCATGGGCACGGCGGCAGGGGGCGAGCCCAACCTCGCCGACCTGCTCGACTTGGTTGCACTTGGTACGGTCGCTGACGTGGTCAAGCTCGAACACAACAACCGTATCTTGGTCGAGCAAGGCTTGCAGCGTATCCGTGCTGGGCGGGCTTGCAAAGGCATCGCTGCGCTGCTGGCAGTCGGTGGACGTGACGCCAGCCGTGCATCGACCTACGACCTCGGCTTTGTATTGGGCCCGCGCGTCAACGCCGCTGGCAGGCTGGAAGACATGTCTGTCGGTATCGCGTGTCTGCTGACCGATGACACCGCAACCGCCACGCGCCTAGCCGCGGAACTAGACCACCTCAATCGTACCCGGCGTGTGATCGAAGCCGATATGAAAGAAGATGCGACGGCCTCAATTGATGCAATGGATGTTCACAACCGTTATGCGCTGTCGCTGTTCGAGCCCGGCTGGCATCAGGGGGTCGTGGGCATATTGGCGGGACGGATTCGCGAGCAGACTCATCGGCCAGTGATTGCATTCGCGCAGGACGGAATGGGTAACTTGAAAGGTTCAGGGCGCTCAATTCCGGCACTGCATATGCGCGACGCGCTCGACCTCATCACCAAACGGCACCCTACCCTCATCGAAAAATTCGGTGGTCACGCCATGGCGGCGGGGCTGACAATTCGCGAATCCAACTTGGCAGCGTTTGCGCTGGCCTTTGAGCAGGTCACGCGCGAGCTCTTGACGCCAACGGACTTGCAAGAACGTATCGAGACCGACGGTAGCCTCGCGGCGGGTGAGCTCGATTTCGATTTTGTACAAGCGCTCGAAGCCCAAGTGTGGGGACAAGGTTTTGTGACGCCGAGTTATGTAGGTCGTTTCAAACTCCTGGAACAACGGGTGGTCGGCGAAAAACACCTAAAGCTCAAACTCAGTCTGGGCGGCGAAACATTCGACGCGATGCGTTTTGGTTCGCCCGATGCGCTGCCCGCTTCGTTCGACGCGGTTTACAAGCCTTCGATCAATACCTTTCGCGGCAATTCGGTGGTGCAACTGATGCTCGAACACGTCACTTGATTGCTCGATCGATGCACTGCAAGCTTTTGGGCAGCACTACGTTGCTGGTTTTTCGACCAGCCACTAGCTGCAATATTTCCCACGACCGAATCTGATAACTTCTGTGAAAAGCATCCCATCCTTGAAGGGATGCGAGAACAGCTCGGCTTACTAATCAAGCAGCCGCACTTATTCGGCGCCTAGAATTTCAGTTTGGTGCGCTGCGCACTATCCTGACGCACTCGATGCCCCCCCTCGCCGCTAGGGACATTTCAAAGGCCTTACCGTCACGAATATCGTAAATTCGATCTGCAAATTTCCATACCTCTGGCCGGTGCGAGCAAAGTATTAGCGTAATGCCCAATGTTCTGAGGTTCGCCAATATTTGTGACTCACCTTCCACATCTAAACTCGATGTCGCTTCATCAAACACCAGCATTTTTGGGCGGCCGATCAACGCCCTTGCTAGCAAAATGCGCTGCCGTTGACCGCCAGATAAGCCAGTCATACCTTCGCCAACGCCGGTATTGAGCTGCATTGGCAACCCCTTTACAAAGCGGTCCAATCCAACAATTTGCAGCGCTGTGTAAATTTCGTCATCACTGATGCCGTTAATACTGCCGCCACGAAACAGTAGAATATTTTCTCGAATCGAATCAGTAATGAGCCGATCCGTTTGCAGTACTGCGCCCAATTTTTTTATGCCAGGTACGACCGGCAAACCATCAATGAGCACTTGCCCATCGCATGGCATGGCGGCGCCACAAATCAATTTAATGAGTGTCGTTTTGCCCGCACCAGATGGCCCTTTTACCACCACGCATTCGCCCGCCTTCGCTTGTAGTGACACATCACTAAGCACCCAAGTATCAAGCGTGCCATAGCGAAAGCTCACATTGTTCAGCCTCAAATCACCCCCAACAATTTCGCGTGTCGCTGTCTTTTTGCGCGGTGTTTCGGCCATCAATTCGGCGAGTTGCTCGCGCTGCGGTAGTAGCAACGCATGTTGTTGCCATAACTGAAATAGGCTACTCAGTGCGTTAGCAAACTGATCTTTGTATAAACCTGCGGCAACAAAAACGCCAAGCGAGTAATTTTCTGTTTTCACAAAATAGCCTGCAAGGCAAACAAAAACCAATTGCTCAAATGTGGAAAGTAAGCTGCCCAGCGATGATTGGGTTGCATTCAATTTCGCCCCTGCCAGTTGTACGTCTGCATAGGTGCGTACGCGCCTGCGTAGCGCAGCGCGGCCACGCCACAGGCCGCCGAAGCGCAGTAGCATCGGCAACTGGCTAATCACATCATAAAAAAAAGCACGCTGTTGCGTTTGCACCTGAATCGTTTTCGCGCTTTGCGACTGCATTGGCGCACGAAATGCCCAATCCAACCCGCTTGAAAGCAACATCCCGACCAAGCCCGGCACAATCAACCACGGCGAAATGTAAAACATCGCCGCAATGCCCACCAATCCCATCAGCAGCGTTGAAAGAAGGCGGTGCATTATTTCGCTATAAAACTGCTGCAACGACAGGAGTGCTTGGTACTGCGTGAAGGCGTAGCCCTGTGCACGCGCTTGGAACCAATCGACCCCCTTGTTCGCGAGGCGATCAAAAATGTCGCCCGCCAAGGTCAAGCCCATGCGTTTGGCAATCATGCGGTTCCCGATCGCTGCCACGACTGAAGACAACTGGCCAATCACAGAGATCAGCACAAATGCCACCGCAATCATGGAAAGCCCGGACAGCACATTGTTTGGCATCACCGCATCAATGGACTTTTGCGTTAACAGCGGCAGTGCCAACATCATCGCCTGAGCCAACAGGCTTAACAGCAACACCTGCGCGCCAAGCTTAGTAAACACTTGGCGGCGCGCGATGGAAAAAAATGGCGCGGATGAGGGCTCAGCAGGCAAGATGCGCGCCGACACACCCGTGACTTCAATGCCCAGCGATACCGGGTCTAACTCAAAATGTTTATAGTGCAGCGTTTGCCAGCCGATAGCGGGGTCAAATACTTTGAATTTGTCGCCGCGACGTTTGGTCAGCGCAACATAATGCCCGCGATTGAGCAGGATGACGCCGGGGCATGGGTACGCGGATGGGCGGCTGCGGTCAAACGCAATCGGGGCGGATATTGCGCCGACTTTCTGAAAGGCTGCTTGAAGCTGGCTGATAGTTAGCCCACGTTCAGTAGAACCTACGAAGGCTTTGATGGTGTGAGGCGGAACTGGAACATTGTAGCGCGTGAGAAGAGTTGAAATGCAGACGTAGCCGCAATCGGAGATAACGAGTTGTGTCGTTGCCAATTTATAACGTAACCCTTCTAGCGTGCATCAACCGCGCCTAGGATGTATCTCTATAAAAAAAATTGCTTGTATTGAATACGGCCAAGGCATACAGAGTCGTTGAATGTTTTCACACATTAGATAGGGAATTGTGTAATCACCTACATTCACTTCCATCATTTCGCTCAAATAGATCATTCCGAAAATCCACGCCATCCTTTGGAACATTTCGAAATTTTGATGCAATTAATATTGCAAGTGATTCTGCATTCATTCTCTCTGCGACTGTTAATTTAGAAGACTCCAGATGATCTTCAATCTCCACAGCAAGTTGCTCTTTAAATTCAGAAGCTGCTATAGACTTTATGGCCATCAAGTAAGCAATCGATTTGATAGGGTCCTTTGGTGCAAGCTGAGAGCCAAATTGAGGCGCACGATGAAAGCGAGATAGTATTAACGCAGCTTGGGGGTGACCTTGCTCAAGGGCCTGTTCAAGCATTGGAAAAGCATTCTGTCGGTATGCAACCCAGCCTTCAGCAGTATCAAGCGGCCTCGGCTCCGTTGGCGATAACAAACTCATACCTTGCGCAAATTTAACTGCCGAGTAGCCATCACCCGCGCTTGCAGCAGCAAAAACGTAACGCCACCCATCCGTTGTCGACTCCATTGGAAATCCCGCACATACACTTTTGTCCCGCGCAATTAGTCTCTCAAAGTTCTGATTTTGCCTAGCAGTTTGTGAGTATTTCGCATCATCTTTACTCATGGCGGCTAGGATTTCTATATTCTTTTTATGCGCTGCTACATACCCGTTATGCCACTTGCAACGAACTAACTCCAGCCCCAATCTACAAGACGCCTTTCTGTCACCCGCATCAGCCAATTTTTTTAAGTCATCAAAAGTTGTGAGTAGCGATTCCTTAACAGGTGGCAATGGTAACGGAATTACCGGCGGGCTTGATTGGGTTGTGTTTACATTTATTGGCGGCTTACTAGCAACAGCCACGGGAGGTTGATACGCAATTTGGTTTTCCTTTGCTTCAATACCCGTCTTATTTTCAAGCTGCCACCACAATATGCCTGCTCCCAAAATTAAAATGGCGATTGAGATACCAATCTTAATTTTTTTCACGCTTGTGTCTTTTTAAGAGTTATTCAGCCTGCACTGGCAGTGATGGTGTTACACACAGCCATCGTTGTAGCCACACCTTGTCCCGCTATTTGGCGGGCATCCAATGTTACTGGATCCAGTACAGTCCTTTGAATTAACACATGAATTTGAGTTCACCGTTTCCCTACAACTTGTACCATTTGGACACGCTGTATAAACGTTAGATTCACCATTACAATTAATTGGGTTTGCTGAAATACAAAAAAAATCAGTGGCGCGGCCCGAGCACATGAAATCGTTAAGCCACGGATCTTGATATATGTCCCAGCCCCCAGCGCTCGGAATGATATTTAGGTTCTCAATTGCTGCTAGCTGCTCATCGCCAATAGCAACCCTCCCGTCCTCACCGAGTACTATATGGTTCATATTAAGTTTTGTTGACATCATCTTCTCCTTTAGATTCGTTAACTGAATTTTGGGTTAAATGCTTTTTCCAACAAATGCTACCTTGTGGGTTTTGATTTCTTTTGCAATTCCACCGATCGGACAACCGGCTCTAGCTTCATCCAAATCTTCAATTCCGTTAAACCACGAATTTAATCGAGCCTTATCGAGACTAAGTTTTCCGTCAGGCAAGAGAACCCCGATGTCATTTCGGTCATCATAGAACGCAACGGTACACTTTCCTATACGTCCATTTGAACGAATCAACAATGAGTTGGGCTTGCCCGCGTAACAAATGTAAGGCTCTCCTACGACTTGCTCGCTTGCTCGCTGGCTGCCTGCCGATTCACCACTGTTTTTAGCTTTGACCAGAACTGGGATGCTGGCGGTGGTGTCCGAGACTATGTTCGGCGGCGAGCTGTTTGCTAAATTTCCGCGTAGCGCCCGTAGTGCTTGGTGATAGCTGGCGCGCAGCGGTGCCTCAATCTCTATTAGTTCAAGATAGGAGACAGGGTTTTCAATGGTCTTGCCACCATCGCCGCCCATGTCGCGAAGGTGCTGAAAGTCCAGATAAAACCGCTTGTCTCCCTGAAATGCCAGCGCAAATTCGCGCATCAGTATTTCCAGATTTTCAATATTGTCGCGGCGCACATGGATGCGCACACAAACCTCAAACTTAAGATCAAGCGCTTTTAAGCCCAGCAGATTATTCCAAATGACATCGAACGTGCCGCGTCCATCTGCACGCTGGCGAAGTACGTCGTGCGCTTCTTTCCAGCCATCAAGTGTAATCTGAAAGAAGTCTTGGTTTAGCGAAATCAGTTCGCGCGCGAGCGCTTGGTCAAGCACATAGGCGTTAGTCGTCAGGCCACCTTGAAATTTCACGCCATGCTCGTCGCACTTTTGCTTGGCATAGCGTGAGAGCCGCAGCACCACATCTTTTGCCACCAGCGGCTCACCGCCGAACCACGAAAACTTAAGCAACTCCAAGCCTTCCATGCGCTTGTCGATAAATAGCTCAATGGCGCGCTGTGTTTCTTCACTCATCTTGCCGAGCTCAAAATCCTCATAGCAGTAGGTGCAACGAAAATTGCACTTCTCCGTTGGCAGCAGGATGAGCTCTTGAATACGCGGTGAAATCGCTTCTGCGATTTGGCGGCGGGTGAAGCCGTTTGGGAGCGTGACGGGCAGGCCGTCAGGTGCTAACTCTTCGGGGGGGGCGGCACTACCCAACGAGGCGGCGCTGTTTGGTTCGTCTATCGCAAGCTCATCGTTCATGGTTTAGTTCCTGTATCGCCGGAGCAGGCCGCAAGATTACTCGCAAGATAACAATGGATATAGATAAATAACATCGTGCTAATTGCGAAAGTTATCTCTTCAAAATTGATTTGTCAACAGCGTATCGAAAATTTGTTTTCGGGACGTCTTGAACCCAAAGACGCGTCAGCCGATT
This sequence comes from Betaproteobacteria bacterium UKL13-2, assembly GCA_001602455.1. Classification (GTDB taxonomy): domain Bacteria; phylum Pseudomonadota; class Gammaproteobacteria; order Burkholderiales; family Usitatibacteraceae; genus UKL13-2. The sequence goes on from CP012157.1 coordinate 2,357,452, forward strand.
AGGACGCAAGGCAAGATATTGCCGATCCGTGTGAGATCGCTCGCGCAACTGGCAAGTGTCTACATGGGGTCTACGCGAGGCAGACTGGGTTATCCCTTATAGATGTTCGGAAAGATTCAATAGCGTTTCGGAAAGATTCAATAGCGCAATGCGTTTTGGTTCGCCCGATGCGCTGCCCGCCAGCTTTGACGCGGTTTACAAGCCTTCGATCAATACCTTTCGCGGCAATTCGGTGGTGCAACTGATGCTCGAACACGTCACTTGATTGCTCGATCGATGCACTGCAAGCTTTTGGGCAGCACTACGTTGCTGGTTTTTCGACCAGCCACTAGCTGCAATATTTCCCACGACCGAATCTGATAACTTCTGTGAAAAGCATCCCATCCTTGAAGGGATGCGAGAACAGCTCGGCTTACTAATCAAGCAGCCGCACTTATTCGGCGCGTAGAACATCTGTACCATATTGGATTACGTCGGGTATTGTTCCAAGGCATGTCGGAAGTCGCCGGAATGAACAAACCAGAGGCTGGTAAGCTTATTCTTCGCAATGCGCCCCGGTTTCACCAGCAAACGTACCCTTGGAAAAATCCACACCCTCAGCCGGGTAGATCATTTTTGCGACTAGAACACCTGCGATTACCCTTGCCGTTTCAAGTTGCGTCGAAGAAAGGCCACTTTGACCTATTGCAGCATCAATTTTGTATTGAACAACATCTCTGTAGCTGGCTGACGATATTTGCTTTAGCGCGTACAAGTGCGCAATTGCTTGAACCGCGTCCTTCGGAAGTAGCTGCTCACCAAATGTAGGCTTCAAATATGCATTGGCAGCAATTTCCAACGCTTCCGGTCGACCGCTGTTTATTGCCCTGCTTAAGAGATGTCCAAAATTCTCAGCAAATCTCGACCACTCATCTTTATTTGCAAGAGGGCCTGCATCCCAATCGAGCCCGATACCATTTAGATATCTAACAGTGGCCGCTTCTTGTCCCGCGCTAGCCGCTTGGAACAAATACCTATTGCTGCCGCTGAGTTCTTCTTGTGCTAACCCTTCGCAAATTGATTCGAGTTTGGAAACGGACGTCTTCACCCTTGCCAGCATGCGCTGGAAGCCCTGTAGTTTTGGCGAATCTGGCGGCTGGCTCGCAATGCTGACGCGCATTTCTTCCGCAATAGCCTTGTCCTTAAAGTATAACGAGCAGCGGTCGAGTTCAAATCCCAGCCTACATGCGGCGCGTGAGTTACCATCGCTTGCTTGTTTCTTTAAAGCTACAAGTATTTGTACCACGGACAAATTGAGTGGTGGTAGTTGCTGTGCACTCGTATCGCTGACGGTCGCTTTTGCTGACGCCAATTGTCCTGCATTTTGGGCCGCCACCGATGCTTGTGCAACATGACCGCCGACAGCTAGCTTGCTCGAACCGCTTACCACTTTGGCATGCTCGACTTTCTCCTCGTCTCGCTGCTGCGTAAGCACAACCACAAATCCGACAATACCCAACACCGCGATGCAGCCAACCATGAATGCGGACTTATTCATATGGCATTCGCTCACTCCGATCGGCGAATCGCTTGCTGGGCCGCTTTATTCCCGGCGTTTGAACTTTAGTCATCCAAGCCCCATCCTTCACTCTGCACTAGGCTTCTGTGTTCCGCGCCAATTCGCGACTACGGGTTGCCGGAGCCGGAACATCCTGATGCATATGTATTCGTGCACGTTGTTGCGTTGGTCGTACCTTGGCATGAAACGCCGTTGTCACACTGCCTATTTTTTGTATCCCCGCACATCCAATCATTCCCGCATCTTGTATTCACTGTACCTTTACAATTGTATTCGTTAAGCGTGGCTCCAAATGCTGAAATGAAAAAGAAGTCGTTAAGCCGCTGATCTAGATCATATACATCCCAGCCCCCAGCGCTCGGAATGATATATAGGTTCTCAATTGCTGCTAGCTGCTCATCGCCAATAGCAACCCTCCCGTCCTCACCGAGTACTATATGGTTCATATTAAGTTTTGTTGACATCATCTTCTCCTTTAGATTCGTTAACTGAATTTTGGGTTAAATGCTTTTTCCAACAAATGCTACCTTGTGGGTTTTGATTTCTTTTGCAATTCCACCGATCGGACAACCGGCTCTAGCTTCATCCAAATCTTCAATTCCGTTAAACCACGAATTTAATCGAGCCTTATCGAGACTAAGTTTTCCGTCAGGCAAGAGAACCCCGATGTCATTTCGGTCATCATAGAACGCAACGGTACACTTTCCTATACGTCCATTTGAACGAATCAACAATGAGTTGGGCTTGCCCGCGTAACAAATGTAAGGCTCTCCTACGACTTGCTCGCTTGCTCGCTGGCTGCCTGCCGATTCACCACTGTTTTTAGCTTTGACCAGAACTGGGATGCTGGCGGTGGTGTCCGAGACTATGTTCGGCGGCGAGCTGTTTGCTAAATTTCCGCGTAGCGCCCGTAGTGCTTGGTGATAGCTGGCGCGCAGCGGTGCCTCAATCTCTATTAGTTCAAGATAGGAGACAGGGTTTTCAATGGTCTTGCCACCATCGCCGCCCATGTCGCGAAGGTGCTGAAAGTCCAGATAAAACCGCTTGTCTCCCTGAAATGCCAGCGCAAATTCGCGCATCAGTATTTCCAGATTTTCAATATTGTCGCGGCGCACATGGATGCGCACACAAACCTCAAACTTAAGATCAAGCGCTTTTAAGCCCAGCAGATTATTCCAAATGACATCGAACGTGCCGCGTCCATCTGCACGCTGGCGAAGTACGTCGTGCGCTTCTTTCCAGCCATCAAGTGTAATCTGAAAGAAGTCTTGGTTTAGCGAAATCAGTTCGCGCGCGAGCGCTTGGTCAAGCACATAGGCGTTAGTCGTCAGGCCACCTTGAAATTTCACGCCATGCTCGTCGCACTTTTGCTTGGCATAGCGTGAGAGCCGCAGCACCACATCTTTTGCCACCAGCGGCTCACCGCCGAACCACGAAAACTTAAGCAACTCCAAGCCTTCCATGCGCTTGTCGATAAATAGCTCAATGGCGCGCTGTGTTTCTTCACTCATCTTGCCGAGCTCAAAATCCTCATAGCAGTAGGTGCAACGAAAATTGCACTTCTCCGTTGGCAGCAGGATGAGCTCTTGAATACGCGGTGAAATCGCTTCTGCGATTTGGCGGCGGGTGAAGCCGTTTGGGAGCGTGACGGGCAGGCCGTCAGGTGCTAACTCTTCGGGGGGGGCGGCACTACCCAACGAGGCGGCGCTGTTTGGTTCGTCTATCGCAAGCTCATCGTTCATGGTTTAGTTCCTGTATCGCCGGAGCAGGCCGCAAGATTACTCGCAAGATAACAATGGATATAGATAAATAACATCGTGCTAATTGCGAAAGTTATCTCTTCAAAATTGATTTGTCAACAGCGTATCGAAAATTTGTTTTCGGGACGTCTTGAACCCAAAGACGCGTCAGCCGATTAGGACGCAAGGCAAGATATTGCCGATCCGTGTGAGATCGCTCGCGCAACTGGCAAGTGTCTACATGGGGTCTACGCGAGGCAGACTGGGTTATCCCTTATAGATGTTCGGAAAGATTCAATAGCGTTTCGGAAAGATTCAATAGCGCAATGCGTTTTGGTTCGCCCGATGCGCTGCCCGCCAGCTTTGACGCGGTTTACAAGCCTTCGATCAATACCTTTCGCGGCAATTCGGTGGTGCAACTGATGCTCGAATACGTTGGTTAGCGCTTAGTGAAGCGGCTGGGTGAAGCAGGCGGCTCCGCTATAATGGCCACCTCTCGAATTGCCCACTAGAAGCAGAACATGGAAGCTGACCGCATCAACGCCATTTCCAACCAACTTTCCGATTTGTCCGCCCGCTTGGGCGAACTGCGGAGGTATCTTTGACTTCGACGCCAAAGTCGAACGGTTAGAGGAAGTCACGCGGTTATCGGAGGACCCGGCGGTTTGGAGTGACTCCAAACGTGCGACCGAGTTGGGCAAAGAAAAAAAGATGCTGGACGGCGTGGTCAACGCGATCAACATCGCAACGGCTGGCGTCAAGGATGGGCTGGAGCTGTTTGAGCTCGCTAAAGCAGAAGGCGAAGACGACACGCTCGAATCCATCGAGGCTGACACAAAAGGTATCGAAGCGATCGTGGCGGACATGGAGTTCCGCCGTATGTTTTCGCATCAGGCTGACCCATGTAACGCGTTTATCGATATTCAGGCGGGCGCCGGTGGTACCGAGGCGCAGGATTGGGCATCGATGCTGCTGCGGCAGTATTTGCGCTACGCCGAACGCAAAGGTTTCAAGACGGAAATTCTTGAGGAGTCGCCGGGTGAAGTCGCCGGACTCAAAAGTGCCTCGATCAAAGTCACCGGCGAATACGCCTACGGTTATCTGCGCTCCGAGACAGGTGTTCATCGCTTGGTGCGCAAGTCGCCTTTCGATTCCTCCGGCGGCCGACATACTTCGTTTGCGTCGTTGTTTGTCTATCCTGAGATTGATGACTCGATCGAAATTGACATCAACCCCGCCGATCTACGCATCGATACCTTCCGCGCCTCCGGTGCCGGTGGCCAGCACATCAACAAAACCGATTCCGCAGTGCGTATCACCCATGCGCCAACGGGGGTGGTGGTGCAATGTCAGAATGATCGCTCACAACACCGCAACCGGGCTGAGGCAATGGCGATGTTGAAGTCAAAACTCTACGAACTGGAAATTCGCAAGCGTCAGTCCGAGCAGGACAAACTTGAGGCCACCAAGACAGACGTGGGTTGGGGTCACCAGATTCGTTCGTACGTGCTGGATCAATCACGCATCAAGGATTTGCGTACAAACGTCGAGATCAGCAACACGCAAAAAGTGCTCGATGGCGATCTCGATCCGTTTATCGAAGCCAGCCTCAAACAGGGTGTGTGAGAGGCAGGCCGATGACCGACGCTTTTGAAACCGTCCAACCTCCGCCGCCGCTAATCGAGGAGCCGGCGTTTTATAACGACCTCGCGGCTACCCTTGTCCATGCGTGGGCGCTGCTTGAGACTGGCACCAAAGACCGGCGCTCCGCATTTCACGCACCAGTGGTGGCAAGCATCGGGTTGGATGGCTCGCCGCAACAGCGCACGATGATCCTGCGCAAGGTTGACGTTGGCAATCGTCAATTACGATTCAATACCGATATTCGCTCAACAAAATTGCAAGAAATCAAGGCATCACCGGCAGTCTCCGTGCTGGCCTATAGCGTCGCGGATAAGGTACAGCTTCGAATGACTGGCGTTGCCCGCCTTGACCCCGCATCCGCGTTGACGGATACCGTTTGGACTGCCATGCGCGACCAATCGCGTGTTGCCTACGCCCAGCCGGCGGTGCCGGGCGCAACGATTAAAGCGCCGGCGGCTTATGTGCCACCGCTAGAGCTTCGTACCAATGAGCCCGCCGCCATGACCGCACGCGAACATTTCTGTCTGTTGCACGTCGAGATCACCTCACTCGAATGGGTGTATCTGCACCTTCACGGCAACCGACGCGCACATTTTTTCTGGCCAAACGGGATTCTGGAATCTCGCTGGTTGGCCCCCTAGTTCTCTTATTGGCGAATGATCATGACTGACCAAACCTCCCTCAACACTGGCAACGCTGCCGTGCCGCACATCGACGAAAACCATGTGATTCTGGAACGTCGCCAAAAGCTCGCGGCCATTCGCGAAAAAAGTGAGAAAGCCGGCGTCCAAGCATTTCCAAACGATTTTCGGCCCGAGCATAACGCCGCAGAATTGATTGCAAGCTACGGTGAAAAAACGAAAGAAGAACTCGATGCCACGCCGTCGATCGTCAAGGTCGCGGGCCGCATGATGCTAAAGCGCGTGATGGGCAAGGCAGCCTTTGCGACGATCCAAGATGCGACTGAACGCATTCAGCTCTACATCTCGTTGCAAGATGTGGGCGAAGCCGCGATGGAAAATTTCAAACATTACGACCTAGGGGACATTCTGGGCGCAGAGGGACGCATATCGAAAACGAATAAAGGTGAGTTATCCGTCTTCGTCACCTCCCTTCGCCTCATCACCAAGTCGTTGCGGCCACTGCCTGAGAAGTTTCATGGCCTCACCGACACCGAGCAGCGCTATCGGATGCGCTATGTCGATTTGATGGTGAATCCGGAAGTCAAACGCACCTTTGAAGCTCGCTCAAAAATCGTCGCCGAAATTCGCGCGTTTATGGTCGCGGCTGGCTACCTGGAAGTCGAAACACCGATGATGCACCCCATCCCTGGCGGTGCTGCGGCCAAGCCTTTCATCACGCATCACAACACGCTCGATATGCAGTTGTATTTGCGAATCGCGCCGGAGCTCTATTTGAAGCGCCTCGTGGTCGGCGGCTTCGAGCGCGTGTTTGAGATTAACCGTAACTTCCGCAATGAAGGCATGAGCGTTCGCCACAACCCGGAGTTTACGATGATGGAGTTCTACATCGCGTGGCGCGATTTTCATCACTTGATGCAATTCACCGAGGAGATGTTCCGAGCGGTCGCAACCAAGGTGCTCGGCAAAACCTTATTCGACTACCAAGGTATGCAGATCGATTTTGGCCAGCCGTTTGCGCGTCTGACCATGCCACAAGCGGTGAAACACTACTTCCCGGAATATGCCGACACCAATCTCGATGACATCGAAACGCTGAAAACCTTGTGCAAAAAACACCACGCCGAGGTAAAAGCTAACGACACGGTTGGCACGCTGCAACTCAAGTTGTTTGAAGAAACGGCAGAGTCGAAACTGATTCAGCCCACCTTCATTGTTGACTACCCGGCCGAAGTCTCACCGCTCGCACGGCGCAACGACACCAACGCGGCGATTACAGACCGCTTCGAGCTATTCATCGCGGGCCGCGAAATTGCCAACGGCTTCTCAGAACTGAACGACGCCGAGGATCAAGCCGCACGATTCCTCGAACAGGTGAAGGCCAAAGACGGTGGCGACGAAGAGGCAATGCATTACGATGCTGATTTCGTGCGTGCGCTGGAGTACGGCATGCCACCGACGGCGGGCGAAGGAATCGGCATCGACCGCTTGGTGATGCTGCTGACCGATTCGGCGTCGATTCGCGACGTGATTCTATTTCCGCAGTTGCGCCCGAGCGACGTCGACAAGTAATTCGCCTCTAACCGCCTGGCCAGTCAATTGAGAACTTCAAAAAACCTTAAAATTGCCGTCATTGCAGCGAGCAACCACGGGGGTCGTGCCGGGCGGGAATCTATATCTATTCAGCACGGGCGATTACGACATTAGGCTCCCGCCGTCGCGGGAGCGGGGAAATTCACCATGTTTAACAGCCGCATCAATAGAAATTCCCCAATGTTGAAACACCAATATCGACGGGAATTTTCGGGCGGTTTGGCTTGAAAACGCCCGTCTTTATTAGGGTTTAGGTTTTTAGTACCCTTTTCTGATGCCCGAGCCGACTACGCTTTAGGTTTTTTGGTGCGTGCTTGGTCCCACAATGCAAAAGACCCAAAGCCCCACGCGACGAGCGAAACTGCGCCAGTGACACAAAAAATCATCACTAGGTAGCGGGTGGCGCTACTCGGTTCGGTGCGGTCTAGGCCCAGCGTGACAAACAAAAAAATGACAGATGCGAGGAACCCGCCGACGGCGCTTCCCGCGAGTTTTGAAGGGTTCTTAAACATGATTTGTCCTTGAGTAAAAGTAAAGCTGCTGGCTGCATTTTAAACACCGAATCGACTACTGCAGCGGGATTGGTACAAACCCAACGGGTATCTTCCCCGCACTTGACACCACCGTTGGCGCACCGGCCAGCGGTATCAGCCACAGCGCCAGATTGCCGTCTGACTTGCGCCATGCAATATCGATCACACCATCGCCATTGAAGTCACCGCTGGCCACATACGTCCAGCTTGCATCCGCGACGCCCAATGACGTTGTGATGGTGGGTACCAATGCCGAGGAACCCGCACCTGTACAGGCCGCATTGCGGTCGTTCGGGTTGCCGGTGTAGGTCGGAAGTTGTATACCGGTTGCCACCAACGAAATCAGTCTGACTTCACCCGTCGCAGGATTCCGAATTAAGACATCGCCACCGCGCCGTGCGCCGGTGAAGTCGCCAAACTTGAGAACGGTGAAGCCTGTTGGAATCGAGCCTGCTGCGTAATTCGCACAGGTGCGTGGTGCCGCGGCCGAGCCTGTGGCCATCAAGACGCGGATTTGGTTGTCAGGGCTGACATAAACCATATCGGCGGCGCCATCGCTATTGATGTCGGCCGCACCGAGCAACGTCCATGACAGCGGCGCACCACCGCGCTTGCGAACCTGGTTGACGGGCGTTGCGCTATTGATGTCGGTGAACCAGATATAGGAAACGCCAGTATCGGCGTCATTGCCCTGCCACCGCCAAACGATATCGCCCTTGCCGTCGCCGTCCATGTCCCCAAATGTTTGGGCGTCCCATGCCAGCTTCACTGATCGAATGAATTTATTAGACGACGGACTGAACCCCTGCCATGCGGTGACATCGCCGAACTCGCCCTGCGTTGTGCTTTGGAACAACAGGTCCGACTTGCCGGTACCGGCGAGATCGGCTGCACCCAGAACACGGAACCCCGCGCCAGGGTCTGCCGTGGTTGACCATTGGAATTGATTGTTCACTAAGCGGCCAACCTGCATCTGCCCAGCGATGGCGTTGCGAACCACCAATTGCGATTTGCCATTGCCGTCAACGTCGATGCCGCCGCGCTTAGAAAGCGCGACACTGGCGTTACCCTGACTAAAGACGGCATTGGACTGTTTTGCAACTGGGAATTTTGCTACTGCGCCGGTCGCTGATATTGAGATCTCGACCGCCGCGTTATTTTCATCTGGGACGAAAAAGGAGCTTGGGTCGTAATTAATTGGTACCGTGAGACGGTTTGCTGTGAATGACAAACGCCCGCCATCACCTGCGACTTCGCCGGCCCCCGTTATGCTAGCGGTGAAAGCATTGTTATTTGTGATGTCGCTACCAGGGACACCGAACCGCGTGTCCCAAACGACAACAACCGACGTGTCCCAAACGACGCTAGGCGATGAAATGCGATGCCATGCCGGACGACCGTTGGCGTCTTGCGTCAACCAAACGCCGTCGATGCCGCGATAGTCTTGCGCTAAAGCGAGAACGCTTGTGGCCTGCGAACTTGTGGCCCACTCGCCCGTATAGTTGTGGGTCAGTGGTACATACGACTCAGGACCGGCCAGTTGGCGGGTCAGCGATACATTGCCCGCGCCGCCCGCCAAGGTATACGATAGTTGCGCTGCTGTGCCGCCACTGAATGTGAGTGTCGCGCCGCCGACGACCGTGTACCCGCTTGCAGATGCGGCGTACAGCTTGCCGCTAAAGCTGCCAGTCGATGTCCATCGACCGTCGGCTAACGTGTACCAAGCCGCATTGTCATTTGTGTCGCGGGTAAACCAACGCGCGGTCAGACTGCCTGTGGTATTGGTGTTGACGGTGAGCCCCGTACCAGTTGCCCCAGCCGTCCACATGCCATCGTATCTGCGGGTCGGCATTACCTTACCTGACACCTTGTCTGGATTGATGAGGGTGACGCGATACTTAATGTCAGCCATTAACCCACCCTGCGGGTCCCGCATACCGCTGACAGTGACGTCAACTGGATAATCCGCAAAGTCTGTCGCGAGCACGTCAGGCCAATCCCGATTTGCCGGCCACTGGCCCACGGGGGGATAACCGGCGAACGTCTTGACCGTAGATTGAATCGAAGCAGGCAAGAGGAACACGACTTGGTTGGTGTATGGCTCAACAGCCAAGAATGGCTCTTTGGTTGCGGCTGCAGTCACACCACCCGCCGACACCGTTACGGTGGCGTCTTTGGCGTCACACTCAGGGCAACCAAACGACCAGCGTTTCGAGGAGATCGGCAAAAGTTGCGCGGGGAAAAACCCTGCGGACGGCCACGCAAGAAAAGGCGCCTCAGTAGATGATGGTGCGCCGTAGCTAGGACGAAGCGTCACAGAGGACGGAAGGTCTTTTGAAATATCGATTGAGTTGCCGAAGGCCATGTGCCGCAACTCGGACGCCATCAACTGCTGACGATGGCCGACAAAGTAGTTGTTTGAGCCGGGATCGTCAAAGAACACCACGGGCGATGGCTAAGCAACAGCGGGATTAAACGAGAGTTGCGAGGTTCTGGCGCCACGTCTTGCCGTCTCGGAATAGCATTTCGCCGTCGCCGGAATATCGTGCCCGTAGATGATTTGGTCGGCGAGTGACGGGAGCGTGCCAGCTTGCGCGATAGTGGTGGCCGCCTCGGTGTCGAGCGTGACGTTTGCCTGTCCGAATAGAGCGCGATACATATTGAGTTGGTTGGCGACTAGCTGCTGGTAGCCTTTGGCCGTTGTGCCGGGATTACAGTTCGCGATAGAGCCCGTCCAGTTCGGCGCGACGTTGCGATCGGCGGTCTGCGTTGTATACGCGAACGTCCGCCACAAGTTCACCACCTGGTCACGGTCGAACGGATTAATCTTGGGTACGGTTACGCCTAAATTGGCCTGCCCGTGGGCGACTGACGCCCCGACCGCCATTGCCGCCCCGACCAATACGCCAACTAATTTACGATTCATGTTCATGTTGTTTTCTCCGAAAACTGACCTTTTATCAATATCATATCAACCACGCCCTCGACCATCAAGGCATCAACCAGCTTTCTCGTTAAAGCGCCGGAAGTCCCAAGGCGGTGTTGGGTTGGTGTCAGCCAATCCTGCCAACGTGGCGAGGATGGCGGCCGAAATAGTCTTGGCCTTCAACGTCATAAGAGTAGGTGTGGTGGTTTGCATGAATTTTTCTCGGCTTCAACCATGCGTCTTTCGGCGCAACAACAACTTGCCGGGATCACTTGTTCGCTCGGCCAATCATTCCCGCGGCAACCGTGCGGTTGGTCGTGTCATCGATGAGGATGAAACACCCCGTGGCGCGGTTGTCGGCATAGGCATCAAACACTAACGGCTGCTGGCAGGCCAGCGTCACGCGTGCGATGTCATTGATTTGTACTTTTAGCGACGCATCCACCGTCTCGTCGAGGGTCTCCACGTTGAGCCGATAGTCGATGGATTCAACCACTGCGCGGGTGGAGCGTGTCGTGTGTTTGATCCAGTAGCGGCGATTCAGCTCAAGCGGCGTCGTATCGAACCAGCACAGGTCGGCGGTAAATTTATCGGCAATCATCGGTGGCGCATCCAGCCGACCCCCGTGGGTTCCACCGCAGTTTCCACCCACATTTTCACTCCCTCGGCCTCGTGTGACCAGCATATCCCCACGCGATACGTCGATCTGCCGATCGAGCACCAGCGTCACCACCTCGCCGGCCTTCGCGCGAGTGATTGGCCCTGCGTAAGTTTGGATGGAATGAATCGTTGCTTCGGCCATCGACGGCAGGATTAAGACATCCTCACCAACCGTGATCGCGCCACCGTCAAGCCGCCCTTGGTAGCCGCGCAATTCACTCTTTGCGCCAAATTTAGATCGCGCAACACGTTGCACCGCAAAGCGAAGCGGTTGTTCGACGGCCTGATGCGCGTGGGTCGTCTCCAGCGTTTCAAGCAACGTTGGCCCGCCGAACCACGGCATCGCCGCGCCTCGGTTGGCGAGCATCTCGCCCTTTAGTGCAGAGACGGGAATAAACGTCACTTCAACAAAGCCAAGCTGGGCGAGGAACGGGGCAAATTCATCACGCAAACGCACAAAAACATCTTCGGCATATCCCACCAGATCCATCTTGTTGATCGCCACGACGACGTGCGGGATCTTGAGTAATCCCGCAATCGCCGCATGACGACGCGATTGGATGGTCAAGCCACGCGTTGCATCGACCAAAATAATGGTCAGGTGGGCCGTTGATGCACCGGTGACCATATTGCGCGTGTACTGCTCGTGCCCGGGTGTGTCGGCTATGATGAAGCGGCGCTGCGCGGTGGTGAAGTATCGATAGGCGACATCGATGGTGATGCCCTGCTCCCGCTCGGCGATCAAGCCATCCGTCAGTAGTGAAAAATCGATTGGTTCACCGGTATCGACATGCCCGTGTTTGATGGTCGCACCCTTAAGAGTCGCCAGTTGGTCTTCCAGTATCCCTTGCGCGTCGAATAACAAACGACCAATCAGCGTACTCTTGCCGTCATCCACCGAGCCCGCCGTGGAGAACCGCAGGGTATCGATGGACGTCGTCAAAGGGGTGACTTCAGCCGACATCAGAAGTACCCTTCTTTTTTACGCAGCTCCATTGATGCTTCGGCAGTCTGATCATCGAGCCGCGTCGCACCGCGCTCAGTCACCGTGACCGCTGCCGTTTCCAATACGACTTCATCCATTGTGGCGGCGTTCGAAGCCACCGGACAAGTACAGGTCATGTCACCCACCGTACGAAAACGCACACGTTTCGTGACCACCTTGTCACCGTCTCGCGGCGGGGTGACTGCTGTGACCGGCAGCAACAAGTTGCCACGCTCGATAACTTCGCGGTCGTGCGCAAAATAAATCGTCGGCACCTCAAGCTGCTCGCGTGCAATGTATTGCCACACATCGAGCTCGGTCCAGTTGGAGATCGGGAAAACACGCAAGTGCTCGTTTGGCTTCAGGCGAGTGTTGAAGAGACTCCAACATTCCGGCCGCTGGTTCTTTGGGTCCCACTGCCCCCATGCGTCGCGATGCGAAAAAATGCGCTCTTTGGCGCGTGACTTTTCCTCGTCGCGGCGGGCACCACCGAACAAGGCGTCAAATTTGTGTTCAGCGATGGTATCCAGCAGCGTGACGCTTTGATGTGCGTTGCGGCTCTCGTTGGGACTCGCCAACACCACGCGTCCGCGACGAATACTCTCCTCCATCGAGCCGACGATCAGCCGCTCTCCCAAGTCGGCCACGCGTTTGTCGCGAAACGTCATCACCTCGGGGAAGTTATGCCCCGTATCGATATGCAACAACGGGAACGGAAACGGATCGGGTCGAAACGCCTTTTCTGCCAAACGCAGCATGACAATCGAGTCTTTGCCGCCCGAAAACAGCAGCGCAGGATTGGCACACTCGGCGGCCACTTCCCGCATGATATGGATGGCTTCTGCTTCGAGCCAGTCAAGGTGTTTCAAGATGAGGTCAATGCAGTGGTGGGGGTAGAAACGAGTCGGATCGGTTTAGTGAGGGCTGAATGGCGATTTTTGTGTTTTTTGCCCTTGTTTGACGAACAATTTTAGCAGTAGCCTACCAAACAACCTGAATCGCAACCTGAATCGTTGGCCTATGTCGCAACCCGATTCGTTGGCCTATGTCGGACAAAAACAGCCTGCTCGGTCTAATCCCTTGGTAGCCACACAGGCCGACTTGTACAGACGGGCAATTTTTGGCTATAATTCGTTCCTCTGCGGGAATAGCTCAGTTGGTAGAGCGCAACCTTGCCAAGGTTGAGGTCGAGAGTTCGAGACTCTTTTCCCGCTCCAAATTTGCGGTTTAAAAAGGGGAAGCGACAGCTTCCCCTTTTTCCCTTCCGGCCCCTAGTTTTGGGGAACGGTTGCGGCGGGTTAGCAAAGTGGCTATGCAGCGGATTGCAAATCCGTCTACGTCGGTTCGATTCCGGCACCCGCCTCCAGAACTCAATAAGAAAACACCCGCGACTGCGGGTGTTTTGCTTTATGCAGCCACTGCCAACACGTTCGCAAAATGCGAAACAAACGCGCCTTACACTTTGTCAGCCAAGCAGACGTGCGAGCAGATCCGGTACATCTTTCCAACTCACCACGTCCACTCCCTGCCGAGTGGCGGTCTGTGTTCCTCCATAGATCAAGCTGATGCTATTGGCCTGTAGTAGCGTTGCGTTGCGCGTGAGCGGCCTAAACCAATCCTCTGCCAGCGTGGTGCCAGATTTCATTTCAATGGCGTGGCGCTTACCTGCAAAATCCAGTAGAAGATCAATCTCATTGCCGTTGCTGTCGCGATAGAAATGGCAGGCAGCATCTTTGAGGAAATTGAAGCGGTACTTCATGGCTTCCAGCACCAACGCATTCTCGAACAACGCACCGCGCATGGCCGAATTCTGCAGCGTCGCAGTGTCTGAATAACCCGCGAGCCAAGCGGCGAGCCCGGTGTCGTAGAAATACAGTTTGGATGTTTTGACCAAGCGTTTGCCAAGGGTGGTGTGCCATGGTGCCAGCGTAAATGCAATGTAGCTGGCCTCAAGAATCGACAACCATGCACGCGCTGTGTTGTGGGTGATGCCGCAATCTGCGGCAAGCGAAGACAGATTCAGCAGTTGCCCGGTACGGGCGGCGCACATACGCACAAAACGCTGAAAACTCGCCAAATCACGAACATTAAGTAATTGGCGTACATCCCGCTCGATGTAAGTCGCCACGTAGTCGCGGTGCCACATCGATGGCGGTACGCGGCGATCATAGATGGGTGGATAACCCCCCGTTAGCAGCCACGTTTCCAATACGCTGGCTGGTCTGGTACGGTCGATTTCCGCATAAGCGAACGGCAGCAAGTGCAGCAAGCCCACCCTGCCAGCGAGCGACTGCGTTACACCCGCCATCAATCCAAGCTGCTGCGAGCCAGTTAGGATGAATTTAGCCCGAGCCTGGCGGGAACTCGCCTGATCAACGTCCGCCTGCAAATAGGAGAATAACAGCGGGACGCGCTGTACTTCGTCGAGTACCGCCCCATCGGGAAATTGCGCCAAAAAGCCGCGCGGGTCAAGCGTGGCGAACTCGCGCGTATCGGGCTCTTCGAGGTTTGCATAGGGCCGATCTGTGCATTTGCTACGCACCAACGTCGTCTTGCCCGACTGGCGCGGGCCGGTCACAGCGACAATTGGATAGTAGCGTTGCAGGTCTTCAAAGGCGGCAGACGCTAGTCGATTAAGCATGCCGCATTTTTCAATTATTTATGTAAATTGTCAATTGTATTAGATATTTGCATAAATACGGAACGTCCAGTGATGTGCCACCGGCACATCACTAGTCGAACCGGAGTACCGATTCTCATCCGACCCATGGACACAAAAAAACACCCGCATTTGCGGGTGTTTTGTTTTGGTGCCCAGGACCGGAATCGAACCGGTACGAGGGGATTAGCCTCGACGGATTTTAAGTCCGTTGTGTCTACCTATTTCACCACCCGGGCGGATGCGAAGAGACGTATTTTCGCTTATTCCTGTGCCCAAGAACAAACTGAAGAACTTTCAGCTCAACCAGCGGGCTGCTGAAAAGCAGCCTTTAAGTAATAAACCATCGACCAAAGCGTCAACCCCGCCGCGACCCAGATAAATATGTTGCCAGCCACGCGACAGTCAATCACGCCAAACAACATGTCGTTGTACAAGAGAAACGGGATTGCCACGAGTTGCGCGACTGTCTTTACTTTTCCAATCATGGAGACGGCAACACTTTTCGATTGCCCCAGTTGCGCCATCCATTCACGGAGTGCGGAAATCGTGATCTCGCGGCCAACAATGATGAGCGCCACGGCGGCTTCGGTACGCCCAAGCTCCACGAGGACGATCAAGGCGGCAGCCACCATGAGTTTGTCTGCAACCGGATCAAGGAATGCGCCGAACGCAGAAGTTTGGTTCAGCTTGCGGGCGAGATAACCGTCAAACCAATCGGTGACCGCGGCCACGATAAAGATTACCGTTGCCGCTAGATTCGCTTGGCCGACGGTCAACAGCCCCCAGTCAGGAAAATACAGCACAGCGACGAACAACGGAATCGCCGCGATGCGTAGCCATGTCAGGATGATGGGGATATTCAGCGGCATAGCGACATTATGCGGGGCTAATGCAGCTCGTTGTAAATGACCTCCGCCAACTCATGCGAAATGCCTTCGACCTTCGATAAGTCTTCGACACTCGCCGAGATTACCCCCTGCAAACCGCCAAACTGCTGCAACAGCGCCTTGCGCCGTTTCGGCCCCACGCCTTTCACGTCCTCAAGCCGAGAGGTGTTGCGTTTTTTGCCGCGCCGCGCGCGGTGGCCGGTGATGGCGAACCGGTGTGCTTCATCGCGGATTTGCTGGATAAGGTGGAAGCCGAGGTTGTCCTTTTCGAGGTGAAGCTCCTCACGCGGTCGGGCACTATGGACGCCGAAGATGAGTGTTTCAAGGCCGGGTTTACGTTCCTCACCTTTAGCCACACCAATGAGCAGGATGTCACCCAGCCCCAGCTCGGTCATCACTTCCTCGGCCACACTGAGTTGGCCTTTGCCGCCATCGATTAACACTAAGTCAGGTCGTGGCCGCGGCGCGGTTTCATCCTCTGGTTGTTCGGCCACCTTCTTGTAGCGGCGTGTCAGGGCGTTGCGCATCGCGGCATAGTCGTCGCCTGGCGTGATGCCGGTGATGTTGTAGATGCGGTACTGGCTCGATTGCATCGCGCCTTGATCAAACACCACACAGGACGCCACGGTCGCCTCGCCCATGGTGTGCGACACGTCAAAACACTCCACGCGCTCGATCGGCGGGACGCCGTCTGAGCCGAGAGCATCATTCAGCGCACGAATCTTGGCGTCCTGCGAAGCGCGATCAGCGAGGCGCCGTGCGATGGCATAGGACGCATTTTTGGCTGCCATGAGCATCCACTGCCGCGCCTCACCAATCGGCCGCGACACCACCCTCACCTGTCGCCCTGCCAGCCCGCTCAAGGTCTCTTGCCAGTCTCCGGTATTGAAGTCACCGTCAACGATGATCGACGCAGGTGGCGATTGGTCAGCATAGTGCTGGGTGATGAAGGCCTCCAACATGGAGGCGTGATCCGGCGCGTGGACGTTGGCCGGGAAAAAAGGTTTGTCTCCCAGGTGCCTACCGCCGCGCACCATCGCCAAATTCACGCACCACGTTCCGCTTGATTCCGCCACCGCGATGATGTCAGCATCACGCTCGGAGGTGGTTTCCACAAACTGCTTCGACAAAATATGCTGTAGCACGCGAACTTGGTCGCGAAAACGCGCCGCAAGCTCGTATTCCATTGCCTCGGCGGCGGCTTCCATTTTCTGATTGATTTCCGCCACAACATCGTTTTCTTTACCGTCAAGGAACAGTGCCGCGTTTTCAATATCGCGTCGGTAGTCCGCTTGGCTGATCAGCCCAACACATGGCGCGGTACAGCGGCCGATCTGGTGCTGCAAACACGGTCGCGACCGATGTGCAAACACGGTGTCGTCACAAGTTCGCAACCGGAATACTTTTTGCAAGTGTGAAATCGTATCGCGTACCGCCCAGGAGGACGGAAATGGCCCGAAGTAGCGATGCGGTTTGACGTGTGGCCCACGATAAAAACGTATTTGTGGAAACGCCTTGCCCGTCAGCATGATGTACGGGTAACTCTTGTCGTCACGGAACAAGACGTTGTAGCGCGGGCTCAACGATTTGATGAGATTGTTTTCCAGCAACAACGCTTCTGATTCACTCGCGGTGATGGTTGTATCGATCCCGGCGATCTGCAAGACCATCAGCTTGGTCCGAGGGCTGGCGTGATCTTTCACAAAGTAAGATGAGACGCGCTTTTTGAGGTTGCGTGCCTTGCCGACGTAGATCACCTCGCCCGCCGCGTTTTTCATCCGATAGACACCCGGCAGATTCGGCAACTCGCCCAGAATCGGTTTTGGGTCAAACATTGGTGGTGATTCCGGCTCGCTCATCGGCAGTGCTTGTCTATCAACCGGAATACGTCGTGAAATTTTTCTTCAGTGAGACGACGTGTATTGGTGTTGTAGCGCGAACAGTGATAACTGTCGAATAACGTTGCGCCGTTGGGCAGCAAGTGGTGTTCACCGTGACCAAACTTTGCCGCGCCCTTCTTTAAGCCCATCGTCATCAATACCGCATCGTGGGCGATGCTACCGAGCGCCAAAATCGCGGTCTTTGGCGACAACTCGGCCAGCTCCTGCGCGAGATAGCGATTGCAGGTGCGAATTTCTTCAGGCGTCGGTTTGTTCTGGGGCGGCAGGCATTTCACGGCATTCGAAATGCGGCAGTGGATCAGTTTGAGTTTTACGTCCAACGCGCCATCGGCCTTCACCGTCGTCGGCTGGCTTGCATAGCCGAACGCATGTAACGTGCTGTAAAGCAACTCGCCGGCGGTGTCGCCGGTGAACGGGCGCCCGGTGCGGTTTGCACCGTGCATGCCGGGCGCTAAGCCCACCACAAACAGCGTTGGCTTGGCGGCACCAAACGCCGGCACCGGCTTACAAAAATAGGTCGGATACGTCGCACGAGTCTCGTCAAGAAACGTGGCGAGGCGTTCGCAATCGCGGCAATCAGTTGTAAATGGTCGGGTTTTCAATTTGAGGGCCACGTTGGCTCGCGCTTGCGATTTATCCGTCGGAGGAGATTCCTCGCGTCAATCGTTCGGAATGCCATTTTTGTATATCAACACAATGAATGACAGCGCACCGGATTTATTGCGTGCGACCCGATTTTTTCGGCGTTTATCTACGTTCATCTACAGTTAAAAATTCGTTTTCAAAAACACTGACGCAACAAAAAAGGCACGGAAACCGTGCCTTTGGCGTATGGCCGAAGTCACCAACCGATACTAAACCCGGCGACGATACTCGTTGGTACGCGTATCGATTTCAATCTTGTCGCCCGATTCGCAGAACAGCGGCACCAAAATTTCATGATTGGTCGGCTTGATGCGGGCAGGTTTCATGACCTTGCCCGAAGTGTCACCGCGAACGGCGGGCTCGGTTTCGATTTCGCGCACAATCGAGTTTGGCAATTCAACAGAAATCGCACGGCCTTCATAGAACACGACCTCGGCGGTCAATCCGTCATCGAGATACTGGAGCGCGTCACCCATGTTCTCGGACTCAATCTCAAACTGGTTGTACTCGGCGTCCATGAACACATACATTGGATCGGAAAAATAGGAATAGGTACATTCTTTTTTCTCGAGTTGAACGACGTCGAACTTGTCGTCCGCCTTGTAGACAGATTCAGTGCCGGAGTTGGAGAGCAGATTCTTCAACTTCATTTTGACCACGGCAGAGCTACGCCCAGATTTGTTGTATTCGGCCTTGAGGACGACCATGGGATCCTTGCCGATCATGACGACGTTGCCGGCGCGGAGTTCTTGTGCGATTTTCATGAGTTACCTTGAGTGCAAATTGCGATGCGAGTGATGGGATAGTGAAACAAATGCGGCGCCGTGTTGACCGCGTGCCGTGTTGACCGCGTACGCTCCGTGTTGACCGCGTACGCTGACGGATCAGCAAAGCCTTAAATTTTAAGGAGATTTTGCACTTTTTTCAACCCAAGCGGACAGATTTGACGCCAGATCGGGCAGTTTCATCTGCGAGGCTGTCCAACGGTGGGCGTGGACCGCGATCTCCGGAAGGTGGCTCAAATAGTCCTGCCAAAGACGGCCAAGCGATTCTGAGCCGACTATCTGCTCGGACGGAATGTCGTTTAACCGGTGCCACAACCGTCTAAGGCTGCTTTCAGCAGGCGGCGCGAGCCCTCTGCAATAAAGGTCCAAAAACGCTTCGAGCTTGGGCCAATGGACGCGATCATCCTGCGGATAGATCTGCCAAACAAATGGTTTGCCCGTCCATATTGCTCGAACCAATGAGTCTTCCCCGCGTACAAACAACAGATCGAAGGACGCCAACATTGCGTCAAATTCCCGCTGCGGGACAAACGCTGCCACGTCGAGCTTTGGCAGGTGGGCAGCCGCCAACCTGTCGGCTAGCGCACCGGCGGGAACCGTTAACGCCTGTACCTGCGGCGACTCGGCTACCACCGACGCCACTGCGGCGCTTGCCCGCAAATCATAGGCAAACAGGAAGACATTCAGCGGCTGGTGCGTCGCGGTAGAAGGCGGCGGAACTTGTACGAACCGCTCGCGTATCAACCCCCCGGTGCCCGCTTCGAACCCAGGAAAGAAAAACGTCTTCGCGATGCCGAGTTGCGGGTGGTGTGACGGCAGCAGGTGATGTTCAGCCACCCAGGATTCCGCGCTGAGATACTCAAGATTCAGCCAATGCGGCTGCGGATGCTGGGCGGCCATGCCGGTTGCGACAATCTCCGGAAGTTCACAGCCGAATCCCTCAATCACAATATCGGGCACTTCTATAAGCCTGCTGTGTGGGCGAATTTCGGGCCTGCGGTGCTCGCCGTACACTGGGTAAGTGTCCCGTGTTTGCCAAACCCGTCGCCACGAACTTCGCCCGCTCGCGACGGTTTCGAGAAGTTCCCTATCTGCAAAGTCCCCTATCGGCGGGCACTTCCAAGCAAAAACCTCTGTTTCGCCGCACCACTGCTTGGGTTTCGTGTCGTCGATGGTTGGTTCAATCCTGCGAAACGCGGTCAGATCATCCACCACGAGTCGCACCCGCCAGCCAAACTCGTCGCCCAACTGACGCGCCAGCCGCCACAACACGCCAATATCGCCAAAGTTATCGACAACGCGACAGTAGATGTCGCAACGTCGTGCCACGCCCATGGTGATGCCCCTACTTCCCTACTTCGCTTTACCCCTAAGCTCCGACTGCCGCAGCGACAACCGCCTTGGCTCGAACGTATGCAGGATCGCTTAATGATGCGGTGCGCTTCGCGTGCATGCGCGTGAGGTGGCTAGACTGAGCCTCGCTCGGCGACACGCCCTCTGCCACTAGGCCTGCCAGTAGTGCGCCGCAACGGGATTGATCGTTACACAACAACACCATATCGCAGCCGGCATTGAGCGCCGCCATTGCCCGCGACACATCACCGCCAACCACCGAAGCCCCCTCCATCGTCAGGTCATCAGAAAAAATCACCCCGCGAAAACCGAGCTGATCGCGCAGCACATTTTTTAGCCAATGCCACGAAAATCCGGCGGGCATCGGATCGACCTGTTCAAAAATGATGTGTGCCGGCATCACCGAATCGAACTGATCTGCCAGCAATTTGAAGGGCAGCATATCGTCTCCGGCGATGTCGGCGAATGGGCGCGTGTCGCGTGGAATCTCGTGATGAGAATCCGCCTTTACAAAACCGTGACCGGGAAAATGTTTTGCGCACGACGCCACGCCGACCGCGGCCAAACCGGCGATGACCTCGCCCGCCAATGCAGCCACGGTTGCGGGCTCTCGGCCAAACGATCGATCACCGATGACAGTCGACCCTCCCCAGTCAAGGTCAAGTACGGGGGCAAAGGAAAAATCCAGCCCGTGTGCAGCCATCTCGGTGCCGATAACAACACCGACCGCGTGCGCTAACGCCAACCCGTGTTGTGGATTTTTCTGCCACGCCGCACCGACAGCCCGCATCGGCGGGATGATGGTGAAGCCGTCGTGGAAGCGTTGCACCCGCCCGCCTTCTTGATCTACCACTATCGTCAGGTGTGGCGTCCTCAATGCGCGAATAGATGCCGTTAATGCCTTGAGTTGCGCGGGGTCTGCGTAATTTCGCGCAAACAGAATCACGCCGCCCATCAACGGGTGCATCAAGCGTTCCCGATCCGCCTCGGTTAACACCAGTCCCTCAACATCGCCCATGACGGGCCCTAGCAACATCTGCGTTGTCATAACCTATTGATCTCCAATCATTGTTCCTAAACCCTAAAATTCTAAAACCCCAAACCCCTAAGACCCCTAAGACCCCTAAGACCCCAACCCCCCCAAACCCCTAAGACTCCAAACCCCTAAAGCCTCAAAACCCTAAGACTCCAAGACGACGAACGCAATCGCATGATCTTGTTCGTCAGATATTGAAATGTGCGTGCGATTGACACCGGCGTCATTGAGGCGTGCTTGTAACGCAGCGCTCACCGCAAGCACAGGTTTGCCCTTCGTATCGTGTGTCACTTGCACATCATGCCACCCGACCGCTTCGCCAATACCTGTTCCAAAGGCTTTGGAAAACGCCTCTTTCGCCGCAAACCGTTTTGCCAGAAAACGTGCGGGGGCAGTTGTGTGGGGCGAGGTTTTGTAATGTGTGTATTCGGCCACCTCGGCTTCACTCAGGATGCGATGCAAAAACCGGTCGCCGTGTTTGAACAACCCCTCTTCAATACGTTTGACGGCGACGATGTCAGTGCCAATTCCAAAAATCACTAGCCAGCCCTTCCCTGTCTAGGCCGCGCCGTATGGCCCGTTACCCCTTGAGGCACGCTACCGATGGCGTCAAGATAGAGCTGCACTGTCTTGGCGAGGCCAAATTCGAGTGCATCCGCAACTAACGCATGACCAATAGAGACTTCAAGCAACGCCGGGATCGCGGCGACGAAATCTGGCAGGTTGTCCAAATTCAAATCGTGTCCGGCGTTAACGCCAAGACCGGCGAACGTGGCTGCGACTGCGGTGGCAACATAAGCGTCCAAGGTCGCTCGCCCCGCTGTTCGCCCGAAATTAGCCGCGTAGGGCTCGGTATAGAGCTCAATTCGATCCGCGCCAAGCGCCTTGACTTGCGACATTACCGCCGGCAGCGGATCTATGAACAAACTGACTCGCACCCCAAGCGATCTGATGTCATCAATGATGGGCCGCAGGCGATCACCATCCTTTGCGATGTCCCAGCCGTGGTCAGAGGTGAACTGCCCCGACTCATCCGGTACCAAGGTGCATTGATCCGGGCGTGTGGCGCGGACAAAGTCCATCAGGTTGTGGAAGGGATTACCTTCAATATTGAATTCGCGATCTGGATACTTTTCCATGAGAGTCGCCAGACGGGCAACGTCGTTTGCGCGCACATGTCGACCGTCAGGGCGCGGATGAATCGTGATGCCATGGGCACCCGCATCAAGCGCGATGCGAGCGAATTTTTCCACGTCCGGGATGCCTAGGGCTCGGGTGTTGCGCAGGAGCGCAATTTTGTTCACGTTCACACTGAGTTTTGTCATAGCCGTATTCTACGAGATGGGGGGCTGGCAGGCTTTTGCGAGTGGGGGAATCGGGCTCAAGACACGTTCGCACTTAACACCCGTTCGAACTTAAGACCGGTCTAACGGATCTACGTGAGCGTGAAGCGTGTTTCCAACAGACTTTCAAGACCAAACTCTGCCAACAACGCGCCCAAGCGCTCCTTTGCCGCATGAGACTTGCCGGAATCCCCAACGTAGCGGGCGATGATAAGCTCATTTTTCAAGCTATGTTCCCATCCGACAAGCTCAGTCACGGTGACTTGATAACCGGATGCTTCAAGGTACAAACACCGGAGTACATTCGTCAGTTGGCTCCCTACTTCACGCGTATGAATTGGATGACGCCATAACTCCGCCAACGGTGTGCGCGATAGGGAACGCGCTTTATCGAGATTCAACTTGCGTGAAACTTCCGCCTGACAGCACGGCACCAACACCATAAACTTCGCGCGTTTCTGCCGCCCAAATTGAATGGCGTCATCGGTCGCAGTGTCGCAAGCGTGCAGCGCGGTGACCACGTCGATTTGCGCGGGAAGTGTGTTGGAATCGGTCGCCTCGGCCACACTTGACGCGATGAAAGACATGCGCTCAAAACCTAACGCCGAGGCCAGTGCGCGCGATTTGGCGACCAACTCTTCCCGCGCTTCGATGCCGTAGATGTGCCCCGCTAGGCGACCTTTGAAAAACAAGTCATAGAGGATAAAGCCGAGATAAGACTTGCCTGCGCCGTGGTCAGCCAACGTCACCGGTCTATCCGAGGCCGCCAGCTCGACCAAGATCTTCTCAATGAACTGATAGAGATGGTAGACCTGCTTTAACTTACGCCGTGAATCCTGATTGAGCTTGCCGTCGCGGGTCAGAATATGCAGCGCTTGTAGTAGCTCAATCGATTGCCCCGGCCGAAGCTCCGCCGCAAGCGCCTGTACACCAGTGAGCCTCGCTTTGCTCAAACCGAATCTCCCGTGTCACCAATTCGAGGCGGCACCGTCGGCCCCACATCCAAAGCGGCATAACCAGCCGGCCCAAGCGCTTCGAGTGTCGCAATGTTTTTCAGATAGATTGACTCAGCCTCTGGGAACGCGACGACGGCGGCATCAATGCTGGCCTCGCGCAGTAGATGTAGCGTCGGATAGGGAGCGCGATTGGTCGCGTTGGCGATGTCGTCCGGCGAGGTCCCCGCAAACTGAAACTGCGGATGGAAGCTGGCGATCTGCAAAACACCGTCGAGTTTCATTTCAACGAGCAACTGATCCGCGAGCGCCAAACAGTCATTAAAATCGAGGAAATTGGGGAATAAAAATGGCGCAACCAACAACGTCGTGCTGCGCTGTTCGGGATCACGCTCTACCAGTGCCGCAAGCTCGTCGGCGAGTGCCAGCAACAGAGATTCGGCGTCGGCAGCAGCCGTTACGGCGTAATGGATCTGCCCCTTGGTATGAACCACCTTGGCGAATGGACAAAGATTGAGCCCAATAACAGCGCGCTCCAGCCACCGCCGTGTGTCCTGCTCAATACTTGCCGCAATCGTTACTTCCACTTTCATTTCATCTCACGAATAAGTTGGCGCGTGTGTAAAGACTTATCGCCGAGGTGATGATTGATGACGCGCCGCATAAGTTGTTTAGCTTGCGCGAGTGCGGCTGAATCGGAAAACTCAGCTTGTGATAACGCGACCAGTGTGCTGCCACTTAACTTGACCGGGTCAACCGTGCGGATTTCGTGCTGGCTGGTGAGACGCACTGGGCCGCGCTCAACGACGTACAAGTATTCGGCAGTTGGATCGATGGCGGCATCGGAATCCGCCTCGTGGGTCAGCGTCAGGCCGTAACCCAGTTCTTCGAGCATTTTGAGCTCGAACCGGCGCAGTGCCGTCTCGATTTCTCTCGATACGCGATCACCATTTTGTAACCCGGCGAGCACACCAATCGTCTCACCGTATTGATCAAACAGTTGCTCGTGTGCGTCGTCTTTCACCGCCAGTTTCAACAGTAGCTCATTGACGTAGAACGCCGCCATCAGCGCTGCTCCGCGAATCTGCGGATTGATGCGTTGGTGGTCGGCGGCCTTTAGTGTCTTCATGTCAGCTTTGCCAAACCATTCGAGCGACAAAGGTTGAAAAGCGTTTAACGCGTATTTGCTTGATACGCCGCGCTTGGCACCCTTGGCAACCATCGCGACTCTGCCATGTGTACGGGTAAATGTTTCGAGGATCAGGCTAGTCTCTTTGTACGGATAGCTGTGCAGCACAAAGCCATCACTGGCGAAACTGGTTGACGTTCTCATCCCGACTATTGATAGCCGTACTGCTTGACCAGTGCCTCGTCGTCCGCCCAACCCTTTTTGACGCGCACCCACAATTCGAGATAAACCTTACCGTCGAACATGGCTTCCATATCGCGCCGCGCGTCGGTACCAATGCGTTTAAGGCGCTCACCCTTCTCGCCAATAATCATCGCTTTCTGGGTTTGTTTTTCGACAACGATGGTGGCAAAAATGCGGCGGAGTGCGCCTTCGACTTCAAACTTTTCAATCATCACACTGACGCTGTAAGGTAATTCATCCCCCACTTGGCGAAACACTTTCTCGCGAATAAACTCGGCCGCGATAAACCGTTCGGACTTATCGGTCAATTCATCGTCTGAGTAGATGGCCGGTTGTGAAGGCAGCAGCGGTCGAATAACACGCTTGAGCTCCTCCATGCTGCCCGGATTTTTGATGCTGACCGGAACCACCGCAGTGAACGCGAAGCGTTGCTGGAGATCAGCCAGAAACGGGAGCATCCTCGCCGGCTCCTTCGCCCGATCAGACTTCGTCACGACCAGCACCACCTTGGCTGAAGACGGCAGCGCCTTGAGCACGGCTTCATCGGCATCACCAAACCGGAGTGCCTCGACCGCGAATACAACAACATCAGCATCGTCGGCGGTATTTGCAACGGTTCGATTCAGCACCCGGTTCAACGCGTTTTTGTGGACTTTTTGAAACCCCGGTGTATCCAAAAAAAGAAACTGCGTTGTCGCATCAGTGAGGATACCGGTAATGCGGTGACGAGTGGTCTGCGCTTTATTGGAGGTGATACTTACTTTTTGACCGACGAGGTGATTTAGCAACGTCGACTTGCCGACGTTGGGTCTCCCCACAATGGCGATCGTGCCGCAATGAAACTCTTGGTTCGGCTCAGTATTGTGATTGGTCACGCGATACCTTTGGCTTGGATTTTGGCGAGGATTTTCGTCGCCGCATCCTGTTCAGCCGCACGACGCGTCGCGCCCCGCCCTTCGACCTTGAATGCAGGCCGCTCGGTGATGCATTCGACATAGAAGGTCTGCTGGTGAGCCGCGCCCTCAATGCGCTTAACCATGTACTGTGGTAACGCGTGGCGGCGTGCCTGCTGCCATTCTTGCAATGCCGTCTTTGCGTCCTTCGAGGGATGGTTTTGCTCAGGTGCGTTTAAGCGTGTTGCCAATAATCGCGCCACCAAGCCACTGGCGGCATCAAAGCCGCCATCCAGAAATACCGCTCCAATCAGCGACTCGATGGCGTCGGCGAGAATTGACGGGCGGGACGCACCACCGGTTTTGACTTCGCCTTCGCCAAGCCGAAGCACGCTACCGATCTCTACCTGCTCGGCAATACTGGCGAGGACATTTTGATTGACAAGGTTCGACCGCAGACGACTTAACTCGCCTTCTTGCATCGCCGGAAATTTTTCGTAAGTCAACTTGGCGACCACCAAGTTCAGCATCGCGTCGCCCAAAAACTCCAAGCGCTCGTTGTGTGGCGTACCAAAACTGCGGTGCGTGGTGGCCTCAACGAGCAGCGCTGCGTTCTCAAAGCGATAGCCAATTCGCTCAGCGAGTGCGGTAGCGGCAGGACTCATGGCGCAATCGCCTTCAACGACTATTTCTTACCGATGATCCGCCGTGCTCGCCGAAAAATCGATCAGCAGGGTGTATCCAGGAAACAATGGCACGTTGGCCTGCCAAACCGCGCTAACGACGGTTTCATTGTTCTCTTTGCCGATCTCAAGGTCGGCACCTCTGAGTACCACAATGTTGTCAATCACGCGACGGCGGTCAAAATTGTTTCTAATTTCTGCGACTGTCCCCGATTTGACTTCCTCACTCCTTGCCATCGCGGAAATAACCTTCTTCACACTGAGATACTCAATGTAGTGAGGTATCAACTTCAGCCCCCCCAAAATGATCACGCCCGCCACCACGAAATACAGGCAAAGCGTCACAAAACCAACGCCCCGCTGCTTCGCGCATGGTGCGCGCCACACCTGCCGCCGCGTGCGCGAACTAAACTCCGAAGAGTTGGGTAGCGTAAAAATTGGGGTGGGCGTCATATTCATGTTTCTCATATCGCTTTCAGTGGCAAACCATTATTCAATCGTTGTGCCAATGCGTTTTAAGTTACCAAAATTCATCCAGACCATGACCGCTTTTCCAACGATGTTTTCCTCGGGTACAAATCCCCAGTAACGACCATCGTCGCTGTTGTCGCGGCTGTCACCCATCATCAGGTAATGACCTGCTGGCACCTTACACGTCAGGCCCTCATCATTGTAAGTGCAATTCGATTTACTTGGGAACTGGCGCACCCGCCCCAAGTCGAGCGACGGGTATCGTGGATCCACCATCATCTGGTGCGGTTTTTCGGCCAATTGCTCGGCAAAGGTCTCAAAAAAACGCACGGCGCCGCCTTCCGTTTCGGTATAACTTCCCAGCGCCTGAGTGGCAACCGCCTTTCCATTCAGCGTTAGTCGCTTGTCTTTATAAGAAATCACATCGCCCGGTATCCCGATCACGCGCTTGATGAAATCTTTGGTCGTATCCTCTGGGTACCGGAAAACCATCACGTCTGCGCGTTGAGGCAAATTGATATCGACAATTTTCTTGTTGATCACGGGCACCCGAATTCCGTAGGTAAATTTGTTGACCAAAATGAAGTCACCAACCAGTAAGGTGGGAACCATCGAGCCAGACGGAATCTTAAAAGGCTCATAAAAAAACGAACGAAGCAGAAATACGATCAGGATGACCGGGAAAAAACTTTTGGCCATCTCGACGAGCACCGGTTCTTGCGACTCGGGGGCGCGTTTGGCACGAAAAATCAAGCGATCGGCCAGCCAAATCACGCCCGTCGTCGTGGTTGCGGTCAGCAATACGGCAGCGAACCCCATGACCTCTTTGAACGTCAGCATCACCAGCGAGGCAAAAAACAGAACTGGCCACGCAATTTCAAGCATGGTGTGAATCATAAAACGGCCATTTTCGCCGGAACCGATCGCTTGCTCTGTCGCAGTGCGAACCTCCTGCTTGCCGACAAAGAAGCTCGCGACGATGACGATCACGCTCGCGGCAATGGCCAACCAACCAATCATTTCCCAATTCATTATGTATTTCCTGCCCTATTTAATCGACCATCAAGATTTGGTGCGCCAAGCCCTGCGCCAGCAAGCGATTTGTGACCAATCGCCATATTGCTGCCACAGACACCCTTGGCTGCACACCAGATTACTTGTCACCTACCTGCAAAATGGCAAGGAATGCCTCCTGTGGAATCTCAACACTACCGACCTGCTTCATGCGTTTTTTACCCGCCTTCTGCTTTTCCAGCAGCTTGCGCTTGCGCGAAATATCGCCGCCGTAGCATTTGGCCAGCACGTTCTTGCGAAGCGCTTTGACGTTTTCGCGGGCGATGATGTTGGCGCCAATCGCTGCTTGCACCGCAACGTCGAACATTTGGCGCGGGATCAATTCGCGCATCTTTGCGGCGAGTTCCCGACCACGGTATTGGCTATTTGCACGGTGTACGATCAACGATAGCGCGTCAACCTTATCACCGTTGATGAGAATATCGAGTTTCACCAAATCGGAGGCGCGGTATTCTTTGAACTCATAGTCGAGCGATGCATATCCTCGCGACACCGACTTCAACTTATCGAAGAAATCCATCACCACTTCGTTCATCGGCATCTCATAGGTCAGCACGACTTGGCGGCCATGGTACTGCATATCGACCTGTACGCCACGTTTCTGGTTGCACAAGATGATGACCGAGCCCACGTACTCCTGCGGCATCATCATGGTGGCGGTAATGATCGGTTCGCGGATTTCGTTGATCTTCGACAGCTCAGGCAGCCGGGACGGGTTTTCGATTTCGATCACCGTTGCATCCATCATTTGCACCTGATAGATCACGGTGGGCGCGGTGGTGATGAGCTCTTGGTCAAACTCGCGCTCCAGTCGCTCTTGCACAATTTCCATGTGCAACAGACCTAAGAATCCGCAGCGGAATCCGAAGCCAAGCGCCTGCGATGTTTCGGGTTCAAAACGCAAGCTCGCGTCGTTGAGCTGCAACTTAGTCAATGCGTCACGGAGACCGTCATATTGATTCGACTCAACGGGGTACAAGCCAGCAAAAACTTGCGGTTTGATTTCCTTGAAGCCCGGCAGGGCCTCGTTCGCCGAACGATCTTGCAATGTGATGGTGTCACCAACCTTAGCCGACTTCAGCTCTTTAATACCGGCGATCACAAACCCTACCTCGCCCGCTTTTAATTCTGCACGCGGTTGCGACTTTGGCGCAAACACACCAACTTGTTCGCATAGGTGCTGGGCACCCGTCGCCATCAACAGAATCTTGTCTTTCGGCTTCAATACGCCATCCACCACGCGTACCAACATGACCACACCAACATAGTTATCAAACCAAGAATCGATAATCAGCGCTTTCAGCGGCGCGGCAACATCGCCCTTCGGCGCAGGTACACGCGCCACCACGGTCTCGATCACGTCATCAATACCCACACCCGTTTTGGCGCTGCAACGAACTGCGTCGTGCGCTTCGATGCCGATGATGTCTTCGATCTCGTCCATCACCCTGTCTGGGTCAGCAGACGGGAGATCAATTTTGTTCAGCACGGGATAGACCTCAACGCCTAGGTCAATCGCGGTGTAGCAGTTCGCCACCGTCTGCGCCTCGACACCTTGCGAGGCATCGACCACCAGCAAGGCCCCCTCACACGCAGACAATGATCGTGACACCTCGTAAGAGAAGTCAACGTGTCCCGGGGTGTCGATCAAATTAAGGTAGTAGATTTGTCCGTCGCGCGCCTTGTAAGTCAAGGCTGCGGTTTGCGCTTTGATGGTAATCCCTCGCTCGCGCTCAAGCTCCATGGAGTCGAGCACCTGCGATTCCATTTCGCGCGAAGACAGCCCCCCGCAGCGCTCGATTATCCGATCGGCCAAGGTAGATTTCCCATGGTCGATGTGGGCAATGATGGAAAAGTTGCGGATGTGGTTCATTGTGGGCATTTCGTGGGCGGGCCAGACACGTTGGCGGCTCCAACATGAATAAGGGCACCCGAAAGGTGCCCTTACGCGGAATAGCCTTAAATTTTAGCCCAATCTCGACCTATTTACGAGACTTGCCCGACGGGCAAACTCATCAACGCTGCCCATTTTGCATGGTCAAAGTGGTAATGGCAGATCTCCACGCCGTCGTCAAGGGTGCCCAGCAGGAGTACCGGCACCCATTCACCATAGCGCGTCTCCAAGGCCGGGAAGTCGTCTAAGTCGATGTGTGACAGGATGGCATCTGCCATAGGCCTGCCCGCCAGATGCAGCGCCGATTCAACGGCCACCCGCATTTCATCACACAGGTGGCAGTAGCTTCGACCGATTAACGTCAGTTGCATCGAATAGCCGCTACTTGGCGTCTGGTCGCAACGTCACATAGCGCGGCGGCAATTCATCGCGCTTCACCAGCAGCGCAACCGGCTTTTTGTTGTCAAGCGTTGCAACCAATTCGTTGAATTGTGCGGGCGACTTAATCTCGGTGGTATTGAGCGCCAAGATGGCGTCGCCGGCCAGCAATCCGGCTCTCGCCGCAGCGCCTGAAACATCGCTAATGATAATGCCGCCGGCAATCGACAAGGCCTTCTTGTCGTCTTCATCGGCCTCTTCGACAATGAGCCCCAAACGATTGGGCTTCGCTGCTGGCTTCTCCATGCTCTCCGCTTTTGGCGCTTGTGGCGCGACACGATTAGGACGGATCACATTCGGATCTTCAGGCGCTTCCATCACAGGCAAGGTAATTTCTTTCACGCTTCCGCCACGCCAAATGGTCAAGGTGACTTTAGTACCTGGCACTTTGGGAAATATGATTCGCTGAATCTCGACGATGGATTTCACGGCTTTGCCGTCAACCTTTTGAATCACGTCCTGTGCCTTAAGTCCCGCTTTCTCAGCCGGCGTATCTTTTTCGATGGACGAGACCAACACGCCCGCGCCCTTTTTCGGCAGCCCAAGCGCTTCCGCCAGATCCTCGGTGATCGGCCTGCTATCCAGCGCCACCCCAATCCGACTACGTTTAACTTTGCCGTTTTTGATCAACTGATTGGCAACCCCCATCGCCTCATTGATCGGAATCGCAAACGAAATTCCAAGATAGCCGCCAGTGCCTGTGAAAATCTGCGAATTCACGCCGATGACTTCGCCCTTGGTATTGAACAGGGGACCACCAGAATTACCCAGGTTGACCGCGGCATCAGTTTGGATAAACGGTGCGAGGGCTAAGTCACCGGTTTCACGCGACTTAGCACTAACAATGCCCGCCGTGACGGTGTTGTCAAAACCAAACGGTGAGCCAATGGCCAATACCCACTCACCGACTTTCAACTTATCGGAATTGCCGATACTAACCTTGGGCAGTCCACTGGCTTCGATCTTCAACACAGCAACGTCTGTACGTTCGTCGGCGCCAATGACTTTGGCCTTGAACTCGCGTTCATCGGTCAGCGTTACGGTCACTTCGTCCGCAAATTTCTGCGTCGGCTGCCCCCGTGGGTCAACCCCACCATCGATCAACACAACGTGGCGATTGGTAATGATGTAGCCATCTGCGGAAATGATGAATCCCGAGCCTTGACCGACGTCGCGCAATGGGGCGTCGGGTGCCGGTGTGCTCGGCGCGATTGGTGTCCGCGGTGCGCGGCGTGGTGTTTGCGGATTCTGACGCGGCTGCGGGATCGCCTCCGGCGGCATAAAGCGACGAAAAAATTCGAGGAGCTGCTCGTTGTCTTCGAGCCCAGCGGGTGACCGCCCACTGGCACGCGCCTTGATACTGACGTTCACCACGGCCGGACCTTCTTTTTCGACCAACTCAGAAAAATCCGGCAGAAGCGCGCCGCGGGCGCTCGTGCTTGGATGTGTCTGCGCCTGCAAACTAGGTTGAAGTGAAACCAATGCAATAGAAAGGATGCCGACTGCGACAAGAACCGTCACCACAGGCATTTGCAAAAATGAGAAACGTTTTGACATATTTTTCTTTCTTCAAAGTGGATTCGCCGGGTTTCCCCGGCGAACATCATTCAACACAATACCGGAATCAGTCTCGTCTGGATATCTCAATACTCGCTCGCCCACTCAACGGCTGTCGAACGCGACGTGCAATGCTCAGACTAGCGCCGACGTGAAACGTTGTCCGCAATCACCTGAACAGTGCCTACGGGAACTTCCCCCATCACCGTCACCTGAAAATCCGCTAGCGGGCGGATGGCCACGCTAATCGAACCATCCTCAGTAGAATGCGCGCTTGCCTGCACGCTATTTCCCGCACTCGGCTCAACAAATACCGACACGTTTAATAGGCCATCGGAATACACCAGATGCGCGACCGGTTCTTTTCGCCCATTAAGATTTCGAACCATCTCCATGACCTTCCTAAAACCTGCTGGGGGGTTGCCGACTTGCCACCCGGTATCAGCCGATTTAAGGCTGTCTCTCACCGAATAATCTTTTTGCCAACCCGGTGACTTTTCCCAGCGAGATCGGATGTCTTGGCGTGTCACGCCACCGCTGACGTCAATCTGAGTAAACATAAACTGCTCAAGCAACTGATTCTTTTCGTTGTACAAGCGAGCACGCAGCAGTAAACCTGTCCCTAATTCAGCGCAAAGCTTTTGTAAGTAGCGCATGCCGTCTTTCGGCTCGAGAATCACCCATTGGCAGTCGTGCCCCGCGACGCGCTCTATCTGGCCTAGTTTGACTTTGTAGGTATCCAAGATATTGACAGGCGAACCGCTAACCAGCGATGGGAAAAAGCGGCCAGTCGCGCGGCGATCAATCCTGACTGTCTTTTGGTCCGGGCGATAGCAGTACATTTCCTCATTTCGACGAACCACCTCGAACAATGGTCCATCGAGCATTTCCAATTTTTCGTGCTCGTTGCCTTGTTTATCAACCAAATGCGTCACACGCGATGTGGTTGAGCCCTCGGCGGTCTGGTGGACGTACACCCCCGTGTAGGGCAAATCTTTCGCGGACTTAGCGATCCGGTCAAGCCACTCATTGACGTTTTTTGGCTGCGCCACCACAGCGGCTGACCAGACTGATAAGACGACCGACATGCCGAGCAAGAACAAGGCTTTGCGTCCCACACCGCTCGAAGGCGGTGTTGACGATGGTCGTGGAGCTACGCCCGCTTCATTCACAAATTCAATTCCAAACATATGTTGCAATTAAGCCTCTATGTTCCCAACCCCAACTAGCGTGCCGCCTCTCGGCGGGCAGATGCTGCTTGAAAGGCTTCTGGATTCGCATACTGCCGATGAATGGCGAGGTAGTCATTGACCCGAATGTCCGACGGCGCGACTGCCGCGCCAACTTGACGCGGTGCAACTTGCTGCACCAACTGCACTGAGGCCACTGTGCCATTCTGCTGCTTGAACGCCACGACCGCAATCGCAGACATGGTCACGACTGACGCGGCCACCGCCAGTGCCATGCGGGTGCGTTTTTCAACTTGGACGGAGCGAATCGCTGCGGGTGCCAACACGGTCGGCTCATCCGCGAGCTTGGCAAAAATTGACGCCGCACATTTTTGTCGACGACCAAGCTCACCACTCGATTCACCTCGTAGTAAGTCGCCGATCAAATGATACTCATCCCAACTCTGGCGGCGGGCAACGTCCGAGCCTAAGTCACGAATGACGCGCTTCGCGTCGTCGCAATCGAGCTCACCATCCATTAGTGCCGAAATCTTTTCATCCATTACAAATTCTCCGATGCTCTCCGTGCGCTCATTTGGAGTTCTCGTTATTTATACCCTGCTATTCCATCAAAATCATTGACCCATGCTTACCAGCGCTGGTCTTTGTTGGTTCCCAACTGCGGTCTCAACTGCTCCGCGACGGCTTCGCGTGCGCGGAAAATCCGTGAGCGCACCGTGCCGACCGGGCAATCCATAATCTGTGCAATTTCTTCATAAGACAACCCCTCGATCTCTCTTAGGGTGATCGCAGTACGCAATTCATCTGGCAGGGCTTCGATGGTGCGGTTGACGATCTGACCAATTTGTTTGCTCATCAATTGTGAATCGGGCGTCGCGATATCACGCAACCCTGTCGCATCCTCGAAGCCTTCTGCTTCTTCGGCATCGAATTCAGTCGATGTTGGTGCGCGCCGCCCTTGGCTGATCAGATAGTTTTTTGCCGTGTTCACTGCAATCCGATACAGCCATGTGTAGAACGCGCTATCGCCGCGGAAGTTCCCCAGCGCACGATAGGCCTTGATAAAGGCCTCCTGCGACACATCCTCGATTTCATCCTGATTGCGGATGATGCGCGATAGCAGACGCTCAACCTTACGCTGATATTTGATGACGAGAAGTTCAAAGGCGCGTTTATCGCCTGACTGCGCCTTGACCACCAACTGCTGATCGATTTCTCGATCACTCATCAACGCTTTCCCTTCTGTTTGAGCGACCGCGGCGCCCAATCCCCTGCTCGCCGGGGCCAGCGATTGACCACTTGCCGCGCCCGTGTGGGCATCATGCGACAAGCCTATGGCGAGTCGCCTTGTGTCAGGTATTATAAAGGTCAAGTCAGTCATCACGCCTCTCCCGAATCAAAATATCAAGCTAACACATTGAATTAAATGGTTTTTTCTTCGCTCAGCGCCGCTCCAGCAATGCGCCGAAACGACCACTAAACCTCTGCCGAGACGTTGGGTCTTGCACAGCATTTTCAAGCCACCCAGATAGTGACCAGCACGCCTTTAATTAGTTCACCCTAACCGCCTCACCCGGTCTTTGGCGACGCCTCGCGCCCTTGCAATGCTTCCACATGACGGATTTTTCATGCTTAACGAGAACCACACCGACATTGACGTACTCATCATTGGATCAGGGCTCGCCGGCATGTCGCTCGCACTGCGTCTGGCGGAAAACCAGCACGTCGCCCTGCTCACCAAAGGCGAGCTTCTGGATGCGGCAAGCGCGTGGGCGCAAGGCGGAATTGCGGCCGTACTCGACGACGACGACTCCGCCGAGAATCATGTCCGAGACACGCACCTTGCCGGTGCTGGGCTATGCCACGACGAGGCCGTTCGATTTGTGGTTGAAAACGGAAAGCACGCGGTGCAATGGCTCGTCGCGCAGGGTGTCCCGTTCACGATGGATGAAAACAACCATGCCGAATTGCACCTCACTCGCGAAGGTGGTCATTCCCATCGACGAATCGTCCATGCGGCGGATGCTACGGGCCGTGCAGTACAGAAAACGCTGGTTCAGCAACTCAAGTCACATCCGAATGTAATGGTGATCGAGCACCGTATCGCCGTTGACCTCATCACCTCGACCCGTCTGGGTATCACTGGCCCCCCGCGATGCCTTGGTGCCTACGTCCTCGATAAGGCCAGCGGAAAAGTGATGACCATTGGGGCGAGGCATACAGTGCTCGCCACGGGTGGCGCGGGCAAGGTGTACGTCTACACCACAAACCCCGATGTTGCGACGGGGGATGGCGTGGCGATGGCGTGGCGAGCCGGTTGCTCGGTCGCCAATATGGAGTTCATCCAGTTCCATCCGACCTGTCTGTATCACCCGCAAGCGAAGTCCTATCTCATCACCGAGGCCGTACGCGGCGAAGGTGGCTTGCTCAAAATTCCCGGTACTGGTGAACGATTCATGACAGCGCACGATGCCCGCGGGGAGCTCGCACCTCGTGATGTGGTTGCCCGCGCGATCGACTATGAAATGAAAAAGCGCGGACTCGATTTTGTGCATCTCGATATTTCACATCAAACGCCCGCTTTCTTGAAAGCGCATTTCCCCAATATCTACGCCAAATGCATGTCGCTTGGTATCGACATCACCACGCAGCCGATTCCGGTGGTGCCCGCTGCACACTACACCTGCGGCGGTGTCGTCACCGATCTTCGCGGTCGGACTGACATCGACCGGCTGTATGCGATCGGTGAAGTTTCCTGTACTGGTCTGCATGGTGCAAACCGGTTGGCGAGCAATTCATTACTCGAGTGTTTGGTTTTCTCCGAGGCGGTGCAGGCCGATATCGCGGCGCAGCCACGGGTGGACATCCCACCGCTCCCCACTTGGGACGAAAGCCGGGTAACGAACGCTGACGAGGAAGTCATCATTTCGCACAACTGGGATGAGTTACGTCGGTTTATGTGGGACTACGTCGGCATTGTTCGGACGGATAAGCGCCTCGAGCGCGCCATGCATCGAATCAATCTGCTCAAATCCGAGATTCACGACTACTACGCCAATTTTCGCGTGACGAATGACCTACTCGAGCTGCGAAACCTCGTACAAACCGCCGAACTCATTGTTCGGTCGGCCATGACCCGAAAAGAAAGCCGCGGGCTGCATTACAGCCTCGACTATCCCGACACACTTCCAACCGCTACTGATACGGTACTCAAACCATGACGGCCCTGTTTAACGTGAGTCACATCCGCCAACTTGAGGATACGTTCGCCGTCTCGCAGCCGAACGTTTCGCTCATGCAGCGTGCGGGGGATGCGGTCGCCCGCCTTGCAGAACAGTGGCTGAAACAACATTCGTCGCCCGCTGTACTCGTGCTGGCCGGCCCTGGCAACAATGGCGGCGATGCGTGGGTGGCGGCTGAGGCGTTGCGCAAAGCCGGATTTCGGGTCACGGTGCTGACGCTCGGCGAGCCAGTATGGACCAACCCTGCCGCTAAAAAAGCGCAGGCGTCTTTTACGTCGCACCAAGGACAAGTGGTAAAGGCGTGGCCCAAAGTCGAAATTGGGCTAGTGATCGACGGCCTCTTTGGCCTCGGTCTATCGAAGTCACCCTCTGGCGCGTTCGCGGACGTGATTCGGCAGTGCAATGACGAGCGCGCCGTCGGTCGATGTTTTGTCATCGCAATAGATGTACCAAGCGGCCTCGATGCCGATATTGGCGTCGCATTTGAACCAGCGATCGAGGCCGACCAAACCATCACCTTTATCGCGGCCAAACCTGGCCTCTACACCGCCGACGGGCCCGATTATGCGGGACAGATCATGGTCGAGGCGCTTGGTATCACGTTGCCCCAGACGAGTGGGAGTCTGCTCACCCGCGATGCTGTCGTCACACTCATCCCGCAACGTCGTCGCAATTCGCATAAAGGTCGTTACGGCAATGTGGCGATCATCGGTGGTGCAGAGGGAATGACGGGTGCGGCTGTGCTGGCGGCACGTGCGGCACTGCATATGGGACCGGGTAAGGTCTACCTCGGCTTGTTCGACAAGAACCGTCCACCGTTTGATTTACTTCACCCAGAAGTGATGGTGCGCGACGCACGCGCACTCGCCAAGGATGAGTCGATGTCGGCGGTCGCCATTGGAATGGGAATGGGTGAGGCTGGTGTGGCGTCGTTGCTCGCGGTGCTGTCGCTCAACAAGCCAATGGTGATCGATGCCGACGCATTAAATGCCATTACGGCTAACCCTAGTATCCGTGCGGCATTTAAGGCAAAAACGGCTGGAAACGACCGCCCTTCCTTGCCTTTTATCTTTACCCCCCACCCAGGCGAGGCTGCCGTGTTGCTTGGTCGTTCAAGCCAAGAGGTGCAATCGAGTCGAATTAATGCTGCAATCGACATCGCGCAGCAGTTCAATTGTGTCGTGATCTTGAAAGGCGCGGGCAGTATCGTCGCACAACCGAACGGCGAGTACGTCATCAACACCACCGGTAATCCAGGGCTCGCGTCGGGGGGCACTGGCGATGCGCTGGCGGGTATGCTCGCAGCGCTATTGGCGATAGGCTTGAGTACATGGGACGCTGCCCGCTTGGGGGTATTTCTACACGGCGCAGCGGGTGATGCCGCACTGCATCACGGCATGGGACCGCATGGACTCACTGCCTCAGAAATCATTTTTGAGGCACGAACGCTACTGAACAGCGGCCTCAATGACCACCACGACGACCACCACGACGACCACCAAAACGATAAGTAGTCGGAATGTATCCGATCGCCAACGCCAAACGACGTTAGATCAGGCGAGCGCCCGTGCCAGCCAAACGCCCGCCACCGTGAGTACGAGCGACACCCCAAGATGCGACAGCCCCACTGCCGCCGCCCAGCCAATTTCTCCGCCTTCGACGAGCGTGACGACTTCTACCGAGTAGGTTGAAAAGGTGGTTAGCCCGCCTAAAAAACCAGTGATCAAAAAAAGCCGCCACTCCGGCGACAACTGCGGATGGCGGGCAAAAAATCCAACTGCCCACCCAATCAAGAGACCGCCAATTGCGTTGGCGGCAAACGTTCCTAGGGGAAACATCTCATGCCGCGGGTTGAGCCACACTGACAATCCCCATCTCGACCATGCCCCGATTACCGCGCCAATCCCGACGGCAAGAAATCCTGCAAACGAAAACTGATTCAACATGAGCAGAACCCTAAAATTTGTCCGGACAACTTTTGCGGCGCAAGCCTCGTGGCCTCTATAATAACGGGCATCAAACCGAATTCGAATCAGGACGCAACATGACTACAGCCGCACAATTGGAGCCGCGCGAATCGATGGCGTACGACGTCGTGATCGTCGGCGCTGGCCCGGCCGGCCTCGCCGCGGCGATTCGGCTGAAACAACAGGCGGCGACGGCAAATCACGACCTCAATGTCTGCGTTGTCGAAAAAGGCTCTGAGGTCGGCGCACATATTTTGTCCGGTGCGGTGATGGACCCACGCGCCATCACCGAACTCTTCGAAGACTGGAAGGATCTTGGTGCCCCGTTAAACCAGCCCGTCACCGAAGATCGCTTCATGTTTTTGTCCGAAAACAGTGGGCGTCAAGTCCCGAACTGGATGCTGCCCGCGTGTTTTCAAAATCACGGCAACTATGTAGTTTCGCTCGCCAATGTCTGTCGCTGGCTGGGCACGAAAGCCGAAGAACTCGGTGTGGAAATCTACCCCGGATTTGCAGCCGCCGAAGTGTTGTTCGACAACGCCGGTGCAGTAACGGGTGTGGCAACCGGTGATATGGGGATTGGCAAAGATGGCGAACCCACTGAGCGCTTTCAGCGCGGCATGGAACTGCATGCGAAGTACACCTTTTTTGCCGAGGGCTGCCGCGGCCATTTAGGCAAGCAAATTCAATCGCACTTTCATCTCAATACCGGGCGCGACCCGCAGGTGTACGGGATCGGGCTCAAAGAACTCTGGGAAGTCAAACCAGACAAACACGTACCGGGCCTCGTAATCCATACCGCAGGCTGGCCGCTTGATACCGCTACCTACGGCGGCTCCTACCTGTATCACATGGAAAATAACCTGGTGTCAGTGGGCTTTGTCGTTGGGCTCGGCTATCGCAATCCCTATCTATCGCCATTCGACGAATTTCAGCGATACAAAACCCACTCCAGCATTCGCGCCTTCTTCGAAGGCGGCAAGCGCTTGGCTTATGGTGCCCGCGCCATTGCCGCAGGTGGCTTACAGTCACTTCCCAAACTGACCTTCCCCGGCGGCGTTCTCATTGGCGACGACGCGGGCTTTCTCAACGCCTCCCGTATCAAAGGTAGCCACGCCGCGATTAAGTCTGGCACACTAGCCGCTGAGGCGGCGTTTAACGCCATACGCGCAGGCCGCGCGGCAGACGAGCTGGTCGGCTATCCAGAGGCGTTCCAACAAAGCTGGCTCCACGACGAACTCTACCGCGCACGCAACTTCAAGCCGCTCATATCCAAGGGCTTGTACACGGGCACCCTCATGGTTGGCATCGACCAAGTCGTCTTCGGTGGCAAAGCGCCATGGACGCTGCATCACCAGCATGCGGACAACGAAACGTTGGTGGATGCTAAAGACGCCGTACCGATAAGCTACCCCAAACCGGACGGCGTACTCACCTTTGACCGATTGTCGTCGGTGTTTATTTCCAATACCAACCATGAAGAAGATCAACCCGCACATCTGACGTTAAAGAATGCCGATGTGCCGGTCAACACCAACCTCGCGCGGTACGACGGTCCCGAAGCGCGTTACTGTCCGGCGGGCGTCTATGAATATGTCGAGGCACCGCAAGCGGCGGGGTCATCATCGAAGCGTCTGCAAATCAACGCGCAGAACTGCGTCCATTGCAAGACTTGCGACATCAAGGACCC
The DNA here is from genome assembly GCA_001602455.1 of Betaproteobacteria bacterium UKL13-2. Lineage (GTDB taxonomy): Bacteria > Pseudomonadota > Gammaproteobacteria > Burkholderiales > Usitatibacteraceae > UKL13-2. The sequence goes on from CP012157.1 coordinate 2,397,767, forward strand.
GACGCAGAATATCGTTTGGGTCACGCCCGAAGGGGGCGGCGGACCGAACTATTCCAACATGTAATCCCGGGCGACGCCACCGCTCCACACCCCGTGGCTGCGGGCCGAACTATTCCAATATTTGGCGCAAGCATCTCGCTTGATGCGGCGCAGCGTAGCGCCGCCCGCACGTTTGCAGTAATCTAGCGACTCGATCATTCGTATCGGGGATCAAGTCATGAAGCCAGTCGCAGAACTGCTAAAGAAGCGGACCTACACCGAAATCTATTCCGTGTCACCCGGTGCGACCGTGTTTGAAGCGATCACGCTGCTCGCCGAAAAAGGCGTGGGTGCCCTAATGGTGATCGAACAAGGAAATCTGGTCGGGATTTTTTCAGAGCGCGACTACACCCGCAAGATCGCGATTCTGGGAAAAAACTCGCGTGAGGCGCTCGTCTCAGACATCATGACCTCGCCGGTACTCTACGTCACCCCATCGCACCGCACCCGAGAATGCATGGCGCTGATGTCGGATAAAAAAGTTCGTCACTTGCCGGTGTTGGATAACGGCAGGGTGGTCGGGATGCTATCCATTCGTGACTTGATGAATGACATCATTGCCGACCATGAATTCACCATCGCACAGCTCGAAAGCTACATCAACCAATAGTGGCGCTGCCCCGTCATCAATGACACAAATGGGACACTGACGTTTCCCCACTTCACGCTTTAGCCGCGCGATTTCAGTAGCGGCGCTGGTGGCCGCTGAGGTCATCGCCGAGCGTATCTTTATTGTGCGCGGCCAGAAGGTTGCGTATTTCGCGTGATCGTGACCGGTGATTTCGCCATAGCGTGACCGACGTTTCGCCGAAGCGTGACCGCAATTTCGCGCTGAACTTGACCGATAGCTGGTGTGCTGTGTGGATTGTTAACGGTGATCTCGTCGCTTTTTTGAAAGCGAGCGGGCATGCCACAGGACAGACTATCCATGCGCAAGATACGAGACGTACTCCGATACCGGCACAGCACCGATCTGAGCCTTGAGGCCATTAGCCGGTCCCTCAACATCTTCAAAGGTGTCGTCGCCAAATACGTCAGGCTCGCGGCGGATGCTGGTTTGACTCGGCCACTCGCCTTCTGTACGCGCTACCGGGCTTGGGCAGGAAAGCTCAAACGCTCCATGCGTCAAGTGCACCGCACGGCGCAAGCTGCTGCTGGTGGGCGATTCGTCCACGCTGTGCAGGCATCCGTTTTTTGGGGAGTTGTTGGCTTATGTGAAGTGCGTGGGGGGCTACCGCACGGCGCATGAGATGGCCTAAATGGGTGGCTGCTTGAGCGCTGTTTGCCGTCAGGGGCTTGCAGCGCAAGGGGGGTGCAAGTTGTACCCCAGTGGGCAACTAGGCCGCTGCCCGTGATCGGCGAGCAACACCTGCGCGCTTGTTGAGGGTGACTTCACCTCCCAAGTGGTCGATCACCACTGACGGGCGATCAGGAAACTTGGCCACCAGTTCCAGCTTACCGCCCATGCTCTCCACATAGTGGCGCATCGTTGAAAGCAGCATGTCGCTGCGCTTTTCCAAACGAGAAATGGTGTCCTGACGCACCCCCAAGGCGGCAGCCATTTGCTCTTGTGTTTGCTGAGCTGCATGGCGAAGGTCTTTGAGTGTCGCCAATTCCATGGCCCGATCCTCCACCCGTTTTTTGCGATCTTTGGGCAGCGCAGCCATCACGTCATCGAGTTTTCTTGCCATTTTTGGACTCCTTGGTTGATTGACTCAAAGTGCCCAGATGATCGTCGTAACGCGCATCGGCCACCGTGAGTAAGTGCTTGTAAAACCTGCGTTGATCTGCCCCACCTTTATCTCCACCCACAAGCAAGATGGCGTGTCGGCGGGGATCGAAGGCAAAGACCACTCGCCAAACCTGACCATTCCAGGAAAACCGAAGTTCCTTCATGTTGCTGTGTCGTGAACCCTTCAGGGTATCGACAGTAGGCCTCCCCAAATCAGGACCAAACGCAGCCAGCAACTTGGCATGTGCCAAAAGTTCGTCTTGAAGCTCCTCGACCAAAGCTTCGAACTCAGCGTCGAAGGCGTCGTGAAACAGAACAGTCCAAGTCATTGCAAAATTATGGACTTAAAGACATATGGAGTCAAATCCATCTTGAGCGACAAACAGAACTTTTCGCTGGGTCAATACATTTGACGGCTGCGTGGTGACCCGCTGCTGCAACGCAGGCTCAGCGTGGGCACCGTCGATTCGTTTCAAGGCCAAGAGCGCGACATCATTGCCATTACCTTGACGCGCAGCAACCCCCAAGGCGAAATCGGCTTCCTGTCTGACATCCGCCGCATGAACGTGGGCATGACCCGCGCACGGCGCAAGCTGCTGCTGGTGGGCGATTCGTCCACGCTTTGTCGCCATCCGTTTTTTGGGGAGTTGTTGGCTTACGTGAAGGGGGTGAGGGGATACCGGACAGCCTATCAGATGGCCAGACAGATTTGAATCGATGATGGTCATCTCGGAGAAGAGGGTGGGAGAGTCAGTTTCTGCCTGTTATGCCAGCCCGGATTCATCTGACACGCTTACAGCACGGCAGCGAAGCTGGCTGAGTCGGTGTGTGCAAATTTATGAAGGTCGACTTGAGGCAGAGAGCGATCGATCACATTAGACGAGGGAACGACAACCTCTGCCCCTAGCTGACGGCCTCAATTCAGATCAATCGCGCAAAAGCAGATACTTTCCTGTTCACGCGAAGTTTGGCTGGATGAAAATACATTGCCCCAAAATCAACAAGCTGCGCCAATCGCCTTGAGGGCGCTGATGATTGTTTCAATACGTGATTCGTTTCGCTTGGCAGGGGTTGCCTTCAACCATGCACCGACGTTATGGAACTTATTACCCTTGCGCTGTATACCGATTGGGACAAGGGCACCATGAGCAAGCTGCAAATTCATGGCATCAAGAGACCGCTGACTCCGATGCGCCACATGGTTTCTTAGGCCAATGACAGCGTTTACCAGTTCTTTCTGTGAATTCGTGAGTTTCTTGAACTTGTCGGCGTGTACCTTAACAAGCCATACGGAAGCCCTGCTCTGTAGTTCTGCAAAATTCGGAAACGTGATGTTATTGCCTGTACTGTTTGCCAGCGACTGAACGTCTGCCTTGGTGAGGTGTTTGGGAAATTGCAACCTGCCGAACTTCTGAAACACGCGATTCGGCTTATCCTGCGCCTTAACATGTGTGTCAAAGGCGTCTTGTAGATGTTGCTTGAATCGGCTTGCATCTCCATTGATATACGCGATGAACAAATCGCTGACAAACCCTTCCCAAGCTACCGCCGCAGCGAGTAGGCTGTGCTCTGTCAGGGTCGACTGGTCCTTATCGTTTGGGAGCGCCGACAGTCCAGTCTGATAGAACCGAGTTAGTTCGTCCAGCTGCGCGATGAAGTCATCTCGAACGTCCTGGGGGGGAATTTTTCTCATGATGCTATGCTTTTGTTGAGGTTGTTATAAGTCTGGTGTGCTTTAAGGGTACTGTTACAGGCCGCGAGGATACCGAAGTCATGGCATGGCTCGGTTTCGGCTAAATAACTGGTTAGGCGGCATGGCAACTATCAATACTCATTGTTGTCGTCCTCAAATTCCTCATATTGATCTTCTGGTGCGTAGTAGTCAGCAGCGTCGTAGGTCGAAGTGGACTTGTACATCGCGCCTAGACCGCAAGCAGTAAGCTGAGACAATCCTGCTATCTTTAGACCGCAGGCTACACACTCGAACTTAGTTGGCAAGTGGTCCTGGACTTCTACGATGAGATCGTCTTTCAAACGCTTTATTGGCGCAGAAGCAGCTGTTCCGATTACCAAGGCTTCGGTGGCACAGGCAGGACAAGTAACCCTGTGTCCGCGATGTCGAGTAGACCAAGCTGTAGCTTTTTGAACTAGCCCCTTCTGTTCGGATGCTTCTCTGGCGTCCCATATCGTTTTGTGCGCGGCGATCGCCTTTTGGACTGCTTTAGCCGATTCATCGCGCCACGCTGCAATAAGCGTCTCTGCAAGCTTGGCCTCGTCTGCACCAAAGAGATACTCAAGGTCTCGCGACATCGACGTAAGTAACACTTGGCACGTTCTGTAGAAAGGGGCAAGCCACGTAGTAGGTAGCCCTTCAAAGGGAATCGACCCCGCGTGAAGCTCCTCGTTCCTGCGGTTTATGTGCTGCGCGGCGAATCCTTCCAGTTCAGTTGTAAACGCTGGAATGATTTCGCGGAGCCTTGCCAATACTGAAGACGCATCGGCCGATTTGGGTATGAACTTTTGAGCCGTAGGCTGCTTGCCAAGCGCAAAGTAAATGTTATTCCAGTCCTTGGAGTCCGCAAGAAGGACAGGACTGGTTTCAGCGAGGGCGCTGCGTGCCAAGAATTCGAGAACGAATGCCGAGGTGAGGCCAAAACGCCAATCCTCCCTGGAGAGTGGCTGCATCTCCTGGGCATAGCGCAGTGCCTTTGCGAGCAATGCATCAGCAGACCACGGGTGTAAAACTTTGGCGGAGTTTGTAGTTTTCATTGTCATGTGATGCATCTCAGATATAGGCGATGAATCTTTCGCGGCGACTCAGAATTCTGAACTTGAGAACGTCCGTGCAATACGCGCCAGTTGTCCAAGAGAAGGGTGTCTCCCTTGTTCAGAAGTACCTTTGCGACAGGTTGGATGCATGAAAGGCATTCGTCAACACGTCGAAAAATGGCTACAGCGGACTCGTTCGCTGGCTTGAGGTAGACGCTATCCCACCGAATGAATTGTTGATTCGGTTCGATTGAGGCCTGCCAGATAGGTAGCAACTGAAGGGCACCTTTCAACGGCCTGCGGGGCCGAGCCAGACATCGAGCAAGTACGGTGGTTCCAAGGATCTCTATGACTAATCTGCCATCGACAATTTGGGTTTGGGTATTTGCATCACCGCGAGAACACCGAAGCATGAGGTATCGCGGAGGCCTTGCCCAGTGAGCAAGGTCGGTGTGCAAAGGAAACGCGTCAAGTCCGAAATTCCCGCTGTAGGTATTGGGAGTGGTTACATCCATAGACGTGGGCAATAACTCATGCACTAGGCGTAGGCCCTCTACATGTTCCGGTGCACCTAGCACCGACGCTGCAGCCGTCGGATCAAGGTCAGGGAAGAAGGAGGGTAAGAACGCGTATCCCTGTTGTTCGACGAGTTGCTTCGGTGTCAACATAGAAAAAGTGTACCGAGCTTGGCTTTATAGTCATCGTTAACGATATCCCATATCTTGTGCGGCATGCTGTGACTGCCGCATCGGTGTTCCGCTCTCGTACACGGCACCTGCGTAAGTAGCCGTTGCTTAGGGAGCGCTCTTGTCCGATAGCTGTTCCCCGTTGCTCTATCTTGATTGTCCGTAATCGTTGCAAAGAGGTCGCTCTCGTAACGTGTCGACCTTCGACATTGTTTCAATCCGGTCATATTCAATAACTTTCTGTGGCTTTGGTTTTGCGTGTTTTCTTGACGGCTGGCACGGTCAGCAAGCTGGTGATGCGTTGGTACAGCTCGAAGAGGAAGGCCACGCGTTCGGCGTCGGAGGCGTAGGACTTTTTGCCGCCGCTGGGTTGGTAGGCGGCGTCTACGGCGGTGTCTAGTTTTTGGTGGGCCTTGAGCAGGGCCGGGGGCATGGTCAGTGGGTCGTAGAGGTCGGCCAGTGAAGAGCTTGCAAATTGGGCGCGGGCGTCGAGCACGCCTTTTGCGGCTTGTTCGATGGCGTTGCGGTGTTTGTCGCTGAGTGGCTCACCAGCGAATCCTGGCCAAGGGTAGTTGTTGTAGACGATGGTGTTGGAGTAGCTGTATCGACTTTCCAGACGACCACAAGTCTGTCGCATCCAAGCGTTGTGCATCGTGCTGGTGAGCACGCCAAAAGTAAACAGCGAGGCATCGTCGACAAAGAAAATCTTGTCACCGCAAATGACTTCGTTGTCCAAGTAGCCGATGGGAATGAATTGGCGGCGTTCGGATGAAACTTTCGGAATCGCCAAATAGCGTTTCGATTTTGGCTGGCGTATTTCTCCAAACAAAGTGGGCGTACTGGCCAGTGCAACTGTTGCAGGTTTCGTGCTGGCCTCACGCATGGCGCGTACGCCTTCGACGCGCTTGAGCACATGAGGCATAGCGCGAAGTTCAGCCGGTGGAATGTTGATCAACCACAAGCACCAGCGGCCTATGTTGTTGATGAACTCATCGCCCATCAAGTAGGGGCGAATCCATTTAGCGGCTTGAGGCTCAACGGCGAGGAGTGCTTCTTTTTCTGCGTCATTCATCAACAAGTTTCCGCCGTCCACCGGTGAGCTGCCTCTTGTCATCTGAGCAGTTGTGAAAAGTGGAGAACGCTGCTTTTCCAAGAAAACAGTCGGGGCGTCTACGAGATATGGATTTATGTTTTTGACTGGTACGGCAAGCGGCAGACCTTTGATGTCTTCGTATTCGTAAATGGTTTTGACCGCTTGGTCTTCGTGACCAAAACCCACGATCACGCAATGCACAGCCGCATTGCCTTTGGCTTCATTGCTCCACTGAAACGTACGATGGGCAAAGTGGATGTGCATACCCAGGCGCTGCATCTCGCCCCACAGTACGGCCACATGCTCGCCTTGGGTGATGCTGTTGGTTGAAACAAATGCAGCGAGGGTTTTGGTGCCCTGGCAATACCTTGCAGCCAAGATGTACCAGCCGCAGACAAAGTCCAGAACGCCCGCGCCGTGTATGCCCTGCATCACCGCAGCCAGGTCGTCTTTTTGTTCTTTGCTCTGGTAGCTGTAACCCAAGAACGGCGGATTGCCTAGCAAGTAGTTGCACCGCTCCGCAGGCAGCACCTCGTTCCAGTCCAGCCGCAGCGCGTTGGCGTGGCGGATGCCGGGTGTGCTTTTGAGCGGGATGCGTGCAAAGTACAGGCCAAACTCCACGCTCACGCGCAGGTTCATTTGGTGGTCCACCAGCCACAGGGCCACTTGCGCAATCTGCGCCGGAAACTCTTCGATCTCGATGCCGTAAAACTGGTCCACGTTCACGCCGATCAGGCCATGCACGTCCACCGTCAACTGCCCTTTGTGGGCGCTCAGTTCGTGGCTGGCACGCAGCACTTTCAGCTCCAGCTCGCGCAGTTCGCGGTAGCTGATCACCAAGAAGTTGCCGCACCCGCAGGCGGGGTCAAAAAACGTCAGTTGCCGCAGCTTTTTGTGAAACTCAAAGAGCTTGTTGCGGTTGCCCTTCACGCGTTCAAACTCGGCGTGCAGCTCGTCCAGAAACAGCGGCTTGATGAGCTTGAGGATGTTGGCCTCAGACGTGTAGTGCGCCCCCAAGTTGCGGCGGGCCTTGTCGTCCATGATGCTTTGGAACAGGCTGCCAAAGATGGCGGGGCTGATGGCCGACCAGTCGAGCGCACAGGCGTCCAGCAGGGCTTCGCGCATGGCGGTGCTGAAGTCGGCCATGGGCAGGGTTTCTTCAAACAGGCGGCCGTTGATGTACGCAAACTTGCCCAGTTGTTCGTCGATGTTGGGGCTGCGTTGGCCCTCGTGCGTGTTGAGCACCTGAAACAGTTGCCCCAAGCGCGGCCCGAGGTCTGAGGCGTCGGGCGCGGTGCGTTCTTCGATAAAGTCGCGGAACGATTGCGCGGGCTGAAAGATGCCGGTGTCGTCGGCAAATAAACAAAACAGCAGGCGCACCAGCAGCACTTCGAGCGCGTGGCCGCTGTAGCCGCTGGCTTTCAGGGCGTCGTGCAGGCGGCCCATGCGCTCAGCCGCCTTGATGTTGACCGGGTCTTCCGAACGGATGTCTTGCACCTTGTAGCCCGCCAGCAGGCCAAAGAGCTTGACGTGTTTGTGCAGGTGCTGGAGTTCAAACTCCACCGTCTCGTGGGTCTTGCCTGAGACCAAGCGCCGCACCCGAAAGCGGGCAAAGTCGCAGACCACCACCAACTGGGGCAGGTCGCGCTCGGGCAGGTTGTGCAGGTAGCCAATGGCTTGGTCCACGGCTTCGTCGAGGCTTTTGCCGCGTGACTTGTGCTCCACCAGCAGCACGCCGGGCCAAAACAGGTCCACAAAGCCTTGAGCGCCACCGAGCTTTTTGACGTTCAGCTCGAAGGTGGCAACGCGTTTGTTGGTGATGCCAAAGATTTCAAAGAAGTCGATCCAAAAGGGCTTGGCCTGGCTGTCTTCGTTGCAGGCATCGGCCCAGGTTTTGCTGAAAAGCAATGCCCTGGATTTGATTTCGTTCCAGTTAAGACCCATTGAGTGCTCACAAATTGAGCTTGAATACTAACTTAAAGTATTCTGATTTTTGTAGGTTCTATCGCTAGAGTATTCCTAAATTTTGCATCCTGCGGTCTGAAGACCGAGGTTTCCTGCGGTTCGCACCGCGCCTTGTCGTCTTTGGGCAGGCGGTGCTGACAAGGCAATTAAAAGTTCTAGGCGCGTAGAAAACGGGCTTGGAAAACGGGGTTGGAAAACGGTCAGAAAATGGTCAGAAAATGGTCAGAAAATGGTCAGAAAATGGTCAGAAAATGGGGTTATGCAACGCTGTTTTGCCGGCATGTAGGGCTGGCGAACAAAGTTTGGCAAGGGGGTGTTGAGCCAGAAATGAGGTCTGGTGCCGAGGCGAACATCACCCGGTAACCACCAGTCTGAGTGGACACGCCTCCTTTCCACCTGACCAGTTTCCGATTCGCCTGTGAAATGAGCCCACTGCGGTTTGGCACCAAAGGGTAGCCACAATACTGATCGAAACAATCCATGGACATGACACGGCACCAACGTTCTTCTGGGGCAAGCTTGCTTGCCAGGGCTGCGTGCAGAACAGCGCACGCGGCTTGATCCTGATGGGTGACTGGCGCGATTCGGGTTTTACCCGAGTAGGCAGCCAATGTATCGAAGAAACGGATGTGATGAAGAAACTTGGAACAGGAGCGGTATTTGAATTAGCCTGATCGCATCAACAGCGAGAAATTCGTTCGCTTACTTAACACGGGCCAGCTAATGGGTGACCCCAATTTATTGAAAACGTGTCAATAGGGTTTTGAAGGAAATAACTGCTTTGCACAATATCACGTTACGTGATATTGTCAATCGCATTAAAGAAATCAGGAGCTGGCCTATGGCCACGATCATCCGCACAGGAACCCACACCGTGGCCATCACACAAGACGAACGCGACTTCTTTATTGAGCTGGGCAGCCGCATCGCGGCGATGCGTAAAGGCAACCATCTGACTCAGGTGCAGCTAGCCGAGACGCTAGGCGTGGCACAGCCCACATTGAACGCCTATGAGCTGGGGCAGCGGCGTGTGCCGGTGTCGGCCTTGCCGCTTTTGGCAAAGGCGCTTGGCGTGAGTCTAGAAGAGCTGATGGGGGAGCCAGCCACCAAAGCCAGCAAACGCGGCCCAGCACCAAAGCTCGCGCAATACATGGAACGCATTAGCCAGCTACCCAAGCCGCAACAACGCTTTGTGATGCAGGTCATCGAGAGTGTGCTGGCACAGCAGGGGCGATAAACATGGCGAACACCATCAAACCTGCCCCCATTGCGACCGAAGCCGTCAGCGATACCATCCGCCTGATTCGCGGCCAGAAGGTGATCCTTGATGCTGACTTGGCGGCGCTCTATGGCGTGGAGACGCGCCGGCTCAATGAGCAAGTGCGGCGCAATCGCACCCGGTTTCCCGAAGATTTCATCTTTGATATGACCGAAGATGAGTTCGCCAACTTGAAGTCGCAAATTGCGACATCAAGTTGGGGCGGCAAGCGCAAGCTGCCAATGGTTTTTACTGAACACGGGGCGATCATGGCCGCGACGGTGCTCAATACGCCGCGCGCGGTCGAGGTGAGCGTGTACGTGGTGCGCGCCTTCGTGCAGTTGCGCGAGCTGATGGCGGGACATCGGGATTTGTCCAAACGGCTCGATGATTTGGAGCACAAGACCGAAGCACTGGCCTTGTCGCACGACACCTTCAGCCGCAATACGCGGGCGCAGTTGAAGCAGGTCTTCGATGCCCTGCGTGAATTGATGACGCCGCCCGATCCACCAAAGCGGCCGATTGGGTTTTTGATTAACGACAAGGACAGCAGCAAGCCGGACAAGAAGGCGGAGATTCGTTTGAAGAGGAAGTCACCATGAATAAACCTAAATCCGGCAGTTACCCTGCCGCTGTAAGTTGGGCTGACGGTAGCCAAGGTGGCAGTGGGCGCGTGATTTTAGCCACCACGTAGTCCAGAAATGTCTTCCATCGATCCGTAAAAGGCAACTGCTCCGCAATATCCCTGACATGACCTAAAGCCGCACGAATGTTGGCAATGAGCGCGAGCAACTTGTCCTTGGCAGCATGCATGGGTGTCAGATACAGCGTTGTCTGTCCCGCATGTTTGACAGCGCGCCCCACACTGGCAAGCAATAACGCTCGGCTGGTGATGGCTTCCATGCGTGCACCCGGCTTGGCCGCCCGGCAATACCAGGACCACCAGTTGTACACCAGAGCTACAGCGCGAGCACTGGTCTGGCAGCGCTCAATGTCCTGGGTCGTGAAGCCACCCCATCCCCACTGATTTTTGAGCTCGTCAAATCCGTTCTCGCAGTCAGCCCGGTCCCGATAGAGTTGACCGAACGCGTCCAGTGCGTAGGTGCTGCCTTGGCCAGTTGGGTTTTGTGAAACGGTCTTCTTGATCCTGCGCCCAAAGGGGTCGTAGGCGTAGCGGGCAATCTCGTTGCCCTGCTCGTTGTTGGCGGTGTTGGCGGTGTTGGCGGTGTTGGCGGTGTTGGCCACCCCGCTGCCGTCGCTGATTCTGAGAAGTCGTTCACTCACGCTGTACGTGTAACGCTGACTTTGTTTGCCTGCTTGTAAACCTGCGGGGGAGGTGTCCTCCGGGGTGACGGTCTTTACGGTGAGGTGACCGTTGGCGTTGAAGGTTTGGGTGACTTTTGGGTGGAGGATGCTGGTGAGGCTTGAGGTTGAGGTGGCCGATGGGTCGCCGTATTGGGTGAGCTGGTGGTGGGCGTTGTAGGTCCAGGCGTTGGCGCAGATGTCCAAACTCGCCGATGAGCGGGCGGCTACGAGCAAAAGTGGCTGGAAAAGGCCGTGGATGCTAGGGTTTTCTGTTTCGGCTGCTCATTGGTGTCCGACCCTATTTGCTGATTCCGGGTTGGGAGACAAACCAACTAGGATTTCATAAATGGTGTCTGACCCCAATTTACACAAATCGAGCCCCTTTTATCGTATTGGGTGAGCTGGTGGTGGGCGTTGTAGGTCCAGGCGTTGGCGCAGATGTCCAAACTCGCCGATGAGCGGGCGGCTACGAGCAAAAGTGGCTGGAAAAGGCCGTGGATGCTAGGGTTTTCTGTTTCGGCTGCTCATTGGTGTCCGACCCTATTTGCTGATTCCGGGTTGGGAGACAAACCAACTAGGAGTTCATAAATGGTGTCTGACCACAATTTACTCTGAAGTAGTTGTACACGAATTACAAGGCTCGGATCCAGACTCTTGATGAAACCGAAAGGACAACTGTAACCATGAGCAATATCATCGCTCGATCATTCGACAGCGCCCAGATATGAATCCATGCACCTGCTACCGTAAAGCCAACGATCAGGTAAATCAGCCAGAGCCACACAGTCGGTCTTTCAGCTTTTAGCGCAAGCAAAGCGCATAGAAACAAAGCTCCTGTTCCCAAGCTGATACCCTGTTGCCAAGAACGAATCCCCGTCCCGAGTGCGGCGTACGCAAAGACGAGCACGCCAACCAAAAGAACCATAAGCACCGCCAAGCCAACACGTTTGGTCATCATTGCTGCCCCCCGCAAGGATCTTCTTTCTTGCAGCTCCCGCTTGGCGGCATGATGTCCTTGACGGCAGTCTTTGCGCCGACTGAATATGTAGTATTTCCTACTCCACCAAGCATCTCCCCATTTGCGCGGGAAAGCCGTGAACGTATCTTCGCAGCGCTCGATGCAGAACGAGCATTAACTAGCTGCGTTTGGTAGGCAACGGATGCGCCGAACCCCTTCCTGATGCGACCAAGCTCTTGAAGCGGGCGTGGCACAAAGAACCCAATAAAGCCTGCGGCAGCTACATCACCCCAATCGACACATTGCAACTCGAATCCGTTTAGCGAAAGTTGTGCGAATAACTCGAAGCCAGCGCTTCCAAGACCACCAACGACACCAAACTCCCCGGTCGGATCAACAAGCTTCAGCGGGTTTGCATTTACGTAACCATACGTATTGATCCCCCCGGCAAGCCCAATCGGATCACTCTCCCCATACCTCCCCACCATCGGCAAGTAGGTACGCATGTAGTTGTAATACGTCCCCGTCTCTTGATCCTCATACTGTCCCGGAAACCTCAAGTTGTTGGTGGTCGTTCCTGTGGTCGTTGGTGCGAGTGTGGTGTCAACAAACGTCTTGCCAAAGGCTTCACTCACCATTCGCCATGTCGTTTCACCTTGTGCGTTGGTGAGCCGCTGACTCGTCCCCAGATGGTCCACATGATAGTAGTGCTCAACACCATTCGTTGATGCGTCACCCTGCGGATTCGTCGCGCCACTCTGCCCGGCATGGTCGCGCTTCCATTGTGGTGCGGTGCCCCAAGTACCCGTGTTGGCAGATGCGGGCACCCAGCCGTAGGTGGTGGTGATGTTGCCCAGCGTTGTGCTACCCGCGTTGCCATCGACTTCGGCAATCAGCCCTTCATCGGCGTAGAAATACAGGGTGGTGCCGGTGCTGCCTTGGCCTGATGGGTTTTGTGAAACGGTCTTCTTGATCCTGCGCCCAAAGGGGTCGTAGGCGTAGCGGGCAATCTCGTTGCCCTGCTCGTTGTTGGCGGTGTTGGCGGTGTTGGCGGTGTTGGCGGTGTTGGCGGTGTTGGCCACCCCGCTGCCGTCGCTGATTCTGAGAAGTCGTTCACTCACGCTGTAAGTGTAACGCTGACTTTGTTTGCCTGCTTGTAAACCTGCGGGGGAGGTGTCTTCCGGGGTGACGGTCTTTACGGTGAGGTGACCGTTGGCGTTGAAGGTTTGGGTGACTTTTGGGTGGAGGATGCTGGTGAGGCTTGAGGTTGTGGTGGCCGACCCTATTTGCTGATTCCGGGTTGGGAGACAAACCAACTAGGATTTCATAAATGGTGTCTGACCCCAATTTACCCTTCACCTGCCGAATATGGTTTGCTTGTCAACACTGTTGCACAAGCGGCGCAAGTCGTTACGCATCCGAATCAAGCACGATCACACCCGGCTTGAGCGGCGCGGCGAGAAGCGCAAGTACTTCCGGCACAAAACGCAAAGCGGTCTCGATGCGATTGTTCTTGGCTCTCAGTACGACGACCGGCACAGGCAAGTTTGAATTTTGCTGATACGGTAAGTTCTGATCGAACGTGATCAAAACTTCATAGTCGGCAGCTTTCAACGCTGCAAGCAGCTCGCCATTGAGTAGCCCGCCAAACCCCGCAGCTTGCGCCGTGCGGACGAAATGCGGTGCTAACGAAAATCCGAACGCCTTTGGTACGGACTCATCAAGTAGCACACGCATCGTGGTGGCCACTAAGCTGCGAGCAGCGCCTGCCGACTCTCTTCCAGCACGGCAATTGCTGTCTCGCGGCTTACCGTCGGGAACTGTTCCAAGAAGACTTCTAAGCTATCACCAGCTTCTAGGTAATCGAAGAGCGATTTCACGGGCACACGCGTGCCAACGAAACACGGCGTGCCGCTCATGCGTTGTGGATCGGTAGAAATGTGTACGCTTTTCATGGCTCGCCTTTGGGTTTTCTCACCACTATTTGGGGACAGACCACGATTGTTTTCTGCCCGCGATAAACGGCAGCTTGTTCGCGTCTGCCACGCGCTTCGCTTCTTTCGAAGCCTGCTTCAGTGCTTCCAGCACGCATGCGTCCTCCGTCGAAGTCGTGCTTACGGTTTTCTTGCGAGTTTGTTTAGCGATTGCCATGTCGTTAGGGCGCTCGCTACGCTGCTACCGGTAACGGCAGCTGAAACCGTCCAGCAACAACACCCTTCACGGTAATGTCTTCGTCCAACTCCTCCCAGCGCAGTGCCGCGCCATTCAGTCTGAGCGTGACTTTCTGCAACTGTTCGTTCGTCGCATTGGCGAGGCGTTCAAAGCGATCTGCCGGAAAACCCAATTGTCTGCCATCGGTGAGCTCCACAAACACGGTGCGGCGATCAACCCATGCACGGGATGCTAGGACTTCGGTTTCAGCGGCGGTGGAATTCATCATATTTCTCCGTTAAGAAGCTGCGATGTTCAAAGACGAGTCTTTCGATCTTTCTTACGTTGATCGGTGAAACGTTGGTGCTCTTTGCTAAGACAACCGGGCCCAGCCAAAACTTGCATTCACCGTCCCCAGTATCAACATGGATGTGTGCGGGTTCTTCGCCTTCGTCCGAATAGAAATGGAAGCGGAAAGCACCAATGCGCAGAACGGTCGGCATTGCTAAATACTACCTTGAGTTTGACGAAGGCGCTCAAGCCCCATACGGCACCCAAACATTCTTCACCTGCGTTGCTTCACGAAGAATTTCATCGACGCTTGGCAATGCACCCGTCACCCCTGTCAAACCCAGCACCCAAGTGCGCTTCATGTTTCCAGCGCTTAGCTTTTGCACAGCCGTTTGCCCTTCGCTGCTGCCTGCGCTGTTATCAAAATACCATATTGAATCCACGTCGTCGTGTTCGCTCAGCGTCTTGGCCAGTTCGTCCCGATCACCCGTGACGATGTTGAAGGTGCCGTGTGGCACGTCTGAGGTTTCGAGCACTTGGTAGAGGTCGGTTGCCGTGAGCGGATGTTTGGGTGAAGGCACCACGACCATGGTGTTGCCCATCGCGAGTGCAGTGCCGGCGAGTGTGGCGAGTGCGAGTAGTGGATGGTCATCGGGCATCAGCATGCCGATGACGCCCATCGGTTCATTCATCGCGAGGGTGACGTTGCGATATGGTGTGCCGTGAATGCGGCCGTCGTATTTGTCTGCCCATGCGGCGGCGGTGAATAGTGCGGCAATCGATGCTTCGACTTCTGCTTCTGCGGCGTCGTGTGTGGAACCTGTCTGCTGCATGAGGCGGTTGGCGAATTCGGCGGCGCGTGCGGCTAAGTTTTCGGCCATAAAGTAGATGACTTGTGCGCGGTTGTGCGCGGTGGCTCTTTGCCATGCGGGTTGTGCGGCGCGTGCGGCTTCAACGGCGTTGCGGATGTCTTTGCGGTTGCCTGCGCCGACTTCGCCGATTAGGTTTTCGTGTTTGCCAACTGCGGGGCCGTAGATGTTGATGCTGAGTCCGCCGTCGGGGCGGGTTTGTTTGCCGCCGATGAAGAGTTTGGCGGTGCGGTCGATGCCTACCGAAGAACCAAAAGCAACTTGGGTTCCCGCCTGCGCGGGAACGGGGGATTTGGGAGTTTTAGCAGAAGTTGAAAGTGCGCTATTGGTGGACTTCTTCGACGATTTTTGGCTGGAGAGTGCCGTGGATGCTAGGGTTTTGCTATTTGCCGAGTGCGGGCTTGGTACGCGCTTTGCGTACTCGTAAAGCCCTTCTTTGCCGCCCTCGCGGCCGAAGCCGGATTCGCGGTAGCCACCAAAGCCTGCGGCAGCGTCGAGGAGATTGGTTGAGTTAATCCACACCGTGCCGGCTTTGATTTGTGTGGCGATATCGAGGGCTAGGTTGATGTCTTCAGACCAGATGGTGGCAGCTAATCCATAGCGCGTGTTGTTCGCGAGTTTCACCGCTTCTTCCGGCGTGCGGAAGGTCATCGCGGCGAGTACGGGGCCAAAGATTTCTTGCTGCACCACGGATGATGCCGGGCCGACATTGGTGAGCACCGTCGGCGGGTAGTAGCAGCCGCCTGCGGGAAGCGCATTGGCCCACGATGGCTGCATGAGTGTTGCGCCCTCTTCCATGCCACGCGCGACTTTGTCTTGAATTTGTTTTAGCTGATTGGTGTCGACAATCGCGCCGATGTCGATGCCTTTATCGAGCGGGTCGCCGACACGCATTTTTTCCATACGGGCGCGCAGCTTTTTGTAGACCTTCTCGGCCACGCCTTCTTGCACCAAGAGGCGCGAGCCCGCGCAGCACACCTGGCCTTGGTTAAACCAGATGGCATCAACCACACCTTCGACTGCGCTATCGAGGTCGGCGTCATCAAACACAATGAATGGCGACTTGCCGCCAAGCTCCAGCGACAGCTTTTTGTCCGTGCCCGCCGTGGCGCGGCGGATGATGCGGCCAACCTCCGTTGAGCCGGTGAAGGCGATCTTATCGATACCCGCGTGCTCGACAATCGCGGCACCCGTCTTGCTGTCACCCGTGACGATATTCACCACGCCGGCAGGCAGACCAACACTCGCGCAGATTTCAGCGAACAAAAGTGCGGTGAGAGATGTAAGCTCGGCGGGCTTCAAGACAACAGTGTTGCCCATCGCGAGTGCGGGGGCGATTTTCCAGCTCAGCATCAGCAGCGGAAAATTCCACGGGATGATTTGGCCCACCACACCGAGCGGCTGGTAGTCACGCATCTCGGTATCGGCGAGCTGCGCCCAACCAGCGTGGTGATAAAAGTGGCGAGCGACGAGCGGGATATCGATATCGCGTGTCTCGCGAATCGGCTTGCCGTTGTCCATGGTTTCGAGCACCGCAAACAAGCGTGAATGTTTTTGTACCTGCCGTGCAATCGCATACAGGTAGCGGGCACGGATGTGGCCTGGCGTGCTGCTCCAGCCTTTGAATGCGGCGCGTGCGGCTTTGACGGCGTCGTTTACGTCTTTCTTGCTCGCTTGTGCCACGCGCGCGAGCTTTTTGTTGTTCGACGGGTTGATCGAATCAAACCACTCTTTGGGGGATGGGTCGCGCCATTTGCCGTTGATGAAGATGCCAAATTTTCCGTTGTGCTCGGCAATCCAATCGAGCGCGGGCTTGGCAGCTTCGGGGGCCGGGCCGTATTCGAGGGTTTTGAGTATTTGTGCGACTTTCATTCGTTTCGGGCTTTCTTGTCGTCTATCTCTTGATGCGGGTGCTGCTTAAACTGGGTCCCGGACTTTCGCTACGCTCATCCGGGACGACAACTTTAAGGTGTCTTCTGTGCGCTCTCTGAGCGGGATCCGATTTAGTGGACGGATAAGTTGATAGATTATGCGGCCAATTGCATTTGTGCTTCGTTGAATTGCTTTGCACAATCAGCTGGTGACTGATTGTTGATTTTTGCATGACGTCTGATTTGATTGTAGAAGACCTCAATATATTCAAACACAACCCGTCTGGCCTCTTCACGCGTGGCAAACCGGTAATGATGCAGACTCTCTGTCTTGAGTGTGCCAAAGAAACTTTCCATTGGCGCGTTATCCCAGCAATTACCTCGGCGACTCATTGACGTTGTCATCCCGTAGCTAACCTGTAAGGCGCGGTAAGCGGCGCTGCAATACTGGCTACCGCGATCTGAATGGTGCATCAAACCTGCTTTTGGCTTCTTGCGCCAATACGCCGCGCGTAACGCATCAATGACTAACTGCTTGGTCATTTGCTTATCCATCGCCCAACCAACGATCTCACAGGTATATAAATCCTTGATCGCGGCCAGAAATAGCCAACCCTCATCGGTCGGAATGTAGGTGATGTCAGCCACCCACACTCGATTCGGTGCAGTTGGCCTAAATTGACGACTAAGCAAATTCTCAGCGACCGGAAGTTGATGCTTTGAATCCGTCGTGACACGGAATTTCTTTTTATGCGTGCAGCGGATGCCGTTGAGTTTGCGTAACCGTTTGATTCGGTTGAGTCCAGCACTGATGCCTTGGCTTGCCAATTCAGTTCGAATCTTCGCTGGCCCATAAGTGCCGCGACTACGTTCGTGTGCGGCTTTGATGGCCGCTAGTAGCCTTTTATCTTCAAGCCTCTTGGCAGGAATGACGTTGCCCCGACGCCACGCTTGATAGCCGCTTTTGGCGACATCCACTAACTGACATAGCTTGTCCACAGGGTGTGTGTGACGGAGTTTATCGATCATGGCATACCTCACTTCGACTCTTTCGCGAAGTATGCCGTCGCTTTTTTTAATATGTCTCGCTCCATCTTGGCAATAGCGAGTTCGCGTTCAAGCTCGCGGATACGCAGTTGGTCGGCGGTGAGTTTATCAGCGCCTAAACTAGCTTTAAGCTCACCGCGCGACTGTTGCTCGATCCATGTGCGTATTGATTTCGTGCCGATGTCGAGCTTTTTGCTGACCTCGGCATGGGTAAGCTTTTGTTCAGTTACAAGTTTGATGGCTTCGGCTTTGAATTCAGCCGTGAATGTGCGACGGGGGATACGTTTCATGAGGACTCCTGATAAGTTGATAAAGTAACATCAACTTGTCCGTCCAGAAAAACGGGCCCCGTTCACTCTTCGTGTTTATCGGGCACGACGGCTTAGAGATACCCTCCAAACTGTCGCCCCTGATTTAGTCAGGGGCCTAATTCCAACTATCCAAGAGACTGATACTGCATCGACGCATACCGCCCATATGCATAGTGCTCAAGCTGCCGCTCAATGTCATTCATCAGTGCTGAAGCGCCGATGCGGAACAAATGCGGCTGCATCCATTCGTCACCCAATTCCTCTTTCATCAGGATCAGCCATTCCAGCGCTTGCTTGGCCGAGCGAATACCGCCCGCAGGCTTAAAGCCGACTTTGTGCCCCGTCTGTTCGTAGTATTGGCGAATAGCGCGAACCATGACGAGCGAGCCCGCAATGGTGGCGTTGGTCGGCTCTTTACCGGTGGAAGTCTTGATGAAGTCCGAGCCGGCTTGCATACATACGATGGAAGCACGACCGATATTCTCGAGTGTGCCGAGTTCACCAGTGGCGATGATGGATTTCATATGCGCCGGGCCGCAGGCGTCGCGTAAGGCTTTGACTTCATCGTAGAGTGCGCGCCAGTTGCCGGTGAGTACGTGTTCCCGCGAAATAACAATATCAATCTCAGATGCGCCGTCTTTCACACTGGCTTTGATCTCTTCAATCTTTTGCGGAAACGGCGTGAGGCCTGCGGGGAATCCGGTCGAGACGGCCGCAACGGGAATGCCCGAGCCTTCGAGCGCATCCACTGCCGTTTTCACAAACGCGTGATACACACAAACGGCACCCGTGTGCAGTTTGATGTCGGCTAAACCAATATCCGCCAATAGTTGTTGCTGAATCGGTTGGCGTGCTTTAGCGCACAGACGCTTGACGGTACCAACGGTATCGTCACCCGAGAGTGTGGTGAGATCGATGGTTTTGATGGCATGTACCAGCCACGCCGCTTGCCAATCTTTTTTGACAGTACGGCGTGTCCCCATGGTTGCGGCACGGCGCTCGATGGCGCTACGGTTGATACGCACATCGCGCACCGGTGCCGGGTCAAATCGGGTACCGGGATTGCGGCCATTAGCGACGGAGGGGGACAAGGCTGCGCCGAGCTTAATTTGGGTGACATTGGCCATTCAGAATTGGACTTTTTTGACGAGAATGAATTATACGCACAGCACAATTTGAGGCCTTCCCCGATACCCACCCGATACCCACCCGATACCCACCCGATACCCACCACGATTCGCATCTACGCAACCTACCCACTACTGTTTATGTAATGTCGTCGAAATGATCCACTCAAATTTGACGAACTCAATCTATCGAATGGAGCATTGTGAATCGCGAATACGACGTTTTACCCGCTGCTGAGGAAGAAGTAGTTACTCGGCGCACGATTGCGCTCGCGATCATTGCCGCGATCTGCGCCTTGCCGCTTGTATGGTTCTCTGTTGATGCCGACGCAGGCGATACGCTGCTGAAACTCACCAAATCTGCACCCAACATCAAAACCGCTCAACGCTAGCCCAAGTTTTTTCTGGGGGCGCGTTGGAAAGCGGACAAGAGGGCGAACGTTTTTTTGCCTGACCGACCAGCTTAGCGAGCTGTGAAATATGTGGGCTAGTCATCTCGGTCGGCCACAAAGGCCTTCTTGATTGCCTCGTATCCGAATCCGCGCGCTTGCATATAGCGAATCTGCTTCGCTCGGGACGCGGCATCAACTGGTGCCTCGCCAAATTTACGCGCCAATACTTCCCGCGCCCGCGCAACTTCGGTGTCCTTCATTTCGCCCACCGCAGCGGCGACAACTTCGTCTGGCACACCTTTTTGTTTGAGCGTTTGGCTGATCCGTGAAGCCCCATAACGGTAGCCAAGCCGACGTGCCACCACCTCGGCGTAACGCGCTTCATTCAGCCAGCCTTCGGCTTCGCACCACACGACAGCTTCGGCGATTTCCTCCGGCGTAAATTCTTTCGCGGCGAGTTTCCGTTCAAATTCCGCCCGGCTCATGTCGCGCATGGCGAGCAGGCGCAGTGAGGCAGAAACAATTTCGCGGTTGGTGGGTTTGGGGGCGTTAGCCACGATTGCTAATCATTGGGCGCAAAAAAAAGGGGCCGAACAACTTGCCCACTGGAGGTGAAACAAGGTATTCGACCCAACCATCGAACTTTGCGGAGCACCGGTAAACCTACTGCGCCAGCGAGTTGGCAACTGCGGTCGCGCCTGCGGTGCTCTGAGTACATTTGTACACATGCGCTATTCCTCGTGCACTGCATTGCACTCTGGGGCTCGCGGGCGCGAAGCAATGCTTCGCGAATTCCCGCTCACCTGCCACGACCATCACCGCCCCGCTACGGTTTCCGGGCACTCCACGGAAAATCAGCGTGAAGACTATTCCTCGACTTCTTCACTCTCGTCAGAGCCACCACCCGCAGCGCCGGCACCAACGCCAACGGCTGCGCGAATTTTGGCTTCAATTTCTTGCGCCATTTCGGGATGCTCTTTGAGGAACTTGCGCGTATTGTCTTTGCCTTGACCGATCTTGTCACCTTGGTAGGCGTACCATGCACCGGACTTATCCACAATTTTATGGATCACGCCCAATTCAATGATTTCACCTTCGCGTGAAATGCCTTCGCCGTACAGGATGTCGAATTCGGCTGTTCGGAACGGCGGCGCGACTTTGTTTTTGACCACCTTTACACGCGTCTCAGAGCCGATGACTTCATCACCGTTCTTGATCGAGCCGATACGACGAATATCGATACGTACCGAGGCGTAGAACTTGAGCGCGTTACCACCGGTGGTGGTTTCGGGGCTGCCGAACATAACGCCGATCTTCATACGGATCTGGTTGATAAAGATGACCAGCGTGTTGGAGCGCTTGATATTGGCGGTAAGTTTGCGCAACGCTTGGGACATGAGGCGCGCTTGCAGGCCGGGTAATTGATCCCCCATCTCGCCTTCGATTTCAGCGCGTGGTGTGAGTGCGGCGACCGAGTCAACCACGACGATATCGATACCACCGGAGCGAACCAACATGTCGGCGATTTCGAGTGCCTGTTCGCCGTTGTCTGGCTGCGAGATCAGCAGGTCGTTGATATTCACGCCGAGTTTGGCGGCGTAGGTGGGGTCGAGCGCGTGTTCGGCGTCAATAAATGCGGCGGTGCCACCGCTCTTTTGCATTTCCGCAATCACTTGCAGCGTCAGCGTGGTTTTGCCTGAGGATTCGGGGCCGTAGATTTCGACCACACGACCGCGTGGCAAGCCACCGATGCCAAGGGCAATATCCAGGCCGAGCGAGCCGGTAGATACGGGGATGATGTCGTTACCGACACTGCCCTCGCCCATCTTCATGATGGAGCCTTTGCCGAATTGTTTTTCGATTTGGGAAAGCGCTGCGGCGAGTGCTTTTGATTTGTTTTCGTCCATAAAAGGCTCTTTCATCATGTTCATGGCTTACCTCCAGTCAGGTTTTTGGAACGCGCACCGCGACGGTTAAATCGCGCCACACGGGTTGTATGAAAATACAGTCTGTATTTCCATACAGTACCGGACTGGAAAGCCGATTGCAAGGATTTTTTGTTGGGTCGCGCTGGAAAGTACGAGAAACCGGTGCCCCAAGCACCAGCATGGGTTTGCCGGGCGATACTGATGTTACGACTAATTCAGATTATGCAGGAGCTTCGCCAGCGCGTGCGCAACTGTCGCCCGACGCACCGCCGCACGATCGCCAGGAAAATGGCAAACCTCTGAAATAATTGATTTTTTTGGGAATTTCCACGCAAACCAGACGGTGCCAACCGGTTTGTCAGGCTGCCCACCGTCGGGACCGGCGATGCCGGTAACGGCCACGGCCACTTGGGCACGGGAGTGGGCAATCGCGCCCTCCACCATTTGTCTGGCGATCTGTTCGGACACCGCGCCGTAATCAACCAAATCTTCGCGCTTCACGCCGAGCATGTCGACCTTGGATTCATACGAATAGGTGACAAAACCGCGGTCGAACCACGCTGACGAGCCGGGAACACGAGTGATGGCTTCGGCGATACCGCCGCCGGTGCACGATTCGGCGGTGGCAAGCAGCAACCCCTGTTTTCTGAGCGCCTGACCGAGCCGAGCCGAAAGATCATCGACGGCATTGATAGATTGATTCATGAACGAATGAGATTGTTATTTGAGGCAGTGCCAATACCAATGGGATGGGCGCGCGAGGATGATGAGGAGGGTGAGGACGTGTGAGGAGTATGCCGGAACAAATCCCACTTTCTCATTTACCGATACGGCGACGTCGCTATCGCGTTTAAGTTGAAGAAAGGCAATCTTCACGCCTTCTTCACGCCTTCTTTACGCCTTCTTCACGCCCCAACAACAGACGATGCGGCAGCATCAATCAGTACTTTGCAGTGAGGAAAATGCCCGCAATGGTGGCACTCATCAGATTCGACAGTGTGGCCGCGACCACCACACGCAAGCCGTACTGCGCCACCGTGGCGCGCAGATGAGGCGCGATGCTGCTGAACGCACCCGCCAAGATAGCAATCGAAGAAATGTTGGCGAAACCGCACAAAGCAAACGAGAGAATGGCCAGGGTGCGCGGATCAATGACGGTGAGCCCGGCTGCCGCAACCTTCGCGGGTTCTTGCAGATACGGCGCGAGACCGACATAGGCGACAAATTCGTTGAGGATTAATTTTTGCCCGATCAAGTTACCGGCGAATGCGGCGTTCTCCCACGACACACCCAGCATATAGGCCAATGGCGCAAAGGCTTTACCGAGCAGCGTTTCGAGGTTCACCCCCGGATACCCCATCCAGTTGGCCGCGCCGCCAATCATGCCATTCAAAAGCGCGATCAAACCGATGAACGCAATCAACATCGCGCCGACCGCACAAGCGATCTGAAAGCCCAATGCTGCACCGCTAGCCGCGGCTTCGATGACGTTCTCAGGCTTTTTTTCTTCAAACTGAATGTTGTCGAAATTGATGTTCTCTTGCTCACTCGACGGACACAGCAGCTTGCCAAACAACAAGCCGCCGGGGATGGCCATAAAGGAGGCGGCGATCAAGTACTCCATCTTCACGCCGAGCCCCGCATACCCCGCCAGCGCGGCACCGGCCACACTCGCCATACCAGAGGTCATGATGACAAAGATGGTCGGCCCTTTGAGCTGCGCCACGAATGGCTTTACCGCCGCGCCCATTTCGTTTTGCCCTAGGAAGATGGTGGTGACCGCACAAAATGATTCGATCTTCGACACGCCAAGTAGCTTCTGCAATGCGGTTCCCAAAATGGTGATGATCCACCGCATGATGCCGAGGTGATACAACACCGCAATCAGCGCCGTGACATAGATGATGGTGGGTAACACGCGAAAGGCAAAGATGAAGCCCAAACCACCCGGCTTGAACACATCCGGGCTCACTAGGCCACCAAACATGAACTCAGTGCCTTTTGCACCGAACTCCAGCGCGTGGGTCACCGTCGCCGCGATGCCGAGCAGTACCGTATTCCCTGTGGATGAAAACAAAACGACGGCACCGATTGCCATCTGCAATGCCAGTGCAGACAACACCACACGCCATTGCACACGCCCGCGGCCCATTGAGAACAGCCAGCCGATGAAAATCAACAGCGCGATGCCGACCAAACTACGAACCACATCAGGCATACCTGACTCCCTCTTAAGTTTTAGCCTGAATATCACGCGGGCGCGCGTGTTCAAACAGCCGAAAGAAGTTCGCAGTCGTGGCCTCAGCGATTGATTCAAGCGGAATGCCGCGTAACTGGGCGATGAACTCACCGACATGCCGCACATAACCCGGCTGATTCATCTTGCCCCGGTGGGGCGTCGGCGCGAGATACGGTGAGTCTGTTTCAATCAGCATGCGATCCAGCGGAACCATCTTCGCCACTTCTTGCAGGTCTTTGGCGCTTTTGAAGGTCACGATACCGGACAGCGAAATATAAAAACCAAGGTCAAGCGAGGCACGCGCCACGTCTTGAGACTCAGTGAAGCAGTGCATCACACCACCCACCTCCGTCGCATTTTCTTCCCGCATCAGCCGTAAGGTGTCTGCCGATGAACTTCGAGTATGGATCACGAGCGGCTTTTTGCAGGTGCGTGCCGCGCGAATGTGCGTTCTGAACCGCTCGCGTTGCCAATCAAGCGGCTCGGCTAGTCGGTAGTAGTCGAGTCCCGTCTCGCCGATCGCAACAACCTTGGGGTGATCGGCCATCTTAAGTAGCTCCTCGACGGTCGGTTCATGGTCGTCGACCCGCTCGTCGGGATGAACCCCCACCGAACACCATAGGTTGGTCCGCGATTCGGCAACCGCAAGCACATTTGGAAAGCTCTTGAGGGTAGTTGAAATCGTGAGCGCATGGCTGACCTGATTTGCCGTCATCAATGCAAATACACTCTCGCCTTCAGCGAGGAGCTCAGGGAAATCGAGATGGCAGTGCGAGTCGATAAACATGCATGCATTATCGCAAACCTGTAGCGACTGCTACCAACGCCGCCGCAAAAGGAGTGCGTTTGAGACGACGCTCACGCTCGATAGGGCCATTGCTGCCCCTGCAATCATTGGATTAAGCAGCCCGGCAGCGGCTAGCGGAATGCCAATGACGTTATAGCAAAACGCCCAAAATAGGTTCTGCTTGATTTTTGCCGTTGTCCGGCGCGACAACTCGATTGCTACGGCAATCAGCGTGGGGTCACCGCGCATGAGGGTGATGCCAGCAGCCTCCATCGCGACATCAGTGCCATTTGACATGGCGATGCCGATGTCGGCCGCCGCCAGCGCAGGCGCATCGTTGATACCATCGCCGACCATTGCAACGACGTTTCCGCCCTGCTTTAGTGTCGCGACCATTTCGGCTTTTTGCGCGGGCAGTACACCTGCAAAAATTTGGTCGATGCCAAGTGCGCCTCCAACCTTCCGCGCAGCCGCCTCGGTATCACCGCTAATCAAGACCGTTTTGATACCCAAACGATGGAGCGCATCAACCGCCGCATAAGACGCCGGCTTAATCGCGTCACCAAATGCAAAGCAACCAAGCAGCGTGTTGTCAGAACTAAGCCACGCCACAGTAAGACCATCGCCTGAGTAGTCATCGGACCTTGCCGACAGCGGCGCGATGTCGATCTTTTGTTCTGCCATGAGGCGAGCACTACCCATCATGTAACGCTTGCCGTCTACGACTGCGGCAACGCCCCGCCCCGGCAGCGCGGTGATGCCGCTTGCGGCAGAGATTGCAATCTGCTCTTGCCCCGCCGCAGCTAACACCGCCTTGGCTAGGGGATGCTCACTGCCAGATTGCAGCGCCGCTGCAATCGAGATCAGCGACTCTCGGGAAATACCAAGCGGCTCAGCGGAGACGAGCGTTGGATTCCCGACGGTCAAGGTGCCGGTTTTATCGAAAGCGACGATGGCCACATCATGCGCCGCCTCAAGCGCAGCGGCGTCCTTGATGAGAATGCCACGTGTCGCGGCGATGCCCGTTCCCACCATGATCGCGGCCGGCGTGGCCAGACCAAGCGCACAGGGACAGGCGATGACGAGCACCGAGACTGCATTGACCAACCCCCGCTGCCAGTCCCCTGACACAAGACCCCAAGCGATAACAGTTGCCAATGCCACAACGAGGACAATAGGCACAAACACGGCGCTAACATGATCGACCAATCGCTGGATGGGCGCCTTGTTTGCCTGCGCATCTTCAACCAGCCGCACAATACGCTGCAACGTCGACTCCGCGCCGACTGCTAAAACTCGAACGTCCACCAATCCTTCGCCATTCACCGCCCCGCCAGTCACATGATCCCCCACCGCTTTAGGCACCGGCAGGCTTTCGCCAGTAATCATTGACTCATTAGCGTGCGTTGCACCGCTCAGCACTTCACCATCAGCCGCAAACCGCTCGCCAGGGCGCACCCTCACCACGTCTTCGAGGCTCAGATCTGACGCTCGCACGGTATGTTCAACATTGCCGATCACAATCTGCGCCGTTGTTGGCCGCAGATTTTGCAGTGCGCGCAACGCTGAGGTGGTCTCTCGCTTGGCGCGACTCTCCAACCATTTACCGAACATGACCAGCGTGATCACAACGGCCGCACTTTCAAAATATAGGTGCGGCATTGCCGTCATCGCCTCTTCGCCTTCAGGCTCAAACATCAAGAACACAGACAGGCCAAAGGCTGCGGATGTACCGATCGCGACGAGCAAATCCATGTTGCCCGCAAACGCCTTGATCGCGAGCCAAGCCGAACGGTAGAAGCGTGCACCAAGCCAAAATTGTACTGGTGCGGCAAGCACAAGCTGCCACAAGGGTGGAATCATCAAATGTAGACCGAACACCGACAATAACATCGGCGCGATCAACGGCAACGAGAACAGCGCAGCGATGGTAACCCGTGCGCCATCGCTCAGCACAAAACCTGCCCGCGCCGCTGAGGCCCAGCCCCGCACCAGATTTTCTGGGCCCTCCGCCATGGCGGCTGGCACGGTATAACCCGCTCCAACAATCGCCGTTTCGAGTGATGAACGTGTCGTCGTGCTGCTCGCCATCACATCGGCTATCTCTGTCGCGAGGTTGACCGACACATCCACAACGCCGCTCACCTTGTGGAGTGCTTTTTCGACGCGCATCACACACGAGGCGCAGGTCATCCCGCCGATCGGAATCTTGATCCGATTGACCATCGATGTCGCAACAACTGGACTTGAATCGGTGGGCGAGTGCATGGTTGCCTTAAGGTTGATAATCGCGACGAACGCTGAACGCCTTGCAAATCAGAATACCGACATCATTTAAGACGTATCTTAGCCTGAACATTTCATGGGGGCACATTTCATTGGGACACGATTGCAAGCGAGTGATTGATTAGACGGGCGAGCGATTTTTTGGCTGACCGACCGCAGCATCGCGAGTCGTGTTTGCAAAATGCATACGGAAGAAAGGCGCGTGTTTGTTAACTGCGTGTCAACTGCGTGTCAACTGCGGTGGCAAACACGTTGCCGTTCAATCAACCGAAAGCGAACGTACCGCCCGCATCCACGGCAAAAGAGGAACGAGCCAAAATGGTTTACCAATCCCCCAGAGGCAACCTCCTTCGACACGGCGGGCGTCCCATGAGATATTCAGGTTAGTCCAATCACCGCAAATTCAAGGAATCCACCATGTTCGAATTCACCATCCCCGACATCTCTTGCGGTCATTGCGTCGGCGTCGTGCAAAAGACCGTGAAATCTGTTGATCCATCCGCGACCGTCGACATCGACATCGCGTCAAAACGCGTCAAGATTACCTCTGACACCGAGCGCGCCACATTTGCCGACGCGCTGGTTGCTGCGGGCTATTCGCCAGCGGGGCCATGGTAGTCAGCATTTGAGGCGAGGGCATTGCTGATCAGCCCCTATAATTTGGGGATGAACGCGCTCAATCCTCTCAATTCTATTTGTCTCTTTTGTGGGGCCTCTCCCGGAGCCAACCCGATATACCGCGAGGCGGCGCGGCAATTCGGCACGATTCTCGCCGAAACCCACATCCGTCTCATCTATGGCGGCGGCAGTGTCGGGCTGATGGGTGTTGCGGCCGATGCCTGTTTAGCAGCCGGCGGCGAAGTCGTCGGCGTCATCCCCCGCCTGCTGATGGAAAAAGAAGTTGGGCACAAAGGCTTGACGACACTGCATGTCGTTGAAACCATGCATGAGCGCAAGGCATTGATGACCGATCTTTCCGACGGATTCATTGCGCTACCAGGGGGATATGGCACCTTGGACGAATTGTTTGAGTCACTTACTTGGCTGCAACTGGCCTACCACACCAAGCCGATTGGTCTATACAACGTAAGTGGCTTCTACGACAAACTGATTAGCTTTCTAGACCATATGCGCGACGAGAGATTCTTGCGTGACCTGCACCGGGATTCCATTCAAGTCGACGCCGATTTGCCCACGCTCATTGAAAAACTACGTCATGCGAAAGCGCCGGAAACGGGAAAATGGCTCGACCACGCGAAACGAGACGACTTATAAGTACGCGTTAAAACGCGCTATCTAATTCCTAATCGGGAAGGTCTAAAAACTCCGTCGGCCCGGCGCAGTCTCACCAGACCTTCGTCACGCATTGGTGTTGCGGTGGAGTTTCACCTGCTCGCGGTCACGTTGCTCCATGCGCTTGAGAAACTCCACCAACCACACTACCCTCGCCTCGAGATTCCACCATTCAGGTTCGACGTGCATACCTTCGACAGCCTGCCCGCCATTGGCGTTGGCATTGACGTTGACGTTGACGTTGGCGTTGGCGTTGGCGTTGGCGGCGCCAGCCTCAACCAAGAAGCGGCACTCTTCCAATACGGGCAAGCCAAGGCTTACCGAAGGTGAAGGTGCGACGAGCGCCTTTGCGAGTAACTTCGCTTTCACCCTCGATGGCACGACCGCACGACGGCTGACCGAATCCATACCCGCGCGCTCAACCTCGCGACCAATCTCCGAATACAGATAACGTGCCGCATTGATCCCCGGCTGGCAACCTTTTGGCAGTACCGCAACACCTGCCGCCACGCGTGAATACAGTGCATCAGCTTCGGCCAATAATCTGCCTACCGTGCGCCCGATCGCGGGATTGAACTTGGGATCGGCAAGCCACGCATCAACGTCAATACCTTCCTCCACCAGCCAATCGAGCGGCAAATAGACGCGCCCGGCTCGTGCGTCTTCACCGATGTCGCGGGCGATATTGGAAAACTGCATCGCCACACCGAGATCGCACGCACGCGCCATCGCGTTGGCTTCACGCGTCTCCATCAAAATCGACATCATCGCCCCGACCGTTGCCGCGACACGGGCAGCGTAAGCCGTGACATCACTAAGTGTTCGGTAGCGCCGCTCCTCCGCGTCCCATTGAAACCCCTCCAACAATGCCTCTGGTAGTGCACGCGGAATGCGATAGAACGACACCACCTCGGCGAAGGCGCGGTCAGGCGCTTGATCGACTGGGCGACCCGCATAGACCAATTCCAAGCGTTCGCGCAACTCGTTGACTGCGGCTGACTTACCAGCCTTGGTCGCCCGCGTATCGAGGTCAACTGCGTCGTCCGCCATGCGGCAGAAGGCATAGAGCGCTGAGGCTGGCTCGCGAACTGTTTTCGGGAGCATCAGCGAGGCCGCGAAGAAGGTCTTCGAATTTTCTTTCAACATGGCGCGGCATTCTGCGACATCCGCCGCGACCCGCTCGCGCCACACAAGATCCGCAAACCCTACGCCGAGACCGAGATCAGCCATGCTGCACATCCTGCTTCACCGTTGAGCCGTGTGGCACCACGCGGTCGAGCACCTTTGCCGATGCAATGACGCCTGGCATACCCGCGCCGGGATGCGTACCCGCACCGACCAGATACAGATTGTCGAGCTCCTCGCTCTTGTTATGCGGACGAAACCACGCGCTTTGCGTCAGTATCGGCTCTAGGCTAAACGCCGCACCGTTAACCGAATTGAGTCGGTCCTGAAAATCTTGCGGCGTCAACATCATCGAGCTCGCAATCTCATTCTCCAATCCCGGCAACACCGTCTTACCCAAATACTGCTCAATCGATTTACGATATGGCTCGGCCTTTTCGCGCCAGTCGGTGCCGCTGCCAAGATGTGGCACCGGCGACAAGACATAAAACGCATCACATCCGGGTGGGGCCAATGAAGAATCGGTCGCTGTTGGGCGATGCAAATAGAGACTGAAATCTTTTGCCAGCACTTTGTTCTTAAAAATATCGGCGAGCAATTCTTTGTAGCGCGGGCCGAGCAAAATAGTGTGGTGCTCAACATCGGGATATTGCCGTTTGGTGCCGAAATACCAAACGAACAAACTCATCGAGTACTTCGATTTTTCGATGCGCGAGTTGGTCCAGCGGCGACGGTGTTCTGGGGCAACCATCTTGCGATAGGTCCATGCCGCATCCGCGTTTGACACCACTAGATCCGCATTGATGACCTCGCCTGACTTCATCACCACACCTGTGGCACGCCGACCCGCGACCTGTATCGACTCCACCTCGGCATTCATGCGCACGGTATTACCCTGCCCTTCAATCAACTTCGCCATGCCCTCAACGATCTTGCCGGTGCCGCCCATCGCAAAATGCACGCCCCACTTACGTTCCAGATGATTGATCAAACACAAAATGGACGTGGTCGTAAAGGGGTTACCGCCGATGAGCAACGGATGAAAACTGAGCACCGTCCGGATGCGCTCGTCCTTGATATAACTTGCCACCAGCCCATAGACTGTGCGGTAGCTCTTTAGCCGCAGCAAATCAGGCGCAATTTTGACCATCGTTGTCCAGTCGGCAAACGAGATATCGACCAGTTCGGTGAAGCCGACGTCAAACACAGCCTTGGCCTGTTTGACAAAACGCTCGTAGCCCTCAACATCACTCGGCGAAAATTTTGCGACCTCTTGGCGCATTGCTTCTGCGTCGCCTGTGTAGTTAAAAATTTCACCATCGTCAAAACGAATTTGGTAGAACGGTGTCACCGCACGCAGATCAACATCGTCGCTCAGCTTTTTGCCACAAAGTGCCCACAGTTCATCGAGTAAAAACGGCGCGGTAACAATCGTGGGCCCGCCATCAAAGACAAATCCGTCTTGCTTGTAGACGTAAGCCCGTCCACCTGGCGCATCGAGTTTTTCGAGGACCGTGACGCGATAGCCGCGTGCGCCCAGCCGAATAGCGGCGGCGAGCCCGCCAAAGCCGGAGCCGATCACGACGGCGTGAGGCTGGTCAGAGTGATGTGAGATATCCAAAGGGCTTCCTATCCGTGCTTCGATATGGCTAACGGTGACGACGGTGCGGCAATGGTCGCGATGGGCAAATTCAAAATCAAATCGACGGTTTGTTGCGGTGACTCTTCGTGCGCGAGGTGCCCGTGTCCGGGCAGCGTGACGATGGTGGCTTTTGGCAACATTGCTTTGACCCTATTTGCCTCGTTGGGCGAAACCGTTTTGTCATTTTCACCGACGACGAGCGTAATTTCCAAATCGCGCTCGGAAAGTTTGGGCAAGTCTCTAGCCAAGGGGCGCAAATCCCACTGCGCCATCATTTCCAGCGCGGCCGCCGCATGCTGCGCGTTGCGAATGATGGTGCCGTAGAGTTCAGCCCCGGTGTCATCAATCCGCGAGCCGGTGCCATCGAGCAGCCGCCGCAAAATCTGCGGGTCGGAGGCACGCCAAGCAAATAGTTTGGGGATGAGCGAGCTGCGCGACAGCACTTTCGCAATCGGCGAGAACACTTCACCCGCGATCCCCGACAGTGGTAACAACGCGCCATTAAGACTCACCAAGTGTTGCGGTGTAATCAGCTTGTCCAGACACATCCGCGCCAGAATCGCCGCACCGGCAGAATGGCCAACCACAATCTGTGGTGCCACCGACATCGCCTTCAGCAATGCCGATAATGAAGCCGCCATTTGCGGTAACGAGAAACCATGTGAGGGTGGGGACTCGGTAAAACCGTGGCCCGGAAGATCAACAGCGATGACATTAAATTTCGATGCCAGCAGTGGCATGAGACCGCGCCACGAATGGGTTGCCGCACCCGTGCCATGCACCAGCAGAACCGTCGGCTTTGTTGTGTCGGGCTTACGTGGCATGGTTTGTACGTGCCAACGCAATCTATCTGACCCGGCAAGCACAAATTGGCTGGCCTTGCGGTTCGGCCAGTCGCGTCCCTCTCGTTCCCAATTGAGCGGCTCGGCCATATTCATCTGGCCGTCGCTTTTGACGTACTTGCTGCCACCTGCACAGCGTGCATCAGCGTGCGCGCCCCGGCATGTGGCAACGGCAAATAGGTCGCACCCATCGCGTTCGCTAGTGTCTCGGCCCGCGGATTGGCTGTGGGGGAGGTATCGACAAACAATGCCCGCAGGCCATTGATTTGTCGCAAACTTTTAGCCGCCGATAACGCGTCGGCCTCGGCGAGCGGACGATTGCCACCGACACCATTTCGCGCCACGTTCGCCTTGCCATCGGTGAGCATCACCACGACCACCGTGTCGCCACGCCGACGCAAGGCTTCTGCCATTTCGCGTGCAGCATCGATGCCATTGGCAAGTGGCGTACCGCCGCCGCCGGGTAGCCCAGCGAGGCTGCGCTTTGCGCGAACAAGGGAACGTGTTGCCGGCAGTAGCACTTCAGCGGTGCGTCCACGAAAGGCGATCACGCTCACGCGATCCCGCCGAATATAACAATCGGCCAGCAGCAATTCCACCGCGCCTTTGGCTTCGGCCAGCCGATTCAGTGCGGAGGAGCCCGATGCATCGACCACAAACAAGGTGGTGGTCTCAGCGCGCTCTTGATAGCGGTTCACGCGGAAATCTTCTTTACGAATATGCAAACGCCCTACCCGCGCCGGATCGGCCACCGCAGATTGCGCACGAAGCCGTTGCCACGGTGCAGCAGCACGAAGAGTGGCCAGCACGTTCATACGTGCGCCGGAGCGAATGTCGCCACGCACCGAACCCACCGCTCGGCCACGTTTGGTTCCATTGTGCACTTGACCCGACGACCCGGACGATTTGCTTGCACCGCGTGAGGCGCTGCCTTGCATCATTAACTTCAATAGCAGTTTTTCGGGGATCGCCGCTGCGGTTGCAGCCAGCACCACATCTTCCAAAGGTTGGTCGATGTTCGTTTCGACTTGATCCGGCTCGGGCGGCTCTTGGTCTTGGCTATTGTCCTCGGGTGGCGCTTGTTCCTGTTCGTGCTCCTGCTCCTGCGGCTGTTCCTGTTCTGGTTCCGGCTCACTCGGCGCAGCGTCTTCCGGCGGCTGGGGTAATCTTGTCGCCCGCGGCGCCAATACGAGGCGTCCTGCTAGTTGCACATCGTCGTCGGACACCACGGCTCGTCCATTGAGCGCCGCAATCGCTCGCGCTGTATTGATCGCCAAGTTCGGGGCGCGCATGCCATCCACACCGAGCGCGTAAGCCGTTGCCGTCAGCGCTTCGATCGCGTTGTCACTCACCGTGATCCCGCGAATTGAGGCGCGTGCAGCAATCACATCATCCACCGAAACGGCGAAAGCCTCTGCCATTTCGCCAGCATTGCCGCCCTCATGCTCTTCGCGCAGCAACCGAACCGGAAAGTCACTGAGGTCGATCTGAAATGCGAGCCGGTCGGCAAGGGCAACTGAGGCCAATTCATCATCATCAATTCCCTCATCCAACAATACTGCGGCGAACGCGGCTTCATGACGCAGTTGAAAACCATCGCGCTCGACGATCACCACACCAGAATCAATAACGCAAGCCAACTTCGCGGCCGTATATGAAGACATACGCTCGGCCATCGGGAAAATCGCCACGCCGCCATCACAATCGGCCAGCACGCCACGTTCAGCCACTGGCCGACCCGTGGCAAGTGTTGAGGCGAGGTCAAGCCCGCCTAACAGGCGACCGTCCGCAATGTTCGACGGTACGCGCTTGACCGCCGCGCCCGGGGGCAACATCGCCAAAAACTCGCGCAACCATGTATCGCGTACCGGGCCGGCACGCGAGCGGAGCACCACACCGTTCAACCGCGTCGGGTCAACGGCCAGCACCGCGGCAGCCGTCAGTGCGAGCCGCCAGACCGCGATCCATGACGCGACGTTTTGAGCACCGTCTGGCAGCGCTTGTTTGTTGCCAGCAGCCACAATCGGGGTGGCCGTGGAAGTTTGTGCGGCATCGCGGGAATTGATGTTGGTCTGCACAGTGTCCGATTCAGCGCCGCTGACGATCTTGCTCAGACAGCCGCAAAAATTTCATCGACCGCACGCTGCACGCGGGCAGTGGAGCCAGAATCATCGAGCGGGTCACGGCGCAAACGATGCCGCAACACCGAGGCGGCGAGCGGTTGCAGGTGTTCGTCGCCGACGCTGTTAGCACCGTTGAATGCCGCTAACGCCCGCGCCGCGCGAATCAACGTGAGTTCGCCCCGCAAACCATCAGTACCGAGCTTCATACAAAGTGAGGCCGCCCGCCGGAGCGCAGCGTCGGTCACTTGCACGTTTGGCAGACGCTCACGCGCAGCCACGATGTGCCGACGCGTCTTGTCCTGTGCCGATTTCCATTTCGCGGTGAAGGCGTCAGAATCATTTTCGAATTGATCGCGGCGCTTTACGACCTCAATGCGCTCTTCCAATAGGGTTGGTGTACGGACTTCAACCGAAAGTCCGAAGCGATCCAGCAACTGCGGCCGCAATTCGCCCTCTTCTGGATTGCCGCTGCCGATCAACACAAATCGTGCCGGGTGGCGGATGCTCAGGCCTTCGCGCTCAACCACGTTCTCGCCAGAGGCGGCGACGTCGATCAGCAAATCGACCAAGTGGTCTTCGAGCAAGTTCACTTCATCGATGTATAGGAAGCCGCGATTGGCACGCGCCAACAGACCCGGCTCGAAGGCTTTCTCGCCACGCGCCAATGCACGCTCCAAATCCAGCGCACCGACAACGCGATCTTCTGTGGCACCGAGTGGCAAATCGACCACGGGCACCGTGACCATGACGGTTTTGGCTTTAGCGACGACTTCATCGCCAGGGATGGGGGGCGCGTCGGGCGAGGCGTTATAACGAGAACCAGCAACCACGGGGATCTTGGGCAATAAAGCCGCCAAAGACCGCACCGCTGTTGACTTTCCGGTTCCGCGGTCGCCAAGGATCAGTACACCGCCAACGCTGGGATCGATGGCGGCGATGATCATCGCGCGCTTCATCTCCTCTTGCCCAACGATGGCTGAAAACGGGAAGGGTTGACCCACTATCGGAGCCCCCATGGGAAGCCAAAGGAACCAAGGGAGCCACGGGAACCAAAGGAACCAAGGGAAGAAAAGGAGCAAACTTCGGTGGAAAGGGCCACTTTGCGAACGATTGCGCGAGAAAAAATCTGCATATATTCAATCACTACCGTGTTTGACAAAACGAACTGTAAGGTTTACTTTACACATTATTGACCGGGATGTCTCAATCTCTAGAAGGTAAATGTCCCGAAAACCGGAGGAATTGGGTGTCGCAAACTGCGCTTTTTGCGTTGGGGCTGAATTACCGCACAGCTCCCATCGAGATTCGGGAACGCGTGGCATTTCCCGCCGCCGCTCAGCGCGATGCGGTAGATGCCCTGCGTCGTGCGACCTTTGCCGACGAGGCAACCCTCGTTTCGACCTGCAACCGGACCGAGCTCTATCTGCGTGCGCCGCATGCCGATATCCTCGACCGCGCTGCCAACTGGGTGGCCGACTTGCCGAGTGTCCGTGGCCTCGATATTCGCTCGCACTTATATCGATTAACGGGCGCAGAAGTGCCACGTCACGCATTTCGAATGGCGAGTGGCTTGGACTCGATGATCCTTGGCGAGCCACAGGTTTTGGGCCAAGTCAAAATGGCCGTCAAGATCGCGAACGATGCCAACACCTTATCTGGTCCGCTCGATCGGCTGTTCCAAGAAACGTTTCAAGTCGCCAAGACGGTGCGATCACAAACGGCAATCGGTACCACCTCCGTTTCAATGGCAGCCGCCTCGGCCAAACTCGCCTCCCGGCTCTTTGGCGACATGCGAGGGGTTCGTGTACTGCTGATTGGCACCGGTGAGATGATTCAACTCGCAGCGGCGCATTTCGCCGCGTTTCATCCACAGCAAATTGTGGTTGCCAATAGGACGCTGGCTAAGGCAGAAGCACTCGCAGAACAATTTAGCGCACAGTCGATGACATTGGACGAGGTGCCGCTTCGTATCCACGACTTTGATGTGGTCATCACTTCCACCGCGTCCACCTTGCCCATTATTGGCAAGGGGATGATCGAGCGTGCGTTGAGGCAGCGTCGCCGAAAACCGATGTTTTTAGTTGATCTGGCGGTGCCACGCGATATCGAAGCCGAAGTAAGAGACATCGAGGACGTCTATCTACATACGCTCGATAGCCTCGGCCGAATCATCGAACAAAACTTAAGCACGCGGCAGGCGGCAATCGCCGAGGCAGACCTGATCATCGAAAAGCACACCAACGAATTTATGCGCTGGATGGATGCACGCAAGTCCGTACCATTAATCCAGCAGCTACGTGCGAAGGCCGATGACTACCGTCAACTTGAGCTGGAGCGCGCACAGAAAATGCTCGCACGGGGCGATGACCCGTTGAAAGTGCTTGAGGCACTCTCGCATGGTCTGACAAACAAATTTTTGCATCACCCACTCATGGCCCTCAAAAGCGGCGGCGACCCTAAGGCGCCGGTGTCCTCGTTGGTGCAGGACATTTTCCAACTCGATAAGCCAAACTAAGCCGTTAGCGCGATTCGAGGTTGCATTTTCGCTTCGCGAATCGGTAAGTTAGCCAGCGCCGCAACCACGGCCAGCGCAATATCGGCATACCACATCGCTTGGTAATTGCCGAGTTCTACGACTGCAATCCCGCCGAGCCACGCGCCGAGAAATCCGCCGACTTGGTGCGAAAACAGGGTCAATCCAAACAGCGTCGAAAGATAGGTTGTGCCAAACAGCTTGCCCACAAGCCCTGCCGTCGGCGGTACGGTGGCGAGCCAGGTCGCGCCAAGACCCAACGCAAAGACGTAGAACGTCGTCTCCGTTTTCGGGCAGACCAGATACAAGCCAATCAAGACCGCACGGGACGTATACATCCAGAACAAGATTGTTTTGCTGCGGAATCGCCCCACGCCCCAACCGACCGCCAAGCTGCCAAGGATATTGGCCAAACCAATGATCGATAGTGACCAGCTTGCAACGCTTGGCGACATCCCGCACAAGTCGATCTCGCCGGGCAAATGTGTCACCAGAAACGCGATATGAAATCCACAGGTGAAGAACCCCAAATTAAGCAACAAGAAACTAGGATTGCACACCGCCTGTTTGATGGCCGCTCGCAGCCCGATTTTTGGCGCGACGGCTGGATAGCCCGAGGCGGCTGGCGCATCGTCGCGCTCGACTGGTCGGCGCAAGATTCGGGCCAATGGCAATGTGGCCAACGCGACCAATGCCATGATCCACATCGCGTTTACCCAACCCGACAGGGTGATCAGTTTTTGCACAATCGGGGCAAACACCATCTGCCCAAACGACGCCCCCGCATTAATGACGCCGGCCGCCATGCCACGGCGCTCAGCCGGAAGGTGATGCGCGGTGGCGCCAATCAAGACGGAGAAGCTGCCGAGTCCAGATCCAGCCGCCATCAACACACCAATCGAGAACGCGAGCCCAACATGACTCGTCATCAAGGGCGTAATGACATATCCCAATGCAAGCACCACCGCGCCGATGACCAATACGCGGCCATGGCCATATCGATCCGCGAATGCACCGGCGACTGGTTGAACGGCGCCCCAGACGAGTTGGCCGATCGCCAGCGATAAACTGATCGAGGCGATGCCAAGCGCCGTCGCCGTGTTCATCGGCGAGATGAACATGCCCATCGACTGCCGCGCACCCATCGTGACCATGAGCAGCGCCGCGCCGGCCAGCGTGATCCGCCAGTAGGTGCGTGCTGAGACAGGAACGACAGACACGGCGTCCGTCGAGCTACTTCGTTGCTTTAGGCGCATGCAGCAACATCGTCGGAAACCTTCGAAGCAGTGGCACCAAACCGTGCAGGAAGTCATTAAGCGCAGAGGTACGCCGCCAAGCCATCGCGATACGCCGATGCGGAATCGGATCGTTAAAGGGAATCAGCTTGATGGATGGCGAAACGGGCGACGGTGAGTGTACGGTCAGCGCCGGTAACAAGGTAATGCCCGCATTGGCGGCGACCATGTGGCGGAGGGTCTCGAGGCTCGTCGCACGGAATCCGGGGCGCTCGCCCGCCCCAGCCATATGGCACACCTCAAGCGCCTGAGCACGCAAACAGTGTCCATCGTCGAGCAGTAGCAAACTTTCCTGCGCCAGATCGCTCAGGCTCACTTTTTTCTGTTTCGCCATGGGATGCTGCTTGGGTACGGCGAGGATGAAATCCTCCTCGAACAAAAACTCCACCTGAAGGTTGTCATCCGGTAAAGGTAGCGCCAAGATGCCACAGTCGAGCTCGCCATCGTTGAGTTTTCGCAGAATAACTTCGGTTTTTTCCTCAACCAGAATTAACTCGAGTTTCGGGTAGCGTGCAATGATGCCCGGGATGACGTGAGGCAATAGGTATGGGCCGAGTGTGGGGAAAATACCGAGCTTCAACAATCCAGACTCTGGGTCTTTTGAGCGCCGCGCAATGGCGCGAATCTCATCGGCCTCTCGCAACATCACCCGCGCACGCGCGAGCACCGCTTCACCAACACTGGTCAACATCACATTGCGCGGGTTGCGTTCGACCAGCGAGACGCCGAGTTCGTCCTCAAATTTTTTCAATTGCGTCGACAGGGTGGGCTGCGAAACGTGACTCGCTTCGGCGGCGCGGCCAAAATGCCGATGATCCGCCAGCGCCACAAGATAACGAAGGTCGCGAAGATTCAATTAGAAAATCCAAAAATGATAATCGATGCATAAATGCTAACATCGCCCGTTCGCTGCGGCGATACTTCAATACAATCCAGAATATTTGTGCGAGTGAGTTCGTCGGCTTGCAGCCTCGTCCGCTCGCGGCACCGTCGCTCCATGGAAAAATTCGGCTTCAAAATTCAAACCCGCACCGGCACGACGGTAGATCGCCTAGTCGTCCACGCCGTCGATCAGGCCGCCGCCGAAAAGAAGCTGCGCGAGATGTACCACTATTGCACCATTATTGAGGTACGCGTCATCGACGAAGTGGCGCGTGGCGAAGGCACCGACCTCGAAGGGGCGATTTCGCTAATCGTGAGCCTAGACAAAAAGTAGTGCCCGTAACGGCGGCGATGGGTGGCAAATACAGTTCGCGCTGCTTTTGTCGGTCAGGCAAACAATCGTTCGACCACTCACCCGCTTTCGCACGCCCCCCCCATGAAATGGGCAGGCTAGGGAACTTCTATAAACCTGCTGCGTGGGCGAATTTGTCCGTTCCCGCGTTTGTCAAATTCGTCGCCGTACACCGGGTACGTGTCCCGCGTTTGCCCACCCCGTCGCCGCCAACTCGCCCCGCTCGCGACGGTTTTTAGAAGTTCCCTAACGTCCTCTATTCAGGACGCAAGAAGTTGTTCGATTTCAACTCGTCATACAGCGCTTGATAGTCCAACGCCCCACGGCTCCTAGGTGCGTAGTCAAACACATCTTTTTCTGCGAACGGGCTTTCAGCAACGGATACGCTCTCGGTGACACGGGTTTCACAAACATCTGCCCCAAACTTCGCGCGCAGGGAGTTAAAAATATCCCACGACATTTTGCGTCTACCATCAAATCGCGTAATCACATACCGCCGAGTAATGCGCTTTTTCAGCACCGGCCCGAGCGCGTTGAGCGTCTTTTCAACCTGCTCGGCACCTTTGACCGCCAAGTAATCTGCCGACACTGGGACAATCACTTTGTCGGCCGCAAAAATCGCCGACAACGACATCACACCGAGCAATGGGCTACAGTCAATGATGACAGGACATGTGCCGTTCAATTGCTCACGAACCAGCCCAATCTTGAGGCGGTTAAGGATATTGGGACCTTTGCCGAACTGCGTATCGATTTTGCTCAGCTCTAGGTGCGCAGGCAGGATATGCCAGCCACGGTCGGTGTCACGAATCAGGCTCGCAAGCAATTTGTTGTCGCGATAGTGTCCGTAAAGACTTTCAGCAGCACCATTGATGGTCACGCCGGATAGCGCAGTCAGGTGCGCCTGTGGATCGAGGTCAATGGCAAGCGGGCGCTCCCCGGCGCGCGCGAGTGCCGCAGCAAGGTTGAGCGCAGTCGTGGTTTTACCAACACCACCTTTTTGATTAAACACACAGATGCGAGCCATTCACGCACTTCCAACGTTCATAAAACATCGCATCGAGATCGTCGAAAATCGCCTAAAACTACAGACAACTGCCGAGTTCTTGAGCGTCCGGGGGAGAGATTTTTAGCACAAATTCAAGCAGTTGCCAAATGTTTCTAACAACTCAGGCAAATAAAGTCGAATAACGCCCTGAAATGTCTGGATTCAGCGCCTTGATTCAGCGCCTTGATTTGGAAAAATTTCATTCCAATTCTAAGAAAGTTCGGTGACGCGGTCGTGACAAATCCACACAACACGCTCAAGTCGGCGCATCGCGCATACGATCCAGTGCATCCGTAAAGATTCCATCTAGTCCCAACCGAAACAATCGACAAGCCACATCCGCATCGTTGACTGTATACGCCATGAGCCGGAGACCGCATGAGTGTGCCGCGTGAACAATTTCTGGCGTGACATCATGCCAAGCACAATGGAGACTAACGCATCCCAATTCGACCGCCAGTGCAAGCTGCTCAGTCGAACATTGCTCGACCAATAGCGCACGCGGGAGCGTCGGTGCGGCATGTGCCGCCGCCCGAAGCGCCACGACACTGAATGATGAAAGCAACGGTGGCGGCCAAGTGCTGCCAAGTTTCGCGGCTGCTTGGGCCACGATGCGTCCAGTTTCTTCGTCGCGTCCGACACACGGCTTCACTTCGATATTGGCCGTCATATGTTGCCCGCAGAGAAAAGCCATCACCGCATCCAGTGCAGGAATCCGCTCCCCTGCCCACATTGGCCCTTTCCAAGACCCCGCATCAAGCTGCTTGAGCTCAGCCGAAGACAGATGCTTAAACAGGCCCGAACCGGATGTTGTCCGTTCTAACGTATCGTCGTGCATCAGCATCGGCACATTGTCGCGGGACAACTTTACGTCGAACTCGACCGCCTGATATCCCCGTGCCTGCGCCTCTTGCATCCCAGCCATCGTATTCTCGGGGGCGAGCGTGCCGCCGCCCCGATGCGCGAATAAACGCGGATAAGGCCAGCGTGTCATGTGGCGGGGTTAATGGTCAGTGCGCGTAGTGTGAGGATAAAGACAATCGTCAATAGCGCCGCGAGCAGGTCATCAAACATCACCCCAAAGCCCCCTTTGATTTTTCGGTCGGCTACTCCAATTGGCCACGGCTTGACGATGTCGAACACTCTGAATGCCGCGAAGGCGACTAGCGTCCATAGCCAAAAGTGTGCGCCCGAAGGAACAAACGCCATTACCAATACAAATGCGGCGATTTCATCGATCACGATACCGCCGTGATCCGCGACACCGAGGCTCTTCCCGGCTTTAGCGCTCGCCCATACACCTAAGCCAAACAGTACAACGACCAACACCGTCACAACATACACCCCACCTAGCGCATGGAAGGCAAGATATATCGGCAGCGCGAGTAGCGTGCCAAACGTGCCTGGCGCTTTGGGGGCGAGCCCTGCGCCAAAACCAAACGCAACAAAGTGAGCGGGATGGGAAAGCAAAAACTTACGGTCAGGCTTCATCTGGGTACTGTCACGTTTCGCGGTGAGAAAAATGGTCGAACCCGGCAGAGGCAAGTCTCATCGCATTACCTTCACCATCGAGAACACAAACCTGACCATGATCGGCGGACATCTGCCCGATCCGCGCGAGCGATATTCCCAGAGGACGGGCAAGCGCGGCAATTGTCTCCCGAAACTCTGGCGCAGCGGTGAAGCAGAGTTCGTAGTCATCACCGCCAGCCAGAGCACATGCCACTTGCACCGCCTGCTCCTGCGCCACAAGTTCGGCGTGAATTGGCACAAGCGGCCAGTGCACCAATGCGCCGAGCGACGAACGCTCGGCGATATGCCCGAGGTCCGCGATCAGTCCATCAGAAACATCGATGGCGGCACTCGCCAGCCCTTTCAAGCGCTGCCCAAGTGCAACGCGAGGAATCGGACGCTCCATCCGCTCAACAACCATCTGCGCCAGTGCCACTTGATTGGTATTGATCGCGTGGAGCGCAAGCGCAGCGCCGCCGATGGACCCCGATACCCAAATGTCGTCGAGCGGCTTTGCGCCGTCTCTACGCAATGCGAGCATCGCATCGACCTCACCCATCACAGTCACCGTGATCGAGAGCGGCCCACGGGTTGTATCCCCACCAACGAGTTCGATCTGATAATCATCAGCGATGGCGTACAGACCCGATGAAAAACGTTCGAGCCACTGCTCATCTATGCTGGGCAAGGTCAATGCCAGCGTAAAAGCGCGTGGTCTCGCCCCCATCGCAGCCAAATCTGACAAGCTCACTGCAAGCACCTTATGACCGAGCGATTCTGGAGAGACGTCATGAAAAAAGTGAACCCCTGATACGAGGGTATCCGTTGAGACCGCCGTCGCGAGCGCGGTCGGTGGCAAGAGCGCGCAATCATCTCCGCCACCGAGCAGTGCCACGCGAACGGGGCGGGAAAAATAGTTGGCAATCAACCCGAATTCTGGCGTCACGGTTCGGGAGCGGTGCTATTGTCGGCGACTTACCGACTTACTCGATGCAGGCGGTGCCGCAACTTCGGCCGCACGTACAATGGCCGCAAGCTTATCGAGCACCCCGTTCACATACTTGTGGCCATCGGTGCCGCCATACGACTTCGCCAGTTCGATCGCTTCATTGATGATGACGCGATATGGCGTCTCCGGCGTGTGTATGAGTTCAAACCCTGCGATCAGCAGAATCGCCCTTTCGACCGGGCTCACTTCCGCCCAGCCACGGTCAAGGTTGGGTACCAGTGCTGATTCAAGCGACAACGCATTTTGAATCGCCCCCACAACGATGGACTTAAACAACGCTGCATCGGACTTATCGAAACCTTCGGCAAGCTGGTACTGTTGTTCAATCTCGGCAAATGACGGCTGCGCCAGTTGCCATTGATAAAGCGCTTGCAACGCAAATTCGCGTGATCGCCGTCGCGGGGATTTCATGCCGATTCCTTCGGCCGCGCGGAGCGGCTTGCAATACGTTCTAACAGATTGGCCATTTCCACGGCAACATTGGCGCAATCGGCACCCTTTTCTTCGACGCGTGCCAACGCTTGCTCATCGGTATTGGTCGTCAGGATGCCGTTAGCAATTGGTATCCCGGTGTGCAGCGCAACCTCAGACAAACCGCGGCAAGACTCATTCGATACCACCTCAAAGTGATAGGTCTCGCCACGGATGACCGCGCCGATGGCAATCAAGGCATCGTAACGATGCGTCAGCGCCATCGACTGCAGGACAAGCGGTATCTCTAACGCACCGGGAACGTTTGCGACATCCACATCATCGTCAGCCACGCCGAGTACGCGAAGCGTCTTTAAACACGCCGTGACCATTTGATTCACGATAGGCGCATTAAAGCGGCTATGAACAAGGCCGATTTTCAACCCACGGCCTGCTAGGCTGTTTTCGATATTCAACAAATTCACACCACCTTCAATTTGCGCTCTTGGCTAGGAGGAACGTATTCGACCACCTCGAGATCGAAGCCGGCCATACTCGGAATATTCTTAGGCCACGAAAGTACGCGCATCTTGCGTACATTGAGATCGTGCAAAATTTGTGCGCCGATGCCATGCATGCGCGGGTCCCATTTGTGAGCGCGTCTCGTCTTGGCCTCATCAGGCGTCAGCGTAAACCGATCAATGACCGCTTGCGCTGTTTCCTCGCGACGCAGAAGGACTATCACGCCAACACCTTCGGTGGCGATCATCCGCATCGCTTCGCCCACAGAATAAGCGTGTCGCCCGCTATCAAATTCGAAGATATCGGCGCCAACGAATGGCTCGTGCACTCGCGTGAGCACCGGCACATCTGGGCGTACGTCTCCGCGTGTGAGGGCCATATGGACTTCATTGACAGTTTTGTCTCGAAACAAGTGTAATTTGAACGGGCCATAGGGTGTACTGACATCTCGGGACACCACCCGCTCCACGAGCGTTTCATTGACCGAACGATGGCG
This sequence comes from Betaproteobacteria bacterium UKL13-2, assembly GCA_001602455.1. Taxonomy (GTDB): domain Bacteria; phylum Pseudomonadota; class Gammaproteobacteria; order Burkholderiales; family Usitatibacteraceae; genus UKL13-2. The sequence goes on from CP012157.1 coordinate 2,441,956, forward strand.
AATCAAGTCGGCAATCGTCCCAACCTTGAGGCTATGTTTGTGCGCAAACGTAATCAGATCTGGTAGCCGCGCCATGCTGCCGTCTTCGTTCAAGATTTCGCAAATCACACCAGCAGCAGACAAGCCGGCCAAGGAAGCCAAATCGCACGCCGCTTCGGTATGGCCTGCACGCATGAGCACACCACCATTTTTTGCGGTCAGCGGGAAAATATGTCCGGGCTGCACGATATCTTCTGCCTTGGCGTGATGTGCTGCGGCAACCTGCACGGTACGCGCGCGATCTGCGGCGGAGATGCCGGTGGTGACACCAGTTGCGGCCTCGATTGAAACGGTAAACGCGGTGCCATGTGAGGTGCGGTTATCCGCCACCATCGGTGGCAGGTTCAGGCGGGTGGCATGCTCTTCAGTGATCGGCATACAAATCAGGCCACGCGCATGTTTGGCCATGAAGTTAATGGCCTCAGGCGTCACAAAATCAGCCGCCATCACGAGGTCACCTTCATTCTCGCGGTCTTCGGCGTCGACCAACACCACCATCTTGCCTTGGCGGATGTCTTCGATTAGTTCCTTTGTCGAGGAGATCGACATGTTGTACTCCGTTATGGTTTTGTGACGTACGTCCGGCAGCAGCGGGTTCTACGGCCTCATGCCGTCTTGCATCATGCGCTCAACATAACGCGCCAGCAGGTCAATTTCAAGATTGACTTTGCTGCCGCTGTGTAAGCCACGAATGCTGGTGACCTGATAGGTGTGCGGAATGATATTGATTTCAAAGCTACAGTGACTGGGTGTATCAGCAATCTTATTTACGGTGAGCGACACCCCGTTGACCGTAATTGAGCCTTTACGCGCAATAAACTTTGCCAGGTCATGTGGAGCCTCGATGACCAAGCGCCATGACGCGCCCAGGTCTTCCATCTGGCTGACGGTGCCGATGCCATCAACGTGACCGCTGACCAGATGCCCACCGAGACGATCACCAAAACGTAGCGACTTCTCGAGATTGACAATCGCACCCTGCGGAAAACCGGAAGTCAGCGCAAGCGACTCATTCGAAACATCGACGGAAAATGTCTCCGCTGTCTTGGCGACCACAGTCAGGCAGCAGCCATTGACCGCAATGGAGTCGCCCAAGCTGACTTGATGCAACCCTAACTTCGGCGCGTTAATCGTCAGCCGTAGGTTTGTCGGCGCTGCGTCGGCTGTCTGGATAACCCCTGTCGTTTCAATGATGCCCGTGAACATGATTACGTTATGATCCTTGCGGTGATCCTTAGATCCGGCCCAATCTGGCGCACGTCGCTGAACGAAAGCGTAATTTTATCCCGCAGTGAGGCGAGCGGCTCAAGTGCAAATAAACCCTTTGCGTTGTCTCCTAGAATCGACGGGGCGATATAGGCAACGATTTCATCCACGACGCCGGCGGCGAGCAAGGAACCGTTTAACTTTGCACCAGTTTCAACCATGAGCGCGTTGATTTTTCGCTTGCCGAGCGCCTGCATCATCGCCGACAAATCGACCTTGCCTTTGACTGACTCGGTGGGCACACGAATAACCTCAATGCCACGATCAAGCAGTTCATCGCAGCGCGTTTTTGCGCCCGTTGCGGTAACAATAAGCGTATTGCCACCTTCAAGAATTTTTGCGCCATCGCCAACATCAAGGCGACTATCGAGCAGTACACGAAGCGGCTGCCGTTCGCATGGAACCTCCCTCACCGTCAGCGCCGGATCATCGACGAGCAGCGTTCCAATCCCCGTCATAACAGCGCAGCTATCGCGTCGCATGGTGTGTACATCACGCCGCGCTGCGGCTGACGTAATCCATTGTGACAGACCATTGGCCAGCGCCGTTTTACCGTCGAGACTGGCAGCGACCTTCAGCGTCACATAGGGTCGCCCGCTACGCACACGCTGCAAAAACGCTTTTAGCTGGCATTCAACCTCCATACTCATGAGGCCCGTGTCGAGCGTGATTCCCGCACTCACCAAGTTATCGTGCCCCTTGCCGTCGACACCTTCAAACGGATCGTGCAGCGCAGACACCACCCGCGCGACCTTGGCGGCGATGAGCAGATCAGAGCACGCCGGCCCCCGCGAGTTGGCGTGCAGTGCACATGGCTCAAGGGTTGAGTAGACCGTCGAACCTTCTGCGGATTCTTGGCATTTTGCCAATGCATCGGCCTCAGCGTGTGGTCGCCCTCCGGCGCGGGTAAAGCCTTCGCCGATGATGCGACCTCGCTTGACGATGACGCACCCCACGAACGGATTGGGCGTGGTCACCGCCCGCCCCTTCTCCGCCAACTGAATGGCTCTGGCCATCATGGCATGATCTAGCGCCGTAAAACGCATCATTTGACAACCCAGCGTGCGCGCGCTCGTCGACTGGCACGCGCAGCACAAACCGGCTGGAGCCTCACTTCGTCACTTCCCGGATGGCTTGCTTGAATTCCTCGACATCGGAAAAACTACGGTAGACCGACGCGAACCGCACATATCCGACTTGATCGAGTTGTTTTAACTCCGCCATGACCATCTCACCTACCTTGCGCGTAGGCAACTCTCGGCGTGCCTCGTTTAACAGCGCCTGTTCGATGCGCTCAATTGCGGCGGCAATTTGCTCCTCCGGGACCGGACGTTTGTGTAACGCACGGTGCAAACTCAGCTCGATTTTCTTGCGCGAATAGTCTTCACGTTGCCCATTCGATTTAACGACAGTGGGCATACGCAGCTCTGCGTTTTCATATGTCGTAAATCGCTTATGACACACGGTACAGCGGCGGCGGCGACGCACTTGGTCGCCTTCATCTGACACCCGCGAATCGATGACCTGAGTTTCCTGTGCGCCGCAGAAAGGGCACTTCATTCGGCAATGAGTCGGGAAGGGAGAAGCGAGAAGGGAGAAGGCAACGGCGCCGAGATCGCCAGCAATGCCCTCCCCTGCGAAGGCCTGCCCTTCTCTGTTCCTCCTTCTCTGTTTACACCGTTAGGCATAAACCGGGAAGCGTTTCGTCAGCGCGGCGACCTTTTCACGTACTGCCGCAATATTGGCCGGGTCGTGCGGATTGTCGAGTAGATCGGCAATCAAATTGCCGGTGAGTTCAGCTTCCGCGTCCTTGAAGCCACGGGTGGTCATCGCGGGCGAACCCAAACGAATGCCGGACGTGACGAACGGCTTTTCGGGATCATTTGGAATCGCGTTTTTATTCACCGTGATATGTGCTTGGCCGAGTAGCGCCTCGGCTTCCTTACCGGTGATGTTCTTTGCCCGCAAATCCACCAACATGACGTGTGATTCGGTATGACCCGAAACGATGCGAAGACCGCGCTTGATCAGTGTTCTTGCCAGCGCGTCGGCGTTCTTTAACACTTGCGTTTGATAGACCTTGAATGATGGGTCCAGCGCTTCCTTGAAGGCAACCGCTTTTGCCGCGATCACATGCATCAACGGTCCTCCCTGCAATCCCGGAAAAATCGCTGAATTGATGACTTTCTCAAGCTCGGGTTTCATCAAGATGATGCCACCGCGTGGCCCACGAAGGCTCTTGTGTGTGGTTGATGTGACGACGTCCGCATACGGCAGCGGCGAAGGGTAAACACCCGCCGCGATCAGCCCTGCGTAGTGGGCCATGTCAACCATAAAGACGGCACCGATTTCCTTTGCCACTGCGGCGAAACGCGCAAAATCAATCTTCAACGCATAGGCAGACGCACCGGCAAGAATCAATTTTGGTTTATGTTCGCGTGCAAGACGCTCCATCTGGGCATAGTCGATGACTTCATCGGCATCGAGGCCGTAACTGATCACATTGAACCACTTACCACTCATATTGACCGAAGCGCCATGCGTGAGGTGCCCGCCCATGGCGAGATTCATGCCGAGGAAGGTGTCACCGGGCTTTAAGCAGGCGAGAAAGACCGCTTGGTTAGCCTGCGAGCCCGAGTTGGCTTGTACATTTGCAGCGTAGCCGTGGACGTCCGCACCGAATAACTTACGCACACGCTCGATGGCGAGCGTCTCTGCAATATCGACGTATTCACAGCCGCCGTAGTAGCGTTTGCCGGGGTAACCTTCTGCATACTTGTTGGTCAATTGCGAGCCCTGTGCCTGCATCACCGCAGGACTGGTGTAATTCTCGGAAGCAATCAACTCAATGTGCTCTTCCTGACGGCGATTCTCCTGCTGAATCACGGCGAAGATTTCGGGATCGACATTAGCGAGCGTTTGTGAGGCCTGAAAGGTGTCTGGCATGATGGGTTCCCGAAAAAAACAATAATCGAATCAATCGCACATACCTCCTTATCCGGAAGGCCGCGAGCTGAATTCAGCGGCGAATGGGGCGGTAAAGCGGTGGTAGAGCGGTGGTAGAGCGGTGGTAGAGCGGTGGTAGAGCGGTGGTAGAGCGGTGGTAAAGCGACGGCAAAGCGACGGCAAAGCGATGGTAAAACTGCCCATTGAGTTTATCACGCAGCCTTGGCCGAAGGCGCTGCCATCGAGGTTACAACCCGCGATACCGAGCCAACGCCGGTCAGTAACGGCAAACGCGCCCACACTGGTCGACTGCCAGCCCGCGCAAGTCACCAGTGAGCACGCTCGCCAGCCAGTCGATTGCGTAATTGCCCTTGAGCATGGCAATGGTCGTAATCGCCCCAGCGACCAAACAACTCGGGGCAAATACGGTTATCGACTGCAAACCCCTCACCGGCTGTCCGTCGCACGGGTCGAGAATATGGCAGTAGCGCACACCGTCGATTTCCATGAAACGCTCATAGTCGCCGCTGGTGGCAACAGCCCCGCTGGCAATCTCAACAGTCTCTAGCACGGCACCATTTTGCCTCGGGTGACGGATACCAAGCGTCCATGGCGCACCATCGGGCTGCGGCCCCGTTACCACGACATCACCGCCTAAGTCGACGAAGCCATGCATGACCCCGCTTGCGAGTAACACAGTAGCGGCACGGTCAGCCGCATATTCCTTACCGAACCCGCCAAAATCAATCTCCATCCCGCTGCGTGTCAGTTGGATGGCGTTCGGCTTGCGGTTGACCTGCTGCCAGCCGACCAACGGCATCAGTGCGTCGATGGCTTCCTTGGAAGGTACGCGACCTGAGTTGAAATCCCAAACCCGCCGTAATACGCCGGAAGTAATATCGAACAACCTGTCACTTTGTTGGAAACACGACTCCGCAAAATCCAATAGTTGCGATGTCTCGTCATCAATCTGCGTCCACGCGGCACTATTTCCATCGCCGCTCGCCTGACTAATGCGGGTCAATACACTATCTTCACGATATCGGGAGTACTTCTGCTCGATGCGCCGCACCTCGTCGATAGCGGCGTTTGCCGCAGACTCAGCGTGCGCAAGCGTATTGGCGAAAAGTTCGATGGTGTTTTCACACGCCATCGCCTGAAACGGGAAACAAAAACGCTGCACGCCTACTTCGCCGGCGGTAGGTTGGGTACGCCGCGCAAAAAAATGGCGTCAATGAGTGCCGTTTCGCGCTCGGCAATGGTGTGCAGAAATGGTGTCGCCCCTTTCATGTGTCGAAACGCAGAGAAGCCCGCCTCCAAAAACTGCTGCATTTCTGCAAGCCCGGCCAGTTTTGAGGGGCGACGCAACATTTTCAGCGTTGAGTAGATCAACGGCTTCTTGACCACAAGATCAAGACCGTGGCCGACATCTTGCATCAACGCGACTTGTCTCAGCCGATCCGCTTTTCGGCCTACTGCGCGAAATGCCTCACAATAAACCGCGTTGTTGATCGGCACACCTCGGAGCTGCGTGGCCAGCGCTTGATCAAACTCTTCGGAGAGCACATCGAGCGCCAAAGCATTACTCAGTGTTTCGAAGGCAAACTTGGGTAGCAGACGTTTGATCGTGGGATACATCCGCAACAAATCCCTGTCGCGTGGTGCCGTGTCTTTCTCACCGTAGAGCTCATCTAAAAAAATGCGGTGGCCGGGGCAAATCGTTGGTCGATACTGAGATCGTGATACGTGTAGTGCAGCCGCTGATGCTGCCACCGTTTGATGCGTTTAACGTCGGCAAAAAAATCCGCCTCGCGTTGCCTTGGTCCACGCAGTTCTTCTAGTCGATTCAGATGCTCAAGCATTGCGCTTCACGCTCACCCAACCTCCACAATCAAACGATGTTGCGCCGCGCCAAATTAGACGCTTCAATCTAATTGAATCCGCCACGCTCGATTCGCCGCTGCTATTCTAGCGACCGTTCCGATCAATGATCCCATCGTGGCAAGCATTGTAGACATATTAGACATATGGACCTGAGCAATACCCCCAATCACCAGCGTCACACGCAGCGCTTAACTGAGGCAGAAGCAGTTCCCGACGCGAACCTGAGACCCGCGCTTGACCGTCTGCGTGCCGCTTATGTAGCCAACCGAATGCCGAGCGTTGATTGGCGTCGTCAACAATTGTCACGGCTTGAAGCCATGCTACGAGACAACATCGACGAAATCTGCGTGGCAATCGCCGCTGACTTTGGCCACCGCTCGCACCACGAAACGCAGTTGCTCGAGTTGTTTCCGGCCATCGCCGCCATCAAACATGCTCGCCGTCATGTGAGCGGTTGGATGAAGCCGCGCCGCAGTTGGGCATCCATGTGGTTCCTGCCGGCACGTAATGAAATTCGTCCTCAACCACTCGGCGTCGTTGGCATCATCGTGCCGTGGAACTATCCGATTTTATTAGCAGTGGCACCCCTAGTAGGTGCATTGGCGGCGGGCAACCGAGCCTTTATCAAAATGAGCGAATTTACGCCTCGGACCGGCGCACTGTTTGCCAAACTGATCGAAACTTACTTCTCGAACGACGAGGTACTGGTCGTCAATGGTGGCGCCGAGGTCGCGCGAGCATTTTCAATGCTGCCCTTTGACCACTTACTTTTTACGGGCTCAACTGCCATCGGCAAACTCGTGATGCAGGCTGCTGCTGAACACCTCACGCCGGTGACCTTGGAACTCGGCGGAAAGTCCCCTGCCGTTATCGGGCCAGACGCCGACATCACGTCCGCAGTCTCGCGCATTATGTTTGGCAAGTGCTTGAATGCCGGGCAGACGTGTATCGCACCCGACTACGTGCTCGTGCCACGAGGTAAAGAAGTCGAATTTATCGACGCTGCACGACGTTTTGTTTCAACCCATTACCCGACAATTGCCGCAAATGCGGACTACACCTCGCTGGTAAGCCAGCGTCATCTATCACGACTGCATGGTTATCTCGATGAAGCCCGCGCCGCTGGGGCAACCGTTTACCCGCTCAACGGCGCTGGCGAAAGTCTGGACGGCACCCAAAAACTCGCGCCGACGATTGTGACCGGCGCATGTGACGATTGCCGACTGCTGCAAGAGGAGATTTTCGGCCCGATTCTGCCGTTGATTCCTTATGATGGGCTCGACAGCGCGATCGGTTACATCAACGCCCGTCCGCGCCCACTCGCGCTGTATTACTTCGGCCATGATCGTCGGCAGATCGATCAAGTGCTCGACGAGACCGTCACCGGTGGTGTATCCATCAACGAAACCCTGTTGCACATCTCGCAAGAGGATTTGCCGTTTGGCGGCGTCGGCCCGTCGGGGATGGGCGCTTATCACGGCAAGGTCGGGTTTGATACCTTCTCCAAGTCAAAGCCCATCTTTCACCAGTCCAGATTTAATGGCTTGGCCATGTTCCAACCGCCTTTTGGTCAACGCTTCGAGGCACTCATCAGGTTTCTACTGAAGTGAGTTTTGGCGCGTTGTGTACGCGCAGTGAATCGGCGCATACGCCGTTTTCGCCAACTGAACTGGGTACTTTCCTCGCGCACCGATTCTGTGAACAACTATGTCTGACTGCATCACCGACTACCTAATCCTTGGCGCAGGCTCTGCGGGTTGCACCCTCGCCGGACGTCTCTCCGAACGCAGCGACACCCACGTTACCCTACTCGAAGCAGGACCGCGTGATTCCAGCGTCTTGATCCATTGCCCGGCGGGAATGGCAGTGATGGCCCAAACCGGCACGGCAAACTGGGGATTCAACACTGTTCCCCAACGCGGGCTATATGGCCGTAAGGGCTATCAACCACGAGGCAAAGTGCTGGGCGGTTCAAGCTCGATCAACGCGATGATCTATGCACGCGGACACCGTGCCGACTACGATCATTGGGCAGAACTTGGCAATACAGGTTGGGCCTATCAAGACGTCCTGCCGTATTTCAAACGCGCCGAGAACAATGAACGTGGCAGCGATCGTTTTCACGGCGTTGGCGGCCCGCTGAATGTACGCGACCTCGCGAGCCCGAATCGGTACAGCCAAGCGTTCATCGACGCGGGTCACGAAGCCGGGTTCCCGATCAACCACGACTTCAACGGTGCCGAGCAGGAGGGTGTGGGGCTGTATCAAGTGACACATCGCGCGGGCGAACGCTTCAGCGCGGCAAAGGCTTACCTCGCGCCGAATCGCGGTCGAAGTAATCTGACAATCGAGACTAACGCACAGGTCACACGGATCTTGTTCGAAGGAAGGCGCGCCGTTGGCGCCGAGTTTGTGCAAAACGGCACCTTGCGGCAGATTCGTGTACGCCGTGAAGTATTGCTCAGCGCCGGCGCTCTGCAGTCACCGCAGATTCTAATGTTGTCGGGTGTCGGTAGCGCCGATGCTTTATCAAAACTGGGGATTCCGGTGGTGCATCACCTGCCCGGCGTCGGGCTTAACCTGCATGACCATGCGGACGCCGTGCAGGTTTACGATGCGCCGAAACTAACCGATTTGTTGGGCGTCTCGGTTACCGGTGTCTGGCATTTGCTTAAAGGGATTGCGGAGTGGCGTAGCCACCGCACTGGTTTGCTCACGACAAACATTGCCGAAGCGGGCGGCTTCGTCCGCAGCAGTCCGGCAGAAGCAATTCCCGATCTGCAATTCCATTTCGTGATCGGTAAGTTAGTTGATCATGGCCGCAAGGTCACCTTCGGTCACGGCTACTCGTGCCATGTGTGTGTCTTGCGACCAAAGAGCCGCGGCAGCGTGACATTGCAATCATCTGACCCGTTGGCCGCACCGTTAATTGACCCGAATTTCCTGGACGACCCGGAAGACATGGCGCGTATGGTTAAGGGCTTCCGTATCATGCGCGATGTCTTGGCGCAGCCCGCACTGTCACGATACGGCGGACGCGAATTAAACCGCTCCGCCACGGCGCAGACTGACGCCGAAATTGAAGGCTTCATTCGCAGCCAGGCAGACTCCATCTACCACCCCGTCGGCACCTGCCGGATGGGTGGTGATGATGCGGCGGTGGTCGACGCCTCCCTTCGAGTTCATGGCATCGAGGCATTGCGGGTGATTGACGCATCGGTCATGCCGCGTATTGTCGGGGGCAACACCAATGCGCCGACCATCATGATTGCGGAAAAGGCTGCTGACATGATTCGGCAAAATATCAAACTCTAGATTTTACGGGCGTCTTCAGACCGAATCGCCTGAAAACGCCCGTGCCTATTTGACTTTGATGAAGGGGGAACTTCTAAAAACCGTCACGAGCGGGTGAAGTTGGCAGTGACGGGTTTGGCAAACACGGGACACGTACCCAGTGTACGGCGACGAATTTGACACACGCGGGAACTGACAGATTCGCCCGCGCAGTAGGTTTTTAGAAGTTCCCAAGGGGAAGACGGTTTCAAATAAATAGTGCAACACAATCTTGTGAAGTCTACAAAGGAGTGTTGCGATGGAAAGCAAGTCGGGTTGTTACAAGACGATGGATCTGGCGGTTCGGGAGGAGATCAGCCTAGGGCTGGCCAAGGGTTTGGATCAGGCGCAGATTGCGCGTTTGGTCGGTTTTGCACCCCGCCACCCGCCTCAGCGCCCCATAACTCCCTCAGCCGTGCCCCAATGGCACCCAGCAGCCCCAACAACCGCCCTTGCTCTAAGCGGGCATGGTCCAGGGGCAAGTGCCGTCGCGTCAAATGTGCGCTGCGGCCAAGCGCGGTGCTGCCAGATATAACGCGTTTGTGTGGACTGGTTTTGGGTGGGCATGAGGTGTATTTTGCAAAATACACCTCAAAACACGGCACAGAACAAGCCTTGAGTGCTGCCTTGTGCACCGAAGAAGGTGATGAGCCTGTTGATGGCAAGCGGGCTGAGGGGTGTTACCGAGGGGCGCATTGAGCGCCGTCTCAGTCGGGAGTGTTCCCCGGCAACTCTGCAAACTTGGCCGCCATCGTGGGGTTGCCCCGTGTGAGCTTCTTGATCGTCAAGTCGTCGGCCTTGTCGTTGGCCAGGCGCAAATTGTTGGCCGACTTGTGCAGCGCTTCCTTGGTTTTTTCCAAGTCCTTGATGGCTTCATCAATGCGCTTGACGGCTTCTTCAAAGCCCTCAGAGGCCAAGCGCCAATTGCGGCCAAACGACGTCTTGAATTCGTCCAACTGGGTTTCAAACTTGGTGATGTCCACGTTCTGCGAGCGCACCAAGGCCAGCTCGGTCTTGTACTTCATCGCGTTCAAAGCCGCATTGCGCAACAGCGTGATCAGGGGCACAAAGAACTGTGGCCGCACCACGTACATCTTGGGGTAGCGGTGCGACACATCGACGATGCCGCTGTTGTACAACTCGCTCTCCGGCTCCAGCAGGGACACCAGCACCGCGTATTCGCAGGCCTTTTCTGTGCGGTCCTTGTCCAGCTCTTTCAGAAAATCTTCGTTCCGCTTTTTGGTGGCGGTCTCGTCGCTTTCGTTCTTCATCTCAAACATGATGGAGACGATCTCGGCACCCGACTCGTCTGAGTCGCGAAAAATGTAGTCGCCCTTGCTGCCGGTGCGGGCGTCGTTGTCTTTCTCAAAATGCGCCCGTTGAAAGGCGGCTGCACGGATGCGGTTGAACTCGATTTCGCAGTGCTGCTCAAGGGTCTCACCCACCATCTTTGTGGACAGCCGCGCCTTCATGTCGCGCAGACGCGCAATCTCGCCATCACGGTCGCGCAACTGCAAGGCGAATTGCTCCTTGATGGCTTTCTCTTCGAGCTGGTTTTTTACAGCAATGAGGTTGAGGTCATTTTTCAAGCCATCGCGCTCGCGGGCGACCACCCCCACGGCCTCGTTCACAGCCAGTTGCCGCGCCGTTTCGCTGGCCGCCAGCTTGGCTTGCAGCGCCTGAATTTCGGCGTCCTTTTTGGCAGCTTCGGCCTGCAGCGCATGGGCCAGCTTGGCCTCGGCCAACTGGGCCGCCGCTTGGCTGCTGTTGCGCGCCCTCTCCTGTTCGGTCTTCAGCTCGTTGGCCAACGCGTCGCGCTCTTTGCTCACCGTGCCCAAAGCCTCCGACACCGCCAGCTTGCGCGCCACCTCGCCCGCGTCAAGCTGGGCTTTCAGCGCCTGAATCTCCGTGTCTTTGGCCGCTGCTGTTTTTTGCAGCGCATTGGTGACATTGGCCTCGGCCAAAGCAATCGCATCGCGCTTTTCCCGCTCGGCCAACTCCAGCCGCTCGTGCAACTGCTTTTCAAAATCGCCATCGCGCACCTGCTTAAGGATGTCGGCGTACCCCGCCTCGTCGATCTTGAAGGCTTTGTGGCAGTGGGGGCAGATGATTTCATGCATGGGACTTGAGTGTGGCGGGTGCGTCAGCGACCTAGAAAATGGTGTAGCCAAGTTGTATGGGGCTTGAAGGTTGGGTGAAACTGCATAGGGGTCTTGTCAATCGTCGAATGGCGACCGCTTTGACTCGCGTTCGGCCTGCCTTTCGTAATCGTCGGCCAGTTCCCTGAGTGTGGTTGCCAGTCGATAGAACCCTGCAGCATCAACTTCGTCAGCTTGAGCACGGTATTTGGTCGCAATGTTCTTCTCCGCCTCCCCCGATGTGAATCCGTGCACACCCCGCGAATTGAATAGTTCTGTTCTGAACCCATCACGCATGTCCGTAGCTTCTTTTTGATTGAGGGCTGATGCTGCCGCGCGATGAATCCACAGTCCGTCCGGATCAGCAGGCACATAAATCAAGGAGTGTCCAAGCATCGTCATGGCGATTTCATAGTGCCCGGTTGCCGTGCATTCAGCCTTCACAGCATCTAGCCACTGATTCAGAGCAGCGCCATCGTAATTTTCATCAGATCGGTGGCCAGGCGGGGTCTGCCAATTGCTGAGTAGCCGATAAGCATTGGTTGCAATATTCTTTCTATCTTCTGTTGCATCTTCAGATGATTGGTCTGCGTTTTTTGATCGAAAAACGAGCCGAATTACCTCGCAAAAAAATCCTGGCTCAGTCGCCAAACGATGCCAAAGGTGCTTGGGTGATGCGCCGCTATGGCGATTTAACAATGGCAAATATGCCCACTCGACGCGGAATAGATCCTCTCCATTTGTACTTGGATCAGACTGAAGAGCTTTGATAACTTCAGTTGTTTCGTAGGTGTCAATCGAATGCGTGCCCTCAGATGATTCAAGCGCTGCAACGAGCGCCTGCACCGCCAGCGCAGCGTTAAATTGCTGCTCTCCACGCAGCGTCCTACCGACACATCGCAACGCTGCGTATGGGCGCCCATGTTGAATAAGGGAGGCCGTTGCACGATCAAGACCTGTCTCCGTTTCGTACGGATTCGCGGTCGTCTTGCTCCAGTACATCGCTTCATTCGTTCCAAGAAGTCTACTGGACCTGTCCCAAGTATTCGATGAAAAAGGGAGGTAGGCCAAAAACTGCCCAATTTGCGAAGGTGTCCAATTTTGGAAATCAAAGCTATCGACCCACTGCCAGCTCAAACGAGAAAATCTGCTCCAAACGAATCCACTCGCCAACTGCACTAGATGCTTCTGCTCGGCTTCGAGCAAGGCTGGTAGTACTACGCCATCCACGCCAGGGTCTGCGATTACGCCGAAAGCTAGGCCTACGCGCCAGGGGGATTGCACGGCCGATGAGAAGACGAGAACAGCAGGCACACCCCCACTTGCAGCCACTTCGGCCAAAGCTTCTTGACGACGGACCTCAAGGGTCGTGCGCTGTTCCTGGTAGTTACCCTTCTCTTCGTAGAGATCGAAATCACGTTCGCTAAAAAGGCGTTGGTGGCGAAACGCCGGGGCATTTGGCGCGAGCAAATCAGTTAGTGCCGCAATCTTGTCAACCTTCTCCTTTCCCATCGACCAGTCGGCATCTAGATACTTTCTGTGTTTGGTTGCCAAATCGACAAGCGCTGTCCATACGCTCAGCCTATTGGTTTCTGGCATCGCAATCACAGCGGCAGACCCGATGTGCGTTAACAACTGATCGAAGGCAGATTGCGGAAGGTTCTCAATTCTGCGAATCAACTCAACGAGCTTCGTGGGATCGCTTTTAGCCGTGGCAATCGCGATTTTGGAGTAATGGTCAGTCTGCTCCCAGTATTCGCCTCGCGTTACACCTTTTGCCCAATCATCCGGAATCGTTTGGCGCCATGCTGGTCTGCGACTACCAGACGATATGGAATGCGAATTGGGGAGAAGGCTCAGCAGCAGTTTCCAACCGACTTCTGGAAGCTCCCTGATCAACATGGAAACGGCGGAGCAGCGCTTGGCAATTGGCGCACAGGTTTGCGGCATCCACGGCAATAGAATTGTGCTGAGCGAATTGGCCGGGCGATTAGAGTACTTCCCACCTGGGTCACGCGAAGCAAGTTCGCCAAGGCACATTGCCACACGGCTCAGATGTTCGGCAGACCAAGCGAGAGTCTCTAGCGACCAGAGAACGCCGCTCATGTAGGTTCGCCCCATGAAATCACCACTTTCTTGAGCAAACACTTTGTCGAAAGGACAAGGATTGGTAACCAGGGCTCTTTCAACAGCGTCAAGAAATTCGTTGGGTGCAGCTTCAGCCAGCAGCGGAAGTAAATCGTTTAGGCCAGCCCATCGTTCCCAGTCAGCATCTGAAAGAACAGCACGGACAGTTAAGGCTGCGGTGGCTTCAGCTTTGCCAACCGAAGTTGAAACAAGTGCATTAGGAAAGCTACCCAATAGAGCCAATGATTCAGCGAGACCATTCCGCAAGGTCTGTGAATGCTTCATCACCTTTCCGTGCATTCGAGATGCATATCGCTCGTTGGTAGGCAGATCAAATTGTGGGTCTCTTTCCACAAATACGGCAGTAACCAGCGATTGCAACTTCTCTAAGTGTTCGTCAAAAATTCTCGGTCCAAGCGCGTGCCACCCCTCATACCGGGAAACGAACCGCCAACTGCCGTCACGTTGAGTTAGGGGAGTGCCCGGACGATGGGTGATTTCACGCATCTTCCCGATCCACTCCCCGTACCCGTTTCCCGACAAACCCTCCACAACCGTGCGGTCCGCATCAGAGTTTTCCGCCCACGAGCCAAGAAGTACCGCAATTGCCAATTCCGCCGCCGCGGTGCTCTCTGCCCACTCGGGCATCACCGACAGGTTTTGTAGGCACCTCAGCAGAGTTCCAAGGTTGCCTCCGCTTTTCTGTGCCAAAGTGCGGGCGCGCTCCTCGCCGTAGCCGCACTTCACCAAGGCTTCTCTGACATGGTGGCTTCGTGGTGCCGATAGCGCCACACTGGTTGGATCGGGGATTCCACCAGTGGGACCGCCAAAAACTATTGCATGGTTTGCTCGCCGTGCCTTTTGAATGAGCTTTGTGCCAGCATCCCCCGTCAAGTCAAGTGTTGCATCGGCTACAAGTACCAATTTTTCAGGTTGCTGAACCATGTTATTCCATGCATCAATGCTTGAGACGATCACGCAGCGACCGGCGGCGTCGACTCGGCTCACGTCGTCAAGGTTTTGCACAGCGGCAGCGACAAAGTCAGCGACCTGATCTGGGAAATGTGTATTGAGCCTAAGTTGAATGCTTGTGCCGGCGAAAACTTCATTGATCTTGGTTGTCGCCTCTTCGCGATTCGCAAGGAATAAGGTGGGTGCGAGTGAAGGAGGTTCACCGTAGCTACGGAGCAGGCTCCAACGTTGTTCGGGCGTTTCAATGTGATCTATTGAATGGCCGAGGATGATATTGGCGAGCCAAACTTCAACGGGCGGAAATTGTCGTATCCAGTCGATCAGCTTTGTCCCGTCGATTATGCGAACGTCCAGCCATTCGCTCTCTTTTCTTCGTTTTCTTAGCCAAGATGCCTGTGCCTTGTCTTTCCACGTGTGGGGAAAGCTACGTCGCCCAGAAATGGGGGTGACGAACACGAAGGTTGACTGGACTCTTTCGTCTTTTGGTATTCCCGAAACGAGGCCGTCGTAGTCTTCTGTTGCCTTGTCCCCAGGTTTTTCACCGGTGCCTATCTCCCAGAAAGAGCGACCTTCAGGTACGAAGGGATCGAATGAGTAGTCCACATCCAATACACCATCGGGTCCGTGTTGGCCGATGCTGTCGCCCAGGGGAAATCGACGCTCTTTGGGGCGCGGGGAAGATGCTGCGACCAATCGCCAAACAAGCTCAACAATGACTCCCTGCGCTTCCCGCGCGTTTCCTCTAACCCAAGTATCGAGTTGGTTTTCTGTCAAAAGCATTGATTTTCCTTGCCGTATTGCTGGTGAATTTGTAGTTGTGAAAACGGTATAACTTAGTGATATAGCCTTTTCGCAAATCTTCCATCCCCACCCACCCCCATCACCAACCTCTGTCTAGCCCTAGTAGCCGCCACATAAAACACCCGGGCCGCTTCCTTCTCGGCTCCCGTCACGGCATTCATATATCCCACGCAGGGTAGCTCCACCGCAGATAACCCAAGGCCGCTACTGACCTTCTTGGTCAGCACCTGAATGTCGTCTGCACCGGGGTGGTCGTTGCCGCCGTTAAGTAATGAGCTCACGGGGCCTTCCTACCTTTGGCGGATGACTTTGGTGGATCGGACAGATTTAGGAGGTGGTCGCAATTTGCGACCCCATACAGCGCAGCCAGGTCCACATCCAGCATGACGCGCAAGCCGCGAATCACTTGGATACGGCTCCCAATGCGCCGCAGCATTAACGTGTTGTGCTGATCACTCATCTTCATGGCTTCCTCAGGCTTCAACGATTCCCTGCCTGCCCCTGCACCAACAGATCAAACACAATCCGCGCAAAGTTAGCCGCTTTGCTCGGGTCGGCCAGCAACTGCATCATCTGGTTCTGGTGGGCATCACTGCTGTCGAGGATCGCGTCGTCAATGGCCTTCGAGAAGTCACCCAGCAGGGCCTGCTCGGCCGAGTTGTTCTCGATCTGCTTCATCACCTTGATGTTCTCACCCACCTTGTCGCGGATCGTGTAGGCGTAGTTCACCATGTCCTTGTCGGTGAGTTGGTCGGTGACGAACACCTCGTTCAAGCGGTTGATGATCTGCGACAGAAACTCTTCTTGTCTGTCCTTTGGCTTGGCCGTTCCCAGTCCTTCGCCGGGCACCAGCTTGTGGTTCTGGCTATTTTCTTGAAGCACCAGATCTTGCTGGCGCATCTTGGCCACGCGGTAGTGGCTGAGCACCACATTGCCCAGGTCGATGTCGTCTTCATCGAGCAAGGTTTCGCGCAGCATGGGCCGCAGGTTGCGGGCGTACAGGCTGAGCTTTTCCAGATCGGTGTCGTCGTAATCCACGATCTGCGACATGAACTCATAAAAGCGCACAAAGGTGCCCAGGTCTTTCTTGAAGATTTCGAGCGCGTCTTTTTCCTTCTGGCATTCCTTCAGACTTTTCTCGGCGTTCGCGATCAGCACTGCATCGCCCGTCTTCAGGGTGCGCTCAAACATCTCCTTGGCTAGTCTGAAAGCCTCTACCGCCGATTTGTAGCGCAACTGCCAGCGTTGCACCGCTGGCTTGCAGATATTGGCAATCGCCGCGTTGCTCTTGTTCTTCACATAAAACGCGGTGCAGAACTGCTCCACTTCCGTCCAAGTAAAAATGCCAGCGGCACGCAGCTTGTCTTGCAGCGCAAAGATCAGGTTCGGGTCAGACACATCCAGCAGCTCAGCCGTCTGAAAATACGGCTGAAACGCTTCCAGAATCTCATCCGGCTCATTGAAGAAGTCCAGCACAAAAGTGCCCGTCTCGGCCTTGTTGGGGTAGGTGCGGTTCAGGCGCGACAGCGTTTGCACGCACTCCACCCCGGCCAGCTTCTTGTCCACATACATGGCGCACAGCTTGGGCTGGTCAAACCCGGTCTGGAACTTGTTGGCGACGACCATCACTTGGTAGTCGTCCGAATCAAAAGCCTTGCGCATATCGCGGCCCTTGAGGTTCGGGTTCATATTGCTTTCGGTGAACTTCTCGCCGACCGTGCCGATCAGGCTCGCCGTGCTCTGTCCCACCATGGCCGGATCTTTGTCGGTGAACTCCACCTCACCCGAAAACGCCACCATAGCGTGAATCTTTTGGTAGCCAGGTTTTTCACCTTGGTCTGCGATGTACTTGTCAAAGCACTGCTTGTAGCGCACCGCCTCCTTGCGCGAGCTGGTGACCACCATGGCCTTGGCCTGCCCACCGAGCAAGCCCATCACGTTGTCCTTGAAGTGCTCCACGATCACCATCACCTTTTGGGCAATGTTGTGGTCGTGCAGGCGCACCCATTGGTTGAGCTTCACCTTCGCCCGCTTGCTTTCCACTTCCGCGTCGGCATCTTGCACCTTCAGGGCCAGCTTGTACGCCACCTTGTAGTTGGTGTAGTTCTTCAGCACATCGAGGATGAAGCCCTCCTCAATCGCTTGGCGCATGCTGTACACATGAAACGCCGCGGGCTTATTGGTGACGGACGCCACCTCGTCCGGGCGCGGCAGGCGGCCAAACAATTCCAGCGTCTTGGCCTTGGGCGTGGCGGTAAAGGCAAAGTAGCTCAGGTTGCCCGAGGCGCGGCGCGCCGCCACCGTAGCGGCGATGATGTCGTCGCTGTCCAGCTCCTCGGCTTCTTCTCCCGCCTCCCCTGCTTCCTTCATCAGCACCTCTTTGAGCTGCCGCGCCGTAGAGCCGCTTTGCGACGAATGCGCCTCGTCGGCAATGATGGCGTAGCAACGGTCTTTGAGGCTCACGCTGTTTTCAATCGCCTTCAACACAAAGGGGAAGGTCTGGATGGTGACGATGATGATGGGCTGGGCCGACTCCAAGGCCCCGGCCAGCTTTTCAGACTTGGAGCCGTCGCCTTCCTTGTTGTTAATGCGCCCCACCACGCCATCGGTGTGTTCAAACTGGTAGATCGTGTCTTGCAACTGATCGTCCAACACGGTGCGGTCGGTCACCACAATCACAGAGTCAAACTGCTTTTTGCCGTCGGCCTTGTACAGCGACGAAAGCTGATGCGCCACCCAAGCAATCGAGTTGGACTTGCCCGAGCCCGCGCTGTGCTGAATCAGGTACTTCTGCCCCGGCCCCTCGCTGCGCGCCGCCGCCAGCAGCTTGCCCACCACGTCCCACTGGTGGTAGCGCGGGAAGATCATGCTTTCCTTCTTGTACTTGCGGCCTTCCCAGTCTTCCTTGTCCTCAATCTGCAGGTGCACAAAGCGGGCCAAGATGTTGAGCAGGTTGTCCGGCAGCAGCACCTCGTTCCACAGGTAATCCGTGGCGTAGCGGTTGATGTCATACGGCACCTCATTGCCCGCGCCGCCGTCGTGTGTGCCTTTGTTGAAGGGCAGAAAGTAGGTGCCCTCCCCCTCCAAGCGTGTGGCCATGTGCACCTCGTACTGGCTCACCGCAAAGTGAACCAGCGCACCGCGCTTGAAGGTCAGCAGCGGCTCGGCTTTCTTGGCCACCGGGTCAACAGGCAGGCGCGTGGTTTTGTACTGCCGAATGGCGCGATCCACCGCCTGTTTGAATTCACTCTTCAGTTCCAACGTGGCCACCGGCACGCCATTCACAAACAGCACCAGGTCAATGCGCCAGGCCTTGGCCTTTTTGGCGTCACTGTTTCCCGTCTCCAGCAGGTGAGCATCCGTCGCCCACGGGCTATACACCAGCTCTGGCACCACGCGCAGGCGGTTTTTGGCATAGCGAGCCAGTGTGTCAGGGTTCAGGTCGTGCTCGGGCTTGAACTGGCACAGCGACAAGCGCGCATTGCGGTCGCGCAGCTCGTGGCGCAGCACGCCCAGCGTGCCAAAGGTGCGGCTGTCTTTGTGCGTGGCATTGGGGTCGGCCTTGCCCAGTTGCGCGGCAACCAGTTGCAAAAACTTCTGCTCTGCATCCTTGGGGTGGTTGGCGCAAAACTTTTGCCACTGCACGTCTTGCGTTTCCTGCACAAAGCCCAACGCATCCTCGGGGTACAAGGCCAGTTCGCGGTTGTACTTGTCTGGCGAGCCGAGCAGCCAGCCATTGGCCAGAAGTTGGCGAATGATGTCGTCTTGAAAGATGCGTTCGGTGGCTTGGTCGCTCATGGTCGAATTGAGATTTGGCTGTGTAGGTTAAGACAATCAGGCGGCAGCTTGCCAGTTGCGTACGTCGATCTTGCCGGTGACAGCGGCGGAGATCAGGGCGGTGCGGCGTTCTTGGAGAAGTTCGATGCCGCGCTTTGCTTTTTCGACTAGGGCGTTGAATTGTTCTCTGGATTTCTTTATTGATTCAACAATCGCCTCTACCTCTTGATCAGGTGGTACGGGAACCGTGATTGCTTTGACAATGTCAGTGTTCAAATTTGGCTGTCCAGAACCTTGCTTAATTCGCTCCCTTAGATCATCGGTCAGCGTTGACAAGTAGAAGTATGCGAATTCATGGTTTAAGGTTAAGTCTTCAAAGCCAACGACTCCATCGTTTGCATTGGCATCGATAGAAAGAATTTTTGGCACACCTAGGGTCGCACCGCTATTTGAAAGCAACAGCGTCCCCTTTGAAAAAACCCGACATTGTTCACTGCCCTTCTTGGTAAGGAAGGTTTCCGTTTCAGTCAAATAAATGTTGTCGTCCTTGGTAATTTCTGCCACCGTAACCCAAGGCGAATAATCGCCATTGAACAAAGCTGGATCGCCAGCTGGTCTCGGTGAGCCACCACGGACTACCATCGAGATGAAGCCAAACTTTCGGATTGCCCAATGCGCGGGCACTTCGCCTAGCCACTCCACGCCGGAGTCTTTCAACGGGGCGTTGGGGTTGAGGCCTTTGGTGACGGCGTGGCTGATGACGGCTTGGCGCTTTTCCTTGAGCAACTCAATCAACCGCTGCTGCTTCTCGATCAAGGCATCAATCTTCGCGGTTTCGTGATCGAGGAAGTCAGCGATTTGCTTCTGTTCGTCCAGTGACGGGCAAAGCATTTGCAAACGCCGCATTTCTTCAAACTTCATTGATTGCCGCAGACCACCGCCCATGCCGTAGAACACCTTTGTGGTGTCATAGGAATGCAGTAATCGGTAAAGATAGCGATCAAGAAATATCTGCTTTGCAGTCAGTTTGAGATAGGCAGAAGTAATGATCCCCTTCTCGCATGCAAGGCCTACTCGAAGACTTCTCTTGTCGTTTTGCAGGTCAGTCAATCTGAGGATGATGTCGCCAGCCGCCACGAGCTGATAAGTATTGAACGACTCGGGCAGTAGCCCGTGATTATCCTCAACATCTCTGCGGATGATTCTTCCGTAACTCAGCGACAAGACATTATTTTCAGCGCCGTCATCGTTCTTTAAAACGTCAGTGGACGCCAATGAAAACAGTGGACTCACGTCCCAAGAGTTCGGAATCGCGCCGACCCACTCAACGCCCGAATCTTTGTACTCCGAATAAGCCTTGTACCGACTCATTCCGCCTCTCCGTTGCCCACGTTCGCCAAATAAAACTCATGCAGTTTGGCCTGCAGCAGTTGCTTGTCTGGCAACTGGTTTTGGTACTGGGCAACCAAGGCTGGGGAGAGGCTGCGGCTCAGGGCGTACTCCACCACTTCGTCGTCTTTGCTGGCGCACAGCAACAGGCCGATGGCGGGGTTTTCGTGGGGCTTTTTGTGGTCGCGGTCCAGCGCTTCGAGGTAAAAGTTGAGCTGGCCCAGGTGTTCGGGCGAGAAGCGGGTGGTCTTGAGTTCGATGGCGACCAGGCAGTTGAGGCCACGGTGGAAGAACAACAAATCGAGGGCGAAATCTTGCTTGCCCACTTGCAGCGGGTATTCGCTGCCCACAAACAGAAGTCGCGCCCCAGTTCGAGCAGAAACTGCCGCAGTTGCGCCAGCAGACCGCGTTGCAAGTCGCTCTCCAGGTGGGCGGCGGGCAGGTCGAGAAATTCGACCAAGTAGCTGTCCTTGAACACGCTGGCCGCTCGGGGTGAATTTGTGTCACCAGTGGTGACACTTTTGCCGGGCTGAGGACGACGCGCTCAAAAAGGGCTGTGTCGTATTGCCGCTCCAGCTCGCGCTAGACCATTTTTCCTGCGCTGCCATCTTGAGGTAGAACTCGCGCTCTTCCGGGCGCTGGCTGCGGCCGAGGATGATGAGGTTGTGCGTCCAGGGCAATTGTGTCAGCAGTGCTGACACAATTTGCGGGTCGGGGTAAGCCTCGTAAAACTGCCGCATGCGGAACAGGTTGCGGCGAGTAAAGCCTTTCAGCCCCGGCTGCGTGCTGACCAGGTGCTGGGCCAGTTGATCAACAACGCCCTCGCCCCATTCGGCGGCTTTGATCTTGGCACTGAGATAGGCGCCCACCTGCCAGTACAGCTCGATCAGCGCGGTGTTGACCGCCTGATAGGCGCGCTGGCGGGCGCTTTCGATGAGACGGGAGATTTCGTCGAAATCGGGAGCATTCGTGGGTGATGTTGGAGTTGGAGTTGGGGTTGGTGTCAAATCACTCATGAATGCACCTCGCGCAGCAGCGCCATGATTTCAGCACTCACGGCGTCCAGATCGGCGTCAATGGCTTCCAATGGCCGTGGCGGCTGGTATGGTAGAAGTGGCGGTTGAACGGGATTCATACCCGACGATGCCGATCTCGCCATCTTTGGCGTCGCGCTTGCTGGCGTCTATCCACGCGTCCGCAACATGGGGCTGCACTTCGGCGATGAAGTAGGCCTCTACGCTGGCGCTCACGGTGCGGCTGGGGTCTAGCGCCACGTTCTCAAAGTCGCGCAGCTCGCCATCGGCTTGGTATTCGATGACTTCCTTGTTCACCGCAAACAGGCCATACAGTGGCTGGCTTTGCCTTTGTGAACCTTCTTGATCACCTTTGCGGCGGCGGGGTTCTTCCAGCTCACGGCATCGGCGATCTGCTTTTGCTCTTTGGCGTCCAGCGCGAATTTGTCACCATGGCCTGCCCGCTTGCTCGCGGCTTTGATGGCGTCGTCATAGCCATTGAAGTCATCAAACTGGCGCTGCCGATCTCGCCTTGCAGGGCGCGGGCTTTGAGCAGCACAGTCTTTTGTGCCAGCCAGGTGCTGGCATCAAGCAGGTCTTTGATCTGCTTTTCTTTGAGGTCGGCAAAGTGGCTTTTGAGATAGGCGCGAATTTCGACGTGGTGCTCGCCTAGCTGGCCGTAGAGCTCGCAATCTGCTGCGTCTTGCCAGTGGTCCTGACCATACTCGGAGTAGATCCAATGCATGGCCGCATTCAGGGTGCCGGACTCAAAGCGCAAGCTGGCGATGCGTTCATCGCTGAACTGCCACGACAAACGCAGTGGCCGTTCGATGGTGATGCGGCGGTAGCCAAACTCGTGCGCGGCAAAAATTTTGCTGGCGAAGGTTTTGACGGCTTCGGGCTTGGGGGTGAGCTTGGAGTTGGTGGCTTGGCGGCCACGGTTGCTTTTGACTTCTGCCGGTTTATCGAGCGCCTGCGCTTGGACCACCTCAAAGTTGCCAAAGCAGCGGGTGATGGTGGCGATGTCGTCATCAATCATCACATGGCGCTTGCTGCCCAGCGATTTGCGCATCTTGCCGCAGAGGTTGACGCCGTTGATGAGCTGCACCCGGCCTTGCGCTCGGCGGGCTTTTTATTGGAGAGCACCCATACATAAGTGGCAATGCCGGTGTTGTAGAACATGTCGGTGGGCAGCGCGACGATGGCCTCTAACAGATCGCTTTCCAGAATATGGCGGCGAATTTCGGATTCGCCCGAAGCTGCGCCGCCGGTGAACAGCGGCGAGCCATTCAAGATGATGCCAATGCGTGAACCGCCTTCCTTCACATCGCGCAGCTTGCTGATGAGGTGGAGCAAAAACAGCAGCGAGCCGTCAGACACACGCGGCAGGCCAGGGCCAAAGCGGCCATCAAAGCCTTTGAGGGTGTGTTCGTCGGTGATGTCGCCTTCGATCTTTTTCCAGTCCACGCCAAAGGGCGGATTGGAGAGCATGTAGTCGAACTTGCTGGTGTAGAGGTGGTCGTTGGAGAGCGTGTTGCCGAGCTTGATGTGGCTGACATCCTGCCCCTTGATGAGCATGTCGGCCTTGCAGATGGCGTAGCTTCAGGGTTCAGCTCCTGACCAAAGGCACGCATGGCGGCTTGGGGGTTGAGCTCGTGCACATATCCATGCCCGCCGACAGAAAGCCGCCGGTGCCCGCCGTGGGGTCATAAATGGTGCGGATGATGCCGGGCTTGGTGAGGGCTTCGTCATCTCCATGAACACCAGCGAGGTGGTGAGGCGCACGATGTCGCGCGGGGTGAAGTGTTCGCCAGCCGTTTCGTTCGAGCTTTCGGCAAACTTGCGAATCAGCTCTTCAAACACCAAGCCCATCTCGTAGTTGGAAACAGCTTTGGGGTGCAGGTCCATGGTGCGGACTTTTTGCACCACCTTGTAGAGCAGGTTGGCATCGTTCAGCAGGCCAATGAATTCGGCGAACTTGAAGTGGTCAAAAATCTCGCGGGCGTCTTTGGAAAAGCACTGGATGTACCGCTCCAGATTGGCCTTGATGCCCGACTCGCCCAAGGTGCTCAGGTCCATGGGCGAGGTGTTGAAAAAGCTTAAGCCCCCGGTTGTACGCAGCAGCAGCTTTTCCTTGGCCTCCTCGGCAATGGCCATCTTCTCCACCTTGGCGGCTTCGGCCAGCACAGCAGACTTGCTGCTTTCCAACACACATTCCAGACGGCGCAGCAGGGCAAAAGGCAGGATGACGCGGCCATATTGGCTCTGTTTGAAGTCACCGCGCAGCAGGTCGGCCAGCGCCCACAGATCGGCGGCAGGTTGTTGGTTTCTTGGGTCATTTTTTACGAACGAGGGGTTGGGGTTTCAACCTGATAGCCCACAAGTATTACACGGGGTAGAGGGTGAATTGGCCACCCCATGCGCTGGCCTTTATAGAAACAAAGCCCGATCCGTTGCCGGTTCGGGCTTTGTTTGGGGTGCTTGGTGGCTGGCTTACTTTTTTGTAGGCGGCAAGTCCGTGCAGCTACGGTGCGCCACTTCTGCCGCCATGCCGCCGCCCAAGATCTTGCCGTAAAAACAAAAATAGGGCAGACCCTCATGGCACTACCTTAAGTCTGTCGTCCCGGCGAACAACCACAGGGGTTGTTCACCGGGGAGACAGTTTTCGGAGTCGGTTTAGGGGTTGCACTAATTTCCTGAAACCGTCTCCCTAAAAATAAAACCCTATATTCGACGGGCGTTTTCAGGTTAAATCGCCTGAAAACGCCCGTCCCTGCTTGACTTTGATGATGTGGGAACGTCTCGAAACCGTCGCGAGCGGGCGAAGTTCGTGCCGACGGGTTTGGCAAACACGGGTCACGTACCCAGCGTACGGCGAGCACCGCAGGCGCAAAATTCGCCCACGCAGCAGGTTTGTAGAAGCGCCCAATGTCAACGATCTACTGCTTGATCGCCCCGCCACCGCCTCAGCGCCCCATAACTCCCTCAGCCGTGCGTCGCGGCCGCATCCGTTACGATAGTACTTGTAGCGGATGGGATTTTTTAAGTAGTAATCTTGGTGATAGTCCTCCGCCGGATAAAACGTCGTCGCAGCGGTAATTTCGGTTACAACGCTCGACTTAAAGGGCTTTGACTTAACCAATGCCGCCTTCGACGCCTCCGCAGCGACCTTCTGTGCGTCATCGTGCGTGAAAATCCCGGTGCGATACTGCGATCCGACATCGCAGAACTGTTGGTTCTTCACGGTGGGATCGATGTTGCGCCAAAACACGGCGAGCAGGCGCTCATAGCTGACTTTCTTGGGGTCATAAACTATCTCGATGGCCTCGGTATGGCCGGTGTATCCAGCAGAGACCTCTTTGTACGTCGGGTTCTTTTGTTTGCCGCCGATATAGCCGGATGTGGTGGATAACACGCCGTCAATGGCATCAAACGGCGGTTCCATACACCAGAAGCAGCCGCCGGCAAACGTTGCCTTGGCGGTGGCTGCGGTGGGCGCAGGTGCCGGTTTTGGTTTCTCCAACGCGCTGGCGGGCGCACTGTTCACAACGGCAATGGCGGTAACTGCGGCGGCCATTGCGAAAAGTTTCGTGACAATTTTCATTCAGACGCTTTCAAGAGAGATCGTTGAGAGAGAGATGTACAGATACGTTCGTGCCGCCCGAATAGATTCAACGGCTAAACTTATAGCCCATTTTTGTCGCCTATCGTCATGGATAACATGCCTTCCTTTCATTATCGCTTGGTCAATGTATTCGCCGAAACAATCTTCGGCGGCAATCCACTTTGTGTCTTCGAAGACGGCGCGGCCTCAGTGACCAGCAGATGCAGGCGTTGGCGCTACAGTTCAATCTTTCCGAAACGACATTTGTGCTGCCCTCGGATGTCGCCACCGCGCGCGTTCGAATTTTTACACCGACCTTCGAACTGGCCTTCGCCGGCCACCCCACCCTCGGCAGTTCGCATGTTGTGCGGGACTTAACCCGGTGCGGCGATTCCCTCACCCTCGAAATGAAGGCCGGCGTGATTCCAGTCAGCGCACACGGCGATCGTTGGACGCTAAAGGCGGGGGCAGCGACTTCGCGCGACTGCGAAAAAAGTAACGCAGAACTTGCCGCGATGTTAGGGTTGAACGCGCTTGATATTCTTCCCGGTGCGCGCTGGCTCAACACCGGCACTGAACAGTTAATTGTCCCGCTCGCTACGCCCGCTGCGGTTCAGCGGGCGTTACCGAAGCCTGACCTACTCGCCGGCGTTGCCAGTGATATCGGCCGCTCGATGGCCTACGTGTTTGCCAACAATGGCCAACACAAATTGTTATCGCGCTTTTTCTTTATGAAACACGGCAGCGTCGTCGAAGATCCAGGCACCGGGTCCGCAACGGCAAACCTCGGCGGTTGGATGATCCATCACGGTCGCACACCTTGTTCATACGCCATCGAACAAGGCGCTCAGGTTGGCCGTCCCTGCCACTTGGGGTTAGATGTACTTGCCAATGCGGAAATCTTGGTCAGTGGCCGCGTAATTGAAATTGGACAGGGTACGATCCACCTCGCTGCCTGAAGGCTGCCTGAAGGCTGGCTGAAGGCTGCCCGAAGGCTGGCTGAAGGCTGCCCGAAGGCTGGCTAAAGGCTGCCCGAAGGCTGGCTAAAGGCTGCCCGAAGGCTGCCCGAAGGCTGGCTAAATGCGGCGCTATTGGCGTAGAGGATATGCGCCACGCTTGTCAACAATGCACCGACCAAAAAAGAACCATCAGTTGCCCATGAGTGGAATGACGAACTGGCTACTGGCAACGATACTAGGAGAGCGACCGACATCGCAACAAAAATCGCCGCCAATCGCCTCCAAGAATCAGCAGTTAAGATCGGCTTCATTCTCAACCAGCCAAAAAAACCTGCAACGTTAAGCAAGGGCAGGGTCGAAAAAAAGATGAGGCAGACCCACATGAAAATGCCTACTTGGTCGGTGTTTCCCTCAACGATGATCTGAGCGAATCCATCCGAGAAACTGATCAGCTCTGCGATAAGAAATGCCCACATAAACACGGGACGACAAAACGCTTCAACATTTGTCCCACGCGCAACTCGCCGCATCACCCAACGCCCGATTAGCCTCACCATCCAAAAAGCGAGAACAGCCATCAACGCTACATAGCCGGTTGCACCAATAGCCGGTAGGTTGGCGAGCCAGTCCGGCGCCCTGTCCGCACTGATCCTCGAGTAATGAACGAACACCGTTAGCAGCGCGGTTGCGATGGCCAGCGCCTTCCAGCGCGATGAGAGAGGCGGAATGTTTAGCAGGTCTGACTTGTTCGACTCGGCAGGTATATTCATTTTGTCTGCACCTGATGATGACTTTGCTCGGAACTAGGTTCACTGGCGGGAAGGCTAACGCTCGAAGGCTTCTTCAACAACCTACCCTCGCTGAACGTGTAATTCGCCAGCCCAAAGTGGTTCGCTAGGCTGACGACCAAAAAATACAAGACACCGAAAATGGCCAAGCGCCCCGAAGCGTGCAACCAATTGATATCGTCCTGAAACAACTCGCTATTCACGAGGCCCAGTTGGTCTGCCACGAACCTGGAGCATAACGAGCATGCGACTGCGATGCCAAAATGCTGAAGCCCGCTCAACGGTTCATTGTGTTGTTTCATTCTGGAAGGTGGGAATTCTCGTTTTTCACTTCACCGGAGCAGTGTCCCGAACAGTGCGCCGCAGCACCTTGCCAACATTCGTCTTCGGCAACTCAGACCAAAACTCGATCTGCCGCGGCATCTTGTATCCCGTGAGCCGCTCTTTGCAAAATGCCATGATCGTTTCCTTAGTCAAGTTTGGATCGCTCTTGACCACCACGACCCGAACCGCCTCAGTGGATTTTTCGTCTGGCATCGACACCGCACAAACTTCCAATACACCGGGGCACATGGCGACGACATCTTCGATTTCATTTGGATAGACGTTGAAGCCAGAAACCAGAATCATGTCTTTCTTGCGATCGACAATCTTGAAATAGCCGCGTTCGTCCATCAAGCCAATATCACCCGACTTGAACGCGCCATCTTTACAAAACACCTTCGCTGACTCGTCGGGGCGCTGCCAATAGCCCTGCATAACTTGCGGGCCTTCGATACAAATTTCGCCGACCTCGCCGACACCAAGTATGTTTTCGTCGTCGTCACGGATGGTGACGATCGTCGACGGAAATGGCAGGCCGATACAGCCGTTGAATTCTGCAAGGCTAAGTGGATTACCAGTGGCGCCTGGGGAGGTCTCGGTCAAGCCATAAGCTTCGATCAGTGTTTTGCCAGTCACACTTTTCCATTTCTCCGCGACGGCTCGCTGCACCGCCATTCCCCCACCAAGTGCGAGCTTGAGCCCCGAAAAATCCACATTTTTGAACTCGGGGTGATGCAGGAGACCATTAAAAAGCGTATTCACCCCTGTCAACACGTTCCAGCGCCGCGACTTAAGCTCCTTAATGAAACCATCCATGTCACGCGGGTTGGGAATGAGCACCGTTTCCGCCCCGCGTGACATGAAGTTGATCGAGGTGTTCAGCGCGAAAATGTGGTACATCGGCAGCGGCTGGATGATGACCTCTTCGCCATCTTTCAAGCTGAGCCCCGTCCAGCACCCCACCTGCTGGATGTTGGCCACCAAATTTCGGTGCGTGAGAATCGCACCTTTTGAGACCCCCGTCGTTCCACCCGTATATTGCAAGAACGCGATATCACTCCCCGCGATTTCTGGCTTGGTATAAGAGAGCGCCTCACCTTCTGCGAGCACCTGCTTGAACGAAACCGCGCCTGGTATGTTCCAAGCGGGCACCATTTTTTTGCGGTGCTTGATGACCCAATTGACCAGTAGAGACTTTGGAAATCCAAGTAAATCGCCGAGCTGCGTCGTGATGACGTGCTTGACGCCAGTGTGCTGAATACATTGTTCTAGGGTCGTCGCAAAATTCTCGATCACCACAATGGCTTTCGCGCCAGAGTCTTTCAACTGATGCTCCAGCTCGCGCGTGGTGTAGAGCGGATTGCAATTAACGACGACATATCCGGCGCGCAAGATGGCAAAAATCGCCACCGGATACTGAAGGATATTGGGCATCATGACCGCGACGCGGTCTCCGCGTGTCAGCGAAAGTTTGTTTTGCAGATACGCCGCAAAATGTCGGGACAGCCGATCAACGTCCCGAAATGTCAGTGTTTTACCCATGCAGGTGAACGCCGACTGCGTGTCGTACCGCTGGCAGGCTGTATTCAACACATCCTTGAGCGACGCATAAGCATCGGGGTCAATATCGGCGGGCACGCCCTCTGGGTATTCGTTAAGCCATGGGCGATCATGTTTGGATGAAACGGCTGCATTCATCTTGCTCTCCTCGAATTGCTTTTGTTATCTGCGACTCTCAATTCACGCGATTCACATGATTGGAGCAGCAGTACGTTGTTAAAACTCTTTGCGTCACAGTTTGCCCCATTCTGGCGAGGTTTTGGCGACAACACAGCGCCGTAAGGCTCATATCTGATGGTACTTTTGTGACCAATTGGTCAGTGGTTACGCCGATGAATTATCGCCTTCATCATCGCCTTCATCTTCGGCTTCATCTTCGCCGTAGAAAACGCAGCTCCCCATAGTGTGAACACTCTAATTTTTCTAAATAGACTGCAATCCATTCTAAAAGGTTCAGTCAAATTCGCGCAATGAGCGAATCACCTTTTTAAACCGACTACTTTCAGGGGAACGACATGGCATCACGTTTGAAACAGGCGCAGCAATCGGCACAGGCCACCAAGACTTCGACCCCAGTCGAGCAGATCACCGAAAAGCTCGGACAAGTCGCTGCGACACTTTCTGAACAGCAAATCGCCAAGCAAGTAATGGAATCTGCGCAGCAAATCTGGCTCGCGGGCTTAGGTGCCTTCTCCAAGACACAAGTTGAAGGCAAAAAAGTATTCGAAACCTTGGTCAAACAAGGCGAGGCACTAGAATCGCGCACTCGCCATGTTGCCGAAGCGACGATGGAAACGGCGCGCGACCAAGCCACAAAAACATTTGAAGCTGCATCTGGCAAATTCGACAAGCTCGAGCAAGTCTTTGAGGCGCGCGTACACAAGTCGCTGAACCGCTTGGGCGTCTTGACCAGCAAAGATGTCGAAGCCCTCTCGAACCAAGTCGCTGAACTCGCTGACACCGTGCGCGCCCTCCTTGCACAGGAGAAAAAGACAACCGTCGCACGCCCAGCCGCGAAGAAGGTTGTGACCAAAAAAGCGGCCAAAGCGCCTGTGGCAAAGAAACCCGCTAGACGCAAAGTCGCACAAAAGAAATAGTTTTTGTCACTGCCACCACGAGTCGCTTGCAACCCACTCCTCCTCGTCCCGATTCGCTCTGAAAACGGACGACCTCAAGCCCGAATCAATTGATTCGGGCTTTTTTTCGTCGTGACTATTCGCTCAGGACGCGTGCGACCAGTTTGATGTACGCCTTCTGCGCATCTTCTTGCGGTGTTCCCTTCAGTTTGGCCCACGCATCATATTTGGCGCGCCCAACAAAATCAGTAAAGCCGGGGCGCTCCCCGGTAACGTCCCCCTCTTGGCCTTGCTTGAAGTTTGCATACAGACGCAGTTTCATCTCATTGCCAGGATCAGTCTTGGCTTTGGTGACGTCTTTCGCGGCCTTATCAAAGAGCTTCTTGGTATCAGACATGACGCTATATCCTCTAGTTTCGTAATGTTTTGCCCTGACTTTGTTGCGCCGCATCACAAATCTCGGCGCAGCGAATCCCGGAATTCGGGGGTTTGCAGGGGTGCCTAATGAGGCTAAAGTAACTGTAACGGAATCAGTCGCCCCCTGCAATTTGTGGTGTTATACCGCTCTTCACCGAACAAATTGCGACGCAAGTCAAAGGTAGTCGCGACCGTGCACGCTCGGCGGCCTTGCTCCTGGGGCAAGGCTTACCAAAAACAACATTCGGCAAACGACAAAGATCGATTATGGCGAGCATTTCCGGCATCCCCTCATTCTCTGTACTTGGCCGCGAACGTATGACTGGCGTCGATACGGCGTGGCTACGGATGGAACACCCCACCAATCTGATGATGATTGTTGGGGTCATGATTTTCAACGATAAGCTTGCATTTCCGAAGCTCAAAGCGACCATTGAACAGCGTTTCTTGTCTTACCCGCGCTTTAAGCAAAAGGCGGTGCAAGACCCAACCGGCGCGTGGTGGGAGGTCGATAAGAAATTCGATATTGCCAACCACGTCAAGAAGACTAAATTGCCGGGACGCGGCACCAAAAAAGACCTCGAAGACTATGTCAGCCAGCAGGCAAGCGAACCGCTCGACTTCACTAAGCCACTTTGGCAATTTCAACTGATCGAAAATTACCGCGGTGGCTCGGCGCTGGTGACGCGCATTCACCATAGTTATGCCGATGGTATCGCGTTGATTTCGGTGATGCTTTCACTCACTGGCGAGACGCCTGAGGCAAGCCTCGTTAAGCCGAAAAAGACCGACAAGCGCCCGCGTGACGAAATGGATTTTTGGACGTCCGTCACCAAGCCAATGGCATCGGTCATGTCCGGCGCGATGAAACTCACCCGTGGACTCGTTGAACAAGGTTTAGAAATCGCGAAAGACCCGGCGACCATGCGCGAGTTCGCCACCAAGGGCGTTGAACTCGCCGAGGAGTTGCGCAAGATTGCGACGATGCAGCCAGACTCCAAGACCCGCTACAAAGGGTTGCTCGGGCGGCAGAAACGCGTCGCGTGGTGCGAACCTCTACCGCTGGCCGAAGTAAAGGTCATCGGCAAGGCGCTGGGGGCGTCGATTAATGACGTATTGCTCGCCACCGCGGCGGGTGCGCTCCGCGACTATCTACGGCAAAACAATGACCCGACCGAAGGTGTTGAGCTTCGCGCGGTCGTTCCGGTCAATTTGCGTCCGGTTGAAAAAGCGGGTGAATTGGGCAATCAGTTCGGCCTCGTATTTGTTGACCTGCCGGTCGGCATTGAAGACCCACTGGCGCGGCTCGAACTGGTGCGTTCTCGCATGTCCGCACTGAAGGGGTCATCACAACCCATCGTCGCATTTGTACTGCTCTCAGCGGTGGGCTTGGGACCAAAAATTTTGCAGGATCAAATCAGCGGGCTGATCGGGCGCAATGCAACAGCCGTCATGACCAATGTGCCGGGGCCACAAAAGCCGCTCTACCTAGCGGGGGCAGAAATCGACGAAATCGATTTTTGGGTGCCCCAATCCGGCGGTATTGGCATGGGGCTATCGATCCTGACCTATAACGGCAAAGTGCAGTTTGGCCTCATCACCGATGGCGGCCTTGTACCTGACCCGCATAACGTCATCGATCGTTTTGCGGAGGAGTTTGAAA
Organism: Betaproteobacteria bacterium UKL13-2; assembly: GCA_001602455.1. Taxonomy (GTDB): domain Bacteria; phylum Pseudomonadota; class Gammaproteobacteria; order Burkholderiales; family Usitatibacteraceae; genus UKL13-2. The sequence continues at coordinate 2,474,032 of CP012157.1, forward strand.
AACTTGTGATGCTCACACTGATGGGGCCATACGGGCCCGAGTATGACGAGGTGCTTGAGCAGGTCTTTGGCGGCAAAGGCAAAAAACAACGATGATGATGAATAGTATTGAGCTAAGAACGCGAGTTTTACTTTCGCTTCAGTCTGCTTTGTTAGGGGAAATTACGCCTAATGTTAGAGGAATCACCTGCCGCTGGGACACGTCTGAAATCATGATTGTTTGTTATCTGCAGGGTGAAGTTAGCGAAGATATTGAAGAATCCATGGCGTGTGTCGCCACTGAGGTCATGGCCGATTTCCCTGAGCATCAAGTTGAGATTGCGTGTAAAGAATTAAATGAACCTGAACCATTGAATCCTTACACATTATCTGCATGGGTTTATCGACGAAAAGAGTAATTCGGCCATTTCCAGTCTTCAGCGTCAGCGAAATTCAAGCTTGAGATGGTTGCGGCGGCGACTTAGCCTGAATGTTTCATCGCGTTGTCAGCGACGGCGGGCGAGGAGTACCGCGCTGCCGCCCTCATTTCACCACCCACGGAAGTCGGTCGAGATCCACGTTGCCGCCGGTAATGATGATCCCGACACGCTTACCTTTAACATCAATGCTGCCTTCCAGAATCGCGGCAAGTGGCGGACAACATGACGCTTCGCAGATGAATTTGCCGTATTCCCAAGTCATTCGCATGGCGCGAATGATGCCCTCCTCACTCGCGACACCAATACCATCCACATCGCGCCGAATATTGCCGAATGTTCGCTCCGACAGTACCGTAAGCAGGCCATCACAAATCGTCTGCGGCGTCTGACTCGTTACACGCACGCCGGATTGGAATGACCTCGATCCATCATCCGCCCCGCGCGGTTCACCGCCGAATACTTTGATGTCGGGCTTGAGCCCCTTGGCCGCGATCGCCGTGCCGGATAACAAACCTCCTCCACCGAGCGGCGAGATGATGATGTCCAGATTCGGCAGGTCTTCTAGCAATTCAATGGCCGCCGTGCCCTGCCCCGCAATCACGTCATCATTGTCGAACGGATGAATCAGTTCATAACCGTGTTCGCCAATCAGTGCGCTCACTGCGGCTTCGCGCGCTGCAGTGTTGGGCGCGCAATATTGAATTGTGGCACCGTACCCTTCGATTGCACGTTTTTTGGGGGCGGGAGCATTCTCCGGCACGACCACCGTTGCCTTGATTCCCCTGAGACCTGCCGCCCATGCGAGTGCCGCGCCGTGGTTACCCGAGGAATGGGTCACCACACCGCGCTTAGCCGCCTCATCACTCAACGAAAAGATGGCATTACAGGCACCACGCGCCTTGAATGCGCCAACCTTTTGAAAATTCTCACACTTAAAGAAAATTTCCGCACCAACTTCCCGATTGATGAAGTCGCTCTTGATCAATGGCGTACGATGGATGTGTGGCTTGATACGTTGGTGAGCGGCTTGTATGTCGGCGAGCGTAACGGGCATAGTTAATCAATACCAAAGTGACCAATCGGCGGGCATCTTCAGACCAAACAGCTTGAAAATGCCCGTAAATAATGGGGTTTCCCAAATCATTCGTCTTCGAGTTCAGCCTTCGCGATTTCGATGTCCATTGTCTCCATCGCGTCGCGGCCCTTCATCTTTGCGGCCTTCTCATAGAGCGTGGTGGCCTTATCGACTTCTTTGTCGCCGAACAACATCAACAGTCCATTGGCGTACTCGATATGCGCGATGGGTGACTGCGGGTTAAGTTTGATTGCCTTCTCGAAGTGATCCACGGCCGCGTCTTTATTCGTGCCATAGGTCAACTTACCCACCATCGCACCTACCTTATCGATTATCTCGGCGTGGTAGGCACCCATCGCAGTGTGAGCGTCGGCGTGCTTGGCATCGAGTTTGAGTGCGGCTTCGAGCGCACTCTTGATTTTGCCGCCATAGCCTTCCTTAAGCGCCTTGATCACCGAGATGGACTGTGAGTAACGCCCGGCGGCATAGGCGTATTGATAGTGCGCGTTGGCGTTCCTCGGCTCTGCCTTCACTAGCGCCTCGGCCATCTGCATCACATCTTGGAAAAGCGCGACTTTGCTCGCGGCTTTGTTCTCGACGTGATTGGCATAAATGGCGGTCGCTTTTATCGCAACGATGTGTCCCTGACCCAGCTCAACGGCGCTGGCATAGTCTCCCACATGAAAGGCACGCCAAGCATCTTGCAAACCCGTGTCTTTGGGAAAGGGCTCATTGTCCCCTTTATGCAGTCCATCCCATGCTGTTTTCAGCGCCGCGCCGGCGAAGGTAAGTGACATCGAATCCACCGGGGTTTTGCGCCATTTTGCTTTTGCCATTTTCTCCGTCCTCGTGTTAGGCCGATTCCACTGTGCCGTGGATTCAACTCGTGTAGTGATCCATCAAATGGTCAAGATGTGACTTTGCCTCGCCGACCAGATACGGTGCCAAGAGGCGCATCACCTGATACACACCACGCGTCAGATGCCGCTTGGGATCATCCCTGATTCCCGCACGGTGCTTGAGATTTTCGTAGTTCAGCCAGTAGGTCGCCACGACGAGAATATTCTCGGCGAGCGCCTCAATCATCGGTGCCGTTGCCCTCATCGCACCGGCATCCACCAGCGAGTTACACATCCCTCGGATGGCCTCGCGTTTGTGGCCAATGATGATATTGAAGTGCGAACGAAGCTTTGCGTCACGCGCCATCAAGTCATCAAGGTTGCGATAGAGAAACCGATATTGCCAAATCCGCTCAAACATCATATGCAGGTACAGCCACAAGTCTTCCATCGCTGAGGGCGCATCATTGATCGGTTCAGGCGCGATATCGATCTGTTTTTCAAAGTCTGAGAACAGATGGTGAATGATCTCGTTCTTGTTGCGAAAGTGGTAGTAGAGGTTACCCGGCGAGATATCCAATTCGTCGGCGATATGTCCCGTGGTGACATTCGACTCGCCCTCAGCGTTGAAGAGATCAAGACTGACCTTAAGGATGCGTTCGCGAGTTCGTGCTGAGCGTGACGGCGGCGGCGCCAACGGCTTGAACGGTGAAGGAATGATGGACATTGAGAAATGTTACACCGTCGTTGACGCTGCGGATGAATCCGCAGTTTTGCCGCGGCTCTGCGCCACGAAACGCTCGAGGTCTTGAATGACCTCGGACAAATCCGTGGTGAGCGCCTTGACTTGCGTTTGCGCCGATACCCGTTGCCGCTGTTTCAGTAGACGCTGATCGAGCGTACGCTTGGTGTCGCGCAATATGTCCAAATTCAATGTAATGCCGTACTTGGCGAGGATCGGCGTGAGGGCATGACGTCGTTTCAGCAAATCTTGCCGAGTCCGTTGGTAGGCGTGCTCACACACTCGCTTGCGCGTGGTGTAGGAAAACAGATTCGTAAAGAAAATTTCGGCGTCGTCTTTGGCAGGTTCGAACAGCACCACATCGCGGTCTTTGTATTGTGTCAAATACTTCTGGAGGCCAACCTGCATTCGCGAATGGATGATCGCGCGGAAGGTCTGCGACAGCACGGTCGGCAATCCGCCTTCGCTGAGCTTTTGCATCGGTGGTCGGCCATGTCGCTTCGCATGATTCGCATCAAACGGAACAAGCGGATTCACGCACAGCACCAACTGAGCGCCTTCTTCCAAGGCAACCGAGGCATTTAACGTTTTTTTCAGTGCGCCGTCGACATAATAATGCCCCTCGATCAACACCGGTGGGAAAAGGCCTGGTAGCGCAGCGGAGGCTTGAACGGCCTGGGAAATAGGAATGTGTGCAAAACCTTGGCCACCGAATCGAACACTTTCGCCAGTATCCAAATCGGTGGCAATCGAATACAGTTTTTTATCGAGTTGTCTAAAATCGTCAGTGCGACCCGGATGACTGAAGGCTTGGTGCAAGAAGTGGCGAATCGCGTCGTTGTCAAATACGCCCGTCGGTAGCGCACGCGCCAGCGGTGCGAAGCTCTCAAGCACCGCGCTTTTGAACGGATGGCGAATCTTTTTCTGAGCAAACGTCAACAGCGACTGCGCCACCAACGGCGGCAGCATTTTCACGCGACGAAAATACTCACCAAAAGCGGGCCGAAGAAATACTTCCGGGCTAAGTGCCGCCATCTTCTTGCCGCTCAACGCAGTAGAAACTTTGTTCTCAATAAACATCCGAAATATCTCAGACGGCGTGAACTTATTCGCGAGGCCGGCCGAGATAAAGCTCCCGGCGGAAACGCCGACATAGACATCCATCTCATTCAGATCGAGACCATCCAGTGCCTCGTCCAGTGCCATCAACACACCAATCTCATACATCGCCCCAAGGGGACCGCCCCCGGCAAGGGCAAGCCCCAATTTCGGTCTCGATTTTGCGTTAGTGGTGGCTGCGTTAGTGGTGGCGCGTTTGCCGCGCACAGCTTTTGTGACCAATTCATCCTCCATTGACCTGTTGTATCGATCATCGGCCTGTTTTGATGTTGTCGTCGGCCTTATGTTCGACATAAAAAAGGGGACGCCATTTGGTCGCCCCCTTTTTTATTTTTCATCGACCATTCTTCATCAACCACTACCACGCCAAAAATGACGCAGTGAACGTCGATTCAATGCCTATCTGATTAGACACCCACGCCGCGGCGATTGAGTTGATTCAACGCCTTTTGTAATTCGGCCATACGCGCCTGCAAGTCGCGCACGTTCTGCGCCGATGGCACACCAAAGGTGTTCAGCGTTCTCGCAACGCGGGTTTCAAAGACGTGCTCCAGATGCGTCACGCCCTCTTTGGCGTTGGCCACGGCTGCGTCGATGGTCTCCGACACGTTCTGCTTGAGTGCTTTTTGACTTTTTTTGGCAAATGACTCCACTTCTTTTGCGGCTTCGTTCGCCTGCTGCTGTGCCGTCACGGCTGCCTTGTGTTGAATCTTTTTGCCTTCGCGCACAAACATACCGGTCTTCGCTAACAGCGTCTCGGTCGCTTCTGCGGTCATGCTGCGGAGTGCGTCCGCCTGCTTGGCGATGGTCGAATACACTTTCATTGCCTCACCCTGCGCACGCTCGATTGCCGAAACACCAGCACCGATACCGGCCAGCGCAACGCTACGCGCGGTCACGGATGCTGGCACCGCAGCGGTTTTTTTAGCTGCCGTGCGGGGGGTGGTGGTGCGCTTGATTGTTTTCTTTGCCATTTCATGCTCCTTGGGGGAAGCGCCTCAACACTCCGGTCATATCTGGAGCGTAGCGCAATTGGGAATCTAACTGACCAGCGCGAGTTTAGGAGGCGAGATTAGAGGCTTCACACTAACCTTAATCTTTCACCGCTCACCCGAGCACCACGGTGAAATGTTCAGGCTAATGCCTCGCGTGATTTCATCCGTAAACCAAGCGCCGCCGCCCAAGGGAACTTCTCGAAACCGTCGCGAGCGGGTGAAGTTCGTGCCGACGGGTTTGGCAAACACGGGACACGTACCCAGTGTACGGCGAGCACCGGAGCTGACAGATTCGCCCGCGCAGTAGGTTTTTAGAAGTTCCCATTTTTTCCTCGCCGCCTTAGCCGATGCCATGAGACGCCTTCGCCGCACCGCAGCATCGTCGACTCAACGGGTCGCGGTGTAAACTTTCGCACGTCGGTTCGTCGCACAGCGACAGCCGAAAATAACAACAAAACAACAACGACTTCTGAGGAGTTTTTCCATGACTTATTTTGTCACTGGCGCGACGGGTTTTGTCGGCAAGTTTTTAGTCACCAACCTGCTCAAACGCGATAACGGCAAAGCGGGCACGATTTACGTGCTGGTTCGCAAACAGTCGATGAAAAAATTCGACGAGGTCGTCAAATGGTGGGGGCTCGACCCGAAGACGCAAAAGCGCGTAGTCGCGATTAACGGCGACCTTGGTAAACCAAAGTTAGGCTTGGCACCAGCCGACATCACCAAGCTGCGTGGCAAAGTTTCACACTTCTTCCACCTTGCCGCGATTTACGACATGGCCGCTGATGCTGCGTCGCAGGGTGTGGCGAATATTGATGGCACCCGCAACGCCATTCAACTCGCAGAAGCGATCAAGGCGAGTTGTTTCCATCACACATCTTCTATCGCTGCTGCCGGCTTGTACGACGGCACTTTCCGTGAAGACATGTTCGAGGAAGCCGAGGAACTCGATCACCCCTACTTCCGTACCAAACATGACTCCGAAGCCATTGTTCGCACCGAGTGCAAGACGCCGTGGCGGGTTTATCGCCCCGGCATGGTGGTCGGTCACAGTAAAACGGGGGAAATCGACAAGATCGACGGCCCGTACTACTTCTTTAAGCTGATTCAAAAGATGCGGAAGATGTTGCCGCAATGGATGCCGACAGTCGGCATCGAAGGTGGCCGCATCAACATCGTGCCGGTGGATTATGTGGTCGATGCGATGGACTATATCGCGCACAAAAAGGGGCTCGACGGCGGCTGCTTCCATTTGACCGATCCGGAACCGATGCGTATCGGCGAGATTTTGAACATGTTCGCCAAAGATGCGCATGCGCCGCAGATGACGATGCGTCTGAACGCCAAGATGTTCAGCTTCATGCCCGATTACATCCTGCAAGGGTTGATGTCAGTCGCACCGGTTCGTCGTGCGCGCAACCAAATCCTGAACGATCTCGGCATTCCAAAGGATATTTTCTCCTTCATCTCCTACCCGACCAAGTTCGATAACCGCGAGACCGTAAAGGCATTAAAAGGCTCTGGCATCAGCGTGCCTAAACTTCAGGACTACTCGTGGCGTCTGTGGGATTACTGGGAACGCAACCTCGACCCTGATCTTTTCATCGACCGTACGCTGCGCGGTAAGGTCGAAGGCAAAGTGGTCGTGGTGACTGGCGGCACGTCTGGCATCGGTGAAGCGACTGCGCTGAAGATGGCGGAAGCCGGTGCCAAGGTTGTCATCGTGGCGCGCGACCCCGAAAAGGCGAAAGAGACTCTCGCCAAGATCAAGGCGGCAGGAGGTACCGCGAAGTTCTACTCGTGTGATCTTTCGAGCTTGGACGACTGCGACAAACTGGTTGCTGCCGTGTTGAAAGATTTTGGCACCTGCCACTATCTGGTGAACAACGCGGGTCGTTCGATTCGTCGTGGTATTGCCAACTCGTTCGACCGCTTCCATGACTTTGAGCGCACCATGTCGTTGAATTACTTCGGCAGCTTGCGACTCATCATGGGCTTTTTGCCAGCGATGATGAAACAAAACAGCGGCCACATCATCAATATTTCATCGATTGGTGTGCTGACACAAGCGCCGCGTTTCTCCGCCTACGTCGCCTCCAAAGCCGCGCTTGATGCATTCGCCGGTTCGGCCGCGTCCGAGTTTGTGGATAACAACATCCACTTCACCACCATCAACATGCCGCTGGTACGCACACCGATGATCGCGCCGACCAAGATGTACAACTCGGTGCCGACGTTGTCGCCCGAACAAGCGGCTGACTTGGTAGTCGAAGCAATTGTCTACAAGCCTGTGCGCATCGCCACGCGCTTAGGTATTGCGGGGGCAGTGTTACACGCCATCTCGCCGAAACTCACCCAGATTATCCTGAACGCGGCGTTCCGCATGTTCCCCGATTCCACTGCGGCGCAGGGCAAGAAGGGTGAAGCGACGAAGGAAGTTGAGATGACGCCCGAAGCAGTGGCGTTTGCGCAAATTACGCAGGGTATTCACTGGTAAGTTTTTTTGATGCGAACGGGCGGGGCGCATCTCAGCAACAACGCTCCCGCCTCTTCCCGACCTACCATGACACTTATAACGACTCCGGCACCAACGCCAGTAGAGCTTCAGATAACGCTCACCCAAGCCGCAACACGCGGCGACGCAAAGTCACTTCCCTACGCGGGGGAAGTCACGCCTGAGGAAGCGCACCAGTTGCAACAAGCGGGCGCAAAAATCATTGACGTGCGGTTTGCGTTTGAACATGAATACGTCGGTCGGGTGCGGGGTTCAAGTTTGATCTCTTGGAAAATCTATCCCGATGGCGTCAACAATCCAAACTTCATTGAGCAACTGCGGGTTGTCGCGTCGCCGGACGATATCGTGTTGCTACTTTGCCGAAGTGGGGTGCGTTCTCACGCGGCGGGAGTTGCTGCTGCGGCCGCCGGATATAAGAAGGCCTACAACATCATCGGCGGCTTTGAGGGCGATCTTGATGAGCAAGGACAGCGCAGCAATCGCGGCGGTTGGCGCCATGCGGGATTGCCGTGGGTGCAGAGTTAGCCTGAATATCTCAAAAAACAAACCCCAATAAAGACGGGCAGTTTCAGATAAAAACGACTGAAAAATCCCGTGGTTATTAGACTTTTCAAATGGGGGACTACTTCGCATCAACCGGTGCTTTTACATTCATCAACGTCGGCGCAGCCGCGAACGACTTCACGCCAGCAACATAGATCAGCCGGGAAGCGAATTGATTACCAGCCATGGAATCTGTCCCAGCGCTGCGGCACCCCTCCTGAAGACGGCAGCGCCATGTAGCACTCATGCTGCGCACCTGTGGCGCATGCATGGTTGGGGAGGATGCGCAGGCGCGAACCCACCGGAAACCGCTCCTCAATACGACGCGTATCGTCACCATTCCATTGGAGTACGCCGTGCTCTTGATTGGCCTCGTTGAAGATGAGTTCAGGGATAGGCGTGCCGCTGTCGTGACAAACCAGCCCGTAGCCATAATCGCAGGCTTGCTTCTGGGTGCCGCGATCTCGACTCATGGCCATCCACCCCGCGTCTGTAATGACCCACCCCACGTCTGGGCGATGTCCGATGACCGTGCACAGGACCGACACCGCGATATCGTCCACCGCACAGACGCCCACACCAACCATGACAAGGTCAAAAAATACGTAAACACCCGCGCGCACTTCCGTCACACCTTCCAAGGACTTTGCGCTTAACGCCGTAGGCGTGGAACCAACGCTCACCACATCGCAAGGGTGCCCCTGCGCGCGCAGGCGTTGGGCGGCATCGACGCAACCAGCGCGTTCACGCTCGGCCATCGCCGCGAGTTCCTCGGGGGTGCGTAACGCATAGGAGCTGCCGGCATGGGTCAATACGCCCCTGAGGCGTGCGCCTTCGCCACCTTCTACGCGCAGTGCATGAGCCACAAGACCGAGCTGGGGGTCTTGCGGCTTGATCCCCGAGCGGTGGCCATCGGTATCCACCTCGATCAGCACGTCATAACAATGGCCGTGTTGTATGCCATGCTGCGATAGCCGCTCTGCCGCCCAAACTGATTCCACCAATAGCGTCAGCTTGAGCCCTTGCCGCACCAAGCGCAAGGCGTGGTCCAACTTGCTCGGCACAATGGCGACCGCGTAGAGAATGTCGTCAATTCCCGCAGCAAAAAAACGCTCCGCCTCTTTGAGTGTGGACACGGTGATGCCCCGTGCGCCGGCGGCAAGCTGCCGCTTCACGACCTCCGGGCACTTACTGGTTTTGGCATGGGGGCGAAACCGCACCCCCAGCGCTGTCATGCGTGATTGCATGCGCTCGATGTTGTGCTGCATTCGTTGTTCATCGAGCAGCAAAAGGGGCGTTTCCAGATCAGTGCTATTTAGCATGGCGGTATCTAAAAATTACGGGCAATCACGAAATGGGGCGATTCGATCGGCTTGTGCTACCAAGGCCAAGCAATGCTTGTCCCGACACCCTGTTGCATTGCGCCGCGATGAATAAGGCGCGCGACCGTGAGGTCTTGCAGCGCCAGACCTGTCATATCAAAAACGGTGATATCGGTCGGCTGGCGATTGAGCGGGACTTTTGCGGTCAACACATCCCCAATCTCATCGCAGTGCGTATGTGGTGCCCATTGCGTTTCTCCGATAGAGCGCGCTTGTACTTTATCGTCCACAAAGAGTCGGGCTCGTTGCAGCAAATAGGGTGGCAACTCACGCTTGCCTTTGGTGTCTGCACCAACGCAGTTCAAATGCGTACCGGGCCTGACTGCATCGGCATCAAACAGCGGGCCACGACCAGGCGTCGCGGTGATAATCACGTCGCTCTGGGATACGGCTGCGTTGGCATCGGTCACAAACTGCAAATTGCATCGCCCAGAAAAATGCGTTTCAAATGCGCTGCTCGGTGCATCAATGCCCGTCAGGTAGCGCACGGTGGTCAACGTAGGCATCAGGCGTAATGCAAATTCCAATTGAATTTGTGCTTGAACCCCCGCGCCGAATACACATGCACTGGCGCAATTTGGGCGCGCCAAGAGCCCAAGGCCAATGCCGCCGGCAGCACCGGTACGTGCCGTCGTAATGGCGTTGCCGTCAATCAAGCAAATAGGACGCCCGTTTTCGGGGTCGATCAGCAATATCGTGGCTTGGTGCGGCTCGCTACCCACTTCTTTGTTTCTCGGCCAAAACCCTGCCGCCTTGAACCCCAATAGACCTTGCTTTGGCACATCACCGGATTTAATGCCAAAGATTCCCCCGGTCGAGAGCGCTTCGCGCACCACCGGAAAAACACGTCCTTCATTCTGGCTGTGAAGAACAAATGCTTCGCGCACCGCTTCGAGCACCGCAGTGGGCTCCAACAAGTGCATGACTGCATCCTTGTCAAGCAGCAACAGGCGCGCGTTACTTGGCATAGCCATACACCGATGCGCGCGAAACGCCTAAGTACGCCGCCACGGTTTCCATCGACCTACGCACTTCCAGCAAACCATCAGCCTTCAGCGCCTTGAGTAACGCTCGGCGTTCTTCCACTTTAAGAGTGCGCGGAGTTTTGAGTAGTCGGGCCGCATATCTGTCAATGCGTTGACGGATTGCCTCTGCATTGGCCGGGTCCAGCGACTCGCCATGAACGGCATCCGTATCCACCGCGACAAACTGACTCATGGCGCTTTGCAAGCCCTTGAATAGCGACAAATCTAAGTTCAAGCATAGCGCCGCAATGTAGTGCCCATCGGCGTCCTTTATCCCAATCGACGTACTCTTGACGGGCCTACCATCCGCAAACTGGTTTGCGTAATTGGGGAGCACCTGCGGGTAGTCAGGATCAAGAATACGCGCCAAGCCCAACTCGGTGGCAGCGCTGCCAATCTGGCGCCCCGACAGGTTGTTGTGAACCGCCAGGACGGCATGCTTGGGGTCAAGCAAGTCGTGTACCACTACCTCGCAAAATGGTGCGAACGTCGCCCCCACGCCGTGCGCGACTTGCTTTAATTGATCGAGCAACAGTTTTTGCTCTTTTGTTTTCTTTGTTTTCTTCGCCATGTGTAAATTATGTTTGAAACTACACTTTTTGTCAATAATTGGACTAATCGTACATATTTAAGACGTGGCGTTGGGATTTTTCTCACTGCTCAAGTCAGGCAGTGACACACTCACCACCGACGCGCAAGGCTGAACATTTTATGGGGGCAGCGGGGAGCGGTTAAGCGGGTGAGCCATTTTTTGCCTGACCGACCACAGCAGCGCAGGCCGTGTTTGCCAAATACGTGCGGGAGCAAGGCGCGTATTGGTCAAACACCCGGGCGGCGTGTTTTCAGGAAGCCCCCCACCCGCACCGCAATGACCCTGCACTTGGGTCAGGGACGCGCAGGCGCTTAGGATTACAAAAGGGCACTTCTATAAACCTGCTGCGCGGGCGAATCTGTCAGCTCCCGCGTGTGTCAAATTCGTCGCCGTACACTGGGTACGTGTCCGCTCCTCACTGCCAACTTCACCCGCTCGCGACGGTTTTTAGAAGCTCCCAAATCGGTAAAGTGTCCATTCGGCGGGTGTTTTCAGACATTTTCGCCCCAAACTGCCCGCCGATATTGGACTTTTCGTTTCACTACTTCGCATCAGTCGGCGCCTTCACTTGCGTCAACGTCGGCGCCGCCACAAACGGCTTCACGCCCAGCGTGCTGTACAACTCCGACGGAAAATGAATCGCGCCCGACTTCATCACTAAACTCACCTTGCGAATATCGCTGATGTTCTTGGATGGGTCGCCCTCGACCAAGATCAAATCCGCATCTTTGCCAACGGTGATCGAGCCGGTGCGTTCGAGCACCTGCGAGTACTTGGCACCGTTCCATGTCGCGATCTTCAGCACTTCGGCTGGCGGGATTCCCGCCATTACGTACAACTCAAGTTCGCGGTGAAGGGTGAAACCAGCGATGTCATCTGTGCCCGCCAGCAACGGCACCCCTGCTTGGTGCATCAGCTTCACGAAATCCATCAATTTTTGATAAGATTTTTTGAACGCCGCCTCATTTTTGTCCGTCACATCCATCGAGTTGGTGAGCCACGCACGACGAATTGTCGGTGGTACGTTGTTCGCCACAAACTTAAACGACGGATTGGCTGCCCCCTGGCGTTGCAAGAACATTGCTTCAAACGCGGTCATGGTCGGGTCAACCGCCGTCTTGCGCTCAACCAGCAGCTTGATGAAGTCCTTCACCTGCGCTGACTCAAGATCGATTTGGTTGGCGTTGTCACCGACTAAGTAGAAGCGCAACAAGGTACGTGTATCGTCGTCACCCTTCACCAGAAAGTTAAGAATGACTTGGTTGATGTGCTGGATTTCGTCGTAGCCGGCACGCACCGCTTCTTCGGCACGCATAAAGGCCGGAATGTGCCCGCTGACACGAATGCCGCGCTCTTTGGCGTAGGCCGTGATCGGTGCAATCCACTCCGGGCGCATCGAGTTGTAAAGCTTGATTTGGCGGAAGCCGTTCTGGCTGTAAAAGTCGATCGCACGTTTTGCCTCATCGACATTCTTGACGGTGATACCGCTGCTGGCTTTGTATGGGCTGTCACCTTCAATGAAGCCCGTCGGCACAATATGCGGGCCGATGGAGGCACCAGCATCGATTTTAGTCGTGAGATCGGCGAGCGCTTCATTGATATTGCCCATGTCGCGTAGCGTGGTTACGCCGCCTGCTACTTGCAGCACCGCATCCCAAGGGGCAGTGTGGCCATGCATATCAAACAAGCCCGGCAACAGCGTGCGACCTGTTCCGTCGATTACCGTCGCAGCATCGCGTATGGTTGAGCTGGCCGGATAGACAGCAGCGATCTTGCCGCGATTTATGTAGACGTCCGACGGGCCGCGCATTTGGGCCGCCTCAGAATCAAACCAACGAATGTTGCGAAACACCGTCAACCCTGTAGGTTTTTTCACGTAGTTGTCTGCGAGCTTCTTCAGCGTGATGCCATCGGCCTGTAATTGGAGTTTGAGTAATGCTTCAGCGTTCGATTCCCAGCCCGACTCCAATGCGGAGAAGCCGGGCGACACGACACCGAGCATGCCAGATGTCGCGGGATTCGCTGTTTTCCACATCCAAAGATATGTGGGCTCCAAACCAAAACCGGTGATTGCATACAAGGTCACGGGCTTTTTCACCTTGTCGTTGGTGACGGTGGAATCCAAAATCTTAGAAATGGATAGCTGTCCGCTTGGCAGCGCATCGAGCTTGCCGTCTTTAGCCTTGAGCAGGGCACGCGCCGTGATTGCGCTGGTCTCCATACTGCTTTCAACGGGTACATACATCGATGACGCAGCACCGGCAGCCGCACCCGTATCCGCCTTCGATTGCCACGTCGCTTTGCCGTTCTTGCGTGTAAAAGTTTCGGCAATCGGCGCGCCGAAGGTGGATTTTCCGGTTGCGTTGAAATAGGTCATCTGGCCGTTGCCATCGACTGTAATTTCCTCGAAGATGTCAGGGCCGCGCCCGTTCTCCCGGTAGCTGAATTCGGTCTTGATCTTGCCGCCGGCAAGTTTGGTCACCGTTTGTTTGCCTGCAACTTTGTTCTGAATCGTAATGATGTGCGACACCGTTGCTGGGGCCGTTACGGCAATCGACGAATGTGCAAACGCCAACGCCGAAAATACAATGGCGCCACGCGCTTTGAATAAAAATGATGTGTTCATAGGGCACCCAAAAAAATACACCGCCCACTATCACATATCTTTGCGCTGACATGATAAAGACTTCAATGGCCTGGGCGTATGCTCTCGCTGGAATGTTTCATGGGCCGCCCGCGGCGTCTAGGCACGCCAAACGCGATCCCCATAAAATGTTCAAGTGAGCCGCTCAGACTCAGACGTGCGTCACTGGCACCCTCCCCAAGACGGTCTCAGGTGACGCAAACAATGACGGCATACCGCCGGTGTGGATGAACAAGACGTTGTCATCTTTTCCGAATGCGCCAGCGCGAACCATGCCGATCAACCCTGCCATGATTTTTCCGGTGTAGGTCGGATCGAGCGGAATGCCCTCAAGCTGCGCCAGCATTTGCACCGCTTCGACCATGCGCTGGTTCGGCAAAGAGTATTTCGGTCGCCAATAGCCGCCGTCTGTTTTGACCAACTCGCGTGGCGGCTCGCCATGCATATTCAATAGTTTGGCCGTCGCCAATACTTCGCGATATACGAGGGGTTCCTGATTTTCAGGATCGCGACTCACACCAATGCCAGTAATCGGAATGTGCGCATTCATGCCGTACATGCCCGCGACCATGCCCGCGTGCGTGCCGGAACTACCCGAACCGACGATGATGTGATCAATCGTTAGCGCCTGTTCAAACAACTGCGCCAACATTTCCTGCACACAGGCAACATACCCGAGTGCGCCAATGGCGTTCGAGCCACCTCCTGGGATGATGTAGCCCCTGCGGCCCTGCGACGCGAGATCATCCGACACTTTTTGCATAGCGGCCAACATATCGCTGCCTGCGGGTACGACGGTGATATCTTCAACCCCCATCAGCCGAAACATAAAGTGATTGCCGTTGGCGTCTTCGTCATAACTATTCGGGATGCGCTCTTCAATCACAAAGCGACACTTCAAACCTTCTTTAGCCGCTGCGGCAAGCGTGATACGACAGTGATTCGATTGTGGCGCGCCACAGGTGATGAGCGTATCCGCGCCTTGGGCTAATGCATCGGCAACCAAAAACTCCAACTTGCGCGTCTTGTTACCACCGGGGAATAGCCCCAGCATGTCGTCGCGCTTAATGTAAATGTTCGGTCCACCCAGCGCCTTGGTCAGATTTGGCAACAACTCAATCGGTGTTGCGAAGGGGGTGTAACGACGACGTGGGAAGCGGGATAAGTCCATGGGGCGTTTTCCTGGTTGATGTAAACGTAGGGGATTGGTTGTGGTGATTGTCCGACGGACGCGCAGTTAGTGGCTCGCCACCATGATAGGCGTAGTACAAAGGTCGCGCAGCTCTGTGTCGTCGAGTGCATCCCCCAAAAATCCTCCGCTTTGATGCGCCCACAGCCTTGCATAGAGCCCGTCTTGCTTGAGCAGGCTTTGATGGTCGCCGGTCTCCACCACGCGGCCTTGGTCCAGCACGATCAACCGATCCATCGCCGCGATGGTTGAGAGCCGATGGGCGATGGCGACCACAGTTTTGCCTTCCATGAGTTTATAGAGGCTCGCCTGAATCGCGGCTTCAACTTCCGAATCTAGTGCGCTGGTCGCTTCATCGAGCAACAAAATCGGCGCGTCTTTTAACTTCACCCGCGCAATCGCGATGCGCTGGCGCTGACCGCCAGAGAGTTTCACGCCCCGCTCGCCCACATGTGCATCGTATCCTTGCCGTCCCTTGGGGTCGGTGAGTTGCTGAATAAACTCGTGCGCCTCGGCGCGTTTTGCGGCAGCGATCATGTCTTCATCGGTTGCATCCGGCCGACCGTAGACAATGTTGTCGCGCACCGAGCGGTGCATCAAAGACGTATCTTGCGTCACCATGCCAATGTGGGTTCGCAGGCTATCTTGTGTCACGTTCGCAATGTCTTGACCGTCAATCAATATGCGGCCACTGCCCACATCGTAGAAGCGCAACAACAAATTCACGATGGTCGATTTACCCGCACCGGAACGGCCAACTAAACCGATCTTCTCACCAGGACGAATGATCAGGCTCAAGCTATCGATCACCTTCCGATTACCACCATAGTTGAATGTCACGTTGTCAAACTGAATTTCACCTTTCGTGACCTGTAACGCCTTTGCATCAGGCTTATCCACAATGCTCTGCGGCCGCGAGAGTATGGTCATCCCATCACGCACCGTACCGACGTGTTCAAACAGCGCGGCAAATTCCCACATCACCCAATGCGAGATACCGTTCAAACGCAATGCCATGGCCGTGGCGGCCGCCACCGCGCCCACACCGACTTCCCCCTTCGTCCAGAGCCAAAGCGTGACACCAGCGGTTGAGCCGATCAGCAACACACTCAAGGTTTGATTCATCACTTCAAAGGCAGTGATCATGCGCCACTGCTGGTACACCGTCTGCATGAAATCCTGCATCGCAGACTTCGCATAACCCGCTTCGCGATTGGTATGCGAAAACAACTTGACGGTGGCGATGTTGGTATAGGCATCCGTGACCCTGCCCGTCATCAGCGAGCGCGCATCCGCCTGTTCTTGTGCGACCTTCGCCAAGCGTGGTACAAAATAAATCACCGCCAACACATAAAGCACCAGCCAGCCGAGAAACGGGCCAAGAATCCACAAATCGAAGTTGCCAACAATGGCAATCATCGTCACAAAATAGATCAGCACAAACACCATGATGTCGGCCAAAATCATCCACACATCACGCACCGCGAGTGCGGTTTGCATCACCTTCGTCGCCACGCGACCTGCAAATTCATCCTGATAGAAACTCAGGCTTTGACTCAGCATGTGGCGATGAAAGCGCCAACGGAGAAGCATCGGGAAGTTACCCGCCATGGCTTGATGCTTGAGTAGCGCCTGAAGCGCCTGCACCAATGGGCTCGCAATCAAAATTGCCGCGAGGATGAGCAAATGCGTGCGATGTGTCGTCCAGAGTTGGGAAGGCTCTGCCTTTGCAAGCCAATCCACCACATCGCCCAGCATGCTGAATAGATACGCTTCAAACACGCCGATGGCAGCCGTGCAAAGCGTCATGCCAAGCAGGTATGGACGCAACCCCTTGGACGCCGCCCACATGAATGCGCCGAAGGTCGCCGGGGTCGGTCCGGGTGCGGCTTCGGGGTAGGGATTAACGAGTTTTTCGAAGTAGGAGAACAAGGGCTGGGCTCTAGGGGTAATCGGTCATTTTAAGCGCGCCGATGCGTCGGGCTCGAAACCAACTGACCTCCTCCCCGCCAGCCGTACCATCTGAAACTAGAAAAGTCCGCCATTTCTTGCAGACTGGCGTTGTAATAATGCGAACAAAGCGTTGGGCTTGATAAGACGTTGGGCGTGATAGGACGTAAGCCCAACCTGCTCGCTACCGGCGGCGGGGCATTAAGTCAGAAACTCGTATAATTTCTAAATCTTTACCAGAGAAATCGTTTATGGATATTACAATCTTGCGAAACAAACTTCAGAGATGGAGCTTTCCATTAGGCCCATTCTTATCTATTGAAGATGTTTATGTTGAAATGGAAGAAGAAGTTCATCGACTCGGATCAATATCTGCAAATCAATTAGTAGAAGCTCTGGTTAAGCTAGAAGCTGAAGGCGATCCCCTCTGGGAAACTTTGGATGAACTTATTGCCACATGGTATTCTAGAAAATACCCGGCTGATTTGACAGAGGCTTTGCTTCAAAATCTCTGCCCAATGGGCCCCCCATCAATAGTTGGGCTATTGGGGTGTACCAGCATTAGCGATAAGACAGTTAAAAAACTAAAGCAAATTATAGATTTAAACAATGCTAGCGATGATTTATTAGAAGCCTTTGTGGGTACTATAGGCGATATTGGTAGTGTAGAAGACTTGGAACTCTTAGATTCTTTACAAAAGAGGCAAAATTTAGCCATCACGATTAAGGAAGAAATAAAAATTGCCGTCTCCAATATTCACGATAGAGTTATGACTTAGGACTTAGCAACGGAATCAGCATGAAAACCATCAAATTAAAAGATGTGCCCTTGCAATCTTTGAAAATTCCAACAGGTTGGACGGTTACATGGAACCAATTTTATGATATTGAGCCAAACTCAAATATATATTTGGACGGATTACCAGATGGTGACGTATGGGAGTTGTTTTTACAAGATTTACTCCAGCTAAAACACTTTAATAAAAATATAATTTTAGACTTAGGTTGGACACCAGAAGCAAACCCGGAAGGCAGCTATCTTTTACAAGTAATCGCTGATGAAGATTGGTCAACACCTATTGTGGTATATAAATCAAAAAACAAAAGTGAAGTTGTGGGGAAAATAGACGACTTATTACTAAAAATAGCTTCTGGGGATATAGAAGTATAAATAAGCCGGTCAAAATGAGGTTGGTTGCGTATTTCGGGTACGAACGATAGCAGGATAATCCTGATATTGGAGGGTGCGGAAATGAAACGATTACCGAAGCAGACCTACACGCTGGAATTTAAGCAAGCAGCGATTCAGCGGATGGAAGTAGCAGGCAAGAAGCAGGCAGACGTGGCGCGAGAGCTGGGTTTGGCAAACACGGGACACGTACCCCGTGTACGGCGAGCACCGCAGGCGCGAAATGTGCCCGCTCGCGACGGTTTCGAGAAGTTCCCATGAGTGCCAAGCGTTCATCGCCAATATGAAGGCGGTATCGAGCATGAGTCGTAAAGGCAATTGCTGGGATAGTGCGCCGATGGAAAGCTGGTTCAACAGCCTGAAGAATGAGCGAGTCTTCCATCGGCGCTATCAGACTCGCGGCGAGGTTCAGGCTGATTTGTTTGATTACATCGAAGTGTTTTTACAACCGGGAAGTCAGCAAATGTCAGCGCCAGAACGAAAAAGTTATGTGCAAGCCTGGCGCTTCTTTCAGGGCGCCTCAGAAATTTGGTCAGCTAGGCGGCCACGCGCTACGTCTGCTATTGGCCGATTCTGCACAACTCGCGCACTTTCCACACGCTTGGCAATCGTTCAATTCCAATCGCTTTTCTGGCAACACGCCAATCTATGAACTACACGACAACATCGAACACCCCGCCTTATGTCGCGCCCAATCGGGGCGTTTCTCGGCGAAGCGTTCGCGGCCTGGCTGAACTTCATAAGGGTGCCGCATGACATCGAGCAGCTCGTTGACCATGCTGTTGTCGCCCTCCGTGGCGAGCTCTATTGCCTGCTGTGCGAGGTAGTTGCGCATCACGTACAACGGATTAAAGCGACTCATCAACGCTGCCCGATCAGATTGCACGAAGTCATCCTCTTTGACACGAACAAGGTAGCGTCCCAGCCACATATCGAATGCTGCTTGATGGATGTCGCGAAGGTCTTCACGGTAGAACGCAGCGGCGAGCAGCGCACGATTTGCCTCCACACCCGCACCAACTTCCGCCTCTACCTTCGCGAGTTGTCGAAAGAAGATCGTCATATCCACGTCGGCGTCCGCCAGCAACCGAAACCCGTCGTTCACCAGCGCGGCGTCTTCTTCACGCCAAGCGGCAAAACCGAATTTTCCAGCAAGGTTGTTTCGCGTCGCAAGGTCAAACGCGGCATCGTAGCGGTTCATGCCGGTTTGCAATAGGTCGGCCATGCGGATAGCGTCGGGAGAATCTTCATCCGTCACCATGAGCAATGCCGAACCCAACCGCTCCAAATTCCATCGTGCAATTTCCGGCTGCCGACCATAACAGTAGCGCTTGCCTTCTGCATCCGTCGTATTGGGCGTCCAGCCGGGATCGACGTTATCAATCCAACCATACGGGCCATAGTCAATCGTGAGGCCCAAGATGGACATGTTGTCGGTGTTCATCACGCCGTGCACAAAGCCCACTCGCATCCAGTGTGCGACCATGACGGCAGTGCGTTCAGCAACGACACCAAACCACTCGCCCGCGCGATCAATCGGATCAGCCGGCAAATCAAGCTCAGGAAAATCTCGCACGATGGTGAATTCGACCAACTGCTTCAACAATGCAGTGTCATTACGTGCCGCGTGAATTTCAAAATGGCCAAAACGTGTGAACGACGGCGCAACACGACACACAATCGCACCCGGCTCACGCTCAGGATTGCCGTCATAAAACATATCCCGCACGACTTTGTCGCCGGTCGCAACCAGACTCAGTGCGCGTGTGGTGGGAATACCAAGATGAAACATGGCCTCACTACACAAAAATTCGCGGATGGAGGAACGTAACACTGCGCGGCCATCGGCTCGACGCGAGTAAGGCGTCGGCCCTGCGCCTTTGAGTTGCAATTCATACCGTTTACCCGAAGCGTTCAATACTTCGCCGAGATAGATCGCGCGTCCATCACCAAGCTGCCCTGCCCAGTGACCAAACTGGTGACCGCCATAGACTGTCGCATACGGCTCACTACCCGAAAGCACACCGTTCCCACCCAAGGCGTTGACGACTTCCGCGCTCTGCATCATTGCCGCACTCAACCCCAACTCGTCGGCCATCTCGTGTGAAGAGGCGATCAGCCGTGGCGCGGCAACTGGGGTTGGCATCACTGGCGACCACACCGCACCTTTGACTTGGCGAGTGGTATTCGATGTTTCTGGGTCGCCGGGGAGTTCGCGGCGGAATCGGTTATCGAAGGTCAGCACAAACGGGCGCTATAGAGAATGAAGAATGAAGAATGAAGAATGAAGCATGAAAAATGAAAAATGAAAAATTGGATAGGCCGCATTATGCGGTCGTCAGTGGTCGTCGGCATATCTTCAGCCCCATCCATGAATGCCCGCATAGACTGCACTAGCCTGAGTATTTCACAGCTCGCCCGCGGCGTCGGCGAACAACACGTGCGGGGCATCAAGATCGCCCATCAGTGCGCCGCCAACTGATGTTGCAAGAAATGTTGCAAGAAGCCACCCGCCGCCATCGCCACCACAAAGATCACCGCGTCAGACGAAAACGATCCCACCGCCACCAACGCCGGGCCCGGACAGTAACCCGCCAATGCCCAGCCCGCACCAAACAGCGCAGAGCCTACGGTCAACTGCCGATCAATGGCCGTCGCGTGCGGCCAGTGAAAGCCTGCTTCCACCAAGGGGTGTTTCCGCCGCTTGGCCACCAGATAGATCATGGTGGTCACCATCATGCCGGCACCGAGCACCGCCA
The DNA here is from genome assembly GCA_001602455.1 of Betaproteobacteria bacterium UKL13-2. GTDB lineage: Bacteria > Pseudomonadota > Gammaproteobacteria > Burkholderiales > Usitatibacteraceae > UKL13-2. The sequence goes on from CP012157.1 coordinate 2,495,008, forward strand.
GCAGTTGCGGTCGCCATGCGCCGTAGGTTTGGCCGGTGACGTCTAAAAAACGCTTCACGTTGGCCGGATCAACCATGCCGGAGACGATCAACCCCAAACCGAAGATAAAGCCCAATACCAGCGCGGCAATTGAAGACGCGAGATGTTTCATGCGCGACCTCCGACGACACCGATGAGAAAGGTCACCAAGATGCCAATGGTCAAAAACGTCACCACCGCCGCCAATGAGCGCAGGCTAAATCTAGCCAAGCCGCACACGCCATGGCCTGAGGTGCAGCCACTCGCCATACGCGTGCCGAAGCCGACCAACAGCCCCGCCGCCATCACCTTCAGCGCCCCGCCTGTGGCTGGCGACGCTGTCGATACCGCCGGTAATACCGACGGATAGAGCAGCACCGCAACAACACCGGCCAATACCAAGCCGACCAGAAACATCCATCGCCAAGCCTCGCGGGAACCCGCCACCGTTTGGTGGAAGATTCCGGAGATACCGGCGATACGGCCGTTGAACAACATTAACCCGCCGCTCGCCAGACCAATCAGCGAACCACCGATGACCGCATTCAACCAAGGTGCCCAATGAGAATCAATCATGTGCTGCCGCCCCTTGATTCATGGTGGCTCGCGATGCACTCAGCGCGAGGACGCCGCCGGTGACATTACATACATTAGTCACGCCAGCTTTCACCAGCGCCTCAGTGGCGACCAGCGAACGTCGGCCCGAGCGACACAAAACATAAAGCGTGCGTGCATTGGACGCGATTGCCCGCATCTTCGGTATGTCGGTCGTGCTGAGGCACACCGCATTTTCGAATGGTTCACATTGGGTATCTGCGGAATCGCGCAAATCAACAAGCGCGTCGAGCTTAGGATCAAATTGCAATACAAACTGCGCCGGCTGGATCATCGGCAGCACCGGCTCGCCTGCGTGTAACGCGCCACCGGAGCGGTTCGCCGGTACGGCTTTTGCAAGGTGTTTAGGTGGCGCGAGATGCAGACCGGCCATGATCTCCCGAAACGCGTCACGGTCTTTACCCGCAAAGCGTGGGTTATGGCTTTTTTCGTGGCCAATCGTCGAGCTCGCCCGTCCGCGGTAGTCGTGACCCGGCCAAACGACAGTAGCGACCGGTAGCGTAAACAGGCGCTGCGTCACGCTGTGGAACAAATCGTCGCTGCTGCCATTCTGAAAATCGGTGCGGCCACAACCTTCGATCAATAACGCATCGCCGGTGAATACGTTGCCTTGTATGTTGCCTTGTATGTTGCCTTGTATGTTGTCTTGTACATTGTCTTGTACCAAAAAGCTCATACTCCCCGGCGTATGCCCAGGCGTCGCAATCACAGCAATCTTGGTCGAGCCGATGTCGATGATGTCGCCATCAACCAGCATTCGATCATGCCCGGCAGATTCACACGCCGCACCAACTGCACTCGATGCACCGGTGACTGACTTGAGTGCGTTCGCACCGGTTTCGTGATCGGCATGAACATGTGTATCCAGTATCCAGCGCAGCGTGAATCCGTGTCGCTCAATTTCGCCAAGATCGCGGGACAACTGCCCCAACACCGGGTCGATGATGGCAGCCTCACGCGTGGTGGCGTCGGCAACGATGTAGGTCAGCGTCGAAGAGTCTTGGTCAAACAGTTGCAGGATCATGCGCACCTCCATAAGATATGGCGTGCATTCTGCGCCGCTTTGTGCCAGTGGTCTGTGACGTTTGTTACTAAGCGAATGGACTCAGTTGCCTCTAACCCTGCGAAACTTCATCGAGCGCCACAACATCAGTAACCTCAATGGCTTCGCGGGACTGGGTAATCCAGCCGCGCTCCGAGAACCCCCGCATCACACGCGACACCATTTCTCTCGCCACACCGAGTTGGTCCGCAATAGCTTGGTGTGTCATCACGACACGCGGCCCACGTTCTACGAGCAAACGTGCGATGCGCTGGTCGAGCTTCAAGAACGCGATCGCCTCAACGGCGAGCATCAAATCCGACAGCCGCTCACTGATCAATCCAAAAAAGAATTTACGAAAGTCCACCTCTGTGGCGAGCAGTTCATCCACGGTCTCGGGGCTCAACACCAGTACCGTGAGCGGGGTCTCTGCATAACCATTGGCCATCAGTCCGGGACGGTGAAACATCGCCTGTGCGGAGGCGATACAAAGCTCGCCGGCTTCGACCGTATAGAGCGCAATCGACCGCCCGTTAGACGCCTCACGCACCACCCGCACCCGCCCTTCCAGCAGAAGCGGAAATCCTCCACAAGGCATGTCTGGTGAAAAGAGCCGCTCACCGACTGCCATCCGCTGATAGTGGGCAGCGGCGACCGTACGTGCGAGTGTGGCCGATGGCAAATGCGCCAGTGGGGGAAATCTGGCCGTCACCAGTTGGATTAACGCTTCGAGGGGCGGAGGAACGGTACTCATGGAATCAAACATCCCAGTTGACAAAAAAATGAAGCGGCTTCAGGTCTGCGCTAGCCTGAACATCTCATGGGAGCGCGTTCGAAAGCAGGGAAATGGGCGAACGATTTTTCGCCTGAACGACCACAGCATAGCAGGCAACCGATCCCCCGTTTACCGTGCGCGCTCGGCCGGACGAGGGCGATTGAAGGGGGTATAAATGGGGGCCGATACGAACGGGGCGCAGAAGCGTGGGTGCGAGGACACGCGGATGATTCAGCCACTCAACACGAACAAGTCATCCCCCCGCTCCCGCGGCGGCGGGAGCCCAATTTTGTTGGCAGAATTGTTGGCCAAATTGTTGGCCGAATTGTTGGCAGAATTGTTAGCGGAATTGTTGGCAGAAGCCACCCCTCAACTTGCAAGCGGATGAGATTCCTCGTCGCCCGAAGGGCTCTGTCGGAATGACAAGCAGAGGCGAGGGTGCGAGGACACGCGGATGATTCGGCCACTCAACACGAACAAATCATCCCCCCGCTCCCGCGGCGGCGGGAGCCCAATTTTGTTGGCAGAATTGTTGCCAGAACTGTTAGCGGAATTGTTGGCAGAAGCAATCCCTCAACTTGCAAGCGGATGAGATTCCTCGTCGCCCGAAGGGCGTGCGTCGGAATGACAAGCAGAGGCGGGGTGCGAGGACACGCGGATGATTCGGCCACTCAACACGAACAAGTCATCCCCCCGCTCCCGCGGCGGCGGGAGCCCAATTTTGTTGGCCGAATTGTTGGCCAAATTGTTGGCCGAATTGTTGGCAGAATTGTTAGCGGAATTGTTGGCAGAAGCCACCCCTCAACTTGCAAGCGGATGAGATTCCTCGTCGCCCGAAGGGCTCTGTCGGAATGACAAGCAGAGGCGGGGTGCGAGGACACGCGGATGATTCGGCCACTCAACACGAACAAATCATCCCCCCGCTCCCGCGGCGGCGGGAGCCCAATTTTGTTGGCAGAATTGTTGCCAGAACTGTTAGCGGAATTGTTGGCAGAAGCAATCCCTCAACTTGCAAGCGGATGAGATTCCTCGTCGCCCGAAGGGCGTGCGTCGGAATGACAAGCAGAGGCGGGGTGCGAGGACACGCGGATGATTCGGCCACTCAACACGAACAAGTCATCCCCCCGCTCCCGCGGCGGCGGGAGCCCAATTTTGTTGGCAGAATTGTTGGCCAAATTGTTGGCCGAATTGTTAGCGGAATTGTTGGCAGAAGCCACCCCTCAACTTGCAAGCGGATGAGATTCCTCGTCGCCCGAAGGGCTCTGTCGGAATGACAAGCAGAGGCGGGGTGCGAGGACACGCGGATGATTCGGCCACTCAACACGAACAAATCATCCCCCCGCTCCCGCGGCGGCGGGAGCCCAATTTTGTTGGCAGAATTGTTGGCAGAAGCCACCCCTTAACTTACAAGCGGATGAGATTCCTCGTCGCCCGAAGGGCTTGCGTCGGAATGACAAACGGGGGCGAGGAGCCTCATGCGGCAGAAACTGAATGTGGCATTACTTCACCACTTTGTAAAAGTGGGCGGTGAAACGCAATTATCCGTCGCTGCACAAAGGCAACCACCCCCCACGCATCGAACCCCCCACGCATCGAACCACCCATGCACCCATGCACCCACGCTGTCATTCCGACCGCAGCGTAGCGTAGCGGAGGAATCTGCTTTTCCATCCTCAACAGAAAATCCCTCGTGCAAGGCGCAGGCACAAGCGGATGAGATTCCTCCTCGCCCGAAGGGCTTGCGTCGGAATGACAAGCGGTGGCGAGGGTGCGAGGACACGCGGATGATTCGGCCACTCAACACGAACAAATCATCCCCCCGCTCCCGCGGCGGCGGGAGCCCAATTTTGTTGGCAGAATTGTTGGCAGAATTGTTGGCAGAATTGTTTGCAGAAACAATCCCTTCACTTACAAGCGGATGAGATTCCTCGTCGCCCGAAGGGCTTTCGTCGGAATGACAAGCAGAGGCGAGGGTGCGAGGACACGCGGATGATTCGGCCACTCAACACGAACAAATCATCCCCCCGCTCCCGCGGCGGCGGGAGCCCAATTTGTTGGCAGAATTGTTGGCAGAATTGTTGGCCGAATTGTTGGCAGAACCAATCCCTCAACTTGCAAGCGGATGAGATTCCTCGTCGCCCGAAGGGCTTGCGTCGGAATGACAAGCAGAGGCGAGGGCTGCGCCGGGCGGGAGCCCAATTTGTTGGCAGAACTGTTGGCAGAAGCAATCCCTTAACTTACAAGCGGATGAGATTCCTCGTCGCCCGAAGGGCTCTGTCGGAATGACAAGCGGTGGCGGGGGTGCGAGGACACGCGGATGGTTCGGCCACTCAACACGAACAAATCATCCCCCCGCTCCCGCGGCGGCGGGAGCCCAATTTGTTGGCAGAATTGTTGGCCGAATTGTTGGCAGAAACAATCCCTTAACTTACAAACGGATGAGATTCCTCCTCGCCCGAAGGGCTTGCGTCGGAATGACAAGCGGGGGCGAGGAGCCTCATGCGGCAGAAACTGAATGTGGCATTACTTCACCACTTTGTAAAAGTGGGCGGTGAAACGCAATTATCCGTCGCTGCCCAAAGGCAACCACCCCCCCACGCATCGAACCACCCGAGCACCCATGCCCCCGCGCTGTCATTCCGACCGCAGCGTAGCGTAGCGGAGGAATCTGCTTTTCCATCCTCAACAGAAAATCCCTCGTGCAAGGCGCAGGCACAAGCGGATGAGATTCCTCGTTCGCACTACGGCTCCACCGGCACCAAGCCATCAGGTGCGGCACCAGCGTCCCCATAAACATATGGGAACGTGATGTTGGTCGGGTTGGTCAGCCATACCACCAACTTGCGATCCGGTTTCTTCCACACAAAATCCATCGCGCCGTTACCATCAAAATCACCTGCGGCATAGAGCTGCCAGGTCTTGTCGGTGGCAATCATGTCGTAGGTGGCTTTGATTTGGGTGCCGTTCATGAGCCACACCTTGATGTTGCCGTTGGTGTCGCGCATGACGATGTCACCCTTGCCGTCGCCGTCCATGTCGCCGAGTTTCAAGATGGTGTAACCGGCTGGCATCTGTCCGACCAGGGTGTTGACCCACGTACGGCCAGCTTGCCCCATGAGCGCTCGGACTTGATTGGTGGGGCTAATCCATACGATATCGCCACGACTATCGGCATTGAGGTCGATGATGCCGGCTATGCTCCAATTCAAGGGCGCACCGCCGCGATGCTTGACTTCATTGACGTTCGGGTCGACCTTGGTCTGAACACCATCGACCATGCTCTCGCCGCCGCCCATGAACCATGCGAAGGTGACGCCGGAATCGTTGGTGCCCGGCTTCGTGTAGCGCCATAAAATATCGGCCTTGCCGTCACCATCAAGATCGCCCACCGCGTCGACGACCCAGTCGAGCTTGGCGTTACGTACGATGGTGCCTGCAACGGGTGGCAGTGTTTGGTCAATGCGTACGTTCTCCAATGCGTTTCTGGAGATTAGTGCCGATTTGCCGCTACCGGTGACGTCCCCCACACCGAGTAGTGTCCAATCGCCGCCGACATCATCCACCGTGGAGAAGACGATCTTCTGGCCATCCCAACGGCCAACCTGTAGGGTGGTTGTCGCGGCTTTCGGCGTGGGTTCATCGGACGCGGTGGTTTGCGAGACTGTACCGCGCAGCAATACGTTGGCAAAGCCTGCCCCGGTGAAATCAAATTGACTGCTTATGGCGAGCGGGATCACCTGCGCTGCAAAGCGTGCCGTCAGCGGCGCACTTGGGCCAGCCGCGCTGGTGGCGACGACTTGGCAGGTGTAGGCGCGACCAGTCGGAAGTGCCGGTAAGGCGAATGTACTGCTGGTGGTGTTTTGCGTGGCGATGGTTGCGCCGGTCGAGTCGGTGCAGCTCATTTGGTAGCCCGTAATCGGGGCGGTGGTGGTCCCACCGCTACCAGACCCGGCACCGCCGCCAGCGAAGTTACAGCTAATGACACCGAGTTTCATCACACAGTTACCCGCAGACGGGGCAGATGGTGGTTGTATCGGGTTCACAGGCGTGACACTGTTTGATGCTGCTGAGGCCGGCCCCGTTCCCACGCTGTTGGTCGCCCTGACGGTGAAGGTGTAGGCGGTGCCATTGGTCAAGCTGCTCACGGTGATGCTGGTGCATGGGGTGGGTGTATTCGAACATGTGCCAGTGATGTTGCCCGGGCTGGAGGTGGCGGTGTAGCTGGTGATCGCAGAACCACCATTGCTGGCCGGTGCGGTGAAGATGACACTGGCTTGGGCGTTACCTGCCGTGGCGGTGCCGATGGTGGGTGCGCCGGGGACGGTGGCTGCGACGCTGATGTTAACGGTAGCCGTCGCTACAGTGTAGTTGCTGTCGGCGGCTTTAGTCGCCGTGATGGTGCAAGTGCCTACGCCAGCCGCCGTCAGGGTGGTGCCACTGATGGTGCAGTTGGCGTTGTTTGAGGCGTATGTCACGGCACCCGTGCCTGAGCCCCCTGTGGTGCTGAGTGTGGTGGTGTCACCAAAGGCAACCGTTGATGGTGTGCTAACCGCAACGAGTGTGGCTTGCGTCGCTTGGCTGACCGTCACCGTGATGCCCGCCGAGGTTGCGGCAGCGTAATTGGTGTCGGCGGCTTTGGTGGCGGTGATGGTACAGGTTCCAGCACCGACGGCAGTGAGCATTGCGCCGCTAATGGTGCAGTTGGCGTTGTTTGAGGCGTATGTCACGGCCCCCGTGCCTGAGCCCCCTGTGGTGCTGAGTGTGGTGGTGCCACCAAAGGTAACCGTTGATGGTGTGCTAACCGCAACGAGTGTGGCTTGGGGGGCTTGGCTGACCGTCACCGTGATGCCCGCCGAGGTTGCGGCAGCGTAATTGGTGTCGGCGGCTTTGGTGGCGGTGATGGTACAGGTTCCAGCACCGGCGGCAGTGAGCGTTGTGCCAACGATGGTGCAGTTGGCGTTGTTTGAGGCGTATGTCACCGCCCCTGTGCCTGACCCACCCGTGGTGCTGAGTGTGGTGGTGCCACCAAAGGCAACCGTTGCTGGTGTGCTAACCGCAACGAGTGTGGCTTGCGTCGCTTGGTTCACTGTGACGGTGATGCCCGCAGAGGTTGCGGCAGCGTAATTGGTGTCGGCGGCTTTAGTCGCCGTGATGGTGCAAGTGCCCACGGCAGCCGCCGTCAGGGTGGTACCGCTGATGGTGCAGTTGGCGTTGTTTGATGCGTATGTCACCGCACCCGTACCTGAGCCCCCTGTGGTGCTGAGTGTGGTGGTGCCACCAAAGGCAACCGTTGCTGGTGTGTTGGCAGCAACGAGTGTGGCTTGGGGGGCTTGGCTGACCGTCACCGTGATACCTGCCGAGGTTGCGGCAGCGTAATTGGTGTCGGCGTCTTTGGTTGCCGTAACCGTACAAGTGCCCACGGCAGCCGCCGTCAGGGTGGTACCGCTGATGGTGCAGTTGGCGTTGTTTGAGGCGTATGTCACCGCCCCTGTGCCTGACCCACCCGTGGTGCTGAGTGTGGTGGTGCCACCAAAGGCAACCGTTGATGGTGTGCTGGCAGCAACGAGTGTGGCTTGCGTCGCTTGGCTGACCGTCACCGTGATACCTGCCGAGGTTGCGGCAGCGTAATTGGTGTCGGCAGCCTTGGTCGCCGTAACCGTACAGGTGCCCACGGCAGCCGCCGTCAGGGTGGTACCGCTGATGGTGCAGTTGGCGTTGTTTGAGGCGTATGTCACCGCACCCGTGCCTGAGCCCCCTGTGGTGCTGAGTGTGGTGGTGCCACCAAAGGCAACCGTTGCTGGTGTGCTAACCGCAACGAGTGTGGCTTGGGGGGCTTGGCTGACCGTCACCGTGATACCTGCCGAGGTTGCGGCAGCGTAATTGGTGTCGGCTGCTTTGGTGGCGGTGATGGTACAGGTTCCACCACCTGCGGCAGTGAGCGTTGTGCCAACGATGGTGCAGTTGGCGTTGTTTGAGGCGTATGTCACCGCCCCTGTGCCTGACCCACCCGTGGTGCTGAGTGTGGTGGTGCCACCAAAGGCAACCGTTGCTGGTGTGCTAACCGCAACGAGTGTGGCTTGCGTCGCTTGGTTCACTGTGACGGTGATGCCCGCAGAGGTTGCGGCAGCGTAATTGGTGTCGGCGGCTTTAGTCGCCGTGATGGTGCAAGTGCCCACGGCAGCCGCCGTCAGGGTGGTACCGCTGATGGTGCAGTTGGCGTTGTTTGATGCGTATGTCACCGCACCCGTACCTGAGCCCCCTGTGGTGCTGAGTGTGGTGGTGCCACCAAAGGCAACCGTTGCTGGTGTGCTGGCAGCAACGAGTGTGGCTTGGGGGGCTTGGCTGACCGTCACCGTGATGCCCGCCGAGGTTACGGCAGCGTAATTGGTGTCGGCGGCTTTAGTCGCCGTGATGGTACAGGTGCCCACGGCAGCCGCCGTCAGGGTGGTGCCACTGATGGTGCAGTTGGCGTTGTTTGAGGCGTATGTCACCGCCCCTGTGCCTGAGCCCCCTGTGGTGCTGAGTGTGGTGGTGCCACCAAAGGCAACCGTTGATGGTGTGCTAACCGCAACGAGTGTGGCTTGCGTCGCTTGGTTCACTGTGACGGTGATGCCCGCAGAGGTTGCCAAAGTGTAATTGGTGTCGGCTGCTTTGGTGGCGGTGATGGTACAGGTTCCAGCACCGGCGGCAGTGAGCGTTGTGCCAACGATGGTGCAGTTGGCGTTGTTTGAGGCGTATGTCACGGCCCCCGTGCCTGAGCCCCCTGTGGTGCTGAGTGTGGTGGTGCCACCAAAGGCAACCGTTGATGGTGTGCTAACCGCAACGAGTGTGGCTTGCGTCGCTTGGTTCACTGTGACGGTGATGCCCGCAGAGGTTGCCAAAGTGTAATTGGTGTCGGCTGCTTTGGTGGCGGTGATGGTACAGGTTCCACCACCTGCGGCAGTGAGCGTTGCGCCGCTAATGGTGCAGTTGGCGTTGTTTGAGGCGTATGTCACGGCACCCGTGCCTGAGCCCCCTGTGGTGCTGAGTGTGGTGGTGCCACCAAAGGCAACCGTTGATGGTGTGCTAACCGCAACGAGTGTGGCTTGCGTCGCTTGGCTGACCGTCACCGTGATGCCCGCCGAGGTTGCCAAAGTGTAATTGGTGTCGGCGGCCTTGGTCGCCGTAACCGTACAGGTGCCCACGGCAGCCGCCGTCAGGGTGGTGCCACTGATGGTGCAGTTGGCGTTGTTTGAGGCGTATGTCACGGCACCCGTGCCTGAGCCCCCTGTGGTGCTGAGTGTGGTGGTGCCACCAAAGGCAACCGTTGATGGTGTGCTAACCGCAACGAGTGTGGCTTGCGTCGCTTGGTTCACTGTGACGGTGATGCCCGCAGAGGTTGCGGCAGCGTAATTGGTGTCGGCGGCTTTGGTGGCGGTGATGGTACAGGTTCCAGCACCGACGGCAGTGAGCGTTGCGCCGCTAATGGTGCAGTTGGCGTTGTTTGAGGCGTATGTCACCGCACCCGTGCCTGAGCCCCCTGTGGTGCTGAGTGTGGTGGTGCCACCAAAGGCAACCGTTGATGGTGTGCTAACCGCAACGAGTGTGGCTTGCGCTTGGCTGACCGTCACCGTGATGCCCGCCGAGGTTGCCAAAGTGTAATTGGTGTCGGCGGCTTTGGTGGCGGTGATGGTACAGGTTCCAGCACCGACGGCAGTGAGCATTGCGCCGCTAATGGTGCAGTTGGCGTTGTTTGATGCGTATGTCACCGCACCCGTGCCTGAGCCACCCGTGGTGCTGAGTGTGGTGGTGCCACCAAAGGCAACCGTTGATGGTGTGCTGGCAGCAACGAGGACGGCTTGCTCAAATTTGCTGACCGACACAGGAACGGCGCTCCCCGTGGTGCTGCCGTTGCCGAGTTGGCCGACGGTGTTAGATCCCCAGCACTGCACGCCACCATTCACCACCGCGCAACTGTGGAGAAATCCCGTTGCCACCGCCGTGACCCCGCTGGTGAGTCCAGTGACTTGCACGGGGGTGGTGCTATTCGTGTTGCTGCCGTTGCCGAGTTGGCTGTCGCCGTTTCCCCCCCAGCACCGCACGCCACCATTGACCACCGCGCAGGTGTGAGTGCCTCCCGGCGCCACCGCCGTGACCCCGCTGGTGAGTCCGCTGACTTGCACGGGGGTGGTGCTATTCGTGTTGCTGCCGTTGCCGACTTGGCCACTGGCGTTCCGCCCCCAGCACTGCACGCCGCCATTCACCACCGCGCAACTGTGGAAATCTCCCGTCGCCACCGCCGTGACCCCGCTGGTGAGTCCAATGACTTGCACGGGGGTGGTGCGATCTGTGGTGCTGCCGTTGCCGAGTTGGCTGTCGCCGTTTCCCCCCCAGCACCGCACGCCACCATTGACCACCGCGCAACTGTGGAAAGATCCCGTGGACACCGCCGTGACCCCGCTGGTGAGTCCAGTGACTTGCACGGGGGTGGTGCTATTCGTGTAGCTGCCGTTGCCGAGTTGGCCGAAGTCGTTCCATCCCCAGCACTGCACACCTCTATTAACTACCGCGCAGGTATGGAACCTGCTCGCCGCCACCGCCGTGACCCCGCTGGTGAGTCCAGTGACTTGCACGGGGGTGGTGCGATCTGTGGTGCTGCCGTTGCCGAGTTGGCCGTCGAAGTTCCATCCCCAGCACCGCACACCGCTATTAACTACCGCGCAGGTATGGAACCTGCCCGCCGCCACCGCCGTGACCCCGCTGGTGAGTCCAATGACTTGCACGGGGGTGGTGCTATTCGCGGTGGTGCCGTTGCCGAGTTGGCCGTAGAGGTTATATCCCCAGCACTGCACGCCGCCATTCACCACCGCGCAACTGTGGTAGTCGCCACCCTCCACCGTCTGTGCGTTGGCAGTGGCAGATACCAGCAGCAGCAACGCCGCAACCATGCACACCACGTAGCGACTGAACTTACCCCCGCTGGTGCGTTCAAGTGATACGGGTAGGGCAAGGCGTGTGGGCCATGCCGGCAAGGGTAGCGAGGGTGGTGAGGTAAGTGCCGTGGCATTCACCAGCGCCGGGGTAAAGGCAAACAGGGGTACGAAGCGTGCGGACATCGAAGTGTTCATTATTGTCAGGTTCAGATGATGTTGAAATGCGGCGTGGAGAGATTGAGCGGGGTGAACTTGTTACTTGCTAGAACATTCCACAACGACATTCGCCACCCCCGTTTGATTTGCGTTTACGTCCAACCAAACACCTACGTTGGTGTGGGGAGCGGAAACGACGCAATCCTCTTGTGTACTGTTTGCTAACGCACATACCACCGCGCCGCGCAGTTTAGCGACTCGTCTTGAGCGCCGCAAGACCGGTTTCCTCTCTTTTTGCGTTTGGGTGGCGCGGATGTGGTTAATCGCCCACGCCAGGGCATCTCTTGCTAAGTCGGCGCAAAAACAAAACTCCTTTATCCACGGGCAGATTTAGACCAAAAACCCTGAAACTGCCCGCCAATAAAGGATTTTCGTAAATGGGGCCCTTATGAGCAAACCCCAATAGGCACGGCTATCTTCAGGCAAAAACGGTCGAAAGTGCCCGCCCCTATTAGGCTTTGTTGTTTTGGGAATTTCTCGAAACCTGCTGTTGCTCCGCTCACGCGTCGTGATCGCGATTTTTTGCGTTGCCGAGAGTGTCATTTAGCTCGTCGTGTTGATTTCTTCGCTTTTTCTTGGTTTGGTCTTTGTTTCCTGCCTGTCTTGGTTTGGTCTTTGTTTCCTGCCTGTTTAGCCGCTGACCAAGCGGCCCAACAGGGTGTTTCTCATGCGGTAGACGCACCTCTCCCGTCTATCCTTGCATCCAAGGTTATCCAGCGCCGCAGGTTGTAGACCGTCGCCTGCACAACGATCATCGACTTGGCGCGGGTCTCACCGATCGAGCGTAGTCGCTTGCCCATCGTCTTCTCCCAGCCGCCAAATACATGCTCAACCCGCGCTCGAATCCGCGAGAGCCTCTTGTTGCGCTTCTGGTTGTCGGTCTGGTCGTAGCGCTGCGCGTCGTCTTTGCGGGCAACGCCGTCTCTCAAGCCTTGCGCCTTGAGCAACTCTCTGGTGGCTTTGGCATCGTAGCCTTTGTCGGCATGTACGGTCTTGCCGCTCTCTAATCGCACCGCGTCGGCGTCGATCAGCTTCTCAAGCGGTACTCGGTCATCCACATTGGCCGGGGTCACTTCAATGGCGCGGATGAGTTTGTGTTTCTGGTCGGCGTTGATATGGCCTTTGTAGCCGTAAAACCACTTGCCGTGCTTCATCGTCCAGCGGGCATCACCATCCGTGTGGGCGATGCACTTGGCGTCCCAGTGGGCGGGGGTCTGGCCGTTGTTGAGCGTCTCTCGGGATTCGTCGCTGACGCGCGTCTTGGGTACTTCGACGATGGTGGCGTCAATCAACTGTCCGCCTTTGGCGGTGAGACCGGCTCGGGCGAGCTGGTGACTCACTTCACGAAACAAGACTTCAGCACCGCCACCGCCGGCAATCAGGTTCTTGAATGCCCAGAGCGTGCGGGCGTCAGGCAGATCGCGGGCATCAGCCATGCCGATGAAGCGTTGCCACGAGAGGCGATCAAGCAATGCGTATTCCATCTGCTCATCGGAGAGGTTGCCGTAGAGCTGCTGGAGGACAACGACCTTGAGTAACACCGCCGTCGGGTACGGCGGGCGTCCTCCTTGCGGACGCGCCCCTTCGCGCCCAGTCCCTATTCCCTATTCCCTATTCCCTATTCCCTACTCAAATACCCAAACCAGTATCGGGTTGCGCGTTACAGGTTACGGGTTCAGCACTACGGCTCCACCGGCACCAGGCCATCAGGTGCGGCACCAGCGTCCCCATAAACATATGGGAACGTGATGTTGGTCGGGTTGGTCAGCCATACCACCAACTTGCGATCCGGTTTCTTCCACACAAAGTCCATCGCGCCGTTACCATCAAAATCACCTGCGGCATAGAGCTGCCAGGTCTTGTCGGTGGCAATCATGTCGTAGGTGGCTTTGATTTGGGTGCCGTTCATGAGCCACACCTTGATGTTGCCGTTGGTGTCGCGCATGACGATGTCACCCTTGCCGTCGCCGTCCATGTCGCCGAGTTTCAAGATGGTGTAACCGGCTGGCATCTGTCCGACCAGGGTGTTGACCCACGTACGGCCAGCTTGCCCCATGAGCGCTCGGACTTGATTGGTGGGGCTAATCCATACGATATCGCCACGACTATCGGCATTGAGGTCGATGATGCCGGCTATGCTCCAATTCAAGGGCGCACCGCCGCGATGCTTGACTTCATTGACGTTCGGGTCGACCTTGGTCTGAACACCATCGACCATGCTCTCGCCGCCGCCCATGAACCATGCGAAGGTGACGCCGGAATCGTTGGTGCCCGGCTTCGTGTAGCGCCATAAAATATCGGCCTTGCCGTCACCATCAAGATCGCCCACCGCGTCGACGACCCAGTCGAGCTTGGCGTTACGTACGATGGTGCCTGCAACGGGTGGCAGTGTTTGGTCAATGCGTACGTTCTCCAATGCGTTTCTGGAGATTAGTGCCGATTTGCCGCTACCGGTGACGTCCCCCACACCGAGTAGTGTCCAATCGCCGCCGACATCATCCACCGTGGAGAAGACGATCTTCTGGCCATCCCAACGGCCAACCTGTAGGGTGGTTGTCGCGGCTTTCGGCGTGGGTTCATCGGACGCGGTGGTTTGCGAGACTGTACCGCGCAGCAATACGTTGGCAAAGCCTGCCCCGGTGAAATCAAATTGACTGCTTATGGCGAGCGGGATCACCTGCGCTGCAAAGCGTGCCGTCAGCGGCGCACTTGGGCCAGCCGCGCTGGTGGCGACGACTTGGCAGGTGTAGGCGCGACCAGTCGGAAGTGCCGGTAAGGCGAATGTACTGCTGGTGGTGTTTTGCGTGGCGATGGTTGCGCCGGTCGAGTCGGTGCAGCTCATTTGGTAGCCCGTAATCGGGGCGGTGGTGGTCCCACCGCTACCAGACCCGGCACCGCCGCCAGCGAAGTTACAGCTAATGACACCGAGTTTCATCACACAGTTACCCGCAGACGGGGCAGATGGTGGTTGTATCGGGTTCACAGGTGTGACACTGTTTGATGCTGCTGAGGCCGGCCCCGTTCCCACGCTGTTGGTCGCCCTGACGGTGAAGGTGTAGGCGGTGCCATTGGTCAAGCTGCTCACGGTGATGCTGGTGCATGGGGTGGGCGTATTCGAACATGTGCCAGTGATGTTGCCCGGGCTGGAGGTGGCGGTGTAGCTGGTGATCGCAGAACCACCATTGCTGGCCGGTGCGGTGAAGATGACACTGGCTTGGGCGTTACCTGCCGTGGCGGTGCCGATGGTGGGTGCGCCGGGGACGGTGGCTGCGACGCTGATGTTAACGGTAGCCGTCGCTACAGTGTAGTTGCTGTCGGCGGCTTTAGTCGCCGTGATGGTGCAAGTGCCTACGCCAGCCGCCGTCAGGGTGGTGCCACTGATGGTGCAGTTGGTGTTGCTTGATGCGTATGTCACCGCACCCGTGCCTGAGCCCCCTGTGGTGCTGAGTGTGGTGGTGCCACCAAAGGCAACCGTTGATGGTGTGCTAACCGCAACGAGTGTGGCTTGGGGGGCTTGGCTGACCGTCACCGTGATGCCCGCCGAGGTTGCCAAAGTGTAATTGGTGTCGGCGGCTTTAGTCGCCGTAACCGTACAGGTGCCTACGGCAGCCGCCGTCAGGGTGGTGCCACTGATGGTGCAGTTGGCGTTGTTTGAGGCGTATGTCACGGCACCCGTGCCTGAGCCCCCTGTGGTGCTGAGTGTGGTGGTGCCACCAAAGGCAACCGTTGATGGTGTGCTAACCGCAACGAGTGTGGCTTGCGTCGCTTGGTTCACTGTGACGGTGATGCCCGCAGAGGTTGCGGCAGCGTAATTGGTGTCGGCGGCTTTAGTCGCCGTGATGGTGCAAGTGCCCACGGCAGCCGCCGTCAGGGTGGTGCCGCTGATGGTGCAGTTGGCGTTGTTTGAGGCGTATGTCACGGCCCCTGTGCCTGAGCCCCCTGTGGTGCTGAGTGTGGTGGTGCCACCAAAGGCAACCGTTGCTGGTGTGCTAACCGCAACGAGTGTGGCTTGCGTCGCTTGGTTCACTGTGACGGTGATGCCCGCAGAGGTTGCCAAAGTGTAATTGGTGTCGGCGGCTTTAGTCGCCGTAACCGTACAGGTGCCTACGGCAGCCGCCGTCAGGGTGGTGCCACTGATGGTGCAGTTGGCGTTGTTTGAGGCGTATGTCACCGCACCCGTGCCTGAGCCCCCTGTGGCGCTGAGTGTGGTGGTGCCACCAAAGGCAACCGTTGATGGTGTGCTAACCGCAACGAGTGTGGCTTGCGTTGCTTTCGGCGTCACACTATTCGATGCCACTGAGGCCGCACTCGTTCCCACACCGTTGGTTGCCGTGACGGTGAAGGTGTAGGCGGTGCTATTGGTCAATCCGCTCACGGCGCATGTCAATGTGGATGTGTTACACGAGCTGGTACCGCCGACGGGACTGGATGTGGCGGTGTAGATAACAGTAGAACCACCGTTGTTGGCCGGTGCGGTGAAGGTCACTGTGGCTTGGGCGTTACCCGCCGTGGCCGTGACGATGGTTGGTGTATCCGGCAAAATCGCAGTGAGATAGTACGCACCTTGATTGCGTTCGAGGGTTTGGCGGTTGGCGGTGGAGAATGTGGTGTTGAAAATCACAACCTCTTGCACCTTGCCGTTTGTGATAGTTTGACCAGAATGATTTCCGCCAATGCCTATCACAGGATTAAATGACGCTGCCGAAGTGTCCTGCCATACCAGCGCACCGTTAAGGTAATTGTTGATATTAGCAACGCCATCGGTCGTGTAAGACATCAACGTATTGGTATTGATGGGATTACTGACGGCGTACGGACTGGGCGGGGTCGTAAAGGCCGGGTCTGGATTTCGCATGCGAAATCTGACCTGGCTACCACCACTCCCAAACCCAAGAAATGCGCCGCTTGAATACAAAACCACGGGACCGTTATCATCAGCGGCCGCGACAGAGGCGACGGCACCAACGTAACCGCTCGTGAATGACGCAATCCCAGTTATGTCTAACTGTGAAGTTTGCAACCTGATTGCGGGCTTTTCGTTTTGCGTTTGCACCACCCCATTGACCACAATCTGCGGCTGTTTGGCTGCCGTCAACTGCATGGCATTGCGGCCATTGCCCGACTGGTCATACCAAGTCGTGACGAAGCCGTTGCCTGATCCGACGTGCGCGAGCAGGGCAGTCGTATCAAGGTCACCGCTCGCCGTGAAACCAATCTCCGCTTCTAGATTGTCGGTGCGACGCACGCGGATTGCTGCGCTCGTATACCCAACTCGGACTTTGCGCAGGCTGTAAGCTGCCGCAGAGGCTGCGCTGATTTGGTCCAAAACTAATGCAGTAGGAGCTGCATTTTTATACGGGTGGTTAGTTGGTAAGTTTGCTACTTGCCCCCATTTCCAAGCCAAATAGCCCTCAAGACGCTGACGGTCGTCGGTGGAAAGGGTGTCAGCGCCCACGATTTCAGAAATAAATCCGTTTAGGTATGAGTACGCAGGGGTGCCCCTTCCTAAAATCCATGTGCTGGGCTGGTTGAGTGTAGTAGCCCCCCAAATGTACACAACGCCGCCAGCCTCGTTACCATTCCAGTATTGAAATGGTGAGCTTGCTATTGAGCCTGTAGTTAACGAAATCTGGTACCAGCCATTTGAAAGTGCGGTTATAGATGCGTTCGTATACCCAGTTAATAGACCAAACTCTCCCGCCCCAGTTAGGTTTGCCCGGAATATAAACCCGCTGCCATTGTCCATCTGAATATAAGTTGCACCCGGCCCCGCTTTTGCAAAAAGCCGATACGTTGTATTTGCAAAATCCCCTCCTTTATTTCCCTGAGCAAATGCTTGCGTGGAGTTCACAAAAGTTATTTTTTCTGCCGTATTAGTACCATCGGGGGCAGTGGTTTCTGTTGTGTTTTCTACAACCGTAGTTGCTGTAGAGGACCAGAGTAAGGTACTTACAACGCTGGTAATGTTATTAACGGTTTGGGAAACGATAGCAGGTACATTAACCACCGAGTTAGGGGCCGCAGTCAGTAACTGCCCGCCGTTTACACCATAGTTTAAGTGTGTTGAGTAGGTTGGATATGCGTTTCCCCAAAGACCTCGACTATGGTCAAACGTCCCTGCTTGCATTAGGCATTGACTAGCATCACTACGTTGTGCAAGGGTAACAATCGTCTGACCTAACTTGAATGAGGGAGTACTTAACTCTGTCAAGTTTGCGGGTGAAAAGTTTATTACTGCCCGGCCATTCAACCCGCTAGCGATGTAAACAGGCTGCTTACTCACTGTCGCTTGGGTTGCATGACGCGCATTGCCGGATTTGTCACGCCACTCGCTGACGGTGGAACCATTAAGCGTAATCGTACTAGCATCGTCAGCATCTAGCCAAAGAGCGAGAGATGAACGTAATTGAGCAGGTGTCCACGGCACGGTGGTGGCCTGCGCGTTTGCCGATGGGGCGTTAAACCAGAGCAAGGCAAACAAGCTGACGAGAAGCGCGTAAGCCAGCGTGTTACGCAGTGCCTTCAATGTGCTGTTCGCGGCGATATCGATGCGTCCCATCAGCAGCCGATCCGCCGCAACACGTTCGTTGTTCATTGCCTACGATTCCTTGATTGTGTGCGTGTCTATGCGCCAACGACCCCGTGTAAGACGGACATCGATCGCAATCAGTGCGTCCATTAGATTTCGGCAGATGCAGCCCTAAGTTAAGTCACCAATTGCGCCTATAGTTGGGCTCAAGTTACTTAAGCAGTGGCTGATAAGGTCAACTAGAAAGCCAAAAACTCTACATAGAATTCGCTGCTACCCTATCGATAGCATTGATACGCGGTAAGTACGATTTTTTGTTGGCAACATTTTGAATAATAGGGGACAAACCACTATTCAGTCAATGAGAACGAAAAAAACGGATAAGCAGTAATTTAATCTAGTAAAAATAGCATAAATAATAATACGGGACACACCACAGTTGCTTTCAGGTTTTCTGTTGATACCCGACCGCAAACCGCAAATATAGTCACCAGGCCGCGTGGGCGAGGGGATGAGAGGATGAGGAGCTGAGGAGGCGAGGAGACAAGCGCATGAGGAAACAACGGCGAGCGGCGAAGTACTCAGACTGGCATTCGCCTCAAGTTGCCTAAAAATTAACCGATATCGCCTGCAGGAACCTTGGAAACTCTGTATGGACTTTATTACTCACCCGCTGCCCAACATCGAAGCATGGATACGTCATCTCACTAACCAACGCATTCCGGTGCTGGGAAGAACCGTCACAGCCATCGACCATTTGGGCGAGCACGAAGACCTGATTGCGGCGCGTGACATCGCCGCCGAAGTCCGACGCGACCCGCTAATGACGCTTAAAACGCTGCGCTGGGCTGGCCGCGCAATGGCACGGCGAGGTCCTGTCGGGCTATCCGGTGAGATTGAAACCGTCGAAGCCGCCGTCGTGATGATGGGCGTGACACGGTTTTTCTCAGAATTCTCTGATCTGACCTCGTTTGAAGAATATCTTGCCGATTTTCCCGATGCACGTCTGCGACTCATGCGCGTCATCGAACGTTCACTCACCGCATCGGTTTACGCAGCCGACTGGGCCGCGTATCGCCACGACACCGATGCCGCAATCATTCAAGAAGCAGCTTTGCTACATGATCTTGCCGAAATACTGACATGGTGTTTCGCCCCTACCCTTTGTCTCAAGATGCAGAAGATGCGCGAACAAGCGCCAACAATGCGAAGTGCCGATATTCAGCGCGCTGTTCTTGGTATATCGCTGGAGGACCTCACGGTCGAACTACTGAGAGCGTGGCGTCTGCCTTCGCTGCTCTTGCGTCTGACGAATCACCATGATGCACGAGACCCCGCGGTACAAAACGTGGTTCTGGCCGCGAACTTGGCGAGGCATGCAGCCAACGGCTGGAAGGACCCTGCCCTGCATGATGACTATGAATCGATCGCGCGACTGCTGAACCAAACGCCATATTGGGTACGTCACCGCATCCATACCTTGAGCGACGATACCCCAGAAGAGCCCACGACCGATTAAGGCCATTGCTGAGGCGGCGGCGCCCAGTTTTGGCATCGGTCGGGACTACCCGATACAACGCTGAATGGCGACGGGTAAAATACCAGCCATGCTCGCGCCGCGTCGCTCGCGCCAGATCAATCAGTTCGGTATTAACATCAATGATGGATATGACAAACAAGATTGCGGCTGACGATGCACGACCCAACACAGCGCTGCGCTACCGCGACATCGTCGAGGCAATGGCCGAAGGCGTGGTGGTCTATAACCACGAACTGAGTGCTATTTTGTGCAACAAA
The DNA here is from genome assembly GCA_001602455.1 of Betaproteobacteria bacterium UKL13-2. GTDB lineage: Bacteria > Pseudomonadota > Gammaproteobacteria > Burkholderiales > Usitatibacteraceae > UKL13-2. The sequence goes on from CP012157.1 coordinate 2,514,912, forward strand.
GCAGCGGAGGACATTCTCGGCGGCAGCGAAGCGCAACTCTGCGGACCAATTCCGCTCGATCCGACTTGGCACCTATTGGCTATTGACGGTAGCCACCTCGCTAGGGAGGAGTATCCGTCAACCGTTGCCATCAGATCGGGCTTACCGTGCCTCGCACGGCATCTCGTTGTGATTCGATCTGATGGCAGCAAACGCAACGTCAGCATTAATGCGATGCCGATGGAGTCCGCCTCTCTTGGAGGCCTCGGTGCATTGGTCACGATTACAGACCGCACCAACGAGTTTGAGGCGGCCACTGCGCTGCAATCATTAGCATTGACCTTGAAGGATGAAGTCCAGCAGCGTACTGAAGAACGCGAAGAGGCAATCTCCGAACTCAAGGCGTTTTCTCGTAGCATTTCGCACGACCTGCGTGCGCCGCTACGCGCTATTGACGGGTTCGCGCAATTGCTCAATGAACGTCATGGCAGTGAATTGTCCGTCGAGGCTCAGCGACATCTCGACCGCGTGCTCCTCAGCGCTAAGCGTATGAATACCATCATCGATGACTTGCTGCTCTTGTCGCAAGTGACGCAAGCCGATTTGCTCTTCACGGAAGTCGATATCAGCAACATCGCCTGGCATGTGATCGAGCCACTCAACGCCAAGACGACTCACCACGTCGATTGGCAGATTGAGCGAGGCATCATGGTGTATGGCGACACCAGCCTGCTCACAGTCTTGATCGAGAATCTTTTGGGTAATGCGTGGAAGTATTCGGCAAAAAGCAGTGACGTACGCATCAGTCTGCGTGCGGTCGAAAGCGCTAACAGTGAGTCAATTACCTTTGTGGTGGAAGACAACGGTGTGGGCTTCGACCAGCGATACGTCGGTCAGCTTTTTTCGCCGTTTCGCCGGCTGCACGCCGAAAGCGAATTCCCCGGCAGTGGGATCGGTCTGGCGGCGGTCAAACGTGTGGTTTCGCGACATGGCGGAACGGTTCGCGCTGAGGGTAAGATCGGCCAAGGTGCGAAGTTCTGGGTATCGCTACCAAGATTAGCAAAACACCTCACCCTCCCGCTTTAGAACGCGCCCCCATGAAATGTTCAGGCTAGATCGCGTGTTGCACTGGATCAGTGCTGGCACCGCTACGCCACGAACTCTGCAACAGTAGCGTCAACGATTCGGCATCGATGCTGGAGTCCACGGAAGCCAGAATTGTCGCGTGCTCTACTGGTGACATATCACAAAAGAAAAAATCGAGCTCGCTCTCGTTCGCGACTTCACTATTGATGCCGTCACCGCCGTTGATGTTGTTGGCAAAACGTTGATATTTCATGACCGCTCCCTATGAGTTTTAAGTGGGTTAATCTGAATATGCTGGCCTAAACATTTCATGGAGGCGCGTTCGAAAGCGGGTCAGTAGGTGAACGGGCGAGCCATGAAATATTCAGGCTAGACAGTCGCCTCAAACGCCAGTCCCATTTCTGAGGCGGTCAACAATCGTTCAATATCCGTCAGTATCAGCATCCGCTCCTCAACTTGGCCAATGCCTTGGATGAATGTGGATTCGACGACCGCATCTGAGAACGCGGGCGCTTGGCGAATATCTTTCGCTGCCAATTCGATCACATCGGACACTTGATCGACGACTACCCCGACCACTTTCTTGGCGATATTGAGAATAATGACGACGGTGAATGAATTGTATTCAGCACTACCAAGACCAAATTTGATCCGCAAATCCACAATAGGCACAATCACGCCTCTTAGGTTAACCACGCCCTTGATGAACGCCGGTGCGCCTGCGATGCGGGTCGGCTGTTCGTAACCGCGAATCTCCTGAACCTTTAGGATATCGATACCGTACTCTTCGCTCCCAAGGCGGAAGGTGAGGTACTCGCCGGCCGCGCTCGACAACACGTCGAGCGTACCGTTTGGCACCAGTGATTGTTCAATCAGCGCTGTCTCGTTCATTCCCATCATTACCTCATCATTGGAAGATCATCTATCCGTGATTTTGGTGGCGGTTCAGGCGCTCTAATCAAACGATAAGCCCCGCTTTTTACCCCTAACTCATTTGTGACGATCGCACTGCCGCGACGGGCTCTAGCTCACCCGCTCAGGGTTGGAGACGCCTCAGCAGTACGTCGATCTTGGTGAGCGTGTCGGTCATGTCAATGGGCTTGGTCCAGAACTCGTCAAATCCTTGGCTGATGGCGTCTCGGGCGTACTCACTGCCATGGTTCGCCGTCAAGGCAATGCACCAAATTGACGGGAGGCCGGGCAAGGTCATTGCCTTCAATGCCCGAAGGACATCAAGCCCAGAACGGCCATTCAAATCGAGATCAATAAAGGCAATGGTAGGGAGCGCGTTTTGCGCCGCCGCAATGGCCATCTCAACCGAATCGGCAATCACGAGGGGAATCTCGGGCCGCTGTTCCAAATATGCCTGAAACAACATTTGGTTCAGCCGATTATCTTCAGCATAAAGGATCATGTTGGCTCGGCTCCATTTCAGGCACGTTGTGAGCCGCAAACGAATCACCGCGCTCATCGCCACTTTACATCGCTTATGACCATTGCCCCCCACCCCCACCCCACCCCCACCCCACCCCCGCCACTCACCCACTTTCAAACGTACCCCCATGAAATGTTGAGGCTAAAGGAATCGGCAGAAACGCCGAAGAGTAAACCATGCACACCAAACTCTCGCCGCTTCGCAAGAACGAAGTCGTCATCGGCAAACCATTACCTTGGCCTGTTTATGACCGTTCGCGCAAGCTACGGCTTCGTGAAGGATTTGTTGTTGAGTCAATAGGTCAAATCGAACGGCTGATTCAAGAGGGACTGTTTCGCCCTTCAAATGGAAGCGCAACGGGGGGCTACGCCGCCATCGGCAGGCCAGACGATGGGGCTGAACCCCACCCGAGTGACGCCAACAAGCACGCGGGCCACAACAGCACACCCAGTGTCACGATTGCCAACTCGAAATTCGACGTTGGCATGGCGATCCAAGTATCATCTCTGAGCGCACCCGACGAACGCAATGTTGTCAAGCTCGTCGGCTTTTTGGATAAGCAGTCGATCATCGTTACGCACCCTCTCAAAGACGGCGTCGTTGCGTTTATCAAAGAAGGTACTGAATACCACTGCCGTGCGTTCCAAAAGAGAAATGCATATTCGTTTGATGTCGTCGTATTGAGGTCACAGCTCACGCCGTTTCCATACTTGCATTTGTCATACCCTACAAACATTGCGGCTGTTCCGGTACGTAAGGCCTCCCGCATCCCGGTCGAAATCATCGCGTCGGTCGGCCCCCAAGGCCGTCGCGCCCGCGTCCCCTGTGTGGTTCGCGACCTGAGCCTTTCAGGTGTCCTCATTCAATCGACCGCTCTGCTTGGCGAAAAAACAGAATATCTAACGATTGCGTTTCGACTGGCGGTGGATGAAGCACCAACACTGTTTGAAATCGACCTTGTTATCCGCAACAACATGACCAGCGAGAACGAAAAGAACAAAGGCATTTACCGCACCGGATGCGAGTTCTATCACATCGACCCAGACCTCAAGCGCCTGCTCGAGCTCTATATCTATCGCGAACTCGCCCAAGAAGCATAACGATGCATTCTGATGAATGGATGGGGAACTTCTAAAAAGTAAAAACCCGAGTATTGACCGGCTTCTTCAGGCGGTTTACCTTGAAAACGCCCGCCAATAGGCGAGTTTCGAAATCATCAACCTATCTGAGATAGTCAAATAAGGACATCTTTGCCGTCTGACCATAGGCGGCAAGCGCTGCTTGCACGGCGGTTTGCTGTGTCGCAAACCGCGAGGCGGCTTCAGCATAGTCCACGTCCTGAAGACGGCTAAGCAGGGTCATGCTCTGGAATTGCTGATTCGCGCCAACCGCTGCAGCCGAATCCAGCATGTTCATGCGCCCACCGACTTCCGACCGCTTCGTCAAGGCAATGTTGGCCGCCTGCTCCATTGTTGCGGAGACTTGTCGCACCGCATCGTTAACCTTTGCGCGATCCGCATCCGTGACCACCGGTGTGTTGAGCGCAGCGATGGCTTGATCGAGCGCATCGAACACAGACGCTGTTTGCCCCTGCGCAATCGTAAACCTGTCGCCAATTGCCGGCGTACCACTGACCACCACCTGTAACCCGTCAAATGTAATCGCCTGCCCTGGCACATAGGTCTGCCACAGCATGACTGAATTCGTCGATGTGTTCACCACTTGTATCGTGGACGAGCCAGTGAACTGCAACTCATAGTTCTGTCCCGTGAGCGCGGCAGGGTTGACCACCGTTCCAGTATCAATCTTGCCGTTGCCCGTGTTGGTCGCCGCGACAGATGTTGCGAAACTGCCATTCCCCTTTGGCACCTGCATGAACAGTGATTGTCCATCACTATTGGACTGAATCGCCAATCCACTCGCGACAATCACTCCGCGGGTTCCGTTATCGCCGCCGTATGAAATGCTCGTACCAGACTGAAAAAATGGCGTTGTGTTGCTCGAAAAACCTGAAAACAAGTATTGGCCATCGGCGCTGCGAGTGTTTGCCAATGCCACCAATTGCGTGCGTAACGACGACAGATTGGTCGCTACACTCGCCCGATCGGCATTGTTGAACGTGCCATTGCCTGCCGAAATAAGTTGCTGCTGCGCGTTCGAAATCACATCACCGACGGCACCCAATGTTGATTCAAGGTGACGTAACTCGCCTTCCAGAAAGGACTGGTTGGCGGTGAATGATGCTTGCATGGCGATTGCCGACCGCGCCGTTGAAATCTGCGACACGTTCACCGGATCTGACGATGGCGAACTCACCTTCTTGCCGCTCGAAAGCTCGTTTTGTGTCGCATACATCTTAGCCTGCGCATCCATCATGAGTGCGCTGCCAGACAAGTGGGCGAATGAAGTACCGATACGCATATTAAATTCCCGCAATCGACCGCACGCTAGCGGCCCATATCTAGAAGTGTTTGAAAGATGGTCTGCGCCGCTGCGATCACTTTGGCCGACGCTTGATAGGCCTGCTGGTATCGAATCAGATTTGCGGCCTCTTCGTCGAGGTTCACGCCTGAGACCGATGACTGGTCGGCGAGCGCCTGCTGGGACAGCTTATCGTTGATCGACGCACTGATCTCTAAACCTTGTGTCACGGTTCCAACCTTCGCCGTAATCTCGCCGAAGGCCTGCGCAAAGGTCAGGCCACCGAGAACCGTCTGATCCGCAATCTGGGCGAGCAAGAGCGCGTTGCGATTGTCACCGACTGCATTAGACTGCCCGAATGCCAAGAGCTTCGGATCAGTGAAGCCCATTTGCAGTCCCGCGGCCGCATTTCGTACTGGCTGCAACTGAAAGCTGTCGCCGGGGTTGGGCGTACCGGCAAGTGAGATCGTGAGACCATCGACCGTTGCCGGTAACCCAGCCGTCACGGTCTGACTCCCATCTTGGAGACGGGTAATGGCGTAGTTCGTCCCATCAAAGTCGATCCGATAGTCACTTGGCTTAATCGCCGAAGAAGTGGAGACCGCAACCGATACGGCACCGCTACCCGTGTTCAGTGAGCTCGGATAGGCGACGGGACTGGGCAAGGTGAATAACGACGTACCCGTCGCGCCGTACATGTTCGTGCCACCGACGTGAACAGCATTGAATTGGGCTGCAATTGCTGTTGCAAGGCGGCCGAGTTCATTTTTAGCGTCAACCAGATTGATATCGCGGAACTTCATCTGCCCTGCAAGTGCGCCCCCGGACAAACTTGACGCGCTCAGCGTGATATCGCCGTTACCCGAGGCGCTGGTGGAACGTACGCCGACGAGCTGACGTTGCGGATCTGCCGGATCAAAACTAATGCTAAGTGGCGCGGGTGTATTGCCCATGACTAGGGCAATGCCACTCGACAAAAATACATTCAAGCTGCCATCCGATTGCGCGAGCGTCGACACGCCCACCTGCTCGTTTAGTTGCCGCAGCATCTCATCACGCTGGTCGAGCAGATCGTTCGGTATCTGGCCGGTGCCCTGACCGAGTGCGATGGCATCATTCAGCCGACCAATTTTCTGCGCCAGCGTATTGATTTGGGAAACCGTAGCACGGATACCAAGATCGACATTCCTGCCTTGCTCGTCGAGTAAACCAACGGTTTGATTCAAGCGCGTGCTAAGTCCCTGCCCCGACGAAATGACTGCGCCGCGTGCTGCCATATCCGCAGGACGCGAGGACGCTTCGGTCAGACTTGTGAAAAACTGATCCATCGCGGCACCAACACCGATGTCGTCAACCGCAAACAACTTGTCCACCGCCTTCATGAGAGTCGACTGCGCCGACGCCTCAGCGCTTTGTGACTGCGTAAACTGCACCTGCGCGTTTATCTGATCGCTGTAAGCGCGACGAATGGTCTCCACTGCGACGCCGCGACCAATAAAACCTGCGCCCGAAAACTGACCGGGCATATTCGTCTGCACCGCCTGCTGCTTTGAATAGCCGGGCGTGTTGACGTTGGAAATATTGTGACTCGTTGCATTGATGGCCGCATACGCGGCGGCCAATCCAGATGCCCCTACACTCAACAGTGTCATGTCCTATTACCTCTAGTCGTTAGTCGTTAGCCATTAGCACTAGCAGCACTGGCAGCACTGACGCCATCACGCCACTACGCTTGATTCAGGCCGCTACCGTGGGTCGAATTGGACGACTTCGACTTCGCAATGGCAATAACATGGTTGATCGTTCGCGAAAGCTTTTCCGCGTAGCGAGGATCAGTCGCATATCCCGCCCGCTGGAGTGACCCGGCAAAGCCTTCTACGGTTGTACTATTGGTGGCGACCGCCGCATAACGCGGATTTTTGGTCATCAGTGCTGCGTAATCCTTGAACGACTCCGCATACGAAGAGTAAGCGCGAAATTTTTCGACTTGCTGCCGCGGCACACCGTTGATGTATTCCGTCGTCACCACATTGACGGATGGACCGCTCCAATTTGCACCCGCTTTGATACCAAACAAATTGTGACTCGGCGTGCCATCGGGATAACGTATTTCACGTCTTCCCCAACCTGACTCCAGTGCGGCTTGACCCAACATGAATTTGGCCGGGATTCCAACTGCCTCGGCAGCCTCAGCGGCATGACTCTTCATACGATCAAAAAATGCTGTCGCCTTGTCCACAACACGCTCCCCCACACGCTCCCCCACACGTTCCCTCATATGCTCACCAACACGCTCACTGGCACGTCTAGTCACATTACCGACATTCACCTCTAGACTCGTTGAGCCCGCGTTATCGCTTCGCTTCGCCAGAAACGCCCTGCGCGCCGCAAACGAGAGCGTATCTTGGTCTGCTCGCGATGTGCCAATCTTGCCAAAGCCGTTGTTGTCCGCAAACCTTACAGAAAGGGTACGCTCACCGCTCGTACCCGCCGTCCCCAGCCGATCCACTCCCCGCTTTGACGTTGCTTCATTCGCCGCTGCGCCGTGACCAACAGCCGCCTTGCTTGCAATCGGCTTTTGATCCGCGACAGCACCTAACTGACGCGCAATGACATCTGCTAATCCGGTTCCCCGTGCGGCCATTTTTTGCGCAAGTTGCTGGTCTAGCATGCCGGTGTACATATCGCCCGAGCTTGAATTCATGAAGCCTTCTTTGGGTGAGGCATCGCGCATCGACTTCATCAGCATATTCATAAACAGCACTTCAAACTGCTTGGCGGTTTCGCGAATCGCGCCCGCACGCTGCGCACCGTCTGCGCCGGCAGACCGCTTAAGGTCTGCTAGCGCCTTTGCATCGAATGCGAGTGTCTGATCGCTTGCGGAAATGTTGTTCATGGTAGCGCTCGGCTCTAGATAACTTCTAGCTCGGCTTTAAGTGAACCTGCCGACTTCATTGCCTGCAATATCGCCAACAGGTCTTGTGGCGTCACGCCGATTGAATTTAGCGCCTTAACGACGTCCGAAAGCTTGGTGCCGCCTTCGAGCAGCAAGACCTGTCCAGGGTCTTGCTTAATCGAGATATCCGCTTTCTCACTTGCAACCGTTTGCCCTTGGCTGAATGGTGCTGGCTGGCTCACCAGCGGGGTCGAACTAATGGTCACCGACAAATTGCCATGCGACACGGCGCAAGGCTCCAGTGTGACCATTCGATTCATGACCACCGAACCGGTTCGTGCATTAATGACAATGCGTGCTGGCGGTAGCACACTCTCAACCTCAAGGTTCTCGAGGTCGGCCATGAATGCCACGCGTTCATTAGATGTCTGTGGCACCTTGACTTGAATAACACGGCCATCTAAGGCGTTTGCCGTCCCAGCCCCCATGCGGCGGTTCACCGCCTCGGCCAGCTTGGTCGCGGTCGAAAAATCGGTCGAGTTCAATTCAAGCTGGAGCGATTCAGAAGTCGCAAACGGTGATGCGACGGCTCGCTCAACCGTCGCCCCCGCAGGAATTCGCCCTGCATTGAGCTGATTGATTTGAACCTTACTACCGCCAGCCGCAGCACCTGCACCCGCAATAATCACATTGCCTTGCGCCATTGCATAAATTTGCCCGTCGGCACCTTTCAACGGGGTCAATAGCAGCGTACCGCCACGCAGGGACTTTGCATTACCTAGCGACGACACTGTGACGTCAATTTGCTGTCCTGGCTTTGCAAACGCTGGCAAGGTCGAGGTAAGCATCACTGCGGCCACATTCCGAAGCTGTAGGCTGGTTCCGGGCGGTAGCTGAACACCGAGCTGCGACAACATATTTGTGAGACTTTGAACGGTGAATGGTGTCTGTGTTGTCTGATCACCCGAGCCATCGAGCCCCACCACCAAGCCATATCCAATCAGTTGATTGCTTCGCACGCCCTGCACAGTGGCAATATCTTTGATGCGCTCTGCATATGCCACTGGCGACCTTGCACTGAGAGCCATCAGCATAATCGCCGCGAGCAAGAAGAAATGCATCAATTTTTTGGGTGTCAACATAGCAATAATCAAAACGGAAATACGTTAAGAAAAAATCGTTGAAGCCAACCCATGCGCTGCGCTTCGTCAATATAGCCCTTGCCGCGATACTCCAAGCGCGCATCTGCGACCTGCGATGACTGAACAACATTGCCCGCCTGGATGGTCAGCGGGTTAACCACACCGGAGAATCGAATGGTCTCGGTGTTATGGTTAATGCCGATCTGTTTTTCGCCCGCGACGACTAGATTTCCATTTGGCAAAGCGCTGACGACTGTGACCGTCAATGTGCCCGAAAAGGTGTTGTCATTAGCTGTCTCGCCTTTGCCTTCAAACGTATTCGCCCCATTCGCAGCAATCTGCGCGCCAAGGAAAGACTTACCCGGCATCCCTGCAAGCGTCGGAACGCCAGCCTTGGTGTCGGACGTCTTCGCAGAGCTCGATTTTGAAGAGCGTGATGCGCTCGTCTTCTCGACAATTGCGATTGTCAAAATGTCACCAACGCGCCCAGGCTTTTGGTCTTCAAAGAGCGGCCGCGAGGCATTCGCGACTTGAAAAATGGCGCCATTCAATACGATTTGAGGAACATTTTGTTGCGGCGTAGTCGATGTGGGAATTTTGATATCCACACGGGGTTCAATATGCGAGCAGCCGACCACCAAGGATGAAAATAAGACCACAAACATCAGCGTCAGCGCAGAGCGGGCGAGCAAACGCCAGACACTAAAAAGATTGTCTTCGTCTTTAGACTTGTGAAATTTGATGGAGTGCTCGGACCGCGAAAAGTGGGATGGCATGCTGGTCATTCCTGTTCAATTCATATTAGAACTTTAGCCAGCGCGGCAATAATTCAAGAGCGGATAAGCAGGGAAATTAGCCAGTGATTTTCTGCTTTGACATCGACGATGGCACAAGCATTGCGCATCCGATGATCGGCCCTGCTTAGCCTGAACACTTGATGGTGGCTCGTTCGAAAGCCGGTCAGCAGGTGAACGGGCGAGCAATTTTTTGCCTGACCGACCACTGCATCGCCAGCCATGTTTGCCAAATACGTACGGGAGGAGGGCGCGTGTTTATCAACTGCGATGGCAAATACGGTGCCGTCCAATTTGCCGTCCAATTTGCCGTCCGATTTGCTGTCCAATCACCCGAGAGCGAACGTGCAGCCCGCATCCACGGCAAGAGAGAAACGAGCCAAATTGGTTTGCCAATCGCCCAGCGGCAACATCCTTCGACGCTGCGGGCGACCCATGAAATGTTCAGGTTAGTGCGGTGAGCGCGATTAGAGCTGCGCGAGTCGCTGCAGCATTTCATCTGACGTCTTGATTGCCTTTGAGTTGATTTCATAGGCGCGCTGAGTTTGAATCATTGACACGAGCTCTTCGACGACGTTGACGTTAGATGTTTCAACGTATCCCTGACTCAGGGTTCCATGTCCGCTGACACCAGGATTTGCGGTGTTCGGCGTGCCTGATGAAGCGGTTTCGAGATATAAGTTTTGGCCCACCGCCGATAAACCGGTCGGGTTCACAAAGTTTGCCAACTGAATTGTGCCAACCTGAGTCGATGCCGCGCTGCCTGGCAACGTCACGGACACCGTCCCATCCTGTGCAATCGTGACCGACTGCGCCGTAGGCGGGATCGTCATGGCGGGAATCAGCGGGTAGCCATTTGAGGTCACGAGCTGCCCCTGTGCATCCAACCGGAATGAACCATCGCGGGTGTAGCCAGTTGTTCCATCCGGCATCTGGACCTGAAAAAAACCGTTGCCATTGATCGCCATGTCAAGGTTGTTACTGGTCTGCTGTAAATTACCCTGTGAAAACACTCTCGATGTGGCCACTGGCCTCACGCCGGTGCCGACCTGTAGACCCGTCGGCAAATTTGTCTGCTGTGACGACTGCGCACCGGGTTGTCGAATGTTTTGATACAGCAAATCTTCAAACACCGCTTTTGAACGCTTAAAGCCAGATGTATTGACGTTGGCAAGGTTATTAGCCAGCACGTCCATCTGAGTTTGTTGTGCATCAAGGCCTGTTTTTGATATCCAAAGTGATCTGATCATGATGGCTCCTATGCCAATGACTATTGAAAATTTTCGCTTGCCGGTTAGGATGAGATTAGCTATTCGGCTGCAAGAGTTTCGACGAGTCCCGCGAATTCGTTTCTGCGTTGTTGATAGATTTCATCGTCATTTCGTACTGTCGTGCCAGCGCGATCATTCCCACCATCGTCTCAATAACATTGACGTTTGAGGATTCAAGGGCACCACGAACGACTCGTACGCTAGGGTCTGCGTCCGCCGCACCACCCCCGTTTAAGCGAAACAAGCCATCCGTGTCTTTCGCCAGCGTTTCGGTGGGAGGGTTGACTAATTTGATGCGGCCAAGCGTATTGCCGGTTCGTGCATTGCCCGCGACGAACGCGCTAATCGTACCGTCGCGACCAATCTCGATCTTGGCGTTTTCGGGAACCGTAATTGGCCCGCCATCACCGAGGACGGTTAGCCCAGAGCGGGTACGCAAGATGCCATCGCCGCCAACATCAAAACTACCATTTCGCGTATAGCCTTCGCGTCCATCGCGCCCCTCAACCGCAATGAAGCCATCTCCTTCGACCGCCACATCGAGATCACGTCCGGTTTCCTGAATCGCCCCCTTAGTGAAGTCGGCACCCGGCGTGGTGGACACGACACTGATCCGCGAGTTCAGTGTGCCGGTGTTGCCTTGCAGGGGCACGGCGCGCATTGCATCGAGGTCTGCGCGAAAACCCGTGGTCGAGGCGTTCGCGAGATTGTTCGCCATCGTCTCCTGCCGCGTCATCAACTGACGCGCTCCCGCCATTGCGGTGTAAATCATTCGATCCATATCAAACCTGCCCCTTTAAGCGCCTTCCGAATTAGCCGCGAGTTAACCTATCGCAGATTCACCAGCGTCTGCAACACTTGATCTTGAGTCTTGATGGTTTGCGCGTTGGCCTGATAATTTCGTTGAGCGGTAATCATGTTGACCAGTTCAGCGGTGAGGTCGACGTTTGACTCTTCGATCGCGCCCGACTGCAACATACCCAGATTTGAAGCCCCTGGCGTGCCGATCAGTGGTGAACCTGATGCAGACGACTCGACCCATTGGTTTCCGCCCATCGGCGACAGGCCTTGCATATTGGCAAAAGTGACCAGCGCGATCTGACCTTGAATTTGCGATTGTCCGTTGGAATAACGTCCCATAATGACGCCGCTTTCATCGACGGCGAGACCGGTCAGTTTTCCAGCAGCGTATCCATCTTGTGTCGCCGCATTCAAACTAAATGCGCTGCCAAATTGTGTTGTGCCGGTAAAGTCAATCGGCAAGGCAGCCGGGAAAGTTGCGCCATTATTCGCAACCAGCGCAACGGTAAACGGCACCGCCGAGGCTGTTGTATCCAAGGTGCCGTCAGCATTAAACGTCAATTGCCCGATAGTACCGGTGCCTACCTGGGTACCATCGAGAGTGGCATAAACATCCCATTGGTTCGCCGTGGCAGTTTTGACCAAGTAAGTCGAAAATGCATGCGCGTTGCCTTGGCTGTCATAGATATTGATCGAGGTTGCGCTGGAGTATGTCGAAGCGTCCGTCGGCAAAAACGCGCCTGTCGGGACGGTTTTACGCGAATCCAAATTCATCAACATCGATAATTGTGAGGTGGGCTTTGGCGCAATATCAGATGCCGAAATTTGGAGATCAGCCGGTGCGCCAGTCGTAAGGCGACCCGTTGCATCGACCGGAAAACCATTGACGCGCGCACCCGTACCCGTCACCACATAGCCGTTCTTATCAATTTGGAATTGACCGTTCCGCGTGTAGGCAATCGCGCCGTTGTTGGACACCCGGAACATACCGCCACCATTGATCGCAATATCAAGCGGACTATTGGTGGTCGTGATGTTCCCTTGCGAGAACTGTTGGGACACGCTGCTGGTGGTCACACCAAGCCCCACCGTGGCACGGCCAGCCGATGCCAACGTATTTGCGTACAAGTCGGCAAATTCTGCGCGGCCTTGTTTGAAGCCGACAGTGTTCGCATTTGCGACGTTATTACTAATCACATCGAGGTTGCGCGCTGCTGCGTTTAAACCAGAAAGACCTTGTTGAAAGCTCATATTCGACTCCGGACAAAATTAAATTTGAAATGACGATTGAATCGGTGTGGACTACAAAATAGTTTTGATGGCATCAAGAGAAATGATGCTGCCACCGGCGAGGCTAAGGCGCGGTCCTGACGCATTTGGAATCACACCAGCAATACGATCAACAGCAAAAGTCGTCAGATTGCCGGTCTGTCCGCCTGCTGTTCCAGTGACGGTAAATGTGTAATTTCCTGGAGCAGCTTTTCCTGTCGTGGTCGTTCCGTCCCAGGTAAACGTTTGGATGCCGCTGGTATTGGACTGCGCCAGGGTGGCAATGACAGCGCCCTGCGTATTACGCACTTCAACTTTGACGTTCGTCATTCCTTGCGGGACTTCATAAGCGCCGCGAGCCGGCGTCTCCCCACCGACCGTCAAGCCATTGCCGTCGATCATGACATCTTTGCCAGCGAGTGAGCCTGCCTGCATGATCTGGATTTGATTGAGCATCGCACCCATCGTGCCGTTTAGCTTTTCGATTCCCTGCACAGTACTTACTTGCGCCATTTGACTCGTCACTTGCGCGTTATCGAGCGGGTTCAGTGGATCTTGGTTCTTCAATTGGGCAACGAGCAGCGTCAGAAATCGATCGCCTTGCTCGGCTGCACTGTTAGACTTAAATGATGCCGTGCCACTCCCCGTGGCGGAGGCTGACGTAGCTTTGGAAATACCTGCCAGATCAATTGACATAAAGACTCCTTAACTGCCCATGGCAATTGTTTTTGCCAATAAGTTTTTTGTTGTGTTCATCACTTCGACGTTGTTTTGATATGCGCGAGATGCCTCGATCATGTTGACCATTTCGTCAATGACATTGACGTTCGGCATCGTGACATGACCGGACTCGTCGGCGAGTGGATTTTTAGGGTCATAAACCCTCCGGCCTTCTGCATCACTCTCAATGACCTGCGACACGCGCACACCGGCTGAGGCCTGATCGTTCGCATCGGCAAGCTGGGTTTGAAAGATGACTTGGCGGGCTTTGTAGGCTTTACCATCGGGGCCGGCGATACTGTCGGCGTTTGCCAAGTTCGATGCAATGGTGTTCAAACGAACGTTTTGTGCGGCGATAGCTGAACCAGAGACGCCAAATACTTTGAACAAAGACATGATCGTGACTCGCTTTCTAGATTGAGGTCAATGTGCGCTACTGGCCATTGACAGCCATGCCCAGCGTCTTGATCTGGCCGTTCAGAAATCGTAGGGCAGCTTCGTAGCGAACAGCGTTCTCCGCAAAATTAGCGGTTTCACGATGCACCTCAACGGTGTTGCCGTCGAATGAACCCTGTTCGGGCATCCGATACTGCAGCGGTGTGCCTTTACCACTCAATCCACTCAATCCACTCAATCCACTCAATGAAATTGTCGACACGGCGCCGGTGGACATATGCCGTTCATCGCTTTTGGCTAAACTTCCCGCCCTTTCAGCCGATAGACTGGATGCGGTCGTACCGAGGTGCCGAGTCGCATCGCTCAGCGCCGCTTTGAAATTGAAGTCGCGCGCTTGGAACTGGGGGGTATCCGCGTTCGCGATGTTTGACGCGATCACGCGCTGACGCTCGCTGCGAAGTTTTAGCGCCTCGGCGTTGAAATCGAATTGCGACGTAATTCTGTTCAGCATCATCACTCCTTTGATCGACCGCCACAAACTGCCACAGACTTCAAATGCCGGGCGGTTACTGGGTGATGCCGATTATGGAGAGCGCCCAGATGTAATAACGGTCGAAAAGAGGCTCGATTGGCTGGTTATTCGGTGCTTCACGCGCACAAAGCCGCGATTAGACTGCCTCATCGATCAATCCCGGGCAGACCTAAGATGCATTCGACGGCACCCTCCAAAATAGCTCGCAATCAAATGACTTATCTTCATACTTTTCTCATCTTCGGTGCAATCTGCGCGGCGATGCCTGCGAGCGTCCATGCCACAAACACGCTGCCGCCGCTGGTGAACCCGTCGACATTTGCGGCTTCGCCAGTCAATGTAGCTGTGGACGCGATTGAAAACCAACTCCATCGGTTCATCGATGACCAAACTAGCCGTGTGTCTGGTCGGATTGAGGCGGAGGTCGGGAAAATCGACTCGCGGCTGGTGCTGGCACCGTGTGCGCGCACCGAGCCGTTCCTTCCGGCCGGCGCGAGGCTGTGGGGCAAGAGCGCCATCGGGCTTCGCTGCGTTGCTGGCGCAACCTGGTCGGTTAACATCCCGGTCTACATCCGTGTTTACGGTTTGGCGCTCGTCACCAATCGCAGCATTCAGGCAGGCCAACCCTTGCAGCGTGATGATTTCTCTGAACAGGAAACGGAATTGACCAAAGATAATGGCCGGCCCGTCGCGGACATCAGCGCCATCGAGAACAAGACCCTTAATAGGAGTTTGGCAAGCGGTGCGATTCTGCGAGAGGAATGGCTTCGGGCAAATCCAGTTATCCAAAGCGGTGACCACGTTCGCCTCGTCGCAACAGGGTCGGGATTTAGCATCTCGACTGACGGCTATGCATTGACCAGTGCCATAGAGGGCCAACAGGTAAAGATTCGCTCCGAGAGCGGTCGCGTTGTGACAGGAACCGCTCGCAGCGGCCGAATTGCTGAAATTCGCATGTAGCCAATGATGTTCAAAAATGCCCTCAAGTTTCCGAATTTCCTGCCGAAAACGGTTCAGATATGCGTCCGTGTAGCGCACAATATTCAGGAGTAAAACCATGTCCATCTCCAAAATTTACGGCTCAAACCCGACTAATGTTTATGAAGCGTTAGGAAAACTGCCCGCCCAAAAGGGTCAAGCAACTAAAGCTGAGCCGACGAACACACCTGCCACCGCGGTGAGGCTTTCACCGCTGTCAGAAAAACTGAAATCGCTTTCTAAAGACTATGCCTCCTCGGGCAGCTTTGATGAAAAGCGCGTCGAAGAACTCAAGCGCGCCGTTGCAAACGGGACGTACAAAGTCAATTCCTCAGTCGTCGCTGACAGGCTGATCGCCGAAGCCAAGCAGCTCGGCTCAACCTCTATATCCTAGGTCTAATATGGAACACGCCAACCCATCTCAAGCCGCGCCACTTCGCGATCTATTACAGGCCGAATACCACGCGCTCTGTCAATACGTTTCCTTATCCGAGCAAGAAAACAACGCGCTCGCTGAATCTGACCCTGAGACCATCGCGCAACTGGCGAATCAAAAACAGTTTTTGCTGAACGAGCTCACTCGGGCACGAAGCATCACGAAATACGAGCTTGGTGAACCCATCTCTGCGGCAAAGCTAGGCGCACGCCTTGAGTCGGCTGGACCAGGTACGCGCGATTTATTCGAGCTCATCATCGCAAAAGCTCGTGAAGCGATGGAAATCAATCGCATCACCTCGCGACTTATCGCACACCAGTCGCGAAGGCTAGAACAGCGTCACGCCGCCCTCAGTGGCTCCGGGCTCAATACACCCGCTTCCTACGGTGCACATGGCTTCCAGCAAAGCAAGTTCGGGTATGGGTCTATCGGCCGGGCGTAAGTCCCACCCACCCGACGGCAACAGCCGTCGACTTTAATTGCGACATCAACTAAACCAACCTAGGTCAAATTTGGCTCTGGCGCATATGTGAGACACCGCAAGAACGCTCCGCCATTGGTCAGTTGACAAAATTTGATTCAGGCAAACGGAACAAGTATGGAAGTTGTACAACGAAGACCCTCGCCAGACTTCACGTCAGTGATCTCCATGGGAACCGATCCGGAGTTGGTCGCCATCCAACTCGATAGCGAGAAAATCGCTAGAGACCTGCGTCTACCGCCCTGCCCCGAAATTATGTTGGAGTTTTCACGGCTAATGTCGGATGAAAATGCCGATCTACGAAAAATGGGCGATATGGTGGGCAAAGACCTTGCGCTCGCGGCCAGCATTCTGAAAGCAGTCAATACGCCACACTACGGACTACGTCGGGAAACCACAAATCTACAGCACGCGGTATCGATCATTGGGCTGAAAAACACCTCTTGCCTGATTGCGCGCCTCATGATTCGCCAAACTTTTGCGTCCAAAGCAGGACGACTCATGCAAGATTTCTGGAATGACTCTGCGCGCCTTGCCGACATTGCCGGCCGTGTCGCCCCAGAGATCCATTGCCTTGACGCAGAAGAGGTCCGAACCTATGTTTTGTTCCGAAATGCCGGCCAAGCAGTGATGATCAATCGCTACGACGCATATGCCCCCTACGTGAGGGCTCATCAGACTCATCTGGCGTTAGGAACCATCGAAGCGGAAAAAGCAGAGTTCGAAAATTCTCATAATCAAATCGGCTATGTGCTGGCAAAAGAATGGTGCTTGCCCGAAATGATGGCGCTGGCAATTTACTTTCATCATGACGCGCAGTACTTTTCATCGCCCAACACGCCGGCCGCCATTCCGATCAAGCGCCTCATCGCGTTTGGGTTCTTGGTCGACCAGTTATACGCACTCAGCCGTGGCGAGTCTGTTATCGATGGATGGGAAGAGATCGAGCCACCGCTATTGAGTATTCTCAGCCTTTCGCCGGACGATATTGTCAGGTTCGCGCAAGTGATTGGAGAAGGTGCATAGCGCCGCGTTTAATCCCATGCGCGATCAACTTGGTTCGAAGACATCCATCCGCTGTCGCAAATACCCTGAGCGGTCTGAAGGCTAAACATGCTTAGGCAAATTCCAACTGATAAGTTACGACCGGGGATGTATGTCGACCTATCTAGCGTGAATTGGATCGACCATCCCTTTCTGCGTAGCGGTATTTTAATTGAGGACGATTCGTCGCTCTCTGAGATCCGCGCTGCAGGCTGGGACAATGTCACCATCGACACCGAGAAGGGTGCGGACCTCGTCGACGACGAGCGAATCGTCGCCTCGGTGATATGCGCCCCCAAGTCTGTTGCGATCGTCTCACCTGACTCGTCAACTGCCCCCACTGCTTTTCATGATGAACTTGTCACAGCGCACGGAATCCACGCTAGGGCGAGTGAAATAATTCGCCAAGTCATGGCCGATGCACGCACCGGACAATTGAGCGACTTCAATGACGTCAGTTCACTCGCAGACGAAATGATTCTGTCCATCACGCGAAACAGCAGTGCTCTGGTATCGCTGACATCACTCAAGACTCGCGATGACTACACATTTATGCATTGCGTCAGTGTGGGAATTTTTATGATTGGCTTAGGTCGTCAGCTCGGACTAACGGGACAAGACCTCCAACTCTTGGGCACCGCTGGCCTGCTACATGACGTTGGCAAAGCAGAAGTGCCATTGGAAGTCCTGAACAAACCGGGCGCGCTGACAATGGACGAAAGTGTTTTGATGCGAGCGCATCCAACGCTAGGGTATGCAGCCTTGGTGCGGGCAGGCTACAGCGTCGAGAGCGTCTTGCACGTCGTGCTACACCACCACGAAAAGCTCACTGGCGAAGGTTATCCCAGCGGGCTTGCTTCTGACGAGATACCTTTGTTTACCCGGATCGCCTCCGTCGCCGACGTCTATGATGCAGTCACATCTAACCGCGTTTACCATAGCGCGATGCCGCCCACGGCCGCATTGCGCATGATCAGAAAGCGGGCTGGTTTGGATTTCGACTCGACGGTCGCTCAAGCATTGATCAAAGTCGTCGGTATATATCCAATTGGCTCCATGGTGCGCTTGTCTTCGAGCCTATTGGCGGTGGTGTCTGAACTCAACCACCACAACACCGCAAAGCCAATTGTGCTTGCGTTCTACTCTATCCAAAAAGAAGCATATATCAAGCCTGAGCGTATTGACCTCGCTGGGAGTGATGTGGTCATTGAGTCGGATGAAGACCCCTTAGAGTGGGGGCTCGACGTGCGCCGGTTCTGGCATCTTTAACGATCACGTAAAAGTTCGCAGCGACCCCAGACTGGCCTGAATATTTCATGGGTCGCCCGCGGCGTCGAAGGACGTTGCCGCTGGGCGATTGGCAAACCAATTTGGCTCGTTTCTCTCTTACGGTGGATGCGGGCTGCACGTTCGCTCTCGGATGATTGAACGACAAATTGGACGGCACCGTGTTTGCCATCGCGGTTGATAAAAACGCACCCTCCACCCGTACATATTTCGCAAACACGGCTCGCGCTGCTGTGGTCGGTTAGGCAAAAAATCGCTCGCCCGTTCACCTACTGACCCGCTTTCGAACGCGCCCCCATGAAATGTTCAGGCTAGATATATCACCGCTCGCCCGCCAACGAACGCGCCCTGACACGCACCTCGGCACGCACCTCGGCACGCACTCGGGATCCATTCAGCACTGAAGTAAAGCGCTTACCAACCCTTGAGCTTGCCGCGCAGCCGCGCAACTGCTTGACTATGTAGTTGACAGACACGTGACTCCGTTACCCCCATGACAGCCGCAATTTCCTTCATATTGAGGTCTTGCTCGTAGTACAGACCCATCAACATTTTTTCGCGGTCTGGCAGCGACTCAATGGCGGCAACCAAGGACAGTTTGAATCGTTTATCAGCCAGCATACCTGCGGGATCGCTCGATGTATCGCCGACACCGCGACTCAGAAAATCCTCGCTATCCTCGCCGACATCCGATTCGTCGTAGTAGAACAACTGGGCACCCTTTGCATCGGACAGTAACTCGTGATACTGCGGAAGATCCATTCCCAGCTCAGACGCAATTTCACGCTCGTTAGGGACTCGTCCGTTATGGTGTTCGAGTTTTGTGATCGCCGATTCAATCGTTCGTTGGTTGCGACGAACACTCCTCGGCAACCAATCGCCCGCACGCAGTTCGTCTAACATGGCTCCCCGAATGCGCTGACTTGCAAATGTCTCGAATTTCGCGCCGTGGTCATCCTCAAACCGTTCAACCGAATCCATCAGACCGATCATTCCGGCTTGGATAAGATCGTCCACATCGACGTTTGCAGGCAGCTTTGAAAGCATCTGATGAGCCACCCGCTTTACAAGGGGGGCATATTGGGTCACGTACGTCTCACGATTGAGTGTTCCAGATCGGGTATACATTATTTCAATCTCCTATTCGGATGCCTCAGAAAACTCGGGCAACTGCCAATTGGCAATATCAACAGCAACTCTTAGAAACGCTGACCGTGCTGCTCCTGCTCCGCGATCGCGAAAGACGTGAGACAGGGCTGCACTTGCTCTGCGTAGAGCGGGGTCTCGCGGAATTACGCCGGCAAGCGATAGATGCGCGTGCAGAAAATCTGCGGCGGTATCGGCTAACCGGGCGTAGCCGTCGTTCGCGCGAGAAGCGTCCTGAACGTCATTGAACAGAATGCGGAAGCGCTGAAATCCGCTCTCTTCAGACATCCTCTTCAAGCTAGCGTAGGTGGACTTGATTGATTCGGCATCCTCATTGAGGACGAATAACACCTCGTCTGCGGGATCAACCAGCGACACAATCGCATTCGGCGCAGTCAAGAGAAGCACCATATCAAACGGCGTGGAGAGTCTCGTGAATGCGCCGAACAGGTCGTCCGGCGAGGAGCCCGACTGAATAAACTCTTCGATGCCCTTGGTCGCGGGTAGTACGGCAAACGACTCACCCTGTAGCATCGTTTCTTGGAACGTCCGCTCTCCAAGCAGAAGGTGAAGCAAGTCAAACTTAGCCTTCAAGCCGATTGCCGGTGCGACCATCGATCTTCCAGCATCGATGACGACGATACGCAGGCCAAGACTTGAAAGTGCTGCGGCGAGATTGATGACACAAGCATTGTGGCCTCCGCCCCACACCGCAGTCGTAATCGGAAGCACACGAAGTGCGACTTTTGTCATCGCCTGGAGACCAGACGCCTGATGAAAACGAGGCTTTTCGGCTAATGCATCAAACATCGCGTGCCCCCTCCGCATGACGCGAAATCCTCGACTGCGTCGCAACAATCCGCAGCTCGTCATCATTCATTTGGAAAACAGCGGGTGAAACAGTCTTCAGTGCGCGATGAATCAATAACGCACTGTTCGCGGCATGAATATCTTCCGGCACTCGCTGTCCATTTGCCACGCTATCGAGCAGCAGCTTATGGCGAATACATACGTCAACAATTCCGCCCAATTTGACTGCCTCATCAATCTTGGTCACGATCGTGCGAGCACACCGCGGGCCACGCCAGGTCGCCACAACGTCCTCTAGAGTCTCGACTTGCGACGAGGCATTCAACACAAGCACCCGTTCAATGCTCGGCCCCATTAGCATCGACAGATGTTCATTAAGGCGTGGGTCACGCTGTGGAACACCAATCGTGTCGATTAGCACCAAATGCTTGCCCCGCATCGCATTCAGTAAGTCGTTCAAACTTTCGGCATCGTGTGCCAGATGAACCGGGCAGCCGAGCATTCGGCCAAAGCTACGCAGTTGATCATGCGCTCCAACGCGGTAGTGATCGACGGTAATCAATCCCACATTCTTCGCGCCAAACCGCATCACGGCCTTCGCTGCTAGCTTTGCGGTCGTCGTCGTTTTACCAACACCGGTGGGCCCCACCAGTGCAAAGACACCACCGCGTTCAACCAACCCCTCGCCTGCCCGCGTCGACTTTAGATTTTGCGTGAGTGCTTGGGTCATCCATTCGTTTGCGATCGCCTCATTTGCTGAGTCAGGCATTTTTTCGATCAGCGTTCTGGCGAGTAGCGGCGAGATTCCCGCGTGCAGCAGCTTCGCAAGCGCTTTGGATTGCGCGGGGCTGCGACGGGTGCTATCTGACCACGCAATTTGCGACAGTTGATCCTGCAATAGCCCCTTCATCGAACGCAGTTCTGCGATTACATCTAAATCAGCGACGGGAGCGGCAGTACGAGGTTCAATTTCAAACGCACGCTCTTCAGTCTTTAAGGGCTTTACATACTTGCGCGTAGTCGCGGATTCTGCTGTGCGCGGCGCAAGGGCTTCAGCCGTCGGCGGCACTGCCTTGCGCGGGCTGCTCCGCTTTGTGAGCCACGATTGCGCATGGCCGTCAGCATCATCAAAGGGAGATGCCTCTGGGTGATCGAGTTGTGCGCTGAATACCGACTCATACTCAGCGACCGCACGCGCTGTCTGCTGCTTTAAGGGTGAGGCAGCCAACTTTGAAGCAGCGCGACTCGACGTTTCAACACGTTTTGCACGACGAAGGTAATTTTCGAAGCTCTCTGGCTCTGTCGCAGTTTCAACCCGAACCCCTACGTCCACTCGGCGAGTGGGCATTGCGTCAGCCGCTTCAACCAAACTGTCCATCGCGTTGGCCGCCATTGCCAGTACTTCAACATTGCTGCCGTTCGTACGATTTGAAATGATCACAGCATCGTCACCCAATACTGCACGAACTTCTTTCAAGACAGCGCGGGAAGACTTGCCATAGAACTTTTGAACGCTCATGAATTTGCTCCTAATACTGATTCAACTCGGATAGTTCTCGTGTCTGGAATTTCTGCATGTGCAATGACGCGAAGACGTGGTGCGACCCGTTTAAGCAGCTTGGCCAATGGAACGCGTAGACGATCTGGCACCAGCAAGACCGGCGGCAGCCCGGCCAGTTCTTGCCGCTCGGTTAGCTCGGCCGCACGCTGGAAGATCATCTCGGCAAGGCCGGGTTCAAGCACAAAATCTGACTCGCCCCCGCCGATGGCGTTGAGCAACATCCGCTCAATATCCGGGTTGAGCGCAATGACGCCCAATTCGCCCGTTAGGCCGTAGATTTGCTGGACAATCGATTGTCCTAGGGCAACCCGACAAGCTGCCGCGAGTTCAGCAGGATCTTGGGTGCGCGGTGCGACTGCGGCCAGCACTTCGACAATCGTGCGCAGATCGCGAATATGAATAGCTTCATCGAGAAGCGATTGCAGGACCTTCTGGAAAACTGCCACCGAAACCAGTTTTGGCACGACATCGTCGAGAAGCTTCGGCGAGACCTTGCTGAAGTGCTCGATCAGCGCCATGACTTCTACCCGACCCAGTAGCTGTGCGGCCTGCGAGTGCAGAACCTGCGACAGATGTGTCGCAATTACCGTGCTTGCGTCAACAACGGTGTACCCGGCCAACTGCGCATTTTCACGATTCTTGGTATCAATCCATGTGGCGGGCAGGCCAAACGCGGGGTCTTTGGCCGATGTCCCTTCGATGAGAGCGGTCGCGTGGCCCGGGTTAATTGCCATCAGCATACCGGGGTACACATCGCCCTCTCCCATGACCACTCCCTTCACGTTAATGCGGTACATGGATGGCTTCATTTCAAGGTTGTCTTTGACGTGTACCTGCGGCGGTAGGAAGCCTACGTCCTGCGCAAACTTTTTCCTGATCGCCTTGATCCGCTTTAGGAGCTCGCCGTCTTGCCCCTTATCCACCAAGGCGATGATTCGGTAGCCCACTTCCAGCCCAAGTTGATCAACTGGCTGGAGGTCTTCCCACGATGCCTCTTGGTTTTGTAACGGAAGCTCGGCGGCCGATAGATCCGCAGCAGGGTTTGCGTTTGCTTTTTCGCTTGCAAGCTTTTGGATGTACCACGCGCCGTAACCGCAGCATGCCGCGATCAACAAGAACACCACATGCGGCATGCCGGGGATCACCCCCAACAACGTCATTACCCCAGCCGCAATAGATAGCGCTTTGGGGATGGAGAAGAGTTGTCGGATCATCTGACCACCAACATCCTCGCCATCTTCGCCACCAACCCGAGTCACGATCAGGCCCGCCGCAATCGAGATAATCATGGCTGGAATCTGCGCAACCAGTGCATCGCCAATGGCGAGCAGAACATACACCTCCGCCGCCTTCGATACGGCAAGACCGTGCCACCCCATCCCGATGACCATACCCCCGATCAGGGTGATGAACAAAATGAGTATCCCGGCGATGGCATCACCACGGATGTACTTAGATGCGCCATCCATGGCACCATAGAAATCTGCCTCGTCTGCGACTTCCCGCCGGCGCTCGCGAGCGTGCTTTTGGTCGATGACGCCCGCATTCAGGTCAGCGTCGATTGCCATTTGCTTGCCAGGCAACGCATCCAGCGTGAATCGCGCTGAAACTTCGGCAATTCGCCCCGCGCCCTTCGTGATGACGATGAAGTTAATCACCATCAAAATCGCAAACAGGATCAAGCCCACCGCAAAATTGCCGCCGATCATCACATGGCCAAATGACTCGATCACTTTTCCAGCCGCGTCAGGCCCGGTATGCCCATTCGAGAGCACCACACGCGTCGATGCGACGTTCAGCGACAGGCGCATCAGCGTGGTCAGCAAGAGCACGATGGGGAATACGGCAAAATCGAGCGCCTTCTTGGTGTATGCGGCAACCATCAGCACCACTAACGACAGAGCGATATTGAAAGTGAACAGCACGTCGAGAAGGATAGCCGGCAGGGGCAGCATCAACATCGCCAAAATCGCGAGTACGAATGCGGGAATCGCCAATGACTTGATCGGCATTGCCTCAAACCCAAATTTTGCCAGCGATGATTTGACCGTCAGCATCACAGCGTAACCTCATTCGGGTCCATGCCCGGCGGAACTTCTATTTCGCGCGGTACTGCTGGCACCGCCACATCACCAAGTCGAGATCGGCGGAGCTGGAAAATGTATGCGAGAACCTGGGCCACCGCGTGGTAGAGCGCAGCCGGGATTTCCTGATCGAGCGCCGTGTGCTTGAACAAGGCACGCGCTAACGGCGGCGCCTCGAGCATCGGAACATTATTGTCACTCGCGAGTTCTCGTATACGCTGCGCGATAAGGTCTGTGCCTTTCGCAACAACACGCGGCGCACCGAGCGCATTCTCAGGGTAGCTTAAGGCGACGGCGTAGTGTGTCGGGTTAGTGATCACGACGTCGGCCGTTTTCACTTTTTCCATCATGCGACTCGTTGCGACCCGACGCTGATCGGCGCGAATCTTGGCCTTTAGATGCGGATCGCCATCGCTTTCTTTGTGCTCTTGCTTGATCTCTTCTTGAGACATCTTTAGCTGCGATGCGTAACGCCAATTTTGCAACGGGACATCAATTGCGGCAATCACGCAAACGGCAACAATCATCCAAGATGTCGCTGACAACACCATGGCGCCCGCACTAGAGAGCGCTGCATTAACCGGCATTGCCGCGAGATCTGCAGTGGTCTCGCGATGACTCCAGACGACGACGGCGAGCACCACTGCGAGAGCGAGGATAAAGCCGAGAAGTTTGCCGCTCTCGGCGAGCCCTTGCACTGAAAACAGGCGTCCAAATCCCGCAACGGGATCAATTCGATTCGCTTGCGGCTGGAGGGCTTGCAGTGTGTAGTTCCAGCCGCCGACCGTAACTGAACCTGCGATACCCGCAGCGACCAGTGCAAACAGCAGCGGTGCAGACAGCACAATGGCATTCCCGGCAAGGCGCATCGCCTGCTCGGTCATTTTGTCGGTGTTGCGCGCGACCGTTGCGTCGAACGATAGCCCTTGTGAAACCACACCCGCCATTTTCGAGAAGAGCTCACTTCCCAGTGTGGCGAAAAGCACAAATGCGCCACCGAGCAGCATTAAGCTGGCGAGGTCTCGAGAGCGCGGGACTTGCCCTTCCTCGCGCGCCTTCCTGAGCCGCTGCTCACTTGCGGGTAGGTGCTTGTCCTGCTGATCCTGATCTTCTGATGACATTGGTCGACATGTTTAAGACTTGTCGACCATTATGGAAATCGGCGATGTTTGAGAAGCGCCGAAAACGACGGCTTTCCCCGTCTATTTTCAGTCTGTTCCTTCGGCCAGTGGTGAGGGGCGCGATTTGCAACCCTTTCGTCTTGCTATCGCGCCATGAGCAAGCGGTCGACGAAAAACATATCAGGTTCCGCCGACCGGTGCATTTAAAAACCCAAAGACTCCAGTAAATCATCCACTTGCGCTTGATCAGTCACCACGTCGCTGCGACCTTTCGCATCTACGACCGGACCACTCAAGCCGGAATGCTCGACTAAGGTGCGCTTTTCAGGCGGCGTTGCTTCCAGCAGCAGCGCAACGAGTTGTTCCTCCAACGCCGCGGCGACGGCGACAATTTTTCGGATCACCTGACCAGTCAAATCATGAAAATCCTGCGCAAGCATGATTTCTGTCAATTGCTCACGCTGTTTCGAGCTGGAGACGAGATAGTCATCCACAAATTCTCGTAGCGCGTCGGCAACAGCCGTATCAGCCCCGACCGCTCGGGCTGCGAACTCAGCCACCCTCGCTTTGACTATCTCAGCGGCAGCGTCGGTCTTGTCTTGTTCGGATTGAATTGCATCGATTGTGTTCAAGACTTTCTCGGCAGCATCGCCAGTCAGCCTCGCAATATAGTCGAGTCGCGTCCGCGCGTCAGGCAGTGATTGAACAGCATCGGCAATTTGCTTGTCGTAGCCAAGCTCCTGCAGTGCATCATGCAGCTTGCGCGTGATGCTGCCGATACGCTGGAAAACATCAAACGCTTCGGCAATGGGCACGACGTTCGCCGGGACTCGAATCGGAATGACGGTTGCTTGACTAGGCTTTTCGGTCGTGGGGGGCGCCATCGCAGCGGCCTCGAATAACGCATCCATATCTTGGGGGGTTTTGGTATCAAGTTCCATGTTGGCCTCCTATGCGGCTTGCGCTGTTTGAGCGCGTTGCACAATTTTTTGAAGCTTTTCCTCCAACGTCGCCTTTGTGAATGGCTTCACAATGTAGCCGGATGCACCACCCTGAGCGGCATTAACGATGTCCTCTTTCTTAGCCTCAGCAGTCACCATTAAAACGGGTAGATGTTTGAGTGTGGGCTCTGCACGAATAGCCGCGAGCAATTCGAACCCATTCATGTTGGGCATATTGATGTCGGACACCACAAAGTCAAAGTTGCCCCCTCTAAGCTTTGAAAGCGCCGCAACGCCATCTTCTGCCTCATCTGCGTTGGCGTAACCGATCTCCTTGAGAAGGTTGCGAACAATGCGTCTCATCGTTGAAAAATCATCAACGATTAAAAACTTCAAATCTGCTGGTTGACTCATAGATGCTCCTTTTTCCGGTGACCAATTTGTATTTCGGCAGCGACTACAATTACTTTAGGGTGGCACTTGGTGTAAAGCCATTGGGTAACCTACTCGGCTCGGCAAGTGATGCCTTACTTGCAGATCAATCAGCCGATGGCGTCTTCTGCTGTGCGCGAGCAGTGTCATCCATCACGTCTCTGACATCATCCAAATCACTGGCTTCCTTCGACTCGCCACCGTTCATCAGCCGCTCTTCGGCCTGCTTGTTCATCACGATGATGCTAATGCGGCGATTGATTGCGGCTGCAGGATCTTCCGCATTTAAGGGAACACTCGCCGCCAAGCCCACCACACGAAAAATACGTTCCTCCGCCATACCGCCAGCTAAGAGTTCTCGTCGAGAGGCGTTGGCACGGTCTGCGGAGAGCTCCCAGTTTGAATACCCACGTTGTGCATTGCCAAACGCTTTGCTATCAGTGTGCCCAGACAAAGTAACCCTGGCATCCATTCCCTGAAGTAGCCCACCGATGTTTTGAAGCAGATCGCGCATGTAGGGCTTGACGATCGCGGCACCAGAATCAAACATCGGGCGCTGCTGGTCGTCAACGATCTGAATACGTAGACCATCAGGCGTCAAGTCCAGCTTAACTTGATGGGCAAATTCGGCAAATTTTGGCGTGCTCAAAATGGCGGCTTCCACCTTTGCCTTCAATGCGGAAAGGCGCTGGGCTTCAATCTTTGCAGCCTCCATCCGTGCTGCGCGTGTTGTGCGCTTTCGCTCCTCTGTGACAACATCGCCGTTTCGAACCTGGCCGTCACGCCGAGAGAGATCCGTTCCCCCGCCTTGGATCAATGACGAGGCATCTCCGGCACCGCGCCCACCCAACATCGCGACTTTTAGCGGAGCGTTGAAATAGTCTGAAATGCCCTTCAAATCGCCTTGCGATGTCGATCCAAGGAGCCACATCAATAGAAAAAACGCCATCATTGCCGTGACGAAGTCCGCATAGGCAATCTTCCAGGCACCGCCATGATGAGCGTGGTGCCCCTTCTTGATACGCTTAATGACGATAATCGGTTGTTTTGCTTCTTTGGCAGCCATGATTACTTTTTCTTCACATGTGCTTCGAGCTCAACGAACGTGGGGCGCTCCGTCGAGTACAGCACTTTTCGACCAAACTCAACCGCCAACTGCGGGGCGTAACCCTGGAGGCTTGCGAGAAGCGTTACCTTGACGCATTGAAGCTCTTTAGTTCCTTCCTCTAGCTTCTGCTCAAGCAGGCCGGAGAGTGGCCCAACAAAACCGTAGGCCAGCAGGATGCCGACAAAGGTGCCAACGAGTGCCGCACCAATCTTTCCGCCGAGGATTGCCGGGGGCTCGCCGACCGATCCCATCACGTTAACCACGCCCATCACAGCGGCAACGATCCCGAATGCGGGGAGACCATCTGCGACTTTTTGAATCGCCGACGGTGGTACTGCACCTTCAACGTGATGGGTCTCAATTTCCTGATCCATCAGCGTTTCAATTTCGAGCGGATTCATGTTGCCACTGACCATCAACCGGAGGTAGTCAGTAATGAACTCGATGAGATGATGATCTGCCGAAATCTCAGGGTATTTAGTGAAAATCGGACTTTGCCCAGGCTCTTCGATGTCACCTTCAATTGACATCATTCCTTCCTTGCGTATCTTTGCGAGGAGGTCATACATCAGTGCCATCAACGCCATGTAACGCGCTTTGGTGTACTTTGACCCCTTCAGAACACTCGGTAGCGCGCCGAAAGTCGCTTTCAGTACCTTACCGTTGTTTCCAACCACGAACGCTCCAAATGCGGCGCCGGCAATAATGATGAGCTCGAAAGGCTGCCATAGTGCCTTCAAGCTGCCACCATGCGCCATGAATCCTCCCAAAACAGAGCCGACAACGACGATGTATCCAATAATTACAAGCATGCGCGACCCTAGAGTTTCGGTTGCCCACTCGTACCCGGGCTGAACACGTTTAGTGGACTGAATGTCTGTATTTCGGCGGCAGGTTGTCGGACTTGATGGGAAACAAAAAAAAATCCGGGCTGGGCCCGGATGGTTAGTTGGTCAATCGCCTTGATCCTCGTATTTGTTGGCGCCGCAGCGCAGTCACGACGACCACTGCGCTGCGCGATTCGTTACTATGCCTCTTGGTCAGCCGACACTTTCTTATGCGCGACCTTGCCCGCGCGTGGCGGCGGCGCACACAAGCCACATACGTAGTCTTTGTCGATTTCAAATGAATGGTTTACAAATGCACCAGTGCATTTCTTGCAAGTACTGAGTGTCACCATCCCTGCATCGGCGAACTTCACTAAGCGCCACGCCCGCGTGATGGAGACGATTGGCTCCATGCCAAGTAATTTCACTTGCTCGACGTACAACTCGTAGGCCTTAATAATGGCGTCAATCTCGTCAATCTCGCAACTCTTTGATAGATTCTCATAGATGTTGATGAACAACGAAGAGTGCATATTCGGTTGCCAAGACATAAACCAGTCAGTCGAGAACGGAAGCATTCCCTTGGATGGGCTTTTGCCTGCAACTTCCTTGTACAGCTTAAGCAAGCGTTCATAGGAAAGCGTGGTTTCCGACTCCAGCACCTGTAGTCGCGCGCCGAGCTTAATTAAATTGATTGCGAGCGAGATATCACGGTTCTCACCGACTACCGATTTTTTACTCATTTTGCTGCCATTCTGTGAGACTCAGCAATCTTG
The DNA here is from genome assembly GCA_001602455.1 of Betaproteobacteria bacterium UKL13-2. GTDB lineage: Bacteria > Pseudomonadota > Gammaproteobacteria > Burkholderiales > Usitatibacteraceae > UKL13-2. The sequence goes on from CP012157.1 coordinate 2,544,686, forward strand.
CCTGCCATTAAGATCCCGGCATGAATTCCACTCACATTGGCTGCATCCAGCGGCTTGGCGGGTTTGCTGTGCGACATGAGCAAGTTCCAAACGATGTCATCATCGAACCGAAATCGGCACATCAACATATTGCTAGAGGCAATCTTGAGCACCTGTCCTGGCGTAAGCGACGCCATCATTTCGGCGGTTTCCTCGGACAGTCCCAATCTAAACATTGCCTGATCTTTATCTTCGCGGAGCATATGCTGCGCGAGCATCAAATACGACATATTGGTTTCCTGAATCTCTTGCATCAGTTGTTGATTGGTAATCATGTTGAGTCCCTTTTTAAAACGCGGATGAGTGGGCGATTTATGAGCTAACGAATTGAAGGAGGTTATTGCGCTACTTCCTTGGAACGCATTCTGCGGGTGCTCACTCAATCTTTATATCGGATGACTTCTCGACAATACGTAAGTTACGTCACTTGGCAACGAGTAGGAATTAGGCCTACACGTTGTACGACGATCGGCTCTGTTTTCAACTAAAAACGTCGTTTTTCATATCGCGGGTAGCGATTAACTCGTCGTGCATTCCCCCTTCGCATCGAACGTTTCGACCACCAATTTCTGTAGAACCGTCGTAGCCAGGAAAGCAAGTTTCCTCAAGTTTCTCAGGTGATCGCCGAAAGCAAATCGCAGGTCAACGTTGGTTCGGTCAATCAGGGCGAGGTGATGTGTCGCGAAAGAAGTTGCACACACCACACTAAAGTTCTTGCGATGACTGGCCGAAAGATGACTTGTTGGCGGTTCGAATCTTCACCAATCGATTCCCTCCGCCAAGAAGCCCGGCAAACGGGTGTCGTAACTCACCCCGGCAAGTGCGCTGGGCTTAACTTGAAAATGGGAATTAATTTTTAGGAGATTTAAATGGGAACCACCATCAACACTAACGTCGTATCACTAAATGCACAACGTAATCTGGCTGCTTCGCAGTCTTCATTGTCGACCTCAATGGCTCGCCTCTCGTCTGGCCTGCGCGTCAACAGCGCAAAAGATGACGCCGCTGGCCTCGCCATTGCCGAACGGATGAACACCCAAGTTAAGGGCATGAACGTCGCGATTCGTAACGCTGGCGACGCCATCAGCTTGTCGCAAACTGCTGAAGGCGCACTTGGCAAAGTCGCTGATTCATTGCAACGCATGCGTGAACTCGCTGTCCAGTCAACCAACGCCACCAACACCGCTGGTGATCGTTCAAACTTGGATGCTGAATTTCAGCAGTTGAATTCTGAAATCACGCGTGTCCTCACGGGTACAACGTTCAACGGCACGTCCCTACTCAACGTAGCCGGAACGCTCGATTTCCAAGTCGGTGCAAACAATGCGGCTACCGACAAAATCGCGGTGTCAACGACTAATTTGACGACCGGTACGGGTGTCTCAGGTGTGACCGCAGGTGGGATTACGACGGCTGCGCTCTCGCTGACAGCGATGGACGACATTGATACGGCTATCACCGAGATCTCAACGGCAAGAGCTAGTTTTGGCGCAGTGCAAAACCGCTTTGAAAGCGTGATTGCGAACTTGCAAGTGAACTCGGAGAACCAAGCAGCTTCCCGCGGTCGCATCGTCGATGCTGATTTTGCCGCAGAAACCGCTAACTTGTCGAAGAGCCAAGTATTACAACAGGCTGGCATGGCGATGGTTGCGCAAGCAAATGCACTACCGAACGGCGTTATGCAGTTGCTGCGTTAAGCAAAACTCCTATCGCAAGCCGTGGGGACTCGTGAAGAGTTCTCACCCCTGATTTGCCCGGCTGCGGCACTCGATGTCTTCGTTCGAGTGTCCAGCCGGGCAAATCGCATTATGTGACCGCCTGCATGAGGCCCGACTGGCTATCGCTCATGTTCAACGCAGCAGAAATGACACCGGAATCGAGAATTAGCGCGATTTCCGCCCTTTTTTCTGCGTCTAGCCAAATATAGCCCTCTGTCAATATGCCGTCATCCAGAGGTGATGGTGAGTGGCTTGCGGTGTATATCTCAACAATCTCCTCCGATCCATTCCCGGTGAACCGGGTAAATGTTTAACCCCCGGCTCAGTTGCTGGGCCTCTATTTAACGCCCCACAGGGGACAGACAGGAGATCGATATGCCTCAAACAATCAACACGAACGTCAATTCACTAACAGCTCAGCGCAACCTCAGCTCTTCCCAAATGTCGCTTTCAACTTCGATGGCGCGCTTGTCTTCTGGTCTGCGCGTCACCAGCGCAAAGGATGATGCTGCCGGCCTAGCCATTGCTGAGCGCATGAACACCCAAGTCAAAGGGATGAACGTCGCGATTCGCAATGCTGGCGACGCCATCAGCCTCTCACAGACTGCCGAAGGTGGTCTTGGCAAAGTATCCGATGCATTGCAGCGCATGCGTGAACTGGCAGTGCAGTCGGCAAACGCAACAAACGCCGTCAGCGACCGCGCGAATCTGGATGCAGAGTTCCAGCAGTTAAACGCCGAGGTTACTCGTGTATTGACGGGTACCAAGTTCAACGGCAATTCCGTGTTGAATACGGCTGCGACGCTGACCTTCCAGGTCGGCGCAAATAGCGGTGCAACTGATCAAATCGCCGTCAGCACAACCGACTTGACGACGGGTGCCGGCATAACAGCCGTGACAGCCGGTAGCATCTCGACTGCGGCGTTAGCACTTACCGCGATGGACGATATTGATACCGCGATCGGCGAAATCACAACCGCACGCGCCACGTTCGGTGCAACCCAAAACCGATTTGAGAGCGTAATCTCGAACCTGCAAGTCGCCTCCGAAAACCAAGCGGCATCTCGCGGGCGAATCGTCGATGCAGACTTCGCAGCAGAAACAGCCAACCTGTCCCGAACGCAAGTACTGCAACAAGCAGGGATGGCAATGGTCGCGCAAGCGAACGCACTGCCGAACAATGTCATGCAACTACTTAAAGGCTAACGTAGCCGACCGCACGCTGCCTCGCGGGTGCGGGTGTAATTGCATCATTGGAACGTACGTCGCTGCGGCATTGTTCATGCAATGCCGCAGTTTGCCATTCTGGCAGCCTAAGCTGGAGGGATAAATACGTGACTGAGGCTAAAGAAATCTCGCAGCCTGCCGATGTGCGTATTGCAAACGTCACGAACCAGATGGCGATCTAGGCGTAACAGGAGAAATGAATGGGCATCAGCGCATCAGGAGTAGGCAGCGGCATCGACATCAACTCGATCGTCAGCCAGCTCATGGCCGTTGAGAAAAAACCGCTGGATCGTCTTCAAAGTGACCAGACGACATTACAGGCGTCAATTAGTGCATTTGGCAAGGTGGCCAGCGGCGTATCCACATTCCAAACTGCTGTGCGTGCACTATCCACCGCCGACAAATGGCAGGTCTACCAAACAATGTCCAGCAATGCAGCCAGCGTAACGGCGACTGCCAGTGCAAGCGCCGTTGAGGGATCATACTCATTGACAGTTTCCCAGCTCGCAGCAGGCGCACAACTTGCATCAGGCGCATATACGTCTGATACCGCCATCGTCGGGACTGGGACGTTGCACCTCTCACTTGGATCCATCGACAAAAACACGGGGGCGTTCACCATACAACCCGGTAAAGCAGTCGTCGAGATCAACGTCGGCGACGGCTCACTTAAATCCATTCGCGATGCAATCAATGCGGCTGACGCGGGTGTCACAGCGACAATCATCAATACGGGTGGCGGCGCAAAACTCGTCATTAGCGCAAAAGATACCGGGGACCAAAATGCCATACGCCTGACCGCGACTGATACCGACGGCATCGACACCGATGCAAGCGGCTTATCGGCAATCGCTTTCGACCCCGCAGGTGCCGTAGGCACAGGCAAGAATCTCCAATCCCTCCGCACGGCTCAGGATGCGCAACTCACGGTCAACGGCATTAGTGTCACGGCTGCAAGCAACAATGCAAAAAATATCGTCGATGGCATTACCTTTAACTTGAATGCAGTCTCCGCCACCCCCACGAATTTGACAGTTTCTCGGGACACTGCGGTCATTCAAAAGTCGGTGACCACGCTTGTCTCGGCCTACAATGATTTACAACGATTGCTACAAGACCAAACCCGGTTTGTCGCCGGCGCAAAAACGCAGTCGCCCCTGCAAGGTGACAACGCCGCCGCTTCCGTTCTGCAGCGACTACGCTCGACCATTTTTGGTCAATTTGTTGGAGCCGCAGGCGACTACTCCCGCTTGTCCGACGTTGGTATCTCGATTCAAACGGATGGCACCCTTGCCTTAAGCCAGACCAAGTGGGACGCCGCCGCGGCTAATCCGGCAAAACTTGCGCGGCTCTTTGCAAGTTCAGGCACGACAGGCGTCACAAATTCAACTGGATTTGCGGCCCGGCTTGATGCCCTCGCGAGCCAATGGCTTGGCACGGGCGGTACGATCACCGCCAGAACCGATGGGCTGAACAAAAGCATCACGGCAAATCAGAAAAATCAGGATACTCTCCAAGCGCGCTTGGCACAGCGAGAGGCGCGCCTAAAGGCCCAATACCAAGCAATGGACTCCCAAGTCGCCGGGCTACAATCGATGGGTACCTATGTCTCGCAACAACTGACTGCACTTCAGGCAAACCTAAACAACAAGTAAGCCGCAGCCAGGTGTTGGTCGTCAGTTGGTGAACTGAGCTGATTGTCGCCTACCCTGTATCCCATCCAGTAGTTGCCAATATTGTTGCGAATTTTTCGATAAATCTTCGCGAGGTCGCCCTAACGAATCCCAGAAATCGGCCGATATCAATGTACTGTCAGCCAACCCATCTTGGATCGAATAGGAAATGATCGAATATTCCACACAAAGTCGCTTTGGTTCAAGTAACCGCCGCGCCGCCCATGCGTACGCTCAAACGCACGTCGCCAGCGGAACCCCGGATGCAACCCCCCACCAGTTAATCCTGATGCTGCTTGACGGGGCGCTTGCGTCCATCGGGCAAGCTCAATCCCACATTGCTGCCAACAACATTGCAGAAAAAAACGCCGCATCCTCGAAGGCGCTACGCATTCTGGAGGAAGGATTGCGTGCCAGCTTAGATCGCACCAATGGTGGCGCACTCGCGCAAAAGCTTGATTTGCTTTATGACTACATGACCCGCCGACTTCTCATGGCGAATTTGAAGAATGACGCACAAGGCTTTGCCGAGGTTGGCGACTTATTGCGCGATATCCGCGCCGGCTGGGAGGGCATCGCGGCTGAAGTCAACGCCGGTATGAGCGTTCAAAGCGATCTCAAGAATATGCAGTAAGTCTGCCGAAAACCCACTGAACTACATCTAGGTTACGCGATGTCAAATACCTTACTTCACTACTATGAATCAATCGCCTCATCGAGCAAGGTTATGGTCTGCGCCGCCCGCGAGGGCGACTGGAATGAGGTATTTCGTGTCGAAGAAATCTGCTCATACTTGATCGCGGAGCTAAACGCGGTCAAAGAATGGGAGTCCTTGACGGACCAGGAAGAGAAACGCAAGCGGGCTTTACTACGGTCAATTCTTGCTGACGACGCGGAAATCCGCAACCTTAAGGAACCCTGGTTATCCCGCCTATCGACATGGCTCGGGCTGCCGACGCCGAGATCGACGACCCAAGCTCCCTACCACTAGGCTGAACATTTGAAGGGGGCGCGTTTACACGCGGATGAGCGATTGAACGGGTGAACGGGCGAGCGATTTTTCGCTTGGCCGATCACAGGATATCCAGAGCAAAAGAGCAATGATCCCACTTGGCTTGCCCGTCGTTCAGAGGCAACGTCCTTCGAAACAGCGAGCGAGCAGTGAAGTATTCACGCTAGCCTGATCCGCTGCACCACGCCTAGCCTAGACTGCACTACCGTGACACGATGAACTCTCTGCAACCATCGCTAGACGAGAATCCAGAAGAGCAATACCGAGTCACTTCGCACACCGAGGTGGTCGCGATTTTGCGTGCGCTCGCAGCCGACAATGTTCTTGTCACCGTATTTTTTGACGGGCCGAACCGCTTGTTCGTTACACGTCTATTGGCGGTCAATCCGCAGCACGAAGAGATCATCTTTGACGGATTGTCTAACGACGCTGAAAAGACCGCAATGCACTTCGCCCCACGATTGAGCGTGCATGCGTTCCATCACCAGATCAAGATTATGTTTGACTCTGAACAAGCCGAACCGACGCGATTCGAGGATCAGCCTGCGTTTAGAATGCGTCTGCCGAAATCAGTCATTCGCTTGCAACGTCGAGCAGACTACCGAGCCAAGGCACCAGTGCTCTCCGCTGCAACGCTCGCGCTACAAAATGAGTCACTCTCAACGCCCTTGATTGTACGAATCTCCGAAATTTCGTGCGGTGGAATCTCTTTTTCGCTGCCGGCGGAAAAGGCGACCTTTAGCGCTGGGCATGTGTTTACCTGTTGCAGACTGGAGATGCCACAGATCGGCAACATCGACGTAGCCCTTGAAATTCGGCATGTCGCGCAACACGAAGACAGTGCTGGCAGAACGATGCAACGCTACGGCTGCAAATTCATCGATATATCGGGCGCAGACACTACACGAGTACAACGCTACGTCCATCAAATTGACATGGAACGTCGCCGAACGATCGGCCATCAATAGCCACAGCTTCAACTCGCCAAAGAGGAACGATGTAAGTTGGTTTGCCAATCGTTCAGAGGCAACGTGCCTCGACGCAGCGGGTGGTCATGTTCAGGCTACACATTCATGTTCATGATGTCGTTGTAGGCTTGCACCACTTTATTTCGCACTTGTACCGCGGCTTGAAACCCAAGTGATGCCTTCTGCATCGCAATCATGGTTTCCTCTAGGCCAACATCTGGGTTTTCCATCTGAAACTCCTTCGATAGACCCGACGAGTTGGCCTGGAGTTGGCTCACCTTGTCAAGCGCCCCGCCGATCGCATCAATAAACCCGCCATCGGTCGTCGCCGCCGCCCGATCAGGGGTTCCGAGTTTTGCACCAGACAGTTGCTCGAACCCCTTCGACCGTTCGACGAGAAAATTACCAGCACCTATTGCTTGGAGTGGAGCCATATTCTTTCCCAAAAATTTCGCGCATCACCGTTTCCGGCTGACATTTAGTAGCCGTTACTCTACCGTCCCTACGGTAGAGCCATCGGATAAAAATGCATGGGTTATCCACGCTTTTTCAGTATTTCTGTTCTTAGCGAGGTTCTCATAATGCTTGGGTGACAAAGGAATTCCCAACTAACGTATTGCGTAGGGTGGGTATTCGCTGAGACGCTCTAATCCAAATTTTAGATTGCCAAAAATGTCCCTCCACGAAGCAATTTTGCAAAATTCGCCAGAGCCAAAACCGACAATTGAACCTACGTTGCGTATCGCCAAAGGTGGAACGCAATGAAAGCTAAGTTAACACTCGCCGTCGGCGTAGCAGCATTAATTGCCCTGATTGTCACTGCTGCCATTTGGGGAACACAGCCTGATTACCGGGTGTTGTTCTCAAATATCTCAGATAAGGATGGCGGCGCTATTGTTGCCCAGCTATCACAAATGAACATACCGTATCGCTACAGCGAGGGTGGCGGCGCACTACTCGTCCCTGCAGACAAGGTTCACGAGGCTCGCCTGAAGCTCGCGTCACAAGGTCTCCCACGCGGGGGGAATGTGGGCTTCGAAGTGATGGACGGACAGAAATTTGGCGTCACCCAGTTTCAAGAACACATCAACTACCAGCGGGCATTAGAAGGAGAACTGGCACGATCTATTCAATCCCTCTCGTCGGTACAAGCCGCTCGTGTCCATCTGGCGCTACCTAAGCAATCGGTATTTCTCCGTGAGCAACAAAAACCATCTGCTTCTGTGATCTTGACTTTGCACCCTGGCCGCATCATTGATCAAAACCAAGTTGCCGGAATAACCCATCTTGTCTCTGCTTCGGTGTCTGATCTCTCCCCCAAACAGGTGTCGATCCTCGACCAAAACGGCACTTTGTTGTCCGCACAAACTGATACCGCAGCCGCTCAAAACCATGACCCGACACAGCTCAAGTACGTTCGTGAACTTGAGGAGGGACTATCGCGCCGGATCATTGGCCTAATCGAGCCCCTCGTTGGCCGAGAAAGCGTGCGCGCGCAGATTGCAGCCGATATTGACTTCACACAAGTCGAATCAACCGCCGAGACATTTGCGCCGAACCAAGGTGTAGATGCAAAGGCTTCAATTCGTAGCCAAACAACACTTGATGCAGGTAACTCACCCAGCGGCTTAGGCAGTGGCGTACCAGGCGCCTTGAGTAATACGCCAGCAGCACCCCAGTCGGCGCCGATTTCTGGCACAGCCGGTAATACTGGCGCGGCTGGTGCCACTAATAACGGTCGGCGCGAAGCTGTGACGAACTATGAAGTCGACAAAACAGTTCGTCGTATTCGCAATCAAACCGGGACAGTCAAGCGTGTGACTGCTGCGGTGCTGATTAACCATCGGAAATCTGTTGACGCTGAAGGCAAAGTGACTTACACCCCGATCGCAGAAGCCGAAATGACACAGATCCAAGCACTCGTTCGCGAAGCCATTGGATTCAACAAGGAACGTGGTGATTCCATCAATATTGTCAATGCGCCATTTTCGCAAGAGCCCGTGCTCGCCGCGACTGAAATAGCGTGGTGGAAAGATCCATCGAATATCTCGCTGGGCAAAGAAATTGGCAAGGGATTCGCTATGTTGGCTGGGCTGCTAATCGTCGTCTTTGGCGTGATTCGCCCAGCAATCAAAAGCGCAGCCAGCGCGATTTCATCTGAACCCGCTGAGCCAAAACTTATCGCAAATCAGGATGGCGCGATGCCTGCGTTGCCATCGCCAGACAAAACTGAAAATCAAGTCGATCGGATACGCGAAATTGCCAAAAACGATCCCGCGATTGTTGCAAACGTCGTTCGCCAATGGGTAGGCAACAATGGATGATCAAGGCCTAATTGATAGTGCAATCTTGCTGATGTCCATCGGTGAGGAGCAGGCCGCCGAGGTGTTCAAGTTTCTTGCCCCGAAAGAGGTGCAGAAACTAGGCGAAACCATGGCGCGTCTCCGCACAGTGGATAAAGAAAAAGTCGACAATGTTCTATCCGCATTCGCCGAGCACGCCAGTAGCGCATCCTCGCTCGTCTCTGATTCAGACGCCTTCGTTCGTAGTGTGCTGAACAAGGCTCTCGGCGAGGAAAAGGCCGGCTTCCTGATTGATCGAATTCTGGCTGGCCGAGATGTTTCTGGCATTGAGGGATTGAAATGGATGGATGCGGATACGATTGCGGAGTTGATTCGCAATGAGCACCCGCAAATTATTGCTTCGATCCTGGTGCACCTCGAACAAGACCAGTCGGGCGACATCCTGTCAAAACTGGGCGAACGTCTCCGCAATGACATCCTGATTCGGATCGCAACAATCGACGGCATTCAGCCCAATGCGCTAGCCGAACTCAATGATGTACTTTCCAAAATCATGGCAGGCAGCGACAAGCTAAAAAAGGCGGCACTCGGTGGCGTGAAATGCGCTGCTGGAATATTGAATTTTATGGGCGCTTCTGTGGAGCAGTCAACGCTCGAAGCCATCAGGTCGTACGACCCTGACCTTGCAACCAAGGTCGAAGACCAGATGTTCACCTTCGAAAATATGCTTGAGCTTGACGATAAGGCAATCCAACTTGTATTGCGCGAAATTCAGACCGACTCACTGACGATTGCATTAAAAGGTGCAAGACCCGAACTTGCAGAAAAGATTTTCAAGAACATGTCGACACGCGCCGCAGAAATGCTCAAGGAAGATCTTGAATCGCGTGGCCCTGTGAAAGTATCCGATGTTGAGTCAGAGCAGAAGGAAATTCTGAAGGCGGTACGTCGTCTTGCTGAGGACGGACAAATTTCTCTTGGAGGCAAGAGCGATGACGCTTACATCTAAGCCGAAATCAGACGCAGGCGCGAGTGAGGCGAAGAAGTGGACATTCGCGCCACTCAATGGCGATTCTGGCTTCGCCGGAAATAGCAACCTGAACCTTGACAATACAGAAGAGCCGCTCAGCGGAAAGCAAATGGCGCAACGCGCACTAGAGTCCGCGTATCAACGCGGCCTCACCGAGGGTTTCCGCGCAGGTAGTGAACATATTAAGAATGAAGCCACCGAAATGGGGCGTCGGATCGATCAACTGATTGAGTCGATGCAGTCTCAATTTACCAATATGGATACAGATGTGGCCGATGCGGTACTGGGACTCGCATTCTCACTAGCAAAACAAATCATTCGTGCCGAGCTTGATGTCCGCCCAGAACTTGTCTCCGCATCAGTTAGAGATGCGCTCGGCAGCCTTGCACTAAGAGCGAGCGACCCACGTATTTATCTTAATCCAGCCGATCTCAACTTGGTCAGGGCATCGCTCAGCGACGATTTGACCATACGAGGGTGCCGCTTACTCGCTGACACAGGAATCTCGCGTGGCGGTTGTCGACTCGAAAGTGATACGTCCATGGTGGATGCAACCCTCGAGTCACGCTGGGAGCGCGCATTAAGCAACATGGGTTATTCAGGCAACGAGTTCGACAATGTCACCACAGCTCGCTAATTCGCCAGATGTCCCGATCGCAGCAAAGTGGCGACAGTTTGTCGATGACCACGCCGCTTACGCGGAGCCCGCCATTGCGCTAAATCGATCGGGCAAGCTTGTCAAAGTATCGGGAATTGTTCTTGAGTGCGTTGGACTAAGCCTGCCGCTTGGCTCGACCTGCAAGATTGTTAGTCGCGATACTGATCCCGTTGACGCCGAGGTGGTTGGCTTCGCCGAAGACCGGCTTTTCTTAATGGCCGTGAGTGACATCAATGGCTTAAGCCCAGGTGCCACGGTGGTCGCGACAGATCCGCCCTCGCATCGCCTGCAACCAGGAAAATATCACCATCCGTGGCGTCGTCCTGAAGACCGCTCACGGCAGCTACCGATTGGAGACGGGCTGTTAGGCCGCGTTATTGGTGCCGACGGTGTGCCGCTGGATCGCCGCGGCGCACTGGTTCGCATTGAGCAACGTCCGATCCGCAGCCGACCCATCAACCCAATCGAAAGAGAGCCGATTACCGAAACACTTGATGTCGGTGTGAGAGCAATTAACGGATTGCTAACCATCGGCAAGGGACAACGCGTCGGACTCTTTGCAGGCTCAGGCGTAGGGAAAAGCGTATTACTCGGAATGATGGCGAAGTACACCAATGCAGACGTCATCGTCGTTGCGTTGATCGGTGAACGTGGACGCGAAGTTAAGGACTTCATCGAGGCGATTCTTGGTGAGGCTGGCCTCCGCCGTGCCTGTGTGGTTGCGGCACCGGCTGACCTTCCACCCTTGCTTCGAATGCAGGGCGCGTCATACGCCACCGCAATCGCCGAGTACTTTCGTGACCAAGGCAAAAGTGTACTGCTCATCATGGATTCACTAACGCGCTATGCCATGGCCCAGCGTGAGATAGCGCTTGCGATTGGCGAGCCGCCCGCGACCAAGGGCTATCCCCCCTCTGTATTTGCAAAACTCCCGGCACTCGTCGAGCGCGCCGGGATGGGCGCAGACGGCAAGGGTTCGATCACTGCTTTCTATACTGTGCTGGCAGAAGGGGATGACCAGCAAGATCCAGTTGCAGATAGCGCCCGCGCAATCTTGGATGGACATATCGTGCTGTCACGAAAAATTGCTGAAGCCGGAAGATATCCGGCCATTGATATCGAGCAATCTATCTCTAGAGTCATGTCGAGCATCACCACAGATCAACACCAACTTGCAGCGCGTTTGATGAAGTCACTAATCAGTAAATTACAACGCAATAACGATCTCATTTCCGTTGGTGCTTATGTCGCGGGCACCGATAGGATGCTCGACGAAGCCATCCACCTGCGAGGCAGACTTGAGCAGTTTCTGCAACAGCAGATGAGCGAAAAAATAAGTTATCCCGATTCAAGAGATCAGTTGCTTTCCATCATTGCCGGTGTATCTCCCTAATTCACCACCTGCTTTCGAATTTTTCTTATGAACCTGTCAACCTAAAGCGACGTGGAGCAAACAATGTCAGATACGATTTTTTCACTACTCGTTGACCTCGCAGAACGCGAGCGAAACACGACCAGCAAACGGCTTGCCGATGCCAATGCCGCAGTGACCACAGCCCGTGCACAACTAGACATGCTTGAGCGGTATCTTGAGGACTACCAAAATAGGCACGGGAGCCGCAAGCCAACGACATTTGGCGCCGAGACGCTCAGAAATTTCAATGCTTTCATCCTGAAACTTGAAGCGGCGATCACTCAACAACGACGTGAGCTTGCCGCATGCGAGCAGGGTTGCAATGCCGTAATCAACGCTGAGCGTGCCGCTCAACGCAAGCTGCTTTCGTTTGAGACGATGCGAGATCGCCGATCAGAAGAGACGCGTCTTTTGCAACAACTCAACAACCGTCGCCTAGAAGACCAGGCCGCCGCCAATAGCGCCATGCGCACAAGATTGCCACGCTAGTTTTGTCGTTGACATCGCCAAGAAGACACCATGAACACTGCCGCCAATACCATTGCTGCAAAACAGCCCCATCCCATGGGCAGGCCAACCAATGCCCCAAACGACGCAATGACCGCGCTGGGACTCGACTTCGATTCCGCATTGCAAGCCGCGATTCAAACAGGTGACGAACAGGCGACCCCAAATGAAGAAGAGACGCCGATCGATCAGCCATCAATCGCTGGTCGGTATCGCATCAAACAGCGCAAGTCGACAATGGAGGCAATTGCGGTCGATTCGCTCGCCCATGGAATCGCGCACCCCACTCTCCCGCCAGACACTAATCTCCCACGTACAGGGTCAGCCTCTTACGCTGCGCCAAGTCAAATCAGCCTCTTGACGAATGCCAGCAGCATCGATCAACGGGGCGCACTTTCTAGCAGACACGAATCAACATCGAACGCGCTACTCAGTCGTGCAACGGGCGCGCCAGAAACGAGCAACGCCAATCTCGAACTCAGTGTCGCTGATTTGAGCGGTGGAAAAGAAATTTCGACACCCAACTTGACGTCACCACGAGAGGCGAACAGTCAAACCGCAGTCGTACCGCGCGACGAACGCAACCGGCCTGAGTCGGAGTCTTCGCGTGGTGCCGGGACCTCTGCATCATCATTGGTCACGAAGCACACAGAAAGTCAAATTCTTCCAAGTCTTGCAGCGCCCCCACCGGCTGACGCAAACGCGTTGCCACACGCAGAAATGACCACCGCACGGCCGAATGCGGTCGGTAGAGAGTTGTCCCATCGGATTGCATTTAGAGCGGAAAAACCAGTCGGCACCAATGACGACACCGACCGCAACGCCCCCCGCGCAAGCGCGCTGTCGTCAGCGGGAGAAATTCTTGGTGTCGTTGGCAGTCTGCGCCTCGAAGGCGATCATCCAGACCGGCAGGACGCTGCATTGGAAACGTCCGCCGATCGAATCGTTGCGAGCCCAAACCCTCAAGTGGCGGAGCCAGTCACGAGCCGTCACTTAACCACGATTCCAATCTCCACCCCGGTCGCGAGCCCGCAATGGTCAGAGGCATTCGGTTCCGCGGTGGTACAAATGGCCGCCTCTGAAATCGGCGAGGCAACACTAACGCTGTCGCCGGATGAGTTGGGTAGTATTTCAGTCAAAATCGGCATTGATGGCTCAATCGTATCGGTCGGTTTCTCAACAGACAACAAAGATGTCCGCGATGCTGTTGCAGCATCTATGTCTATGCTCGAGGATATGCTCGCAAAGTCGGGGTTGTCGCTCGGCCAATCTAGCGTTGGGCGTGACCATTCAAACGGCGGCACCCAACCACAGCCAGGCTCTAGACGAACTGTCGCAACGTCCACGACCTCAGCACCTAATGCGGTTGCGCCAACAGCTTCTCGACGCATGGCCGACGACGCGCTCGTGGACATATTTGCATAGCAATACCTGCATACCCACAAGGCTAATTAGCGCGAAATTACCCAGCTTTTCGAGCCAATAAGGATTTGGCTCGCGCCGCATACTTCTTGCAAATCAATCGCCCAACTTTTGGGGCCATGCAGGAGGAATAAAACATGTCCGCAGTCGCCGAAGCCGCACCATCGAAGCCGCCTGGCAAGAAAAAACTCATCATCATTGTCGCTGCCGTAATCGCCCTTTTGGGCGGCGCTGCTGGTGCATATTTTGCGATGAAAGGCAAGCCTGCGGAGGCGGCGAAAGAGGCGGGAAAGGATGGCGATAAGAAAGACGCCTCCGGTGAGCACAAGCGCGACCCAAAGGTGAAACCGACTTTCGTTCCGTTTGAGTCTTTCACCGTGAACTTGAACGACAAAGAGAATGAGCGCTACGCCCAGATTGTGTTCTCAGTTGAGACGATTGACTCCGCGACTGGCGAGTTGGTCAAAGCGCAAATGCCCGCAATACGCGGGCGTGTGCTGATGACTCTTTCCAGCAAAACCGCAGCCGAATTGCTGGGCCGCGAGGGGAAGGAAAAGCTGGCCAAGGAAATTCTAGAGGATGCACGTAAGACCATGGGGCTTTCAGAGAGCGACAAGTCACTGATCGAAGTTCATTTTTCTCAGTTTGTAATGCAGTAACCATCGATTCCGACCGATCCTTAAGCACAAAGCGCAAATTCATGTCGTCCCAACAACAGTTTCTTTCGCAAGACGAAGTCGACGCACTGCTCGACGGAATGAATGGTGCCCCTAAAGAGGATGTCGCCGACGCATCACCTGCTGGTATTCGCGAATATGACATCGCCAATCAGGAACGGATCGTCCGTGGTCGTATGCCGACTCTCGAGATCATCAACGAACGCTTTGCACGAAACTTGCGGATTGGGCTCTTCAACTTTATGCGGCGGACTCCAGAACTGTCCATTGGGCAAGTGCGCGCACTGAAATACAGTGCATTTCTGCGCGATATCGTCGTTCCAACAAACATAAACATCGTCAGCGTGCGTCCACTACGCGGCTCCGGCTTAGTCATTTTTGACCCGACGCTGGTGTTCACAGTCATCGACAGCATGTTCGGCGGCAATGGTCGATTCCAAACGCGAATCGAAGGCCGTGAATTCACCGCGACTGAGCAACGCATCATTCAACGCATGCTCGAGGTTGTGACCACTGAATATGCCAAAGCATGGCAAGGCGTTTACCCATTGCAGTTTGAATACCAGCGTTCTGAACTGCACACGCAATTCGCTAACATTGCGACCCCAAGCGAGATTATGGTGACCACGAAATTTAGTTTGGAAATCGGCGATGCAGGAGGCGCAGTTTTCATCTGCATTCCCTACTCGACGCTAGAGCCTATCCGTGACCTGCTGTATTCATCACTGCAAGGAGACGCAACCTCAATCGACACACGATGGCTAGCACTGCTCACCAAACAGGTCCAAATGGCAGAAATTGACCTTGTCGCGGAACTCGGCGCGACAAAGGTGACCGTTGGCGACCTGATGCAGATGACCCGTGGCGACTTTATCGAGCTCCCGCTGAAGGAAACCATCGCCGCAAAAGTTGATGGCGTGCCACTTTTTGATTGCAAGTACGGAACACTCAACAATCGCTACGCCATCAAGATCGACACCATCCTCACCATCCCACAGGATCAGTCAGCGCCTAGCGCGACGCCCATCTAAGCGTGGAGCAACTATGTCTAACGAAGTGAATAATCCAAACGTAACCGACGGCGATTGGGCCGCTGCACTCGCCGAGAGCCAGCCTGCTGTGGCTGAGCCTGTGGAGGCGAGTAGCGAAGCCGCAACCGGTGAGCCACACGTGTTTCAGCGCCTTGCAAAAACAGGTATCACGGCGAATGAACAGACCAGTGATATTGATCTGATTTTGGATATTCCGGTCAGCCTAACAGTTGAGCTCGGACGCACACGAATTCCGATCAAACATATTCTTCAGTTAGCACAGGGGTCCGTCATCGAATTGGATGCACTTGCGGGTGAGCCGATGGATGTGTTGGTAAACGGTTGCCTCATCGCGCAGGGTGAAGTGGTCGTGGTGAACGAAAAGTTTGGCATCCGCTTAACGGACATCGTCACACCTTCTGAGCGTGTGCGTCGCCTGAACCGATAGCTTTCTTAATTTCGCCATCTCCTCACCGATGAATCGCCTCCTCGCTCTCCTCTACTCCACAATTTCAGTCAGCGCTATCGCCGCTGACGCGGTGCCGACTAGGGCGAGTGCCGCTGATCTGCCGGGGTACGGCAGCTCCATGCTACCGACGCTCGGCGCACTGGCGCTCGTGATCACCGCAATCCTCATCACCGGGTTCTTGATGCGCCGGTTCACGCCTAGCCTTCGGGGTGGCGGATCACTCATCAAACCGGTCTCACATCTTCAGATTGGCCCCAAAGAGAAAATTGCTGTTATTCAGTTCCAAGACGAGCTTTTGGTGCTTGGCGTAACGGCGAGCAACATTACGTTACTCACAAAAAGCCAGGCTGCCCCCGGGGCATCTGCGGCGCCCCCTGCTTTCAGCCAAAATGCACTCGTCGCAAAATGGGCATCTAAGCTCCGACCCGGCGGCCAAGGGGAATCAGCGACCACAGGGGAATCACGGTGAAGTCGCACCTCTTGAGTCGAGCTTCACAGCTCATCCTCATCATTTGCATGCTTATGCTGCCCAGCGCATTTGCCGCAGATGGTTCGCTATTGTCAGTGACTAGTCAGCCTGGTGCTGCAGGCCGACAAACATGGTCGGTGCCGATCCAAACGCTGCTCTTCTTCACGGCCTTAGGCTTTTTGCCCGCAGTCTTGTTAATGATGACTGGATTCACACGAGTCATCATCGTTCTATCACTCTTGCGGCAGGCCCTGGGGACACAATCGACCCCGCCCAACCAAGTATTGATCGGCTTATCCTTGTTTTTGACATTCTTTGTGATGTCGCCGATTTTTGACAAAATGTACAACGATGCATATCTACCGTTCTCTGAGGGAAAAATGCCAGCAGAACGCGCACTGGATATCGCCCAGCAGCCGCTCAAGAGTTTCATGCTGAAGCAAACACGCGAAGCTGACCTCGCGCTTTTTGTAAAGCTCGCCAAAGCCGATAGCGTCACATCGCCTGAGACCGTACCGTTGCGGGTTTTAGTACCTGCATTCGTCACTTCAGAACTCAAGACAGCCTTCCAAATCGGGTTTCTGATCTTTATTCCATTTCTGATCATCGACATGGTTGTCGCCAGCGTACTGACATCCATGGGCATGATGATGCTTTCACCTATGCTCATTTCACTTCCATTCAAACTCATGCTCTTCGTCCTTGCCGACGGATGGAATCTTCTGATTGGCTCGCTGGCAGCGAGTTTTGTGACCTAAGGAAACGACTGTGAACCCGCAACAAGTAATTGGCATTGGAACAAATGCCCTTGAGACGATGCTGGTGCTCGCAGCCCCACTATTAATCGTGGTGCTCGTCATCGGCTTTGCAATTAGCGTCCTGCAGGCAGCAACACAAATCAACGAGCAGACGCTATCGTTTGTCCCCAAGCTGATTGCTGTCGCCATCACGATCGTGATTGCTGGACCATGGATGATCTCCCGGATGGTCACATACATTCAGCAGCTATTCGCTCAAATTCCATTTGTCATCGGCTAAGCAGGAGAGCGATTGATTTCGTTTAGCCACGCGGCGTTGCAAAGCTACATTGCGGATTTCTTTCTGCCTTTTGCGCGAATCATGGCGCTCATTGCCGTCGCGCCCGTTCTCGGAAATCGGGCTATCCCGGCTCGCGTCAAAATCGCACTAGGCGTACTCGTGACGGTGTCTGTCGCGCCAATCCTCGACATGGCGCGCACAATACCGCTCGATTCCTTCATGGGCTTCCTTGCAATCGGTCGCGAAATACTCATCGGGGTCGCCATGGGGCTTTCTGTCCGGCTTATTTTTGCTGCGATTGAAATGGGCGGGGAAATCGCCGGATTACAGATGGGATTATCTTTTGCGGGCTACATTGACCCGAGCACAGGCAGTACCAGCAATGCGGTGAGCAGCTTTTTCGGAATCATGGCGGTACTGCTATTTCTTTCACTAAACGGCCATCTACTGCTACTCTCGGGGGTTATTGAAAGCTTTCAGCGCCTGCCAATTGGCGGCGGAGACGCCACCTTAATATCTAAAGCACTGGTGGCGGCCGGCTCCCAGATTTTTTCCGCAGCGCTGTCGATTTCCCTGCCGATCATTGTTGTTCTTCTGATTCTCAATCTCGGCTTAGGCATCATGTCACGGATAGCGCCGCAACTGAACGTGTTCACCGTCGGTTTTCCGATTTCGCTTTCCATCGGTCTTGCGGCACTCGCAGTGCTGTTGCCCTACCTTGAGCGCCCAATGCGTATTCTGCTCGAGCACAGCACAGCCGTACTCGGCAGATTCTAAGCCTCGACTCGATTAGCGCCTTCTCACTTCAATGTTTCACGGCTCGCCCGCTCACCTACTCATCTGCTCATCTGCTCATCTACTTTTGATCGTGCGCCATGAAATGTTGAGGCTAAACCCGGACGTGTCCACCCGACTCTGCACATTTCGCGACAAGCCGATCTGCGATAGCACCAAGGTTGATCGTTTCGTCGACCGCGCCGATCGCGATTGCTTCTCGCGGCATACCAAAGACGACGCAACTCGACTCGTCTTGCGCAATCGTAAATGCACCTTTGTTCTTTAACTCGAGCATGGCCATCGCGCCGTCCTTACCCATGCCCGTGAGCATCACACCTATCGCGTTCGCACCAGCGCTTGCCGCGACCGACGAGAACAGTACATCCACCGACGGTCGATGGCGATTGACTGGCTCATCGTCAGATAGCTCAACAACGTAGTTCGCACCAGAACGTCCCAGCGTCAAATGTCTGCCACCAGGCGCAATATAAGCATGGCCCGGTAGAATCCGCTCACCATCCTCAGCCTCTTTGACGCTAATTTTGCAAAGCGAGTCGAGCCTGACGGCAAAATTCTTCGTGAACCCCGGCGGCATGTGCTGCGTAATCACAACGGCAGGACTGTCAGCCGGTAATTTGCACAGCACTTCTTTGATTGCCTCGGTTCCTCCTGTGGACGCACCAATCGCGATTATTTTCTCAGTTCCCGATGAACGGAGGGTTGCCCTGACTGCAGCCGGACGGCCGGTGCTAGCCGGCACCACTTTATGAGTACCGATGTTCGCACCCTGCGTTGCCTCTGGTCGAGAATACTCACGTTTACGCACTTGCTTGGACGCCGCTGCGGCACGAATTTTTTCGCGAATCTCGGTCGCGCAGTCGCTCATGCCCTGGGTAATCCCCAGCTTGGGCTTTGCCACAAAATCGATCGCGCCCAGCTCTAGCGCACGGAAAGTCGCGTCCGCGCCGCGTTCGGTCAGCGTCGACACCATCACAACAGGCATCGGCCGCAAGCGCATCAAACGCTCGAGAAAATCGAGCCCATCCATCTTAGGCATCTCGATATCGAGCGTAATGACATCCGGATCCAGTGTACGAATCATCTCGCGTGCAACGATTGGATCCGACGCGACGCCGACTGCTTCCATATCATCGGATTTATCAATGATTTCTTTCATCAGATTACGAATCAACGCAGAATCATCAACTACCACGACACGAATCTTAGACATTTCGACCTCTCGAAGACATCAAAACAATTCAATATCACCAGCAACTGGTTTCTCAACCAGCCGGCTCTGATACTGCTTTTCTTGCATCACTAGCGACTCATCTACAGCGAGTTTCTTGACAAACGCTCGCCCCGATTTCGGCAAAAAACAGACCTTCCGAGGATGCACATCCAGCAAGTCTTCTGAAAGCAACCTAATTCCCTCAGTGTTGAGAAATTCCTTGGTAAATTCCGCGTTGCGCTGCCCGACATTGAGGCTCGTGAAGTTTTTCATCACGTGCCCGCCGCCGAAAATCTTTGCTTCTAGCCGACTGCGCTGTGCTCCCCGCTTGACGAGCTCATTGATCAGCATTTCCATTGCATTGACACCGTATCGGCCAGCCGTACCAGCAATCCCGCTTTCGCCGCCATCGGGCAATAAAAAGTGGTTCATGCCACCGACTTGCACGGCTGCATCCCTCAAGCAGACGGCGACGCATGACCCAAGGATGGTCACAATGGGGGTGTCTTTTGAGTCGGCATAAAATTCACCCGGCAGTACCTTAACGGCCTGCGTATCAAACCCTCGCTCGGTGTAACGGAACGAAGCGAAGCCAAAAGGCGCAGATGGGTCTTTTTTGAATGGAGCATCTACAACTGGAAGTGATGTCATGAATTATTGTGCCAATACGGTGCGCAGCCCGATGGTCTGATCCGCTGCTGTTGAATGACGAGGATCCACTCGTTCGTAGACGGTCTTTCCACGTAGCCTGAAGATATCGCGGCAATCCGAAAAATTTTCAGAGTGCCCGGCAAACAG
The DNA here is from genome assembly GCA_001602455.1 of Betaproteobacteria bacterium UKL13-2. Lineage (GTDB taxonomy): Bacteria > Pseudomonadota > Gammaproteobacteria > Burkholderiales > Usitatibacteraceae > UKL13-2. Next base: position 2,565,147 of record CP012157.1, read on the forward strand.
TAGCCCGCCAGGCTTCAAGTGCCGAGAAAGTCGCTTGAGTACCGCATATTGCGTCGGCTTATCGAAGTAAATAAGCACGTTGCGGCAGAAAATGACATCAAAATCCGCCGGCACTGCATATTCACTCGACAAGAGATTCAATGGTGCAAATTCGATAAGCTTACGAAGCTCCGGGCGCGCCCGTATCTTGCCCGCATTAGCTCCGGTACCCTTCAGAAAGAAACGGTTACGGCGCTGTTCGCTCAGCCCTTTGTGGCCGTCTGCGGCGTAAACCCCTGCTGACGCCGTTTCTAAAACATTGGTATCAATATCAGTAGCAAGTATCTTCGCATTCGGCGTACCTCCTGCAAAGCACTCTGACACGGTGATCGCGAGCGAATACGGCTCTTCGCCAGTGGAGGCCGCAGCGCACCAGATCTTTATCGGCTGCGATGACTTAGACTGTATGAACTGCGTCAGTAGCGGGAAATGGTGCTCTTCGCGGAAGAAAGAAGTCAGATTCGTCGTCAGCGCGTTGGTGAATTCCTGCCACTCGTCCGAATGTCCGCTTTCGAGGTCATCCAGATAAGCCTTGAAACTTGCATACCCCATCACGCGCAGTCGCCGCGATAGGCGGCTATAGACCATGTTCTGTTTCGTGGCGTTCAAGTTAATGCCTGCCGTTTTTCGAATCAGGAGGCGAACCCGTTCAAAGTCAGCGTTTGAGAATGAGTACTCTTTGATTTCGACCGACATCGATGCTTCCGCTGTACTCATCTTTTCCTCAATCGCTGCATCAGTATCCACACCATCGAGTGGTGCCCGAGGCGCTCTATCCCATGCTATCGGCTTACAAGCGGTTTTCTTGAGTCTCTCGCCACTCTTTATTCAACGTTTACCCTGCTGCAAGCTCTCGTGATGCCGCAATCGAGCCGAGCAGCGCTTTGCCGACGATGTCAGGGTGTATCGCGAGCTTTTCGCACTGAACACGCAAAAATGCGGGGTCTCGCGCTTCCACCCCACGAACCACCGCAAGCAACGGTGCCAACGGTCCCTCATCACCCACCAGCGCATCCGTGATTCCGTCGGAAATGGATATTCTCCCGAGCAACTCAGGTAACGGAATACCAAGTATCTTGTCGAGTAGAGAAAACGCACCGCAAAGAAATAAATCATCGCGGTCGCCGTCAAACGACATCTCCCCTCCGAGACGTTCGAGAAGAGATGCACGAATAAAGGCCAACTGAAGCAAAACCTGCGGTGTATCTGACCCGCCAGAATGTAGTAGCAGCAAGGACAGCCAGCGTTTCAATTTGTGCCGCCCGATGAGATTCAGTGCATGCCGAATCGAGATCACCTCAAAGGACACGCCATAGGCTGCCGAATTGGCCATGGAAACGAGCTTGTATGACAGAACGGCATCTCGCCTGAGCGTCGCTTCGATATCTGCCGTATCAGCGTCGCGATCGATCAATTGAATCAGCTTTAGGATAGTTGAAAGCATCCCGACTTTTATATCCGCCGAGCGACGCTTCCAACGGGAACAGGACCAACCGCTAGTTGCCATCGCGCCTGCATCTGTTGCGCGTGTGTGGTCAATCGGCTCATCAATATCAAGCGCCAATATGCTCTCTTGGCGATTGGCACTCGCAAAGTGTTGAAGATCGGCAATCTCGTCGTGGCTGGCGGCCAAATACTTGGTCGCCACGTCACGATAATCCTGCAAATCACGTATACGTACACAGACATTTGGGGCAGTCGCCTGCACGAGCGCGTGCGAATGCATGTCCAATGCGTGACTCGGCGCCATCAGCAACATGTGTTCACGAATACCAAATGACGCTGGCCAACGCGAAGGCGGCACCCCATCAAACTCAAATAACAAGATTGTTGAATCCGTTGGCCACAACGGCACCAAGCCTTCAAGGGCATCAACGATCACATCGGGCAACACATCACATGCATGCAACCTCAGGTGAGCGCCCAACATCGTGTGTTGAGGACCAATGATGGGAGAGAAAGTGAGGCACGGGGCGCTATTGGGCATAGATAGAAAAAGTGGCAGTGACCAAACTGGTCAGTGGCTTCAAAGCAACCTCAATCCGAGGCCTGATAGAGAGTCTTCGGCAATGCCGCATAAAAACTTAGCGCAACTCTAACCATATCTGCTGTACACATACGACGTGGATGATTGCCGCAAAACGTACCGCCAGCCTTAGTTAACTAAGTAGCCAATATCCAGAATCAGCCCAACACGGCCATCCCCCATAATGGTTGCGCCGGCAATGCCATCAACCTTACGGTAATTCGCCTCAAGATTTTTCACCACCACTTGGTGTTGCCCAATGAGCTCGTCAACCACGAGCGCAGATCGCCGCCCCTCTGCCTCGACGATCAACATAATCGACCGCTCAACTTCAGAGCTTGGATTCGGCACATCAAACACGCCGGCGAGATTGCGTACCGGCAGATAGTCTTCACGTACTTGCACGACCTTGCCCCGGTCCGCCAGCGACTTAATTTTAGATTGATCTGCTTGGAATGTTTCCACCACCGATGCGAGCGGGAGGATATAAACCTCGCCGCCAACGCCTACCGACATCCCATCCATAATCGCCAAGGTCAACGGCAGACGTACCGAGACGCGGGTGCCCCGTCCGAGGTTAGAGTCGAGCTCGACTGTTCCGCCCAGAGAGGTGATATTGCGTTTGACGACATCCATCCCAACACCGCGGCCTGACACATCGGTCACCACATCTGCGGTAGAAAATCCTGGCGCGAAGATAAGTTGCCATACCTCTTGGTCTGTCATACGGTCTGAGACGGCAATGCCCTTTTCGGCTGCCTTACGCAATATCTTTTCGCGATCAAGTCCGCGGCCATCATCCCGCACCTCAATGACAATGGACCCACCTTGATGACGCGCCGACAGCGTGATGGTTCCATTTGCGGGCTTACCAGCCGCCACTCGATCCGCGGGACTTTCAATACCGTGATCCACCGAGTTACGAACCAAGTGTGTCAGAGGGTCGGTGATTTTTTCAATCAACCCTTTATCTAACTCAGTCGCTTCACCGCTGGTCTTTAGCTCAATTTTTTTACCCAATTTTCCCGCCAAATCCCGCAGCATTCTTGGGAACCGGTTAAACACGAACGACATAGGGATCATTCGAATCCCCATGACAGAATCCTGTAAGTCTCGCGTGTTGCGCTCAAGATCTGTCAGTCCGGCGACCACACCATTGTGGAGGTTGGGATCGAGCGCCTGCGCTTTTTGCGCCAACATTGCCTGTGTGATGACGAGTTCACCAACTAAATTGATGAGCTGATCAATCTTTTCGACAGACACCCGCAACGTCGTTGACTCAGAAGCTGCTGGTGGCTTTTCGGCCTTCGTACTGGCAACCAGTGGTGTCTCGACAATTGCCGCGACAGCGACTGGTGAGGAAACGGGTGCAGCCGCTGGGGGGAAGTCGTCAAACAATCCGAAGCCCAGATCAACCGGCTCTGCAACGACGGGGATATCTTCCATGATCGTGACCTTGTCGCGGTCGATGTAGAAAGTAAACAGATCAATCAAATCACTGTTCGTTGACGACGTGACGACGCTCAGGTCGCGAAACTCGGTCGACTTTGAATCGTCAGTCGCCGCAAAGGTTGCCGTACCCATACCGGGTATTTCGCCGAACAAGTCCAGCAAGCTCTGCACTTGAAAGCCACTGGGCAATGGCCCAACCCGTATGATGATGGTCCGCTCTGTGGCGACACTGGCGGCGAGGGCTGATTTTTGTACTGCTGGCACCGACGCACCGGAAGGCGATGCGCTGGAAGGCGATGCAGTTGCGGTCGCTCGTGAGCCGTTAGCAAGACGGCGTAGATCCGAAACGAGGTGCGCAATTGGCGTAGGCTCACCCGTTCCACCTGACTGATGCCTCTTTAGCTGTGCCCTCAGCGCGTCGCCCGATGCAAGCAAGCAATCGATGATATCGATGCTCAGTTGAAGCTCATGTTTTCGCGCCAGGTCGAGCAGTGTTTCAAGTTCGTGTGTCAGTTCGGCCACGTCCACAAAACCAAACGTCGCCGCACCACCTTTGATCGAATGCGCCGCGCGGAAAATTGCGTTCAGCGCTTCATCGTCAGGTTCATCCGGATTGGTTTCCAACAAAAGTGACTCATAGGACGCCAAATTCTCGTAGGCTTCCTCGAAAAAGACTTCGAAAAACTGGCTGAGGTCTATTCCCGTGCCGCTCGGTTGAATTCCTTGATTACTGATCTCGCCCATATTTTCCTTTGCTACATATATTGCTGACTTGCCGTGGCAATGGCGCCAAACCAAAAACTATCGAATAACCTTCTTTACAATTTCAACGAGCCGTACTGGATCAAACGGCTTCACCAACCACCCCGTCGCGCCGGCTGCCCGACCTTTTGCTTTCATGTCGTCCGACGACTCAGTCGTCAGAATCAGTATGGGTGTGGTCGCATAGCTCGGCATACCACGCAGATTCTTCACTAGGGTAATCCCATCCATTAACGGCATGTTCTGGTCGGTAAGTACAAGGTTGACCGTTTTTTCTTTCGCTTTTGCCAGGCCATCCGCGCCATCAGACGCCTCAATGACGCTATAGCCCGCACTCTTAAGTGTGAACGCCACCATCTGGCGGATTGATGGTGAATCGTCTACAGCCAATATTGAAAGCATCGCCGTTTCCTTCATACAAAAATTAAATAAACAACACCTGAACTGAGAAGAACCCTAAAACAATTCGATATCACCCGCAGCGACATCTTGCTGAAGCACGACTTGGCGGGGAAATGTGGCACAACTCGTACCATCTGAAGTCACTGCTCCGTCCAACATTTCGGTTGCTGCACCGATTCGTTGGCTTAGCCCCGACATCATTTGCGCAACCATGTCTTGAAACTGCAACGCCGTCATTGCCCGTGCAATCGCTGCATCTGCCGTGTTACCGACGGCAACCTCGCTCTGCATCACCGCGCTTTGAATTTCTCCAAAACTGATCAGCAACTCCGAGGCTGCGTTGTCGATAATGCCCCTCATCCGACCGATCTCTGACTGGGCGATGCGTAGCTGCGGGCCGACCACGGCGATCGCCTGACTAATAGATTGAACATGTTCCACGAAAACCCCAACGCTCGTTCGACGTAAACCCGTTTGCCCAATCATGAGCAACGGCACCCAATTTCAACCGCGTTTGCATCGTGCTACACTCGCCCGATTGATACTAACGCTAACCAATGCTTTGGCCTGTGCCACTAATAGAAGGCCATTTTCAACCTCTTGCGGCGGGTTCAAGCGGTCGATAAGCGGGGGGTTCTAAGGTTATTTCTCACTTGCGCCATACCTGACATGCTCGAATCAACTCGCTCCGCTAGCCCGTTGGAGGGCTCCAAACAAGGCCTATGACGGATTCGGTTAGCCATTCATTTCGGATTCTGTTCGTCGAAGATTCGGAACTCGACTACACCCTCATCTTGGCTGGATTGTCGTCAGCCAAGATGAGGGTCGACAGCAAACGGGTTGAAAACGAGCTTGAGTTAATCGCAGCGCTGAGCGATGAAGTCTGGGATTTGGTCATCTCGGATCATCTACTGCCGCAACTTTCCGCCGCTCGCGCATTAGAAATCGTCAAGAACTCTGGGAAGGACCTGCCTTTTATTATTGTTTCCGGGCAAATGGGCGAGGACTTGGCGGTTGAATCAATGCGAAATGGCGCAGATGACTATCTCGTCAAGGGACGACTCAAACAGCTTCCGGTCGCGATTGAGCGCTCGATTGAGGCAGCAAAGACACGCACGGCACGCACGCTGGCGCAGCAAAATTTGCAAACAAGCGAACGTAGGCTGCGTGCGTTCGCCCTTCATCTCACCGACGTACGCGAGCGTGATCGTGCGACGATCTGCACCGAGGTACACGACGAAATCGGTGGGAACCTGTTGGCTGCGCGTTTTGCGCTCACGCGGCTCGAGCGGGTCGTTGCCGCTGGGTCCGCCGCCCGTCAGCCTGTACAACTCGAAACTGACATCCGCGAAGCTGCAGAGCTGGTGCAAAAAGCAGTCGATGCCAGCCAGAAACTGTACATTAGCTTGCGCGGCAATCTGCTTGACCAAGGCATTGTTGCTGCGCTCGAATGGCGTCTGACGCAATTGCAAAAACGTACTGGTATTGCGGCGCACCTTAGTGCCAGTCCAGCCGAATTTCACTTACACGAAAACGTCGCGCTTGCGACCTACTTCGCCGCAACGGAACTCATCGAAAATGTCGAAATGCATGCGCACAGCCGCAATATCTGGTGCGCAGTGTTCTACATCAGCGGGAACTTGACGATTGAAATTCGTGATGATGGCAAGGGTTGTACCCTCACGCAACTGATGGACCCCGCCAAATTTGGCGTATTTTTGGCGAGAGAGCGGATTCGCTCGCTTGGTGGCACCCTCGATTTCGACACCACTTATACTGGCTTAGAAACAGGGACAGCCGCATTGATCACCATAAACAATCTAGAGCAGCCCGCTGCAACACAGGTTGCCACATGACACGCGTCATTCTCGTCGATGACCATGCATTGGTGCGCCGCGGTATCCGGCTCACCCTTGAAGACAGTGCTGAGTTTGAAGTCGTTGGAGAAGCGAGCGACTATGGCGAGTTGCGTACGCTATTGCCAAAGTGTGAGTATGACGTCATTGTGTTGGACATCAACCTGCCTGGAAAAAACGGCATTGATATTCTCAAATCGCTTCGGGAAGAGGCGCCGAAATGCAAAGTGCTCATTCTGTCGATGTTCACCGAGGAGCAATATGCGGTACGCTCGCTACGAGCCGGTGCTTTCGGCTACCTTAACAAAGCAAGCGCGCCTGAGATGTTGATCGAGGCGATCCAAAAAATCGCGTCCGGTAAAAAATTCATCACCCCAGAAATTGCCGAAGCGATGGCCAATAGCCTGACGGCTGACATCGATAACCATCCGCACGAAAAGCTCTCCGACCGCGAGTTTCAAACGCTGCGTCTCATCGCCTCTGGCAAACGATTGTCCGAGGTTGCCGAAGCACTTGCGATATCGCCTAAAACAGTCAGCGTCTATCGTGCGAGACTGCTAGAAAAAATGGGCCTCGCCAATAATGCAGAGTTAACCCACTACGCGCTAAAAAACGGGCTAGTCGACTAGCCTGAGTATTAAATGGGTCGCCCGTCGCGTCGAAGGACGTTGCCTCTGAGCGATTGGCAAACCGATTTGGATCGCTTCTCTTTTGCCGTGGATGCAGGCTGCACCTTGGCCTCGGGCGATTGGACGTCGGATCGTATCTATTGCGCTGCACTGAAATAGTTTTTCGCTTGCCGCGCTTGGTCGAGCAGATGGCAGACTTGTTCTGCTGCATCAGCCAAGCGCGGCCCAGGGCGCAGGATGTGGTCTGCGTTGACCGTATAGATTTGCCCGCGCTGTTTTGCGGCCAGACCTTCATAAACGCTCTCGTCGGGCTTGCGCGGGGAAACCGTCGATGCGCTTCTTAAGATCACGTCCGGGTTTTGTTGTAGCAGTTGCTCACGCGACGGCTGAAACACGAGCGCCGGTGCACTTGCAAAAACATTCTGTCCGCCACAAGCCGAAATGACCTGAGAAATCACGTGCTCATGGTTGATTGTGGTCAGCGGCGCAGGGCTAATTCAAAGAATACCGTTACACGTCGCTTGCGCTGTTGCGCCGAATCGAGTCGAGCAATGCGCGTTGCGAATGCGGTGGCCGCCGCCTCCGCAGTCGCCGATGTTCCCGCCAGTACACCTATCTGCCGAATGGCAGTTGACACGTCAGCGAGACTGGCGACCCGTATGACCTCTGCGCGAATCCGAAACTCCCGCAATCGTGCAACGTCAGCCGCGCGGGTACCCGAATCCCAAACCAGTACAAGATCTGGTTTTAGCGCGACGAGCGCCTCGATATTGATGCCAGCATAGTCCGCCACTTGGGGCAGGCGCTTTGCCTCTTCTGGAAAATCACTAAACGCCGATACCGCGACCAAGTGTTTTGACGCACCCGCCGCAAACACCAGCTCGGTCAGCGAGGGGGCTAACGATACGATACGTTTGGCTGCAACGGCGCTGTTACTCGCATACACAAGATTGTGCGATGCAACCATGCCGAGCAGCAGCACTCGATAGAGGATTCGGCGCACTTTCAAGTCCTTACACTGCGCGGATGCAAATTGGATTGATTGAATGTCACGCCGGTGTAGCAGAATCCAGCGTCGCATTCATCGATCTGGCGGCGACCGAGAATACGCAATTCAATCGCCATAAATCGCCATGTTTTGGTCGGCTCGCTGTTACTCGGCGTTCACCCGTCGGCGCGCGCGCACCGCCGCGGCCAACTGTTGAAGCACCGCCTCAGTGGCCTCCCAGCCGATACAGGCATCAGTCACCGACACGCCATAGGCCAACGGCTCTCCAGGCACGATATCCTGCCGACCAGGATTGATGTGGCTTTCGATCATCACACCGACAATTCGATTGTCGCCGGCTGCGATTTGCTGACCAACGTCATTGGCGACATCCACCTGTTTTTCGTATTGCTTAGACGAGTTGGCGTGCGAAAAGTCAATCATCAGACGTTGTGCTAGTCCGGATTTGGCAAGCTCTTGGCAGGCGGCTTCAACACTCGCCGCGTCATAATTGGGCGCCTTTCCACCACGCAGGATGACGTGGCAGTCTTCGTTGCCCGCCGTCGATACGATGGCCGAATGCCCTCCTTTGGTCACCGATAAAAAGTGATGTTGCGCTGAGGCCGCCTTGATGGCATCGACCGCGATCTTGATATTGCCATCGGTTCCGTTCTTGAACCCCACTGGGCAAGAGAGACCGGATGCGAGCTGCCGGTGCGACTGGCTCTCCGTCGTTCTCGCGCCAATCGCGCCCCACGCGATCAGATCGGCCAAATATTGCGGGGAAATGAGGTCTAGATACTCCGTGGCAGCAGCCAAACCAATTTCGTTAATATCGAGCAAAAGTTTTCTGGCCTGACGCAAGCCCTTGTTAATGTCGTGGCTGTCGTCCAAATTCGGATCATTAATGAAGCCTTTCCAACCAACGGTGGTGCGCGGCTTTTCAAAATAGACGCGCATAACAATTGTCAGATCTTGTTCGATCGTTAAGCGCAGCGCCTGTAAACGCTTTGCGTAGTCCATCGCCTGATCGTAGTCGTGGATCGAGCACGGCCCCACAATCACCAGCAGACGGGAGTCGCCTCGATGCATGATGCGGTGAATCTCCTCGCGCGCCCGATAGACCGTGGCCGATGCGGCTTCTGTGCACGGAAACTCACGCATCAAATGCGCCGGAGGCGTCAATTCCTTGATGCCGCGGATTCGTAAGTCGTCAGTGTTGTAAGGCATTTCAGAGTGATCTTGGTTAGGGACAATGGAAAGTCTGGGCATTTCCATTTTAGTCGGGATATCTCGCTGTTGTATCCGATTAGCAACGGTATTTCCCTCGGTGCCATCGGACGGACAAAAAAAAACCGCCGAATCTAACGTCGGCGGTTTTTTGAAACTTGGGATGCGTTAAGTACCCACTACCCTTTCACCGCCTGAGGCTTAGAAAAGTAGTACCAAAAATAGGAAGAAGCGCGTGAATACATAGGCGAATAGTAGCAGGGGACAGAGCGAAACAGAAAAAACGTGAAACTATAATATCCACGGGCGTTTCCAGACATTTTTCCCCGGAAACGCCCGTCCTTGCTTGTGTTTTACTATGGGAACGAAACCGTCGCGAGTGGGCGAAGTTGGCCAGTGGAAGCGGACACGTACCCAGTGTACGGCGAGCACCGCAAGCACGAAATTCGCCCACGCAGCAGGTTTATAGAAGTACCCTATGCGGCTGGCTTGAATGTCAGCGCGACACCGTTATTGCACCAGCGCTCATTTGTCGGCGGCGGGCCATCTTTAAAAACGTGGCCATGATGCCCGCCACAACGCGCACAGTGATACTCGGTTCGCGGGTAAATGAGTTTGTAATCCGTTGATTTTTCAAACGCACCCGGCAGCGTGGTGAAAAAGCTTGGCCAGCCGGTACCGCTCTCATATTTCATCTCAGCGGTAAACAAAGGATGATCGCAGCCAGCGCAGTGAAAAACCCCCTTGCGCTTTTCGTTGTTCAACGGGCTCGTCGTCGCCCGCTCAGTACCGGCTTCGCGCAGTACATGATACTGGGCCGGACTCAGCCGCTTTTTCCATTCCGCATTGCTCAATTCAAGTTTTCGAACGTTGGCACATTCCCGCCCGCCTGCTGTAGTGCCACTTTAACTGTCGCGGCGTCGGGCGCACTTGGGCCCGTTCGTTGCGCGAATAGATCTTTAAACACGGTTGCACCTCCTGCAGTTGCGGCAATCGCCGTCAAGAATACTCGTCGTTTCATTTTCATCCCTATCCATTGCTCGACTCATTCCATCAATACGTTCAACATCCTAACTTGGTTTGGTCTGCCATTGATCGTCGAGGCGGCGCAGGACCTACCGCTTGGGTGTGCCAGCAACCACAGTATCGCGCCGATGCGCTCGAAGTTGCGCCCAAGCCTCGGGCGTGAAATCGGACGTTGGCAGCACCAACCATCCGCCGCTGGTGGTTTCGAGCAACCAAAAGCGCGACCGTTCCTTGATGCGCCGAAATTGATTCCACGGTAGCCTGAAACGCTTTTCGCCGTCTGCAAGAATCGCCTCGCCGCCCACCCCTTCGTCATCGATGATAAGCCAAGCGCGGTCGGCGTGTTCACGCGCAAATTTGTCGAGTGACTCTTTGGCGGTCCACACCATCAGGATCAATAAAACCAAGGTGGCGGCAGCAAACACATACAACACGATACAAACGATACCGTCGCAACCCCGCCACCAAAAGTAGCCAATCATCGTGCCGATCATCAGCGCGATTCTGAGGCCGCGGAGTCCGAACTTTTCCGCCATCACAAGGGCGACGGCGCGCCACGAAAATCCCGGCTCGAACTTCAAGGGAACACGAGCCGGTGCTCGCAAGGCTGAAACATCACTCATCGACACCCCTCCATGCCGAATGTGGGCTAAGCGGTGCCACCGACGGTCAGCCCTTCGATACGCAGGGTCGGCTGGCCCACACCGACTGGCACACTCTGCCCCTCTTTGCCGCAGACGCCGACACCAGAATCGAGTTTCATGTCATTGCCGATCATGTTCACATTCTTGAGCGACTCTATGCCGTTACCGATCAGCGTGGCACCGACCACAGGATAGCTAATCTTGCCGTCTTCAATCATGTAGGCTTCCGATGCTGAAAACACAAACTTGCCGCTGGTGGTGTCGACTTGGCCACCGCCGAAATTTGCGGCATACAAGCCACGCTTCACGCTACGAATAATCTCTTCCGGCGCTTTATCGCCGTTGAGCATGTAGGTGTTTGTCATCCGCGGCATCGGAATATGTGCATACGACTCGCGCCGGGCATTTCCTGTGACGGGAACGTTCATCAGGCGCGCGTTCATCGAATCCTGCATGTAGCCTTTCAGTATCCCGTCCTCGATCAATACGTTACACTGCGTCGGATTGCCTTCGTCATCAACATTGAGTGATCCACGGCGATCTTTCAGTGTGCCATCGTCGATGACCGTGATGCCGGGTGCCGCAATCCGTTCACCGACGCGATTCGAAAACACCGAACTGCCCTTGCGATTGAAATCTCCCTCTAAGCTGTGGCCCACCGCTTCGTGGAGCAAAATACCCGGCCATCCCGCGCCCAATACGACTGTCATCTGACCTGCGGGTGCTGGCTTGGCATCCAGATTAATGAGCGCTTCGCGTACGCCCATTTCGGCCATTGAGTGCAGCACCTCATCAGTGAAATAGCGGTAGTCGTAACGACCGCCCCCGCCCGTATGGCCCTGCTCGCGGCGGCCTTTCTGCTCTGCAATGACAGTCAATCCGATATGCACAAGTGGACGCACGTCGGCTGCCAGGGTGCCATCGTGTCGCGCCACCATCACCACTTCATACTCGCCGGACAGGCGTGCCATGACTTCCTTCACACGCGGGTCAATGGCGCGCGCAAACTTCTCTAACCGCTCCAGAATACGAACCTTCTCCGCATCCGAAAATCCCGACACCGGGTCAAGCGGCTGATACAACGAGTGCCCACCCGACTCCCGAACAGATGCAATGCGACCGGCGCTGCCATGCTGCGAAAGGTTGGCAATGCTGCGTGTTGCATGCGCCGCGGCAATCAGACTTTCCATGCCAATATCGTCGGAGTAGGCAAACGCTGTTTTCTCGCCAGAAACGACCCGCACACCAACGCCTTGGTCGATGTTGAAGCTACCCGACTTCACGCGCCCTTCTTCGAGACTCCAGCCCTCACTCCGCGCATATTGAAAGTAGAGGTCGGCGTAATCCGCATCGTGACGCATGATTTCACCGAACACCTTTTCAATCGAAGTGTCGGTCAGATCATAGGGGGCGAGTAATGTTGCCCGCGCGGTGCTAAGACAATCTCGTTGCTTGGTATTCATTAGCCGGCTTCAACCGTTTTCAAATGCTGGTGGCGATGCGATAGCGCAGGAAGACTCTGGCGCACTGTTTGCTGATACTGCGGATTTATAGCTGCCACGACCACGCCTGATCCACGCGGCAAGTGATCCATCACGACACCCCACGGGTCAACAATCATACTGTCGCCATGTGTCTCGCGACCGTTGACGTGGTAGCCACCTTGTGCGGGCGCGATGACGTAAGCTTGGCTCTCGATGGCACGCGCACGAATGAGCGGCTCCCAATGCGCCTTACCGGTGGTCGCCGTAAACGCCGACGGGATGACGATCATATCTACATCCCCCATTGCACGGTAGAGTTCTGGGAAACGCAGGTCGTAACAAATCGAGAGTCCGATCCGACCGTACGGCGAATCGACGACCTTGACCACATCGCCGGGCTCAATCGTGCGCGCTTCATTGAACTGCTCTTGCCCCATCGATAAGCTAAAAAGATGAATCTTGTCGTAGCGCGCAACTTGCTTGCCCGCGTTGTCGTAGACCAAGCAACTATTGCGAACCTTGCCCGGGATTGCCGATGCAATCGGAACACCCGCACCGATCAACCACACCTGCTGCCTGATGGCCGTCTGCGCCATCCAGTCTTGGATCGGACCCGAACCATCGGCCTCCATTGCCTCGACCTTATCTGTGTCGCGCATGCCCATTAGTGCAAAGTACTCGGGCAGTACGATGATGTGCGCACCAGCCGCTGCGGCGAGTGCGACCAGACGCGTGGCTTCTTCGAGATTTGCCTTGACCTGTGGGCCCGATGCCATCTGGATCGCGGCCACACGAAAAAAAGATTGAGTTGGCTGCCGCGCCTTGGCCAGCGTCTCAGGCAGTGAAGGAGAATTTTTGGTCAGTATCACGGCGTGGTCTTCTTGTTTCGATCTTCCGTCGTCGGCTTGTCTTTTGTTGGTGCCTGCGAAGGCGCTTGAGTCGTTGCGGCAGGCTTTGCTTCCACCGACGCAGTGGTTTTACCCACCCGCTCCACATCAGGATTATCCCACTTGCCGGATACCGTGTACTGCACCGACAGCACACGCTCTAGCGGCGCCTTAAATGCCTGTCCGCCGAGCAGTACACCAAGTCCGACCAACGGGTTGACCAACACACCCGCGCCGACCGCCGCTACGGTACCCAGCCTTGGTGCCACGGACATGGTTAAGTTAACCCGCTCCGTTGGCAGCGCAATATCACCCGACATACGGACTTCTGCGGCGGGACCAGAAATGTCGAATTTTTTTGCGAACATCACGCCATCGGTGATTGTGAGATCACCCTCGATGTTGTCGAAGGCATAACCTTCGCTGAACAAATCGCGGAAATCAAACGTCAGCCTGCGCGGGATCGATTGCAAACTCATGAGCCCAAGTAGCTTTGCGGCCCCCGGATCCATCTTCACAAACTGGCCGCGTTCAGCGTTCACCTTAAAGGCACCCGACAAGTTGGCGGTTTGAAACTGGTAAACGTGACCGGGCCACGATAGCCGTCCTTCCAATCCGCCGCGCCCGCCCCGGATCTGGTCGCCGTAACCAAACTGGGCGAACAGGGCATTCAGGTTATTCGAATCAACTTTAATGCTCATCGTTGTGAGGGACTTAACCGGGCCTGCGCGTGGAGGCGCAAACGGATCGCCATACCGCTGCCAAAGTCCATCCATCTCCGTTCGGGCATGACCGTTGCTGATCACTAGTTGTTCGATACGCCAGTTGGCGGCCTGCGGCGTTGCTTTGAGTTCGAGCTTGCCGAGCCATCGATCCTTGAAGGTAAATTCGTCGGCCACAATATCGAGCGCGGGAAGGTCTTGTTCAGCCACGGCCAGTTCAGTTGCCTTCGGCGTATTGGAGACGGCGACTGGATCGTCGGCCAGTGTGAAGCGTTTCAGCCGTGCACGTACCGCACCGCGTTCGTTAAATGCTGCGCTTCGCCAGGTGAAATCACCCTCTACTTCTTTACTCGCCACCAATAGTGCCCAAGTAGGGTTGGCACGATCGGTGGTTTTGCGACCGCGAATGTTGACTTCCGTGAATGGCCGAGTGTAGGCCACCAGTCGGTCAATCGACAAATCAAATCCCGCAATCAGCGAGTCGCGACCACCGGATTTTGCCGCGGTCTGCCCTGACGCGGGCGCGGGTTTGGGGGAAAAATTGTCGGCCGCTAAAAGCCACTGATCGAAGTCTAGGTTACGCAGACTACCCGCCAGCCACAGGCCGTCGGCGAGCGGTGCATCGGCGACTGGCGCACCGATACTCACAAGGCCCTGAAACGTCGCGGGTCCACTAGCGTCCGACTTGCGCTGAAAGCGTGCCTCAATGCGGTGCTCGGGCGAATCCGCGCTGCGGCCAGTCAGCCCGTTTCCCGCAAGGTTCAGACGTGTTCGCTCATCGGGCGTACCTATATCGCCATCGAAAATTTCATGCGCCTTATTTCATCGGTATGCTTGGCCAGCGGCACGGGCAAGGTCGATGTGATACCGGCAAGTGACGATTCAATGGTCAAATCCGGGCCCGATTGACCAGGCGATACGCGACCGGTGAAGTCTGCAACACCCGTGACTTGCGGAGGCATTTGAAATGGCAGCACATCACCCAACTGCTGGATATCGGCGCGGCCAGAGAAGTCAGTGACGACCCCGGCCTCTCCCCCGCCGGTAATACTCACCGCCATCGGCGAGCCAAACGCGATGCCAGAGATGACGCTACTTTTGACACTCGCTTCGGTGAATGAAACCGCGCCATTGATGTCGGTGATCTGTGTACCGAAGCGCAGCTTGGCGCTGCCCCTGTTCAACGCATACGTACCCGCTAAGCGAAACTTCGGTGCATCCTTGGTCGGCGCAACGCCGGGCGTGAGACCAATCGGGATCGTCAGGTTGATATTGAGTTTGCCCGGGCCTTCAAGCGCGATGACTTTTGTGAACGCGCCGACGGTGTCGACCAGCGGGCTCTCGCGCAAATAGCGCGACACCTCTTCGGCACGGGCATCGGCCTCCCCGCTGATGCTGAGCGCAAACGGCTTGGAATACGAATCGGCAATCGCCAGTTCCGTTTTCCGAACGCGTGCGCCGTAGAACTGCGCGGAGCCAATTTTTGCGCGGATGACCGTGTTGTCAATCAGTAACTCCGCATTGATGTTATTGGCAACGGGCCACCCTTGCGCGTACCGGAAGTCGATGTCCTTCAGTGTTGCGCGTACCGTAAAGGTGCCGCCTTGGCCATTGTGATAAGGAAAGTCATAAATCTGGCCTTTTATGCCCAAGGTAGCCGACTCAACCACGCCATCCCGGATGGCTGCTTCCAGATACTCACGCGTTTGCGAGGCAGCATTTGGAAAATATGCAGGCAGCCGTACCGCTTTCACACCGCTGAGCTTGAGCGAAATATCGAGCGCCCCTCGGCGTTTTTCGGCGCTAAGTGTTTGCCCCGCCGTCTCCAAGGGTTTGTTGTACTTACCACTTAGCTCAGCGGACAGATCGGCATTGGCCGCGCGGATGTCGTCAAAAACAATTTCCAAGCCGTCTTGTGTGAGCTGCCAATCACCCCGCCCCTCGATCCGATCCAGGCGAATGGGGGCGCGGAAGAAGGTGGGGATCGCGAGCGTGATGTTGTTCGAGGCGATGGTGTATTTGCCGCCTTTTTCAGTGCCGTCGATACTGCCCGAAAATCCACTGACCCCTGGAACAGATTCATTCAAATTAGACGAAAAACCAACCAGTGTGCCCTTTATTTGATACGTCCGTGGTCGCTGTACATCGCCAGTCCATGCAAATCGAGTGTCCTTGACTGCTCCCCGCAGCCCATACTTTGCGGCAAGTTGACGCACATCTTTGCCGATGGGGAAATAGTCAATCAACGCGGTCACCACTTTGAGATCGATGCCATTTGCCGTCATCTCGCCGCGAGATTTTTCGACATTGCCCGCGCCCTGCAAGGACAATGAAAAATCCGCCGGCAATGAGCTCACGCCTTCCTGAGTCCGAAATTCGAGCTTATTACTGGCGATGCGAAATCCGTCATCGAGTCGCTGGTAGCTCAAACGGCCCGTCAGTTTTGCAATCGCAAGTGGCGCGACGGCATCTGCAAGCTGCACTCGCGCATTGATGATGGCCACATCGGCAGCAATGGCCACAACTGGGCTCACCCAATGAGCAGTATTGGTCGTTACTGATTGGCTTCGGCTGTCCACATCGAGCCACGCACGCACCGTGCCCACGCCAGACTGCCAGTTATCCGGCACATTCAGATGCCGACGCAATTCGCCTAGGTTGGCTTCTTGCGCGGCCATATAGACAACGCCTTCAAACTGCCAATGCGGCTGCGAATCGGCCTTGTCTTCCAACGTCTGGGCTTTGTTTATCCGAAGGCGTGCGCGCAGGTCGAGTTGTTTCGCCAGCGCGCTGGGCGGCGTCGCGACAAATCCGACGTTGTGACGCCCAAGAGTTTTGTCGATATGAATGCCGACGTTGTTGAAGGTCAGCGGGGGCGCGGTGGTGGTGTCATCGCGCCAGGTTAAGGTCGCCTGATGAATTTGAATGTCAGGTTGAGCCAGTAGCCATTCAACCAAGCGACCATCGCTCGGCTCATCTGTCTTTTGGTTGAGCGGACGGCCCGCAAAATAAACAATGCCGTCAGCCGCACGAATCAGCAGTAGCTGGGGCTGAAACACCGCCAACTCACGGAAGCGGATCTGGCCGACCGCTAAGTAAGGAATCGACAAACTCGCTCGAACAATGGGCAGGCTCAGTGCCACGCTGCCGGCCGTGCGCGTGGGCGATTTCAGCCCCTGCGGCTCACGGAACTCGACCCCCGTCAGCTCCACATACGGCGAGAATCCCGACCAGCCGCCCACAATCGAGGTGGTTGCGACATCCATTCCCGTCGCCTCGGATACTTTCGCTCGAATTTCGGACTCATAAGACTGGACATTCGGCATAACGCCATACTTCAACGTCGCCAATATGGTGGCCATCAGTAGCGACAGAACGATCACAAACCAATAGGCCGTGCGGATGCACGTTTGGCCGAACCGTTTAGCGATTAAAAGAATGATGCCCTCGGAGACGAAAAGTTACGTGCTATTTTAACGGGCGACGGCAGATTCGGCGTACCGCACACAAATTCGGACACAAAACCAGATGCAGCGACTCAATCAGCGCGACTAAATAATGGACAACCCCTCGTTTGACCAGGCAATTCAACGCTTGTTTCGTGCATCTCGCTATGCAGAGCGAATGATGTCCGCCCACCCCGATCACCTGCCCTGGCTACGCAAACACGCCGAAACGTCGGCGGTGGCTACCGTGGCTGCCCTCGCACAAGCGGCCAGGGCGACCTCGACGGACGCATTTGATCAACAACTCCGCCGTGAGCGTCAACAGGCGATGCTCGCGATATTGTTCCGCGACATCAATGGGTTGGCGGATTTAGATGAGGTCGTGACCGCGATCTCGGCGTTCGCCGACCACGTCGTCGCAGCGACCCGTACCCACCACGCTCAGGCCTTGCTGGCCGAGTTTGGGATTCCCCCCTCCGACAACAGCGACCTCATGATTGTTGGTATGGGCAAACTCGGTGCGCACGAACTGAATGTTTCGTCCGATATCGATTTGATCTTCGTCCACCGCGCCGATGGCGAGGCGAATGCTGAGGCTGAGCGGAGCTGGCACGAGTTTCATGCCCAACTAGGGCGCCGCATCATCCGCTCAATCGATCAACTCACTGAGCACGGCTACGTGTTTAGGGTCGATATGCGGCTACGTCCATTCGGCGATAGCGGCCCCTTGGTCAGCTCGCTCGCCTCATTAGAATCGTACTTTTTGCATCAGGCACGACCGTGGGAGCGATATGCATGGCTCAAAGCACGCGCAATGACGGGTGAGCCCAACAATATTGAACAACTGGAGGATCTCATCTCCCCGTTTGTGTTTCGCCGCTACCATGATTACGCCGCGATCGATGAAATGCGTGCGCTACATTCGCAGATTCGTGCAGAAGCGAACAAACGCGGCAAACAAAACGATATCAAAGTCGGGGAAGGTGGCATCCGCGAAATCGAGTTCGTCGCCCAGCTCAATCAACTGATCCGCGGCGGCCGCAACGGTAGCGTGCGACACGCCGATCTGCAAACGCGGAGTACGCGCGAAGCACTCCAGCAACTGACCCGCCACAACATTCTTTCCCACCAGCGGACAAGCGCATTGTCAGATGCCTACACCTTTTTGCGCAAACTCGAGCACCGCCTCCAGTATCTTGACGATACGCAGACGCAATCGCTGCCGTCAAATGCTGATGACCAACAACGCATCACCGAGGCGATGGGCGTCGATACTTGGGAAGCCTTCTTCGATACACTCACAGCGCATCGTAGTACGGTTACCGCAGAATTTGAAGCCGCATTTGGTGACACCGAGGCTCGCCTTGAAAAACGAAAAACCCTAGATAATACGGGAAGTTTCAGGCTAAATGCTCTGGAAACGCCCGTCAATACTAGGGTTTATCAAGCGGATGCGCGGCCAAAAATCGCTGAACGGGTCAGTCATTGGCTCGCGTCAAGCCGGATGCAATCACTTTCGCCACGGCTGCGTAGCCGACTCGAATTACTGATCGAGCGCGCGGTTCAAGTTTGCGGTGAAGTCGATACCTCAACGATAACGCTGTTTCGTCTGTTTGATTTGCTTGAGGCCATCGACAAGCGCGAGACCTACCTCGCATTCCTGACCGAATATCCCGACGCACTCATTCGCGTGGCTCGAATCGCCAACCATAGCGCGTGGGCCGCCACCTTATTACAGCGCCATCCGATTCTGCTCGATGATGTGATGTTCTCTACGCAAGGGGCAAGTACAGTAAACCCCGGTCGCGCACTCATCGACTGGAAACACGAACGCGCCGCAATCGACGCTGCGTGCGACAGCGCCGCCACCGATGTTGAGCACCAATACGAGCTGTTGCGCCATGCCAAGCAGCGCATCACCTTAAAGCTCAATATTGCCGACATTGAGGGTCGACTCGGCGTGATGGGTCTCTCGGATGAGCTGTCGCTACTTGCCGATATGCTGGTGGATATCACTGTCAAGCTGGCATGGCGCTCAATCCAAGCTGCCGATGCTGCCCCATCATTACCATTCGGATTTGCCGTCATCGGCTACGGCAAATGGGGCAGCAAAGAGCTAGGCTACGCTTCCGACCTCGATATGGTTTTTTTATATGACCCAGGGCGTGCAGCCTCGGTCGAAACAGTGGCAAAGCTGGCACAGCGTGTCAATAGCTGGCTCAACACCATGACGGCCGGCGGTGTGCTGTATGAAACCGATCTTCGGCTGCGCCCGGACGGTGTCTCGGGTCTGCTGGTATCCACCGTCGACGCATTTCGAGACTACCAACTCAACCGCGCCTGGACTTGGGAGCATCAAGCGCTGACCCGCGGTCGTTGGTGCGCGGGAGACCCGGCACTGCTCGCCCCATTTGAGGCAGTGCGGGCAGAAGTACTTTGCAAGCCGCGCGATGTCAGTGTGTTGAAGCGCGAGATCATCGAGATGCGGTACAAGATGCGCACGGAAAAAAAAGATAAGCCAGATTTACTCGACCTCAAAAACACTGAAGGCGGCATTGTGGACATCGAGTTCATCGTGCAGTTTTTAATACTTGCGCATAGCTTTCTGCACCGCGAGTTTCTCGGCAATCTAGGCAACTTCGCGCTGCTCGCTCGCGCTGCCGCGTTGGGGCTCATCGAAGAAGAGCGTGCCGCCGAAGTCGGCAAAGCCTACCTCGCTTTTCGTGAACGCCTCCATCGCGCACAAAATAACAGCGAGCGCAAAGCGTGGATTCATCCTGATGAACTGATGACCGAACGAGCCGCCGTTACTAAACTTTGGCGGGCGATCTTCGACGAATAGCCCATTCAAGTAATCATTCCATCAATGGATAAGCGGTCTTCACACCTGAGCCACTGGATTAGATGATAATCAAATATCATTTTCTCGATTGAATTATTCTCCCCCTCTTTAAGCAAAAATATATCGCCCGCTTCCGCCAAAAGAGAAAAAATATTTCCTCTTTCTGCATCAAAAAATTTCACAGTCACTAGCAGTGAATCTTTTTTTCCGCCCATACTTATGTAATACTATTTATAGTAAATGGTAGCTCAATTTTCTCTTCTATGGGGGATGTCTTAATTAATTCATCAGGCTCTATTGGGAAACTTACCACATACTCTTCTTTGTCTGAATCAACTTCTCTAAGAATAACTTTTTCTTGGTCAGCCAATGCTTGAAAATATTGGCCATTAGATTAGATAACGCAAAAACAAAAGTGTCCGTCAATATTTCCCACGACTTATCACGATTAACAAGAGTCAGCTTTGATAAATTCACCACCTGCTTTCCCAATAATAAATCAAAGACTTTATTGATATTTATTTCCATACTATTGCCGTTTTACCTTTTGTGGCGTTTAAAAATTCACCGTTCGCTTTTCAGATTTTGTTTCATCGCGCCCACAAGAGCCAAAATTATAAATTCTAATAAATTATAAATGACACTGAAATGCTTCATAAATTAGCATTTCAAAAGAATCAAATGTTTCCGTTAAACTTAACGAAACGCGATCAAGAATTTGATATTGCTTAGCCGAAATACAATAAACGTAACTATCTATTCCTGATTCTCCAAAAAACAGTAAATCCAAACAATCTTCATTTTCACGATAAATTAAATTCAAATCTACAAATCCAAGAATTTTTACATCAGCGCAACCAACTATTGGAATTGTTTCACTGGCAAAAATTTGTAATCCATTCCACATTAAACCATTAGTTATACTCAGAAATTTTATATAGCCATCTGGTAGCGTGCAATTTAATTGATTTTCTACTTTTTCTTTTAATTTAATAAGCTTTTTAGGGCTGCAAGGAGGCTGCATTGATCGTTGAAATTCTTGTTGTTCTTGAGCTATTTTTTCAAGAATTTGATCATAACATGTCATAATTTAAATCCAGAATATAAAAGTCAAAATGAGGAATAAAATTTAGGGTGTTGAAGGATAAAAAACCACTAGATAGTCGCCCCTACAAAATTCAATTTAGCCAGAAAATTTGACGATTGTCCAACAGCTAAGCGAACGGGAATCGTCGAAAAGTTGCGCTAGCCGCAGCAACAAACGCGAGCGCAAAAAGACCCGTGAAGCCCAAGCGGATGATTGCCCGCATTAACCAGCGGATGTTGTGGCCCGCCGCACAACTAATCACATGCAACGCATCCCCGATCGCGCCTCGCGCGCGCGGACGTGCAACTCGCGCGCGAGAACGTGCATCTCGCCTCCTCGGCGAAGGAGGAACGATCCAAACTGGTTTGCCAATTTCTCAGAGGCAAGGCGCTTAGAAGCAGCGATCGCGCTGTGAAGTATTCAGGCTCGCTTCGCCGCACCTGCCAGCATTTCCTCTGCGTGCTTGCGCGTCGTCGCGGTGATGGTCATGCCGCCGAGCATACGCGCGATTTCCTCCACGCGGGCTTTCCTGCTGAGCAGAACAATATTGGTGGTCACCACGCCGTCGCTGGCACCCTTGGCGACTTGAAACTGATGAACCGCACAGGCAGCAACTTGTGGCAAGTGTGTCACCGCAAGCACCTGATGCTTCGCGTCGCTGCCACCAGACTTGGCACCCGGCTTTTCCCCCAATCGGCGTAGAAGGCGGCCCACCACCTCGGCCACACGGCCGCCGATACCAGAATCGACTTCATCAAATATCATCGTCGCGACGCCGCCGCGTGCGGACGACATCAGTTGAATGGCGAGCGATACCCGTGACAATTCACCGCCCGACGCAATCTTGGCCAAAGGGCCAAGGGTTTGCCCCTCGTGCGCCGCCACCAAAAACTCGCAGCCCTCAAGCCCTGAAGCACCCGGCTCGCGTGGTACAAATTCCACGGCAAACCGCCCGCCTGGCATCGCCAATTCTTGGAGCGATTTTGTGATTTCGGCTGAAAATGTTTTCGCAGCACTTTGGCGCGTGCGTGTGAGCTTCTTTGCCAGTTCGCGGTATGCTGCTTCAGCGGCCGATTCTTTGGTGATCAGATCGTCGAGCGATTGCCCCCCTCCCAACGATGTTAGTCGGTCACGTTTTTGTTGCAGGTAGTCGGGGATCCACGCGGGCTCGATGCGGAACTTCCGCGCCATTTCCATCACAGCCGATATCTCACGATCACAATCGGCCAACCGTGCCGGATCGACTTCTAGTTTGCGCAGATAATGCCGAAGACTCGACACCGCTTCACCAAGTTCAACGCTGGCAGTGGTCATCAAATGATGGATGTCTCTAAGCGCCGGGTCGGCATCAACGGCGTTGCCAACCTCATGCGCTAGGTCATCCACAATGCCAATCACCGAATTGTCCTCCTCGGATAAACCACTAATTGCATTCTCAGCCACTGAGATGAGGCTGGCTGCGTTTGCAAGACGTCGCTGCTCGGCCAATGTTTCTTCCCAGCGTGCGGGCGTGAAGTTCAGTTTTTCGAGTTCGCGAATGTGCCAAGTGAGTTCCTCAAATTCGCGCGCAATCGCGGCTTCATTGTCTTGCCGCGTGGCACGAATATTGGCGAGCTCTGACCACTGTGCGTAGGCGGCTGCCACGGCAGTACGCGCCGACGTATTGTCGGCATAGTCATCGAGCAGCGCTAGTTGCGCATCACGCCTCAACAGTGTCTGGTGTTCATGCTGCCCGTGAATATCAACCAGCTTTTCGCCAAGGTCGCGCATCTGAGAAAGCGTAACGGACGAGCCATTGATAAACGCCTTTGAACGGCCGCCGGCGTCGATAACCCGCCGGAACAAGCACACGTTGGCGTCATCGTCGGCAAGCTCGTTTTCGGTAAGCCACCTGCGAGCATCAGCGACATTAGCGAGATCAAATTCAGCCGTAATTTCTGACTTCGATTGCCCAACCCTGACTGGATTGCTCTCGGCTCGTGCCCCCAGCGCCAGCGATAGGGCATCAATCAGGATTGATTTTCCTGCCCCTGTTTCGCCAGTGAGCGCACTAAAGCCAGATTCAAAATCAAGCTCGAGATGGTCAACAATGACAAAGTTGGTGATGGTGAGTACGCGCAGCATGATGGATCGGATACTAAGAATTGCGCTCGGCCCAGTGCAGCTTGGAACGCAGCATGGCGTAGTAGGAGTGCCCGTTTGGATGCAGCAAGGTTAGCGGGTTCGGATGCGCACGAACAACAACGACATCGTCTGTATCGGGGTCGAAGAACGATTGCACATCGAAGTTCACGCGTGCGTTTTGGCCGCGCAATAGCCTGACGCGGACTTCAGAAGTACTCGGAATGGCAACGGGGCGGTTGGATAAGGTGTGCGGCGAAATCGGCACGAGCGAAATCGCCGGAAGACTCGGATGCAAAATTGGACCGCCGCTGGATAGCGCGTAGGCCGTCGAGCCAGTCGGCGTCGAGATAATCAACCCATCGGCTCGCAAGCTGTAGACGAACTCGCCATTCACTTCGACCGCGAATTCGATCATCGAGCCCATGGCGCCGCGACAGACCACGACATCATTGAGCGCAACGGTGGAAAAAATCGGCTTACCTTCGCGCACCACGGAGCCTTCGAGCAGCAATCTTGGCTCGGTGGTGTAAGCGCCATCAAGCATTTCGCCCAATACTGACTCAGTCGAATCTGCGGCAATATCGGTCAAGAAACCGAGTGTACCCAGATTGATTCCTACCAGCGGCACATTGGCATCGGCGACCTTGCGGGCGATGCCGAGCAGCGTGCCATCGCCACCGAGGGCGATGGCCAAATCGGCACCGGCGAATACTTGGTTCAGTGGCGCGGCAATATCTGGCTGCCGTGCCGCCAGTTTGGCCGTACGCTCATCCATCTGAATACGAATACCGCGTTTGGCCAAAAATGTCTGTAACACGGCGAGCGGACCGGCAACCCCTGAGCCGTCTAATTTGCCAACAATGGCGACTGTGTGGAATTTTTTTGACATACCCTGATTAAATCACACCACCGCCGCGTCAACTCAGACTGGCCTGCTCGATGGCGCTCGATGGCGCTCGATGGCGCTCGATGGCGCTCGATGGCGCTCGATGGCGCTCGATGGCGCTCGATGGCGCTCGATGGCGCTCGATGGCGCTCGATGGCGCTCGATAGTTTTTAGCCCCCCGCAGATTAGCCGCGGCAGATGTGGTTGCCCCCGAGGCCGGAAGGCATTGACGCCTAAAAATTCTAGCTCACCCCCATTCATTTCGCGATTTTCCACCGAGGCGGGCAAATTTTTCTTACAATCAACATATGATCAACAACCGCGCACAGACTCTGCTGAAGTATTTCGTCGAACGCTACATCGCCGACGGGCAGCCGATTGGTTCGCGAACGCTGTCGAAATTCTCCGGTATGGAGCTATCCGCAGCATCGATCCGCAATGTCATGGCCGACCTTGAGGAAATGGGCTACATCGCGAGCCCACACACCTCGGCAGGCCGCATACCCACACCAAAGGGCTATCGTTTTTTTGTCGATACCCTGCTCACCATCCAACCGCTTGAGCAAATCGAGCAGCAGACACTCCGCGACCAGATCCGACCCGACGACCCGCGTCAAGTGGTCGCGGCTGCCTCCCAGATGCTCTCCGAGTTAACCCACTTCGCGGGTATTGTCATGACCCCGCGCCGCATCGGTGTCGGGCTAAAGCACGTTGAGTTCATGCCGCTTTCGGAGCGCCGCGTCCTGCTTATCATCGTCGCCACGGATGGTGATGTCCAAAACCGGATTGTCATCACCGAAAGGCCAATTTCACCGGCGCAGTTAGTTGAGGCTGCAAATTACATCAACGCCAACTACGCGGGTGTGGAGTTTGATCAACTGCAAAGCCGAGTCAAGCATGAGCTCTCGCAATTGCACCGAGACATCTCTACGTTAATGGCCGCAGTCGTGGAGGCCCGCGGCACCGGGACAGACGCCTCCGGCGTCGTGGTTTCAGGTGAGCGTAAATTACTCGACGTGAACGATATTTCGTCTAATATGTCGAGCCTGAAAAAGTTGTTTAACCTGTTTGAAGCAAAATCGCAGTTGTACGAACTACTGGATGTCTCCCAGCGGGCGGACGGTGTGAAGATTTTTATTGGTGGCGAGTCAGAGACGATGCCGTTGGATGAATTTTCGCTGGTGACTTCACCTTACGAAGTCGATGGACAAATTGTTGGCACGGTAGGCGTGATCGGGCCAACTCGTATGGCCTATGAGCGTGTTATTCCAATCGTCGACGTCACCGCAAAATTACTCTCAAGCGCCCTCAGTCAACACTAGCCAACCCTCTTTTTTTGCGTGCACCGCAGCCCGCGCAAGACCTCGCTTGCAAATTGTTGAGCGTCCCGCGGGAAACCACTTTTCTGCCGCGAGACACTCATCTCAACAAAACTAAGACCACCCAACCGCTCGCTCGCTCATGTCATTTCAAGCTGAACCCAATTTCACGCATGGCACGCAGGCAAAGACTGGTGTGTTGCTGGTCAATCTGGGTACCCCGGATGAGCCAACGCCGCAGGCGGTCCGTCGCTACCTGAAAGAATTTCTCGCCGATCCGCGGATTGTCGAAATCCCAAAGTTTGTGTGGTGGTTCATCCTCAATGGCATTATCCTGAATGTTCGCCCCAAGAAAACTGCCGCCAAATACGCGGGCATTTGGATGCCGGAAGGGTCGCCGCTGCGGGTCTATACTGAGCGTCAGGCTCTGCTTCTCGCGCAGTCTCTCGCACGGCGGACATCCTCGCCACTCGTTGTGAGAGCGGCCATGCGGTATGGCAATCCGTCGATGGAATCGGTGATCGATGATCTCAAGAGCGCACAGTGCAACAACATATTGGTGCTGCCGCTCTACCCGCAGTTTGCAGCAAGCACCACGGCATCAACCTTCGACCAACTCGGCCG
Source organism: Betaproteobacteria bacterium UKL13-2 (assembly GCA_001602455.1). GTDB lineage: Bacteria > Pseudomonadota > Gammaproteobacteria > Burkholderiales > Usitatibacteraceae > UKL13-2. The sequence goes on from CP012157.1 coordinate 2,591,622, forward strand.
CATACTCGCCACGCGCCGGAGCATCCCTGGCATCCGATTCATTCGCAACTACCATGACCATCCCGCTTTCATTCGTGCGATCGTGCAGAATGTCGAGGCACAGTGGGCCGAAATTGGACGGCCTGATTTCGCGATTGACAAGCTGCTCATGACCTTCCACGGCGTGCCAAAGTTTCATTTGGATCGCGGCGACCCCTACCACTGCCAATGCCACAAAACCGCTCGACTCATCGGCGAGCAACTTGGCTTGAAGCCGGCCGATTACGTGGTGACGTTTCAATCGCGCTTCGGCAAAGCAGAATGGCTGCAACCCTATACCGATAAGACGTTAGAAGCGCTTGGGGCAGCGAATACGCGCCGTATCGACGTCATCTGCCCAGGCTTCTCGGCTGACTGTCTTGAAACGCTTGAAGAAATTGCCGATGAAGGACGCGAGACTTTTTTGCATGCAGGCGGCACAGCCTTCAACTACCTGCCGGTCGCGAATGACACCGCACCCTATATTGAGGCGCTCGCAAATGTCGCGATGGACAACCTCGGTGGCTGGGTCAGTCCAAATTGGGACGCAGCCCGAGCGACGAGGGAGAACGCCATCACGGCGGCGCTGGCCACAAAAATGGGCGCATCCGCCTAACGAGGCAGGGAGGGTGAGGCAGGGAGGGTGAGGCAGGGAGGGTTAGGCAGCGTGGGGTTATGCCGATGGCGCCGGTGGTGAAGGCTGTCTGTCGCGCTGTCTTCACCCGGCTTTGTCTAGCCTGAATATTTCACAGCGCACACTCACTCGCTGTCGACAGCGCCCCGACGAGATGTTCAGGTTAGCATTCCCATCATCGCGCCTTGAATACTGCGCTCGGTCAACGATTGCTCTTCGATGATCTTAATGCGCCCTTCCCTTTCAAGCATCTGGAACTTTTCGGCGGTGAGCGTCACGGCCTCTTTGGTATCGTAGTTTTTCAGCACGAAGGTTTCTTTGAGCGGGCTCACCCATGACAGGCGGCATCGCTGAACGGTGCCATCCACATCGGTCATTTCGATCCATTGGCCACGCTCGATGGTCGTGGTACGTTTGCGCAACTTAGCGCGTGGATCTGAAACAGTGGCATTCGGCTGTGCTTCAAGTTCATCACTTACCTCTGCCTGCCCGTTAGACTTAGCCTTGGTGGGGCGCAATAGCGAGGAATGAACGTTAACCATGACCTGGAAATATGGTTCCCGCAGCTCCCGCGAAACACCAATACGATCAAGCCCGGCGTTCAATCGCCCTAACAATGTTGGTAATAGTTTGAGTAGTTTCTGCCGGTCCATTGCCGCATCTGCGGGGCTGATACTCCACAACAGTTCGTCTAATGTAACAAGATCCACCTTCCACTGCTCACCGTCTTCTCCATCAAGCAAGTAGTCTTTCGCAAGAACAGTTTGCCAGTGCGTTCGCACAAACTCCTTAATCTTGCGAAGGTATATTTTTCCGGCAAACCGGCGATCAACTTCAAAGGCCGCCATCGACTCGCCCATCTCAACTTCTTCTTGCTGCTGAACCTGAACAACCGACTCAACAATCACGCTTTGTGCGCTGTTCTCTTCGGCTTGGATAAATGCCAATAACTGGTGGTTGGCGCGCTCGATGGCGTGCGGATCAACGTCAAAATTTTGGTGCAGGTTATTGACAATGGTCGAGATGCGTTCATAGACCGGATCGCCTAGGCTAAGTGACTGTTGACGTTTCACGCCCACGTCGGCGAGTTCATCCACAAAGCGCCGGATGGGATGATCGGGCTTGGTGAAGATCTGCGGCTCCTGCAGCGCTGCTTTGAATATCGGCAACTGCAACTTGCCAATCAAGACCTTCATGGTGCCAGGGATGTTAGGTGCCGCAAAAATTTGATCAAAGACGTTGGCAACAACCTCGGTAATAACGGTTTGTGCCGGCAGCATGGTCGGCCCAAGTGCCAATGCCGCTTGACGCACAAGATTATTCAACACCGGCTTTGGCACTGCAGCAACCGCAATGAGTTGTTCGGTCGGCGCATCATAATCGGCAAGGTCAACCGGTGGCAGTGGCTGTGTCTTCTCAGAAGCCGGCGCAACAGTCGCATCACCGGTTGCCGCCGCGATGTCAGCGACCGCGTTGGTGGTATCTGCCGACATGGCGGGCGCCGCCGGAACCGCGACGGATGCAGAAAAACGCTCAAGCGCCTCAAGTAATGTTGCATCGAGCCTGACCTTAGCGCTGCCCACCACCGTGGGTGCTGCGGTTGACGCGCTGTCAACGCTAGGTAGCCGTGCAAGCAGGCGCGCGAACAGGTCGGGCAGGCTTGGAGGTGAATTGCTACCGCGACCACCGCCGCGAGCAGCCTCCCCGGAGCCCGCCGCCGGTGAGGGCGGAACGTGTGAGATCGCGCGATTAATGGGCTTCCCGTAGACCACCAGAATTTCAATCATGAACCCGCGACTCACCAATACCTCATTGCCCTCCTTGAGCGCCGCGTTGAGCACCTCAATGATCGCATTGGCCCCTGCAGCGAGAATTTCGCAGCGCTGCGAGACATTTGCACCTGCCACACCCAACCCCGTCAGCAGTGCGCGGCAGAAGAGCTGTGGCAAGACCGGATTCTGCCGATCCGTCATATGTGTTACCTCGGCGAGAGCTTCGACACGCTTGCTCAGTTGGAATAACTCATAGCCACAGGCCTCACGAAGACGTTCGGATACATTACCGAGCATGATCTCCTCACGCATTTCTTCATCGTCGACCAGCTTCAGCGAATCAATCGAAAACGACATCGCCTTCGTGGCTTGATCCTCATCGCCCGATATCTTTTCGTTGAAGCGCTTAATGTAGTCAAGGCGGGTCGCTTCTTGCCAGTCTCGCGACCGTGATTCAAAGACATCTCGGGCACCCAGTATCATCCGCTTGATGTCGGCATCACCGGTGTTGGTGGCAACATCAAACAGCGCCGCCGACATCGTCGGCATCGCATCAACAAGGCGCTTGGAAAACTCCTGTGCCAAACATTCTCTGAGCTCGTTTATGAGCTTCGTATTTTTGGACATGATCTGTTAAAAATAATAAGCCAATGGAATCCGCATCAATTTCACAAGTGTATCGGAACGTGGCGCACACGGACAGCGATAATCACTCAATTCAATCGCAAGCATGACAGCATACTTAAGTGATCCCTGACAAGGTCCAGTAGAAAGCACCTGAAAATACCCGCCAATTCTGGCTTTTCTACAATTACCCTTTGAATAATGACCATCTCGCCAAAACCCAAGCGAAATTGATCGGGCAGCGTTATCATCCATTCACCTAATGGCTACTCGCTACACAACTAGGAAAACTCGACCCATGCGTATCCTCGCTCGCTGGTGCGTCAATGCCCTTGCACTACTTGCTGTGGCCTTTCTCTACTCAGGTGTTCAAGTCGAGGGTATTTTTTCCGCTCTCGCCGCCGCCTTGGTGCTGGGCTTGGTTAACGCGGTCATTCGGCCCATCTTGATCATTCTGACCCTACCAGTGACGCTCCTGACGATGGGCTTGTTCATCTTCGTCATTAACGCGCTGCTGTTCTGGTTAGTCGCCGAAATGATTAGGGGGTTTACTGTCACCGGCTTCACGGCTGCCCTCATTGGCTCGCTAATGTATTCGGTCATTTCACTTTTGGTCAGTTGGCTGATCACGGATGGCCAAAAGCCCCACAAAGGGTGAAGCCGTAGAGCAATTGTGGTCTTTTTACTGTTTAGTGCTTGAAATCGCTTTGAACGGCCCAATGTCCCGTATGATTTTGTTTTTTCAGGGAAATTGGGATGACACAAACATCAGAAAACGCGCCCAACGACGCAACACAAGCGCAAATTGCGATCGATTCCGGCGCAAATTCGGCGATCGATCCGACGGCCGACTTGACCATCAAGCTGGCGACCGCTGAAGCGGCAGCAGCGAACGCAAAAGATGAGTGGCTACGCGCAAAGGCTGAAACCGAGAATATCCGCCGCCGCGCCGCTGAAGATGTGCTCAAGGCGCAAAAGTTCGGCGTTGAAAAGATCGCCGATTCACTGCTTGCGGTGAAAGATAGCCTCGATGCCGCGCTGAAGGTCGAAAGCCCCTCGGTTGAAGCTTACAAACAAGGCGTGGAATTGACTGTACGCCAGCTTGCATCGGTGTTCGAGAAATTCTCGATCCAAGAGGTTAATCCAATGGGTCAGAAATTTGATCCGGCGCACCACCAAGCCATTGCGGCAGTGGAGTCCGAACAAGAAGCAAACACTGTGGTGTCGGTGATGCAAAAGGGCTATACCCTGCATGATCGCGTGTTGCGCCCAGCGCTGGTCGCGGTTTCGAAGGCCAAGTCGTAACGCACTTGACGTCGCACTTGAAGAGATGGGCAATAGCCCCATCTAGAACACATTGAAAAAACTCGCAATAAAGGGAAAAGATCATGGGAAAAATAATTGGAATTGACTTGGGCACCACGAACTCGTGCATTGCCATCATGGAAGCCGGCCAACCGAAGGTGATCGAGAACGCCGAAGGCGCTCGCACCACACCGTCGATTGTTGCCTACCAAGAAGACGGCGAAGTCCTCGTCGGTGCATCGGCCAAACGTCAGGCCGTAACCAACCCAAAGAACACTCTCTTCGCCGTTAAGCGCCTGATTGGCCGCCGCTTCGAAGAAAAAGAAGTACAGAAAGATATCGACATGATGCCGTATGCCATCGTCAAAAATGACAATGGCGACGCGTGGGTTGAAGTGCGCGGCAAACGTATCGCCCCGCCACAAGTATCGTCAGAAGTGTTGCGCAAGATGAAGAAAACCGCGGAGGACTATCTCGGCGAAGAAGTCACCGAAGCCGTCATCACGGTTCCGGCTTACTTCAACGACGCGCAACGCCAAGCAACGAAAGACGCCGGTCGTATCGCGGGTCTGGATGTCAAACGCATCATCAACGAACCGACTGCGGCTGCACTTGCCTTCGGTATGGACAAAAAAGAAGGTGATCGCAAGATCGCGGTGTATGACTTGGGTGGCGGCACCTTCGACGTCTCAATTATCGAAATCGCATCGGTCGACGGCGAGCACCAGTTTGAAGTGTTATCGACCAACGGCGACACCTTCCTCGGCGGTGAAGATTTTGACCAGCGCCTGATGGACTACCTGTGTGATGAATTCAAGAAAGAACAAGGCATCGACCTTCGCAAGGACGTGCTGGCATTGCAGCGCTTAAAGGAAGCGGCGGAGAAGGCCAAGATTGAGCTGTCGTCGGCGTCGCAGACAGAAGTCAACCTTCCGTACGTGACGGCAGATGCGACTGGCCCGAAACACTTACTTGTCAAGATCACCCGCGCCAAGTTTGAGGCGCTCGTTGATGAACTCATTGAGCGCACCATTGAGCCATGCCGTATCGCCATTAAAGATGCCGGTGTGAAGATCGGTGATATCTCCGACGTCATCTTGGTCGGCGGTCAAACCCGTATGCCAAAAGTGCAAGAGAAGGTCAAAGAGATTTTTGGCAAAGAACCGCGTAAAGACGTAAACCCAGACGAGGCTGTCGCGGTTGGTGCGGCAATTCAGGGCGGTGTTTTGAAAGGCGACGTGAAAGACGTGTTGCTGCTCGACGTCACACCGCTATCGCTCGGTATCGAGACACTTGGCGGTGTATCGACCAAACTAATCAAGAAAAATACCACAGTGCCGACCAAAGCATCACAAGTGTTCTCGACGGCTGACGACAATCAATCGGCCGTGACCATTCACGTATTGCAAGGTGAACGTGAGCTCGCGGCAGGTAACAAGTCGCTCGGACAGTTCAATCTGGAAGGCATCCCACCCTCGCGTCGTGGCCAGCCACAGATCGAAGTCACCTTTGATATTGACGCGAACGGCATCATGCACGTATCGGCCAAAGACAAGGCAACCGGCAAAGAAAATAAAATCACCATCAAAGCCAACTCGGGTTTGACCGAAGAGGAAATCCAACGCATGGTGAAGGACGCTGAAGCCAATGCTGACGAGGATAAAAAAGCACTTGAGCTCGTGACTGCGCGTAACCAAGCTGATGCATTGGTACACGAGACCAAGAAGTCGCTCGAAGAGTACGGCGACAAAATCGATGCGTCCGAGAAGTCTGCAATAGAAGCCGCCAGCAAGGACCTCGAAGAAGCGCTGAAAGGTGTTGATAAAGACGCCATCATCGCCAAAACGGAAGCGCTGACCAAAGCGGCACAGAAACTCGGTGAGAAGATGTATGCCGACATGCAAGCAAAAGCCCAAGCTGAAGCTGCTGCGAGTGGTGGACAAGGTGGGCCCGGTGCTGGTGGTCCGGCGGGTGGTGGGCAGGAAGCCCCGGCCAAAGAGAAAGACATGGGTAACGTCGTTGACGCTGAGTTTACTGAGGTGAAGGACAAGAAATAACAGCGGAAGGGGGAAGGGAGAAGAGTGAAGGGCGCGCCGTGAAGCGCAACCATCGTGACCTCATCGTATGGCAACAAGCGGTGGAGCTTGTTGTCGATATCTACGCGCTCACTTCCTCATTTCCCAAATCCGAGCAGTTCGGCTTGGTCTCGCAGATTCGGCGTGCGGTAGCCTTGCCCGCAAACATCGCTGAAGGCGCAGCGCGCAAGGGAAGCAAGGAGTACTTGCAATTTCTGAGCTTCGCAAGTGGCTCCCTCTCCGAACTCGATACACCTCTCGCGGTTGCGCAAAAAAACACGGGTATGTTGAAGACGCGACGACTATCTTGGCTAGAGTTGACAGCACTTCAGGCCTAGTGATGGGGCTTGCCGCAGCGATCAAGCGCAAAACTTCTGCGGCCTAAGCGCCGTCCTTCCCCCTAACCCTTCCCCCTTCACAAAAAATGGCAAACAAACGCGACTTTTACGAAATCCTTGGGGTCAATCGCGACGCATCAGACGACGACATCAAGAAGTCCTATCGCAAACTTGCGATGAAGTTTCATCCGGACCGCAACCCCGACAATAAAGATGCGGAGGAGAAATTCAAAGAGGCAAAAGAAGCCTATGAAATTCTCTCTGATGCGGAGAAACGTCGCGCCTACGATGCCTATGGGCACGCCGGTGTAAATCCGCAAATGGGCGGCGGCCCCGGCGGCTACGGTGGCGAAGGCATGGGCGGATTCTCCGATGCGTTCGGCGATATCTTCGGCGAAATTTTTGGTGGCGGCGGTGGCCGTCGTGGCGGCGCTGGCTCACAGGTATATCGCGGATCAGACCTCCGCTACAACATGGAGATCACGCTAGAGCAAGCGGCACGTGGCACAGAGACCAAGATACGCATTCCTGCCATGGAAGAGTGCGATGTTTGTGAGGGTACGGGGGCGAAGCCTGGCACCAAGCCCAAAACCTGCCACACCTGCGGCGGCTCCGGCCAGGTGCGCATGCAACAGGGCTTTTTCTCGATTCAACAAACCTGCCCGACCTGTCACGGCACGGGCAAGGTCATCCCTGACCCGTGCAAAGCCTGCGATGGGATTGGCCGGGTCAAAAAACACAAAACGCTATCTGTGAAGATTCCTGTGGGGGTGGATGACGGTGACCGTATCCGCCTGTCTGGTGAAGGCGAAGCCGGTGTCAATGGCGGCCCACCTGGTGACCTGTATGTTGTGGTGCAATTGAAGCCACACAACGTATTCCAGCGAGATCGGGCAGACCTGCATTGCGAAATGCCGATTTCATTTACCGTCGCGGCACTGGGTGGGGAGATCAGCATCCCAACGCTTGATGGCGAAGCGAAGATCAAGATTCCTGCCGAGACGCAATCGGGTCAAGTATTCCGTTTGCGCGGCAAGGGCATCAAGCCAATTCGCCAAACGTCAAATGGCGACTTAATGTGCCATATCGTTATTGAAACGCCGGTGAGGCTGACCGACCGCCAGAAAGAACTGCTGCGTGAATTGGAAGAGATTAACAAGAAGGACGGCGACAAACACAACCCCCGCGCGAAGGGGTTTATGGACAAGGTCAAAGATTTCTTCGCAAGCTAGTGAAGCAATCTTTGACCGAAGCAGTCACAAGTCATTGGTGGTGCTTGCAGGTTTTTGCTAAGCGAGAAAATCAATCGGTGCGAAGTTGCCGTTCAAGACGTTCGCCGCATCGAGCCCCCACCAGCGCGAAATGATCGTGCTGTAAGCTGAACGGAAGTCCACCGCAAACGGCAAATTGCCATTTCCATCCAATCGACCTAATGCAGGCGGTGCGCCATAAATGCCACCGTGCACCTTGCCACCCAATGCAAAGTGCACATTTGCCGTGCCATGGTCAGTACCGCCGCTTTGATTTTCCTTCGGTCGGCGACCAAACTCACAATAAGTCATGATCATTGTGGAGTCCCATCGATTTAACTCTTGCAGAGCTGACTTCAGCGCGGCAATGCCCTCTGCAAGGTCACGTAGCAAATTGGCCTGTGCGCCCTGCTGGTTGGCGTGAGTGTCGAATCCACCGAGCGTCAGGCGAATCACCCCAATACCCGCGTGGCTTGCCACCAGTTGCGCGGTAGTACGAATCTGCCCAGCAAAGCCGCTGGTCGGAAAAACTGTTTTGAATTGGTAGTTCGTATTGAGCCTTGATGCCGCATGGACGACTTCCGACTCGACTGCAAGAATATGTCTAAGCGCGGCATTGCGCTCATCTTTACCAGCCTGCGCCAGCTTGGCGGTACGCAAAAACTGTGTGGTATCCGCCAAAGCAATGGTTCTCACCGCCTGACCGGACAACGGCCCCATATCATTTGAACCAACGACCACACCATCGGCCGCGTATGCTCTTGGCGTAGGATTCTGTGCAAACGTCCGCGCTAACCAACCAGCGTCAAGGTACTCCTCGCTGCGCGATGCGGTATCCCATATCTCGATGGAACGAAAATGCGAGAGATTGGCGTTTGGATATCCCAGCCCCTGTATCACAGCGAGCTCTTTGCTTTCCCACATGGGCAGCAGCGGCTTGAGAGATGGATGCAGGGCTTCCGTTTCAGTCAGATTCAACAGCGTGGTGCGGTCCAAACCAACTCGCGGACGCAATTGCTGATATAGCGGATCATTTAACGGTACCACCGTATTCAGGCCATCATTTGCGCCCTTGAGTTCGATCAAGACAAGCAAGTTACTGTACGGTGAGTTCGGCAACGGCGCTGGTGCCTTCACCGACGCTGCGGAAGGGCTCTGCGCCCATGCCACGCCATTGGTCTGGCCAAACAACGGCAGCGACGCGGTAATCGTCCCCATCCCCGCAGTGCGCAAAAAATCTCGACGGTTCATGTTCATCTTGCCACTTTATTTCAGTTGATAGGCTGGATCAGTCACGAACGCGCGCGCCCAGTCCGCTGGCTTGGTACTGGATGGCATTGATGATGGTGTCATCGGCAAGACCAATTTCGCCATCATCGAGATCCCGTCGCGGGTGTTGGTGTTGGCGTACGCAACGCTGGATGACCAGCGATCAAGGTTCCAGTTCAGTGCCGCCATTGCACGTTCGGCCCTCCGCTGCTGGCGCTGCACGCGTCCTAGTGGTGGTGGCGTGCCGCTACGTTCAGCCATTTCATCGAGTGCATTCATCACAGACTCCATGCGATCTTCATTCTTAAAAAGACGATCGATGAATTGCTTGCGCCCAAGTAGGGTTGCCGTGTTGATCCATGCTTGACCACCGGGCCACCCCTTCACATTCGGCGGGGCAAACACGTTTTGCCCGAGCAATGCGGACGCAAATACAAATGGCCGAAGATTTGACGTTTGAATATCAAACTGTTTCATTGTGCCGACCACATATTCAACTGGAGACTTGACCAAGGTCGCACGATTCTCGGCGGCGTAAAACGCATCCGTGGTCAGGATTGCTTTCATCAGCGTTGAGATGTTGTATCCCGACTTGCGGAAAACATCAGCAATGCGATTCACCTCGGCAGTATCTGGCGACGGCGAGACAAACTCTTTCCACAGCTTACGTGTGATGAATTGCGCCGTTTCTGGTCGACGTAATAATAGATCTAACGCTTGGTCACCCTCAAAGTACGCTTTCTTGCCGAAAATCGACTTCATCCCTGGGTCGTGAGCACCACGCCGGAACAAAAATTCGCCCGTCTCTCGGTCCACCGACCAGCCGGTAAAGGCGCGCGCCATTTCCTTGATGTCTTGTTCCGTGTAATTACCCTCGCCGAGGCTAAAGAGTTCCATGACTTCACGGGCGAAATTTTCGTTGGGCTGCTCACGACGACTGTTCGCGTTATCCAGATAAATGAGCATCGCCGGGTCGCGCGCGATTTGGCGCAGCATATAGCCAAAGTTGCCCATCGCACTATTACGCAGCAGGGCATTTTGGGTATAAATGAGCTTGGTCAGCCGAACTTTTTGCTGGCTAGTCGCGAAGTGATTGTGCCAAAACAACGTCATACGCTCGGTCAACGGCGAAGGTGTGTTGAGCATTTCACGGAACCACCACTCTCGAAGTTCGGCGGCTCGGTCATTGTTCATACGCAGTTCCGCCTGCCGCTCTTCGGGCGTCATGTCGCGCACCTTGCTGGCAGGTGTAATCGGCTCTGTTACCCAGCTCGGTGGCGGTGTCACGGCGACATCACGCGCGGCAGCAACCACCTTTTCTGCAGCCTGCCCACGGGTGAGTCCCGTGTAGGCATCAATCTCAGTCAGGCTCGCGGCAAATCCAGTACGATTCAGAAAGTGTCGTGCATCGTCGCCGCTGAGCTTGTCGTCTGGCGCAGCCATCGCCGCCTGCACCACGAGAGTCGCCGCGCAAAACACCGCATAGATTGTGCCGAATCTAGGTCGAGTATTGCTCTTCATTTCCTCAGTCGCCTTACTGTCGTCGAACACAATTGGGTCGACATTATTTCATTTGAAAACGGTCATTTGTAGCGAGTTGCGCCTGCAACGCCGACTTACTTCCCTGGGGAGCAGTCAACCAAGTCTTTGCAGCAATATCATCCTTCAAGTACGCATTCCAAAATGCAAGGCTTGCGGCCTTTACGTCGTTTTGAATTTCATCATGTCGCGTCGGTAGCTGTCGGCGGCGCTTAATCTTTTGCCCACTGAACACCATATGGTCTCCACCGTCGAGTACGAGCAAGTATTTGTCCCCCGCAGGCATGAAGGCAAAAGGCAGTTCGCGATCCTCAGGCTTGGTGCCATCGTTGAGTACCGCGCCATCTTTGGTTCCGGTGATCGAGAAGAATGGCATTCTGATATCGCCAAACTGCTTCTCCATTCTGACTTTATTCCGTGCATTCGGGCTAAACGCAAGCGCTGCGGTGATTCGCTTATCAAACCCGGACTGACCACGGGCCGCTCCGCTTGATTGCCCAGCAATCGCCAATGTGGTTTGGGCGCCAAACGAGTGTCCCGACATACCAATTCGCTGCACGTTGGCAAACTTAAATGCCATCTCATTGGTCTTGGCGCGACGCATGATTTCGTCCACGACAAAATGTACATCGCCGGTACGAAAACCGAGATTGGTCATCGTCATCGCACCCTTTGCGTTATCCTCAATTTGCCCCGGGTGCGCGTCCTTCCAAATCGATTCGTCGCTGCCAGGGTGCTGGATATGAACTACGATATAGCCGTGGCTTGCCCAGTGTTCGCTCCACCGCTTTCCGGCTGCGGTACTGCCACCCAAACCATGCGAGAACACGATGACGGGAAAAGGTGCTTCTACCGTCGCGGCCGTCACCCGAGGTGCCACAACATGGATTGGCAAGACACGTTTACGTGCCGTGTCCTCCCAAGACTGCTTGAGTGTTTCGACATCATAGCGACCACTCGCCTCATAGCTCACCGCATTGGCGGCGCTCGCTGACGTTGAAATTTCGGCGCCGGAAGCCATACTAGCGCGACTCTCACGAGAAATGAAAAACGCCAACAGGCATGAGGTTGCCACCACAAGCAGGTAGCGCCACAACAATGGGATGACTTTTCGGATCGTCATTCAAGCCCCTGTTTATGTTGCTCTGCAGACGTCAATCTTTGCGACGATCCGCGACTTTTTTCTTTGCCGCAGTCAACTCTTCCCGACTCACAAAGCCATCTTTATTGGTGTCGATCACGGAAAAGCGCTTGGCAAGGCGCGGGGCATTCGCCACTGCCTCAGCACGACTGATACGTCCATCGCCGTTGGTGTCGACCGAGTTGAATTTCGCAGCCGCCAATTTTTGATGTGCGGCACGCATTTCATCCCGAGTAATAAAGCCATCTTTGTTGGCATCGATCACGTCGAACCGTTCGGCTAACCTTGGCCGGGCAGCCGCCTCCGCTCGAGATATTTTGCCGTCGCCGTCAGTGTCGATCTTCTGGAACCCATGTTTCGGCGCGATCGTTACACCGGATCGGATATCACCGGCTGCTGCCGCCATGCTTGGATAACTCACCGCGGTAATGGCACTTGCAGCAAATGTGATTATCAGTAAGTATGTTTTCATGAAAGCTCCTTTGGGCGTGCGATGACTAGCGATATAACTATCATTGAGTACGACCCGCACGTTACGCCGAACAATGCCCCAAGTCTTTACCGTATAACAACAATTGGTAACGTAGTGTAACGAGTCTGCCCCAAGCATGGTATCGACCTGATTAGACGTACCCGCCATCGTGCCGGACAACGCGCCAACACTTACAATTCATTACAACTATCTATACCTAGCCAATGGCGCACTGGGTGACAACCCCTATGATATGAAGATGAGTACAACGACTACCCTCGGAAACATCCCACCGCGCCACCGGATTTTGATCGTCGATGATGATATGCGTTTGCGCGATCTCCTCAAACGCTATTTGACGGAACAAAACTTCGCAGTCGATACGGTGACGGATGGGCAGTCGCTAGATCGTGCGTTCACGCGCAACCGCTATGACCTCATCGTGCTCGATGTGATGTTGCCAAATGAAGACGGCTTTGCGATTTGCCGTCGGATTCGTGCGGGCACCACGCCTGATGCTGCGGAGGCTAATATTCCGATCATCATGCTAACCGCAAAAGGCGATGATATCGACCGTATTCTAGGCCTTGAAATGGGCGCAGATGACTATCTCACCAAGCCGTTTAACCCGAGAGAGCTGGTCGCACGTATCAACGCCGTCTTGCGCCGCCAAGCGCCGCTGCCGACACCTGGCGCTCCGTCGGAGGCGGATGAAATCGTTTCTTTTGGTCCGTTCACACTAAACCTCGGCACACGCGAATTACGACGCGACGGCGCAGCAGTTCCGATGACCACCGGCGAATTCGGACTACTGAAAGTCATGGCGCAGCATCCCAAAGCCCCGCTTTCCCGCGACAAACTCACAGAGCTTGCTCGTGGTCGAGAGCACGATACCTTTGACCGTGCAATCGATGTCCAAGTCTCGCGCTTACGCAAATTGCTCGGCGAGGACCCCGCTAACCCACGCTACATACAGACCGTCTGGGGGCGGGGTTATGTGTTTGTTCCTGACTGACCTGCGGCGCATACTTTTAGATGCACCGATATGGGCGTCCAAATGATAAAGCTAGTCCCACAAACCTTGCTTGCGCGGACGGCACTTGTACTGCTGTTCGCGCTCGTTTCAAGTCAGTTGGTATCGATCTCGTTGTTTCGCTATTACAGCCGCGAACCACGTGTACAGTTGGCCGCGATCGGGTTTGTGAGTCAGCTCAAAACGATCCGCGCCGCATTAGAGTCGATACCACCGGATCGTCAACGCGATTTCATCATTCGGCTGCGCGAAGAACGCGGGATGCGCGTGTTTCGCCTGCGCGAAGAAGAGCCGATGGAGATTGCGCCCGACATACCCGCACTTAGAGCTGCGCGCGAGCGATTGCGCGAAGAATTTGGCCAAGACGCTGAGATATTTACCAGGCTGCGCCCGCAACGTCCCGATGCGCCGCCACTACTCATCACCCGCGTCCCGGTAAAAGACACGTCGTATTACGTGGTTTTCCCCCGGAACCGCGTGGTCGGACCAGACTACACTTGGGCTTGGCTAGGCTGGGGAGTATTCGGTGGCGTGATCGCGCTCGCCGGTGCCGTGTTCATCATGGGGCGCGTCAATCGACCACTAAAGGCATTGCAAGAAGCCGCTGACGCGCTCGGGCGTGGCGACAGCCCCCCTGCTGTGGCAGAGGTCGGGCCGTCTGAAGTCAAATCGGTGGCTGTGGCGTTCAACCAGATGCGCCATAACTTACAGCGTGTCGACCGCGAGCGTGCGACGTTTTTAGCTGGCGTCTCGCACGATTTACGGACGCCGCTGGCACGGCTACGTTTAGGAATCGAGATGTTGCCGGCTGACCCTGCAACGCGTGCCGACGTCGAGCGCGATATCGCAGATATCAACAGCGTGGTGGATCAATTCATGGACTTTGCCCGAGACGAGGGCGCCGAGATCCCGGAGATAAGCGACATCAATCACGCGCTGGAAACCATAGTTGAACGTGCCACGCGTTCGGGGGTTGAGATTAGCCTGACGACGGGGGAAAGTATCGCGGCACCGATCAGACGTCAAGCATTTAAGCGACTCGTTAACAACCTTATTGACAACGCGGTCAAACATGCGCATTCACCAATTTTAGTCGTAGTCGATCCGCGTGGTCGAGATGGCTTTTGTTTAAGTGTGCTTGATCGCGGAGCGGGCATCCCACCGAAAGAAGTCGCTCGACTTAAGCAGCCATTCACACGCCTAGACTCCTCTCGCACAGGTGCCTCTGGCGCAGGTCTTGGTCTTGCAATCGTTGAGCGGATTGCCAAAATTCATGGCGCAACATTTGATCTCATTCCGCGCGCTGGCGGCGGCACCGAGGCTCGGGTGCTATTCCCGCCGTCAGACACGATTGACAATGCTAGCGATTAGCTGCGGGCTTCGCGCCCGCCGAGGTCATAAAGCGGTCAAAGTTTTGCTCTGCAACGCGCGACCAGAGAATCTGATCGTCGCGAAACGGCTTCCATGATTCGTAGATTTTTTTGAATTCAGGATTCTTGGCGGCCTCTTCGGCACACACCTCATTAGCCGCATTCCAACAGGCCTCCAAAATCTCACGCGTGAATGGGCGAAGCTGCACTCTGTGATTGACCACCAATCGTCGCATGGCTGCGGGATTCATTGCGTCGTATTTCGCCAACATCAACACATTGGCTTCCGCGCACGCGGCCTCAAGTATCGATTGATACTCTTTTGGCAGCGCATTCCACGCCCCTTGATTCACAAACAAATCAAGCTCAGGCCCACCCTCCCACCAACCGGGATAGTAGTAGTTTTTGGCAACCTTATAAAAACCGAGCTTCTCATCATCGTACGGACCAACCCACTCCGCAGCATCGATGGTGCCCTTTTCAAGTGCAGGATAAATATCACTTGCTGCAATCTGCATGGGTACCGCGCCGAGTTTTGCGAGGACACGTCCCGCAAATCCGCCAATGCGAATCTTGAGCCCCTTTAAATCAGCAATCGTTCGGACCTCTTTGCGGAACCACCCGCCCATTTGAGCGCCGGTGTTACCCGCCGGAAAATGCACGATATTGTATTTTTGGTAGAAGTCGCGCATCAATGCCATGCCGCCACCATAGTACATCCATGCATTTTGGTGGCGCGCGTTCATCCCAAATGGCACCGCACAGCCGAACGCAAACGTAGGATCTTTGCCAAAGTAAAAGTATGGCGCGGTGTGTGCACATTCGACGGTGTTGTTTTGAACCGCATCGAGCGCCTGTAGCGCGGGAACCAATTCGCCTGCCGCAAAGACTTGGATCTGAAACTTCCCGCCCGTTGACGCGGCAACGCGCTTGCCGATTGACTCTGCAATGCCGTAAATCGCATCAAGGCTTTTCGGAAAACTAGATGTAAGACGCCATTTGACCGTCGGCAAACTGATTTGCTGCGCACTGGCGGCCATTGGCGCGGCGGTCACACCAACAATACCCGTAGCTCGCGCTAAGAATCGCCGCCGACTCATCCGCAAGCCTACTCGCCGGCGATCGACATACGGTCGATCAACATTGAGCCAACGCGCTTCGAACCGTAGGCGAGTGCATCATTTCCGACCGCCACAACCCCTTTAAACATTTCGCGCAAATTGCCCGCAATGGTGATTTCTTCGACCGGGTAGGCAATCTCGCCGCCCTCAATCCAGAATCCGGCTACACCAAGTGAATAGTCGCCGGTCACGTCATTACCACCATGGCCCATCGTCTCAGTCACGTAAAGACCGCGCCCCATTTTTTTGAACAAGTCGGCGAGCGATAGGTTGTCGTGCGACACCGTCAGGTTATGGTTGCCTCCTGCATTACCGGTCGATTGCAGCCCCAATTTTCGCGCCGAGTAGGTCGATAGAAAATAGCCCTGCACAATACCATCCTTGACGACGTCCCTCGCCTTTGTCGCCACCCCCTCGGCGTCAAATGGGCCGCTCGCTAAGCCACGCCGCACAAACGGGTCTTCAAAAATCGACACCCCTTTTGCAAAGACTTGGGTGCCAACGCTATCGAGCAAGAAACTTGACTTGCGATAGAGCGACGAGCCACTCACAGCGCCGACAAAAGCGCTAATCAAACTCGGCGACACCGTCGCGTCGAAAATCACCGACGCTTCGCCAGTTGCGGCACGCCGACCATTCAAGCGTGCAGCGGCGCGTTTGCCCGCACGCACACCGATAGACTCAGACAACTCCAAATCGGCCCGGTCGCGCGCCACCGAGTACCAATAGTCACGCTGCATACCAGTATCTGAAGTTGCGATAACCGTAACACTCGCACTCTGCCGCGTCGTGGCGTACCCTCCCATAAATCCCAGCGAATTGGCGTACACAAAATCTGACTCATAGGTCGAAAGCGTGGCGCCTTCGCTATTGTCAACACGCGGATCAACGGCAAACGCCGATTTTTCCATCTGGCGACAAAACGCGACCGCATCATCAATCGACGGTTGCCATGGAAAATAGAGCTCCAGCGATGGGTAGGGCGCCTTAGCAAGCATCTCGATGTCTGGCAGGCCGGAAAATTCATCTGCCGCCGTATACTTGGCAATAGCAAGCGCCGCATCGACGGTTCGCTCAATCGCCTGACGCGACATATCCGTGGTGGACGCGTTTCCGCGTTGCTGTCCGATAAAAACCGTCACACCGAGACCCTTGTCGCGGTTATGCTCAATCGTTTCGACTTCATCGAGTCGCACCGTGATGTTCTGCCCGACCGAAGTCGACGCCTCGACATCGGCGGCGGTAGCGCCGCGAGATTTTGCGTATTCGATGGCCAGCGTGGCCGCGTCCTGCAACGTACTTTTTGTCATTGATGCGCAATTCTAGGTTAAACAGTTCGGTGCAAAGCCCGCAAGAACCGCGCCCCAAGGCGCGGCGAAAATCGACATCGGAATGACGACTGAGAACGAAAATGATCGAGTTGGATTCGGTTTGCGCCCACAGTAGGACGAGCTGCCGAATTCACACGGTTCCCGACCTTCTGACCTGCGTCAGGTATCATGCGCGCTTACATTCACCTGTGAATGCCCCCACGCATTCGTCCAGCATGGCAAACGACAACAACGAAGACGAATTCGACAAAAATTCTATCAGCAAAAGCGAGGCGAAGCGTCGTAGCCATGCTCTTCAATCAGTCGGCGAGTCGCTGGTGAAGCTCTCGCCGGAAACGCTGCGCAAGTTTGACTTGCCGGAAAGCCTGCTCACCGCCCTGCTTGATGCCAAACGAATTAACCCGAATAAACACGGCGGGATGAACCGACAAATGCAGTACATCGGCAAACTGATGCGCCAAATTGACGCGGCACCGATCATCGAAAAGCTCGATTCCATGAAGGCGCCATCGCTGAAAGAAACCGCCCTACACCATCTGGCTGAGCAATGGCGTACGCGCTTACTAGCCGATCAAACTGCTGTTGGGGCGTTCAAGAATGAAATCATGCCAAACGCCGAGCCCGCAGACACCGATGAATTGGGCAATCTGGTGGCAAAGGCAAGCGATGAGTACCTCAAGCGTAAGCCGCCAACGTATTTCCGGCAGCTCTATAAATTTCTACTCAAACGCATCAACGAAAAAGCGGCAAGCATCACATGAATCACGACCCGATCAAAATTGGATTACTGTCGATCAGCGACCGCGCTTCGGCTGGTGTTTATGAAGACAAAGGCCTGCCGGCACTCGAGGAATGGCTCCGCTCCGCACTCAAGAACCCAATACTCATCGTCTCGCGTGTCATTGCAGACGATCAAGCGCTCATCGAGTCAACTCTCATCGAGTTCGTCGATCAAGACAATTGTGCTCTAGTGCTAACGACGGGCGGTACCGGACCCGCGCCACGGGATGTCACGCCGGAGGCGACGGTTGCCATCGCCGACCGCATCATGGAAGGTTTCGGCGAGCGCATGCGCCAAATTTCATTACGCTTTGTACCGACGGCAATTCTTTCACGGCAGACTGCGGTGATTCGTCGGTCCAGCCTCATCGTCAACCTGCCAGGGCAGCCTAAAAGCGTGCGCGAAACGCTTGAAGGATTTCGTGATGAAACGGGAAAACTGGTTGAGCTTGGTGTGTTCGCCGCTATTCCCTACTGTGTCGATCTGATCGGTGGGCCTTATATCGAAACCAACGACGATGTCATCAAAGCGTTTAGACCAAAATCCGCAATTCGTGTCCAACCACAATAAGTCCATGACAGACCTCATTCAACATCTCGAACTCAATACCGGCGCGAATCCAAAGGGTACCGTCATTTGGATGCATGGCCTCGGCGCAGACTGCTGGGATTTTGTGCCGATCGTCAAAGAACTTGGCGTACCGCAAGAGTTGCCATTGCGGTTTATTTTCCCGCAAGCGCCATTGCGGCCAATCACGATCAACGGTGGACACGTGATGCCCGGCTGGTACGACATCTCCATGGCCGAACTCGAACGCAAAGCCGACGAAAGCGGTATCCGCGCATCTCAAGCTGAAATTGACCGATTGATTGAGCGCGAACGTTCACGCGGTATCGAGGCCGACAAAATCATCCTGGCAGGCTTCTCGCAAGGTGGCGCCATCGCGCTACAGTGCGGCCTGCGTTCCAAGCACCAACTCGGCGGGATCATGGCACTCTCAACCTACCTGACACTCGCCGACTCGCTCGGCACTGAAAAGACCTTGGCAAATGCCAACATTCCGATTCTGATGGCCCACGGCACCCAAGATCCGGTCGTTCCGCTGTCGCTGGCCAGAACATCGAAGGCAACATTGGCGTCACATGGCTATCAAGTCGAATGGCGTGAGTATCCGATGCAGCACGCTGTCTGTGGTGCGGAAATTGAGGACGTGACGACGTGGCTGGACAAGCGTTTCCATTCACCCATATTGATTGCGCGCTAGCGCGTTAGCACTTCACCGCCGCCGTCTGTTCTGCCACGTCCGGGGCGCAATGCGGCGCGGGAATCTCCATTGAAGGCGGGCTCGCCGCAGGATCAAAGAAAACAGAGAGGTCATCGCGGCGCTTGATGGTGTTTTCGTAGCCCATTTGAATAAGTGCTCGACAGTACTGTTGGTCGAATAACAAATAGCTGGCGAGTGCAGAGCCACCCTTTCGCATTGCCCCAATTGATCGCATCAAAAAGCGAATTGAGCTGGGCAGGTTCCGTACATGCTGATGCGCGAGCGTTTCTAACGGCGTATCTGGACAGGCCACACAAAAATCCACATGATGTAGTGGCGTACCGGACGCACTGAGCCTCGCTTGATCGACAAGTGCAATAGTCGAATTCACTCGTTGCAGCAGCTCCAAATCCACCGCGATTGAATCCAAAAAGATAGACGACATCGCATGGCCGGCGATTTGCGCCAGAGAGGGATAGGAATCACTGCGTGAACGTGATGGGATATCTTTGACCAGCTTGGCAGTGCCCACTACGAAAATCCTCGATGCCCCCAGATGAAGTGCCGGGCTCACTGGTGCCATCTGCCGGATAGAACCGTCACCGAAATACTCGCGGTTAATCTTGACTGCCGGGAAGGCAAACGGAATAGCCGACGATGCGAGCAGATGTTCTGGCTTCAGCGCGGCGACGCGGATGCCAACACGTTGCGAGCGCGTCCAACCTTGGATATCGGCAGCACCTTGGAAAAATGCACAGCTTTGTCCCGACGTATATCCGGACGCCGTGATCGCCAGTGCACGCAAGACACCGGAATCAATGTTGCGCTGAATCTTGCTCGCGTCCATTGACGACGCCAGCAGTGTCTCAAGCGGCGAGTTATCAAAAAGGGAAACGCGGTGATTTTTTGTGAGCGCACCGAGCAAGAAAGCGGACAGCCAACGCGCACTACACGCTGCTACGCCGGGCAGATCGGTTCGATAAACTTGGCTTGGCTTCAGCGTACCCCAGATATCTTCGAGTATTCGCACGGCATCCGCAAAGTGCGACGCATTCGACGCAAGCACGGCGGCATTGATCGCGCCGGCGGACGTACCCGAAATGACCGGGAACGGGTTTTCGGCGGGATGCTCAAGGATCTCGGAGAGTGCCTTCAACACGCCAACCTGATATGCCGCGCGAGCACCGCCACCCTGCAAGACGAGCGCAACGCCTGGGAAGCGCCGATTCTGTGGCGACGGTTGCGAGCCGGTACCGCGCGTTGCTTCAACTTGCTGGTTTGGACGATCGCTCAATGAGGACACCTTCAATTTCCTGCATCTCAACCGTGCGCCGCTGAATCAGGCGCTCTGGTGGCTGTGAGCGGCAATCGACACGACATTCGCCTTCTCGTCCAGATTGAGTTTTCCAAGCAGGTTGTAGACCTGCATTAAACCTTTGCCTTTGACTTGGATTTGATGCGCTTCATCAAAACGGAATCGATTGTGCAAACGGCGGAAGGTCACAGCATCAACCTGTATGTGACCGGCCAATGCCTCGGTGCACATCCGGCTTGCAATATTGACCGTATCCCCCCACAAATCATAACTAAACTTATGTCGTCCGATCACGCCCGCGACGACCGGGCCAGTGGCGATACCCACCCGAAGCGCGAGGCGCTCGCCGTTCGGCGCATTGTAGCGAGAGATAAACGCCTGCATATCGAGCGCCATGTCAGCAACCGCATCGACATACTGATCCGCTTGAGTGACCAACCCCCCCGCGGCCATGTAGGCGTCTCCGATCGTTTTAATCTTCTCAATTTTGTAGCGCTCGGCAAGCGAATCGAACTCACAGAAGATGTCGTTGAGCAGCAGCACCGTTTCATTCGGCGACATCTCCTCAGACAAATGGGTGAAATTGACGATGTCTGCAAATATCAAACTCACGTCCGCATATCCGTCTGCAATATTTGTTTCCTGACGCTTCAATCGGTCAGCGATATTGTTGGGCAAGATGTTCAAGAGCAGGCGCTCAGACAACTCTTTTTCCGTTGAAACCGCTTGGGTTTTGACCTCAATGGCGGCCTGCATCTTGTTCACCTCGCGCGAGAAGTACCAAAGCAGCACATAAACCATCGCTGAAATCGATACAAAATTCAGCACGAAGAAAATGGCGACCGTCCTCATTTCAAATTGCTTCGCATCAAATAACAACACGTAATCAAACATGCCTGACAGCGCGGTCATAAAAATATAGGCGACAAACCAAGGCACAGACTCTCGCGTGCCGAGAATCACAATTGCGCCGACGGGTGCCAACAACGCCCACAGGGACACGCCACTGGCGGTAACGAAATTGCCAATTGACCATTGCAGCACGAAAGGCGTAAACAAAAACAGCGAGAGTTGTGCAAAGCAAAACACGCCGAGCTTTTGGGTCCGCAAGTAAAAGATGATGGTGCAGGTCGAGAGCCCTTGGAACACCAATGGGATCGTGGTCGAGAAGGTTTTACCGAAGCTCCAGTAAACCGCGAGCCATAGAACCGATGCAAACATCATCAGTCCGGTTGAAAACAAAAGCATGTCGCCGGCGAGCTTTTGCTCGTTCGTCAAACCACCCTGCGTGTTGAAGATATCTTGCGGAGAAGGCATGAGCGACGCTGTGTCCCTATGGAGGCACCGGTGGCGCTAACGCGCCGATGCGTGGTGAGTCAGCGAAAGGTGCATAACGTCAGCCTTTTCTGCGCAATCAGAGCCGATTGGGATGCCGATTTGGATGCCGATTTATACGAGGTTTTATATGCGGCTTTCGATGCACTTTCGATGCGGCTTTCGATGCACTTTCGATACAAATAGACAACTAATTTTCAAAAATAGTATCGCACATGACCGGCGCATTCAGAACGGCTGAATGCCTAATTTTCCATTGTTCACAATAACACTTTAAGGTACGGGTTCCGTGAATTGGCTCTAATAAATTTCCCCATGCGCCTGCGTCTGCGCCAATGTGCGCCATCGGGATTGGCGCCCACGAATGGCTCTGCAAGGGCGCGCGTCAGGCTAATCGGCTAAAATTTATCACTGAGCAACTTAATTGACGCATTCTGCAACGGGAGATTTTGACTATGTCGATGGCTGACCGCGACGGTGTTATTTGGTCTGATGGAAAACTCATTCCCTGGCGTGAAGCCACCACCCATGTGCTAACGCACTCCCTGCACTACGGCCTCGCCGTATTCGAGGGTGTGCGCGCCTATAAGACCGACTCACCCGAGCTCGGCACCGCCATTTTCCGTTTGCACGAGCACACCAAGCGCCTGTTTAACTCGGCCAAGATTTACCAAATGGCGATGCCGTTTTCGATGGAAGAAATCATGGAAGCGCAAAAAATGGTGGTTCGCGAGAACAATCTTGAGAGCGCCTATTTGCGTCCGCTTGCCTTCTATGGCTCCGAGAAAATGGGCGTCTCGCCTAAAGGCGCGAAGGTCCATATCGCGATCGCTGCCTGGCCATGGGGCGCGTATTTGGGCGAAGACGGCCTCAAAAAAGGCATTCGCGTCAAGACCTCGTCATACGCCCGCCACCACGTCAACGTGACGATGCCGCGTGCCAAAGTCGCCTCAACGTATGCCAACTCGATCCTCGCCAATAATGAGGCGCTCGACCATGGTTACGACGAGGCACTGCTCCTCGACACCGAAGGCTACGTTGCCGAAGGTGCAGGCGAGAACCTCTTCATCATCCGCGACGGCAAAATCGCCACCCCCGAACTGACTTCCGCGCTCGACGGGATTACTTGGCGCTCAATTCAGACTGTCTGTGCCGATTGGGGCATCCCCGTTGAAGCGCGCAAAATCACGCGGGACGACGTCTATATCGCCGACGAGGCGTTCTTTACCGGAACCGCCGCTGAAGTCACGCCGATCCGCGAACTTGATGGCCGCGTTATCGGCAACGGTGTGCGCGGCCCAATTACTGAAAAACTACAGTCAGCGTTCTTCGATATCGTCTACGGGCGCAATCCAAAGTATCACGCTTGGCTCAGTCCGGTTAAAAAGTAAGAGGCCGCACAACATGAGCGCACCGACCGAACTCAACCGAACCTCGATTACCGTCAGCGCGGCGGATCTTCCGCTACATTGCCCGATGCCTTCCATGAAACAATGGAGTAGCCATCCGCGGGTATTCATTGATGTCTCGACCACCGGCGAGGCCAAGTGCCCCTACTGCGGCACCGTCTACAAGTTTGACGGGCCGCATGTCGGCGGCCACTAGGCAGGTAAGCCACGCGTGAAGCAAATCCTCGTCGTCGCGCCATCTTGGATCGGCGATGCGGTGCTATCGCAGCCGCTGCTCACCGGTCTGAAGGCGCGCTGGCCGTTAGCTGAGATTGATATTGTTGCGCCGCCTTGGGTGGTGCCGATCTACTGCCGGATGAACGAGGTTCGCGACGTCGTCGCCCATCCGTTCGGCCACGGCGACCTCAAACTGCTCAAACGGCGGGCATTCGGCAGAGCGCTGGCCGCACGCACCCGCTATGACCGCGCCTATATCCTGCCGAACACCATCAAGAGCGCACTCATCGCGTGGTTTGCGGATATTCCAGAACTCGTGGCGTATCGTGGTGAAGCACGCGCATGGCTTCTGTCTGACTGCCGAACGCTGGACAAGGCACGGCTCCCCACCATGGCGGAGCGGTTCGCATGGTTAGCCGATGACGCAGACCGACCACTCCACCAGCCTGTGGCCACACCAGCACTGAAGATTGACGAGGTCAATCGCAGCCGATGCCTTCAAAAGCTCGGTCTTCTCGGACGCAACCACGCCAAGCCGATCATCGCGCTTTGCCCCGGTGCCGAGTACGGCCCGGCGAAGCGGTGGCCGGTCGGGCACTTCGCCACCTACGCCAAACAAGCATTAGATCGCGGGGAGCAGGTGTGGCTTTTTGGTAGCAAAGCCGATCACACGATCGGCGATGAAATCAATCAAATGACGGATGGGCGCTGCGAAAATCTGTGCGGCCAAACCGCGCTCGCAGACGCGATTGATCTGCTGAGCCTTGCCTCGCACGTCGTGACCAACGACTCCGGGCTAATGCATGTGGCGTGCGCGGTCGGCGTGCCGGTCACGGCGCTGTACGGCTCATCGTCTCCAAACTTCACGCCGCCGCTGTCACCGCGGGCGCGAGTGATCTCACTCAAACTAGAGTGCAGCCCGTGCTTCGAGCGCGTGTGCCCACTCGGACACTTTCGCTGCATGAATGATTTATCTCCAGAAATTTTGATAAACACCCCGCAGCCGTGACACATCGCGGTGTGCAGTTTGTCAATCGCCCAGAGGCAATGTCATTTGACGCAATCTTTGACACATTGAGCGATCGGTGAAAAATTCAGGTTAAACGTGCTACCGTCTCACAAGCGACCCAAACAACATAATGCATCATTAGGCGATTCCAATTCGCGCTGAAGGCTCTCATGACAAACACTCAATTCTGTTTTTCTCGGCGATCATTCGCATTGTGCGTTGGCCTCTCGATTGCCGCATCCATCGCTGTGTCGGTCACATCGGCAAGCGCCACGACCACCATAAAACCCACCCCAAAACCCACCACAACACCCGCCACAGAACTCTCCGCACCCCTAGACCTTGAATACATCGCCGATCTCGAAGCATGGCGCGAACGGCTTGAGCAAAGCCTACGCCGCGACAATGGCTGGCTCACACTCGCAGGTCGTTTTACGCTAAAGGACGGTGTGAATACATTTGGCACGGGCAGCGACAACGATATCGTTTTCCCGCCCCAATTGATGGGCGTTGGGCCTGCGCGACTTGGCAGTATCGTCGTTGACACCAAGAACAAATCGGTCGTCTTGAAAGCCGCCGAGGGCACCACATGGACGTCTGAAGGTAAGCCGACCTCAAGCGAGCGCCCCCTTAGTACATCGTCATCCAAACGTGATTGGGTCGTATTAGATCGCATTTCGATGCACATCATCGAACGCGACGGAAAATACATTCTGCGTCTGGCGGACAACCAATCCGACGTACGCACCAATTTCAAAGGTCGTATTTGGTACGAAGCTAATCCTGCATTCAAAACCACCGCGAAGTACATCGCCTACCCGCCGGGTCGCACCATTCCCATTGTGAACGTCATTGATGAAGTCTCAGACGAGCCATCGCCTGGTTATGTGGAGTTCAAGCTTCGCGGCAAGAAATATAAATTGGATGCGGTGGGCAACGACGGCGGACTTTTCTTCGTCATTCGCGACAAGACGTCGGGGGATACCACCTACCGCCCGTCGCGCTTTTTGTATATCGAAAAAAAACCCGAGCCGAACACCACGTTCACGCTCGACTTCAATCGTGCATACAACCCACCGTGCGCCTTCTCTGAATTCACCACATGCCCACTACCACCCAAACAAAACATCTTGCCACTACGGCTCGATGCAGGCGAAAAATATCGTAAACCTGCCTAGCCTGAACATTTCTTAGGCCACCATTCGCTTTCGAACGCGCCCCCATGAAATATTCAGACTAAGCTCGCAGGTCCTCTGGCGTATCGATATCCTGAAAAATTCCAAGGTCACCGACCTCAATCAACGAGACACTTTGTGGGTGCGCGGTGATCACCCCGCGTGCGCCTGTATCCCCCTTGAGCGCACACAGCGCATCAACGTAGCCACGACCAAACCCGACGGGCTGTCCACCTTTGGCGTTCGTGGCTGCGACGGCAATCGCTGAAGCTGAAGTCACTGCCTCGGCCACGGCCTGATAAGTTTGTGGCCGTACATAAGGCATATCGCCTAGCGCAATCAACCATCCTGTCGCATCCTTAGCGGCCAAAACGCCACAAACAATCGAACTTGCCATGCCACTATCGGCGGCGGTGTTTTTCACAACGATCACCTCTGAGTGGATCGCCATGAGCCGTTGAACATGCTGCTCCAGCGCCGCATCGTCGCGAACAACCATCACAATCGACAAGCCGCTGGCGCATAGATTTTCCAACGTGGTTTGAAGCACCGTTTTGCCATTGGGCAAGGTGGCGAGTAATTTCTTGCCGCCGAACCGCTCGCTGCGGCCTGCCGCGAGCAGGATGCACACAATCACGCGGCGCAGCTCGTCGATGCGACCTGAAATGCCAACACAATCTGGTTGCGGGCAGCCACGAGTTCGGCTGCAATCGCCACCGCGATCTCAGGCGGTGTCCGACTGCCAATGGTCAGGCCGACCGGACCGTGCAGGTTCGCGACTTCCGCCGCGCTCACATCTAATGATTGGAGTCGCCGCCGACGCTCTTCGCTGGTCTTCTTCGACCCCACAGCACCAACATAAAATGCTGGCGTCTTCAGCGCCTCCATCAGCGCCATATCGTCAAGCTTCGGATCGTGCGAGACGGCAATGACGACCGTATGCGGGTCTGGCTTAAATGCGGTCACGGCATCATCGGGCATGCCATCGACAAACGACGTACCAGTGACACGCCAAGTTGATCGATACTCTTCTCGCGGATCACACACACATACCCAGAAATCCAAGGTCTTCGCGATCTCGGCCAGATAGACCGAAATTTCGGACGCACCGATAATCAACATCCGCCAGCGTGGGCCGTGCAAACACGAGAACACCGTATCGGTGATGGCGGTCTTGTCGGTCGGGCTCGCGAGGCGATACGACCAAACACCAGACGCAAGATTCACCTCACGGAAGAACACTTCGCCGCGGGCAATCCGCGCTAACAGCCCCTCGACTTCCTGCAATGGCACCGCGACCTCGATGACAACGTCCAACTCGCCGCCGCAAGGCAAGCCGAACCGCCTTGCCTCGTCACTCGTCACGCCGTAGCGCTGGCGAATCGGCAGCGGGCCGCCGTTCAGAAATTCGGCACGACGGGTCGACAAATCGTCTTCAATGCACCCACCCGATACCGAACCGACCAATATGCCGTCGTCACGAATCACCAGCATCGACCCCGGTGGACGTGGGCTCGCACCGAACGTCTGCGCGACTGTGACGAGCGCAGCACAGTGGCCTTCTCTTAACCACTTCTGAAGGTGTTGAAGGACTTCGATATCGACT
Organism: Betaproteobacteria bacterium UKL13-2; assembly: GCA_001602455.1. Taxonomy (GTDB): domain Bacteria; phylum Pseudomonadota; class Gammaproteobacteria; order Burkholderiales; family Usitatibacteraceae; genus UKL13-2. The sequence goes on from CP012157.1 coordinate 2,619,024, forward strand.
GACTGCATACTAAAAACCTCGCCTATCCAATATCCACGGCCACTTTAGGGCGAAAACGCCTGAAGATGCCCGTCTTTACTAGACTTTAATCATTCGGGACTCTTAAAACCTCATATTCGCCGTCATTCCGTCAGGTGAAGATGATGCGCTTCATCGATACCTTGGTGGGGCGGATATCAAATACAGCGCCGGGAAATTTTGTTCAAGCCATCAACAAAAAGCCACCGCGGCGAACAACATCGCGGCGGCATTGACAGCATATCGATAGTTCGACATTGCGACGTTACGACGTTACGACGTTACGACGTTACGACGTTACGACGTTACGACGTTACGACGTTACGACGTTACGACGTTACGACAAGGCGTTATGCTTTGAGTGACGCGAGATCAAGTGGCAAGGACCGTAGTCGCTTGCCCGTCAAGGCGAACACCGCATTCGCAATTGCCGGTGCAATCGGCGGCATACCAGGCTCGCCAACGCCAGTCGGCGCCTCGCCAGCCGGTACAAAGTACACCTCAACCTTCGGCATTTCGGTCATTCGCATGACCGGATAACTATCGAAGTTCGACTGCTCGACCACGCCGTCATTAAGTGACACCTTGCCGTAAAGCGCCGCACTCATGCCATACACAATTGCACTCTCAACTTGCGCTGTGACCGTCAATGGGTTGACTACCAAGCCGCAGTCGATCGCAGAGACGATGCGGTGAATCTTGAGTGCCCCCTTTTCCATCGAGACTTCCACCACATGCGCCACCACTGAACCAAATGACTCATGCACTGCGACGCCGCGTGCGCGACCTTTTGGCAATGAACTACCCCAATTTGCTTTTTCGGCGGCGAGGTTAAGCGTGTTGAGCACTCGTGGCTGCTTGGCGAGATAGCCGCGGCGAAACGCAACCGGATCCTGCCCCGCGAGCTTGGCCAATTCGTCCATCGTCGTTTCCATTGCAAACGCGGTGTGCGTGTGCCCCACCGCGCGCAAGAACAAAACGGGCACGCCGTTTTTAGTGGTGTGTAGCGTTGTGTGCATATTGGGGATGTCATAAGGCGTATCCACAATGCCTTCGACACTGGTGGCGTCAACACCTTCTTTAACAAAGCCGCCCTCAAACACGGTACCCGCGACGAGCGACTGCCCCACCACCGTATGGTTCCATCCCACAATTTTGTTCGCCGCATCCAGCCCCGCCTCGACACGGTGCGCGAACATCGGCCGATACGAGCCGCCCTTCATGTCATCTTCGCGCGTCCAGACCATCTTGACGGGTACGCCGACCTTCTTCGCGATCTCAACCGCTTCGACGATGTAGTCAGAACTCAGGTTGGTACGACGTCCAAATCCGCCCCCGGCTAACATGGTGTTGAGCTTGACGTTCTGAACTGGCACACCAGCGACTCGCGCCGCCGCTGCCGCATCGAGTGTTTGCAATTGCGACCCGACCCACAACTCGCATTTGTCACCGGCCACGGAGACAGTGCAATTGAGTGGCTCCATCGCTGCGTGCGCCAAATACGGCAATTCAAACTCCGCCACCAGCGACTTCACAGCCCCCTTCACCGCATCAGGATTGCCTTTCTTTGCAACAACACCAGGGGTCTTTGCCAAGTCAGCATACTGCTTCGACATCTTTGCCGTGTCCGCCGTACTGCCGCCCTCGAGGTCCCATTCGATTTGCAATGCGTCGCGGCCGTTTTTGGCGGCCCAAAATGACTTCGCCACGACCGCAACGCCGCTTTCAATCTGCACCACATGCGTGACACCGGAAATGCCGTTCACTTTTGAGGCATCAAACTTTTTCACTTTCGCGCCAAAAATCGGCGCATGTGCGACCAATGCCGTATGCAAGTTTGGAATTTGTTTTGCCGTGATATCAAGGCCGAACTTTGCGGTGCCATCGACTTTCGCCGGCGCATCGATACGTTTTGTCGGCTTGCCAATGAGCGTGAAATCCTTGACCGACTTGAGCGCGACTTTCTCCGGCGTCGGCAACATTGCCGCAGCGTCGGCAAGCTCCCCAAACGCGGCCTTTTGCCCGGCGGGGCCGATGACCATGCCATTGGCCACGCGACATTTCGCTGCATCGACTTTCCAACGACTCGCGGCGGTGCTGACCAACATCATTCGCGCCATCGCGCCCACTGTGCGTAACTGCACCCAAGAATTCACTACCGAGGACGAGCCACCAGTAATTTGCATACCGAATGCGGTATGCGAATAGACGGGGGCGGCAGGTGCCAACTCCGACCGCACCTTCGACCAATCGCAGCCCAACTCTTCTGCCACCAACATCGGCAGCGATGTCAGCACACCTTGGCCGATTTCGATGTGTTTGACTTGCACCACCACCGCGCCGTCCTCAGCGATACGCAGAAATGCATTTGGCTGATTGAGGTTTGGACCCTTGGCCGCTACGGGTGCCATGGCGTCTTGCGCGGTGGCGAGCCTGCCGCCAATGGTCAGGTTAAAGCCGATGACCAAACCGCCCGTCGTGGCAGCACTTGCTTTCAAGAAGCGCCGACGTGACGTGATGTTTTGCGAAGGCTGCTTTGTAAATAGCTTATCCATGATCTGCCCTATGCCTTCGCTGGTTTTTTCGCGGGAGCCGCAGCGGGTGCTGGCGATCCCTTGCCACTGGCGGCGACCTTAATCGCGGCCCGAACACGGTTGTAGGTGCCGCAACGACAAATGTTGCCGCTCATGGCCACATCGATATCCGCATCCGTTGGTGCTTTGTTTTTGGCCAACAGCGCTGCCGCCGACATGATCTGGCCTGACTGGCAATAGCCACACTGCACCACGTCCTCGGCGAGCCAAGCCTCTTGCACTTTTTTGCCCACCGGCGTCTTGCCGATAACTTCAATGGTGGTTATTTTCTTGCCAGCCACTGCCGAAAGCGGCGTCGAACATGAACGGATTGGATTGCCATCCACATGCACGGTGCATGCACCGCACAGTGCCATGCCGCAACCATACTTGGTACCGGTCAGTTGGAGGTTATCGCGCAAAAACCAAAGCAGAGGGGTGGACGGATTGACGTTGGTCGAAATCCGCTCACCGTTAACGGTAAACAAAACCATGGAATGCTCCGGGAAAAATTGACTCGGGCGGGATCGCACGAGCGACCTGCGGCAGGTGCCTCAATTTTAACCGCGCAATGTTATCCAACAGACATCACTGGTCGCCTAATTTGGGGCTTTTGTCGCAAACCAAACCCCACTAAAGACGGGCATTTTCAGCCAAAAACGCCCCAAGATGCCCATGGAATAACGCGATTGAGAATCGGCGAACTTCTATAAACCTGCTGCGTTGGCGAATTTCGCGCCTGCGGTGCTCGCCGTACACTGGGTACGTGTCCCGTGTTTAGCCGAGGGATCTCATCCGGTTGCATCGGGAAGAAAGTGTTTTCGATTCAGTTGGCACAATGTTTTTTCCCCCAGCGTAACAAGCAATCGCTTAGTGCTTCGTAGTTTTACGCGATGAGATTCCTCACGAAATACCGTTCGGAATGACAGTGGTTTTTTAGGGCACCATCTCTCAAATTGTCATCGCGAGCGTAGCCGAGGGGTCTCACGAAATACCGTTCGGAATGACAGTGATTTTTTAAGGCACCATCTCTCAAGTTGTCATCGCGAGCGTAGTCGAGGGATCTCATCCGGTTGCATCGGGAAGAAAGTGATTTTCGATTCAGTTGGCACAATGTTTTTCCCCCCAGCGTAACAAGCAATAGCTTAGTGCTTCGTTGTTTTACGCGATGAGATTCCTCACGAACTGCCGTTCGGAATGACAGTGATTTTTTTAGGGCATCACCTCTCAAATTGTCATCGCGAGCGCCGCCGAGGGGTCTCATGCAACGCCGTTCGGAATGACAGTAGTTTTTTAGGGCACTACCTTTCAAGTTGTCATCCCGAGCGTAGTCGAGGGATCTCATCCGGTTGCATCGGGAAGAATCGCTTAGTGCTTCGTTGCTTTACGGGATGAGATTCCTCACGAAACACCGTTCGGAATAACAGTGATTTTTTAAGGCACCATCTCTCAAGTTGTCATCGCGAGCGTAGTCGAGGGGTCTCATCCGGTTGCATCGGGAAGAAGGTGTTTTCAATTCAGTTGGCGCAATGTTTTTCCCCCTAGCGTAACAAGCAATCGCTTAGTGCTTCGTTGTTTTACGCGATGAGATTCCTCACGAACTGCCGTTCGGAATGACAGTGATGTTTTAGGGCACCATCTCTCAAATTGTCATCCCGAGCGTAGTCGAGGGATCTCATCCGGCTGCATCGGGAAGAATCGCTTAGTGCTTCGTAGTTTTACGCGATGAGATTCCTCACGAAATACCGTTCGGAATGACAGTGATTTTTTTAGGGCACCATCTCTCAAGGTGTCATCCCGAGCGTAGTCGAGGGATCTCATCCGGTTGCATCGGGAAGAAAGTATTTTCGATTCAGTTGTCACAATGTTTTTTCCCCAGCGTAACAAGCAATCGCTCACTGCTTCGTTGTTTTACGCGATGAGATTCCTCACGAAATACCGTTCGGAATGACAGTGATTTTTTTAGGGCACTACCTTTCAAGTTGTCATCCCGAGCGTAGTCGAGGGATCTCATCCGGTTGCATCGGGAAGAATCGCTTAGTGCTTCGTTGTTTTACGGGATGAGATTCCTCACGAAACACCGTTCGGAATGACAGTGATTGTTTTAGGGCACCATCTCTCAAGTTGTCATCCCGAGCGCAGTCGAGGGATCTCATCCGGCTGCATCGGGAAGAAGGTGTTTTCAATTCAGTTGGCACAACGTTTTCCCCCAGCGTAACAAGCAATCGCTTAGTGCTTCGTAGTTTTACGCGATGAGATTCCTCACGAACTGCCGTTCGGAATGACAGTGGTTTTTTAGGGCACCATCTCTCAAGTTGTCATCCCGAGCACAGTCGGCGAATCTCATGCAACGCCGTTCGGAATGACAGTGATTGTTTTAGGGCACCACCCCTTAAATTGTCATCCCGAGCGTAGTCGAGGGATCTCATCCGGTTGCATCGGGAAGAAGGCGTTTTTCGGTTCAGTCGCATCCGGCAGGTTGGGTCACCTTCGCCGACCCGGGCACCGCGGCCCTCACGTCGCTCCCACCATCCTAGCCTGAATATTTCATGGGTCGCCCGCGGTGTCGGAGGACGTTGCCTCTAGGCGATTGGCAAACCAATTTGGTCCGTTCCACTTTTGCCGTGGATGCGGGCTGCACGTTCGCTCTACTGACCCGCTTTCGAACGCGCCCCCATGAAATGTTCAGGCTAGGTGCCTTTCGAATCCCGCCCACAAGCAAAGCAGTTTGCTTTCCCGGTCGCAGCAAAAACGCCACCCGAAGGTGGCGTTTTTGGGATACTGGCGCGCCCGGCAGGATTCGAACCCACGACCCCTTGGTTCGTAGCCAAGTACTCTATCCAACTGAGCTACGGGCGCTAAAAAACGAATTATAACAAGTGATTAGAGCGAAAGCCAGTTGGCGGAGACCGAGGGATTCGAACCCTCGATGCAGCTTTTGACCGCATGCTCCCTTAGCAGGGGAGTGCCTTCGACCACTCGGCCAGGTCTCCTAGCTGCTCTAATTCGTCGCCATTATAGCCGGAGATGGGTGCCAATCGGCACCCACCACATTCCAACTTGGCCATCATCGCGAAGTTTTGCCCCTACTTCAACTCGCCCAACAAAAACGCCCACTGGAATGCTGTGCGATACGCCAACTGCGCGTTATTGGCCGACGCCGCGTGGCCGCCTTCGATGTTTTCGTAATAGAGCACATCGTGGCCCTGCTCCTTCATCTTAGCCATCATCTTACGAGCATGGCCGGGGTGCACACGGTCGTCGCGGGTGGAGGTGATGAACAAGACACGCGGCATCTTCACGCCGGCTTTGACGTTTTGGTATGGCGAATATTTGGAGATGAATTCCCACTCCTTCGGGTCATCCGGGTTGCCGTACTCTGCCACCCACGAGGCGCCCGCCAGCAGCTTGTGGTAACGCTGCATATCGAGCAGTGGCACGGAACAAATCACCGCCTTGAAGAGATCCGGACGCTGTGTCATCACCGCGCCCACCAAGAGGCCACCGTTGGAGCCACCAGAAATTGCCAAGTGTTTCGGTGAGGTGATTTTTTGTTTGATGAGGTTCTCCGCCACCGCGATGAAATCATCAAATACTTTCTGACGGTTGGCCTTCAAGCCGGCCTGATGCCAGCGCGGACCAAACTCCCCACCACCGCGAATATTGGCGACCACATACACACCACCTTGCGCGAGCCAGCCGTTGCCGATACTGCCAGAATAAGATGGAAGCTGCGAGACTTCAAAACCACCGTAGCCATAAAGCAAGGTCGGGTTCTTGCCGTCGAGCTTGGCATCTTTTTTCATGATGACGAAGTAAGGAATCTTTTCGCCATCTTTGGACGCCACTTCAAATTGCTCTACCTTATAGGGCGTGGCATCGAAGAACGCTGGCAGTGACTTCAACTTCTCGCGGCTATCCGATCCAGCATTGGCGAGGAACAGTGTTGACGGCGTGAGGTAGTCGGTCAGGGTCATGAAATACGCATCACTCTCATCGGCATCCACCGCTTGAACACCCACAGTACCTAAGCCCGGCATCGCGACGGCGCGGCGACTCCACTTACCGTCGCGATAGGCGAGTTCATAGAGTTTGTTCTTGACATTGTCGAGCTCGTTTAAGATCAGAAAATTCTTGGTGACCGTAACACCGGCCAGCGATTTGCGTTCGCTGCCCTCAAACAAGACATCAAATTTACGATCGCCCTTCAAAAACTTGTCGAACGGCATCGCAATGAGTGAGCCTTGCTTATACGTTACGCCGCCGACCGTCCACGCCGACTTAAGCCGCACGCTCATCCAGTCGCGCCAGTAGCTAAAGTTGGCATCCTCTGGAATATCCATCTTGATGCGCTTGCCGCCATCGAGAAGGTAGGTCTCGCTAGTGTAGAAGGTGACGCCGCGGCGAATGAATTGTCGGGTGGTGTAGCCCTTCTGCTCGGTTTGACCGCCACTGACGCTAATGTCGGCTTCCGTGCCTTCATAAACGGTTGTCGCAGCATCAATGGGTGTGCCGCGCTTCCATGTTTTGACAATCCGCGCGTAACCGGATTTTGTTTGTGAGCCGGGACCAAAATCGGTTTGGACAAACAGCGTATTGGCGTCAATCCAATCAACCGACCCCTTCGCCTCCTTTAACTGAAAGCCGTCCTTCACAAATGACTTGCTGGCCATGTCCCATTCACGGATGACGACCGCATCCGCGCCGCCGCGTGAGAGCGAGAGCATGCACTTGTTGTAGTCAGGATAGAGGCAATTGGAGCCGCGCCAGACCCAGTTATCTTTTTCGTCTTTGGCGAATTGATCGAGATCGAGAATGGTTTCCCACTTCGGTTGCGCTTTCTTGTATTCCTCCATCGTCGTGCGGCGCCAGACGCCGCGCACGTTAGCTTGGTCCTGCCAGAAGTTGTAGTACCAATTGCCGCGCTTTTGTAGGCCGGGAATACGCTCGCGTGAATTGACGACCTCCAACACCTTGTCGCGGATTGGGCCGAATTCAGCGCGTGCTTCAACTTCCTTCTGCGACTTGGCGTTTTGGTCTTTTACCCAAGCGATGGCTTTTTCGCCCATCACTTCTTCAAGCCACAAATAAGGGTCTTCCTGCGCGCTGACTACGGTTGAAGCCATCATGGAACAAAGTCCTATCAGTATTAAACGAATCTTCATGGGTTTCTCCAAAAGGACGAGCCCGCTGGTAGCGGGCTCGATGACAATTCCAAACAGCTTCTAAACAGGTGCGTTTTCGAGCTCGAACACGGCATGCAGCGCGCGCACAGCCAGCTCCATGTATTTCTCATCCACGACCACAGACGTTTTGATTTCCGAGGTTGAGATCATCTGAATGTTCACGTTTTCATGCGCCAAGCATTCGAACATCTTGGCGGCAACGCCAGCGTGGGAGCGCATGCCAATACCAACGATGGAGACCTTCGCAATCTTATTGTCGCCCACGACGCCTTTTGCGTTGATTGTCGGTGCCACCTTCTCTTTGAGCAAGGTTAGCGCACGGTTGTAGTCATTGCGGTGAACGGTGAAAGAGAAGTCGGTGATGCCCTCTGACGATGTGTTCTGAATAATCACATCAACGTCAATATTCGCCTCGGCAACCGGGCCGAGAATCGAATACGCAATACCCGGACGATCTGGCACACCAGTTACAGTGAGTTTGGCTTCGTCACGATTGAATGCAATCCCTGCAATGACGGGTTGTTCCATGTTGTCCTCCTCATATGTGATCAGCGTGCCGGTGTCGTTCGAATCGTGCGGGGTGAATGACGACAACACGCGCAGTTTTACTTTGTACTTGCCAGCAAATTCCACAGAACGAATTTGCAATACCTTCGAACCCAAGCTGGCGAGCTCAAACATTTCTTCGAAGGTGATGCTATCGAGCTTACGCGCTTCCGGCACCACGCGTGGATCGGTCGTGTACACACCATCCACGTCTGTGAAGATCTGGCATTCGTCGGCCTTCAACGCCGCCGCGATGGCAACCCCGGTGGTGTCCGATCCGCCGCGCCCGAGGGTCGTCAAGTTGCCCTCACCATCAATTCCCTGAAAGCCTGCCACCACTGCCACGTAGCCATTGGCCAAATCACGACGAATGTTGGCGTCATCAATCGACAAAATGCGCGCCTTGGTGAAGGCGCTGTCAGTGGTGATCTTTACCTGCCAGCCGGTGTAACTCTTGGCTTTCAGACCCAAACTCTGCAAGGCAAGCGCCAGCAGGCCAACGGAGACTTGTTCGCCGGTTGAGGCGATCACGTCAAGTTCACGGCCGGAAGGGTCGTCAGATAACTGTTTGGCGAGGCCAATCAGACGATTTGTTTCGCCCGACATCGCCGACGGAACGACGACAAGCTGGTGACCCTGCGCGTGGTAGTGCGCGATGCGCTTCGCGACTTCGCGGATGCGCTCTGGCGAGCCCATTGACGTGCCGCCGTATTTTTGGATGATCAGTGACATAGAAAGTAGGTTGGTGAAACTTGTGTGATTTTTGCGAAAGTCCATCATTTTAGCGGTTCAGCCGCCACAAGGCCAATCCAACTGAGGGGGAAGATATAGTGCTGCTTTATACTGCCAGCCCATGAGCGCTGACAAAACAATCGCGGTGACCCGCCGCCTAGAGTTCGACGCCGGCCACCGGTTGCCCAATCACAAAAGTCAGTGCCGCAATATTCACGGACATCGCTATGCCATCGAGATCACTCTCACGGCTGATTTGGTGGACGAAGAAGGTGCGTCCGACAACGGTATGGTGATGGACTTCGGCGACATCAAAGCCATTGCCAACGAAAAACTCGTGTCAATCTGGGACCATGCATTTCTGGTCTGGAAAGGCGACACGATCATGCGTGACTTTCTGGCCATGATCCCCGATCACAAGACGGTGGTACTCGACGATGTTCCCACCGCCGAGAATTTGGTCGCGGCCGCATTTCAGATTCTCGAACACGCTTACCGCGACAGATTCGGCCACGAACTGACGCTGACCCGTGTGCGCCTATACGAGACGCCGAATTGCTGGGCGGATGCAGTCAATCGATAGCATCGGTCGGTCGAGAATACTTTAGGGTTGCAGTCTGCGCGTTTGTCGCTAAACTCCAACCGTTGATCACCGCACCAACACACTTTCCCACTTCCCCCGAGAGGACCCCAATGGTTAAGATCGCCGCTGCCGCCATCGTCGCCACAGCAACACTCGCCGCCAGCACCGCATTCGCACAAGCTAAACCCGAGGACGCAATTGCCTACCGCCAAGGCGCGTTCAAAGTGATCGGCTGGAATTTCGGCCCGATGGCCGGGATGGTGCAAGGACGTATTCCTTACGATAAAGATGGTTTCGCCAAACGCGCGGCGAATGTTGCCGCTGTTGCCGCCATGCCGCTTGAAGGCTTCGGTCCTGGCACCGACGCTGGCGCGCCGACCAAAGCAAAGCCCGAAGTTTGGTCAAAAGCCGATGACTTCAAAGCCAAGATGATGAAGATGAACGAAGAGGCCACCAAACTCGCGGCGATTGCCAAGACTGGCAGCTTGGATGACATCAAGAAACAATTTGGTGCAACTGGTGCCACATGCAAGGCCTGCCACGACGACTACCGGAACAAATGACGTCGTTGTCCAAGAGCAAGCCCTTTCGGGCGTAGCGATTGGAAACAACGACGCACGCGGCACTTGCAAGTGCCTTATGCTTCTTCGTCGTCCACAAGTCGGCAGGGACTTGCGGAGCCGCGTCGTAGAAGTCCCCGCGCACAACCACAAGGGTTGCGCCGGGCGGGGATCCAATTTCTCTTCCAAGAGCAAGCGCCCCCTAAGTTAGTGGGGGCGCGACGGCTGGTTCGCGAGAAGCAAAAACGGAGATTGGCGCGAGCTAATCTCCGTTTTTTTCCGAAATGTTCAGGCTAAACCGACGGCGGCACGGGCGGTGGGCTAGGCGGTGGCGGCGCGGGTGCTGCTGGCACCGCAGCGACCATCGCCATCGGTCGCTCCATCGGCACAAAAATCCACAGCAAGACATACATCAAGACGCCGAGGCCGTGCAGGAACGCGGTCAGGATAAACAGAATACGCCACGCCCAAGTCGGGATGTTGGTCGCCTGCGCAAGCCCGCCGGCAACACCACCCAACCAACGATCGGTCACCGAGCGCTTGAGTTGCCGCATCGCCGTCTGTGATTGTTCGATCGCCGCACGCGCCGCCTGCGCCGCCGGTGCGGGGCCCAAGTCACGGATCACACGCGCTTTTGCCGCCGCGTATTCGTCGTCGGTCAACGCGCCTTGTTGGTGAAGCTGTTGCAGTTTTTCGAGTTGCTCGGCCCAATTCATATTGCCTCCTATCGGCAGTGATGCGGAAAAATTGTTATCCGCTGATAAAAATCATATTGGGGCCAATGTCGCGCACACCATAGGCGAATACGACGAAATGCAGCCGCTGGCGCTTCAACTGTAATTTATTGCGCTTTTCTAACGATCAACCGAAGGGCCTCGCGACGACCATGTAGGTGATCGTAGCTGCAATCCCCACCGCAATCCAAGAAAGCCATATAGGACGCGCATTTTCAGACAAAACTGGCTGAAACTCGCCGTCATTGCTGGACTTTGTTCCGGTAATCATAGGCTTGATCAAATTGTCGTGTTTGACAAAAAAATAAAATGCGATTGCGCACAAGTGCCCGATTGCCAACGCGATGATGACATTCGAGTTGATTTTGTGAATCGATGTCAGAAGATCACTCACCTCTTTGCTGACCGCGCTCGCATACGGCCCGCTCATCAGAATATCGTCGTCTGCAAACAGACCCGTGATGGCTTGAAAGCCAACCACCACAAGAATCGCGAGTACCGACAAGGCGCCCATCGGATTGTGTCCGACCCACTTCGGTGCGGCGGGGTTTGTGATGTTCCGCAGATACTGCACGATGCTCGACGGCCCCTTCACAAAATTCACAAAGCGCGCGTGCTGGTTGCCAATGACACCCCAAATGAGTCGAAAGAGAATCAAGCCCAACACGAGATAGCCAAGTCGTTTGTGCCATTCCATCCAATTGCCACCGAGCTCCTGCGTGATGAAGAGCCCGACAATCGAGAGCACCAGCAGCCAGTGGAAGAGTCGAACAGGCAAATCCCAAACGCGTATTGAGTCCATGGCCATGTCCGTGAAATTATTTGGCGGGTTCAACGCGTAATAGTGCGCCGTTCGACGAGTCGGTCAATAGATAGATGTTGCCATCCGGACCATTGCGAACGTCACGAATGCGGCCGAGCTCGTTTACGAACATACGCTCCTGCGCAACGACTTTGTCACCGTCAATTGTTAGACGCACAACAAGCTGTCCAGCCAACGCACCGACCAATGCATTGCCTTTCCACTTTGGGAAATTGGTCGGCGACTCACGTCCGTTACCATCACTTCCCACAAACGCCATACCGGACGGCGCAATCGAAGGCACCCAGTAGATCAGCGGCTGCGCCATGCCTGCTTTAGTGGTGCCTTCACCAATCTTAGTACCAAGGCCGTAGTTCACACCATAAGTAATGACTGGCCAGCCGTAGTTGGTTCCCCCGACCATGATGTTGACTTCGTCACCACCCTGCGCACCATGCTCGTGAGTCCACAATTTACCGCTCACCGGATTCAGCGCCGCGCCCTGCATGTTGCGATTGCCAAGAGTGAAAATTTCCGGCTTCGCGTCCTTGGTTTTGACAAATGGATTGTCTGGTGGCACACGTCCATCGTCAAACAAACGGATCGATTTGCCCGCATGATCATTGAGTTGCTGTGCGCGTTGCTCCGCGCCCTTGGCCGGGCTGTCGCCGCGGTCACCGAAGGTCACAAACAAATAGCCGTCGCGGTCAAACACGATGCGCGAGCCAAAGTGAAGACCCCTGTCAGATTTTGGCGCGAGCTTAAACAACACCTGCACGTCCGTCATCTTCGGCGTGTCTTTCGTGCCGCCAAGTTTGCCGCGTGCAAGCTCCGTGCCGTGCAAGCCACCCTCAGTGGCGTTATAGGTCCAATAAATCCAACCGTTCTCGGCGTACTTGGGATGAAGCGCGACATCAAGTAAACCGCCCTGGCCAAACTCAGCGACCTTTGGCATACCTTCGACGGCCCTCTCCACCAGCTTGCCGCTGTCAAGAACACGCAAGGTGCCACGCCGCTCGGTCACCAACATTCGACCATCTGGGAGAAGCGCGACCGCCCACGGATTTTTCAAGCCTTCAGCCACGGTCACAACATTAACCTTGTAGTCAGCCGTCGAAAGCGTTTTCATTTTTTGCGCGAACACAGGTGTGGCAACACCGATGCCGATAATTGCCGTCGCGATGGCGGCGAAGCGTTTGATAAACAAAGAATTCATAGCAACTTTCATACGAAAAAATAGCAACTCGAGCGCAGCACTCGCCAACACTCAAAAAAGAATGGTGCCGGTGACGCCGAGCAAAAACCGACGGGCTGGGGCAGGCTCAAAGAAACGCTGATTTGCTTCATTGACAGTAACACTGCCCACATATTTTGCATCAGCGAGATTCTCTGCGCGGACAAACATTTCGAGCTTGATGGGTAGCACATCACCGAACGGACGCATTACTGCCGTTCGGTAGCGCACCGCCGCGTTCAGCGCAGCATAACCCGCCGCGAAAGTGGAGTTCGCATCATCGGTGGCGATGCGTGAGCGTGCCACGGCTTCGGCGGAGACCAACCATCCCGGTGCGCCTCGTCCCGATGGATGCCACGTTAGTTCCGTAAAAATGTTAGCGCGAGGCACGGCGGGCAGCCACTGGCCGGCTGGAATCAGTCGCGCAGTCGCACCGCCGCCAGCGAGATAGGCTTCGCTGACCGTGGCATTTAGCCGTGTCAACGCAGCCAAAGCCGACCATTGGTTCGCGCGATTCCATTTGGCGGAAAGCTCAAGGCCACGTCGGCTGGTCGCCGCTGCGTTTTGAAATGTCGCACGGCCACCGATGGAACTAGCCTGCACAATTTCATCTTGTGTACGAATCGTAAAAACGGCCGCGTTGAGCGCCACCGCACCGATATGCTTGACGCCGACTTCCCATTGCCGTGCAACGCTTGGGCTCAGTGTCGTATTCAGCCCATTCGACTGATCGGGCTTGTAGGCCAGTTCGGCCGAGGTTGGTGTTTCAAAACCGCGCGCACCAGTGACGTAGAGTGAAGTATCGGTCGAGAACTGTTTGACCACGCTAATGGATGGCGACGTTGCGGCGAACCTGATGTCACCAGAGTCATCACCATTACCGATGCGAATGTAGCCGTCGCGCACACTGAGCTTGATATCGCTACGACGCAACCCAGCGTGTAAAGACGCGCTGGTGGTGACCGCCCAATTCAGTTGCCCGAACACATCGACTGATCGCTGCGTATTGATTTCGTCGCGCCGGAGATTGCCCCGCACGCCTAACATCACCGCACTACCCTGCCCCACAAAATTCTCATACCCTTTGCGATCGTCTCGGGCACCATCGGCGTCCACACCAATTGCCCAAGTCACACGGCCTGCGACCTTGGCCAATCGCAATCCAAGCCCATCAAAGCGACGATGAAAATCGACCACCCCACCAGCACTTGTCGATGCAAGTTGCGCCGCCACCGGTATCGACAAATACTGGCTCACGTCGCGCATACCGACATAGGCGATTGCTTTAGCCTCAACGCCACCTAACATGAGCGATAACACACTACCTACTTGTTGATGGCTGATCGACTTTCGCGTGTTGAATTGAACAGCCGCTGCCGCGACTTGGCGGCGATCACCATGTGCAAACTGCGTCGCGGTGATACCGAGCGGGTCCTGCGTGTTGGGTTGGTCAATACGATGACCAGTCAACATGAGTGACGCCGAACCCCACACCGGCAATTCCAGCTTCGCATAAGTGTGATCGCGCTTCACGCGACTATGGTCGCGATAGCCCTCACTCACCAGCCGCTGCGTGGCGATAAATACCGACGCATCGCGTTCACCATCGCGTCCCTCCAGACGTGGTGACCACAGTTGCAACAGCGTAATCTGCATTCCGTCTTGCCCCACAATCGCGCGAGACTCCACGCCCCCCCGGGGCACTGCAGGCTGCGTCGTGACCGCGATCACCCCACCGGCAGCGTTGCCATAGCCCACTGCCGAAGGGCCGCGCAACACTTCCATCGATGCCGCCGCAAACAGCGGAATGACTGAACCCTGCCCCTGCCCGTCTGGAATGGTGGCCGGAATATCATCAACAAAAATTTTGATCCCACGAATGCCAAAGCTTGCGCGTGCACCGAAGCCGCGAATGCTGATCTGCGTATCCTGCGCGTAGTTCTGGCGATTTTGGACGTTTACACCGGCGACGCGGTTCAACACCTCTGCCACATCGATGAGCGGCAGGGTGTCGCCGATGCGACGCACGCGCAGAAGATCAACCGCGCCCGGCGTCACCAGTTCAGCAGTCGGAATCCGCGTTGCTGAAATCAGCAAAGAATCATCGGCCGCGACCGTTTGCGTAGCGGCCGTTGACCATATAGAAAACAAAAGTGTCCAAGCGACGGGCAATTTCAGGCTTTTTCGCTTGGAGATGCCCGCCGAATAAGGATTTTTTGCAATCGGAACTTCTCGAAACCGTCGCGAGCGGGCGAAGTTCGTGCCGACGGGTTTGGCAAACACGGGACACGTACCCAGTGTACGGCGAGCACCGCAGGCGCGAAATTCGCCCACGCAGCAGGTTTCCAGAAGTTCCCCAATCAGACCGGCCATGTTGAGTATTTACCTACGGCGCACACAACGCGCCAGTAAATCATGTTGAGAAGACAGCACTCTACTGGTTTATCTCACTCGCGCCTGCCGCGCTGTGGTTCGAGTTCAACCAAGACGCAGGCTTGTGGACGATTCCAAAGGCGCGCATGACGATGCACCAAGCGCACCTTGCACCTCTTTCCGGCCAGGCAATTTCTTTGCTTTTACAAGTGAAAGAGACACGCGGGGGAAGTCGGCAGCGGAAACCAAGTGCAGTCGACAATCGGCAACGCACCGTGTTGGACCGCCAAAAAGAAAAACCCCCAGTGAATACTGGGGGTTTTGGGACTTTCTTGAACTTCTCCGGACATCAAACTGGCGGAGGCGGTGAGATTCGAACTCACGGATGACTCGCGCCATCGCTGGTTTTCAAGACCAGTGCCTTAAACCGCTCGGCCACACCTCCAATAGCGCCATTTTACCATCGGCTCATGGACTGGTACTAACCTGAATACTTCACCCGCTGTCGAACGCGCCCCCATGAAATGTTTGGTTAACCTGAATATTTCATGGGTCGCCCGATGTGTCGAGGGAGGTTGCCTCTGAACGAGTGGATAACCAAATTGGCACGTTCCACTTTTGCCGTTGATGCGGGCTGCACGTTCGCTCTCGGGCGATTGGACGGCGATTTTCCGCCTTCCTCCCGAAGCATAGCTCGCTATGCTGTGGTCGGTCAGGCAAAAAATCGCTCGCCCACTCACCCACTTTCGAACGCGCCCCCATGAAATGTTCAGGTTAACGCGGCGTCATCAAACAACTGGCCACAAAACAAGCTGCAAAAAAACCTTGTAATTGCGCCGCGCTTGGATGAAACTTCCTGTCGCCCTCGCGGTCATACGCCCGCCAGTGGTTCAGGGCTTTCGGGGTTTCAAAATAGCCACTTAGACAAAAGCAAAGGAAAAATGATGCAAAACGACCTACCCATCGCTTCTCCGTCGATTTCCACGCCAATTGGCGCGTCTGCCAACCGCGTGCTTCGCAACACCTATCTCCTCCTCTCCTTGACCATGGTGCCGACGGTTGTCGGCGCGGTATTGGGTCAAGCGCTCAACTTTAGTTTCTTTGCGGGATCACCCGTCTTAGGTTTTATCTTGTTCTTGGCGATCGCGTTCGGCTTTATGTATGGTATTGAGCGCACCAAAAACAGCGCATGGGGTGTCGTCCTGTTGCTGGGCTTCACGTTTTTTATGGGCTTGTTACTGTCGGCGCTGATTGGTCGCACCCTCAAACTTCCCAACGGTGGCCAGTTGATTGCGCTCGCTGCTGGCGGCACTGGGATCATTTTGTTCGGCATGGCAACGTTGGCGGCAACCATCAAACGCGATCTCACAAACATGGGTAAGTTTTTGTTTGTCGGCGTGATCGTCCTGCTGGTGGCGTCGTTCGCGAATATCTTCTTCCAAATCCCTGCGCTCGCATTGACGCTGATGGTGCTCGCGATCGGTATCTTCTCCGCCTTTTTGCTGTATGACATCAACCGCATCATCACCGGCGGTGAAACCAACTACATCAGCGCCACGCTCGCGATTTATCTTGATATCTACAACATTTTTTCCAACTTGTTGTCGCTGTTGGGTATTACCAGCCAAGACTAGACTAATCTAGACTAATAGATAAAAAAAACGGCCACCATGGTGGCCGTTTTTTTATGCGTCCGCATTAGCGCCTATTAGCTCGTATGCGCATCGAGCATTAGCAATCAAGCATTAGCAATCAAACATTAGCAATCAAACATTAGCAATCAAACATGAGCAATCAAACATGAGCCATCGAACATGGGTCGTCGCGCATGGGCCGTCGCACATTAGTTGTCTCGCTCAAAGACCGCGATTGACTCCACATGCGCCGTATGTGGAAACATGTTTACCACCCCTGCGGCAATCAAGCGAAAGCCGTTGAGGTTCACCAACACATCTGCATCGCGTGCGAGCGTCGAAGGGCTGCATGACACGTAGACCACACGGTGGAGCGTCGGTCGCGCTTCACGCGTCAGTAATTTGCACACCTCGATGGCGCCGTCACGCGGTGGGTCGATCAGCATTTTGGTCACGGGGGGCACGCGCTGCATTGCGCTCTCTTGGTCAGTGTACAAATCAGCCGGGAAAAAGCTCGCCAGTGAACCTAGACCGTTGCGTCGCGCATTCTCCATTCCGCGGTCCGCTAATGACTGACTCCCCTCAATGCCGATCACCTTCGCGCCGCGTCTGGCGATCGGTAACGTGAAGTTACCAAGGCCACAAAACAAGTCTGCCACGTGCTCGCCGGGTTGAGGGGCGAGTAAATCAATCGCCCGTTCGACCATCAGGCGGTTGACGCGGTGGTTCACTTGGGTAAATTCCGTCGGTCGAAACAGCAGCTCCAACTGAAACTCAGGCAGCAAGTAGGTGAGCTCAGACACATCGTGCGGATAAAACGGATAGGCGGTTTCAGGGCCTTTGGGTTGCAGCCACCATTGCAAGCGATGGCTCGCGCGATAGCGGTCGGCGAATGCGCAGAGTTTTGCCTCATCGCCAGGTGAAAGTGGCTCAAGATTACGCAGCACCAGTGCAGTCACGCGCTCGCCAACAGCGAGTTCGATTTGTGGCACTCGATCCTTAGCATCGAGCGCCGACATCAACTCCCGCAGCGGATCAATCAACTGGCCAACGCCGCCCGCGAGCACTTCGCAGCGGTGCATATCGGCCACGAAACTCGACTTCCGTTCGCGGAAACCGACCAGCACTCCCCCCTTTTTTGCGACGTAATGCACCGACAGTCGTGCACGGTGCCGATATTCCCACGGCGACGCATAGATCGGCGGCAAAATCCGCTCAGGCTTGACCTTGCCAATACGCCGCAGATTGTCCTCAAGCACACGCTGCTTCGAGGCGACTTGTAAGGACAAATTAGCGTGTTGCAGTGCGCATCCGCCACAAATTTCAAAATGGCCACATTTCGGGCTGATGCGGTCAGACGAGGCTCGCTGAATGTTGAGCAGCGCTGCCGTCTCAAAGTGTTTTTTCTTCCTTGCGGGGCGGTACTCGACCCGCTCGCTTGGGAGCGCCCCCTCAATAAAGAGCACCTTGCCATCGACATGGGCAACACCTCTGCCCTCATGGTCGAGCGATTCAATGGTCGCGACGTGCTGCGTTGGCGCGTTCGTGCGTGACTCGACCGCTGCCCCGCTTATGCCGGGCGGATTATCGGTAGTTTCGGAGGATGACATGGCGATAGATTTGCTCGACACAGTGTGGCTCTTTTTTGATCGCGAGGGTTAGCCTGAATATTTCATGGTTTGCTCGCGACTTCGAGGCATGCAGTATTCAGGCTCGTATTATCAACCGGTTCTTTACTGACTACGGCCGCACTGCAAGCAAACCATTCACCACATCAACAAGCCGCGGGGGGATGGGGGACAAATAGCGGACACGCGAGCTTGGCTTGCCACTGCTCCTCATCTCGCTTTTGCCAGTGCTCTTTGCCTCGCTTTTGCCAGTGCTCTTTGCCCCATCCCCACCCCCACCCTAACCCTTCCCTTGAAGGGGAGGGAATCAAACCCTGCCTCCCCTTGAAGCCCCGTCACTGCTTGAGTTTGCCCTCAATAAATGCCGCAGCGCGAGCACGCTCGTCGTCATCCATATGCAGACCACACTTAGTGCGCCGCCAGAGAATATCTTCCGCCGAGGCTGCCCACTCATCGCGAATCAGAAATTCAATCTCGCGCTCGCA
This sequence comes from Betaproteobacteria bacterium UKL13-2, assembly GCA_001602455.1. GTDB lineage: Bacteria > Pseudomonadota > Gammaproteobacteria > Burkholderiales > Usitatibacteraceae > UKL13-2. The sequence continues at coordinate 2,638,112 of CP012157.1, forward strand.
CAACAAGTTGAGCCCCGACCCAAAGATCTCTCCCATGTCCGCGACGTTGCGTACGCCGCGCAGTATGCTGGCCGCCCGATCACCATGGCGATATACCAAGCGCCGAATGTAGTCCGGCGGAACGCCAGAATGTTTTGGGATGAGTGAGCGTGCGTAGTTGTCAACACCGGTATCAAAATCCGCATAACCTTCCAGGTCTCCGCCCGGCAGCGCCACACTGCCCGTCCACGCGCCGCGCATCGCTGGCAAGTGCGGTGCCATCGTCTCTAGTGCGCGTTCCGCCAGACGTCGGTAGGTGGTGAGTTTGCCGCCGAACACCGAGAGCAACGGCAGCTTGCCTTCGACGTGATCAAGTTTCAAGACATAGTCGCGTGTGATTTTGCTGGCGTTGGCTTCACCATCGTCGTACAGCGGCCGCACACCGGCGTATGACCACACCACATCGCGTGCAAACAGCGGTTGGGCGAGAAAGCGGTTTACCGCCCCCAGCAGATATGCGGTTTCTTCCTCGGAGATCGAAGGCGTTTCGTTGGCATCACTCACCAATACGTCAGTCGTGCCGATTAACGAATAACGCCCTTCATACGGAATCACAAACACGACACGACCATCTGCCGTCTGCAACAGATAAGCGTGATCAAATTCGTGAACACGCGGCACGATGATGTGACTGCCCTTGACCAAACGCACCGTTGCCGCGGTTTCGATTTTGAATGCCCCATCGAGGACTTGTTTGACCCACGGGCCGGCGGCATTCACCACGGCATTTGCATACACTGTTGTGGTGGTGGAGGATGCGCCGCCGTCCTGCGACAAACTCAAACACCAGCGATTAGCTTCACGTTGTGCACCGATGAGTGCAGTGCGAGTTCGTACCTCAGCACCCAGCTCACGCGCAGAGACGGCGTTCAACACCGTCAACCTTGCGTCGTCAACCTGCGCATCGGAATAGACAAACCCCCGTGTAATTTTGGGTGACAGCGCGGCGTTGAAATTGTGATCGGGAAAGCGCAGGCCACGCGAGCGTAGCATCGATTGTTTGCCGCCGATGTAGTCATACAAAAACAGGCCCGCACGAATCATCCACGCCGGCCGCATCTCACGGTCGTGTGGCAACACAAACTGCATGGGACGAATGAGATGCGGTGCCAGCTTTAGCAATACCTCGCGCTCTTGCAGGGACTCGCGCACCAGCCGGAACTCGTACTGCTCCAAATAGCGCAGCCCACCGTGAATGAGTTTGGTGCTCCAATTGCTGGTGGCGCTGGCAAGATCGTACTGCTCCACGAGCAACACCGATAAGCCGCGACCCGCCGCGTCTCGCGCAATGCCGCAACCGTTAATGCCGCCGCCGATGATGGCGAGGTCGTATGTCATGACCTACATCCAACGATCGCGAAACCGATCGAGCCACAACAAGGAAAACGCGGTTTTGGTGTCGGTGATCTCGCCACAGCCAACCCGCGCAACCGCATCCGATAATGACATGGTGAACACTTCAAGAAACTCGCCCTCGTCACGCTGATGGCCGACAAATTTCACATCCTTGGCGATATACAGCTCGATGTGTTCGTTGGCGTAACCAATGGTCGGATGCATGGTGAGTGCGTGCTGCCAGCTTTCCGAAACGTAGCCAGTCTCTTCAAGTAGCTCGCGTCGGGCCGTCTCAAGCGGCGCTTCACCGGCGTCGATCTTACCGGCAGGAAGCTCTAGGAAGTGTTTACCGACCGGATAACGATACTGGTGTTCGAACACCAGCGTGTCGATGTCTAGGAACGCGGCAATCACCACCGCCCCTGGGTGTTGCACATATTCGCGATGTGATTCCGAGCCATCCGGCAATCGCACACGATCGGTGTGCATACGAATGAATTTACCTTCGACAACCTGTTCGGTCTCGATGTGATGCTCAGTTAGATCAGGAAACGTCGGTAGCACAGGCAAATCAGACGGCGCGGCCACCTGACAACCTTACAGCGTTTTCTGGATAGCGCTAAGGCAAAGCCCCATCAGCCCCGCACCCGGCAAGAGACCAATGAGCAACACCGCAAAGGCGTTCACGCCCAGCAGGGTACGCATTGCCTGTCCGGCGATGATCGGCGAATTGTCGACCGGCGCGTCCATGTACATCAGCTTCACGACCCGCAGGTAGTAGAAGGCACCGATCACACTCATCAATACCGCGTAAACCACCAGCCAGGTGAAGTCGGCTTGTAACACCGCCTCAAGTACAGAGAGCTTGGCAAAGAAACCCACAAACGGCGGAATACCGGCCATCGAGAACATCATCACCAGCATCAGGAAGGCCACCCACGGCGAGCGTTGGTTTAAGCCCTTCAGGTCATCGAGTTCCTCAGCTTCGAACCCCTCGCGAGAGAGCAGCATGATGATGCCGAAGACACCGAGGGACATCAAGGCGTAGGAAATGATGTAGAACATCGATGCGGCGTAACCGTTCTTGGTGCCGGCCAGCAAGCCGAGCAACAAGAAACCCATGTGTGAGATGGTGGAATACGCCAACATCCGTTTCAAGTTGGTCTGCGCAATCGCGATGATGTTGCCGACAGCGAGTGAGGCCACCGCAAGAATCACCAACATGCCCTGCCAATCGTTCGCCGCGCCGGCCAACCCATCGCCAAGAATACGAATGGTAAAACCAAAGGCGGCGATCTTGGAGGCGGAGCCGATAAACATCGTCATCGGTGTTGGCGCGCCTTGGTACACGTCCGGCACCCACATATGAAACGGCACCACACCGAGCTTAAACGCCAATCCCGCCACGACGAACACAAGGCCGAAGGTGATAAGCGGATCGTTGGCGCGTGAAAATTCAATGGTCTTGGCAATGACGGCGACGTCGAGTGATCCGGTGCCGCCATAGACCATCGACATACCGTAGAGCAGCAAGCCGGACGCCAGCGCCCCGAGAATGAAGTACTTCATCGCCGCTTCGGTGGAGGTTGCCGAATCACGATTCAACGCAACCATCGTATAGGTGGAGAGTGCCAGGATTTCCAAGCCGAGGTACAGCAATACAAAGTGATTGGCCGAGACCATGATCATCATGCCGAGTGTGGCGAACAACATCAACAACACAAACTCACCAGTGAACAGCTTACGCTTCTCAAGATAGTCACGGCTGTAAACCATCAACACACCAACTGAGAGCAGTAGCGCCACTTTGAGCACCGCCGCCATGGCATCGGCGACAAACATATTCGAAAAGGCGACACGCGGCCCGTCGCCCATCAGATAGGCATAAAAAACAACGATGTTGATGACGATGAACAGCAGGACCAGCGACAACAATAATAGGTTCGTTGCTTTGTTGACCTGTTTGCCAAACAGGTCATAGGCCATGATGGCGAAAATGCCGAGTAGCAAAACCAGCTCGGGAAGCGCTAGTGCGAAGTGGATTTGGGAGAAAGTCATTTGCGGAACCCGTTAGTTGAGCTTGCCGAGCGAAACATGCTGCAACAACGCATCAACCGATACATGCATCACATCCGTGAAGGGCTTCGGATACAGGCCCATAAACAACACCAGTAGCGCCAGCACCGCGAGAATCGTCATCTCACGGGCATTGATGTCGGTCAGGGTGCGTACGTTGTCGTTGGCGATGTCACCAAAGATCACACGCTTGACCATCCAAAGCGAATAAGCCGCGCCCAAGATCAGGGTTGTTGATGCCACAAAGGCGAACCAGAAATTCACCTTCATCGCGCCGAGGATGACCATGAACTCACCCACAAACCCGGAGGTCGCGGGCAGACCGGAATTGGCCATCGCGAACAACACCGCAAAAAACGCAAACTTCGGCATGGTATTCACCACACCACCATAGGCAGAAATCTCACGCGAGTGTACCCGGTCGTACAACACACCAATACACAGGAACATCGCCGCCGAGATAAATCCGTGCGAAATCATCTGTACCAGCCCGCCCTCGACCCCCTGGCTGTTGAACAGGAAGAAGCCCAGCGTGACAAAGCCCATGTGTGAAATGGATGAATACGCCACCAGCTTTTTCATGTCGGCCTGCACCAACGCAACTAGGCCGATATAGACCACCGCGATCAGCGACAGCGCGATCATGAATCCCGCCAAGGCGTGGCTCGCGTCCGGCGCGATCGGCATATTGAAGCGCAAGAAACCATACGCACCGATTTTGAGTGTGATGGCCGCCAGAATGACCGAGCCGCCGGTAGGCGCTTCAACGTGTGCGTCCGGCAACCAAGTGTGCACTGGCCACATTGGCACTTTCACCGCGAACGACGCAAAGAAAGCGAGGAAGATCAGCGTCTGCGCGGTGATGCCCAGCGGGACACGGTGGTAATCGATGATGTCAAAACTGCCGTTAGTGACGTTGTAGAGATAAATCAGCGCAGCCAACATCAACAACGAGCCCAACAATGTGTAGAGGAAGAACTTAACAGCGGCGTAGACCCTGCGCGGCCCGCCCCAGATACCGATGATGAGGAACATCGGGATCAGCATTGCTTCGAAGAACAAGTAAAACAAAATCGCGTCGGTCGCGGCAAACACACCGTTAATCAAACCCGACATGATCAGGAACGACGCCAGATACTGCGACACCTTCTCTTGGATGACTTCCCACGACGCGGCGATAACGAGGATGGTGGTGAAGCTATTGAGCAATACAAACAGCATCGAAATGCCGTCCACGCCCAGCGCATAGTGAATGTTGTAACGCGGAATCCACACCGAGCGTTCAACAAACTGCATGGCCGCGCTGGCATTGTCGAAGCCGACCCACAAGGGGATCGCCACCAGCAAACCAAGAATACTGCCCACCAACGCCACGGCGCGTGCCATTGGTTTTTGCGATTCGTGGTTAAGGAACAACACCAAGATGCCCGCGATGATGGGCACCCAGATGGTCAAACTCAAGATGTAGGAACTTGTTTGCATTGTTGTTTTCTTCGTCCGCTGTGTGACAGCAACTCACACACAAGTGTGACAGCAACTCACACACAACGGCGTTTTATTGAATCTTCAGGAACACCAAACTTAAGAGGACAAAAACGCCGAAAATCATCCAGAAGGCATAGGTATAGAGGTAACCGGACTGCACCACCCGCGCAACACCGGAAAACCAGCCGATGACCTTCGCCGTGCCGTTGACCATGATGCCGTCGATGATGGTCACATCACCGAACTTCCACAGCGCGGAACCGAGCTTGCGCGCACCGCCGGCAAACGCCCACTCGTTAAAGGTGTCGAGGTAGTACTTGTTGTCGAGCAATCGATAAATGAAGCCAAATCGCTGTTTGATCGCGGCGGGAATATCCGGGCGCTTCATGTAGAAAAACCAAGCCAGCGCAACACCGGCAGCAGCCAACCAGAACGGCACAGTTTGAAAGCCGTGGATGGCCATGCCCGCCCAGTTGGTGAAGTATTCACGCAAACCCGCCAACGAGTCGTGATTTGGCGCGACATAAATCACACCCTCAAAAAACTTGCCGAACAACATCGGCTGAATCGTATAAAGGCCAATAAACACGGATGGAATCGCCAGCAATACCAGCGGCACCGTCACCACCCATGGGCTTTCGTGCGGCTTCTCACCCTTGGCTAGGCCGTGGTGTTCATGATCGGCGTGGTCGTGGTCGTGGTCGTGGTGCAGATCGTCGTACCGTTCTTTGCCATGAAAGACCAAGAAATACATCCGGAACGAATAAAACGCCGTGACGAACACCCCCGCAACGACCGCGAAATATGCAATGCCGGCACCGGGGATCGAGGCATATTTCACGGCTTCAATAATCGAATCTTTGGAATAGAAGCCGGAGAAAAATGGTGTGCCAATCAGCGCCAGCGAGCCGATCAAGGACGTAACCCATGTGATCTTCATGTACTTCCACGCGCCACCCATGTAACGCATGTCTTGGTTGTGGTGCATCCCCATGATGACCGAGCCTGCGCCCAAGAACAGTAGCGCCTTAAAGAACGCGTGTGTCATCAGATGAAAGATGGCGACCGAGTAGGCTGAGACGCCGAGCGCGACTGTCATATAGCCCAACTGAGACAACGTCGAATACGCAACCACACGTTTGATATCGTTCTGCACAATCCCCAGAAAGCCCATGAAGAGCGCGGTAATCGAGCCGATGATGAGCACAAACGAGAGTGCCGTCTCGGACATCTCAAACAGCGGTGACATCCGCGCCACCATAAAGATGCCGGCGGTCACCATGGTGGCCGCGTGGATCAGTGCGGAGATTGGTGTCGGGCCTTCCATCGAATCCGGCAGCCACACATGTAACGGGAACTGCGCGGACTTGCCCATCGCACCGATAAACAGCCCGATACAAATTGCGGTAATCAGTGACCACTGCCAGCCCGGAACCGGCTCGATGATGGTCTCTTTGAAATTTTGCGCCAGCGCAAACGCTTCGCGGTAATCCAGTGTGCCGAAGTAAGCAAAGATCAAACCAATGCCAATGAGGAAACCAAAGTCGCCAACGCGGTTGACGAGGAACGCTTTCAGATTCGCCTTGATGGCTGTGGGACGTTTGTACCAGAAGCCAATCAAGAGGTACGACACCAGCCCCACCGCCTCCCAGCCGAAGAACAATTGCAGGAAGTTGTTCGACATGACCAACATCAACATGGCGAAGGTGAAGAGTGAGATGTAGGCGAAGAAACGTGTGTAACCGTCGTCGTCTTTCATGTAGCCGATGGTGTAGACGTGAACCATCAACGACACAAAAGTCACCACCAGCATCATGGTTGCGGTAAGTGAATCGATCAGGAAGCCCACTTCAAACTTGATCCCGCCGGTCACGAGCCATGTGTACACCGAACCATTAAAGGTTTTGCCCGCCGACACGTCTTGAAAAACAAACACCGACAACACAAACGCGGCCGTAACACCGAGGATGGTGACACTGTGCGCGAATGCACGCCCCACGGGTTTGGCAAACCCGTTGCCAAGGAAACCGGCCAGCAGTGCGCCGATCAGCGGCAGCAGTGGGATGGCAAGTAATGCGAGTTTGTTTTCGATCATGAGCTGCTACAAAAATTTATAAAAGTCTAGTATTGGCGGCGCTTTTCAAGCATTTATGCCTGAAGATGCCCGTCTTTTCTAGCCTTTTAGGGTTCCGATATCTTCCACATTGATACTCTTCAAATTGCGGAAGAGAATCACCAAAATTGCCAAACCAATCGCCGACTCTGCCGCTGCTACCGTGAGAATGAAGAACACAAACACTTGGCCGTTCAAATCACCGAGCGCATGCGAAAACGCGATGAAGTTCATGTTCACTGCGAGCAACATCAGCTCAACGGCCATCAGCAACACGATGAGGTTCTTACGATTCAAGAAAATGCCCGCAATCGAGATTGAGAACAGTACTGCAGAAAGAATCAGATAGTGCGATAACGGGATCATGACTTGCTCCCTGGTGCTGGCAATGGTGCCGGTGCTGGTGCAGCAATCGCCAAGGCGGCAGGTGCGGCATCCACCACCGGCCCCGACGCCGTTTTTTCAACCCCATCGACGGCGGCATCCATCTTGATGATCTTCAATCGGTCACCGCTCTTCACACGAACCTGCGCGCCGATGTCTTGCGACTTACTGCCGCGACGTTCGCGCAACGTCAACGCAATCGCCGCAATCATGGCAATCAGTAAGACCACCGCCGCGAGTTCAAACGGCAGCAGGTATTCGGTATACAACACGCGCCCCAATTCCTTGGTATTGGAGGCTGCCGCCGGCGCTCCGGGCATCGCTACGGCAAGGCCAAGGGATTTACCACCGAGGAGAATTGCCATTTCTGCAAGCATCACAACGCCAACCAACGCCGCGACAAGTGCGTTCTGCCGGAACCCTTCACGCAATTTATCGAAGTTGATATCCAACATCATCACCACAAACAAGAACAACACCATCACCGCGCCGACGTAAACCAGAATCAGCGTGAGCGCCAGAAATTCCGCAAACAACAACATCCACAGGCCTGCCGCAGTGACAAACGACAATACAAGGAAGAGTGCGGCGTAGACCGGATTCCTCGACGTGATTACGCCCAGCGCTGAAAGAATCAGCACAAAGGAAAACAGGTAAAAGGTGATGGTTTGAAAAGTCATTGTTTTTGTGCGGCTTTATGAGGCTTTATGAGGCTTTATGAGGCTTTGTGAGGCATTAAGGTCTGTCGTCAAGAGGCAGGCGAACCAATTGTTCTACCGCCATGGACAAAGACTTACCGATACTTCGCATCTTCGGCACGTCGATCGGCAATTTCTTTTTCATACTTGTCGCCAATGGCGAGCAACATCGGTTTGGTGTAGTAAAGGTCGCCGCGCTTCTCGCCGTGATACTCCAGCAAATGTGTTTCGACGATGGAATCAACCGGGCACGACTCTTCGCAGAAGCCGCAGAAGATGCACTTGGTCAAGTCAATGTCGTAGCGCGTTGTGCGTCGTGTGTTATCCACACACTGTTCGGATTCGATGGTGATGGCAAGTGCCGGGCACACCGCTTCACACAACTTGCAAGCAATACAACGCTCTTCGCCATTTTCATAACGGCGCAGCGCATGAAGTCCGCGAAAGCGCGGGCTTTGCGGTGTCTTTTCTTCCGGAAATTGAACCGTAATCTTGCGCTCAAACAAATGGCGTCCGGTCAGCTTCAACCCTTGCACCAGTTCTCCGAGCAACAAACTACTGGCAAATTCTTTGGCTCTATCCCACATGGGTCTATCCAACATCTTAGCCACCCTGCTTTCCAAACCAAATATTGATGACCGGCCAGTTGTTGACCGGCTCCATCAACATCACACCAACAACAACAATCCACGCAATGGTCAGCGGGATAAAGACCTTCCAACCCAAACGCATAATCTGGTCATAACGGTAGCGCGGGAACGAAGCACGAATCCACACAAACATGATCATTAACACGGCAAGTTTGGCGAATAGCCAAAGGATCGAAGGCTCACCCAAGATCGGAATAGATTTCGGAAATGGCGACAACCAGCCACCGAGAAACAGCAGCGAGGAAATCATCGCCACCAACAACATGTTGGCGTACTCAGCCAGGAAGAAAAGTGACCATGTCATGCCGGAGTATTCAACCAACGGACCGGCAACAATTTCCGACTCGCCTTCGGCCACGTCGAACGGATGACGGTTAGTTTCGGCTACACCGGCGATGAACTGGATGATGAACAGCGGGAAGAGTGGAATAAAGAACCATTCCACCAAGCCGTAAGGGCCATCTTGTTTGGCCACCACTTCTGTGAGGTTCAACGACTGCGCCGCCATCAGGCCACCAACCAGCGCGAAGCCCATCGCGATTTCATAACTCACGACCTGTGCAGCAGAGCGCATCGCACCGATAAACGCGTACTTCGAATTTGACGCCCACCCGGCGAGGATCACGCCGTAGACACCCATCGAGGTCATGGCAAGCACCACGAGAATGCCCGCATCCACACCCGCCACCACCCAAGTTGGTGTGAATGGGATGACCGCCCACACCGCCATTGCAGGTGCTACCGAAATCGCGGGCGCAATCAAGAAGAGAAGCTTGTTTGCGCCAGTTGGAACAATCTGCTCTTTGAGCAAAAGCTTGATCGCGTCAGCCATCGGTTGCAGCAAACCCCACGGGCCAACACGGTTTGGACCACGCCGCACCTGCATCCAGCCGATCACCCAACGTTCGACCAATTGGAAATACAAAACAAAAATCAGTACCGGTACCATGACCATCAAGATCATCGTCAGCGATTTCCCGACCAACCACGCGGTGGGCCCAATCTCAGGCCCCAGCGTGGCGATGACTTGAAAGTTCAGCCATTGAATCAACGCATCCATGTCTATTCCGCCGCCTCTGCTGCCGGTTCCGACATAAGGTGGATTCGAGAAGCCTTTGCATCTGCGGTCAGTTGCAGGCTTGGCGCACGGCGCGTAATTGAATCCACAGCATAGATAGGAACGTCGCGCATTTGCGCCGCTGCCGCACACGTTGCCAGGTCAACTTTCACGCCGCTCATTTGATTATTCAACTTGCCAGCGACAAAAGCGTTCAGGTCGGGTGCAATATCCGCACGAACCGCTTCGATATTGTCTTGGTCGAATCCGGAGAGGCCGAGCAAGTTACCAAGCACGCGAATCACCTTCCACGCCGGACGCGTTTGCCCCAGAGGCTTCACCACACCATTGAAAGATTGTGCTTTACCTTCCATATTCACAAACGTACCAGCGGTTTCGCTGAACGGCGCGATTGGCAGCATGACGGTTGCGTACTCGGCCGCGAGTGAGTTTTTGAACATTGACATGGCCACGACAAACTCTGCGCCATTCAACGCCGCCAACTGACCAGCAGCGTCAACGCAGTCAGCCTCCGGCTCGACGTTGAGCATCACATACGCTTTTGCCGCGCTCGGCGCAGCGGCATCGGCACCAACAACAGCCGCGCCGACACTATTCGCCGCCTGGCCGAAGACACCAAACACACCACCTGCTAGTCTGGCAATTTCCTGCGCAAGAACATGCAGCGTCGTGGCTTGTGGATGTTGTTGCGCGTAATGCCCCAAGAACACACCGGTCGATTCTTTTGCGGCGAGGCTGGCTGCGATGGCGCGGGCATCATTAGAAATTGCAACATTGGCCACCGCATTTTCGACCTCACCGGGAAGCCGCGCATTTTTGATTTCAGCCAGCACCTTGACAACCGCACCCAGTGCGGCGGCAAGATCGTCAGGCTTGCTAATCGACTTGTTGGCCACACGCATCAGCAGATCGCTATCCACTGAATGAAGCACATTCAATTGTGCGCCGCGTTTCACCGCCGCACGAAAGCGCGTCGCCAACAACGGTTGTTCTTTACGCAGCGTCGAACCAATCAGCAAGATACTTTGCAGGTTGCCGATGTTCGTGAGACTCGTTCCAAGCCACTGTGCACCGATGGACTTACCAAACGCCGCAGCATCACGTTGGCGGTGCCGTGTTGTCAATTGTTTGGCACCAAGGCCGCGGCCCAGCTTGCTGAGTAGATGCACCTCTTCCATTGTGGAGGAAGGTGACGCCAATACGGCGACTTGGTCGGTGCCCTGCTGTTTTGCGCGAGCAAGGCCATCAGCCACAGCTTGCAACGCACTCTGCCAATCCGTCTCCATCCACTCGCCGCCTTTTTTCACCATCGGTGTGGTGAGCCGGTCTGCCGAATTCAACGCTTCATACGAGAACCGGTCGCGATCTGACAGCCAGCATTCGTTGACAGCTTCGTTTTCCAGCGGCAGGACACGCATCACGCGGTCTTGCTTGACCTGCACCACAAGATTGGAGCCAAGACCATCGTGTGGGGCAATCGATTTGCGGCGCGACAACTCCCATGTCCTCGCGGAATAGCGGAATGGCTTTGACGTCAACGCACCGACAGGACACAAGTCGATCATGTTGCCCGACAACTCGGAGTCGACAGACTTGCCGACGAAGGAAACGATTTCCGAATGCTCGCCGCGACCGGCCATGCCGAGCTCCATGACGCCGGCGATCTCTTGACCGAAACGAACACAACGCGTGCAATGAATACAGCGCGACATTTCCTCCATCGACACCAACGGACCGATATCTTTGTGAAACACCACACGCTTTTCTTCTTGGTAACGCGAACCAGACCCGCCGTAACCCACTGCCAAATCTTGCAACTGACACTCACCACCCTGATCACAAATCGGACAGTCGAGCGGATGATTGATCAGCAGGAACTCCATCACGCCTTGCTGTGCGGTCTTGGCTAACACCGAGTCAGTCATGACCTTCATGCCTTCTGTCGCAGGCGTCGCACACGCCGGCAGCGGCTTTGGAGCCTTTTCGACTTGCACCAAACACATGCGGCAGTTGGCCGCGATCGACAACTTCTTGTGATAACAAAAGTGCGGAACAAAAATGCCGAGCTTGTTCGCCGCTTCCATCACGGTTGCGCCGTTCTCGACTTCTACTGTTTTGCCGTCAACTTCGAGCTTGATCATATTGTTTACTCTGCCGCCATCGCCAGCGCGTCATGCACATGGGGCGAGGATGAGTAACCGCCCGCTGCCACCATACAACGCTTGTGATTGATGTGATACTCAAATTCGTCGCGGAAATTCTTGATGAACGCGCGCACTGGCATCGCCGCCGCGTCGCCCAGCGCACAAATTGTGCGACCCTGGATTTGATCCGTCAGATTGAGCAACAGCTCCAAATCTTCCATACGACCTTTGCCGTGTTCGATTCGATTGATGACGCGATACATCCAACCTGTCCCTTCACGACACGGTGTGCACTGGCCGCATGATTCTTCAAAATAGAAGTACGCCAGCCGTTCGGCGGCTTTCACCATACAAGTGTCTTCGTTCATCACGATGACCGCACCCGAACCCAACATCGATCCCGCTTTGGCGATCGAGTCGTAGTCCATATCTGTCTCCATCATCTTGTCACCAAGGATGACGGGCATCGACGAGCCGCCTGGAATCACGCCCTTCAGCTTCTTGCCATCACGCATTCCGCCAGCCATCTCAAGCAGCTTCGCGAATGGTGTGCCGAGTTTGACTTCGTAGTTGCCCGGGCGATTGACATGCCCGGAAACGGAAAACAATTTGGTGCCGCCGTTGTTCGGTTTGCCCAAGTTGAGGAACCATTCACCACCGTTACGAATAATCGCGGGCGCTGCGGCGAAGGTCTCGGTGTTGTTGATGGTGGTCGGCTTGCCGTAAAGGCCAAATGACGCGGGGAACGGTGGCTTAAAGCGCGGCTGGCCTTTTTTTCCTTCAAGGGACTCCAACAGCGCCGTTTCTTCGCCACAGATGTAGGCACCATAACCATGATGTGCATACAGCTCAAAAGAGAAATCGCTATCGAGAATGTTTTTACCGAGGTAACCAGCGTCACGCGCTTCTTGCAGCGCTTCTTCAAAACGATCGTACTCAGCCCAAATTTCGCCGTGGATGTAGTTGTAGCCAACCGGGATACCCATCGCGTAGGCGGCGATGATCATGCCTTCGATGAGGATATGCGGGTTGTAACGAAGGATGTCGCGATCCTTAAATGTGCCGGGCTCGCCTTCATCAGAATTACACACCAAGTACTTAGGTCCCGGGAATGTGCGCGGCATGAAGCTCCACTTCAAGCCCGTCGGAAAGCCCGCCCCACCCCGGCCACGCAGCGCAGATTTCTTGACTTCCGCAATGACATCCTCCGGCTTAATACCTTCCTTCAGAATCTTCTTTAACGCGACGTATCCCTCGCGTGACTCGTAATCTTTAAGACGCCAGTTGTCACCGGTAATGCCAGCCATGATGACCGCGTCGGGACCGTAGTCGATGAACGTCGTCATTTGTTTGACTCCGCGCTGAGCTCCGCAACCAACGCATCTATCTTGTCGTTCGACATAAAGCTGCACATACGTTTGTTGTTGACGGTCATCACCGGAGAGTCGCCGCAGGCGCCCATACACTCACCCTCAACTACCGTGAATTTGCCGTCCTTAGTCATCTCTTTCCAGCCGACACCGAGTTTCTGCTTTAGGTACTCCGCCGCATCAACACCGCCGGACAAGGCGCACGGGAGATTGGTACAGACGGTAATCTTGGTTTTCCCCATCGGCTTCAAGTTGTACATGTTGTAGAAGGTCGCCACCTCATACACCGCCACCGCAGGCATACCGATATGCTGCGCCACCGCGTCCATTGCGTCGGTGGACAACCAACCGTTTTCGTCTTGGATAATGGCAAGCGAGGCCATGACGGCCGACTGGCGCTGGTCGGCTGGGTACTTCGCAATTTCGCGATCAATCTTCGTTTTTGCCGCTTCAGACAACATCACACTTCACCTTGAAAATAACCCATCCCTGCATTGTCCATCGTCATATGTATGGAAATTACACTCATGACGGCTTACCGATCAATCTCGCCGAACACAATGTCTTGTGTTCCGATAATGGTTACAACGTCAGCAATCATGTGGCCGCGCGACATTTCATCGAGCGCCGCAAGATGTGGGAAACCAGGCGCCCGAATCTTCAATCGATACGGCTTGTTTGCTCCGTCCGACATCAGATAGATACCGAATTCCCCCTTCGGATGCTCCACCGCTGCGTACACTTCACCTGGGGGAACGTGGAAGCCTTCCGTGAATAACTTGAAGTGGTGAATCAAGTCTTCCATGTTGGTCTTCATCCCCTCGCGCGAAGGTGGTGCGACCTTGGTGTCGGTTGAAATGACCGGCCCCGGATTCTTCCGTAGCCAATCCACACACTGCTTGATGATGCGGTTCGATTCACGCATCTCTTGCACACGCACAAGGTACCGGTCGTATGAATCGCCGTTGGTGCCGACGGGAATATCAAAATCCATCCGGTCGTACACTTCGTACGGCTGCTTCTTGCGCAGATCCCAGGCGATACCCGAGCCACGCAGCATCGGACCGGTGAAGCCGAGCTGAAGTGCGCGCTCCGGTGTGACAATGCCGATATCAACCAGACGTTGTTTCCAAATGCGGTTATCGGTCAGAAGCGTTTCGTACTCGTCGATGTACGTCGGGAAACGATTGGTGAAGTCCTCAATAAAATCGAGCAACGATCCTTGGCGATTTTCGTTCAAGCGCTTCATCGCCGTCGCGTTCTGGCCATTGACAACCGTGTACTGCGGCATACGATCCGGTAGATCGCGATAGACACCGCCGGGACGGTAGTACGCAGCGTGCATACGCGCGCCCGAAACCGCCTCGTAACAATCCATCAGATCTTCGCGCTCGCGGAACGCATACAAGAACACCGTCATCGCGCCGACGTCGAGTGCATGCGCACCGAGCCATAGCAGATGGTTGAGAACGCGTGTGATTTCATCAAACATCACACGGATGTATTGCGCGCGCTCTGGAACATCGACTTGCAGCAACTTTTCGATCGCCATCACGTAGGCATGCTCGTTGACCATCATCGACACATAGTCGAGTCGGTCCATGTACGGCACACTTTGAATGTATGTGCGCGTTTCCGCGAGTTTTTCAGTCGCGCGATGTAACAAGCCGATGTGAGGATCGGCACGTTGCACAACCTCACCATCAAGCTCCAGCACTAGGCGCAACACCCCGTGCGCGGCCGGGTGCTGGGGTCCAAAGTTCATTGTGTAGTTTTTGATTTCGCTCATCGCTTCACTCTAGAAGCGTAGGTTTCTTCGCGAATCACACGCGGCACAATCTCACGGGGCTCGATGGTCACCGGTTGATAGATCACGCGTTTCTGCTCAGCGTCGTAACGCATTTCTACGGTGCCAGAAATCGGAAAATCCTTACGGAACGGATGGCCTACAAATCCGTAATCGGTCAGAATTCGGCGCAGGTCTGGATGACCGCCAAACACGATGCCATAGAGGTCAAACGCTTCACGCTCATACCAATTGGCGGCATTCCACACCGGGATCAATGAGTCAATCAGCGGGAAGTCATCTTCGGCACAAAAGGTACGCAGACGCAGACGCACGTTGTGCCTAATCGACAGCAGTTGAGAGACAACCGCAAACCTCGCGCCTGACCACGCGCCATCACCCCAGTCTGCATAGTCGACACCGCAAAGGTCGATCAACTGGGAAAAATCCAGCGCCGGGTTATCACGAAGCACAGACGCCGCAGCGAGGTAGTCGGCAGCACGAACTTCGATGATCACTTGGTCGGTATCAACGATGAGCTTACCTAACTTGTCACCGAGCGCGGCAGCGAGGTCGGACTGGAGTTGCTCGAGCTTCTTCGACATATCAGGCTCGGGCGATGGTGTTGGTGCGTTTGATCTTGTTTTGCAACTGGATCAAACCATACAAAAGCGCTTCGGCAGTTGGTGGGCACCCCGGCACATAAATATCAACCGGTACGATGCGATCACATCCTCGTACCACCGAGTAAGAGTAGTGGTAATAGCCGCCGCCATTGGCACACGACCCCATCGAGATCACCCACCGCGGCTCTGACATCTGGTCATAGACCTTACGCAGCGCGGGAGCCATCTTGTTGCAGAGTGTGCCCGCAACAATCATCACATCCGACTGGCGCGGGCTGGGCCGAAACACGATACCGAAACGGTCAAGGTCGTAACGCGATGCGCCCGCGTGCATCATTTCAACCGCGCAACATGCCAGACCAAAGGTCATCGGCCACATCGAGCCAGTACGTGCCCAATTGAGCAGCGAATCCACTGACGTGGTCACAAACCCCTGATTTCCATTTTGCAAACTGAGGCCGCCTTCAGGCATTACCCTTCTCCTACGTTCTTGGTCACTGCTCGCGTGATGCATCGGCCGATGCCGGCGCATTGCTAAAATCCAACTGGCAAAAAGTCGGAATCTACTTTTTGCCGCGCAACTTTATTCCCAATCGAGTGCACCCTTTTTCCACTCGTAGATGAAGCCCATCACCAAAATGCCGAGGAAGGCCATCATCGCCCAGAAACCGAACCAGCCGATTTCCTGCAACACAATGGCCCACGGGAAGAGGAAGGCGATTTCGAGGTCAAACAAAATGAAGAGAATGGCGACGAGGTAGTAACGGACGTCGAATTTCATGCGTGCGTCTTCAAAAGCTTCAAAGCCGCATTCATAAGGAGAGAGTTTTTCGCTGTCTGGCTTATCGTGCCCGAGCAACATTGACAAAACTTTGGTGCCAACAACGGGAAGGACGCCGACGGCGAGGCCGACAGCAATGAATAGCAGAATGGGGAAGTAATTCTCGAGCATACTCGCCGTTATCATTCCAGAACCCATCGTGATCGATGAACCCCGGCTACTGCATTAACTTGGTGCCGTCGGCGAGACTCGAACTCGCACAGCTTTCGCCACTACCCCCTCAAGATAGCGTGTCTACCAATTTCACCACGACGGCTTGTCATTCAAAACGGACTAAATTTTACTGCGAAATGCGAGGTTTTTGCGTTGCAACAATACGTCACTTTGTCGCGGGCGTGGCGGGCGCTGCTGGGATGCTTTCAGCAGGAGCAGCACTCTTGGGCGCCTCACCGGCTGGAACGGCTGGCGTCGCTGATCCGGCCGGCGCCGGAATTACGTCCGTTGCTGATTTCTTGGTCTCAGGAACGGCAGTGACACTCGTGCCAAAATCAGACACCACACCCTGCCCCCTTGGTGCGTGATAGTAAGTCAGGCCGAGGCTCGTCACAAAAAACACGGCGGCACAGACGGCGGTGGATCGCGACAGGAAGTTTGCCGCGCCCGAAGAACCAAACAAGCTCCCCGCTGAACCCGTGCCGAACGCAGCTCCCATGTCGGCACCTTTGCCATGCTGCACCAACACCAGAACCACAATTGCGATTGCCATCAATACGTGGAGCGTCAAAATAATCGAAGCCAACATTACAATTTCCTCATCAATAGTACTAATTTGGCCAACCCAACGCTACAGCGCCTGCCAAATTCCCAAAAATTCATCGGCGACCAGCGATGCACCGCCAATCAAACCACCATCAATGTCCGGCTGTCCGAACAACTCCGCTGCATTTGCTTTCTTTACGCTGCCACCGTACAAGATTGGCAATTTCGAACTGATTTCTACCGCGTGTTTTGCCACATACGTACGCAAAAAAGCATGCACCTCTTGCGCCTGCACCGGCGAGGCCGTTTTGCCTGTACCAATCGCCCAGACTGGCTCGTATGCGACTACCGCGCCCGCTAACGCCGCCACGCCTGCAATTTTAATGACAGCCCCCACCTGCCGGGCAACAACAACCTCTGTCATGCCCGCCTCGCGCTCGCTAAGTGTCTCGCCCACACATAAAACAGGGGTGAGACCTACCTGCTGAGCCCGTAAAAACTTTTCTCCAACTACCTCATCTGAATCGCCGAACAGTGCTCGCCGCTCCGAATGCCCGACTATTGCAAGCTGGCAGCCAAATTCCGCCACCATTCCTGCAGAAACCTCGCCGGTGTAGGCTCCCTTCGGGAAGCGGCTAACGTCTTGCGAGCCGTACTGAACCGGCGTATTCGCCAGAACCGACTGTAACTGGCTCAAATAAGGATACGGCGAACAGACACCCAGCGTTCGGGCGACCCTGACCTCAGCGTTGGCGCAAGCACCCAAAAGTGCCGCGTTTTCGGCCAAATTGCCATTCAATTTCCAGTTACCGACCACCAATCGCTGACGGTTTTCTATCCGCATTTGGTCGAAATTCCTTGAAATTGCCTAGATATGTCAAAGACTTAAATTATAGCGGGAAAAGTTAATCAGGGGCAAACCCGCCCGAGCCATGAACATTTCATGGGGGCGCGTTTGAGAGCGGGTGAGTGGGCACCGCCGCGTTGGCCGTTGTGTTGGCACATTACGCGCCCCACGAAATGTTCAGACTAAGCGAGCGAGGGTGCAAGCGGTACGAGACGTGAGTCGGCTATAGACCCCGGCCGATGGCTCACCATGACTACTGTTGGAACGATCTCTCTGACCTTGCTGCGGATATGTGCCTCCTGCGAAGAATCGACCTGATCCAAGGTCTCATCAAGGAACAACACCGAGGGACGGCGATACAGTGCACGCGCCAGAAGCACTCGTTGTTTTTGCCCACCCGAAAGCGCCGACCCCAGTGCGCCGACGAAGGTCGAGTAGCCCATGGGCATCTTTTCAACATCAGCATGAATATCCGCCGCTTCGGCGCAGGCCTGAATCGCTGCCATATCGAACTCTCCGCCAAACGCAATCGCGTCGCCGATTGATCCGATGAACAACTGATCATCCTGCATGACAACTCCAATCAGAGCGCGATACTGCGCCATATCCCAATCCTTCAAGTCGCGGCCATTAACGATGACCTGCCCTTCGGTCGGCGGCAATAGCCCGAGCAAAACTTTGAGCAGCGTCGTTTTGCCACACCCAGACGGCCCAACTAACGCCACCGATTCGTTTGGATGAATCTCAAGATTCACGTTGCGGAAAGCAAATCCCTCCGGGCCGTAGGCGTAGCCCAAATTCTTTGCTGCAATCGTCAGAGACTCCTTCGTTCCGAGCGACGTTGCAGCCACGCTCGAAATAGTCACGCCCCCTGCCTCTGGCTCCGCCAGTGCAATGTCGGCAATCCGCTCAGCATGTAAATCCAGCATGCGGAATTCGTTCCACTTCTCAATCAAATTATTGACGCGAGAAAGGAACACCAACTTAAATCCAATGAAGGCGTACAGCATACCAACGGAGAACTTGCCGTCCATCACCAGAAGTGCTGCGAGCCAAACCACAATCACGCTCTCGACCCCAAAAATCAGGCTCTGACCACCGCGCTGGAAGATGCCGACGCTTTGCACATTCGCATTGGCATTGATATGTTCAACCACCAAGTTCTGATAGGCAACACGTCGCTCGTTTTCACGCATATTGAGCTTGATCGCCATCATGCCCCGCAGCGTCTCAATGAAGTGCGTCGAGGCTTTGGCCTCATGTGCGAGTTGCTCATCGGTCGCATTGCGCTGTGGGTAGTACAACACCCAACGTAGGAATGCATACAATACTGCTGCGCCCACCACGACACCGGTCAGCATCAAGCTGTAATAGGCCATCACGGCCAACGTAATCAATACCATCACGCCGTCGATGAACGTCTCGACGAACGTTGTCGATAGCGTTTTCTGGATCGTGTCCACGCTGCGGAATTTGCCCACGATATCACCAATGTTACGCTTTTCAAACCACCCTAATGGCAAGCGCAGCAAGTGGTTAAAGAGAACGGTGAGCAGTCGAAGATTAAACCGCGTCGACAGATACACCCCCACCCAGGCGCGCACGCCGGAGACCGCCACTTGCATAATGACCAGGGCAATAAATGCAACACCCAAGACAGTCAAAAAATCACGGTCACGACCTACCAGTACCCGATCAACCGTCAGTTGCAGGAAGAAAGGCATCGCAATGGCAAACACCTCAATTGCAAACGACAACAGCACCAACTGTGCCACCGCCCCGCCGAGACCTGAGCCAACTGACAGCAGTTGCATCGCGCTGATTTGCTTACGTTCATCGATTTTCAAGAAACTTGGTGTCGGCGTGAACTCCATCGCGATACCGGTGTAATGCTTGCTGGCGTCAGCAAAGCTCATTTTCCGTATGCCCCGCGCCGGGTCATGTACCGTAATCGACTGTGCACTTACTTCAGTCAACACAACGAAGTGATTCATATCCCAATGCAAGACAGCCGGAAGTTGTAGCTTTCCAAGCGCAGGGAGGTCCGCTTTGACACCACGCGACGCCAAGCTCATGGTCTCCGCGACTTGGCTGACCTGCTTGAGCGTGATGCCCTTCAGCGATGGCGATAGCCGCGTTCGCATCGCGAGCAAATCGGTTTGGTGCCCGTGAAAGGTGGCGACCATCGCCACGCAGGCGATGCCACACTCTGGTGCTTCTGACTGCAAAATCATCGGTACGCGGCGTTTCAGCGAAGAGAAAATACCGATCGCCATTAGAGTCTCCCCCTGAGCTGGATCACGGGCTCAAACAGCCATTCAAGCAGGGTACGCTTATCCAGCAAGATGTCGGCATTCACCAGCATGCCTGACTTCAGCCCAACCTTCTGGTCCCCCGCAGTGACCGTCTGCTTTTCTAGCTCAACGATGATGCGATATGCGGGCTCGCGAACAACGAGCGGGCCCACCTTTTCGCCGGGAGACCATACCGTCTGGCTGACTTCTTTCACAACCCCTTGGTATTGCCCAAATCGCTCGTAGGGAAAAGCCTCATATCGCAGCGTCACCGCGCGCCCCGGGCTAATGAAGCCAATGGCGCGTGTTGGGACCAGAAGCTCCGCACGAAGTATCCGCCCTTTCGGGAGAATAGTGGCAAAGCTCGCCGCCGCCGCGACTGACTGCCCGACACTCACCGCGATATTGGTCGCGATGCCGTCAATTGGCGCCAAGATAAGCGACTCGCGCTTCGCATCTTCTTGAACCAACGTCTGTTGTAGCTCCGAAATCTGACGCGACAACTGATCCGCCTGCGCACGTGCCCTGAGTTCTGCCGCTGGCTCGTCGAGTTTTGCGGCGGCCAGATCACGCTCGAGCGCCGCACGCGAGCGCTTCAGCGCTTGTACCTTTAATTCTTGGTCTGTGACCTCATCACGCTTTTGCCTGACCATGATCTCAGACACGAACTTCTCGCGGCCCAAGTCCTCAAATTTCTTCGCCTGTTCGCGCGCGGACACAAGCCGCTGTTCCTGCAACCGGCTTTCCCGGTCAAGCTGCACTATTTCATTTTGCAAATCGGCGACGCGCCGCCGTATTTGATTCACTTGCTGCACGCCCAATTCACGAACTTGCACCTGCTCGCGCTCAAGCGACTCACGCCGCTGCCCGAGCTCCCCGGCGACCAATGCGGCTGTTGATCGGGTTTGACCCGTAGCGCGCTCGAACGATACTCGCGCCATCGGAGCGCCCTTGCCCACAGCGTCGCCTTCTTTAATCATTAACTCAGTCACAAGTCCGGCATCGGCAAACGAGACGCGAGCCTCACCGACGTCCGATGCCAAGAATCCTTCGACGCGCTCACGACGCGTATATTGCCCCCAGATGCCGACGGCAATCACGAGAACAGCGACAAGTGCGGCAAGCGCCGTAAACGCCCACAGGGGTAAAGGCTGTGCGCCGGTCGTCTCGCCAAAGAATTTTTCGCGCTGTGCATCGATCGCCTGTTGGCGAAATAGTTGTTTTGACATCGGGACTGGAAATCCTGTTACGTGCGCTTGGTTGAAACAGCGGATGCCTATCGCAGCAGCAGGAATTGTAATTCACCTGATCAGGCTCACCCGAATACTCACTTTTGTGCCACCGCCCTGTTAGGTAGACGTTAAGCAACGGGTTGATTGATTCATGGTCATCCGCTTGTCACGTACAACAGCCAATACTCGAGCGGGCCTCCTTCCCGCTTGTCTGCTTGATGCCAGATCGGCGCGCAACAGACGCGGAGCCTCTTAACGGCGAACGATGTTCGCCGTTTTTTTTTCGCGTTTTGCCCTCATCATCGTTGTCACAGAAACATCATCGAACTGCAACACCAACGCAATCTCGCATTCGTAATCTGTCTATATCCCAATACTTGGATGGAGGCAGCATGCTGAACGCACAGCCTAACGTCTCAACATCGAGACAGCGTAACCGCTACGAAGTCTCGATCGCAAGAACAGCAATGGAAGTCCGTGAAGCGCAACAGCTACGTTATCAGGTGTTCGTTGAAGAAATGGGCGCGGCCGTGAGCGCCTCCGTTGCGGCGGCTGAGTTAGATGTCGATCAATATGACGTTGACTGCCAGCATCTGATTGTGCGCGACGTGCAAAGTGATTTAGTCGTCGGCTGTTATCGTATCCTGTGTCCAGAAACCGCCAAGCGCCGAGGCGCGTACTATTCCGATAGCGAATTCGATCTGTCGCGGCTTGCCAACATTCGCCCAACCACAGCCGAGGTGGGTCGTGCCTGTATTCACCCCGACTTTCGAACCGGTTCGGTCATCATGCTGCTATGGTCAGGGCTTGCGCGGTTTATGGCGGAGAACAACTACGAGTATGTGATCGGTTGTGCAAGCATCCCTTTAAGTGATGGACACGCGAATGCTGTCGCTGTCTACGACCAAGTTGCCACGGCTTGCCTCGCCCCTACCGAATACCGTGTATTCCCGAAAAACCCCTACCCGCTGGGCGCACACCGTCCGCAAGGCAACTCCGATGGGGCAAGGGTGATTACCATGAACCGCGCACGCGTCCCGGCGTTGATAAAGGGATACAGCCGACTGGGGGCATGGATATGTGGTGAACCCGCATGGGATCCAGACTTCAACACCGCTGACCTATTTATCTTGCTGCCGATCTCCAGAATGGCCGGCGTGTACGCCAAACATTTTTTTGGCAACGAACAGGCGGCATGAGCCTGCGCTAAGCCGCGCCCAATCGCGACGAAAAAATAGATAACGCGCGGAGCCAACATCGAGTGGGGCTCCGTGCGTTGGGGTGTATGAAGCCACGCGCTTACTTGATTTCGGGTGCCTTGTTAACTTCAGCATGGTCGAGCACCTGAAGTTTTGACAAATAGTGGCGGTCTAGGCGCCAGTCCTCAATCAAACCCAGCGCGAGTTTGAACTGCTCGCGACTCAAGTCGTAGAGTTGGTGCAACTTATATGGCGCATTTGTTTCCAGTGCCACCGCAAGTTCGAGCAGCGCCTTCGTATCCGTATTATCAGGATGCGATACAACATACTTCGCAACTTTTTTGATGTTATTCATGATAGGTCCATTTGCAAGTCACTAGTTCACTAACGCTCGGATAGAGCAGGATTTCATCTAGTCGAAACCAGACATACATTCTACCGAGCAAGCGCTGACACAAAATTGTAATTTTGTAGATTTAATTCATTTTCTTGCTCTCAGGCGCGACCACTTGTGAGCCAACCAACAACGAAAACTATCTCTGTCATGTAGATGATGTATTTGCGTCATAAATCGTAAGTGTTCGCCCGCTAGCATTGCTGAAATTGTTCCTAGATGAGGCAACCGTGTTTGATGCCACTCCAGAACGAAGTCAGATGGATGCCGGGCGCAGCGAGGAGAGCACTTCTAACGCAACGCATACCATTGAATCGAATCGACTTCTGTCAGACGATAGCGAGAGACTCCACTTTCGAACCATCTGGATTTCCGACATTCACCTTGGCACAACAGGCTGCCAAGCCGAGCTCCTGCTTGAATTTCTCAAGCACACTGAATCAAAGAACCTGTTTCTCGTCGGCGACATCATCGACGGCTGGCAGCTCGCGAGACGCTGGTACTGGCATCGTCATCACAATGATGTAGTACAGAAAATACTGCGTAAAGCGCGCAAAGGCACCCGTGTCGTGTACGTCGCCGGAAATCACGACGAATTCGCACGCCATTTTTTAGGGCTGGCATTCGGTGATATCGATATCGTGGACGAAGTCATTCACACGACTGCCGCCGGAAAGCGTCTCCTTGTACTGCATGGCGATCAGTTTGACGCGGTAGTACAAAGCGCAAAGTGGCTCGCGCACCTCGGGGATGTGCTTTACGGAATATCAATCGAACTCAATCGAATGCTCAATCGCGTTCGGAGCCGATTCGGTCTTCGTTATTGGTCACTCTCGCAGTACCTGAAGCACAAAGTAAAGAATGCAGTGAGTTACATTAACGCATTCGAAGAAGCGGTGGCGCGCGAGGCGCGGCGTCGACAGCTCGATGGCGTGGTGTGCGGCCACATCCATCGGCCGGAGATTCGTGAAATCGACGGAATTACTTACTGCAACGATGGCGATTGGGTCGAAAGCTTGTCAGCGCTCGTCGAAACGCATGAAGGCGAATTGCGATTGCTTACTTGGCTTGATGTCGAGAACTGGCGAAATGCCAAGGCGCCCAATCCGTCGCACGAAGAAAACGAAAACGCCCCGGCCATTGCACCCATGCCGGTCGCAATCTAACCGCGCAATGGGCGGCGCGAAAAAGTGGACTTAACCTTGGGCGCGTTCGAAACGCGGGCATACCTTGATCAGACAACATTCATAAATTATTGTTACTAAAAGATATTTCTAAAAATTTCACCAATTAAGCAAGGAGCCTATCGTTGTCACATGATCGTCACATTGCCTACCTAAAGTACTAAAACTCAAAAAAGATGCCTTATCGGCACACAGGGGTTCACAAATTTCACATGTATGGAGCAAATCTAATGAAGCTACAGACCGTTTTGACTAGTGCAACCGCCGCCCTCGGGTTGGCTTTTGCCAGTTTGGCATCAGCCGTCGATATCACCGGTGCGGGTGCGACTTTCCCCTTCCCAATTTATGCCAAGTGGGCCGAAGACTACAAAAAGGCATCCGGCCAGAACATGAACTATCAGTCGATTGGCTCCGGCGCGGGTATCCGTCAAATTCAAGCCAAAACAGTCGACTTCGGCGCCTCCGATGCACCGCTCACCGTTGAACAACTCGATAAAGACGGCCTGATTCAGTTCCCCGCAATCATTGGCGGCGTGGTTCCGGTCGTAAACATCGAGGGTGTCGCCCCTGGCGCGATGAAACTCACGGGCGCGGTACTGGCTGATATCTACCTTGGCAAGATCAAGACCTGGAATGATGCAGCGATCACCGCCCTGAACCCAACGCTCAAGCTTCCAGCGGACCCAATCACCGTCGTCCGTCGTTCTGACGGTTCGGGCACCACTTTTTTGTTTGTTGACTATTTGTCCAAGGTAAGCCCAGAGTGGAAAACAAAGGTTGGCGTCGGCAATGCGGTGTCGTGGCCAGAAGGTGTAGGCGGCAAGGGTAATGAAGGCGTGTCCGCTTATGTGCAGCGTATTAAGGGTTCCATCGGCTATGTTGAATATGCGTATGCCAAGAAAAACAAAATGTCGCACACACAGGTAAGGAACCGTGATGGCAATTTCGTTCAGCCAGACGATGAGACCTTCAAGGCAGCCGCCGCAAACGCTGACTGGGCAAAGGCACCAGGTATGTATCTGGTGTTGACGGATCAGCCGGGTCAAGACAGCTACCCGATTACTGGTGCCTCTTTCATCATGATGCACAAAGCACAAGCGAACGCCGAAAAAGCACTGGCCGTGATGAAGTTTTTTGACTACGCATTCACCAACGGTGACAAAGCAGCAACGGAGCTCGAGTATGTTCCAATGCCGAAGAACGTAACTGCGATGATCCGCAACGTGTGGAAAAATGAAATCAAGGGTCCGAACGGCCAAGCGATCTGGAAGTAACTCGCAAACTGAAGGGGTCGTCACGCAAATCGCGGACGGCCCCTTTTTTCTTCGCTTAGCATCCGCTGCCGTTAAAATAAGGAATTGCAATGAGCCTCACTGAAGCGGGACTTGTGGTTGGCGAATCCAAGCGAGAGACATACGTGTCAACAGAACAAATACAAAAAAATATTGCGGCGCGTCTCGCGAGGCAACGAATTCAAGATGCGGCTTTTCGAAAAGTTACGCTAGGGTTTTCTCTTTTTGTTCTCGCCCTGCTTGCGGCCATCATTTTTTCTCTAGTCGTGGGGGCTTACCCAGTATTTGAAAAGTCAGGGTTTGGCTTTCTAACGAGCCGGGAATGGAATCCAGTCACCAATGATTTCGGCGCTCTGAACGCCATCTATGGTACGGTTGTCACGTCCATCATTGCGCTCCTGATCGCGTTTCCAGTTAGTTTTGGGATCGCCATCTTTCTCACTGAACTATGCCCGGGCTGGCTGAAACGACCACTCGGCACTGCAATCGAGCTACTGGCGGCGATTCCATCCATCATCTACGGGATGTGGGGACTGTTTGTTTTTGCCCCCCTGTTCGGTCAGTACGTTCAGCCACTACTGACCAAGTACCTCGGGGGTGTGCCGATTCTTGGTGCCTTGTTTCAAGGTGCGCCAATGGGTATCGGAATGCTTTCGGCTGGGATTATTTTGGCGGTGATGGTCATTCCGTTTATCGCATCCGTGATGCGCGACGTGTTTGAAATCGTGCCACCCGTGTTGAAGGAATCTGCTTATGGCCTAGGCGCCACGACATGGGAAGTGGTTCGCAATATCGTATTGCCATATACCAAGGCCGGTGTCGTTGGCGGCACCATGCTGGGGCTGGGACGTGCGCTCGGCGAAACAATGGCTGTCACGTTTGTGATCGGTAACACCCCAAAAATTGCAGCATCACTATTCGAACCCGGCGCGTCCATTGCATCGACAATCGCAAATGAATTTGCGGAAGCTGGCGATGGCGGACATATATCAGCCCTAATCGCCATCGGGCTCATTCTGTTTATCATCACACTCATCGTCTTGTCCTTGGCAAAGCTACTGTTACTGCAATTGGCAAAAGGCGAAGGAGCACGCACATGAGCCAGCAAGCAGAATCAACACTCTATCGGCGCCGCATCATGATCAACCGCGTAGCGCTGACGCTTTCACTCGTGGCAATGGCTGCCGGTATGGTGTTTCTGCTTTGGATTCTGGCGACGCTGGTGGTAAAAGGCGTTGGTGGACTCAACCTTGCCGTTTTCACACAAACAACACCCCCGCCAGGAAGCGCTGGCGGATTGTTAAACGCCATTTTTGGTAGTGTTGTCATGGTCGGGATTGGAACGCTAATCGCCACACCAGTTGGTATCTTGGCGGGCGTTTATCTCGCTGAATTCGGCAAATCAGGCTGGATTGCACCGACCACGCGATTCGTGAATGACATTTTGTTGTCAGCCCCATCGATTATCGTCGGCCTATTCGTCTATACCGTCTATGTCGCACACGTGAAGCATTTCTCTGCATGGGCGGGTGCTTTCGCGCTTGCAATTATTGCGGTGCCCGTAATTGTGCGAACAACGGAGACAATGCTGTTACTCGTCCCCAATAGTCTGCGTGAAGCCGCTTCCGCACTCGGTGCCCCCGAGTGGAAAGTGGTGACCATGGTTGCATTGCGCGCCGTGCGCAGCGGTGTGATCACTGGCATCTTGCTCGCGGTGGCTCGTATCAGCGGAGAGACTGCGCCGCTTTTGTTCACTGCCCTCAACAATCAATTCTGGAGTAGTAATCTCAACGCACCGATGGCAAATCTTCCAGTTGTCATTTTTCAATTTGCGATGAGCCCATTTGAAAATTGGGTTGAACTTGCTTGGGCTGGCGCGATGCTCATCACCTTCTCAGTACTTGCAATCAACATTGTCACCCGTGTCGTATTCCGTCAACGCGGCAACTAATTTACGAGATCATCATGAACGCCGTCTTGCAATCCTCCGACATCCTAATCAACGCACCGTCGAAAATCTCGGTTCGCAATCTTAATTTTTTTTATGGCAGCTTTCAGGGCCTAAAGAATATCAATCTTGAAATTTTGGATCGTCGCGTGACGGCTTTTATTGGCCCGTCAGGGTGTGGTAAGTCCACTCTACTGCGCACGTTAAATCGGATGTACGACCTGTATCCGGGTCAGCGTGCGGAAGGCGAGATCATTATGAACGGCAAGAACGTTCTAGATAAATCCCAAGATCTCAACTTGCTTCGCGCCAAAGTAGGCATGGTGTTCCAGAAGCCAACACCCTTCCCGATGTCGATCTACGACAACATCGCCTTCGGCGTAAAACTCTATGAGTCACTCTCGAAAGCGGAAATGGACGAGCGTGTTGAGTGGGCGCTGAACAAAGCTGCGATCTGGGGCGAGGTCAAGGACAAACTGAAGCAGAGCGGCCTTTCGCTATCAGGTGGGCAACAACAACGCCTCTGCATTGCGCGTGCAGTTGCCGTGAAACCCGAAGTTGTGTTGCTGGACGAGCCAACTTCGGCCCTGGACCCTATTTCAACCGCAAAGGTTGAAGAGCTACTGCATGAATTAAAAACCGAATACACCATTGCGATCGTGACGCACAACATGCAGCAGGCCGCCCGCGTTTCTGACTTTACGGCCTATATGTACCTAGGCGACCTCGTTGAGTACGGCATTACCGACGAGCTATTCATCAAACCGAAAAGGAAAGAAACCGAAGACTACATCACAGGTCGATTCGGCTAACCTGAATATTTCACCGCACGCCGGCTGCTTCTCCCCTGCTTCTCCCCTGCTTCGCAGCACGTTGCCCTCTGAATGATTGGCAAACCGGCTTAGGCCGGTGTCTGTTCGATGATCGCAACTTTGGTAGCGCTTCCTTGATCGGGCGACCTCGCGTTATCTCTTCCGACGCTATTTTGTTGATTGCTTGGGCGAGGCAACGAGATGCCGCCTGTTCAACCACACCGTTACGATACTTGCCGTTACAAACATAACGAAGGAATAGATCGCTGCAGGGATGGCATACGTCCCATCCTCAAGAATGTTAATGGCAATGAACATTGCAAGCGCCGCATTATGAATCCCGACCTCCATCGAGACTGCGATGGCCTGTGCGGAAGATAAACCGACTATGCGTGGCAAACAGTAGCCCAAGGACATTGAAAGTAGATTAAAGGCGACACACGCCATGCCAATCGTGGGCGCATGTTCGACGAGAACTTGGCTATTTTTCCAAATTGCGATGGCGCTGAATACGGCCAGCACGAGCACCGAGATTCCCCTCACCCATTTCTCGGCCTCGATGGCTATCCGCAGCGCGTGGTGACGAACCAACATCCCTAATGTCACTGGCAACAGCACGACCAATGTGACCTCAAATATCTTGCCAAACGGCGGCGGTACGGTCTGACCGCCCGCCTTAAAGTAAGCAAATGACAGCCACACAATCAATGGAAGCGATACCAGCGCGAGGACACTGTTAATCGCCGTTAAGGTAATGTTCAGCGCAAGATCACCATGCGCGAGGTGACTAAAGATATTTGCCGAGGCTCCGCCAGGTGCGGCGGCCAACAACATCATGCCGATGGCCAGATCTGGGGGCAGATTGAATACCCGGCAAACCACCGCACACAAAAACGTCAGCGCAATTGTTTGCGCAAATAAGCCGACCAAGACCGCCTTGGGCATATGAATAACGCGGCGAAAATCGGCTGCTGTCAGCGACAACCCGAGGCCGAACATGATGAGCGCCAACGCTGCTGGTAGAAGGATGTTGGTAACAACGGAGCCTTCCACTCGGATCTAGCCTGAGTATTTCATGGGTCGCTCGCTGCGTCGAAGCAGGTTGCCTCTGAACGATTGGCAAACCAGTTTAGATCGTTCCGCTTTTGCGGTGGATTTTGGTCTGCACGTTCGATCACCAACATGATACGCTTCGGCGATTTACGCTGATGCATTACCAGCATGTGGCACCAGAATTTCCCGCGGTGCCGGACTGGTCTGGGCGGCCTGGTGAAACACCGCCTCAAGATCACTCACCAAGCGCTCCCAATCGAGGCTCTCGGCCACTATCCTCGCCGCCATGCCGATCGCTTTTGCGTTGGGCCAGTCGCGGGCAATCGTTGCTGCAGAGGTCACAAATGCGTCCGTGTTGTTGTACGGAACCAAATAACCACTCTCGCCTTGCCGAATCAGTTGTGACGCGGCCGCGTAGTCATACGCCAAGACGGTCAAGCCGCTCGCCATCGCCTCCGGCGTGACATTACCAAATGTCTCCGTAATGCTAGGGAACAGGAAGATGTCCCCAGACGCATAGTGCCGTGCTAAATCCTCACCGCGCTGCAAGCCAGCAAACACGACTCCGGGAATCTGTGTCTCCAATTCTTGGCGTGCAGGTCCATCACCGACGAGTACCAGCTTGATCTCTGGCCTGACAACACGCATCGCCTCATAGGCTGCAACCAGTGTACGTAGATTCTTTTCCGACGCTAGCCGACCAACATAGAGAGCAACTGGCGTCACGTCTGTCGCACCCCATGACCGCCTCAGTTGTACGTCTCGCTTTGTAGGCGAGAAAAGTCGAG
This sequence comes from Betaproteobacteria bacterium UKL13-2, assembly GCA_001602455.1. GTDB lineage: Bacteria > Pseudomonadota > Gammaproteobacteria > Burkholderiales > Usitatibacteraceae > UKL13-2. The sequence goes on from CP012157.1 coordinate 2,668,479, forward strand.
TATCGACGCCACGCGAGACCACACGCAGGTTTTGGAAGCCAACCTGCTGCAATTCCCGGCGAAGCGATTCGGTTGGCACCATGGTGCAATGGGTACGGTTGTGAAACTTACGCAGGTAGGCAAAGATTGGTTTCTTGAGCCAGCCGATGCCATAGTGCCCGCTATAGGCATGGAAATTAGTCCGAAAGTCTGATGTAACAGGAAGCTTAAGCTTAATCGCCGCTTGTAAGGCGGACCAACCTAGCGGGCCTTCGGTGACGATATGAACGACGTCTGGCCGACGCATACTCCAAAGATGAACCAAGGCGTTTTTTGCCGGTAGCCCCATTTTCAAATGGGGGTAGCGTGGGATCGGCAAGCCCCGCATCAGCACTTCCTCTTGATCTGCAGCGTCGGTCTTGGTCTGACGAGGACGAATCAGTTGCACGTCGTGGCGGCGTGCGCGCAAGCCATCAACAAAACGGGAGATCGTCATCGCGACCCCATTGATTTCCGGTGGAAACGTTTCGGTCACCACCGCCAGTCGGAGCGAGCGCTGACGCGCCTGCAATTCGTCGACAACGATATCTCTTGTCATGAAATCGTTCGGATTAGCCATGACGCCAATATGCGTTGGCATTGCAACGTTTTGATGACAATCCCGTGTCAGACGTTGTCGTCAATGCGTCAATCAACCGTCATACGACGGTCATTGCCTCGTCATGCTAGCTCGTCACCATTCCGTCACCCTGCTGCATTGCCACCTTCACAATCCACTTGGGAGATACCTTGAAAGAACTACTCCATCAACTCCACATCCAGCGCATGGATGACCATCGCTACTACCACCACAGCCGTATCAATCAATCGCTGCATTTGCTCAGCGCCTCCAGCTTTGTGGTGGCCTACGCCCTACTCTTTACCGACCCCGCCATGGCTGCACTGCTGGCATGGTGCGTGGCAATGACGAGTCGTCAAGCCGGGCACTTCTTTTTTGAGCCAAAGGGTTACGACCACGTTAACCAAGCGACACACGAGCACAAAGAGGACATCAAGGTTGGTTACAACCTGCGCCGTAAAGTTGTCCTGATGACGCTGTGGGCAGTGTCACCACTGGCCTTGTACTTTGACCCTACACTTTTTGGTAACTTCACGCCCGCAGAATCCACCATGGAGTTACTGCGTCAAGTCGGCATGATGTGGCTTGCCATCGGTCTCGGTGGATTGGTGTTCCGCGTGGTGCATTTGTTCTTCCTGCGTGATGTTGCGACAGGTCTCGTTTGGGCACTCAAGATCATCACCGACCCGTTTCACGACATCAAGCTGTACTGGCGCTCGCCTTTTTATCTTTTGCGCGGCCAGCTCATTGATCCAATGAACCACACTCAAGTCGGGCACGATTAAGCTGGTAGGGTGCGGGGAGGCAACTTGTCAATGCGCCGCCCCGCCCGCCTCCACAGCCCCACTGGCTTCAACCGTTGCGACCAGAATCCAAAGCGCTGGGCCAACCGCTGCGCCAACATCTCGCGCAGAATGCTACGCTTGATGATTTTATTGGTGAGTTTGGCGTCACGCCACCACCAGCCGTCCGTCTGCATGGCGGTGGCCGCAGCGACGAAGCGTTTTGCAACTTCCTCAAAGTCTGCATCGCTGTAGTTGAGCGAAAAGATAAAGCGGCCTGTCCCGACCCAGCTCAAGGCCAACCCCTCGGCCCGGAAGTAATACTGCAACATCCAGTTGTAGCGCGAGGGCTCGGTGTAACTCACCGTCCAGATCGACGACAGATTGGCCACTTCAACCGGCAAACCCGCCTCACCCAGCATGATATTGAGCGACTCGGCGCGACGATTCCAGGTCGATTCCAGCGACGCATAGACGGCTTGTATCTCCGGCGTCTCAATCTTCTCCAGAAAAACTTGCATCGCCCCCATCACATACGGATGCGAGTTGAACGTTCCCCTCGCAAAACAGATGTCCGCCGGGCGATCTGGATTGAAACGACGCATCCATTCACGCTTGCCGCATACCACGCCAACGGGAAAACCGCCGCCGAGGGTTTTGCCATAAGTGACAATATCGGCGTTGACGCCGAAGTGCTCTTGCGCCCCGCCGCGCGCGAGACGAAAACCGACAAACACTTCGTCAAAAATCAGCGCAATACCCCGTGCCGTGCAAACCTCGCGCAACTGCTGCAGCCACGCGGTATAGGCAGCGCGGTCAAACTTGGCGTTACGGCCGCTATCGACCAGCGACGAGTCACCCGGCGCATTTTTATTCGGATGCAATGCTTGCAGCGGGTTGACCAACACACACGCGATGTCGTTGCGTGTATTGAGAACATGCAGCGTATCGCGATCCATCTCCTTCAAGGTGTAGGTGTCACGCGGCGCAACGGGATTACCGGGGCCCGGCTGCACATCCTCCCACCAGCCGTGATAGGCGCCGCAGAAACGAACCAAATGCGTTTTGCGTGTGTGATAGCGCGCCAGCCGTACCGCCTGCATGACCGCCTCGGTGCCGGACATGTGGAACGACACTTCGTCCATGCCGGAAATCTCGCACAGCTTGGCCACATTGCTGGCCACACACGGATGGTAAGCGCCCAGCACTGGGCCCATCGCGGCAACACGCGCGCTGCCTTCGGTCATGCAGGCTTTGTAGAAATCCACGCCGAAGACATTCACACCGTACGATCCGGTGAGGTCATAAAACACATTGCCGTCCAAATCAGTGAATGTGACGCCCTCGGACGACTGGATAAAGCTGCCGGTCTTCAGATGCTGCCGCAAAAACGCGCTGTACTGGTACGGCACCCGATAGGCTCCGGTGAACTGCAAATCGGAAATGCTTTCGGCGGCCTCTTGCGTCAGTGCGACAGATTTGGTAAAGCGCTCACCGTAGATCGCCGACAGCCTGGCAAGCCCACTTTTTCGGCGTGTAATGACCTCATCCGGCGCACCGTCGGAGCCAAAAAACTTGGCTTCGTCGTAGCTATAACCCGGCAACATTTTGGCCACGCGTTTGGCCATACGCGAGTGCCCGGCCAGCGAAGGGTGTTTAGCCATCGAAAGCTCCAAACGTCGCTTGGCTCGGGGCAGCGCCGCGACCAGCGCGGCAGCACCGGCGACCATCAATGTCAGTGTGGTATCCATTCAATCACCTATCTTTAGAAGAAAAGTTATGTCAGATATACGCGCAATTGTTGACAGTTCTGTGAACGCCGAACACTCCCCGTCGCCGACTTTGCCACCGACTTTGCCACCGAACTTGCCAGCGCCGCCAGCACCGCTTGCACCACGTTGGCGGGATCGTCTGCTCCAACAGGAAGATCTCAATTTCTTGCTGACCAACCGCGTGCCGCGAATTTTTCTGACGCGATTCATGGGTTGGTTTAGCAAAATTGAGCAACCGCTGATTCGTGATGCCTCAATCTGGGTCTGGCGCTGCTTTACGCATCTGGATTTAAGCGACGCACGCAAACAATCGTTCACCAGTCTGCACGACTGTTTCACGCGCCAGTTGGTCGATGGCGCAAGAACCATCGATCAAGACACCACCGTCATGACATCACCGTGTGACGCCATCGTTGGCGCCCGTGGTGCCATCGAAGGAACGCAGGTGTTCCAAGCGAAAGGATTTTCCTATGCGCTGGCCGACTTGTTGGGCAGTGAAACACTCGCCGAACAGTACCGTGACGGCACCTATGTGACGCTCCGGCTCACCTCAAGCATGTACCACCGGTTTCACGCGCCGCTCGATTGCCGTGTGACACACTTAACGTACATCTCGGGCGACACTTGGAACGTCAACCCGATTACGCTGAAGCGGGTCGAAAGACTATTTTGCAAGAATGAGCGCGCGGTGATTCACGCTGAGTCTCAAGGCCGTCGCATGCTGTTGGTTCCGGTGGCAGCGATTTTGGTGGCGAGTATTCGGCTGCACTTTCTGAATGTGCTGTTGCACCTGCGCTACCGCGGTCCTAACGAGATTGCTTGTGACGCAAGTTTTCGGAAAGGTGAGGAGATGGGGTGGTTCGAGCATGGCTCGACCATCATCGTGCTGGCTGAGAAGGGATTCGCGTTGTGCGACGAAATCAACGTCGGCACACAAATGCGGATGGGGCAGCGGCTGATGCAAGTTCCCAGCATTGAACAGGCTTAGTGGCGACGGGAACCGCCATAGCTGACCCTAAGCCGACACTCAGATTTCCCGAAAGCCGACCTTCGTTTGGTCGCGGAAAGTCCTAGGAGGCTCGGCTCCGATTGCTATCGGCTAAAAACAATTTGACCCAGACCCTCATGGCACTACCTTAAGCGAACATCTACTCTCAACTTAAAGACATCGGCTTGCCTAAACCGACTCCGAAAACCGTCTCCCCGGCGAACAACCACAGGGGTCGTGCCATGAGACCCAGACCCCTGATTGTCCGCAGCCGACATCTGTGCTGGCGTCAGACCTGAATAGGTCTAGATGACATTTACGGAAGGGATGGTCATTTCCGGCAGGATGTCGGTGGACATACGCTTGGCCGAAAGCAGACCAAACAACAGAATCAGTATCGCTAGCACGCCCATCGTGTATTTGTGCTGAAGCGCCTATTGAACAATCCACATGGCGATTCCCTAGGTCGTCTCGTTGTCTTGTTGTTGGCTTGTGAGTAGCAAGCCCCACGTAAGCATGGCATGTCTGTGGCGAAAAAGTTCCTGGCGCGTCTCCCGTATTGGTTGTGCGTGGGTTAAAATGCTTTCAACTGAGCACTCGAGGCACGCTGAGCAAACCGGTGTGACGAATCGGACAAACAAACATCTGCCGCCGCTTTTCAGAAACGTCCAACGACAATTAGCAACGACAAATAGAGGCAGGCAATGACATTGCCCCACGAATGCCAATTGCAATTCATTAAGCTAGCGTGTGATCTTCGCGTAAAAACGAGTTCAGCAATCAATAAAAGGACGCTTGAAATTCCTACACAGCGAAATCTGCTGCTTGGCGCTCGCGGGGCATTGCAGTTTGCGGTAGTCCGCGAAGACCCTAGGATCGAGCTCGAGGTGCTCGCCCGACACCCTTGCCAACGCCTGTTGTTGGTCACTTCCGGGGGCTGCACTGCGCTTGCTCTGCGGGCAGCCGATCCGCAGGTTTGCATCACCTTGGTAGACCCCAATGCCGAGCAGTTTTCGCACTTGGATCGAAAGCGCCGAGCATTGAGTGCACTGAGCGGCGACGCCTTGAAGGAAGCCTTCAATATTGGCCATTCGAATTCCACTGGTCTCTCGGAGTCAGGCAACTTTGAGGCGCTGTTTCGTGGCTTGCGGGGTTTTCTACACGACTTCGTATTGCCTTACGAGGCGTGGTCGCGATTGTTCAGCAATCAATCTCAATCCTCCGAAACACTTACTAGCGCGTTCGCCAGCCCCTACTGGCCGGTCGCCTTTCAGCTGTACTTCTCAAATACGCTGCTCAACACGATGTTCGGCGTTGACGCGACCCAACATGCCGCGCCGGGAAGCTACCCCGGCTACTTCCAAGCGCTGATCGAGCGCGGCTTGCGGCGCGCTGACGCGCATTGCAATCCGTTTTTGCACCACATCTTTTTGGGCCATTACGTGGATCGCCGCGAGTGCCTGCCGATCTTTCTCCAAACCCTGCCGTCACGGGCTGGCGATGATGAGTTCACCTACGTGCATGGCCGGCTCGAAGACGTAGCCAATCTTGGCGAGCACGACTTTGTTGATCTCTCCAACATTCTCGATTGGAGTACCCCCGAGGCCGTCGCATGCTTGTGTGCGCATCTGGCAGAAGTCCTCCGCCCCGGTGCCGTCGTCATGTGGCGTCAACTCAACAACTGGCGAGACTTTGAGGCTTGCTTCAATGGCCGCTTCGCCTTCGACGCGGCATTCGGACAAGCATTGCAGGCACGGGACCAAAGCCTGTTCTATTCAAGTATCCATGTCGGAGTACGCCAGTGATTCCCCGGGCTTTGAATGAGTTGATTGATGAGATTCTGGCCGACACGCCATTCCGAGACAATGCCTACTTCGCCGCGCTACGCGGCGGAACATTTGATCGCGAAGACTTCATTGAAACGCAGATTCAGTTTTACTTTGCGGTGGCTTTTTTCGGTCGACCGATGGCCGCGGTGGCGGCGAAAATTCCCAGTGCCAAGCTGCGTGTGGAGATTCTTCGAAACGTCTGGGAGGAGCACGGCGAAGGCGACGAAGGGATAACCCATGGCTCCACTTTTCTCACCTTGCTCAACCGCCTCGACGGCATCACTCAATCTGATGTCGAACATAGCGTGCTCTGGCCCGAAGTGCGGCTGTTCAACACGATGCTCACCGGCGCATGCGTGATCGACGATTACTTGGTCGGTGTTGGCGTGATGGGCATGATTGAACGGATGTTCTCCGAAATCTCCGGCTGGATCGGTGCTGGCATTGTTGAGAGCGGCTGGCTCAAGGCTGAGCAGATGATTCACTACAACGTGCATCAGGCGCTGGACGTGCGCCACTCAGAAGACTTTTTTGCCGTGTTGGCGCAACCCTTTGAGCGTGACGCTGACAGTCGTTATTTGATCGCGCAAGGGCTGCGCCTAGGCGCGTTTGGCTTCAATCGGTTTTACGAAGATCTGTTTGCTGCCCGTAAGCGGCGCATGTTGGTAGGAGTACGCACGTCGCCGGACGTCAATGACTGGGTTGGCTGAGTGAGCATTCGTGTCCTCGAATTAGCTGGCGACACATTCGCGAAGTTTCAGGATTCGATTCGCGCATTAGAACAGGGCATGACGTACCCCTTGGGCGATGATCGTTTCGCCATCGACCACGGTCAGGATTACTTCGCTTTTTTCCGACGCTTGGGTGACCTCGCCTACTTCGTTGCGCTCGACAACAACCAAGTGGTGGCGGTGTGTGCGGCAGTCAGGCGGCGGCTGCCGCGCTTTGCAGGCGCTGTCGCCGAAAAGGCGTGGTACATATGCGATTTGAAGGTGCATCCGGACTACCGAAATCAGCGCATTCCATGGCAGATATTTCTGCACGGCTTCCCCGAAAAATACGCTCGCTGTCAACGCGGCTATGCGATCAGCATGAACCCTGGCGATGGCAGCGCCAATCGCGTCGTACGGATGGCGACTCGGTTTCCGCTGGCTCCGATTTCTCTCGCGACTACGCTTGGAATCTACTCGCTCTCAGCCGACCGAATGCGTGACATAGAAGGCGTTCTGCGCAGGCAGCTCGGCCCACTTGGCTACCTCAACTTGGGTGGCGCAAAAGACATCATTCTGCAAAGTACTGGCGCAGCGATGCCGTTATTGCATTTGCAATATGGGCCTCCCGTCGAGACTGGCAACGCGCTGGTGCCGGCTGCGGTCGATGGCTACGTCCACATGTTCTGTTTGCCAAGCGGCGATCCACTTGCGGTTGAGTTGCTCAAGCTTGATGTGCTGCCCGGCGCAACCGCGAGCATCGTTCACCACCGCATGCCGCGCTGGAACTGGCGCTGCGTACTCACTAGCGACATCTAAAACACTGGCCCGCCGCAAGGCTAAAAGGGGTACGCATATTTTCACAACACCGCACATAAAAATATCGGCGCCTTAGTCGATGAATTTCAGCTTGCGGACTACAAACCGTAACTTGGTTCCCGGACTATAGCCGCGCTCCAGCAGGCGAACGGCTTCGCGCTTGAATTCCTTGCTAAACGTTTGACGTTTCCGGTCCGGATTGACCTTCGGCGTTTTCTTATCCACTACCACTTTGCTCATTTGACACCCCCTAAGGCATTGTTACCCTATTTAAAGTGTCCACCAAAACCGGGGTAGCTCCAAGTCACAACGTTTTTGACTTGATTCGGCGGCTCAAAATATGAAATCAGAAAGCACTCGCGAATGTCTGCCTCTGGCCGCTTTCCACTGTCCAGCGCGACTACCGAACTTTGCTCAGGCGCTCTGCCATGCGCGTTTGCCAACCCGCACCTGTCGCTTTCCATCGGTCGATGACATCGGTGGGAAGCCGCAAGGAGATAAGTTTGCGCGGGTTAGTTGACACGGGTCTGCCGCCCTTGTTGACCTTCGCGCGCGCCGAGCAGTATCGCGACGGCACCGACGTCACAGTACATCTGATCTCGAGCATGTACCACCGCCTCCATGCAGCGCTTGCATTTCTGGGACGTATTGCTTCACTTGCGGTATCGCGGGCCGAATGAAATTACTTGCGACGCACGATTCAAGCGCGGTACAGCAATGGGTTGGTTTGAGCACGGCTCGACCATCATTGTCTTATTGGGCGCGATGACTGCAACGAAGCCGAGCGCAACCTTGACCACAACCAATATCGGTTTATGCTTCTTCGCCTTCTCCTTCTACATCTGGAGTCAGCTAAAAATTCGAATGACTCGGCCGATTGTCCAAAAGGCGGCAGTTCCGCCGATCGCGTAAAGCACTGGTGTGCGCCCTGCCACAATAATCGGCAGCTTGCCGAACTGTCGAGCCAGAACATAGGCGAGACCAACGACAAATACTTGGCCGACTTCAACGCCGAGGTTAAATGTGACTAACGCAACGGCGAGATGATTGTCTGGCAACCCAATTTCTTTCAATGCGCCGGCAAATCCTAGCCCATGAACAAGACCAAACAAAAATGCCACCATCGCTGGCCAGCGTCTCGACAGGCTCATCTCCTTATGCAATGCTTCGTTCGCCACAAGCATGATTGACAGTGCAATGGTGGCTTCCACCGGCGCGACGCGAAGCGTCAGAATTTCGAGCGCACTGAGCGCCAAGGTCAGACTGTGAGCCAGCGTAAAGGCGGTGATCGTCCACAACAGCTTCTTGTTAAAGCCAACTAAAAACAGCAGCACAATCACAAACAGCAGGTGATCCGCACCGCTCAATATGTGCTCGACACCAAGCAGCACATACGCTTGGGCGATTTCACCCCATCCTCGTCCGTCCTCAGCCGCGCCATACAAGCGAACCGATTTCTGCCCCCCAGTAATCGTATAAACACGAGACTGTCCGTCGAGCCAAAATACTTTTACCAGCGCGGCTGAGTACCGCTGCCCGACACCTTCAATCGCAAGAGTGCCCTGTAGTCCGGCGTCGCCGCAACGAAGGATATTGGTTACCGCTTCACAACCATCTGGCCAAATGGGCTTTAGCACTTCACTCGCAGGCCGACTGCCGCTCGCGGTCCATTGCCACAAAAACTCGTTAGGCGATACCTGGCGGAGTTCCATTTCCGCCATACTCATTTCGTGCGCCGCGTTTGAGGTCGGAAGAAGCAACAATATGAGCCACGCGAGGACTCCAACGAATGTCTTCATCTGGCGACGGGCTCAACTTTTATGTTGTATTTTTTTGCGCGCACCGCAACCGCATCGCTACGCAATTGCGCCATGGTCGCGTCGGTCCAATCTTGTAGAACAACACCACGCAATGACTCATAACTCGCCGCTGTACCATTGGTGCTGGACTCAAGGCGTACTGCCCTCCAGCCATCTTTGCCCGAAATCGCAACCCACCTACCTTGGGTGGACTGCTCGAGCGCCTTTGCGAACGCTTCGCCATAGCCCTGTACGATATTGGCGTGTGGCCTGCCTTTGAAGACGCGCAGCCCGGCGTCGATATCACCCGGCGCACCGGTGTTTAGTTTCTCAACGAGCGCTTTTACCGACCCTTCGGTTCGCTCCCCGGCGATCACTGCTTCCTGAAAATCGTACCGCGCAGGCTCGTCGTACTTGGCACGATTCTTATCAAACCACTCCCGTACCACTTTGTCGTCTGCTGGCGGCAATTTAAGGTCTGCGCTTAACATACTAAGCGCTTTGAAAATAACACGATCCCGTATGACCGAGTCTCCCTTATCAACACCGAGAGCGAGACCCTCTCGATACAAAATTTCATTGTCGAGCCAAACGCGCCTGAGTGCGAACAATTCTTCGTCGTTAGGTTCACGACCACGGGCATCCTTAAAAACTTGCTTCGCCTGCTTATCAACGGCGGAATCAACCAAGATCGTCTTAGGATCGCCCGCACGTGAAGCAACGATGTGGTCGACCGCGAACAGCAGTGCGCCGACGAGGACAAAGTGAAGCAGGGGCTCCCTCATCCAGTCCTGCCATTGCTTTTTGTCTTTGTTCTGTTTTTCGGTGGCCTCAACGGGGTCGGCAGAGGTAACAGGCAACATCATCATGAAATCATTCAAGGTAGAAAGAAAAAACGCCGCACATCACTGTGCGGCGTGAAAGCACGGTTGCCCGCGCCCCGAGGTTTAGTTGACGCCGGCGACCTTGGTCGCTCCTTCGACCTCAATGTAAATTGGATTGCTATAGAACCACAAGTCAGCCCATGCAGCGACGTCAAAGGCGACCATTTTTTGGCCACTGACGATTGGAAGATGGCTTGGACAGCCGTTAAACTCAGTGGTCCCAACTGGCTTGCACGGAATACGCAGGTTAGCACCCGCAGGAATGCCGTTGTTACCACCCGGCACTGTGGGGTTTACAGCCGACTCATTGGTATGGATATCCGCGATAGGGCTACCATTTGCATCGGTTTCAAACGGCACGTTTGCCGGAAGATTCGTGCCCCTCAGTCGGATGTATTGAGATGCCGACACCCCCTTTAGACGGAAGGTCATCGCACGAAACTCATTATCAACAGCGCGCCATGAACTGCCATTGAATGTCTTGATGATTCCAGCACTCGTATTTTTCGCCGCTGCTGGCACGTTGGCTAAGTTCGGATTGCTGATCCAGTCATTGGGCCATTGGCCCGCATAATCTGAAGCAGTCGGCGCTTTGTAGCCTGTCACTAGGCCGCGTATCACATCAATGTGATCGAGCACAGGAAAATTGAGCGGCTGCGTGATACCGACCTGCGCCAGCGAAGGGTTAGCAAACGTGTATGGCGAATAATTTGATCCTGCCGGGTCACGCGCAACGATCGACACAACAACGTCTGCCCCCGCTGGCACCACCAACTTTTCGCCCATTGTTACGCAACCTTTTGCATCCACATCGGTGTTATCGAACGCAGCATTGATCGCAAGCTGCTCGACCTGTGCGTCGGTGCGACCACCGCGAGCGGCGCGGCTGGTGGTGCATGCGATAAAGGCCAATCGATCAATTATCTGACCCGACGAGACATAGGTGTTACCCGTGCGAAGCCCATCTACGATCATTTGGGGTGTTAGCTTGGCACCACCCCCATTTCTCACCATTGTGTAGTTACGCTGGTACTCACCGGGGTAGAAATCTTGCGTCGAGCGACGCTCATCTGGCCCAAAAATCCCACGGTTGTGCCAGTCAGAGCTTGCGAAGAACCAGAAGTTGCGACCCTCACCCAACAGCGCGTCCCATACACCGCCAATTTGCGCACCGTATACACCAGTGCCACCGTAGGTCGTACCACCAACTGAATCTGTGAATACTCCGCCGATATTGTTACGACGGATTGTGTATTCACCTCGTTGATCCGAGGCGCCATGCCCCGGCTGCGTTTCCATGCCAAACGCGACGCGCGGGGCTGCGTTATTGAAGTTCCGCAAATGCTCAATGTTAAAACCATTATTACCGTTCGGGTTGAACGGCCCCGCACGCTCCAAATGGGCTGGGACGTAGTAGCTGGCGTTTGGATGAAACTCCTTCATCCATTTCATCGCTTCGACTGTCTTCAGGTGACCGCGTTCGCCTACGCCGGTGGTGCCACTTTGAATGAGTTTGCGTGCGGTTGTGTTCCAGCTAGCATCTGCCGCGTTTGCGCTGCCGGTAACCGAGCAGTCCCAGTTATTACCTTGTCCGGTTGCCCTATTGTTTCCCCTGCTGGTGTCAGTGTCGCCACGATCAAAACAATACGACCACTGCGCGAGTGCGTTTGCGTTACCGCTCGCGACATAGGCACCGAGCGGAACATAGCCGGGCACTGTCACCGGCGTACCACTACCAGTCGCGGGCATTTGACCGGTGATAACCGACATCGACGAGTGCTCATGGCCTGCGACAACCGACTCCAAGCCGAGGAATAGCGGAATGTCTTTGAGCTTGTTAAGATACTCCGTCACCTGATATTGCACTTCTTGGATTGACTGCCAACGCCACATATTTGGGTTCGTTGCTGAGCCAACCAGATTACCCTTGACGTTATTCACCCCCACGCCCGGACTCGCCGCCCAAGTCGTGGTGGGCCCGGCTCCGCTGTACGGATAAAGCGGGGTTGCCAGCGAGGAATCTTCGACCAACGAGCAGTTCCGGTTTCCGCTTCCGCCATGCCCTGCTTGAACAAACCAATCAAGGCCCCACGGGGTATCGGTTTTATCAGTCGATTTCTTAACGAGCTTTTGCATTGAGATCGACCCATCGGAGCAGGTCGAATGATTATGAAAATCCCCACTCACATATTTGCCCGGCACCTTTTGTGCCGCAGCCGTCGTTGCAATCGATAGCACTGCAGTCGCGCTCAGTGCTGCCGATACAGCAATGACGACCTTACGCTTGATGAATTCGTGAGTCATGTGAGCTCCTTTATTCTGAGTTTAGAAAGCAGAATTGCAACAGCATGATGTGCGGCCATGGCATTGCAAATGAATGTGTCGCATCGTACGAGAGGATGATGACAAGTCCGTGACACGAACCGTCTGACCGCCCAACGCGTAGCCGACTATGCTGCGGGAGGAAGGCGCGTGTTGGTCAAACCCGGAACCGTCCAATCGCCCAGAGGCAAGGTCCTTCGACCCAGCGGGCGAAGGATTGCCGAACACGCCGCCTTCGGATATGCTGCCGCTCCTTCACGGAAATGCAACAGGCTGCACACCATGCAAGAAATCATTCCGCTATTCCCAGTCCCTTTTATGCGTGTCTCTGGCGCGCTGAATGCCCATCTCGTCAAGGCGTTAGTCGTACACTTTAGCCGCGCCGCCGACCGGACAAACAATACTTCGCCCAAGCTGTCACATACCGGTATGCTGCAGCCACGCGACAGCCCGCTTTTAGTGGACGCGGCCAGCGCGATCACTTCTCATCTTACTGACTTCGGTGCAGCAATGTTTGGCGAGCGGTTGGCTTGGGCACTTAAGGAAATGTGGGTGAACGTGCTTGATACGGGTGGCCATCAGGCGATGCATAACCATGCAAATAGCTTCATTTCTGGTGTTGTGTATTTGACTAAGACACATCCAAGTTCTTGCACCGTCTTTATGAAGTCACCGGGCGGTACAGATTTCGCGTTTAAGAACGACCATGCAAATGTCGTGACCGGACCTTTCAACGCCGACAAGTGGGTGAGCCCAGAACCTACCCCCGGCGACATGGTTCTTTTTCCGAGCTATTTGATGCACGCCGTTCCGCCAAATCAGGGCGAACAGCGCATCACGCTCTCCTTCAATGCCATACCGGGTGGGTTCGATTCGTGGGGCTACCGGATTTCGTTTAATGGCTAAGACAACGAGTGCGCCCGACAAGGGCGTGGTCCCCAAGTCAGCAGTCAACACACCCGCGAATTGGTCCGATAGCCACCACCGACTCGCCATCGGCGTCATGTTGGCATCGGGCTTTGCTGCCCTGGGTTATCAAATTGTCTGGACTCATCAGAACGCACTTTGGCTTGGACACGAATCCGCCGCAGTGCTCGCCGTTGTTTGCGCTTTCTTCTTCGGCTTTGCCGCCGGCGCATTTTTTCTCGGCGATCGAATTGCCGCTAGTGCCTATCCAGGTCGCTGGTATGCCGCCTGCGAAACAATTGCCGGCGGATGGAGCCTCGCCTTGATTTTTTTCATGGGTCCTGCTTCTGAGCATATCCTTGCATTGATCGGTGAGCGCCCCAGCCCGGCTTGGCAATGGTCGATTGCCTTTGCCGCGACTGCAGTGCTATTGCTACCGGCGACATCCGCAATGGGTGCCACCTTACCGGCGTTAGAAAAATACCTTTCGCCGTTTCGTCGAGACACAAGTAACATCGCTGCGTTGTACGCCGCAAATACATTTGGTGCCGTGCTCGGCGTCATCTGCACCACATTTTGGCTGATCCCTGCGATTGGCTTCTCACAAACGGCCATCGTCTGCGTGGTTCTGAACGTATTTTGTGCGGCGGCATCGCTAGCACTGTTTGGCAAGAAATCCGTCGCGCTAAAGCAAGTACCGCTTACGCTACAAACCCAACCCCAACCCCAACTCCAACCGACCCACCAGAAACGCCTCGCGATACTCCTAGTTTTAACCGGACTACTGGGAATAGGCTATGAAGTCGTCGCAATCCGGGTACTCAGCCTTGTCACAGAGAATACCGTTTATACCTTCGCTATCATGCTGGCCGTATATCTGGTCGGCACAGCAATCGGCGCAGCCGCGTATTGGCGCTGGGCTGGAACCTGGCTCACAATGCTCAGCAAAGACACCCCCATCGCCTCCGACGGCGCGATTTTGCTGCGGGATCGCCTACTGCAATTGCTCGCCTTCACCTGCCTCGTCGGATTACTCTGCCTCGGCGCGTCGCAGTGGCTCAGCGTTGAAGTCGCCGCGATTCTCGGACAGACCATGACGGCGGCACTAGCGGCCGAATCTGCAATCGCAATCGCAGCGTTCCTGCTACCGACCATCGCAATGGGCGCATTGTTTAGCCACCTCTGTGCTGAAGCCCCTGCGCAAGGCATTAGCTTCGGTAGAGCGCTCGCGTTGAACACCGCGGGTGCCTCCGTTGCGCCATTACTTTTTGGCGTTGCGATGCTGCCGGTCGCAGGTGCAAAGACGGCGATTCTGCTAATTGCCGTGGGCTATCTATCATTGCTCACTGCTAAAACCTGGTCGAAGATTCGCGTGGCCTATGCAATGTCAAGTGTCGCCGCGTTAATGATTTGGGCACCGTCTCTACGCTTTGTTGACGTGCCAGCGGGCGGCAAAATTATCAGCTATGAAGACGGGGCATTGGCCGCCGTGAGTGTGGTTGCAGATGCAGATGGTGTTGCTCGACTACGCATCAACAATCGCCAGCAAGAGGGTAGCAGCGCGACACTCTACGCAGATGCCCGACAGGCACTGATCCCCACGCTACTCCACCCCTCGCCAAAACACGCATTGTTTCTTGGCGTAGGAACCAGCGTTACGGCGTCGGTTGCGGCAGATGAAAAGACACTTGTCGTTGACGCAGTAGAACTGCTGCCCGAAGTCATCAAAGCCTCTGCAATTTTTCGAAAAAACCTTGCAGATTCAGCGACCGGAGCCAATCCGCGCCTGAACCTCGCCAGCGCCGATGCACGCCGGTTCGTCCGTACCAGCACGCAGCAATACGATCTGATTGTCGCTGACAACTTTCACCCGGCGCGAAGCGGTTCTGGTTCGTTATATACACGCGAACACTTTGCCGCAGTCCGTGCGCGCTTGGCAACCGACGGAATATTCTGCCAGTGGTTGCCGCTACATCAACTCGATCTTGCTACCCTGCGCATCATTGTTAAGACGTTCATCTCCATTTATCCAAATAGTTCAGCGGTAATCGCAACCAACAGTCTTGAGACACCCGTCGTCGGGTTGATCGGCCGCGCTGAGACCCATTATTTTGATCGCGCAAAAATCGTAGACCGACTCAACAGCATCGCTTCTACTCATCGCCCACAGGACTTTGGCTTCGCCGATGAAATCGCATTGTTCGGCAGTTTTATCGCTGGCCCAGAGGCTTTAATCCGCTTCGCGGCCAACGCGCCAATCAACACCGATGACCATCCAATCGTATCCCACCTTGCGCCACAGGAAACCTACGCGCCAAGTTCTGCGCCACGCGATCGCATCCATTCTCTTCTGAGTCAAGTGGACATCCGGCCAAGCGACCTCCTGTTGACGCCGGACGATGAATTTGCAACCCGTTTATCTATCTACTGGTCGGCTAGAAACTATTTCATTGATGTCGGGCGAGCAATAAAGCCATTTGCCGACCCCGTTAGAATGCTTGCGCAGGTGCGAGACCCACTGCTTAACGTCCTGAAAATCAGTCCCGACTTCCGGCCTGCTTACGATCCCTTGCTGCGGCTTGCGATTGCGGTCGGCCATCATGATCGCGCACTTGCTGCGCCGCTCCTGACCGAACTCAACGCCTTGCAGCCGCGACGTCCAGATGCGGCAGACGCACTTCGACAACTGGGTTTCGTGCAGCCCACACCGCCGGGAACGAGCACCAAGGATCGCTCAACACCAAGCCTGCGCTGACGTACAACAAGACTACAAACCACGGTTTGGATCGTCACGTTTTCGTCATGTCGGGCGTCTACAGTAGTAACTTTATCTAGAGTGTCTGATTGGGGCGGCTATGTGGCTTAGGAAACTTATCATCGCAGCGTGTTTTGCAGGCTGTCTACCCTGCACAGATGTATTCGCGGCAGATACTAAAGAGGTTCGTGAAATTCGCTTTGACCAGATCTATTCTGGTAGCGGGCCACAAGGCGCGAGCTTTTCGCCGTTGGCACGATCACTTGAGGGCAAGCGTGTTCGCATCGCCGCATTTGCGGCCGTACCTTTCCGTGCCGAGGCCGAGTTTATGATGTTGACGCGCTCTTCCATGCACGTCTGCCCGTACTGCAATTCGGACAATAACTGGCCAATTGATATCATTGTCGCTTACACAAAAGGCGTTGCTCCCGTGACCAACCCCACTGCGCCAATTAACGTGACCGGAACGCTAGAACTCGGGCCAAAGCTCGATCCTGTCACTGGGATGGTGAGCCAACTGCGGATGATCGATTCTGTCGTCGAGCCAGTGCGCCGCTAACATTCCCCGTTCGCGGACAAGCAGCACTGTTCACGATTGACACTCAATCAACTTGTCATGAACACCGTTCAACACGCGGGGCGCGTGATCTACCGCCACCCCATCGCGTCGCTCTCAATTGTATTGCTGATTAGCCTAACCACAGCGCTCGGCTACACCATGAACGCGTTGGAACGAGGATTGCGCCAAGCCGTAACGCGAGCAGTGGACAAATTTGATCTATTGGTCGGCACCCCGGGAAGCTCAAACGCCCTACTGCTCGGCACCGTTTTTCTGCGTCCGCAATCGCTAGGACCAATTCCCGAAGCGCAGTTAAAGCGTCTCGCCGCAGATCCAAGCATTCGGAGTATCGCTCCGCTTGCATTTGGCGACAGCACAGATAGCGGCCCCATGGTGGGTACAAGCGCCGCATTCTTTGATCGCCCCCAACAAGCGCAGCCAGAACAAGGGCGCCTTTTTGATGGCCCTCTTGAGGCAGTCGTTGGCTATCAGGTGAAATCGGCGCTTGGGACGACATTCAGGCCTGTCCACGACAGCGACGATGATTCGCAGCACGACGTAGGCCACGCGCTTGACTTTTTGGTTGTCGGGCGATTGAAGGAAACCGGCACGCCGTGGGACAACGTCACGCTAGTGCCCATTACCTCGCTGGCTCAGTTGCACTATCGCGAAACTGCCCAAGCTCAAGCACTGCTGATCTCCACGCATACGATCGCCGACGCCTATCGCTTAAGACACGATTTGCGTGATGCCGGGCTAATGGCAGCATTCTCAGCCGAATTGTTGACGGAACTCGATAGCCTTACCGAGGGGCTGCGTACCGCAGTGCATACTGCCTCATTCGCATTTCAATTACTCGTGCTAGGCGGAGTGGCTATCGCAATGACGCTCTTAGTGCGGTATGCTGATTCGTCCCACACACCGCCATCGAACGCGAGCGCCGCCCCCGTGGCTCACATCGTGTACCGCTTTGGTCGAGGTTGGTTCGTATCGTTAGGCCTGTCCATTGCCGGGATCAGCTTAGGCGTCGTCGTGGCATATATCGCTGTGCCACTACTTTCGACGCTCGTCTCGAAGTGGCTCGGGCTTTCGATTGTGAGCAGCTTGTCAATCAGCGAGTTGGAGGCGGCTACAGTACAGCTTGCGGTGCTTGCTTCGACAGGCATCGTCAGCGCATTGGCGGCGAGCCTGAAAATTTCATGGGGGCGCGGTTAAACGCGTGGGAGTGGGCGAGCGATTTTTCGTCTGACCAACCACAGTATCGCAATCCGTCGAGCATTCAGACGAGCAAGCGCTAACCGAATGTCAGCAACGACGGCCACGCTTCACGCCGTGGCCGTCGCAACGCGATCAAAACGAGTACGACACGAAGCCGACTAGACGATTCTTACTCCAGTCCTTGCCATCAACCGTGTACCAAACTTTTTTTGCGTCAGTGTTCTTGAAATAAGCACCAACGTTTAGGCCAGCACCGAGATCATATGTGGCGCCGATCTTTGAGACTGTGTAGTCCAAGAATCCGTTGTTCTTATACTTCTGCTGGGCGACCAATGCGTTAATCGTCAATTTAGGCATCGCGGGCAACGGGTAGTTAACTGCAAATTCAATGTAACTCGAACCCTTGCTGTTCTCTACACCGAAGGTGTTGCTTGTCGACTGGGCGTATTTGAGTGCGGCCGGACCGTAGCTTGCGCCAACATAAACTTCATCAGTATTGGGCTTAGGAATAAAGGCACCAGCACTAGGAAATTCGTAATGAAGATAGCCGATGTCGATCGTGACATCCTTCGCTACGTCAAACTTGAAACCACCGTAGATATCCCATTCGATATTGGCATTACTGGTAAAGCCATTTGCATTGGCCGTGTCCTTCAGCCAATTGATATTGGATACGAAAGTGCCGACATAAAAACCGCTTTTGTGCGCGTAGTCCAAGTTTAGTTGTACTGCGGGCTTCTCCGATGTCTGGGAAATGCCGCGATACTCGTACTCGGAAAACAACGCAGCTTTACCGCTGAATGTGTTGTCTGACACTTGGGCACAGACTAAACCCGCCGACGCGGAGACTCCAAACACGCCAGCTCGCAACATACTCTTTATTATTCTGCTCATATTTGAATCCCTTAAATGTTTTTGGAAAGCACAGGCAACGTTTGACGATAGATAGGTTGCCAGTCAATTGTTAAGAATTCATTGCAGTCAGCAGAATATCTGCCGTACACCACACCTAAAGCTTCGTACTTCTTCGTACTTCTTCATACCTCTTCGTACTTTTTAGGCATGAACGACATTCTTCACTTGGGCGGTAGTGTCCCCAACGAATTGGCAGCCCCACCTGGGAACTTCTCGAAACCATCGCGAGCGGGGGAAGTTAGCGGTGACGGGGTGGGCAAACGCGGGACA
The DNA here is from genome assembly GCA_001602455.1 of Betaproteobacteria bacterium UKL13-2. Classification (GTDB taxonomy): domain Bacteria; phylum Pseudomonadota; class Gammaproteobacteria; order Burkholderiales; family Usitatibacteraceae; genus UKL13-2. Next base: position 2,687,605 of record CP012157.1, read on the forward strand.
CGTACCCCGTGTACGACGACGAATTTGACAAACTTGGGAATTGACAAATTCGCCCGCGCAGCCGGTTTATAGAAGTGCCCTTATCAAAAAGTCGCCGATTGGCGGGCATCTTCGAGCGTTTTTGCTTGTACCTGCCCGTCTTTCCTAGGGTTTACTTTTTTGGGAACTTCTAAAAACCTACTGCGCGGGCGAATCTGTCAGTTCCGGTGCTCGCCGTACACTGGGTACGTGTCCGCTCCTCACTGCCAACTTCACCCGCTCGTGACGGTTTTTAGGAGTTCCCTTTTGATTCGGTTTCAACCACGGCGGCGATTGATTTCGCAAGCGAATTCACAAGGTCATGGTTCTCACCTTCGACCATCACGCGAATCAGTGGCTCGGTACCCGATGCGCGGAGCAATACCCGACCGCTGCCAGCGAGTGTGACTTCGGCGGCGCGGACGGCTTGCGTCACCGCGCTCGATGCCGCAAAGTCGAACTTACCTGCTGTCCGAATGTTGATGAGCACCTGCGGGGACATCACGAGATCTGCCACATAGTCGGCGAGCGCCACGCGGTTGCGTGCGAGCGCCGCCAGCACCTGCAGTGCCGAGATCATGCCGTCGCCAGTGGTGTGTTTGTCGAGGCAAAGAATGTGGCCGGAGTTTTCGCCGCCGCATTCCCAGCCGCGCGCGATCAACATCTCCAAGACGTAACGATCACCGACCTTGGCGCGCGCGAACGGCACATTCATCGCCGCCAGCTTTTTCTCAAATGCAAAGTTGGTCATCAGGGTGCCGACCACACCACCTTTAAGCTGACCATTCGCCAATCGATCTTTCACCACCGCGTAGAGCAATTGATCACCGTCGAATACTCTTCCGCTAGCATCACACATCATCAGTCGATCGGCGTCACCATCGAGCGCGATACCCATATCGGCGCCGACTTCGACCACTTTGGCGGACATGGTTTTGGTATGTGTGGCACCAACACCCGCGTTGATGTTGAGGCCGTCCGGGCGATCACCGATGGCAATCACCTCGGCACCCAATTCATAGAAGAGTTTCGGCGCGACATCGTAGGCGGCACCATGCGCACAATCCACGACAATCTTCATGCCGTTCAAGTTGAGTGCGTTCGGAAACGTGCTTTTGCAGAATTCAAGATAGCGTCCGGCCGCATCCTCGACACGGCGCGCCTTACCCAACGCTAACGAGGGCTTACACTGCATCGGCGAATCAATCGCCGTCTCAATAGCCGCTTCAACCGCATCTGGCAGCTTCATGCCATCGCCCGAAAAAAACTTGATGCCATTGTCGTCAAACGGATTGTGCGATGCCGAAATCATCACGCCAGCAGAGAGTCTGAGCGCCCGCGTGAGGAACGCCACGCCGGGTGTTGGCATCGGCCCGACCAGCAGGACATCACAGCCTGCCGCAGCAAAGCCCGCCTCAAGCGCACTTTCCAGCATGTACCCAGAGATGCGCGTATCTTTACCGATCAACACGGCGGGCTTTCCGCCCTTCTTGCCTGGCGCATCCGCACCGGCAAGCACTCGGCCAGCAGCAAAACCGAGCTTCAACACAAAATCAGGCGTGATTGGCGCTTCGCCAACTTTGCCGCGGATACCATCGGTACCAAAATAGCGACGAGACATTACCGTTTTCCCAGTGAGTGATGTTGAGGCAGACCATCTTGTAGAACCGATGATTATCTCAGATGACCCCACTTTGCTTCATGTCGAGGTAGCGATTGACCAATGCCATTGGCAACTGGTCGGGCACGACATCGAGCACCCGAACACCGCGGGCTCGCATCCGCGCCAATACGGCGTCGCGCTTTATGGCGTAGGCGAGTGCTGCCGCGTGATCGATGAGCTCAGCCTCGCGTAGCGTGCGATCTGGGCGAAGCTGAACCTCGATTGATTTTTCTTTGAGATTGGCAAACACCACCAAGTGCCGACGCTTCAGTTGCGCTAACGCCGCGTCGAGTCCATCCTCATCTTCGTCGCGCAGATTTGAAATGACGACAATCAGTGCGCGTTTATTCAAGCGTCGCCCGACGTCTAGCGCAGCCTGATAGTAGTCTGGCGTTCGCAGCGACGGCTGGAGTGGATAGAGCGCATTCAAGAATCGGCTCATCGTTTCAGCGGATTTTTTGGGTGCCAAAAAACATTCGGCGACATCTGAATGCCCACCAAAGGTCATCAGCCCGGCCGAGTCGCCTTGACGTATCGCGACGAATGTCATCAGCAAAATCGCGTTAAGCGTGTGATCAAAGTGCGAGAGCGTATCGTCTTTTGCATTCATCCGGCGACTACAGTCAAGCAGGAAGAGTACCTGCTGATCGCGTTCATCCTGATACTCACGCGAAATCAAGCGAACGCGCCGCGATGTGGCTTTCCAGTCTATGCTTCTTGGCGAGTCACCATCGCGATAATCGCGGAGCTGGTGAAAGTCCATGCCAGAACCACGACGCCGACGTTTGAGCACCCCAATTTGTGAAAGCCGATGATCGACCGCGAGCAGTGCATATCGCGTGACGGCGGCGTAGTTTGGAAAGGCGCGTACACTTTCTGCGGTCGCCAGCACGATCCGCGACTGCCACAATCCAAGCGGCGAGTGCCGTGCAACGGCGGTGCCCGCAAACTGCAAATTACCGCGCTCATTTGCCGTTAGCGGATATCGAAGTTGTGCGAACCCTCCCGGCGGAATCGTGACCTTGAACGGCATCTGTGCCGCTGTGCACTGCACTGGATGAAGATCATAGAGCCAAACTGTGGTGGTATAGCCGCTATGGTTGGCGACTCTCAGCGCAACCTCAGATACGACGCCCACCGGAAGCGTATGCGGTACACGTCGCGTGACCTTTAGCGTGCCCAGCGCACGCGCACGTTGACTCACCACCAAGGCATCGGCGATCGCAATGGCGAGCAACAAACCAACACTCACCCCCCAAACTTGCCATGCCGCTGCCACGGTCATGACGGCAACTGAGGCGACAATCGACAACATCAACACTGCGCCGACGGCGACCAGCAATCTCGTCGTGGGCACAGGTAGCCAACTGACTTGATCGGGCGGAGATTGCATACGCATCGTCGTCGTTACGAACATCGTCGTCGTTACGAATCGACTACATTACGCTCGCGGTGCTTCAACTTGGCTGAATAACTCACCAAGGACGAAGTCCACATCACGGCCCTCGATTTCCATTTCTGGCGATGCGCGCACGCGGTGTCGCATGACCGCGAGCGAGACATCTTTCACGTCATCGGGGGTGACAAAGCCACGTTCGTTCATCAATGCATGCGCCCTTGCCGCGCGTACCAACGAAATCCCGCCACGGGGCCCCGCCCCGGCTGCCAGTAACGGAAAGTCGCGCGTCGCACGCGTGAGCTTGATGGCATATTCAAGCACCCGCTCATCAACCACCACTGCGGCCGCAATTCGCTGTAATGCCAGAATCGTCTCCGGCTTGACAATCGTCGCCACCTTGGCAACATCAAGTTTGTCTGCAACCGACATGGCTGTCACCGCACGCACCATAGCCGCCTCAGCCTCATCGGTTGGATAATCAATACGGATTTTCAGCAGGAAACGATCAAGCTGTGCCTCAGGCAGAGGATACGTTCCCTCCTGCTCAATCGGGTTTTGTGTCGCCAGCACCATAAAGGGAGCACTCAACGGGTAATGCGTTCCTTCGATGGTCACTTGCGTCTCTTGCATCACCTCCAGCAGGGCTGACTGCGTTTTGGCAGGCGCACGGTTAACTTCGTCGGCGAGAAGCAAATGGGTAAATACTGGCCCGTGTCGGGTGCGAAACTCACCTGATCGCGCATCAAACAGCGTATGCCCTGTGATATCAGAAGGCATCAAGTCTGGCGTGAACTGAATGCGTGAAAACTCGCCATCAAATGCTTTTGCGAGCGCTTTCACCAGCAGAGTCTTACCCAGACCCGGCACCCCCTCGATCAGCACATGACCACCCGCAACAAGCCCCAGCAGCACTTGTGCAATGATGTCATCCTGCCCGACGACGGCAACACGCATTTCATCTTGAATCGCCCTCAATACACGCGCCGCCTCGGCAACCTTTTCGGGGAGTAGTACCGATGGCCCCGCCGATTCAATCGTTGCCGCTTGGTTTGAAGTCAGATGATGTTGTTCAGTCATATTGATGTCCTGCGTTGGTATTGAATTGGTCAGGTGTGAGATAGGATATGTTGTTGGTACGCATCAACGTGGTTTGCTGCCGCGCCGAACACGCATTGCGTCGCCATCCAGACGCGCCGTCGCAGCCATGAGCGTCTTGATGGCTCCCAAGCAATCTCGGCGTGAAAGTATGTCGGCGGTGAGCAGGCGATTGATATCAGCAAGCGATCGCCCCGTCAGCGAGGCAGCCAATTGCAAGCGCTCACCAAGCGTCATGCTTGCTGCACGCGGATGCCGAATCATCAGACGTGACCAAAATCGTGCGCGTACTGGCTCGATGAGTGCAGACCATTCGCCCCGCCGCGCCAGCCAACCACCAGCCGCGCGAATATGCTCGCCAAGACTGCGCCGCGACGGTGCCGTAGCGGGCATCAGCGGTCCAAAGCGCGGCAGCACATGCCAAATCCACACCGCGATCAGTGCCGCGAGTGAGATCAGAACCATCCAGGCGTTCGCGCCGAGCCAGTCACCAAAACCCGTACTGATGGGGCGCGTCAACATCGCCACGGTCGGCGCTTCTTGCTCGCGACTTTGAGTCACTAAATGCCAAATCAATTCGGCATGATCGTCGCTCGAAAGCGACTTCCATGCAATGAAATCGAAGTTACTGATGGCGGTCACACGTCCACGTCCCATCGGTATTTCTGCGATACGTCCCCCATTTTGATCGCGAATGAGCACTGCGGAATCGATCTGCCTGCCACTGGCTGTGGGCGAAACAACAAGATTCTGATAGGCGGCAAACCGTGCGCGGAATGTCATGCCGTCACTTAGCGTCACCCGCGACATGTTTTGCAATGGTGGCAAAGTCTGGTTGAGTGAAAATGGCGACGCTCCGCGGGAACGCCGCCCGCCATTTGGTGCTGGCTCAACCAGAACTTCCTCCTCAGCGTCAGCATCATCAGGTACGGCCTCACTCTCGTCTGTCTCATGGGTATTGGCGGGTGAATTTTTAATCGGCCGCTTGCGCTCAGCTTCGACCATTTGGCCACGCTGCCAAACTAAGCGCTTACGGTCAAGCGACCAACGCATGAGTAACGGGTCATCTAAATGTGGCGTCTCCGCTTCGACGATGAGATGACCGCCTGCATCGACCCAACGCTCGATGGCCGCCACCCGCGCAGGCGTCATGTAGGGCAAGCGCCTATCCGCCAAAATCAGCACACGAGATGAGGAGCCTGCCAACTGTTTGTCGAGTGCGGCGATGCTGCGTAGCGGCGTGACACGCGCGTCTTGCTCCACCAATAATTTTTCAAGCGCCAAGTAGGGGTTGACGGCCGCCTCGCCTTTGACCCCAATCCATTCAGTGTCGTCGATAACTTCAAACCAGTGCACCGCGACGTATATCGCAACGGCGAGTAGCGCCACCCCGAAGGCAATCCAGCCCCACGTTGACCGCGAAAATCGCATTAGCTTCATCTCGCAATCTCGGCGACGTTGGGTGTTGCGACTCTGCCTTGTACTGCACGCGCCACTGAAAAATAGCGCGACCATGCTTCAATCAGCGGCGCGACATCGACCTGCCCTACCAGTTCATGTGAATACGCCACGCGCTGCCAAGTATTGACAAGTCTGCTGAAGTAGGCGGGCTTCTCCGCCTTGCTACCGCCGTAACTTGCTGCGACATGCCGCTCACAAACACCTTCAGTATCACCGCGTGAGATGTCAAAACGCCCATCGGTGATGAGTGACACTAATGCACCGCGATATAACAATGATAATGCGAGGCGTGTGTCACCGGCTTGGAGCGCTTGGCGCGCGGCCTGAGCAACATCGTCAGGCAGTGACTCTGGTCGTACGTCGAGGCCAAACAACATATCCGGCCCGCGTGCGGTGCGCTGCCATGTGCGTCCTTCCAATCGTCGAATCAGCACGTATAAAAGACCAACAATGGCAGCGGCCCCTAAACCCCATGCCAGCGCTCGCAGGGCGTAGGACAGCCATTCACCAAATTTCTGCAGCCACTCAAAATTGGACGACTCTTTTTTCTTCTGCTCACCCCCTGGTCCAACATACTTGATACGCCACGTAGCCCGCGATTCACCAAACATCGGGTCGGCGAGTATTTTCGCCGCGCGTGCAGTCGCGCCAGTTTCAGGCGTCAATATTGCTGATGCAGTATCGAGCCCGCGCAATGAGAGCGTCTCATGATCGAGGTCGTTCATCTGGCCGAGCACTGTATTCAATGCACTTCGGTCGTCCTCGGTGTCGGTGCCGTCGAGACGACACGATTGCGCCAACGCATCCGACATCGGCATCACCAACGCGAATGCAATAGCTACGACCAAACACATCATTGCGCCAGAGATCGTCTTGGCTATGCGTCGCCCGTCGTTCACCCAATCTGCGGTTTGAGTGGCACGAGCGCGCACGTCTAGCAGACGTGATGACATGCGCTTGAACGCAAGCTCGATATCCCAACCTTCGAGCACGGTGCGGGCATTGAGATAGAGCGCGAATCCGCCAGCCACATAAAAAGGCTCAAGCAATAGAACCACCAGCGCAGTCAGGCCGTTCGACACATATTGCAGCCAGTCTGGTGGCGGCTCTGTCAGCCAACGGAATGGATTGATCGCGCCCACGTCGCCGGGTAGAAACATTTCCGCAAACGCATAAATCGACAGCACGAATATGATTTCAAAATTCGCCGACGCCAACGTCAACCACATGCCCGCACCGCGCCCCTCGCGGCCCAATGCAGTGCGCCGTGTTCGCGCCACTTTGCCGGTCTGACGTTCGAGCTGCGTTACGGGTAGCGAAAACGAGCGCGCACTATCGATTCGTCGCCACGTCAATGCTGCAAGCAAGCCATTGCCCCACCATAACGACGGCAGGCTTCGCCAGGTACTCGCGAGCGTGGGCGGTGCGCCAAAAGCTGCACCAGCGAGCACATGGAGGATCACGCGATCAAACGCAGGTTTAAGCCACCAAATCAGGAGGGTGGCAATGATCGGCGAGGCGAAGCAGAGTAAGTTAATCACGACAGCGGCCGTGACATAGACCGATGCCCAGATGGGAAACAAGTCACGACGCCACGCCAGGGTCATGGCGTAGCCAAGATCGATCGCCTCGTAGGCGTTTCGCGCACGTAGGCGAACCGCCATATCTTCAAGCCGCACGAGATACCCCTGACTCAGCAGCGCCTGTGGTCAGTATTGTGGGCACTGAGGGCGATGCGGGCACTGAGGGCGATGCGGGCGATGCGGCGACACGCGTGCGACCCACAAGCGCAAAGTAAGACAGTACCAAGATCCAGCCGATGATGCCGAACGCATATTTCACTTCGACTGGCGGCACCCGCGATGCAGACCAGAACGCCTCGATGAAGGCGGCCATAAATGTCATCGCCGCCGCGCCGTAAAGAATCTGCACCGCGTCAATCGCCGCAAATTTCAGCGCCTCCAGTCGTGATCGTGCACCCGGCGCAATTAGCGCATAGCCAATCTGTAGACCAGCCGCACCGGACAGGGCGGCACCGACGAGCTCAAGCGAACTGTGGCCAGCAACGAATCCCCAAAATGTTTCAATATAACCAAGCTGTGTCAGATAACCGGAAATCGCGCCGATATGTCCGCCGTTGAAAATCATGAAGAAAATCGAGCCCACGCCGAATAAGATGCCCCCGGCAAAACACTGAAAGTCGATACGGACGTTATTCATGATGTAAAACCCCCACATCGCGACATCACTGCCTGCGTCGCGACCTGCCCCCAAGATGCGATTTGCAGGGTCATACATTTGCTGGACGGCCGCGAGCTCCTCTGCGGACATCAATACATAGGCGAAGTCTGGGAAGTATTGAATGGCAACAGTGATGGCCAGCATCGGGCCAAACAAACAAAATGAAGCGAGTGACACACTTCGCCAATGCTTGCGGACCAATTGCGGAAACGTCGCGCGGATAAACTGAATCACGCCGCCGGTCGACGCGGCGTGGCTTGCGCCATAGAGGGCCTGATGCCCTGCCAACACCCGCGATTCAAGCTGCGCAACGAGCTCTGCACCATATTGGCGGTCACGCGCTAACGCCAAGTGCCGCGCAAGCTGGCGATAGCGGTACGCGAAATCACTCGCCGCGAAATATGTTTTTCCATCGACGGCTTGGCCACCCCCCTCACGCTTAAGCCAGTCGTCAAATTCAGCCCATTGATCGCGGTAGCGCGCCTCAAACGCATCTTGTCGCATTAGCGCCTTCCCATCTCTTTGGCAGCGTTCGCACGTCGCCCGGTGAATTCATCGGCGAGCCGAACGAGGCGATCGACTGCCGCCCCCCCTTGCGCCCCCTCAATCAATTCACTTGCATGCTGCGCGAGTTCATTCGCACGTTGGTCTGACCATCGCACTCGCCGTTCGGCGAAGTTAATCACGGCCCGCTGCTCATCAAGACGCAGTGGAACCGGATGCTTGGTGGCGTGATTCGCGCCCCGTATGGCGTGGGGTACCGCCAGCGTTTCAACGAATGGATGTCTCGCCACCGCGCTGGTCGCCGCCCGAAGTGCCGGTGACAGTGCCAGTGACGGCGGCACATACACCACGACTGTTCCCGCAGCGAGGTCGCCGAGTCGTTTGAAGTCGCGATTAAGCAAGCACGATATCAGCCCAAAGCCGTACATAAATGGCAAAAAATCTACGGCACGAATCGTGTTGCGAATCACGGAGGCACGCCACGACACGGGCGTGCCGTCATCATGCAGTACACGCAAATGGCATGCCCGTTTTCCAGGCGTGGCACCATTCCAAAAAACTTCAAATAGCACCGGGTACGCCCACTCAGCAGAAAACAAAAACAGCAACGTGATGCCGGTACCAAAGCCGCCAAATGCTGCCGCGGCTGTTGCAAGCGCAATGTAGGCAACCACCCTGATGAGCGCATCAATGACCCAAGCGCGCGCCCTCGCAACGGGGCCTGCAACGTTGAGCGTCAATTCAATGCCTTCGGGCGTCGTCACAACACGCGGTGTATCGAGCATGTTCTACGACGTTTGCTTAATCAGCATCATGCCCACCTTAACTCCTGAACCTTATACACGTTGGCCGTCATCGCCGAGGTAAATGTCACGATAGGCCGTATAGGTCGAGATCAAGATTAGCGGAACCACAATCAGCAGCCCTAACAAAAATGGGATTGAACCCACCACGATGAGCACTAGGAATATGACGCCGTAGAATAAAAACGGTAGGAAATTCTTAAGACAACCGACAAAGCTTTGGGAGATTGCCACCACGGGCGACATGCCGTTGATTGCCACAAGGGCTGGGGCAAACCAAAAAGCCATGATGTACACCGGCACTATCAAGGCTATCGCAATCAGCGACACCAACACTACACCAAGTCCAGCACTCGCAATCATGGTTGCGATGGCGTTTGTGTCACCACTAAGCATGATTCCAACGGCACCAGAAACCCCAAAAACAACAAAAATCAACACGCCAATTACGACCATCAGCGCGAGTGGGGCCGCCATATTCAGCAGGCCGAGGATAAGCAGCGGCTTCGCCTGTGGTGCTTTAAAGCCTGCAAAAACATCGGCAACTTCGATGGGCTCACCATCAAATTGCTTGTGAGCACTAAGCATCAGCGCGCCGATGAAGAAGCCGAAAAGGGCGGGGCCAAGCAGCAAACCAACCAACGGCATCCAACCGGCGACAAATCGAAGGATCATGTAGAGCACGACATTGACGACCCAGATGAGCGGTGACAGCGTGAACAGGCGCCATGCAGACATGATCCACGCGATTGCTCTCCCAGTCGGCGTTGACCGGCCATTGGGGATGAAGTTAGCGACGACCGACTCGGGCTTGGCCATCAGCACTTCGGTGGTTGGTGCAGCGTAGGGGTTCTGCGGTTGGTTGTATTCCACGGTGGCTCCCGGGTTGCGTCAAATTAAGTATCAATGGAAGTTAAGGAAGCGCTGATTAAGTTCAGTCCTAAGCCAGACGACGCGACGAAGTTGGCAAACTCGTAAAAACGTCGACGCGGCATATGGTGATATGTGAGGAGAAGTTTTAGTGCGAGCAGCAGGCGCATCTGGCAAACGCGGAGGGGAAATGGGCTTAAAGTGGACTTAATCAGAGCTTCGGTAATATACCTTACCGAATACAAGGCGAAGATGGCATTTCATTGGCAGATTTGATGCTCTTTGGAAATAGATGGGGCGTGATTTTGACCGCCAAATGACCTCTACCGAAAATCCCGCGATGTCGTATTGAGATCACCCATCTCACCAGCAAGCGCACCTAACAATGCTGTCTTGTCTGTCAAATGCCCTGCCACCACATGTACCACTTCACCTTCGCGCTCGACCGTGCCGGCCACTTCCATCAAACGTGAAAACACCAGCTCCTTGCGCTGCCGCTCGGCTAAGCGCGACCAAACGATTACATTCAGGTAGCCGGTCTCGTCTTCGAGTGTGACAAAGGTGGTGCCATTAGCGGTTGATGGCCGTTGGCGGCAGGTCACAATGCCAGCGACCCGCACCAACTGGCCGGCTCTTGCCACACGAATCTTGGCCGCTGACCAGCGTGCGCTTTTATCAAGTTTGTCTCGTAACAACGCGATGGGATGGCTGCGCAAGGTGAGCCCAAGGGTTTGGTAGTCAGCCACAACATCAGAGGCTTCGGTTGGTGCGCGCAGTTTGACTTGCCCATGATCGGCAGGCGCCATAAACATGGCCGCATCACGCCCGGTGCCGAGGGCTGACCATAAGGCATGCCTGCGATTGCCGCTAAGGCTGGTGAAGGCGTCCGCTGCCGCGAGTGCTTTGATATCACCTTCATCAAGTGACGCACGGCGTTTGAGATCGGCGATGTTGATGAAGGCTTTGTGCGATCGTGCTTCAACAATGCGTGCGGCGGCGGCATCGGAGAGCCCTTGTACGAGGCGCAAACCTAAGCGTAGTTGGGGTGGGCTTTGTGTATATTTTTCGAATACCAAACCCAAGCATCCACGGGAGTTTTCAGGCATTTTTGCCTGAAACTGCCCGTCAATAGGGGTGTCTACTAAACTGAAAACTTCTAAAAACTGGGTGTCTTCCCTGCGTAGGCAGGGATCCAATTTCGTATTTTGTTGATGTGCAATCAAAATTGGATCCCCGCCTGCGCGGGGATGACAGTCTTTTGGGGGTTCGAGAAGTATCCCCTCGTTTGAGACCAATGAAGAATCCACCTCACTCATCATCACATCTACCGGTAGCACCACTACGCCGTGACGACGCACGTCTTGCACAATGGCTGACGGCGAGTAAAAACCCAGCGGTTGTGAATTCAACAAGCCGCAGGCAAATGCCGCTGGGAAGTGGCATTTGAGATAACACGAGACATATACCAGCAGCGCAAAACTCGCGGCGTGTGACTCTGGGAATCCGTATTCACCAAAACCTTGTATCTGCCGATAAATTTGCTCGGCGTAATCGCTGGTGTAACCACGCTCCAACATGCCGTTAATGAGTTGATCACGGAACGGCTCGATACCGCCTTTGCGTTTCCAGGCCGCCATGGCACGACGCAGACGATCCGCTTCCCCCGGGGTGAAGCCTGCCGCAATCACGGCGAGTTGCATCACCTGCTCCTGAAAAATTGACACCCCTAGTGTACGTTTTAAGACGCCTTCAACATCTTTGCTCGGGTAACTCACCGGTTCGATGCCCGTGCGGCGCTTCAAATACGGATGCACCATGCCGCCCTGAATTGGCCCTGGCCGCACAATCGCCACTTCGATCACCAGGTCGTAGAACGTGGCGGGCTTTAAGCGCGGCAGCATCGACATCTGTGCACGTGATTCAATTTGAAATACGCCGATGGTGTCGGCGCGTTGAATCATTTGGTAAGTGTCGTGATCTTCGGCTGGAATGTCCTGCATACACAATGGCTGCCGGGTGTAGTCACTAATGAGTTGCATTGTCTTGCGCAGGGCGGTCAACATACCCAGCGCCAAAATATCGACCTTCAAAAGTCCTAACTCGTCCAGATCGTCTTTGTCCCACTGAATGACGGTACGGCTGGGCATGGCGGCGTTCTCAACCGGCACAAGCCGTGTGAGCTGATCCCGTGCAATCACAAAGCCACCCGAATGCTGTGAGAGATGGCGCGGGAAGCCAACCAATTGATGTGTGAGTGACAACACGGTTTGCATCAGTGGATTGTCTGGATCAAAACCCGCCTCGCGCAAACGTTCAGGCGCGATGGCGTGACCGTCCCACCACGCGATAGTGCGCGACAAACTATCAACTTGGTCGAGTGATAACCCAAGCACTTTACCCATATCGCGGATTGCACCTTTTGGTCGATAGGTAAAAAGTGCGGCGGTTAATGCGGTGCGATGGCGGCCATATTTTTCATACAGATACTGAATCACCTCTTCACGACGTTCGTGCTCAAAATCGACATCGATATCCGGCGGCTCGTTGCGCTCACGCGAAATAAATCGTTCAAACAAGAGCTGCATGCGCGAGGGATCGACTTCGGTAATGCCCAAGCAATAACAGACCGCTGAGTTGGCAGCCGAGCCACGCCCCTGACACAAGATGCCACGGGCACGCGCAAATAAAACGATGTCATAGATCGTCAAAAAATAGGCTTCGTAATTAAGGTCCGAAATTAATTTGAGTTCATGCTCGATCTGTTTCACCACAATCGGTGGATGTTGTCTGCCGTAGCGCTGGTCAAGACCTTGGTAGGTGACACGACGTAGATAACTCTCTGGCGTATCCCCCTCTGGCACAACTTCGCGCGGATATTCATAACGTAATTCATCGAGCGAAAAATCACACATCGAGGCAATACGTGCGGCTTCCAGCAACATAGTCACGGGGTATTCACGCAAAAGACGCGTTATCGTTTTGAGATGTGATTCGGTATTGGGTGATGCCGCAAAACCTAATTGGTCAACCGTCGTTTTATGATGTACCGCTGCCAGCGCATCGAGCAGTGGCTTACGTGAACGAATATGCAAATCTACAAACGGTGTTGCGGCAATCGGTAGATCGACAGCCTTCGCAAGGAATTCAATATGTATCTTTTCGTCGATATCGTCAGCCGAAAATTGCCTCGAATAACCCAGCCATAAGCGATCCGCACATACCGCCTTCAACTGCCGTAACACCTCTATGACAGGTGAATCAGATGGGGCGGATGGGGTGGATGGGACGGATGGGAGAAAGACATCCATGAGATCGGGCAACACGACCACCAGACATTCACCAATTGACGCCGGTGTATGCAGCAAATCCGCAAGTAACAATTGATATTGGCCTTTGCTGGAGCGGCGTCTGGACAGTGTGATGAGCTCACTCAGATTGCCGTAGCCGTCTCTCGATGTGGCGAGTAACAGGATGCGACGAATCGAGGGGACATCATCAATTCTGAACGCTGCCCCAATGACGAGTTGGATACCACAGTCTTTTGCCGCCACATGGGCGCGGACCAAACCCGAAACGCTGCATTCGTCGGTGATCGCGATAGCCTTGTAGTTAAGCCGCGCCGCTTCTGTGACTAATTCCTCAGGATGTGACGCGCCGCGCAGAAATGTGAAATTGCTGGTGACATTAAGGGCGGCATATCCGGGAACCATGGGCGACTAATAAAAATAACAACGGCTGTATCAAACGCATTACGCGAACAAGCCGTGCAAATACCACTGACGCCCGAATCGGTAGTCGCGATAAATCCAACACACCTCTTGCTGCGGGTTTTGTGCAACAAAATAATCGCGTGCAACAGGTTTCCCGTCCCACCAACCGGTTTCAATACGCTCCGGCCCGGTGAGCAGCGTTAATGGCCCGTGATATTGAGGCACGTCGCTGCCAACCAATGCACGCGGCTCACGCAATATCCAGCTCGGGCGACGGCCAACGGTTGCTCTGCGGGCAGCGGTTGCTGAAGAAGTCGCCGCAGAAGAATAGTGGCGAGATTGGCGTTGTCTAATCTGCCCGGATGCCGCCGCGACCGGGTTGGTATCGATCCGTTTACGCCATGCAAATTCAGGCCGATGGTCGTTATTCACTTCAACCTGGTACACCGCCTTTTCACCCAACCTTGCAGCAAGTCGATCCATCAAATTGCTAACCGACTCTTGTTTGTTTGCCAGCGAATTTCTTAGCAGGTTGTTGGTCTCGGCAAGATAAGGACAGAACTGATCAGCTTGAATAGACATTTCGACTACGGTTGCCGCAAGATCGGCGCGCGCGAATTTTTCGCGTAGCAGTCGCAACCAATGGCTGGCATGACGTGCGGGTTCACGTGCTCCCAAGGTAATTTGCGTTGTGGCGTTACGCCCATGTTTTAGTGTCACAACCGCGGTTTGTGTGGCGGCACCACGCGCACGCAAAAATCCTTCCATTTCAACAAACATCGCTTCCGCAAACGGCATCAGCCGCTCACTCTCATGTATCTCAAATAAAAACTCGCGCTCGCTCGTGAAGTTTTCCGGCAAAACAATGTACTGACGAGGGTCACCGGCTAAGCCGCGTGCACGATCTAAATCGTTCAACACCGTATCTCCAAACCGTTGCTGCAAACCGTGGCGTGGCAACTGATATAAGTCTTTGATACGTGTCAGGCCAAGGGTGGCGAGTGTATTGATCGTCTCGTGCGGCCAGTTAAACAAAGCCAGCGGCACATCCGCCAAGCGCTCAGATAGCTGGCTGACATCGCGGCACATACGCGTCGATGGCTGGTATTGCGTCAATCGGGCCAATAACTGCGCGGCCATCGGCGTCGGCGCGATCCCTACCAGCGCCTGAAAGCCCTGGGTACGAACCGTACGTCTGACTTCGCCGATCAACTGTGTAATACCGCCAAACAACGTCATGGTGGTGGATACCTCAAGCACAATGCCGTGCGAAGCCTGATCAACGGTGACCGAAGGCGTGAACTGCGCAAGCTGAATCGCAAGACGCCGTAAGGCAGACTCTTCTTTATCCAAGGTGCGCGGTAATGCGGTTAATGTGCCACATACACCTCGTGCGGCGGCTAATGCCATGCCGGGTTTTAGTCCCGCTTCACGCGCAGCAGAGTTGAGGGCGTATAAGGTAGGCCGTTGTGCGGGGCCTGCGTGAATCACGAGTGGCAAGCTCGATAATAGCGTCTCACCATGACCACGAGAAACACAGTCAATAGCCAACTGGGGGAAGTGCAGTGCAATCCAAAACATAGTGTGCTCCTCTAACGATCTGGTGCCATTGAACGAGATCTCACTGGCGCATCATGTCCGTTAATGACTGTCTGGCCGAATGTACGGCCGAGCCATTCGCGTAACGGTGTGGGTGGTAAATGTGGTGGCGAATATGGCGACAAATACGGTGGAGAATGCGGCGGTAACGAAGTCGGCCTTGATGTCGCAGGCTTGGTTGTGATGGGTCGCCTAGCAGAAGTCAGGCATGGCAAATCACGATGGCGTAGCTCAACTAACTTGTTGGGCGGCAAGCCACGACGTTTGAGAATATTCAGCATCAGCCCGCCATCCTCACTGGCCGTGAGTTTGATACGCAACGAAGCAGGCGAGGCATGTTGGGCAAACACGGTGGGGCGCATCAACCAACAGATTGCGCCACCGGTCACGGCAGCGTGTTTTAAGCGGCGTAATGACGTGTTTGCAATCGCGGATGCCGTCCAAATACAAACACACTCAACCGCACCGCTGGCTAAAGATTGTTCAGCCGCCCAAAATGCATCTTCAACACGCGCATCTTTGGTCGGCGCATCTTTGTTTCCTGTATCAACGATAAACAATCTATTCAAATCGATACCGGCATCCTCAAGTGCGGGTGCGTAGGGAACATATGGCGGCGCAATCCAGATACAACGTCCAGCGGTCGGGATGGTCTTGATAGTTTGTACATGATGTCGATGTGGTTGATGCCGCCCCTGAAGTTGGGCAATGGCGGGCAGCAACAACGAAAGCTCACCCATGCCACAACCATCACACAGAATCTCAGCCAAATCCGCCTTGGACCACCCATGCCCGATAAGTGCGTCATCGAGTTGCGTAAACCCCGTCTTTATTCCCTTCCCCGATGCCACTCCGCCAAGCGTGTGTCCATCGTCACCAATACGAAATACGCCAAGCGCGGCCATGTTCGGCAACGATTGAACGATTGAAGCATTGGTTGGCGGCACGTGGGAAGACATAGAATTTGCGGTTGGATCAGTACAGGCGGTAGCCGCGCAAGAGAGGATCTCTTGCAGGACTCTTTTGGCGAAAACTTTGGCGAAAACTTTGGCGAAAATATAGTTGCTGTATATAAATACAGTATACGACGCTCTTTGTTAAAAGCAAGCCTGCAAGAAAATGTTTCGCCATAACTAACCAAGCTGCTGGTTTTCTTCCGTGTTTTTCAGCCCTCACCGCTCAGTTTGCGCAGTGTCTGCCAACAAATAGTGATGAACGGGCTAACCCGAATATTTCATGGGTCGCCCGGCCGCTTGGGGGTAACATCACAGAAATAGCGAATCCAGCGAAATGACCAGAACACATACAAACATGACAGTTCTGTTTGCCGATATCACCGGCAGCACCGAGCTGTTCGGCACAGTCGGTGATAGCGTTGCGCGCCGTATCGAACGGGCCTGGCTGGATCAAGTCACTGCCCTGCTGCCGGGCTTTGCCGGGCGCCTCGTGAAAACCATCGGCGATGAAGCAATGTGTGTGTTCCCGGACGCAGATCAGGCCGTGCTTGCCGCGAGCGCTATACAGGCCAGTGTGACCGCAAATCCGCCGCAAGGCCACTCCATCGAGCTACATATGGGTCTGCATGCGGGCGATGTCATGGTTGAAAAACATGACGTCTTCGGCAACACCGTCAACATTGCGGCTTACTTGGCGGCAGTAGCACTACCCCAGCAAATTGCGATTACAGATTCCACCTACGCCATGCTGTCTGCCGCGCTAAAGGCGGTGACGCGGCCGATTTTTCGAACGGTGCTTAAAGGGCAGACGATCACATCCACCATCTATCAGGTGTTGTGGAAAAAAGAAAACCCCGACCTGACGGACAGTTTTTTCTCCGTGCGCCAGACACCGCTGCTACCGGGTGACAATGGTGGACTGCTGCTGAAGTATGCTGATCAACTCATACACCTGAATCATCAGCAGACAAGAATCAGCCTCGGCCGCGCAGTCAGTTGCGACATCGTGATTGATGACCGCTACGCATCACGCGAACACGCCACCGTCGAACTCGATGGTATGAATTTTTATCTCTTAGACCGCAGTATCAACGGCACCTACATTGCCTTTGATCACCGTCCGGAAATCAGCGTATTGCGACGCGATGTATTACTGGATGGTGGGGGAAAAATTTCGCTTGGCCGCGCATTTCAGGAAGACCCTAAACACGTCATCGAGTTTTCCTACGATAGGCGGTCAATGTTTCGCGTATAGCGACACCCATCACCCGCTTTCGAACGCGCCCCCAAGAAATATTCAGGCTAGAAACCTGCGGCGTGTCCATCCTTGCGATGATCCGACCCGGCAATATAGCCACTGTCAGTACGCCAGATGAGTTGTGCACCACCAAAGGCGAAATTCACCGCTTCCGCTACGGCCAAACGATGCCCTTTTGCTTGCAATGCCTGCCCAATAGAGGCCTCCAATGCTTGTTCAAGGCCAATGGTTCCATCAGCGTTAACAATCCAGCGCGGCGCATCGGACGCCGTTTGCGGATTCTGTCCATAGTCACGAATACGTGTGAGCATTTGTACATGTCCCTGCGGTTGCATATGTCCACCCATCACGCCGAATGACATCAATGGCGCACCGTCTGCGCCTGACAAGAATGCCGGGATGATGGTTTGATATGGCCGCTTATTCGGCGCGACGAGATTGGGGTGGCCCGGCGTACGCACAAAGCCATGTCCGCGATTTTGCAAACTGATGCCGGTGCCCGGCACCACTACGCCCGCGCCAAAACCCATGTAATTTGATTGAATCAAACTCACCATCATGCCGCTGGCGTCCGCAGTGGTCAGATAGACCGTGCCGCCCTGCGTCGGGATACCGAAGGTCGGCGCACCCGCACGCGACATATCGATCAGCGCCGCACGCGACTTCAAATATGTTCGGTCGAGCAATTGCTTGACATCAATATCCATCGCGGCAGGGTCAGCGATATAGCGATAAGCGTCGGCAAAAGCCAGTTTCATGGCTTCAAGCTGTAAATGAATACTGTCTAATGAATCAACTGGGTATTGCGCTAGATTGCAGTGCTCCAAAATACCTAGGCATAAAAGTGCCGCCAGTCCTTGCCCATTCGGCGGAATCTCATATAGACGAACATCGCGGTAGCCCACTGAGATAGGCTCCACCCAATCGGCACGATGGTTCGCAAAATCTGCCAAGGTATGTACGCCGCCCAACGCATGTGAATGCGCCACCATTTTTTCCGCCAAACGACCACGGTAGAAGCTCTCGCCCTTTGTTGCGGCGATATCTTCAAGCGTTGTCGCTTGATCTTCATATACCCATTGCGTACCAGCATTGGGGGGAGCGCCGTCTCGTACAAACTCCCGCTTGAAATCAGGCTCCTCAATCATCTGCGCTTGTCGCGCCCAGCTCGCCGCAGTGATCGGCGATACCAAGTGCCCACGACGCGCATAGCCAATTGCCGCTGCGAATAGCGACTCGAATGGTAGCTTGCCAAACTTTTTAGACAGCGCTACCCATTGTGACACCGCCCCTGGGATCGTGACGCTATCAATGCCACGCACCGGCATGGTTGTTAAACTCGGATACTTCGAGGCGATGTACTCAGGCGTCCAAGCCGCGGGCGAGCGACCCGATGCATTTAACCCATGCAGGCGATCCCCATCCCAAATAAGGGAAAAGCCATCTGAGCCAATGCCATTGGACGTCGGCTCGACCACGGTGAGCGTAATCGCTGCGGCGATTGCGGCATCTACTGCATTGCCACCCTGCTGTAGCATCGACATACCGGCTTGCGTCGCCAGTGGCTGAGAGGTCGCAACGATGTTCGATGCCATCACCGGCATACGTTGCGATGCATATGGAAACTCATATCGAAACGGCATCATTTGGCGTCGCTTTCTGAAGAGTTATTAGCCTGCCATTGCTTGAGACTTCGCTCGTACTCCCAAAGCTCTTCTTCGTAGATATCCATCACGCAAGGGATGCAGCCCGTTCCGCAACATTCATGCGGCTCAGGTTTACGCGGTGGCTTTAGTGGAAAGAGATTGACGTTTTGGGTATTCATAAAAAATCACGTAGTGTTTACGTGATTTTACGGGAGCACAGGCCTACTGGATGCGGGTGATGAAGCACCACAACCCCAACACCCCACCGCCCCATGCTCAGTCCTCGACAAACGCTTCTTCGCGTTTTTTTCGGATTGCCGGGAGTGCAATGACCACCAGCAGCAGCACTGAAATACCGAGCAGCGTCGCAGATAGTGGCCGCGTCAGGAAAGTCGTCGCATCACCACGCGAGAGCAACATCGCACGGCGCAGATTCTCTTCCATCATTGGCCCCAAGATAAAGCCCAAGAGCAATGGTGCTGGCTCGCAGTCGAGCTTCACGAACAAATAACCCACCATGCCAAATACGGCAGTGACCACAACATCAAACGGACTGTTCGAGAGCGAATACACACCGATACAACAAAACACCAAAATCGCCGGATAGAGCAAACGATAAGGCACAGTCAGGAGCTTAATCCACATACCGATCAGCGGCAGATTGAGAATCACCAACATCAGGTTGCCGATCCACATCGATACGATCATGCCCCAAAACAACTGCGGCTTTTCGCTCATGACTTGTGGGCCAGGTTGGATTCCCTGAATGATCATCGCGCCCACCATCAACGCCATCACCGGGTTTGGTGGAATACCCAAGGTCAAGAGCGGGATAAAGGATGTTTGCGCGGCCGCATTGTTGGCCGATTCCGGCGCTGCAACACCACGAATATCTCCCTTACCAAACTGAGAAGAGTCTTTTGCGATTTTCTTCTCAAAAGTGTAAGCGGAGAACGATGCGAGTACCGCACCGCCTCCCGGTAAGATACCGAGCAAAGAGCCAAGACCGGTACCACGAAGAACTGCTGGGAACGCTTCTTTAATGTCCTGCATGGTTGGGAGTAAGCGCCCCACCTTATTGACAAAAATTTCGCGTTCTTCGCCCTGCTCTAAGTTCTTGATAATCTCGGCAAAACCAAAAACACCCATGGCCACGGCCACAAAACCAATGCCATCGGAGAGTTCAGGAATCGAGAAGTTGAACCGTGCCATACCCGAATTCACATCGGTACCAACCAAGCCTAGCAGCAGGCCGAGCAAGATCATCGCAATCGCCTTAATCACCGAGCCGTGCGCCAACACAACCGCAGCAATCAGCCCCAAGGTCATGAGCGAGAAGTATTCGGCTGGACCAAACTTAAACGCGATCTCAGCCAGTGGCGGCGCCGCCGCAGCAAGCAGCAATGTCGCCACACAACCAGAAAAGAATGACCCCAACGCAGCAATACCAAGCGCTGCACCGGCGCGGCCTTTGCGCGCCATTTGGTACCCATCGAGCGCGGTGACCACACTCGATGACTCCCCAGGGATGTTGACCAAAATGGCGGTAGTAGAGCCGCCGTATTGTGCGCCGTAGTAAATACCAGCGAGCATGATGAGCGACAACTCAGGCTTCAATGTGAATGTGGCCGGCAACAACATGGCGATGGTCGCCACGGGCCCAATGCCAGGCAACACACCGATCAGCGTGCCCAACAGGCAGCCGATTAAACAGTACATCAATGCTTCTGGCGTAAACGCGACGCTAAAGCCCAAGGCGAGATTGGAGAGTAGTGCTTCCATTGATGTCCTCTCCTTAACCCAAAAATTGTGGCCAGATCGGAAACGGTAACTTCAACCCGTACACGAACACGCCGATGGAGCCGATGGAGAGAATTACGCCGGCAATCAATTGCTCTTTTAATTTGAATTCGTGCCCCCCAAACGCCGATATCATCACCAGCACAATGATCGCCAGTGCGAGTCCGATCAATTTGACGGTCAGACCAAAAACAATAACAGCCCCAAGAATCCATACAATCGGTCGCCACGCCAGTGCGCTAACACGCTCACCATCGGCGACGAATGACTTGAACAAAATCACTAGGCCAAGCACACCAAGTAAAAGTCCAAGCACGAACGGAAAGTATCCAGGTCCCATCCGGCTTGCCGTACCCATTGGGTAATCGTAGACCTTAACGATCACGGCAAACGCAAAACCAATGGCCGCAAACATAATGCCGGACCAAAAGTCTTTCGGGTTACGTAGATGCATGACTCCTCCTTACGTTTAACGCGATACTACTGTTTGAATTCTTAAATTGATTGTAACCGTATTCTTATACTCTCTGGTCAAACTTACAACACACTGACGCCACACCGCTCACTCACCAGATCCCGTCCCCGCGCACGACCTTAAGGGTTGCGCCGTGCGGGAACCTAACTTTCTTCGCTCGAAGTACGGTGGTCGCTCTATCCAAACCGAGCCAGAGGTTGCCCGATCAATGAGATTGTCCGATGTCGCGCAGCGCGATGCGATAATCGCAACGATGCGCGAACATAAAAACCTTAGCGCTCCTTCGGCGCCACGTCCGCTGGACCCTAAACCAAATTGGCTCACGCTTGCGCCCGCGAGCTTTGTGATTCTGTGGAGCACGGGCTTTATCGGGATGCGCCTCGGTGAGCCATTCGCCGAGCCATTCACTTTCATGGCGTTACGAATGGCCATTGTGGTGGCCATCCTGCTCATTGCCGCGTGGTGGTTTCGCGCACCTTGGCCGGCCAACCGCCGCGAAGTCTCTCATGCGGCGCTTGCCGGCTTGCTGGTACACGCCACTTATCTATCGGGCGTGTTGTATGCCATCTCGTTAAAGTTGCCACTCGCATACACGGCCCTTATCGCTGGTTTGCAGCCGATTTTGTCGGCCGTCGCCGCTAACGCACTAATGGGCGAGCGCTTATCACGCCGACAATGGCTGGGGATGCTGTTCGGCTTAGCGGGGGTACTTTTGGTCATCGCCTCGAAGTGGACGGCAGGAGAAATCTCAGTTGCCGCACTCACCTCCGCCATCGTTGGGTTGCTCGGCATTACTGCCGGAACGCTCTATCAAAAGCGCTACTGCTCAACGATGGACTTACGCACCAGCGGCGTGATTCAGTACTCGGCGACGGGTCTTGTCTTGTTCGCATTTGCCCTGCTGTTTGAAACTCGCGTTGTTCAATGGACGCCACAGTTTGCGTTTGCATTAGGTTGGCTGGCGATCGTGCTGTCATTAGGTGCGATTTCGCTCCTTTACGTGATGATCCGCCACGGCGCGACGGCAAAAGTCGCGAGTTTGTTTTTCTTGACACCATCAGTCACCGCCATCATGGCCTACGCGCTGTTTGGCGAATCGCTTTCTGCGTTGGCCATTGGCGGTCTCGCCGTCTCGGCAATCGGCGTCGCACTCGTCACACGAAAGGGGCGCTCTTAAAACCTAATATCGGCAAGCGTTTCCAAGCATAAATGCTTCAAACTGCCCGTCAATAGGCGAGTTTCAAATTTCACAAGACGTTGATATAAATTCAGGCCTGATAAACTGCCATCATTCCCACAAGGTAAGGGTAGAAGCCCATGAGAACCACAGAAGAACTCCTGACCCAATATGCCGCGTACCACCGCGACCGCCGCAACATCGCCACACATTTTCTCGGTGTGCCGATCATTGTCTTCTCGGTCATCCTCGGCTTCGCCCAGATTCTGGTCGGTCCGATCCATCTGGGCTGGGTGCTGGTGCTCACCGCATCCGCCTACTACCTGTCACTTGATCGTCAACTCGGTCTGCTGATGTTTGGATTTTTGGCACTATGTGCGGTCGTCGCGTCGGTCGTGTCGTTCAAGACGGGTTGGGTGACTGGGCTGGGCATCGCGGTCGTTTTGTTTGTGGTGGGTTGGGCGATTCAGTTCGTAGGCCATCAGTACGAGGGCCTTAAGCCAGCGTTTGTCGATGACCTGATCGGGTTGGCGGTGGGGCCATTATTCGTGCTTGTCGAGTTTCTGTTTCTGTTAAAAATGCGGCAGGATCTCAAGCGTTATATCGAAACGCGCGTCGGCCCGACACTGGCCGCACGAAACGGGCAGCCTTTGACACCGGGGCAGCCGACCACCAAGCCAGTCACAACATCATAGCCATCGTCGGCTCGAATAAACATGTCACCAACGTCCTCATCTTCGAGTCAAGCCTTGAACGAAAACAAGCATTCCAATCACAGTGGCTCGACACCAGACTCTCCCGCAATGACCGGCGACTCCGGGATATACGATGTGGCGCAGCGCGAGCTGACAACTGTTCGCGACTTGCTGCGATTTGCGGTGAGCCAGTTTATCGAGCAGAAGCTCTTCTTCGGTCACGGCTCGTCAAATGCCTACGACGAAGCGGTATATCTGGTGCTCAATACCTTGCACTTGCCGCTTGATCACCTTGAGCCATTTCTCGATGCGCGTCTGACCAGCGTAGAGCGCGATGCCCTGCTTGGGGTCATCGAGCGCCGCGTACGTGAGCGCGTTCCTGCCGCCTATCTGACCCATCAAGCGTGGTTAGGTGATTACAAGTTTTATGTCGATAAACGCGTGCTCGTGCCGCGTTCATTTATTGCCGAGCTAATGCGCGACGACCTCGCGCCGTGGATCGAAAATCCACGCGGTGTTGGTCGCGTTCTTGACCTCTGTACCGGCTCAGGCTGTCTGGCTATTTTGGCCGCGCTTTCGTTTCCGCACGCCACGGTCGATGCGGTTGATGCGTCACTCGATGCATTGGAAGTGGCCAAGAAAAACGTCTGTGACTACGCCCTCGACGACCGCATCAACCTAATCGCATCGGACATGTATGAGTCACTTGGCGCGAAGCAATACGACATCATCATTAGCAACCCACCGTATGTGTCGGCGACATCGATGGAACGCTTGCCTGAGGAATACCGTCGTGAACCTGAAATGGCCCTTGCCTCAGGCGAAGACGGGCTAGATCATGTGAGAACGATCATGGCAGATGCCGCAAAACACCTATATGCCAATGGCCTGCTGGTGGTCGAAGTCGGCTTTAATCGCGAAGGTGTAGAGCGCGTGTTTTCAACACTGCCGCTGATCTGGGCTGAAACAAGTGTTGGCGACGAAGTGGTATTCATCATTGATCGTGAGAGCCTTGTTGCAGCGCAGTCGTAAAGTCGATAGCCCTGCGTCATTTTGGCAACTACATAGTGACTCACCTGAATACTTCACAGCTCGCTGATTCGAAGCCGCAGGCGACCTATGAAGTATTCAGGCTAGAGCGCACTGCCCTGACCGCCACCCTGTGGCCCAGGCTTTGAGCCGCCCTTACGTCGACGAGAGCGACGGTGTGGCTCAGGGCGACGCGGATTCCCTGTCGGCGGGCGTGCCTCACTAGACCGATGAATCACAGCCGATGTTGGCGAAACAATTCGGTTCCCGATTGAATCATCGATATCGTCATAGACTGGTTCTCGCGGAACTGACGTAATCGCATTACCAATACTGTCCTCATCAAAAGCCGCGCCAGTCGAACGTAGCCCAATATCTGAACCCGATTGCCGATCACCGCGACCACGGCGACCGCTGCGCTTACGGCCGCGTCCGGGTTCGCGTAGAAGCCCAGCCGATTCGACAGCCACTTCGGCTGGCGTATCGCCCTCTGGCGCAATCGTATTGGCGGGCAAGATGTTGGCATCGCGCTTGCCGCGTCCGCGACGACCGCGACCGCGACGAACACGTTCTGCTGGCGACGAGGCGTCTGCCTCACCCGCTGGCTGAGCACGAGAGTTTTCCAGCTTGTCGGCACCCGCAATTTCAGCCGAACCTGCGCCTGCTGCAACCGCGCCATCACTCACGCCATCCATGGCGCGCCCACGACGCGGCACAGGCACCGGACGAGCCGGACCATTGGTTGGCAACTGTCCAATCGGCCCTTCTGTCTCCATGCCAACCCAGCGTAGGACGGCACGTGCCTGACTCGGATCAAGCTCAAGCATACGGCCGCGTGTCAGGCGAGGCGGCAATCCAATCTTGCCAAATCGGATGCGCATCAAACGCGAGACCGTCAAGCCGACGGCCTCGAACATCTTACGAACTTCACGATTACGTCCCTCACGCAACACGACGTGATACCACTGATTGACACCCTCACCACCGCGCTTGTCGATGGTGTCAAATTTGGCCGGGCGATTTTCAACCAGCTCGTCGGCTTCGTCGGATTCTTCATCGGGCTCCGCTGTGATCGACACGCCAGACAACAACTGCTGCGTCTGCTCGTCGGTCAGCTCACCGAGAATTCGCACCGCGTACTCCCGTTCAACTTCATATCGAGGGTGCATCAGTCGATTCGCGAGTTCACCGCTCGTGGTGAAAATCAGTAGCCCAGAAGTGTTGATGTCGAGACGACCGACCGACATCCACTTGCCGTTTTCAACGCGCGGCAAATTATCGAACACCGTAATACGATTACCCGGATCGTTGGTCGTCACGATCTCACCCTCGGGCTTGTGATAGAGCAGTACGCGTGGCAATTCTTCACTGAACTTCAACTTCACGAGACGATGATCAATCATCACCGCATCGGTTGGCGACACGCTTGTTCCGGTGGTGGCAACGATGCCATTCACCATCACGCGACCCGAGGAAATCATGATTTCCATATCGCGCCGCGAACCGTGCCCCGACTGCGCGAGCACCTTATGCAATCGCTCGCGCTTAATGTGCGCTTCTTTTGCCAGCGCCTCTGCAAACTGGCCTGACTTCGACTCATCCCCCCAACGTCGCGTCTCTGCGACCTCAGAAATAAGGCGGGAACCCGCTACCGCGTTGCCTGCCGATGGCGCACGAAATGGCGTTTTCTTGCCGCCACGAGTCTTGCGCGGGCGTGACGGCCGGGCACGTCCGTCACCGAGCGAGTTGCCCGCACCTGCGGCGGGTCCTGAACTATCAATAAAAACTGGTTGAGCGCCCGCGACACCGCCCCTTGCCTTGCCTTTGCGACGGGCGTCGCGATCGCGTCCGCGACCCACGCCCGGCACCGGTGCGCCCATCGTGTTGCCGTCCACAGGCACGCCAGGTACCCTTGGTGTGCCCCTCGTATCTTTTTTCCCTGCGCCACGAGGCCCGCGGGCTTGACCTGCCGACGCACGGGCACGATTGCCACGACCGTCTGCGGCACCGCGTACACCTGCCTTGCCGCCTTTGCCACCAATTCGATTACCACGGTTATCCGCCGCACCATCTTTGCCCCCGGCTTTTCCGCGCTTGCGTTTGCCACGACCCGAAGGATCAATGGCTTCGATGACCTCTTTTTCTTCGCCGATATAGCGACCATCAACATATCCACGCGCCGCAACGCGTACAACGACCCTTTTGGTCATGATGTTTGCCCCATCGCGGTATCTGCTCGCGTGTCTGTCGGCACGGCAACCACCTCTGCTGCGGATTGCGCAGCGTTTTCATGCATCGTTGGCGCGACGCCCTCTTCATGTGGCACAGCCCCTTCTCCACTTGGCACATCCCCCTCTTCACTTGGCACATCCCCCTCTTCACTTGGCACAGCCAATTCGTCGTTCGACGTATCCACCCCAGGCAAGGACAGGAGGGAAGACTCGGTCGCCACGAGCACAGCACCCGCCTGCGCCATATCCAGCGTCGCTTGAAGCTCATGCAACGGCGGGAGTTCTTCGAGTGAACGTAGATTCAAGTCATCCAGGAAATGTTTGGTCGTTGCAAACAGTACCGGTCGGCCGACCGTTTCGCGATGTCCAATCTCGTCGATCCAACCGCGATCTTCGAGCGTCTTCAAAATATGCGGGCTGACGGCAACACCACGAATATCTTCAATATCTCCGCGCGTTACTGGCTGGCGATAAGCGATGATGGCCAAGGTCTCCATCACGGCGCGTGAATATTTCAGTGGCTTATCATTGGAAAGACGCTCGAGATACCGTTGGTAGACCGGCCTGACTCGAAAGCGATAGCCGCTCGCAACCA
The DNA here is from genome assembly GCA_001602455.1 of Betaproteobacteria bacterium UKL13-2. Classification (GTDB taxonomy): domain Bacteria; phylum Pseudomonadota; class Gammaproteobacteria; order Burkholderiales; family Usitatibacteraceae; genus UKL13-2. The sequence continues at coordinate 2,714,830 of CP012157.1, forward strand.
TCGAAAGCTCAACGCTTCGGCCTTCCCATTCGAGCCGAAGCTCATCGAGCAAATTGCGAATCACGTCTGGGCCAAGCCGCCCTTCAAACAGGCGCTTTAATTCGTTAATCCCCATTGGTTCGAACGCTGCCAGCAACGCCGCTTCCAACACGCGCTTCGCTTCGTTCGCATCGCTGACGTCAGCCAGCGTCTGGTCGGAGATATCGCTGAATTGGCCTTCATACACGGACTGCTCCACCACCGTCACGACGCCCTCTGTAGCAGCATCACCGGCGACGATTTCGCTCGTATTGTGTTCTTGTTGGTTCATTTACATGACTTCCGTAACTGACGCCGGACTCGCCGCACGTCGGGATAAATCAGCTTGGCTCCAGCGGCGGCATTTCCGCCGCTTTTAACTTCACATAGATAGGCTCCATCGGCGCGGTTTGGGTAATCTCGATCAGCGCTTCGCGAGCCAGTTCGAGTACCGCAAGAAAACTCACGACGATAACCGACACGCCTTCTTCAAGCTGAAACAGGTCATCGAATCGAACAAATTCTTGCACGCCGCCTTCACTGCCCAAACGTCGCAGGATGCGACTCATATGTGATCGAACCGAAAGCTCTTCGCGCGACACACGATGCTTCTGTGTTGCTTTTGCACGCGCCAAGATCGCCCGCCACGCATCGGTCAAATCGGCAGCCAATACGGTCGGAACGCGCTTCACCAGACTCTGCTCGACCAACACATCAACCAGCGAAAAATCCCGGCCACTTCGCGGCAAACTTTCAATCGCGAGAGCCGCCGCCTTCATTTGCTCATACTCAAGTAGGCGACGCACAAGTTCTGCACGCGGGTCTTCTGCCTCGACTTCGTCATCCTTTGGCGGTCGCGGCAGTAGCATGCGCGACTTAATTTCGATCAGCAGCGCCGCCATCAAAAGATATTCAGCCGCCAATTCAAGCTGGCCGTCGCGCATCGCTTCGACGTACACCATGTACTGGCGCGTTAAATCGGCCATCGGGATGTCGAGAATATCGAGCGAGTGTTTACGAATCAGGTAGAGCAGCAAATCCAGCGGCCCTTCAAACTGCTCGAGAACAACCGAAAGCGCATCAGGCGGAATGAATAAATCGGTCGGCAGCTCTGTCATGACTTCGCCGCGAATACGCGCAAGCGGCATTTCCATCGCGAGGTGCCCCTGCTTGTCGCTGTCTTTATCGTTATCTACCACGAGCTCAACGCTCATAATTGTGTATATCCGTTTCTACCGAATGGGGTTAACGCGACCGATGAGGAGTGCGCTTGACGGCACTCACGACTGGAATGCTCATTTGTAGTCCAAGCCCATGGCGTCGCGTACATCGCGCATCGTTTCTTCGGCAATGTCACGCGCTTTTTCGCAACCGTCTGCAATGATGTTCTTAATCAGCATCGGATCATCTTCGAAAGCCGCGGCACGCGCTCGCATGGGTTTTAGCTCAGTGCAGATGGCGTCAATCACGGGTTGCTTGCACTCCAAGCAACCAATACCGGCACTCTGGCATCCTTCAACCACCCAGCGTTTGGTATCGTCGTTCGAATAGACCTGATGCAGTTCCCACACTGGACACTTTTCAGGGTTCCCGGCATCGGTGCGTCGCACGCGTGCCGGGTCGGTTGGCATCTTGCGCACTTTGTCCGTAACCGCTTTTTCAGTGTCGCGAATATCGATGGTGTTGCCATAGCTTTTGGACATTTTTTGTCCGTCCAGGCCGACCATCCTCGACACCGGCGTCAGCAACGCTTCGGGCTCGGGCAAGATGACCTTCCCGCCGCCCTCAAGATAACCAAACAGGCGTTCGCGGTCACCCATGGAGAGATTCTGCACGTCCGAGAGTAACTCACGCGCTTGGTCTAGCGCTTGCTGATTGCCTTCCTGCTGATACTGGGTACGCAACCCAGAGTAGAGTTTGGCTTTTTTAGAGCCTAGCTTCTTGACTGCCGCTTCCGCTTTTTCCTCGAAGCCCTTCTCCCGGCCAAACAAATGGTTGAAGCGGCGTGCGACCTCGCGTGTCAGTTCGATATGCGACACCTGATCTTCACCAACGGGAACCTGATTGGCACGATAGATCAAGATATCGGCGGCCTGCATCAGCGGGTAGCCTAGGAAGCCGTATGTGGTCAGGTCGCGGCCATACTGCCCCTGCTTCTCAACTTGATCCTTGTACGTTGGCACCCGCTCCAGCCATGACAGCGGCGTAAAGAACGACATCAGCAGGGTTAGCTCCGCATGTTGCGGCACCCGCGACTGGACAAACATCGTCGCCTGCGACGGGTCGATGCCGGCCGCAATCCAGTCGATCACCGTATCGTAGGTGTACTGCTGAATCACATCGGGCGACTCATAGTGTGTCGTCAATGCATGCCAATCGGCAACGAAGAAGAAACATGGGTGTTCATTTTGGAGCTTGACCCAGTTTTTAAGCGCACCGTGATAGTGGCCAAGGTGAAGCCGTCCGGTGGGACGCATACCGGAGAGAACGCGGTCAGGGAACATAATTGGGCACAGAAGCCTAGTGATCGACGCTATAAATGGAATTAGGGTATCTGCCCGGCGCAGCAACTCGAAAAAAACGAGCGCAACGTATGGCAAGAGGGTACTCAGGCGCTGGAATCTTTTATCAAAAAACTCAAATGGCCGCGGACAAATACGCCACGAAACATGAAACTAGCTGATCTTTCTGTGGGTCACGATTCAGTGAATGCGATGTCCAGTGTCTCAACGCCGGGAGGCGGAACTGCTATCGGGACATCACAGCGTTCGCTGGATTTCACCTAAGACTCAGCAAGGAGTATACCGCGTTCATGGAGAAGTCGACCAAAGGCCAAAGAAATGTTCCCATCACGCCTGTGAGTATCAGCGCGACGAGGATAAACATGCCATATGGTTCGGATTTCGAAAACGTGTACGACGCCTTGTTTGGCAGCAGCCCCGCAAGAATCCTTCCGCCGTCTAGGGGAAGCAACGGAAACAGGTTAAACACCATCAAAATGGCATTCACAAAGATCCCCGCTTTGGCTACCAGCAACAAAAATACAATCGGCATAGACGCTGGAAACATTTGCGCCACTTTGCCAACGACTGCCCACCCAATCATCATCGCCAAGTTGGCCGCCGGCCCTGCGGCAGCGACCCATATCATGTGCTGCTTGGGCCGTCGGAGCGCGCCAAAGTTGACCGGAACCGGCTTGGCTGCGCCGAAAACAAACGGCGACACCAGCAACGTGACAAGGGGCACCAGGATTGTCCAGATCGGATCAATGTGCTTGAGCGGATTCAGGGTCATTCGGCCCAGCATGTATGCCGTCGAATCGCCGAAGTATCGTGCCGCGAATGCATGCGCCGCCTCATGCAGCGTGATCGCAAAGATCAGCGGGATTGCGTAGACCAATATTTTTTGAAGTGCGTCGATTTCCATGAGGTCTAGCTTGATTATTTCACCACTCGCCCGCCGCTTCGAAGCATATTGCCTTTGATCAATTGGCAAACCAATTTGGAGTGTTCCTGTTTTGCGTTAGGTACGCGGTTCGCAAAGTGTATCGCCGCAACATGATATTGATGGAACAAGGCTCAATCCTCGAAGCCAAACACGGCAGCATCCCCCTTACCGCGCCTAACCAGAATGGGGACATCTTGGGAAAGATCAACAATTGTCGTAGGCTCGATTCCGCACGCGCCACCATTAAGTATGACATCGAGCTGATGTTCCAGTGCATCACGTATTGCCTCAGCATCGTTCAGCGGCTCATCAGCGTCCGGCAGCACTAAGGTCGACGACAGGATCGGCTCACCCAACTCGGCCAGTAGTGCGCTCGCAACAGCATGGTCAGGCACGCGCACACCGATTGTCGCTCGCTTGGGGTGGGCAAGGCGCCGCGGCAATTCTCGGGTCGCCTTCAAAATGAATGTATACGCGCCGGGGGTATTGGCCTTGAGTAACCGATATTGCGTGTTGTCAACCTTGGCAAAGGTACCGATTTCGGAAAGGTCGCGACAAACCAAGGTGAATTGATGTCGTTCGTCGACGCCGCGGATACGGCGTATCCGCTCCATCGCTGACTTGTCGCCAATGTGGCAGCCGAGTGCATAGCAAGAATCTGTCGGGTAGGCAATCAGCCCGCCTTGACGCACGATCTCGACCGCACGCTTGATCAGGCGTGGTTCAGGGTGTGTCGGGTGTAGGACGAAGAATTGACTCATTTGTGTCTGCCAACCGTGCGCCCACCCGCCGACTCACCCGCTTTCGAACGCGCCCCCATGAAGTGTTCAGGCTAGCATCAGGTGTCAAGCGGCGAGGAGCTGCCAGATTGGTTTCAAATCCCGATCAATATCACTGAGCTTTGGAAGGCGCCCAGGCTCCACCGGAGTTTCATCTGGCGCGTGAAAATCGGCTCCTCTGGACGCATAAAGCCCAAACGACTTGCAACGGCGCGCAGCAGGGCCATACTCATCTGGGGAATGGCTACCCGTCACGACTTCGACCCCTTCCCCACCGAGCGCCTTAAATTCTGCGCACAAGGTGTCAAGTTCGCGCTCACTGAGTGTATAGCGGGCAGGATGCGCAATCACGGCGTGCCCCCCAGCCCCCTTAATCCATTTGACGGCATCTTCGAGCGTTGCCCAGCGATCAGGGAGGTAGCCCGGGTTTCCGGGTGTCAGGAATCGCTTGAAGGCGTGCGTGATATCCGGCACGATGCCGCGTGCGACCAGCGCACGGGCGAAGTGGGTTCGTCCGATGAGCTCTTTGTTTTCGGCTAAGGCGAATGCATCAGCAAAAATATCAGGAAGTCCCGCCGCGACGAGTTGCTTGGCGATTGCTTTCCCGCGTATGATGCGCCCGCCTCTGACGCTCGCAAGCCCATCCAGCAACTCGCGATTTTCCTCGTCAATGCCCAAGCCAACGATATGGATCGTTGTCATCAGACTATCAATATCACCCTTTGCAACCCAAGAGACAGAAATTTCGACACCGCTGATAAACCGTAACCCCACCTCATCCGCGCAAGCTTTCGCCGCGCTAATATTGGCAACCGTGTCATGGTCCGTCAGCGCGAGGGCGTCACAGCCATTTCGGTGGGCAAGCGAGACCAACTCAGCGGCCGAAAACAGCCCGTCTGAGGCATTTGAGTGATTATGCAAATCAAAATTTAGTTCGTTCAATTCAAACCTTTTTAAGCACGAGCGTGCGAACCTTAGGGCGACAAGATGAAGAAAACAATCTGCGCCCAAACGATGTGTGCGATTCGAAAGCGAATCGCCAACTTTTGCGCCAAAGTGAACATTCTATGACTGAAATGAAACCCATACGATTTCTCGCCAAAGGCACCACCCTTGATACCGGCCACGAAGGAGCCGCCCAAGAAATACTCGGCGCACAATTTTTGCGTCTCACCCAAGCGATCTCGCCGGGCATGGCAAGTTTATCGCAGCAACGCGCGCTGACGGTACTGCAAGAACTCTCAGCCATGGCCGATGATTTAGACCAGCAATACGGACCCGACGGTAACTTAGCGCTTGACGACATTGAGGAAGTGACCAACGCAGGATTGACCGCGAGCGCGGAACTAGAAGGCTGGGTGAACCAAACCGCGGGTGACACCAGCCTGATGCTGCTCGATAACTTGACACTCGGTTTGACCCTATGGGCGATGCGCCACCATGTCAATATCGCGGTTTCTGAGCCGATTGTGAATGCGCTGGCGCGCCGAGTGAACCTCGCGACGAGCAAGCAGGAAACAGCAGCCGTATTTGCCATGACACAGGGAACAATTGAGCACCTTCGACCACAATTAGAACGCGACCTTGAACGCTCTAATCCGGAGCGGCCATGGCGACTACTCAACGTGAATTTCGCCATTGCGTCGATTCGTACCGGAGATACTGCGCTCATGCGTTTTGCGTTCGATCAATTCAACTTGGCGCTGCCGGATGAATGTGCAGGCTTTTACGCTGAGGCACTGTCGGTCGCTGACCGCAGTGGCCTTCCCGCTGACACCCGCACTTTCATTGCCGACGAGTGTCGCCGATGGACCGCTGTCCACTAAGAAGAAGCGGCAAACGCGCAACAGTTTTAATCATGAGATAATACTAAGTTACTGTTTTAACCCATGTTTTCGGCAGAGCCCGCTTAACCTTCGGGCCGCGTACGCAGCCTAACCAATGAAATTTCTATTCGACTTTTTTCCGGTCATTCTGTTTTTTGGGGCCTATAAAGTATTCGATATCTACATCGCAACCGGCGTAGCCATCGCCGCTTCGATCGCTCAGGTGGGCTACCTGAAGTTGTACAAAAAGAAAATCGAGCCCATGATGTGGTTGAGCCTCATTGTCATCGTAGTTGCTGGCGGCGCGACGATCATCCTCAAGAACGAAATGTTCATCAAATGGAAGCCAACCATTTTGTTTGGTGGCATGGCGATAGCAATTGCAATTGCCCAGTTCTGGCTTAAGAAGAACCCGATTGCATTCGTGTTTAATAACACCATCCAAGCACCCGCTGCCGTCTGGCGCAAACTCTCACTCGCGTGGATTGTGTTCTTGCTTTTAATCGCATTTCTGAATATCTGGTTTGCTTACTACACCTCTACGGACACTTGGGTGTTATTCAAAACATTTGGGGATATGGGGCTGTTCTTCGTCTTTATCGTTGCGCAGATTTTTTGGCTACTGCCATATTTGCCCGACGAGAACGCCGCGCCAGAGCCAGCGCCGCTAAATGACGCCCCAGGCGCGACTAGCCCGGTCACAGAAGGAAAACGTTAATGCTTTATGCCATCATTTGCGACGAGCTACCTGGTGCATTGGAGCGGCGCATCGCCAACCGGCCTGCACACGTTGAGCGTCTTAAGGCGTTGCAGTCAGAGGGTCGCCTTTTGCTGGCGGGTCCACATCCGGCCATCGACAGCGAAGATCCAGGCCCCGCAGGATTTTCAGGATCACTCATCGTCGCTGAATTTGCGTCACGCGAGGACGCGATCGCTTGGGCAGCCGGCGATCCATACGCGATCGCGAACGTATTCGCCAAGGTGACCGTCAAACCTTTTAAAAAGACACTGCCCGCCTAACAATGCAATCTATCAGAAACGAAATCATTGCACGATTGGCGAGTCTAGAACCAAGCTCGCTTACCGTCGAGGACGACTCAGCAGCTCATGCTGGACACCGAGGCGCGGCGGAGCACACACAAAAAACCGGGGCAAGTAGTGGCACGCATTTTGAAATTTGTATTTCATCACCGCAATTTAAAGGCAAGACGCTAATCGCCAGACATCGAATGATTTACCAATTGCTAGACGACCTAATGAAGTCCCATATTCACGCAATAAAGATTGACGCACACGCTAACTAATTACGTTTATTTTTGTATCACTTACCAGAAGGAAGAAGCAATGCAACTGACAATGAAAACACTCGCCCTCGCAGTGGCTCTCGCAGTTTCTGCCCCTGTATTGACGACCAACGCGTTTGCTCAAACCAAGGCAAAGAAAGCGGGTACGGAAGCAGCGGCCACACCGAAGGCCGAAGGCAAAACCAGTGTGAATGGCGTCATCATCCCACAGGCATTTTTTGATGCGATGAACAAAGAGCGCGAGGCCTCCGGCCAGGCAGCGTCGCCAGAAATTAACGCCGCCATTCGCGACGAACTCATCAACCGTGAAGTGCTTGCCCAAGCCGCTGCAAAGCGTGGCCTAGACAAGGACGCTGCCGTTGCTGCGCAGATGCGAATTGCGGCGCAAACCGTATTGATCCGCGCATTTTTCGAAGACCACGCCAAGGTGAACCCTGTTACCGACGCGCAGTTGAAGACCATGTACGACGGCTTTGTGGCACAAATGGGCGACAAGGAATACAAGGCTCGCCACGTGCTCGTCGATACCGAAGAAGAAGCCAAAACAATCATCGCCCAACTTGGCCGCGGCGAGTCGTTTGAAAAGCTCGCCAAAGACAAATCTAAGGACCCAGGCTCAAAAGACAACGGCGGCGATCTCGATTGGGGTCCAGCGGGTCGGTACGTACCAGAATTCGGTAACGCATTGCGCGCACTGCAAAAAGGTCAAACCACATCTAATGCGATCAAAACGCAGTTTGGCTGGCATGTGATCCGTCTCGATGATTCGCGCGACATGAAGCCACCGAAGTTCGACGACGTAAAAGATAACTTCCGCCAACGCGCCCAGCAAGAAACCATCGCACGTCTGGTGCAAGAACTACGCTCAAAGGCAAAAATCGAAGAGAAATAATCTTCGTATCACCAAAAAAGGCAGCCTAGGCTGCCTTTTTTTGTACTTCTTTTTTTGTACTTCTTTTTTTGTACTTCTTTTTTTGTACTTCTTTTTTTGTACTTCTTTTTTTGTACTTATTTCCCTGCTTGTTTTCGTACTACCCGCCGCTCGGCGGTTGCTTAATTCAGCTCGCTGGGCGACAGCAGTTTGGTTGGGTTCTCAATTTAATCCATATTCGGCAGCTTGCATAGAGTTGCATCGCGCACGCGGCTCAAGTAACTTGGCACCATGACGCCGCCACTAGCCCCGATTCGAATGCAGTTCGCAACAGCCGGCAACCATTACCGGCTGGAAGCGACGATCTCCCGCCTGCTACCCCGCGAGGTCGCTGAGGTGGTTGCAGCGTTTAGCCAAGTTTGGACTAAGCCAGAAGAAATCGACAGCATCTCGCTTGGCATAGAAGCGGGTGAAGCACTTATCTTGACGTTGACGGCGGATCACGAAATATCGCTCACCCAACGCCCCGCCGACATCGCCCGTCTGCTGACCTATGCGATTTGGCAGCGCCTAGACCGCTACACAAAAGTCACGGTCGAAACCACATATCTTGGCGAATCGCCAGACACACATTTCGAATTCGGTGAGGAGCAGTATGCGACCGCATACGGCGCACGGTTCGAAAACTAGCCTGAATGTTTCACCGCTCGCCCGCTGCTTCAAAGCACCTTGCCTCTGAACGATTGGCCAATCAATTTGAATCGTTCCTATTTTGCGGTGGATGCGGCTTGCACGTTCACCTGAGCTGTTCAGGTTAGCCGACCCAGCGTCTGGCGTTCTCAAACATCCTAAGCCATGGGCTGGGTGCGGGACGCTCGCTGCCCACCATGCGAACCGGCCAAGTTGAGGGTCGCCACGATAGATTCGCCGCAAACACCGCCCGCTCCGGGTGCGGCATCATGATCGTAAAGCGCCCATCGGGCGTCGTAAAGGCAGTCATTCCCTGCGGCGAGCCATTCGGATTGGCCGGGAAACGCTCGGTCGCCTGCCCGGCATAGTCGACAAACTGCCCCGCGCAGAGCCAACGCACAGCGTCCTTCTGCTTGGCGTCGCGGAACACGGCACGGCCCTCGCCATGCGCGGTCGGCACCGGGATTACCGAACCTTGCATCCCGGCAAAGAAGATTGACGGCGACTCCCGCACTTCAAGTAAGACAGTTCTGGCTTCGTACTGCTCACTCGCGTTGCGCTCGAAGTGTGGCCAATTCTCCGCCCCAGGAATGATTTCTGACAGGTTTGACATCATCTGACAGCCGTTGCACACACCAAGCGCAAAGGAGTCTTTGCGTGCAAAAAAAGCGACAAACTCCTCCCTCGCACGAGCGTTGAACAGGATCGATTTTGCCCAACCCTCACCGGCGCCGAGTACGTCGCCATATGAGAAGCCACCGCACGCGGCGAGCCCGCGGAAGTCGCGCAGCGATACTCGCCCGCTGATGATGTCACTCATGTGAACATCAACGGCTTCAAACCCCGCCCGAACGAATGCATGTGCCATTTCAAGCTGCCCATTAACCCCTTGCTCGCGCAAGATGGCAACCTTCGGCAACACGCCCGCTGCGGCCGTCCCGAGGGGACTCAGCGACCAATTCGGCTCAAAGGTCAAGGCCGAAAACAGGCCGGTATCGTTTGTATCACCGATGCGCGCAAACTCTTCTGCGCTCGTTGCAGGATTGTCCCGAAGAGATTGAATAAGGTGACTGGTTTTGCCCCAAGCACGCTGTAACGCGACCCGCGGGGCAACCAACAAATTCTGTGCAGTCCGGGCAATGCGCAGTTCGTCTGTGCTGTTGGGATGGCCGATGATATGTGCCTGCTTGCCCAGCCCGGCATCGCGCATCGCCGCCATGACGGCCTCACGATCCTGACGACGAATTTGCAGCACTGCACCGAGTTCTTCACTGAATAGTGCCGCAAGAACCGCCGCATTGACGCCGATTTTCTTCGACGACGCCGTCGCGTCGTAGTCATCGACATCCGTTTCATTTTCAGCGAACGTGAGCGTGTCTAGGTACAAGGTCACACCACAATGTGAGGCGAACATCATCTCTGCAATACAGACCAACAAACCACCATCAGAGCGGTCGTGATATGCCAGCAACTTGCCGCCTCGCGCCAACGCACGGACGACCTCAAAGAACTTTGCAAGCTGTTCGGCATTGTCTACATCGGGCGGAACGCCTCCCTGCGCCAAGAATACCTGGGCGAGCGCTGACCCACCCAAGCGGTTTTTGCCTCCCCCAAGATCGAGCAGAACCAGCTCTGTATCGGGTTCTGACAACAATTCAGGCGTCAATGTTTTGGTGGCATCATCGACTGTCGCAAATGCAGAGATCACTAACGACACGGGCGATACGACTTGCTTCTTTTCGCCACCTTCGGCCCACGACGTGTGCATGGAAAGCGAGTCTTTCCCGACCGGGATACCCAGACCTAGCGTTGGGCAGATATCGAGACCAACCGCCTCGACCGTTGCGAAGAGATTCGCGTCTTCGCCCGGCACACCTGCCGCAGCCATCCAGTTGGCTGAAAGTTTGATGCTATTGAGTGCCGGAACATCAGCGGCCGCGATATTCGTAATCGCTTCGCCGACGGCCATACGGCCTGATGCGGGACCGTCGACGATGGCGATAGGTGCGCGTTCGCCCATCGACATCGCCTCGCCGCAAACTGAGTCGAAGCCCATCAAGGTGACGGCGCAGTCGGCAACAGGAACCTGCCAAGGGCCAACAAATTGGTCCCGTACCGTCAAGCCCCCAACTGACCGGTCGCCTATGTTGATCAAAAACGATTTTTCGGCAACCGTTGGTAACTGCAGCACTCGATAGATCGCCTCTTCGAGATCCAAATCGTCGAGACAAAAAATCTCCGCCACGTTCGGCACTGATTTCACGTCGCGATGCATCTTGGGCGGCTTACCGAGGAGCACATCCATTTCCATCGAAACGGGTACATCGCGAAAGAGTGCATCCTCGACAACGAGCATTTGATCGTCCGTGGCATGACCGACGACCGCATACGGACACCGCTCTCGATCACACATTGCCGCAAACCGTGGCAATGATTCCGACGCAATTGCCAACACGTAGCGCTCCTGAGATTCATTAGACCAAATCTCACGAGGACTCATCCCTGATTCCAGCGTTGGCACCAGACGTAAATCAAACCTCGCGCCGACACCACCCGAGTGCGCCAACTCTGGAAATGCGTTCGAAATGCCGCCCGCGCCGACATCGTGGATGGATAGGATGGGATTTGCCGCACCTTGCTGCCAACACGCATCGATCACTTCTTGGCAACGTCGCTGCATTTCGGCGTTTGCGCGTTGGACCGAATCAAAATCTAGCGCTTCAGTATTTGCACCAGCGGAGACCGATGACGCGGCGCCACCGCCGAGACCGATACGCATTCCCGGCCCCCCCAACTGAATGAACAGCGCCCCCTTCCTCAATGGTCGTTTGTGCGTGTGCTGCGCAGAGATGTTCCCGTAGCCACCCGCAATCATGATGGGCTTGTGATATCCACGCACGACGCCGCTAATCTCCTGCTCGTAGCTGCGGAAGTACCCGCATAAGTTGATGCGGCCAAATTCGTTGTTGAACGCAGCGCCACCGATTGGTCCTTGAATCATGATGTCGAGCGGTGACGCGATGCGCTGGGGCCGACCATAATTAACTTCCCAAGCGTGGGTGTAGCCGGGAATGCGCAGATTCGACACGGAAAACCCAATCAATCCGGCTTTGGGTTTTGCGCCAGTTCCCGTCGCACCCTCGTCGCGAATTTCGCCCCCAGCCCCTGTCGCCGCACCCGGCCACGGTGCGATGGCAGTCGGGTGGTTGTGCGTCTCAACTTTCATCAAGACGTGCGTCTCATCCTTCGTGAATTGGTAGCGACCCGCACTATCAGGAAAAAACCGCTCGATCACATTGCCAGCCATGATGGCGGAATTGTCCGAGTAGGCCACCACGGTACCTTGGGGGGTGACCGCATGCGTATTCCGGATCATGCTAAACAAGCTTTCTGACTTCGGCGTACCGTCGATGGTCCAGCTCGCATTGAAAATCTTGTGACGGCAATGCTCCGAATTTGCTTGCGCAAACATCATCAACTCGACGTCAGTTGGATTCCGGCCCGCCCCCTGGTAATAACGGTAGAGGTAATCGATTTCATCAACCGACAGCGCGAGCCCCATCTCTGCATTCGCCGAGACCAGCCCCTCTCTTCCCCGATGCACCATGTCAATGCGTATCATCGGCGCAGGCAACTGATGCAGAAATAATGTTGCCACGTCGAATCCACCTGCGCGGATTGCCTCAGTCATTGGATCATGCACAACGGCCCAGATCAACCGCTGCTTGTCTATGGAGAGTTCGTCATAGCCTTCAATCGCATATGCCACTCCGCGTTCGATACGAACCACCATATCAAGTCCGCAGTTCTTGGCAATATCGGTTGCCTTTGAGGACCAAGGTGAGACGGTACCTTCTCGCGGAATCACGATTAGAGCGATCGCGGAAGATGTCGATGATGGTTCGCCGTAAACCAATAGCCGATCTAGGGTTGCACGCTCGACAGGTTCGATCGGACGCATAGTTGCGATGAAATGTGAAAACTCCGCCGATATCTTGCCGACGCTGACACCGACCGCTTGCAAACTCGCCCGCAGTTTTTCAATCCTGAACGCCGATAGTGCAGAAGGCCCTCGCAAAGTGATCAATCCCGCAGCAGATGAAAGGGCGAGGGCGGGCGTCGAAGTCATGTGCGGGAAATGAAGGGTAAAGGGAACGGGGATGGGGCGATGGGAGCCACCCGAAAGAGCCACATGAGGTAGCCACCCGATGGAACCACCTGCTGGAGCCACCGCTAAAAGAGCCACACCACACGCGGGTAAACGCAAATTGCGGCGCAACGGCAATTATCCTAGAAACGGCAGTTGAACGGGCGTGAGTGTATGTTTTTCAGGTTTGCGGGCAAGGCGCGACGATTGCGACTGACACCGCCCGCCGAGCGGGGCTATGCAAGCTCGTCGAAGGCCCGAATAAGCGCTACCGCCACTTCAGTCTCACGCGAACCTGTCTGAATGATTCTGCGTCAATACCATCTGCCCAAAGCGGGAGCACACGCGGAAACCACCGCCGCCAGCCTGGATCATCGGGGAGCGAATACGCGATACTGGTAAAGTAGGTTGACACGTAACATCGAGGCAGCACAACACCCTCCGCTTCTGCTTCCACCTCAGACTCTGGGGCAGTGACCCAACTGTCCCGATACCGTAGTTGGATACCTAGCCCTTGGCGTGCGCTTGCGGCGTCGGCTGAAGCGTTATCGTCGATGATCGCTCGTGGCGAACTTTGTTGGTCAATTTGCGTCAATCGGAACGCAACCACCGCCCGAGCGTGACGCATTCGCACAAAGTAAACGTCAGCGACAGCGCCCCCTAGAAGGGCGATCACAATGGCCGCTCGCATCCATTCTGGAACATCAATGAGGAATAACAAGCCGAGCGCCGACAATGAGGCCATCAATGTCAGTACGAGATTGACGTTCGATGGGCGGAGTTCAATCCAAGCCTCGGATTCTAAGGATTTTTGAGTCATGGGTGTTTTACGGTCCGTCTGAGCAGTTGGCCCGCTTGCAGACGTAAAATCAGTCTAACGCACTAAAATCAAAACATACGATGACCAAATACAATGACTCGATTCTGACATGAGCGATCACTGGATCAGCACGCTAATTGAAATGGGCGCCGTCTTTTCGGACGGTCGCGTCATGCGCTTTGGCGACAGCACTGACATTGAATGGGTGCCGCAAACCTCAGGCATATGTGACCTCTCGCATTACGCGGTTCTCAAGGTAACGGGGGACGACGCCGCCCAATTTCTACATGCTCAGTTGACTAACGATGTTCTGAAATTAGGTGACGGCGACTCGCAACTCAATGGTTGGTGCTCGCCTAAAGGTCGCCTACTCGCTGCATTCAGCCTTTGGTGCCTTAGTGGCGCTTACTACCTACTACTCCCCCGCTCAATCAATGTCGCCATCCAAAAACGGTTGGGGATGTTTGTGCTTCGATCCAAGGTCGTGCTCGAAGACGTCAGCGCAAGTCACACCTGTTTTGGTATCGTGGCCAGTAAGCCCGAAGAATGGCCGGTCACAATCGGCCAAGAACGACCAACGGACAACCGCCTCACACACATTACAAACGGTATCCTCGTGAGGATCAGTCCGAGCCGCACAGTCGTTGTGGTCACGCCGGAAACTGCGCTCGTCGAATGGCAACGGCTCAGCAAAGTATTTCAAGTCCTTGGCGCGAACGCTTGGGATCTCGCCACCATTGGTGATGGCGTGATTGAGATTGGCGCGGATACCCAAGATAGCTTTGTCCCGCAAATGGCTAACTATGAACTTGTCGGTGGCATCAGTTTCAAAAAGGGGTGCTACCCAGGCCAAGAAATCGTAGCGCGAACACAGTACCGCGGAATTCTGAAACGGCGCATGGCAAAAGTAGCAATCGCGGCAGCCGTGAGCCCCAAACCGGGCGCACCGGTCTATTCGCCCGCGTTTCCCGATCAAGCCGTCGGGACGGTCGCGATATCGGCGATGGCGAGTGTTAACGAGGCCAACGCGCTCGTGGTCGCGCAGCTCGAGGCAATTGAGACAAACACCTTATTCCTTGATCCCACATACACACCGAGCTCGCAGCTTGCGATAAAGCCGCTTCCGTATCGCTACCCGACGACATAACCATGAGCGTTTCATGGGGTGCATTCGAAAGCAGGTGAGTGGACGGACGATTTTTCGTCTGGCCGACCACAGGCAAGGCGCATCGCATCATCAAGTCAACGCGCCGCTTGCTCACGCTCACTCCACCATGCCGACATTACAGATTCGAGCAGCTCGCGACCCGACGCGAGAGTTGCCATCACTCAAAACAACGGCTTTTTCTTCGCCGCTTGGTAGCGCTTTGCTCCCTCAGTAATAGCTCGCTTCGCTTCCGCGACGCCGACCCAACGGTCCACTTTTACCCATTTTTTTGGCTCCAAATCCTTGTAGTGTTCAAAAAAATGGGCGATCTGACGTAACTGAACCTCTGGCAAGTCTTTCGCACTTTTGATGTTTCGATAAATCGGCGTCAATTTATCGATTGGCACTGCGAGGACCTTTTCGTCTTCGCCTGCTTCATCTTTCATCTTCAACATCCCCACCGGACGACAGCGCACGACCACCCCCGGAATGAGAGGGTGCGGTGTGATGACCAACACATCGACCGGATCGCCATCATCGGATAGGGTGTGCGGTATGTACCCGTAGTTACAAGGATAGTGCATGGATGTCGACATAAATCGGTCAATGAACAACGCGCCGGTTGCCTTGTCCAACTCGTACTTGATTGGATCGCCATTCATGGGAATTTCAATGACGACGTTGACATCATTCGGAACATCACGCCCAGATTCGACTCGATCTAAATTCATAAAAATTTCCTAGGTAGCAAATAATGTTGCAACAGGCTGGGGCTTTTCAAAAGTCTAGTTTTGCATTAGCCTCTAGCCGGGGAGTGCGCCTCCTCAGGTGTCTTCTTGGTATTCCGGCACCGAAGAAGAAGCGCACTTTCCGGGATTATCGCCGTTCGCCCCAATTACGCCAAATCGCAAGCGGGTTTGGTGGATCGACAAAGGAGAGAAAGTGCATTCCCCACGCCAAACGCGTCGAAATACCTCCAGCCAACTGCGCACATCACAGGTCGTCGCACCCATGCACGCCGGGCACGATCTTCACCTTCATGAACCCGCGTTTTCGATTTTTTCCGACGAGGCAAAGCGCTTCCCGCTGATCCTAACGTTGGACCAAAACGGTATTCCACACCGCTGGATCACTTGGCAGCATGCCGTTTGGTACTACGCCAAACAACGTGTCGCTTGGGAAACTGGCTCTAAAGCATTCACCGTCAACGGCGGCAAATCGCGCGAAACTGGCGAAACATCGACCGTCACCGCCGCATCTATCATTGCGATCCGCGGTAAAGCCATGGCGATCAAGGGATTTAATCAGGTCCCTCCGTTAAACAATCGCGAACTGTTTCACCGCGACCGGCACGTGTGCGCCTACTGTGGCGGGTTGTTTTCACACGCACGACTAACACGCGACCACGTCATCCCGTACTCGCGCCGTGGACAAGATACATGGATGAACGTAGTGACCTCATGTCGAAATTGCAACGAGCGCAAAGGCAGTCGATTGCTCGAGGAGGCGAACATGCAATTGTTGTACGCGCCCTACGTACCCAACCGTGCCGAATTTTTGATTCTGGCGAACCGCCGTATCTTGGTCGACCAAATGGAATTTCTCAAGCAGCATGTCGCCGCGCAAAGCCGCATACATCTCGCGGCCTAGCCTGAATATTTCACAGCTTGCCCGCCGCCCCAAGGGACGTTGACGAGCCGCACGTTCGCGCTCAGACAATTGGACGGTGACGCTCCATAAACATTGCATCACCATAACTAAAAAAACGATAGCGCTGCGCAACGGCATGTTCGTAGGCGTGCATTACGTTTGCGTGCCCGGCAAACGCCGACACTAACATCATCAGCGTCGATTTTGGTAAGTGAAAATTTGTCACCAGCGCATCCACGACTTGGAACGCATAGCCTGGCGTGACAAATAGCGAGGTTTCGGCCGATCCCGGTCTCACCCCGCCCATCACAGCCGCGGCTTCGAGCGTGCGCATGCTGGTCGTCCCCACTGCGATCACACGACCACCCGCCGCCTTCGCCTGAGCGATCGCCACCGCTGTCTCGGCCGGCACGTTGTACCACTCACTGTGCATCATATGTTTGCTCAAATCATCGTCGCGCACTGGTCTAAATGTCCCAGCACCGACGTGCAACGTGACAAACGCCTGTTGCACATTTTGGCTTGAAAGCAGCCGCAACATGCCCTCATCAAAGTGGAGACCGGCTGTTGGTGCCGCCACTGAGCCTGCATACTTGGCATATACCGTCTGATAGCGCGATTCGTCTTCGGAAATCGCCGCATGATCAATGTACGGCGGTAGCGGCACCTCGCCTATGCGCTCAAGCACCTCAAATACCGACTGTTCGCCCGCAAACTGAAGTAAAAACAAATCATCTTGCCGCCCCTCGACAACAGCCGAAACATCATTTGCAAAATGCAACCGTGCCCCTTCCTTTGGAGACTTCGACGCCCGTATGTGAGCGAGTGCACGTTTTTGTGCACCATTTTGTGGGGGGAGAATCCGCTCAATTAACGCTTCTACTGCGCCTCCAGTCTCCTTCACACCATGCAGGCGAGCCTTAATCACCTTCGTGTCGTTAAACACCAGAAGATCGCCTTCTTGAACTAATTGTGGCAACTGGGTAAAGCGCAAATCCGCCATCGCGCCAGTCTGGCCGTCGAGATGCAGCAGCCGACTTCCTGTCCGTTGCTCGGCAGGATGCTGGGCAATCAGTTCCGGCGGTAAAAAGTAATCAAAGTCAGAAGTCTTCATTTTCTACGCCGAAAACGCCACGTTCTTCAAAGGCTCGCTAAAAAGCAAAATGCCCCTCAAGGGGGCATTTCAGATTTGGTGCCGGGAGCCGGAATCGAACCGGCACGATGTTGCCACCGCTGGATTTTGAGTCCAGTGCGTCTACCAGTTCCGCCATCCCGGCCTAAGGTAGGGCACCATTATAGCGTGACGGCGCGGCGCGAGCAAAACCCCAGCGGCTATTTCAATGCACCGTGCAGCCCTCCAACAATTCGCGCCAGATATTGATCACTGACAGCCTAATCCTGTCCATTCAGCGCATGATGTCAGTCTGCAATAGACCCATCTCCTATAATCATCACTGTTAACTTCACCGAGACAACAAGTGTCCACCAATGATCTTTCTAAACTGTCTATCGACCGCACACGCAAAGCTTTCGCACCGGCAGGCTCGCGACGACGCAAGTGGTGGCTGATTGTCTTTGCCATCGTTATTGTTGTGCTCGCGGGCTTGTTTCTGCGCGGCGGCAGCCGACCTATTGCCGTAGAGGTTGGCACGGTTGCCTCTGCATACCCATCACAGGCCATCACTGCGCTCAATGCAACGGGCCGCGTATCGGCCTTTCGAAAAGCGGCGGTTTCGACGAAAGCGACCGGCAAGCTAGAGTACCTAGGCGTTCAGGAAGGCTCAGTGGTCAAGGCGGGCGAAGTGCTTGCACGAATTGAGAATAAGGACGTGATTGCCACACAAGACCAAGCGCTTGCCAATGTGCGTGCATCCAAGGCCAATTTGGAGCAGGGCCTGGCTGAATTAAAGGATGCAGAGGCAAATCTTCGCCGTACTGAAGATCTGGCAAAAAAGAACTTTATCTCAGGCGCACAACTCGACGCTGCGATCGCGCGTCACGACCGCGCCCTAGCCTCAGTTGCGGCGCTTCGCGGCCAGATTGGTGTCGCGGAAGCGAACCTTCGCGCCACCAATGTAGGCGTTGAGCAAACCATTATTCGTGCGCCCTTCGACGGCGTGATCCTCACAAAAAATGCCAACGTAGGCGACATCATCACACCGTTTTCTTCGGCGGCAGATTCCAAAGGTGCGGTGGTCAATATCGCCGATATGTCGACCCTCGAAGTTGAGGCGGATGTTTCCGAGAATAGTTTGGCGAAAATCAGCGCTGATATGCCGGTCGAGATACAGCTTGATGCATTTCCTGACCTTCGGCTACTTGGGCGGGTCAGTCGAATTGTTCCGACCGTGGATCGCTCAAAAGCGACCGTGTTGGTCAAGATTGAATTTATGGAGAAGGACAAGCGCACGCTGCCGGACATGAGCGCTAAAGTTGCCTTTTTGCAGCGCCCACTCAAGGCCGAAGAGCGCAATGCTGTCACCGCCATCCAACCCACTGCCATTGCGAAACGCGACGGTAAAGATGTGGTATTCGTGGTCGATGAAAAAAACGTTGTGAAACAGCTCAGTGTCACAACATCGGCCAAGCTGGGGGATCTTGTGCAAGTGACTGGTGTGAAACCAGGCGATCGTGTTGTGCTGAAGCCCGACGAGAAACTTAAAGATGGGGGCCAAGTCTCCATCAATAAGAAATAGGCGAGTTGGGATGGGCAACACGCTAGTCGAGATAAAAAATCTCGTCAAAACCTACACTCGTGGCGATCAGGAAGTGCCCGTGCTACGCGACATCACGCTAAGCATTGATCGTGGCGACTTCATCTCCCTGATGGGACCGTCTGGCTCCGGCAAGTCAACGCTACTGAATCTGATCGCAGGCATCGACAAGCCTACTGCTGGCATTCTCAGAATCGATGGTGAGGATATTTCGCGATTATCCGAAGGGCAGCTTGCCGACTGGCGGGCATCCAATATCGGTTTTATTTTTCAGTTCTATAACTTGATGCCAGTCCTGACGGCCTATGAAAATGTCGAGTTACCCCTGTTGCTGACAAACCTGTCAAAAGCGGAACGAAAAGAGCGCATCGAGATGACGCTAAACATGGTCGGGCTATCTGACCGGATGGACCATTATCCGAACGAACTTTCGGGTGGGCAGCAGCAGCGAGTTGCGATTGCGCGGGCAATTGTGACGGACCCGACGATCCTCGTCTGTGATGAGCCGACGGGCGACTTGGATAAACAATCTGCGTCAGACGTGCTTGGAATGCTTAAGCAATTGAATCAAGAGCTAGGCAAGACCATCATCATGGTCACACACGACGTGCACGCAGCGGAAGCGGCAAAGCGCATCGTACATCTTGAGAAAGGCGAGTTACTAGGCGAGGTGACCTCGCCATGATCTTCACCCGTGCGCACCGACAACAGCGGACACCGCCAAAACGGGAGGGCACGTGTACTACCTGAAGCTCATCTTCAAAAATGTATTTCGCGCCAAACTCCGAACGACGCTCACGGTCACCGGGCTGGTTGTGGCGATTGTGGCGTTCGGCTTATTGCAGACCGTCGTAGATGCGTGGTTCGCCGGCGCGAACTCCGCGTCTTCAGCGCGACTGGTGACCCGCAATGCAATCTCGCTGGTGTTTCCAATGCCGCTTTACTATCGCGAACGAATGCGCTCGGTAGAGGGGGTCAAACTCGTGAGCTACTCACAATGGTTCGGTGGTATCTATAAAGAACCTTCAAATTTCTTCCCGCAGTTTGCGATCGATCACAACACCTATTTTGATTTATACCCCGAGTTCTTAATGAAACCGGAGGAGCTGCTGGCCTTTCAACGAGACCGGCAAGGTGCCATCGTGGGCCGCAAATTGGCAGATCAATTTGGCTGGAAGGTCGGCGATGTTATCCCCATTCGCGGAACCATCTACTCGGGGAATTGGCAATTCACTGTGCGCGCGATATTTGATGGAAAAGATGAATCGACGCTCACCCGACAGTTCTTTATCCGCTGGGACTACATTAACGAAGAAGTCAAAAAGCGCTTTCCGCGGCGGGCCGATCAAATCGGCGTTTTCAATATCCTCATTAGTGACCCTAGCCGTGCGGCAGACGTATCACGCGCCATTGACGCTGAATTCAAGAACTCGCTTGCCGAGACACTTACCGAGACCGAAAAGGCATTCCAATTGGGCTTCGTTGCTCAATCTGAGGCGATTGTTGTTGCGATCAGGATTGTGTCGTTCGTCGTCATTTTCATCATCATGGCTGTGGTTGCCAACACCATGGCGATGACGGCACGCGAGCGCATCGCTGAGTACGCCACGTTAAAGGCGCTTGGCTTTTCACCGGGCTATGTTGCCGCGTTGATATTCGGCGAGGCGATGGTGCTGGCCTTTATCGGTGCTGGCATTGGCATCTTGCTGACTTTCCCGCTAGCGAAGGGCTTCGCCTCATCGCCTGCCGGGGCGGCCTTTGCGTCATTTGCCGTGTCAGAGGCTACCGTCTGGATGCAGGTCGCGGCCGCAGTGGTCGTTGGCACCATCGCAGCAATTGTGCCGGGTTGGCGTAGTGCCCGTGTCAAGATCGTCGATGGGTTACGACATGTGGGTTAAGCACGAGGTAACGCGATGAAGATTCCTTTCTCGTATATTTTCCGCAACCTCTGGACGCGCAAACTCACCACAATCCTGACAGCCGCCGGGATGGGCCTTGTCGTCTTCGTTTTTTCTGCGGTGCTCATGCTCGACGCCGGCTTGAAAAAAACTATGGTTGGTACGGGCAGTCTCGACAATGTGTTGGCAATACGAACCGGTTCAGAGACGGAAATTCAAAGCGGGATTACGCGTGACCAAGCCGGTCTACTTGGGGCCATGCCACAAGTGGCGCGCAGTAAGTCGGGGGACCCGATGGTGTCGAAAGAGTCCTTGGTATTGATTTCACTGACCAAGAGCGGTCAGGAGAAAGGCTCCAATGTGGTGGCGCGCGGCGTATCCCCCATGGGGATCACGCTTCGCCCACAGGTCAAGCTCATCGAGGGGCGAATGTTTCGTCCGGGTTCATCCGAGCTTGTCGTGGGCAGGAATATCAACCGAGAGTTCAATGGCGCGGAAATCGGGCAGTCACTCCGGTTCGCACAGCGCGATTGGGTCATCGTCGGCGTGTTCGACGGCGGCGGCAGCGCGTTTGATTCTGAAATCTGGGGCGATGTTGAGCAACTGATGCAAGCATTTAGGCGACTGAATTATTCATCGGTCATCATGCAACTCGCGCAGCAGGATAGTTTTGAGTCGCTGTTGAAAGAGATTGCTGCTGAGGTTCGGCTAACGCTTGATGTCAAGCGAGAGCAGATTTTTTATGAAGACCAGTCGCGCGCACTCTCGACGTTCATCTCAATACTCGGCAACGTACTGACGGTCATTTTCTCGATTGGCGCCATCATCGGTGCTGCCATTACGATGTACTCTTCGGTGGCGATGCGAACAGCCGAAATCGGTACGCTTCGCGCATTGGGCTTTCGTCGACCATCAATCCTCGTCGCGTTTCTTGGCGAATCGCTACTACTAGGGCTCGTCGGCGGACTCGCGGGTCTGTTTTTCGCGAGCTTTCTTCAGGCGATCACCATCTCTACACTCAATTTTCAGTCGTTTTCGCAGCTCGCGTTTTCATTTACGCTGACGCCAAAAATTGTCGTCCAAACACTCGTGTTTTCGATGTTCATGGGATTTGTCGGCGGCTTTTTACCAGCAATGCGCGCCGCACGTATGAAAATTGTTGACTCCCTACGCGCAGCGTAGCCAGAGAAAATTGGGAACTCCCCTATCGGCGGGCATTTTCGAGCGTTTTCGGCTGGAGATGGCCGTGGATGCTGTACTTTTGCCCGAAGGGAACATCTCGAAACCGTCGCGAGCGGGTGAAGTTGGCAGTGAGGAGCGGACACGTACCCAGTGTACGGCGAGCACCGCAGGCGCGAACTTCGCCCACGCAGCAGGTTTCAAGAAGTTCCCCGAAATCGCGCTGTAGTGGCTCAGGCCGCGTTCATATACTCTTTACCACCACGAATACCCTCAATGCGCTTGATGAGCAGATTGAAGTCATCCTGACGATCCACAAAATTGAATCGATCACTATTGACGATCAATACGGGCGATTCAGCGTAATCGTAAAAATAGCGCGTATACGCATCCGATAGCCTCGCCAAATAATCTTCAGACATTGAGCGCTCCATCGGGCGGCCACGTCGCTGAATGCGCTGCATGAGTTGCTCGACCGATGCCTGTAGGTAAATCACCAGATCCGGCGTCGGTGCTTGTGGCCGCAGGTGATTGTACAACTGGGTGTAGAGCGCAAACTCATTGTCATCGAGCGTCAGTGTCGCAAACAAGGTGTCTTTTGCGAGCATGTAATCGGCAACAGCTTTCCCTTCAAACAGATCAGGCTGCTTAATGCTCGCAAGCTGATTGACGCGCTGGAATAGAAAAAACATCTGCGTCGATAGCGCGTAGCGTTTCATGTCGCGGTAGAACTGCGGCAGAAAAGGATTGGCACTCGGGTCCTCAAGCAACAATCCCGCGCCGAATCGCTCTGCAAGCATCCGCGCGAGGGTTGACTTACCGCTGCCAATCGGCCCTTCAACGACGATATAGCGATGTTTCATCACAACAGCCCACTTTCCTCTTTCGCCAGTCTTCGCACGATCTGATCGCGAACGAGCGCCGCCAACTCACGCGCCCCTCCTCTTCCCGGAATATACAGCTCCGGGTCGAGCTCAAGAAGCGGCAGCAATACGAATGCCCGTTCGTGCGCCCGTGGATGCGGCACAACAATATTGGCCTCGTTGATCTGTAAATCATCGTAGAGCAGGATATCCAGATCAATTGTGCGCGGGCCATTTTTGATCGTTCGAACGCGATCATGAGCGATTTCGACATTCAAGAGCGTGCGCATCAACTCGGCAGGCGCAAGTGAAGTCTCAATTTGAGCGACCGCGTTGATGAAGGTTGGTTGTGCTACCCCGCCAATCGGTGCCGACGAATACAGAGAAGATACGGCGACTAATCGGCACTGGTCGAGCGCACCAATCTCGTTCAGGGCTTGGTGAATCTGTCGCACTGGGTTCTGCATATTGCTTCCTAACCCAATCATGACGTGCGACAAGCGCCTCGCCTGATCGACCGACACGCTCTTCAACCCGCCTCCGTCGGCGGCACCGCGACCGTCGCAGAAGTATTCGTGCTTTTAGGTCGACGTCGGCGCTTTTTCTTCGGCCCATCATCCGGAAGCAGCATCGCCTCACGCGCAGGATCATCGGCGTATTGGTACCTTTCCCACCACGCCGCGATATCGAGTGATGCATCACCAGCCTCGGCTCGCAGGGCGAAAAAGTCATAGCATGCCCTGAACCGCGGGTGCGTGAGCAGCCGAAACGCTTTGCCACGCGACTGTTGCAAGAATCGTGGCTGCGCGAGCCATAGCTCCTTGATGCTTCCATCAAAGCGGCGTGGAATTGCAAGTGTCTTTCGTTGTGTGTCGAGCACATCATCCATCGCCTGATGAAGTGCAGTCAGGGGCCGTTCGCCATTCGCTACAAGCTGTGTGGCGCGTGTACACATGGGAAACCAAAAGAGCGCCGCGAATAGAAACGCGGGGGAAACACCACGATCATCATTGATTCGTTCGTCGGTACGCTGCAATGCCAGCGTCGCGAAAACGCGACTCTCAGGCGCATTCAAGATCTCTTCTAACGAGGGCAGCAGCAATGTGTGCAGTCCGAGCGACCGCAACTTTTCGATACACGCCAACGCATGGCCTGATAGCAGCAACTTGAGCATCTCGTCAAACAGGCGTGCCTCTGGCACATTCGCGAGCAGCGGCTTGAGCAACGGAATCGGCTTTTCCGTCGCCGCGTCGATCGTGAATCCCAATTTGCCCGCGAGCCGAGCCGCACGCAACATTCGTACCGGATCTTCGCGATATCGCGCCTCCGGATCACCAATCATCACAACACATTTGCGCGCAATGTCTTTGACCCCATCGGTATAGTCCCAAATCTCTTCGGCCGCGGGGTCGTAGAACAGCGCGTTCATGGTGAAATCACGTCGAATAGCATCGTCGGCTTGGGTGCCATACACATTGTCGCGCAGCAGCCGACCATGCTCATCTGTGTTGGCGCTCTCTTCATCGCTAGAAGCAACGTGCGCAGACCGAAACGT
This sequence comes from Betaproteobacteria bacterium UKL13-2, assembly GCA_001602455.1. Classification (GTDB taxonomy): domain Bacteria; phylum Pseudomonadota; class Gammaproteobacteria; order Burkholderiales; family Usitatibacteraceae; genus UKL13-2. Next base: position 2,739,738 of record CP012157.1, read on the forward strand.
CGAGACCTCAATGGTCTCTTGGCCGTACATGACGTGTACAAGCCGAAAACGCCGTCCAATAATGCGCGAACGGCGGAACACACCTCTCACCTCTTCGGGCGTTGCATCTGTGGCCACATCAAAGTCTTTCGGATGGCGTCCGAGCAGTAAATCGCGCACAGCACCACCAACAATGAATGCCTTGTAGCCAGCGCGTTGCAGTTGTTCACACGTACGGGTCGCCGCTTCAGACAAGTCACGCGGGTCGATCTTATGCTCGACAGAACCATAGCGCGTGGGCTCAACACCCCCTCCCGTTGAACCTCTCTGGCCCCGACCAAGTACGCGGTCAATGAATCGTTTAATCATTTTCCGCCAGCAATCAAATCGAGAATAGGCCAACCCCTATCCATGGCGACCTGCCGCAGCGTTGCGTCCGGATTCACCGCAACCGGATGGCTCACTCGACGGAGTAACGGTAGATCGTTTAGCGAATCGCTGTAAAACCAACTCGCCTCAAAGTCTTCCAATGATCGCCCGAGGGTTGAAAGCCATTGTTCCACTCGCGTCACTTTGCCTTCGCGGAATGACGGTACACCGATCGGGTTACCGGTGTACCGACCATCAATTACCTCAACATCGCACGCGATCAGGTGCTCAATGCCAAAGCGCGCAGCAATCGGGCGAGTCACAAATGCGTTTGTCGCAGTCACAATGACGCAGAGGTCATTGCGATGTTTTTCGATCAGTGCCACTGCAGCATCAGAAATCATCGGCTCAATTTTTGTGCGCATAAACTGCTGGTGTAGTGAGGCAAGAGCCTCGTCTGTCTTGCCCGCAATGGACTGCAATGAAAATCGTAAATACGCGTTGATATCCAGGGTGCCTGCTTTGTATTCAGCCCAAAACACATCGTTCTGACGTCGGTGATTGTCGCCATCGACGATACCTTCTTCAGCAACAAATGCACCCCAAGCGTGGTCGCTGTCGCCGTTGAGTAGTGTGTAGTCGAGATCAAAAAGCGCAATAGAGTTCAATCGCCGTCCCTTTCAAGGAATTCAGGTTGTGTCATTTGTTTGAGTAGCGGCAGCGTGATTTCCCGCCCCATCTCAAGAGAGTACTGATCGAGCGCGTCGAGTATGCCGATCAGAGACGCCATGTCACGTCGCGCATGGCGCAGCAGGTAGGACACGACATCGTCACGCAAGCCAAAGCCGCGCGAGGACGCATGGGCGCTGAGCGCCTGCATTTTCTCGGCGTCACTGAGTGGGTGCAATGCAAACACAAGCCCGCTACCCAGTCGACTTGAGAGTTCGGGACGCAGCGCGAGATCGCGCGGCGCGACATTCCCGCTCACAACAACCGTCGCGGCGGGATCAAGCGCACGTTGGTTGATGGCATCGAATAGGCTGACTTGTTGGGCATCATCAAGCGCCTGTACGTTATCCACCAGAACATGGCTGGTTTGCTGTCCAAACAATGGGACGCAACGGAGACGAGCAGAATTTTCGAGCGAAGCAGCACCACATGCCAGCGCAAAAGCCCGCAGCAGATGCGTCTTGCCGCACCCAGGGAGCCCCCAAAGATAAATCACCTTGGCACCGGTCGATGTCGACTGCGCCGCGTTGGTCAGTACATCTACCGCTTCACGATTTTGTCCAGTTACAAAATTGGCGAAGGTGGGATCGGCTGGCGGGGAAATTTCGAGAACGAGTTGTTTCACCGCTCAATTATACGTTCCACGCCCCGACTGGCCGCAGCGGGAGCAGCACGATTGGAAGGCAAAAAAACGGCCGGTAAACCGGCCGTTTTCGATTTGAAGCAAGATTAGAACTCGTAGCGGAAGGTGACTTGCGCCTGCCATTGGGACTCAAAACGCGCCTGCCGGGTCGTGAAATCGGTTACCCCACCATTGCGCAAGGCATATACATAGCGCCCCTGCGCATCGGTACCGGCATAGTTCACGAAGCTGCGCGTCGATGGGAATGGGGCCTCATCGATGCGACCCCACTTCTTGTTAAGCAAATTGCCAACGTTGAAGATATCCAGACTAATGACCGACTTGTGTTCCTTGGCAAACCCGGGAAGCTCTTGGGTAACGCGCATGTCTACAGTGTTAGTCCACGGATTGTCGGAATCATTGCGACTAACCACGCCGCCGCGAGTCTTGATGCCAGTGGAATTGACGATCGCCCAGAACGCGCTTTCATTTGCAGCTTGATCTGCGGGCGTTGCCCCGGCAAACGCGACTTCACCAGAACCCTGCCCCCTTGGAATGTACATCAGGTCGTTGCCGAATTGACCGTCACCGTTCATGTCATTCGCATACACCCAGCTATACGGCTTGCCACGCCGACCTTCGGCGAAGAAACCAACACGCGTCTTGTATTTGCCAAAGAACGCACGCTCCCACATCAGTGAGCCATTAAAACGGTCTTTGATGAGGTAGTTGGAGTTGGAGGCCACGTCTTCGTTAGGATTGAAGATAGCGCGAGCCGTCCAAACGGAGTTGGCAATTGACGAGGTCAACCCGCTAACTTCTTTTGACGTCGTATAGGTGTAGGCCAGCGACCAGCCCCAACCTTGCATCATCGGGCGACTTAACTGGACTGTTGCTTGATTGCCGCCGCCTTCTTTGGTCTTCGCCGCAAGCAAAACGTTACCAAAATTTGGGTTGCTGAGCGAACGAGCTCGTTGAGAGCAAGCGGCTGATGTCACGACGTTTCCAAGCGAGGTCCAGCACGCCGGGTTGTAACCTGCATCAGTCCAGAACATCTGGCGGCCATCCGCACCACTACGCGTCGAGCCGCCTAGATTCAAATGCTGGTAGTAAATGCCCGTGTTCGTTTTGGTGTAGAGAAACTCTGCGCTCGCAACCATACCGAACCACGGCAGCTGGTGCTCGAACGCCAAATTCGCTTTCCACACTGAAGGCTGACCGAGGTCTTTGTCGATTAAGTCAACGTTTGCAGCGGGCGGGGTGCCCGCTAAACGCGGCTGCACATCGGGGTTGGCGCTGAACGTGCCGCCCACCGAAGGGCAAGCGGCAAATGCCCCGGTTCCACAACCGATGGTGGTGGTTATCACACCTGGATTCTGATAAGGGTTGGTGAGCCAAACGCTTGCAGCCGCGCCTTGGAACAAACCAACACCGCCGCGCAACTGCATCGGGCGCTTGCTGTCGAAGGTGTAGTTAAAGCCAACACGCGGCTGGAACAAGCTGACCCCGTCGATCGTAATCGTGTTGTCACGCCCGAAGCCACCAGAATTACGGACCAAACCCGAGCCCGCAATTAGTGGGGCCGCAGCAGCAGCGTTTGCAAGTGGCTTGTCGCTCGTCTTAGGCACGTCGATGCGCGCACCAATCATGACGGACAAGTTTTTGTTCACCGTCCAGGTGTCCTGCGCAAAATAGCCGAAGTTGGCCAGCTGCCACTTCCCTACTGCGTCGCCAATAACCCGGCCTGGCGACGCCACTTGGACTAAATATGAGGAAGGACGACCGATACGGAAGTTTTCGAGCGTGGCCGCTTCGACTTGAGCCGCCGTTGCCGTGCCACAGTTGATTGCGCCAAAGGTATACGTGTACGTCGCGCTGCTGTTGATACAGCTAAACGTATAGTTACCAAATGTGTTGTTTACGAATGCGTTTGAAAAATCATTTAGGCTGTAGTCAGCACCAAACTTGACCTCGTGGTCCTTAAGGAACAGGGTGCCACCTGCGTACGCGTCAGTCGTCTTTGTACTAAGGAAGTTCAGCTGACGGCTTTGCTCTGTTCCAAACACAAACGACCTCGTACCTGCGGCAGCAACGACTCCTGCGGGTAGCGCCCCTGGAAAGCTCAACTGGACCTGCGGTGTGCGCACCGGTGTTTTGTGCACTTGGTCGTAGTCGCGCGTTGAGACCTTAAGTTCAGTCGAAAAGGTATCGGTCCAATCTGAGAACAACTGACCGACCGTGGTTTCTATGGTCTTTGTCGTGGAGTAGAGGTTAGAGGTCAACGCGATTTGAGTCGCGGAGAAGTTCGGATAGATCGGCTCCGATTGCTCGGTCTTGTTGTAACGAATGTTGGCGCGATGTCGGTCGCTGATGTTCCAATCGAGCTTTGCCGTTAAGTCCTTAACTGCTAGCTGTCCAGACGGAATGTCCGGGCTGCCAATATCAAAACGGTAAGTCGTCGATGCTATCGATTGCGCTCCGGCGATCGCAGAGGGGGTAATACCAACGGTAACCCCAGCGTTGCCACCGATCGGGCTGAAATCTGGCGAACCGCGCGTGCTGGCCAATTCTTCGTATGCAACAAAGAAGAACAACTTATCTTTGATGATCGGGCCACCTAAGGTAAAGCCCTTCGTGTCTTCAGAAAATGGCGGCGGTGCACTGTAGATTCCAGTCGCACGGCTATAGCGATCGCCTACCAATTTCTGGTCACGATAGACCTTGTACACGCTACCTTTAAAGTCGTTGGTACCAGACTTGGTAATTGCATTGATATTTGCACCGGTGTAACCTTTTTGTGTCACGTCGTAGTTCGAGACGTTGACCTGTACCGATTGAATTGCGTCGATTGAAATTGGCTGTTTCCGAGTTGGCAGGTTATTTGCCTCGAGGCCGAACGTGTCGCTGATGTTGACACCATCGACGGTCACTGAGTTGTAGCGGTTGTTTTGTCCGCCAAGCGAAATTGCGCCGCTCTCCTTGTCTATTTGAGAAAAACGCGGGTCAGTACGGGCGTAGTCCTGAAGGTTGCGGTTAATGGAGCCAAAGCCCTCCAGTTCTGCGCGGCTGATATTCGTCCCTGCGCCCATGGCTGTCTTGCTGAACGCATCAGAAACAGCGCTCGCCGCGACTTCAATGGTCTCTACTTGCGGCTTCGATGCTCCGAGCTTCGCATCGAGCGTTGCCGTTTCGGCGAGCGTTAAAAAGACGTTTTCACGCTTCTCAGTCTGGCCATCTTTGGTAATCGTAATGGCGTAAGGGCCACCTGTACGAAGCCCACGCGCCGAGTAACGACCTTCTGCATCTGTTACAACATTGGTCACCGAGCCCGACTCGACATGCAGGATTTTGACCTGTGCACCCGCAACAAACTTGCCATCAACGGCGGAAATGCGGCCTGAGATTGCAGACGTGGTGTTCTGCGCGGCCACCGAAGCGCTGCCCACCGCGATCGCAACGCACAACGCAAGCTTCGAAAGGCGCAGCCGATTATGATTAGTCATCAATTTCACCCCTAGTAAATTTAAAAACAATGAAGTTGTATCAAGCCATTCGATGGAGCAACAACGAAAAAGTCTTCCTCCAGCTTGCGGTTGCTAGCAGCGTGGTTGTGTCGCCGCTCGATAACAAACTTTTCTATGCTGCATCGCACCATCTAACCGCAACAATACAAAAATCCACGCCGAACACACAAAAAAATCGCGCCGCAATTCGGGGCACGATTGATGACTGTCATTACAGCGTGCGATTATGACGGATTCGGGACACCATTGGAATCAATGGCTTATGGTGTAAACGGGCACGACACACCTTGTCACACGAACGCAATCGCTTCCGTGAGCACGTTAAGAAGTTAGATGAAGTTTTGTGGCGCTGGCCATGAATATTTCATGGGTTGCCCGCCGCGTCGAAGGAGGTTGCCGCTGAGGGATTAGCAAATCATGTGGCTCATTCCTCTTTTGCCGTGGATACGGGCTGCACGTTCGCTTGCGAACCCGCCCCCATGAAATGTTCAGGCTAGTGGAATAACCTAGGTATCGCCACTTTTGTTGCAAGCGCACAACAAATCAATTCAACCGAACAATCCGCGTCCCCAATGGCATCGGCTGGTAAAGTGAATTCGCCCCAAGATACTCGACGAGAGCGTCAAGATCCAACACGCTGACTTGGCGATCACGACCATCGCGGAAAACTGTGAAGCCCTCGGCGCCTGCCGCGACAAAACTATTCGCCACCACCCGATATTCGAGATCCAAACGTACCGGCGCGCCGTTGAGTTTCATCGAGCCAGCGACCACACGGCTGCCGATGGGCTTCGCCGCGTCCCACACATAACTGAATCCCTTTGACACGCCCATGATTCGGCTGAATCGCCCCTCAGCCTCGGCAGTCCATTGCCGTTCCAGAACATTCTTGATTTCGGCCCCGGTAAGGTTCATCACCACCAGATCGTTTTGAAAGGGCTACGTCTTAAAAAGCGCGCCATACGAAACGCCACCGCTTTCGTCGGGGATGATGGGAGCCCGTAGGCTGCCTCGATTGTTAAACGCAATTACCGCTCCTCCTCGATCAGGACTCGCCGTGGCAGACAAGTGGGCATCGGCGATCAAATTCCCTAGCGTTGATTCGCCCGCAGGCGTTGAGACCGCACTTAACTCCCTAGCAACATTTGCGACGATACGTTTTTCCAGCGGCTCGCTAAGCGCTTTGTAACGCTCGACAAAGCCGGTAAGTTCCGCCGCCTTGGGTCCATCGGGCTTCACCACAATGTTTCGCGCCACACTACGACTCACCCTGCCAGTCGCACGATCAAGATCAACATCAATTTCGGTTAGCAGTGTGCCGTAGCTTCCCGCACTGGTCACGCGCTTGCCTGCCACATCACAGATGTAATAACGATGCGTGTGCCCCGTAATCACCACGCTTACCTCAGGCCCTAACCGAGATGCGATGTCTTTAGCCGGACCCCTGAAGTCGATACAGTCGTTGATACCACCTGACTGTTCGCCGCCCTCGTGGACGACAACGACGACGGCATTGATGCCTTTTGCCTTGAGCTCCGGCAGAAGCTGGTTCACTGTTTCCACTTCGTCCAAAAAGCGCAGTCCCGCCGTTCCACTGGGGCGCACCAACTGCGGTATGTTGCGCAACGTCATGCCAATAAAGGCGACCTTAACTCCGTCAAACGCCTTTACACCGTAGGCGGGAAACAGCGTTTTGCCGTCTGACTCAGCTATGACGTTGGCGGCCAAGAACGGAAAATTCGCGCCCGCATAGGTTGGGCGCCCTTTGCAGTCGGGCTGACCAGTCGTGACGTTCTTCTCACACCCACCGCTTTGGAGCCGCTTCAGATGTGCTACGCCGTAATCAAACTCATGGTTTCCCACTGCATGAAAGTCAACCCCGATGAGATTCATCGCCTCGATGGTTGGCTCGTCTTTAAACAATGCCGACATCAGCGGCGTCGCCCCGACCAAATCCCCCGCCGACACCACTGCGTTTAGAGGATTCTGCTGCTTGAGCGTTTGAACCAACGCGGCAAATTGCTCCACCCCGCCGGCATTCTCGAAGCGAATCCCGGTTGACTGTGATGCATCGGGCACCGGCACACGCAAGTTCGGAATTTGTAAGTTGCCATGAAAGTCATTAAAAGCGATGAGCTTGACCGACACAACCGGCGGGACAACAACAGCGGGCGGCGGTGCCGGGATGGTTGTGCAGCCTGAGAACATCAGCACGCCGAGCGCAATCATCGCCGGCGAGTAGCGTTTCTGAATAAGCCCGAAACTACCTGCTACGTGAACGGCCAATACGAGGGGGTGAATTCTGAATTGCATCAAGAATTGCCAAATGATCTGAACGGAATCCAGCACTTTACTCCGAGTATTATCTACGTCGAAGCGGGAGTTGGATCGTCTCTGCCCGCGCTTTATTCATTCATTGAAGGGGCACACACAATGCTGATTCTGCAAAGCCTGATGGGCTTTCTCGTTCTCTACGCTTTTGCTTGGGCGATCTCGGAAAAACGCACCGCCGTTCAATGGCGCACGGTGGTCGGCGCGATCATCTTACAGATCATTATGTTTGTGCTGCTGTTCAAGTTCCCCTACTTCAAGGAAGTGGCCGCGGTGCTGAATAACACCCTCAATGGCATCGCCGACGCAACCCGTGAAGGCACCAAATTTGTCTTCGGCTACATCGGTGGCGGGGATTTGCCTTACAAGGTGGAGGATGGAAAAAGTCCATTCATCCTGGCGACTCAAGCACTACCACTGGTGATTGTGGTGTCTGCGCTGTCATCGATACTGTTCTACTGGAAAATCTTGCCGTTCATCGTCAACATTTTCTCGTGGGTACTGAAAAAGACCATCGGTGTGGGCGGCGCGATTGGCGTCTCGACCGCCGCAAACATTTTTCTCGGCACGGTAGAAGCGCCGCTCTTCATCAAACCCTACATCGCCAAACTTACACGCGGTGAGTTGTTCATCACCATGACGGCGGGTATGGCCGGTATCGCCGGCACTGTCATGGTGCTCTACGGCATCATCCTGAAGGCGACTGTACCCGATGCAATCGGCCACATTCTTATCGTCTCATTTATCTCTGCACCTGCTGCAATCGCCTTCTCCGCGTTGATGGTGCCACATGAAGGCCCAGTCACCGACGGCATGATCGCCACCGGCACGCCGGTGCAGTCGACCATGGACGCGGTGACACAAGGCACGGTAGAAGGTGTCTCGATTTTCATTAACATCGTCGCCATGCTGTTGGTTCTGACCGCGCTGATCGCTATCATCAATCAGTTGTTCGGTTTTCTGCCCGCCACCAGCGGCAAACCAATCACGCTGCAAAGTCTGTTTGGCGCAGTCATGGCACCGATTGTGTGGCTCACTGGCATCCCGTGGTCTGAGGCGCAAACCGCCGGTGCGTTGATGGGCACTAAAACAGTCTTGAATGAATTTATCGCCTATCTCGATATGGTGAAACTCTCGCCAGCGGAACTATCGGAACGTAGCCGCGTGATGATGACTTACTCACTATGTGGCTTTGCTAACTTTGCCTCACTCGGCATCATGATCGGCGGCATGGGCACCATGTGCCCGGAGCGTCGCCCTGAGATCATCAATCTTGGCTACAAATGCCTCGTATCCGGCACCCTCGCAACACTGTCTTGTGGTGCCCTAGTCGGCATCTTCTACTAGTCATTTTTTATCGCCCACGGCGGGAATATCAATGCTCTCAACTGACTCTTCCATTACTGACCGCAGTAACGCCATCCCGCTAACCATCGTCACAAGCGAGACACTGGCCGATTTTCTGAAACACACGGACGCGACGACAAAAAGTTGGCTCAATGCGAACAGCTTTACGGCTGCGCCGTATAGCTTCTCGCTGGTGCCAGATACCACCGGCAACGTCGCCAGCGTCGTCGTTGGCGCGAGGGCGCTCGACGATGTCTATTTGCTTTCACACTTACCATTTGCGCTGCCAGCCGGCCGCTACCGGCTCGGCGACGGCTCGACAATCGACGACTTCTGCGCTTCACTGTCCTGGCTGCTGGGTAGTTATCAATTCTCTCGCTACAAATCATCGCCCCGCAAAACGGCAGCACTACTCTTGTTGCCATCTCCCGCAACAATCCAAGCACAGCAGATTTTTGCTGCCGTCGCGCTCACTAGAGATTTAGTCAACACGCCGACCGAAGACATGGGCCCGCAACATTTGGCGACAATCGCTGAACAGCTCGCCGCCGAGTTCGGTGGCACCTTCAAGGAAATTGTTGGTGATGACCTGCTGCGCGAAAATTTTCCTGCGATCCATGCGGTGGGCCGGGCAAGCCATCGACCTCCGCGTCTGATCGAACTGTGCTGGGGTGACCCATCCCATCCCCGAATCGCCATCGTCGGCAAAGGGGTGTGCTTTGACACGGGCGTACTAAACATCAAAGGCGCAGACGGCATGCGGCAGATGAAGAAAGACATGGGCGGCGCGGCACATGCGTTGGCCTTGGCTCGCCTCATCATGCAGATGAAGTTACCTGTGTCGCTGCAAATGCTTGTGCCCGCAGTTGAGAACGCGATTTCTGGTAACGCCTATCGCCCCGGCGAAATCGTTTCTACGCGTGCGGGATTGAAAATCGAAATTGGCAATACCGATGCGGAAGGGCGCGTCGTTTTGTCGGACGCCCTCGCCTACGCAGCCGAATCCAAACCAGCATTGATCCTTGATTTCGCCACATTGACCGGCGCTGCGCGTGTCGCCTTGGGCCCAGAATTACCGGCGACGTTTGCCAACGACGACAAGTGGTTTGATGCTCTTGCCCAAGCCGCAGCGACAACGCACGATCCGATTTGGCGGATGCCGCTCTGGCAGCCCTACAATGAAATGATCAAGAGCAGCATCGGTGATATTGTGAACACGGGCGGCCCACAGGCTGGGGCAGTCACCGCAGCGCTGTTCCTCGAAAAGTTCATCCCAAGCGGCCAAGCTTGGATACATATCGATGTATTTTCATGGAATCCCAAGCCCCGCCCCGGGCGCCCCGAAGGCGGTGAGGCACAGAGCCTGCGCGCTTGCTTTCAGATGCTACAAACCAAGTTTTCCGGTTGATGCGGGTTTGACCATGCTGCCGAATCCCGCTATAATCATCGGCTTTCCTCGGTAACAAAACAAATACTGTCAAGGAAAAATGTTGGGGCGTTAGCTCAGCCGGTAGAGCAGCGGACTTTTAATCCGTTGGTCGGCAGTTCGAATCTGCCACGCCCTACCAAAATTCAAAGGCCTAGGAGAAATCCTAGGCCTTTTTCTTTGGAGAACGTAGCTAAAACGTAGCTATTGTCCGAAACGACGAATCGATTCTGCTTGCTGCATTCGCGAGATGATCAGGCCCTCGATGCGCATAACGCTCGACCATCGCGGTGGTCTTCCAACCTCCAAGACGTTGCAACTCATGCGTCGGCGTACCATTTTGCCGATGCAATGTTGCCCACGTGTGGCGCAAATCATGCCAGCGAAATTCAGTGATCCTAAATCCGGCAGTTACCCTGCTGCTGTAAGTTGGGCTGACGGTAGCCAAGGTGGCAGTGGGCGCGTGATTTTGGCCACTACGTAGTCCAGAAATGTCTTCCATCGATCCGTAAAAGGCAACTGCTCCGCAATATCCCTGACATGACTTAAAGCCGCACGAATGTTGGCAATGAGCGCGAGCAACTTGTCCTTGGCAGCATGCATGGGTGTCAGATACAGCGTTGTCTGTCCCGCATGTTTGACAGCGCGCCCCACACTGGCAAGCAATAACGCTCGGCTGGTTATGGCTTCCATGCGTGCACCCGGCTTGGCCGCCCGGCAATACCAGGACCACCAGTTGTACACCAGCGCTACAGCGCGAGCACTGGTCTGGCAGCGCTCAATGTCCTGGGTCGTGAAGCCACCCCATCCCCACTGATTTTTGAGCTCGTCAAATCCGTTCTCGCAGTCAGCCCGGTCCCGATAGAGTTGACCGAACGCGTCCAGTGCGTAGGCGCTGTTTGTCACCAGCACCGCGTATTCCCAAGCCTGAACATCCTTGTCCGGCATCAGCAACTCAATCTGCTCGCCCGGCTCGTTCTTGGTCTTTCGACTCAGCGCCAAATCGGCTTTGACGGCACGCCGCAAGATCACTACCCGACGTGATTTGTCCCAGCCCGAGAGTTTGAGGGTATCTTCGACTGCGCTCCAGCCTTGCTCGCTGGGGCCGGGTGTACTCCAGTCATCACGCGCGAATTGGCGTGCCAATAATTTCTTGACACCCACAGTCTGACGCAGCTTGAACAGGTAGGGCTGGTCTCGCTCCTCCAGCTCGGCGATAAAGGGTTCGTTGCCAAAGCCGCAATCGCCTCGGACCAAGGCCGGACGCTGCTGGGGCGTGAGCTTTTCCAGTACGCCGATCAGACCAGGCCGCGCTTTGGCCGCGCTGTGCTCTTTGCCGGGGCAGACGACAACGTCCAGCACCAGGCGCAGGTTGCCAACCCAGTATGTGTGCAGTGCGTGGCTCGGGCGACCGGGTTTGTGTGGGTTGTAGCTGACCTCAGCTCCGCTTTGTTTTCCGAACATCGGCTTGATGGTGGTGTCGATATCCAGGATCCAAGGGGTGCTCAGTGCCGCTTGCACACTACCCATGAGCTGGGGGGCAAGCCAGGCCTGGCTTTGCTCGGCGCTCATACGCGACAGTGCGCGGCGCAGCGCGTCTTCGCTGATGATTTTCTTCATCCCCAGAATCTGCGGGCTCACCGCGTCGCCGCGCAGCCCGGTGATATGGGCGTAGCGGTTGTGCCCTGCCAGTATCGCCAGCAGCCATGTGCCCAAGATATCCTGTTTGCTGGGTGCATTGGGGCTTGTGTAGCTCAATGGGCAGCTATCGACCCAGGAGCTGTACACACCCGTGGTGGCCAAGAACTCGGAGAAGAAGGTCAACTGTGCATTCGGTGTGGCGCTGGCACCATGGTCCCACTTCACATGAATTCGCCCGCCCGGCGTATCCACCACCATGGCCTCCAGTGCCTGCGTTTGGACAGCAAGTTGACGCCTTTTTGCTTCACCCATTTGGTGACTCCAATAAACCTAAATCCGGCAGTTACCCTGCCGCTGTAAGGTGGGCTGACGGTAGCCAAGGTGGCAGTGGGCGCGTGATTTTGGCCACTACGTAGTCCAGAAATGTCTGCCATCGATCCGTAAAAGGCAACTGCTCCGCAACATCCCTGACATGACTTAAAGCCGCACGAATGTTGGCGATGAGCGCGAGCAACTTGTCCTTGGCAGCATGCATGGGTGTCAGATACAGCGTTGTCTGTCCCGCATGTTTGACAGCGCGCCCCACACTGGCAAGCAATAACGCTCGGCTGGTTATGGCTTCCATGCGTGCACCCGGCTTGGCCGCCCGGCAATACCAAGACCACCAGTTGTACACCAGCGCTACAGCGCGAGCACTGGTCTGGCAGCGCTCAATGTCCTGGGTCGTGAAGCCACCCCATCCCCACTGATTTTTGAGCTCGTCAAATCCGTTCTCGCAGTCAGCCCGGTCCCGATAGAGTTGACCGAACGCGTCCAATGCGTAGGCGCTGTTTGTCACCAACACCGCGTATTCCCAAGCCTGAACATCCTTGTCCGGCATCAGCAACTCAATCTGCTCGCCCGGCTCGTTCTTGGTCTTTCGACTCAGCGCCAAATCGGCTTTGACGGCACGCCGCAAGATCACTACCCGACGTGATTTGTCCCAGCCCGAGAGTTTGAGGGTATCTTCGACTGCGCTCCAGCCTTGCTCGCTGGGGCCGGGTGTGCTCCAGTCATCACGCGCGAATTGGCGTGCCAATAATTTCTTGACACCCACAGTTTGACGCAGCTTGAACAGGTAGGGCTGGTCTCGCTCCTCCAGCTCGGCAATAAAGGGTTCGTTGCCAAAGCCGCAGTCGCCTCGGACCAAGGCCGGACGCTGCTGGGGCGTGAGCTTTTCCAGTACGCCGATCAGACCAGGCCGCGCTTTGGCCGCGCTGTGCTCTTTGCCGGGGCAGACGACAACGTCCAGCACCAGGCGCAGGTTGCCAACCCAGTATGTGTGCAGTGCGTGGCTCGGGCGCCCGGGTTTGTGTGGGTTGTAGCTGACCTCAGCTCCGCTTTGTTTTCCGAACATCGGCTTGATGGTGGTGTCGATATCCAGGATCCAAGGGGTGCTCAGTGCCGCTTGCACACTACCCATGAGCTGGGGGGCAAGCCAGGCCTGGCTTTGCTCGGCGCTCATACGCGACAGTGCGCGTCGCAGCGCGTCTTCGCTGATGATTTTCTTCATCCCCAGAATCTGCGGGCTCACCGCGTCGCCGCGCAGCCCGGTGATATGGGCGTAGCGGTTGTGCCCTGCCAGTATCGCCAGCAGCCATGTGCCCAAGATATCCTGTTTGCTGGGTGCATTGGGGCTTGTGTAGCTCAATGGGCAGCTATCGACCCAGGAGCTGTACACACCCGTGGTGGCCAAGAACTCGGAGAAGAAGGTCAACTGTGCATTCGGTGTGGCGCTGGCACCATGGTCCCACTTCACATGAATTCGCCCGCCCGGCGTATCCACCACCATGGCCTCCAGTGCCTGCGTTTGGACCGCAAGTTGACGCCTTTTTGCTTCACCCATTTGGTGACTCCAATAAATCCATTGAAATTGGCGTCTAGTCTAGCTTGCAGCCGGTTTACGCAATGTCAACTGCCGGAAATAGGATAAATCCATTGAAACTGGCGTACAGTCTAGCTTGCAGCCGGTTTACGCAATGTCAACTGCCGGAAATAGGGTTAAGGATCACCTGTCTCGAATGTGGTCAAAGCGACATAAATTTGGGTCGAATTTCATTTTTAGCCATTGCTTCACCAGATTGTGAAACCCTCAATAAAAATGAAATTATTGCATTTTTTCAGTTTTTGTTATATTTTCACGAAATGGTGAAAACAAACTTTAAACTGAAAACAGAAGAGATAATCGCGAATGTCCGCGCGGCATTCGACGTTGCGTTCCCCGCCACAAGTGGTTTTCAGGCCGAGGTTCAGGAGGCAACGGACAAAACAATGCAGGCTGACTTTCTGTGCACAATCCGCACGCCAAGCGGTCACGTGTGGTCCATAGCCTGCGAATACGTCACGCTAGCTGAACCCCGCAATGTTCGGTTGCTGGCCGTCGAGTTGCGCAATCGCTTCGCCCACCAAGCAGCACGGGAAACACGTCAATGCATTGTCTGTGCACCCTACATATCTGCTCGTTCCGGCGAAATCCTGCGCGAAGCAGGAATCAGCTATATCGATCTTGCAGGCAATGCGAACATCATCCTAGAAAACCTCTACGTCCACACTCACGGCAATGAGAACCCACACCGGCCCAAGCGCGAGAAAAACTTGTTCGCCACCAAATCCGCGCGAGTGCTGAGGGTACTAATTTCCCGCCCAGATCGCCTATGGGGAGTTGAGGAGTTGGCCAAGGTGGCCAAAGTTAGCCTCGGGCAGGTCAGCAACGTGCGGCAAGCACTGATTGCCAAAGAGTGGGCCGGGCTTATCGGCGGCCGCCTGATATTGGAAAAGCCCCGCTCGCTGCTAAATGAATGGCGGGAGAAGTACCGATCAATGGCAGAGCACACCGAACGTGCCTATACCCTGCAACACCTTGGCAAGCTGGATAACGCTTCACTACAGGCTGCCTTCAAAGAGGCGGGGAAGGATCACCTCATACTCGCAGGAGTGACTGCTGCCAATGCAATTGCCCCATATCTTCGCCAGTCGACGCTGACTGTCTACGCTGATCGAATCGGTCAAAAGGCACTTCACTCGTTTCTTTGCTTGGAGCCCGCTGCACTTGGCGAAAACGTCATCATCATGATGCCGAAAGACGAAGGCGTCTTTCAGGAAAGTATTCGCATCAACGAGGATATTTGGGCAACATCAATCGCCCAAACCTACCTCGACCTCTGGCAAATGAATGATCGCAGCCGCGAAGCCGCCGAATTTCTGCTGGAGCAATACAACAAAAATCCTAGCATTGCCAACCGAGACGCCGCCGATGCCTGAATTGCAATACGCCCATCAATACGACGACCGTGCGACGCAAGCTGTCTATTCAGTACTGCTCGAAGTAGGCCAAGTACTCGGCAGCTATCGAGACAAGTTTGTTGTCATAGGCGGCTCTGTACCTTGGCTGCTACATCCTGACTCTGATCCAGCTCATATCGGCACGACTGATATCGACCTGTGCTTGGACGCAGAGGCATTAGGCGATGGGCAATACGCGACAATGATAGAACTGCTAGAAGCCGCAGGCTTCATACGAGGAACAGACGAACTTCGACCATTTCAGATGGCGAGGCAGGTAAGTGTCGATAGCGGCCCGCTGGTAACGGTAACGCTAGATTTTCTGATGCCGCGCGAAGCAAAAATCGATAGGAACCGGCCCCCCATTATTGAAGGCTTTGCTGTCCAGCGAGCTGACGGCGCTTCGCTCGCTATGCAGTTCAACGTACCAACCGAACTTGATGGAACCATGCCGGATGGAAGACACAATACCCTAACGATCAATGTGGCCAGCACACCCGCGCTTCTCGTGATGAAGGGTTATGCATTGGTGGGGCGACAAAAGAACAAAGACGCCTACGACATTTACTACGCTATCAAAGTATTCGAGGGCGGACATGAATCACTGGCAACGGCGCTGAAGCCGTTGATGAGCGATCCCATCGCAAGCACCGGTTTGAAACACATCGCAGAAAAATTCAAAGCTGAAAACCACTACGGGCCGGAAACAGTGCGGAAGTTTTTGGAGGGCGATGCCAACAATACTGGCATGACGCCAGCGCAAATCCAAGTTGATGCATACCGACAAGTGCAAGCACTTTTTGATGCTGTAGGGCCTATCGCCTAGCTATGTAGGTTTTCTATACCGCGTCAGCGGGCACAAACGAAGTCAGAACCCCCGAGGAGGACGACCCTTGCCCAATATAGATTCCATAATCCGAGAACTCGACAATACAAGCGGTGATATAGGTGAGGCTAGGAGACTCGTCGCAGACCTTATTCACCATAATCTCCTCGCGGTGCGGGATTCCCTGGGCTCTTGGGAAAAAATGCACCTAGCCAATGCCATCGCCGCTTTGGGGTGGAATGTCAACAATACGCAGCAACCCGCTAGCACTGCCTGGCTGCGTTTGAGTGTTGTCGACGCAGAGAAAGCACTGGTGTCGCCCGACAAGCGCGACGAAAGTTATACGCCACGAAACAGTCAACTTGACGCCCTCACGTACGAGCAACTCCTTGAAGAACTCGACGGGCTACGCAGCCGACATCCTGACTTACTCTCAACGACCAAAGATTAAAGAGCCGCGCATGCCAATCACTAAAATGACCGAAATGTGGAATCGCCTTGACGCATACAACTTGAACCCAAATTTTCCATTAGCCCGTGCCCGGCGGGTGATGGGTGGCGAATTTGACCGGTAAGTCAAACTGCGTGGCCTGATCCCATAGCCCCTTCATCCACGGCCTGTGCTGCATGGCCATCGCCAGATTCAGTAGCGGCCTTCGGCTCTCAGTAGTGATGTAAGCAGGCTTGGCAAATAGCTTGTAGCGCAGCGTTTGCAGCGTGTGCTCAATCGGAGTATTTACGCCACCTTTGCGCACGACCGTCTTGAGCAGAACCTGCCTGAACAGACTCATCAGGTTGTACGCCAGCATCACCGTGTTCAGTGCCGCCTCGGTGGCCCAGAAATCTTTCATGTTGAAGCTGTCAGCGGCAAAGTCGTACTTGAGCTCCTTGATTCTGTTCTCACAATTGGCTCTCCCCCGGTAAGTGCGCCAAATGGTTTCAGCGGGCAAGTCCATATCGCTGACCAGTGCGCTGAAGCGGTAGCGTCCAATCACCGGGTCATCAGCAAACAGATTCAAGGTCTTGCCCTTAGGGTTGACGCGTTGGTCAATCTGCTGGCGAATACCTGTCACCCAACGGGGCTTGGACCAGCTATCGGCCTGGTAGCGAAATCGGGTGAGCTCAATGCCCGGTACCGCCTTACCCTTATCATCCTCAAGACCCCACCATCCCTTGCCCTCAAGGCTGGCATCGACCAGTGCTCTTTGCAGTGGCGGTGTCTGGCGCAGGGCTATGACGTAGTGCAATTTCTCTTCTTCCAAGTGGGTCAAAAATGCGTTGTCACTAAAGCCACTGTCTCCGCGTAATAGGCAAATGTGTTTGTTGCCCAGGCGCTGTCGGGTGTTGGCCAAGAAGCCTTGGATGTTGTTGGCTGAACTGGTGTTGCCTGGGCGAAGCCACAAGTTGGCCACCATGCGGGTCTCTGAGACAAAGGCCATGAGCGGGTGGTGACTTGCTCGCCCCCGTTTGGCCGGGTTGTAGCCCCGTGCAGCGCCTTCTTGCTGTCCGTAGCGGGTCATGACGGTGGAGTCCACATCCAGGGTGATGCCGTCTATGGCGATTTGCTCAAACATCCAGCCGTAGAGCTTGTCCATGACGGCTTCGTTGGAGTTTTGTGTAAAGCGGCGAAACAGTCGCATGACGGCCTTGTAGTTGGCCATACGCTTGATGCCGAAGATGCGTTTCAGTACCGGATCGTGGCGGGTGACTTCACCATGTTCAAAGCGGTTGGCCCCGCACCATACCGAGAGCATGAATTGGGTGATGAGTTGCTCGGGTGCGTAGCCACGGTTGGAGCCGGGCTGGGGCAAGCCAGCGCAAGACAATGCTGTATCAAAGCGCATGTGATCGAGCATGCGTTTCATGAGGCTCATGCCGCCCCAAGCGGTGATTTCTTTGTCCGTAAAACGAAGCTCAAAGTCCATGGCAGCCCTGCACTGAAATCGCGATCCCCAACTTTACCCAAGAATCGCCAAATTCTCAATACGAATCAATAACTTGCGCTAATGGCTTCCATTAGAGATTGGGGCTAATGGGAAATTTGGGTTGAATGGAGAAGGAAACGAGCGCCCAGTAAATCACTTGAACGAGTGGGGAGGTTTTTCTCGACTTCTTGAGATGCCCGTTTTCACCGCGTGGTTTGACCAGCTTGAGTACGACAAATCGACCAAATTGACTACTGCACTAATCAACGATACAAACTGGGCTCGACCAGTAGGCGTCAATAATCAGGAACGTTGGATTGCAGTTGCGGAACAAGCGGGCGGCGGCATCGCTGCGTTTTTCATCATTCACGCGGTCGACGTGAACGCAGAAAGACGAGTAGTCCGCAACATAGATGACGACAAAGTATTTGTCGGAAAACTTGTTCGAGATGGAACCGCGACATTTCTTGTGGGACAGCCACGAATTTTGTGATTTGAAACATTGAACGACTGTGGATTTGGCTGTTTATCCTATTTCCGGCAGTTGACATTGCGTAAACCGGCTGCAAGCTAGACTAGACGCCAATTTCAATGGATTTATTGGAGTCACCAAATGGGTGAAGCAAAAAGGCGTCAACTTGCTGTCCAAACGCAGGCACTGGAGGCCATGGTGGTGGATACGCCGGGCGGGCGAATTCATGTGAAGTGGGACCATGGTGCCAGCGCCACACCGAATGCACAGTTGACCTTCTTCTCCGAGTTCTTGGCCACCACGGGTGTGTACAGCTCCTGGGTCGATAGCTGCCCATTGAGCTACACAAGCCCCAATGCACCCAGCAAACAGGATATCTTGGGCACATGGCTGCTGGCGATACTGGCAGGGCACAACCGCTACGCCCATATCACCGGGCTGCGCGGCGACGCGGTGAGCCCGCAGATTCTGGGGATGAAGAAAATCATCAGCGAAGACGCGCTGCGACGCGCACTGTCGCGTATGAGCGCCGAGCAAAGCCAGGCCTGGCTTGCCCCCCAGCTCATGGGTAGTGTGCAAGCGGCACTGAGCACCCCTTGGATCCTGGATATCGACACCACCATCAAGCCGATGTTCGGAAAACAAAGCGGAGCTGAGGTCAGCTACAACCCACACAAACCCGGTCGCCCGAGCCACGCACTGCACACATACTGGGTTGGCAACCTGCGCCTGGTGCTGGATGTTGTCGTCTGCCCCGGCAAAGAGCACAGCGCAGCCAAAGCGCGGCCTGGTCTGATCAGCGTACTGGAAAAGCTCACGCCCCAGCAGCGTCCGGCCTTGGTCCGAGGCGATTGCGGCTTTGGCAACGAACCCTTTATCGCCGAGCTGGAGGAGCGAGACCAGCCCTACCTGTTCAAGCTGCGTCAAACTGTGGGTGTCAAGAAATTATTGGCACGCCAATTCGCGCGTGATGACTGGAGTACACCCGGCCCCAGCGAGCAAGGCTGGAGCGCAGTCGAAGATACCCTCAAACTCTCGGGCTGGGACAAATCACGTCGGGTAGTGATCTTGCGGCGTGCCGTCAAAGCCGATTTGGCGCTGAGTCGAAAGACCAAGAACGAGCCGGGCGAGCAGATTGAGTTGCTGATGCCGGACAAGGATGTTCAGGTTTGGGAATACGCGGTGCTGGTGACAAACAGCGCCTACGCACTGGACGCGTTCGGTCAACTCTATCGGGACCGGGCTGACTGCGAGAACGGATTTGACGAGCTCAAAAATCAGTGGGGATGGGGTGGCTTCACGACCCAGGACATTGAGCGCTGCCAGACCAGTGCTCGCGCTGTAGCGCTGGTGTACAACTGGTGGTCCTGGTATTGCCGGGCGGCCAAGCCGGGTGCACGCATGGAAGCCATAACCAGCCGAGCGTTATTGCTTGCCAGTGTGGGGCGCGCTGTCAAACATGCGGGACAGACAACGCTGTATCTGACACCCATGCATGCTGCCAAGGACAAGTTGCTCGCGCTCATTGCCAACATTCGTGCGGCTTTAAGTCATGTCAGGGATATTGCGGAGCAGTTGCCTTTTACGGATCGATGGAAGACATTTCTGGACTACGTAGTGGCCAAAATCACGCGCCCACTGCCACCTTGGCTACCGTCAGCCCACCTTACAGCGGCAGGGTAACTGCCGGATTTAGGTTTATGCTTTATGCGCCTACAAATACGACTTTTCGGCAATCCATGGCCCACGAATACCATCTGGCAGGCGACGGACGTATCCGCCGAGAAGAAATCCCGCAAGTCAGGAAAACTACTCGGAAAGATGTATCTAAATACCGGGGCCGTTTGTTGTGCGGGGGCGTTGTACTGTTAAGTCCGCCGAAATTTCATCAATGGTCTTCCCGGCTTGCGCGTTAGTTAAAGCGCGTTCCCATTCGTCGTCCGATAGAGGGCGGCCAATTTTGGCCGCCAACTTTTCTCGTAACCGGTTAAAAAACTCGCTGGAATAAAACACCTCAATCTCAGATGCAATCTCCTCCGCCGAAAAACCGAGAGAACACATAAATTTAGCGCACGCCAGCTCAAAAGGATTGGCCAAAGGGCGGATTGCGCGGAAGCGGAGAAGACAAAAACGCGTACCAATTTCATTCACGTTACGAGCCTTTCTAGAAGTTTCTTACGAAGAAGACATCGTTACGGTGAGTCTGCTGAATTCGCTCGCATTAACGCGCTAAAAAAGAGAGCGTGAGGCTGTGAAAACAGAGAATGCGGAACGCCTCAAACTTCCCGTCGACGGCTCCCTGTCGTTGATACGATCGAGCCGCATACGGCGGGAACAGCAACTCCGCGCCTACCGGCCCGCATAGCAAATCTTACATAGTTTGACTGTTGATTTATCTATAATTCTAGCTAAAATACTGCTGCTAATACAACTCCCTTTTCCCACACGCGAATGCGATCTATAGCCCTCCGAGTTATTTCCCTGAGTTTCCTAATAGCAATTGTTTCGAGCGTTGAAACGGCAAGAGCACAGCCAGCCATTGACGAAGTGCTCAAGATGTTGAGGGTGGACTATTCGGGCGTGCAATGGGCAGAGAAAGATATTTGTTCTCAGAAAGCCGTCAACTATTTAATTGAACAACGTAGCGTACTAAACGCAAAAGGAGACACTATCGGGTTGAATGGGTTTGGTGCCTTCGCAGGCGAGCGGCTTGCGCGCTGTGCGCTTCTCCAGTACGAGAAAGACACCAAGGGTACAGCTTTAGCCAACGATGCTGTGCGCCTCTCTTTCGCGGAGTGGGTCAGCTAAACGGGATCACTGCTGGCGTTGTCTCCTCTTTTTTCAGCATTGGAATCCGAGATAGACAAGCGGGCCGCGGAAAGGGCGAAACTGTATCTGGAGTACGCGAAATCTCAGGGTGTTGAAATCAATGCCCAAGTCATGTCGATGCTGAATAAGAAGTTTTTTGCCAAGCCAGTAGCAGCCGACAAAACTGGGCCAGTAGCGTTGGGTGGTACAGCGGTGACGCTGAATGAACGATTCTCTGGCAATCGTTTTGCGTTCGTGCAAAGCTACGAGGGCAAGCTACTGGAAATCACCGGCAAGGTCGCCACGATTTCAACCGACGGATCGAACATAGCTCTACTCGGTGACGCAAAGAGAAAAAAAGGAGAACTGAACTACAACAGCTTCGTCTGGTGTAAGTCATTTAACGGCGAACCACTTCAGGGCGTTGCTTCGTTAACGATTGACCAAGACATCAAAATCAAGGGTTTTCTGGACACCAAAACGGCGGGAATTCCATTAGGTATTGCTGGGTATTTCGTGCTTAAGGACTGTCAAATTCAGTAACCCGGAGAGAATGCGCAGGGTAGTGTTTTCTGAACGCGCACAGTCGATTTTCAGACCCCGGAATGCTTGCTTTAGCCTATTTTCAAAATAAAAAATTGAAGGAAAACTGATGATTTGTACAAAATGTGGCTCCGACAACACGCAAAGATTTGAGGTCGCCTTTCGGGCTGGCACGCAGGATATAAATGTTCGCAGCCATACCGCAGGGGTCAACAGCATGAGTGGTGCACTCGGACTCAGCGGAGCCATCACTAAATCGCAGGGCGTCTCACAATCAGGGCTTGCTCAAAGCATCGCACCACCAGAAAAAAAATCCTTAAAAATTTATGTGATCATCGCGTTGATTGGGATAGTTATGATCACCGCAGGCAGCTACCTGTTTGGCCTACTGTTAGTAGCAGCGGGCGGCGGCATAACATACGGATTGATTCGCTTCAACTCTACAATTTGGCCAGCGCAGTATAAGGAGTGGTCCGAATCGTGGTTATGCCTCAAATGCGGAAATACGTATCACCAACCAATGGACTAATTAGCTACGCAACAGCCAGAAATAGACAGACGCGTCCGCCGGTTGTTTCCGTAGCCAAAACGTAGCTACGGTATGTGCCCCTAAGTAGTCAATTCGCTATCTTAGAGCTAAGTTTGCAGATGGCGTGTGCTGCAAGAGCTTGATTGTTAATGAAAAAATCCAGCGGTTTTAATTCTTTTAATCCGTTGGTCGGCAGTTCGAATCTGCCACGCCCTACCAATAATTCAAAGGCTTAGGAGAAATCCTAGGCCTTTTTCTTTTGCTGGGTCAAATTCGACGGCGCTAGCCCCACCGCAGCTTCATCACCACTACCGACATGGCCAGCACGAGGGTCACACAGTTGGCGATGATGATTGGCATTGCCCCGAGCAGCAGGCCGTACACCAGCCACATGGCAACGCCAAGTGTAAAGACCACATACATGGGCAGCGAAATGTCTTTGGCGCTGCGGCTCCGCCAAATCTTGACGACTTGTGGCACAAAGGCAACCGTTGTGAGAAAGGCGGCAACGGACCCGATGACATCAATCATGTTTTGAGCGAAAACGGCGTGAACTTGGTGTCACGATCGTAGTAGTCTTCACTCTCGGCTTTTTTCAGCGCGCGAACAATACGCAGCGTCAAGGGCAGGAACAGGATTTCAACCGCCACCTTGAGCCCCCACTGCGCGGCCATGACCTTGAAGAGCAAGTCGTTGCCCCAAATGCCGTAGAACGCCACGGGGTAGAAAATCAACGAATCAATGCCCTCGCCGCAAACGGTGGAGACCACAAATCGCCACCCCATTCGCTTGCCATTGTCGGCGAGTTTCATTTTGGCGAGCACAAAGGAATTTACAAACTCGCCGCAGAAATAGGCGATCAGCGATGCCAGCACAATGCGCGGCGTTTGCCCGAAGATGAGTTCATAGGCGGCCTGATTGGGCCAACTTGGTGAAGGTGGTAGTGCCACCACCACCGTTGCCATTAGGGCGGCAAAACACATCGCGCCAAACCCCGCCCAAATCACCTTGCGCGCCTTCGCGTAGCCGTAGACCTCGGTGAGTATGTCGCCGAATACATAGGACAGCGGGAAAAACAGTACGCCAGCACCAAAGGTAAAAGCGCCGATCAATGGCAAATCCACTTGGGCTGCTTTAGCAGGCCCGATCAAATTCGAGCACAGGTAGACGGTAACGAATCCGACCATCACGAGATCAAAGTACCGATAGTTTCGCTGGGGCATGGCTTGATTCGCAGATCCGGTCGCATTCATTCGATGGTGTCTTTCAGCAAGAGTGGATCGTGAATATTGAATGGTGAACAAGATTATCGCTGCCGCTGACGGCACATTTCATACATAGCAATTACACCCGATGAAGCGGCATTTAATGATTCCATGTTGCCCGGCATCGGTATGGTGAGGCGATGTGTCGCCCGCGCAATTATCTCCTCGGCGAGTCCGGCACCTTCATTGCCGACCAAAATTGCCGTGGGGCGGCGCAAGTTATGATCTTGGAGTCGTATTGCACCGTCTGCCGCCGCCACGAGGGCAAGCGTCTGCCCACGGAAAGACTGCATAAACGACGCCACCGATGCACCTTCGACGATATTGAGTTGAAAGTGCGCTCCTTGCGCAGACCGTAAAACTTTTGGCGACCACGCAAACGCGGTGCCAACGCCGAGCAATGTATGCGCGATACCAAATGCCGCCGCGCCGCGCAACATGGCGCCGACGTTGCCGGGGTCTTGTACGTTATCGAGCACGAGAACCGCATCGGCATCAACGGGTATTGGCTGTGAGCTTGGCGTACGAACAACGGCCATCATCGAAGCCGGCGACTCTAGCTGCGATGCCTCCGCAATCAATGCGTCGGCCAATACATGACACACGATCTTTCGTTCCCCGGCGATTCCTAGCATTTTGGTGGCATCGCGTGAACCAATCGCCGACTCCGCGAGCACCAGATACTCTAGCGGCGCGGTCGTGCCAAGAAAGGCCTCCACCAAATGCGCACCATCGAGCACCGTGAGCGATGTTTTCTTGCGCTCACGCGCGGAATGCGCGAGAGCAATCAGAGACTTTGCCGTCTGGTTGTCTCTCGATTTAATCACGACGTAATGAGATGTCATCGAGTCGATACTTTCCAGAGCATTTGCTGTGCGCCAGCAAGGCGAACCGGCGCGAAACTTTGGCGATGAATCGCGCATGGGCCGTATAACTTCAGCGCCGCAAGATGCTCGCGGGTGCCATAACCTTTATGTCGGCTAAACCCGTATTGCGGATACTGCTTGCAAAGAGCAATCATCTCGCGATCACGGGCGTTTTTAGCCAAGATTGATGCCGCCGAAATTTCTGCGATGTGTTGATCTCCATCCACAATCGCCGTCGCCGGAATCGAGATTTTCGGGACATGAAGGCCATCGACCAATACTTGGCCGGGCAGACAGGTTAGCCCCTCTACCGCACGTTTCATCGCCAAAAGCGATGCTTGCAATATATTGATTGCATCAATTTCTGCATTGGTCGAGAAGGCGACCGAGTACGCTAACGCATCACGCATGATGAGATCTTCAAGTCGTGCACGTCTTTTTTCCGATAACACCTTGGAATCGGCGAGCCCCATGATCGGCTTCGCCGGATTCAAGATAACGGCTGCGGCATACACCGCGCCCGCAAGCGGCCCTCGCCCTGCCTCATCAACACCGCAGCACAGCGTGGAGGGGTCTCGCAGATTAGGCGGCAACGCGAGCACCATGTCCTTGACTATCAACCATGTTGTTCTTTGACGCGCCACCCGGTCCGCCCGCGACTGAGGCGAGCAGTGGACGCAATGCCTCAACGACTCTTGACGAATTGCCAACCGCCAGCGAGTCGTG
The DNA here is from genome assembly GCA_001602455.1 of Betaproteobacteria bacterium UKL13-2. Lineage (GTDB taxonomy): Bacteria > Pseudomonadota > Gammaproteobacteria > Burkholderiales > Usitatibacteraceae > UKL13-2. The sequence goes on from CP012157.1 coordinate 2,764,987, forward strand.
AATTGCCGCAAAACGCTGCTGCACACGTCCCGCTGCGTCTCGGTGACTAATCCAATTACCAAGCGCTTGAGCAAGGTTATCGACGGTCGCATCGTCTTGCAGTAGCTCCGGCACCAGCCACTCTCCGGCCAAGATATTTGGCAATCCTACATACGGCAGGTAGGCCTTTCGCTTCATCATCTTGTAGGTCGTGGGAGACATACGGTACGCAATGACATGTGGACAGCGCAACATCGCTGCCTCAAGCGTTGCAGTACCACTCGCGACCAACGCCACATCAGCCGCCGCCAACGCAAGATTGGCGTGTCCAAACAAGCTCTGTAGCGGTAACGCCTGCGCCCCAAGCGTCCATTTGACTGCATCAAACTGCTCGCGTGTTTCTCGCGTCGCGAGTGGCACCAAGAATGTCGCTTCTGGAAACTGTTTGAGAAGCGTGCGCGCCGTTTCAATGAAGAGCGATGCGTGGTAATCCAGTTCAGTCTGGCGACTCCCAGGAAGTAGTGCTACGACCAGTTGGGCAGGTTTCAAGCGCAACTGGGCGCGAGCGGCTTCGCGTGTACTGGTGCGCGGAAAAGCGTCTGCAAATGGATGGCCCACAAATGTAGATGGAATGCCCGCCCTGTCGTAAATGGCCTGCTCGAACGGGAAGATGGTCAGCATATGGTCCACGGATGCGCGTATCTTATTGATACGTTCACCGCGCCATGCCCATATCGATGGGCTGACATAGTGAACCGTTTTCACACCTGCACGCTTCAAATCTCGTTCGAGACCGAGATTAAAGTCGGGAGCGTCTACACCGATGAACAGCCGAACATTTTCACGCAATAATCGCGCCCGTAGTGCTCGACGCATGGAGAGGATTTTTCGAAACCGCTTCAGCACCTCGACATAACCACGCACCGCGAGCAACTCCATGTCGAACCAAGAGGTCGCGCCTGCAGACTGCATTTTTGGCCCAGCGATTCCAACAAAATCGAGCTGCGGATACTCCATACGCAGCGCTTGGATCAAGGATGCGGCAATGGCATCGCCTGACGGCTCGCCGGCGACGATGCCGATTTTAACTTTTGCCGCGATTCCTCCAGACATCAGCGAACGATTCCGCGGGTGGTCTCGGCAAGGAACGTACTCAATGCTTGCACCTCAGGCGTTGTGTCCTTGGCCAGTTCAGCCTTCGCTTGGGCGAATGTCAAACCGCTGCGATAGAGCGTTTTGTACGCACGCTTAATGTTCACAATTTGCTCGGGCGTATATCCCCGACGCTTGAGCCCTTCGGCATTGACACCCACCGCAGCGAGCGGATTGCCGCCACAGGTGACATACGGCGGTATATCCATTAGCACGACACTCGACACACCACACATGACATGAGCGCCGATTTTCACAAACTGATGCACGCCGGTGAACCCGCCAAGGGTCGCCCAGTCTCCGACCTGAACGTGACCCGCAAGCTGTGTGCAGTTTGCAATCGTCGTATTACTGCCGACAATACAATCGTGGGCAACGTGTACATAGGCCATCAGCCAGTTGTCGTCGCCGACCGTGGTCACGCCGTGGTCTTGAACGGTGCCGCGATTGAGTGAGCAAAACTCACGAATGGTATTGCGGTCGCCAATGACTAAGCGCGTGGGCTCGCCCTTGTATTTTTTATCTTGATTAGCTTCACCGACTGAAACCGAATGGTAGATACGGTTATCCCGCCCAATACTGGTATGCCCCGTAATCACAGAATGGTGGCCAACTGTCGTGCCCTCACCAATTTCAACATCACCGTCAACAATGGTGTACGCACCAATGACAACATTGATGCCAAGTTTGGCGCGAGGATCAATAATTGCGCTGGGATGAATCGCAGTCATGAAAGGCTCGTTATTGGGAACTCTGAGGCACGCTGCGCATCGTGCAAAGTAGCTCCGCCTCGCAGGCGAGCTGATCGCCGACAAATGCCTTTACCGCAAATTTATAGACGCCCCGTTTCTCGGCGATCACTGCGGATTCCAGAATGAGTGTATCGCCCGGCGTGATAGGTCGCTTGAAGCGGGCACCGTCGATCCCGGCGAAGTAGTACACCGTTTTATCGTCTGGTTGTGTGCCGTCCATTTTGAACGACAAAATGGCAGAAGCCTGCGCAAGCGCCTCAATAATCAACACGCCTGGCATGACGTGGTAGTAGGAAAAATGTCCCGGAAAATGTGGTTCATTGACCGTGACGTTTTTGAGCGCACGAATTTTCTTTTTGTCTAAATCGATCTCGAGCACGCGGTCAACAAACAAAAACGGATACCGATGTGGCAAGTATGTTTTGATCTCTTCAATATCCATAGCGGCCGTTTGGCTCATGACGGGTCTCCCTTGTTTTTGATGTTCGGTGCAATAAGTTTGAGTGTATCGGCCAACGCATCGAGATGGCGAAGCTGCGCCGCATTCTTCAACCAGTCGCGATGTGGCATTAGCGGCAAGCCGGAGCTGTACATCCCAGGCTGGGTGACCGATTTAGTGACGAACGCATTGGCCGACAGAACAGCATCATCACATATTGAAAGATGACCTGTGATTGACACAGCACCGCCGATCATCACACGCTGCCCAATGATGGTGCTGCCAGCAATACCGGTGCAGCCCGCCACAATCGTATGGTCGCCGATTCGGCAATTGTGGCCAACTTGAACTTGGTTATCTAGCTTAACGTCGTTGCCAAGCACAGTGTCTTCAATTGCGCCTCGGTCGATCGTGGTGTTGGCGCCAACTTCGCAATCGTCGCCGATCACGACGCGACCGATCTGCGGGATTTTGACCCACGCCCCTTTATCGTTGGCAAAACCGAATCCGTCGGCACCAATGACGACACCCGCGTGGATGACGGCTCGCTCGCCGATTTGGCAGCCCGCATACACAACAACGCGCGCCATGAGCTCGCTCGCCGAACCAATAACCACGTCATCCCCCAACACCGTTCCCGGTCCAAGGCGCACCTTGTCGCCTATGGTGCAATTACGCCCCACGACGACAAATTCAGCGATTGAGGCCGTGGCGGAGATCGTGGCCGTGGGCGACACACTTGCGGTCGGATGCACACCGGCGGCATGAGCGGCTTGGGGGGCGAAGAGCTGCGCGACCCGCGCAAAATAGGCGTAGGGATTGTCAACGACGATTCGCGGTTTGGCGGTAGCCTCTCGTTGGCTCGCACTGATAATCACGGCACCGGCGCCGGTTGCGTCGAGCGAGCGACGGTATTTGGGATTAGCGAGAAATGAAATCTGCGTCGGTGTTGCACGTTCGAGCGTACCAACACCGGTCAACGGCGCGCTGACCTCACCCACCGCTTCGCCGCCCAACTTTGAGATTAAGTCACGCAAGTACATAAAAGTATTTTCGCACGCCGACCAACATATCACGAATCACGCGACGCCACTCCCTACGTCCAGATGGCCGTGCCAAAAGGGAACTTCTCGAAACCGTCGCGAGCGGGCGAAGTTCGTGCCGACGGGTTTGGCAAACACGGGACACGTACCCAGTGTACGGCCAGCACCGCAGGCGCGAAATTCGCCCACGCAGCAGGTTTATAGAAGTGCCCAAAAGAGAAACCCGCCATTCGGCGGGCTTCTTGAGGCAAAAAACGCTGAAAATGCCCGCCAATCGGGGACTTTTAGGTTTGGGAACTTCTAAAAACCTACTGCGCGGGCGAATCTGTCAGCTCCGGTGCTCGCCGTACACTGGGTACGTGTCCCCTCCTCACTGCCAACTTCACCCGCTCGCGACGGTTTTTAGAAGCTCCCGTTTTAGTAATTGTTTACTTATCGCCGAGCGCTTTGATCACGCGATCAGTAAGATCGATGCGCTGGCTGGCAAACACCGCCTCTTGCACAATCAAATCAAACTTCTCTTTTTCCGCTATTTCGCTGATGACCTTGTTGGCGCGCTCCTGAAGCGATACCAACTCTTCGTTGCTGCGTAAGGTTTGATCTTCTCGAAGCTCGCGCTGCATGCGCTTGAAATCGCGTTCCAACTGGGCAAGCTGCCGCTCCTTTGCAGAGCGCTCGGCCTCAGGCAGCGTCATCGCCTCTTTCTGTAGCGTCGATTGCAACTCTCGCCCCTGCTTTTCCATTTTCTCGAGTTCCGACTCGCGGGCCGCAAACTCTTTCTTCAGTTTCGCTTGGGCACGTTTTGCTGCACCCGACTCGCGAAGAATCCGTTCACGGTCAACAAAACCGATTTTGAAATCGGCGGCAGCGGCACTAAAAGAAACAAGCGCTGCCAGTAGCATGGCAATGGCCAACACAATCAATGGAAAACGGGAATGGCGCATGGCAGTACAGCCCACAAGTTGTTCAGAACAAGCCAATTAAAACACTTTTCCGAGGAGAAACTGGAAGCGCTCGATCCGGTCATTCGGCTTCACACCAAATGGCTTGGCAAGACTGAATTTGAGCGGGCCGACTGGGGAGAACCAACTGACCGCAAAACCTGTCGAGTAGCGGAGGTCACCGAGCAACAGCTTTTGGTCAGCGCTCCAAACATAACCAAAATCGCCGAATATGGATAGGCGAACCGATTTTTCCGACTTCACGCCCGGCATGGGGAACAGCACTTCGACGTTTCCGACCAAGCGTTTGTTACCGCCCGTGTATTCGCCCGTGTCAAAGTCTCTCGGCCCGATAGTCCCCGTCTGGAAGCCGCGAATAGAGTCGACACCACCGGCGTAAAAATTCTTGAAGAACGGCAGCGGCTTGCCGCCATATCCGTTTGCCAACCCCAATTCAGCGTTGAGCGATAACGTGAGCGGCCCCCAAATCGGCCGCAGGTACTGCGCTTTGGCCTGTGCGCGGTAGTACTTCAAGTCCCCGCCAGGCAGACCGGCTTCCATGCCAAATTCGAGCAAGTAACCGCGCTTCGGAAAATAAACGCTGTCGCGGGTATCTCTGGCGTAGCCGGTAGTACCACGAATGGTATCGCTCTTCGTGCCAAATTTTTCGACATAGTCGAAATAACGCTGCGGACTAAAACTATCGAGCCCGATACTGGTACGTTCAAAACCAACACCGAAGTTAATCGAATCGTACTCGGTAACTGGTACACCAAACCGTACACCGAGACCGGAGGCGCGCGAACGGAAATCACCCGTATTCAAACTCGCGGTGTTAAGTTCACGCTCATAGAGGTCAAAGCCACGCGCAACGCCATCGGTCGTCCAGTAGGGGTTGAGATAGGAAACCTCATACGCACGGCTGATCTGGCTGCTGTTGATGCGGAACGAGAGTTGATTGCCCGTACCAAAAATATTGGCTTGCGAAACTGACGCCGAGACGGTCAGCCGGTCAGGGCCGCTACCATAGCCCACGCCAAATTGAAGACTTCCCGTATTGCGCTCTTTGACGGTGACGTTAAGGTCAACTTGATCGTTTGTCCCGGGAACGCTCGGCGTTTCAACAGTGACTTCCTCGAAGAAGAACGTGCGCTCTAGGCGTTCTTTGGAGCGATTGATCTTATCGACTGAGTACCAGCCGGATTCGAGCTGCCGAAGCTCGCGGCGCACAACTTCGTCGCGCGTCCGGCTGTTGCCTTGCACATTGATGCGCCGAACATACACACGCCGACCGGGGTCAACAAACATCGTGAAGCTCGCCGTCTTTGCGACGGGATCACGTTCTGGTACCGGATTGATATTGGCAAAGGAATAGCCGTCATTACCAAGTCGATCGTTGATCGCTTTGACGGAATCTACAATCTTCTGGCGGGAGAACGTTTCACCAGCCTTGAACAGCAAGAGCGAACGCATCTCCGCTTCAGTGATCTTTAGCTCACCTGAAAACTTGACGTCGGAAATCTTGTAGACCTCCCCCTCGTTGATCACGATGGTGATAAATATCTTGTCCTTCTCCGGCGTAATCGACACTTGGGTCGATTCGATATTGAAGTCTAGGTAGCCGCGATTCAGGTAGTACGAGCGGAGCTTCTCAAGATCACCGCTAAGCTTTTGCTTCGAGTACTGATCGTCCTTGGTAAAAAACGTAAACCAACCCGACGTCGTTTGCTCAAACTCCTTTAGCAGTGTTGATTCCGAAACCGTCTTGGCACCGATGATATTGATGTCCACGATCTTCGAGGCATCGCCTTCCTCAATCGTGAAGGTGAGGGACACACGATTTCGCTCCAGTGGCGTTACCGTGGTTGCGACCTTTGAAGAATAGAACCCGCGACTGGTGTACTGACGCTTGATTTCCTTTTCCGCACGATCAAGTAATGAACGGTCAAAAATTTTTGCCTCTGAAATACCTGCCGTCTTCAGACCATCTTTCAAATTGTCCTTGGAAAACTCCTTGGCACCGCTGATCTCGATTTGTGCGATGGCGGGCCGTTCAACAACAAAAACCACCAACACATCATTTTCGACTTCGAGACGGACATCGGTATAAAAACCGGTGGCGTACAAGGCCTTGATGGATTGCGCCGCCTTGTCGTCGTCCATTCGCTCGCCAACCTTAACGGGAAGGTAGCTAAAGACGGTGCCCGCCTCAGTGCGCTGGACACCTTCGACGCGAATATCTTTCACCACAAACGGCTCGATTGCCATCGCAGCAAGCGAGACAAAGCCGCCAAACAATGCGAGCAGTAAACGTGAGACCGGGCGACGAATGAGGGGGTGGGAGTTGTGGCGGGTAGATCGAGGCATCAAAAAGTCAACCGGAAACGAGACGATAAACGTCGTTATAGAAAGCGAAAGCCGACAGTCCAATCAGCAGCGCAAAGCCTACACGCTGGCCAATTTCCATGGCCTGATCCGAGAGCGGACTGCCCTTTATTAGCTCCGCGATATGATACAGCAACTGCCCCCCATCCAAGACGGGGATGGGTAGCAAATTGAGCACGCCAATACTGACGCTAACCAATGCCAAAAACGAAACAAACGGCAACCAACCAAGTTTCGCGGACTGGCCTGCATAGTCAGCAATTGTGATGGGCCCGGAAAGATTTTTCCATGAAACGTCGCCGGTGACCATGCGCCCGAGCATCTTTAGGCTAAAGGCAGACATTTCCCACACTTTTGCAATTGATTTCGGGATCGATTCAATCGCCCCGTAGCGCACCACGGTGACCAACATCGCGCTCGATGTCGAATCTATTGGCGGGCGCGTAACGCCGATTCTGCCAAATGAACGTCCGCCCTCTGTCACCAACGCTGGTGTCACCGTCGCATCGAAGGTCTCACCGCGAGCCTGAACAACCAATCCAATCGGCTTGCCGGCGTTAGCGGAGACAATCGTCAGCAACTGACGGAAATCAGAGATCGGTTTTCCCTCTACCGCAATAATTCGATCCCCTGGCTTGAGCCCCGCAGCCTCTGCGGCACCCCCTTTCGTAACGGACTCGACAATAGGCGGGATCGGCGGTTGGTACGCTTCGATACCCAACTTCGCCGCAAAGTCCTGATCAAGATCCGCCTTTTCAATGTTCGCCGTTGCCAGTTGACGCCGTACAATTTCGCCACTCGCGGTTTCAACCTCAACGGTTGCCACCGCACGCACTGATGCGCGTTCAAGGAGCAACAATCGAACCTCCCCCCAAGTCTTGGCCGGTGCGCCATCAACCGAGAGCACCTTATCCAAAGTCTTAAAGCCTGCGCTCGCAGCAGGGCTTCCCGCTGGCGGCGAGGCGACGAACGGCACTGCACCGGGCGAGCCAACCACGAAAATAAACCAGTAAAGCGCCGCCGCCAAGATGAAGTTAGCCAGCGGCCCCGCGATGATGATGAACATCCGCTGCCAAATCGGTTTGTTGTTGAACGCAAGATGGCGGTCCAACTCATTGACCGAATCATCCCGCGTATCTGCCATTTTGACAAAACCGCCGAGCGGCAATGCGGCTACCGTCCACTCCGTTTGCGAAGCGCCGAATTTGCGCATCCAAATTGTGGGGCCAAATCCAATCGAGAACCGAATGATCTTCACACCACACAAACGTGCCGCCGCATAGTGCCCGAGCTCGTGGATCGTGACAAGAATGCCGATGGCGACTAAAAACGCGAGGATGCTGTTGAGTACGTCCAATATGGTTCCGATACAAAATTAGTGATGAACCTCGGCCGCATCCACGGCAAAAGACGAGCGAGCCAAATTGGTTTTCCAATCAGTCACAGGCAACATCCCTCGACGCAGCGGGCGACCCATGAAATATTCAGGCTAGGGCGCACCGCCCTGCCCAATCAAGGCCGTGCGCGATAACGCGATAGCCTCTCGTGTGATCGACCTCGCCTCATCGTCCGATACCAGCACCTGCTCGAGTGTCGCCGCGTCGAGAATCGGAACACGAGACAAAACGTCTTCAAGCACGCGTGGAATATCCACAAATCGCATTTGGTTGTTCAAGAAAGCTTCGACAGCGACTTCGTTCGCCGCGTTCAAAATTGCCGGCGCGGTTCCACCCCTGCGCATCGCTTCATATGCCAGACGCACACAAGGAAACCGCTGTAGATCGAGTGGCTCAAATTCAAGTTTTCCTATTTTGGCAAGGTCTAACGATCTCACGCCACCGTCAATTCGGTCTGGAAAGCCTAAGCCAAAGGCAATAGGCGTACGCATATCCGGGTTGCCCAACTGCGCGATCACCGACCCGTCCCGATAACTCACCATCGAGTGCACCACGCTCTGCGGATGGATGACCACATCGATCATCTCAGGCGCCGCGTTGAACAACCAATGCGCTTCAATCACTTCAAGCCCTTTGTTCATCATCGTCGCCGAGTCGACCGAGATTTTTCGTCCCATCACCCATTTCGGATGTGCGCACGCTTCATCCGGTGTGACCTCCGAAAGCGTGTCAATCGGCCTTGTGCGGAATGGGCCGCCCGATGCAGTCAGGATAATTTTCTGGACGCCAACCTGATCGAGCCCTTGCCCGAAATGTCGGGGTAGCGATTGAAATATCGCGTTATGCTCGCTATCGATGGGCAACAAGGTAGAACCACTATCACGTACCGCCTTCATGAAGATACCACCCGACATGACCAGCGCTTCCTTATTGGCGAGCAATACTGTCTTTCCCGCCTTCGCTGCGGCCAATGAGGACTTCAGCCCGGCCGCACCAACGATTGCGGCCATGACAGCGTCAACGTCTGCGTGCGCGGCGACTTCTTCTAGCGCCTCTGCCCCAGATAGAACCTCTGTCGGTGAATGTGATTGCCGAAGTTGCGCGCGAAGTTTGTCAGCCGCTTCCGCGTTTGTCATCACGGCAAAACGTGGCGAAAATTTTTCGCAGAGCGCCGCCAACTCGGCGACTTTTGTCGCCGCAGATAATGCGAAGGCACGAAATCGATCTGGGTGACGCGCGATCACGTCAAGGGTATTGAGACCAATCGAGCCAGTTGCCCCGAGGACCGAAATGTTTTTGATTTTCTGCTGACGGCTCATATTTTTTGCATCACGATCAAGTACAAACCAGCCAATGGCAGCGTCGACGTTAGTGCGTCAATTCGATCAAGAACACCACCGTGTCCCGGCAATAGGCGAGACGAATCTTTCATTCCCACCCCACGCTTCATCCAAGATTCAAACAGGTCGCCAACAATGGACATTACCGCGAGCAGCAAAAAAATACCCAACAGTATGTAGCCGTGCGAATGCAATTCACGCGCCCAAACATCCCCGCGTTCCGCAGCGCGCGCTGCCAGCGCCTGCCAGACAAAGAAGTAGGCCACAACACCCGCCAGCCCACCTAGCGCACCCTCGATTGTCTTCCCTGGACTAATTGACGGCGCGAGTTTGCGGCGACCGATGGCTTTGCCAACAAAATAGGCACCAATGTCGGCAACCCAAACCAACACGGCGAAGGTCAGAAGCATCCACGCGCCGCGATCGTGCAGCGACAGAAACGCGAGCCAAGTCGGAAACACCACGACCCAGCCGGTGAGTGCAACGTACCAAGCGCCTGAAGGACGCCATAATTTAACCAGCCAAAGCGGCGCGGCGACCAACCAAAATATCGCCGCCAACACAAACCCGAAGGTGGCCAAGGAAGCAAAGTCTAGGCCGGTGTACCCAAGGTAGGTGAAAAAAATTACCCCCGCGAGAACCGACGACATCGCAAGATATTGTTTGGATTGGTGTGCAGCGAATTTACAGAAGTGGCTCCACTCCCAGCACGCCACCAGCGCGATTCCGAGCGTGAAGAGGTCCCAAGCCCAATTCGGAAACGTAAACAGCGCGATGAAGACAACTGGCAGAATGACCAGCGCCGTGATGATACGGGTCTTGAGCATACTTTCGGCGGCTGCGCGGTACTTGTACTAGGCCGCTTCTGACGTCGAATCGGCGATCAGCCCCTTAGACTCAGCCAGTTGCTCGCTGGTCCGTCCAAATCGCCGTTCGCGCTTTCCGTAGGACTCAACCGCCCGAAGAAAACTTGACCGGCCAAAATCTGGCCAGAGTTCTGGTGTGAAATAAAACTCGGTGTACGCCATCTGCCAAAGCAGAAAGTTACTTACCCGCTGTTCCCCACCGGTACGAATAAACAAGTCGGGCTCAGGCGCATAAGCCATCGACAAGTGCGGCGTGAGCGACTCTTCGCTGAATACAAAACTTTCGTTTGCCTGAGCGCATCGTTGCTCATGCGCCCGATTCATCGCACGCAAAATATCCCATCGACCACCGTAGTTTGCGGCCACGGTCAGCGTCAGCGCACGATTGTTCTCCGTCAATGCCTCACTCGCCAGAATCTTGTCACGGATTCGAGCATCAAACGGCGTCAAATCACCAATGACCTTGAATCGAATACCATTTGAATGCAGCTTAGCCACTTCATTTTCCAACGCGACCAAGAAGAGTTGCATCAGCACTGAGACTTCTTCTGGCGGGCGGCGCCAATTCTCCGATGAGAAGGCAAACAAAGTGAGGTACTCGATCCCGAGTTCGTCACAGGTTTTGACGGTCTCTCGAACAACCTCAACACCGCGTTTGTGTCCGGCGACACGCGGCATGAATCGGTTCTTCGCCCAACGCCCGTTGCCATCCATCACGATCGCAACATGTCGCGGGATACTGGTGAACTCAGGAATGACTTGCGTTGGACTCTGGTGGTTCATCGGGGGGGTTCCACTCATGTTGACCAGAGACAAGTGACCTGTGTCTGGCGATACCGGAAGGTCAAACTGACATCAACTCTTTTTCCTTGTCGTGAACAACCTTATCAATGTCCGCGACAAATTTGTCAGTCATTTTCTGCACATCGTCTTGCGCTTTTTTCTCCGCATCTTCGGCAAGCAGCTTTGCCTTAAGCGCGTCTTTGAGCGCATTATTCGCATCGCGTCGAATATTACGCACTGCCACCTTGGCGTCTTCGCCTTCGCTCTTCACCAGCTTCGCCATTTCGCGCCGACGCTCTTCGGTCAAGGAGGGCATCGGCACCCGAACCACATCGCCGGTCGTCGAAGGATTCAATCCGAGGTCCGACTCACGAATCGCCTTTTCGATGACAGACGTCATCTTTTTCTCAAAAGGCTGCACGATGATTGTTCTTGCATCGGCAACGTTCAGGCTGGCAACCCCCGTCAACGGGGTTAGTGAGCCATAGTAGTCCACCTGAATTTGATCCAGCATGCCTGCATGGGCGCGCCCAGTCCGAATCTTGGCAAGGTTGTTTTTGAGCGCATCAACGCTCTTTTGCATTTTTTGCTCAGATGTTTTTTTAAGGTCAGCAACATTCATATTGGTTTCCCCGAATTCGTATGTGCTCAAGCGTGCACTAAAGTTCCTTCGTCATCCCCCATCACGACGCGTTTGAGTGCGCCCTGCTTAAAAATCGAGAAGACATTGATGGGCAGTTTTTGGTCACGACAAAGCGCAATCGCCGTCGCATCCATCACCTTTAGGTTTTTGATGATAGCCTCATCAAAGGTGATCGAATGATAGCGCGTTGCGGCACGATCCATTTTGGGATCAGCCGTGTAGACGCCATCGACTTTGGTCGCCTTTAGAACAATCTCAGCTTCCATTTCACGCCCACGAAGTGCGGCTGCCGTATCGGTCGTAAAAAATGGATTTCCGGTGCCAGCGGCGAATACAACGACCTTCCCTTCGTCAAGATAACGCATCGTTTTGCCACGGATATAGGGCTCAACAACCGGCTCGATATTGATGGCCGATTGAACCCGCGGTGTGAGACCAACTTTTGAAAGCGCATCTTGCAAGGCGAGGGAATTAATCACCGTCGCGAGCATTCCCATGTAGTCGGCTGTGGCACGATCCATCCCGGCGGCACTGGTCGAGACACCTCGGAAAATGTTACCACCGCCAATGACGATGCCGATGGCCACCCCCATGTCGGCAACCTCTTTGATCTCAGCAACGATACGCTCAATGGTGTTCCGGTTGATGCCGAATGCATCCTCACCCATCAGAGCTTCACCAGATAGCTTCAGCAAAATACGCCGATATCTTGGTGAACCCAACGAGGCTGCGGGACTCATTGATGTGGCAGGCGGCGAATCATCGGGCGACATCGAAAGGCTCTCCTTGACCGTGTTTGACAATCACTTTGCCAACAGCATTGCAGACTATTATGGCGAAATTTCGTTCACTACCTGCCGGGCCGCTTTGCACAATATGCACACTACGCGCACTGTCCACACTGTCCATCGTAGCGGCCCCGCGAAAACTATTTTTGATGCCGCTAGGCAGCAGACTTTGCTTTGGCGGCAGCCGCTGCCGCTTGCTCAGCGACTTCTGCTGCAAAGTCAGTTACCTTCTTCTCAATGCCTTCGCCCACAACATAGAGCGTAAAACCATTTACCTTAGCGCCTTTCGACTTCATCAGTTGTTCAACCGTTTGTTTGTCGTCCTTCACAAACGGTTGGGATAGCAGCGAAACTTCCTTCAGAAATTTGGCGATCGAGCCGTCAACCATCTTTGCCACAATTTCAGCAGGCTTACCGGATTCAGCAGCCTTCGCCTCGGCAACCGAACGCTCTTTGGCAATATCTTCCGCAGCAACACCTGACGCATCGAGTGACTTTGGTTTCGTCGCCGCAATATGCATCGCGACGTCTTTCGCGAGCAGCACATCGCCCCCAGTGGTATCAACCAAGGTCGCCACCTTTGCGCCGCCGTGGATGTAGGACGTTAGAACGCCGACAGCATCGACTCGCATAAAGCGTCGGATCGACATGTTCTCGCCGATCTTGCCGATGAGCGCCTTACGTGCTTCATCAACCGTGGTGCCGTTCATTGGCATCGCAGAGAGTGCTTCGACATTAGCAGGATTTGCATCGGCGACCATCTTCGCGAGTGCAGAAGACATCGCAAGGAAGTCGTCGTTCTTGGCGACGAAATCGGTTTCGCAGTTCACTTCGATGATCGCACCGAGCTTTTGATCGGCAGAAATAAAGATTGCACAAACGCCCTCTGCCGCCACCCGGGAAGCGGCTTTGGTCGCTTTGTTGCCGAGCTTCACGCGCAGAATTTCTTCGGCTTTTTCCATGTCGCCGCCCGCTTCCGAAAGCGCCTTCTTACATTCCATCATCGGCGCGTCTGTCTTTTCGCGCAATTCTTTAACCATTCCCGCTGTAATTTCTGCCATAACTGTTCCTATCCTCGTTGCTTCTGTTTTCCACCGCGACCCGTCGGGATCTGTAGCGGACAAACAGTGTGATTAGTCAAAACATCTGCTCTGCGAATCGCGTCTCATAGTTCAAAAAAAAGGGGCCGGAGCCCCTTTTTTCCGTTTTATGCGGATTACTTGGCTTCTTCTTCGGTGACTTCGACTAGCTCATCAGTCGCCTTCACCATTTCATTGATCACTTGACTCTTTCCTTCCAAAATCGCATCGGCAATGCCGCGTGCGTAAAGGCGAATCGCACGCGTCGAGTCGTCGTTACCCGGGATGATGTAATCAACACCTTCCATCGAATTATTGGTGTCCACTACCCCAATGACGGGAACGCCGAGTTTCTTGGCTTCTGTGACCGCGATCTTGTGATAGCCGACATCGATGACGAAAATCGCATCTGGGACGCCGCCCATATCTTTAATCCCGCCCATGGCACGTTGCAATTTCTCGAGTTCACGCGAATAAGTCAGCGCTTCTTTTTTGGACAACTTCTCGAGTGAGCCATCTTCTAGCATCTGCTCAAGGTCTTTCAGACGCTTCAATGAGCCTTTGACAGTCTTATAGTTGGTCATCATGCCGCCGAGCCAGCGGAAATCCACAAAGGGCATACCGGCGCGCGTGGCTTCTTCCATGATGATTTCACGGGCTTGGCGCTTGGTGCCGACAAAGAGAATGGTGCCTTTGTTCGATGCCAAGGTGCGCACGAATTTCAGCGCCTCTTGGTAAAGCGGCAGCGACTTCTCGAGGTTAATGATGTGAATCTTGTTGCGGGCACCGAAAATATAAGGTGCCATCTTGGGGTTCCAGAAGCGTGTTTGGTGACCGAAGTGGACACCGGCTTCCAGCATTTGGCGCATGGTTGTAGACATTGTCTATTCTTTCAAGTTAAGGTTAAGTCTTCCACTCGCTGTACTGCCCCCTCTTGACGAGATTGAGCAGACCTTAACGGTGCGGGCGGGACAATTTGCATCAAATCGTACATTACATCGTGCATCACATCGTTCGTGCATCACATCCTTTGTACTTCTGACGCTACAGGCGTACCACAGAACCACAGGTTCACCATGCAAGCATCTCGGAAAGCCTTTGATTATACGCATCATTTCGCATAAATTGCAAAATTTCTCGCCCTTGGCGCGGCTGCGCACGCACGACATCCAGCCAGCCGACGATGAAGGGCAAAGGCTCAAAGAAGGCCCCAAAGGCTCGAAGAAGGCCCAAAGACGCCACTGCTATAATCTGGCCATACCCCTTTGCGCTCCTTGCACTCCTCGCACTCCTTGCACCCAATACCTCCCACGCCAGTCTGAGGCTGCATTTTTCCAGTTCGCTTTTCGCGCTGGCCCAACGCTAAAAAAACCTTACCCAAACACACCATGAACGTAGTGCTGAAATCCCAAAACGATGTCGAGAAAATGCGGGTAGCGGGTCGCCTCGCATCGGAGGTATTGGATTTCATCACGCCATACGTCAAGGTCGGCGTCACCACCGGAAAGCTCAACAAGCTATGCCATGACTATATGGTCAACGTTCAGGGCACCGTTCCCGCCACGCTCGGTTACGCGCCGTCGGGGCATCGTCCTTATCCCGCGTCGATCTGCACCTCGGTTAATCACCAAGTGTGTCACGGCATTCCGGGCGACAAAGTTCTCAAGCATGGTGACGTCATCAATATCGACGTCACGGTGATTAAGGACGGCTACCACGGCGATACCAGCCGAATGTTCTACATTGGAGAGCCATCGATTCAAGCCAAGCGCCTGTGCGAGACGACCTACGAAGCGATGTGGCGCGGCATACGGAAAGTAAAGCCAGGCGCGACAATCGGCGATATCGGCCACGCGATCCAAGCATTTGCCGAGGGTAGTGGCTTCTCGATTGTCCGAGAATTTTGTGGCCACGGCATCGGCCGCCGATTTCATGAAGACCCACAGATCTTGCATTACGGTAAGGCAGGACAGGGCATGACACTACAAGCGGGCATGATCTTCACCGTTGAGCCCATGATCAATGCGGGCAAAAAAGACATCCGTATGTTGGGTGACGGTTGGACCGTGGTGACGGCTGACCATAGCTTGTCGGCGCAGTGGGAGCACACAGTGCTCGTCACTGAAGAGGGCTACGAAGTGTTAACGCTCTCGACAGGCTCACCGGCCGCGCCGGTTCTGGCCGCTGCAACCACCCACGCCTGACTCACTTAGCGAACGCCGCTCGGTTGCCCGTATGTCGGACGCCCGCTCGCGAAGTCAATACCTTCAACCAATTCGCCAAGCGTTAATCGACGGGCGCGCGCGCCTCAAGGCGGATTACCAAAAGCGGCCCCAACCAGACCGCAATCTGCGTGCCCATACGGCATTAGTCGACCGCATCATCACCCAGATCGCAAGTGATATTGAATTGTCGGCTGACATCGCGCTTGTCGCCGTGGGTGGTTATGGCAGAGGATTTCTCTTTCCCGCCTCCGATGTCGATATCCTCGTACTGCTGCCAGATGCTGCCCCCATTACCACCACTTCGGGGACAACCAGTGCCGTGATTGAAGCGTTTGTCGGCCTGCTGTGGGATATCGGCTTGGAGCCGGCCATCTCGGTCCGAACGCTTTCCGAATGCCTTGAAGAAGCGGCGCGAGACATTACCGTTGACACCAGTATGTTAGAGGCGCGGTGGTTGTGGGGTAACCGCACACTTGCCGACGAGCTTACCCGCCAACTGAACGCACGTCGATCATTACCCGCATTTCTACAAGACAAAATCGAGGAGCAGCGCAGGCGACACGCACGCCACAACGACATTGCGCTCAACTTGGAGCCAAACATCAAAGAAAGTCCGGGCGGGCTGCGCGATCTACAGACCGTACTGTGGATTGCCCGCGCTGCCAACCTCGGTGGCAATGCAATGACCGACTGGCGCGCACTCGCAAAAGCTGAACTGATTACTGCTGCCGAGGCAACACTCATCAGCAAGCATCGGCGCGTACTGATCGATCTCAGGATTCGCCTGCACTACCTTGCCAGCCGCCGCGAGGATCGGCTCGTATTTGACTACCAAACCACCCTCGCCGAGCAACTCAAGCTCAAGCCGACACGCATGAAAATTGCCTCAGAAGTTCTGATGCGGCGCTACTACCTTTCGGCGAAAGTTATATGGCAGCTCAATTCAATCCTGCTCGCCAATCTGAGCGAACGCATCATGCGTAAAAAGCGCGACGTGGTGCGCAAGATTGACGACCATTTCGAGCTCATCAATGGCAACATCGCCGCAGTCGATTTAGGCATCTTCGAACGCGACCCACGCACCATCTTCCGCGCCTTCCTTGCGCTGCAACGGACCGAAGAAGCCGAATTTTTCTCCGCCGAAACACTGCGTGCAATTTGGCGTGAAGCCCCAAACATCGGCCCGGCTTTTCGCGAAGACCGAGCCGTGGCCGAAACGTTCTTGGAAATTTTGCAAAGCCAACGCTTGACCTTTTCGATGCGTCGGCTAAGCCGCTACGGGATATTGGGTCGTTACATCCCCGCGTTTGGCCGCATTGTCGGGCAGATGCAGCACGATCTGTTCCACGTCTATACGGTGGACGAGCATATCTTGATGGTTCTGCGCAATATGCGCCGACTCGTGCTGCCGCGATTCAAGCATGAGTTTCCGTTTTGTCATGAACTAGCCGATGCCTTCGACGGGAAACACCTGCTCTATCTCGCCTGCTTGTTCCACGATATTGCAAAGGGACGTGGCGGCGATCACTCGGCACTGGGAAGCAGTGACGCACGTCGGTTTTGTCGCCAGCTCGGATTGTCGCCCGCGAATGTCGAGCTCGTCGCGTGGCTGGTCGAAACGCATCTTGTGATGTCAGCGACGGCGCAGAAGCAAGATATATCCGATCCAGAAGTCATTTCGCAGTTCGCGGCAAAAGTAGGCAATGAACGCCGATTAACTGCACTCTACTTGCTCACCGTCGCCGACATTCGAGGGACCAGTCCACACGTCTGGAATGGCTGGAAGGCAAAGCTACTCGAGGAGTTGTTTCGCTCGACACGTCGCCTGTTGCGTGGCGATAGCGCGGTCAATCAGCACTGGCTTGAGTTTAAGCGCCAGGACACATTGGCTCAACTCAAAACGACGGAAGAACCCCCGCTTTGGTCGAAGGTCAATGATCGTTACTTCCAACGATTCGACGTGGACGACCTGACATGGCACGCCGAGGTCATCGGCGCGAACGTGGCACCAGCGTCGGCGCAAATTTTTGTGCGTGAGGACGAAAGTGCCTCACTCTATGAGGTGCTGGTCATGACCCGCGATGAATCGGGTGTGTTCGCCCGCATGACGCACGCCTTCGAGCGCATGCAGTACGACATTTTGTCGGCTCGCATCTATACCACCACCAACGGGTACGCACTCGACAGCTTCCTGCTACTACCAAAATCGCGCACCAGGCCGCCGCAGGAGACCGTCATTTCTGTGGTCAAAAAAGAACTGCAAATCGCGCTCGCCACAACCGAGATTGCGGTTCCCACCCGAGCGCGAGCGGCGCGGCAAGCCAAACACTTTCCGCTCACACCAGAGGTGGCCATCCGACATTCGCGGGTCGCGCCCTATTTCGAGCTCAGCATCACTTGCGCTGACAGGCCGGGGCTTTTATCCGCAATCGCCCGTGCCCTGCATCAGGCCAACATCAACTTACATGATGCGCGCATCACCACACTGGGTAATCGTGCAGAAGATGTCTTTATTGTTGAGCACCCTCAACTCGCCGAACCTGCTTTTGCCGCGTCGCTTCGAGATGCCTTAGTCGCCGCTGTTGCTTAACCGATTGACTTGCCGTTACTGAGCTTGAGCCAGCCGTACACGACGCGGTAGAGATACCAAATCAACACCGCAACCGGCAGCACCCAAAGCACGACCATGCCGATGCCCAAGGTCAGCAGGCCGAATATCCAGAATACCCCCCACGCAATGACGGCCCAAAGAATCCCAAACCAGAACGTTCGCGACAGCCAGCCATAGTGAGTGTCGAGGTAGGTTCCCCGTACGTCGTCGTGCTTGGCAGCGCCGATGATCATGGCGACGATGGCCAGCGTCCAAAACGTGAATGGTGCGAGGCCATGCAGCACATACAGCCAAAGCAGCGTCGTTTTTTCAGAAGACAGATCGCGATCCGCGATTGATGGTGTAGCGGCAGACTCAGTCATCACTTAACCTTTCAGATCAATGGTCATCATACGGGGCCAAGTTTGGAAACAAAACCTCGGTAAAGCCAAACTTGGACATGTCGGACATCCGCATCGGATACAGAACACCGTCGAGGTGGTCGCACTCGTGTTGCACCACACGCGCATGAAAGCCCTGAACGGTACGATCTATCAGATTTCCTTCAGCATCGAACCCAGTGTAGCGGATATGGTCATAACGCTCCACCGCGCCGCGCAACCCGGGCACCGAAAGACACCCTTCCCATCCCTCTTCGAGGGTATCCGACAGCGGGGTAATGGTTGGATTGATCAGAACCGTAAAGGGCACCGATACGGCAGGGTAACGCGGATTCTCAAGAACCTCAAAAATCACCACCCGTACGTTCTGACCAATCTGCGGGGCGGCAAGCCCCGCCCCATGCGCATCGACCATCGTTTCACGCATATCATTGAGCAGTGACGACAACTCAGGCGAGGCGAATTTGTCGCTCGGCCATTCGACTGATGGCTGCATGAGCGAGGTTGTGCCCATTTTCAAAATTGGTCTAACGGCCATTGGTGTTCCTAGAATTGTGCGAGATTCACGACTTAAAGCCTCGTTCGCTGGCCGGCATGGCACTGTGTAGTTCAACCGCGCGCGCCAGAATCGTCTTCACTTTTTCCATCCCAACTTTTAACACCGCATCGGCATCCGCGAGTTTGATCCCTTGCGAAGATGAACCAAGCCCTGCAGCATGGTTCATGGAAAGTGCAAGGGTTGCGTACGACAGATCCAGCTCGCGTGCCAACGATGCCTCTGGCATGGTCGTCATACCCACCATGGCGCAGCCATCTCGCGCGAGCCTTGCGACTTCGGCACGGGTTTCGAGACGTGGGCCTTGAGTGACGCCTAACGTACCACTCTCCAAGACATCAATGCCCACGGCCTTGGCGGCGGCCAAGTACAAGAGGCGAGCGCGGTTACAGTAAGGATCGGTGAAGTCGATGTGCGTCACGGGCGAGTCACCTTCAAAGTAGGTGTGCTTGCGGGCACAGGTGTAATCGATCACCTGGTCGGGCACCGCGAGTACACCGGGGCCCATATTTTCAGCCACCCCACCGACGGCGTTTACCGCCATCACGCGGGTAACACCTACCGACTGGAGTGCCCAAATGTTCGCACGGTAATTCACCTCATGCGGCGATAAGGTGTGACCGTAGCCGTGGCGAGCGAGGAAAACCACCGTCGCATCACCGATACGGCCATACGTGAGATAGCCCGACGGATCGCCATACGGCGTGCGCACCACTTCTTTGTTGGTAATTTCGAGGTTGGGCAAGTTTGTCAGCCCGGTTCCACCAATGATTGCTAGCAAAGCGCTCTCCGATATTATGAAAGTCATTATTCAACGGGCATCTCCGGGCAAAAATCCTTGAAACTGCCCGTCAAATGGCGAGTTTTGTCTGTTGGGAACTTCTAAAAACCGTCGCGAGCGGGCCGTGGTTCTATTGATCCTTAATCGCACGAATCTCGCCAAGGTTTCGCCAAGCACCTGAGACATCCATGCCATAACCGAACACAAATCGATTCGGCACCATCAAGCCAACATAATCTGCCTGCAATGGCTTTTGCGCGTTGCGTTCGGCACCATAGTCCTTCACACAGAAGACAGCACAGGCAACACTGAGCGCACCATTGCGTTTGATCAAGTCAACAATCGCCGCCAGTGTCACACCCTCATCGAGAATATCATCGAGTAACAGCACATGGCGACCGGCGACATTGTCGCGTGGCGCAACACGCCAGGTGAGCCCTGCACCGACTTTTGCGTTTCCATAACGCGAGCCCTGCACGATATCAAAGTCACACGGAATCGTCAGAAGCGGGAGCAATTGGCCGGTAAAAACAACCGCGCCCCCCATCACAGACAGGATGAGCGGTTGCTTGTCGGCATAGTCTTGGTTGATTCGTTGTGCCACGCTGGCGGTCGCCGCATCAACTTCTGCCTTCGAAAAAAGCAGATCGGAATCGGTCATGATGGCATTGGCTTCGTCGAGCGTCATATTGTGGCAATCTAGAAATAAAAAATGGTTGGCTGAGACGATGCGTGGGGTCAGAGATGTTTTAAGTGTTTCGTAAAGGCCGCGCCAACTTCGGGGTGCTTCATTCCAAGCGCCACCGTTGCCTGAAGATAACCCAACTTGGAGCCGCAATCGTAACGCATTCCGTCGAATTCATAGGCAAACACTTTTTCTTTCTTGAGCAGTGCGGCAATCCCGTCAGTCAACTGTATTTCCTTTCCGACCCCGGTTTGAATTTTCTCAAGATGTGCAAAGATGGCAGGCGTCAGGATGTAGCGCCCAACAACACTAAACGTCGATGGCGCATCTTCTATCTTTGGCTTCTCAACGATGCCTGACATCAGCGACATGCGCTCGCCTTTTTTCTTCGACAAATGTTTGGATGCGACGATGCCGTAGGACGACACCTCGCTTTTCGGCACTTCAAGACACCCCAGCACAGAACTCGCGTGTTCTTCAAACCGCTCCACCATTTGCCGCATCACAGGCACCTTGGCATCGATCAAATCATCTGCCAAGATCACCGCAAAGGGCTCGTCACCGACCAGGTGCTTGGCGCACAACACCGCGTGCCCCAGCCCTAGTGCTTCGGGCTGGCGAACGTAGACATACTGGAGCTTGGTCGGCAGCATATTACGCACTTCATGCAGCAGCTTTTGTTTCCCCTTGAGTTGAAGCTCGGCTTCGAGCTCATAGGCTTTATCAAAATGATCCTCAATGGTTCGCTTGCCCCGGCCCGTCACAAAAATCATTTCCGTAATACCTGCGGCGGCGGCTTCCTCCACCGCATATTGAATCAGCGGCTTATCGACCACGGGCAGCATTTCTTTCGGGCTCGCCTTGGTGGCCGGCAAAAACCTTGTAC
Source organism: Betaproteobacteria bacterium UKL13-2 (assembly GCA_001602455.1). Lineage (GTDB taxonomy): Bacteria > Pseudomonadota > Gammaproteobacteria > Burkholderiales > Usitatibacteraceae > UKL13-2. Next base: position 2,786,698 of record CP012157.1, read on the forward strand.
CGAGTCCTGCCACCGGGAATACTGCCTTGGTGATTTTTTTTACTTTCATGTGTCGATCTCACCTAATGAGTTTCTGAGTTGTCCAGTCGGACGATGAATTCTGCCTCGCTTAGCACCGGAACACCTAATGCCTGCGCCTTGTCGAGTTTGCTCCCTGCCTCAGTGCCTGCAATCACAAAGTGCGTATTCTTCGAGACGCTGCCTGCGACTTTTGCGCCAACCGATTCCAGTTTTTCCTTTGCCTCGTCGCGCGACATCGTCGCGAGCGTCCCCGTCAGCACCACCGTCTTACCGGCAAACGGGCCCTTCAATTCCACCGCAGCCACCGCACCCACCGCGCCCGATGCAGCCGATGCCATCACGCCCGCGTGTTCCGGCCACCGGATGCCACATGCGCGTAGCTGTGCGACGACCTCGCAGTTGTGAGGCTGATCAAAAAATTGTCGAATAGATTGCGCCACCACTGGGCCAACATCATGCACCTCCAACAGCTCATCACCCGTTGCCGCCATCAGTCGATCCAGATTGCCGAAGTGTTTGGCGAGGTCTTTCGCCGTCGCTTCGCCAACGTGGCGAATACCTAGGCCGAACAAAAAGCGCGCCAGTGTAGTCTGTTTTGATTGGGCGATGGCATCCAACAAATTCTGCGCCGATTTTTCTGCCATGCGCTCCAGGCTGGCCAGCGCAAGCAAACCGAGACGATAGAGGTCCGCCGCTGTGTGGACGATATTGTGCTCGACAATCTGATCGACCAATTTATCGCCAAGCCCCTCGATATCCATAGCACGTCGCTGGGCAAAGTGCAGCAGCGCCTGTTTGCGCTGCGCGGGACAAAACAGACCGCCGGTACAGCGCGCTACTGCTTCACCTTCAAGTCGAATAATCGCCGAGTCACACTTGGGGCACCGCGTTGGCATCACGAATTCACGCGCGTCCACCGGGCGATACGCCAAGACAGCCGACGCGACTTCAGGAATAACATCACCAGCACGACGTACGATGACCGTATCGCCGATTTTCAAGTCCTTGCGACGTAATTCATCCTCATTGTGAAGGGTCGCATTTGATACCGTGGTGCCGCCCACGAATACAGGCTTCAGTCGAGCCACTGGGGTGACTGCACCGGTACGCCCAACTTGGACATCAATCCCCTCCAAGATGGTCGTCGCTTCTTCGGCGGGGAACTTATGTGCAATCGCAAAGCGTGGCGCACGCGATACGAACCCGAGCTGCTGCTGTAGCGCTAAGTTGTTGACCTTGTACACCACGCCATCAATATCAAACGGCAAGGTTGGGCGTGCCGCCCCAATGCGAGCAAAATACTGTCGCAGTCCGTCCACCCCGAGAACCACGGCACGCTCGGCGGTGACCGGAAAGCGTAGTCGGGCGAGCATATCCATCGACGCGGCGTGTGTTGACGGTAGTTCCACACCGTCGGTCGCACCGATACCATAAGCGAAAAATGACAGGGGTCGCTCTGCGGTGAGCGTTGGATCGAGTTGCCGCAGCGATCCGGCGGCGGCATTGCGCGGGTTGACAAATACTTTTTCGCCGTTGGCCGCCTGCCGTGCATTCAATCGTTCAAAGTCGCGGCGCTGCATCAATACTTCGCCACGAATTTCCAAAACCGCAGCTTCAGTCGCGATTCTGAGAGGGATTGAGCCGACCGTGCGCAAGTTCTGCGTGACATCCTCACCGACCGCGCCGTCGCCTCGCGTTGCACCGCGCACAAAAATACCTCTTTCGTAGGTTAGCGAAATGGCTAGCCCATCAAACTTCGGTTCACACGCATATTCGATGTCGCCGTGATTGGCATTGCCAAGCGAGGTTCGACAGCGCTTATCAAATGCCACGATGTCGTCATCGCTAAAAGCGTTTCCGAGGGAAAGCATGGGAACGCGATGCGAGACTTCTGGAAACGCCTCCAGCGGCTTGGCGCCGACACGCTGGGTTGGCGAATCTGGCGTAACGAAGGACGGATGAGCCGCTTCTAGCGCGACGAGCTCGTGATAAAGGCCATCGTAGAGCGCATCGGAAATCGTCGGCGCATCGAGTACGTGATAACGATACAAATGCTCGTTGAGCGTCTCGCGTAGTCGCGCAATCTTTTCTTCAGTTGATCGTTCGCTGCCGCTCATGATGGTCGCCACGCCGAACGGCTATGCGTATAAGCGTAATGCAACCGACGAGCCGGGCGTCACGCCGCGCTGCTGCATTTCACCCGTAATGCCGTGAATCGTTTCAGCGATCACCTTGCGCCCGCTCGCGGTCAACAGCTTCTTATTGTCATCGACCAGTTCACCATGCAGAACATCCGCAAACTGAAGCGCCAGGTGAACATACGCTCAAAAATCTGGCCAGGCTGCGGCGTGCGTGGCACATCAAGTGCAAAGTAATTTGCGTGAAATACGGTAGCTCGCCACGCAGTGTCGGTGCCTCGTGGGTATTGCCGTTACGCAACGAAAACAATGTGCGACCATAGTCGTCTTTGAGCACATACTCGCCCGATGCAAGCGCCACAAGTCCCTGCGCTTCCGCCACCCCTCTGACCTTGGTCGCGGCGAAGGTCACGCCATTTTTTCCAGCGATATTCACCGCAATTTCGATATCGGTTTCAGCGCAGAACTGATCGACCATCTGCGCCCGCCGCTGGGCTTGATTGACATCTTCTCGCTGCGACACCGCGCCAATGCTCGCCGCAAACGATGCCATCGCGTCGTCGAACTGAGCCAACACCGACGCTTCGACCGCGCCAGCGCGATTGGCGAGTTGCAATGCGGCGCGAATCTCGCGGTACTCAGCATCGAGCGTCGGGTCGATTGGCTGCCAGAGCCCCCACAAGCCCTTCCCAAAGGATGTTTCCGCCTAGTGAATGCGACTGTTCGATCATCGGCGCATAGACATCGGCATGCACCGGGGTATCGGCCAGCATCATCGCAATGGTGTCAACTTCAGCGTTGATGGCCGGAACCAACTCGCTCGCAGCACCACGAACAAGGTTTCGTGGTTCGACCATCTCCTCGGCTGGTAAACGACCAACTGGTGCCGCGACCGGCGCCGTCAAATCGTCGAGCGCCACTTGCTCGGCAACATCCAACTTGCCAAACGACGGTTCACGTCGCTCAAACGTACCAGACGCACCAAACGCACCAGACGCAGCAGACGCCAGACGCACAGGCTCGTCGAACAGTGCGTCGCTACGCTCCGGCGCGAACATTTGTTCCGCACGCTTCTTGTAACGCGACTCTTGCCACCGGTTATAGACGATCACCCCAACGATAATGACCGCGATGATGCCAATAAGAACAAGCTGAAAGTCAGAGATCATGATATGAGCAAACTCTAGGATTGGCGGGCATTTTCAGACAAAAATAGCTGAAACACCGCGCCAATTGGACACATTACAAACTGGATCATTGTACTCAAGCCGCAACCGCCTGCACCGGCTTTGCCGCAAACCGCTTTGCCGCATCAATATCCACTTCAACAATACGCGAGCACCCCGGCTCATTCATCGTCACCCCAACAAGCTGCTCGCCCATTTCCATCGTCACCTTGTTATGGGTAATGAACAAGAACTGCGTCGAGACCGACATCTTCTTCACCAGCTCGCAAAAGCGATCTGTATTGGAGTCATCCAGTGGTGCGTCCACCTCGTCTAACAAACAAAACGGTGCGGGGTTAAGTCGGAACAGCGAAAACACGAGCGACAGCGCGGTTAGCGCCTTTTCGCCGCCAGACAACAATTGAATCGAAGAATTTTTCTTGCCGGGTGGCTGCGCGAATACCTGCAACCCTGAATCGAGAATTTCTTCCCCGGTGAGCTTCAAGTATGCATTGCCGCCGCCGAAGAGCGACGGGAACAGCTCCATAAAGTTCTTGTTCACCGTCTCGAAGGTTGCTTGTAACAAGTCGCGCGTTTCACGGTCAATGCGCTTAATCGCTGCTTCCAAGGTCTCGACCGCCTCTTTCAAGTCGGCCGACTGCGCGTCTAAGAATTCTTTACGCACACTCGCTTGTTCGAGTTCTTGCAGCGCCGCCAAGTTCACCGCCCCGAGCGCCGTAATCTCTTGGGTAAGACGATTGATTTCGGCTTGGTACGCCGTCGAACGTGTCTTCTTCTCGACTAAATCGGCGAGCTCCTCAAGGTTGCCACCGTTATCCAGCAATTGTTGCGTAAACGTTTCCTCGTTGATGCGCGCCTCCTGCTCCTTCATGCGCAACTCAGTCATCTTATCGCGCAGCGGCTGCAGGCTTTGCTCGATTGCATGGCGCTGATCGTCAAGCGTCTTCAGCTTGCCGCCCGCCGCATCCATCGCCTCACGCGCCGCCGCCAAGGCCTGCTCGCGCTGCGAGCGCAGTTCAAGTGCCTGCTGTAGTCGCTCGCGGATGTTGCCTTCTTGCAAACTGTCCAGCTCGGTGGCGAGCGCGGCACGACTCGACGTTGTGGCGTCCCATCGCTTGGCCAATTGCGCCACCATCTCGGTCAGCGCCTTGATCTTGTCGTGGCAGGAACGCTCAAAATAATTTGCTTCTTGCGCGCTACGTTCGGCTGCATTGACACGTTCACGCGCCTCGGCTAGCGCCCGCTCGGCGTCACGCTGCTTGTCTTCGAGCGCCATCAGCTTATCGGTAATCTCTGAAATTCGATTGCCGCCTTCTTCCAGCGCCGCTTGTGCCGCGGCCATCTCGGTGCGCTCTTGTTCGATCTCGCCATCGATCAAGGCCATTTCTTCGCGGATCGCGCCACGGCGGCCTTCTGCCTGCACAATCGCCTGCGTCAACTTGAGCGCGTCCATCTGCAAAGTGTGTTCACGATTTTTGGTTTCTTGCTGCTCGAATCGCAGACGGCGCAATACCTCTTGCGTCTGTTGCAAGATCAACTCAATGTCCTTGAGTTGCGCCTCAACCGCGTGACGCGCTTCAATCTTGGCCGGCAAATCAGCCTTCAGGCTTTCAATTTCGCGTTGGCGCTGCATCACGCCATGCAACTCCGATTGCGGCCCGTGGAAGGTCACGCCGTGCTGCGAATACAAGTGGCCCTTCGCCGTCACCAACACGGCACCAAACGGCAGGCTTGCCATCTTGGCACGCGCATCCGCTTCGTTTTCCAGCACAAACACATTGGCGAGACACTCACGCACAAATGGCAGCACGGCCGCGTTATCGGCACTGACAAATTCAGCCAGTGGCTTAAGGCTGGCCGTATTCACCACACCCACGCTGCCGTTTTCAAGGTACAGCGACACCGCACCCGGTGGCGCATCGGTGGCGATGCGATCAATGACACTCGCATCATTGACCTTCATTGCGTTCAATCGCATACCGAGCGCCGACTCAAGCGCGTCTTCCCAGCCCTCGCTGATCTTGATCGCCTGCCACAAGCGTGGCGCACTATCGAGCTGGTACTTGGCGAGCCACATTGCCAAGCGATTATTGTTATCCATGCGAGCCTGCTGATTTTGTAGCGCCAACAACGCCGCTTCGATACGCGCAAGCTCGCGTGTTGCATTGCCAATTTGCTCGATGGCATCGCGGCGTTTGGACTCGAATTCATGCACACGCCGTTCCGCATCATTCAATTTTTCGTCAACAACGGCGAGCGCCTCTTGTGCCTCGGCGCGTTCGCCTTCGACGCGCTCCAATTCGCCGTCCTCAGGCACGATGAGCGCCATGTTCTCAGTTGTCAATCGATTCTTGCGAAGCTCCAACTGCGACAGAATTTTAAGCGCGTTGTTCTCACGCGATTCGTTGAGTGCCTGATCGCTCTCGGCCACGCGAACTTCGTTATCAGCCACTTTCACCGTCGCTACCGCTGCGCGGACTTTCTCCTCAAACTGCGGCACTTCTGTACGCAACGCTTCGGCGCGTTCGCGCGCTTGGGCAACCTGATCAATACCGCTCGCCAGTTGGCTGTGCCAACGATCCAGTTCGGTCGTGGTGGCGTCACGGTTTGCTTCAATTTCCAACACTTGCTGTGCCAAGGCATCGACTTGTGCACCGAGCCGACGACGATTGTCTGCGAGGTAGTTGATCTCTTGTTCGAGCTGCACCACCGCGCTATTGACTTCAAACATTGCCGCTTGGGCATGGGTCAACTGATCCGTCTCTGCGTAGTGGTCTTGGCGCAGCTTGTCTAAGGCTGTTTCAATCTCACGCAAGCGCGCCGTTTCGCCCTCAAATCCGGTCTCCGTTTTGATGATGTCATTGGCATAGCGTTCTTTGGCGGCGCGCGCCTCGCGCTGCTTCGTGTAAGCCCACAGGTTTTCATTGAGCTTCAGTTCAGTGTTTAACGCATGGTACTGGGCGGCCACCGCCGCTTGCTCGGTGAGCTTGTCAACGTTCTTGGTCAGCTCGCCCAAAATATCATCGACACGGTTCAAATTCTCTTTCGAGTCTTCGAGGCGCGCCTCAGTCTCCTTACGGCGTTCGCGATACTTGGAGACGCCCGCGACTTCTTCCAAGAAAATACGTAACTCTTCTGGTTTGGACGTGATGACGCGCGAAATCATCCCCTGCTCGATGATTGCGTAGGCGCGTGGGCCTAGCCCCGTCCCCAAAAATACATCGGTGATATCACGGCGGCGTACGTGCTGGCCGTTGATGAAGTAGTCCGAATTTCCGTCGCGCGAGAGCACACGTTTCACCGATAACTCGGCGTATTGCCCCCACTGGCCCCCAATACGGCCAAGCGAATTGTCGAATACAAGCTCCACGCTGGCACGCGCCGACGGCTTACGCTGTGTCGAACCGTTGAAGATCACGTCTTCCATCTTTTCGCCACGCAAATTCTTGGCACTCGACTCGCCTAGCACCCATCGAACGGCATCGATCACATTCGACTTACCACACCCATTAGGCCCAACGACGCCGACCAACTGGCCGGGCACTGCGATGGTTGTGGGGTCAACAAAACTCTTAAAACCGGCTAACTTGATCTGTGTAAGACGCACAACCCATCCTCTTCAAATTGCCACACGCTTTTTGCGGTCGTGAATGTTCACGACTATCCTAAAACGACCGCCATGCGCCTCTTTCATGTCGCCCGCCTCCAGCGCAGTTCGCGTCGGCGGCCGGGCATCCCGTACAATCCGGTGATTCTATCGTAACGAATACGTCAATCCCATCACCCTATCGTCTGTCGTCCTTTCGTTCTATCGTTCTATCGTTCTATCGTTCCACCGCGCTATCGCTTGATCGTCCCTCCCCTCTTTTGCTCTTTTGAATAGACCACCATCATGTCACGCAAGACAAAATCCACTACCGCCTCACGCGCCACTTCAACATCCACCGCGACGTCGTCGGTTCCACAAGACACCATTGCCAAGTTAACCAAACTCGGCGACAAACCGACCGTCGACCCATCGACGCAACTCGATATTTTTCCCAATCCCGCACCGCATCGCGACTTTGTGATTCACATGCAAATCCCGGAATTCACCTGCCTGTGTCCCAAAACCGGTCAGCCAGATTTCGCCACGCTCTACCTCGACTACATCCCGAACAAACGCTGCGTCGAACTCAAAAGTCTGAAACTCTACATTTGGTCGTTTCGCGATCAGGGTAAATTCCATGAAGCCGTCACCAATGAAATTCTCGACCACATCGTTGCCGCCACGTCGCCGCGCTACGCACGCCTGACGGCGAAGTTTTGGGTACGCGGTGGCGTCTTCACCACCATCGTGGCAGAGCATCGCACAAAGGGATGGACGCCACCACCGGCGGTCTCGCTGGCTTCATTTCCAGACGAATCGAGCGTCACGCAGCGCGGCTAAACACGCACTGAGGGCTTATCGCACAGAGCCGGTGGCGAGACAGGCGGCGAAGCGGGTGGCGGGTGGCGTGAAAACTTAATTAGTCTTGATTTTGATCAATTTTAACAAATTGTGACCCCAATTTCCGGTTGAAGGTCTACAATCTCGACTTCACCCATCCTCATTGAACGAGATTTGTCATCGCATATGCCCTCCATCGTTGAAGATTTGGCCGCGCTTGAGCGCTCCTTGGCGACGCAACCCGCTGATGCCATCGCCGTCTTAGTTAAATCGGCGGCAACACGCTTGCGTGAGTCGTCCGACAATGACGAACTCAACGCCATCGGCAAACAAATATTTGCAATGGGTCCAACGCTTTTTTCGCTCGGGCGCTCCCACGACGTGCTGCCCATCGTGCTGGCGCTGCACGAGCGGGCGGCGGATCTGGCGCTCGGGGAGTTACCGAGCCGCACGGCGACTCTCTGCGGGATTTTGTTCGCCGATACCGGTGATTTTTCATCGAGCCTCGACTACCAATCGTTCGCCCTGAAGAGCGCCGAGCAGGCGGGCGACATTCCAAGCGTGAGCCGCGCATGGAATAACATCGGTCTCGCCTTCGCCCAGTCCGGCCATCAAGCTCAAGCATGGACGGCGTTTGAGCGTGCCACTGAATTTGCCTCCGGTATTGGCGCGCCGACGGCTGCGCGGTTCACGGCGCATACGAATCTGGCGAGTCTGGCCTACACCTCGCGCGAAACCAAGCGCGGGCTACAGTTTGCGCTGCTGTCTCAGCGTGATCTTGACTGCGGGTCGCTGCGCGTCGATACGCTCAGCGTGATGCTATTTCATCGAAATTTCGTTCGCCTGTACATACAGGACAAAAACTTGGCGCTTGCCGAGTCTCATTTTGCCCAAATACACAAGCTGGCGACTGCACACCCAAGTGAGCGGGCAGCCGTCATGGTGCAAACACTGGCCGCCGAATTAGACCACGCACGAGGCGCGCCGGACCTCGCCCTGACGCGGCTTGAAGCAGCACTCACACGGTCACGCATTTCATGGCTGACCCTGCGCGACACCCTCGCCACGAGCATCCGGCTCGAGGCCGCCATTGGTCTGCCCGGACGCGCCCTCATTCGCTTGCGCGAGCTGTCGGAAATCCTGCATCGTCGCAATGTCGGTCACGCCAACCAACTGTGCAAGTTAGCCGTCTGGCGCCCCACAACGAAGCCAATCTACCGGGCTTTGATGGCTTTGTGACGAACATTCTGCGGCCCCAGCTCGATGCACCGAACGCCCCAGAACACTGGAACGTATTGGCGCGCCTCGCCATCGGACACTCGCTGCAAATAGACGGCACCGGCGCCCACGGCCTGCGTGTGGCGGTGCTGGCTGAGTTATTGGCCATCGAGATTGGGTTCTCGGTCATCGAGGCCATTGAGATTGGCTTGGCCGCCCAGTTGCACGATATCGGCCAAGCCTACGGCCACGAGAATTTATTCCAGCGACACGACCTCAACATAGATGCAACGCGCCCTGAGACTCGCGACCACGCCGAGGCCGGCTGGACCATGCTCGCCGACGATCAGCACCCACGCATCATGATGGCGCGCGAATGCGCGAAATACCATCACAGTTGGTGGAGCGGGGCCGGTTACCCGGCCGGCGTGGCCGGTCTCAGCATTCCATTACATGCGCGTATTTGTGCAGTCGCCGATGCCTTCGACGCACTGCTGTGTGAGCACGTCGCCGACAATCAATACACCATGCGCCGTGCACTTGATGAGACCAGTGCGATGTCTGGAACGCGGTTGGAACCAAAGCTGGTTCACGCGTTCTCAGGCGCACTTCGTCGCGAGATTCGTAATGAGGGCTTTGATCTCGACGCCGCCAATGGTTTGCAGGAGCTTCACCATTTTATTGAGTCGTATTCACAAAGTAGGGACTACATATGAACACAAAATCTGAAAAAAATCGTGCCACCCCGACCCCATCCGCCCCATCCACGCAGGTCACCCCATCCACGCGGGTCACCCCAGCCACTCCGCCGATCCCCTCCCCGCTCTCCGCATTATCGGATACCGATAAAAAAATGCTGGAGCTGCTCCTAAAGGGCGCATCCGGCCGCACCATCGCGCAACGCTTGGGCTACAAAGAAGGCACGACGCGCGTGTATTTGCACTCGCTTTACAAGCGCATCGGTGTGAATAACAAAACCAGCGCCGTCACTTGGTATCTCGATACGATCGCCGCCAATGAACAAAATATCGAACAGGTGAACCAAGGGCAGCCGATGCACCGCTTCAACTCCTTCGGCGATATGGCGGTTCGACGTGGCTTGCTCAACAGCCTCGGCTTTCTGGGCGTATTTGTCGGCCCCTATGGTCGTATGTGGGAAGTGGCGAGCAAGTTAAAGGACGCACGATCCCTGCGTCCCACCGTCGCCGACCTCCAGCTTCGCTCGCTGGCAAGATCGCTTTGGGAGGCGCTGGTGGCCGGCGATTTTGCAGAGGGTAAACGTCAATTTGATTCAGGGACACTGCCCAAGGTGTTTGTGGCGTCCCCGTCTGACGCGGTGGTGCTCACCATGCTGCTCATTCTCGGCGGCTACACGTCGAGCGCCAAAAAAGCCATTGCCTCACTGCCGCCAAGGAAAAGTGGCAGTCTTGGCGTCACTGCGGACGAATTGCGTGGTCTGCTGGCGACATCCGACGCGGTCGAACGCGGCAGTGACAGCGGCGTGGCCGCATTGCATGAGCTCATCGGTGCGGCCAATGCTCGCCCGGTGTACCGGCACGTCATGCTGACGGCTTTGTTCCACCTCTACCGCATGCGCAACGATATGCCGCGCACCATGGCCGTCGCCGATGCGATCTGGGCAGAAGCGGAAAGCGCCCAGAAACACTTGGCCGCCTCTGGCGACAAAACCCTGCCACCAGAGGCAACCCTGCCCACGCCACCACCGGTGACGGCGAGCAAGCTCACGAGCTACCTAGAAAAGCTCGGCGCGTAGCGTGCCTAGAACACAGCGGACGTATCGGAGGCATGGGGCATGGGACATGAGGCACGGAACACGGGGTACGGGACACGGGGTACGGGACACAAAACACGGGCCACAGAGGGCGCATGGAGCATCGCATTGACCACCGCAGGAGCCGCGCTTAGATGCAGGGTGAATCACCATACCCACCGCCAATGGCTGCCAATTGGGTATCGAGTAGCTCCACCAACTGCTCGCGTGAAAACGGTTCGTCGGCATTGCCGAATGAAACAGCAGCGGACATATTGGTTTGGTTGGTGAGGGTGCTGATTGATTTCATGTTGATTCCTGTCAAAGTGATGTGGAAGATTTTTTTTGCCCCGAAGTGAGCATGGTCATTCTTTCAAATGTTATTGGTTTGATCGACCTAGATATCTTTTGCATAATGGCCGGTTGGCGTCGGCGTTCCGGTCGCAACACATGAGACTGATGGGAAGCCGACACGGCGACCCAAAAAGCGAAACAAACTGCAATATGGATTGAAGAACCAGAAAAGGATCGGAGAACCAGAACGCACAGAAAGCACAGAACGCTCAAAAAGCTCAAAACCCGCCTCGTGCGGGTTTTTGTTTTGGGGACGAGGCCCGCGACTCCGATCATGCCTGCGCATGATGGGACGGCGACGAGTCTAAGCGCGATGCAATGCGTGAAGTGGGTGCTGATGGGGTGCTCCGCCGAGGGGCTGCTCCGCCGAGGGGCTGCTCCGCTGAGGGGGTGGTCCGCTGAGGGGGTGGTCCGCTGAGGGGGCTACTCACCTCCATCAGCCACCCCAAAACAAAAAACCCGCACGAGGCGGGTGGCTGATGGGGCTGCTCATGGCGCCTTTACATCCCGCACCATTCGGCCTTCGGCTCGCACTCGCTGCACTCGCGCGACCTGCGCAAGTCCACTGGACTTGCTGGTCGAACCCAAGCGGCTTCTCACCTCCATCAGCCACCCCAAAACAAAAAACCCGCACGAGGCGGGTTTTGTGTTTTGGGGTGGCTGATGGGGTTCGAACCCACGACAACTGGAATCACAATCCAGGACTCTACCGCTGAGCTACAACCACCGTCGGACAAACTGCGAGAGGCCACGAATTATAACAAGCATAGGCGACGGCGTCACACCCAATACCCAAGGGAACTTCTCGAAACCGTCGCGACCGAGCGAAGTTCGTGCCGACGGGTTTGGCAAACACGGGACACGTACCCAGTGTACGGCGAGCACCGCTGGCGCGAAATTCGCCCACGCAGCAGGTTTATAGAAGTTCTCCCAACCAAGAAAGACTCGCTATTAGGCCCGAGCCAGGTAATACCACTCGTTGCCCGGCAGCGACTTCGCATCAGGAAACATGATGTACCCGTCGAATGGCGCAACCAGCTTAGTGCCATCAGCCCGCGTACCAATCCAATCCCCTTTCGCCAGCCGATTGAAGCTCGCCCACTCGCGGCTGAAGCTGTCACCCGCATCGTGCTTATCGATCACGTCCTGCAAGTGCAGGTGTTCAACATTGGTCACCGGCTGTGGCTTCACGCTATCACTGATGCCGAGTAATGCCAGCGTGTTGAGAATGGCACGATACGCAACTTCGGGCGACTCCGGATCATCATGCTGCCCACACTCAAGCGTGATGGCGTAACCGCCAACGGATCGCATATATTCGGTCGTGCCCACACCATAGCGAGGGTCGGTATTGTGCGGGTTTAGCGGTGTCGCAGTGGTTTGCGCTCGTTGTTGACGGCGTGTGACACCAAGCGCATAGGTATCGAGCCACCCATCGACAAAACGGTGAACGCCGAGATGCGCCGCCATCTCCCGCTCCTTAGCGTGATGTTTGAAAGGCTGCAGGTCTCCGTCATTGTCAATCGGCCCCAACATGGCAAAAGCGGGATTTTTTGCGCGCGTGGAGTGCAAGTCCAGAAGGGCATCGTGTTGTGACAGCAGCGGGCAAAGCCAGTTGGCGACGTGGTCCTCAAACTCAACTGGCACGCCGACGGGATACAAGTTGCGGTTGAGGTTTCGATCACCGACTCTGTCGCCTTTCTGATACGCGAGCGGATTCGTGATTGGCACAAAGGTGACATGGCCGGTAACGATGTTCACGCGACCAGCGTCGATATCAGCAAGCACGCGTTTGATGGCGCTGGTTCCGCATGTCTCATTGCCGTGCACCGCACCGGTCACAATCAAGCGCGGGCCGGGGAAAATGCCGGAAAGTTGAGTGGATTGAAAATGCATGGACGCGATGGCAAGGTAAATACGGTGGAATTCGGTCGTCGCTCAAGTTGCGAGCGGTCATTCAAGTCGCTAAAGTGTGATTTTACCCGTGCGCGCACCCCTCTGGGCGATCGCATTTTTATTCAGCACAACCACGACCAGACTCGATCGATGGCCGCACTCACTTTTCGTATCGAAGACCTCGCGCTGCATGCCGGGTTTCGACATCTTTTGTCCATCCCTGATATCACGGTCGATCTCAGATACGGCACAGCAAATAATTTTGTTGGTCGTGACCTTTACGGCGACCTCGATTGCGCGTGGCTGCACAAAGACGCTGCCGATGCACTGGAGGCGGCCTCCAAATCATTGCGGGCAGCACGCCCGAATCTGCAATTACTTGTACTCGATGCCCTCCGACCGCAACGCGTGCAAGAGGCACTTTGGCAGGCGCTTGAGGGCACGCCGTTGACGATGTATCTTGCCAATCCCATTACGGGCTCAATTCACTCGTTTGGCATGGCAGTTGACGTCACACTGACGAACGCAGACGGCGAAGAGCTTGATATGGGAACGCCATTTGACGACTTGACTGAACTCTCCCATCCGGGGCTTGAGGAAGGTTTTTTTCTGCAAGGGCAATTGACGGAGAACCAACTTGCCAACCGCCATCTACTCCGGGACCTGATGACCGGCAGCGGCTACCGCGGGATCAGTACCGAATGGTGGCACTTTGATTTTGGCGACCGTCAACAAGTCCGCGCAAACTATCCGCGCGTACTTTGAATATCCGGCTACTTAGTCAAAACCGGGGTCGCGTTTGACCGTGCGACTTCATCGAGCAAGGCGTCCAGTATCGCGCGTCCACCCGCCAGCGCAGCACGATCATGGTTGACCATGCCAACCACGGCATGAACCTCGCCAGCGACATTGGTGACATATCCTGCGACTGACACAACATTGCGTAAGCCGCCGGTTTTGATGCGCGCCGTCTCCGCTGCGGGGCTATCCTTCAATCGGCTACGCATCGAGCCATCCACCGCAACGATGGGAAGGCTCGACAAAAACTCCGGTGCCCACTTGCTACGGTGCGCCGCGGCCAGCACTGCCGCGAGTTGCTTCGGCGAAATGCGTTCGCGACGGGAAAGTCCCGAGCCATTGTCCAAGACTACATCAGCATCATCAATTTGTTGCGATTGCAGCCATTTACGAACAACCTGCTCACCTTTGACAATCGTCGGCACATCCAGCGATCCATCTTTGTCTGCCACCACAGTCGCATCCGCCCTCGCGCCTAGCGTGAGGAACACCATGCGCGTGATGGCGTTGTCAGAAACTTTATTGATATTGCGACTGACCTCGGCGAGCGGGCGGGCGCGGTGCTCGGCCAATACCCGTCTGGTACCGACTGGACTTTCTGCCGTCGGTATCGTCGCGGTCAGTGTCGATGGCGGTGGTGCCTCGATAATGCGACCAGTGTGCGCGCCGCCGAGTGTCGTCCATAGATTGCGGAAAAGTCGCGACGTATATTCGGCGCGATCAATCACGTTCAGGTTGGTGGTGATGGCGCAGTTCTGCGGAAACTCGCCTTCTAGGTGTACCCGAATCTCGCCGTCATCGGCATAGACTGTGGTCGGCCGCTTCCACCCCTCTTCCCATTTTTCACAAGCGCGCGCGATGAGCGACATATTGGAAATGACCTTTACGCCAGACAATTGTGGTGTGAGCCTAACGGTGAGCGCGTTGTCCGTCGACGCGATATCAAATTGCGCCAAGTTCATGTTGATTAACAACGCATCCGGGATGACGTTGTAGCGAAATTCCGGTGTTTCATCAAACGGCGGCACGCCGATGTCGAGCCGCGACGGGTTGAAGAACGTTCGGTCGATCACCACATTTCCGCGTATTTCGCGGATGCCAGATTGACGCACCGCCTGCAACATTCGCGAGAAGTCTTCCCAAGAAATATCGGTGTTGCCCTCGCCACGGATGACCAAGTCGCCGTTCAACTGATCGCCGACGATTGGCGCAGAGGTCGAAATCTCGGTACGACTCCGGTACGCAGGTCCCAGCTTGTCTAGCCCAACGATGGCGGTCAGCACCTTGATCGTGGAGGCCGGCTGCATCGACTGACTCGGGTACTGAGACCAGACGAGCTTTCCATCGGCCAGACGAATAACAGCAACGCCGAGCGCCGTCTCAGGCATGTTGCTAATACGCAACATCTCACTGACCCGGGCCGGCAGTTGCGCGGTCGCCTGACCAGAAATTGCCGCCCACATCAACCCAAGCCCAATCCAAATTTTCACGGAAATCCCCTATCTAAGACAGATGAATCAATACGTTTACCGCGCCTTGGTTCTCTCTGGGCAGCGTTACCATTGTCTTGTTGTATTTTGGTGACGGACGGCAACTAAATCGCGATTGGTAGTATATTGGTATTACATTTTTTGAAGCGCAATGTTTCCAAAGCACGTCGAGTGCTTTGCGAATAATTCCAGCGGCAGCCACAAGTTGCCGAACGTCATTAAAAATTGTTTGATTTCGCGCCTCAGTATCCCGTTTAGCATCGCCTGACGCGCTCTTTATGCAGTTATTCAGAAATAGCCTTACACAAGGAGAGTTAAGTGAAACTCAATAAGCTTGCCCAAACAATTTCGCTGATCTGCGTGGCCGGGACAGCATTTGCACAATCGGTGCCGTCTGATCCACCGAAGCCAGCACCTAAAACAGAAAAAATTGAGGTCACGGGCTCGAGTATCAAACGCGTGAGCGACGAAGGAGCGCTTCCTATTCAGGTCATCACGAGAGCCGAAATTGAACAGACTGGCCTGAGCAGCGTTGACCAGATTGTGGATATGCTTTCTGCGAACGTCGCATCCAATACTAACCAGATCACCAATAATGCGGTTTTTGGCAGTGATGGCGACAAAACTCTCGGTGGTGCGAATTTCGCCAACCTACGCGGCCTCGGCCCCACCGGCACGCTGGTTTTGCTGAATGGACGCCGTGTATCAACCCACGGCATGAGTGGCGGTTCGGTGGACTTGAACGCCATACCGATGGATGCCATTGAACGTATTGAAGTGCTAAAAGATGGCGCGTCCGCTATCTACGGCACTGATGCGATTGGCGGAGTACTCAATTTCATCACAAACAAGAGCTATGAAGGCGCGGCTGTTCGGATGAATTACAGCAGACCAAGCGCGTCTGACGCAGGATCACGGACCCGCTTCTCAGCAACCGGGGGTGTCGGAAAGCTTGATAAAGATGGCTGGAACCTGCTCGCCAGCCTGACAATTGACGACAATAAAATCCTTCGAGGGCCGGATCGGCCATGGGCAACGGGCTACCAGCCGGATCGCGGGCTCACGCCTGACACAACGAGTTCGATGCACGCCAATATCATCGCCTCCGCAGGCACGGCGCTGGGTACCACAGGCACAGTGGTAGGGACAACAGACACCACTCGCTACACCAACTTAAATCTCCTCGCCATTCAGGGGCGTTGCCAAGACATCCCCGGACAAGTACCACTCGCGCCAAACATCACAACTTGGGACTTGTTTGGATACACACAGGCGAACTCACGCTATCGATGCGCGCGCGACTACGGACGCAACTTTATGTTGACGGCACCTCAAGAGGCGGTAAACGCGCTTCTTCGGGGCACAATTAACCTGAGCGGCACCGATCGATTGGCATTGGAAGTGGTGACTTCGCGTGTCACCAATCGCGGGGAATACTCACCTGTTCAAATCAGCTCAAGTACCAATTCGGTCATGAACTTGCGGCCGGATAGTCCGTACTACCTGAATATGCAAACACTGGTTGGCGCAGCACAATTCAACCCTACGCTACCGATTGCCTACCGTGTCAACATGGTGAACGATTTAGGCTTGCGCATCCGGGAAAACGAAACCACCAATCTTCGGGTTCAAAGTATGCTCGATGGTGTCATTGGGAAATATGACTACTCGATTGGTCTCGGGTATGGCAACTCCAAGAGTTCGGCGACCTTGATCAACGGCTTCCCGAATACGAAGAAATGGGTTGATCTGCTGGCGTCAGGCCGCTACAACCCATTCATTCTGCCAGGTCAAACGCAAACAGCGGATGTCATCGCCGCATTCGAAGCGATGCAAATGCGTGGCAAGATTTATGATGGTAAAACCGACGTTGTGCAGGCTGACGCGACGATCAGCGGCTCGCTTGGCCAGTTCATGGCTGGCGACGTGTTGTTTGCCGCCGGCCTGAACGCTCGCAAGGAAGGCTACGAGTTTTCTGGCGCGACCGGATTTAATTGTGTGGATTCCGCGTCAGCCGCGACGCTGGCAAACAACAACAACGCAACGCTGACTTTCGGTTGCCCGGGTAACTCCTCTTCACCCAAACTCTCCCGCGACATCAAAGCCGTGTTTGGTGAGCTTGTGGTCACGCCGTTCAAGAGTTTTGAAGTCACGTTGCAGGTTCGTCATGATGATTATGAAAAGATCGGCGGCACGACGAACCCAAAAGTTGCCTTGCGCTGGCAGCCGCTAAAGGACTTGCTGATCCGCGCCTCGGCGAACACCGGCTTCCGAGCCCCCACGGTACAGCAGACCCAGCAGGGCGTGGTCGAATCGCAGCTCACGGGGCAGTTCCGTGACCCAGTGCTTTGCGCCGACATCAACAATCCAACCAACGCCTCACAGTGCGCCCGACTCAGCACACCTTTCCGCTCTGGCGGAAACGCCAATCTCCAGCCTGAGACATCCAAGCAGGCGAGCGTGGGCTTCGTGTTCTCACCGGCCAAGAATCTTCAGGTATTCACTGATTACTGGCAGGTTGAGTTAGAGGATCGTATCCGCGCATTGAGCGTCTCAGAGATGATCTCGAACTACAGCCTCTTCAGCGGAAACTTCGTGCGAGACCCCGCAACGGGCATCGTGCAGTACATTCAGGCTGGCTTCGTGAATGCGGCAGGAAGCAAGACCAAAGGTATCGATTTCGGCGCCAATTATCAAGTTTCAGCGCTCGGTGGCCGCATCAGCACTTCGCTGTCAGGAACAAAGATGCTCAGCCACAAAGAGCAAATCCTCCAGACCGCGCCGTTTGTGGAATTCGTGGGCAAGTGGAGCAATACAACCATCTACCTGCCATGGCGTCTCAACGGCAGTGTCAGCTATCGGACAGGGCCTTGGAACGTTACACTGTCCGGGATCTATCGTGATAGCTACGAAGACCAAAATCGTGGTCCGACAGCACAGGGGGGCGCGAACTACACAACTAACCAACCGTTCACTCGCAAAATATCGGCGTACTCCACGTTCAATCTGTTCGGTACGTACACGGGTATCAAAGGTCTCACGGTCACAGGTGGCGTGATCAATCTTTTCGACAAGGACCCACCATTCACTTGGCACAACGTGGACAGTGCCGCTGGCGCAGGCTGGGATCCACGCGTTGCAGACCCGCGTGGACGCACCTACTCTTTGAGCCTCACATATAAGTTCTAGGCCCACCTAAACTGTTACGGCAACACTAAGGGGTGCTTTCGAGCACCCCTTTTTATTAGTGGACGGAATCGATGAACCGACGTGATCTGTTGCTCGCAGCGAGTGCCGCTGCTTCTGCCTTTATTGCGCCGCGCGCCCATGCTGCGCCAGCGTCGGCAAGATCGGTTGGCCGTCTCACGCGTGCGGCATCGATTATCAAACCACGCGCCCTTAAACGAGGGGACTTGATCGGCTTGGTCGCGCCATCGGGTGGCAGCGATCCGGCGTATGTGGAAGCACGGGTAAAACATTTGGAGGGTTGGGGCTTCCGGGTAAAACTCTCCACCAACATCTTGGCGGTGCGCGGTAACACCGCCGGCACGCCACAACAACGCGTCGCCGACCTCCACGAGATGTTTCGCAACCGTGAAGTTAATGCGATCTGGGCGCTGCGTGGCGGTTCGGGTGCCTCACAAATGCTGCCGTTGATCGACTACAAACTTATTCGCCACAACCCGAAAATCTTTATCGGCTTCTCCGATATCACCGCACTGCACCTTGCCATCTTAAAACACAGCGGTCTCGTCACGTTTCACGGCCCGACCGCGCCGGGGCCCACCATCAGTGATTATTCGATGACACAACTCGAAGCGGTACTGATGCACCCGCGTGACCAGACCACGATCTACATGTCGGACAAAAACCGTGTTGAGTCGGAGAGCGCGGTGGCAGGTGCCGCCGAGTACAGGATTCGGACGGTCACCGCGGGAGTGGCAGAGGGCCGCTTGGTTGGTGGCAACCTTGCGGTGTTATCGGCGTTGATCGGCACACCGTATGCGCCGGACTGGCGTGGCGCACTGTTGTTCTTGGAGGAAATACGCGAAGCGCCCTATCGCATCGATCGTATGCTCACCCAACTAAAACAGTCGATCCCGTTTAACGATGCTGCTGGTGTGATGTTGGGCGTGTTTCGCCGCAGCGTGGACGCGGGCGCCCCGGCCGACGGTGAACCGCGCCTATCGCTCGAACAGGCGATCGATGATCACTTTGCCGGGCTGCGTGTACCTGCTGCTTACGGTTTTTCGTTTGGTCACATCACCAACAACTTCACCATTCCGCTCGGCATTCGCGCCAGGCTCGACGCGGGCGCACAAACGTTGACGCTGCTCGAAGCTGCGGTTTCAAATCGGTAAATCGATCAGCAAACTCCTCGGCTAGCGGGCAGTTTCAGGCAAAAATGCTTGGAAACGCCCGCCAGTCGGCGGGTTTACCCATTTGTCGCGGTGCTTACACCGGCGTCGGATTGACCGCCAGTGTGTACAACGCGTCGAGAATCTTCTCCTCGTGCCGGTACATGCCGGAGTATTCGCCGGGTGTGGTCTCCGGATCAACGCCGTGACCACCGATTAGATAAATCATGCCATCACGCGAGTAGGGATTGAATACCATTGCCGACTTTAACCCCCATGCGTCACCAAGATGGCCGTAGGCACGATAACCACCGGTGCGCACTAGCCGGTCGCCGTTGCCTGCACCAGTGATGTCCAAGAAGTGCTGATTACCTAACCCCCAGGCGTTCATCAATCGTCTTGCGGTGCCAAAGTCAGCTTCACCATTCGGGTCACCATTACTTCCACCGGATACCTTTGCGCCTTTGCCGTTATGGTGCCATTGCTCTCGCAGCATTTCCGCAACCGTCGCTGGTTTCAAAATCACTTTGCCTCGGTGTACGCCATCATTCATCAGCGTCAGCATGATTTCCGCAAGCCCTTCCGCGGACAGCCGGCAATTGCCTTGCGGGCCAAACAGTGTGCCGTTGGTGCCAATTTTGTAATCAGGTAGCGCACGGGGCGCGGGGCGCTGTTTGCTATGGTCATCGACTTGCGGAATCCACGAGCCAGCCGAGTTCCACACTTCCTTGCCGTTCACTTCCGTACGTTTGCGATACAGCGTGGCAACATTGGCAAGATCGGCGTCTGATAAATCGGCCGGATGAAAGCCGCCGGGCAGCGCCATCGGGTCGAGAATGAGCCTTCGCATCAAACGATCAAAACGTTCGCCGGTGACACACTCCATAACCGTACCAATCACGCCCCACGGGAGGTTGGCATATTGAAAGTAGGCGCCGGGTTTGGCATTTTTTGCCCACATCGCGCCTTTGCCGTAACCAACGCCACCGGGTAGCAATACATCGCGCAAGCTGAGCTTTAGCGATGCTTCCCAATAATATCCACCATCATCGCGTAGCGACGATGTATGCGACAACATCTGCCGCAACGTAATTGGCGTGTCAGCGAAGTGCGGATTGCGGAACGTGTAGCCGAGATATTTGCTAACATCTTTATCAAGATTGAGTTTGCCCATCTCGACTAACTTCATCACGCCGAGTGTCGTCACCAGTTTGGAGATGGATGCGATGCGATACATCGTCGCCACG
Source organism: Betaproteobacteria bacterium UKL13-2 (assembly GCA_001602455.1). Classification (GTDB taxonomy): domain Bacteria; phylum Pseudomonadota; class Gammaproteobacteria; order Burkholderiales; family Usitatibacteraceae; genus UKL13-2. Next base: position 2,807,605 of record CP012157.1, read on the forward strand.
TCAGCCGACTTGTTGTTTGCCGGGCTGGCGACGTCGATCCACTTCGCGCCAAACTGTTTGTGATAAACCGTTTTGCCGGCCTTGACGGCCAACACCGACAGACTCGAAAGCGGCTGCGCTGCGCTATTCACGATTGCTTCCAGTGCAGCATCGAGGGTTTTGTTTGGCGCGAGCTGTGCGCCTGATTCAATTTTGCCTTCAGCCATTGCGCCCTTTCCCGCAACCCATGCGACCGTCCCCATCATTAGCGAGATCGCACGACGTCGGTCCATATCATCGTGCCAAGTGAATGGAGCCCAACTCGTCGGCGCGTTTGAGCACCGAGCCGCCGGAGGTCATCGCGTCCAAGATCGCGGCAGTTTCGGCGTCCGGTGTCCCATCAAACAAACTCTGACGGTACTTCAACTGAAAGGCCGCAATCATCGCCCGCGTCGCTTTGTCCAATTCTCCGTTCTGCGGTGGCGAGAAACCATGTGCTTCAAGTTTTTGCTGAAACCACAAGACGTTGGGGAGTACGGTGTCGTAGTAGGTCTTTTTTTCGGCAACCAACTTCTCATCTGGCCAAGGAATGAGGCCTTCGTCGGCCAGACGTTTCCAAGGAAAACGCGGCCCCGGGTCAGTCTTGCGCAAGGGAGCGATATCGCTGTGGCCCAAGATGCGATCCGGCTGGACGTTATGCTCTCTGACAATCTTTTTCACCAACGCCACGACCAAATCCATTTGTGCCTTCGGATAGTCGAAGTACTCGCGGCCGTTGGCGCCATCGCGAAAACCGATGTTGACAATCTCGATACCAATCGAGGCGGCGTTAAGCTGTGTGTGCCCCTTCCACGAGCTCAACCCCGCGTGGTAGGCGCGCCGTGTCTCATCGACCAACTGAAAGATTTTGGCTTTCTCATTACCCGGTTCACCGGCACCGTCACTCACCAAATAGTGACTCGATACCGCGTCTTGTGTAAGCACCCGCAACGACTTCGGATGATCGATGGCGGTGTAATGCAGAATCAGGAACTGTGCGCGGCTGTCTTGGCTCTTGGCGGTGTAGGTTCGGTCAATAACCAAGGTCGAACAACCAGACAGCAGGATCAGCAAGCCACAGAGCAATACACGTCTCATCAAAGTCTCCATCTCAACACGCCAGCGCGAATGTTTCACCGGTCACCCGCCGCTTCAAGACAACAACCTTGCCGCAATGCGGGCTGCCGCCAAATGCGCTTCGGCAATACGGACAGTCAATTCTGCGCCATGCGTTAGTTGTTTGCGCAGGGTTGATTCAATCAGTGGGTGCATACGTGCCGCCCCCCCCGCGAGAGCCAGCGGACGTAGGCCAAAACGGCGGATCATTGCGTTGCCTAACCGCGCCAGCTCGACGCCAGCCTGTTCAATGATGGTTCGCGCGAACGGGTCACCGTCGACTGTCGCCGCCACTGCTGTGGCAAGCTGCCCGATCTCACCACGATCACTCGTGTAAAAAAATTGACGTGTGAACGACCAGTCGCTACCGCCGATACGCTCAAAAATTGCGACAGCCATCGGAGATTGTTGCCACCGCCCCGGGTGCTCATCTTCTAGGCGCCAGATATGTCGCAACGCTTCACGTACGATCCAGAAACCACCGCCAGCGTCGTCGAGATACACACCACGCCCACCCGCACGGTGCAACGTACCGGCAGGATCAATGTAGGCGGCAATCGAACCGGTTCCAGCGTAAATGACATAACCCTCCCCTGGAAGAAACAAATCGCGATAGGCAATTTCAATGTCACTGTGAACGGTCACATCTTCACCGCTAATGCCAAGCGGCCCCGCAATCGCGCTGCACAACTGTTCATCTCGTGAATCTAAGCCAGTAACCCCCGCACACACGCGCTTCGCGCCACCGTAAGCGGCTACTTGCGCGGCTAGATCAGTCATCGTGTGTTTGATGTGCGCCCTGCCGTCGCCGGTGTTCACTTGCAACGCCGTCAAGCCAGCCACAAAGCCTTCCGCCACCAACCCGCCGTCTGGGCGCGACAATGCCCAGCGTGTCTTGGTGCCACCGGCATCAAGACCTAGCCCTAAAGACGCACCTGTGACCGCAGTCATTGTCCGGCCTTCGCTGCGCGTAATTGGGATGCCGTGATGCTCACAGGTGCGCTCTCGTTGCCGAATCGATCGATCGTCGACCAGACCACAACTTCCGGCAACGCCGCCAAACTAAACTGCTGCGTATCCAATAGTTGGCCCGCCTCCTGACCGCGCGTCGGCAGCAGTTGCAACTGCCATTGACCACTCTGGCGCGTCCACACCACATGGGTGAAAGTCGTGTTGCCGGGCGAAAGTGCCGCCATCACTTCGACATTGCTGCCGCGTCGCACGATTTCGAGCTTCGGCGGCGCTGGTGGCGTGCGGCTCAACCACGGTGACGCGGGCACCAATGCCGGCGTCGCATACAGCTTAGCTAATTCATCGTTCACGCCACGACGGTTCTGCGTCAAGCCGATCATACTGAAATGCACGTGCCCGGTGGTCATCGGCTGTGTCGATTGGCGATTGCGCGTCAGCGTGATTTGGTTGACGATCTCACTCGGGGCCCACGACTTGGCTTGACTCTCGGCCGCTTGGATGCGCGTCAAGTACATACCCGGCCAGAGATGGCGGCTCGCGGTATTTTCCTTCGCCCAGTAATCCAGCAGCACGCCATAGGCTTGTGGTGCCTGATCAATCGGCCAATACAACTGTGGCGTGAAGTAATCGAGCCAACCTTTTTGTAGCCATAACTCGGCGTCAGCATACAGTTTGTCGTATTGGCTGAACCCTGCAATCCCCGGTGGGCGTTTGTCGGGCTTACCGAGCCCAAACGGGCTGATACCAAATTTGACGTGCGGTTTTTCACGCTTGATACCGGCGTAGATTTTTTCAATCAGCACATTCACATTCTGCCGCCGCCAATCGGCGCGGCTAAGTTTCCCGCCCGATGCCAAATACGCCTGCCAAGATGGCTCGTCGGGGAATGGCAACTCAGCACGCGGCTGCGGTGTGTCGTCTGGCGACGGTGTTGGAGCCTCGGTGCCAGGTGCCGGGACGGGATACGGGTAAAAATAGTCATCGATATGAACACCATCAATGTCATACCGTCTGACGACATCGAGAATCACATTCAGCGTCTGGGCGGAGGCGGCAGCCTCACCCGGGTCCATCCAAAGCTGACCACCGTATGACTTCACGACTTGCGGATTGGTATTCGAAATGTGGCTTTTCGCGTTGACAGACTTCGCAGCCATCTGTCGCGCACGATAGGGATTAAACCAAGCGTGTAGCTCAATGCCGCGTTTATGCGCCTCGCTTACCCACATCTTTAACGGATCGTAATAAGGGTCCGGTGCTTTGCCTTGCGTGCCGGTCAGATACTCAGACCATGGCTCAAGTTTTGATTCGTACAATGCGTCGGCACTGGTACGAACTTGCAGCACAATCGCGTTCATGTTCAGTTGCTTGACGCGTTCTACCGTGGCAATGATCTCTGCTTGTTGTTGCGCGACCGTCAGATCGCGACGGCTCGGCCAATCGATGTTGGCAACACTCGCTACCCAAACCGCACGAAACTCGCGCTGCACCGCAGGCGGCTCAGGGACTAGCGGCGCAGGTTTCGGGCCGGTATCGGCGCAGCTTGCAAGCATGAGAATCGCAAAAAAGGCAAAAAATGGGGTCACAAAAAATGGGGTCAGACACCATTTAACGAAGGCACCAACCCCAAAGCTCTTCAGTGAGGCTGACGTTAAATGGTGTCTGACCCCATTTTTTCCGACCCCATTTTTTCGCCGGAGCGACAGGCGAAGAGTTGCCAAATTTATATCTTGCAGCAGCCGAGAGACTAAACCTTGATAAACCATTTTTTCTTCCAGAGAAAATACCCAATCACAAACATCACGAGATTAAACAAAACCGCAAACAACAACGATTGATTCACCGGCGCCAACGGCAATGCCTTAATCGGCGCATACAGCATCGCCTTTAAGCTGATCATCTTGCCGTCATCCCCCGCGAATTTAATGAATCCCAACATCTTCGCCACGAGTCCAGAGAACGCAAAGATAAACAGCGCGTTCATGCCGTAGATGGTCATTGGCAAAAACCATTTGCGTGATCGCTCACGCAGTGCGTCTGAATCATTGCCGTCGATCAGCCAGAAAAATGCGGCAAACATCAGCAGACCCCAGCCGGTCATAAAGATGGAATACGACGTTGTCCACAATGGTTTGTTGATCGGCATAAAGGTTGAATCGATGATGGCGCCGATCCAAAGACACAGTAGCCCCGCCAACATCATCCACACCGTCTTTTCCGCTTTGCTATAAGCGGATGCCAACCAGTGGCCGAGCAACACGCCGAACAACATACTCGTCAGCGCCGACATGGTCGTGAACAGGCCCTCCGGGTCCCACGTCTTAGACTTCACCCACATGTGGCCTGACAAAAAGATGCGGTCGATGTACGAACCAAAATCGCGGCCCGGCTCTAACGCCCCCGCCACCACGACACCATTCATATCCGCGACTGGAACAAACAACATCATCGCCGTATAGAAAGTGAGCAGGCCGACAATCCACCAACACTGCTGCCGCCAGTTGAACCAGAGCACAATCGGCGCGGCGAGTGCCGTGCAGAGGGCGATGCGTTGCAGCACGCCCGGAATACGCAGCGTGTCGAGATCGAAGTTAGGGATGAAGTTGAGGGTTAGGCCAATCAGGAAAATGATGCCGGCGCGTTTCCACAACGACAACATCATCGCCACACGGTCTTCAATGCCAGCCGGATTTGCTGCGCGTTTCTTCGCCAATGAAAACGTCATCGACACGCCGCAGATAAACAAGAAAAAAGGGAAAATCCAATCGGTAAACGTCCAGCCGTGCCACTCCGCATGTGCCAACTGCGGATAGAGGTTGCCCCAGTCGCCGGGGTTATTCACCAGCACCATGCCAGCGATGGTGAAGCCGCGGAAGGCATCGAGGGAGATTAAGCGGTCGTTATTGGTAGCAAGGGACATTAGGTTTCCACGCGTCCAACGGACATGAATTGTTGCAACCCATCCCCACCCTAACCCTGCCCTTGAAGGAGGAGTCCAAGAGCGGGATGGGACGATGAGAAACGGGCACTTCCATAAACCTGCTGCGTGGGCGAATTTCGCGCCTTCGGTGCTCGCCGTACACTGGGTACGTGTCCCGTGTTTGCCAAACCCGTCGGCACGAACTTCGCCCGCTCGCGACGGTTTCGAGAAGTTCCCAAACTGGCCGAGCGAGCACTAGCGGGCATTTCCAAGCAAAAATGGCTGAAACTACCCGTCATTCGGCGACTTTCTGCTTCTTCCCAAACGTCGGATCAATCTTCAAAAAGAACGTCACAGCAATCGAGGGCAACGTACAAATACAAACCCAGATGAAGAAGTGCTGATAACCCAACTGCGTTTGAATCCAGCCACTGACCATGCCCGGCAACATCATGCCAAGCGCCATGAATCCAGTACAAATCGCATAGTGCGCGGTTTTGAATTTGCCGTCAGCGACCATAATCATAAACAGCAGATACGCGGCAAAACCAAAACCATACCCGAGTTGTTCGATGATGATGGCGAGGGTGATGATGATGTGGCTGGTCGGTTGCGTGTAGGCCAAGTACACAAACGCGAGATTCGGAATATGTACAGCGAACAACATCGGCCAGATCCACGCCTTTAAGCCGCCGCGCGAAATGGTGAAGCCGCCGATCAAACCGCCAATGGTCAGCGCCAACACGCCGTAGGTGCCGTAGATGAGGCCCACGTCTTTGGTGCTAAGCCCCAGCCCACCTTTTTCCATCGGATCAAGAAAAAATGGGGCAATCAATTTCAACGCCTGCGCCTCGCCCAATCGAAATGTCAGCAGGAATGCAAGGATCAACAAAATTTCCGGCTTGGTAAAAAACTCTTTGAAGGTCACGAGAAAATCCGCCAGCGGATTATTCGCGACTTTCACCGTCACGTCCGAGACAGGCCGCGGCAACACCACGCGGTGATAGAAAAATAGGAGCAAGAACATTCCCGCCAACACCCAAAACACAATCGACCACGCCAACGCCATGTTGCCAGTGGTCTCAGAGAGCTGGCCCGCCAAATACACCAGCGCCCCCTGTCCGGCGATCATGGCGATGCGATAGAAGGTCGAACGTACGCCAACAAACGCGGCCTGCTCGTGTTGCTTTAACGCCAGCATGTAAAAGCCGTCGGCGGCGATGTCGTGGGTGGCCGAGCTAAATGCCATCAACCAAAACACCGCCAGTGTGATCTGGAAAAAATGAGAGGTGGGAATCGTCAGCGCCACCATTGCCAAGGACACACCAATCACAAATTGCAGCGTGGTGATCCAATAACGCTTGGTCTTGAACATATCGACAATCGGCGACCAGAGCGGCTTAATCACCCATGGCAGATATAACCAACTGGTGTAGAGCGCAATATCGGTATTCGACACGCCCAAGTTCTTGTACATGATGACCGAGAGCGTCATCACTACCACATATGGAATGCCCTGGCCGAAATAAAGCGTCGGAATCCAGAACCACGGCGAGCGAGCCGCTGGTGCGGAAGGCTCAAGCTTGTTTGCGTCGGAGGTCTGGGCGTTCATAAAGTCCCGTTGCGTTCAAATCCAAAAAACTCGTGATGTGATTCATCAATGGTCGGTGGTCAATGGTCAATGCTCAATGATTTAAGAGGCCAACCTGACACTGCCGTCAACCGCACTGAGTAAATCACGCGCTGCATCGACGGTCACGCCCCGTTTGATCGCCACAATCGCCGTTTTCACATGATAACCGCAGGCTTCGAGCGTCTCGCTCGCTTGAGACTCGGTACAACCGGTGGCAAGCATCGTCAACCGGATCGTCCGAGCAACCAGCTTCTTGTTGGTCGGCTGGACATCGACCATCAAGTTGCCGTACACCTTGTTGAGCCGCACCATGAGGGCGCTGGAGAACGTATTTAGCGTAATTTTTTGTGCAGTACCGGCTTTGAGCCGCGTACTTCCCGAGATGATTTCCGCGCCGGTATCGAGCGTAATACCGATCTCGGCCGCCGTCGTCACTGGTGCGCTAGGATTATTGGAGATGCCAATAGTCAACGCGCCGCGTTGTTTTGCCTCCGCAATCGCACCCAACGCATAAGGCGTGGTGCCCGACGCCGCGAGTACCAACACCACATCATTGCCCGCCACATCGAGCTGCGCAATGTCGGCTGCGCCAAGCTCGCGGCTATCTTCCGCGCCTTCGACCGCTTTATAGAGCGCCTCCGCCCCGCCAGCTAACACCGCAATCGCACGTTCATGCGGCCAAGAAAACGTCGGATACAACTCCACACTATCGAGTAAACCCAGTCGGCCAGACGTCCCCGCACCAGCGTAGATCAATCGACCACCGGCGTTGATGCGCGGCACCGCCGCTTCCACCGCCTGAGCAATCGCTGGTGCAGCGGCACGCACCGCCTCGACCGCATTGAATTGGTCATCAACAAACGCGCTGACCAACGCGCCAGTTGGGTATTGGTCGAGGGTTGTATGCTCCGTATTCGGCGTTTCTGTCTTTAACATATGTGCGTAATTCACTTTCAAAAACCAAGTAACGACGGGCGTTTTCAAGCATAAATGACTGAAAACGCCCGTCTTTCGGGGACTTTCTAAATTTCGTATCATAACAACCCACGCAACCTACGCCGCGTTGAATACCAATAGAATACCAGCGAGCGCACCATTTCGGCGGCAGCAAACCATCCTCAAATTCAAATATTTCTCCACACCCTCGAATGTTGCAGACCTCTCGCCCGCCAACCAGTTCCATCCAATTGATCCACAGAGTATTCTGTGCGTTGACGGCGGCGCTACTCACCGCATGCACCACCAATGCAACCTTCGTACAGCCCGCATCAAGCCTCGAAGTACGCGGCACTTGGATTACCACTACGGCAAATACAGCGGTCGCAACGCCCGCCGACACGGCCAACACCATGCGTCGTTTGCGTCAAATCGGGCTCAACACGGTCTACGTCGAAGTGTGGAAAAACGGTTATACCCAGTATCCATCGGAGGTGTTACGGCGCACCATCGGCGTTGACCGCCGCCCGGCGCTGATGCCGCAGGATCCGAGCGATCGACCGGAAGCGCTGAAGCAACCTGGCCGTGATCTGCTACAAGAAATGTTGATCGAAGCGCACCGCAACGGGCTGATTACCGTGGCGTGGTTCGAGTACGGCTTCATGGCCGCACACAAATCAAGCAACCCCCATCTGCGCCGCATGAAACCCGAATGGTTATCGCGCGATATCAAGGGTAGCGAGATCGCGCCAAACGGCTTTGTCTGGATGAACCCATTGCACCCCGAAGCACGGCAGTTTTTGCTCGACTTAGTGCTCGAGGCCATCGACCACTACGACCTCGATGGTATCCAACTCGACGACCGCATTGTCTGGCCGTACGTGACAATGGGATACGACGATTACACCAAGAAGGTCTACGCCGCAGAGCATCACGGCGCACAACCACCAGCCGACCACACCGATGCAGCTTGGATGCGTTGGCGCGCGGAAAAAGTAAACGAATACGCCAAGCTGTTTGTGCAGGAAGTGCGCGCAAAACGCCCAAGGTTACTCATCTCATTATCCCCGGCGGTCTACCCTTGGTCGTGGGAACACTACCTGCTCGAATGGCCGAAATGGTCTGCTTGGACAAGCGCCGATCGCAACCTTGCGGCGAGCCACATTGCACGCAACCTCGCACCGCGCTGGGATGAGTTTATCCCGCAGGTCTATCGTTTTGGTTATCCCGCATTCGAGAAGACGTGGCTCGAACAAGTCGAGCACATGAAAGTCTTGGGCGCCAATCGCCAGCGCGACATGTTGGCCGGCATTCGCCTGGTGGGTGAAGGAAGAGATGCCAGTTGGGACGAGTTACGGCAATCGATTGAACTGGTGCGAAAAACGGAAGGCGGCGGGCACGTACACTGGTTTAGCCGCGGTGTGTTAGATGTGTTTCCCGAGCAACTCAAGACGTTTTACGGTGGCTGGACTCCGCATCCGCGGTTGCCACAGAACTGGCGGCGGTCATCCATTCCCTTGTTTCGCGAGCTCGGCTGGAGCCAAGGCGGCAGTAGTACGTGGTCAACACGCGACATCACCCGCGATACAAATCGCTTGATCGGCTTCGACGGCACACGTTGGGAATACCTTGATGAAAGTGTGGTCGAACCCAATGCCATTACACCGGCCAAGCTGGTTTTTTTTCTCGACAGCAAATATCGAGAGGTCGAACTGATCGCCGACCGCCGTCACGATATGCGCCGCGCGCGTTAGGCAGAGTGCAGAATTTTGCTTAAAGCCTAGCCGTCCAATCGACAAAAGAGCGAACCTGCTCGCCGGCATCCACGGCAATAAAGGAACCAGCCAAAATGGTTCGCTAATCCCGCAGAGGCCATCTCCTTCGACTTAGCGGGCGACCCACGAAGTGTTCATCGCTAGCGCGTCTTGGTGACTTTCGCCAAAAATTTAGGACGATCTGGATCAAATCCGCGTGCGCGCGCAAGCGCCTCGACCATTGGGTAAAAGCTCTGAATGACCGAAATAGGGTCTAAGTCTTCGGTGCCTGTGTCTGCGATCGGTAATTGAGCGCCGGGCACTGTTTCGGGTGCCGCGAGCAAGACGCGCGCACCACGTTGCCGCATTTCGTCGGCAAACGCAACGAGGCCAGCTTGTGCCGGGCCACGCGGGGCGAATACGAGCAGCGGGTAACCACGATCAATCAGCGCCATCGGTCCGTGTTTTACCTCAGCACCCGAAAAAGCCTCGGCTTGGATAATGCAAATCTCTTTGAACTTCAAGGCCGCCTCAAGGGCAACGGCATAGCCTGTGCCGCGTCCAATCACGTACATTCTCTCGGCGTCCCTCAGCATCTCGACACCTGCCGACCAATCCAATTTCGCGGCGCGTGCCAGTACATTCGGCAAATTTTGGATCGCCGCTTCGAGCAACGCATCGCCTTGCCAAGACGCCACAACGCGTGCGCCGGCAACTAACTGCGCGATAAAACTTTTTGTTGCGGCAACGCTTTTCTCTTCGCCAGCGTGCAGCGGAAACACCCATTCTGCGGCGCGTGCCAGCGGCGAATTTGGGTCATTCACAAACGCTGCCGTCGCCGCACCGCCGGTTTTAAAGAAGGACATCGGTGCGACCAAATCGGGGCTTTGCCCTGACTGGGAAAATGCGGTCGCTAGCAAGCCATTTGTGTGAATTTTCGACTGATACAAGGTAATCAACGACATCGGAAGTGATGTCACGAGTCGCCCGAGGCGCGCCATGATGAGATACGCCATGAAGTGCGCCGCATGGTCCGAACTTCCGCGTGCGACAGTCAGTATGGACGACGGCGCATTTGCGCGCAGCAGTTCTCCAAACTGGCGATAGGCATCGGGCTCAGTCGCAAGCTGGTGTGCAATGGCTTGCGGCGCTTCTTGCGCCTCTTGAAACATCAAACTTTGATTCATTGGATTGGTCGTTGGTAAGTTGCGTTGAACACAGAGTGCAGGCATAAGACTAAATGAGAGGGCGGCCTTCAACCATTACGCCCTTGATTTTCAGATCACGATCAATCTGCACAATATCGGCCAAGGCGCCGACAGCGAGTCGTCCACGTTCGGAAATCCCCAAATAATCCGCCGCGTAGGTAGAAACACGGCGCGACGCCTCTTCGAGGCTGAGCCCAATTTTATCGACCAGATTTGCCAGCGCGATGTCCATGGTTAAAGTCGAGCCCGCCAATGTGCCATCAGGCAGTCTTACCCCTCCCATACACTTGGTGACCGTATGGCGGCCAAGTCGATATTCGCCATCTGGCATACCCGCTGCAGCGGTCGAATCCGTGACACAAAAAAGCTTTGGGATCGCACGCATTGCGACGCGAATCACTGCCGGATGTACGTGCAGCAAATCCGGAATAATCTCTGCATATTCCGCACTCGAAAGTGCTGCGCCGACCATCCCCGGCTTGCGATGGTGCATGCCTGTCATGGCGTTGAACAGGTGTGTAAATCCCTTTGCACCGCGCGACAATGCGTCCATCGCATCATCAAAGCTCCCAGCCGTATGGCCGAGTTGCACGACGAATCCTGCAGCAACTAATTCGCCGATGAACTGCATATTCGAGGCCACTTCGGGTGCGAGCGTGACCAGCCGAATGGGCGCAACCGCGTTCAGTCCCATCAACTCATCGCGCAGCAGTGGCCGCGCAAAATCTGGTTGCGCTCCCAACATCGCTGGATTGATGTACGGCCCCTCCAAATGCACGCCAAGCACACGCGCACTTGCAGGTGCGGGCGAATGACAAGCCTCGCGCAATGCCTCAAACGCGTGGACGAGGTCGTCCGGTGGCGCAGTCATGGTGGTGGCCAGCATTGATGTCGTGCCAAACTGCGCATGCACACGCGCAATCGTCTCAATGGCCCCCAAACCTTCCATCGTGTCCCGTCCACCACCACCATGCACATGGGTATCGATAAATCCTGGGAGCAACAAATTACCAGTAGTGTCACGCGCGCGGTCAGCGTCTAGCGGCTCACCGACGATGCGCGCCACCCGGCCGTCTTCGCCAATTTCAATTGCGCCCATGATGAAGCCAGTCGGCGTGAGCACCGTTCCGCTTAGTTTCTTCACGGCATCAACCTACTCACGCCGCAGTTCTGCAATAAAGTCATAGTAGTCGCTGCGGCAGTAGGAGATGGTCAACTCCACTGCACGACCAGCCTCGTTGTAACCGATACGTGTAATAAACAGGAGCGCCTCACCGACGCTTATCCCCAACTGCGACGCCAATTTTGGCGATGTATTCATGGCACCAATGTGTTGGAGCGCTCGAACTGGCCCCTGCTTCAGACCCTCCAAATAAGCGTACAACGAGCCCTCAACCTCTGACGGGCGCTTTAAGATGGACTGAGGCAGCACGCTTACTTCATAAGCCATGACAACATCGTCGGCTAATCGGAGCCGTTCTAGTCGTGCCACCTTCGTTGCAGGCGAAATGCCAAGACTTACCTGCTCATCTGCGCTCGGGAGTGCAACGGTACGCTTGAGCCAACGCGAAGACGGTGTGTAGCCACGGCGAGACAGCTCTTCTGAAAAGCTCGACAATCGCGTCAATGGCTGCTCAAAGCGTGGCGCAATGTAGTTACCAGAGCCCTGACGACGAACGACCATGCCCTGTTCAACCAGCCGGTCAATTGCCTTTCTTGCCGTAACACGCGACACACTCAAGGACTCAGATAGCAAGCGCTCGGATGGTAATGCCTCGTCAACCTGATACTGCCCCGCACGAATCGCCTCCGCGATCTTGCGCGCTAGTTGCGCATAGAGTGGCGAACTGTCACGGTGATCAAACTTGAAATTCTTGGTTACAGAGGTCGCCGATTTTTTCATCATGTCGATTGTCTGCACACCAACGATGCAGACAGCAAGCGGTAATAGGAACGCGTAAACGTCTCGAAAATTTGTTCGATAGCGGATAATACCAATTTAATACCAAAAGCGAAGTGTCGGCGCACGGGAATGCGACTTATGTCGCCGCGCATTTGGCAAAATTGTTTGCGATCGTCCACGCTAGCCTGAACGTTTCATGGGGGGGGCACATTGGGAAGCGGGTGCGTGTGCGATAGGTGAAATATTCACGCTAGACTACGTTTGAGTAATTTTTTTGGAGCATTTTATGCGGATGACTTCTTGTGCCACCTTCGTTCTTTCCGTCGCGACAATCGGCGTTCTCGCACTTGCACCGGCACCCACAAGCGCCAAGACGCTTCGTTGGGCATCAAAGGGCGATGCAACGACCCAAGACCCACACGGGCAAGATGAGAGTTTCACCAAGTCGATCAATTCTTTGGTCTATGAGCGCCTCTTTCAGCCCGGTAAAGATATGACACCGACGCCGTGGCTTGCGCTGTCTTCAAAACAGGTTTCGCCAACCAAACGTATTGTGAATTTGCGGAAAGGGGTGACGTTTCAAGACGGAACGCCATTGACCGCAGATGACGTCGTGTTCTCGTTTGAACGTGCCGCCAAGTCGAAGCAATTTCGCACGTATGCAATGCCCGCCGGTACGCCCAAAAAAATCGACGATCACACTGTCGAATTCACCACCCCGCAGCCGAACCCTGTGAACCTTATTTCGCTTTCGGAAGTCCCCATCATGAGCCGCGCATGGGCAGAAAAGAATAAGTCAGTGAATCCGCAGGATTTCACCAGCAAGGAGTTGCCCTATGCATCGAAGAACGCGATGGGGACTGGCCCGTACAAACTCGTCTCTTATGACTCTGGCGTGAAAACCGTACACGTCAAGAATCCTAACTGGTGGGGGATCAAAGAAGGCCGCTACGAAAGCAATATCGAGCGTATTGAGTATCAGCCAATTGCAAGCGACGTAACGCGCATGGCCGCGCTAAAGTCTGGCGAACTCGATTTCGTACTCGATCCGAGCCCACAAGATATTGCTCGGCTCAAGATGGACCGTGATCTGAAAGTATGGGAAGGTGATGAACTTCGTGTGATCACGATTGCGCTTGATCAGGCGCGAGACGAGCTGCTGTTTGCCGATGTGAAAGGGAAAAACCCCTTCAAAGATCGCCGCGTCCGGCTTGCGATGTATCAGGCGATCGATATCAATGCGATTCAGACACAAGTCATGCGCGGTCTATCGACACCGACGGCGATTCCGCTGCCTAACCCAAAGGGCGAAAGTATTCCGGCCTCATTCGAAAAACGATTCGCATACGACGTGGTGGCCGCCAAGCGCCTGCTCACCGAAGCCGGATACCCGAATGGCTTTGGTTTTACCATGCACTGCCCTAACGACCGCTACGTCAACGACGAGAAAATCTGTGTGGCACTCGCCAGCATGTGGGCGCGGGTAGGACTCGTAGTCAAAGTTGACGCCATGCCGAAAGCGCAGTATTTCGCACGCACACCGAAACAGGAGTTTTCTGTTTGTATGCAGGGCTGGGGGGATAACAACAACGATGCGATGTTCACGCTCAAGCCGCTCTTCCATAGCAATAATGGCAAGGGCGCCGGGGAGACGAATTACGGGAATTTCAAGAATGTGGATGTCGACCGACTGATCAGCCAAGCAGAAGTGGAGATGGATTTAGCCAAACGGCAAAAGATGATCAACGACGCCGTCGAGATCATTCAGCGCGAGGTACACGTAATCCCCTTACACCGCCAGGTGATCCCGTGGGTTAGCCGTGCGAACGTTGCGCTGATACATCGACCTGACAATAAATTTGCGCCCATCTGGATGAAACTCAACTAGCCTGTCGCGAATACTTACAAACCCAGCCGTACGAGCCGCACCTCCTCCTAAATACTCGCTGCAACTCTTGGAGACCATCCCAACATGGCATTGACATATCTCTGGGCCGGCTTTTTTATCGTCGGCTTTCTGGCAGCGCTCGGACAGTGGATTTTTCTTGGTGATACCGACGTCTTTAAGAAAATAGTTGACGGCACGTTTGACTCGGCGCGGATCGGTGTGATGGACATCGCCCTACCCTTGGCGGGCGTGATGACACTTTGGTTAGGCATTCTTAACGTCGGCGAGAAAGCGGGCTTTATCGGGGCAATCGCCAAACTGATCGCCCCGTTCTTCTCGCGCATCTTCCCCGACGTCCCGAAAAACCACCCGGCCACAGGCCATATGGTGATGAATTTTTCGGCGAATTTCTTGGGGCTGGACAATGCCGCAACACCCTTCGGCCTCAAGGCGATGGAAAGTCTGCAAAGCCTGAACCCGGTCAAGGACACCGCCAGTAACGCGCAAATCATGTTCCTGGTCCTACAAACCGCTGGACTTACGCTAATTCCGCTAACGGTAATGGCGCAACGCGCCGTGCTTGGCGCACAAGACCCGTCAGACATTTTTATCCCGACGTTGATCGCCACCTACGCTGGCACGCTGGTCGCATTTCTGGCGTTGTCGATCAAGCAACGCATCAACATATTTGACCCAGTCATCTTCGCTTGGTTGGGTGGCATGACGCTGTTTATTTTGGGAATCGTTTGGTACTTCAGTAACTTTTTGACCAAAACCGAAATTCAACTGGTATCCAAGGTGGCAAGCAACCTTGTGTTGTTCGGCATCATTGTTCTGTTTCTGGTCGGCGGGCTTGTCAAAAAGATCAATGTATATGAGGCGTTTATTGAAGGCGCCAAGGGTGGCATCCAAACTTCGCTGATGATCATCCCTTACCTTGTCGGGATGCTGGTGGCCATTAGTGTGTTGCGCAATTCCGGTGTGCTGGGGTTGATTGTCAGCGGCTTTACCTGGGTGTTCACCCAGATGGGGTTCAACACTGATTTCACCCCCTCACTCCCCACGGCGCTGATGAAATCGGTCAGCGGCAGCGGTGCGCGCGCGATGATGATTGACGCCATGAAAACCTACGGGGTTGATTCGTTTGTTGGCCGTCTTGTTAGTATTCTGCAAGGCTCCTCAGACACCACGTTGTACATCATCGCCCTCTACTTCGGCTCGGTTGGCATTACCAAGACACGTTACGCCGTCGGCTTTGGTTTGCTCGCCGATTTGGCCGGGGTTGTTGCCGCGATTTGGGTAGCGTATTTGTTCTTCCACTGATTACCAACACTGCGCCATCCTGCGCTCGATCAACTCGGAATCGGCCAGTGGCGCAGCGCAGTGCACCTTCACCTGCGGGAACTTAACGGCAATCACCTCGCGCATACACTACTCAAGGACAGTCTTCGTTTCCTTGTTACCGCTGGGCTGCGCGGTCGCCCAAGGCGTCACCAGCGTAGCAATAAGTAAGCGCCTGAATATTCCATGGGTCGCCCGCGGCGTCGAAGGATGTTGCCGCTGGGCGATTGGCAAACCAATTTGGCTCGTTTCTCTTTTGCGGTGGATGCGGGCTGCACGCTCGATCTCGGGTGATTGGACGGCAACTTGGACGGCACCGTGTTTGCCATCGCAGTTGATAAAAACGCGCCCTCCTCCCGTGCGTATTTGGCAAACACGGCTCACGATGCGGTGGTCGGTCAGGCAAAAAATCGCTCGCCCGTTCATCTACTGACCCGCTTTCGAACGCGCCCCCATGAACCCAAATTTTCCATTAGCCCGTGCCCGGCGGGTGATGGGTGGCGAATTTGACCGGTAAGTCAAACTGCGTGGCCTGATCCCATAGCCCCTTCATCCACGGCCTGTGCTGCATGGCCATCGCCAGATTCAGTAGCGGCCTTCGGCTCTCAGTAGTGATGTAAGCAGGCTTGGCAAATAGCTTGTAGCGCAGCGTTTGCAGCGTGTGCTCAATCGGAGTATTTACGCCACCTTTGCGCACGACCGTCTTGAGCAGAACCTGCCTGAACAGACTCATCAGGTTGTACGCCAGCATCACCGTGTTCAGTGCCGCCTCGGTGGCCCAGAAATCTTTCATGTTGAAGCTGTCAGCGGCAAAGTCGTACTTGAGCTCCTTGATTCTGTTCTCACAATTGGCTCTCCCCCGGTAAGTGCGCCAAATGGTTTCAGCGGGCAAGTCCATATCGCTGACCAGTGCGCTGAAGCGGTAGCGTCCAATCACCGGGTCATCAGCAAACAGATTCAAGGTCTTGCCCTTAGGGTTGACGCGTTGGTCAATCTGCTGGCGAATACCTGTCACCCAACGGGGCTTGGACCAGCTATCGGCCTGGTAGCGAAATCGGGTGAGCTCAATGCCCGGTACCGCCTTACCCTTATCATCCTCAAGACCCCACCATCCCTTGCCCTCAAGGCTGGCATCGACCAGTGCTCTTTGCAGTGGCGGTGTCTGGCGCAGGGCTATGACGTAGTGCAATTTCTCTTCTTCCAAGTGGGTCAAAAATGCGTTGTCACTAAAGCCACTGTCTCCGCGTAATAGGCAAATGTGTTTGTTGCCCAGGCGCTGTCGGGTGTTGGCCAAGAAGCCTTGGATGTTGTTGGCTGAACTGGTGTTGCCTGGGCGAAGCCACAAGTTGGCCACCATGCGGGTCTCTGAGACAAAGGCCATGAGCGGGTGGTGACTTGCTCGCCCCCGTTTGGCCGGGTTGTAGCCCCGTGCAGCGCCTTCTTGCTGTCCGTAGCGGGTCATGACGGTGGAGTCCACATCCAGGGTGATGCCGTCTATGGCGATTTGCTCAAACATCCAGCCGTAGAGCTTGTCCATGACGGCTTCGTTGGAGTTTTGTGTAAAGCGGCGAAACAGTCGCATGACGGCCTTGTAGTTGGCCATACGCTTGATGCCGAAGATGCGTTTCAGTACCGGATCGTGGCGGGTGACTTCACCATGTTCAAAGCGGTTGGCCCCGCACCATACCGAGAGCATGAATTGGGTGATGAGTTGCTCGGGTGCGTAGCCACGGTTGGAGCCGGGCTGGGGCAAGCCAGCGCAAGACAATGCTGTATCAAAGCGCATGTGATCGAGCATGCGTTTCATGAGGCTCATGCCGCCCCAAGCGGTGATTTCTTTGTCCGTAAAACGAAGCTCAAAGTCCATGGCAGCCCTGCACTGAAATCGCGATCCCCAACTTTACCCAAGAATCGCCAAATTCTCAATACGAATCAATAACTTGCGCTAATGGCTTCCATTAGAGATTGGGGCTAATGGGAAATTTGGGATGAAATGTTCAGGCTAGCGCGCTGCCCTTGACGCCGCGCAGCGACGCATGTCGCTTTATCGCGATGAGACCCAGTTCATCATGTCAAGGAAGATGCGAGATTCAGACAAAACCCGATGCGTACTAACGCTTGAAGAAAAACACATGGCCGCATGGCTTGCCTGTTTAGTTCAACGATCGATGAAACAACGGCCACCCCAGCGCGCTAACGCGACTTCGGAAAAAGGGGAGAATCATCCCGAATGAAAGCGGGATTAAACGCACGTTTATTCGCTCGAGCATCGTAGAGCGCGTGATGCTGGGGTAAGTGATTCACGTACTGATACGCTTGAAACGTCAAGGGGTCAATGTGACGGTAGACGTTTACAGGCGTCAGCCAAGCAGGAACTTGGTTCAGCATCGCTTGGGAAAACAAAATCCAATCGCCTTCAAAGTCGTAACACAGGTCGGGCTTCTTATCCTCCAAGGGTAATAACCACGCATTGATCCGTGCATGCAATTCCTCGGGGCCGCTGCATTGTGCATCGAGTTCCCGGCCAAGCAGGGGCAACACGTTATCGATGACAAATTGATTGCATCGCGTTCGATCTACCGGCAACTCAGCGTAAAACTCGCGCCAGTCTTCATCGACCAACGCGATGCTGATGAGCTGCGGATTTTTGAAGTCCGAAAACTCCGTATCGATGAAAATTCGCATCAGACTTTGCCCTCCCAAGCTGTCTCCCGATGAGCTCAACCGTTGTCCTGACCGAACACCCAAACCACCGCGAGCATATGAATACCTTCGCACCATCCTGTGTTGTCTTCGCGGCGGCGGCGATATTCGTCGCATTATCCGCAAGCGCCGCCGACTTGTCGACCAATACTCCAATCAGAAGGACAGAATCTGCCGCGTGAGTCTTGCGCGAATTAACGCCAACGCACCAGTTGACTCGCCGAAAATTCCGCACACGCGAGCACATTCAGCGCTCGTACTTCACGCTGAGAACAATCGACGTTTGTGTACGCTCGACGCCGTCGTAACGGCCAAGAATATCTAGCGCCTCGTCTAGCTCTGCAGTGGTGTCAGCCTGTAGAACAACCAAGACATCATACTCGCCAGAAATGGCGTAGATGCCACCCACCGCAGACATCTTCTTCAGCTTCGCGTACAAGCCATCGGCCTTTCGTGCGTTGATGCGCATGAGTGTATGGGCGGTCACCCGACTTCGGGAATAGTCGGGGCCTAGGCGCACCGTGTATCCCTCGATCACCCCGTTCGCTTCCAATCGACGTATGCGTTCTTGCACCGTTGCGCGGGCAATACCGAGTTCGCGCGCCACATCGGCCACCGACTGCCGCGCATTGCGTCGTAGGATTGCGAGCAGAGCGACTTCAGCGGGGGTGAGACTTGATTTAGGACTAGATAGGCGACTCATCTTACAAATTGTACATATCTTCCGTCTTTTTGACTATTTTTTTACTGACGTTTGTCAGTTTTGCCGCTACGAATTGACAAGCTTAGGCGCTAAAGTATCGGCTATAAATTTGACGACAAAGGACATAATATGCTTCACATCGCACTGATCGGCTCCGGCAAAATTGGCGAGGCAATTGTCACGCTGTTCAACACTATCGGCGGCTACAAAATTACCGTCGTCGATAAAGATGCCGCGCGACTCGCGCCGATGAAAGCGCTTGGCGCGACGATCCATATCGCCGACGTGGCCACCGCCGACCTCGCGCCAGCCCTTAAGGGGGTCGACGTTGTTCTATCTGCCTGCCCGTTCTTCCTAACCCCAGTTCTCGCCAAACTTGCGCATAACCTTGGTGCGCATTACTTTGACCTCACCGAAGATGTCGCGAGCACTCGCATCGTTAAAGATATTGCACGCGATGCAAACACGGTGTTTATGCCTCAGTGCGGCCTCGCGCCGGGTTTCATCTCGGTCGTCGGCTACGATCTGGCCAAAAAATTTGACACGCTCCGTGATGTCAATATGCGTGTCGGCGCTCTGCCGATCTATCCAACTAACGCACTGAAGTACAACCTGACGTGGAGCACTGACGGCCTAATCAACGAGTATCTGAATCCCTGCGAGGCCATTATCGACGGCGCAGCGCGCGAGACCCCACCCCTCGAAGAACTCGAGCACTTCCTCCTCGACGGCTTAGATTACGAGGCGTTCAACACATCAGGTGGCCTTGGAACGCTTTGTGAGACGCTCCAAGGCAAAGTGCAGAACCTGAATTACAAAACGGTGCGCTACCCTGGCCACTGCGAGATTATCAAAATTCTGGTTCATGACCTTGGCCTCGGCAAGCGTCGTGACGTGCTTAAGGATGTGCTTGAGAAGTCGATCCCAATAACGATGCAAGATGTAGTTTTAGTTTTTGTGTCCGTCAGTGGACAACGCGATGGTCGCCTCGCACAGGAGAGCTTCGCTAAAAAAATCTACGCAAAAGAAGTTGGTGGCAAACCGTTATCGGCTATTCAATTAACAACGGCGTCGGGTATTTGCACCATGGTCGATCTTTTGGCCAAAGGCGAACTTAAAGGCAGGGGCTTTGTGCGCCAAGAATCGGTAACGCTGTCGCAATACCTCGCTAACCCTTATGGGAAATTCTACGCATGAACGCGACATTAACGCAGACACTCCTTCGCACACTTGGCGTTGACCTCGCCCATTTTGCGGGGCACGATATTCTGGCGCGCTCCCCGATCGATGGGCAACAGCTCGCCTCGATACGGGCGCACTCAGCAGCAGAAGTCGCTGACGCCGTTAGTCGCGCAGAGGATGCGTTTCTCATATGGCGCAACGTACCCGCCCCTCGACGAGGCGAACTGGTTCGTCTGTTGGGTGAAGAATTACGCACGCACAAATCGGCACTCGGGCAGCTCGTCACAATTGAAGCGGGCAAAATCCTGCAAGAAGGTTTGGGCGAGGTTCAGGAGATGATCGACATCTGTGACTTTGCCGTTGGTCTATCTCGTCAACTATACGGACTCACCATCGCGACAGAGCGGCCGAAACATCGGATGATGGAGCAATGGCATCCATTGGGCGTTGTCGGCGTGATTAGCGCGTTCAACTTCCCGGTCGCCGTATGGGCATGGAACGCCGCACTCGCCTTGGTCTGCGGGAACAGCGTCGTTTGGAAACCCTCGGAGAAAACCCCATTGACCGCACTGGCTTGCCAGGCTCTGCTCGAGCGCGCTTACGCTAAATTTGCGGCGGGTGGTCATGCGGTGCCTAGCGGGCTTTCACAAGTCATCATCGGCGGTGCCGACGTTGGCGCTGCCTTAGTTGACGCGCCTCGGGTCGCGCTCGTATCTGCTACCGGATCGACCCGAATGGGGCGTGCGGTTGCAAGTAGCGTGGCTCAACGACTTGGACGCTGTCTGCTTGAGCTCGGCGGTAACAATGCAGCCATCGTCGCCCCTTCTGCTAATCTCGACTTGGTTTTGCCAGCATCACTCTTCTCCGCTGTTGGAACAGCGGGGCAACGCTGTACGACGCTACGTCGTCTTATTGTCCACGATTCAATCTACGAGACGGTCGTGACGCGCTTGAAAAATGCGTATCAGCACGTTCGAATTGGCAACCCACTCGAGGCAGCAAACCTTATCGGACCACTGGTCGATCAATCTGCCTTCGAGGCGATGCAGTCAGCACTCACCGCAGCGACTACACAAGGAGGCGTCGTTCATGGTGGGACTCGTGCTGCACTCACAAACTACCCCGACGCCTACTACGTGAGGCCAGCCATCGTGGAAATGCCTTCACAAACGGCGTGTGTACATCACGAAACGTTTGCACCGATCTTGTATGTGGTGAAGTACCAAGACTTTGCCGATGCCATTCGGCTACAGAATGCCGTCCCGCAAGGATTGTCGTCGAGTATCTTTACCAATGACATGCGCGAAGCGGAAGTTTTCGTTTCCGCCTCCGGCAGTGACTGTGGAATTGCGAACGTCAACATCGGAACATCGGGCGCAGAAATTGGCGGAGCATTTGGCGGCGAAAAGGAAACCGGCGGTGGTCGAGAATCTGGCTCCGATAGCTGGAAGTCCTATATGAGACGAACCACCAATACGATCAACTATTCCTCCGACCTGCCGCTTGCACAAGGCATCAAATTCGACCTTCAAGGATAGCTCGCTGCGTCTCAACGGACCTCTGAACCATGACATTACAAAAGATACTTGCCGCATTGGTGGGCGACGACGACGCTGCAACCTTGCTCCGCACTCTCGCTGTCGACCCCCGCCTAACGGGTGACGGGGCGGTATCGAGGGCACACCTCGCACAGGCACTTAGCATGGTACTTTTTGGTGACCTGTTAAAGCGTGTTTCCTCGGGTCGCGCCTACGTGGAGCAAACGCTTGCAGACGGCGGTCGAGTCGTATTTGATCACGGCGCACTCCGCACAGTCGCCTGGCCATCGAATGGTACGCTACCAAGCGGGCGCGCTGCCATTGCGCGTGTGCTTGAAGCATTCGGCTATCGACAATCGGCGGTCTACCCGCTCGAGCGTTTGAAGATGACTGGCTATTCGTATACGCAATCTGATTTTTCAGAATCCATCGCGCAATACTTCGTCAGCGAATTTCACCCGGAGCGATTCTCGCCTGATTTCCAAGCGACGGTAAGCCGCGTCGTCTCACGCTCCATTGACCCTTTACCCGCAGCACTCGCAACGCGTCTCGAGGCCGTCAAAGACGGAGCGGAGGTTAGCCTTGCTGAAGCGACTGTCCTCGTGAGAGCCGCAGTAGCGTGCTTTGCAAGGCATCACCCAGAACCATCGCTGGGCGACTATGAGCGATTGAAATCCGAATCTGCCGAAATGGCGTGGATCGCGACGGAAGGTAATGCGTTCAACCACGCGACAGACCGCGTGGCAGATGTCTTCGCCACTGCACAGCGCGAACGGCTCGCTGGACGCGCACTCAAGGAGCAGGTCGAAGTTTCGGCGACTGGTCGAGTCAAGCAAACCGCACTCATCGCCGACAAGGTTCAGCGCGGTTTTGTCGGTGCTGATGGAAAACGTATAGAAATGCTCGTGCCGGGATCGTTTTACGAGTTCATCACACGCGAGCGCTTGCCGAACTCCGAGAGGCTTGACTTGGCATTTGATGCTGGGAATGCCACGGGAATATTCAAGGTGACATCCGCAACGCCGTAGTTTGACGGACGCTTGGCATACCAAGGATGGCGCGCCCGACAGAGCGGCAGCGGGGTTTCGTCGATTGTGCCTGCGCACAATCGACGCCGCAGACGCCGGAAACCGATGCAGCGGTTTCCGGGAGAACCTGTTTGTAACCCCGTGAGAGTCCTGTCTATCCGTATTGCGCTAAGGACCGAAGTGATTGCGCACGACCGTGCATTGAATGGCGCGCCCGACAGGACTCGAACCTGTTACCCCCGGCTTAGAAGGCCGGTGCTCTATCCAGATGAGCTACGGGCGCAGTGAAAATGCAGCGTGAATTATGCTCCCGCTTGAACGAAACCGCATGATGCAGCGTTGATACTGCGAGCTGCACGAAGGCGGATCGGTTTGGTCGGCGCGGCGGATCTAAAATTAGCCTGAACATTTCATGGGTGCGCGAACAGAGAGTTCAGAGGTTTTGGCAATCTACGGATGCCGCGAGAGGCGCAGCCGTGCGCATGAACAGGCAACACGAGAAATTGATGGTCGGAGTGATAGGATTCGAACCTACGACATCTTGCTCCCAAAGCAAGCGCGCTACCGGACTGCGCCACACTCCGACTGAGGCAACATCTGAGTCGGCCATTATACCGCGCCGATCGCCGTATAACAACCTTGATCTAGCCCGAGTATTTCATGGGTGGCCGGCTGCGTCGAAGGAGGTTGCCTCTGGGGGATTGGCAAACCATTTTGGCTCAATCGTCTTTTGCCATGCATTGGAGTGGGTGCGCGGCCTAGCGAGCGGCGGAAGGAGCGGCGGGGGGTACATCAATCGCGATCAAGGCGATGAGTGATACCAACGATGCCCCCGATGCGCTTTTGACGAAGTCCTTGGTCGCATCCGACGCGACAAATGCGGCGCGTGCTGCTGGCGACTCAAAGCTCAGCAATGCAACGCGGTTGTACAGTGCGTCACCCTCTAGCGGCAGGACAGCCTCAGGGGCAAAGGGTACCAAGCGCCTGCCACCCGACTTCGCTGCAGCGTCGAGCCAGGCTTGTTGATCCGGCGAACTCGCAGCAGCCGTGGCGACGAGCAACGCACCCGGCGAATCGAACGGTACCACGCCACTTATGCCTTTGATGCCGACGATCGTGAATACGCCAGCCGCGTCGCGCAGCCGCACTGCTTTGCGATAACTATCTCCCCACCAAAACGTGCCGACATTGCGGTAATCATCCCAACGCGCAACAACGGCGCTGCGCCCTTCGCACAGGCCATACACACACGTCACCCCTGCCGTCGCGCGCCCCAGACCGATATAGCGTCCGCCAGTTTCTGTATAGATCGCCGGCAGCGCGGCCGAGTAGTTCATGACCTTGATACGGTCGAACGTGCGGCCCAGCACCAGCAAATACCCCGGCTCGGTCGGCGGCACCGACAACGATGGCTGCGCTACAACCAGTGTCGACACAGACCCGCTGAGAATAAGCGTCGCAATGAGACGGGAGAGAAATTTCACGTGTTGGCCTATGGATAAGATGGAGCGCATTGGATCTGCCGAACCGACATTACACCGAGTTTAACGGACCCTGACAGGACGCGAATACATAGAGCTTTTCGGTGAGGTAACAACAGACAGGCGGAAAACCTTATTGCGCCGCCAACATCCCAGGTTCGACTTTTCTTGACGTCTCTGGCTGCCGCTCTAAATACAGCGCGACCCAGCCTAATGCGAGCAACACCATGAAGTACAAGCTCGATTTATCAGGCTAAATCGTTCAGATACGAATAGCCGCTCGTCAAGCAGAGGCCGCGCCGCCACTCGACCGCCCGATCGCCATAGGTATAAGCCACGCGATCAACACTCAATAGTGGCGTGCCAATGGCGACCCCTAAATGCTTAGACGCATGCTTCGTCGCGCCAACGGCTTTGATTCGCTCCTCAGCCCGGACCATACGTGTGCCGTAGGCGGTCTCGAGGAAGCTATAAATGGACCCCTGCGATGCCACTAATTTTTCCATCGTTAAGTTAGGAAAAATCGATTGTGCAAGCGTGATTTCGTCGAGGATGAGCGGGCGTCCGTCAAACACCAGCACGCGTGAAACCACAACAACCGCTTGATTGACTCGGATGCCGAGCTTGGCCGCGATGTTTGCGTCCGCCTTATCTTTCTGGAGTCCAATGAACTTCGTGCGTGGGTGATGCCTATCACTGGTAGGCTCGGCGTCATCTGCACGGATGCGAAGAAAGCGGTACTGGTGTGTGGGCGCGGTGTGCGTCGCCACAAACGTACCCTTTCCCTGGCGTCTTACGACGATGTATTCTGCCGCCAGCGCATCGATCGCCTTACGGACCGTTCCTTGACTCACCCCATATCGGCTCGCCAACTCCATCTCAGACGGTATCGCCTCGCCCGGCTTCCACTCGCCCAGCACGAGGCTGCGTGTAATCAACGACTTGATTTGCTCGTAGAGCGGCTGAAAAGTGGGACTGCCGGTCATATGAGTATCCTGCGAACCGGTAGCACGTAAATTCGATAGGGGGTTTCCATGCCGAAATAATATCACTGGGGACGCGGGCGTTTATGTCTTATATAAGATATAAGTCTTATTGACTTTTTTTCGGATGGCCGTAAAATTGTTGCAACGCAAAATTCCGCCTTTTGCCTTGCCTTGCTTACGTTGGGACATTGCAGGAAAAACTCCCGGGCGCGTTTCGTTTTTTCGCCCCCTCTTGAAACATCTCTCGCTTCAACGACGATGACTCCATTTCTCCGACCCCGCCGCTCGATGCTGTATGTCCCAGGATGCTTCACCCGTTTCCTGAATAAGGCGCGCGGCCTCAAAGTCGACTCTGTGATCTTCGACCTTGGGGATTCTGTGTTGGTTGAAAACAAAGCGCTATCTCGAACGCAGGTGGTCGAGGCAATTTTGAGTGGCGGCTATGGGCGACGCGAATTGGTCGTGCGCGTCAATGATCTCGATTCCCCTTGGGGGCAAGACGACGTCAACGCGATCACTAAGATCGGCGTCGACGCTGTACTATTCCCCAATATCGAGTCGCGACAAGATGTGCTCGACGCATTAGCCGCGCTCGATGCGGCTGGCGGCTCCCATCTTCCGATCATGGTCATGATCGAGAGTCCGTTGGCTGTGCTCCGCGCGGAAGACATTGCCTCAGCATCTGACCGTATCGCCTGCTTGATCCTCGCGACGTCCGACCTCATCACGCAGTTGCATGGCCGTAAGACGCCGGACCGAATACCGCTCCAGTATTCACTCGCCCACGTCCTCTTGGTAGGCCGCGCCTATAAGCGCGCCGTCGTCGATGGTATCAGTATCGACATCAAGGACATGCACTCATTTGAAATGGCCTGCCGTCTTACGCGCGATTTAGGCTTCGACGGTAAATCGCTGGTGCACCCCAACCAGCTCGCATATTGCAATGACGCATTTACCCCTAAAGCAACCGAAATTACTTTTGCGTATGAGGTGATTCAAGCGCTCGAGACTGCCCATCAAGCTGGTCGCGGCACCATCATGCTGAACGGACGTTTGGTTGAGCAGCACCACGTTGCCGCGTCCAAAAGAATCATCGCGCTGGCACAAATGATCAAGGAACTGGAAGCAGCCTAGCCCGTTTTCCAATCGCCCCCCCACCAACCATGCGACCTGCGACCGGATTTTTTTTTGAGGACTACGCCGTTGGACAAAAATTTGTCCATGCGATTCCGCGCACGGTGACTTACGGCGACACCGCGCTCTATCAAGCATTGGTCGGCTCGCGTAACCCGCTACATTGCAGCGAACCTTTTGCGCAATCGCTAGGCTACCCGACCACACCAGTTGATGACTTGTTGGTGTTTCATATCGCGTTTGGCAAGACAGTGCCGGACGTTTCATACAATGCCGTTGCAAACCTTGGCTACGCAGAATGCCGCTTTGTACAGCCGGTTTACGTCGGCGACACACTCTGTGCGACATCCGATGTTGTCGGCCTCAAGCCGAATAGCAATGGCAAGACTGGTGTTGTGTACGTGCGATCAAACTGCTTCAACCAACGAGACGAAATGGTGCTGACGTGGGTGAGATGGGTGATGGTGCATCGGCGGACTACGGCTGCGTCAGGGGCAAGCGCCTTAGGGTGTGGTGCGCTCAATTTTCAGGCAATGCCTGATCCGACGCTCATTACTGCACCCGCCGCTTACGGCCTGTCGGCTGAGGCAATCACGCGAGCCACCGGCGGCGGCAAATTCTGGGAAGATTACAAGACGATCAACCGCACCGATTCGCAGAATGCAAACGAGATTCCGAAGGCGCACCCGGCTCAACGCATCGCCCATCCGGCCGGTATTACGATCGATGAAACCGACCACACCCTCGCCACTAAGCTCTACCAAAATACCGCACGGGTCCACTTTGATTTGCACCATATGGAATCCAGCCGCTTCGGCCGCCGTCTGATCTACGGCGGGCAGATCATCTCCCTTGCGCGAGCATTGAGCTTTGACGGGCTGGAAAACGCACTCACCATCGCGGCCATCAATGGCGGCTCGCATCTCAATCCGACTTTTGCCGGGGACACGATCTATGCGACGTCAACCCCTTTGACGAAATGGCCGGTTAACGAACACGTTGGCGCACTGCAGGTCGAGCTTGCCGCCTACAAGAACGTTGATCCCAACAGCGCTGCATTCCTCTCCGACCCCGCTTCTGCCGCCCAAGATCGCAAAGTCCTATCGATGGACCTCACCCTACTTGTTCCTCGTCGCCGCTAATTGCGACCTCAGCCCTCATTTCACAAGGCCCGATATGTCACCAGTCCATCCCAATCAAGCACTCTTCGTCGGAGAGAAGCCATTCCCGATCATCCCGTCATGTGAGCATTTTGCGGGTAGCGAGAAACTCATCGGTAAGGCGCTCGCGATGCAGGACACTCTGGGGCCGATTTTTGATATCACCTGCGATTGCGAAGATGGCGCACCGGCTGGGCAAGAAAAGGCTCACGCGGAAATGATTGTGCGCATGGTGAGTAGTGCGGAGAACAAACACAAAATGGCCGGCGCACGTATCCACGATCACTCGAACGCATTTTGGAAACAGGATATCGACATTTTGGTTGGCGGCGCGGGGAAATTGCTGCGCTACATCACCATTCCGAAATCGACCTCGTATGCTGAGGTGAAGGAAATGATCGAGTACGTGCGAGCGGCTTCCGTAAAGGCAAACACCGGACGCGAGATTCCGATCCACGTGTTGGTCGAAACCCACGGCGCGCTTCGCGACATCCAGCAAATCGCCACCCTGCCAAACATCGAGGTACTGGATTTCGGTCTGATGGATTTTGTCTCCGCTCACCATGGTGCCATTCCAGCATCGGCAATGCGCTCCCCCGGACAGTTCGAGCACAAATTGATTGCGCGCGGCAAAGCTGAGTTGGTGGCAGCGGCACTGGCGAACGGTGTCGTGCCGGCACACAACGTGTGTCTGGATCTGAAAAACCCAGAGGTTGTGAGCGGCGATGCCCGACGCGCACGCAATGAATTTGGTTTTTTGCGGATGTGGTCGATTTATCCGGCACAAATTCAGCCGATCGTGGATGCCATGAAGCCTGATCACTCCGAAGTCGAGGACGCGGCAAAAATCCTGCTCGCCGCTCAGGCCCTCGATTGGGGCCCGATTCAATACAAGGGCGAGTTACACGACCGTGCAACCTATCGCTACTTTTGGGAGTTGCTGCAAAAAGCAAAGGTCACGGGCGTTAAAATCTCTGACGCCGCAATGCAGGCATTCTTCAATTAATACCAAAACTCGCCGATTGACGGGCGATTTCAAGACAAAATGCCTCAAATTGCCCGCCAATACTAGCGTTTCACTTTTGCAAAAACAAAGGACAGACCATGGTCACTTCCGCCGGCGCGAAATTCCGCCAAGCCCTGAAGGATGAAAAGCCGCTTCAGATTGTCGGCACCATTAACGCCAACCACGCGTTGCTCGCCAAGCGGGCAGGTTACCGGGCGATCTACCTCTCTGGCGGCGGTGTTGCCGCAGGCTCACTCGGCATGCCTGATCTCGGCATCAATAACCTCGACGACGTGCTGACTGACATTCGACGTATCACTGACGTTTGTGATGTGCCACTGCTCGTCGACATCGACACGGGATTCGGTCCGTCCGCGTTCAACATCGCTCGATCAGTCAAGTCACTGATCAAATTTGGGGCGGCAGCTTGTCACATCGAAGATCAAGTCGGTGCGAAGCGCTGTGGCCATCGGCCAGGCAAAGAAATTGTCACCCAGCAGGAAATGGTTGATCGGGTGAAGGCCGCCGTTGACGCCAAAACCGACCCGGATTTTTTTGTCATCGCCCGCACCGACGCCATCCAAGTTGAAGGCGTTGACGCTGCGCTTGAGCGCGCCGTGGCATTCGCCGAAGCAGGTGCAGACGGTATCTTCGTTGAGGCGGCTTACGATTTGCCGACCTATAAGCGTTTTGTCGACGCCACCAAGAAGCCAATTCTTTGCAACATCACCGAATTTGGTAAGACGCCATTCTTCACCACCGAAGAATTGCGCTTAACCGATGTCGCGATGGTGCTCTATCCCTTGTCCGCGTTCCGTGCGATGAACAAAGCGGCAGAGCGTGTGTACGAAGCGATTCGTCGCGACGGTACGCAGAAAAACGTCGTCGACATCATGCAAACCCGCGAAGAACTCTACGAGCGTATTGGCTATCACGAGTTCGAGAGCTCACTCGACAAATTATTCGCCGCGAAAAAATAATGGCCAAGTCACTGTGGTCAATGCGTATCAAGCCGCAAACGCTGGTGTTGCCGACATACCTCGCTCCGCTCGAGCTGCGCACACCGCGCTTGCTGCTGCGGCAGTGGAAAGAAAGCGACCTCGACGCGTGGGTAGACATGAATGCGGATGCACAGGTTCGCAAGTACTTCCCCCGCCCGTTGACACGCGAAGAAGCGCGCGGCGAGTTTGAACGGATCAGCGGTGGCATCAAGCAGCGTGGCTGGGGCATGTGGGCCGTTGAAGTGCCGGGCGTCACACCATTCATTGGGTTTGTTGGCCTCAACCCACCGATGTTTCCGGCACCTTGGCAGCCTGGTGTCGAAATTGGCTGGCGACTGGCGCAAAGCGCCTGGGGTCAGGGTTATGCGACCGAAGCCGCCGAAGCGTCGCTGTACTTTGCGTTCGAGCATCTTCAGTTGCCGCACGTGCTCGCGCTCTCCGTGACGACCAACTCCCCCTCCCACGCCGTGATGGAACGTATTGGGATGCAGCGTTGGCACGGCATGGAGTTTGACCACCCGCGCGTACCTGCCGACTGGCCACTGAAAAATCACGTCGTGCATCGCATCGACGCTGATGCTTGGCAAGCCTTGCGCGCTAAACGAGAAGCGGTGGCCAAAACTCCAGCTTTCAAGCGCGTTTCCAAACCAAAAAGCTTGAAGAAGCCCGCCAAATAACGACTTTCGCATTTCTGAACCTGCAATTGACGGAGAACCGCATGACCGATAGCACCACCGCCCCCGCCGCACCCAAAGTCAAAAAATCAGTGGCCCTTTCCGGCGTAGTTGCCGGCAACACTGCGATCTGCACCGTTGGGCTGACGGGCAACGACTTGCACTATCGCGGCTATGACATCCTTGATGTTGCGAACACCTGTGAGTTCGAAGAGATCGCACATCTGTTGGTGCACGGCAAATTACCCAACGCATCCGAACTGACTGCGTACAAGGCCAAGCTGAAGTCGATGCGCGGGATTCCGATGGCGGTGCAAGATGTTCTCGAAACCTTGCCGGCGTCTGCACATCCGATGGACGTGTTGCGCACCGCTTGCTCTGCGCTCGGCTGCACCCTGCCGGAAAAAGACGACCACAACATTCAAGGCGCGCGCGATATCGCCGACCGCATGATGGCGTCGTTCGGTTCGATGCTGCTCTATTGGTATCACTTTGCCGTGAATGGCAAGCGTATCGAAGTTGAAACCGACGACGACTCCATCGGCGGCCATTTCCTACATTTGTTGCACGGCAAACCATCTTCAAAGGAATGGGTGCAGGCGATGCACACCTCCCTTGTTTTGTACGCTGAGCATGAGTTCAACGCATCAACCTTTGCCGCACGCGTCGTCGCCGGAACGATGTCCGACATGCATTCAGCGATCACCGCCGCCATCGGCGCGCTTCGTGGACCGAAACACGGTGGTGCGAACGAAGCCGCGTTTGATATTCAATCTCGCTACAACGATGCCGATGAAGCGGAAGCTGATATCGTTAAGCGCGTCGCGGAGAAACAAGTCATCATCGGCTTCGGCCATCCGGTTTACACCGTATCCGACCCGCGTAACGTGGTGATCAAGGAAGTCGCACGTAGTCTGTCGAAACAAGCGGGCAACATGAAACTCTTCGACATCGCTGAGCGTCTTGAGACCGTGATGTGGCGCGAGAAAAAAATGTTCCCGAACCTAGATTGGTTCAGCGCGTGTTCGTATCACATGATGGGCGTGCCGACTTCCATGTTCACGCCGCTGTTCATCATCAGCCGCACCTCGGGCTGGGCGGCACACGTCATCGAGCAGCGTATCGACAACAAGATCATTCGCCCGAGTGCGAACTATGTGGGGCCGGATGACATGAAGTTTGTTCCGCTGAAAGACCGGAAGTAGTTTCATCATCCGGTTTCACAAGGGCAGTGTATCGGCATTAAAGAGGCAACATGAACAGCAATTTCCGCAAACCATTGGGCTTCACACACGCGGGTACGGCACTCGACTACTTCGACACGCGGGCAGCCATTGAGGCGATTAAGCCCGGCGCGTATGACAAGCTTCCCTATACCTCGCGCGTTCATGCTGAGAACATCATCCGCCGCGCCGATCCTGCAATCATCGATGAGCGCTTAAAGCAGATCATTGAAGTCAAACGTGACCTGGACTTTCCGTGGTTTCCCGCGCGTGTAGTGTGCCACGACATATTGGGCCAAACCGCGCTGGTGGATTTGGCAGGTCTGCGCGACGCGATTGCCGACCAAGGCGGTGATCCAGCAAAAGTGAATCCCGTCGTGCCGGTGCAGTTGATTGTGGATCACTCGCTCGCCGTTGAATGTGGCGGTTTCGATCCAGACGCATTTGCAAAGAATCGTGCGATTGAGGACCGCCGCAATGAAGACCGCTTTCATTTCATCGACTGGACCAAAAACGCATTCAACAATGTGGATGTGATTCCCGCGGGCAACGGCATCATGCACCAGATCAATCTGGAGAAGATGTCACCCGTTATCCAATCACAAAACGGTGTTGCATTTCCTGACACCTGCGTGGGAACCGACAGCCATACGCCGCACGTTGATGCGCTCGGTGTTATCGCTATAGGTGTCGGTGGGCTCGAAGCAGAAAACGTCATGCTTGGCCGTGCGTCGTGGATGCGTCTGCCCGAAACTGTGGGTGTACATCTCACGGGCAAGCGCCAATCGGGAATCACCGCGACAGATATCGTTCTGGCGTTGACCGAGTTCCTGCGCAAATCCAAAGTGGTCGGCTCGTACCTAGAGTTCTACGGCGACGGTGCCGCCTCACTCACGCTGGGTGACCGCGCAACAATTTCCAATATGGCACCCGAATACGGCGCAACGGCAGCGATGTTTGCCATTGACCAGCAAACGATTGATTACCTTAAGTTGACCGGACGTGATGACCAGCAAGTGAGGTTGGTCGAAACCTATGCACGCGTCGCAGGGCTGTGGTCGGGAAGTGATCAGAACACGTTGAAGGATGTGGTTTACGAACGGCTATTGTCGTTTGATCTTTCCAGCGTGGTGCGAACCATGGCCGGCCCATCGAATCCGCATGCACGCGTATCGACCACCGACCTCGCCAGCAAAGGCATTGCAGCACCTTGGACCGAAACCCCCGGCCAAATGCCGGATGGTGCGGTGATCATTGCGGCGATAACTTCTTGTACAAATACCAGCAATCCCCGCAACGTCATCGCCGCAGGTTTACTCGCACGCAACGCCAACCGTGCCGGCTTAACCCGCAAACCGTGGGTGAAGTCCTCCCTCGCGCCCGGCTCCAAAACCGTCGCACTCTATCTCGAAGAAGCCGACCTCATGTCTGAGCTGGAGTCACTTGGATTCGGCATCGTTGCCTTCGCTTGTACGACCTGTAACGGCATGTCTGGTGCGCTCGACCCCGCTATCCAAAAAGAAATCATTGATCGCGATCTGTACGCAACGGCCGTTCTTTCAGGCAATCGAAACTTTGATGGGCGTATTCACCCCTACGCAAAACAAGCATTCTTGGCCTCGCCACCGTTGGTCGTGGCGTACGCCATTGCCGGCACCATTCGGTTTGATATCGAACGAGATAGCTTCGGCATCGACCAAAGCGGCAAGCCCATCACGCTCAAAGATTTGTGGCCAAGCGACGAAGAGATCGATGCCCTTGTGGAAAAGGCGGTGAAGCCTGAGCAATTCCGCAAGGTGTACATCCCGATGTTTGAAGGACGTGTGAGCAACGCGGTCAAAGTAAAACCGCTCTACGATTGGCGTCCGCAAAGCACCTACATTCGCCGACCACCGTATTGGGACACCACGGGTGAAGGCGCGGATGAAAATTCGGGCGGCGAGCGCAAGCTGAAGGGTATGCGCCCGCTCGCGGTGTTAGGGGACAACATCACCACTGACCATCTCTCGCCATCGAACGCCATCATGGCCAACAGCGCCGCGGGTGAGTACCTGTCCAAGATGGGATTGCCGGAAGAGGACTTCAATTCGTATGCCACCCATCGGGGCGACCACCTCACCGCGCAGCGCGCGACGTTTGCCAACCCAACGTTGATGAACGAAATGGTCGTCGTCGATGGAAAGGTAAAGAAAGGATCCTTGGCGCGCATTGAGCCAGAGGGCAGGGTCACGCGTATGTGGGAGGCGATCGAGACCTATATGCAGCGCAAGCAGCCGCTCATCATCATTGCGGGTGCCGACTATGGGCAAGGCTCATCACGCGATTGGGCGGCGAAGGGGGTGCGTCTTGCTGGGGTTGAAGTGATCGTTGCTGAAGGTTTTGAGCGTATCCATCGCACCAACCTCATCGGCATGGGCGTGCTGCCGCTGGAGTTTTCGCCCGGCACGAACCGCATCACGCTTAAACTTGATGGCACAGAAGTCTACGACGTCATCGGCGAGCGCACACCGAGAGCCACCCTCACCCTCGTCATCAATCGTAAGAATGGCGAACGCGTTGCAGTGTCGGTTACTTGCCGACTCGATACGGCTGAAGAAGTATCGGTGTATGAAGCGGGTGGCGTGTTGCAGCGGTTCGCCAAAGATTTTTTAGCGTCAACGAAGGTGGTATGAACATGCGCTATTCGAACTTGCCGCTTCGCTGTCCTTGCTGCGGATACAGGTCTTTGCTAGAGAGAGCAGGCTACGAGATTTGCCCCGTCTGTTTCTGGGAGGACGACGGCCAAGATGATGGTGATGCCGACATTGTGCGGGGTGGCCCCAATGGCGATCTGAGTCTTTCTCAAGCGCGCACAAATTTCAAGACGTTTGGCGCTTGTAGCGCCGAGTCACTCCCCCATGTCCGGCCTCCTTTTGAAAGTGAAAAATAGGACGTTATGAATTCTTATCAGCCACAAGTAAAAGTCCCCGCGACCTACATGCGTGGCGGCACTTCCAAAGGTACCTTCTTCAAACTTACCGACTTGCCAGCAAGTGCACAGGTTCCCGGTGCTGCGCGCGATGCGTTGTTGCTTCGGGTCATCGGCTCGCCCGACCCCTACGGTAAACAAATTGACGGGATGGGTAACGGCACCTCTAGCACCAGCAAGACTGTGATTCTCTCCAAAAGCACTAAGGCCGACCACGACGTTGATTATTTGTTCGGACAGGTCTCAATCGACAAGCCGTTTGTTGACTGGAGTGGCAACTGTGGCAACCTTAGCGCGGCGGTCGGCCCGTTTGCAATTGCAAACGGTTTGGTGGATGCCTCGCGTATTCCAGTAAACGGCATTGCCATCGTTCGCATCTGGCAAGCGAACATTCAGAAGACCATCATCTCGCATGTGCCGGTCACCAACGGCCAAGTACAAGAGACCGGTGACTTTGAACTCGATGGTGTGACCTTCCCCGCCGCTGAAGTACAACTTGAATTCATGGACCCTGCTGCCGACGAGGAAGGTGACGGCAGCGCCATGTTCCCGACCGGCAATCTGATCGACGATCTCAACGTACCCAACCTTGGTGTACTAAAGGCGACGATGATCACCGCCGGTATCCCCACTATCTTCATCAACGCGGATGCCATCGGTTACAAGGGCACCGAGTTGCAAGACCATATCAATGGCGACGCAAAAGCGCTGGCGATGTTTGAGTCCATCCGCGCTCACGGCGCAATGGAGATGGGTTTGATCAAGTCGCTTGACGAAGCGAAAACACGCCAACACACGCCAAAGATCGCCTTTGTTGCGCCACCACAGGACTACACCTCATCGAGTGGCAAATTGGTGAACGCAAATCAGGTCAACTTACTCGTCCGGGCGATGTCGATGGGCAAACTACATCACGCCATGATGGGCACGGCCGCCGTTGCGATCGGTACCGCCGCCGCGATTCCTGGCACACTCGTCAACCTTGCTGCGGGTGGCGGAACACTAAGCGCCGTTCGCTTCGGGCATCCGTCGGGCACGCTACGTGTCGGTGCGGAGGCCGCACAAGTCGATGGTAAATGGGTCGTCAAAAAGGCGGTCATGAGCCGCAGCGCGCGCGTGGTGATGGAGGGTTTTGTGCGGGTGCCGGGCGAGGCATTCTAATCCTGCAAACTCGCCTACTAGCGGGCGTTTTCGGGCATTGATAAAGTAACGTCAAGTCACGTTCGTACTCATATGCAAAAAATCCTCATTACAGGCGGCACCGGTTTCATCGGCTCGCATACGGCAGTAGAGCTAATTGCGGCAGGTTATGAATGCCTCATCCTTGATAACTTCGTCAATAGCCACCCGGCGGTGGTGAATCGGATCGCCCAAATCACTGGCAAAACGCCATTAGTTATCGAAGGCGACGTATGCGATGCAGTCGGTCTCGATACCCTGTTTGCGACGCATACCATTTCTGCGGTCATTCATTTCGCAGGATTGAAGGCCGTCGGCGAATCGGTGCGCGAGCCACTACGGTATTACGCTAACAACGTAAACGGCACCATGACGCTCTTGTTGGCAATGATGAAAGCCAACGTGAAAACCATCGTCTTCAGCTCGAGTGCGACGGTATATGGCGAGCCAGACTCATCTCCGATTCCTGAGTCCGCACCCTATCGCGCTGCAAGCCCTTACGGTCGATCCAA
Organism: Betaproteobacteria bacterium UKL13-2; assembly: GCA_001602455.1. Classification (GTDB taxonomy): domain Bacteria; phylum Pseudomonadota; class Gammaproteobacteria; order Burkholderiales; family Usitatibacteraceae; genus UKL13-2. The sequence goes on from CP012157.1 coordinate 2,843,772, forward strand.
AGCGATGGTCGAAAGTATGCTCACCGATCTCACCCTGTCTGACCCCGCTTGGCGGGTGGCGTTATTGCGCTACTTCAACCCTGTCGGCGCGCATCCCAGTGGCACGATGGGCGAAGATCCCACTGGCACTCCCAATAACCTGATGCCGTTTGTCTGTCAGGTGGCGAGTGGTCGCCTCCCGATGCTGAGCATTTTTGGTCACGATTACGCCACCGCCGATGGTACCGGCGAGCGGGACTACATTCATGTGATGGATTTGTCTGAAGGCCATCTCGCGGCTTTACGCTACCTCGCGCGGGACGATGCCGCACCACTACTGATTGCAAATCTCGGCACCTCACGCAGCCACAGCGTGCTTGATGTGGTGACGACATTTTCTCGTGTTAATGACCTACCGATTCCATATCAATTTGTGGCGCGCAGGCCGGGCGACGTTTCTGCCTATTGGGCCGATGCCTCATACGCCGAACACACCCTCGGCTGGAAGGCCACTCGTTCGCTAGAAGACATGTGCCGCGATTCGTGGAATTGGCAAAAGCAAAATCCTCAGGGATACAGGAATTGAGCGAGATAGCCGACCGCAAGGCAACCTAATCCTTTCACAGCCCAACCAACACAATACCGACCTGCACCCACCCGCATTGAAACATCAGGCAAAATTCGTGACCTTCGATCAGAACATCCCTATCAATGCGGTACCGGGCGAGACAGAAAAACACATAGACACTGTGCTGACCGAAACGCGATTCAAAAAGCGATCTCCTCTATGAAAATCCTCGTTACCGGTGCCGCCGGCTTTATCGGCCATGCCGTCACCGAAGGTTTACTCGCCCGTGGTGACTCGGTCGTCGGCGTTGATAACCTCAACGACTATTACGACGTTTCGCTGAAGGAAGCGCGACTCGCACAGATTAAGGCGAACGAGCATACACATCCAAAGTTTGTCTTTATACGCGCCGACATCGCTGATCGGCTTGCGATGGAAGCCTTATTTGCCGCGCACCAGTTCGATGCCGTCGTGAATCTCGCGGCACAAGCTGGCGTGCGCTATTCACTGGTCAATCCGTATATCTATGTAGAGGCCAACGTGCAGGGCTTTCTTAACATTCTTGAGGGTCTCCGCCGCACTAGCGTCGGGCACTTGGTGTTTGCGTCCACCAGTTCCGTCTATGGCTTGAATAGCACGCTGCCCTTCGATGAATCCCAAACCACTGATCACCCGGTAAGCCTTTACGCCGCCACTAAAAAAGCCAACGAGTTAATGGCGCATAGTTACGCACATTTATTTGGTATCCCGATGACTGGGCTTCGCTTTTTTACCGTGTACGGGCCGTGGAGTCGGCCCGATATGGCGCTGTTCAAGTTCACGAAAGCGATCTTGGCTGGTGAGACCATCCAAGTGTTTAACCACGGCAAGATGGTGCGAGATTTCACCTACATCGACGATATCGTTGAAGGTGTGATGCGCGTGATTGATCGCCCAGCCATGCCGGACGCCGATTGGTCAAGCGCACATCCGTCTCCAGCCACCAGCAGTGCGCCGTACCGCATTTTTAACATCGGGAACAACGAGCCCATCGAGTTGATGCGTTATATCCATGCGATTGAAGCCGCTACCGGCAAAAAGGCAAAAATGCAGATGCTGCCGATTCAGCCGGGCGATGTATATGCCACCTCAGCCGACGTCACACGCCTAGAAACGCTCACGGGCTTTAAGCCACAAACCAATGTGGAGGACGGTGTGGCGAAATTTGTGGGTTGGTATCGCAGGTATTACGCTGAGCAGTAGGTGAGGACGGTCGGGACAGCCCGCGTCGGTCGTTCAGGCGAAAAATCGCTCCTTAAGCAGGCAACGCCCAATCGACGCGATAGACATCAATCTCCTGCGCCTTACCTTTAAGCGCCTGTTTGCCAATCGCAGTCACTTCAACCCCTTCCCGCCCCTCGATAGCTTTTGCCGTTTCGCTATTGACCAGTATCGGGTTGCCCTCGAATTTTTTCGTCATCGTCTCAAGGCGCGCCGCCACATTAACAACGTCCCCCACGACGGTATAGATAAAGCGCTCCAACGAGCCCATTTGTCCCGCGACTACGTTGCCGGTGCCAATACCAATGCCTGACACGATTTCCAGATCACCCCGCGCACGCTGGCGCTCATTCAGCGACTCCAGCCGCCTGCGCATCGCAAATGCGGCTTGCACCGCGCCCCACGCACAATCCTCGTGATCGCCCGGCGCGCCGAAGACGACGATGATCGCGTCTCCTAGAAAATTGTTGACATGCCCGCCATAAGCCGCAACGACGGATGTCATTTCGGTCAAAAACTCATTCAGCATTTCGACCACCTGTTGAGGCGTCATGCCTTCACAAATGGTGGTGAAAGAACGAATGTCGGAAAACAGCACTGACACACGCCGATTTTCGCCCCCCAGCTCGATCTGTCCGTCGAGCAACTTCTCCCGTACCTCTGGGCTCACCGCACGACCGAACACATCGCGCTCATGCTGACGCTCCACGATTTCGTCCATCATGCCATTGAATGTTTTGGCAAGATCACCCACTTCGTCGTCGTTAAGCACCCGCGCACGCACGTCTAGCTTGCCGTCTTTCACCGCTTCCGCAGCCCGCGTCAGTTGTCTGATCGGTCCGATCACGTCGCGTGATAGCAACATAAACGCGACCCCCGCCGCAATGAAAGTCACCATCAATACCTTACCAAAGACCGAGGCAAACACTTCGCGCAATGGCACCTCCCAACGCGATTTCGGTTCACTCACGGCAATGATTAGAGGTGCAGCAGTTAAGGCTGTCATCGCCACGACCTCCGTCTCGCCCGAAACAGGTGAACGGTAACTGCGTTGTACGGCCCCAGCAGGGTCGCCCATCATACGTTGTAAATCCGCCATGCCAAGTGACGCTACAGTCACCTGTCCATAACGCCCCTCGTTCGCCACGCGTGCGGCCGCCTCAGGCCTTAGCGGCATCAAGGACTTGTAGCGGAGTGCCGACAATGGGTGCCAAGCAATCACACCATCGTTATCCAACAAAAATGGCGTCAGTGAAGGTCTCGTTCTGGCGGATGATAACGCCGCCTCGATCGTGCTAAATTTGACAGTCGCAACCGCCGCGCCGACCAGCGCATTCTTAGCGTCCCGCATTGGCTGCGAAAGGGTAAGTCCCAATCCGTCGGTTTGGCTTGCTGTGCCAAAGCTGATCACAATTGGCACATTTGACGACGCCGCCATCACGCTACGCTGAAAAAACGCCTGCGCCGAAACATCCAAACCAATATCGTCCTGCATGTTTGATACCACCACGCGGCCGGCAGCATCAACCAGTCGTAGCGACTGAACGTCTTCGTTACTCGCCACTAAACGCACGAGCAACTCTTGCGCCTCTGCTATTGCGGCGGGCGAGCGTTTTGCTGACGACTGCACCAGTAATGCCTCGGTTGATGCTTGGTCTACCAGCTTGAGTGTGCGACCCACACCGATCAACGATTGCTCGACACGAATCGCCGTCACATCGGCTAATTCAGTCAGTCCTTGCCGCTCATTCACACTCACTCGAGAAAGCGTCTCCCCCATCCCATAGTAAGCGGTGAGGAAAATCGGCACTAGGGCGGCAAAGAAAAACGCGAACGCGAGTTTGCCGCTAATCGACCAAGATGAAGGATATAGAATTTTTGCAGGCATCAGACTATGTCACTGTCTATCAAGTGGAGCCTAGGCTTGGGAGCATGATCGCCCTTCATGTTTACGCAGTTCGTGTCCGCGACATATGACGCGCAGAGGCGCAATCCTGTCGACTGGGGATGACCGACTAACCCCAGCCATGGGACGACACAAATACGCGGCAACGCAACAGCGAGCGCGGCGAGGACACAATCAAAGAGGCTAAGCCAAGACTGCATAGAATCTGCCGCGATTTTATTTCTGGTGATACCAAGGACAGGGACGGTACCTCGGTGCCTAGAATGCCGACGGATTGCATGGTACGAGACATATAACTGACAATTCCGATCTTGACTGCCGAAAAAAACTGACCCCGCCGCAACTTGACTCGCGACTGTAACCAATGACTGCCCTACTCATGCACCTCTAGGGGCACTTCTATAAACCTGCTGCGTGGGCGAATTTCGCGCCTGCGGTGCTCGCCGTACCTAGGTACGTGTCCCGTGTTTGCCAAACCCGTCGGCACGAACTTCGCCCGCTCGCGACGGTTTCGAGAAGTTCCCTAGCCTGAATAGATGTCCTTTTCCATTCTCAAAAAGTGCTTACTGCGCTGGCGCGTCGCCCACCGGCACTTCGGCCGCTTGCTCTGATCGGGACGCCTTCGCTGGCGGCTCAATCAGCGCCTTCATCGACAAGCGTACACGACCCTTATCGTCTGCTTCCATAACCTTCACTTTGACGATCTGGCCTTCTTTCAGGTGATCAGCCACGGCATTTACTCGCTCATGGGCAATCTGCGAGATGTGTAGCAGACCATCTTTACCGGGCAGGAGTTGAACGATGGCACCGAAGTCCAGCAGGCGTACGACCGGGCCTTCGTAAATACGGCCAACTTCAATTTCTGCCGCGATTGCCTCAATACGCTGTTTGGCCGCTTCGCCAGCTTCACCGGAGAGGCAAGCGATAGAAATTGTGCCGTCGTCTTGTATATCGATCTCGGTACCGGTTTCGCGAGTGATCGCTTGAATAACGGAGCCGCCTTTGCCGATAACTTCACGGATTTTGTCCGGATGAATCTTAATTTTGATAATGCGCGGCGCGAATTGCGAAAGCTCGGAGCGCGCAGTTGGCACCGCTTGCTTCATCAACCCCAAGATATGCATGCGCCCTTCGCGCGCCTGCTTCAATGCAACATCCATGATCTCCTTGGTGATACCGGTGATCTTAATATCCATTTGCAGCGCCGTAATGCCAACTTCCGTACCAGCGACCTTGAAGTCCATGTCGCCAAGGTGATCTTCATCCCCCAGAATATCGGTCAACACCGCAAACTTGCTTCCTTCTTTAATCAGCCCCATCGCAACGCCTGCAACGTGCGCTTTCATCGGCACACCTGCGTCCATCAGCGACAAGCATCCGCCGCAGACCGAGGCCATCGAAGACGAGCCATTCGACTCGGTAATCTCCGATACAACGCGCATCGCGTAGCCGAACTCCGCTTCGCTCGGTAGTACTGCGACGAGCGCACGCTTGGCCAAGCGCCCGTGTCCAATTTCGCGACGCTTTGGCGAACCCACACGTCCAGTCTCTCCTGTCGAATAGGGCGGGAAGTTGTAATGGAACATGTAGCGGTCGTGATACTCCCCCTGCAAGGCATCAATAATCTGTGAATCCTTCAACGACCCGAGCGTTGCGACGACTAGCGCTTGTGTTTCGCCACGGGTGAACAGTACCGAGCCGTGGGTCCGCGGCAGAACTGAGGTGCGGATCGAAATCGGGCGAACAGTGCGCGTATCGCGACCATCGATGCGCGGTTCGCCGTTGAGAATTTGTCCGCGAACAATTTTTGACTCAATCGCGAACAGCAATGAAGATACCGTGTTCTTATCAGGCGCACCTTCTTCGCCGGTGCACAGTGTCGCAATGACGCGCTTGTTAATCTCCGATAGCTTTTCCGAGCGGGCGCCTTTTGATTTGATGCGGAACGCATCATTCAGGTCGTTGGCCGCCATGGCATTAATCTGGTCAATCAATGCTTGCGGCGGCGCTGGCGGCGTCCAAGCCCATGAATCTTTACCCGCTTCATCAGCCAAATCTAGAATGGCATTGATGACGGCTTGCTGCTGCTCATGCCCAAACACCACTGAACCCAGCATGACGTCTTCCGGCAGTTCCATTGCTTCTGATTCGACCATCAACACAGCAGAATTGGTCCCCGCAACAATCAAATTCAGCTTAGACGTTTCGAGCTCGGTTTTTGTGGGGTTCAGAATGTACTGGCCGTCGATATAACCGACACGCGCCGCGCCAATCGGCCCCTCAAACGGTACGCCTGCAAGGGTCACGGCAGCAGATGCGCCTATCATCGCCGGAATATCTGAGTCGATTTCAGGATCAATCGAAAGGACGGTGGCAATGATCTGGACTTCGTTGTAGAAACCATCCGGGAACAGCGGTCGAAGTGGTCGGTCAATCAAGCGACTGGTCAAAATTTCCTTCTCTGAAGGACGGCCTTCACGCTTGAAAAAGCCGCCCGGGATTTTGCCGGCTGCAAATGTTTTCTCTTGGTAATCAACCGTCAGCGGAAAAAAGTCCTGCCCTTCCTTTGCATCCCTGCGCGCCACGCAAGTGACCAATACAACCGTATCGTCAAGTGACACAAGGACTGCACCGTCGGCCTGCCGCGCAATTTCACCCGTTTCGATGGTGAGCGTGTGGCGCCCGTATTGCAGTGTTTTCTTTATGGCTTTCATTCGGGAATTCCCTTGATGTTTACAGTTAGGTTGATTTCGTTTTAAGAGGCGGCATTGCGACTGTTAGGTGATCAGTCCGGCTAAAAATCGCAGCAAAGTCGTCACGCAAAAAATGAAAAGCCCCGCTGCCAATATTTGGGACAGTGGGGCTCGTTTAGCTCGGTTGGGTGGTTAAAGCCGCTTACTTACGCAGGCCAAGTTTGTCGATCAGTGAACGGTAGGTATCCAGTTTCGTGCGCTTGAGATAATCCAACAAGCTACGGCGCTTCGAGACCATGCGGAGCAAACCGCGACGGCCATGGTGATCTTTTACGTGCTTCTTGAAGTGCTCGGTAAGTTCGTTAATGCGGTTAGTCAGCAACGCAACTTGAACTTCAGGGGAGCCGGTATCGCCCTTAGCACGGGCGTGCTGCGCAATCACTTCGGCGGTTCTTACGGTGGTCGTCATATTGAGCCTATCGAATCAAACACCCTATCGTGGGTGATTACGGCGTTCAGAACTATTCCTACTAGCGAGACCGAAATTATAGCGCGAAAAGCCCAAAAACCGCAACAAAACCAGCGGTTTTGCGCGAATCCAGCCTGAACATTGCATGGGGGGCGCGCTCGAAAGCGGGTGAGGGAGTGAACAGGTGAGCGATTTTTCGCCTGGCCGACCGAAGCATACTCAGACTAGTGCTTGCCAGTTGCTATTAGTCGGCCTGGCGTGAGTCGCCACGTTTGGCCCGACTGCACCGTCTCGCCGACGCCCAAAAAGCGACCAGCCTCATCCCAAACGGCGGCTTCCATCGCCGAGGGGTTGTCGGTGGCAAAATCGACCCAGCCACCGTTGCAAAAAATGGTGGCATCCGACTGCGCGAGCCGTATTACGGGTAGCGATGCGACAAGCGCTTCCGCTGGCAGTAGCAACTGCGAGGCGTCGGTTTCTGAGAGCGCCCGCAATCGGTCAAGCTCGACAGCGGTGGCGACGGAAAATCCTCCTGTCGCGGTCCGACGAAGTCCGATCAGGTGTGCGCCGCACCCGAGTGCGCGCCCGATATCCTCGGCCAATACCCGCACATACGTACCTTTGCTCACATCGACATCGACCACCATCAATGCCGCATCCAACGAAACGAGATGTATCCCAAAAATGGTGATATCTCTTGCTTCCCGTTTAACTTCAATTCCTTGTCTTGCTAACTTATAAAGTGGCACACCGTCTTGTTTCAAAGCCGAATACATTGGTGGGGTTTGCACTTGTGGCCCAAGAAACTGCGCTAAGACTTTTGTGACACGATCGTCGTCCACTTCCACAATGCCGGACGCGGTGATGATGCCCTCGGTATCGCCAGTCGAGCTGACCTCGCCAAGCTTGAGCGTTGCGCGGTAGGATTTAGCAGCATCCAGCATAAAGCGCGAATACTTTGTCGCCTCGCCGAAACACACTGGGAGCAAGCCGGTGGCAAACGGATCAAGCGTTCCCGTATGCCCCGCCTTCTCTGCACGAAAAATTCGTTTCGCCGCCGCCATCGCCTGAGTAGACGATAGCCCCACGGGTTTGTCGAGTAGTAACACCCCGTCGAGCTTTCGCCGGATAATTCGAGCCGAAGAATCCATCTATGAGAGTTGCCCTCGCCGATCTAGCCCGAATACTTCACAGCTCGCCCGCAGCGTCGAAGCACATTGCCTCGCCCCCATGCAATTTGTTCAGGCGAGCGCCGTGCAGCTCGCTACGCCGCGGGCGCATCGCCTTCCAGCGGATGTTTGGCATCATCGGCAACCGCATCACTGATGAGCTTAGCAATATGTGCGCCCCGCTCAATTGAGTGATCCACTTCAAAATGCAGCGCTGGAGTCGTGCGAATCGTGAGCCGCTTCGCCAACTGCATACGTAAAAATCCAGCGGCACTGTTGAGGCCGTTCTTGCAAGACTCAGCCTGCGCCTGGTTTCCGAGCTGCGTAAAAAAAATCTTGGCGTGTGAATTGTCACGCGCCAATTCCACACCAGTTAAGGTCACCATTGATACGCGTGGGTCGCGCATTTCTAGTCGGATGAACTCCGATAACTCGCGTTGAATTTGGTCCGCGATTTTGCGGTTACGTGAGTCAGCCACAGTAATTCGATCGGCTTAGAGGCGAGACGCCGACCACCTAGGCCAGCGTCCGCGCTACTTCGGTCGTCTCAAACGCTTCGAGCTGGTCGCCTTCTTTAATGTCATCAAAATTCTTCAATGACAATCCACACTCAAAGCCCGCCTTGACTTCCTTAACATCATCTTTGAAACGCTTCAGCGAATCCAACTCGCCGGAAAAGATAACAACGCCGTCTCGCAAAAGTCGCACGGAGGCGCCCCGCTTAATCAACCCGTCGAGCACGAAGCAGCCAGCCACTGCGCCAACCTTCGAAATCTTAAAGACGTTTCGGATCTCGACCAAGCCGAGCACCATTTCTTTGATCTCCGGTGACAGCAATCCACCTAGCGCGGCTTTGACATCATCGACGGCCTCATAAATGATGCTGTAGTAGCGCACTTGCACCCCGGCGTTTTCGACCAACTTGCGTGCGCTCGCGTCGGCGCGCACGTTAAAGCCGATAATGACTGCCTTTGAGGCCAGTGCGAGGTTGACATCCGATTCCGTGATTGCGCCGACCGCCGCATGAACAACATTTACCTTGACCTCAGCGGTCGTCAGTTTACCTAGGGCGTGCGAAAGCCCCTCGTAGGAACCTTGGACGTCAGCCTTAATGATGACAGTAAGCGACCTGACTGCACCCTCGCCCATTTGCTCGAATGCGTTTTCAAGCTTCGCCGCTTGCTGCTTCGCCAGCTTGACATCGCGATACTTGCCTTGACGGAAAAGCGCGATTTCGCGCGCCTTGCGCTCATCATTCAACACCATCATGTCATCCCCCGCGCCCGGGACGTCGGTGAGTCCTTGCACCTCAACGGGGATGGAAGGCCCGGCGCTATCCACGGCTTTGCCATCCTCATCGATCATTGCACGTACGCGGCCAAAAACACCACCCGCAAGCAACATATCGCCCTTCTTAAGCGTGCCTGACATCACCAGCACCGTCGCGACGGGACCACGCCCCTTATCCAAACGCGCTTCAATCACGACACCTTTGGCTGGCGCATCAGGAACCGCTTTCAATTCAGCGACCTCTGCGACGAGCAAGATCGATTCGAGCAGCGTGTCGATGCCAGCGCCTGTCCTCGCAGAAACGGGGACGAACATCACATCGCCCCCATACTCCTCGGGCAACACATCATTGGCGACGAGATCTTGCCTAACGCGCTCCAGGTTGGCTTCCGGTTTATCAACTTTGTTGATCGCAACAATCATGGGCACGTTTGCCGCCTTCGCATGCGCAATCGCCTCCTTAGTTTGTGGCATAACACCGTCGTCGGCCGCCACCACCAATACAACGATGTCGGTGATCTGCGACCCACGGGCGCGCATCGCCGTGAAGGCTTCGTGACCCGGTGTATCCAAGAACGTGATCATGCCGCGTGGCGTTTGAACGTGGTAGGCGCCGATATGTTGCGTAATGCCGCCAGCTTCACCTGAAGCGACACGAGCGGTTCGAATTTTGTCGAGCAACGACGTCTTGCCGTGATCAACGTGCCCCATGATCGTCACCACTGGCGGGCGCGTAATCATGTCCTCTGGTTTGTGTTCGACTGCGGTTTCAAGGTATGCCTCTGGATCATCCGCTTTCGCCGCGCTTGCGGTATGTCCCATTTCTTCAACAACAAGAATAGCGGTCTCTTGGTCTAGTACCTGATTAATCGTGACCATCGAACCGAGCTTCATCATCGTCTTGATGACTTCAGCCGCTTTCACAGCCATCTTTTGCGCGAGCTCACCCACGGTAATGGTTTCTGGCACGAGCACCTCGCGAACCACAGGCTCCGCCGGCGCTTGGAATGCGCTTGCGTCCGGGTCTTCGTGGTGCGCCTTGGCTCGACGACCGCGCCAACCTTCGCGACCGCCAGAAGTGTCACCGCGCGTCTTAATCGCACGGCGTTTACTCGCGTCGTCAGCCCAACTGGTCGCCTTCGCAGGCTTCTTCGCAGGCTTCTTGTCAGTCTTAACTTGGCCGTCTGCATCTTTGATAACTGGACGATGCAACGTACCTTCTGTGGGTGCCGGGTCCTTTTTCAGAACGACCCGCTCACCAACGCGTGGACGATTTTGGTCGGCCACAATCGTCTTGGAGACTTGTGTAATAGGCACCTGCGGCACCTGCGGCACCCCCGGGGCAATCGCGGCGCGAGCAGCCTCTGCGGTTGGGGATGGGGTTAGGTTTGGCGTTGGCGTTAGTAATGGCGTCACATCGACGACAGGCTTTACCGCGGCAAGTGCATCTTCCGCGCCGGGTTCCTCATCCGCCTCTTTCTTGGTGCGACGCTTCGGCGCAGCGGACTTTGCCTTTTCTTCGGCTTGTTTCGCGAGCAGTGCTGCTGTGCGCTCCTCTTCGATCTTGCGCTTGGCAAGCTCTTCCTCATCGAGGATCGGCTGTGCAACTTCCAGCGGCACTTCTAGCGGCACTTCGGCGGCCGCATCGACCTTCACAAACGTGCGCTTTTTCCGCACTTCGACCTGAATAGTGCGCGCTTTACCCGTTGCATCCGCCTTCTTGATTTCGGATGTCTGCTTACGCGTCAGAGTGATTTTCTTTTTCTCGTCCTTATGGCCATGCGACTCCTGCAAATACGCGAGCAAACGTGTCTTGTCCGCCTCCGCGAGTGAATCGCTAGGGGCGGCCTTAGCAACACCGGCTGATTTGAGCTGCTCAATAAGCAACTCTGGCGTCAGCTTAAGTTCCTTGGCGAATTGTTCAACGGTCGTTTGTGCCATGCGTTACCTTGTTTCTACGTGCTCGGGTTGCGATTGTATGAAAGACGATGTTGCCAATGTTGGGTCAAGCAGATTCTGCGGCAAACCACGGGGCGCGAGCCGTCATAATCAACTCCTTCGCGCGTGCCTCATCCATGCCCGTGATGTCGGTCAACTCGTCGATCGCGAGATCCGCAAGATCCTCCATCGTGCGGACGCCTTTCGAGGCCAATAAGTGCGCGGTGTCGGTATCCATGCCCTCCATTGAAACTAAGTCATCTGCGCCGGTTTCCATGGTCTCTTCGGACTTGATGGCGGCAGTCACGAGGGCGTCGCGCGCACGGCGACGCAATTCATTGATGGTCTGCTCATCGAATGCTTCAATCTCAAGCATCTCGCTGAGTGGTACGTAAGCCACTTCTTCAAGATTGCTAAAACCCTCTTCGATCAAAATCTGTGCAACCTCTTCATCAACATCGAGCTTTTCAACAAACAGTTGCTGGATGGACTGTTGCTCCGTAGAGCGGCGCTCGTTGGCCGTTTCTTCAGTCATGATATTGAGCTGCCAGCCAGTGAGCTCAGAGGCCAGACGCACGTTTTGTCCGCCACGGCCAATGGCCTGTGCAAGTTGTTCTTCATCCACCACCACATCCATCGAATGCTTCTCTTCATCAACGATGATCGAGGACACTTCTGCTGGCGCAAGTGCGTTGATCACGAACTGTGCCGGGTCAGCCGACCAGAGAATGATATCGACCCGCTCACCGGCTAATTCCCCTGTGACGGCTTGGACACGTGAACCGCGCATTCCAACGCAAGTTCCAATTGGGTCAACCCGCGGATCGTTTGATTTAACGGCAATCTTGGCACGCAGGCCAGGGTCGCGCGCCGCCGACTTAATCTCAAGCAAGCCTTCTTCGATTTCCGGGACTTCCAACTCGAACAGCAGCTTAATGAAGTCCGGCGAGATGCGGGAGAGCACCAACTGTGGCCCACGCAGATTGCGGTCGATCTTCAGCAGGAAGGCGCGCACACGATCACCAACACGCAAATTCTCTTTTGGGATCAACTCGGATTTTGGCAGCAGGGCTTCGATGCGACCGGATTCAACGATCACGTTGCCGCGCTCCATCCGCTTGATGGTGCCGGTTACCAGTTGCTCGTCACGCGCCAAGAAATCCTGAAGGATCTGTTCGCGTTCGGCATCGCGGATTTTTTGCAGAATGACCTGCTTCGCCGTTTGCGCGCCGATACGGCCAAAATCAACGGCTTCCAGCGGCTCCTCAATCACATCACCAAGCTGCAAATTTTCACCGCGCTCGGGGGCATCGGTGATCGCGATTTGCCGCGCTGGTTCCTCGTGCTCTTCATCTGGCACGACGGTCCAGCGACGAAACGCCTCGTATTCGCCAGTGAGTCGATCGATTTCAACCCGCACGTCCGCTTCTTCTTGAAGCACCTTATCGGCAAATTTTCGTTTGGTTGCTGATGCCAACGCCATTTCCAACGCGATAAAGACGGTCTCTCTTGGGACGCTTTTCTCTCTCGCGAGGGCATCGACCAGCAACAAAATTTCTCGACTCATTTTTTACATCTCCATCGTATCTGCCCGTCCGCTAGTGGACAGTCGCAGGTTTATTTTTTTCTAGAACTGTGGGATCAACCGCGCTTTTTCGATCTGGCTAAGATTCACGCACACGGTTTTGTCGCTTTCACTCCCAGCCGACGCGGCTTTATCCACTACTTTCTTCGCTTTTCCCGATTTGCCCATCGACTTAGCCGACTGTTCTCCATCGGCAATCAGAAACGTCACTTCATCTTCTTCTACGCCCGACACCACGCCATCGAAGCGCTTGCGGTTCTCAACCATCGTATTCAAACGCACCCGCACCGGTTGGCCGCGAAAGCGCCAAAAATCCTTGGCTGTCTTTAACACCCGATCCAACCCTGGGGAAGAAATCTCCAGCCGCTCGTACTCGACGTTTTCGACTGTTAGTGCATGCGAAAGCTGATTACTGACTTTGCCGCAGTCCTCAACCGTGACAAAACCCTTGCCTTCCGGCCGATCAATGAACACTCGAAGCAGCCCGCGCGGGGCTCGCTCGATCTCGACGAGCTCCAGCGAGAAGCTCCTCAATGCGTCATCAATGATTTTTTCCAAGTTTGCCAATCTACAAGTCCTCTGCGCGTGCTCCTTGCGCCAAGGTCGTACATCGGCGGTGCTAAGAAGGCAGTCGCCTCCCGGTCAGCCTGAAGCCAATCGCCCCAACTGAAACCAACACCCATAAACGCAAGAAACAAAAAATGGGCCGAAGCCCACTCCGAAAAGTATACCACTTGACTATCGAGCCTCAGAGAGTTTTTTGACTTTGCCCCATCAATCTGCCCGGCTGACTCGTCACGTAAAGCGTGACGAGTAGCCAACACATGTCGCCAAATGGCGACAAATCGCGTCATGTCGCCGCCCATGGTCGGCCGAAATATCAAACATGTTGGCTCTGTTGACGCTAAAGCGCCTTCAATTGACCAACCTGATAGTGTTGCAATCTCGCAACAAACATCCCAAATGGCATCGGGGATCGATACACGAGGACGAGGTGAAAGCTACAATGTCATGTCTTTGTCGTGTCTTTGTGATGTCTTTGTCATATTTTTTGACACGTTTTTCACTTTTTGTCGTAGATCAGTGCGGTCTGTCTTTCGCTGGACACATTCGTGTCGGCGCGGGACTGTCCGTTGCATCGCCAAATTCCCCACTAACGAGGTTATTCATGCAGAATTTCAAACCACGCGCACTCATCTGCGCACTGACTGCGGTCGGCGCCTTCGGCGCAGTTTCCGCTGGAAGCGTATTTGCGCAGACCGCTCCCGCGCCCAAGGCCGAGAAAATCGAAGTGACCGGCTCCAATATTAAGCGTATCGAATCTGAAGGTTCAGCGCCGATTACCATCATCACGGCCGAAGAAATTCGCCAGTCTGGCAAACAGACCCTTACTGAACTGCTCCGCGAGCTCCCGTTCAACGCCACCGGCGGTTTGACCGAGTTGAGCGGTTCCAGCAGCTTCTCTGCCGGCGCAGCGTCGGTTTCATTGCGGGGCTTGGGTTCAACGGCGACTTTAGTGTTGGTGAACGGTCGCCGTATTGCGCCGTTTAGCTCGGTTGATCCAAACTTCGGACAATCTGGCGTTGTTAACCTGAACGCGTTGCCGCTTGACGTAATCGAGCGCATCGAGATCCTGAAAGACGGCGCTTCGGCCATCTATGGCTCGGAAGCCGTCGCAGGCGTAGTGAACATCATCCTGCGCAAGGATTACAAAGGCGGCCAAGTTGGCGCCAACGTGACGCAAAACCAAGAAGGTTTGTACAAAACACGCACTGGCGTTGCGACGCTGGGCTTCGGTGACCTCGCCAAGGACAAGTACAACGTGTTCTTCAACGTTGAGGCTTACAAACAAGACCGCGTAATGGTGCGTCAGGCGGATAAGTTTCTGAATCGCCAAGAGTTCCGTGACAACGGCTTTACGTGGGTCGCGACTTCCGCATTCAGCCCCAACATCACCTACATCACCAACGGCACTGGCGCCACCGCGCCCGCCGCAGGCCCGAACTGCCCTGCCTCGAACGTAATCAGCGCGACCATCTTTTTAGGTGTGCCGGGTACGCAGTGTTTGTATGATCAATTCCAGAATGTGCCATGGGTGCCGGACGTCAAACGCGCCAGTGCATTCTCACGCGGAACTATTGATATCACTGCCACCACCTCCGTTTTCGCCGAGTTGAACTACACAGATCAAAAGACCCTTTACCCGGGCGGTGCGTCTACCGCTGGCCAAGGGTCAACAAGTCCGACGGTCAATGGCTTGAATGGAACAGTACAGTTTCCGCCTACGGCACTCGCGGTTGGTCATCCTAACAACCCGTTCACGATTCCGGTGTTAGCACGTGTGCGTTTCGACGGCGTTGGCCCAAGGGACACCGAACTCGTGAACAAGTCGATGCGTGCATTGGTAGGTGTTAAGTCCGTCATTGGCACTTGGGACGTGGAATCGGCGTTCCTGTACGACAAGAACACCATCGACTGGACCACGTATAACCAGCTTCGTTACGACATGGTGGTGCGGGCGTTTGGTGCCAACGGCTACAACTTCAATAACCCGAACGGCGGCGGTGTGACGGCCGACATGGTTCGCATCAATTTGCTGGATAAGGGCGAATCGAAGTACTCCATCTGGGATGTCAAAGCTTCTAGCGAAATCGGCAAACTTGCCGGCGGTGCAGCAGTGCTGGCTTTGGGAGCGGAATACCGTAAAGAGACGCGTATTTTTACGCCTGATCGCAACACGCTAAACGGCAACTCGTTCCAGCTTGGCGCGGGTTCGGCCGACGGTACACGCAACGTCACGTCTACATACGCGGAGTTTGTGTTGCCGGTGCTCAAGAATGTTGAAGTTCAACTCGCTGGTCGTATTGATAAGTACTCGGACTACGGCAACTCCAGAACGCCAAAGATCGCGGCCTCTTGGGCAGCACTCTCCACCTTGAAGCTACGCGGTAGTTATGCCACCGGCTTCCGGGCACCATCGTTAAGCGAAATCTCCAAGTCATCCGTGACCTCGTTTACCACGGTGAACGATCCGCTGCGTTGCCGCCCTGCCTCTGCCCCGACGGCCACCGCTGGGTGTAATCAGTCTATTGGCTCGCTGCTACAAGCCAACCCAGACTTGCAACCGGAAAAGGCGAAAACACACTCGGCAGGTTTTGTCTGGGAGCCGACCACCGACACCAACCTTAGCGTCGACTACTGGAGCATCACTCGTAAGAACGAAGTCTCGTTAATTAGCGCGACCGATATTCTGGCCAACGAAGGATCTACCAACCCGCTCTACGCAAACCGTATCATCCGTGATCGCACCGCCCTCAACTTGGGTGTGCCAATCCCGAACGATCCAGGTACGTTGGTCTACATTCGCCGGGGCTTTCAAAACAATGGTGAGACCACCGTCCGCGGCTTTGATGTGGATGCGCGTTATCGCATTGCGCTCGGCAGCGCCGGCAGGTTAACGCTGGCAGTGACGGCGACGCGGTATACGGATAACCGTGGTTCGGGCATTTCCGGCGACCCACAAATCAGTAACTTGGGCTTCCTCAACTCGCCGCTGTGGCGCGGCAACGTGCGTGGCACTTGGCAAGTTGGCGACTG
This sequence comes from Betaproteobacteria bacterium UKL13-2, assembly GCA_001602455.1. Classification (GTDB taxonomy): domain Bacteria; phylum Pseudomonadota; class Gammaproteobacteria; order Burkholderiales; family Usitatibacteraceae; genus UKL13-2. The sequence goes on from CP012157.1 coordinate 2,860,226, forward strand.
GACCTCCACCGGTATCGTGAACTACGTCGGCGGATTTAAGTCGTATTTCAATCCGGAGTCGTTGACGGCAGCAGGAGCAACACTGGCAAGAAATTGCGGAGACCCGGCTGGTTCAGCGTCATTCGCAACCTACCTTGGTCGTTGCGCAGTTAAGGAGTACGTTACGGTCGACCTCGGCACGGAATATCGCGGCTTCAAGAACTGGCGCATCAATGCAACGATCCGCAACATTGCCAACGAGCGGCCGTCGTTTGATCCACGCAACCGTCCAATGAACTTGAACTGGTATCAGCCACAGGGCATGAATTTCATCCTTGGTGCACGGTATAGCTGGAACTAATCAGGACAACCGTTCTGAAAGAAAAAGGGAGCTTCGGCTCCCTTTTTTTTCGCCATCACCGACGTGGCGGTCATTAAACGTTGTCAATTTGCAACAAGTGCCACCCGATGCACAACATTTCCCCCCGCCGATACCACTGAATCGCTACAATTTCCTTACGACTCACTGACAGATCGTCACGACTCCGAAAAGTTTACCAACCGTCCGACTTCGGGTCGGCGGGCGTTACGACTTAGGTTCGATTTCCACCAACTACGACAGGGTGTTTTATGAAATTTCAATTGAAAGTGATGAGCGCAGCGATTGCAGGCGCTTTAGCTGCTTCAGCGCTGCCAGCAGTGGCACAACAAGCGGCGGCCGCGGTGGACAAGATCGAAGTCACCGGCTCCCTCATTAAGCGCATTGAAGGCGAAGCCGCATTGCCGGTGACCGTCATCTCTCTCGACGAATTGACCAAAGCGGGTGTCACCAACGCTGAGCAAGCGGTTAAGCTGATCGCCCAACAACAGGGCGGCACGGTAACTTCCGCCAGTGTGAGCGGTACCAACGGCGCAGCATCCTATGCCAACTTGCGCGCGCTTGGCGCGCAACGCACGCTCGTGTTGCTCAACGGCAAACGTATCGTCAGCAACCCGTTTGCCGCTGTTGCGGTTGACTTGAACACGCTGCCGTTGGCTGCGGTTCAGCGCATCGAAGTGTTGTCTGACGGCGCATCCGCGACCTACGGTACTGACGCGATTGCCGGTGTGATCAACTTCATCACCCACAAAGACTTCCGCGGTGGCACGATCAGCGCCGAAGCGCAGGTACCAAAAGACAAGGGCGGCGAGCAGTACAAGGCCGATATTTTGGCTGGCATGGGCAACATGGCCAAACAGGGCTGGAATGTCAACGTGGCTTTCTCGTACCGTGAAAACAAGCCGATGTTTGGTACCGACCGTGATTTCTCCCGCTCGGCCTTTATTCCTGAGTACGGATTGAACGCTTTGAGCCCAACGACCTTCCCGGCGAACTACACGCAGGGTTCCTTGGTAACCAACCCGTCGATTCCTACCTGCGCACCACCAACATCGATCTACACCCCACAGGGTAACGGCGTTGGTCTCGGTACCACCCGCTGCGGTGCGGATACACAGGCATTTACTTGGACGATCCCAGATCAGAAACAGTGGAACGGCTCTATCCGCGGCACCCTCGCGTTAGGTGCGAACCACACCGCGTCGTTCGATTATTTCAAGGCCAACAACAAAGTCCGCACTCGGATCGCGCCGTCACCTGAAGGTGGCTTGACGATGGGGCCCGATAGCCCGTTTTATCCAGGCAACGGCATCACCCCAATCACCGATCCGGCGTTGAACCGCACCGCGACCATTTCCATTGGCTGGCGAACCACGGTCTTGGGCGCTCGTTCGGGTGAGCAAGAAAACAACACCGAACGCGCGGTCGCTTCGTTAGAAGGTTCGGGCTTCGGCTGGGACTACCAAGCCGCGGGATTGTGGTCAAAAGCCAAAGTTGAAAACTACTTCCTGAACGGTTACCCAACCACAACCGCCATGTTGAACGGCGTGCGCGGCACCAACGGCGCGCCCTTCTTGAACCCGTTCGGCCCGCAAACTGCGGCTGGCCTTGCATTCTTGCAAGCCAACCAAGTGCTCGGTCTCGTGCAATCCGGCGAAGGCAAACTCAGCAGCATCAGCGCCAGCGCATCACGCCCGTTGTTTAACCTTGCCGGTGGCGCTACACAACTGGCGCTTGCGACGGAATTCCGCAAGGAAGAAATGCTCTATCTGACTGACGTACCAAAGGTCAGCCAAGCTGCGTCGTCAGGCCTAGCCGGTTCGGGTGCTCGCCGCGCAGGTGACCGCGACGTCAAAGCGTTGGCAGCCGAACTCAACCTGCCAATCCTGAAGAACCTCGAGTTGGCGATTTCGGCACGATATGACAAGTACAGCGACTTCGGTAGCACCACCAACCCGAAGGCGGCGATCCGCTTCACGCCGCACAAAGATCTGCTCTTGCGGACGTCGTATAACGAAGGCTTTACCGCACCGACGTTGACGCAGCTTTACGCACCGACATCGACCACCTTCACGGGTGGCGCATACAACGATCCGTTGCTGTGCCCCAACGGCGTGGTGAATCCTGCTGCGGGTGGCATTGCGAGCCGGGACTGCCGTATCCAGTTCCAGCAACAGCAAGGTGGCAACACACAACTGACACCAGAAAACTCCAAGGCGTGGACGGTTGGTTTTGTTTACCAAATCACGCCGAAACTCTCAGTCGGTTTGGACCAGTGGTTCTATCGGGTTAAAAACAACATCAGCGTGTTGGGTGAAAACACCATTTTTGGTGATCCAGTCACTTACGCAAACCTGTATGTGCGTTGCAGCCGCGCACCTGCCGCGTTACAAGCCTCGATTGGTGCCTGCCGCGTTCCGGGCGGTGATCCATTGGCCTACATTATCGACACCAACCAAAACTTGGGTGATACATTTACCCGCGGTGTTGACTTGCAAGCCAATTGGGCAAGTGGTGCGACGCCATACGGCGCATTTACCGCCAGTTTGCGCGGCACCTACGTAACTGACTACCAGTTCCAAGTGGTCAAGAACGGTGCCTACTTCTACCCGGTCGGCAATTACAACGCCAACTTTGGCGGACCGGTGATCCGTTATCAACAAGTCACCAACTTCGGCTGGCAGAAGGGTAACTGGAGCACGAATCTATTGAACCGTTTCCAGTCCGGTTATCGTGATCAAAACGGAGGCTCGGTTGCGCCCTCGTTCCGTACCAACACGGTTAAGTCGTATTCGATTTTCGATCTCGCCGTGACCTACACGGGCTTCAAGGGCTTGACGTTGCAAGGCGGCCTGTTGAACTTGGCGAATACAGACCCTCCATTCACCAATCAAACCGCGCGTTTCCAAGCTCGCGCGTACGACGATCGCGTCCACAACCCGCTCGGTCGCGTCTACACGTTTTCGGCAAAATACAATTTCTAATTGTTGGCTTAAGCGCCCAGAAGCGTGAATCTGGGCAATTTCAAAAAAGGGAGCTTCGGCTCCCCTTTTTGTGCGCGCTCGTTAGACCGGAAGCGATAGAAAGTCGCGCGGCTGTGTCGCCGGCACCACCGATTGGCCGAATGGTCAATTCAGCAAAGTCCACTATCGGCGGGCGTTTCCAAGTATTTTGGTAGATTCGCGTTCAACATATCGTCGCTGTTTGTCACAAACTGTTGCGCGATGACAACACTTGGTAAGTTGGCGTAACAACTTGCCCCTCGCGGGTATATCCTCGGTGTGCTTTCAATCTAATGACCGAAACGTTAAGTTTTCGTGAACTTATCGGATCGGTGGTCTGTTGTTCGTCCTATTTCCTGAGGGGGTAAACGATGAAAATGAAGTTCAAGCATTTGCGTGTTGCGGTACTAGGTACTTTTGCAGCCGGCATGGGGGCGTAGCCTTCGCCCAACAAGCAGCATCGGCGGTAAAACCAGAAAAAATTGAGGTAACGGGATCGAGTATCAAGCGTGTTGATAGCGAGTCCGCATTGCCGGTAGCGGTCATTTCGCGCGCAGATATCGAAAAGAGTGGTGTGCAAACCACGGAAGACCTGCTCGCACAGATCACCTCAGTGTCTTCGGCGGGCGGCGACAACAACGCTGCACAATCAGGGTTACCAACCTACGGTCAGTCATCGGTATCCTTGCGCGGTATTGGCGCGGATAAAACCCTCGTGCTGGTGAACGGTCGTCGACTCGCGGTGTTTGCCGGTCTGGGCCGCAGCGTGAACATCAACGCCATTCCGCTGGGTGCCATTGAGCGCGTTGAGGTGCTGCAAGATGGCGCATCCGGAGTGTATGGTAGTGACGCTATCGCCGGTGTGGTCAACTTCATTTTGCGCAAAAATTACAATGGTGCTGAGTTATCCGCGAGCACCGGGGAACCCACCCGCGACGGTGGCGGCAAGCTCACCAAATATGGCATCGTTGCCGGTTTTGGTGACTTCGACACCAAGAACTGGTCCGTGGTGTTATCCGGCTCCTTTGAAAAAGAAGACGGTTTGCTCGGCGCCTCGCGTGACTTTGCCAACACCGACAACCGACCACCTTTTTTTGCTGGTGGCGCAACCGAGACCGGACGCATTGAAGGTGTTTGGCGCTTTCCCGGCGGTGCGACCCTGTTTGACGCTGGCACCAACAATCGATCCGCGACCAACCCGTTTGGTATCTCCGGTACCGGGTACGGTAACCCGATGGCCGCACTTGGGCAATGCAGCACCATCAACATGGTGCCACGCACGGGACGAGGCTTCAGCGCTGGTTTTGGTACGGCGGGTCAAACTGCGCCGAACTGTAACTTTGACACTGGCCCCTATGTGAGCTTGGTGCCAAACCGTGAGTATCAGGGCGCCACCGCCAACTTCCGGCTCAAACTCAGCGACACCACGGAGGTATACGGCGAGGGCCTTTATTCACGCAACGAATTTGTCAACCCGATTCAACCGGCACCATTGCGTTCCGCGTTTTATGCAGGGAACTCGCGTTTTGCCGGCACAAACGTTGATCCGGTTCTGCTGATTTTTCCATCGAATCCAAACTACGCCATTGCCGCCAACTATTTGCGTACGTTCCCAGGGCTCGCAGGGATGATCGGTCAGCCACTCGCCGTGTCACAGCGTACCTTTTTGCTGGGACCACGTACGACGAGAGATACCTCGACGCAAGATCGCGTTATCGTCGGCGCAAAAGGCACTCTCGGCAACCTCGAATACGACGTCGCTTATTCGGTGAATCGTAGCGAAACCAACGGTAGCGTGATTGATGGATTTGCGTCTATCTTTGAAATGTCGCGGATTCTGAATAACCCGGCGTCGGGCTGGAACCCATGGGCGCCAGGTGGTGTGCAACCGGCATCCGTCACCCAAGCGCTGCAAGCGGCCAAGTATGCGGGGCCGACCATCACTTCACAGTCGCGCAATGAAGGTGTCGATGCCAAACTCGTCGGCTCGGCGATGCAACTTGGCGGTGGCTCGTTAGATATTGCTGCTGGTTTTCAAGCCCGCAATGAAAGTTATTCTCTAACGCCTGCGGCGGCAACGCTGACCGGTGATGTGATTGGTCTGGGCGGCGCAATCCAGCCAGTGGATGCCAAACGAACCGTGTGGGCGATGTTTGCTGAAGCCAACATGCCGTTTACCAAGCAAATCGAAGGTATTTTTGCGATTCGCCAAGATAGCTACAATGATTTCGGCAAAACCAAAAACTACAAGGCGAGTTTGCGCTACCAGCCTTTCCAGAGCTTGTTGTTCCGTGGCTCGGTCGGTACCGGCTTCAAAGCACCTTCGTTGCCAGCCTTGTACACGCCGCAACAAATCAACACGAGCGAGCAGTTCACCGACCCAGCGTTCCCGGGTAATGGACAGGTTCAGGTGACCTCACTGGCGGGCGGTAACCCAAAACTCAAACCTGAGAAGTCAGACCAATATGGCTTCGGCTTCGTTGTCTCGCCGATCAAATCAATCACTGCGAGCGTTGACTTTTACAACATCGAGATTAAGGGATTGATCGCAACGCCATCAGCACAGGAAATCGCCGCCGGTTTCCGTCGCGGCGCACCCGGATATGCGGCGTTGGTTGACGTCAATGGCGCAAACGAAATCACGCTGGTCCGCCAACTGGCGGCTAACGTCAGCTCACTCAAGACGCAGGGGATCGACGTCGACCTGCGCTGGCGTGAGAAGTTCGGTAACTCACGCGTTGAAGTGGGCTTGCAGGGTACGTATACATCGAAGTACGACCTCGTTAACGCGAGCGGTGAACTCGAACAGAGCGTCGGCACCATCGTGCGCCCTGACGGCGCGCCACTGGTGGCTTCACCCACCGGTGTGATCCTGAAATGGAAGCACAACCTCACCGCTGGCTATGGTTATGGCCCGTTTAACGCAACATTGACACAGCGCTATTACAAGGGCTACGAAGATGGCAATGACTTGAACGGCAATCGCCATTTCGTGCCGAGCCAGGCGCTGTATGATCTCGTTGCCTCCTATAACGGAATCAAAAACCTGAAACTGTCGGTCGGCGTGCGCAACCTGTTCGATAAGGATCCGCCGCTATTCATCAATAACGGATCGCAGTTCCAAGCTGGCTATGACGTTTATCAGTACGACCCGCGCGCACGCGTTGTATTCGTGACGGCAACGTATAAGTTCTTCTAACGCTTGCTTTTCAGTGATTCACTTAAAAGCCGCAGGAGAAATCCTGCGGCTTTTTTAATCTAGGGGGTGGCATTTCGCCTGAATATCTCACCGCTCGCCCGCTTTCAAACGCGCAGACCATATCCACCGCAAACGAGGAGCGATCCAAATTGGTTTGCCAATCGCCCAGAGGCAACTTGCTTCGAAGCAGCGGGTGCCCCATGAAATGTTCATCGCAGCGCGGGGCGACATTTGGTGCGAGCAAAATCGCCCCAAAACAGCAGTAGCGTTTGTTGCCGTTTACAACGCGATTTGTCCGTTTTTTGTCGGACAACTGTTCCATATTGCGGCTTTTTTTCTCGCGTGTCACACCTCTCCCCACCGCTCCTCTCACCGCTCTCCTCACTGCGAGCTTTTTGATATGCAAAAGTTGGCCTGAAAACCATACGCGGAAATTCGACAAGGTTCACACAAAGTAGCTTATTTGGTTAAAATGCTTTTCGGTTTCAAACAGGTCGGCCTTGTCGGTCATTCTCGTTCACTCTTTGTTCTATTGCTTGTAGCCGCACACGTACGGCTAAACTGGAGATTCCATGCACATGATTCTTGCTCGATTGATGGTCTGCGCTGCGCTTGTTGGTTTTGCGGGCGCAAGTGTTGAAAGTTACGCACAAGCTCCAGCTACACCCGCTGCTGAGGCACCGAAGGCCGCTGATGCTGCACCAGCCACTACACCAGCCGCCGCACCCGCAGCCAAACCTAAGTCGGCCGCTGAAGAAAACCCATTCGGCTTCGCTGCGATGCTCGAGCACGGCGATGCAGTTGCCAAAATTACCTTGGCAATTATGGTGATCATGTCGGTCGGTAGCTGGTACATCATTTTCACTAAGCTCTATGAAGCCTCCAAGATTTCCAAGCAAGCGAAGGAAGCAGAAGCAACCTTTTGGCAAGCTGGTTCGGTTCGCGCTGGCGCTGAGACCCTAAAAGAAGACAGTCCGTTCCGATTTATCGCCGAGAAGGGGATTGAGGCGACACAAAAACACACGGGACTATTGGGGCAAATCGACCTCTCCGAGTGGATCACGATGGGTATCAGCCGCGCAATCGACAACGTGCAAAGCCGTATGGGTGATGGTCTTGCCTTCTTGGCGACCGTTGGTTCAACCGCACCGTTCGTTGGTCTGTTTGGTACGGTTTGGGGTATCTACAATGCGCTTGTGAAGATTGGTATCACCGGTCAAGCATCGATCGACAAAGTTGCTGGCCCGGTGGGTGAGGCGCTAATCATGACCGCGATCGGCTTGGCAGTTGCCGTTCCAGCCGTGCTGGGATACAACTTTATCGTTCGCAAAAACAAGACCAGCATGGATCAGATACGCGCCTTTGGTTCGGACGTGCATTCTGTCTTGCTCGCCTCCGCCAACGTCAAAAAGTAAGTCGCCGCCATGGGCATGCAAATTGGTGGGTCGCAGGACGATGAGTCGCTGAACTCGACCATCAACACCACGCCGCTCGTTGACGTGATGCTGGTGTTACTGATCATCTTCTTGATCACAATTCCAGTGGTGACAACCTCTGTTAAGGTGAAGTTGCCGCTGGAACCCAACGCGCCGCAAGAAGCGAAGCCGGAAAACATCATCTTGTCGTTTAATCAACAAGGTCAGTTGTTTTTCTACGATTCGCAGGTCAAGAACTCTGAGGATCTAAAGGACAAGCTTCGTAGGGCTCGTGATGCCGCCAAACGTGCTGACAAGCCACAACCGGAAGTTCACATCCGCGGTGACATGAACTCAGTTTACGAGCCGATGGGTCGTGCGATTTTGGCGATTCAAGAGATCGGGCTGACAAAAGTCTCGTTTGTAACAGACCCCACGACCCCTTAGTCTTAGTACCACCCGAGACAGCCTAGGCCACAAGGCCACTAGGCCATCTCGCTCAGAAATTCGGAGAAACATTATGGGTATGAACGTAGGCTCAGGTGGCGGTGGTTCCGATCCGGAACCGATGATGGATATCAACACGACGCCGTTGATCGACGTGATGTTGGTGTTGATCATCATGCTTATCATCACCATCCCGATTCAGTTGCATTCGGTGAATATGGAAATGCCGGTTGGCAACCCACCGAATCGTGAAAAACCATTGGAAGTTCGCATCGACATTGATCGCACTGGCCAGATTTTCTGGAACGGCGCACCAATTGATCGCCCCACACTGGATGCGAACATGATTGAAACGGCAAAGATTTCACCACAGCCAAACATCATGGTGCGTCCAGACAAGTCCGCACGTTACGAAGGGGTCGCCTTTGTACTGGCAAACTCGCAGCGACGCGGGTTACAAAAACTCGCCATCATCGGCGGCGAACAGTTCCGCTGATGATTGGTCAGTCCAGCAGACGCAAACCCGATTGCAGGCAACACAGGTTGGAGAAGATTTCATGAGCACGGCCAAGACGGAAACTGAAGGAATGATTGTCATGTCTGGTTGGGCGCAGCGTCAGCGCGACCCCAAAAAGCACATGGCGGGTATCATCTTTGTAGTGGCATTTCACATCTTTCTGGGGTGGATGATCTTCACCGGTGCTGGACAGAAATTCATGAAGGCCGTGGCGCCAGCAAGTATCGTGGAAGTTGTACTGCCGCCTGAGCCGCCGCCCCCACCACCGCCCCCGCCAGAGCCGGTTAAGCCGCAGCCAAAACAAGATATTCCGCCACCGCCTAACTACGTGCCACCGCCCGAAGTTGCGCCGACCACGACCTCCACCGCACCTGTGGTGGAGTCAGTGCCGACACCACCGCCGGTACAGGCCTATGTTCCCGCTCCACCTGCACCGCCAGCGGTACAGCGGCCAGTAGGTCCGCGTGGCTTTGGCTCGATTACCAACCGCCCTGAGTGTGCCGCCGCGTTCCAAGCATCGTTCCCACGAGAGGCGCGACGAGCAGGTACCGAGGGCACCGTCACGCTGGCCATTCAGGTGGGGGCGGATGGCAAGGCGATCAGCGTAGAGGTTGCTAACGCCAATCCGCGTCGCGTGTTTGATCGTGCCGCGATGGGGGTGATTAACTCAGGCGCCTGCCAATTTGAAAAGGACACGGCCGGTTATGTGGCGCAACTATTGATTACCTACAAACTTTCCGGTGAGGAGGAGTAGGCACCACGACTCCGGCAAACGCCCCGCACCGCGGGGCGTTTTCTTTTGTGCCTCACGGTGTCGTCGTGCGCCCCACGGTGGGCACATATGTAAGTCAATCGGAAACCCCTAAAATCATCAAATGTCCGTTCAAGCCCAACCACCATCCCCTCTGCCACGCGGCATCTGCTTTTTTCTCACCGGCCTATCAGGATCGGGAAAATCCACCATTGCCAGTTCACTCCGCGAAGCCGTCGAGCGTTCGCAAAGCCGTGCGGTCACGTTGCTCGACGGCGATGTGGTACGGACGCACCTGTCGAAAGAATTGGGCTTCTCCCGAGCCGACCGCGATACCAATATCGCACGCATCGCATTCGTGGCCGCCGAGGTCGTTAAACACGGCGGTATCGTGATCTCTGCCGCGATTGCCCCTTACGATGAGGCTCGATTGCGCGCACGGGAATTGATATCGGCTCATGGAAAATTTGTGTTGGTACATTTATCCACCCCGCTCTCGGTATGCGAGGGCCGCGATGTGAAGGGGCTTTATGCTCGGGCGCGACGCGGCGAAATCGCGCACTTCACCGGCGTCAGCGACATTTATGAAATTCCTTCAATATCTGAGCTTGTCATCGACACCGCCACCACCTCAGTCGCCGATGCTGTCGCGCAGTTGATGGCGCACATCTCAAAGGACCAGGCATGACAAACCATGTCGACCACATTTACTTAGACCTCATGCGTCACGTGCTCGAACACGGCACCGAGAAATCCGACCGCACCGGCACCGGCACACGATCAGTCTTCGGCTACCAAATGCGCTTTCCATTGGCTGAATCGTTTCCGCTACTCACCACCAAAAAATTACATCTTCGCTCGATCATCCACGAGTTGCTGTGGTTCTTGAAGGGTGACACCAACATCGCCTATCTGCGCGACAACAACGTCACCATCTGGGATGAATGGGCGGACGCCGAAGGTAACCTCGGTCCGGTATACGGCTATCAGTGGCGCTCGTGGCCGACTCCCGACGGCAAGCATATCGACCAGGTTCAAGATGTCATCGCGCAGATTAAATCGAATCCTGATTCGCGCCGCATGATTGTCTCAGCGTGGAACGTCGCCGATATTCCAAAGATGGCATTGGCACCATGTCATGCGCTCTTTCAGTTCTACGTCGCCGACGGCAAGTTATCCTGCCAGCTTTACCAACGTAGTGCCGACATCTTCCTCGGTGTGCCATTCAATATCGCCTCCTACGCGCTCCTGACGATGATCGTGGCGCAAGTTTGTGGGCTCAAGCCCGGCGACTTTGTGCATACACTCGGCGATGCGCATCTGTACTCAAATCACCTCGATCAGGCGCGTGAGCAATTGGCTCGCCAGCCGCGCACCGCACCGATCATGTGGTTGAACGCCGAAGTGACTGACATTCTTGGCTTCAAGTTTGAGGACTTCACGCTGGAAGGTTACGACCCGCATCCGGCCATCAAAGCGCCGATCGCTGTTTAGGCACACTCGATCATGCTGAACTTGATTGTGGCAACGGCCAACAATAATGTCATCGGTCTTGGTGGAAAGATGCCGTGGCACCTGCCCGCTGAACTCGCCTACTTCAAACAAATCACCATGGGCCATCCAATCATCATGGGGCGCAAAACGTTTGAGTCCATTGGCCGACCATTACCCGGCCGGCGCAATATCGTGGTGACGGGTAACGCGGCATGGCACCACGACGGCGTAGAGGTTGCAACATCGGCTGCTGCCGCGCTTGCACTCGTCACCGATCAAACTGCCTTTGTCATTGGTGGCGCGACGCTGTATGAGACCGCGCTGCCGATCGCAGATCGTGTGTACCTGACGGCGATTAACGCCAATGTTGATGGCGACACGTTTTTTCCGCCGCTGCCGCAGACCGAGTGGCGAGAAATTTCGCGCCGATCTCGTTCTAAAGACGAGAGGAACGCCTACGATGTCGACTTCATCGTCTTTGATAGGCTGGTCAGATAGAACCCATCCTCACCCTAACCGTTCCCTCCAAGGGGAGGGAATCAACACATATCCACACTTGAAGGGGGTAATCAAAACACACCTACAAGTTTGAGATCTATAGAAGTATGCGTCTCTGTCGATGACTCGATGACTCGATGACTCGATGACTCGATGACTAATACTCGCCGCTTTCCGCATAACCAACGCCGGCGTTTTTGACTAGCCCAATAAGGTGCGGTTCCTGAAGCACCAAACGTAAAGAAAATAAATGCAGAAGGCTGCAAGGTTGCCTATAAAAAAGCCAAGCCCATTAGAGGGAGCTATGAGCATCGAGCCATCATATGTCATTGACATAGTAGAGACTGAAAATCTCCCCACAACGTTATGAGCGCCGTACACAAGTGTGATGGTCAATGGCAAGGGCGCGAGCAGCCAGTTATACGGCCGACTGAATCTGACGTACGCAAATGTCATCGTGCGTACGCTCACTGCGAGGCCAATGCCGAAGACAAAACAAACGACGAACTTTGAATTAAACGGATCGGGAAACTTCTGCAGCTCGCGAGGCAACCACAACTGAGAGTCTGCCCAGAATGGATTCCAGCGGGCGTCGATAGCAGCTACAACCGCGCCGAGGATTATTGCGATTATTGCTACCGAAGCTAGCAGGGAAACAACTTCTCTCGTTGGCTTTGAGCGACCAAGCCCGAAATTCGGATACACCAAGTGAACGAAGTGCCCGCCATCTGACACCAAGAAGGAATTCAACCTGTTTTTCATCGTTACCTCCAACGCATATTGCAGCCAGATACCAACGCAGAGCGGCTCCGATGAGCGGCATGCCCTAACATACCGCTCATTGACGCTTGACTAAACAGCCTTACTAGCAGCTAGAACGACACGACATATATCTACCCCGAGCGCCGACCATACACTCTTGATACCATGTCCAAATGGCGGCCAATCCAACTATACCAACGACGGTGGCTGGGGCACAGGCTACGCCTGCTGATACCCCGCAAACCCCAGCAACCAACAATGCGTCGGCGGCAGCGGCGAGCGAAGCGTCCATGCTGCACATGCCCGTGTCGATTGTAAACTCCATATCGCAAACAAAACACGGCTTAATCGAGTAATCCCAGTCACGTTTAAATTTCAAAAGCGTTTTTTCTCAGATGCGAGTACTTGCTGTCGTAAGTCGTGGTCGTGCAGACCTGTCCATCGCGCGGGTTTAGATGTCAAATTCGGCAGCGGGCACAGTCTTTCCCAAACCTACATCACGCAATCGGCGGGAAGTTTTGGGGAATCACCATGGCGCAGATGAACAGAATACCTACGACGTCAATTTCATCGTCTTGGACAGACGTGCGAAGTAAAGGGCACTTCTATAAACCTGCTGCGTGGGCGAATTTCGCGCCTGCGGTGCTCGCCGTACACTGGGTGCGTGCCCCGTGTTTGCCAAACCCCTCGGCACGAACTTCGCCCGCTCGCGACGGTGTCGTTCCCAAAAACGTAGGACGGCTACCTGCGGGCGTTTCCAAGCCAAATCGCTTGGAAACGCCCGCCAATCGGCGAGTTTCGATTTTCTCCTAGTACTCGCCGCTGCCCGAAAACGCAGGCTGATAGTTGTCCCGCCAGCCGCGTGGAGGAGGTGGCGGCATCATGTTTGAGGCGTCGTATTCGAGCACGATGTTGTCCGGCGTCAACCACTCCGCAAGCGCCGTCACCAGCGGCTCTGTGACCGAAACCCGCCATTGGTCCGGTAGCACCACCGGCACTTCGGCTTCACCGTTGTTGTAAACAATCTTCACTTGCACTGCATCACGCGCATCGGGTGCGAGATGGGGTGACAACAATCGACGCAACTTGGCGCTATCGGCTTGTCCGTTCATCGATAAGGTCATCTGTCGCACAAACTTACGCGCCTCATCCATGCCAATCACATCATCCGCAATCACCCGCAATCCGCCAGAAAATTCGTCGGGCGATACACGTCCACGAACAATCAGCGGCTGATCGTCGCGAATGATTTGGCGACGCTTGTCGAACACATCGCTATAAGCCACCACATCGACACGCGCACTGCCGTCGTCGAGTGTCATGACACACATCCGGCCACGCTTGCCGTTACGCACTCGCTGGTCATACAGGATGCCCGCCATCAAAATCGAATCATTTTTTGGCTGCAAATCCGACAACAAGGTTGTGGCGAATTGACGTATCTCACGCGCATAACTGGTGAACGGATGCCCGGAGAGATAAAAACCGAGCGCGGTCTTTTCGTTTGTCAGGCGGTCACGATCAGACCACATGGGTACCGGCACCAACGCCAGACTACCGCCTGCTTCCGGGGAGCTATCACCAAACAAATTCACCTGCTGTGCGTCGCGCAGCGCCTTATCCGCGAGCTCAATGGCTTGCGGTAGCGTGGCGATCAGTGCCGCACGATTTAGCTCGATGGCATCAAATGCCCCGGCACGAATCAGTGCCTCAATCGCACGGCGATTGACATGGCCGCGGTCAACACGTTTGACAAAATCGAGCAGGTCGCGGAAGGGTCCGCCACCGCCTTTGGCATCTCGCGCCGCGACAATGGCCTCAATCGCGTTGCGCCCGGTCCCCTTCACTGCGCCTAAGCCGTACCGAATCGTGCGTTCATCAGTCGGCAGAAAACGATACGTGCCAAGGTTGATATCCGGCGGCAGTAGGGTCAGGCCAATCGTCCGTGCGTCGTCGGCAATGAGCTGAACCTTGTCGGTGAAATCCATGATGCAGCTCATATTGGCTGCCATAAACTCGGCCGGGAAATGCGCCTTCAAATAGGCAGTGTGATACGCCACCAGCGAATAGGCTGCGGAGTGTGATTTGTTGAAGCCGTAACCGGCAAACTTCTCCATGAAGTCGAACAACTCGTTGGCCACACCCTTGCCAATACCGTTGTTCACCGCGCCTTCGGCAAAGATGCCGCGATGTTTCGCCATCTCTTCGGGCTTCTTTTTACCCATCGCACGGCGCAATAAATCTGCACCGCCGAGTGAATATCCGCCGACCACCTGGGCGATCTGCATCACCTGTTCTTGATAGACCATGATGCCGTAGGTCGGCGACAAAATCGGCTCAACCCGCGCATCAAGGTAAGTCACCTTCTCTGCGCCCGTCTTGCGGCGTATGTAGTCCGGGATCAGCTCCATCGGGCCCGGACGATACAGCGCGTTTAGTGCCGTCAAATCTTCCACCGAACCGGGGCGCGCCTTCACGATCAAGTCGCGCATCCCGCCACTTTCAAACTGGAAGATTGCCACCGTGCTGCCGCGTGCAAATACGCCGTAGGCCGCTGCGTCGTCCAGCGGGATATGTTGAAGATCGAAGTCTGTCGCAGGCTCACCATACTGGCGCGCACGAATTAGCTCAACGGCTTCTTCGATAATGGTGAGTGTTGTCAGGCCAAGGAAGTCGAACTTGACCAGCCCGACCGCCTCGACGTCATCCTTATCGTACTGGCTGACAAACGAATCCGAGCCATCCGCGACATAAAGCGGCGTGAAGTCGGTCAGTGGTCCGGGCGCAATCAGCACACCACCGGCGTGCATACCCACGTTACGTGTGATGCCTTCGAGCTTGAGTGCCAGCTCCATCAACTCGGCAACTTCTTCCTCGCTCTTAATGCGATCATTAAATTGCGGTTCTTGTTTGATCGCCTCTGCGAGTGTGATACCGAGCTGATTGGGAATCAGTTTGGCAATACCATCAACGTGGTTGTAGCTCATGCCGAGAACACGCCCCACATCACGGATCACAGCCTTGGCGGCCATCGTACCGAAGGTGGCAATCTGCGACACCGAATCGTGGCCGTATTTGTTCTTTACATAATCGATGACACGATCACGGCCTTCTTGACAAAAGTCGATATCAAAGTCGGGCATCGAAACACGTTCGGGGTTAAGAAAACGCTCGAACAGCAAGTCATAGTGCAGCGGATCAAGGTCGGTAATGCCCAATGAATACGCCACCAGTGAGCCCGCGCCAGAGCCGCGCCCGGGGCCGACCGGCACACCATTGTTTTTTGCCCAACCGATAAAGTCGGCAACGATAAGGAAGTAACCTGGGAAGCCCATCTTGACGATGGTCTTCACTTCAAACTCTAGTCGGGCGGTGTATTTCGGCCTTGCCGCATCACGCTCGGTGACATCTGGATACAACACCAACAAGCGTTGTTCGAGGCCCGCCGTCGCGGAGGCCAACAGGAACTCGTCAATTGATTCGCCATTTGGCGTCGGGAAATTCGGCAACCGCGACTTGCCCAACGTAAACTCGAAATGACAACGTTTGGCGATCTCAACACTATTCTCAATTGCCTCGGGAAGGTCGGCGAACAGTGCAACCATCTCGGCTGAGCTCTTAAAGTACTGCTCCGTGGTGAACTCCTGCACGCGTCGCTTATCCCCCAATACCTCACCACGGGCAATACACACCCGTGCTTCGTGCGCCTTGAAGTCTTCCGGGGCCATAAATTGAATCGGATGGGTGGCCACGACCGGCAGATTCGCCACGCCCGCCAGATTCAGCGCGGCGGCATTGTATGACTCGTCGTTTTCCCGGCCCGCACGCTGCACTTCGATGTAGAAGGCATCTGCGAAATCCTTCGCCCAGCCATTCGCCAAGGCGATTGCGCGTTTCGTGTCTCCTTGCAGCAGCGCCTGGCCGACATCCCCTGCTGCCGCACCCGACAAAGCAATCAGACCTTCGGTCGCCGATCCCACCAGCCACTCACGACGCAATTCGGCGCGACCACGCCACATGTTTTCGCGAAAGGCGCGTGTGAGGAGCTGACACAAATTGAGATAACCCGCTTCCGTTCGGCACAACAACACAATACGCGAGGCGTGGTCACGCGACTTCGTGTTTTCGATGGCGACCTCGCAGCCGATGATGGGCTGCACACCGCGACCACGCGCGCGCTGGAAAAACTTCACCGCGCCAAACAGATTTGCCGCGTCCGTGATCGCCAGCGCCGGCATCAAATCGTCTGCCGCCTTGCTAACAGCTTCGTCAACACGAACAATCGCATCCGTGATCGAAAATTCGGTGTGTAGCCGAAGATGAACGAACGGGGCGGCAGGGGCGGCAGGGGCAGCAGGGGCAGAAGGACCGGAAGAGCCGGAGGGGCCTGAGGGGCCTGAGGGGCCGGAGGGGACAGAAAGGGGGGAGGACATTGCAGAACCTGAAATCACAGACATCAATTTTACCTCTGCGCCCTCTCCAGGGGCCGGCAGAATTCAAGCGAAATCATGCTTCTTTTTTCGCGCTGGCGTCGTCAGCGGCTTGACAATGTTGCGCGATTTCATCCGCCAATCGCGGCCATAGCGGCTCGGGTAGGTCGTGCCCCATACCTTCGACAATCACCGCACGCGCCTCGCCGCCGCCCTCGCGGATGGCGCGTGCGGTTTCCAACCCCGCCGGGTAGGGAATCAACTCGTCTTGGTCGCCGTGCAACACCAGCGTCGGCACCTTGATTTGTCGGACGATTTTGGTGCGGTCGTCACTCGCCGCAATCGCGGCGATTTGCCGCGCACCACCCGGTGGATTGTTGCGCCGCGCAACGTGCTGCTCACACAGGGCGCGCAAACGCGCCTGGTCGGGTCGATAGGTCTGGCTGCTGATGGTATTGAGCAGATACATCATGCGCTCTACCGCCGCCTGCACATCTTTAGGCTTCGCTGGTCGGCTCAAAATCGCCCGCATGGTTCGCCAGCTTGCCTTGGGCAAGCTGCGCCGCCCAGTGGTGGACATGATTGAGGTCAAACTTGCCACCCGCGACGGTAGCGACGCGGCAAGGTTCTGCGCGATCATGCCGCCCATGCTGGCACCAACCAGATGCACACGCGGCAGACCGAGTGCGCCGATTAGCGCTGACGTATCCATCGCCATATCGTCAAGGCTGTAGGGTGCCTTGACGCTCAAACCCATCATGTAACGCAGGTACTGCAGGGGAATATTCGGGGTGCCCAGCCAATCGAGCTGGGTGGACAATCCTGCATCGCGATTGTCAAACCGCACAACATAGAAGCCACGATCGACCAACATTTCACAAAACGGCTCGGGCCACAGAATCATCTGTACACCCAGCCCCATGACCAACACGATGGGTGGACGCTCGGGATGGCCACGCGCCTCGTAATGCAGGCTAATACCGTTGGCGTCAATATTCGGCATCGTTAGTCGGTATTAGTCATGCATTAGTCAGCATTACTCGCCGCGCTCAGTATCGCGATAAAAATACTGTCGCCATCCGCTCCGATCAAACGAGCGCCACTTGCCCTCTGGCTGCGACAATCGATCCGCGACCGCGTAAAGCGCAGTGGGATTCAGCCCAATGCCGATGTGGCTCGCAACAACTTCAATATTCTCGGCAAGTTTGCCCGGCGTTTGGTGCGACAACTGCCACGCGACCACACCATCGGTACGCGAGTAGATTGACGTCGTTGGTATGGACGGCGGCTGTTTCAACTGCGCCAACAGGTGCGGGTCATTGAGCTTGTGCCCACTGGCATATTCGTAATACCACCACGCATTAGTCGCTTTTGGGTCGCCCGAAAACGGTGTTCCCAGCGTCACCACGCTACGCACAAAGTCGGGTAAGGCTTTCGCAAATTCGCGTGCGTAAATGCCCCCAAGGCTCCAACCAACAAGCGACACCCGCCGCCCGGTCGCTTTCACGATATCACCGATACGATCAATACTTTTTTGCAGCACGCCTTCGCGGGGTCCCATGTTGCGACCCAGATCCCAGCCGTAGGTGTCGTAGCCTTGTCCCGATAAAAAATTTCGTAGCGGCACGGTCGACAAATCACCTGCGCCTAGCCCAGGAAAAACAATCACCGCATGACCATCACCCACCGGCGCGTTCTTCAAAAGCGGCCACGCCGCAAGCGTGGCACCAAACTCCCACGGTGCCCGAGCCTCCATTGCCAGCAATAGTGCATTAGGTGCCTTGAGTTGCCGCTCCATCCGTTCTATTTCCGCCGCCCACAATGGACGCTCCTCCTCCGAGGGGGGCGCGTGGCGGGACGACTTCGACGTTTGCTTCTTTAGTATGGCCATGTTCAAAACAAATTTTGTTAATTGGGGGGACGGCTATCGCGTCTTCGATGGGGTGCGTTTGACAGCTCTTTTGGTCGTCGCCGTCGCGGTCTGCTTGCTCGTCGTTAAGGTCACCTTCGGGGTGCGCGTTGCAACCTTTTTGGCGACCTTGGTCGATGCTTCTGTACGCACAGCCAACGCCCGCAACTCTTCATGTGCGGCGCGCAGCATGCCGGCAAACTTATCGAGCTTCGGCACTTCGTCTTTAGCGGCGATAAAACCATAGTCGAGCATACCGGCGTAACTATGAATCGTGATGTTCAACGCGAGACCGTGCGTGACAATGGAAACCGGATAGTAGGCGGTCATTTTTGCCCCTGCCATGTACAGCGGTATTGGCGGCCCTGGGATATTAGAAATGACCACATTCGCCACAACCGGTATTCGATTAGTCGCGACCGCCGCTTTATACAGCGGCGTGATGATCGACATTAACCAAGGGATGCCCAGCGTGGGCAAATCTGATGTCGCGCTAGACATCACCCCCTTCATTGCGCCCGTCGCCATCTTAGCGGCTTCGCTTGACTTCTTAATCGCCTCAATGCGCTTGGCAGGATCAGCGATATTCGTCGCCAGATTGATCAGCATCATGGTCACTTGATTATTCTGTGACGTGTCTCCCGGCGCCCTCAAGCTGGCCGGTACCGCACTGACCATCGCCTTCGCAAGCGCCGCTTTGTCCTTGGCAAAATAGCGTCGCAATGCACCGGCACAAGTGGCCAGCACGATTTCGTTGAGCTTAACCTCGAAGTGTTTGGCGATTGCTTTGGTCTCATCGAGCGGCAGTCGTGCGGTCGCAAAGGATCGTTTGCCGCCGATGGTGACATTGAGCGGTGTGCGCGGGCCTAACTTGATGCCCGTTTTTTCGTAACCGCGTAGCAACTTCTTCGCTGCCTGCAGCGGTGTATCCGTCGCCTTCAGTGTTGCCACGCTGGCAGCCACATTCGCCAGGCTCGCCGCCGAGTCGATGACGCCGGTGAGTTGCTCGGACGGTGCGCCCAACTTCTTCGCTTGAGACGCCGACAATGCCGACACCGTCAGCCCGCCAACCATCTTTACCGCATTGGGCACGGCTTTAAGGAAACGCCGATTTATTCACAACCTCTGCCAACGGCAAGCATAGTAGAAACGTTTTTGCTGCAAGCCCACACAACCTGACAGCGCCATGGACAACAAATCTACGAAGCCACAGCAAATGAGTTTTGCCCAAGTCGAATACAGCGCCAAGAAGAAGCTCACGCGGCGCGATATCTTTTTGGCCAAGATGGAACAGGTTGTGCCGTGGGAGAGACTCATTGCCGTGGTGGAGCCGCACTACCCGAAGAGCGGCAGACGTGGCCGCCCGCCGATTGGCATTGAACGCATGCTGCGCATGTATTTTATTCAACAGTGGTACGGGTTAGCCGATGTTGCGGTAGAAGACGCGATTTACGACAGCCAAGCGCTACGCAACTTCTGCGCCATTGATCTTGCCGTATCCAGTGTGCCTGACAGCACCACACTCATGGACTTTCGTCACCTGCTCGAAAAGAACGCATTGCCGCAAGCCATGCTCAAGGAGGTCAATGCACTACTCAAAGAGCGCGGGTTGCTCATGAGTCAAGGCACACTCATTGACGCCACCCTGATCGCCGCGCCCAGTTCCACCAAGAACAAGTCACGCAAGCGCGACCCAGAAATGCATCAAGCCAAGAAAGGCAACCAATGGCACTTTGGGATGAAAGCACACATAGGCGCGGATGAGCAGTCAGGCTTGGTGCACACGGTGGTGAGTACAGCCGCGCATGAGAGTGACGTCAGTCAGACGGCCAATCTGATGCATGGTGAAGAGGCGTGCATGGGTGCAGATGCGGGCTACGTTGGCGCGGCAAAGCGCGAGGAAGTCGTCGCCAAGCTACAAGGACGTGCGGTTGAGATGAAGTGGCGCATTGCCAAACGCCGCAAGCCGCTCAAGGAGATGGCGGCGTGCTGGCAAAAGGATCTGGCGCTGGCCTACGAGAAGCTGAAGGCCAGCATTCGCGCCAAGGTAGAGCATCCGTTCCATGTGGTCAAGAATATCTTCAAGCACAAGAAGACACGCTACCAAGGCATTGCCAAGAACGATGCACAGCTTAACGTGCTGTTTGCCTTGAGTAATTTGTATATGGTGAGGGGGAAGTTGTGTCCGTAGTGGGGCAAGGCGGCGAATTGCCGCAAAAAGGCAGCCAAATGGCAACTAAACACGAGAGGTGCGCAGCAAAAGAGGCATCAATACGCTGCGTAAGAAAAAACTGAGCAACAAAACAGCGGCGCAGAGGTGCGTTTGGCGCTTTTATACAGTGACGCTCAAAAATTCATTAAATCGGCGCTTCCCTAAGTATCTTGCCGTACTGCGCCACGCTGGTACGGAAGGCGGCGGAGATCATGCGTGCGGCCGATGGCGTCAGGGACGAGGACGAGGCCGAGGACGCGGCGGCTGACTTTTCTGTTGTTGATTTTTCCCTCGCCGCAGGCCTGGGCTCGATATCGAGTACGGCTTGGGCTAACGCAACACCACCCTGCCCATCTAACCCCGCGTGGTGAATCTTGGCGTAGAACGCGACCTCGCCCGATTCAAGACCTTCGATGACGGTGAACTGCCACAGCGGACGATCACGGTCGAGCATGCCTTCATGTAGCTTCGCCACAGCCGATTCAAGTTGGAGGCGGGTGCCGGGCTTGGGTAACTTCAACCATTGGATGTGCCCATCGAGGTCGATCTCGTCAGCCTCCACCCAGATCGGATTCGCCAGATCAAACGGCATAAAGGCCAGCTTGCGCGAAAACAGCGGTGCCAAATGCATACGTGCGGCGATATGTGCGCGAATGTTTTTGTAGAAGCTGGTCCGATGACCTTTCGGCTTCTCCATCAAGATCAAGCTGCCAACGTGCATCGGTGTTTCCGGCGTCTCCAGATACAGGAACAACGCATCGAGCGCGGACAGGTGGTTGAGCATCACTATTTTTTTCGCTTATCTTCTCTGGCGGAAGAATGACCTGAGTATCTCACCACTTTCGCCAGCCAAAACGCCACCGATAAAAGTTGCGTGGTGATTGAGCTTTGACTCAGCCGCTAGGTTGACGACCGACCCGCAAGCGCCACTTTTCGGCTCTGCCGCCCCCCAGACAATCCGCGCCACACGCGAATGCAAGATCGCCCCCACACACATCGCGCAGGGCTCCAAGGTGACATACAGCGTGCAATCTGTCAGCCGATAGTTATCGATTCGTTTGGCAGCGTCGCGTAACGCGACAATTTCGGCGTGCGCCGTGGGGTCGCTTGATGAGATGGGATGATTGAATCCTTCACCGACCACCTCGCCGTCTTTGACCAATACCGCGCCGACAGGCACTTCGCCCAAGGCGGCGGCCTCACCGGCGAGCGCGAGCGCGTGTCGCATAAACTTTTCATCTGCCGTCGCCAGGTCAGCACTCATATAGGCCACTTTTCTGCCAAGGCAAAACACAAGCATTGGCGGGCATTTTCAGCCCAAAATGCTCGAAAACTGCCGTCCTTACTAGGGTTTTGATTTCTTTTCACGAGCGATTTTTTCGCGGAGATCGTCTTCATCAGCATGCAGTTTATGCAAAAAACGATGCACCAACGGCGCAAACACGATACCGGCACTCATCACCAACATCAGCCCCGAATAAATTGCGTACACGCCCGAAAAGATCTTGGCTGCGGTCGTCTCGGGTACCGCCAGCGGCCCCATCCCCGAGAGGATCATTGCGGCGTTCACAAATGCGTCTGCCCAATCAAGCTTCGCAAAAAAGTAACGGTACCCGATCATGCCAATGACAAGTGAGACAGTGATCAGCGCGACGCCCAGCAGCAGCGCCCACCATTGTCGGGAGATGAATTGCGCCCGCGGTAAAACCGGTTTGGAGATGTGCTCGAACATATATCGCTACCCAGCGGCGCTATTCCGACGTGCTACCCAACCGCGCCAACACCAACAAAGGCATCAACTTCGATTTCGACCAAGTGCTGTGGGTCGATCAATTTGGAGACTTCCACCATGGTTGAAGCCGGGCGGATGTCACCGAAGAACTCACCGTGAACGCCGCCCACGGCCTGCCAATCGGCGATATTGGTCACATACAAGCGAGTACGAACCACATCGCGCAGTGACGCACCCGCTTCTGCCAAGGCACGCTCGATTTTTTGCAGAATGTAACGCGTCTGCTCCCCCGCGTTGCCTACCGCCATTACCGCCCCGCTTGCATCCGAGGCAGTGGTTCCGGCCACCCATACATGATTGCGCACACGAACCGCACGCGAGTAACCGACTTTGGATTCCCACGGTGTGCCCGATGAAATGTTTTGGCGCATTCGCTTCTCTTTCTCAGTTTTTCGTTAACACCACCGCAGCGCTCAATAGTTGCTCAGTCAACATGATCAGTTCCTTTAACGCCGCGCCATCTACCTCAAGAAATCCCTCGTACTCCGCAAGATTTCGTTTGCGATGCGCGTCGTCGAACAAACACCACTTGGACGGTGGCCATCCGATTGTATGCGCGAGACGTTGGAAGACGAGGTAACGCACTTCGCTATCCAAACTGGCGCAACGCAGCGAGTGACGCCGCGTGTGCCAAATGATACGCCACCAAAAACCCGCCTTCCAAGGATTGCCCGTCAATCCGCGCATCAGCCAGGCGACGCCGAGCCATCGCCAGCAAGCGCTCGATCTCCAGGGCATCGGTTAGCTCCCGCTTGAGCTGCCCCGCGTTGGCGAGGTTTTCAAGCGCAACCAAATTGGCGCCGTTAGGCAAGAGCGACCTCTGCGTCTGCGATGATCGCGATCACCGGACCGCTGAGGACCTTGTTAACAGCGCACAGCCCTGTCCACAAACAAAGCAGCCATGCTGACCAAGGGCGCTGGCGCAGCTTTGTCTGTGCGCAGCACCACCACATTAAACAGCACGCTAGAAACGCCACCAGAGGCCGTTTTGAGCGGTTTTTCTAGCACTGCCGAGCACTTTCTGGCGGCAAGTCAATCGGCGGCCACAAAACGCGCCTATGCCTCGGATTTAAGAAGTTTTCTAGCCAACGGCGGGAGCATTCCGGCCAGCCCTGCTGTTTTGGCCGAATACCTGGCCTCGTGTGCAGAAAAATTATCCGTGGCGACCATCGAGCGCCGACTGACCGCCATCCACAAGGCGCACCTTGAAAAATCTTTGAAATCCCCTGCCCAAAGCGAAACCGTCAAACGTGTGATGCAGGGCATCCGCCGCACGCTGGGCACCAAGCAGCGGCAGGTACAGCCTATGCTCAAAGACGACTTGTTGGCCGCGCTGGTAATGATCGACCGCCAAAAGATGCGAGTCAAAGCGGCACGGGATCGCGCACTGCTACTGGTGGGGTTTGCATCAGCCATGCGCAGGTCAGAACTTGTCGGCGTGATGGTGGATCACATCACACACCTGCCCAATGGTTTAGAAATTTTCTTGCCATCGTCGAAGACTTGACCAAGACCGTCAAGGCCGAACCGTGTTCATTCCCCATGCCAACGGCGACCGCTGTCCGGTGCGTGCCTTGGTGGATTGGCTGGAAATCGCAGGTATCAAAGAGGGGTATGTTTTTCGTGCAGTCACCCGTCATGACCGCATTGCACGGCATGGGTTGTCAGCGCAATCGGTGGCACTGGTGGTGAAGGCATCGGTGGCGCGTGTGGGCGGCGACTCCAAAAACGTCAGCGGCCACAGCTTGAGGGCTGGCTACTGCACGAGCGCAGCGGAAAAGGGTTTGCAGCCGTGGCAGATACGCGAGCAAACCGGGCACAAATCAGATGTGACTTTGGCGAAGTACATCCGCCCAGTGGCGAAGCGAAAAATACCTTCCTTACTGTGAACGGATTTGGCACCTTATCATGCGTCATCAAAAAGATGCCTTGGAGGCAAGATGCCTGAGTCACTACTGTTCGTAAATATAGGTTGGATGAAACGCTACGATGGACAATCTGACGATGACCCAACCATCGGAAATCATGGCTGGTTAAAGAATCACAAATGGGGACATGAAGCATGGAATTTCAAACCATATCGAGGCCATGTTTATGGCTATGTTCCGGGGCGACCATCTGACTTTGATCTCACCAAGCTAGGTGCAGCAAAGAGTGATGATTCGGTTAGTGGTGTGACGGTTATTTTCATTGCTCGTGAACCTAGAAGCAAACAGACTCGCATCGTTGGCTGGTATCGAAACGCTACGGTCTATAAGCGCGTAGGCAACGCCACGATTGCGCGAGCGCCCAACGTTGAGGTTGAGTATTGCATCGTTGCGAATCACGCTGATGCCACCCTTCTTCCTGCGCTTCAAAGACCTATGCAGATTCCAACCGCAAAGGTTGCGGGGAATTTGGGACAAAGTCCGAGGTGGTACGGTGGCACTGATGCATTTCGGGACAAGGTGCGTCAGTACGTGAATTCTGGCGGAGCATTGGATTCAATAAAACACTCACCTCCCATTCGGTCGCCTCGAAATTCAAACCCGGAAATCCGAAAGATGATTGAAGTTGCGGCGATAAGGCACGCCACGAAATTCTACGAATCAGTCGAAGGAGGCTCCTGGCAAATTCAAAGCGTTGAGCAGGATGGTGTCGGGTGGGATTTGACTGCCACACGTAGCAACGAAATACTCAAGATTGAAGTGAAGGGGTTGTCCGGCAACGTGGTTTGCGTCGAATTGACACCAAATGAATTCAAAAAAATGTTGTCCCCGGAGCATCGCTCAGACTACGTGATTTATGTCGTTACTGAGGCAGGAACCAGCAAAGCAAAAAGTCACGTCTTCTATTACAACGCGCTGGTCAGAAAAGGCAAACAGCACCTTTGGATCGCTGAGGATGGCAGACAGTTGAGAATTAAGGAACTGACTGGGGCTCGTCTAACGGTCTAGTCCCTTTAATCTTTTCCTGTAGGAGATTAGGCAGTAGCAAGCATCAAATACCCAATCTCTGCTTTTGCGGGACGATCCTCGATTTCAATGTCGCAGCCGAGCCGGGTGAGGCAATCCATCAGCTTGCGTTCGGACAAGTTGGTGAAGTCACCACGCATCATGTCGGAGACCTTCGGTTGGGTGATGCCCATGAGCTTGGCCGCTTCCTGCTGGGTCAGATTGCGCACTTTAATTGCCTTGCGGATTTCGATCACCAAGCCAGTTTCGATCTTGAGCTTTTCGGCATCGGCTAGGCCAAGGTCAGCAAACACGTTGCCAGAACCGCGATGCACTTCAACGCCTTCGACCAGTTGCGTTTCCATCAGCCTTTTTATTTCGGTCTGCCTCATGCCAAATACAAAGCGATACGGTCTGATGTCCAGGTCGCTACACCAGTGCCAAAAAAGTCCGTGTCTTCAGTCCAGACTGGACAACCCAACGTCATTGCACAAGCCAACACAGGCCAGTCTTCCGCATCACGAACTGCGATGCGTTGCAACGCCTGCTGTTGCATGCCTGCATAGAGTTCCGCATCAATGGATTGCACAACACCCTCAAGCCTATCCAACACCACCATTGCCGCACTGGAATCAACCCCGCGCTTTTTTAACAGCGCGGGCAGATACTTTCGCGCATCTGCGTAGGCAACATCAGGGGCAAAGAACTTGACCGTTGCAGCGTTGTCAAAAATCAGTTCACGTACCCGCTTTCCAAGCACTGCACGAATCAAAATATTCGCATCAAGAACGATGGCTTTGCCACTCATGCCGCTTTGACTTTCAGCTTTTTAGCGGGTGTGCTGGCTTTCCTGCGTGCTGCTTTGAAGTCTTGAACCACGGACTCAACATCCACGCCCTGCGCCTCAAGCAGCTTGTCCAAAGTCTTACTGGCTTTTTTCAAGGCTGCGATGTCTGCTTCAACCTGTCCCTGCGTGGGGATGAAGTAGCCAACTGTTTGGCCATGCCGGGTGACGGCAACGGGCGTGCTGGATGCGATGTACTCGGCCAAGTCGGAGCGGAACTCGCGTATGCCTACCTTTGTCGTTTCCATGTGGATGCCTCTTAGGTTGTGAATCTGTGTGTACACATTTTACGCCAACATCACCTGCTTCGCAAATGCCCTCAGCGGTCAAGCCATGCGGCGTCTTCCACGTCCTGCCGCGCGTGGTCAAGGAGCGGGTACACGGTTGGCAACAGCGACTCGGGGACACGAAAAACCGTGGTGGCTTCACGATACGGGCTGCGTCGATAAGCTTTTGGCGCGGGCACTGTCTTCTGTTTCAGATGCAGTGTTTTGTTCTTGACGTTGGTCATGGCTGTTACAAGCGTGGTTACGATGCGCTCAAATGAGCCGATGCTGCACTTTTCTAGGCTGGCGTTGCACGGATTGCGTCAGTTGCAAGGATTGCGGGCTCGGCGTGCAACGAACTTTCATGGGCAGTAACTTGCGCCAGCATGCGACGTACGCCCTTCTCAGCCAAGAAGCGGCTAACGGTCTCGAATCGTTGACGACTCAAGGAATGGGATATCGGTGCGAAGTAAAAACGCACGGCTGTACGGGCGCGGGTTATGGCCACATACAACAGCCTGCGTTCCTCGGCCAGCATCATTGCGTCGTGCCTGCCTAAGTGAGGCGACGTAAAATATGAACAATATTTTGCACATCAACAACGGCAAACGATGCCATGAAATTCTCAACTGACGAGCTCATACCCTTCTTCGAGGTGCGCACTGGCATGTCCAAGCATCTGGACGATGTGCAGGCCGGAAAAGAGATTGTCATCACGCGCCACGACAATCTGGAGTACATGCGCCGCTTCTTCTTGGCTTACCCCGCGACTGCGATTTCCGAGACGCTGTCTCGGATTTCTGGTGGCGAGCTGGGTGCCAAGATTTCCGAGATAGCATTTCGGAAATTGACGCTGACACAGTTGGCACAAGCCTTCACGCTGCCGTGGTCTGCTTACGTGCGCTTGCTATCGGTCAAAGACGACCATGCCCGCCAGTTCTATGAAACTGAAGCCCTGCGCGGCGGCTGGAGTGTGCGCCAGCTTGACCGCCAAATCGGAAGCCAGTTTTACGAGCGCACAGCCCTGTCCACAAACAAAGCGGCCATGCTGACCAAGGGCGCAGCGGCGAAGCCGGAAGAGGCGATCAGCCCCGATGAAGCAGTCAAAGACCCCTACGTATTGGAGTTTTTGAACCTCAACACAGGCGCTACAGCCACCAAAGCGACCAACACCACAGCAAACTACCAACAGAGTGCCAGCGAAGCCGCCAGAGGCCGTTTTAGACGGTTTTTCTTCCACTGCTGACCGCTTTTCATCGCAGCCAGCCAGTCAAACGCCACAAAGCGTGCATATACCTCAGATTTGAAACATTTTTCAGCAAGTGGTGGGGCTACTCCAGCCAGCCCTGCTGTTTTGGCCGAATACCTGGCCAAGTGTGCAGAAAAATTATCCGTTGCGACCATCGAGCGCCGACTGACCGCCATTTCACCAAAGCGTGACCGCCATTTCACGGCGAGCGTGACCGATTAAGGTAGTATTTATCCAGACCCACACAACATGCCGCCATCGGTCACGATGACGCGAACTCAGCGGTCACGATCCGCGAAATACGCAGTTCAATAGGAGGCGATGTATGCAAACTGATTTGTCTCAAGCTGAAGCCGATGCCTTGCTACGCATGGAGAAGTATCGCGTCGATGCGACTGCTCACGCCTTTCCTGACCTTGGTGGGCATATTCAGATTGCGTTGCAATCTCAAAATCAGCGCGAAGCATTTTCACTCGACATCAGTCGCGGGCGCATCGCATTGACCACGAAGTATCAGACTCGTGGCCGACATTCAGTAGTGCTGGCGCGTTTGGACTTCAATTCGCCACATCGTAATCCTGACGATACCGAAGTTGGTATCCCACATCTGCACCTTTATCGGGAAGGATTTGGCGACAAATGGGCATATGACGTTCCAGCAGAAATGCTGAAAAATCCGGCTGATCCTTGGCAAGTGCTACTCGACTTCATGTCGTATTGCCGCGTTGTAGAGCCGCCCAATATTTCAAGAGGGCTATTTTCATGAACACAGAAAATTTGGTTGACCAGTATTTCAGTTGGTTGAAATCAAAGACCGCTTGGCGAGAAATCAATGGATGGACTGAGATAACAACGCCCTATCTTGACCGTCACAATGATTACATCCAGATATACCTCAGGCAAAACGGCGATGAATGGGAGCTGACCGACGATGGCGAAACGTTGACAGACTTGATTCAGTCAGGATGCGAACTCGATACTCCGCGCCGTAAGGCGTTGCTGCAAACTACCCTGAATGGGTTTGGCATGCACCTCGCGAATGGTGCAATCACAGTAAAGACCAAGCAAGACTCGTTTGCCTTGCGAAAACACAACCTGATTCAGGCAATTTTGGCGGTCAACGACTTGTTCTATTTGGCCCGGGCCAGTGTTGAAAGTTTCTTTTTTGAAGACGTTGCCTTGTGGATGGATGACTCTGATATTCGCTATACGCAACGTGTGAAATTCTCTGGTCGCACAGGGTACGACCACCTCTTCGACTTTGTAGTTCCAAAGTCAAAAAAGGAACCCGAACGCATTCTCCGAGTAGTGAACAATCCTGCCAAAGATCAGGCAAACGCAGCCATTTTGTCGTGGGTGGATACCAAAGAAGCACGTCCTAGCAATTCGGTTGCCTACGCGGTCTTAAACGACAAAGAAAGAATCATTCCTGACGGTGTTGTGGAGGCGTTGAAGAATTACGACATCACGCCATTGCCGTGGTCACAACGCGATGAATTCCGAGAGCGACTGGCCGCATGAGGAAATGCGTTAGATGTTTACGATGTTTGCCACCAAAAAGCTGCTCGAACGTATCAAGCCAGCAACTATCGAAGCCGGTGGCGCGTTAGGCACGACATCGCTTGGCAACTGGTACGCCACAGCCTTGTTCTGGAAGCCGCAAGTAGCCCTACTGGTCAACGAGAAAACGCTATTGCCCGTCTTGATGCCATTGGCGCCTGCGACAGACTTGGCAACGCGCTTTCCCGAGCAACTGGCGAGTGTTTTGGCTGCTCACGGTGTACCCCAGCAGTTCATTGACCACGAGATTGCCCAGATGAACAAAGTTAGATACGCCAAAACTTCAAACCGCAGCGTGGTTGGCATCATGAACCAGTTCTCGTATCTGGCCGAAGGTTACCGCGAATATCTGGAAACGAAAGACTTGCTGGCGTTGTCGCTCAGGTTGTCTGAAACGCCGTGCAGTCCGCTGTACAAAGGTGCCGTTTCGCCAGACCGTGAATTGCGGAGGCTGGTTTCGATTTTCCATCCGAGCACTACAGCGAACGCGTAAAGCATCACAGTTTGTACGCGGTTGCATCGGCCTCACGGTTCAAAGCGCCGCAGCGTCGATGTCCATCCAAGCAACGCCGGGCTGTTTTTCAATGACGATGTGTTGGCCTTCAAGCCGATAGGTCAATTGGCAATGGTGTCGTGGGTTGGACAGAACATCGGGGTTCAAGACGACATAGTTCTGCCCTGCCGAATAGCGCACGGATGCCGTCACCAGTCCTGGATGCCCTTCGCGGTGAAGTCTTGCGCCTACCGACTGGGCGGTGCTGTAATCGGTCTTGTGTATCAGGCCTGAATGTGTGGTGGTCAATGGCCGCAAGTCCACCAGCGCCGCATCGCAGGCAACTTCATACAGCTTGCGTTCACCAATGACCTTCTCTTTTTCAAACCCTGCATCGGTCAAGAATCCGCTGAGCCAGTGGTAGGCGGTCTCATGCGCTGAGGTTTCCACCGTGTCACAGCCGTACCAGACCCCAAATGACCCGTCAGAAAATCGGCTGGTTTGCCAGTGCTTGAAAGGCCACCCAATCGCGTTGAACCATTCGGCATCCTCAAACGGCCTGTGGATGACGGGGGTTCTGGACTGATACAGCGGCGGCTTCACGTCGTCTTCAACTTGTTGTGCGAGTGCCCACTCTTCTGGGCTGCTCGATAAGTCATCAAACAGGTCTTGTGACGATCTGATAGAAACAATATTGCGAATGACGTTGCAGTGAATATCCGTCAGCGTGAGGTGAGAGAACAACTGTTCCATCAAACGCCACGCGCCCGATCCAGATAAGCGCGCACCATCAACAAGCCAGCGAAACCCCATTCCTTCACGATGTCTACAGGGGTCAGGTTGTCAAATGCTTTGTTGCGTGTGGACATCCAGCGGTATGCCAAGTCACGGTTTTGTGGGAACAGCAGACGCAGATTCTTGTGGATGCCCAGCAGATGGCCGACACGCTCAAACTGGTCGCGGCTGGTTCCAATAGGCTCGCCCTTGCGGTAGCGCGTCAGTGCAGCGCGGTTGCTGGCGGCAATACCCAAGAGCGCGGCCTGATCCTCCGTGGACAGCTTCCAGTGATCTAGCAAGGTCATCACCATTTTGGCGAGTGCGCCTCGGTCTTGCGATACGGGGGGCTGGTGCTCAAGTACGGCTGTCATTTTTGCGCTCCTGTGTGGCATCTGATCTGATGAAATAGATTATAGCGCACAGATACTATTGAAACAATATATGTTTCAATAGTACTATTTGAGCTTTTAACGTAATCCGTCCATAAGGGGAGCAAGTCATGCGTTCGCCCGACAGATTAGACTGGGCACCCACGGTTGAAAAGAAGTAAATAATCAGGGGAAAAATAATGTTGGTTTACGGAAGCAGCTTCACCTTTGACCCCGAAGGCGGGACTCAGAAAATCATTGACTGTGTAGCGTCATTGAAATAGTTCTGGTGTGGTCATTCCCACTCAATCGTCGCCGGCGGTTTGCCGCTAACGTCGTACACCACACGGTTGAATCCGCGCACTTCGTTGATGATGCGATTCGACACCTTGCCAAGCAGGCTGTAGGGCAGTTCCGCCCAATGTGCGGTCATGAAATCGGTGGTTTGCACGGCACGCAGCGCGACCACGTTTTCATAGGTGCGACCATCACCCATCACACCCACGCTCTTGACGGGGAGATAGACCGCGAAGGCTTGGGCGACGTTGTCGTACCAAGTCGGTGGTTGGCCAACCCCCGGAGAGATCCCCCCCCCCCCCTTTTTTCTAAGGGGGGAGTCACCAGAGTGGCACGCAGCTCTTCGATAAAGATCGCGTCGGCACGTCGGAGCAAATCCGCGGCCTCGCGTGAGACTTCCCCGAGAATACGCACCCCCAATCCAGGGCCCGGGAATGGATGGCGATAGACCATTTCACGCGGCAGCCCAAGTGCCATACCAAGCTCACGCACTTCGTCTTTGAACAGCTCGCGCAACGGCTCAAGCAGTTTCAGATGCAAGGTATCGGGCAGGCCACCGACGTTGTGATGCGACTTGATGGTGTTGGCTTTTTTCGTTTTTGCCGAAGCTGACTCAATCACATCAGGATAGATGGTGCCCTGCGCCAGCCACTTGGCATTGGCGAGTTTGGCCGACTCGCGTTGGAAGACTTCAACAAAAACACGGCCAATGATTTTGCGTTTTTGCTCGGGGTCGGAAACACCCTTGAGCTGACCGAGAAAATCTTCACTTGCATCAACGTAGACGACCTTCATGTGCAGATTGTCTGAGAAGGTCTTTTTTACCTGCGCTGACTCGTTCAAGCGCATCAAGCCGTTATCGACGTACACGCAGGTGAGCTGGTCACCAATCGCCTTGTGGATAAGCGCGGCGGCGACCGAGGAATCTACCCCGCCAGACAAGCCCAGAATGACTTCTTCGTTACCTACCTGTTCGCGAATCTTCGCTACTGCCTCGGGAATGTATTCGGGCATATTCCAGTGTGATGCCAGGCCACAAATGTCGTGCACAAAGCGGCTAAAAATCGCCTTACCCTGTTTGGTGTGGGTGACTTCCGGATGGAACTGCACCGCATAAAAACCGCGCACTTCATCGGCCATGCCCGCAATCGGACACGAAGGTGTTTCCGCAATCACCTTAAAGCCGGGTGGCATTTCGTGAACCTTATCACCATGCGACATCCACACATCAAGTAGGCCATGCGCGTCGGCATTCTTGCGGTCTTCAATACCATTAAACAGTTTTGAGTGTCCGCGCGCACGTACTTCGGCGTATCCGAATTCACGCACCAAACCGTTTTCAACTTTGCCGCCGAGTTGTGCGGCCATGGTCTGCATGCCGTAACAGATACCCAGCACCGGTACACCGAGATCAAACACCACCTGCGGTGCACGCGCTGTATCGGCTTCCGTCACTGAAGCGTGCGAGCCGGAAAGAATGATGCCCTTCGGGTTAAAGGCGCGAATGTCTGCCTCCGACATATCGTGCCCATGCAACTCGGAGTACACACCGGCCTCACGCACACGGCGAGCGATCAGTTGTGTGACTTGTGAACCGAAATCGAGGATAAGAATTTTGTCTTGCATATCAACGGGACGTTACCTTGAAGCGATGAGAAATCGAGACTTAAGCGGATGTTGCCGCAACCGTGGCGGTCGTTTGGTTGGCCGGATGCACCGGGACGCCACCCTTGGCAAAAAAACGCCAAGCCAGAAAAACACCGATAAGCTGAAGCCCCGAAGCCAGATAGAACACCACACCCATGCGCCAATCACCTTGCGGATAGTGCGAGACCTCGGCCAGCAACTGAGTCGCAATAACGGGCGCAATCACAATCGAGAGGCTAGACAGCGATTGTAGTGAGCCCATTAGTGCGCCCTGCTCTTTCGGGTCGGTGGCTTTAGAGACAATCGCTTGAAGGGCAGGTCCCGCTGCGTAGGACAGGAAGTTCAGCACGATGAGCGCGTAGATCATCCAGCCCGCCGTCGCAAGGCCATTTGCAAAGTAGATGAGCGAGGCAACCAGAAGCCCGATCAAACTCAGGCGCACCTCCCCCATGCGTTTGATAAGCGTTGACAATAGACCCGCTTGAACAACAGCGGCGGTGAGCCCGACCAAAAACAACGCGATGCCGTTTTCCTTCGGCCCCCAACCAAACTTGAAGTTTGTGTAGAGCACCCAAGTGGTTTGCTGCAACACTTGCGCAAATGCCGATAACGCAAAAACGATAATGAGTGCGCCGATATCAGGCCGCGCAAACAACCGACGGAATGAAGAGAACGGATTTGATTTTGCAAATGAGAACCTAGAGCGTTTATCTTTCGTCAGGGATTCTTTGACGAAGAAAAAACCAAAAATCGCGTTCGCAAAACACAGGCCTGCACCGACGTAAAACGGCAGGTGGTAATTGATGCTACCTAGCACTCCGCCCAACATGGGCCCGCAGATGAAACCCAAGCCAAATGCAGCGCCGATCATGCCAAAAGTTTTGGCGCGGTTGGCCGGTGTGGAGATATCCGACGCATAGGCCGACGCGGTGGACATCGATGCGGAGCATGCACCACCAATAAAACGCCCAAGGAATAGCCACATGAGCGACGGTGCCCACGCAGTGACCAAGAAATTAAGCCCCATGCCCGCACTTGAGAAAATGAGCACTGGGCGACGGCCAATCTTGTCGGACAGCGCGCCCAATAACGGCATGCAGAGAAATTGCATCAGGCCAAATGTGGCGGCGAGGATGCCGTACCAGCGCGCTTGCTCATCCGGCGACGATAGAAAGTCGCCGACTAACAGCGGGAGCACGGGGACCGCCAACCCAACACCCAGCATATCCAGAAACACGACCGCGAGTACAAAGTGGAATCCACGCTTACGCTTGGCTTCAGCTTCGGCTTCGGGTATCACTGCACTACCTGCACCACCAATACTACTCACCAAAATTTTTCTCCCAAACTACATGAACCACCGGGTGTTGCTCCGTTTTGTCAATTAAGGCAAATTGAGGCAATGCGCTTTGGGCACTGGTCACGCACCCATTGCCTGCCATGCGACCCCTTCGCCCGCATCGCGACATAAAAATCGAGCGCCGACATCGCCTCGCGCAAACGCCAATAATCCTTCAGTCTCGCAGTCGTTTTTTCACCGAAGATCGTTTAGTCGGCGACGTTCGATTAGTCAGCGCGATAGTTAGGTGCTTCTTTCGTGATCTGCACGTCGTGAACATGACTCTCGCGCATCCCGGCGGCCGTAATCTCAACGAACGTCGCACGCGCTCTGAATTCTTCAATCGTGGGGCATCCCACCAATCCCATCGAGGCGCGCACGCCGCCCATCAATTGCGTGATGATTGTCGTGACTGGCCCTTTGTATGGGACACGACCTTCGACACCTTCAGGCACCAACTTGTCCGCGTTCGAAATATTCTCTTGAAAATACCGGTCTGAAGAGCCTTTCTGCATGGCACCAAGCGACCCCATACCGCGATAACTCTTGTAAGAACGCCCCTGATAGAGTTCGATTTCGCCCGGCGCTTCGTCGGTGCCCGCGAACATTGATCCCATCATCACTGCTGACGCGCCCGCCGCGATGGCTTTCGCAACGTCGCCTGAATAGCGTATGCCGCCGTCGGCGATACAAGGAATGCCTAACTTCTCTAGTGCGTTAGCCACCTCCGCAACCGCCGTAATCTGCGGCATGCCCACCCCCGTCACGATGCGTGTCGTACATATCGATCCGGGCCCCACACCAACCTTCACGCAGTCGGCTCCGTGATCTGCCAAGGCGCGTGCGCCATCACCCGTCGCCACATTGCCGCCGATGACCGAAACATCGGGGAACTTCACTTTGACCGCTTTAACCATATCGAGCACGCCCTGAGCGTGACCATGGGACGAGTCAACCACCATACAATCTACGCCAGCTTCAACGAGTGCGGCAGCGCGCTCAATGTTATCGCCACCGACACCAATACCCCCGCCAACACGCAGGCGACCTTGGCTATCCTTGCACGCAAACGGATGATCTTTGGCTTTCTGAATATCCTTGACGGTAATGAGGCCAACCAACTCAAACGCGTCGTTGACCACCAGCACACGTTCCAAGCGGTGCTTGTGAATCAGCGCCTGAGCCTGATCAAGACCCGCGCCCTCTTTGACGGTAACGAGGCGTTCCCGCGGCGTCATGATGTTCTTCACCGGTTGATCGAGATTTGTCTCGAAACGCAAGTCGCGGCTGGTGACGATACCAACAACCTTCTTGTTTTCGACCACCGGCAGGCCAGAGAAGCCGTGCTGTCGTTGCAACTGGATCACTTCGCGTACCAGCATGGCGGGCGAAATTGCCAAGGGGTCTTTGACGACACCGGACTCAAACCGCTTCACCTTCGCAACCTCAGCCGCCTGAGCACGAATGGAGAGATTTTTGTGAACGATCCCGATACCGCCTTCTTGCGCCAACGCGATCGCAAGGCGCGATTCGGTCACTGTATCCATCGCAGCGGAAATCAGCGGGAGATTGAGTGTGATCTTGGCGCTCAGACGGGTGGCGAGCTGCACGTCGCGCGGGTGAACTTGGGAGTGAGCCGGGACGAGCAAAACGTCGTCGAACGTAAGCGCTTTGGAAATAAGTTTCACGAACCAGATCCCGACAAAAGCAGCATTATCCTAGAAACGGCAGTTGAACGGGGGCGAGTTTATGTTTTTCAGTTTTGCGGGCAAGGTGCGACGACGATTGCGGCTGATGCAGCCGACACCTTTTCGAACGAGAAAGGACGGGGAAGGTTCAGGCAATTCTCGCGGTCAACTGCCGTCTCTGAAACTATACGCGGCGCGTCAAAATGGGCTGTCATGTCGAAAAATCGCCAAATCAAACGGTGCTAGACTGTTAACAGAATTCAGGTTTTTGGTTGTTGTTTTGGTTGTTGACCGACCACCGATCGAGCGCTCGTACCCACGTTTTCATGCCTATCTTGTATCGCCTCTCCGTCCATTTCATCCAGACGCAAGCAAATCGGGCGATGGCGGTCATGGGCCTCGGACTGAGCGGATGTGTCATCTGGCAACCCGTGCCGTCGGCACCAGCACCAGTTGCCTCAACACCGGCGGCCTCAACGGCAGCCGCTGTCGCCGCATCATCTCAACGATTGTCCCCACAGGCGAGCGCCGCGCTCGATATCGCGCGCCAACGCGTTGCTGCTGCCAAAGGCAATCGGACGCTGTGGAAGTCTGCATTGGACAAGCTCGCGGCGGCAGAGTCGGCAGCGGCCCGAAAAGATAGCCGCGATACGATCACGCTTTCAAACGAAATTGTTGCACTTTGTGAACTCAGCACCGCGCAGGCGTTACGACCGCCCGTTGTTTGGTAATGTCTGATTTGCGCCACCAACCTTACCCGGCCATGAGCACACACCGATGAAATCTCCTATCCAATTGTTTGTTGCACTCGCGATTCTGTTGGCGACTGCAACGGTTACGGCACAGGTTTATAAGTGGGTCGATAAAGACGGAAAGGTGCTGTACACGGATATACCGCCGCCAGCCGACGGCAAGGGGGCGGCCAAGAAATTAGAGATCAAATCTGGCTCGGGTAAGACGGAAGCGCCGACACCCAAAGCTGATGCTGCCAAGAAAAGCAAC
Source organism: Betaproteobacteria bacterium UKL13-2 (assembly GCA_001602455.1). GTDB lineage: Bacteria > Pseudomonadota > Gammaproteobacteria > Burkholderiales > Usitatibacteraceae > UKL13-2. Next base: position 2,897,475 of record CP012157.1, read on the forward strand.
GACAAGGACGCCGCCAAATCGCCGCCCGGCAAACCATTAACACTCGAAGAGAGAAACAAAGAATCTGAAAAGCGTCGCGCCGAACAAGCAGAAGCAGAAAAGAAGGCCGCCGAACAAGCAAAGATAGACAAGGCCAATCAAGAACGCTGCAAGGAAGCAACCCGTTATATGCGGGATCTTGAAACTGGCCGTCCTATTAGCACTACCGATGACGCAGGGGAGCGCAAGCTGCTCGACGACAACACGCGAGCCGCCGAGCGCACGCGAACACGCAACGTAATGAATGAGTCTTGCAAATAGCGTGCTGAGCGACCATGCTGGTTTGTTCCACCTTGGTCTGACTCATCACACCTACCGCGCACGACGACGGCGCTGTTCTTTTGGATCAGCCTTGAGCGGCTGATAAATTTCCACCCGATCCCGCGGGCGCAAGGGGTAGCTTTCCGACCTCACGCGACCCCAAACGCCCAACCCCGCCGCAAGGGCACGGATTTCAGGCGGTACGCAGGCTTGAAAGATAGGCGAATCGCGCAATTGTCCGATCGATGTTCCACGCGGAATGAGGATCTCGGCCTCGCGTACCGCAGCGCCCTCTGCCCAGGCCACGTAGATCTTAATTTGTCCATTGACGATGCCTTCATTAAGCATATCGCTGGTCGGCACGCTGTACAAATCGATCCACAAAGGTCTCAGCAATCATCGTCATCACCGGCCCTATGACCCCCTCAACCAAGGCATTGCCGAACGCATAGTCGATCGTGAATTCGACTTTGCACGCCTCAGCGGTCAGCGGCGTAAAGCGCCACTCGCCCGTGAGGGACTCAAATGGCCCCTCAACTAAGGAGAGCAACATATGCGTTGGCCGTTCCTTGGCATTACGGGTACGAAAGGACTGGCCGACACCCAGATAGCGAATGTCCACACTTGCGTCGGTATGAGTGTCGTCTCGCGAGTGTACGCGGCTCCCGCCACACCAAGGAAGAAATTCTGGATAGTGCTCAACATCATCGACGAGATCGAACATCAATTCCGCAGAATGTGTGACCAACACTGATTTAGAAACATGAGCCATCAGCAAATTTTACAAGGCTCTCGCCTGTGAGACGACAGTGAGGGGATAAAATCACGTTATGACGATTGCAGAAAACAAAAAAGCGTTCTTCGACTACTTCATTGAGGAGCGGTATGAAGCCGGGCTCGTCCTCGAAGGCTGGGAAGTCAAAGCCATTCGCGCTGGGCGGGCGCAACTCAAGGAAGGCTATGTCGTGCTACAGCGCGGCGCGTTTTATCTCATTGGCGCTCATATCTCGGCACTCGCTGCCGCATCGACCCACATCACGCCAGATTCCATTCGCTCACGTAAGCTACTGCTCAATGCAGATGAAATCAAAAAGCTCGTGGGGAAAGTGGAACAACGCGGTTATACCGTCGTGCCGCTGAACCTCCACTACAAGGGCGGTAGGATCAAACTCGACATTGGTCTCGCCAAAGGCAAAAAACAGCATGACAAGCGCGACGCAGATCGAGCCCGGGATGAGAAGCGCGAGGCGCAGCAAGCGATGAAGAAGCTGGTGAAGTAGTCACCTCGCGCGAAGCGGCGAAGGCTAACTCGCGAAGCGACGTTAAGCCCATCGGGCGGCCGAAGCCACAAGCGCGACGCAGATCGAGCCCGGGATGAGAAGCGCGAGGCGCAGCAAGCGATGAAGAAGCTGGTGAAGTAGTCACCTCGCGCGAAGCGGCGAAGGCTAACTCGCGAAGCGACGTTAAGCCCATCGGGCGGCCGAAGCCACAAGCGCGACGCAGATCGAGCCCGGGATGAGAAGCGCGAGGCGCAGCAAGCGATGAAGAAGCTGGTGAAGTAGTCACCTCGCGCGAAGCGGCGAAGGCTAACTCGCGAAGCGACGTTAAGCCCATCGGGCGGCCGAAGCCACAAGCGCGACGCAGATCGAGCCCGGGATGAGAAGCGCGAGGCGCAGCAAGCGATGAAGAAGCTGGTGAAGTAGTCACCTCGCTTGGTCACCTCGACTGGGATGGACGTTGTTTGGTCGCATTACTTGCTGCTCCTGCTCCCGCGCCTGCGCCTGTCCCCCGAAGGCTGCCACCAGCCCGGCAATTGCCAAGATCGTCCCGCCGATCCACTCTTGAGGCCGTGACGTCTCGCCCGCGAGATAATGCGCGGCGATCGCGGCGATGATTAATTCAAACAGCAAAATCACCGCGGCGCGGTTGGCGCTTAGCGTTGAGAGTCCATACTGCATCGCAACACTGCTCGAGATGAGCACCACGCCGACGATGGCGATAAGCCACCAGTAGGACACAAATGCCGCGCTCCACGCACTCACGGGCTGCACCACAACAGTGAGCGCCACAGGGAGTGCGACCATGGCCACGCCAATCGCGCCTGCGACAGATTTTGCTTCTGGCGTCGCGCGGTTCTCTCGACGCACCAACACGTTGCAGAGTGCAAAGCAAAATCCGCCAAACATGCCAAGCCATTCATACCCGCTACGGGGCATGGGCATCCCTAAATCGGGTCGCCATAACATCACCGCCGCTCCCGTCATCGCGACGATGACGGTGGCAGCACCACTTCGCGTAATACGCTCGCCTAAGAGTATCCGCGCCATCGGTACGGTCCACAGCGGCGCCAAATAAAACAGCAGCACGACGCGCACGACCTCAGCTTCCATGATCGCCACTAAGTAGGCGACGTTCGCCATGCCGGCCGATAAGCCGATCACAAATAGCGACGCGGGGAATTGGCGAAACTCACGCCAAGTGTGGCGAAACACCGTTCCGGCAACCAGCACCGCAACGACATAGGAGAAGAAGGTCGCAATCGGCGCTGGCAGACCCGCGACCTGCATCACGCGATAAGGGTACCAAATCACGCCCCACGAGGTCGCCGCGATCAACAAACCGGCCACCGACAGAAATCTGGAGTGGTCAAGCGAGGGCGAAAATAGCCCAGTGCGTGACCCAGTGCGCTGCTGCGGGGGTAACGTAGGGATAGACGACTGAGACAGGGCAACGACCTTTGGAAGAAGCGGCAAACTCTATAATAAGCGAGCCGACTGAGAAAGCTGAAATTCTACCGGTTCACCTTGCGCCACGAACAAACCGGAAAACGCTGGCCGCTCAGACTCCCGAAGTACTCCACCGTCCCCTTGTTCGCGGATCGAAACCAAAAACGAAGCCGGTAAACTAGCGTCCACCGTTGCCTCGTTGCTCAGGACGCCGCCGCGCACCTTCATTCAGAAAGCTCTATTTCGCCATGTCAAGCACTGTATCCAATCCTTCATCTGCCAGTCTGCAAACAATCATCGACCGCGCTTGGGAACAGCGTACTGAGTTTTCGCCGTCCCAACATCCGACCGATGTGGGCGAGGCGGTGGACCACGTTATTAGCGATTTGAACGCAGGCCGCCTGCGAGTCGCCGAGAAAATCGGCGCAGACTGGATCACACACCAGTGGATCAAGAAGGCTGTGCTGCTCTCGTTTCGTTTGAAAGACAATGTGCGTATGACAGCGGGTGACCTTGGCTTCTTCGACAAAGTCGATACAAAATTTGCCAAACTCGATGACGCCGCGATGCGCGCAACTGGGGTCAGGGTTGTGCCTCCGGCAGTCGCACGTCGCGGCTCCTTCATTGGCAAAAACGTCGTCCTGATGCCCTCCTACGTCAACATCGGCGCTTATGTGGATGAAGGCACAATGGTGGATACATGGGCGACCGTCGGTTCGTGCGCACAGATCGGCAAGAACGTTCACCTTAGCGGTGGCGTTGGGATCGGCGGGGTGCTCGAGCCGATTCAAGCAAATCCAACGATCATCGAAGACAATTGCTTTATTGGTGCGCGCTCAGAGGTGGTTGAGGGCGTCATCGTCGGCGAAGGCTCTGTACTGTCGATGGGTGTCTACATTGGTCAATCAACCAAGATTTACAACCGTCAAACCGGCGAAGTGCTGTATGGGCAAGTACCACCGTACTCGGTCGTTGTTGCTGGCAACCTGCCGTCTGCGGATGGCAAATACAGTCTTTACTGCGCGGTGATCGTGAAAACGGTAGACGCAAAGACGCGCGCCAAGACCGGCATCAACGAGTTGCTACGGGCATAGTTCCGCCTAAACATCGAAGCAGCGGGCGAGCGGTGAAATACCGAGGCTAGGGTTTAGACGTAAATACAATAAGCGACACCTGCAAGGACTGATATGGCGATTCTCGAAAAACTGTTTCGACTGATGGCAGAAAAGAACGCATCAGACATCTTCGTCTCGGCAGGTGCGCCGATGACGATGAAGATCAACGGCTCGGCCATGCCGGTCAACCCGCAGGTGCTATCGGCTGAGGAAGCTAAACGGATTTGTTATGAAATTCTGAAGCCACACCAAATTGAAAAATTCGAGCGCGAGTTAGAGCTCAACTTATCCCACCCGATTGCGGGTGTGGGCAACTTCCGCGTCAACATGATGTACCAAAAGGGGAGCGTTGCCGCCGTTGTTCGCTACATCTCAACGAACATACCTGCATTCGATTCATTGGGCGTGCCCAATTTGCTCAAGCAAGTCATCATGGAAAAGCGTGGGCTGATTCTGGTCGTAGGCGCAACCGGCTGCGGCAAGTCGACCACGTTAGCGGCCATGATGGACGTTCGCAACATGATGAAGTCCGGCCACATTCTTACCTTCGAAGACCCGATCGAGTTCATCTTCCAGTCAAAAAAATGTATCGTGAATCAGCGCGAGATTGGCAATGATTCACACTCGTTCCAAGACGCGATGCGCAACGCCATGCGCCAAGCGCCCGATCTCATCCTTGTCGGTGAGATTCGCGACGTCGAGACGATGAAGTCGGCGATGATGTACGCCCTCTCTGGTCACCTCTGTTTGGCCACGCTGCACGCAAACAACAGCTACCACGCGCTGAATCGCATCATTAACTTCTTTCCGTTGGAGCAGCGCGCGGTTCTGCTCTCTGACCTCAGCGTATCGCTCCGCTGCATCATCTCGCAACGTTTGGTCAGAAACGTCGAAGGCGGTCGATTACCCGCAGTTGAAATTCTCATGAATACCGGCAACATCGTTGATCTGATCAGCGAAGGACGGGTTCCGGAAATCAAGGAAGCGATGGAGAAATCCATGACACCCGGCTCGCAGACCTTCGAGCAAGATCTATTCCGCTTGATTCAGACGGGAAAAATCTCTGTCCAAGAAGGCTTGGCAAACGCCGACTCGGCGACCAACCTTTCACTGCTCGTGGGCAATAGCGGCATGGTTGACGCACTCGCCGCGCTGTCACTGCCCGCAAAGCCTGGCCTTGGTGGCCCCAACTTCAGCGAGTTCAAAATCAAATAGGAAAGTCACCTATTGGCGGGCATCTGCAGGCATTTTCACCCCGAAACGCCCGTCGTTATTGGACTTTAGTAGTTGCGCTTGTGGTAGCGGCTACCCACCCAAACGCCATAGGGTCGCGGTGCCCAGGTGCTGTAGCCCCACCCCCAGTAGCCGCGCCCATAAAACCAAGCGTCTTGCAGTGCTTCGCGCCGTCCTTGCCGCTCGGCCATCTTGAGCTGACCGTTTTGCATAAAGTCGATGACCGCGTCCGGCACACCGTCGCGCGACAGCTTGGCGTACTGCGAAGCGGTGACATCGAAGATCGTGTGTGAGCCCTGAATTTCCTTGATGATCGCTGCCGCGTCCTTACCCTCCTTTGCCAGCGCAACTACCTTCTCGAGCGGCATCGGCTCTTGCTCCGGCCCACCGAAACTTGCGCAACCAGCGAGACCGAAAACGCTAATAATGAATACAAAAATTCCGAGTAAACTACGTTTCATGGATCACCTCCAACGTTCAGATACCAATATCCGCTCGCGATTCCGGTCCCCACTTTGGGTGACGGTAAAGCGTCGCGGGTCCCACCCCGGTTAATTCTGTCCGCCTGATTCTAGCGCGGCAGAAAATCGGTGTCGCGCCAGTCTGTTACAAATCCTACTAGGTTCCCTCAGCATACTGTCTTCGACACCGTACGGTGAGCGAGGTTCAGCATTGCGCCGGTTTGCACAACCTGTTTTTGATTGAGGATATGATGGATTTATTTGAAAACCCAATGGGTACGGACGGATTTGAGTTCGTTGAATACACCGCGCCTGACACTAAGGCACTCGGTCAATTGTTTGCGCAGATGGGATTTGTCGCCGTCGCGAGGCACCGCTCGAAAAATGTGTTGCTGTACAAACAAGGCGACATCCATTTCATCGTCAATGCCGAACCCGATAGCTTTGCGCAGTCGTTTGCGCGCGTGCATGGCCCTTCAGCCTGTGCGTTCGGCATTCGCGTCAAAGATGCGGCGTTTGCGTTCAAGCGTGCTGTGGCATTGGGCGCCAAGCCTTACGAGGGACCGGTTGGCCCGATGGAGCTCAATATTCCCGCGCTGCAAGGCATCGGCGGCTCCCTGTTGTATTTAATTGACCGCTATGGCACGCAGACGATTTACGATGTGGACTTCTTGCCATTACCCGGTGTGGACCAGCAGCCTAAGGGGGTTGGCCTTGAGTATGTTGATCACCTGACACACAATGTTTACCTCGGTCGGATGGACACATGGGCACAGTTCTATGAAAAGCTCTTCAATTTCCGTGAAATTCGCTACTTTGATATCAAGGGCAAGAAAACAGGGCTGACTTCACGCGCACTCACCAGTCCATGCGGAAAAATTCGTATCCCGATTAACGAGCCATCGGATCAAAAATCGCAAATTCAAGAATATCTCGACGCCTATAACGGCGAGGGTATTCAACACATCGCTCTTGCCTGTCGTGATATCTACACCACCGTCGAAACCTTGCGAGCACACGGCGTCAGATTTTTGGATACGCCAGACACGTACTATGCGCTGGTTGATCAGCGCGTCAAAAATCACGGCGAAGATCTTGATCGCCTCAAGCGTAATCGGATATTGATCGACGGCGAAGGCTTGGATAAGGAATCGCACGAGGACAAACTGTTGCAAATTTTTACGGAAACGGCAATCGGCCCCATTTTCTTTGAGATCATTCAGCGCAAGGGCAACGAAGGATTTGGCGAAGGTAACTTTAGGGCCTTGTTTGAGGCCATTGAAGCCGATCAAATGGCGCGCGGCGTGCTCTGATGTCTGCACACCTAAACCCGATTCAGTACCAGTCAGGATTCGGTAACCATTTCTCAACAGAGGCGGTGGTCGGGGCGCTGCCAGAGGGCCGAAACTCGCCGCAACGTGTGGCTTTTGACCTCTATGCAGAGCAAGTTTCCGGCACGGCGTTCACGGCGCCTCGCGCACATAACTTGCGATCATGGCAGTACCGCTTGCGCCCTTCGGCTGAACATACCGCCTACCAACGCATCGACAACGGACGCCTGCGCACCGCGCCCTGCCATGATTCAATCGCCGCGCCCAACCGGCTGCGCTGGAATCCAATCGATATCCCGGCTCAGCCGACCGATTTCATCGATGGACTGATGACGGTTGCGACCAGCGGTAGTGCGCGTACACAGGTCGGCGCTGCCGTGCACCTCTATGCGGCGAACACAAGTATGCAACGCTGCTTTTATGACGCGGACGGCGAATTGCTGATCGTTCCGCAGCAAGGTGAGCTCAAACTCAAAACTGAGTTCGGCATTCTCGCTGTCGTACCAGGTGAAATCGCGGTGATTCCGCGCGGGGTCAAGTTTCGCGTTGAAATCGTGTCAGCAGTACGTGGCTATGTTTGCGAAAACTATGGGCAGCCGCTTCGTCTGCCTGACTTGGGGCCGATTGGTGCCAATGGTCTTGCTAATCCACGCGACTTTCTGGCACCGGTTGCGTGGTTTGAAGCAATTGCTGGCCAGACGGTCATCGTTGCGAAGTTTGGCGGTCAACTTTGGCAATACCGCACCCAAGGCTCCCCGCTTAACGTGGTCGCATGGCACGGCAACTACACACCATACAAATACGACTTGGCGAAGTTCAACGCGATCAACACGGTTTCCTATGATCACTGCGACCCCTCGATCTTCACCGTACTGACATCGCCTTCTGATCTTGTGGGCACCGCGAACGTCGATTTTGTGATTTTCCCACCGCGCTGGATGGTGGCCGAAAATACCTTCCGCCCACCATGGTTCCATCGTAACTTGATGAGTGAATACATGGGCCTCATCCATGGCAAATACGACGCGAAGGCCGACGGCTTTGTGCCAGGAGGTGGCTCACTGCACAATTGCTTTTCCGCACACGGACCCGATGTTGCGACATTCGCTAAGGCATCGGCCGAGGAACTCAAGCCAAGCTATCAGGGCAATACATTGGCGTTTATGTTCGAGAGCCGCTATGCGTTCGAGCCTACCGAAGTCGCCATGACGACCCCGTTGCTTCAAGATAACTACGATGCCGCATGGAATGGCTTCGCCTCGGCCAAGGTACCCAAATGAAATTCGCCTCCTTCAAACATCCGACTAACCGCGATGGCGTGCTGCATATCGTTGATCGCGCACTCAAACACGCTGTTGATGTTTCCGACATTGCGCCGACGTTGCAGTTTGCACTTGAGCATTGGGACTCGCTCCAACGCGCACTACAAGACGAGGCAACAAGCCTCGCGCGTGGCACTAACCGACCTGTCATCGACTTCGCGGCGGCGCTCGACGCGGGCCGGGTTGCGGCACCACTGCCGCGTACGCATCAGTGGCTCGACGGCTCGGCCTATCTTTCACACGTCGAACGGGTACGGCGCGCGCGCGGCGATAAGGTTCCTGAGAGCTACTACCGTGACCCGCTGATGTATCAAGGTGGTGGCGATTCAATGATGGGGCCACGCGATGACCTTATCTGCTTGTCTGAAGACTGGGGTATTGATTTAGAGGGTGAAGTCGGCGTCATCACCGGCGACGTACCAATGGGCGTGTCGCCAGCGGAGGCGGGTAGCGCAGTCCGCTTGGTGGTGCTCATCAACGATGTGTCGTATCGTAAGTTAATCCCTGCGGAGTTGGCCAAGGGATTTGGCTTCGTCAACGGTAAAGGGTTGAACGCGCTCTCGCCCGTCGCCGTAACGCCAGATGAGTTGGGCGGCGCATGGTGTGATCAAAAGGGAGCGGGTAAGCTCGACTATCGATTGATTTGCCACGTCCGCGGCCAATGGTTTGGCAATCCCAACGCAGCCGATGACATGACTTTTTCGCTCTTCGATTTGGTCTCGCATGCGGCCAAAACAAGACCACTGATGGCTGGCACGCTAATTGGTTCTGGCACGGTATCTAACCATGATATCGCGACGGGCTACGCCTGCATCATGGAAAAGCGTCTTGTTGAGCAAGTTGAATTGGGTGCCGCGAAAGAAGAGTTTCTGAGGTTTGGGGATACCGTTGAAATCGACATGTTTGACCATCACGGCGAAACCATCTTTGGCGCGATCCGAAACCACGTCGTACATTCAACACCACCCACGGAAACACGCTAGTGGCGGGGCAAACCGATCACACGCTACGCGGCGACTACGCCAATATCCGTCCTGATTACACCGTCGATCAGGACTACAGCCTCTACACGGTGGCCGAGCAGGATTTATGGAAACGGCTGTACGCACGGCAATCGGCGTTAATCCCGCACTACGCATGTGATGAGATCATCGACGTCCTCGCGAGCCTCAATTTAGGCACCGGTATCCCGCGCTTTGACGAAATAAACGTCAAACTGATTGCGGCAACAAGGTGGTCGCTTGTCGCCGTGCCCGGCCTATTGCCCGATGACGTTTTTTTCACGCATCTCGCCAACCGCCGCTTCCCTGTTTCGGTGTGGCTGCGAACGCCTGAGGAATTCGAGTACATCGTCGAGCCCGATATCTTTCACGATTTTTTTGGCCACGTCCCGCTGCTCTTCAACGAGACTTTTGCAGACTACCTTGAAGCCTATGGCAAAGGTGGCGTTAAAGCAAACGGGCTCAACGCCTTGGACTATCTTGCGAGGCTTTATTGGTACACCGTGGAGTTCGGCTTGATCTCGACCCCGAAAGGACTTCGCGCCTATGGCGCTGGCATCTTATCGTCATCGGGTGAACTTCCCTACTGCGTCCTGAGCCAACAGCCAAACCGCATCCGATTTGATTTACTTCGCGTCATGCAGTCGAACTACAAGATCGACACGTTCCAAGACACTTACTTCGTCATCGACAGTTTTCAGGAGCTGTTCGACGCGACTGCGCCAGACTTCACGCCGTACTACGTTGAACTACGAGGCCGCCCCGATTTGACCGCGATGGCGCGACTCGAAACAGACCAACTGATCAAAGTCTAGAATCGGCGGGCAGTTTCAGGCGATTTGGTCTGAAACTGCCCGCCAATAGGCGAGTTTTGCCCACGGTAATTTCTAAAAACCGTCGCGAGCGGGTGAAGTTGGCAGTGAGGAGCGGACACGTACCCAGTGTACGGCGAGTACCGGAACTGACAGATTCGCCCGCGCAGTAGGTTTATAGAAGTTCCCCACGGAGAGGGCGCTCTAAAAACACTCGTCATTCCCGCGAGCAACCCCAATGCGCTTAAGCGCCAGGCGGCTTGGTATCGATAAACTCTTGGCGCACCTCAACGCGCTCAATCCACGCTCGGAGATTCGGATAATTTTCGCGCCATTTGATTTCAGGCAAACGGTATTCCACCCATAACAGCGAGCACGCCAATGAAATATCTCCCAGCGTGTACGAATCACCGTGACAAAATTTGCGCTCGCCCAGTTCACGCGCTGCACCAGCGATACCGCTTTCTACCTTGCCGAGCTGGCGTGTCATCCATTCTTGACTTTGGTGTTCAGACGGACGTTTGCGCTCAAGAAACACCGCGATGCCCGCATCGGCGATACCATCGCCGAGAGCCTCCCAGCGTTTCACCATCGCACGTTCGCGGCCGCTCTCTGGAATGAGCCGCGCTACCGGAACGATGCCATCAAGATATTCAACGATCACCCGCGAATCGTAGAGTGTAGTGCCGTCATCGAGTATGAGCACCGGAATCTTGATCAGCGGGTTATATAGCCCAACTTTGGTGTCCGCCGACCAGACATTCTCTTCCATCCACTCCACTTCGAGATGTTTCTCTGCGATGACGACACGAACCTTGCGACCATATGGTGTGGTGAGGGATGAAATCAGCTTCATAAAAAGTTATCAACGTGCTGGAAAATGCCAGACGAAATTATATCAGTCGTCATTCGTACACCCAGCCGACGATCGGCGCGTGACCGACGCCCAATGGCCATCTTTTCGCACATATTCGCGCCTAAAATTCCGCTCGTTTCCAAGCAGGAGCTGCGTGCTAAAGTCTTTTTTGTTTGCACTTTTGATCGATTTCATCATGCCTCTCGTCCACTCCCCCGTCACCGCGCTATCCCCCTTAGACGGACGCTACGCCGCCAAAGTTGAACGTCTACGCGAGTTCTTTTCCGAGTACGCGCTGATCAAGTATCGCTTGTTGGTCGAAGTGGAGTGGTTAATCGCGCTATCGCTAAATCCTGATGTTTTCGAACTGGCTCCGTTCTCGGCCGAGACCACTCACGCACTGCGCGAACGAATTGCCGCTTTCACGCCCGAAGATGCCGAGCGCGTCAAAGCCATCGAAGCCACCACCAATCACGATGTAAAAGCGGTCGAATACTGGCTTGGTGAAACATTTGCATCTATCCCAGAGGTTGCTGCTGCGAAGTCCTTTATTCACTTTGCATGCACCTCTGAAGACATCAACAATTTGTCACACGCACTGATGTTGAGTCGCGCTCGCACCGAATGCCTCTTGCCAGTGCTTCGCGGAACCAATGCCAAGCTTATCGGCCTCGCGCATGAGCACGCCTCGCTACCGATGCTCTCCCATACCCACGGACAAGCTGCATCTCCCACCACCTTGGGTAAGGAAATGGCTAATGTTGTTGCGCGCTTGAATCGCGCCATTGCGGCACTCGAATCGGTGACGGTTCTCGGCAAGATCAACGGCGCTGTTGGCAACTACAACGCGCACATCTCGGCATACCCCAAGCTCGATTGGCCGACGTTTTGCGAACAGTTCGTCACCGGGCTTGGCCTCACCTTCAATCCCTACACCATTCAAATCGAGCCCCACGACTACATGGCAGAGTTGTTTGATGCGCTAGCGCGTAGCAACACAATCCTCATTGACCTAAACCGCGACCTTTGGGGCTACATCGGCAAAGGTTATTTCAAGCAGCGAACAAAGGCGGGCGAAATCGGTTCTTCAACCATGCCACACAAAGTTAACCCGATTGATTTTGAGAATTCAGAAGGAAATTTGGGGCTCGCGAACGCCCTCCTTCGTCATCTGTCTGAAAAACTCCCCATCTCCCGCTGGCAACGTGATCTCACCGATTCAACGGTGCTCCGCAACATGGGAGTCGCCATTGGCTATTCGCTTCTCGCGTATGAGTCGCTCAATCGCGGCTTGCACAAACTCGAAGCGAATCCCGAAAAACTGGCAGCAGACTTGGATACACAATGGGATCTACTGGCAGAACCGGTGCAAACGGTGATGCGCAAATATGGGATCACGAATGCCTATGAGCAGCTCAAAGACTTGACTCGCGGCAAAGGTGGCATCGATCAGGCGTCAATGCAGGCGTTTATGAGAAGCCTAGCAATCCCCCCGCATGAGATCGACGCACTCTTGGCGCTCTCGCCGTCAACCTACACCGGACTTGCGACATCGCTGGCAAAGAACATCAAGGCATAGCAGCGCCCCCAGTGCGCCCCATCAAATATTCAGGCTAACCAACTTGGGGATTCAGTCGCGCAAACGTTGCCGTCATCTTGTTTAGCGCGTTTAGATATGCCTTCGCTGAGGCGATCACAATATCTGTGTCGGCGCCAATACCGTTGACAACACGCCCGCCTTTACTGAGCCGTACCGTGACTTCGCCCTGACTGTCAGTGCCCTCAGTCACGTTGTTCACCGAGTACAGTAGCAACTCAGAGTCGCTCTTGACGACGGTCTCGATCGCCTTGAACGTCGCATCAACCGGGCCGGCGCCGTATGCTTCACACTTCACCTCTCGATCTTGATCGGTGATGATGAGCGTTGCATACGGCGGTTCGCCAGTTTCGACGTGCGCGGTCAGTGACACCAAATGATATTGTTCGACCGTCGGCGTCACCGCGTCATCTGACACGATGGCGTGCAGGTCTTCATCGAAGATTTCTGACTTTTTATCGGCGAGCTCTTTGAATTTCTTAAATGCCGAGTTCAACGCCACCTCCGATTCAAGCTCGATACCCAACTCTTTCAAGCGCTCGCGAAATGCGGAGCGCCCCGACAGTTTGCCGAGTGTAAGACGGTTGTTGTGCCAACCGACGTCTTGGGCACGCATAATTTCGTAAGTTTCACGATGTTTCAAAACGCCGTCTTGATGGATACCCGATTCATGGGCGAAGGCATTTGCGCCAACCACTGCTTTATTCGGCTGCACTGGGTAGCCGGTGATGGTTGAAACCAGGCGCGAGGCAGGCACGATTTGAGTCGCGTCGATACGGGTTTCCACACCAAAATAATCTTTTCGGGTCTGGATGGCCATGACGACTTCTTCGAGCGCTGCGTTTCCAGCGCGCTCACCTAAACCGTTGATGGTGCATTCCACCTGACGGGCACCAGCCTTGACCGCTGCGAGCGAATTCGCCACCGCCATGCCGAGGTCGTTGTGGCAGTGTGTGGACCACACCACTTGGTCGGCGTTTGGCACACGCTCCAATAATGTTTTGAAACGGTCGGCCCACAATTCTGGAATGCTGTAGCCCACTGTGTCAGGCACGTTGATGGTTTTTGCACCGGCCTTGATAACTGCCTCAAACACACGACAGAGAAAATCCATTTCACTACGAACCGCATCTTCTGCCGAGAACTCGACATCGTCGGTAAAGGTGCGTGCAAATTTCACCGCGTCAATGGCCCCCTGCAGTACTTGGTCCGGTGTCATACGGAGTTTGTGCTGCATATGAATCGGCGAGGTCGCGATAAAGGTGTGAATACGCCCTCGCGTAGCGGGTTTGATCGCCTCACCCGCCTTCTGAATATCGCCAACTTGTGCTCGTGCGAGTGAGCATATGGTCGAATCCTTCACCGCCGTGGCGACAGCGTGAATCGCCTCAAAGTCGCCCTGACTCGCGGCCGCAAATCCTGCCTCAATCACATCAACACGCATCTTCTCAAGTTGTTTGCCGATGCGTACCTTTTCTTCCTTCGTCATCGATGCGCCCGGGCTCTGCTCACCATCTCGCATGGTGGTATCAAAAATAATCAAGTGTTCCATGGTTTTGCTCCGCGCCGCACAGGCGCTAAATTGACGTCAATAGACAAACATGTTCTCGCTCGCCAGATTGTGGCGAACGGGAATCTACTTAGCAGGAGGGAGTTGGGTTATTTTTGCGCGGGAAGCGCAAGCAGCAGACCGAGCGGCAACAGCGATGGGCACAACAACGGCAATACACGCAACGGCAATACACGCAACGGTTCCCACCCTGAAGATGCAGCGGCAAGTTGCGGAGTCGTTGGAGAAAACTTCATTCCACCAATATAACGCGTTGCAAGAAGGCGTGCAACCGGCAGCCTCTTCCAACGGCATCTGCGTCTGAGAGGGGCACTGCGTTTCCAACGGCATCTGCGTCTGAGAGGGGCACTGCGTTTCCAACGGCATATGCGTCTGAAATGAGGATTTTGGGTCGATTATCCAGAAATGGTCATCGACATGAACGACGCACGGCTCGACACAATTGAGCAAATCCGAGAATTTCTGGCTGGTACCGCAGATGTAGGCTTCATCCGACGCCGGTAAAGATGCCCGGTAAGTGCTTAAAAAAGTCTGTTCGGAGAGGTGTATCGACAATAATCTCTGAGCGAAAATACATTTCGGCTGGTACTTTCGAGCGTAGTCGGACAACTCGCTGCTGGCCGGTTCGTGGGTCAGGCTCAATTTGCTTGTGCAAGGTATCCGAATACTCGCGCCAAAGATGTTCAAGGGCGCCCGTTTGATGGAACAGCTCTTCCAGATTGCCATTCGGCTTTCCATTCAGAGCCTCGATTTTCTTGATGACCTTTGACAACCTAGCGGATACAAAAAACGAAGGGAAGAAAAAGAAAGCCAAGCGTGCTTATCTATCCTTTATCACGCCGGGCTCACCAGCTGCGCCTGTATTTTTCATAACCAATGATAAACACAGACTACATGCGTGCACTTTCTGCGAGCAAAGAGTCAATCGACGACGGCACTTCCCCTCGTGCCAGCATTCGTTTGAACGCTTCATACACATCCGTTTTGGCTCCCGCCTTGCGTAGCGTATCCTCATCGTTAAACCATACGTAAACGATCACCCTGAGCGGGCTGGAAGCGAACCGAAAAAATAGTCTGTAGCGATCCGGCATGCCCTTTTTCACTCGTCGCCAGTTGGTATATTCCGCGCCAAGTGTCTTACCCAATCGAAAATCAGAGTGGTCAGGGTCGTCTGGCACAAGTTGTGTGATGGCCTTGTACACAGAGGCCAATAATCGCGTTTTAGGATGCGCCTTGTATCCCGCCGGGTCTTGCTGAGCAAGCTTGGTGACGGTCTGCTCAAGGTCATCCAAGGCAGCCTTGAAGAGTCTGAAATAGAACAGTTGCCAACTGCCCGGGTTCGTTATTTTCGCCATGGCGTGAGATTCAATGTGTTGCGTCGTCAGATTCAACACCCTCGACCAGTTTGCTGATGCGAGCCAGTTGCTCTTGATCGACAGGAGTAATCATCTCGGGGTGTTCGCTCACCTGTTGTTGCAAGAAGCTCAAAAATCCAAGCATGACCGGATCGCTATCGTCTTCTGTTGCCCGGCGTCGAGTTGCTCCTTTTGCGGAGAGCAAGACCTGACCGTCGGCTAGAACGGTCGCTTTCACATCACCGCTGAATTCAGGATGAGCCTTGAAAAAAGCGGCATCTATTCGGATACCCTTCGAATTTCCTACAGGAGTAACTTTTCCACTGTACTGCTCCGACCGGGAGCGACCTGCGTTTGCCATGACGGCTCCATGATGTGGTTACGATTGTAGTTACATTGTACACGGGGCGTGAGTCACCGTCCTGTATTAGCCGACCGGTGATGGACGCGTCTTGCTCCAGGATATGCGTTGCTTCTACGCAGCCATCACTCGCACGCAAGTTGTACAGGTGCGACACGGAGATACCGGACAAGTTGATGAACCGATCGTCGCCAAAGACTTGCCAAGCGCGCATCAGAATAACCTTGGTTGCCGGACCGGATAAGGTATCGTGCAGTCTATCAACCTCGGCTAACAGCATCACGTCGTCTGCCCCATAGCGATAGCCAAAGTTGGTGCGGCTAGCGCGGCTTCGCGGCGCAAGTGAACGTTCTTGCCGGAAGCGGGCAATGAGTTTGGTCAGATGCTGGCGGGTATAACTGCTAAGACGTAGCAGGTAGGCGAATAGCACACCGCGCTGTCCCTTCGTCCTTTCAAAATACCGGTGGCGCTTGAGTACGGTCGAGACGAACCCATAACGGACTGTTTTATCGGTGGAGAGGGAGAAGCCTACATCTGCGGTACCAGCCAGAAATTCTCGGATTTGCTCAATTGTGTCGAGCCGTGCGTCGTTCATGTCGATGACCATTTCTGGATAATCGACCCAAAATCCTCATTTCAGACGCAGATGCCGTTGGAAACGCAATGCCCCTCTCAGACGCATATGCCGTTGGAAGAGGCTCCTCTCACAGCTCGCGATAGCACTGAGCGATAATGACGCAGCAAAACAAGTCCAAGAGGCAAAGAAACGTCTCTTCCATTCCTTCAACCGTAGATCCAAAGTCGCCGCTTAAAAAGAAACGGCTTCAGACGCATCTTACGATTGGAAAATACGCCGGCCCCACTACTCAGACGGCACTTTGGACCTACCGGGATTCGCCGGATTTCGGGCGGAACGAATCGCCCGCATTGCCCAGATGAGATAGCCAGACAATGCATAACAAAGAAATAGTCCAAACAAAACATGCGAAGGCTGAATCGATATCAACAAATATCCCACCACAATCGCTGGAATCACCCAAAAGGGCACGCTGCGCCGAAGGTTGAAATCCTTCCCGCTGTAGTAAGGAACGGTAGAAATCATGGTGACCCCTGCGAACACCGCCATCCCCCAAGCCACCCAACGAACATCGCCGCCGCTGACCTGCCACTCATTAAGCACCCAAATCAACCCCGCCATTAAACACGCTGCCGCCGGACTTGGAAGCCCTTGGAAAAAGCGTTTGTCAACGACCCCGATATTGGTGTTGAAACGTGCAAGCCGGAGCGCTGCACAAACACAGTAGATGAAGGCACCGATCCAGCCCCATTTTCCTAGGGGTTGCAGTGCCCACGCATACATCACGAGTGCCGGAGCAGCACCGAAGGAGACCATGTCAGATAGCGAATCAAGTTGCGCGCCAAACTCGCTGGTGGTGCGCGTCATACGCGCAACGCGACCATCGAGCCCGTCGAGCACCATCGCGACAAAAATAGCAATACATGCCACCTCGAACTTGCCGTCCATGCCTTGCACGATGGCATAGAAGCCCGCGAACAAGGATGCCGAGGTAAACAAGTTAGGCAGGATATAGATGCCCTTGCGGCGGCGCTCAGGATCGAGCAGCCCTTTCTTAAGGCGGGGGATGGGTGAATTCATCTTTGCATTCTAATCCGAGGCGCTCGTTAGCGCCGCTAGGTGCCACGGCCATTACCCATTGCCTCGCCCATCGCTATCGAACGCGCCGGCGACCATATTGGGTTGAAGGTAATTGAGCCTTTCGGAAACAACAGCACCACAGTAGATCCCAACAAAAAGCGCCCCATCTCGGCACCGCGTTGCAATGCGACTCGCTCACCATCGTAACGCCACTCGCGCACAGTTCCCAGCCGCGGCGGGTTCACCACCCCATGCCATACCGTTGCCATACTGCCCACAATGGTTGCACCGACCAGCACCAACGCGAACGGCCCGAATGGCGAATCAAAAACACACACCACTCGCTCATTACGGGCAAACAATCCCGGCACACCACGCGCCGTGGTCGGATTGACGGAAAACAAATCTCCCGGCACGTAGATCATTCGTTTCAACACGCCGTCAATCGGCATGTGGATTCGATGGTAGTCCTTAGGGCTGAGATAGAGTGTTGCGAAACTGCCATCTTGAAACTCGCCCGCGAGCGTCGCGTCACCACCGACCAGTGCAGTTGTGGTGTAACGATGTCCTTTGGCCTGATAGATTTGATCTTTCTCGATCGCCCCAAACTGGCTAATCGCGCCATCGACTGGGCAAACAAAATCTGCCGCAGCAAGCGGTCTTGCTCCATCACGTAGTGGTCGGGTAAAGAACTCGTTGAATGTCGAGTAACTTGTAATGTCCGGATTGGCTGCTTCGGCCATGTTTACCCCATACCGCTGGACAAACCATTTGATTATCGAAGTGGTCGTTGAGCCTAACTTGGCACCCGCGCACTTACCTGCCAGCGCGGTCAACGCCTGTTTTGGCAGCCCATACTGTAAGGCAATGTTGATGCGATCGGCCACGGCAGCTTCGAGAATGAGGGATCAGAGTCCGGCGGCCACAGGAAATGGCTGTGTCACCGGGGAAAGTGAAACGGGCGCCACGCGCCCGTCTCGGTGGAGAGTGATGAGTCTAGCCTGAATATTTCATGGGTCGCCCAAGGCGTCGAAGGACGTTGCCTCTAGGCGATTGGCAAACTAATTTGGCTCGTTACTCTTTTACGGTGGATGCGGGCTGCACGTTCGCTCTCGGGCGGTTGGACGGCAATTGAACGGCGCCGTGTTTGCCATCGCAGTTGATAAAAACGCGCCCCCAAGAAATGTTCAGGTTAGTTCTTTGCTTGATCAACCAACTTGTTCTTCTTGATCCACGGCATCATCGAGCGAAGTTTTTCGCCAACCTCTTCGATTGGATGTTCACGCAACAAACGGCGACGAGCGGTCAGGGTTGGTGCACCGGCCTTGTTCTCTAGGATGAAAGACTTTGCATATTCGCCGGTTTGGATGTCGCGCAGAATGTCCTTCATTACATTTTTTGTCTGCTCGGTAATCACGCGTGGACCGCTGACATATTCGCCATATTCAGCATTATTCGAGATGGAGTAGTTCATGTTGGCAATGCCCCCCTCGTAGATGAGGTCAACAATCAACTTAGTCTCGTGCAAACACTCGAAGTAAGCCATCTCTGGAGAGTAGCCAGCTTCCACCAAGGTCTCGTAGCCAGCCTTGATGAGTTCCACAATACCGCCACACAATACGGCCTGTTCGCCGAATAGGTCGGTTTCGGTTTCTTCGCGGAAATTTGTTTCGATTACGCCGCCGCGCGAGCCGCCGTTCGCCTTTGCGTAGGACAACGCCAAATGCTTCGCCTTGCCGGAGCGGTCTTGATAAACCGCGATTAACGACGGCACACCGCCACCGGCGACATAGGTAGAGCGCACCAAATGGCCGGGGCCTTTCGGCGCGATCATGATGACATCAAGGTCCTCACGCGGCGTCACCACGCCGTAGTGGACGTTGAAGCCATGCGCAAATGCGAGTGCAGCGCCCTTCTTAATGTTGTGATGAATTTCGTTTTTGTATACGTCACCAATGTTCTCATCTGGGAGCAACATCATCACAACATCAGCCACCTTAACCGCATCGGCCACTTCTGCGACTTTCAGTCCCGCTTTTTTGGCCTTTTCCCAAGAGGCACCGCCCTTACGCAAGCCAACCGTGACCTTGACACCAGAGTCGCTCAGGTTTTGTGCGTGTGCATGGCCCTGTGAGCCATATCCTACAATCGTGACTTTCTTGCCCTTAATGAGCGAGAGGTCACAGTCTTTATCGTAATACACTTTCATGGGTGCTCCTTTTCCGAAAACAGTTTTTAGTTTGGGCGTTACGTTAAGTAAGGACCGCCTGCTCAACGCCCAATGCGGCGCACACGGTTCCCTGCGTTATGCTTTAACGATCCACTCGCCGCGTCCAAGCCCGCAAGCACCCGTTCTGACCGCCTCAAGAATCAAACTGGGATCAATGGCTTCTAGAAATGCATCCAGCTTGTCGCCCGCCCCCGTGAGTTCGATCACATAGGTCTTTTCAGTCAGATCAATGATTCGCCCACGAAAGATGTCTGCCGTTCGCTTGAGCTCCTCGCGATCCTTACCGACCGCACGCAATTTCACTAACATCAATTCGCGTTCAACGTGCCTACCCTCATTGAGGTCGACGATTTTGACCACGTCGATGAGCTTATTGACCTGCTTCGTGATCTGCTCAATGACGTCATCAGAGCCGGTCGTCACAATCGTCATGCGCGAGAGCGTTGCATCCTCTGTGGGTGCCACAGTCAATGATTCGATGTTATAGCCGCGAGCCGAAAACAATCCTGCAACACGCGACAGCGCACCGGCTTCGTTCTCAAGTAGCAAAGAAAGAATATGACGCATCGTTTACAGATCCTCTGCCAAAATCATCTCCGAAATACCTTTACCACCTGGCACCATTGGAAACACGTTTTCCTTTTGGTCGGTCAAGAAATCCATAAACACCAAGCGTTTCTTGAGCGCAAATGCTTCCTTCAACGCTCCCTCTACATCGCCCGGTTTTTCAATTTTCATCCCAACATGTCCGTAGGCCTCTGCGAGCTTAACAAAATCCGGTAGCGCGTCCATATAACTTTCAGCGTGGCGATTGCCGTGGAAAAAATCCTGCCACTGTCGCACCATACCCAGATAGCGATTGTTCAGCAAGATCACCTTAATCGGCAGATCGTATTGCTTGCATGTGGATAGCTCCTGAATGTTCATCTGGATCGATCCTTCACCAGTGATGCACGCGACATCCGCATCGGGAAACGCAAACTTGCAACCCATTGCATACGGCAGGCCAACGCCCATGGTGCCAAGTCCGCCGGAGTTAATCCAGCGGCGCGGTTTGTCGAAGCCGTAATACTGCGCAGCCCACATTTGATGTTGACCGACGTCCGATGTGACAAACGCATCGCCTTTGGTAACTTCCCAAAGTTTTTGAACAACGTATTGCGGCTTGATAATCGTGTCAGATTGTTTGAACTTCAGACAATCCTTCGCGCGCCATTCCTCAATTTGTTTCCACCACGCGGCAATACCATTCGGCTTTTGTTCGGCGCTCTTAATTTGCGCAATCATCTCATCGAGAACGTCCTTGATATTGCCCACAATGGGAACATCAACCTTCACGCGCTTGGAAATCGACGAAGGGTCGATATCGATGTGGATGATCTTTCGCGTTGGATTGCCGGCATTGAAATGCGTCGGGTTGCCAATCACGCGGTCATCGAATCGTGCGCCAATGGCAATCAGCACATCACAGTTTTGCATCGCCATATTGGCTTCAACGGTTCCATGCATTCCCAACATACCAACGAACTGGCGGTCCGTCGATGGATAGGCGCCCAAGCCCATCAATGTATTGGTGCAGGGATAGCCCAGCATCTTCACTAAAGTAGTCACCTGTTCCGACGCATCCCCAAGGATGGCGCCGCCGCCCACATAAACCATTGGACGCTCGGCAGACAGCAACATCTGCATCGCTTTTTTGATCTGTCCGCCGTGGCCTTTGTTGGTTGGTCGATACGAGCGCATATCGACCGTCGATGGGTAGTGGAACGGTGCACTTGCCATCGAAACGTCTTTCGGAATATCAACGACAACCGGGCCAGGTCGGCCGGTCGTTGCGATGAAGAACGCTTTCTTGATAGTCTCTGCGAGCTCACCAACATCTTTGACCAAAAAGTTATGTTTGACACACGGGCGCGTGATGCCCACCGTATCACACTCTTGGAAAGCGTCTTGGCCAATCGCGTAGGTCGGCACCTGCCCGGTAATGATCACCATCGGGATCGAATCCATATACGCGGTGGCGATTCCAGTCACGGCGTTAGTGACACCGGGGCCAGAGGTAACGAGTGCCACCCCGGGGCGACCGGTTGCACGTGCGTAAGCATCGGCAGCGTGCACAGCCGCTTGCTCGTGGCGGACGAGAATATGTTTGAAGTGGCTTTGCTTGTGGATTTCGTCATAAATCACGAGCACCGCCCCGCCAGGGTAGCCAAACACAAATTCGACGCCCTCTGCCTTCATTGCATGGCAGACGATTTCGGCACCGGTTAGCAGAGTCGTTACGACATCCGTTGAAGCCGCTTGTGGAGCATCCGAGAGTTTCATATGGTTCACCGCAGAAAAGTCGATGTCAGACGACAATGCGCGCGGAGCCTAGCCCGCGTTCACATGGGTCGCAATGGGTGACTCAAGGGTGACGTCGGAGGGGTAGGCAGGGCGCGTGACGTCGCCAGAATTGAGCATTACCGCAATATTGTCGCGCCGCAGACAGGGATCGCCCGTTGGATGCTGCGCTGCAAAACGATACCTTACCATAACTGTATCGCGACTGGCACTATACGTCCCACAAAGCGCCAGTTGCGGGCCGAATCTTGTTAGACTCGCAGACTTGGCAAAGTCAGCCGTTGGCTGGTGCATTGTGATCGTCCACCCCGAATTTCACCCGAATTTCAAGATTTCCGTCCGTCGTTACGAGGTAAACCCTGGCTTCCCGGCAAGAACTTTCTGATTTTTTGGCCTCTGTTGAGCGGCGGGCGTTCAAACAAGCGGTTTTCGCCGTCAAGGACGACGAGGCGGCGCTGGACATCGTGCAAGACTCGATGCTTCGGCTGGCCGAAAAGTATGGCGATCGGCCAATTGACGAGTTACCGATGCTATTCCAGCGCATTCTTCAGAATGCCATCCGCGACTGGTTTCGCCGCACCAAGGTACGTTCGACCTGGACGACGCTGTTCTCATCATTCAGCAACAAGGATGAAGATGACGAGTTTGATATTTTGGAGTCACTCGCCATTGAACAATCATCCAATATTCCGGTCTCACCCCACGGGCAGCTAGAGCAAGCGCAGGTATTAACCGCAATTGAACAGGCGGTTGAAAAGCTGCCCGGGCGTCAACGCCAAGCCTTTATGCTGCGTTATTGGGAAGAATTTGATGTTGCGGAAACAGCAAAAGTGATGGGTTGCTCTGAGGGAAGTGTTAAGACACACTGTTCGCGGGCAGTCAACGCTCTGTCCATCATGCTCCGCGCGAAAGGTATTTCACTCGATTCAATTGTTACAAAATAGCCACTATTGTTTTGGTGATTCGCCTCTAAGGCGCACCCTTTAAGCTCATGAACGAAAACGACTTTTCCAAAAAATTTGCGTCCTACCTTGATGTCAGCGCGGCGAATGTCAGCGCCGATACAGCGAGCCGTCTGGCCAAGGTACGTCAGCAAGCGCTCGCCGCATACCAGCCGCCAGTTCGCATTTTGGGGCTCATCACCGTATCTGGGCAGATGACAGATCCGTCTTATGTGGCTCGGAAGCCGGTTTTCTGGCTGGGTGTTTTGGGTCTGGCCACTGCCGTCTGGGCGCTTCAGCCTCCAGCAGCAACCGACGATCTCTACGACGAAGCAGGTGTAGTTGACGCCAAACTGCTAACCGGCGAATTGCCAATTGATGCATTCTTAGACAAAGATTTCGCCACATGGGTGCAAGAGCAAGAGGCGGCTCCACAGTAGTTTCGGTGCAGCGCCGTCGCATCGTCAGGCTCGCGCTGGTAGCGAGCCTCTTTGCGTTTTCTGCCGCCATTCTGACGTTCCATAGCCCATCGGCGCTGAGTCAGGCGAGCGCGACGCCGAGCGCACCGGCTAACGTACAACCGGCACCCTCTGCGGCTAAGTCGAAGTCGACCGCGACCATTCCTTGGAAGCGCGTCCCGGACGCTGATAAAAAAATTCTAGCGCCGCTTGAAAGCCATTGGGCTACGCTCCCCGGCCCCCAGCAACGTAAGCTCTTGGGCGCATCAAAGCATTACCCAACGCTAACCCCAGTTGAGCAAGAGCGATTCCAAGAGCGCCTGCGTAGTTGGTCGACTCTGACCCCAGAACAGCGTAGCACTGCGCGCAACAAGTATGAGTCTTTGAACAAGCTTTCGCCTGCTAAACAGGATGAACTAAAGGAACGCTGGCAGCACGAAAAACAGGCTGACAAGCAGCCCAAGGACGCACTACCGGCCAATTCATCCGGCCCGACGAGCAAGTAGTCTATGCAACGGGCGTCTGACACCGCCACGCGCGGCGTGACGGGTGCGAATATCGATGCATCCGCCCAAATCACAACGCCAAGCATCATGCGCCGGATCGCCTGCATTCCTTATGAGGGGCTGCTGTTGCTCGCACTCGTGCTCATCGCAAGCTTCCCTATCGCAGGGCTAAAGGGAGTCACGCTTAGCGGCGCGCCTCACGTCATCTTCCAGTGTTACTTGGCGGTGGTGACTATTTTGTACTTCAGTTGGCAATGGCAAAAGAATGGGCAAACACTTCCCATGAAGACGTGGCGCTTTCGGGTTGTCGACGCCGAAGGTAAACGGCTAACTTGGGCGAGAGCGATCGTGCGCGTGTTTGCGGCAACGATCTTTTTTGGACCGGCGTGCGTCGGGGTGCTTCTGCTATTTTTTCCAGACCGTCTGAGCCCCGTTATCACCATGTGGTTCTTTCTGCCAATGGCGGCGACCTTGCTATTCGCGAAGTTCGATAGCGATCAACAGTTCCTCCATGATCG
Source organism: Betaproteobacteria bacterium UKL13-2 (assembly GCA_001602455.1). Classification (GTDB taxonomy): domain Bacteria; phylum Pseudomonadota; class Gammaproteobacteria; order Burkholderiales; family Usitatibacteraceae; genus UKL13-2. The sequence continues at coordinate 2,922,168 of CP012157.1, forward strand.
AATTGCCGGAACACAACTCAAAGACGCGACGCTTGACCCGGCGAAAACAGGCTAACCAAATCGGTGGCGGGGATATTCCTTCAGGAATAACAGCGCGACGGCGACGGAGAAAAATGTCGCCAGCGGCAATGACGCGGTCAGCGCAGGCGACCAGTCGTTAAGAACAGTCAGATGCCCAATCAATTGGTTCAAGAAGTACGCGCCGATGCCGATCATCGTGCCGAGCACGAGCATCGCGCCCACGCCACCTGCGCGCTCTGATTGAATCGCAAATGGGATCGCAAGAAGCATCATGACAATCACAGCGACGGGCTGAAACACCTTATTCCATAGCGCAACTTCGTAGCGCGTACTGTTTTGCTTGTTTTCGCGCAGATGCTGGATAAATGCGTTCAGGTTACTGATCGACATCTCTTCGGGCCTCACCCGAAGCACAGCCAGCAAATCCGGCGTCATTGCTGACACCCATTCCGCGGTCGGCAACTTAGTGATTCTGGCGACGCCAGAAGCGCCATCGCCATCAAACGTGGTTTGTTCGACATTCGTCAAGCGCCAGAGATTCTTCGCCTCATACCGGCCTTTTTCAGCAACGCGGATGGACTTCAAGCGATATTGCGCGTCGAACTCAAAAATACGCATATTGATGAGCTCCGTATCAGGCGTCACGTTTTGAATATTCACAAATGATCGGTCGTCTTTGACCCAGAAGCCCGATCGAAACTGTCTCGCCACCACGTTGGTGGTTGCCGAGATACGCATTCTTTTTGCAGCTTCTTCGGCAGCAGGTGCGACAAACTCGCCAAAGGCGAAAATAATGCCAGAAAACAGAATGCCGATGATCGCCGCCAATACAGATAGCCTTGCGAGCGAAAGCCCGGAGGCTCGCATCACCGTGAGTTCGGACTGAGTCGATAACCTAGAGATTGCGAACAGTGTACCGAGTAGCGCAGCGACCGGAAACACCACCACCACATGTGACGGCTGTGAAAGCAACACATAGGCAAAAGCGGTCATCAGGCCGTACCCCCCCTTGCTGAGTGCGCCGAGCTCACGGATGAGGTCAAACAGCGCAAACAGCGCCAACAACGCGAGTAACAGAAACGCTGTGGCGAGCGCAATTTCTTTGGCCAAATAACGAAACAAGATCGACATCGCTAGATTATCGCATCGGCAGGCCGCCCACCGGCAACGCCAACTAACCTGCGTTAATCCTAAAATAAACTAGCCCGACCACGGTCGCGACCCAAACCCAAAACACCAAACCAAACGCGACCAAAGGCATGTGCTGATCACGCACAAATCTTGGCGACAGCAACCTCGCCAACTTCGTCGCCGGGCTGGTGATGATGCGAAGCAGGACATATACAAAGTTCTTTTCGCGGTTGATGCCTGCAAAAAGATAAACCAGCCCTTGGCCCAGCAGCGCGAATCCCGCCACTTCAGCCAGCGCCTTCAGAACCTTAAGTAGAAATACGACATCCATTTCAGCAATCCCAACAAATTCACAAACCAACAAAGAAAAACCCGCGCCACCTCTCGGCAGCGCGGGTTGTTTTACCGACTAGCACGAGGGGATTAGCCCGCTGCGCCCGCCGTATCCATCTTGTCGCCCTTGATGGAAGGGTAACGTACGTGCTCGACCAAGTCTTGAGTGGCTTGATCTGGCGCTTTTGTCACCAGTGACACGATGACCATGACCGCCATACCCGCCGCAACCCCAAAGACACCGGAGCCGATTGGCAAGATGTCGAACCAAAGAGGCATCTTTGGCACACCCATATTGGTGAAGAATGGGTAGGTCCGCAACATATAGTACATGGTCACGCCAAGCCCAATAATCATCCCCAAAACTGCGGCTGGTTTATTTGCGCGCTTCCAGAATACGCCAAGCACCAGAGCTGGGAAGAATGCCGAAGCTGCTAACGAGAACGCTGCGCCCACCAAGAACAAGATATCACCGGGCTTTTGCGCTGTGACGTACGCTGCAACCATTGCAACCACCAGCAGCAACACTTTGGAGATGGTGATGCGACGTGCCGTCGTTGCATCTGGGTTGATCATCTTGTAATACACGTCGTGTGACAACGCGTTGGCGATGGTCAACAGCAGGCCGTCCGCTGTTGATAGTGCAGCGGCTAAACCACCCGCGGCCACAAGACCAGATATAACGTACGGCAGCCCGGCAATCTCAGGGGTTGCCAACACGATGATGTCCTGACCAATCACAATTTCGGCGAGCTGCACGATACCATCCTTGTTAATGTCGACGATACTCAAGAGGCTCTTGTCGACCGCCTGCCACGAATTCACCCATTGCGGTAGATCGGCAAACGCCTTTCCAACCACATTGGAGTAAATGTCAAACTTCACAAGCACTGCCAGCGCAGGGGCTGAGAAGTAAAGCAAGAAGATGAAGAACAGCGACCAGAACACCGATATACGCGCTTCATGTACGGAAGGCGTTGTGTAATAGCGCATCAGAATATGAGGCAGCGCTGCGGTGCCGACCATCAGACAGAACACTAGCGCTAGGAAGTTATTGCGCTTGTTATCCGATGACTTCTGTTTTTCCTCGTCAGTCTTGCCAGTACCGACAAATGGCGTACCGTGCGGCAGCGGTGGTGCGGCGCGTCCGGCTGCACCTTGCTGGCCCTTTAGTTGCCCTTCATAAGCTTTCACGTCTTTCGGGAACGAATCGACCGCCTTCTCCGCTGCTTGGATGGCTGCGCTGTCAGGTGTTGGAGCCGCTTTCAGTTCGTCAACTTTTGCCACCAACGCGGCTTTGTCGGCATTGTAAGAAGTTTCGGCTCCGGCCTTGAGCTTCTCACCGGCAGTCTTCGCACGGTCAGCAAAAATCTTTCGGACTTCCAGTTCCTTTGGGTCAACCGTCAGTTTTTTCTCGAGACCAGTCACTTTTTCAAGCACGCCGCCATACACCAGTTGTGGAATCGGGATACCAGTTTGTTTGACGGACAACCATACCACCGGGATCATGTAGGCAACGATAAGGATGATGTACTGCGCGACCTGTGTCCAAGTTACGGCCTTCATACCGCCCAAGAACGAGCAAACCAAAATTCCCATCAGGCCCACAATGACGCCCATGGCAAATTCCAAACCTGTGAAGCGGCTGGTGATCAGTCCAACGCCGTAGATCTGCGCAACCACGTACACAAAAGAAACGAGGATTGCGGCAAACACACCGATGGAACGAACGAAGTTGCCGCCGTAACGTGCTCCCAGAAAATCAGGAATCGTAAACTGGCCAAACTTTCGCAGGTAAGGTGCTAGGAACAATGCCACTAAACAATAGCCACCGGTCCAGCCCATGATGAACGCTAATCCATCAAAGCCTTGTAGGTAGAGGCCACCAGCCATACCGATAAACGACGCGGCCGACATCCAGTCGGCACCCGTTGCCATGCCGTTAAACATCGCCGGGACTTTTCGCCCCGCCACGTAGTACTCGGCGACGTCCAGCGTACGGCTCATGATGCCAATAGTTGCGTACAGCAGGATGGTCGCCACCAAGAAGGCGTAACCAAGGTACGCCCGCGGCGTACCCATTTGTTCTGCGATGCCCAACAGCACGACAAAGCCGATGAATCCGCCGGTGTAGATGGAGTAGTACTTCTTCAGTTGTTGATTAAAGGTCTGACTCATGCCTCTTCTCCCTCATCAACACCATGCTCAATGTCGAGCTTACGCATGTACATGGCATAAAAGCCGATGATCAGTACGTAGATAATCAGGGAGCCTTGAGCGGCCATGTAAAAAGAAAGCGGCCAGCCAAAGAAGTTAATGGTGGCAAGCTCGCGCGCAAAGTACGCCATGACAAATGTCACGACGAACCAGATGCTGAGCAGGAACGCTGTGATTCGCAGGTTCTTTTGCCAGTAGTCTCGGTGTTGATCAGTCAACTGCATTGAGTCCTCCTAGTTTTGTCAAATGATGCGTGTGCTAAAACATTTCACGCCTGCCATCGTTGGGCAGGAAACTTAGCGATGTGAGTAATCTCACATTCGTCGGACAGTATAGGGGGACATCTTTAGTCCGGCAATGAAAAACAGAGGATTTGCTCTAAATTTATCTGCTGCGTCGCAGCAAAAACGTCACCTCCCGCAAGCGAGTAAACGTGGTCTTTACTTTGAAGTGGGGAGCCGCCGTTAACCTGAACATTTCATCGGGGCGCGTGCGAATGCGGGTGAGTGCGTGGATGGGCGAGCGACTTTTTGCCCGACCGACCGAAGCACAGCGAGCCGTGTTTGCCAAATGCGTACCGGCCGAAGGCGCGCGTTTGTCGACCGCGGTAGCAAACACGGCACCGTCCAATCGCGCGAGGGCGAACGTGCAGCCCGCATCCACGGCAAAAGAGGAACGATCCGAATTGGTTTGCCACTCGCTAAGAGGCAATGTGCCTCAAAGTAGCAGGAGACCCGTGTAATATTCAGGTTAGCGTCGCCGCAGCCACGCATAGTCCTTGGCAGATTCCAAAACCGCTCCGACATTCGCGAACCCTTGTTTTTCCGCAATTGACAACAGAACACCCAGCAACTGCGCGGTACCGAGCGCGTCGGCGGCGGCGTTGTGCCGTGCCGAGACCTCGATGCGGTATCGCTGCAGCCACCAGTCCAAGGGGTAGCCGTGCCCGAACGCCTGCGTTTTTGCCGACCCTTGTTCCGTATCGACGAGCGCCGGTGCCAGCGCCGCAAGGTCGAGCCAAGTCGTCCCGATCGTAGTGCCAAGATATTTTTTGCAGGCCCGCTCAAGCATGATCTGATCAAAACTAGCGTGATAGCCGACTAGCGGGCTGTTGCCGGCGAACTCAAGAAATGCAAGTAAGGCTTCAACCGCATCCACCCCCGATTGTTGGTCGCGCCCGGAAATGCGGTGGATCAGAATATTGTCTTGCGAGGAAATCTTGGTCTGCCTGAGTACTACCTCGTGGCTTTCCCCGAGGTGCACGCGAGTGCCAGCGACAACAACCGCCCCGATGGCGATTAACTGGTCATTCCAGACATTCAATCCGGACGCCTCAACATCGGCAACAACCCAGCGTGCTTGCGCCAGGCCGATCCCCGACAGCTCGCTTGGCGCAGGAATGTTTGACTCAATCGCCCGCAGCCTCGAACACTGCAAGCCGCTCAGCGGAACGGGGTTTCCGAATAGGTGCCGCAGCCATTCCATCGCCATGGGAATGCCCGCCGACTACGCTTGAAAGTCCATCTCGACTCGCGCCTGGAGCTTGCGTGCTTGTCGCAGTGCCTCCTTCAGTATGCGGCGGTCGAGATCGTTAAGCGCATCAGTCCGGATGCGGTTTGCCATCTGTGCGTTTGATTGGTTGTCCAGTTCAGCCTGTGCAGCGACAAAGTCGCCCCGATCTGCATGATCCATGTCCGTTGTACGCTGATTATTTCTGAGTCGCAGCAACTGCACAAAGTGGAATGAGTCTATGTAGGCGCTGATCTCGTCGTCCCCGACCCGCATTTTTCGCATTGCTTGGCGTAACCGATCGGCGGTATTGGTTGCCGACACTTGGTTTGCCAGCGCGAATAGCCGCGCAGCATCAATAAACGGGCGTGTCCCAAATTTCTTGAGGTCGATTGTTCCTGGGTACACATCGTCGGCGTCAACAAAATCCCGTATTAGCCCCAAAGGTGGACGGACTTGCAGGGCATTTGCTGCCATCTGATGCAGGAACAATTTTTGTGTCGGTGCAACCGACCGCAGCCAATCTCGCAGATCTGTCACCAATTCGGACTTCCCATGCAAGGCACGAAAATCAAAAAAAATTGCGGCATTGAGCAGCGCCAGCGAGCTCGGCGAACGCATCCACGCCTCAAACAAGTTGCGCCACTCGGATTGCGTGAGACACCAACGCGGATTTTTGGCCATGATATCGCCGCGACAGAATGGGAAGCCTGCTTGGTCAAGCAGGCGATTTACAACAGTGGCAAAGGCCAAGAATCCCACACGAAGCGCCTCAATATCCATGGGCCCAGCCGACACAGCAGGCGCAAAAATAATAGCGTTGTCCTGGTCAGTCACCAGCGTTTGCTCCATCCGCCCTTCAGAGCCTAGGCCGATCCAACACCACTCAACATTTGGCGGCGGGGACTCAATGGCTGCAAGTTCAATTGCTTTCTCCGCAATCGCGTCATTCATGGTGGTCACAAACTGCGTAAGTTGCTCTGCCGCAACCCCTTGGCCGACCAGTGCCAGAGCCATTTGGCGAACATCATCAGCCACCTTGGCCAGCGACATTCCATCAGCACACCGATCGATAGATTTCGCAATCTCCCCCAGTGACAGGCGCTGCATCTGGAAAAGATCGCGTTCCGAGACAATCCCGACGAGCCGTCCGTCCTCTGTCACAAGCACGTGTCGGAAGCGTCGGTCCGCCATTAGTTTCGCCGCCTCAAAAACCGTCGCCGTCGTGGGTAACGCAACGGGGTCAGCGGTCATCACATTGGCAATCGCGGCGGATTGGTCGGCTTGGGGAAGGGCGACCCGCGCCAACACATCACGCTCAGTAAAAATACCGCGGGGGATCGTTGATGAATCTTCGACCACGATCACCGAGCCAATTTTTAGCGCCTGCATCATCGCGAGCACTTGGCTAATCGGCGTAGCCACGTTGACTGTCACCGGCGAACGCTTGATCAATGACCGCAACGGGCTCGCCATCGTTTGTGCACCCGACACGTTTCGGCTGAATGTGCTTTGTATATGTTGCCGCGACAAGTCAAGCAAATGTGCGAGGCGCGTGGTCGCGAAATTGCGAAACTCGGGTGAAGCCTCCATCAATTCAGCAAAGCCAGATTCGCTTAACTCGTAACAGAACACATCCGTTGCGGCTGAAAACGTCAGCACCGTGGCGCGCCGGGAAATCATGGCACCGATTGGAAACATCTCGCCTTCCACCAGCGTGAGCGGCCGTTCGCTTGAGGATGGCGAATGGTTGACGCCCAGCACGTGGCCGCGCTGCAAAATTGATAGCGTACTCACAACACCATCGTCCGGGGACTTGATGACACTTCCCTCGGCGTAGTAACGCAACGTCAACTTCGTCGCAAGTCGGCTGAGCACATGGTCGGCCATTTGATTAAACGGCGCGTGGCCGCGTAGTTCAGCGACGGTTGCGGCGAGGATCGTGGGGGATGGTTGGACTGCCATGCAGACTCCCGAAGGGCAAACGTCAACTGGGCACTTCCATAAAACTGCTGCGTGGGCGAATTTCGCGCCTGCGGTGCTCGCCGTACACTGGGTACGTGTCCGCTCCTCAGAACGAACTTCGCCCGCTCGCGACGGTTTCGAGAAGTTCCCAACTGGCTAACTCTAGAATCGGCGGGTATTTTCAAGCCAAAACTGCCGGAAACGCCCGCCGTTGCTAGACTTTCTAAATTGGCTTTTTAAGCTGCTCCAGGATTGCCGGATTCTCCAAGGTAGAAACATCCTGCGTGATGGTTTCCCCTTTTGCAATTGAGCGCAGCAAACGCCGCATGATCTTGCCGCTGCGCGTCTTTGGCAGGTTATCGCCAAACCGGATATCTTTGGGCTTGGCAATCGGGCCGATCTCTTTGCCCACCCAATCCCGCAGCTCTTTCGCGATCCGCAGCGCCTCTTCCCCTTCGGGCCGCTTACCCTTGAGCACCACAAACGCGCAAATTGCCTCGCCCGTCAGATCATCCGGGCGCCCCACCACTGCCGCCTCCGCAACCAACTTCGAATTCGACACGAGGGCAGATTCAATTTCCATGGTGCCGAGTCGATGGCCCGAGACGTTGAGCACATCATCGATACGCCCCATGATGGTGAAGTAACCGTCATCCTTGTCACGTACCGCACCATCGCCAGCCAAGTAGAGATTGCCGCCCAACTCTTCCGGGAAATAGGTTTTCTTGAACCGTTCCGCATCCCCCCAAATCGTGCGCACCATCGATGGCCAGGGGCGTTTCACCACAAGGATTCCGCCCTGCCCGTTCGGCACGTCGTGGCCGGTTTCATCAACAATCGCCGCCTGAATACCCGGCAAGGGCAAGGTGCAAGAGCCGGGCTTGAGTGGCGTGACGCCGGGCAACGGCGTAATCATGTGGCCACCCGTCTCGGTTTGCCAAAAGGTATCCACAATCGGGCAGCGGGACCCGCCGATGTTTTCGTAGTACCACATCCACGCTTCCGGATTGATCGGTTCACCGACGGAGCCGAGAATACGCAGCGACCGAAGATCGTAGTGACGTGGGTGCACCGTGGGATCAACTTCGCCCGCCTTAATGAGCGAACGAATCGCCGTCGGTGCCGTGTAGAAGATGGTCACTTTATGCCGCTGAATCATGTCCCAGAAGCGGCCAGCATTCGGATAAGTCGGAACACCTTCAAATATCAACTGCGACGCGCCAGCGGCCAGCGGCCCATACGCCACATAGGAATGTCCCGTCACCCAACCGATATCGGCAGTACACCAGAAGAGATCTGTGGGCTTCACGTCGAAGGTCCACTTCATCGTCAGTGCCGCCCACAGCAGATAACCACCTGTTGAGTGCTGGATACCTTTAGGCTTGCCAGTCGAACCCGAGGTATAGAGGATGAACAATGGGTGCTCGGCGTTCACCCACGTCGGCTCACACGCATCCGACTCAGTAGGCTCTAGGTCGTGCCACCAGCTATCGCGACCGGCCACCATATTGACGGCATTGCCGGTGCGCTTATAGACGATACAAGTCTTCATGTGTTCACAACCACCCATGCCGATGGCTTCGTCAACAATGGCCTTGATCGGCAGCGCTTTTCCGCCACGCATTTGCTCGTCCGAGGTGATCACAGCGATTGCACCCGCATCGATGATCCGTTCCTGTAATGACTTTGCCGAAAACCCCCCGAAGACGACCGAGTGGGTGGCGCCGATTCGTGCGCACGCTTGCATCGCGATGACACCCTCGATGGTCATCGGAATATAAATAATGACGCGGTCGCCTTGCTTGATGCCCTTTGATTTCAATACATTGGCAAAACGACTCACACGCGCCAGCAAGGCGCGATAGGTAATCTCGGTCACCACACCGTCATCGGCCTCAAACTTAATGGCCACTTTGTCGCCGAGCCCGGCTGCAACTTGTCGATCGAGACAGTTGTAAGACGCATTCAGCTCGCCGTCGTGAAACCACCGATAAAACGGCGCATTTGCTTCATCGAGCACCTTGGTGAAAGGCGTCTTCCAAGAAAGATGTTCGCGTGCAAGGCCGCCCCAGAAACCGGTCTCATCGCGCTGGGCATCGGCACACATTGCGTCATAAGCTGCACGACTTGAAATAGCGGCCGCTTTCATCAGCGCCTCAGGCGGCTGAAATAAGCGGTTTTCGTGCATGACTGATTCAATGCCTGACATTCTTTATCTCCTCGTATTCTTTGGTGTGCGGTTTTTTGACGGCATTTATAGCATACCTACCCCTCACCAGCATTTGTTTTGCACATCACGCCCGCTTTCGACTGCGAGACAAGTCCTGCTCTTTGCACAAAGAGAATTAGAGGGAGTTAAAGGGGATTAAAGGGGATCAAAGAGGATTTTCCGTCGCGGACCGGTCGATAAACACCAAAAATTCTCCTCAATCCACTTTTTTCAAAGGAGGCAGTGGCCGCGTCGCAAATGGCCTCGTGGAATTTCAACAAGTTCTCAGCAGATCAACAGCTTACTCGCATGACTTGCCACAAAGACGACAATTTCTGCGTCAATTATCTCTTATGTCTTATATAAGAGTTGTTGACGCACCGCAACAATCTCGGTATTGTTAGCAAAATACACCAGCCCCCAACCAAGATCAGCGCGATGAGCAACCTTAACGACATACATATCTCAAATGATTCCGCCGCCCTGCTAGGCGATTACTGGCCCGGTATCCAAATTTATTACCCACCAGTGAAATACGCGCCGTCTTTAGGCATCTATGAAGACCTCGATCAAGCGGCGCAACGATTCAAGAAACATGCTGTCCAGACCACAGCGCACACCTTGCTATTTGACCTAGAAGACGGTTGCCGTCAAAAAGAAATGTCGCGCGAACTTCTTCGCCGCGAACTTCCCGGTATGCCAAGTCGCAAAGAGGTACAGATTGCAATTCGTATCAATCCGTTTCGCACAGAGGAGTATGAGAAGGATTTATTGCTCATCCGCGACCTCGCCGATTACATTGACGTTGTGATGTTGGCCAAGGCGGGTGAAGCGTATGGGTCTGCTGAGATACGCGATCTTTCTGCCGTATTGGTCGGGCTGAATCACCGTATGACTATTCAACCGATCATCGAACACCCGAAGTCGCTCAAGATTGCGCCCGACCTGATGCAATACGCGACGGTCAAACATGTAGTCTTCGGTATCCACGACTTCTCAAAAGCGATGGGTATCCACATCACACCACGCCACTGGACCGTAGAACTCGCCTACTTCATGAATCAAGTGCTGTTCGAGGCGCGTATCGCTGGCAAGGGCGTCATCGGCGGCGTGGAGACGCTCATCGGCCAGTCGGCAATGCCTGAGTCTAGCGTGGAGCCTGACGATGTGCGGCGCTGGCTGGACTTGCACGGCGATGAAGAGTCCCGCGTGGTCTACAAACACGCCTGCAAAGAAGCCGCGATGGGCATGACGGGTAAACAAGTGATCCATCCGTTTCATATCCACCCGTGTAAGGTCGCATATACGCCTTCGCCGACGGATATCAAAACCAAAATTGCGATCCTGAAAGCGGCCATTGAAGCGGACGCACTTCTCGGCGGCGCCATCAAATTCAATGGCGAGATGCTTGACCCGCCGATGTTCGGTAAGGCACTGCAAACGCTGCTTCGCGCACACTCGCTACACGCGCTCTCGGAAAGTGACACCGCCTTTGCCATCGAAGTACTCCGCAAACTGCCCGAACAAGTGATCCGCGAAAACTGGCCGTACGGTGTCATTCTCTAAGTCTCTGTGCCTCTAAGCCCCTAAGTCTCTGCGCCCCTAAGTCTCTGCGCCGCGTCCGCCGACCCAATATGGCAACACCCCATACATCACAGGTAGCGAAAACGATGAACGCCAAAGCCACTTCCCCCCCTTACGCCGATTGGACATGGCAGGTTCCTGAGTTCTTCAACATTGGCGTTGCCTGCACGGACGCGCACTTAGAAACGGAGGTTGAGTCTCGGGTGGCGATGATTGTTGAAGACGACGCGAGAGGCACGGTCACCGCAAGTTATCGTGAGCTTGCCGAGCGCAGCAATCAGTTCGCCCAGGCACTACGAAAACATGGCGTTATTGCGGGCGAACGTGTCCTCGTTCGCCTACCCAATAGCCTTGAATACCCCATCGCATTTTTTGGCACGATGAAGGTAGGGGCGATCGCCGTCCCAACATCCACTCTTCTCACGCCAGAGGAAGTGCAGTACTTGGTGAAGGACTCCGGCGCGAAAGTGCTGGTGATGGACAAGCCGAGTTGGGCACGATTGGCACAGACGTTGACGCACCGTGGGAACGTCGAACTCGTACTAACAATGGGCGAAGGGCAACAAGGGGCGATGCCCGGTGTTGAGGTACGCGACCTCAATCAAGCGCTGCGAGAAGTCACCGCATTCTCCGCACCACACGCAACCCGCGCTGATGACCCGGCCTACTTGGTGTATACCAGCGGCACCACCGGCTACCCCAAGGGGGTTTTGCATTCACACCGCGCATTGATTGGCCGCGAACCCGCGTCGCAATACTGGTTTAACTTCAGTCCGACCCAAGTAGATCGTATCGTCCATTCGGGGAAATTCAACTGGACCTATGTGCTCGGCTCGGGTCTGATGGACCCGCTCTACCGTGGCAAAACGGTGATCGTCCATGAAGGCAAAAACGATCCACTGCTGTGGCCACGCTTGATTGCCAAACACAACGCGACAATTTTTATTGGTGTACCAACCATCTATCGGCAAATCGTACAGAAGACATCGATTGGTAAAGCCGATGTTCCCAGCTTGCGCTTTTGCATGAGCGCCGGCGAGCACCTCTCTGACGACATGCTCACGCAGTGGCGCGAACGGTTCGGCATGGACATTTTTGAAGCCGTTGGCATGAGTGAGTTTTCCTACTATCTCTCCCAGTCGATTCATCGCCCTATCCGAGCGGGGTCTGCAGGTTTTCCGCAGCCGGGACACGATGTTCGGCTGATCGATCCAGAAACATTGGCACCCACACCAGTTGGCGAAGAAGGCATGATTGTTATCCCGGAAAATGATCCTGGACTCTTCCTGCGTTACTGGCAATTACCGGAGGAAACGGCAAAGTTACGCCACGATGGCTACTTCTTCACGGGCGACCATGCACGAATCGACGAGGATGGATACTGGTGGTTCTTAGGGCGCAAAGACGACATCATCAAGAGTTTTGGCTACCGCGTATCGCCATATGAGGTTGAACGCGTGATGAAATCCAACGATGCTGTGGCCGATTGTGCCTGCATCGGCGAGACCATCGACAAAGACAAACTCATCGTCGTGGCCTACGTAATCTTGCAGCCTGGTAAAACGACCTCTAGTGAAGAGCTGCTTGCCTTCGGCCAAGCACACCTCGCAGCTTATAAAGCACCTAAGCGCATCTATCTGGTGCAAGATTTCCCTCGTACTAAGAATGGTAAAATTTTGCGTCGAGAAATTGCGCCCACATTGGCGGGCCAACAGTTGAGCTGACTCCCGCCGCAAGCACGCGACTGGCTTGAATCTGCGCTTGACTCTCACTCAATCAAACTTACCCCGTCGCACACTTCCCAAAATTTCTTTCCCCGGCAAGCCAAGTTTGCGAGGATTCATTATTGCTATAGCCAATTCATCTCCCCCCCCCTCCCCACGATCAAACGCACTTGGCGGCCTAGCCAACTTCATATTCTGGAGCCGCTGGCTGCAAATGCCACTCTATATCGGCCTTATCGTGGCCCAAGCGGTGTATGTGTTTCATTTTTGGGTAGAACTCGTACACCTTGTGGAGGCAGTCTTTGGCAACCAAGAAGCCCTCAGGCAACTCGTCGAATCGGTTGGCTATAAAGTCCCGCCAATCCTTGACGCCGCTGGCAAGCCGGTCGTTGACGCTGCCGGCCAGGTCATGCTCGCCGCCCCGAAGCTCAACGAAACGCTCATCATGCTCGTCGTGCTCGCGTTGATTGACGTTGTGATGATCTCCAATCTGCTTATCATGGTCATCGTAGGCGGCTACGAAACTTTTGTGTCCCGCCTCGGCTTGCAGGATCATCCAGACCAGCCCGAGTGGCTTTCGCACGTTAACGCCTCAGTGCTTAAAGTCAAACTTGCCACCGCGATCATTGGTATTTCGTCGATTCATCTGCTAAAGACATTTATTAGCGCCGCTAACTACGACGAGAAAGTCTTAATCTGGCAGACGCTCATACACATGGCCTTTCTCTTTTCTGCGATGGCAATCGCCGCGTGTGATCGTATCTTGCCGCAGCCAATTAAGCACAACGCGCAGCACTAGGAGCCGCAAATGACCACAGTCATCAAGCAGGAAGACTTCATCGCCTCCGTCGCCGATGCATTTCAATACATCAGCTACTACCACCCGGTTGATTACATCAAGGCATTGCACGAGGCATATCAGAAAGAACAATCGCCAGCCGCCAAAGATGCAATGGCGCAGATACTCATCAACTCGCGCATGGCGGCAGAAGGCCATCGTCCGATTTGCCAAGACACCGGAATTTGTATCGCGTTTGTTCGTGTTGGTATGGATGTGCAATGGGACCGAGGTGCCGCTGCTGCAATGTCATTGGAACAGATGGTGAACGAAGGCGTCCGCCGCGCCTATACCGATGTCAATAATCCCTTACGTGGCTCGATGCTGACCGACCCGGATGGCAAACGCAATAACACCATGGACAACACGCCAGGCGTCACCCACGTTGAGTTGGTGCCAGGCAACAAGGTCGAAGTCATCGTTGCGGCAAAGGGCGGTGGCTCAGAGAACAAATCCAAGTTCGCGATGCTTCTGCCGAACGACAACATCGTCAATTGGGTGTTATCGGTCGTGCCGACCATGGGCGCGGATTGGTGCCCGCCAGGCATGTTGTCACTCGGTATCGGCGGCTCGCCCGAGAAAGCAATGCTACTCGCTAAGTGGGGCATGATGGAGCCGATGAATATCCATGAATTGCAGGCACGCGGGCGCACTGGTGCCGCACTCAATCGCGCCGAAGAACTGCGCCTCGAAATTTTTGAAAAAGTAAACGCGCTCGGCATCGGCGCGCAGGGCCTTGGTGGCCTCGCCACCGTATTGGATGTCAAAGTCAACGACTATCCGACCCATGCGGCGTCCAAACCGGTTGCGCTGCTCCCCAACTGCGCGGCGACCCGCCACACGCACTTTGTTCTCGATGGCAGCGGCCCGGCTGTTCTTGAGCCGCCTTCGCTATCCGATTGGCCGTCGCTGACACTCGATTTTTCAACGTCGAAGCGTGTCAATATCGACGGCATCACCAAACAAGCGCTTGGTCAACTCAAGTCGGGCGACCGGGTGTTGCTGACAGGCAAAATTTTGACGGGCCGTGACGCCGCGCATCGTCGGCTCGTGGAGATGATGAACCGCGGCGAAAAGCTGCCGGTCGATTTCACCAATCGCCTCATCTACTATGTTGGCCCCGTCAATGCGGTGCGTGATGAAGTGGTCGGTCCTGCGGGCCCCACCACGGCATCGCGCATGGACAAATTCACCGCAGATATGCTGGAAAAGACCGGGCTTATTGGCATGATCGGCAAGTCCGAACGCGGTTCCGCCACGATTGAAAACATCAAGAAAAACGGCGCGACTTATTTCATTGCGGTCGGTGGTGCGGCCTACTTGGTATCGAAGGCCATTAAGTCATCACGCTTAGTCGCCTTCGAAGACTTGGGCATGGAAGCCATTTATGAATTTGATGTCAAGGATATGCCCGTCACCGTCGCCGTCGATTCAAGCGGTGCCGCAGTACATCTCACCGGCCCCGCCGAATGGCGCGCAAAGATCGGCAAAATACCCGTCGTGGTTGCATAGCCAGATTGCCTCGTTACCACGATGGCTGTCACCAATCCCAACCTGTCACTCGCTTATCTTGCCAACGAGCACGCCCCTACCCGATACGGGCATGGCTGCCGGGCAAATGATTCCACACAGCAGATGAAATACTCGCGGCTACGGCAGCTAAGGCAACTACGGCGGCCATACCGACTGCGATGCCCTAGCCTGCGCGGCTCGCGATGACCATCAATACGTTTACAGATTCAGTCGATGCGCTACTGCTCGCCCGTGCCGCCACTGGGGGCGCACCACGGTTGATTCTCGTTGCCGACGCAGCAGACGGCGAGCGTCTTGCCACCGAAATCGCGTGGTTTCAGCCGACGCTTCGCGTCTGTCGCCTGCCGGACTGGGAGACGCTTCCCTACGATCATTTTTCGCCGCATCCAGACTTAGTGTCAGAGCGTATCTCGACACTCTATCGATTGTCGCGGGGTGATTTCGATGTTGGCATCGTGCCGGTCACCACCGCCATGACACGCTTGGCACCGCGCGAGTATCTGGCGGGGCGCGCTTTCTTTTTACGAACAAAAACACCGCTTGATCTTGAGGCATTCCGCAACGACCTGAGCTTCGCCGGATACACGTCCGTCACACAGGTCATGGCGCCGGGTGAATTCGCGATCCGAGGCGGGCTGATCGATTTGTTTCCCATGGGCTCCACCATTCCATATCGGATCGATCTATTCGGCGATGAAATTGAAGCGATTCGCACCTTCGATGTTGACACCCAGCGTAGCATTTATCCAGTCAACGAAATTCGCCTGTTACCGGCGCGCGAATTTCCGCTCGACAAGGCCGGCCAGCATCAGTTTCGCGAGCAGTTTCGCGACCGCTTTGAGGGCGATCCCTCTAAGTCACGCATGTATAAGGACGTGTCGAACGGAATGGCGCCGAACGGTATTGAATATTTCCTGCCGCTCTTTTTTGCCTCAACGGCGACGATATTCGACTACCTGCCGCCTGAAACGCAGCTCTTTCTCCATGGCAATGTCGAGTCGGTTGCCGACGCATTTTGGCGCGACATAAAATCGCGCTACGACTTAATGCGCGGCGACCGCGATCATCCACTGCTTCCGCCCGCGGATGTGTTTATGCCGGTGGAAGAATTGTTCCGTGGCGTGGGACGCTTCGAAAAACTTTCTCTCGCCAATCCCGCGACGGCATCGAAGGCCCTGCCACCGGTTGACGTTGACCGTAAAGCCGCTGACCCATTGGCGCGATTGCGTCAATTCATCGCCATTGGTAGCACTCGCGTCATGGTTGCCGCCGAGAGTCTCGGCAGACGCGAAACCATTGTCACGTTCTTCAATGACCATAAGCTAAACACCAGTACTGGCGCGGATTTCGAAAGCATTTTGGCTGGAAATGCCCGTCCTGATTCGACTTTGCCCGCCGTTATCGTCACCATCGCGCCAATCCAACGAGGCTTTATCGCCGTCGACGACAAGCTCGCCATCATTACCGAAAACGAGTTATACGCGAGCGAAGTGAAACAATCGCGGCGACGTGAGAAATCCCGCACCAATGCCGAAGGCATGTTGCGGGATTTAGCCGAAGTCAAGATGGGTGACCCCGTTGTACATGAGCAGCATGGCATCGGTCGCTACATGGGACTCACGTCGATGGACCTCGGCGAAGGCGCGATGGAGTTCTTAGAGTTGCACTACGACGGCGAAGACAAGTTGTTTGTGCCCGTCTCACAGTTATCGGTAATTTCACGTTATACGGGTGCCAATCCCGACTCGGCACCGCTACATCGCTTAGGCTCTGGCCAATGGGAAAAAGCGCGCCGTAAAGCCGCCGAACAAATCCGCGACACTGCCGCCGAATTGCTCAATCTCTACGCGCGCCGCGCTGCGCGCCAAGGGTTTGCCTTTCCGATGAAGGCCAATGAAGTCGATGCGTTTGCGGCGGGCTTCCCGTTTGAAGAAACAGCCGACCAGACCGCGGCGATACAGGCCGTGACTGCCGACATGACCTCGGGGCGACCGATGGATCGACTGATCTGCGGTGATGTCGGCTTCGGCAAAACAGAAGTCGCGCTGCGCGCTACGTTCCTCGCGGTCAATGCGGGCAAACAAGTTGCGATATTGGTGCCGACCACGTTGCTCGCTGAGCAGCATTTCCATAACTTCTCGGATCGTTTTGCGGAGTGGCCGGTCAAGCTCACCGAGTTCTCACGTTTTCGATCTGCCAAGGAAACGGCTGAGGCGATCAAAGGTCTTGCCAATGGCACCGTCGATATCGCCATTGGCACACACAAGCTGATTCAGAAGGATGTGGTCTTCAAAAATCTTGGTTTGGTCATCATCGATGAGGAACATCGTTTTGGTGTGCGCCAGAAGGAAGTCCTTAAAGCCCTGCGCTCCGAAGTCGATGTGTTGACACTCACCGCGACACCGATTCCGCGAACACTCGCCATGTCGCTTGAAGGCTTGCGTGATTTTTCCGTGATTGCCACCGCCCCACAACGCCGCCTCTCGATCAAGACGTTCGTCCACACGCTGTCCGAAGGCACGGTGCGCGAAGGCATCATGCGTGAATTGAAGCGCGGCGGGCAAGCCTACTATTTGTACAACGAAGTTGAGACCATCCAAAACCAGTTAGAACGATTGCAACGCCTCATTCCCGAGGCGCGTATCGCGGTGGCGCACGGCCAGCTACCCGAGCGCGAACTCGAACGTGTGATGCGCGACTTCTACCACCAAAAGGCCAACGTGTTGCTGTGCTCGACTATCATCGAAACCGGTATCGACGTTCCGACCGCCAACACCATCCTCATTCATCGTGCAGATAAGTTTGGCCTGGCGCAATTGCATCAGCTTCGCGGTCGGGTTGGTCGTTCGCACCATCAAGCCTACGCCTACCTGCTCACGCCGCCCGAAGATGGTTTGAACATCAACGCCAAACGTCGTTTGGAAGCGATTCAAACCATGGAAGATTTGGGCGCGGGGTTCTACTTGGCGATGCACGATTTGGAAATTCGCGGTGCCGGGGAGGTTCTGGGTGACTCACAGTCCGGCGGCATTCAAGATATCGGTTTCACGCTATACACGGATATGTTGAACCACGCGGTGAAGTCCCTCAAAGCGGGTAAGGAGCCGGATCTCTCCAAGCCGCTGAGTGTCGCAACGGAAATCAATCTGCATGCACCGGCGTTGTTACCAGACACCTACTGTGGCGACGTGCACGAGCGGCTAGTCATCTACAAACGCCTCGCCAACTGCGATTCAGCCGACACGCTCGAACAACTCAAGGAAGAGTTGATTGATCGCTTTGGCACCTTGCCAGACGCAACCTCCAATCTCTTCGACAGTCACGCGCTGCGTATCACCGGCAAGCCGTTGGACCTGATCAAAATTGATGCGAGCGCCGCGTCGATTACCATTCAGTTTGGGCCCGACACACCGATTCATCCGCACCGCGTCATCCAACTGGTGCAGCAAAAGCGGCACTTCAAATTAGCCGGGCCTGATAAGCTCAAGATCGAGAAGCCGATGCCCAATCTGCACGACCGTGTTCTGGCGATTAAGGCGGTCTTGTACGAGCTCACGCCCATCGTGCCGCAAGCCAAGGTGGCGGCATGAGTGCCCCGCAAGCGAAGGTTGCGGTATGAGTGTCGCCCAACCGACGAACCTCAGCGAGTTTCGTTTGCTCGCGATGGATATGGATTCGACCTTAATCACCATCGAGTGTATCGACGAGATTGCGGACTTTGTTGGAAAAAAGACGGACGTTGCCGCCGTCACAGAAGCCGCCATGCGCGGTGAAATCGACTGGCCTACCTCGTTCAGGCAACGAGTCGCATTACTCGCTGGCCTCGATGAGGCCGCTCTGCAACAGGTCTATGACCAGCGGCTAAAACTTTCGCCCGGCGCGGAAACATTGGTGGCCGCTGCGAAAGGTGCGGGAATTTATACCCTGCTTGTTTCTGGCGGCTTTAACTTCTTCACCAATCGGCTGAAAGAGCGACTTGGATTGGATGCCGCGTTTTCCAATCAACTGGAAATCGTTGACGGCAAACTCACTGGCCGTGTTGTCGGGCCACTCTGTGACGCCGATGCCAAGGCGCAACACGTACGCGATTTTGCACAACAACTCGGTGCCAGCCGCGAGCAAATCATGGTCATCGGTGATGGCGCCAACGACTTAAAAATGATGGCGGTCGCCGGAACATCTGTCGCTTACTACGCCAAACCCATCGTACAGGCACAAGCGACGATGGCGATCAACGCCGGCGGGCTGGACGAAGTCTTACGCCGTTTCCCGGCACCTTAGTTTGCGGAGCGGCAGCGGGATCGCGAACCGCCGCACCTGGCCCAAAGCCGTCCTTCGATTTTCCCGATACAAGCGGCGGTTTGACGTTTGAGCTAAGCGGCCCGCAACGGCAGGACGCTCCGTTTGAGCGAGGGTAGGCGTCACCCGGAGACGTAGGAGTGTTGAACGCGAAATCAAAGCGAACGAAGATCACCAAGCGCATCCATGAGTGCTTTTGCTGAGCGGTCGTCCACCGCCTCCTCTGCGACCAAGTACAACCAGTCGAAGCCGGGCCTATCGATGACGGCTCTATGCTCGGATTTGGCTCCCGTGGCGACACTTGACTTGCCAATCAAGAATCCAAGAATTGGGCCGAAGTTTCGAAGCTCAAATGGTCCAGTCCAAGAGGCATCCCTCCTGACGGCTGCGACGAGTTCGGCGGCACTGTGCGACCGGCGTGAATAGGTCCAGATTGTCAGCTCGCCAGCCTTGCTTGGAAGCGCTATGACTATCTCGTCGTAAGTCGGAAACTCGCGGCGTGTGGCCGGTGCTCCGGCTGGAAGCAAGATAGAGAGCTTGAGTCTGGATTGATCGAAGGCCGTCCTCTCTTGAACGTTCTGAGCTTGTGAACACAATGCAAACAACGACAAGAATAGGGCCGGGAGTGCAAGCCAGAGTCAAATGGCGAAGATACGCATGTGAGTCTTTCCATTGATGCTTAACGTGGAGGTCACTGGCGCTGCGCAGCTTTGTCGCGCAGCGTCCGGTGGACCGCGGGGTTATGTTTCATAGTTGTAATGGCGCGATCCATAAGCTCGCAAATGCGACACCGACGCTGAAGGCATTTGCCAGAACAAGCCACCCAAACTTCTTACTCTTGATCTTAAAATCGACCTTAAACGCCTTCTTGTATACAAACCCCTCCAATACGGCGTTGACTACGCAGGCCAGTAAGAACGTACCCGCCCAAGTGATTGGGTTAAATGTCCCCCATCCCAGCGCCCAGTTGTAAACAGAAGCAGGAAACAGTTCCCAGGCGATACCTGCAATGGGAATTAGAACTACCCCAACTACTGCCGATGCGGCATTGGCCGATAGATCTGCAATAGCCGCACGCCTTGGAGCCAAACCAAATAGCCAGCGTACGAAAAAATACTCGATGACAAGGCCAACTGAGATTGCCCACCAAGAGAAAAGCCGCGTTTCCAAATAGAGCGCAGGCCAGACTGCGTTTGCATATGCAATGGCTGGTATTGCCAGTAGCGCTGCGATCACAAGCCCTCTCAACGACGGCTCCATGAAACATAACTTAATGTAGACACGCGAATTGCTGCATATCGTGGCACGCTGCGCGCTACCGTGGCGACACAAACTACGGAATAACGCTCGCAATCAATAGGTTGCCTATTGATTCTGTATTTATGTACATTCATAACAAAATCCCCATTTCCGGCAGTTCAAATCGCACAGACCGCACCCTTCGCGGCGCAGATACCAGCGCACCACTAAAGTTTAACGCTGCACTTCCATCGCCGCAATCGACAAAAAATACTAGGTTGAAACACTAGCGGTCGGAGTCACATTGTTCTTCATCTGGGTCGGTGGATCAATGTATGAAATCAGAGCATCTTGGGGAAGCGCCGCTCGTGGCCGTTACTCGCCTTGTTCAATGAGGAACTGCCTGTGCGACTAGGCGAACACCAAGTGCCGCGCAGACTCGACTTACGGTATCGAAGCGCGGCTGTGCATTCGGGCGTAACGCCTTGTAGAGTGCTTCGCGAGTGAGGCCCGAGGCCTTGGCGATTTCACTCATGCCTCGCGCACGCGCAATGTCCCCCAGCGCGGCGGCCAGCATTGCGGGATCACCTTCTTCAATCATTGCGGTCAGATACTCTGCTACCGCTTCTTCGCTGTCGAGGTACTCCGCCGCATCAAATACGGGTAGATCTGTTGGTCGAATTTTCTTAGTCATCGTTAATTCTCGATTTGCGCCGCCAGCTTGACGGCTTTAGCAATATCCTTGGCCTGCGTGGACTTATCACCTCCACCCAGCATCACAATCAACAACCGGCCGCGTTTGACGTAATACAAGCGCCAGCCTGGACCAAAGTCTTCTCGCATTTCATATACGCCCGATTCAACCGACTTTACGTCCCCCAAATTACCCAGCTGCGCTTTTCTCAATCGCGCAGCCAGACGTGCACGCGTCACTCCGTCGCGAAGACTTAAAAACCAAGCGTCAAATTCCTTCGTTCGCCGAACGGTAAACATCGTTTATTGTAATCGACCGATTACAATAAATCAAGTAAGAGGGCCAAACCCGCTGAAATTAGAGCACGTCCGGGAAGGGCAGCTATTGGCCGAAAAGTTACGCGGCTAGTTGAGCAGAATTAATGGGGCCAGGCTCTCATGGCACTACCTTAAGCGATTTCTGCCATGAAAGCGCATGGAAAGAAAGCTGGCTGAGAGCCTTCACTTGTTAAGATGCTGGTGTCTAACATCAACGTCAAAACAGAAAGGATCAGCCATGTGTGACGATACCAAAAAAACGCCTACAGTCGAGCATTTTTCGTTTCAAGCAGTTTGTCGCCGAAGCCCCCGGCGCGGCAATGAGCGAGGCAATACCACTGGCGCGGCTGCAATCGATTGTTAATCTTGAGGTCGGCAGCTACCGTGACCGGCTCTACCCACCGTTGACGACACTGGGGCTATTCATTGAGCAGAGTCTGTCTGCGGATGGCGCGTGCCAAGATGCCGTCGCCCGATACCTGAGCGCACGCCATGCGCGGGATCAAGCCCCTTGCAGCCTCAACACCGGCCCTTACTGCAAAGCGCGCCAGCGGTTACCGATTTCGCTGGTAGAACAGCTGAGCGCGACCATTGGAGAGCGTCTGGAGCAATCCGCACCGAGTCAATGGCGCTGGCGAGGGCGGCGCGTCAAGCTCTTGGATGGCACCACCGTCTCGATGCCGGATACACCGGCCAATCAAGCGGCATATCCACAAAGCGGCGAACAAGCACCAGGACTAGGATTCCCGTTCGCACAACTCGTCGGCCTCCTTTCCTTGGCCACCGGTGCGGTGCTCGGTGTCGCGATGGGGTCCACCAAGGGCAAGGGTAGTGGCGAGCAAGCGCTATTTCGTGAACTGATGCCACAGCTCGACAGTGGAGACGTGATTTTGGTGGATCGCTATCACTGCACTTACTTCACCATTGCCATGCTGTTGGCGCGTGGCATCGATATCTTGACCCGACAACACCAGAAGCGCTTAACCTCTCCGGAGGCGATCATCGAGACCTTCGGCGGCGGCGACCGCTTGGTACGATGGGTGCGACCGCAGCGCCCGAAGTGGATGGACGCCAAGCAGTACGCCACGATGCCCGAAGAACTCATCGTTCGTCAGACCGAGGTAGGTGGTCGCGAGCTGGTGACCACACTCGTCGACGCCAAGCGTGTCTCAACGAGTGATCTCGATGCGCTCTATCGCAAGCGCTGGATGATCGAGGTTGACTTCCGCAGCATCAAATCCGAGATCGGCATGGATATCCTGCGCAGCAAGTCGCCGGAGATGGCCAGAAAGGAAGTTGCTGTCCACCTGCTGGCCTATAACCTGATCCGCTCACTCATGGTGCGTGCCGCCGTGCTGGCTCACGTCCTGCCGCGTGCCTTGAGCTTCAAGGCCACACTTCAGCTTTGGCACGCCTTTAGCCAGCAATGGCGATGGCATCTAGGTGAGGCCACAGAATCCGTCGTGACGGCAATGCTTCGTGCAATTTCAACGAGGATCATTCCGCATCGACCAGACCGAATAGAGCCTCATGCCGTCAAGCGACGACCAACAACGCATGCCTACTTGACAGTCCCACGTGATCAAGCCCGAGCCGCTATCCTCGAAGCGCGAAAATCGCTTAAGGTAGTGCCATGAGGGCCAGGCTCGATTTGTTTCGCCAGATTGAATATATCGAGCCTGGCCCTCATGGCACTACCTTAAGTCTGTCATCCCGGCGAAGGCCGGGATCCAAGTTGCATTTTTAGATAACCTAACGAACTTGAACCCCGGCTCGGCACAACACCTGTGGTTGTTCGCCGGAGAGACAGTTTTCGGAGTCGGTTTAGGCAAGCCGATGTCTTTAAGTTGAGAGTAGATGTTCGCTTAAGGTAGTGCCATGAGAGCCTGGCCCCTTTTACTTTGCACGCGTCGCCCAGATCGAGTTGCTCGCGACAATCGCAGGTAGTAACCCACTGTCTGTGTAATAGCGATACCGCTTCTTCGGCTCATCTTCACGTGCGCGGATGTTCTTGATCGCATCTTCCAATAACTTCTTGAGGAGCAGATAGAGCAATAGGACCAACGCCAATCCTGCAGCGAGGCCCGCACCAACCGCTACACCAGCGGCGCTTAATGTCGGCGCAAAGACCAGTCCGACCATCATCCCGTTCTCAACTGCAATCTTGGCATTGGCAGCACGCAGATTAGAGCCAAGCAGTATTCCGATCAGTGGGGAATAAGGAATTTGCGGCGTTGGGAATACATTCTCATGCGAGGCACTACTTCCCCCATTCCGCCCGCCGCTGATGAGATACGCTGCTCCCCCAGTCTCCGGGTCTTCAACAATGTATCCAATGCCGGTGAAGGTCCCTAATACAACCTCTCGTTGTGGCACCGTAACTCGCATGCCCGCCGCGACGGCATTCTGTATTTCCTGCTTATCTGCTGCATCGATTTGCAGGTTGGCCAGCGCTGCACCCGCGTTTGATTGAGAATTAATGGGGCCAGGCTCTCATGGCACTACCTTAAGCGATTTCTGCCATGAAAGCGCATGGAAAGAAAGCTGGCTGAGAGCCTTCACTTGTTAAGATGCTGGTGTCTAACATCAACGTCAAAACAGAAAGGATCAGCCATGTGTGACGATACCAAAAAAACGCCTACAGTCGAGCATTTTTCGTTTCAAGCAGTTTGTCGCCGAAGCCCCCGGCGCGGCAATGAGCGAGGCAATACCACTGGCGCGGCTGCAATCGATTGTTAATCTTGAGGTCGGCAGCTACCGTGACCGGCTCTACCCACCGTTGACGACACTGGGGCTATTCATTGAGCAGAGTCTGTCTGCGGATGGCGCGTGCCAAGATGCCGTCGCCCGATACCTGAGCGCACGCCATGCGCGGGATCAAGCCCCTTGCAGCCTCAACACCGGCCCTTACTGCAAAGCGCGCCAGCGGTTACCGATTTCGCTGGTAGAACAGCTGAGCGCGACCATTGGAGAGCGTCTGGAGCAATCCGCACCGAGTCAATGGCGCTGGCGAGGGCGGCGCGTCAAGCTCTTGGATGGCACCACCGTCTCGATGCCGGATACACCGGCCAATCAAGCGGCATATCCACAAAGCGGCGAACAAGCACCAGGACTAGGATTCCCGTTCGCACAACTCGTCGGCCTCCTTTCCTTGGCCACCGGTGCGGTGCTCGGTGTCGCGATGGGGTCCACCAAGGGCAAGGGTAGTGGCGAGCAAGCGCTATTTCGTGAACTGATGCCACAGCTCGACAGTGGAGACGTGATTTTGGTGGATCGCTATCACTGCACTTACTTCACCATTGCCATGCTGTTGGCGCGTGGCATCGATATCTTGACCCGACAACACCAGAAGCGCTTAACCTCTCCGGAGGCGATCATCGAGACCTTCGGCGGCGGCGACCGCTTGGTACGATGGGTGCGACCGCAGCGCCCGAAGTGGATGGACGCCAAGCAGTACGCCACGATGCCCGAAGAACTCATCGTTCGTCAGACCGAGGTAGGTGGTCGCGAGCTGGTGACCACACTCGTCGACGCCAAGCGTGTCTCAACGAGTGATCTCGATGCGCTCTATCGCAAGCGCTGGATGATCGAGGTTGACTTCCGCAGCATCAAATCCGAGATCGGCATGGATATCCTGCGCAGCAAGTCGCCGGAGATGGCCAGAAAGGAAGTTGCTGTCCACCTGCTGGCCTATAACCTGATCCGCTCACTCATGGTGCGTGCCGCCGTGCTGGCTCACGTCCTGCCGCGTGCCTTGAGCTTCAAGGCCACACTTCAGCTTTGGCACGCCTTTAGCCAGCAATGGCGATGGCATCTAGGTGAGGCCACAGAATCCGTCGTGACGGCAATGCTTCGTGCAATTTCAACGAGGATCATTCCGCATCGACCAGACCGAATAGAGCCTCATGCCGTCAAGCGACGACCAACAACGCATGCCTACTTGACAGTCCCACGTGATCAAGCCCGAGCCGCTATCCTCGAAGCGCGAAAATCGCTTAAGGTAGTGCCATGAGGGCCAGGCTCGATTTGTTTCGCCAGATTGAATATATCGAGCCCCCTTTTACTTCTGCTCAAGCCTGGACTGGTGTGCACAGTTCGACAAGCGTACCGTCAGGTGCCCGGAGATACGAAACCACTTGGCCCCAAGGCTTCTGTGTTGGGGCTGAGAGTTCGACGGCGCCATGCGCCAGCGCAGAGTTGTGCGCAGCGTGTACATCCTGAGTGACCAGCGCGATTTCCATTCCGAGCGGTTGTTTCGATTCGCTTGCTCGGATATGGCCTGCGGGAAAATTCATCTGCCCCAGCGCATGCGATGCAAATGCGAGGGTTGTTTCTCCAGTCTTGATCTCACCATAGTCGCCCGACTCATGTAGGAAGCCTAGTTCAAATCCAAAGGCTTGCTCGAAGAACTTGAGCGAGGATTCCACACTCGGGACGTAGATGATGGTGTAGCCAAGTTTCATGGTGACGTCCGGTGCTTCAGGCTGGTGGGGGGCGTTATGGATGCTGGGCCCGAAAATTGACAAAGTATTCTCCTTCAAAGGTTAGCGAACGGTGTAGAGAAGCTTGACGTCTGGCACCGCCACGGTTAGCTCGCGCTTCAGTAGTTCAAACTCTGGTGCTGAGATGCTTGTACTTCGCCAGCTTTCACCTGCGATTATAAGCGGCAACCCCTCCATTCGAGCGTACTCAGCGATCCCTACAAGTTCCTTAGCAAGCTTACTGATTTCGATTTGTCGCATGTCTTCACCTCATTGTAGTTAGAAACTAGCTAGGTTGCCGGACGCCTGATCGAATTTCAATTGGGGATTGAGGAATTCATGCGAAACTCGTTTCGCGTATTCAATAGTTAGAAGTTAGTTTCAAGAAAACATGGGTGCAACTTGCATGAAAAGTCACGAACCCCGATTGAATGTCCCGTCTACATCGGATCCGGGGGCGCATCTGGCCAACCACAGCGGAAGCCTGGTGTGCGATTGAGTTGATTTTTTGAAGTTGCTCGGCACTCAAGCCGCACAATTGGAAGTCAGTATGAGACCGCCTCCATTGGCCGATTCTGCAAGTCTGTAGCAGGTTTGTTTTGACCCAAAGCACACCGATCTCCGACCAGCGACCTACGTTTGGTCGAGAACAGTCTTGGGGAATCAGCTCGAATGGCGGTCGCTAAAAACAATTTGACTCTGAGCTACCCCGGAGTTCGCTAAGGGTGGATTTGTCTTGCGGATAGGAAATTCAACCGCACGAGATGAAATACAGCACGACCTGGGGGTCACCACGCCACTGAACCAGGTCGCTTCGAGCCGTCGCTGAGGGACCGGAACGCGAGACTGTCCGACATACCTCCCCTCTCAGCATTGTCAGGCGCAGCCCTACCCCGCAGCGTTGGCCAAACCGCTGTTGCCTTCCCTCACCAACTGATGCGCTGATCGACCTCAAAGTCCGGCGCAGGTTGGGCCGCTTCGTCCCAATCTGGCTCAACCTCGACACCCTCGCCCATGGGCGCGTCGCACCCGTCCCACAGCGGTGGCCCGCGTGCTGGTGTGATGCGCGGTGGCTCTGTCTCCACCCCGATGTGCTCCAGTATTTGCCGGATGTCGGCGCTGTAGGTGATGAAGGCGATGATGCGCATTTGCCCGCCACAGATGGGGCATACCAGCGGGAACACCTCGTAGATGCGGGCAATCAGCACCGCCCACAGGTAGTGCGCTGGGCGCTTAGGCTGCACCGGCTGGGTCGGCTCGGCCTGGGTTAGGAGTGGGTTGCCTGCCTCAGGTGCCGCTGCGCCCGCGACCGCCCCTGTGCTGGCTGGCTCAGCTTGCACCTGCGCCGGTTGTACCACTGCATCTTGTGCCAGCGCCGTGACAGCAGGCCTCAAGGGTGAGTTCGGTGCCAGCACGCCGAAATAGATTTAACTGATAATGATGATCATCGAAATAAACAGTTAACACCAGAGAGAAAAGCAGAATTAGAACAGAAATTAGAAAATCGGAAGTTAACCAAAGAAGAATGGAAAGAATTAGATAGAGATCGGAGAATTAGTGAAAAACAAAATCAAAATAATACTGAATCTTCCACACCTAAAAAAACTAATCAAGATGGAAACGAAAGAACCCAACATCAAGATAAGCCAGAAATTGAACCGGGAATAGTTGCTAAAGAGAAAACTGGTGATGGTCATGAAATTAAAGTTCTCAAAGATGGTCGTGTAGTTAGATGTTCAGATTGTGGAGAAATTAGAAATAAGTATGAAGACCAACTAAAAGAAAAACCAGAACTTAAAAAACGTCTTGATGAAATTGAGAAAATACCCGATGCAAACGAAAAAGCAAAACAAGCAAAGCAACTTGAACAAGAATTAGCACACAAATTTAAAACATCCTCTAAAACGAATGTTCATCAAGATGCTATTACATCAGCTAAACAAGCAGAAAGTAAATTTGGTAGTTTTCCTAGTAATAAAACAGTCGCCTCCACAGAATCAGGTCAAAGAACTTTAAGTGGTTGGACGGATAAAGAAGGTTTTAAGCAAGCAACTGATAATGTAATACGTAAAGCTGAAGAAATTGGACACAATCTTCGACCTCATAAATTACTAGATCAAGGTGTTCCTGGAAGGTATAATGCTTCCCATGCAGAAAAGCAGTTGTCAGTGATTGCTCCTAATGAACCTATTGCTGTTTCTAGGGCAATGTGTTCTGATTGTATACCATATTTCCGCCAAATAGCCCAAACATCTGGTAAGGTTCAAATTGTATCAGATCCAAACTATGTTAGAATATTTAATGCTGATGGAACTATTACTGAATTACCAAAATAAATTGACAAAAATTAATTATTAGTTGAAATATGTTACTACCAAACAATTTATTACAAGCTATCGAACAAGCATATACTGCTATGTTAAACCATCCTCAACATGATTTAAACTTAGGCTATCGTCATTCTATCTGGGTAGCATTAGGAGCAAGAATCAATCCATCTTCTATGAAGAATAATGATGGATTAAAAAAAAGAACAACTTTAGCGATATTATCTACCCAACATATTCTATCATTATGGGAAAGTATTTATCCTGAAAATGCTCTTCCTCATCAGATTTTGAAAGAAGCTGAAAAAGTATTAGTCAAAGAAATAGATTCTACAACAGCTTGGAATCATAGAAATAAATTTTGGAATCAAATAGTTGATTTGGGAAATGAAGATGAGCAGTCTCAAATAATTTTAGGTGTTGCTTTGAGTGCTGTTCAAGCACTTACTACAGCCTTACAAGATGAGAATTTTGATCCTTTGAACATAAATTATAACCTTACAGATGCAGATATAGATCCTGATGATATGGATGCTTCTTTCTTTGCAGCATCGGTCTATGCTAATGGTGCAGTTTGGAATTTAGAATCCAGTCCATTACTAAGAAGAGAATTTTGGGAATGGTGGCTTAAACAAGCAGTTCCATTATCATGGAATTCAATATCTGGAGCAAGTATATGATAGAACTAATTGTGAGAAACAGAAAATATGATGTGAGAAGAATTTGAATGTAATAGAATATCAGGAATATATGGAGATAAACCAATTGATGAATTGGCACGGGAGCATCTCAATTAGGCACTAAATAATTATACTTAGTAGCGGATAGGAAATCCAACCGCATGAGGGCGATTATGACCCATGTTTTGGGCATCACAGGCCTTCAGCCTGGGTCTGCCTGAGCGCTTGTTCAAGGCCTGTCGCCCGAGATTTTTCGGTTTGCGCATTTTTGGGCAGCACCAGGCGCAGCCCTGCCCCGCAGCGTTGGCCAAACCGCTGTTGCCTTCCCTCACCAACTGATGCGCTGATCGACCTCAAAGTCCGGCGCAGGTTGGGCCGCTTCGTCCCAATCTGGCTCAACCTCGACACCCTCGCCCATGGGCGCGTCGCACCCGTCCCACAGCGGTGGCCCGCGTGCTGGTGTGATGCGCGGTGGCTCTGTCTCCACCCCGATGTGATCCAGTATTTGGCGAATGTCAGCGCTGTAGGTGATGAAGGCGATGATGCGCATTTGCCCGCCACAGATCGGGCACAGCAGCGGGAACACCTCGTAGATGCGGGCAATCAGCACCGCCCACAGGTAGTGCGCTGGGCGCTTAGGCTGCACCGGCTGGGTCGGCTCGGCCTGGGTTAGGAGTGGGTTGCCTGCCTCAGGTGCCGCTGCGCCCGCGACCGCCCCTGTGCTGGCTGGCTCAGCTTGCACCTGCGCCGGTTGTACCACTGCATCTTGTGCCAGCGCCGTGACAGCAGGCCTCAAAGGTGAGTTCGGTGCCAGCACGCCGAAATACCGATGGCGATGCGTGCGCGGTGGTGGCACCAGTGCGGCAATGCGGGCTATGAGTTCGAGCGGCGTGAGGTGCAGCTCATCTGCCTGTGCCCCGTGCTTTGCACCTCGGTTTGCGTTGCGTTGGTCGCGCCGGTCACTGCCTGGCTCGCTGCGCTGCTTGGCGCAGCGGTAAATGAGCTCACTGCCCGCTTTGCGCAGCCTATCCAACGCAAACGGGGGCCGTGCGCAGTAGCGCAACAGCCGCTCCAGCGCAGCGCGGTCGTGCGACTCAATGCGCACACCGGCATCGACCGAAAACCCACTGTGTTTGTACCCCAGCATCTCCTGGGCCTCGAAGCCTTCGAGCAGGCCCCGGCCCACAAAGGCGCGCAGGATGCGTCGGCGCAAGTTGGCTTGGGCTTTGGCCACCGCTTCGGTGTCGATGCCGGTGGCCGGGTGGAAGATGACACCCGGCGCACAGGCTTGCGCACAGGCTTGGGCACGGGCTTGAGCTTGAGCGGCAGCACCGCCCTCGCCCGCCACTTCCTCAAACACGCCATCGACTGCGCAGACGTGGAAGTGCACATGCTCATTGAGGCTGGAGCCAAAGCGGTGGATGAAGGCGACTGCGCCGATGTGCAGTGCTGCGTTGTCTGCATTGGCCGCACCCGGGCTGTTGACTTGCAGCGTTTGTGCAATGACCCGCAGAAAGATGCGCA
The DNA here is from genome assembly GCA_001602455.1 of Betaproteobacteria bacterium UKL13-2. Taxonomy (GTDB): domain Bacteria; phylum Pseudomonadota; class Gammaproteobacteria; order Burkholderiales; family Usitatibacteraceae; genus UKL13-2. The sequence continues at coordinate 2,952,793 of CP012157.1, forward strand.
GCACCATGCCCAGCACCGCGCCATCTCGCTGCATGAAGTAACGCAGTCGCTTGGGCACTGACAACACCCACTGGCGCACCGGCAGGCGAGGGAAGACGTGGTCGGTGAGGTGTGCCGCCGTCTCTGCCATGCGCCGCGCGTTGCAGGATGGGCACACGCCCCGGCCCTTGCAGGAGAAGGCGACAAGAAAGTCGTGCCCGCAGTCACCGCAGCGGGCGCGGGCAAAGCCGTGCGCAAAGATGCCGCACTCCAGATATTTCTCGAAGGCTTTGCGCACATAGGATTTGGGGCTGTGGTGGTCGCCCTGCCCGTCGAACTGGCCCGCGCTGGCCAGCTCAAGCCAGCTCTCGTAGTGCTCGGCCACCGTTTGGTAGAGCAGCGTGCGCTCGGGGTGGCGCGGGTTGTAGAGCTTGGGCTTGGATGTAGTCGGCATGAGTACTGTGCAAATACACAGTATTTTGCAGATTTCTCCTCAGCCGGGCTGCGCAGCAAAAACGCAAGCATGATGCGCTTCGCATACACGACAAAGGAGAATTAAACCCTGAGATTGTAGGAGCCTATATGAGTGCCTACAGGAAAAATGTTAGCGAAGGCGTATTTGCTTATACTGATGAAGCTAATCGTCGGCGAAAAGCCAAGTTTTTCCAATTTGCAGCAAGGAGCGGAATGGGTTACGAAAACTTTCGCGACGCGGTGAGCATTTTTCTTGATTGGAAGGGATTGGAAATGTCGTACTGCCGAACTAGATTGTGCCAACTGTTCACGGCGTTTTGCATGATTGGTCTATCAGGTTGCTCCACAGCTGCTTGGTATGATTTTTTTCAGAGTGCCGCCCAAAGCCGCTGTAGCGAACTCAAGACAGACGTTGACAGGCGTAGTTGTTTGGCCCGCAATAGTTATTCTTACGAAACCTACAAGAAGGAGCGTGAGGGAACGGCGCCGCAGAAATTGAATAGCCCGCCTACGGGAACCCCACCATTTTCAGAACCGGTAGTCCCTTTGCCCGCACACTAAGGCTAGGTTGAGGCGGTATTTGGAGTTGCCGCATATGTGACGCGGTGAGAGGCTGAATGGAGAAAGCCTGCCGGAAACGCCCGTTGTTATTAGCGTTTCGGTGCTTTGTCGACGTACTCAAACACCTTGATGACGCGAGAAACACCGGAGGTGGTGCGCGCAACTTCTGCAGCCGCGTCGCCTTCTTCCTTGGTGACGATGCCCAAGAGGTAGACAATGCTTGCTTCCGTGACGATCTTTACGTGGTTCGACGAAAAACCCTTCGCACCAAGGAAACGCGTTTTGACGTTGGTGGTGATCAGGGTATCGTTTGATCTTGCGGCGAGTGAGGATTTCCCCCCGACCGTCAACTCATTGGTCACGTTCTTTACGCTACCAATCTTGCGGATCGCTTCGCCAATGTCACGGATAGGAAATCCAACCGCATGAGGGCGATTATGACCCATGTTTTGGGCATCACAGGCCTTCAGCCTGGGTCTGCCTGAGCGCTTGTTCAAGGCCTGTCGCCCGAGATTTTTCGGTTTGCGCATTTTTGGGCAGCACCAGGCGCAGCCCTGCCCCGCAGCGTTGGCCAAACCGCTGTTGCCTTCCCTCACCAACTGATGCGCTGATCGACCTCAAAGTCCGGCGCAGGTTGGGCCGCTTCGTCCCAATCTGGCTCAACCTCGACACCCTCGCCCATGGGCGCATCGCACCCGTCCCACAGCGGTGGCCCGCGTGCTGGTGTGATGCGCGGTGGCTCTGTCTCCACCCCGATGTGATCCAGTATTTGGCGAATGTCAGCGCTGTAGGTGATGAAGGCGATGATGCGCATTTGCCCGCCACAGATCGGGCACAGCAGCGGGAACACCTCGTAGATGCGGGCAATCAGCACCGCCCACAGGTAGTGCGCTGGGCGCTTAGGCTGCACCGGCTGGGTCGGCTCGGCCTGGGTTAGGAGTGGGTTGCCTGCCTCAGGTGCCGCTGCGCCCGCGACCGCCCCTGTGCTGGCTGGCTCAGCTTGCACCTGCGCCGGTGGCGGTGGTTTCGCCGGTTGCGCCGGTTGCACCACTGCATCTTGTGCCAGCGCCGTGACAGCAGGCCTCAAGGGTGAGTTCGGTGCCAGAACGCCGAAATACCGGTGGCGATGCGTTCGCGGTGGTGGCACCAGTGCGGCAATGCGGGCTATGAGTTCGAGCGGCGTGAGGTGCAGCTCATCTGCCTGTGCCCCGTGCTTTGCACCTCGGTTTGCGTTGCGTTGGTCGCGCCGGTCACTGCCTGGCTCGCTGCGCTGCTTGGACTAGGATTTCATAAATGGTGTCTGACCCCAATTTACTCATTGTAAAAATTACTTAAGAAAGTCGCCTTGGAAAATGTACTTGGGAATGTAGTCTGATTCTACTTCTATAGTCATACCTCTCTCGTAAGCAATAGAAACCAAGCCTAATATACCAACTGCTATAAATCCCCTAGGATCATTTTTCAAGTTCTCTTTACTCGAGTGTTTTTTGTGCCTTTCAAGAGCTTTAATGAGAGATTCATTGAAAGCTACACTATCATTTTCTAACAGACGAAAAAGCAAGTCTATCTCTGGAACTGCAATGTTGAGTGCCGCGTCTACTGTTCCCACTTTTATCACTTCTGGATCAGTAGCCTTCATTGCTTCTATTACCCTTTGAGGGGTATCTGCTGCTCCTTTCCAAAAGCTCTGTAAAGCCTCTATTTGCAAGTACAGATATTCATCACTCCGAGTGGTTGTTTGTTTTAAAATATCAACGGGAATTTCAGCCAGTCTTTCATTTAGGTGACTTTCCCGACAGGCTACTCCTAGATAAAAACCATGTAGACAACTAAGTCCAGTAGAGTAGCTATTGACACCAGCAGGTAACATTACAGGATCTCCTTCACCAGCAAAAACTTCATATTCTCCTTCTGGTAGGGAGGCAAGTTCACAAACACTTGTGAGAGAATAGGCGGCAATGCGTAAAGCCCGCCACAGTTGTATTGAATTCGGATCAAGAATACACTGATATCCCGCATAGGAACAGGCATTTCTCGCAAGTGTACCTAGATTAGCAGGCGCTTTGTGGATATTCTTGATGCTTTTCTCTAGCAGCCTGGCGTAATAATCGTAATCAGATTGAATATCGTCAAGGTCTGCATTGTGTCGGGATATGTTCATAATATTTCTCAAATCAGGATTACCATTATTATATTCCCTATAAGGAGTACATATAATTAATGAGACGAAAATCTTTACTCAGGCAAAAAAAGTTCAGTATGTGGTTGAATGAGGTTGAGTTGAACAAACTCAAACTTGAGGCAGTGCGTCAGGGGGTAGCAATGTCAGAAATCATGCGGGATTATATTAGAAATCTACCTGAACCCCAAAATAATGGTGATAGCGCAGCGTGGCGGTAGCCATAGTTTTATCGAGAGAAGCACTGCACCTATACCTACGGCTATGATGATCTGGATGACTCGCCCAAGTCGTGCCACCGAGCAGCATCAGTTTCCCAAGCGGATAGGAAATCCAACCACATGAGGGCGATTATGACCCATGTTTTGGGCATCACAGGCCTTCAGCCTGGGTCTGCCTGAGCGCTTGTTCAAGGCCAGTCGCCCGAGATTTTTCGGTTTGCGCATTTTTGGGCAGCACCAGGCGCAGCCCTACCCCGCAGCGTTGGCCAAACCGCTGTTGCCTTCCCTCACCAACTGATGCGCTGATCGACCTCAAAGTCCGGCGCAGGTTGGGCCGCTTCGTCCCAATCTGGCTCAACCTCGACACCCTCGCCCATGGGCGCGTCGCACCCGTCCCACAGCGGTGGCCCGCGTGCTGGTGTGATGCGCGGTGGCTCTGTCTCCACCCCGATGTGATCCAGTATTTGGCGAATGTCAGCGCTGTAGGTGATGAAGGCGATGATGCGCATTTGCCCGCCACAGATGGGGCACAGCAGCGGGAACACCTCGTAGATGCGGGCAATCAGCACCGCCCACAGGTAGTGCGCTGGGCGCTTAGGCTGCACCGGCTGGGTCGGCTCGGCCTGGGTTAGGAGTGGGTTGCCTGCCTCAGGTGCCGCTGCGCCCGCGACCGCCCCTGTGCTGGCTGGCTCAGCTTGCACCTGCGCCGGTGGCGGTGGTTTCGCCGGTTGCGCCGGTTGCACCACTGCATCTTGTGCCAGCGCCGTGACAGCAGGCCTCAAAGGTGAGTTCGGTGCCAGAACGCCGAAATACCGGTGGCGATGCGTTCGCGGTGGTGGCACCAGTGCGGCAATGCGGGCTATGAGTTCGAGCGGCGTGAGGTGCAGCTCATCTGCCTGTGCCCCGTGCTTTGCACCTCGGTTTGCGTTGCGTTGGTCGCGCCGGTCACTGCCTGGCTCGCTGCGCTGCTTGGCGCAGCGGTAGACCAACTCGCTGCCCGCTTTGTGCAGCCGTTCCATTGCAAACGGGGGCCGTGCGCAGTACCGCAGCAAGCGCTCCAACCCCGCTCGGTCTTGTGCTGCTATGCACACGCTGGTGTCCACCGAAAACCCACTGTGTTTGTACCCCAGCATCTCCTGGGCCTCGAAGCCTTCGAGCAGGCCCCGGCCCACAAAGGCGCGCAGGATGCGTCGGCGCAAACTGGCCTGGGCTTTGGCCACCGCTTCGGTGTCGATGCCGGTGGCCGGGTGGAAGATGACACCCGGCGCACAGGCTTGCGCACAGGCTTGGGCACGGGCTTGAGCTTGAGCGGCAGCACCGCCCTCGCCCGCCACTTCCTCAAACACGCCATCGACTGCGCAGACGTGGAAGTGCACATGCTCATTGAGGCTGGAGCCAAAGCGGTGGATGAAGGCGACTGCGCCGATGTGCAGTGCTGCGTTGTCTGCATTGGCCGCACCCGGGCTGTTGACTTGCAGCGTTTGTGCAATGACCCGCAGAAAGATGCGCAGCACCATGCCCAGCACCGCGCCATCTCGCTGCATGAAGTAACGCAGTCGCTTGGGCACTGACAACACCCACTGGCGCACCGGCAGGCGAGGGAAGACGTGGTCGGTGAGGTGTGCCGCCGTCTCGGACATGCGCCGCGCGTTGCAGGATGGGCACACGCCCCGGCCCTTGCAGGAGAAGGCGACAAGAAAGTCGTGCCCGCAGTCACCGCAGCGGGCGCGGGCAAAGCCGTGCGCAAAGATGCCGCACTCCAGATATTTCTCGAAGGCTTTGCGCACATAGGATTTGGGGCTGTGGTGGTCGCCCTGCCCGTCGAACTGGCCCGCGCTGGCCAGCTCAAGCCAGCTCTCGTAGTGCTCGGCCACCGTTTGGTAGAGCAGCGTGCGTTCGGGGTGGCGCCGGTTGTAGAGCTTGGGTTTGGAGTTGGTTGGCATTGCCCGTCAAGGGGCTTTTTTATTCAGGTTAGTGCTTTACGCGATCGGCGGAACTGCCGCCTTTTGGACAATCGGCCGAGTCATTCGAATTTTTAGCTCTGTGACTATTTCAGGCTTCCCTGAAGAATCTATATTTGCTAGAGAAAATGTGTCTTCTGACTTAAATAAATTAATTAATCTGCTTACATTGTCCATATTAACATAAAAGGATTGAAAAGCTATTATCTGGTGTTTGTTTAGCAAGTTCAAAATCTAGATCTTTTATCATATTATAGGTTGCTAAAAGAACATTGTCTGTTTCATCTTTTACGAATAATCCATAAATATACAGTTGAGGAAACAAAACAAATTTTCGATTTTTATCTACCAAAGCAACTTCACTAAAATCTCCTGATTCCAAAAAATACATTTGCCAATTCAATGGAGTTGCTTGTTGAAAACAAAAAGCATATAAATACCCAAATTCAAAAGCAGTTTTTTCATAATCCTTCACTTTGATGTCACCATTACATACTGCATCTACATATACTCTAATGCATCTTAAAATGATTTCGTGAGGTGCTTTATATATATCGCCTGCTATGGTTAAATTTTGAATTTGTTCTTCGGATATTGGTACTATACCTTTAGATAAACAAGATTTGACTTTAATCAATTTCTTGAAAGCCTTTTCAGCTTTTTTCTCAATATCCTTAACTTCACTAACGCTTAAATCTGATAACTTGGTTGTCATAATTGATTATTTATTTTTTGAAAAAATTTGTTAATAAATTCAGATTAAAAAATGCACTTGATAATTTTCTTACTTCCTATTGTTGTAGAATTTCCGGATATCATAACCAAGACGAATGGACATCTCATAATAGGATTCATTTTCATTTTCTCGTATTTTCTCATAAAGTTCTCTACGAAGGTGGGAAAAGCGAAAATCTAAACGTTCCAAAGTCATAGTGTTTTGTTGTGCGGGAGTCAAAAGTCCCGCCCTGAGCACCTTCAAATAGGCCGGGTCAAACGGGAACTCCAGCCACATGTCGTAAGGGTCATAGCGCAGCACAGGTTTGGGCGTGCCCGCCGCTTCGCAAGCCGCAAAAATGCGCTCCACCCCACGGCCCCAGGCCTCGATCTCGCCAGCCCTGAAAAAAGCATTGGCAATCGCAGGGTTGTAGGGGCTGGACGAATGCGCGCCCAGCAGCGTGTACAGTGTCCAGCCCTCGGGCAACACAGCGGGGTTCCACATGCGCAAGCGGTTTTCGTACACACGAATCTGCACGGGCGCGGTCACCGCATAATCGCGGTGCACCAGTGCATTCAGCAGTGCTTCGCGCAGCGCCGCACGCGGCACCGGAAAGGTCTCCACCCGCACAATGCCGTCGTACGAGATCACAGCCTTCAGGTACTTGGTCAGCAACAAGTCCAGCGTGTTCTTGACTTGGTGAAACAAGTCGCCCTCCACCTCGTCGTGGTACAGCAGCTCGGTCTCAGACTCAAAAAAGCCCACTTTCACAAATGCACCCGTCACAAAGCGCTGGGGGTCTGCCGCAAACAACAAGGCGGCGGCACGCTTGAAATACGCTCCCTCTTTCAGTCGCAACTTGTCCAGCAAATGGGCATCACTCTCGACCAAGGTTTCGGCATCGAGCCGCCCGCTGCGCTGGGCCAACTGGCGAAACCGCGCCATGGCCGGGGCCGACACATCGTCCAAGCTGAACTGGGGCAGCGGCACGCCGTCCCAAGTGCGACCATGGCGACCCAACAAAAAACGGTCCAGCGCCGCACCTTTGAGTTCTTGCAGCGTACTGCCGCTGCGCATGTAGTAATGGCCCCGGTAGCTGATCGGGTTGGGGTAAGCCTGCACCACCACCTCTAGGTAGGGCAACTCAGCTTCGGTATGCAGGCTCACATCCACCACGATCCCCAGCAGGTCGCGCACCTTGTTGGGCAAGTCTTCCAGCAGCTTGGCTGCATCAGGCGCGCCGACCACTTGGCCCTTGTCGTTCACCCCCAGCAGCAAGCGCCCGCCTTGCGCATTGGCAAAGCCGCACACCCAACGCAGATAGTCATCGCACCAGGTTTCTTTCCATTCGGTGTGCTGAGATTCTTGCTTGAACATCGCGCCATTTTGACAGGCAACGCTTTCAATCCTGCTCCGCAAACCCCTGAAAACACGCTTTCAGTTCATGCATCCAGCGGTGCTTGTCTTCTTCTGCCGCGAAGCTCGCCTCAATGCTGTTGGCGGCCAATTTGTAGGCTTGCTGGGCGTTCAGGTGCAGCGCGGCAAAAGTCTGCAGGTAGTTGTCGTTCAGGTAGCCCCCAAAGTAAGCCGGGTCATCCGAATTGATGGTCACGCACAGACCAGCGTCCAGCATCTGCCCCAGGTTGTGATCGGCCAGGTTTTTGAACACACACAGCTTGAGGTTGGACAGCGGGCACACCGTGAGCGGCATCTGTTCTTCAGCCAGTCGCTTCATCAGCGCAGCATCGTGGATGGCTTGCACGCCGTGGTCGATGCGCTCGACTTTCAGCACGTCCAAGGCGCTCCAGATGTAGGCGGGTGGACCTTCTTCGCCCGCGTGGGCCACGACATGCAGGCCCAGTTCACGGGCACGGGCGAAGGCGCGGGCAAACTTTTCGGGCGGGTGGCCCAGCTCGCTCGAATCCAGCCCCACGCCGATGAAGTGTTCGCGCCAGGGCATGGCTTCTTCGAGTGTGGCCAAAGCGTCGTCTTCAGGCAGGTGGCGCAAGAAACACAAGATCAAATCGGCGCTGATGTTCAGTCGTGTGCGCGCATCGCGGCAGGCGCGGCTCAGGCCTTCGATGACCGCGCCCATGGCCACGCCGCGTGCGGTGTGGGTTTGCGGGTCAAAAAACAGCTCGGCACGCACCACATGGTCGGCGGCGGCTTTTTCAAAATAAGCCCAAGCCATGTCGTAAAAGTCTTGCTCGTACAGCAGCACGCTGGCCCCGGCGTAATACAGGTCCAGAAAACTTTGCAGATTGGTGAAGGCATAAGCGCTGCGCAAGGCGGCTACATCGGCATAAGGCAGTTGCACACCGTTGCGCTTGGCCAGCACAAAAATCAGCTCGGGCTCCAAAGAGCCTTCGATGTGGATGTGCAGCTCGGCCTTGGGCATGGCGCGCAGCAACTCGGGCAAACGCGAATGGGAAACCGCGTGGACTTTGAACATGCTCATTCCTCCTTGAAAAACGCTGCCCGCGGATAGGAAATCCAACCGCATGAGGGCGATTATGACCCATGTTTTGGGCATCACAGGCCTTCAGCCTGGGTCTGCCTGAGCGCTTGTTCAAGGCCAGTCGCCCGAGATTTTTCGGTTTGCGCATTTTTGGGCAGCACCAGGCGCAGCCCTGCCCCGCAGCGTTGGCCAAACCGCTGTTGCCTTCCCTCACCAACTGATGCGCTGATCGACCTCAAAGTCCGGCGCAGGTTGGGCCGCTTCGTCCCAATCTGGCTCAACCTCGACACCCTCGCCCATGGGCGCATCGCACCCGTCCCACAGCGGTGGCCCGCGTGCTGGTGTGATGCGCGGTGGCTCTGTCTCCACCCCGATGTGATCCAGTATTTGGCGAATGTCGGCGCTGTAGGTGACGAAGGCGATGATGCGCATTTGCCCGCCACAGATGGGGCATACCAGCGGGAACACCTCGTAGATGCGGGCAATCAGCACCGCCCACAGGTAGTGCGCTGGGCGCTTAGGCTGCACCGGCTGGGTCGGCTCGGCCTAGGTTAGGAGTGGGTTGCCTGCCTCAGGTGCCGCTGCGCCCGCGACCGCCCCTGTGCTGGCTGGCTCAGCTTGCACCTGCGCCGGTGGCGGTGGTTTCGCCGGTTGCGCCGGTTGCACCACTGCATCTTGTGCCAGCGCCGTGACAGCAGGCCTCAAGGGTGAGTTCGGTGCCAGAACGCCGAAATACCGATGGCGATGCGTTCGCGGTGGTGGCACCAGTGCGGCAATGCGGGCTATGAGTTCGAGCGGCGTGAGGTGCAGCTCATCTGCCTGTGCCCCGTGCTTTGCACCTCGGTTTGCGTTGCGTTGGTCGCGCCGGTCACTGCCTGGCTCGCTGCGCTGCTTGGCGCAGCGGTAGACCAACTCGCTGCCCGCTTTGTGCAGCCGTTCCATTGCAAACGGGGGCCGTGCGCAGTACCGCAGCAAGCGCTCCAACCCCGCTCGGTCTTGTGCTGCTATGCACACGCTGGTGTCTACCGAAAACCCACTGTGTTTGTACCCCAGCATCTCCTGGGCCTCGAAGCCTTCGAGCAGGCCCCGGCCCACAAAGGCGCGCAGGATGCGTCGGCGCAAGTTGGCTTGGGCTTTGGCCACCGCTTCGGTGTCGATGCCGGTGGCCGGGTGGAAGATGACACCCGGCGCACAGGCTTGCGCACAGGCTTGGGCACGGGCTTGAGCTTGAGCGGCAGCACCGCCCTCGCCCGCCACTTCCTCAAACACGCCATCGACTGCGCAGACGTGGAAGTGCACATGCTCATTGAGGCTGGAGCCAAAGCGGTGGATGAAGGCGACTGCGCCGATGTGCAGTGCTGCGTTGTCTGCATTGGCCGCACCCGGGCTGTTGACTTGCAGCGTTTGTGCAATGACCCGCAGAAAGATGCGCAGCACCATGCCCAGCACCGCGCCATCTCGCTGCATGAAGTAACGCAGTCGCTTGGGCACTGACAACACCCACTGGCGCACCGGCAGGCGAGGGAAGACGTGGTCGGTGAGGTGTGCCGCCGTCTCGGACATGCGCCGCGCGTTGCAGGATGGGCACACGCCCCGGCCCTTGCAGGAGAAGGCGACAAGAAAGTCGTGCCCGCAGTCACCGCAGCGGGCGCGGGCAAAGCCGTGCGCAAAGATGCCGCACTCCAGATATTTCTCGAAGGCTTTGCGCACATAGGATTTGGGGCTGTGGTGGTCGCCCTGCCCGTCGAACTGGCCCGCGCTGGCCAGCTCAAGCCAGCTCTCGTAGTGCTCGGCCACCGTTTGGTAGAGCAGCGTGCGCTCGGGGTGGCGCGGGTTGTAGAGCTTGGGCTTGGATGTAGTCGGCATGAGTACTGTGCAAATACACAGTATTTTGCAGATTTCTCCTCAGCCGGGCTGCGCAGCAAAAACGCAAGCATGATGCGCTTCGCATACACGACAAAGGAGAATTAAACCCTGAGATTGTAGGAGCCTATATGAGTGCCTACAGGAAAAATGTTAGCGAAGGCGTATTTGCTTATACTGATGAAGCTAATCGTCGGCGAAAAGCCAAGTTTTTCCAATTTGCAGCAAGGAGCGGAATGGGTTACGAAAACTTTCGCGACGCGGTGAGCATTTTTCTTGATTGGAAGGGATTGGAAATGTCGTACTGCCGAACTAGATTGTGCCAACTGTTCACGGCGTTTTGCATGATTGGTCTATCAGGTTGCTCCACAGCTGCTTGGTATGATTTTTTTCAGAGTGCCGCCCAAAGCCGCTGTAGCGAACTCAAGACAGACGTTGACAGGCGTAGTTGTTTGGCCCGCAATAGTTATTCTTACGAAACCTACAAGAAGGAGCGTGAGGGAACGGCGCCGCAGAAATTGAATAGCCCGCCTACGGGAACCCCACCATTTTCAGAACCGGTAGTCCCTTTGCCCGCACACTAAGGCTAGGTTGAGGCGGTATTTGGAGTTGCCGCATATGTGACGCGGTGAGAGGCTGAATGGAGAAAGCCTGCCGGAAACGCCCGTTGTTATTAGCGTTTCGGTGCTTTGTCGACGTACTCAAACACCTTGATGACGCGAGAAACACCGGAGGTGGTGCGCGCAACTTCTGCAGCCGCGTCGCCTTCTTCCTTGGTGACGATGCCCAAGAGGTAGACAATGCTTGCTTCCGTGACGATCTTTACGTGGTTCGACGAAAAACCCTTCGCACCAAGGAAACGCGTTTTGACGTTGGTGGTGATCAGGGTATCGTTTGATCTTGCGGCGAGTGAGGATTTCCCCCCGACCGTCAACTCATTGGTCACGTTCTTTACGCTACCAATCTTGCGGATCGCTTCGCCAATGTCACGGATAGGAAATCCAACCGCATGAGGGCGATTATGACCCATGTTTTGGGCATCACAGGCCTTCAGCCTGGGTCTGCCTGAGCGCTTGTTCAAGGCCTGTCGCCCGAGATTTTTCGGTTTGCGCATTTTTGGGCAGCACCAGGCGCAGCCCTGCCCCGCAGCGTTGGCCAAACCGCTGTTGCCTTCCCTCACCAACTGATGCGCTGATCGACCTCAAAGTCCGGCGCAGGTTGGGCCGCTTCGTCCCAATCTGGCTCAACCTCGACACCCTCGCCCATGGGCGCATCGCACCCGTCCCACAGCGGTGGCCCGCGTGCTGGTGTGATGCGCGGTGGCTCTGTCTCCACCCCGATGTGATCCAGTATTTGGCGAATGTCAGCGCTGTAGGTGATGAAGGCGATGATGCGCATTTGCCCGCCACAGATCGGGCACAGCAGCGGGAACACCTCGTAGATGCGGGCAATCAGCACCGCCCACAGGTAGTGCGCTGGGCGCTTAGGCTGCACCGGCTGGGTCGGCTCGGCCTGGGTTAGGAGTGGGTTGCCTGCCTCAGGTGCCGCTGCGCCCGCGACCGCCCCTGTGCTGGCTGGCTCAGCTTGCACCTGCGCCGGTGGCGGTGGTTTCGCCGGTTGCGCCGGTTGCACCACTGCATCTTGTGCCAGCGCCGTGACAGCAGGCCTCAAAGGTGAGTTCGGTGCCAGAACGCCGAAATACCGGTGGCGATGCGTTCGCGGTGGTGGCACCAGTGCGGCAATGCGGGCTATGAGTTCGAGCGGCGTGAGGTGCAGCTCATCTGCCTGTGCCCCGTGCTTTGCACCTCGGTTTGCGTTGCGTTGGTCGCGCCGGTCACTGCCTGGCTCGCTGCGCTGCTTGGACTAGGATTTCATAAATGGTGTCTGACCCCAATTTACTTGGGTGGGAGCAGCAACAATGACACACCGTTGGGTAGCGACGAAAGAGCAGGGGCTGTTACGAGTTGAGCGCGCCTTAAGGCACGGGCATGCGCAGTATTTTGTTCAGCGCGCCTTCGCGCAAGCTGTTTCTATATGCGGGATCACAACCCGCGAAAAGTGCTGGCGCGTTCAAGAGTCAGATTGGGGTTGCTCACGCGTCGTGGTTCCGATGCCATGAGCCATGCGAATGGCTTGTTCTGATAACAGCAAATGCGATGGGCCCCGCAGATTCATATGCATTTCGACTCATTATGGTGCGACTATCTACGATCAGTTCGAACGACAGCGTCCCGCTCATCAACGTCAAACGTCATACACTTACCTTTGCAGTTAAAGACCTGCGTTTTTAGAGGTTCCATGTACTTGGCTGTACCGTAACCCTCAGGTGCTTCGACGTTGTTGATACCAAACTTTTGCATCGCGCGGACGGTTGCAACCCAAGCGTCCGAAGCATTCGCTGTTTTTGGCTCTTGTCCAAGCCGCGTAATGTACTCATTGATTTGAAGCTCATCGTAGAATTGGCGCTCCATCTCACGGAATTTGATTAGGGTCGCGATCGAAGATTTTTTTTCGTCAAGGAAAGCTTGATCGTCCTTAGTCAATTGTTCCTTCGAAAAATAACTCTTTTCAAGGGTTTCGACATACTTGACCAATAATTCACGCAAATCCTTTTGATGTGAACTTCCGTGCCACGTAACGAGACTACCTGCACCGATGATCTTCTTATTGCCGGCAAGGAATACCAAATTCGCACACGCCGAATGACAGTAAAGATATGCTTCCACATCTAAATTATTGTCTTTGACCCAGCGAGCAAGCTTCATTCCCGCAATAGCACTCCCACCATCGGAGCCAATAATCAATTTTTTTATTGTCCCTGACGGACGCTCAGCAATGAATTTGTCCACTTTTTCAATTGTTATCGGGCCATTGAAAAAATGCTTAAACTCAGCGACGCGGGCAGCGGACATATTGTTGCCGGGCTGCTGCTTCGGTTCGGCGGCAGCGTGAGGACAAGCAAGTACAAAGCAGGCGCAGAACAATAGGGACTTACGAAAAAAATCTCCACCGATTTTCAATGAGACCGTCCAAATGAAGAAAGTATTGAAAGCGTCTTCATGGCAAAAGTTTGCCATGAAGACTTCGCTTAATGTGCCTCAGGGGTTCCCGGCCTCTGGGTTGTAAGTGTGCACAGTGCCGTCAGCATCTCTAACCTCGATACCCCCGTCTGTATACCTAGTAAAAGAATAGCCATCATCCGTAAATCCAGTTTCAGCCACACCGCCAAGGTACTCGGGTGTTCCAGGGCCATATACATGCCTCGTAATAGACGACGAACCAAAATTAAGGTCGTTTCCTGTAAGTGTAATCGGCCCCCCTGCGACTTGCTTGGCTTCAATTTTGCTCAATACACGCATTGTAAGAACTCCTATGAAATTTGATGGAAGTCTGTTCCATTTATCCAGTCCGGGAATGAGAACAGCGTGATGCACTGCGTCATTTCTGAGCGGATAGGAAATCCAACCGCATGAGGGCGATTATGACCCATGTTTTGGGCATCACAGGCCTTCAGCCTGGGTCTGCCTGAGCGCTTGTTCAAGGCCAGTCGCCCGAGATTTTTCGGTTTGCGCATTTTTGGGCAGCACCAGGCGCAGCCCTACCCCGCAGCGTTGGCAAAACCGCTGTTGCCTTCCCTCACCAACTGATGCGCTGATCGACCTCAAAGTCCGGCGCAGGTTGGGCCGCTTCGTCCCAATCTGGCTCAACCTCGACCCCCTCGCCCATGGGCGCATCGCACCCGTCCCACAGCGGTGGCCCGCGTGCTGGTGTGATGCGCGGTGGCTCTGTCTCCACCCCGATGTGATCCAGTATTTGGCGAATGTCAGCGCTGTAGGTGATGAAGGCGATGATGCGCATTTGCCCGCCACAGATCGGGCACAGCAGCGGGAACACCTCGTAGATGCGGGCAATCAGCACCGCCCACAGGTAGTGCGCTGGGCGCTTAGGCTGCACCGGCTGGGTCGGCTCGGCCTGGGTTAGGAGTGGGTTGCCTGCCTCAGGTGCCGCTGCGCCCGCGACCGCCCCTGTGCTGGCTGGCTCAGCTTGCACCTGCGCCGGTGGCGGTGGTTTCGCCGGTTGCGCCGGTTGCACCACTGCATCTTGTGCCAGCGCCGTGACAGCAGGCCTCAAAGGTGAGTTCGGTGCCAGAACGCCGAAATACCGGTGGCGATGCGTTCGCGGTGGTGGCACCAGTGCGGCAATGCGGGCTATGAGTTCGAGCGGCGTGAGGTGCAGCTCATCTGCCTGTGCCCCGTGCTTTGGTTCGACCGAATTTTTGCTAAACCGCGACCTGCGCCTAGATATGTCGAGCGAATTTGTGTCCGGCAAGCCTCGCGCTTTCAATATGTTTGAGGGTAATCGCGCGCGGGGAAACGTTTTTTGGGACGGTCACGCCGTTTCCCAGAACTATTATTTCTGCACCTTCGTACCGATCTGCAGCTGTGTAGTTCAGTCCGTAATATATTTTGCGATGGGCGCTGTAGAGATCCCGAACTTGCGGCACATCGTCATACGAAACGATCCATGGCCGATGGAGCTTTTTCGTTATTGCAGCAGCTAGCTCAGCGTGGTCGGCATGTGCAAAGTGATTGTCATACAGGCTTTGCCCTTTGACGTAGTAAGGAGGATCCAAGTAAACCAACGAATCTTTCGACATTGTTGGAACCACGTCGCGAATAAAGCGGCGTACGTCGACGTTATGCAAGTGAATTCTGTCTCTGTAGCGAGCAATCGTCCTAACTTTTTCAATCAATCCATTCCGATTGAAACGTGCATCGAGTTTCCACTTTCCTTCCTGTGAAATTCCGCCGATCAATCCTGCGCCGAGAATTCCGGAGCGGTTAACCCGGTTCAGAAACAGCGTTGCGAATCCCAAATCCGCGAGCTTCGCACGCCTGCCTCGCGAAAAGACCGCTCGCTGCCTGTACCACTCCTCGACGTTGATCGGCGTATTTTCGAGACGATCACATAGCGAGTCAGTGTGTTTCAACACGCTTCGCCAAAACGCATATATCGGATACGACAAGTCGTTTAGGTATGCCTCTCGAATGTACTCCTGACGAAGCAGATTGATCGCGACTCCAGCACCTCCACAAAACGGTTCCGCATAGTCCCCATCGCAGAGTCTGTTTCTTGCGAAGACCAACTTTACGAAATTGGTGAGGATCGTCTTGCCACCGGGGTAGCGAAGAGGTGTCGACGATACAGGCATGTCCGCAGCCTCATAAGATTGGCGATCGACGAATACTAGTCTATGGCCATAAGCCAGTCAACTATTTATGGCCATAAGCACTATCCATCCTTGTAGAGTGCCGCGATGAATGGCCCAAGATTGTCCCAAGCAATCTTTAATTCGTCAGCGACGGGATTGAATTCCTTATTGTGTATATAAGCGTGCAGCGTATCGATGGAAAACAAGCTGTGAGGGTTCGATACCGCGACCTTGGCGGCTTTAACGTCCGCCTTACTAGCCCCGTTCTTCAGCAACCAGTCTGCAGCCTTGATTACCTTCGAACCAAGTGAACCTATTTCCGGCAGTTGACATTGCGTAAACCGGCTGCAAGCTAGACTAGACGCCAATTTCAATGGATTTATTGGAGTCACCAAATGGGTGAAGCAAAAAGGCGTCAACTTGCTGTCCAAACGCAGGCACTGGAGGCCATGGTCGTGGATACGCCGGGCGGGCGAATTCATGTGAAGTGGGACCATGGTGCCAGCGCCACACCGAATGCACAGTTGACCTTCTTCTCCGAGTTCTTGGCCACCACGGGTGTGTACAGCTCCTGGGTCGATAGCTGCCCATTGACCTACACAAGCCCCAATGCACCCAGCAAACAGGATATCTTGGGCACATGGCTGCTGGCGATACTGGCAGGGCACAACCGCTACGCCCACATCACCGGGCTGCGCGGCGACGCGGTGAGCCCGCAGATTCTGGGGATGAAGAAAATCATCAGCGAAGACGCGCTGCGCCGCGCACTGTCGCGTATGAGCGCCGAGCAAAGCCAGGCCTGGCTTGCCCCCCAGCTCATGGGTAGTGTGCAAGCGGCACTGAGCACCCCTTGGATCCTGGATATCGACACCACCATCAAGCCGATGTTCGGAAAACAAAGCGGAGCTGAGGTCAGCTACAACCCACACAAACCCGGTCGCCCGAGCCACGCACTGCACACATACTGGGTTGGCAACCTGCGCCTGGTGCTGGATGTTGTCGTCTGCCCCGGCAAAGAGCACAGCGCGGCCAAAGCGCGGCCTGGTCTGATCAGCGTACTGGAAAAGCTCACGCCCCAGCAGCGTCCGGCCTTGGTCCGAGGCGACTGCGGCTTTGGCAACGAACCCTTTATCGCCGAGCTGGAGGAGCGAGACCAGCCCTACCTGTTCAAGCTGCGTCAGACTGTGGGTGTCAAGAAATTATTGGCACGCCAATTCGCGCGTGATGACTGGAGCACACCCGGCCCCAGCGAGCAAGGCTGGAGCGCAGTCGAAGATACCCTCAAACTCTCGGGCTGGGACAAATCACGTCGGGTAGTGATCTTGCGGCGTGCCGTCAAAGCCGATTTGGCGCTGAGTCGAAAGACCAAGAACGAGCCGGGCGAGCAGATTGAGTTGCTGATGCCGGACAAGGATGTTCAGGTTTGGGAATACGCGGTGTTGGTGACAAACAGCGCCTACGCATTGGACGCGTTCGGTCAACTCTATCGGGACCGGGCTGACTGCGAGAACGGATTTGACGAGCTCAAAAATCAGTGGGGATGGGGTGGCTTCACGACCCAGGACATTGAGCGCTGCCAGACCAGTGCTCGCGCTGTAGCGCTGGTGTACAACTGGTGGTCCTGGTATTGCCGGGCGGCCAAGCCGGGTGCACGCATGGAAGCCATAACCAGCCGAGCGTTATTGCTTGCCAGTGTGGGGCGCGCTGTCAAACATGCGGGACAGACAACGCTGTATCTGACGCCGATGCATGCTGCCAAGGACAAGTTGCTCGCGCTCATCGCCAACATTCGTGCGGCTTTAGGTCATGTCAGGGATATTGCGGAGCAGTTGCCTTTTACGGATCGATGGAAGACATTTCTGGACTACGTAGTGGCCAAAATCACGCGCCCACTGCCACCTTGGCTACCGTCAGCCCAACTTACAGCGGCAGGGTAACTGCCGGATTTAGGGTGAATCGTTGAAGGCGTGAAACTTGAGTTTCTCCCGATTCAAAAGATGCTCGACAGAAACTTCCAAAAAAACACGGGTCAACACGGCAGCCGCGTTAGTGAAATCGTTTACTGGCAGCGCCTTCAGCTCGTGATATATGGCATTCGCGCGGGGATGAGGTATCGCCAGCTGAAAATCTCTGGGCACCAGAGTCTTGCGATCGATAGATCGTCGCTTTGTTCGCTGCAAAGTTCTATTTGAAGAAATTGACCCGAGGCTTGCAGCCGCCGCACCGGCATCCAGACGGATCGAGCTTCGCCCAAATCTGTCTTCGCTGATACCCTCATCCCGAAGGACCTGCCGAATGTATTTGGTTCGCGATTCTTGGGAGTAGATTTGGTCTACCTTGGTCGCTCCGCTAGCTAGCGCGGTAAGTACATTTTTAATGACGCGATTTAGATTGCCGACCTTGAGCTGAGTCGCAAGGGCCTCATCATCGACGCGCATTCCAAGCTCTGCTCGTACCGTTTTATCGTTCACCAGCCGCGTTAAACTCGTAATCGGGACGGCCGCCGCTACGGTTTCATCAACGATTTTCTTTGTCTTTGCATACTCGAGCAAGGCATGAGCCAAACTGTTTTGCCCCCGCTTACCGATTCTCCGGTTAAATCGTTCGACTTCTTGCGGCCCCCATGGCTGGATTCCAGTACCCCCCTGCTCGCCACCATGGCGGACTCTCATCCAATGAAACGCTTCTTCATCGTTGTCCAACAGTACGCAAGGAATCGTTGAAGGTAGCGGTATCTTACTTTCAGCCGACAGTCGCTTAAAAATTGTGACGTAGCGTTCTTGACCAGCTAGCTCCGGCTCAAACAGTAGTTTCACTGCTGCGACCCGCCGGTTACCTTCCATGACGCGGTATAGCAACGATTTGCCCTTGACCGGGACAACTAGGCGGCTCTCTAGCGGATTGAGGCCCGACGACGCAATGTCCGCTGCGAGTTTCCTGAACTTAGGATCTTCCGCAAAATGGACCAAGATTTCAGACTGCGAAAGCGTCCTATCAAGCCTCGGGTTTTCCGGATCCAATTCCAGTCGCACGACTGGCAAATCAACGTTACGACTAGGCATCCCCCCCCCGTTCAGTTAGTTAATATGTGTTAGCGCTGCTTGGGCGACAATCTTACGTCGGCACCTTAAAATAAACAATACAGATGTTGAGCATCGGGCGGGACCAAGATTCGAAGTCAAAAGTGCCCCTCTGGTAAACTACCACGTGTGTAATTTTTTTCATTTTGAGGGGGCTCGCATGAAGTGTAGATTTTGTGACATGGCTTCTTCGCGGGAAGCGGCATCGCGCGGCGTCGCGGATAGGATCATCCTAGAGTCACCTGATTTTTATGCGGTGAGTTCAATAGGTGGTTTTATTCGCGGTTGGGTGTTGATATGTACAAAGCAACACCATCTAAATCTGAAGAGTTCCTATGGTAGGGCCGACTTCTGGGCCTTTGCTGAACGCGTCGCCGACCTAGTGCGCTCAGAATTTGGTCCCACTGTCATGTTTGAGCATGGTGCCAACGCCGAAGGCTCTAGCACTGCCTGCGGCTCTAATCATGCCCACTTGCACATCGTTCCATTTGCCGGAAACCTAGAAGCGCTCGCGCTCCAATCCGAGGTAAATTTGAGTTGGATGCCGAGCACTGCTAACGAAATAGCTGTGCTCGCAAACGATTCCGAATATCTGTTCTGTGCGAACCGTTTTAACCGCGGTGAAACAAACGGTCAACTCGCTCTGATTGAACGGCCTACGTCTCAGTTTTTCCGCAGAGTCTTGGCAGATGCTGTAGGACTACCAAATCTTTTTGATTACAAAGTGAATCGATTTGAGGAATTTTCAGCAGACACCGCTCATCGACTCACCCAAGTAGCGCAGGCGGTTTCCTAGGCCGATGGTTAACGCTGACGGGACGACCGCTGGGAACGCTAACGACGGACCAGAAGCGCCGCAGACTTCGACTAGTGTTGCAAAAGTGGTTCCCGTTCCTCAGGAATCCGGCGAAGGCGTGAACACAGATGGACGTGCGGTCGGCGAGTTCAAAAGCCGATATCCGTTTTCGGTTCGCGCCCAAATATTTACAGAATCGCTCTATTTGGGATTAATTCTGCTGGTCGGCGTGTACCTAATTGTTTGGATGTACAACGGTGGCTTCCCGCTACCATTCAGTTGCATTGTATTTGACAGTCTGCCGGAAACCCTGAAGACGGTACTCTCCTTTCCAATTGGCGGGCTAATCGGCGGTACGCTTTTTGCGCTGAAGTATTTATATAGGGTGGCGGCACGAGGATTTTGGAGTGTCGATAGGCGCATTTGGCGTCTGTTTTCGCCTTGGCTATCGGCAACTCTTGCATTGATGGTCGGCATCATGATCGATGGTGGGGTCCTTGGCCTGACGTATAGCGTAAAACCTGGCGGTAGCATTTACTCCATAACAGTCAGCGTCGGATTTATCACCGGCTATTTTGCTGACTCTGCTCTCGCCAAAATGCAGGATATCGCGAACGTTATTTTTGGCGCACCGTCTCGCCACGGATCTAGGTCCTAGCGGAGGGTGCCTTGGCTGAAGCCGCTGCGGACTTCCTGCCGAACCGATCAGTAGTGCTGCTTTCCTCGACTGGCGTCTCTGAGCTACTTCCGAAGGATATTTCTGCGCTGTTGATTGGACAAAAGGCGCTCGGACTCCTTTGTTTGCCCAGTTGTTGGGTGCCGCCATTTTTCGTGATTTCAGCGGATCTATCGATTGGTTTAGACGGCGAGTCGTCAGAAAACAGCATTGAACAGGCACTGTCCCTGATTGGGTTGGCAACCGGGCGGCCGTTGATGGCTCGCTCCAGCGCTGTAGATGAAACTATTGAAGAGCGAGGCAGCTTACTCTCGAAGGAGGCAACAACAGCGACGCTCGCTAAAGTAATTGGTGAATGCGCGTCAACTACAGCTCACCTGAACAAAACCATCCACTGGATCGTTCAACTGCGACTTCCGGCTAGATCGAAAGGCCACCTGTCGAATGAGGCCCGGATCTCCAAAGCGAAACGGGATTGGCTCTGCGAAGCTGAAATCGGCGCTGACGGTACCCAACAAAGCGGTCCTGTCCCAGTGGCTATTCGACGGTGGCGTCATGGCGAGGCCAAAGAACCGCATGGTCTTTCTTGTAGTTCAAGCGTCACTATCGACAAGGTACTACAGGCCCCAGCGCGCTGGGCCACAGACAGGAAACTCAGACTTCACTTCGAATGGGTCTGGGACGGAAATTTCGTCTGGCTGGTTCAAGGAGATCTTTGCACATCTATAGAGGGCATTGACCCGCGTTCCGTGCTGCCGGAGCACGTCGTGAGCCTAGCCGCACCAGATATCTCGAAATTTCGATTGGCAGATGGGGGCGATTTCGCAAAGTATAGAAAACTGGCGAACGCAAAGATGTACGGCGAGCTGGGCTATAAAGTGCCAACTTTCTACGTCCTAGATTCAGAGGACGCAATCCTGCAATTGCTGACAGGAGACCCGTCAGCCGAGCTTTCGGCTGACCTCGCGAAGCTAACCGCGCACCCATTGGTGGTGCGCACTGATGGAGAAGGAATCCCCGCCGAGTTGCGGCAAATGTTGCCGCGTAGCGACGAGCTAAGGACATGCGAGGCCGCGCTGAATTGGTTTCAACGTGAATTACCCCAGAAGCTCGCTGTCCTAGGGACACACGCGAAGAAAATCGTACTCATTTGCCACCACTTTCTTCCAGCTGTGGCATCAGCTTGGTGCATGGCTGAGCCAACCAAGAGAATGGTGAGGATTGAGTCGCTTTGGGGAATACCAGAAGGAATGTATTGGTATCCTCACGACATTTTTGAGGTCGACACCCTTGACGTGAATATCGACAATGCGGCTGTGAGGACAGGTGATTTTCAATACACCAGCCGTGTGCGATACAAAGAATGGTTTGTTGCACCAGATACCTCGGGCAATTGGCTAGCGATCAGGGCGAAGGTATCGAATCGCTGGTCGCCTACGATTTCTAATCGCGATTGGTTTTCAGAAATCGCTATCACCAGCCGTCGGATCGCAGGCAGGGTTGGACGAGCAGTGAACGTCATGTGGTTTCTTGACATCCATCCCGAAGCGTCTGGGCATAAAATTTTGCCGTGGTATCACGAGGTTTGCGAGCTCGACCGGTCACTACTCAGAGGTGCCCCTCGGTTCAAGGTATCTGATTCAACTGTTTTAGCGCTACGTACCCTCAAGGAATGGCAGAGCATTCAGTCGCTACCAATGCAAGATCGGCGAAAAATTAGACGTATTCGCGTTTCGCCGCGCGAGCCGAGCTTGATCCGAAGCCAGGAGTTTTTAGTTGAGCTAAGCAATTTTGCGAAGGAAAATTCGGCCGTTGTCATCCTTGAGGGTGGCGTGCTCTCGCACGCGTACTACATTTTGCAAAAGGCGGGGTGCCTAGTTGAAATTGCGGATCTCTATGGCATTAGCGAAGAACAAACGGCGTTCAACAAGATGGTCAGGGACAACATACCTGCTTCGATTGAAAAGAAGGGCGAACGGGTTGTCCAAGTTCAGCTAACAGGAGATGATTTGATTGCCGCCTTGCGCTTGAAGCTGGTCGAGGAGGCAACCGAAGTCTTTGATGCGAATTCGACAGCGGAGACTGTGGAAGAACTAGCCGATGTACTTGAAGTGGTGTACGCCCTTGCGGATCGCCTTGGTGCCGGAATTCGCCAGGTGCAACAATCTCGGAAAAAGAAGAGAGCAAGCCGAGGCGGGTTCGATGACGGCAAGGTTTTGATCGAGACGGCGAACCCTCAGAGCCTCTCCCCGCAGAATATTGACTCGCCGACCGAGCAATTGCCGCTCAGCTTTCACGAGCCCCACTTTAGCGCCCCAAGACTATCAAACGTGGAGCCCGATGTATTGGTTCACCAGGACGAACTGGAAAGACATGGGGCGCGAGAACGGATGCTCGAGATCGACCTTCCAATAGTGGCGAGAACTTCGGTTCAAAGAACGACGGAGTTCCGAATTACCGCGCCCTCATCGCAAGGAGAGATCAGCATCCCCTTCGTCGGTCAGTGGTCCGTGTCAAGAAAAAATGGCGAGCTGCGTGTAAAGCTATTGTTGCGTCCACAGCCAGTTCAACCAGAGTTGGAGCTCGTTATCTCTACTGAAGGATGAGTTATCCGCTTTTGCGGAGATCTAAAATGGCGGCGAGGATGGATTCTGGACAGACCATCGGTCGACTCTTGTTCCGCCTGTCGAAGTCGTGTCGTCACACGCGCAATTTCACGAGCACCAGCAGATCGCCGAGGTATTGGTTTGGCCATTTGCCTTCTTCATAAAGCGCGAGTTTAACAAGCTTAGAAATTGCCAGCTCAAGATGAGTTGAGCCGGCAAAACACTCAAAATAAAGCAATAGGTGCTAAACAGAAATGCCAATCAAATGGAAGTCCGGCCCTCGCTTTAAACCGGGCGTGATTCTGAAAAGAGTGCGCGCCGTTAGAACAGTCAGCGAAACCGGGCAATCTTCCTTTGCCGGTTTCGACATTCATGAATGCACTCCGGCGCTGCAATCCATGCTTTCGTTCCCAGATGCGGCTGAGAGCGTTGACCGGGCTACGTTGGTTTGGAAGGCCCTCTCGAACGCCCCAAAGGATCTCAATCCTGAGACCTTTCTCGTCGCCATTAATCCTAAATCCGGCAGTTACCCTGCCGCTGTAAGTTGGGCTGACGGTAGCCAAGGTGGCAGTGGGCGCGTGATTTTGGCCACTACGTAGTCCAGAAATGTCTTCCATCGATCCGTAAAAGGCAACTGCTCCGCAATATCCCTGACATGACTTAAAGCCGCACGAATGTTGGCAATGAGCGCGAGCAACTTGTCCTTGGCAGCATGCATCGGCGTCAGATACAGCGTTGTCTGTCCCGCATGTTTGACAGCGCGCCCCACACTGGCAAGCAATAACGCTCGGCTGGTGATGGCTTCCATGCGTGCACCCGGCTTGGCCGCCCGGCAATACCAGGACCACCAGTTGTACACCAGCGCTACAGCGCGAGCACTGGTCTGGCAGCGCTCAATGTCCTGGGTCGTGAAGCCACCCCATCCCCACTGATTTTTGAGCTCGTCAAATCCGTTCTCGCAGTCAGCCCGGTCCCGATAGAGTTGACCGAACGCGTCCAATGCGTAGGCGCTGTTTGTCACCAACACCGCGTATTCCCAAACCTGAACATCCTTGTCCGGCATCAGCAACTCAATCTGCTCGCCCGGCTCGTTCTTGGTCTTTCGACTCAGCGCCAAATCGGCTTTGACGGCACGCCGCAAGATCACTACCCGACGTGATTTGTCCCAGCCCGAGAGTTTGAGGGTATCTTCGACTGCGCTCCAGCCTTGCTCGCTGGGGCCGGGTGTACTCCAGTCATCACGCGCGAATTGGCGTGCCAATAATTTCTTGACACCCACAGTCTGACGCAGCTTGAACAGGTAGGGCTGGTCTCGCTCCTCCAGCTCGGCGATAAAGGGTTCGTTGCCAAAGCCGCAGTCGCCTCGGACCAAGGCCGGACGCTGCTGGGGCGTGAGCTTTTCCAGTACGCCGATCAGACCAGGCCGCGCTTTGGCCGCGCTGTGCTCTTTGCCGGGGCAGACGACAACGTCCAGCACCAGGCGCAGGTTGCCAACCCAGTATGTGTGCAGTGCGTGGCTCGGGCGCCCGGGTTTGTGTGGGTTGTAGCTGACCTCAGCTCCGCTTTGTTTTCCGAACATCGGCTTGATGGTGGTGTCGATATCCAGGATCCAAGGGGTGCTCAGTGCCGCTTGCACACTACCCATGAGCTGGGGGGCAAGCCAGGCCTGGCTTTGCTCGGCGCTCATACGCGACAGTGCGCGTCGCAGCGCGTCTTCGCTGATGATTTTCTTCATCCCCAGAATCTGCGGGCTCACCGCGTCGCCGCGCAGCCCGGTGATATGGGCGTAGCGGTTGTGCCCTGCCAGTATCGCCAGCAGCCATGTGCCCAAGATATCCTGTTTGCTGGGTGCATTGGGGCTTGTGTAGCTCAATGGGCAGCTATCGACCCAGGAGCTGTACACACCCGTGGTGGCCAAGAACTCGGAGAAGAAGGTCAACTGTGCATTCGGTGTGGCGCTGGCACCATGGTCCCACTTCACATGAATTCGCCCGCCCGGCGTATCCACCACCATGGCCTCCAGTGCCTGCGTTTGGACAGCAAGTTGACGCCTTTTTGCTTCACCCATTTGGTGACTCCAATAAATCCATTGAAATTGGCGTCTAGTCTAGCTTGCAGCCGGTTTACGCAATGTCAACTGCCGGAAATAGGTTAATCGGCAGTTAGACGAGCTGCTTGCTACAAGAATTGAAGCGTACTGTGTCCTTACGACAATCTCATTGATCGCACCGCGGTCGACTTTCGAGCGTACCGTTGAAGACTGCCGAATCACATTTCTTAAAGGCAAATTTCCAGCGAAGTTTGCAGGGCGCGACTCTGCGGTCGCGCAAGAGTCGCTTCCAGTAAAGGAAACACGGACAGATTACTGCCGCGTAATCGTCAAAGTACACGCGAAGTCACCACAAAGTGCGGTGTCCAGCGCGCTTCGGGCCCTAGACCTCCAGCGAGCAGCTTGGTGTCTTTACGGAAACTCGGCTATGGAAATTGTTGGGCAGGGATGGAAGCCCATTAACGTCGTGAAATTAGGCCCAATACATACCGTTCACTTAGCCGACGGAGAACTCGCAACCAAATCAATCTGGTTTGAGCCAAATTACGCTGAGGTTTCCTCGTTTGATGTAGGCACTGGCAACTACAAAAAACTTTCGTCGGACACTTTTACAAAACTGCAGAAATCCAACTATCGCCGTGTACTGGTCGAGGCTCTTTTGAAGTTTGTGCGCGCGTTGGATGAACGCGATCAAAATACGGCCTTCCTGAAACTATGGGGAGCAGCCGAGAGCCTACTCGTCCCGGACCACGCAGACTATGAGAAATTTGTTCGAAGGTGCAGCTTTTTATACAAGGAACGCGACTTTCACATGCAGCTGTTAGAACACCTACGCGAGTATCGAAACACTTCAGTACACGCCGGTGATGAAAGCGATCTCGCCAAAACCCACTGCTTCCAACTCCAAGCGTTCTTTCGCCCCCTGATGTTTTTTCATTTGCATCATTCGGCAGAATTTTCTTCGCTCAGCGAGGCGAATGATTTTCTTGATCTCTCCCCAGATCCGGCTGCCTTGCAGAGAAAACGTCACTTGCTCGACAAAGCAATTCAATTTGTTTCACCGCCCGAGAAATCATAGGCTGAATTTGTCAAAACTTTATCGGCTCGCGAAAATCAAACGATGCACTTGTTGGCCACTTACGTGATTGCTAGCTCGACTGTAGATTTGTGCTTTTTTGAACAACTTTCGCCCAGAAATTGCGCTACGACATGAGCCAAGCTGTAGTCGCCTGTTGTCGCGTACGCCGCACCCCTGGTTCAACATTGAAGCGGCGGGAACACCTATCCATCAACGAGTGAAAAGCTCCCCAAACTTTGCAAGTCGCTCCACCTTAGGCAGCTGCAACACCCACTTCAGCCTCTCTGCAACAATTGGCGAGCAGTTCAGCACCAACTCGTCTGAGCCAAAACTCACCCGCACTTTCTGGTCCCGAGCGCAGGTTGAAGAGATACTGTTTACAGCGTCCATGGTACGGTCATAGATGTTGATGCTGTTTACAAAAGCCAGCTTCGTCCCTTTTTTCAGGCCGACGCATTCCACAACCTCATACTCCGCCTCTCGCCCAATTGCGCTAGAGTTGGGTCCACAATCATCGCGCAGAATTTCACGAAACACATTGCTTGCTACTCGGCTACGGATTGATTTAGAGAGCTCAACTTGAGTCGATGCCGAATGTCCTTGTGTCTGCAAGAGCCTGACTAGGTGCTGATTGAGTGGGGTGGTGGCGTCAGTGAAGACTCTGGAGAAATTGTTGGAAACTAGGTCTCCTCGCGTCTTAGCCAAGTAACTCTCAAGATCTCTTTGACTATAGCTTGGATGAATATCCCAAAATGCACGCCAAAAGCCCAGCACATCCGAGGACAAACCATCTGCCGATGCTGGACCTGCGGCTAGGAAGTTTAAGGCGAAGCCACACACATATGGTATCTGCCCGGCAAACCGCTCCTTCATTCCACCCCAGGGTCGTCCGGCGGACTGGATAGCACAATCGGAGAATGCATGACTAACTCGCCCCGTAACTGCAGCTTCATCCAGCGCGCCAATTGCGTAAAGCGCCGCTACACTTAACAGCTCAGCATTTCCTTCGTAAAGCCAAGATTCACTGGTCTTCTCATGCATGAAGACGCCCGCGTTCCAGAGGTGGGCCAGCTCATGCGCTAGCACTGAGATGATTCTCGTGCTGCGCTCCGCGGACTCAGTGGCCCAGGCTTCTCCCCGCAGCCCGAATCTAATGACTCCGCCTGGCACCACGTCGGCCTGAAAACTCTGTCCTGGCTTGTCTCGCTCTTCCCAAACAACGTAGATTGAGGGTGAGGCTGGCAACTTCTTGCCCAATCGTTCTGTATACACATTCAACAGCGCCGCCGTGTTTTTTGCGATCAGGCTCGTCGTGAAATTTGGCAATCCGGAGTCCATTAGGACCAAAGCACCATCGATCTTGGTAAATGTGTCGGGGCCGAAATAGATCCAGCCTCTCATGTCTTTCTGGAAATCCGAACCCTTGATCTCCAAAGTTGACTCGGATTTCCTATCTCGGTAAACCACCACGCCGCGTTTCGGCGCTTTAATCAGCCAATCGGTGAAACCGGAGCGTCCTATTGACTGCAGGTATTGAGTGAAGACCAAGGAGCCGCCATTCTGAAGCTTGATAACCGGAGGATAGCGGCGATCCCTGACAACCTTATCTGGAAGCAACTGAAAGCGCGGTCGAGGACAGTCGAGGAGTTTCATTTCCAGATTACTGTAGACACTTGTGCAGGCCGTCAACGGCTCCCAGAGAGCAGATCGCACCAGTGCGTGTGTCTGTGTATCCGAATCCGTGAACGCAACTAGATGAACGGGGCCCGTTTTTCTGGACGGACAAGTTGATGTTACTTTATCAACTTATCAGGAGTCCTCATGAAACGTATCCCCCGTCGCACATTCACGGCTGAATTCAAAGCCGAAGCCATCAAACTTGTAACTGAACAAAAGCTTACCCATGCCGAGGTCAGCAAAAAGCTCGACATCGGCACGAAATCAATACGCACATGGATCGAGCAACAGTCGCGCGGTGAGCTTAAAGCTAGTTTAGGCGCTGATAAACTCACCGCCGACCAACTGCGTATCCGCGAGCTTGAACGCGAACTCGCTATTGCCAAGATGGAGCGAGACATATTAAAAAAAGCGACGGCATACTTCGCGAAAGAGTCGAAGTGAGGTATGCCATGATCGATAAACTCCGTCACACACACCCTGTGGACAAGCTATGTCAGTTAGTGGATGTCGCCAAAAGCGGCTATCAAGCGTGGCGTCGGGGCAACGTCATTCCTGCCAAGAGGCTTGAAGATAAAAGGCTACTAGCGGCCATCAAAGCCGCACACGAACGTAGTCGCGGCACTTATGGGCCAGCGAAGATTCGAACTGAATTGGCAAGCCAAGGCATCAGTGCTGGACTCAACCGAATCAAACGGTTACGCAAACTCAACGGCATCCGCTGCACGCATAAAAAGAAATTCCGTGTCACGACGGATTCAAAGCATCAACTTCCGGTCGCTGAGAATTTGCTTAGTCGTCAATTTAGGCCAACTGCACCGAATCGAGTGTGGGTGGCTGACATCACCTACATTCCGACCGATGAGGGTTGGCTATTTCTGGCCGCGATCAAGGATTTATATACCTGTGAGATCGTTGGTTGGGCGATGGATAAGCAAATGACCAAGCAGTTAGTCATTGATGCGTTACGCGCGGCGTATTGGCGCAAGAAGCCAAAAGCAGGTTTGATGCACCATTCAGATCGCGGTAGCCAGTATTGCAGCGCCGCTTACCGCGCCTTACAGGTTAGCTACGGGATGACAACGTCAATGAGTCGCCGAGGTAATTGCTGGGATAACGCGCCAATGGAAAGTTTCTTTGGCACACTCAAGACAGAGAGTCTGCATCATTACCGGTTTGCCACGCGTGAAGAGGCCAGACGGGTTGTGTTTGAATATATTGAGGTCTTCTACAATCAAATCAGACGTCATGCAAAAATCAACAATCAGTCACCAGCTGATTGTGCAAAGCAATTCAACGAAGCACAAATGCAATTGGCCGCATAATCTATCAACTTATCCGTCCACTAAATCGGATCCCGCTCAAGATTCGCACCATCGGACAACTTGTACTCGACAACAGGGTTGCCGTCGCGACCCAACTCCAACAAGATCAAGTCTCGGTCGGCTGCCCGCACGATGGCTGACCCGAAACAGAACACAAAAACAACAAGCATACTCGAACCAATGGATCGCAAATTGTAACTCCCTATTTATGTCGGCATTCAAGCGGGCATGAACTAGGCGCATTCAGCATGCTATTGGCCAGTTACTACCTGATCCCTGGCCACCTTGCCCTCTCGGAGATCAATTACTCGGTAGGCCATCGCAATGGTATCTGGGCGGTGAGCCACGATGATTCGCGTGAGCTGAAGTTGCTTGATGGCCTCATTGACGGATCTTTCACTTTCAATGTCCAAGTGGCTGGTGGCCTCATCAAGCACAAGAATTCTGGGTTTTCTGTAGAGCGCTCTGGCAAGAAGTATTCTTTGCTTTTGGCCGCCGGACAAACCAGTTCCCACGTCGCCTACAAGCGTGTTGTATCCCATTGGCATTCGAAGGATTTCTTCATGAATCGAAGCCATACGAGCGCAGGAGACAATCGCGGATAGGAAATCCAACCGCATGAGGGCGATTATGACCCATGTTTTGGGCATCACAGGCCTTCAGCCTGGGTCTGCCTGAGCGCTTGTTCAAGGCCAGTCGCCCGAGATTTTTCGGTTTGCGCATTTTTGGGCAGCACCAGGCGCAGCCCTGCCCCGCAGCGTTGGCCAAACCGCTGTTGCCTTCCCTCACCAACTGATGCGCTGATCGACCTCAAAGTCCGGCGCAGGTTGGGCCGCTTCGTCCCAATCTGGCTCAACCTCGACCCCCTCGCCCATGGGCGCATCGCACCCGTCCCACAGCGGTGGCCCGCGTGCTGGTGTGATGCGCGGTGGCTCTGTCTCCACCCCGATGTGATCCAGTATTTGGCGAATGTCAGCGCTGTAGGTGATGAAGGCGATGATGCGCATTTGCCCGCCACAGATCGGGCACAGCAGCGGGAACACCTCGTAGATGCGGGCAATCAGCACCGCCCACAGGTAGTGCGCTGGGCGCTTAGGCTGCACCGGCTGGGTCGGCTCGGCCTGGGTTAGGAGTGGGTTGCCTGCCTCAGGTGCCGCTGCGCCCGCGACCGCCCCTGTGCTGGCTGGCTCAGCTTGCACCTGCGCCGGTGGCGGTGGTTTCGCCGGTTGCGCCGGTTGCACCACTGCATCTTGTGCCAGCGCCGTGACAGCAGGCCTCAAAGGTGAGTTCGGTGCCAGAACGCCGAAATACCGGTGGCGATGCGTTCGCGGTGGTGGCACCAGTGCGGCAATGCGGGCTATGAGTTCGAGCGGCGTGAGGTGCAGCTCATCTGCCTGTGCCCCGTGCTTTGCACCTCGGTTTGCGTTGCGTTGGTCGCGCCGGTCACTACCTGGCTCGCTGCGCTGCTTGGCGCAGCGGTAAATGAGCTCACTGCCCGCTTTGCGCAGCCTATCCAACGCAAACGGGGGCCGTGCGCAGTACCGCAGCAAGCGCTCCAACCCCGCTCGGTCTTGTGCTGCTATGCACACGCTGGTATCGCCTCGGGGATACGGTTCCACACACGGCTCGGGTTTGATGGCCGGTCCGCCAGCGCTTCAGGACCGCCTTCCAGATAGCGATCATACCAGCGATAGAAGGTCCGCCGGGCGATGCCCAGCTTATCAAGGGTGAGCTTTGTAGGCAGATGCGATTGCTCGACGACCCTGATGATCTCGAGCTTCTCCGAGGCTGGATACCTCATGCGTCGTCGTCCCCATCCGCGATCATGCTTTTTTTGAGCAGCCGGTTCTCAAGGGTCAGATCAGCAACGCACTCCTTCAACGCACGGGCCTCACGGCGCAGATCCTGCACCTCACCGCTGGTGGCTGCACGTGCAGTATCGCCCGCAAGCCTGCGCTTGCCAGCTTCCATAAACTCCTTTGACCAAGTGTAATACAGGCTTTGCGCGATGCCTTCCTTGCGGCACAGCTCAGCAATGCTGTCTTCGCCGCGCAGGCCTTCCAATACGATCCTGATCTTGTCTTCAGCAGAAAAATGCCGCCGAGTTGCCCGCCGAATATCCTTCACGACACGTTCGGCAGAGGCCTTCGGTTGGCCAGAGTGTTTTGGTCTCATCTTCGTTCCTTCGTCACTACGATGAGACCAAAACACTCCTTAAATCACAACATCAAATCTGTGCCATTGGTGCTGACGGGGAACAATGTAGATGCATGTAGCTTGAGAGGCATCCGACCTGATTAACTTTCAGGTCGGCGCCCTCTTAAATTCCAGTGACTTACTTTCAGTGCAGATGGGCTCTTCTTCAGGCATCGACGAATATAACCTTTCCGGTGATGAAGCCATCAACCGAACTCTCGAAGGCTTTGCCTACCAGCGCGCCAGGGACAGGCTGGAAGCCTGGCATCATTTCTCCATACACGTCCCACGCCTCTTCCAGAACTGTAGGGTTGACCACGTTGATACGAACCTGGCGTGGAAGCTCGTGCGCTACGCACTGTACGAAGGTGTCGATGGCGCCGCTGGTGGTGGCGTCAGCAATTGCCATAGGAATAGGTTTGACATTGAGAATGCCCGAAATCAACGTAAACGAACCGCCATCGTTGATGTAGTTCAGGCCCACATTAACCAGATTGATCTGGCCGACCATCTTGCTTTGGATAGTTGTGTCCCACTGCTCATCGGTCATTTCGCTGAAGTTAGCGTATTCGCAGGAGCCAACTGTATTAACGACAGCATCGAACGGCCCAACCTTTTCGAATAGAGCCTTGATCGACGCCTTGCTGGTGATATCTACCGTGTGGTCGCAGCCTGTGCCAGAGCGGCTGGCGGTGATGACGTTGTGTTTCTTGAGGCCGGTCATAGCGGCTTGGCCCATGTGCCCTTGGGCACCAATCAAAATTACGGTTTTCATAGCAATGCCTTGTTAAATCTTAGGGAGGCGATACTCTAGGTGCTCACTGATACAATGAAAATCACCACCGATTTGTATGAGATACAACCAAAATGATTGAGAAAATCGATATCAGGCACATGCGGGTTTTACTGCATCTCGTGCGCGAGAAAAACGTTTCTCGCGTTGCCGAGCGGCTTGAGATATCACAACAGGCGGTTAGCAACTACCTCAAGCGCATGCGTGAAGTGTTTCCCAATGAGCTGTTCCTGCGCCAGAGCGCAGGCCTACAGCCGACCGACTATGCGTATGACCTCGCAGCTAAATTCGAGAAAATAGTCGAAGAGATCGACGGCATCTTCAATTCATTCCCATTCGATCCAGCAACGAGTGAGTACGCATTCAGGGTGATCGCAAATGAATATGCGCAACTGTCTATCATCCCATCGCTTTCGCTGCTCATGCGCGAACGCGCACCCGGGGTGAAGCTTGAAGTCATTGACTTCAATCCCGATCAGCATGTCAAGACGTTGGCGCAAGGAGAGGCTGACCTAGTGATTGGTTTTTCTGACTACGTTGATCCTGGATTAGTGCGGAATAGACTGAGAAGCGACCACTACTGCTGCGTCGCTCGGCAAGGTTCGCTGCTGCCTCGGCAGATACAGGTGCTTGCAGATGTGTCCTTACATCCTCATGTGGATTTCGCCAGTGGAGTAGGCAATCTGGGGAGTCGAGTGGATGACTTCCTTAGTGCCCGGGATGTCAGCCGCACAGTGATTGCCACTTTGCCCTGCTACACGTCTCTGCAAGCGTTTATGCACGTGAATGATACGGTGGCTTTTGTACCCTCGGCCATTGCTGCCACCGGTGGCTTCCAAGTGATTGACCTAGACATGTCCTCCCTAAATTTCAATTTGGTTGTGGGATGGCATAGAAGAGCTTCGGGCAGTGCATCCAGAGATTGGCTTGTTCAGGTTATTGCAGGATTGCACACATCGAGTTAGCTCAAAATGAATACACCCTGATTTTGTAGACGCTCTATGACCGCTTCTGGCCGCTTCGAGCCTGTCGCAATAGGTCTGGATGGGGAAAAGCTGGACACGTGTAACCTCACTGTCCAGCCTGAAAAGTTGAAGGTTGAGTAGATAGAAAGTCAGTGCAAACGATGCCATGGCAGTCCCAACTTCGCTTCGCCAGACGATTTAAATTGCATAAGCGAGTGCCACCCAATTTTGCGGTAAAAGCTGGCGATAACATAAAAGCTACCGCTCGTTGTGTGCAGCACCCAGAAGCCACTTTCTTGGTGAAGGTGGATGACATCGGACGTGCGGATTGTAGCCCCGTCTCTGAAGACTTTTCGTTACCCCTGGTGGCTAAAAACTAGACCTACACCGGATCTAGCGAAGATGTGTGTATTCACTAGATATCCAGTGACAGGCCATGAAAATTGGGTGTTT
Organism: Betaproteobacteria bacterium UKL13-2; assembly: GCA_001602455.1. GTDB lineage: Bacteria > Pseudomonadota > Gammaproteobacteria > Burkholderiales > Usitatibacteraceae > UKL13-2. The sequence goes on from CP012157.1 coordinate 2,986,111, forward strand.
TGTGGCGGATAGGAAATCCAACCGCATGAGGGCGATTATGACCCATGTTTTGGGCATCACAGGCCTTCAGCCTGGGTCTGCCTGAGCGCTTGTTCAAGGCCTGTCGCCCGAGATTTTTCGGTTTGCGCATTTTTGGGCAGCACCAGGCGCAGCCCTGCCCCGCAGCGTTGGCCAAACCGCTGTTGCCTTCCCTCACCAACTGATGCGCTGATCGACCTCAAAGTCCGGCGCAGGTTGGGCCGCTTCGTCCCAATCTGGCTCAACCTCGACACCCTCGCCCATGGGCGCATCGCACCCGTCCCACAGCGGTGGCCCGCGTGCTGGTGTGATGCGCGGTGGCTCTGTCTCCACCCCGATGTGATCCAGTATTTGGCGAATGTCAGCGCTGTAGGTGATGAAGGCGATGATGCGCATTTGCCCGCCACAGATCGGGCACAGCAGCGGGAACACCTCGTAGATGCGGGCAATCAGCACCGCCCACAGGTAGTGCGCTGGGCGCTTAGGCTGCACCGGCTGGGTCGGCTCGGCCTGGGTTAGGAGTGGGTTGCCTGCCTCAGGTGCCGCTGCGCCCGCGACCGCCCCTGTGCTGGCGGGCTCAGCTTGCACCTGCGCCGGTGGCGGTGGTTTCGCCGGTTGCGCCGGTTGCACCACTGCATCTTGTGCCAGCGCCGTGACAGCAGGCCTCAAAGGTGAGTTCGGTGCCAGAACGCCGAAATACCGGTGGCGATGCGTTCGCGGTGGTGGCACCAGTGCGGCAATGCGGGCTATGAGTTCGAGCGGCGTGAGGTGCAGCTCATCTGCCTGTGCCCCGTGCTTTGCACCTCGGTTTGCGTTGCGTTGGTCGCGCCGGTCACTGCCTGGCTCGCTGCGCTGCTTGGACTAGGATTTCATAAATGGTGTCTGACCCCAATTTACTCATTGTAAAAATTACTTAAGAAAGTCGCCTTGGAAAATGTACTTGGGAATGTAGTCTGATTCTACTTCTATAGTCATACCTCTCTCGTAAGCAATAGAAACCAAGCCTAATATACCAACTGCTATAAATCCATTAGTATCGTTTTTAAAGTTCTTTTCACTCCAGTGTTTTTTGTGACATTCAAGAGCTTTAATGAGAGATTCATTGAAAGCTACACTATCATTTTCTAACAGACGAAAAAGCAAGTCTATCTCTGGAACTGCAATGTTGAGTGCCGCGTCTACTGTTCCCACTTTCACTAGTTCTGGGTCAGTAGCCTTCATTGCTTCTATTACCCTTTGAGGGGTATCTGCTGCTCCCTTCCAAAAGCTCTGTAAAGCCTCTATTTGTAAGTAAAGATATTCATCATTACGGCTACTTGATTGTTTCAAAACGGCAACGGGAATTTCAGCAAGTCTGTCATTTAGGTGACTTTCCCGACAGGCTACTCCTAGATAAAAACCATGTAGCCAACTAAGTCCATAAGAGTAGCTATTGACACCAGCAGGTAACATTACAGGATCTCCTTCACCAGCAAAAACTTCATATTCTCCTTCTGGTAGGGAGGCAAGTTCACAAACACTTGTGAGAGAATAGGCGGCAATGCGTAAAGCCCGCCACAGTTGTATTGAATTCGGATCAAGAATACACTGATATCCCGCATAGGAAAGGGCATTTCTCGCAAGTGTACCTAGATTAGCAGGCGCTTTGTGGATATTCTTGATGCTTTTCTCTAGCAGCCTGGCTTCAAAATCGTAATCAGATTGAATATCGTCAAGGTCTGCATTGTGTCGGGATATGTTCATAATATTTCTCAAATCAGGATTACCATTATTATATTCCCTATAAGGAGTACATATAATTAATGAGACGAAAATCTTTACTCAGGCAAAAAAAGTTCAGTATGTGGTTGAATGAGGTTGAGTTGAACAAACTCAAACTTGAGGCAGTGCGTCAGGGGGCGGATAGGAAATCCAACCGCATGAGGGCGATTATGACCCATGTTTTGGGCATCACAGGCCTTCAGCCTGGGTCTGCCTGAGCGCTTGTTCAAGGCCAGTCGCCCGAGATTTTTCGGTTTGCGCATTTTTGGGCAGCACCAGGCGCAGCCCTGCCCCGCAGCGTTGGCAAAACCGCTGCCGCCATTGCTCACCAACTGATGCGTTGATCGACCTCAAAGTCCGGCGCAGGTTGGGCCGCTTCGTCCCAATCTGGCTCAACCTCGACACCCTCGCCCATGGGCGCATCGCACCCGTCCCACAGCGGTGGCCCGCGTGCTGGTGTGATGCGCGGTGGCTCTGTCTCCACCCCGATGTGATCCAGTATTTGGCGAATGTCAGCGCTGTAGGTGATGAAGGCGATGATGCGCATTTGCCCGCCACAGATGGGGCATACCAGCGGGAACACCTCGTAGATGCGGGCAATCAGCACCGCCCACAGGTAGTGCGCTGGGCGCTTAGGCTGCACCGGCTGGGTCGGCTCGGCCTGGGTTAGGAGTGGGTTGCCTGCCTCAGGTGCCGCTGCGCCCGCGACCGCCCCTGTGCTGGCTGGCTCAGCTTGCACCTGCGCCGGTTGCACCACTGCATCTTGTGCCAGCGCCGTTGCGGCAGGCCTCAAGGGTGAGTTCGGCGCCAGAACGCCGAAATACCGGTGGCGATGCGTTCGCGGTGGCGGCACCAAGGCTGCAATGCGATCAACCACAAACAGGACGATTAAGTCTGGCTCTCCTAGATGTCGCATCCCGGATGATCGTAAGGCCGTTTTATAAATAAATGAGGATGAGAAGCGTACCAGTCTTTCATGGCCCTCATCGGTGTTTTGCTTTTAAGCGCTGACTGGGGTATCTGATGGTTGTACAGAGCCACGTAACGTATGAGCGTTTGCTCCAAATCTTCACCGCTGGTGAATCGGTGTGTCTTGAGCACATCAGCGATACGCCCGTTGAAGCGCTCGACCATGCCATTGGTGCGGGGCGTGCGTGGTTTGGTCAGGCGGTGTTCAATGTTCAACCCAAATTTCCCATTAGCCCCAATCTCTAATGGAAGCCATTAGCGCAAGTTATTGATTCGTATTGAGAATTTGGCGATTCTTGGGTAAAGTTGGGGATCGCGATTTCAGTGCAGGGCTGCCATGGACTTTGAGCTTCGTTTTACGGACAAAGAAATCACCGCTTGGGGCGGCATGAGCCTCATGAAACGCATGCTCGATCACATGCGCTTTGATACAGCATTGTCTTGCGCTGGCTTGCCCCAGCCCGGCTCCAACCGTGGCTACGCACCCGAGCAACTCATCACCCAATTCATGCTCTCGGTATGGTGCGGGGCCAACCGCTTTGAACATGGTGAAGTCACCCGCCACGATCCGGTACTGAAACGCATCTTCGGCATCAAGCGTATGGCCAACTACAAGGCCGTCATGCGACTGTTTCGCCGCTTTACACAAAACTCCAACGAAGCCGTCATGGACAAGCTCTACGGCTGGATGTTTGAGCAAATCGCCATAGACGGCATCACCCTGGATGTGGACTCCACCGTCATGACCCGCTACGGACAGCAAGAAGGCGCTGCACGGGGCTACAACCCGGCCAAACGGGGGCGAGCAAGTCACCACCCGCTCATGGCCTTTGTCTCAGAGACCCGCATGGTGGCCAACTTGTGGCTTCGCCCAGGCAACACCAGTTCAGCCAACAACATCCAAGGCTTCTTGGCCAACACCCGACAGCGCCTGGGCAACAAACACATTTGCCTATTACGCGGAGACAGTGGCTTTAGTGACAACGCATTTTTGACCCACTTGGAAGAAGAGAAATTGCACTACGTCATAGCCCTGCGCCAGACACCGCCACTGCAAAGAGCACTGGTCGATGCCAGCCTTGAGGGCAAGGGATGGTGGGGTCTTGAGGATGATAAGGGTAAGGCGGTACCGGGCATTGAGCTCACCCGATTTCGCTACCAGGCCGATAGCTGGTCCAAGCCCCGTTGGGTGACAGGTATTCGCCAGCAGATTGACCAACGCGTCAACCCTAAGGGCAAGACCTTGAATCTGTTTGCTGATGACCCGGTGATTGGACGCTACCGCTTCAGCGCACTGGTCAGCGATATGGACTTGCCCGCTGAAACCATTTGGCGCACTTACCGGGGGAGAGCCAATTGTGAGAACAGAATCAAGGAGCTCAAGTACGACTTTGCCGCTGACAGCTTCAACATGAAAGATTTCTGGGCCACCGAGGCGGCACTGAACACGGTGATGCTGGCGTACAACCTGATGAGTCTGTTCAGGCAGGTTCTGCTCAAGACGGTCGTGCGCAAAGGTGGCGTAAATACTCCGATTGAGCACACGCTGCAAACGCTGCGCTACAAGCTATTTGCCAAGCCTGCTTACATCACTACTGAGAGCCGAAGGCCGCTACTGAATCTGGCGATGGCCATGCAGCACAGGCCGTGGATGAAGGGGCTATGGGATCAGGCCACGCAGTTTGACTTACCGGTCAAATTCGCCACCCATCACCCGCCGGGCACGGGCTAATGGAAAATTTGGGTTCAAGGCTTGGCACTCAGGACCCCCTGAACAACGAAATTTCATTCAACTAGGTTCACAGCCTGTTTTACTGAAATCCGCAAATTCAAGGCTCGGAACCAAGTCCGAAAAAGTCATGAGGTTTTGAGACAAACGGAGTTTGAGACGCCTTTCCCGCCCCCTTGGCGCAGGTGGCAGTCAGGAGCCCAAAACAAAAAGTCCCGCGTGGTGCGGGGCCTGAGGCTGCCTCAAGGCCTGCTGAGCAGGTTGGAGGTCTTTTGATTGGCGGGGCAGCAGTATTCGTAGCACCAACTCGCTCAGTCAAGACACATCCTTCTTTCGTCGGCGTCCGGGATTCGAACTTCCCCCTGCTCCGGAAGCGAGAAGCATATCGGCGAATCCATCCGCCACCCCTTCCAGGTGGCGCTGCCTCTCCTGCTCCGTCCCAAAGGCCATCGCTAGCGGGCCGTCGATCAACAGGCATGCCAAGCCGTGCACGTGGGCCCACAGGATGCTGGCCTGTTCGGATGTTGCCTGGCTGCCATGGACGATTCGGGTGAGTCGATCCAGTTCGGCGCGTGCACGGCCTCCAGCCTCCAGGACGGCAGGGAACCGCATTGGGTTGCAGACGTCAGGTCGGAACATGACCCTGAACACGCCCGGCTGCGACAGTGCGAAATCGACGTAGGCACGGCCTGACATGATCAGGGCGGTCCGAACACTTTGTTGTATCACTAGGTCGTTTGCGGCCTTCAGGCGACCAGCAAGCGCATCGAATCCGTCGGCAACCAGTGTGGCCAATATCGACTCACGGTCCTCGAAGTAGTGGTACGGCGCCTGGTGGGTGCATCCGGCGCGGCGCGCCACCTCTCGCATGCTCAACGCAGCCACGCCGCCCTCGTCGAGCAGCAGGCGGCTGGTGCGGAGCAACTCACCACGCAAATCCCGGTCGGCATCGGCTTTCGGGCGGCCACGCTTTCTAGTAGTCATAAAGCATGGTACCCCATTTGCTTGACATCGTCTATTTATTTGGTACAGTTAATGGACACTGTCAACTTGACTGTGCCAAACATCGCTCGGCGGGCGCCGGGCCGACTCGAAGGAGATGAACATGCATGACGCGATCGTGATCGGCTCGGGTATCGGCGGCATGACCGCCGCAGGTCTACTGGCGGGTGTGGCCGGGAAGAAGGTGCTGGTGCTGGAGAAGCACACGGAGCCCGGCGGCCTAACGCACGTGTTCAGGCGCGACGGTGCGTCCTGGGACGTGGGCTTGCATTACGTTGGGGAGGTGGAGCCGGGTTCCCAAGGGCGGGCGTTCTTCGATTACCTTTCCGGTGGCGAACTGCTGTGGACCCGCATGCCGGATCGCTTCGAGCGCTTCGTCTATCCCGGCATTGATATCTCGGTACCCTCGAATCCTGCGACTTATGAGCGCGTCCTGAGCGATAGGTTTCCGCAGGAAGCAGCAGCGATTCGTCGGTACTTCAAGGATGTTAAGCGAGCCAGACGCTGGGCGATCCTGGGCTTCATGCGCGGCATGGTGCCTCGGCCCGTGGAGCCTTTGCTTCGTTGGACACAGCGACTCACAGGCAGGCTCGCCAAGCGCACCACGGGTGCCGTGCTGGCCGCAAGATTCCGATCACCGGAACTGCGCGCCGTGCTGGCCAGCCAATGGGGCGACTATGGACTGCCGCCCTCACAAAGCGCGTTTGCCGTGCATGCCCTGATCGTCTCGCACTACCTGCAAGGCGCCTGGTACCCCGAGGGCGGTGCCGCGCGAATTGCGAGGACCTTCGAGAAAGGCATCGAGCGGGCCGGTGGATCGATCCTGGTAGCGCAGGAAGTGTTGGAGATCCTCACCGACGGCAGCAAGGCGATCGGTGTGCGGGTACTTGATCGGCGTGGCCCGCTGCCGGTGGAGCGCGTCTACAAGGCCCCGATCGTGATCTCTGGCGCTGGTGCGGCCATCACCTTCGAGCGGCTCTTGCCGACGGAGGGCGAGATCGGGACCAGGACAGCCGCCTTGCGCGGGGACATCCAGCAGCTAAGCGGCGGGCTCTCGGCGGTCACGCTGTACCTGCGACTCAAGGCCGATCCGCGGAGTATCGGCGTGCAGGGCGAAAACCACTGGATCAACACCACCTTCGAACACGACGACACCACAGCCCAATCCCGCAGCGTGCTGGAGGGCTCCCCGCGCAGCATCTATGTGTCGTTTCCGTCGATCAAGGCGAAGGACGAACAGTTCCACACGGCCGAGATCATTGCCTTCGTCGATGAGCGTGCCTTTGCCCAGTGGCGCGATCGGCCCAAGGGTAATCGGGGGGCTGACTACTCAGCGCTCAAGCAACGAATCGGGGACGGTCTGCTGAGACTAGCCGATGCCCACATTCCGGGGCTGGCCGCGCTGGTGTCGTACACAGAACTGGCCACACCGCTGACGGTGGAGCACTACACCTCGCATCCAGGCGGGCGCTTCTACGGTTTGGCGGCCAGCCCGCAGCGCTATCGCTCCACGCAATTGGGGCCCAGCACGCCCATCGAAGGCCTGTACCTGGCAGGGCAGGATGCCGGCTGCCTGGGCATCTTCGGCGCCATGATGGGCGGCGTTGGGGCGGCTTGCCAAGCGCTGGGGACCAAAGGATTTCCGATGATTCAGGCGGCCATCAAGTCCGGCCCTGTAAGCACCCCCAGTTCTTCGTTGCCGCCACAGAAAAAGCGCGCGGTGCTCACCGCCAAGCGTGCCCTGACGCCTTCCATTTGGCATCTGGAGTTCGAGGTGACGGGCCCGGTCGAAGGCTATGCCCCCGGCCAGTTCGCGAGACTGCATGTGGGGGGCGGCGAATGGCGCGACTACTCCATCGCGGGGCTCGAGGGACAGCGGGTGCGCTTTCTGATCAGCACGCGTACCGGCGGCCATGGCTCGCGGTTTGTTCAAGGTGCCTCTGTTGGCACCGCCACGGAAGTCGAGCTTCCGTTGGGGCAGTACACGCTTGAGCGATCGGGCAGACGGCGGGTGTTCATCGCCACTGGCACGGGACTGGCGCCGTTTCTACCAATGTTCGAGTCGCTCCAAGCGGCAGGTACGCTCGACGAAGCTGTTCTGCTGTTCGGCTACCGAACCCGGGAAGAGGACATCACCGCCGAGGGCACAGTGCTACCAGGCAGGGTGATCCGTTGCGTCAGTCAGGACGAAGCTCCTGCGGACGGATACCGTGGCCGGGTGACAGCGGCGCTGAAGAACTTGGATTTCGATCCCGAGACCACGGACTTCTACCTCTGTGGGTCATCGGGGATGGTGGCAGATGGCAGAGCTGTACTGGAGGCCCGTGGAGCGAGACATCTGCATGCGGAGAGCTTCTGACTGGCGCGCATACCCAGGCTGCCCAACTTGGCATGCACCCCGCCTCAGTCGGGGTTGATTGCATCCAGCGGCCCACCCTGCTGAGAAAAGCGCTCAAGCCGCCGGTATGAACCTGTATGAAATCACCACGTACAGACATCAAGGCACAAGCCCATCGCCCAACTAACTCTACTGCGACGCCGCGGTCTGAAAGCACCCGCGACGTGCTGGATGTCCTTGAGAACGGCATCGCCAAAACGGGAGCCAAGGAGACCGAGCCAGAGCCACTCCCCAGATTTGCAGAAGTGCCGGCTGAACCCCGCCGAGAACTACTGACCGAAAAAATGCTTGCCGATCGCTGGGTGTGCTCCGTCGCGCGGCTTCAGCGCTGGCGCACTGTCGGCGAAGGGCCGCCATATTTGAAGATCGTGGGGAAGGTGTTGTACCGGACCAAAGACATTGAGGCCTACGAGGAAGCGCGGATAGGAAATCCAACCGCATGAGGGCGATTATGACCCATGTTTTGGGCATCACAGGCCTTCAGCCTGGGTCTGCCTGAGCGCTTGTTCAAGGCCTGTCGCCCGAGATTTTTCGGTTTGCGCATTTTTGGGCAGCACCAGGCGCAGCCCTGCCCCGCAGCGTTGGCCAAACCGCTGTTGCCTTCCCTCACCAACTGATGCGCTGATCGACCTCAAAGTCCGGCGCAGGTTGGGCCGCTTCGTCCCAATCTGGCTCAACCTCGACACCCTCGCCCATGGGCGCGTCGCACCCGTCCCACAGCGGTGGCCCGCGTGCTGGTGTGATGCGCGGTGGCTCTGTCTCCACCCCGATGTGATCCAGTATTTGGCGAATGTCAGCGCTGTAGGTGATGAAGGCGATGATGCGCATTTGCCCGCCACAGATGGGGCATACCAGCGGGAACACCTCGTAGATGCGGGCAATCAGCACCGCCCACAGGTAGTGCGCTGGGCGCTTAGGCTGCACCGGCTGGGTCGGCTCGGCCTGGGTTAGGAGTGGGTTGCCTGCCTCAGGTGCCGCTGCGCCCGCGACCGCCCCTGTGCTGGCTGGCTCAGCTTGCACCTGCGCCGGTTGTACCACTGCATCTTGTGCCAGCGCTGTGACAGCAGGCCTCAAGGGTGAGTTCGGTGCCAGCACGCCGAAATACCGGTGGCGATGCGTTCGCGGTGGTGGCACCAAGGCTGCAATGCGATCAACCACAAACAGGACGATTAAGTCTGGCTCTCCTAGAGTGGTTATGGTAATTTAATAAACAATAACAGCTAAAACTATTATTCTACAAGGATTCGATCAATCCGAAACAATAGATTAATAAAAGTTGATTTTAATTTTATTGAATCTCTTGTTAGATCATGAATTTAACCAAGTATTAAGTGTTAAATGTTCATATCTACTCTAGGAGAGCCAGTCAGTTTAACTTCAGCCACAGGTGCTTTTACTCCAAGCATGAATAACTATTATACTCTTTTCTATCCATATCACCTTGTTCTGAATCTTCCCATGTTCTTAATAACTTGTGACCCGTTAAATCACGAGGATAAAATAGGTTATTAGCATAGAGCCTATCATCAAGTTTTAAGATTTTGACCAATGCAGCTAACTCAAAACACCAATAACCAAAGAAATGATAATTATTCTGTAAATGGCTATTGTGCCAGCTAACTTCCTGACACCCTTGGTAGTAATTTCTTAAGAAATCAGAGATTGAATTTGCTTGTTGTTGTTTGTCCTGTAAACTAAGTGATGCTAACAGTGAATTGTATAGCTGTGGATAGATTAAATGAGAAGAGGTAACTTTGTTGGAAGATTTCAAGGAAACTAAACTATCAAAAAAAGCATCTTTGCCCCTGCTATCAATAATACTTATAAGCAAGTTTATATACTTATGATCAATATCTAGGATAAAAGCCCAAGCAACTAACCAGATAGCAGTAATATATTCATCTAGAGCATAAAAATTAAATGGCTTATATACTGGTGTTTCATAATAGTTGATTAAAGCTTTGAGTACATCTATAAAAGTATTTTCCAGCTTCAATGTTTCGTCACCACGAGAATATTGAGCAATTAATAATGTTAAATTTTCTTGGAATAGTAAAGTATATAAGTTTGTTTTATCCTGTTGAGATTGCGCGATTTCAAGCTGATATTTAGAAATATTTTGATTTTTAATTCTAACTACTGTATCAAAGTAAGCAGCGTCTTTAAAAACTTCTCTTTTATGGTTTGCTTCTAACCAAATTTGATCTATATAAAATTCTTGATCAATTGATAGATATCTATAGCTATTAGAACCTAGAACAAAAACAATACAAGCTATGATCTCTTTAAATCTAGGGTTTCTTGATAGCGTATCCTGATATTGTCGAGCAATAATTCTTAAAGCCTGACCGAAAGATGTGACTGATGACTGGTCAAGGCTATCTTCTTCACCCCCATAAATCAAAGTCGAGGCTGGTCTAATTTGAGCAATCAACCTTTGGATAGAAAATCTTTCTCCATCTTCAATTATTTCTGTAGATACTAGACGTAGTGCAGAAGCGATTACATTTAAAATTTCTACAACAGTAGGTTTAGGTCTTTTTTGCTCTTCCCATAATAAGACTATTGTTTCTAGTGTTTCAGTGATTGTATCAACAGGTGAGTCTCCAATAATATCATTACTTTGGTCTATTTTCCACCAACCCATATTCGTCTCCTATGTAGTTATAGTAGATTTGCATAGTTAATCATATTTCGTTCTGAAAATTGTTGAATTTCCTGGATAAAATCGGGTAATATCATAGCCTAAACGGCTGGCAATTTCATAATATGATTGATTTTCATCTTCTTGGATTATTTTATAAATTTCACTACGACGGTTTGAGAAGCGAAAGTCTAAACGCTCAAGATTCATTGTATTTTGTTGTACGGGTGTAAGAAATTCTCGCAAACCAAGATAGTAAAGGCAAATTTTTGGTAAAGCGTATGGCGATGTGATGGAGGGGTAAATATCCCAACCATCATTTTCATCTAATTGTTCTGGAATTGGTAAGCGAATCTCTCCTCTTTGGAAAACTTGACGACCATTATATAAAAATATAGTTTCGGGAAATTCCACTTGCTGCGGATCGACTTCCAAATGATCAATAATTAACCATTCCTGTTCGGCGATGGGGTCAGGCATTAAAAAAAAGCCAGGAATGAGCTTTTCTTGACCCAGAAAATTAGGATTATCTGATAATTCTTTATAAATTTCTACTAATAGACAACCATCATAGGAGCTTAATGGTGAATTAGGATCAATTAATTTTGGCTTTACACACTGCTTTTTAACGTCCAGTAAGATTCTTCCAAAAATATATTTTTGGTTGGGTAGTTGAATGGAAAAAATATCACCGATTTTGTAGTTGCTCATTTTCTTAACTCACTTTCTTTAAATTTAGTAGACCAATCTGCTGTTTTTGCAGCATCATCAGATAAATGTTGTTTAAATCTTTGTTCAACTGAGGTTGACCTTGTTTTACGGGTACGAACGTAGCGCTCATGCTGCCAGCTTTTGTTGAGCCAACCAAGCCGAGTGGAATTCGCTCGGGATGTCATAGCCCAACCCGGAGTGGCGGCGCTTCCGGTTGTAAAAAACTTCGATGTAATCAAACAAATCAGCCCGAGCCTCGTCACGAGTCTCATACCGCCGATGGAAGACACGCTCATTCTTCAGGCTATTGAACCAGCTTTCCATTGGCGCATTATCCCAGCAATTGCCCTTACGACTCATGCTCGATACCGCCTTCATATCCGCGATGAACGCTTGGTAGTCATGGCTGCAATACTGGCTGCCGCGGTCGCTATGATGAATCAGCCCCGGCTTCGGCTTGCGTTTGAAGCGCGCCATCCGCAGTGCGTTTAGCACCAGCTCTTTGGTCATTCGCGCATCCATCGCATAGCCGACAATCATTCGGCTATACAAATCCATCACCACCGCGAGATACAACCAACCTTCTGCGGTCGGAATGTAGGTAATGTCAGCGGCCCAAACTTTGTCTGGTGCCGTCGTCTGAAACTGGCGATTCAGAACGTTTTGGGCGACCGGCAAATGGTGCGCAGAGTTGGTTGTGGCCTTGTAGCGGCGTTTGTGTCTGGCGCGGATACCATTGGCCTGCATGAGCTTGCGAACCCTCTCCTTGCTCACCGGCAGGCCACGCGCTTTGATTTCCCGGGCCATCCGTGGCGCACCATAGGCACCATCAAATTCGGCATGGATAGCGCGTATAACGGCCTCAAGCTGCGGCGTGCTGAGCCGGCGCTTGGCAGTTGATCCTGCGCGCCACGCGGCAAAACCGCTCTCACTCACGCTCAGTACGTCGCACATGGCGTTCAGTGGGTAGGCGCGTTCATGCCGTCGAATCCAGGCGTACTTCACAGATGTTCTTTTGCAAAGTACGCCGTCGCTTTTTTTAAAATCTCGACCTCCATCTTCAGCCGTGCATTCTCGGCGCGCACCCGAGACAGCTCCATCTGTTCCTCGCTGATCGGCTTGCAATTACTCGTCGCCCCAGCAAGCTTGCCCTGACGATGTGCCTTACGCCAACCATGCAGGGTTTGTTCAATGATCCCCAGCTCACGCGCCACGTCTGCCTGCTTCTTGCCTTCTACTTCCATCCGCCGAATCGCTTCTTGCTTAAACTCCAGCGTGTAGGTCTGCTTCGGTAATCGTTTCATTTCCGTACCCTCCAATATCAGGATTATCCTGCTATCGTTCGTACTCGAAATTCGCGACCAACCTCAAACAGTGTCTTGAACTGTTTTACCTCGATACACCACCACATCTTTACCTCAACTAGAGTCAATAATGCGGATAGGAAATCCAACCGCATGAGGGCGATTATGACCCATGTTTTGGGCATCACAGGCCTTCAGCCTGGGTCTGCCTGAGCGCTTGTTCAAGGCCAGTCGCCCGAGATTTTTCGGTTTGCGCATTTTTGGGCAGCACCAGGCGCAGCCCTGCCCCGCAGCGTTGGCAAAACCGCTGCCGCCATTGCTCACCAACTGATGCGCTGATCGACCTCAAAGTCCGGCGCCGGTTGGGCCGCTTCGTCCCAATCTGGCTCAACCTCGACACCCTCGCCCATGGGCGCATCGCACCCGTCCCACAGCGGTGGCCCGAAAGCGGCGATTTGACGTTTGAAATTACCGGCCCTACGCCGCTCTATCGAGCAGCGTTTGGTGGATTCGTAGTTTGGGCATCTTTATTGCGAAGTGCTGCCGGCGTCCAGTTTTCGGGCTGTTGATTACACGAAGCCAATTGCTCAGCCGATAACATGCGCTGAAGTTGAGGAAGTACCCGACTAAGATGGCTTTGCAGTTCACGCTCGTGCGGTGCAGAAAACTTGCGCGCCCGCATTGCCCAAACGCAGGCATTTAGCATGTCCTTCTCTCCGAGCTGGCCCGCTACGGCTTTGAAATAGACGACAAGCGCTCTGGCAAAGAGGTTTATCTTGACGGATGCTGGGCCGAGATATTTCAGCGTCACATCGTGGCTTGGCAGGTGAACACGCCCAGTCAGGAAGAAGTCGAAAGTACGCATTGAGCAATATGCTGAGCTGGTGCAAATCCCGGTGGTGGTGCACTAGGCGTCTGGTGGAGCCTTAGCGCCCCTTGCGAATCGTACAACAAAGTAAGCCAAGCCCATCACAATGAAAATGTCGACAAAGGTCGTGTAAAACAGCCAATTGTCGGTAGTCAGCAGCTTCGCAGCAGCGTAATTGAGCGCCGCCATCAGCAGTCCGAGGCTGCCCATGCCAATCGCCAAGCGGCCTGTATTGAGGTCTGCGTAGGGCATAAAGCGCGCCAGCCCTTTGCCGATATAGCGACCGCCGCGCACACCATCCAGCAAAAAGAAACTCGCTGCAATCAAACCGATCATAGTGCCGCGCAGCTTGATCCATTCGCTATCGGCAAGCAACAATGCCAGGCCCGCGGAAATGCAAAGCATCACAATTCCAAACAAGGCGAGGCCACCTGTGACATCGATTTTTGTGATCCGCTGAAATGCAACCAAGCCAAAGCCGAAAGCGATGCCAGCGAGCGCGGCAGATTGCAAATCGGTAAGTTTTGCGATTGCGTAGAACAGCAATCCGGTGACCACATCGACCGCGAAGGGCAGACGGTTGTGCGGTGCGAGGACACCACTCTCCTTGGGATTGGGCCCCTCGCCGCGCGCTTCGGCCATGCTTTCCCGTATGGTTTTTTGCTTGACGGCGTTTTCGCGGTACTTCTCCGGATATGAAGGTACTTGGCCCGCATGGCTCTCGTATATGACCCGCTCATCGATCCGCACTACCGCACCTGTTGTCCATACTCCGATGTAACCGAAATCGACCTCAAGCTGTCGCCCGTCTGGCAGGGTCGTCAGAAGCCGGTGATTGCGAACCGACTCCGGTCCCACAAATGGCGTTTGATCCTTCGCCTGCTCAACACCATTCAAGGTGAGCACTGAATAAAGCCCATCGCTACGCACATGACTTGCAACTGCGACCGAGAGCCCATCGACGGAAAACCGCCGCGTGGGATACCGCCACCAGGTAAAACTCATCGCTAAACTCCAAGGTTGTATCTCGCAATTATCCTAGGATGGCCTGGCAACGCCCTGCATTTACCGCCTAAAGGCTTGACCTGCGTCAAAGACACAACCCTGCGGGGAAATAAACGATGCCGAACAGCCGCCGATATTCACCGTCGCGCGCATGACGTAATCGGTCCACGCCTTATCCGGCGTGAAGTTGTACTTCGCCCTGATTTGCTCGCGTGGTAAGTTGTCGAAGGTCCACATACCTTCGTCGGCTACTGCACTCGTCGCAGATGTTGCGATAAGTGAACTGAGCAAAATTGAAATGGCAGAAAACCTCATGGGATGTCTACTTTCTGCGGTACGGTGCGCCGGTGCGCGGTGATGATGCGATTCAAATTGATGATGATTGTGAAGGGAACTTCTATAAACCTGCTGCATGGGCGAGTCTGTCAGTTCCGGTGCTCGCCGTACACTGGGTACGTGTCCGCTCCTCACTGCCAACTTCACCCGCTCGTGACGGTTTTTAGAAGTTCCGTGAAATGAAAAGTCCCCTATTGACGGGCGTTTTCAGCAATAAAGGCTTGAAGATGCCCGTCAATAGGGGACTTTTAAAACTAGGGAACTTCTATAAACTTGCTGCATGGGCGAATTTCGCGCCAGCGGTGCTCGCCGTACACTGGGTACGTGTCCCGTGTTTGCCAAACCCGTCGGCACGAACTTCGCCCGCTCGCGACGGTTTCGAGAAGTTCCCTCTACTTTGATTCCTCAGCCTCTGGCAGCGGAAAGTAAGCGTAGGGGGCTTTCGGCGCTTCAGAGACTGCATTACGGCGCTGTTGGTCGGGATCTAATTTCTTGTCCCACCAGGTTGCGCGGTTCGCCTTTTGCAGCGCCTGTAGGTCGGGCTGTTTGTCGAGCATGTCACGAAGAAATTTCGTGAGGTCAGATTCATACATGGCCATGGCTGAAAACTCGTGCGATTAAAGACAGGCGCATTTTATCACCCGGCTTAGGCCGACATTGTGCCCATGCGCGTCGGACGCGCTTTCCATCCCGATGTCTGCCGCCCTCGCGATAACGCCCATCGGTGCGGGTTCGAAAGAGCGCCTGCACGGGGGTGACCGAACCCGATTTTTTTACCTAAAGCGGCTAATGCTAGTACCCGCGTTTTACATCCACCACCACGGGTATGGCACCTGACTCGCGAAAGGCGTGAATATTAGCCGCCACAATCATCGAAGCGGTGGTGCGGTTGGTGGGCGCGGAGATATGCGGCAGCACGGTGATTTTTGGGTGATTCCAAAGTACGCTGTTTGTCGGCAAAGGCTCCTCGTCAAACACATCGAGCACAGCGTGTGACAGTTTTTCGCCGTCCAGCGCCTGTAACAACGCATCGGTATTCACAACGGCACTGCGTGCAAAGTTGATCACACTTGCACCTTCCCGCATCGCGGCGATACGTTCGGCATTGAGCAGGTGATGGGTGTCCGAAGTCAGCGGCAACAACACAACAACGACATTAGCTCTCGCCAGCACCATATGCAGCCCCGTCCCGCCGGTGAACGTCTCGACACCATTGATCGACTTCGCCGAATGGCTCCAGCCGATGACGCGATAACCAGCATCGACCAGCCGCGCCGCCGCAGCCCGCCCCAACTCACCGAGACCAAGAATACCGACGGTGAGCGCACCCGCGGCCACATAAGTGTGTGACCGCCAAATGCGCTCGCGCTGCTGCGCCGCATATGCTGGCATATCGCGGTGGAGGTAGAGCGTCCACGCCAGCACCGCTTCGGCCATCGTCTGCGCCAGCATCGGATCGACCAAACGCACCAGCGGCAACTGGCGCGCCGCCGCCAGTGGCACAAGACGCTCAACACCTGCCCACACACTGTGAATCCATTTCAAATGGGGATAACGAGCCATACGTTCAGGCGACGGGTCGGCGACGATGGCGATCTCAACCAAAAGCGCCTCCGTATCCGACAAAGCGTTATCGTCCACGATACGCTCGCACGGCATCGCTTGCGCAAGCATCTCAATCCAGCGCGAGCCATCTTGCCGTGAGACGAAGGCGATGGGCGCGAGCGCGCCAGAGCGCGAAGTCGTGTGTGTCGTCATGGTTTGCGCGAGATTAGTGTGGGCTGCTTAGCGTCGAGCGATTACGCGTAAACCGCGTCCCAATGGCGAAAGCCTTTGATCTCGAGCGGATTACCAAACGGATCAACAAAAAACATCGTGTGCTGCTCGCCTGGCTCACCCGCAAATCGAATGCTTGGCGGAATGACAAACTTGATTCCAGCGGCGGTCAGCCGTGCGGCAAGCGCGCGCCAATCATCGAGTGCCAGCACCACGCCAAAGTGCGGCATCGGCACTAAGTGTTCACCAACGCGACCGGTCGGCGCGGTCGTCAGAGGCGTTCCCAGATGGAGCGATAACTGATGACCGAAAAACGAAAAATCGATCCACGTTACGGTGCTGCGACCTTCCTCGCAACCAAGTACGCCGCCGTAAAACTGGCGCGCCTGATTGAGATCGGTGATGTTTAAGGCAAGATGAAAAATACTCGTCATCGTTTTACTCCAAACTACTGCAGCTCGTCGATCCACGCCGCTTGTATCGCTTCGAGTATTTTTTCTCCTGATCGGTCGGGTGAATCACTGAATTCTTCTAGCGCCATCACCCAAGCATGCAGGTCAGTGAAACGAATGGTCTTTGGGTCAACGTCGGGGTGCGCTTCGGAAAGCTGGATCGCGATCTCCAACGTATCGGTCCATTTGAGCGACATCAGTGGTTCTCCCGTGCATGGTTGATGGTGTACTTCGGAATCTCAATGGTGAGCGGCGTTGTGCCGATTTTTAACTGACAAGAAAGACGTGACTGTGGCGTGAGGCCCCACGCCATATCGAGCATGTCTTCTTCTTTTTCTTCCGCCGCAGGAAGTGAG
This sequence comes from Betaproteobacteria bacterium UKL13-2, assembly GCA_001602455.1. Classification (GTDB taxonomy): domain Bacteria; phylum Pseudomonadota; class Gammaproteobacteria; order Burkholderiales; family Usitatibacteraceae; genus UKL13-2. The sequence goes on from CP012157.1 coordinate 3,003,440, forward strand.
GCGATACCTTCGCGAACGATGATATGGCAAGTGGTGCAAGCGCACGATTTTTCGCACGCGTGCTCGATGGCGATTTGGTTTTGCAGCATCGCGTCACACAGCGATGTTCCAGGCGCGACATCGAGCGTGGCACCCGTGCGACAGAGTTTTTCGTGGGGAAGAATTGTGATGATTGTCATTGTTCAGTCTTTACCTTTACCAATTAAGGCCCGATTTTTGCAATCTCATCGAGTGACTTTCCGGTAAGTGCCTTGGCGACACTTTTGTCCATTCGTTTTGCGGCAAATGTCTCGGTTGCCGTCGAGAGTTTTTCAATCGCTGCCTTGATCGCCGACGCATCACCCTCCGACTGGCGGCGATGCAAGCGTTCAATTTCTTGCAGTATCAGCGCCCGCTCGGTGGCGCTCAACAAATCAGCATCTACCGCCATCGCCGCTTGCACGGCTTCGATGAGACGTTGCGCGTCAGTTCTGGCTTCGGCCAACACTCGGGCTGCGGCGTCGTCCTTGGCGTAGGTAAAACTCGCCTGCAACATGGTGGCAATCTCGGCGTCTGTTAGGCCATAGGATGGTTTCACATCGACCTGTGCGACTACGCCGCTGGTCAATTCCTGTGCAACGACCGATACCAATCCATCGGCATCGACTTGGAATGTCACGCGGATGCGTGCGGCACCGGCAACCATCGGCGGTATACCGCGTAAGCTGAACTGCGCAAGCGATCGACAATCCTTCACCAGCTCACGCTCACCCTGCACCACATGCAACGCGATCGCCGTTTGGCCGTCTTTGAAGGTGGTGAATTCTTGCGCCCGCGCCACGGGAATGGTCGAATTACGTGGCACCAATTTTTCCACCAAGCCGCCCATCGTTTCAATGCCAAGTGAGAGCGGAATGACATCGAGCAAAAGCATATCGTCGCCAGACTTATTACCGGCCAGGATATTTGCTTGAATTGCGGCACCAAGCGCCACCACTTTGTCGGGATCAACGTTGTTGAGTAGCGGCTTACCGAAGAACCCATTTACCGCAGCTTGTACATGCAGCATACGCGTCGCGCCGCCGACCATGACGATACCAGTGATGTCGTCGACAGCAAGTTTGGCGTCCCGCAGCGCTTTTTTAACCGGGGACAATGTGCGTTCCACTAAATGCGCTGTCATGTTGTGGAATTCGGCGCGCGACAGCTTCACGTTAAGCGTCTGACCGTAACTGAGATCAATTTCGGCTGATGCGTCATCCGCCGTTGTGAGGTCTTCCTTCACGGCCCGCGCAGCCATCAACATGCGGCGAAGATCTTTGTGATTCGCACTTGCCAGCCCGTGCAATCTGCGCCAATGCGCGGCAATGGCTTGGTCAAAATCATCACCACCGAGCGCGGAGTCGCCATTGGTCGACAATACTTCGAACACGCCGCGCGTCAATTTGAGGATAGAGATGTCGAACGTACCGCCGCCAAGATCGAACACCGCAAACGTTCCTTCGCTGGCGTTATCGAGGCCGTAGGCAATCGCCGCGGCTGTGGGCTCATTGAGTAAACGCAGCACATTCAAGCCGGCGAGTCGGGCGGCGTCTTTGGTCGCTTGACGCTGGGCATCGTCAAAGTATGCCGGTACCGTGATGACCGCACCGACCAGCGGCCCGGCAAGTGCAGCCTCGGCTTGCACACGCAGCACCCGCAGGATGTCGGCGGAAACATCGACGGGCGATTTCAGGCCGGCGACGGTTTCAATCTTCACCATGCCGGGGGCATCAATAAATTTGTAAGGCAATGCGCCGTAGCGCGCAACATCTGCCATGCCGCGCCCCATGAATCGTTTTACCGACACAATGATGTTGGCCGGATCATCGGCCTGTTCCGCTTTTGGTTGGCGACCAACGGTCACACCACCGTCTGCAAAGTAGCGGACCACCGAGGGCGTCAATTTGTTGCCCTCTTGGTTTAGCAACACTTCGGCGGTTCCACTCTTGACGGTGGCGACTAATGAGTTCGTCGTGCCAAGATCAATACCCACCGCAAGGCGATGCTCGTGCGGCGCGGTGGATTCGCCTGGTTCAGCAATTTGTAGCAACGCCATGTTGTGCTCTAACTTTCCATTGCCTCGCTGGCGAGATCAATTTCTTCGCCAAGCTTTTCGAGGAAACGTAGTTTACGCACGGTGTCGCGCGCCTCTCGCATGGTCGCTACATTCGACAACTGTGCGGCGAGTCGATCGAAAAGTACACGCTCTTCCGAGCGCTTGTCTTTCGCTAATTGCTCAAGCGCACGATCATCGTGTGCATTTCTTGCGGCCACCACCGCTTCGCGCCAATCCATTTGCTGTATCAAGAAGGCCACCGGCATGGCGGTGTTGGACTCTTCCTCTGTGTCGATGCCGTTGAGCGTCAGCAAATACCGTCCGCGAGCGAGTGGAGACTTGAGCGTGCGGTAGGCCTCGTTGACCTGCATGGCCCACTGCGCCGCGATGCGCTTTTCAGCGTCTGGGGCATTGGCAAACCGATCCGGGTGGACTTCGCGCTGAAGATCGCGATACGTTTGTTCCAGCGCGGCCACGTCGAGGTCAAAACCCACCGGCAGTCCGAACAAAGCAAAGTGGCTCTTGGAGAAATCGGGGCTCATGACGCAATCGATACGCAAAGCGGACATACCGCTTCGTCATTTTTTTGGGAATTACCGGTAAGGGAAAGGCTGAAATCGACTTCGAAAGAAAACGACTAAACGTTAAAGCTCTCGCCGCAACCGCATTTGTCTTTCTCTTGCGGATTGTTGAATTTAAAGCCTTCGTTCAAACCTTCGCGCACAAAATCGAGCTCGGTGCCATCAATATAGACAAGGCTCTTTGGGTCAACAAACACTTTGACGCCGTGCGATTCGAAGGCTTGATCTTCTGTGGATGGCTCATCGACAAACTCGAGTTTGTAAGCCATGCCAGAGCAGCCCGTGGTGCGTACCCCAAAGCGTAAGCCAACTCCCTTGCCACGTTTGGTCATGTAATTTTGTACGTGGTTCGCAGCGCGCTCGGTCAGTGTGATTGACATTGATTCTTCTCCGCTTATTCCGAATGGACGAGACTACTCTGCCGCGCTTTTAAGTGGCTCGGCAACGTGTTTTGCTTTGTAGTCGGCAATGGCCGCCTTGATCGCATCTTCGGCCAAGATTGAGCAGTGAATTTTCACCGGCGGCAGCGCCAGCTCTTCAGCGATCTGTGTGTTTTTGATCTCGCCGGCCTGCTCGATGGTTTTGCCTTTTACCCACTCAGTGACAAGGGATGAAGATGCAATCGCCGAGCCGCAACCATAGGTCTTGAACTTGGCGTCTTGAATGATGCCGTCGGCACCGACCTTGATCTGTAGTTTCATCACGTCGCCACACGCGGGCGCGCCGACCATGCCGGTGGCGACACCGTCCTCGTCCTTACCAAAAGAACCGACGTTGCGGGGGTTTTCGTAGTGATCAATAACTTTTGTGCTGTATGCCATGATGCTTCTCCTGTGGTCGCTATGCGACCGGTCAACCGGTTTTACGTATGCAAGTCGTCAAGCTGCGCTTGCGAATTGCCCTGAATTCAACCGGGCAAAAGTAGGTTTGTACTTTTGCCCGCCATCATTAGTGTGCTGCCCACTGTACCTTGCTTATATCAATTCCCTCTTTATGCATTTCCCAAAGCGGTGACATATCGCGCAGTTTGCCGATGCGTTCCTTCATGAGATTAATGGCGAAGTCGATATCGGCTTCGGTAGTGTAACGGCCAATCGAAAACCGAATCGAGGAATGCGCCATCTCATCGTTGCGCCCCAAGGCGCGCAATACATACGAAGGCTCCAACGACGCCGAGGTGCACGCTGAACCGGAGGACACCGCCAATTCCTTGATGCCCATAATCAATGATTCACCCTCGACAAAATTAAAACTCACGTTCAGATTGTGTGGAACCCGATGCTCAAGATCACCATTTACATACACCTCCTCCATGCCCTTAAAGCCAGCGAGTAGTCGATCACGCAGCATACGAATGCGCTCGCTTTCTGCTGACATTTCCAATCGTGCCAGCCTGAACGCTTCACCCATGCCAACAATCTGGTGCGTGGCCAAGGTGCCTGAACGAAAGCCCCGCTCGTGACCGCCGCCGTGCATTTGCGCTTCTAAACGAACGCGTGGCTTACGCCGCACGAACAACGCGCCGATACCTTTGGGGCCATAAGTTTTATGCGCACAAAAACTCATCAAGTCAACTTTGAGTGCCTGCAAATCGATTGGCACCTTACCCGTCGCTTGCGCGGCGTCGACGTGAAAAATGATTCCTTTGCTGCGGCAGATTTCACCAATTTCAGCAATCGGCTGGATAACACCAATTTCGTTATTCACAAACAAGATCGAAACCAAAATAGTGTCGGGTCGTAATGCCGCATTAAACGCGTTCATATCAACGAGGCCATTCTCTTGCACATCAAGATAGGTCGCCTCAAAGCCCTGCCGCTCTAACTCGCGAAACGTGTCGAGCGTCGCTTTATGCTCGGTCTTGAGCGTGATGATGTGTTTGCCCTTGGTTTGGTAAAAGTGCGCCGCGCCTTTGACCGCCAGGTTGATTGATTCGGTCGCACCGGACGTCCAAACAATTTCCTTGTCGTCACAGTTAACGAGCTTGGCGACTTCCAAGCGCGCATTGTCGACCGCCTCTTCAGCGGTCCAACCGTAGCTATGGCTGCGGGACGCCGGATTACCGAATGACTCCGTCAAAAACGGAATCATTTTTTCGGCCACACGTGGGTCCACCGGCGTGGTTGCAGAGTAGTCAAGATAGATAGGCTGTTTCATTTGTTCGATTTCTGGTTGTGGCGCGAGGGGTAATCGTTTGATGTTTGATTCGTCGCCACCGTCATATCGGCGCGGGGGTGAGCTTATTCGAATTGGATTTGGTGCGCAGCAGGCCAGCACTGGCCGGACCGATGATCCGATGTGGCTGGCTTTCTTGTGCTTTGGCCTTCTGCTGCTCGATCAATTGCGCCAGCGTCACGCCGGAAAGAAACTCGAGCACGTTGTCGTTTAGGCTCTGCCAGAGATCGTGCGTCATGCAACGCTTTTCGCCCATGCAGTTTTCCTTGCCTTCACACTGGCGCGAATCCATTTGCTCTTCCACCGCAACCACAATCTGCGCGACGGTCGTCACATCGGCGGAATTGGCCAACTGATAGCCGCCACCGGGGCCGCGCACGCTATCAACAAGTTCGGCGCGACGGAGTTTGGAAAACAACTGCTCGAGGTACGAAAGTGAGATTTTCTGACGCTCAGCAATGTTGGACAGCGTAACGGGACCTTCTTTAGCGTTTATCGCCAGGTCGAGCATTGCAGTCACCGCAAAACGGCCTTTGGTGGTTAAGCGCATGGGTCCTCCGTCAGAAGAATGAGGTGAGTGGCCACTGGCACAATAACGTCAAAAAACCACGTCGAAACCAATAACCAACTAATTCAGTCAAGTTTACTTAAACCAAGTGTTTTAATCAACTATTTAGTTGGGCTGCATACGGGCGGCCCCACACGCCGCAGAGGGAGCAGCGCATCGCGCTGATAGCGGGAAAGTGTTTCCTAAACACGAATAAGGGCGGTCGCTTCCAGACAATATCGCCCCAAAACCCCCGTGAATGCTAGGGTTTACGATTTCTCTCTAGCTCCTCTAATCGCGCTAGCAGCTCAGCGATGGTCGCGTCACTTTTGTCGGAGCGTGCCGCGAGCGTCTTGAGGATGGCGTTGAGCGGATCGTTCTCGTTGGTGGTGACGGCGTAGGCAGAAAACGCCTGTCCTGCGGGGCCTAACTCCAGCCCTTCCACCACCCTGGCCGGGATGCCCACCACGGTGGCACCGGGTGGCACCTCTTTCACCACGACTGAATTTGACCCAATCCGCGCACCGGCACCGATGGTGAAGGGGCCAAGAATTTTTGCGCCTGCGCCGACCGTGACCCCAGCGGCAAGTGTGGGATGGCGTTTGCCTTGATTCCACGCCACCCCGCCGAGCGTGACCCCGTGATAGAGCGTGCAATCGTCACCGATTTCTGCAGTTTCACCGATGACGATGCCCATGCCGTGATCGATAAACACGCGGCGGCCAATCGTCGCCCCTGGGTGAATCTCCACCCCGGTGGCAAACCGCAAGACTTGTGAACACATCCGTGCGAGCCACTTCAGCCCGACGTGCCACAGCGGGCCGGCCACCCAGCGATGGCCCCAAATGGCGTGCATACCGGGATAGCAAGTCAATACCTCCCACCAATTGCGTGCAGCAGGATCACGGGCATAAATAGAAGCGATATCTTCTTTGAGGCGAGCAAACATTTCGGCAGCTTGTTTTTAGTAACTCAGGTTGAGGAGACGTTACGTCTGTCGGGCTTCTGAAACGAGGCGATCAATCCACGCAAGATGGCGACCTCTTCCGGCTCAAGACTTGCCCGCGTGGCCAACCGACGCATACGCGTCATAAAGCGCTTCGGAGAATTTGGGGCAAGAAAGCCGGATTCAATGGCGGCGAGTTCCAGATGTTTGATGAGTGCTTCGATCTCGCCAGCTTTCGCCGTTTCGCGCTTAACGTCGGGCGGGACGGTGAAACTGCCACTCGCCATCATCATCTCGTATGCGGCGACCTGCACCGTCTGCGCCAAATTTAAGGATGAATAGACCGGATTGGCCGGCACACTGGCCAGCAACTGGCAGCGATCCACATCGTCGTTCGATAAACACATCGCCTCGTTGCCGAATACCAACGCCACCGGCGCACTGGCCTGCACGGCCAATTGCGACATCACCAACCCCGCCGCTTCACGCAACCCAACATGAGGGTGGGTGAGTTCGCGCTTTCGTGCGGTGAAGCCGACCGCATAGACCACATCGGCGAGCGCTTCTTGTAATGTGGCAACCACCTTAGCAGTCTGTAACACGTCTGTTGCGCCGGATGCCAGCGCAATCGCCTGGGCATCGTGCTGCGGCGCGGGCAATCGCGGGTTCACAATCACCATGTTGGAGATGCCCATCGTCTTCATGGCGCGTGCCGCGCTACCGACATTCCCCGGGTGCGACGTTTCAACTAATACCACCCGAATACGAGTGAGTGCGGCGGTACCTGAGGCAGTAGATGTTGCGGTCATAGTAAAATATCGGCTCTTCCAGCTCTTTAGTGCACGCAAAAACGGCGGGCACAGACAATTTGCCATGCATCCAGTACTCAATATCGCGATCAAAGCCGCGCGCCGCGCCGGTGCCGTGATCAACCGCGCTTCTTTCGATCTCGACAAACTGACGATCGAACACAAAGCGCAAAACGATTATGTGTCGGAGGTTGATCGCGCAGCAGAACAAGCGGTCATTCAAGTACTCAAGGAGGCGTATCCACAGCATAACATCCTGGCCGAAGAGTCCGGCCTACAGGACAACAATTCCGAATACCTGTGGATCATCGACCCGCTTGACGGCACCACCAATTTCTTGCATGGCTTTCCCCAATACTGCGTTTCGATCGCACTGAGTGTGAAGGGCGTGGTGCAACACGGCGTGATCTTCGACCCAGTACGAAATGATCTCTTCACTACGTCCAAAGGTGCGGGCGCGTTCCTTAACGACCGGCGCATTCGCGTATCAAAGACCGTCAACATCAAGGATGCCCTGTTAGGGACAGGCTTCCCCTACAAAGACTTTAGTCACTTCGATCGGTGTATTGCCGCGTTTAAGGAAATGACGCATAAGTCTTCAGGCGTTCGGCGAGCTGGTGCCGCAGCGCTTGACTTGGCCTACGTTGCGTGTGGTCGATTTGATGGCTTTTGGGAGCAGGGGCTCAGTCCGTGGGACGTCGCCGCGGGTGGCTTGCTCGTTCAGGAAGCAGGTGGCTTGATCTCGGACTTCAAAGGCGAAAGCGACTGGCTTAACTCTGGCACGCTCGTCTGCGGCACGCCAAAAGTATTTGCGCCGATGTTGTCGGTGCTGCAATCACACCTCGGGGCCTGAACGCCGAGGCTAAATAGTGATTTCCAGCCCTTCACGGGCGAGGAAGATGTCTTGTAATTCATGCGCAGTCCCAACCCGCCGCATGGTCTCGGCAAATACACGTTCAAGCTCATCGTCACTACGTGTCGGCTCATGGTGGGTGCAGGCAAGCCGCTTGGCACCAGCCGCACGCGCCATCAAAATACTTGAATCAACGGTACCGTGGCCCCAGCCCACTTTCGTTGCGTACTCTTGTACCGTGTATGAACAATCAGCGATAAGCAGGTCCACCGGGCCAATTGCCGCCGCAATGTCGGCTGTGCGCGCCTCAACCATTTGCTGATAGTCCGCAAATCCCTCGTCACCTGGCTGATAAATGTTTTGGTGCGGCTCATGATCCCCCGTGAAGAACACCGACTTACCGTTGCATTCAACGCGATAGCCAAAATTGACCACTGGATGGTTAAGCAAGACCGGCGTCACGGTCGCATCACCGATGGTCACGGGTAGCCCCGGTTGGACATCTTCATAGGTAATCTTCGCTTTAAGCTCTGCCTCACGCACTGGGAAGTAGCTGTATTGCATTTGTACATCCATCACGCGATCAATATGCGTTCCGGCAACAATGTCATGCGCACCGCGAATCTGCACCGAACAGCCGGGGATAAAGATCGGCAAAAAAAACGGTAGCCCTTGAATATGATCCCAGTGTGTATGGGTAATGAACAAGTTGGCATGGACGGGCAACTCGTTCAGCAACGACTGTGCAAGCTGGTAAATACCTGTTCCCGCATCGAGCACAATCAGATTATTGGCATCCGTCCGTATCTCGATACAAGTCGTGTTGCCGCCATATCGGCGCGTGCTTTCCCCCGGCACCGGGATCGATCCTCGAACTCCCCAGAACTTGACTTTCACGGTGCCGACGCCGAAAAGGCGCGCGCCGACACAAAGAGGCTGTCGAGCGCACCTAAGTTGGCTTCGATGGTGGCAAAATCGCTCCCCCATCGCGTTGTGACTGGTCGCTCATGGGGTTGGAATGCATTCCGCGCATTGCCAACACCTGCTCGTCGCGCCCACTGATTGGCCATCGCCACACACGATGTCAACGCATCGGCTTCCGGCGTCGTCTGGTGCATGCGGATACAGGAAATGAGTGCTGTCGAGAATTGCCAATGTTGTGCAAGCATCGCCCCCACTTCTGCGTGATCCACACCAAGCAAGCGGCGCTCAACGACATGCAGCGGCTCGCCACTCGCGTCGGTCATCGCGAGTACTTTTCGATAATCGTCCGACAAATGTGTGGCCATCACAACCTTTCCGAAATCATGCAGTAGCCCGGAAACATAGGCATCGTTGGCATCCACGCCGCCCGCCTCTGGCCTCGTCGCAAGGTAGCGCGCCAGCGACGCGACGGCAACAGAATGTACAAGATACTCGCCAACGTCAAAACCAGCTAAATTTCTGGATGGCAACACGCCGATCAACGCAAACGTCAGGGCCAAATTCTTCACCGTATTGAGACCCAAGAACATTAACGTTTGGTTGACCGATGCAACCTTGTTCGGGAGCCCATAACTTGCTGAATTGACAATTCTCAGCAATTGGACGGTCATGACCGGGTCATGTTCAATCACCTCCACCAGCCGTTTTGGTGGGCAGTTGATATCACGACAAAGCGCTAACACCTGCTGAACCGCCTTAGGGAAAGCCGGCATCTTCTCAACCGCTTCGGCGAGCCTTTGTTGAGTTGAAACGGGGTGGGTCGTGTTGGCCATGCGCCCTTTCTCGGATCACGCCCGATGATGACAGCCTGTGACACTGATGATGCGCTATTTCCGGGATGATTTCTGGCAAATGCGTAAAACCTGGATATTTCAACGCAATTCGCAATGTGGTAATCGCCGGGTGTGCGACCCATTCACCCAACAAATCGACGAAATGGCGAATGTGCAGCCCGCATCTGCCGCGAAAGAGGAACGGGCGAAACTGGTTTGCCCATCGTTTATCGACAACGTGTTTCGACGTATCGAGCGACCCATGAAACATTCAGGCTAGACTTATGAGCCTGCTCAGGAGACCCTAATGACCATACTTTCAGACCAACTTCACCTACATCGCGATCAACTGGATGCGTATTGGATGCCCTTTACCTCCAATCGCCACTTCAAGGCGGCACCGCGTATGTTGGCAAGTGCAGACGGCATGTACTACAAGACCGACGACGGCAAGACCATGCTCGATGGCTTTGCTGGCTTGTGGTGTTGTCATGCGGGTCACAATCGCCGGCCCATCGTTGAGGCAATACAACAACAAGCGGCGACGCTGGATTTTTGCTCACCCTTCCAGTTCGCCCATCCGCTGGCATTTGAGTTGGCCAACCGTATCATCGACATCGCGCCTGACAATATGCGAAATGTCTTTTTCTGCAATTCAGGATCAGAGGCGGTGGATACCGCACTCAAAATTGCCGTTGCCTACCACCGTGTGCGTGGCGAAGGCAGCCGTACGCGGCTGATTGGTCGCGAGCGTGGTTATCACGGCGTTGGCTTCGGTGGTATCTCGGTCGGCGGCATGGTGGCGAACCGCAAGATGTTTGGCAATATGCTGGCTGGCGTTGACCATTTACAGACGACGCACAACCTCGAAAAGAACGCGTACTCGGATGGCTTGCCGGAGTACGGCGTACATCTGGCCGACGAGCTGGAACGCTTGGTCGCGCTGCATGACGCTTCGACCATTGCGGCGGTGATTGTTGAACCCATGGCGGGCTCAACCGGTGTGTTGTTTCCGCCGAAAGGCTACTTACAACGATTGCGTGAAATCACCAAGAAACACGGCATCTTGCTGATTTTTGATGAAGTCATCACCGGCTATGGTCGCTTAGGCGGCGCGTTTGCATCAGACGTGTTTGGTGTCAAGCCGGATATGATCACGTTTGCCAAAGGGGTTACATCGGGAACCGTGCCAATGGGCGGTGTTATATGTACGCCAGAGATTCACGATACCTTTATGACCGGCCCGCAAGGGGCGGTGGAATTGTTCCACGGCTATACGTACTCGGCTCACCCTCTCGCCTGTGCGGCGGGTATCGCGACACTGCAACTTTACAAAGACGAAGCGTTGTTTGAACGCGCGGCGGCGATGGCGCCCAAGCTCGTGGCGGCGGTGCATTCGCTAAAGGGCGTCAAACACGTAATCGACCTCCGTGCGTATGGTCTCGCCGCTGCCGTTGAACTCGAGCCGCGAACAGGCGCGCCTGGCGCGCGTGCCTTTGAGGCCTTTTTGAAGGCCTATGACAAAGGCGTAATACTGCGTAGCGCGGCGGACAATATCGTCATCGCACCGGCGTTCATCATCGAAGAATCGCAGATCGACCAAATCGTCAGCGTACTCCGCGACGTCATTTCCAACCTCGACTAAGCCCTGCGGCTCGCCACGCGGCCACGCGTGGCAATCCACTAAATTACCGGCACCATTACCTTGGCGAAGAACTCATTACCGTTGGCCACACCTAGCGGCCTCGATCAGCACACGCCGATGATGCAGCAGTATCTTGGCATCAAACGTGATTATCCAGACACGCTGGTGTTGTACCGCATGGGCGACTTTTACGAGCTGTTTTTTGACGACGCCGTTAAAGCGGCAAAGCTGCTCGACATCACGCTGACCACACGCGGCCAATCCGCTGGGCAGCCCATCAAAATGGCAGGCGTGCCGTTTCATGCGGTTGAGCAGTATCTCGCAAAGCTGGTCAAACTTGGCGAGTCAGCCGTCATTTGTGAGCAGGTCGGCGAAGTGACCGGTAAAGGTCCCGTCGCTCGCGCCGTCACACGCATCATCACACCGGGCACCTTGACCGACAGCGCCCTGCTTCCTGCCGAGCAAGATGTGCTGGTGGCCGCGCTTTACGCACGCGAAGGGGTCATCGGTGTCGCATCGCTTTCGCTCGCAAGTGGACAATTCGTGCTGCGCAATGCAAGCCGCGCGACCATCGAAGCGGAACTCGAACGTATTCATCCGGCTGAATTGGTGGTGTCCGATAGCGATGAATCGCTCGCCAGTACGACCATCGCAAATAGTGGCGATCGGCGCATTGCGATTAGGCGATTAGCCGATTGGCAATTTGACTTCAATACGTCGGTCAAACTGCTGACGGCTCAATTTGGCACGAAGGACTTGGCCGGATACGGCGTTGAGGGGATGGACATCGCGCTCTGCGCTGCCGGTGCTTTGTTTGGCTACGTTCAACAAACGCAACGAACCGCGCTGCCGCATATCGCTGGCCTGCACGTCGAGCGTGAAGAGAGTTTTCTGAGAATGGACGCTGCGACGCGTCGCAATCTCGAGATCACTGAGACCATTCGAGGTGCCACTGTCCCAACGCTCTTTTCTATCCTCAACACCACAGCGACCGCGATGGGTGCTCGGCGATTGCGGGACTGGCTGCACAATCCGCTGCGAAACCACGCCGAGATCCGCGCGCGGCACGAAGCAGCAAGCGCGATTGCGCCCATCGCGGGTGCGATCCAATCGATCATCCGTGATTGGGCAGACATCGAACGCATTACCACGCGAATTGCACTACGCACCGCGCGCCCACGCGACTTACTCGCGCTGCGTACTGCACTGGCGACGCTTCCGGCGCTTCGAGACACAATACACAGAATTGAAAGTCAAGCATTGGCGGTCATTTCCAGCCAGTTTCACTTGGAAGACGCCGTGTTTAAACGGCTTTCAGTTTCCATATCGGATGAGCCATCATCAATGATCCGCGATGGCGGCGTGATCCGCGATGGATTTGACGCGGAATTGGATGAGCTTCGCGGCATGCAATCAAACGCCTCCGACTTTCTGCTTGCGCTTGAGGCACGCGAGAAGGCGCGTACAGGCATTGCCAATCTGCGCGTCGAGTACAACCGTGTTCACGGTTTTTTTATCGAGGTGTCACAAGGCCAGCTCGATAAAGTTCCGCATGACTATCGACGTCGTCAGACACTCAAAAACGCAGAGCGATTCATTACGCCAGAGCTAAAGGTATTTGAAGACAAAGCGCTGTCGGCGGGCGAGCGCGCACTGGCTCGCGAGAAATTTCTGTACGAGCAACTGCTGGATGCCCTCACCCCGTCGGTGGGCGCACTGCACGCCCTCGCACACGCCACCGCAACGCTCGATGTTCATTGCGCAAATGCACAAAACCGTACCGCGCTGAAGTTGGTGACACCCGTATTTGTTGCGCAAGAGCGTGTGCATATCGAAGGTGGGCGACATCTTGTCGTCGAAAGCCAAGTCGACAGCTTTATTCCAAATGATTGCGACCTATCACGATCGCGCCAGCTCTTATTGATTACCGGACCGAATATGGGTGGCAAATCGACCTTTATGCGACAGGTTGCACAGATCGTGTTGCTTGCCCATACCGGACTATTTGTGCCTGCCGTGCGTGCGGAACTCGGCAACATCGACGCCATCATGACGAGGATCGGTGCGTCCGACGACCTCGCGGGAGGTCGCTCGACTTTCATGGTTGAAATGACGGAGGCCGCTGCCATTCTGAATACGGCAACCAAAAACAGCCTTATCTTGGTTGACGAAATTGGGCGTGGCACCTCAACCTTCGACGGCCTTTCGCTAGCCTACGCCATTGCACGCCACTTGGCGGAAACATCTCGGGCGTTCACCCTGTTTGCAACACACTATTTTGAGTTAACGCGCCTCAACGCCGAACTGCCTAACCTCGCTAATGTTCATTTGGATGCGTTGGAATCAAAAGACAGAATCGTGTTTTTACATCGGGTCGAGCCTGGCCCTGCAAACCAAAGTTATGGCCTACAAGTCGCACGGCTCGCAGGAGTGCCGCGGAACGTGGTGCGCGTCGCAAAGCGACAGTTAGCTGAGCTTGAGGGCGCAGCGGGTCATCCGAAAGGCCAGTCAGATTTGTTTAGCGCCCCTCAATCAGCGGCTTTCGCCGAGGCCACCGAAATTCACCACCCCGTGTTAGATCAACTACGCGATCTCAAGCCGGACGAACTTAGCCCACGCGAGGCGCTACAAGTGCTCTATCAGCTCAAATCCAGACTCGACGGCACATCGGGCGACCCATGAAATACTCAGGCGAGCGTTGCGAACCAAGCGCATTAGTGGTTTGCGCCATGGGGCCCGTGCGGATGACCGTGTGAAATCTCCTCCGGCGATGCCGAGCGCACTTCTGCGACTTTGCATTTGAACAGCAAGCGCTCCCCCGCGAGCGGGTGATTGCCATCGACCACCGCCTGACCATCCGCAATGTCAGTCACGGTATAGACGATCCATCGATCATCATCTTCACCTGGCGGCAGGCCTTCAAACTGCATACCGACTTCGAGATTCGGCGGGAACACGCTGACCGGCTCGATGCGAATGAGGTTCTCATCGTAGTCGCCGAAGGCATCAGGCGGGTCAAGCGAAATTGCTAATTCGCTACCGACCGTTTTGCCGGTGAGCTCCGCCTCAACTTTCGGAAAAATTCCATCATAGCTGCCGTGCAGATACGCTAACGTCGCATTCGTTTCAATCGAGTCGCCGTCGCTATCGGTGAGGTCGTAGTTAAGCGTGACAACGGTGTCTTTTGTGATCAATAGCATGTTCAAAATTGAGAGTAAGAGGGCCTAAGACCAACTCGAGCTGACGTGATGACGCCGTGGCCTGACGATTGATCAACTGTTAGATTCTAATCGGTTGCGACTGCCTCAGTGCCCATCCAGTTGACGGATGAGTCTGAGCACTTCTTTGACGTGTTCGCGCGGGTTTGCTTCACTCAGAATGTGTCGAAGCACACCTTTTTTGTCGATAACGAACGTACATCGCTTGACGCCAAGTGGCGCGCCTTGCGCATTTGCTTGCTCCATGAGTACGTCATACATCCTCGAAACTTCGCACTCGGTATCAGACAATAATTGGAGCGAGATGCCATGCTTGTCACGGAACTCTTCGTGCACCAAGCAATCGTCGCGTGATACCCCGAAGACGACCGTATTGCAATCCGCAAACTCGTCTTCGTGATCGGAGAACTCGATCGCTTCGCGTGTGCAAACTGGCGCTCCATCTTTCGGGTAAAAATAGAGTACGACATTCTTCTTGCCACGAAATGCTGATAAGCGCACGATTTCCATGCTCGCATCGGGCAGTTCAAACGAAGGTGCATCCGTACCGATCTGTAGCATCGCAGCACTCGCTTCCTGTTTTCAACATCAGCCGACAAAAAATTTCGTGTTGTGCTTCTCGCTTGATTCTAATCCAAAATCTGCAACGTCATGCAAGTACCGACCGACACTTTTTCCACCACGATGCGGCACAAACTCTGGAGTTGAATGAAAACATCACCCGCAACGCTTGAGAACAAAGTCTTGACCTCGCTTGGCGATCTACCCGTCGCCAAATTCCTCTCACAGTATTGGCAGCAGCGTCCGCTATTGGTGCGCCAAGCGTTCGCGCAAGCCAGCGGTTTCGCGCCACTCACCAACCACGAAATTCTGCAGCTCGCCACCTATGACGAAGCCGAGTCTAGGCTGATCACGCGCAGCCGCAAAGATTGGCAACTTGAGCATGGTCCATTTACATCGCGGCGATTGCGCCAGTTAAAACACGCGGCTTCCGCCCCGTTATCCGCACCCGATAAATGGACGATTCTCATTCAGGACATTCAGCATTTTTCACATGAGGCTCATGACCTTCTCGCGCAATTTGCATTTCTACCCTACGCAAGAATTGACGACTTAATGGTGAGTTATGCCGTCAAAGGGGGCGGTGTCGGCGCACATCTTGATTCATACGATGTCTTTCTACTGCAAGGGCGTGGAAAGCGGCGCTGGCAAATCTCAACCCAATCCGATCAGACGATGGTTGCGGACGCGCCGCTGAAATTGTTGAAAAATTTTCGGGTCGAGCAAGAGTGGGTTCTTGAAGAAGGCGATATGCTCTACCTGCCACCCAATATCGCTCATAACGGCATCGCAGAAACAGACGATTGTGTGACTTGGTCGGTTGGCTTTCGTGTGCCGTCGCAACAGGAACTCACTGAGGCCTACCTAGACCATCTTCGGGACACCGTGACTTTGGATGGTCGATACACTGACGCAAAAAGAATGCGTACACAACAACCGGGATACCTCGATCATCATTTGCGCAAGGGCTTGGGGCAGCCAATGCGCACGGCCATCGCGTCGCAACTGACGCCATCGGTGATCGAACAATTTGTCGGCTGCTACTTGACCGCACTAAAATCTCACGTCGAGTTTGTGCCGCCTTCTACTGCCAAGACAGTGGCGCGATTCAGTGGCGAGGCAGTAAAGAAGGGCATCCGACTTGATTTGCGATCTCGCATGCTGTTTGACGACACCAACTTCTTTCTGAACGGTCGCACTCTGGCATTTGGCACACCACTCACCACAAAGCAGCGCTCTGCGTTGCAGCAACTGGCAAATTCGCGGGCGCTGCCTGCAAGCGATATCAATGACAGTCTGGCGCGCACGCTCTACCCGCTCTGGAACAGCGGGGAAGTTGAAATTAAGGAGTAACTAATGACGACACCCGAAATGACGACACCTGAAAATCCCTACCGCGTCATGGACACCAACGCCGAGGCGCGCAAAGCGATCACAACTGTGATTGCATCGGCGAAACAGGAGATCATGATTTTTGATCGAACGCCCGTCACACTTCGGGAACGCGGCGTAGGGCACCCAGAACTCAACGAACAAATGCGTACGCTATTGATAGGCGGTAAATATCGCAAAATACGCATTGCGCTACAGGATGCTCAGGGTATCGAGGGTGAACTCCCCCGCTTGGTGGCGCTGCTCAGTCAGTTCGGCGGTCAAGTGCTTGTTCACCGCGTGACCGGTGCCGCTCGCCAAGTCCAAGATGTCCTGATACTCGCCGACCATCACTCAGTCTGGCGAAAACCTGCGTACTCACACCCGAGATCCGTCATGAACCTAGCCGACGAAGTCAGTGCAAAGCCCTACGTCAACCGCTTCGAAGAAATTTGGGCCGAATCGGAGTTAGCCATCACCGACCACCAGTCTGGCCTCTGATCACACCGCCGCTCGCAAGTTTCGTGCAGTGCACCATTCCAATGCTATACTCGAAATTCGGTCGAATAAAAACATTGCCAGCACGTATTTGCTACGTCGCATTTCAGTAGCGATGCGTGACAGGTTTATGCGCCACAGAAACCGTTCAAAAATTTTTGATCAAAATTTTTTCAAGGAATGTAGAAATGAACAAGTCGATTCTCCTCGCCGCTGTTGTTGCCGTTGGTTTGGCTGCATGTGGCAAAACTGAAGCCCCAAAAACCGAAGCGCCGAAAGCGGCCGCACCAGCGCCAGCCGCCGCTGCACCAGCCCCAACTCCAGCACCTGCACCAACCGCTGAGCCCGCTAAAGACGCTGCCGCTCCTGCTGCTGGTGCCGCTCCTGCTGCTGGTGCCGCTCCTGCTGCTGGTGCCGCTCCTGCTGCTGGTGCCGCTCCTGCTGCTGGTGCCGCTCCTGCTGCTGGTGCCGCTCCTGCTGCTGCCAAGCCAGCCGAAGCACCGAAGAAGTAATATTCTTCACGCTGTACGCAAAACGCCAGTCGATGACTGGCGTTTTTTTTCGCCCAATTTTTGCCACGCCACCGAAGCAGCACATCTTTCAGGTGTTAGAGCGAACGCCAATCGAATCCCTGGTCTTGGCACGCAATACCGACTTCGCTCAAGTCAACGCCCAGCACATCAGCAAATGCCTGCCGCGCAAGCAACGGCGTGTTGTTCTGGCGCGAAAGGTGGGCGGCGATGACATGTTTGAGACCACCATGTCGAAGTCGCCTGAGCAGAGACCCCGCAGACGCATTGTCAAGATGGCCAAATCGCCCCGACACACGTTGTTTCAAGCTATATGGATAGGGCCCTGCCATCAACATTGACAAATCGTGGTTTGCTTCGAGCACCAGCGCGGCGCACCCCGCCAGGCTCTCTTCTATGTGCGCAGTCGTTGAGCCGACATCGGTCAATACGCCCAAACGCGACGCACCGTCACTGAAAACATATTGTACGGGCTCGTAGGCGTCATGCGGCACCGTATAGGGCGTCACCTCAACTTCGCCCACTGCAAACGCAGCGTGCGGGTCTACATAGCGCCGGAGTGCCGCCGGAATCGCGCGTTCGCTCAAGACGCGGGCTGTACCATGTGTGAGCCAGACAGGCGTCAGATGCTTACGCGCAAACCGCGCCACCCCGCCAATATGGTCGGAGTGTTCGTGTGTGACGACGATCGCATCTAGGTCGTGCGGCATCAAGCCAACTCTGGCCAGTCGTTCTTCCGTTTCGGCGAGCCCAAACCCACAGTCCATCATCACGCGTGAAGTCGAGGTTAAACCATTGACTTCGACCACGAGAGCATTGCCCTCACTGCCTGATCCAAGGGAACAAAAGCGCATCGTCATTGGTGAACAGATTCTAAAGGACTAAAGTGCATGACGATCAGCCGTCGGCCAAGCCAAGAAACACAAAGCCCGCCAAAAGCGGGCCTCGTGGAGATTGCAAGCAACGCGCTTCTTTGCAGACAAAACCGCAGTTATCGGAGTTGCTCAAACAAGAGCGTCAGGATTCGCTTCGCCGTTGCTGAACTATCCGGTTTACCATCGGCGCCTTGCACTTCTACATCCGAAGTCGCGCCACCGTCAGTCACCTTGATACGGTACTGTGGACGATCAGCGGGCTTATCGGAACGCCAGAACGTGAGCCAGTCGATCCAACTCTTTTTCGCGCCTTTAGCCGACGCAGCCTCAGGATCAATGTAGCGTACAAAAAACGTTCCTTTTGAACGATCGCGGTCTTCGACCGTGAAGCCAGAACGGTCCAGCGCCAATCCCACGCGACGCCACGCACGGTCAAACGCTTCGTTGACTTTCAACACGCCGCCCTTGGTCACGTCATAGGTCGCACGCGCCGCGACCATACCTTGCGGTGTCGCGCTCGCAATCGCGGTCGCCTTATCCGTCGCGGCACCAAATCGAACCATCATCCGCCCCAACATATCGATCTCAAGGCTACGATCCGATGGGCGGAACTGCCAACCAGTGCTGGTTTTATCTGCGCTGGTATAGACTTCTTCGAGCCCACGGTGGCTGACGTATATTTCAGTGGTGCCCGACTCAGCACCGGACTCAAGACGTGTGCGGAACTTGTCTCGCTCACCCGTCGAGTAGAGTCCGTCAAGGAACCTGCCGACAGTGTTGCGAATCGGATCTTGCCCAATGCGTGACCGGTTTTCTGCCCAGTCGGTCTCCATGATTCCAGCTTCAGGCGTCTCGCGGTTAACGACAAAACCAGACTCGGTCCAAAACTCTTTGACGACAGGCCAAACCCGCTCAGGTGCCGCTTTCACGACGAGCCACTGTTGTTCGCCGACGCGGACGATGCGGGCGTTTTCAAACTTCGGCAGCACCGCCGATCCACTCGACACCACTTGCGCGGCTTGGCCTGAGCGTTCGCGGTTATATTGCGAGTAGGTTGTGGCCTTTGCGTCAGGGACCAAAAAGCGGTCGTCCCCGATTGGCCGCGTTAAATCGGGCGGCACATCGAGTGAGCGAATTTTGGTGTTTTTCCCTTGGGTACGGTAGTCCGGGCCAGATGGCGTGAGCCAACTACAGCCTGACATTGCGAGCAGGGCAGCCACGCTACCGATGATGGCGATACGATTGAACTTCATCTAGAAAGGGTCCTTGGATTGTTGCCGATTACTGCGTTACAAAATGCCGCTCTCACGCATCGTTGCACTAAGCGTCGCGTGAAACCTTGCATCGAAGCGCGTCAGTGGTAAGCGAATACCCGACGCGATCTTGCCCATTTGCTCCAACGCCCACTTTACCGGGATCGGATTAGCTTCGAGAAACAGGTGATTATGCAGGCCAAGTAGACGATTGTTGATCGCGATTGCTTTTTCGCACTCTCCCGCGAGTGCCGCCATGCACATTTCGTGCATCAACCTCGGCGCCACATTTGCCGTCACGGAAATTGCCCCGTGCGCACCCAGCATCATCAGCGCGAGTGTCGAGACGTCTTCGCCCGAATAAACACCAAAGTGCTTCGGCGCAAATTTCAATAGTTCAATCCCGCGCGCCATGTTGGCGGTGGCATCCTTGATTCCCACGATATTAGGCAACGCTGCAAGCCTGAGTACCGTTTCGTTTGAAATATCAGCAACCGTTCGACCGGGTACGTTGTACAGAATCATCGGTAAATCACAGGCTTCAATAATCGCCTTGAAATGCTGAAACAGCCCCTCTTGCGTGGGCTTGTTGTAGTAGGGTACGACTGACAGGGAATAATCTGCGCCCGCGCGCTTGGCGAATTCAGCGAGATAAATCGCCTCTTTTGTCGAATTCGCACCGGTTCCGGCAATCACCGGGATGCGCTTATTGGCATATTCGACCGCTGCCGCGATCAACTGGTGATGCTCGTCAAAATCAACTGTCGGCGACTCGCCAGTGGTGCCAACGATGACAACCGCGTCGGTTCCCTCCGCCACGTGCCAATCAATCAGTGACTTGAGGCGAGGAAAATCCAGAGCACCGTCGGGCAGCATCGGCGTCACAATGGCGACCATGCTGCCTTTAAGGCTCACCGTCGTTTGACTCGAAGATTGACTATCCACTGCGACTGCCTCAATAGCAAATTAGGGGGTTCAGGTTGGCTGACGACTCAGCGCCAAATTCGCGTTCGCGTCTGACGACCGCATCGGTGCATAGCCGCCATTTTACCGCATCGTTTCAACCCAATTGTTTCCTATCTCGCCTGAACATTTCATGAGGCGCGTTCAACAGCGGGTGGGAGCCGGGCACTGGGCGATATTTCTTTGGCGCCACCATTGCCCGCGAGTAGTCTGCAATAATTGGCGATGACCAATTTATCGACTCCCTCAACCAACGCCATCACACGCACCGATTGCGAACAGATGGACCGAAATGACCCTTTGGCGGGTGTGCGGTCGCGTTTCAATATCCCTGAAGGGACGATTTATCTCGATGGCAACTCGCTTGGTGCGCTTCCCGCATCGACTCCCGACCGGCTTTCGAATGCGATTAGTCTTGAATGGGGACGTGACTTGATCCGTTCGTGGAACCATGCGGATTGGGCGCGACTACCCCACACCGTCGGCAACCAGCTCGCCCCATTGCTGGGGGCGGGTTCTGGTGAAGTCATCGTCACTGACTCAACTTCGGTCAATATTTTCAAGCTGCTTTGTGCAATATTGAGCCAGCCGTCAATTCATGACGACCAACACAAGCGTTACATTCTTTCTGATCGACATAACTTTCCGACGGATATCTACATTGCAGAAGGCATTGTCAGACTTTTCGGCGGGCGCTACCAACTGAAACTCGTCGAACAGGCTGATCTTTATTCGTCGCTTGACACAACCGTTGCGGTGGCACTGATCACACACGTTGACTATCGTACGGGTGCGATGCATCCGATGGCTCAATTCAATGCGCAGGCGGCAAAGCGAGACATCAGCATCTTGTGGGATCTTAGTCATAGCGCCGGCGCGGTCAAACTCGAACTCAACACAGCGGGTAGCGATTTTGCAGTGGGCTGCGGCTACAAGTACCTCAATGGTGGGCCTGGTGCGCCGGCCTACCTCTATGTTCGTCAGGCGCGCCAAGCGGCGCTATCGAATCCTATTTCTGGCTGGTTCGGCCACGCGGTACCGTTTGAATTCACCACTGACTATCAGCCAGCCGCTGACATCCGGCGGTTTCTCAGTGGGACACCTTCGGTGCTTGCAACCATCGCGCTCGCAGAGGGGATACGAACCTTCGACGGCGTGAAAACAGATGACATTCGCGCAAAGTCGCTCGCCCTCAGTGATTTGTTTTGGCAACTCATGACAACACAGTGCGCCGCGATGGGATTCACATGCATTAGCCCTGCAGACCATGGGCGCCGAGCCTCGCATCTATCGTTCGCACACACCAATGCATATGCCATTATGCAAGCCATCATCAGCCGCGGCGTGATCGGCGATTTCCGACAACCGAACCTCATGCGCGTCGGATTTACGCCGCTTTACACACGATTCGTTGACTGCTGGGATGCTGTCGCAACAATTCAAGATGTGGTCAAAAATGAAACGTGGCGCGAACCACAGTTTCAAACCCACAATCTTGTGACTTAGGTCTTATTGCCCCATGGCGACTTCCGCTCAACGTATCAATGTCGACTTCGATTTGCCGGTGCGAAACCTGCTCACGACGGGGCACGCTTGGGCCAACGTCTTGGCTGACCCGAGCCCAATCGACCAAGCAGCGTTAAAGCAACGAATAAAGGCGCTACTGCACGCCCAAAATGCAGTCCTCGTTGCCCATTACTACGTTCACCCCGACCTGCAGGACCTCGCCGAGGAAACCGGCGGATGCGTGTCCGATTCTCTGGAAATGGCACGTTTCGGTCGCGACCACCCGGCAACGACGGTTGTAGTCTGCGGCGTACGCTTTATGGGCGAGACCGCCAAAATTCTGAATCCGGAAAAACGCATCTTGATGCCGGAATTAGAAGCGGAATGCTCGCTCGACCTCGGCTGCCCGCCAGCGGCCTTTCGCGAGTTTTGTGACGCTCATCCAGACCGAACCGTTGTCGTTTATGCCAACACCAGCGCTGAGGTTAAGGCGCGCGCCGATTGGATGGTGACGTCCTCAGTGGGTCTCAAAATCGTCGAGCATTTGCACCAGACCGGCAAGAAGATCATTTGGGCACCCGACCGCCATCTAGGCAAATACATCCAAACCCAAACCGGCGCCGACATGCTGCTGTGGCAGGGCTCGTGCATCGTGCATGACGAATTCAAGACCGACGAGCTCATTGCCCTCAAACAGCAGCACCCAAAGGCAAAAGTATTGGTGCATCCCGAATCGCCGGCTGCCGTTATTCGCTTAGCCGATGTCGTCGGATCGACCACGCAGATCATTCGTGCTGCACAATCACTCGATGCACGCGAGTTTATTGTCGCCACCGACAGAGGGATTTTTCACAAAATGCGAGCCGCCGCGCCCGGCAAGACATTTATCGAAGCCCCCACTGCTGGAAACTCGGCGACGTGCAAATCATGTGCGCACTGCCCATGGATGGCGATGAATGGCCTCGCGAACCTTGCACATGCGCTAGAACAAGGGGCCAATGAAGTGCAGGTTGATCCTCAGATCGGGCGGGACGCAAAACGGGCTATTGATCGAATGCTGAACTTCGCGGCGGGACTGGATTTAAGCATAGTCAACACGCCGGGGGACGCGACTGGGGTGGGGCCAGCCTAACCCGAATATTTCACCGCTTGCGTTAGTGAGTGAACAGCGAACTGCGTTGGTAGCGTAACTGTAGATGGCGTAGCCCCACCAGAATGGCGGCACTCGCTGGCAAAGCCAGTAAGATGCCGAAGAACCCGAACACCTGCCCAAATGCAAGCAGTGCAAAAATGACAGCGACCGGATGCAGGCCAATTCTCTCCCCGACAAATTTGGGCGTCACGAGGAAACTCTCGATGATCTGGCCGACACCGAAAATAGCCCAGACCAGTGCAACCCCGACCATCATGTTGTCGTACTGCATCACTGCGGCAATGGTGCCCAATAACATTCCTAGGCCCACGCCCAGATAGGGGATAAACACCATGAGTCCGGTAATCAGCCCGACAGGAAGCGCGAATTTCAGCCCCACCGCCCACAGCCCTGTGACATAGAAGGCAGACATGATCAACATCACGAGCAATTGACCACGCAAAAACTCCGAAAGTACGGCATCGATTTCAATCGCGATATCGCTGATACCCTGATGAAAGCGACGTGGAATCATGGCATCAACACGGCTGATCATCATGGGCCAATCGCGCACCACATAAAAGAAGACCACTGGGATTAGGCCCAGATTAACCAAGGCACCAACGACCGCCAGCCCGCCAGTGCCGACACTTGAAAAAATCCGTTTGGCGATACCACTCGCATCGGACAGGTTGTCCTGAATAAACTGGCGCACGCTAGATGGATCTAAGTTGATTTCAACACCGATTTTGGCGTTGATCCACGGCACCAGATTGTTCTTTGCCTGATCAAGAAAATTGGGGATCAGTTGCGTGAGCTGCGCAATTTCTTTATAGAACAATGGCAAGATAATCATGAGCAGGAGTGCCACTGCAATCATAAGCATGAGTACCGCCAAGACCGAGCCGAGTGTTCTCGAAATACCGCGAGCCGCCATTCGATTCACGACGGGATTAAATATGTAGGCCAGAATGCCCGCCGCGAGAAACGGTGCAAGGATTGGTGATAGCAGCCAAACCAGCAGCGCGGCGACAGTGAGTGCGATGGCGCTCAAAGCGGCGTGCCGACCTAGCCAGTGCGTGGAGACCGCTTGCGATTTAGCTCTAATCCGTGTGAGAAACAGAGGTGTCGATTTTCGTCGAGGGAGATCGCGCATATCCGGTAAAATTTCAGCTTGATTGCGCGATTTTAGCTGACTCACGTCGCGCAAACGCGCTTTTCGGTTTGTTGATCACCCTCAAACCGTACCGAGCCCCGCAAAGTCGACTCTCAACACCAGAAAATGTCATCAACTGCCCTCTCCCCATTGACCTACAAAGACGCCGGCGTTGATATCGACGCCGGAGATCAACTCGTTGAGAACATCAAGCCATTTGCCAAGCGCACCATGCGTCCTGAGGTACTGGGGGGCATCGGCGGCTTCGGCGCTCTGGTCGAAGTGTCAAGCAAGTACCGGAACCCGGTCATGGTGTCTGGCACCGATGGCGTTGGAACCAAGCTCAAATTGGCGTTCCATCTCCATAAACACGACACCGTCGGCGAGGACCTCGTCGCGATGAGTGTGAACGATATTCTGGTCCAAGGTGCTGAACCCATTTTCTTTCTTGACTACTTTGCCTGTGGTAAGTTGGACGTTGCCGTCGCAACCGACGTCGTTCGCGGTATTGCGCATGGTTGTGAGCTTGCAGGATGCGCCCTAATCGGTGGCGAGACCGCCGAAATGCCGTCGATGTACCCCGCCGGCGAATATGATTTGGCCGGCTTTGCGGTTGGCCTCGTGGAAAAAGAGGACATCATCACTGGCCAAACAATTGCACCGGGCGATGTCGTGCTGGGATTGCAGTCCTCTGGTGCGCACTCCAATGGTTATTCGCTGATCCGAAAAATAATTGATCGATCAGGGGTCGACCTGCATCATCCTGACAACAAGCAGCTTGCGCTCGACCTCATTGCGCCGACGCGAATCTATGTCAAACCACTATTGGCATTGATCAAAACCGGTGTCGTCAAAGGAATGGCTCACATCACCGGTGGCGGCTTAACGGAGAATATTCCGCGTGTGCTTCCCGACGGCGTGACCGCCGTATTACATCGAGACCGGTGGGATGCCCCTTCTGTTTTTACTTGGCTACAACAGCAGGGCAATGTGGACGACGCGGAGATGGCACGCACATTTAACTGCGGCATCGGTATGGTCGTCATCGTGTCCAAGGCCCACGCCGCGCAAGCACAGGCGCAACTTGAAGCCGCAGGTGAGCGAGTATTTGCCATTGGCGACATTCGCGCACGTACCGCTGACGAGGCACCAACGATCGTCCAGTAGACGAGCACTTAAACAAACTCTAGACGGGACGGGCATTTCCAGCCGAAAACGTCTGAAAAAGGCCGTCTCTTAAAGACTTTTGCATATCGGATATGCGCTCTATTGTCATTCTGATTTCTGGTCGCGGATCGAACATGGCGGCGATTCTTGCGGCAAATCTGCCGCTGTCGATCAAGGCCGTGATTTCCAACAATCCAATGGCCACGGGGCTCGATACCGCGCGTCAAGCGGGTATCGAAACGCGGGTTATCAACCATCGTGAATTTGCCTCACGCGAGCAATTCGATGCGGCGTTGCTCGCGGCAATTCAGTCTTTTGCACCTGATCTTGTTGTACTCGCTGGCTTCATGCGTATCTTGACGCCGGGCTTCATTGAGCAACTCGAAGGGCGGATCATCAATATTCACCCATCACTGCTGCCCGCTTTCGCTGGACTCAACACCCACCAACAGGCGATCGATGCCCGCGTCAAATTACACGGCGCGACCGTACATGTTGTCACCGCCAAACTGGACCATGGGCCGATCATCGCGCAAGCGGCAGTTCCCGTGCTTGGCGACGACACAGCCGACACCCTGGCAGCGCGGGTATTGGCCCAGGAGCATGTGCTCTACCCCACGGTACTTCGAGCGTTCGCCGCGTCTAATGGGGATGTTTTAGCGTTGACCAACGTCGTCCGTTCGCAAACATCAGGCGTTGATTCAGCCCAAGCGCTTACCGACGCTCGCGCTTGTCTCCGGGTGCCGTGGACTTAACTAGCCTGAGCCAAACTGAAACCAAATGAGTCATGCGCCAGCCAGCACATTCACAATGAGGTCAACACTCAGCGAGTTCGCAGGGCAGCGCACACTTCTTATGGCTGTGCTGCTCTCGTTGCTGGTACACGCCATCGTATATTGGTCGCCACTCAACATGGCGATCTCATATTCGCCCGCAAAATCGGTCCACTATGACGCGACGCTCGTCCCCTTATCGGCTGTGGCTGTACAACCTGGGGTCGCCACTCAAGCGCCCGCGCCAAACATCCGTCCAAGCCTGCCACCACGTCGGACTAGGCCTAAATCACAAGCAAATTTCGCCGCACCAGAAAATGTGATTGTGGCTGCCGCTGTGGAATCGGGCCCCGAGACAACCGGCGATATGGACTTGCCAGTCTCAGCCAGTGCGCCACCGCCTTCTTCATTGGCTGAGACAAGCCCTGCTGCCATAGCGACCGTTCCACCTGCTGCCGAAGCGGCCGAGCCCGCCGCCGAGCTGCCGCCGGTGCGTCGGGCACCGGTGTTTGCCGAACGTATCGCCATCGAATATAAAATTGCGACCGCGATTAGCGATGGGGTCGCCAATTTTCGCTGGACGCGCAAGGGAACAGATTACGAAATTGAATCGAGTATCCAAGCGACCGGCTTTTTGGTGAGCGCGTTCACCGGTATGATTTACCAACAAAGCCGTGGAGTCGTTGGTGCCGATGGCTTGCGCCCACAACGGTTCTCAATCAGACGAGGCGAAGGCGAAGCGGAAACAGCGGAATTTCAACGGGATACAAACGCACTCGCGATGAAGCGAAACGGTGAGACGCGCACGGTGCCACTCGCACGCGACATGCAAGACATGCAGAGCTTCCTTTTTCAGCTCGCCTACGATGCGCCACAACTGGCAAATACTGGTGACAAAATCGATGTGCTGGTGACCAATGCACGCAAGGTCTATCGCTACCAATTTCGCAAAATGGGTACTGAGCGGCTGGAGACCCGGTTTGGCGCAGTCGATACGGTTCGGCTGCTATCCGAGGCTGCTAATCCTGAGGATCAGTATGAGGTTTGGCTCGCGCCGCGCTATTTCTACCTGCCGATTAAGCTTAAGTACTACTTAGGACGATTCCAAGTGGAGCAACTAGCGACTCGTATCGGCGTTTCGGCAGAAACTGCGCCCGCTAACGGACGGTGATGGGTACGCGACCATACACTACACTTGGAATAACGGCGTTGGTCTGCGATAATATCCGTTTGCAGTCGCGGGTGTAGGAAATCTCGTTGTCCGGCATCATTCTGAGGTCCGGGCACACCAAAAAATCAACATCGCCCCGAAAAAAATTGCCCCCCATGCCGTTGACCCTCGCTCTGTACCACGCCCTTGTTGACGCATTAACGGTCATCTTGCCACTGACCTCGCCTGCCGATATCGGATTGAAGCGGTACTTTAAAGAGCACCCTAAGCTTGGCTTGCGCGACCGTGCGTTTATTTCAGAGACGGTCTATACCGTCCTGCGCCACCGTCGCTTTATCGAACACGTTGTGACCGACGGCTCACCTCGCCGTATGGCGCTCGTCGCGCTGACGCGGTTCATGGGAATCAGCGTACGCGATTTGCATACTGTCCTGCGGGGTGGCGACGAAGCATGGCTCGGCCTGCTAAAAGCCAAAAAACTGGACAATCTTGCGATTGGCATAGAGGCTGAGCTTCCAGATTGGATCATCAAACGGATGCGCGATTCGGGAATGCCCGACGCCAAGATCATTGAGTTCGGCCACTCCATGATGAATCCTGCGCCACTTGACCTACGTGTGAATAGCACCAAGGCTAAACGCGATGCGGTATTGAAACAACTGCTGCAAGAAGGTTTAAAAGCCACGGCCACACCACATTCGTCTATTGGCATTCGTCTCGACGAAAAGCCGTCGCTAACGAAACACCCAGCTTTTATTGAAGGCTTTATCGAAGTGCAAGATGAGGGCTCCCAAATTCTGGGCCTAATCTTGGAAGCCAAGCGCGGCGAGATGGTGGTCGATTTTTGTGCGGGGGCTGGTGGCAAATCATTACTCATCGCAGCGCAGATGGCGTCCGCTGGGCGCGTCTATGCGTTTGACGTTTCAGAGAAACGCTTGACCAACCTCGCCCCTCGCTTGAAACGCTCGGGGCTCTCAAACATTACACCCCAGCGAATCGCGAGCGAAAAAGATACCAAAATCAAGCGCCTTGCCGGCAAGATCGACCGTGTATTGGTCGATGCTCCATGCACAGGTTTCGGGACGCTGCGTCGCAATCCCGACCTCAAGTTCCGCCAAACGGATGAGGCCGTCGTCGAACTCAACGTCAAACAAGCATCAATCCTCAACGCCGCATCAAAGCTGGTTGCGCCAGGGGGGCGATTGGTGTACGCGACATGCAGCGTGCTTCCCGAAGAAAACGAAAAAATCGTCGAAGCCTTCTTGTCCAAACATAGCGAGTTTGAAATCGTTCCGATCGCACAAGTGCTAAAGCGGCTCAAGATCGACATCAAACAAACAGACGAATATCTGCGTCTCTCGCCAAAGCTGCACAACACTGACGGCTTCTTTGCGGCTGTCATGCAGCGTACCGCTAAGTAGCGTTCGCCATTGCAATGTTTGGCGTTGATCCAAGCAACCTAATCAATTCGTTGGCGTCACGCCACGGCATATTCCAGCTTGGTACGCTCGCACTTGTTGCACTGCTCGCTTGGCTCCTCGCGCGCATGCTGCAGCACAAGCTGCCAGACCATCTCCAACCGGGTCTGGCCAAAATTGGCGCTGGTAGCGCCTACCGCATGGTCACACCGTTGGTGCTGCTCGTTCTCGCTTGGCTCGGCCGCTTCGCTCTGGCAAAACTCCAGCCCGTGCCCTTGCTCAATATCGCCATCCCCCTCATTGCAGCATTTGCCGTCATTCGTCTTGCCGTCTATTTGTTGCGGCATGTGATGACGCCATCGGCGCTGTTGAAAGCATCCGAGCGATTCATCGTCCTCTTCATTTGGGGTCTATTTGCGCTCTATATCACTGGCGCCCTCACAGAGATTGGCACGGCACTGGAAGATGTCACGTTTCCGATTGGAAACAAAAAGATTACCCTGAGATTGATCATAGAAGCTGGGCTGTCAGCCATGGTCACGATTTTTGTCGCACTTGGCATCTCTGGTTTGATCGAAACCCGCATCATGAAGGCACAGGCGCTTAATGTGAGTTCCCGCGTCGTCATCTCGAAGCTGATTCGTGCACTTGCATTGACGCTTTCGGTACTCATCGCCCTACCGTTGGTCGGTTTTGATCTCACGATGTTGTCCGTGTTTGGGGGCGCGCTTGGCGTGGGCCTTGGCTTTGGCCTACAAAAAATCGCGAGCAACTATATTTCAGGATTCATCATCCTGCTTGATCGGTCGCTACGACTCGGCGACTTAATCACGATTGAAAACCGACAAGGCGTGATTGACGCCATTAAATCGCGTTACACCGTCATCCGCAGCTTGGATGGGACCGAAGCGATCATCCCAAACGACATACTCATCACCAGCACGGTCATCAATCACACCTACACCAACAGCGTTGTTTCGGTCAAAACCCTCGTCACCATTAGCTATGACTCAGACTTGGCGTTGGTTCGCGCATTACTCTTGGACATCGCAGCCAAGCATCCACGCGTACTGAATCACCACGATTCATCGGTTCTCGTCAAGGCGCTTGGCGAGAACGGCATCGAAATTGAGTTGAGCGTATGGATCAACAACGCCGACCAAGGACAAAACTCACTTCGATCTGACCTTCTAATCGAAGTGTTGCAGGCGTTCCGCAAAAACAACATTTCCATCCCCCATCAGCAACGCGATGTTCGAATCACGGACGACCTAACGAACGTCAAAGCAGAGAAATCGGTAGTCAAGTAAACTAAACGCTTTTGTCAGGAGCCTATCTTGGATCTTTCTGTTCTTAATGGCCTAATCGACCTTCCGTGGTGGGGGTACGTTGTGTTTGGCGTCATCGTCACGCACATCACGATTGCGGCCGTTACGATCTTCCTTCACCGTGCTCAAGCGCACCGTGGACTTGATCTACACGCGATCCCATCGCACTTTTTCCGCTTTTGGTTGTGGCTGACAACCGGCATGGTGACCAAGGAGTGGGTTGCGATTCACCGTAAGCACCACGCCAAATGTGAAACCATCGATGACCCGCATTCACCGGTGGTGTATGGCATCAAGAAAGTGCTCACCGAAGGCGCTGAGTTGTATCGCACCGAATCGCGCAATCAAGAAACCTTGGATAAGTACAGCCACGGCGTTCCAAATGACTGGATCGAACGCAACGTCTATTCAAAGTATTCGTGGCAAGGTGTTGGTTTGATGCTGGTGATTAACCTCGTCCTGTTCGGACCTATCGGTGCGACCATTTGGGCCGCGCAAATGATGTGGATTCCATTTCACGCCGCAGGGATCATCAACGGCATCGGACACTACTGGGGTTATCGCCACTACACGGTTCACGACACCAGCACCAATATCACACCAATTGCCTTCTGGATTGGTGGTGAGGAGCTACACAATAACCATCATGCTTTCCCGACATCAGCACGATTCTCGATGAAGTGGTATGAGTTTGACTTGGGCTGGCTCTACATCCGGATGCTCCAGACCTTCGGCCTTGCTAAGGTAAAAAAAGTCGCGCCGCAAGCCAAGTTCAATTGGGAAAAAGTCTCGTGTGATGTTGAAACACTACAAGCCGTGATTTCGCACCGTTTTGAGATCACGACAAAATATGCACATACGTTACGCGCAACTTGCAAGTCTGAGATTGCGCGACTTCACGCTGAGGGGTCCGCGTTTAACGGTATGCGACTGCGTGGCGCCTGGAACAATTTTCGGTCATGGATGCAATCAGACTCAGCGCAACTGAGTGCGGAAAATCGTGCAACGCTTGATCGCGCACTTCAGCATAGCGCCACCTTGCAGCAGATCTATTCGTTCAAGAAGGAGCTCGCCGGTTTGTGGGATCGCTCCACCGCCTCAAAAGAGGAGTTGGTTGCGCGTTTGGAAGATTGGTGCAAACGTGCCGAGGCCTCTGGTATCGAGGCGCTCCAACAGTTTTCTCGTCGCATTCGCGCATACGCGTAAACCGGAAAACTTGGGGCAATAAAAAA
The DNA here is from genome assembly GCA_001602455.1 of Betaproteobacteria bacterium UKL13-2. GTDB lineage: Bacteria > Pseudomonadota > Gammaproteobacteria > Burkholderiales > Usitatibacteraceae > UKL13-2. The sequence goes on from CP012157.1 coordinate 3,034,982, forward strand.
CCCGCCGATGGCGGGTTTTTTATTTTGAAGCGTTTATATTTTGAAGCGTTTGTACTTGCTTGTACTTTTATCCCCGCCTAAACGGGGTTGATTAACTTCTCGCTGATTTGCGAAACCAATCAGCGAGAAGATCAATCATTTGAGCTTTGTCTCTTTATACGAAACGTGTTTACGCGCCTTCGGATCGTACTTCATCATCTCAAGCTTTTCGGGCGTCGTACGTTTGTTCTTGCTGGTTGTGTAGAAATGTCCAGTACCGGCACTGGATTCCAATTTGATTTTTTCGCGTCCACCTTTAGCCATGGTCGCTCTCCTTAAACTTCAACGCCGCTGGCGCGCAGATCGGCCAAGACAGCATCAATGCCGTTCTTGTCGATCGTACGCAAACCTGCGGTGGTCAGGCGCAGACGCACCCAACGGTTTTCTGATTCCACCCAAAAACGGCGGTACTGCAAATTTGGCAGAAACCGACGCTTGGTCTTGTTGTTCGCATGGGAAACATTGTTGCCCACCATTGGGGCTTTTCCCGTCACTTGGCATACGCGTGCCATAGGACACCTCTTTCAAACTGTGTTGCGGTTAGAAACGCGGATCGAAACTACCGATTCCATTTATTTTGTTGACTCTTCAAGGACACCACAAGAATGGCGAACGAAGCCCAAAATTATAACAAAACCAGATACTTAGCGCAACTGCGGGGAACGACCGTGACGTACCCACTTAGGCTGACCACAATCCTTGCTCCGCGAACGACAGCGATGCCCCTGGCGCAACAATGAAATGGTCGAGCACACGGATATCGACCACGGACAATGCCTCGGCCAGCGTCTTCGTGAGTGCCCGATCCGCTTGGCTTGGGGTCGCCTCGCCCGATGGATGATTGTGTGCAAGAATCACTGAGGCCGCGTTGTGAGCAAGTGCTCGCTTGACAATTTCTCGAGGATAAACAGAGGTTTGCGTCAAAGTACCACGGAATAGCTCCTCGACTTGGATCACCCGATTCTGCGCGGTCAGAAATACCGCCACAAACACCTCATGTGGCAACCTTGACAGAGTGATGCGCAAGTAATCGCGAACCGCACGCGGATTTGACAACGCGTCAGCCGCCTTCATCTCCTCATTCATCGCCCGGCGTGCCATTTCCAAGACCGCTTGTAATTGAACGTATTTTGCCGTTCCCATTCCGTGGATCGAGGTCAGGTGATTCACCGGCGCAGCAAAAAGCGCATGGAGCGAGCCGAACTCCGAGAGCAAATCTCGGGCGAGATCAACTGCACTCTTTCCCTTGACGCCCACCCTGAGAAAAATCGCCAACAGCTCCGAATCAGAAAGTGCACTCGCACCGTGAGCGATCAGGCGTTCGCGAGGTCTTTCCGCTTCAGGCCAGCTTGTAATCGACATTCGCTAACTCCCCGAGTGACTTAGTCTGAACATTTGACGGCTCGCCCATAAAATGTTCAGACCAGTAGAATTCTTGGTGGAGCAACGCGCCATTGTTCTTTTTTGCTGACGCGATTCGCGCAATCAATGATTCCTGCAACAAACGGGGGCTGGGTCAAGAAAATCCTGACTGGTTAACACACTGGGCGAATCAATGTATCCGGCCACCCCACCCGCGCCATGGCAGAGATGATGTTTTTTAATAACTTTTAAACAAATTTTTAATCATTTAAAAGCATTTAATAGAAGTTAATACGAAACAGGCGCCAGGCTCAGACCCGCCAATCGTTTGAACATCCCAACAGACCACCGCGTACCTTGCCCACACACCTTACTCTAAACACCTTACAGGCAACCGAGATTGCGCTATAGTCGCCTAAAGTTGTAATAAAATTCATCAACTTCGTTCAAATAACCTCAAATATACAGGGCAACGAAAATGTCACTTCCAACGCTTGATGTCCGCATATTAGATCCCCGTCTTGCCGAGCAACGGCCAACTTACGCGACGCCGGGTTCGGCAGGGCTGGACATTCGTGCGTGTATCGACAGCCCCATCACGCTCAAGCCGGGTGAGACGACACTAATCCCTTCCGGGATGGCAATCCACATCGGCAACCCCCAATACGCTGCGCTGCTGTTGCCGCGCTCAGGGCTTGGCCACAAACACGGCATCGTCTTGGGGAATCTCGTGGGCTTGATCGACTCCGATTATCAGGGCCAGATATTTGTCTCGACTTGGAATCGTGGCAATGCGGAATTCACGATTCAACCGATGGAACGTATCGCGCAACTGATTATCGTACCCATCGCCCAAGTGACATTCAACATCGTCTCTGCGTTCGATATGTCCAGTCGCGGCGAGGGTGGATTTGGCAGCACCGGCAAAAAGTAATAAACACGGTACGCCCAACCCGCAATTACGCGTTAGCCACGCTTCGCGTCGAGCTACCATTAGATTCCGCAGCCGCTGACCAAAAAGGTATCCCATGACTCCATCTCTTCTGACTCGTTTTGCGTGGCTGCTGGTATTCACTGCACTGCCTTTTGCGACCGTTAATGCGCAACCTCAGCCTGGCGACGGCAAGCCGCAAATGGGCCTTCCCAAAATCACCTTAAGTGTCGGTGGGCAGACGATTACCGCAGATGTCGCCGCGACCGATGAAACTCGTCAGAAGGGTCTGATGTTCCGCACCAAAATGGCAAAAAATGAAGGCATGTTGTTTGTATTCACCCAGCTTGGTTACCACGCGATGTGGATGCGCAACACCCCCATCAACCTCTCGGTCGCCTACATGGACGACCAAGGCAAGATTCTCTCCATCCACGAAATGGAAGCCTTCAACGAAACCTCGCACCAAGCCGCCGGGCCTGCGCGTTACGCGCTGGAGATGAATGCGGCGTGGTTTTCGCAGCACAAAGTGAAGGTCGGTGACCGTATCAGTGGGTTGGAAAAGGCACCAAAACCTAAGTAGGCGAGCACGTAAGTGCAGCGCGGTGTGTCAATGTCCTCAGACTCCGCGTAAAGAGAGGGCGGCCAAGCTAAGCGGACTCTTTTGCCTCGGCGTCGCGCTGCACGGAGATCCATTTGCTGTCGATTGGGAGGCGTTTCGCGATCTTCGAATCGGGCTCCACGACTCGCCAAAATGGCGCGACGTCCGTAATGGCGACGCCCTCCGACAATTCCTCAATTGCGGCTTCCGCGGACATACGAATAAAGATTGCCGTGGACACCGGGCACGTCGCTTCACATTTGTTCTTCCTCGCCAAATCTCGCCGCATGCGCTCGATTGTCCGTGTAGCACCCCGCGGAATTGAGCGGATGTATGAATCAACCAACAAAGGGGTGCCTACAAAAAGTCTTGTTCCAGCCTTAATTCCGGCGAAGTCAGTTTCGAGAACAACGCGCTTCGGCTGTTTGGGCTGATTGAGCTTATCTTTCCAACATTTCGCAGGCATCTTTGACTCCATGAGTTGAAGGTTCACTCATCCTATCTATGGCACTCCTTGGCGTAAATAATCCCCGAAAAAGCTCAATCGGGTCATATGGTTAACGCGCCACACCAAATCAAACACCCCGCCAACTCCATTCGCGCCAACCACCCAACATCGGAAAATACAACCCCAGCCTGATTGGTTTTTGGTCAGTTGACATCGCCTGAACCAGCGCAGCATAGATTTCCAATTGCGCGGAGTAACGCCGTTGTTCGTTGTCTAGAAACGCTTCAACATCGGCACCTTCGTGACTACCCGTCTTGAAGTCAATGATCCAACGATCTCCGTCGGCATCAACAAACGTGCGATCCAGCGCAACATTCGTAAGCGCGCCGTCGATCAGGCCGGTGAGTCGCCACTCCGAACGTGCATCGTGGTGTGTGCTCAGCGCCCAGCGTCCGCGTTCATCGGCGAGCGTTTTGTTCAAGGCCACCTCGATGCGATCACTTGCTGCATTCACCTCGTTGTTGCCCACGCCCAAACGGGTGAGTTCTGCTTGAAATAATTGGCGGGACACAGTGACGCGTTGTGGGTTCCAAGCATCAATCCCATCTGACGCGATGCGCTGCAAGAACGTGTGCACAACTGTCCCGACATGGCGCGCGGTATCCGTCGCCCATTCAAAGTCGATCTGTGGGGTTGATGCGTCGATTGGTTTGCCCTCGCCGAACGCATTCACGCTGTTCGGCAAGACTGCCGGCACCATCTCTGGCAGCGGAAAATCGAGGACGAGGCGAGTTGGTCTAGTCACCTCAATACGGCTGGTGGGCGGTGTCTTTTTTTCTGTCGTCGCCGCGTCTTTGCGACCTAACGCAGTATCCGAAGTCAGCGAAGTCAGCGAAGTCAGCGACGTGACCGATGGCAAATGTTGTTCACTTAGCGCAGGCCAGAGTGCCGCGAGCAGGCTCGCCGCTTTTGGCGCAACGATTTCCGGCACACCGTCTTTGTCTTTGATTGCCAGCGTGGCCAAAAAATGTAAGCGCCGCTCGGCGCGTGTGGCGGCAACATAGAGCAAGCGAACGTCTTCGTGCTGCTGTTTTGCTTGATCGAGTTTGGTGATGTATCGGTAAATGGCATCTGCGTCATCATCCGCCCCCGTCTCGCGGATCGGTGCGAGCAAGAGTTCGTGCCCACCGCTATCCACATTCGCTTGCTCGGTCCAAACCAATAACTTCCTATCGTCACGCCGTGGGGAGCGATCCAAGCCGGGAACGATTACCGTATCAAACTCAAGGCCCTTCGCTTTGTGGATGGTCATAATCTGTAACGGCGGTACCGTGTTGGTACTGTCGGCTTTATCGGCTTTATCGGCTTTATCGGCTTGATCGGCGTTGTTGATATCGTTGGCCAATCTCCCGCCGCCCGAATACAAACGATCTATCTGCGCTTGCAGCGAACTGAGGCTCACAATCTGTGCGCCGCCACTTTGCTCCTGTGCCTCGGTTTCAAGCAAATCGAGAAATGTCATGGCGTCGTCGAGATCGGATGGTGCGTCCAAACAAGCAGGCCCCGATAACGCCAACCAGCATTGTTCAACGGCATCCCGTAGCGGCACACGGCGACGCATTTGTAATGCCGTGTGTAATACGTTGCGTATCTTCTCGATTCGCTGACGCCCGTCTGTGGAGAGTGTTTCTAGTCGCGGTGCATCGTTGATCATTTCCCACACAGTACGCGGGTCTGGCGTTAACGTACCATCAACCGGCAAAACACTCGCCGTCAGTGCGGCTAGGTCGTTTAACGTCAGCCCACACCAAGGCGCTCGCAGGATAGCCAGCCATGCAATACGATCAGCCAAGTGCAACAGCGCTCGTGTGAGGGCAAACAAATCCTGTACCACCGGCCGATCCTTGAGCGGATCGATATCTACGGCATGAAACAAGATGTCCGCCGCTTTCAACGCCGGTACGATCTGGCGCAGGTGGCCGCGATTGCGAATCAGCAGCGCGATAGAGGCATCAGGTTTATCGCGGCGCGTTTGCCGAATAATGTCGATGACCTTTTGGGCTTCAATCTCGGCGGGGTCCGTTGCCGCTGCCGGCTTCGCGTCGGTTGTGTTACCTCGATGAAGTACCGTCCAGTGCATGTGCGCGGCATCGTCTGCCGCCTGCCCATCCCCGCCAAACGCAACACATCGCGCATAGGGCACCACGCCGGTTGCGGCGTCTTCCGTGCCTGGCATCAACCGGCTAAAGGTGTTATTCACCCACGCCACCACCCCGGGCTCAGAGCGAAAGTTCACCGATAGGGTCAGCGGCGTCAGTGACACACCTCCCAAGCCGGCGTGGCGCGCGCGCAGGAACAATCCCACCTCCGCCTCGCGGAAGCGGTAGATCGATTGCATCGGGTCGCCGACCACAAACAAGGTGCGCCCATCACCGAGGCTCCACCCACGGGTGAGTTTTTCCAGTAACTCGAATTGGGCAAACGACGTATCTTGAAACTCATCGACCAGCAAATGGCGGATGCGATAGTCGAGCGCCAGTGCGAGATCGGTTGGCTCGTCGTCCGACCCCAATGCGCGTGAGGCCGCCTGCGCAATTTCGGTGAAGTCACACTCGCCTTCCTCACCGAATACCTCCCACAACCGCACGGTAGCGTAGGGCAGGAGCCGCACAATCGCACCCAACACCTCCCACTCCGCATCGGAGTATTCGCCGGGCGGCAGTGCACGCAATGCGTCTAACTTGTTGGCGAGATTACCGGAAGCAGACGCACCTCGTACATCATCAGCCGCCATCGATTCCAACAGCGCACCGATACGCGCCTTCATCGCATCGAGCAGCGCTTTTTCTTCCTTGACTTTGCTCGTCGGAAAGCCAATTTTCTTGTTGATGCCACCCGGTTTTCGCCACTCACCTTCTTTAGTCAGAAGCAAATCGGCAATCGCCAGCCATGCTGGCAGCGACGCCAACGTACCACTTGGAAAGGCCTCGAGCTTTGCACACCGCGAAAGTGCACTATCGACGGCCTCTTTGAGCAAGTTTTGTCCGGAAAAGCGCACCAAATCTAGGGTTTCGGTTCTTTCAATGGCCGGATATAACGCCGCAACTTCTGCCACCGCGTGTTTCCGCACCCGCGCCAGCGCGGCTTCTAATGCTTCGCGCTGATGCATCTTCGGCAGGTTGCGTAACCAATGATCACGTCCACGCAACATGTCGGCGATTAGGCTTTCGACCACGCCGAGGTTGTTGTCGAGATGCGCCAATAGTGTGGCGATATCGTCGGCGACCGGCTCGTCGTCATTGATTTGCGCCAGCAATTGGCGTGCTGCGCGGCGATACAACACCGTCGCGTCATCGACACTTTCCGGCTGCGCACCAAAGCGCGTCATCATCGGCATTTGTCGCGTCAACGAAGTGTTTAGTGAGTCGATGGTCTGGATACGTAGGCGCAACGGATTTGCCAACAACTGCCAGCCGCGCACAGTGTCACGTGCCAACACTTGTTGCGCTAACACGCGGGTTTGTGAATCGTCGCCCCCATCGTCGACACCCGCACCACTCTCATTGGCTGCCGCAAACGCACCGAGCACCCGCGCACGCATTTCTGCTGCCGCTTTGCGGGTGAAGGTAATAGCGATCACTTCTTCCGGCTCATCCACGGTGGCTAGCAGCGCGAGATAACGCTGAATCAGCAGACGTGTTTTGCCGGAGCCAGCGGGCGCTCGAACGATAAACGATTGGCCGACGTTGAGCGCACGCCAACGCTCGTCCTGATCGATGACGTGCATCACACTAGTCATCGCTAGCGCCCGTTGCGTCGTCAGCGTCTGTATTCGCACCAGCATCAATCGTGACACCGTTGAATTCCGCCACCCGGCAAACACTTTGCAGATCACACTGTGCGCAGGTGAGTCCACCGTTTTTCGGGTCAACCGCCGCAATGCCGTTTACAAACTGCTTCGCCAGATTGTCCAACGCGACTTCCCACTCTTGAATCAATACGTCCCACGATACATAACCACGGTCCTGCATACCGCGCTTTTGTTCGATCGGCGTCACGTTGGGCAACACATTTTCAGTGGCAGAAACACCCTCGAAGCCGAATGTCTTGCCGCGTTTTAACCGAGCGAATGCCAGTACGGAAATTTGCTGTTCAGCCGTTTGAAAATAAAGCGGCAGTTGCGGTTCGTCGGGACGTTCACCAATCCAGCTCTTAACCTGCGCAACGCCTGTTTTGTAATCAATCAATGCGAAGGTGCCGTCTTGCAAACGATCAAGCCGATCAAGTTGCAGCCGCATCAACAACCCGGCAACCTCCACCTTGTGCGCCTCTTCACACGCCGCCACATCAAACGGCAGGCGTTCACGTTCAACCGTCAACCAAGCCGTCACGACCTCGCAAAGCCTCGTGTGCTCGATTGCCGCAAACCGGCCAACCAACATCTCGGCACCGTCAGCACGCACTTCCGCAATCGCCTGCTGCACCGCGTCGTCGATGATTGTGCTGGTGGTATCTGCGTCCGTCGCGAGCAGGGTTGCTTGGGACTTTAGTTTTGACCAAACAAGGCTTAACACCCGATGCAGCAAGGTGCCGCGGGTGGTGGCGTCAAGACCAACCGCAGGCTCCACCAATGGCTTGGCGGACAAGCGGTGCCGTGCAAACGCACGGAATGGGCACGCCGCTTGGTCGCGAATAATGCTCGACCCACCAGTCACGGTGGTCGGCGTCGGCAAAGCTGACAACGACGTATCCGGAATCAGCGAAGGTGGATGTACAGCATTGACGGCCTGTAATGCTTCCGCGTAGTTCGCCGTTATTGGCGTTGCAGATTGCAAAACAAAGTGACTGATCAGCGAACTTGCTGGCCGCGCCTCTTGGTTGCCCCCACTGCTGCCACTACTGCCGTCCGAATACATCGCATGGCTGACCACCAGCTCAGTTGCACTGTGCAGCCAACCGTCCGTAATGCGTTTGTCGAGTGCGAGTGATGCCGCGGCCGACGCCTCGGTCACACCCGCCCGCCGCTGTAGCGCTGCGGGGATAAAGGGATTGGGACGGGCTGCAAGTGGCCACGCATCTTCACTCAAGCCGATTACCCACATGGCGTCGAACGGCTCAAACGATTGACCTGCGGACTCCAGAATGCCCAGCACCTGTATTGGCGCATGATTGCCCTCGGCCGATTCCGGCTGGAACACGGTATCGCCAACGATGCGCCGCAACTGGACAAGCGCTTCGTCAGCACGCATACGTGGTTGGACGTTTTCCAACGCGGCCAACGTGTCGAGGGCATCACGAAATTTTGCCAGCACCTGAAAATCAGTCGACCCCAATGCGCGCTCGCCGGGGAACCCCCATGCGCTGAGCACCTTGGTGAAATGGCGGCTCCAATCATGTGGTGAACGCTTGGTGGGCCCCGCGACTTTTTTGTGGGTCGGTGTGGCAGCCTCATTTGGCATGGCGACAACCCGATTGACAATTTCCATCCACGCCGGGCATTGCCGCGCGACATTCTCTAATCGTTTACTGGCGTTTAGCTTAAAACTTTTTTGCAAGCTGAACAGGCTGACTTCTGCCGCGAGTGCGTCGCCTAACTGCGCATCAAGTTTTGCGCGGGCCGCCATTTCTCGCTCGGCACCGCCAATGAACGGTGAACGCAGCAACGTACTGAATCGCGCAAAAGGTAGCGATCGGCCTTGCGAAAATTCGATTAACTCAAGCGCGTCATTCACCAATCCATATTCATTCAAGGGCAAACCGAGGGAGAGGTTAAACAACGTCGATACTTGCGGCGCATCAGCACCTGATGCCATTTGCGCTCGCGCCGTGGCGTCCAGAGCGTCCGTCAATACACGCCATATCCGGCTGCGTTTGTTTTGCAGATCGGGCACCACAATGGCGATGCGCGCATGGCTGGATACGGCGTCAGGAAAGCTACCATCGGACTCAAGTCGGGTCCGCGCCCATGCCGCGCAGGCACGTAGTTCGTCATCTTCGGTAGCAAACACGAAACGCTTGGTGTTGGCAATAGGAGCGACAACAGGAGCGGCAATAGGAGCGGCAATACGAGCAGCAATAGCGGCGGTGCCGGTCGTTGCAGGTTTACTTCCGTCAAATAGTGGTCCAACGACAATGCCGCTCGTTGAACACACTTGAAAAAATGTTTCGACTTGCGGCGTAACGATGTCAAAGCCCACAGTCAATAACTGTTTCGGAAGCAACTCGTTTACGAGCTTTTCGCGCACCGATGTATTGGTCGGCGTCGATATCAAGATATTGGCGAGTACATCCGGCAGCACCGCTTGATCGGTGATATTTAGTTCGCGGCATCGCTGCTGATAACTGAGCGCCCATGCAAAGAATACCTGCCCGTCCTCGTGCAGCGGATAGGCACGCATGGCATCTAATATCTGCCACTGATTTGCCACCGACCACGCGGCGGCAGCCTGCCTCGCGGTTTGTGGCACCGACAACAGCGCAGTGCTGGCGTCAGATTTTCGAATGACCTCTTCCCACAACAAATGACTCTGCGGGGCATCGATGAGTCTCGGCATGTTTGCCGCGCTCGCGGCCGACGGGTCTGCACACAACCGCACCGCCTGATAAGTGCGAACAAAAAACGTCGATAGTGGCAAAACATCGGGTGCCGCCCATGCGCGACGACCAGCTTGTTGTTGAGCGGTGTCATAGGCGCGTTTGAGCGCAACCGCAAGACGCCGATTCGGCGTTACGGCGGTCACCCCCTCGGTGGCGAGGCTTTCCAGTAACGCAGGCGTAAGATGGGTCGTGTTACTTCTCAATCAAATGTGCTTTTTCTTTCACCTTTGCCCACTCATCGGCGTCAGGCGGGCCTGGTTTGCGTTGCACGATCGGCTTCCAACCCTTGGCCAACTCCGCGTTTAGTGCAATAAAGCTTTGCTGTGTCTTGGGTACATCGTCCTCGGCAAAAATGGCCTCTACCGGACATTCAGCAACACATAAGGTGCAATCGATACACTCGTCCGGGTCGATAACGAGCATGTTCGGACCTTCACGAAAACAATCGACCGGACAAACATCCACGCAGTCGGTGTATTTGCATTTGATACAGGATTCGGTAACGACGTATGCCATATTGCGTTTTCGGTGGGTGATAACAGATTAGTAGTTCACAGATTTTCGCGGAAAGCCGACAATTCGACGGCGTTTGCAACACTTGTAATGTTAACAGAGCGCCCTCAGTTGCCGTAAATCAGGCGCACTTGGTTGGCAGGTGTGGAAGCCACTCGCATGGCATAATCGCGCCTTCGCTGCTCGGCACCCATGAGGTGCGTTGGCTCAACAGATTGTGAGGATTTCATGAGTACTGCTATTGTTCATGTTAGCGACAGCACCTTTGATACTGAGGTATTGCAGAGCGCAACGCCAGTCTTGGTCGACTACTGGGCCGAGTGGTGTGGTCCATGCAAAATGATCGCGCCGATTCTCGACGAACTGGCGCGTGACTATGCAGGCAAACTCAAGATTGCGAAGCTCAATATCGAAGAAAACCAAGGAACGCCAACCAAGTACGGCATCCGTGGCATTCCCACCCTAATGTTATTCAAGAACGGCAATGTCGAGGCGACCAAAGTCGGTGCGCTCTCGAAGACCCAGTTGTCCGCGTTTATCGACGCGAACATCTAGCTTTACCCGCCGAGCAAGCAATATCGCTTGCTCGGCAGTGCTTTTTGGTTATACTTAGCGTCAAATCTGCGTGTCCACCTGCTGACCATCGTCCGCAGATTCCCTGGCAGTCCTTCTGATACACACCCCCACAAGAGTTGCTGCCTGATTGCACGACGCGCTTTGTATTGGCGTGCATTCAGAGAAGGAGTGGCCGATTCCGCTCCGCCATCGCCCCACCACAAGTTGGGGGCACGGCTTGTCAGACAGTATAGAAACTAGGGCTAGATACCCCGGTCAATTTGATCCATCGCCACACACGGTAAATCCGCCATGCAATTATCCGAAATGAAACTCAAACACGTCTCCGAGCTCGTGGAGATGGCCGCAACCGCCGAACTCGAAGGTGCTAATCGGCTGCGCAAACAGGAATTGATTTTTGCGCTGCTCAAACACCAGGCAAAAAAGGGCGAGGCGATTTTTGGCGATGGCACCCTTGAGGTTCTGCAAGACGGATTTGGTTTCCTGCGTTCCCCGGATATTTCCTACTTGGCCGGACCAGACGACATTTACGTCAGCCCGTCACAAATCCGCCGCTTTAACCTGCACACGGGCGACACCATCGAAGGCGAAATCCGCACACCCAAAGAAGGCGAACGCTATTTTGCGTTGGTCAAAGTGGACAAGGTCAATGGCGAGCCGCCGGAAGCGGGCAAAAACAAGATTCTGTTTGAAAACCTGACCGCACTGTTTCCAAACAAGCCCTTCACACTCGAACGCGACATCAAATCCGACGAAAACATCACTGGTCGCGTGATCGATATCATCGCGCCAATCGGCAAAGGCCAGCGTGGTCTGCTGGTTGCCTCGCCTAAGTCCGGCAAGACGGTCATGTTGCAGCACATCGCCCAGGCGATCACCAGTAACCATCCTGAAGTGATCTTGATCGTGCTACTAATCGACGAACGTCCGGAAGAAGTCACTGAGATGCAGCGTACCGTCAAAGGCGAGGTGGTCTCGTCAACCTTTGATGAACCCGCCACCCGCCACGTTCAAGTCGCAGAGATGGTGATTGAGAAAGCGAAACGCTTGGTCGAACATAAAAAAGATGTTGTCATTCTGCTCGACTCAATTACCCGCCTTGCTCGTGCGTACAACACCGTGGTTCCGGCGTCCGGCAAAGTCTTAACTGGCGGTGTAGACGCCAACGCCCTCCAACGGCCAAAACGCTTCTTTGGCGCGGCGCGCAACATCGAAGAAGGCGGCTCGCTGACAATCATTGCAACGGCGCTGATCGACACCGGCTCCCGTATGGATGACGTCATTTACGAAGAATTTAAGGGCACCGGCAATATGGAGGTCCACCTCGACCGCCGCGCTGCTGAAAAGCGTGTCTATCCTGCGCTAAACGTCAACCGCTCGGGTACGCGTAAGGAAGAACTGCTCATCAAGCCGGAAATCCTTCAGCGCGTTTGGGTGCTGCGCAAAATGATGTTTGCGATGGACGAGTTGGAAGCCACCGAGTTTTTGATCGACAAACTCAAAGCGACCAAGAACAACGCGGAATTCTTCGATTCGATGAAGAAATCGTAGAGATTGCGCATCGACCATCGGACTCCGTCATCAGAGCGCGAATGATTGCGCTTTGTTCGCCCGGCGCGAGTAAACATCTCACGGGTCGCCCACTCACCGGCTTTCGAACGCGCCCCCATGAAATGTTCAGGCTAGCGTCGCAGGACGGTCAAGACTTCGTCCAACATCTTCTTCGCGTCGCCGAATAACATCCGGTTGTTGTCTTTGTAAAACAGCGGATTATCGACACCTGCATAACCTGAAGCCATGCTGCGCTTCATCACAATGGTGGTCTTCGCTTTCCAGACTTCCAGCACCGGCATCCCGGCAATTGGACTGGTCGGATCATCTTGCGCCGCCGGATTGACGATGTCGTTGGCTCCGATCACCATGACCACATCCGTATCGGCAAAGTCATCATTGATCTCGTCCATTTCCAACACGATGTCATAAGGCACCTTCGCCTCTGCCAGCAACACGTTCATATGGCCCGGCATACGACCAGCAACCGGGTGGATACCAAAACGAACATTGATCTTTTTCTCCCGCAAGGTCTTGGTGATTTCATAAACCGTATGCTGCGCCTGCGCCACCGCCATGCCATAACCTGGGACGATGATGACACTCTTCGCATCGTGAAGCAGTTCAGCCGTCTCGGCCGCATTAACTGGGACAACTTCTCCCACCGGTTCTGCCGCCGCACCACTGCTCGGCGCGGGTGCTCCACCACCAAAACCACCGGCGATTACGCTGATGAAGTTGCGGTTCATCGCCTGACACATGATAAAGGACAGGATCGCGCCACTCGAACCGACCAATGCACCGACCACAATCAGCAGATCGTTTGACAGCATGAAGCCGGTCGCCGCCGCCGCCCACCCGGAATAACTATTGAGCATCGACACCACCACCGGCATATCCGCGCCGCCGATGGCCATCACCATGTGAATGCCGAACAGTAGTGCGATGGTTGTCATCACAATCAGCGGCACCATACCGGCTTCGATGCTGGGTGCTTTCATAAACTGATAACCAAACACGATCACCACAATCAGGCCGATCAAATTCAACCAGTGGCGCGCTGGTAGTAGCAGCGGCTTGCCACCGAGCTTACCGGACAGTTTCAAGAAGGCGATGATCGACCCGGAGAAGGTCACCGCACCAATCAGGATGCCTACATACACCTCAACGTGGTGAATCGTCTTTTCTGCGTCACTAAAGCTCGCCACCGACGTTGGATCAATGTAGCTCGCGAAACCCACCGCGCAGGCGGCCAAGCCCACCAAGCTATGCATTAGCGCGACCAGTTCGGGCATTTGTGTCATCTGCACCGTGCGTGCGGCATACAAACCAATGGCACCACCGGCAACCATCGCACCGATAATCCACGGAATACCAGCGGCTGTCACGCGTGGCCCGAAGATGGTTGCCAGCACCGCGAGCCCCATGCCAATCATGCCGTATAGATTGCCACGGCGCGAGGTTTCCGGATTCGACAATCCACCCAAACTCATGATGAACAACATAATTGCCGCGATATAGGCGACCGTTACCAAACTCGTTGACATGGTCTCTCCCCTATTTTCTAAACATTGCCAACATGCGGCGGGTCACAGCAAAGCCACCAAACATATTGACCGCAGTGAGTGCGATACCAACGAGCGCAATCCAACGTATCAATTCATCCGGCCGTGAGATCCCTGCAACGGCAGGCGGCGCGATCTGCACCAACGCACCGATGACGATGATCGACGAAATCGCGTTCGTGACACTCATCAACGGGGTGTGTAGTGACGGCGTGACATTCCAGACCACCATGTAGCCGACGAAACAAGCCAACACAAACACCGTGAAGTGGCCAAGGAACGCCGGTGGCGCGTTTGCCCCGACAAACCAAAACAGCCCTGCGGCGATCGCGAACATAACAGCCAGCTTGCCACCAGACATCGGTTCAGAAGGCGCACCGTGGCCGTGACTTTTTTTGGCGACGACCGCAGAAGCAGGCTTTGGTATCGGTGCGGGAGGCAGTTTTGGTGGTGGTGCCGGCCAGGTGACTGCACCGTCCTTAATCACCGTGAGGCCGCGAATCGCATCGTCCTCCATGTTGACGTTAATCATGCCATCTTTGGTTTTGCAAAGCTCTTCAGCAAGCCGGAAAAGGTTGGTGCCATAGAGTGTTGACGCCTGCTTGGCGAGTCGACTGGTCAAATCGGTATAACCGACAATGGTCACGCCGTGTTTGACGACTGCTTTGCCCGGCTCGGTGAGTTCACAATTGCCGCCCTGTTCAGCAGCCATGTCAACGATCACACTCCCCGCCTTCATCGAGTGCACCATCTCGGCAGTGATGAGCTTAGGCGCGGGTTTGCCCGGAATCAGCGCGGTGGTGATGATGATGTCGACTTCGCGCGCCTGCTTGGCGTACATTTCCCGCTGCGCTTGCTGAAAACCTTCGCTCATCACCTTGGCATAACCGCCACCGCCGCCGCCTTCTTCCGCGTAATCCACCGCAACAAACTCACCACCGAGCGATTTGACTTGGTCGGCGACCTCGGCGCGGGTGTCGTTGGCACGAACGATGGCACCCATACTAGCCGCAGTGCCGATTGCTGCCAAACCTGCAACACCGGCACCCGCGATGAATACTTTGGCCGGCGGCACTTTGCCCGCAGCCGTGATTTGGCCGTTGAAGAACCGCCCGAATACATTCGCCGCTTCGATCACCGCCCGATATCCGCTGATACCAGCCATCGAGGTGAGCGCATCCATTTTTTGCGCGCGCGATAACATTCTCGGCAGACAATCCATCGCCAGCACAGTGACTTTTTTTGTAGTAAATGCGGTCATCAAATCGGCGCTCTGCGCAGGCCAGATAAAACTCACCAGGGTTTGACCTTCGTGCATCAAACTGACTTCATCGGTAACTGGTGCCCGTACCTTAAAGACGATGTCGGCGCTTGACCACAACGCGGGAGCGCTGTCGGCAATCGTCGCTCCTGCCGCCACATAGGAGGCATCATCAAAATTGGCTTCTGCGCCCGCACTAGATTCAACGGCCACTTGAAAGCCGAGCTTGATCAGCTTTTCGACGGTCTCAGGTACTGCGGCAACACGTTTTTCCCCCGGAAACACCTCACGTGGCACACCAATGGTTAGTCCCATCTTGTTTTCTCCGATGTATTCACAACTTGGCAACTTATGATGCGTAAGTCTAACGCATCACCTTCATGCTGCGGGCTACCTGCGCTTAGAGTGGCAAC
Source organism: Betaproteobacteria bacterium UKL13-2 (assembly GCA_001602455.1). Classification (GTDB taxonomy): domain Bacteria; phylum Pseudomonadota; class Gammaproteobacteria; order Burkholderiales; family Usitatibacteraceae; genus UKL13-2. Next base: position 3,050,839 of record CP012157.1, read on the forward strand.
TGCCTTGCCGAGGCCAGCGCCGCGACGCCAGCACCACCCTTGGCAAACCCAATCACCTTGAACAGCTCCCCCATTTCGGCGGGCGAAACGAGCCTTTGCAACTGGTTGGTCAGAGGTAGGTAGCGTGCGGCGTCGCGTGGATCGTGTCCTGCCAGTAAATCAGTGACGCCCGCCGCCAGCAGAAAATTGGCCTGGGTTGTATACCCGATCAACTCTGCCCCCGCACCGATTGCCGCTGCCGCAACGGCGCTGAAGTCAACGTGCGCCGTGATGTCCTGCAAGCCTGGATACAAAAATGGGTCGGTATGCGCATGATGGCGGTAATGGCACATCAAGGTTCCCGTGGTACGCGTCGGATGGTAGTACTCCGCACGGCGAAAACCGTAGTCAATCCACACCATCACGCCTTGCTGCAAACAGTCGGCGACCGCCGTCACGAGCGCCGGCACCTGTGGGGCGAACTCCGTCAGGTAGTCAGTTGGCGGCACATTCGCAAACACATCTCGATTTGCGGTATCGACCATGGCCTGAACATCACTTGATAGTGTCGGCATGTCGTGCCACACAAATGTATCACCTTGCAATGAAACGCCACGCTCACCCAGCCCATTCGGACCGTATCTCACCAGAATCACGGGAAGGACATCAAGGACTTCATTCGCCACTACGGCACCGACAAACGCGCTCGGTAGTGAACCGAGCCATTCACAGCGCTCGAATAAATGGGCGGGAAGCTCCGCAAGCCGCTGTTGTTGTCGTTCCCGCAAATCGGCAGAGACCTCAAGCAGAAAGTATTTTCCGGGCAATGCCCCCGCGTCGTCTAACGCGGTCAATATGTCGGCGGCGAGTTTTCCCGATCCCGGGCCCAGCTCCAGCACATTGCCGCCGGTTTGGAGCAGCGTCTCAGCGATTGAGCGCGCCACACAAGCGCCAAACAAGCTCGAAATCTCCGGTGCGGTGACAAAATCACCCGCCGCGCCAAATTTTCTTGCACCCGCCGCGTAGTAGCCGAGCCCGGGCGCGTACAACACCAGCTCCATAAAGCGGGAAAACGACAGCCAGCCGCCGTTGGTGCGAATTTCGCCCTGCAACATCGCCCGACAGCGTTGAACGTGGGCGAGACTATCAGCGCCGAGTGTCGGCATTGACGCGGCGGGTGTCATGTCAGAGATGCGCACGGATCGGGGAGAGTCTAGAAGGGGTCGGCTAAAATAGGATTATGTCAGCCACTCTCGTCAATTCTTCAACTCCGTCACCGAAGGCGGTATTGGTCACCGGTGCCGCAAAACGTGTCGGTGCAGAGATCACCCGCACCTTGCACGCCGCTGGCTGCAACGTCGTGATTCATTGCAACCGCTCAAAGGTAGAAGCCGATGCACTTGCCGCGGCGCTGAATCTTGTGCGGCCAAAATCAGCAGCCGTCGTCACAGGGGATTTACTTGCCGACAACGCACTGAAGGGGTTGATCGACCAAGCGCATTCCTGTTTTGGCCGCCTCGATGGCTTGGTCAACAACGCATCGTCATTCCAAGCCACGCCAGTCGGCAAAATCGACCTTGACGATTGGCTTGACATCATGGGCTCGAACCTTAAGGCACCGCTTTTTTTGTCTCAAGCGGCGGCACCGTATCTGCGTAAGACTAAGGGCGCGATTGTCAACATAATCGACATTCATACGGAGCACCCGCTAAAAGATTTTGTAGTCTATAACGCCGCCAAAGCGGGACTCGCCGGTTTGACGCGCTCCTTTGCATTGGAGCTCGGGCCTGACGTAAGAGTGAACGGCGTTTCGCCGGGCGCCATCATGTGGCCAGAAAATTCAGCAGATTATCCGCCCGCCGAGCGTGAACGCATCATCAACCAAGTGCCCCTCAAGCGCGTCGGCAGCGCACACGATATCGCGGGCGCGGTCAAGTTCTTGCTGCTCGATGCACCATACGTTACCGGCCAAATCTTGGCCGTCGACGGCGGACGGGAGATCTCGTTGTGAACGCGCCTGCAAGGCAAAAGCAGCAGTTGGAGCAAAACAAACTCGCCAAGCGCTTGCGCCGACAAGTCGGTGAAGCCATCGCCGACTACAACATGATTGAAGCCGGCGACCGTGTCATGGTTTGTTTGTCCGGTGGTAAAGACAGTTATGGTCTGCTTGATGTTTTGCTGGGCTTGCGCGAAAAGTCACCCGTCCCATTTGAACTCATCGCCTTTAATCTCGACCAAAAGCACCCAGGTTATCCGGCACACATCTTGCCGGACTATCTGACAAGTTTAGGCATCCCGTTTCGTATCGAAGTCCAAGACACTTACTCCACCGTTAAACGCGTCATACCTGAAGGCAAAACGATGTGTTCGTTGTGTTCGCGGCTTCGACGGGGCGTGATCTACCGGGTAGCCGAGGAGTTGGGGGCGAACAAAATCGCGCTGGGTCATCATCGTGACGACAACGTACAAACATTTTTCTTGAACGCATTTTACGGCTCACGCCTTAAGGCCATGCCGCCGAAGTTAGTGTCCGACAACGGCAAACACATTGTCATCCGGCCGCTGGCCTACGTCGAAGAGGGAGACCTTGAAGCCTATGCGGCGTGGAAACAATTCCCCATCATCCCGTGTGATCTTTGTGGTTCGCAAGACAACTTGCAGCGCCAGCAAGTCAAACAGATGTTGAACGAATGGGATCGCAAGTTTCCTGGCCGGGTCGAAAACATCTTTCGCTCGCTGGCCAACGTCTCGCCATCGCACCTGCTTGATCGTGAACTTTTTGACTTCAAGAATTTGCACGCGACGGGCGAGGCAAGCGACGACGGCGACAAAGTGTTCGATACTGAAACCCTACCGGCTCCCATGACCGCCAAGGTCATCTCGTTCACCTAACCAACAAGGTTTTCTGGTTTGGGTGATTGTCGGTCAAGCTTCGATTCTGCAACGTCGCTAAGCTGCTATGCCGTGCGCCATTGTATTCCACCAAGTGCATTCGCGATGCCTTCAATATCGAGGTAACCATCGTTCGCTCCGAAAAATCGCGCGCCGACAATATTGTCACTAAGCCAAGTCCAGTCGAAACCGCATCAGGGGGCCGCACAAACCCGGTGGTGCGTTAACGGCCCCAATATGCGTTACGACAGGCCAAGACGCTGCCATATAGTCGTACTCGCGCCCGCGCCGTTCATCGTATAAAAATGCAAGCCCGGTGCGCCACCTTCAAGGAGCTCTTGACAGAGATCGGTGACAACATCCAAACCAAATGCTTTGATCGATGCGCTATCGTCGCCGAAGCCTTCCATCTTGCGACGAATCCAACGCGGAATCTCCGCGCCGCAAGCGTCAGAGAAACGTGCGAGCTGCGAGAAACTACCAATCGGCATCACGCCGGGAACGATCGGCACATCAATGCCCATCGCGCGAACTTCATCGACAAAATGAAAGTACGCGTCAGGATTGTAGAAATACTGGGTAATCGCCGACGTAGCACCCGCCTCCACTTTGCGCTTGAAGTTCTTGAGATCTTCCTGCGCAGTACGCGATTGCGGATGGTACTCAGGGTAGGCCGCCACTTCGATATGGAAGTGGTCGCCTGTTTCAGTGCGAACAAACGCCACGAGGTCACTCGCGTGCCTGAATTCTCCTGCCATCGCCATGCCGGAGGGCAGATCTCCGCGCAGCGCCACCATATGCCGGATGCCTGCATCGCGATAGCGGTGTACGATCTCGCGGATACTCTCCACCGTCGAGCCGATGCAAGACAAGTGCGGCGCGGCGTTGTAGCCCATTGCGCGAATATCGTTGACAGTCTTCAACGTGCCTTCTTGGGTGGAACCCCCCGCGCCGAATGTTACGGAGAAAAACGCCGGATTGAGCTGCCCTAGTTGAGTGACGGTCTCGCGCAACTTCACAGCCCCTTCGGCAGATTTCGGTGGGAAGAACTCGAACGAAAATTGGCGGGAAGTGGATTCGATTAACTTTTGGGTCACGTGAGCGCTTTCCTCATGTCTTGAAGAATATCCAGGACGTATTGTTGGTCTTGTTGATTGGCGGGTGTTTTCAGGCAAAAATGTCTGAAAATGCCCGTCAATAGGCGAGTTTGTTTTATCACCCGGCACGCTCCGTCATCACCCGCTTCACAATCCCATCGAGCGCCTGCGCGTTTTCCTCGCCGAAAAAACTCATGTCGCCATTAAAAAACACGGTGGTGTAGCTCGCCAACGAGCCGCCGAGTTGAGATTGCACTTGGCTTTCAATCCAATCGTATTCGTCACGGCCAGACGCTGGCGCAGCCTCAATCACATCGCGCAAGATGATGAGCGCACGCTCTGCGCCTTCCGCCGATTGCCCTTCCTGCACTAAGCGGCCTTCGATCAGGCGTGCGCGTTGCACAGTCGCGGCCATACCGTTACCGAACTTACGGGTCGCTTCACGAATGCTGGTGGCAACCAAGCCGAGCATCAGGCACGTAGTCTCGGCCAAATCAATGGTCAGGGTTTGCCGCTCGCCCGCCACGCTGGCATGTAAGCGATAGTCAAACGGGTGATCAAACGCCATCGCGTTCACAAACACCGGCTACGGCGCATCGCCAGCGTTCTTCGCCTCACGCAGCACATAACGAATGTCGTCGCCGTCGCGGTCACCGGTCGCGGACGCAAACACCTCACCGGCCTTCCGCGCCGCGCCTTCATGACGAAATCGCCATCCTCGTAGTAACGCGAGAAAAAATCCGTTAAGGCGACGTAGATGCGGGTTTCCTCGGAAGCCTCAGCACCCGGTAGCCGGGCAAGCTGCGAACTGACTAAAGCGGGCAGCGTTTCTTCCAAATAGCGCGTGATGGCAGCACGGCGGAAGTTGAGAATGCGATAGATGCCGAAATCGAGCGTGGCATCACCCAAGCGAAGAATGTCATCTCGGATCAGTCGAATGAATTTTTCACGTGGGGTCATGTGGATGCCTGGGAAAAATAGGCCAGCGCGGCACGGCCTAGCACATTGTCAAAAGTCGCCAGTGGTGCGCCGTATTCTTCGGCTACGCAGACGTAGGATGCGTCGTAGGTGCTGAGTTTGAGTGTGGCTGCGATCATGAGCAGCCGATCTGGCGATACATCGACCATTTCGATGCTAAGAGCGCCAAATGCGCGCATCGCTTCGGCTGCGCTTTCTAAAGTGGTTTGCGCGCTACGAATCTTGTTCATGCCGATGTTGGCGACCTCATAGGTCATGATGCGTGGTGCGGTTAGCGCCCAGCCATCCATCCGCGCTTTGGCTTCGTCACTACGAGGCTCGCCGAACAAAAACGCGCCGACCACCGAGCTGTCAACAACCAATGGTCGCCGGACGGCATAGGGTGATACTGGCTCGGCAACGAATATGCGATTCAAGATTTATGGCCGGTGACTTTTTTCGCCGTCGTCGGTTGCTCGCGCGCTTGCGGCGCTTTCATCTGAGCCGACGCAAGTCTGGCATCACGCGCATCTAATTCATCACGCATACGCCGCACGATTTCCACGGATGACTCGCCGGGTGGCAATTGCTTGACGATGGGGAATAGCTTGCGCAAGGCAGCGTCGATTTCTTCCAGTGATTGCGTACGTGGCTGGGCTTCAATCGCTGAGCGCGATGCCAACGCGCTAGGCGAATGAGCAGTTGGTCGTGGCCCAAAGGTGCCCACATTCGCCGTCAGCATCGCCATCAACTCCCCCTGCAACGACCTGTGGTTCGCACTCGCCTTGGCCTTAATGGCCTCAGCCAACTCAACAGGCACATTCTTAATCGACAAGTTCACCCCCATAACGCCTCCAAAAAAATCAAAGTGGAGGCATTATGGAGCCAATTTGAACCCACCGCAAGCGCGATGTTAGTAGCGATAGGTATCCGGTTTATACGGCCCCTGCTTTGTCACATGAATGTAGTTGGCCTGCTCGTCGGTCAATTCAGTCAGTTGCGCATTCAGCGTTTTGAGTTGAAGACGGGCAACTTTTTCATCCAGGTGCTTTGGCAGCGTATAAACCCCAATCGGGTATTTCGCGGTGTTGGCGAACAGCTCGATTTGCGCAATCGTTTGGTTGGCAAACGATGACGACATCACGTAGCTTGGGTGGCCGGTACCACAACCCAAGTTGACCAGACGACCCTTGGCCAGCAAGATGATGCGCTTGCCGTCGGGGAAAATGACGTGATCCACCTGCGGCTTGATCTCCTCCCACTTGCATGTCTTTTCAATCGAGGCAACATCGATTTCATTGTCGAAGTGGCCGATGTTACAGACGATGGCTTGGTCCTTCATCTTCTCCATGTGCTGCTTGGTGATGATGTGATAGTTGCCGGTGGCGGTGACAAAAATATCCGCCTTGTCCACAGCGTAGTCCATCGTCACCACGCGGTAACCTTCCATCGCCGCCTGCAACGCGCAGATCGGGTCAATCTCGGTGACCCAAACCTGGGCCGACAATGCGCGTAATGCCTGTGCCGAACCCTTGCCCACATCGCCATAACCAGCAACCACCGCGACCTTGCCGGCGATCATGACGTCAGTGGCGCGTTTGATCGCGTCAACCAAGGATTCGCGACAGCCGTAGAGGTTGTCGAACTTCGATTTGGTTACGGAGTCGTTGACGTTGATCGCCGGGAAAGCGAGCTTGCCGTCTTTGTGCATTTGATACAAGCGATGTACACCGGTAGTGGTTTCTTCGGTGACACCTTTGATTTCTTTCAAGCGTACCGAGTACCAGGTTGGGTCTTGCGCAAGTTTTGCTTTGATCGACGCATACAAGATGCGCTCTTCGTCTGAACCGGGATGATTCAGTACAGAGGCGTCCTTTTCCGCACGCGTGCCGAGATGCAGCAGCAGCGTTGCGTCACCACCATCGTCCAGAATCATGTTGGAATAACCGCCGTCCCTCCACTCGAAGATACGGTGGGTGTAGTCCCAATACTCTTCGAGCGTTTCACCTTTTTTCGCAAACACGGGTGTGCCGTTAGCCGCGATTGCGGCAGCGGCGTGGTCTTGGGTTGAGAAAATATTGCACGATGCCCAACGCACATCCGCACCCAACGCTTCCAAGGTTTGAATCAGAACGGCAGTTTGGATCGTCATATGTAGTGATCCGGTGATACGTGCGCCCTTCAGCGGCATGGTCAACGCAAATTCCTTGCGAATGGCCATCAGACCGGGCATTTCAACTTCCGCGATCTTGATTTCTTTATTGCCCCAGTCGGCCAAGCTGAGATCGGTGACGACGTAGTCGTTGTCAATGATGTTTTGCGGCTTTAACATTGCGTTCATGTGGGTATCCTAGCGAGTGTTTTCAAAAAACGCGGGCGAAAAAAAACGCCCGCATCCATTTCGGATGCGAGCGTCGTTGATTCTTGGGGCAGTTGTGGAAAACGGGAACACCCGTCACCTTCGTACCCTTGCTGAGCCTGGAACCAGCCACTAAAAAACCAGTGCGGTAGTCGCAACGCTCCTCAGCAATGCCCAGATTATAAATGCGTCGGCAAAAACTTGCCAGCCCGCAAAATTCACCGGCCCCCTGTTTACGGCAGCGGTGGCCAGTTCTTGAATTATTTTCCGGCAGCCGCCTTCAATGCCGCGGCTTTATCGGTCCGTTCCCACGAAAACTCCGGCTCTTCGCGACCAAAATGGCCGTACGCAGCGGTCTTCTGGTAGATCGGCTTGAGCAAATCGAGCATTTTTACGATACCCCTTGGACGCAAGTCGAAATGTGATTCCACCAGCTTGGCGATTTCCGCATCCGGAATAATGCCCGTGCCTTCGGTGTAGACCGTGATGTTCATCGGCTTGGCGACCCCAATGGCGTAGGCGACCTGCACTTGGCACTGTTTTGCCAAGCCAGCGGCCACCACGTTCTTGGCAACGTATCGCGCCGCGTAGGCCGCAGAACGATCCACCTTTGATGGGTCCTTACCCGAAAACGCGCCGCCGCCATGCGGGCATGCACCGCCGTAGGTATCAACGATAATTTTGCGGCCGGTCAAGCCACAGTCGCCCTGTGGGCCGCCGATCACAAACTGACCGGTAGGATTGACCAGATAACGCGTGTTTTGCAGCCACTCTTTTGGCAACACCGGCTTGATGATGGTTTCAATCACCTCTTCGATTGCCGCGGGCTTCATATGCTTGTTTTCGGACATCGATGGGTCGTGCTGGGTCGACAACACTACCGTGTCGATTGAGTGCGGCTTGCCATCAACATAACGCATCGTCACCTGCGACTTAGCGTCGGGGCGCAGCCAAGGCATACGGCCATCACGACGTAATTCGGATTGCCGTTGCACCAGACGATGCGCGTAGTAGATCGGTGCTGGCATCAGCACCGGTGTTTCGTCGCATGCGTAACCGAACATCAGGCCCTGGTCGCCAGCACCTTGATCGAGGCCGTCGTCTTGGGCATGGTCAACACCCTGAGCGATATCGGGACTTTGTTTGTCGTAACAAACCATCACCGCGCAACCTTTGTAGTCGATGCCGTACTCAGTATTGTCATAGCCGATACGCTTGATGGTGTCGCGCGCCACACCGATGTAATCCACATTCGCATTGGTGGTGATTTCACCCGCCAATACGACGAGTCCGGTATTGCAGAGTGTCTCTGCGGCGACTCGTGAAGTTGGGTCCTGCGCTAGAATCGCATCCAGAATCGCGTCGGAAATCTGGTCTGCCACTTTATCCGGGTGTCCTTCGGAGACGGACTCGGAAGTAAATAGAAAGTCATTCATTGGGTATCCCCTCAGTCTTGGTAATGTCAAAAAATAGTCCTTCAGTTTATCAAATCAGTGCGCAATTCCACATTCCATAAATCGCAAATAAGCATGGTTAATGCGCAGTTGAGGGCACTTTGATTGCCAAGTTTTTGTTTAGACTGTTCGCCAAACTGAGCCTGCCAGCCAATCATCGCGTCGGCAGCTACCTCGGCTGGTGGTCCGGCCTGCTGCTGTCGCGCTTGCACGAAAACACGCGCAGCAACTTAATCGAGTACGCCGAACATACCGGCAAGCAACTTAAACCGGCCGACTTGTCAGTGGCCTTTCGCGAGCAAGGCAAAGGGCTGACCGAGCTTGCCATCGCTTGGACCGCGCCGGTCGAAAGGCTGAATGAAATGTTTGAGCCCTGCGCATCGTGGCCGCTCGTCGAGTCTGCCAAAGCTGCGGGCAAACCAATCATTTTTGTATCACCCCATCTTGGGTGTTTCGATATCGCCGGGCGCTACGTCGCCAATCGCATCCCGATTACCGCGATGTATCGACCACCTAAGCAGCGCTGGCTACAGCCCATCATGGAGGCGGGGCGGGCACGAGGCGGTGCCACTATGGTGCCAGCCGATGGCAGCGGCATCCGTGACCTGCTGAGGACGCTCAAGCAAAACGGCAACATCATGATCTTGCCCGATCAGGTGCCGTCTGCTCAGAAGGGCGGCGAAGGGGTATGGGTGCCTTTCTTTGGCAAACCCGCCTACACCATGACATTGCTGCCGCGGCTGGCTGCGGCGAGTGGTGCCATCGTGCTGTTTTTCTTCGCCGAGCGACTGCCGCAGGGCCGGGGGTTTCGGATGCACTTCGTGTCGATGGATGAGCCCTATAGCGATGACAAGTTCACCGCCGCGCGGCAAACAAATGCCATGGTCGAAAAACTTGTATCACTCGCGCCCGAGCAATATCTGTGGGGCTATAACCGGTACAAACGGCCTGCCGGGGCGCCGCCAGCGCCGGATGGATTGGAAGCGACCTAGCATGCGACTCGTGCTCGCCTTGCTATGGATACTACGTTGGCTACCGGCTAAATGGGTAGCGACGATGGGGCACGGCCTCGGCAACCTGCTGTTTCACTGGGGGCGCAAACGTGTCGCCCTCATCAATCTCGAAAAGTGCATGCCGGAAAAGTCGGCAGCCGAACGCGAAGCCATCGCCTGCGGCGTATTCCAAGCGCTTGGCCGCTCGACATTGGAGTTGGGACATCTTTGGTATGCACCGATACCCGACGCGATGGCACGCGTGACGGTGCGTGACCGAGACTATGTCGATCAGTTGATCGGGAAGGTTCCGATCATTTTTCTCGCGCCACACTTTGTAGGCCTCGATCAAGGTGGCGCACGAGCGTCGTACGATTTTCCTGCCGTTTTTTCGATGTACTCAACACAGAAAAACAAAGTGTTCGACCGTGCATTACGCCGCGCCCGGCAACGCTGGAATGGCGCCGAACTCGTCACACGTCAGCAAGGGCTAAGGCCGGTACTACGGGGACTCAAGGAAAAGCGTGTGTTTTACTATTTACCGGACATGGATTTCGGTGCAAAGGATGCCGTTTTTGCTGATTTTTTTGGCGTAAAAACGGCGACCGTCACCGCTTTGTCGCGACTATGTCAAATCACTGGCGCAAAGGTCATCCCCGCGATTACGCGCCAAACGCCGAACGGCTACGAGCTTCGGTACTACCCGCCGTGGGAAAACTTTCCGACTGACGACCCAATCGCCGATGCCAATCGCATGAATGCGTTTATTGAGGCGCGCATCCGGGAGATGCCAGAACAGTATTTTTGGGTACATAAACGATTCAAGACCCGACCCGAGGGCGAAGCCAGTTTCTACTAGCCTGAAAATTTCATATGCGACTACCCTTTACCAAAATGCACGGCCAAGGCAATGATTTCATCATGCTCAACGGCATCGCACACCCCGAAGCGCGCTCGCTGACGCCGAACCAGATTCGTGCCATTGCTGATCGGCATTTCGGTATCGGCTGCGACCAAGTGCTGCTGGTTGAGCCACCTACGTCTGCGTTCGCCGACTTTCGCTACCGTATTTTTAACAACACCGGCGACGAGGTCGAGCAATGTGGCAACGGCTCGCGCTGTTTTCCGATCTTCGTCCGCGCCGAAGGCTTGAGCGCCAAAACCGAGCTCACTGTTGAGACAATCAACGGTGTCATCCACCCCAAAATCGAGCACGACGGTAGCGTTACCGTCAACATGGGGGCTCCTATTTTTGCGCCTGAGCGGATACCATTCTTGGCCGAGGCCGAACATGACACCTACCCCCTCGACATCGATGGTCGTACCAGAAGCATTAGTGTACTTTCGATGGGGAACCCTCACGCGGTACAAGTCGTCGCTAATGTCGAAACGGCACCCGTCACTACGGAAGGGCCAATAATTGAGCACCACCCGCGGTTTCCGCGGCGTGTCAATGTTGGCTTCATGCAGGTGATTGATCGAAGCCACATTCGGCTCCGCGTTTGGGAGCGCAGCGCTGGCGAAACGCTGGCTTGTGGAACCGGAGCCTGTGCCGCCGTGGTCGCCGGTATTCGTTGGGGACTGCTTGAGCCGACGGTGCGCGTGAGTACGCACGGCGGCGAACTTTCGGTAACATGGGAAGGACTGCGAGATGCCACGGCACCAGTATTGATGTCCGGTCAGGCGACCATGGTATTTCGCGGCGTCATTGAGATTTAGTGTTCGCTCCACCCCTGTTGGCTCCACCCCTGTTCGCTCCACCCCTGTTCGCTCCACCCCTGTTCGCTCCACCCCTTTAGCCAGAAAATCACATGTCCACAGCCGAACTGTCGATCGAGCAAGTCGCCGAATTCCTGCGCGAGTACCCAGAATTTTTCGAGCACCACCCCGACGTGCTTCTGAACATTGAAGTGCCGCATCCGCATGGCGGTCGTACGGTTTCGATCCCCGAACGCCAACTAATCGCCACACGCGAGCGCGTGAAGCTGCTCGAGGCGAAGCTGACCGATCTCATTCAATTCGGCGCAGAGAACGACGCGCTGTCAGATAAGGTTCATGCGTTGACGCTGAAACTAATTGGCGCAGCAAACCGTGAAACGACCATCAATACGTTGTATCTCGACCTCTTGGACGCATTTCAGATTCCGCATGTGATTGTACGTATTTGGCACGCTGACGCGCCTAGCGAAAGCCCAGCGCCAGAATTCACGCCAGTCACCGTTGAACTGACCCAATTTGTTGAAGCCATGACGGCACCCTATGTAGGCGGTCATCCGGTTTATGAAACGAACCTGTGGTTTGGTGAACATGCACCACACCTGAAGTCGTATGCCATGGTGCCACTCAAAACTGATCGTATTTTTGGTGTTTTGCTTCTAGCCAGCGAGAACAGTGAGCGGTTTTATACCGGGATGGGTACGATGTTCTTGTCACGCATCGGGGATGTTTTTGCGTACGCCCTTGCCAAACATCTCGACCTCCATCAAGCGGACTGATTTGCGGGTGGGCGTCGTCGCGTTAAAGGTGCTAACCAGATGACGACCACGCTCAAAACGCAATTAGGGATGCTCTGATTAAGCTCAGCGCTAAGCCAGACGAGGTGCTGAAGTTGCCGCTCGCTGAACAGTATTTGGCCTATCTTCAGTTCGAGAAGCGGCTGTCTCCCCGCACAATCGAAAACTATCGTCGCGACCTGCATGACCTTGCGACGTTTGCGGCATCGTCTGACGATGTACGACGCGCCACCCCGATTGATCGTCTGGGCAGCAATGACATCCGACGATTTCTGGCGGCGATCCATAGCAAAGGTATGTCGCCTAAAGCCATTTCGCGCCTGCTGTCTGGATGGCGCGGCTATTTTCGTTACGCCCTGAAACAAGGGGTCGGGAGTATCAATCCATGCGACGGCGTCCGAGCGCCCAAAGCAGAGAAACGCCTTCCTCGTACGCTTTCTCCCGACGAGGCGGTGCGCTTGGTGACCTTCGATGACGATACTCCCACAGGCATCCGTGATCGCGCAGCATTTGAAATGCTGTATTCCTGCGGCTTACGCATTGCTGAGCTGGTGGGTCTCAATCTGGACAGCATCGACTATGCGAGCCGTGAAGTGCGTGTACTCGGCAAGGGAAATAAAACGCGCATTATCCCGGTCGGTGAGCCCGCCATTGCGGCGGTCAAACAGTGGCTAGATGTCAGGCCAACACCAAAGAACCCATCTGACCTCGCGCTGTTTTTAGGCACCCAAGGCAAACGTATCGCGGCAAGCGTGCTCCAATCGCGCATTAAGCGCTGGGCAAAGATACAAGGCCTCGACGTCAACGTACACCCGCATATGTTGCGTCACTCCTTTGCCTCACACGTCTTGCAATCATCAGGAAATCTGCGTGCGGTACAAGAGATGATGGGGCACGCCAGTATTGCATCCACGCAGGTCTATACACACCTAGATTTTCAACACCTCGCCAAGGTTTATGATGCAGCGCATCCTCGGGCCAAGAAAAAGGGCAACACATGAGTTTTCAAAGCCGGGACACCAAGGCGATTCGTTGGCTCAAATTATTGCTGGCAGGCGTTGGCGTCATTGCCCTCCTGATCGCAATGGCAGCGATCGCACTATTCTTTGTCGTGCGTGCGAGTGTGCCAATACTCGATGGTGACAAACCGCTGGCGAATTTGGAGAAAGCGGTCACCATCACCCGCGACGCGAACGGCATGGTCTCAATCACCGCCGATACCAGCCGCGACGCGATTCGTGCGCTTGGCTATGTCCATGGTCAAGAGCGTTTTTTTGAAATGGATCTCGCCCGTCGCTCGGCTGCTGGCGAACTCTCCGCGCTATTGGGCGGCGCCACCATCCCGATGGATAAACAGAAACGCGCTCACCGCTTGCGCGCGCGCGCCGCAGCGGAATTTGCCGCCGCCCAACCGGAGGAGCGGGCGTGGTACACGGCCTACACTGCGGGAGTGAACGCTGGTGTCGCCGCACTGGCGGCGAAGCCGTGGCAGTACCTCGTGCTGCGCGCTGACCCGGCACCGTGGCGTGAAGAGGATTCGTTACTGGTGGTTGCCGAGATGTACACCATGCTGCAAGCTGACGGTGTTGAAAGTCGCTTTGCCGACATCCGTCTGCGCAGGCTGCTCGGCGACAAGCTGTTCGACTGGTTACGACCGCAGGGCGGACCGTGGGACGCCACACTAGATGGCATCACGCCCACGATGCCCGCAATGCCGACAGCAGACGACATCGATCTGCGCAAAGCGAGCACTGCAACGCCGTTAGTCTCAGCAAGCATGCAGCGTCAATCTCCCGCCCCAGATAGCGATAGGGCAGAAATTTACTTGGGTAGCAACAACTGGGCGGTCAGCGGCATGCGCACGGCGGACGGTCGCGCGATTCTTGCCGACGATATGCACTTAGGTCTCAGCGCGCCAGGCATTTGGTTTCGCGCACAAATGACCTTCAACCAAAACGGCAAGCCTCTGCGTGTGGTCGGCATGACACTGCCGGGCGTGCCGCAAGTTACCGCAGGCAGCAACGGTCACATCGCCTGGGGATATACCAACAACTACGGTCAGTTTTTCGATTGGGTGGTGCTGCCGAAAAACGGGGCAAGCCCCCTCACGACCCGCGCCACCACCGAGATGATTCTGGTTAAGGGCGCCGAGTCAGTTGCGCTAGAGGTCAAAGAGACTGACGTAGGCCCCATCCTCAAGAGTGACGCGGAGAACCAATATGCACTTTCGTGGGTCTTGTATCGGTCTGGTGCCATGTTGAACGGTGTGTCTGGCTTCATGTTTGCCACCGATCTGGACACGGCAATCAGGTTCGCGCATAACACACCGATGCCGCATCAGAACATCCTCATCGCAGACAATGTCGGCAATATCGCGTGGACCGTGGCCGGACGTATCCCGGCGCGCCCGCAGTGGCGAGTCAGTCGTGGCACGCCAACGCCGTTGGATCAGCTCCCGACCGGCTGGCTCGACCCCGGCAAGTATCCGGTGATCAAGAATCCCGCTGACGGGTTGTTGTGGACGGCAAACAGTAAACAACTCGGTGGTGCTGGCAGTGAAATCATCGGCGACGGTGGTTTTGACTTGGGCGCCCGCGCCATGCAGATTCGGGATCGGCTACGCGAAACCCCAAAACATACCGAACAAACGCTCTACGCTATTCAGCTTGACCGTGAATCACGCTTCTTGAAACGTTGGGCGGCGCTTGCCGTTGCTCGTGGTGCGGCACCTTCCACCCCGCCGCCACTCGCTGCACTTGTGACAAAACTGAAAACTTGGAATGGCGCGGCGGATATTGATGAAGTCGGGCATCGTGTTGCGAGGGCGTTTCGAGAACGCGTACAGAGCGAGTTATGGCGCGCATGGCTGGCCAGCAAAAATGCGAATACCGCAACAATAGACTCGCCCGAGAAAAGTGACGCTGCGTTGAACCACGATGCCCGTTTCGAGTATGCCGCCTGGCAAGCAATTGAAGCCGAAGCGCCACACTTGTTGCCTAAAGGCTATCTGTCGTGGCCGCATTTCTTGGATGCCCAATTGGTCTGGGTACACGACGAACTGGTCAAACAGCACGGCTCGTTGGAGAACGCAACATGGGGCAACCGCAACATGTCGCGCATCAAACACCCGTTCTCGCGAGCGATGCCATTTTTGTCGCCCTATCTCGACATGCCGTCGCGACCATTAGCCGGCGACAACCACATGCCGCGTGTCGCCGCACCCGGTTTTAGCGCGTCACAACGCTTGGTCGTCTCACCCGGCAAAGAAGAGCAGGGCATTCTCACCGTTGCCGGCGGCCAAAGCGGCCATCCGTTATCGCCGTTCTATGGGGCCGGTCACCAACAGTGGTTGGACGGTGCGCCGCAACCGTTGCTCGCGGGTCAGACAAAACACACGCTTACACTTGCGCCGCCGAAGTAGCCGACGCCAAAAGCAAAAAATAAAAAAGTCCCCATTTGGCGGGCGTTTCCAGACGTTTTCGCTTCAAAACCGCCGTCTTTGCTTGTGTTTCTATTTTTGGGAACTTCTAAAAACCGTCACGAGCGGGTGAAGTTGGCAGTGAGGAGCGGACACGTACCCAGTGTACGACGGGCACCGCAGGCGCGAAATTCGCCCACGCAGCAGGTTTATAGAAGTTCCCTTTCCAGAAAGAGTTGCATCTAACAACTCAGTTGCATCTAGTGCGTTCTCCGAGGAGAATGTGTCTCCCCACCAGCCGTTCGGAAGACGATCCGCACGCCACGACACCACAGACCCGCCATGACACCTCACGCCAAAACCAAGGCACCGCCGGAAACACCCGCATACCTTTCGCGCATCCCCGAGGCCGAGGCCGCGATCCGCCGAACTGCTGACCGGCTGACTCAGCCACGTGTGGCGGTGCTGGCCTGTTTAATGTCACTAGACCACGCCGCGTCACACTTTGACGTCGCGCAAGCGCTGGCGAAGCATCACCCGATTGATCGTGTCACCGTCTATCGCGTGCTGGAGTGGCTCGTCGAAGTTGGCATCGCACACCGTATCGCGGGCGATGATCGCGTTTGGCGCTTCATGATCAACGACCCAAATGCGTCAATCGTACCGCATCACCAGCATGCCCACTTCACCTGCAATACCTGCGGGCAGACCTTCTGCCTGGATGATGTACCGAACAAACTTAATTTCCGCTTGCCCGTCGGATTTAAGCCAAGCGAAGTCGATCTGAAGTTTCGCGGTCTCTGTCTGCACTGCACTTAACCCACAAGCAGCGAATTTCCTGACATGACCGCCTCGGCCATCACGCCGGTCACGCTACTGACTGGCTATCTCGGTAGCGGCAAAACCACGCTCCTCAATCACATCCTGAATTCACCGGATGCGCCCCAGACGGCTGTCTTGATCAATGAATTCGGCGCGGTATCGATCGACCATTTGCTGGTGCGCGAGGCGAATGAAAATATTCAGGTCTTACAAAACGGCTGCGTCTGCTGCTCGGTCTCAGGGGACATGGTTCGCATCTTGCGCGAGCTTTACTTCAAACGCGCACAGGGCGAAATCCCCGCCTTTACACGCCTCGTCATTGAAACCACTGGATTAGCAGATCCGGCGCCAATCATGCATACCCTGCTCGAAATGCCGCTGGTTGCGGCGCGCTACACCCTTTCGGGCGTGGTGACGACCGTTGATGTCACACACATCGATGCACAGTTGGATGCTCACCCAGAATCCGTCAAGCAGATTGCCATTGCGGATCGTATCGTTTTCACCAAGCTCGATATTGCCGACCCCGTAGCGCTGGCGAAGGTTCGAGCCCGCGTGCGCGCCATCAACCCTGGCGCCATCACACTGGATGCGCTTCAAGCTCAAGTCAACACGAAGGCTTTTTTTGCGACTGGCATATACCAGCCCGAGGAACGTATTCCCGATGTGACAAATTGGCTACGCGCAGAGACCTACCGACCTGTGTCCCGCCGACATCAGGATGGCATCGGCTCGATCTCGCTTGAGTACGACATGCCAATCGAGCTTGATCGTTTAGTGGAGGCCATTGAAATGCTACAAGACATGCGCGGTGAACAGTTGCTTCGTGTCAAAGGCATTGTCAACGTTCGCGGTGAAAGCCAGCCACGCGTGGTGCATGCGGTCCAACACACGCTCTACCCAATCGCTACGCTGGCGAACTGGCCGGATACGAATCATCGAACTCGTCTGGTCTTCATCACCAGAGACTTCGACGTTCAGGCGATCCGCGATAACCTCGATGGTTTTTTACAACAAAAATCGCTTGAATACGCCGCCGCTTAATCTTGTATTGACCTTCGTCGCCCAAATTTATAACGATCTCTCCCTGAACTTTTTAACCACTTTCTTGATCAAAATCTGACTCAAACTATGGCAAATCCTAACCTCATTCCCGCCACCATCCTGACCGGATTCCTCGGCGCTGGCAAGACCACACTCCTAAACCGTATCCTCACCGAACGCCACGGTGAAAAAATCGCGGTGATTGAAAACGAGTTTGGTGCCGAGGGTATCGACAATGAAATTCTCGTTCAGGATCGCGATGAGCAAATTGTTGAGATGAACAATGGCTGCATCTGCTGTACGGTACGCGGCGACTTGGTGCGTATTCTTGGCGATCTCGCCGCCAAACGTAAAAAAGGCACTCTCAAGTTTGATCGCGTCATCATCGAAACGACCGGCATGGCCGAGCCCGGCCCGGTCGCACAGTCATTTTTTATGGACGAGGATATTCACGATCAATACGTACTCGACGCCGTGTTGACAGTGGTCGATGCCAAACACGGTGCCGACACGTTGACGGCCAACAGCGAAGCGCGTGCGCAAGTTGGTTTTGCCGACCGTATCTTGTTATCCAAAACCGATTTAGTCGCCGACGAAGAAACGCAACAATTGATGGCACGGCTGCGCCGAATGAACCCGCGGGCAGCGTTTCAGAAAGTCAATTTCGGAACGGCTGATTTAAAGGAAATTCTCGACATTCGTGGCTTTAACTTAAACGGCATCCTTGAAATTGATCCGACCTTTCTGACGGAAGATCACCATACCCACTCTGATGACGTGCAATCGTTTGTCTGGAAGGATGCGCGTCCACTTGATATGGAAAAAATCGAAGCGTTTCTGTCACTCCTGATTCAAACCTACGGTGCCGATATGCTGCGCTACAAGGGCGTGCTGAGCATCGAAGGCCAACCGAATCGTATGATCTTTCAAGGCGTACATATGCTGATGGGCGGCACACCCGGCAAGCCTTGGGCCGCTGATGAAATCCGCGAATCCAAAATGGTGTTCATTGGACGAAACCTACCGAAGCGAATTTTTGTTGAGGGCCTCGCATACTGCGTCACCGACACCGCCAAAACTGCGATTGAAATCAAATAGCCGCCATGAACACACTGGTTTTCATGCAGGATGTAACCTGCCGTTACGGAGGCAAAGCAAGCGCACAGCCGACGATCGCCCTACCCAATCTCACCGTCACTCAGGGCAACCATACCCTTTTGCTGGGACCGTCGGGAAGCGGCAAGACCACCCTCCTCAATTGCATCGCCGGACTGCAAGTTGTGCTCTCTGGTCGCACCGAAGTTGCTGGCGCAGATATGGTTTCCGCGACCGCCGGGGATCGGGATCAACTGCGCGGCTCGAAGATCGGTATGGTGATGCAACGCCTCCACTTGATTTCGGCCATGACCATTCGCGCCAACTTGCTGCTTGCGCAACGGCTCGTCGGCACGAAAGTGGACCATACATTCATTGAATACCTCGCACAGGCGCTGGACATCGTCGATAAACTTGATCGTTATCCGCGCCAACTATCGCAGGGTGAAGCACAACGTGCGGCGATTGCGCGTGCGCTGGTAAACAAACCGGCACTGCTGCTCGCCGATGAGCCGACTTCCGCGCTCGATGACAAAAATTGTGCGGCGGCCATCAAGCTACTGCTAGATCAGGCGGCGTTACACAGCGCAACCCTGATTGTTGCGACACACGATGATCGCATCAAGTCACATTTTGCCAACATCGTTTTGTTGGGGGCCGCATGAATCAATTAGCCACCGCATTTTCTATCGCAGCGGCCTATCTGCGCGAGAAGAAACTCGCCACCGCGCTCAACGTATTGTTACTCGGCTTGGGTGTCGGCACCATCATCGCCCTGGTACTGTTGCTGGCGCAAGCGGAAGATCGCATGGAGCGCGACAGTGCAGGGATCGACTTGGTGATCGGCGCCAAGGGTAGCCCAATGCAACTCATCTTATCGTCAGTTTTTCAGGTCGATATTCCCACCGGCAATATCCTAGCCGCCGATGCCGCCCCCATCATTTCATCCCCCATGGTGAAACGTGCTGTACCACTCGCGCTTGGGGATAGCTACAAGGGTTTCCGAATTGTTGGTGCCTCAAAGGACTATCTGCACCTCTATCAAGGAAAAGTTGCGGGCGGCAGGCTGTGGGAGAAACCACTTGAAGCGGTACTTGGTGCTGACGCGGCGCGCGCGACAGGGTTGGGCGTTGGCGCGGAGTTTGTCGGCACCCACGGCTTGGCAGAGGGTGGCGGTAGTGAACACGGCGATCATCCGTATATCGTGGTGGGTGTACTGGCGAGTTCGGGTACTGTCATGGATCGCCTCATACTCACTGATCTCGCCAGTGTATGGGAGCTGCATGACCACACCGCCCCTCCGGCGATGGCCTCTGCACCATCGACGCCAGCAAAACAAAACACCGCCAAGGATGTAAAACATCAACATGGCGACAAACCCGGCAACAAGCATGACCATGCGCACGACGCCAAGCCTCAACATGGCGACAAACCCGGCAACAAGCATGACCATGCGCACGACGCCAAGCCAACACCCGCCGGAAAGGTTGATGACCACGAACACGGTGAAGATGAAAAACGTGAAGTTACCGCGTATTTGATTCAATACGCCACGCCGCTGGCTGCAGTGAGCTTTCCCCGCACCGTCAACGCAAGCTCTGCCATGCAGGCGGCTTCACCGGCACTCGAGAGTGCGCGACTGTTCCAACTGGTTGGTGTGGGGGTCACCGCACTCAAAGGGTTCGCCGTCGTCATGATGGTATGTGCTGGCCTCGGCATCTTCATCGGGCTCATGAATGCACTCGATGAACGTCGCGCAGACTTGGCGCTGCTACGGGTCCTCGGCGCTTCGCCGATGGTCGTTGTGCTTTCGACCATGCTCCAAGGCGCAATCCTCGGAATACTGGGCGTTATACTTGGCGTCACGATGGGACATGCCGCCGCAGAGTGGATCGGACAGACCTTTGCGGCGTCCCAGCGAGTGGCAATCGGCGGGCGCGTCTGGATCACGCAAGAGTGGTGGATTATCGGCGGTGCGTTGGTGTTGGCGCTGGTGGCGTCGTTGATGCCGGCGTGGCGCGCCTATCGCGATGCCACACCGGAATTGCTGGCAGAGAAATAAACCGCAATTTGGTTTCTCGGTACTAGAAGATGTTTGCGCGACCTATGGCGCAGGAGATAAGTTGAAATGAATCTGTTAAGACCCAGTTTTCCCCACACCAATGCATTGGACTTCAAACGAATGTCAACGCATTTTTTTTCGTTGCTTACCGCGATCGCATTGAGCCTCGGCACGCTCACCGCGCAGGCACAACCCGGTCCGCTGGTCGGCAACCAGCCGGGTAAAATTCCTGACGAACAACTGTTCGGCTTCATTGGCAAAGATCCGCTGCCTGCCGGCACAGTGCCGTGGCAGTTGCTGCGTCAGGTAAAGCTTGTCGAGGTCAAAGGCAAAGGTACTAAGCCAGGTGCGCCACAAATGCTGCCGGAGTTCGGGCCGCGCATTCAGGAGCTCGACAAAAAAGAGGTCAAGCTTTACGGATTTGTCATGCCGCTTTCAACTTCGGCCCGCCAGAAACATTTTCTACTGTCTCCATTGCCATCCCATTGTCCGTACTGCGTCTATCAGGGGCCGGATTCACTCGTCGAAGTCGTCGCCAAAATTCCGGTTGAATACAACCAGTGGGAACCGATCATCGTGAGTGGGCGATTCGAGTTGGTCAACGATACGCAACTGTTCTACCGGCTGACAAACGCTGAGGCGATCAAGTAGTCGCATACGGTAAGGCCATTTTTTGTTTAGTCTATTGGTATCCCCCTCATGTCACAGCAGCCCGAGCAGTATCATGGAACCACCATCGTTTCTGTCCGCCGCGGCAGGCACGTCGCAATGGGTGGTGACGGCCAAGTGACGCTGGGCAATATCATCGTCAAGGCAAGTGCACGCAAAGTCCGACGTTTGTACAAGGATCAAGTGCTGGCTGGATTTGCTGGCGCGACTGCGGATGCGTTCACGCTATTCGAGCGCTTTGAAACGAAGCTCGAGAAACACCAAGGTAACCTGATGCGCGCGGCTATTGAGTTGACCAAAGATTGGCGTACCGACCGTATGTTGCGTCGATTGGAGGCGATGCTCACCATCGCCGATACCACCACCTCGCTTATCATCACGGGCAATGGTGATGTCTTGGAGCCAGAACATGGACTGCTGGCCATTGGCTCTGGTGGCCCATACGCCCATGCTGCCGCACTTGCGCTGCTGCAAAACAGCGATTTACCCCCGGAGGACGTTGTCAAGAAGGCTCTCACCATAGCAGGCGACCTCTGTATTTACACTAATCAATCGCATATGATCGAAGTGTTGAAATGATGACGCCGAAAGAAATCGTCAGTGAACTCGACAAACATATTGTCGGGCAAGCGGCTGCAAAGCGGGCGGTTGCGATTGCGCTTCGGAACCGCTGGCGGCGCAGTCAAGTTGATGAACCATTGCGTACCGAGATCACGCCAAAGAACATTCTGATGATCGGGCCGACGGGTGTTGGCAAGACCGAAATCGCGCGGCGCTTGGCAAAGCTCGCCAACGCGCCGTTCATCAAAATTGAAGCGACGAAATTCACCGAGGTCGGCTATGTGGGGCGCGATGTCGATACCATCATTCGCGATCTGGTCGAAACCGCAATCAAAGATGCGCGTGAGGCGGCCTCACAAAAAATGCGCCATCTCGCCGCCGACAACGCGGAGGAGCAGGTTCTTGACGTGCTTTTGCCGCAAGCGCGCAGTTTCGATTTCTACGGCAAGGCAGATAGCGAGGAGACGGCAACTGCCGATAACACGACGCGCCAAAAGTTTCGCAAGATGTTGCGCGAGGGCAAGCTCGATGATCGCGAAATTGAAATTGAAGTCTCTGCATCCCCCGCGTCCATGGAGATCTTTGGGCCACCAGGGATGGAGGATCTGACCCAGCAATTGCAAGGAATGTTCAAGGACATGGGTAGCGGCCGCAAGAAGCCACGCAAAGTCACTGTGAAAGAAGCGATGCGACTGCTGACCGATGACGAAGCCATGAAACTCGTCAACGACGAGGACACGAAGCTAGACGCATTAAAAAACGTCGAGCAAAACGGTATCGTTTTCCTCGACGAGATCGACAAGATCGCCACACGTTCGGATTTGCAAGGTGCTGACGTCTCGCGACAGGGCGTGCAACGGGATTTGCTGCCACTGGTCGAGGGCACCACCATCTCAACCAAATACGGCATGGTCAAGACCGACCATATTTTGTTCATCGCTTCGGGCGCGTTTCATCTCGCAAAGCCGTCGGATTTAATTCCTGAATTACAAGGTCGTCTGCCGATACGCGTCGAATTGCAGTCACTCTCTGTCGATGACTTCGAAGCGATTCTGACAAACACCGACGCCTGCCTGACCAAGCAATATCAAGCGCTTCTGAGTACTGAAAATGTGGCGCTGACCTTTCCTGCGGCGGCAGTCCGCCGTCTGGCCGAGATTGCTTATGCGGTGAATGAAAAGACGGAGAACATCGGCGCTCGACGGCTTTATACCGTGATGGAAAAACTTCTCGAAGACCTGAGCTTTGATGCCGACGCCGCATCACCAGCGTTTACTGTCACACCAGAATACGTCGATGAGAAGCTCGGCGCACTAGCGAAAAGCGAAGACCTCGCGCGCTACGTTTTGTAGTCAACGATTTGGGAACTTCTCGAAACCGTCGCGAGCGGGCGAAGTTCGTGCCGACGGGTTTGGCAAACACGGGACACGTACCCAGTGTACGGCGAGCACCGCAGGCGCGAAATTCGCCCACGCAGCAGGTTTATAGAAGTGCCCATTCCGGCAAAGTCCTTTATCGGCGGCCTGTTTCAAACGTTTTTGCAGATTCAGGCGCGAGTCTCCTTCACTTCCGTGGATTACGGCGCTCATGCCGGTGACGAAAAGTCGATGATGATGTTCGATTGGACGCTACTGAGCAAGAACCCTTGCAAGTTAAATTGCGCATCGGCGTTTAAGGCCAGCTCGAAGGCCTCGGCAAGACTCTTTTTTTCGACGAGTGCGCTCAAGAAGGCGAATGTGGCGGAGTCGATTTGTCGAATCGTGACCGCAAAACCATCGCGATGAACCACAACCATCTCAGCGCACGTCCAATCGATCTCCCATGCGCCATCATAGTCGGGCTGGTTCATTTGCCAAACCGTGAACAGCGGAAATCTTGATTGGATTAGCGCGACGGCAGGATGAAGCGCAAAGCACACATTCGGCAGGGTATCAGGGTCTAATTCGCCCAGCCGCGAAATGAGCGATGTCGCATCCATGGCGGCGTCTGAATCGCCATCAGCCGCGTGGAATGCGCGATGCCATTGCCACTCGATCGTTGCGACATCGGTGAGATACGGTAACTCTGCTGCGGGCAGATACCCGCGCAAGAACACGCCGAATTGCTCACCAAAGTCGTTAAGGTTGCCTGATATCGATGGTACCGAGACGATGAAGACTCTCGCTGCCTCGCGAAAAAAAGGAACGCCGACAATGTTACAAACGACTGGGTAGAGATCCGTGAGTGCATTGGTCAGATTGGTGATGACGTTGTATCGATAGATCGCCAGTCGCCGCGCGGCAGACAAACTGCTCGGTCGAATGTCATCCAACGCTGGGGACGACACGCCATCGGCGTCAATGATCGCTTGGGTCATGCGGCGTTGGATTGCCGCGAAGTCGCTCTCCTCGCTCGCATCAGCGACCATGGCGCATGATCTCCCTCGCGTGAGATGCCTCGGCCAGCAGCACGTCGAGCGTCGGGATATCGGCATCCCATTCAATCAGCGTTGGCACGCAGCCAAAGCGGGCGATCGCTTGGCCATACAGCGCCCACACTGGATCGCTTACGGCGGCGCCATGTGTGTCAATGAGCACATCGCCCGTATCTTGATATCCGGCCAAGTGTATTTCAGCCACAGCGTCCACCGGAATCGCCCTCAGGTAAGTCATTGCATCAAACTGCTGGTTGACGCTATTGACGTAGATGTTGTTTACATCGAGCAAAAGCTGACAGCCGCTGCGCCGTGATACCTCGGCGACAAACTCCCACTCCGGAATCGTTGATTCGGCAAACTCAAGGTAGCTCGACACATTCTCGATCAGGAGTGGACGTTGTAAGTATGACTGCGCCTGATCAATGTGATTTACCACATGCACTAAGGACGCATCCGTATAGGGAACTGGCAATAGATCATTAAGGTACCGGCCGCCAACACCGACCCAACACAGATGCTCCGATAGCAGCATGGGTTCAACGCGGTCGACGAGGCGCTTCAATGTTGCCAGATGGTGTGTGCTGAGCGGATCAGCCGAGCCGAGAGACAAGCCTACGCCATGCAATGACAGCGGATAGCGCTCGCGAAACCAAGACAAATAGGCGAGTGGCTGGCCACCATCGCCGAAAAAATTCTCACTATGGACTTCTAAAAATGCCGGCGCGGCGTATTGACCAAACTGCTCATCTTGTATGGCACGATAATGCGGAGCGCGTAGTCCAATGCCAACCGCATCAACGAGCCGAATAGATGTCGTCAGCACGAGAGTTTGTTGAAGACAAATGCGAGGAAAGGCCAAATGGCGGCCAGCATTACGAGTAGCCGCCGTCAGTGTGCGCCTTAAACTATTTCTTATCCGACATCTTTGGCTCAGCCGCCTTGTCGTTAGAAGCGACTTTCAATTTGCCTCCCATCTTCTCGCATGAACCCTTGGCGACAAATTTCCACTCGTCGGCCAAATTGTCAGCAGTCGCCTGTCCCGCACATGAATGCTTAGCAGTATGGCAATCGTTTTGTCCTTTCTTGGCCACACCAAAACACTTTTCCTTGGCCTCTTTTTTGGCCTCTTTTTTGTCTTCTGCCATGGCGGTGCCACTCAAGACCGATACGGCGACCAAACCTGCAATGGCTGTCGATAACATCATTTTGCTGTTCATAAAACTCTCCGTAAAGTGAAGTTCAAAACGCTGCGCCTTCAATGATAGCTTGAATGGTTTTTAAGTGGAGGGCGCATTGGGGTCAATCACCAAATTTCAACTCCCAATCTAGCAAGCGTCACTTACAAAATATTGACATCACACCGATGAAACGCACTTGATTTTATGGCAACTGGGAATATCTACTTGGCGTGGCACTGGCAACCGAAGATGTACCACCAACCTCGGTTGACAACACGATCAGTGCCGACCGCAAGATGCAGTTTTTCGCATCGTGCGGATTCATCAACTAATTCACTTTCGTCTTGGAGAAACCATGAACACCTTCGTCCGTCTACACAACCTTACACCACGCCCGCGCCCTTCGACCGAAGATCTGTTCGCGAGCTTCTTCGGCCCCGCGAATGCAGGCGAGCCCAGTATCAAAATCGACGTCACTGAAGATGAAAAAGCCTACCGTGTCACTGCCGTACTCGCTGGCGTTCAGCGCGATGACATCTGTGTGAACGTCGATAAAAACGAAGTCTCAATCGAAGCCGAAATCAAACGCGAAACCTCGACCAACGAGGGCGAGAGCGTGGTGCACTCTGAGCGTTTCTATGGCAAGACCTCGCGCAGCTTTGTCGTTGCCCAAGAAATTGACGACGCCAACGTGGAAGCCAAGTACGCCAATGGACTGTTAAGCCTCGTGTTGCCGAAAAAACTGCAACCGGCAGCAAAGCGCATCACGATCAATTAAGTTTCACGTCTTCGACGAGCGGGGTAGCCCGCATATTTCACAGCTCGTCCGCTTTGTCGAAGCACGTTACTTCTGGGGGATTAGCGTGCCATTTTGGCGCGTTCTTCCTTTGCCGTGGATGCAGCCTGCACGTTCGCTCCCTGGTGGTTGGATGGCACCGCGTTTGCCACCGCGTTTGCCACCGCAGTTCACACGCAATTGGCAAACAAGCGCCTTCCTCCCGTACGCATTGGGTAAACACGGCGCGCGATGCTGTGGTCGGTCGGGCGAACAATCGCTCACCCACTCACCCACTCACCTGCTTTCAAACGTGCCCCCATGAAATGTTCGAGCTAGCGGATCGCGCCACCCTCAAAAGCCATCTGCCGCCACGCTTCGTATACCGCCACTGCAACCGTGTTCGAAAGATTCAGGCTGCGATTGCCGGGCATCATCGGCAACGTCACGCGCTGCATCAGCGGAATATCCGTCAGGATTTCTCGCGATAAGCCTGCTGTTTCCCGACCGAAAACTAATACGTCGTCTGCGCGATACTGAAATTGGTCGTGCCGCAAACTCCCGCCTGTTTCTACCGCAATCAAGCGGCGGCCCACCAGTGCAGCAACGCACGCAACCCAGCCGTCGTGGTGCGTGACATTAGCGAGCTCATGGTAATCGAGCCCGGCGCGTCGAACGCGTTTGTCATCCCACACAAAGCCGAGCGGATGGACAAGGTGCAATCGCGCGCCCGCATTTGCGCATAGCCGAATCACGTTGCCGGTATTGGGGGGAATTTCTGGATTCACCAATACAACGTCAAGCATGTACCGTTCCGGCGGTTGATTCCATCACGGCGCGCGATAACACCCAGGCATCGACACGCACAGCACCTGCACGCTTGAGCACTTTGGCGGCTTCAGAGAGCGTTGCACCAGTGGTCATCACGTCATCGACAATCGCGACATGTCGCCCGTCAAGACTGGTTGAACAATCAAAAGCACCGCGGATGTTTTTGATACGGGCTTCACGCGTGAGCCCCGACTGCGGCTGGGTCTCGCGAATGCGTAGCATCGCATCGTGTGCCGCAGGTAGATTGAGGCGCCTCGCCACCCCGTCAGCGAGCAATGCGGCTTGATTGAACCCGCGCTCGCGGAGACGGCGGTGGGCAAGCGGCAGCGCCACCACCACTGTCGGCAGTGCGTTTATCGCCAAGGCGCGGTAATGTGCTGACACACTCGCGGTGAGTACGTCGGCAAAAAATGCCGCTAATTTCAGATCGGCCCGAAACTTAAACGATTGCACTAATCGGTCTAGCGGGTAAACGTAGTGAAACGCTGTGACGGTTGCATCAAATTGAGGCGCAGCGCGTAAGCATTGGCCACAGACTTGACCGAGACGCGCGGGAATTGCGCAAACCGGGCAAGATTGAGCAACATCGGGCCGCAACAAAGATGATGCGCAGGATGAGCAAATCGCCGCACGGTCCTCAGCATCACACAGCGCGCATGCCTGCGGAAAATCGAGCCATCCGAGTCCGGAAAAAAGCGGTCGCGGCATCAAGGCCCCGCACGGCGGGTACGCCCGCCGCCCAAGCGGGGAGCCGCCGACTGGTTTGGCAATTGTCGTTCAAAACACGCTCTAAATTTGACATATCGCAAGGCAGAATTCATAGTCGAAGTTTAGCCGCCAATGCCGCGCTTTGTCCCGCCGATGGTGCCCCGCGCCGCGACCAAGTCTATTTTCAGGAATTCTATGCGCTCTACCACGCCACGCACACACGCGAACGCTGTGCCCGACACCACGCCATCGCAGGACACCGCTACGCAGCCCGTACATCTTTCGCGCCGCTGGCAATCGTCGTCGTGGTCAGTGGCCGATGTCGAAGCACTGTTCAATCTGCCATTTAACGAACTAATGTTTCAGGCGCAGACGGTACACCGAGCGAATCACACACCGAATCAGGTTCAACTCTCCACACTGCTATCGATCAAGACTGGTGGATGCTCAGAAGACTGCGGTTATTGTCCACAAGCCGCACGTTATACAACTGGTGTCGATAATGAAGAATTGCTCAATGTCGATGAGGTGGTGCGTACCGCGATGCGCGCCAAAGAGAATGGCGCATCGCGTTTTTGTATGGGAGCAGCATGGCGTGGCCCTAAGCAACGCGATCTAGATGCGGTGGTCACAATGGTCCGAGAGGTGAAAGCGCTCGGCTTAGAAACCTGCTGCACGCTCGGTATGCTCAAGGATGGTCAGGCTGAGCAATTACGAGAAGCCGGGCTCGATTACTACAATCACAATCTGGATACGTCGCCTGAAAAATACGGTGATATCGTCACCACACGCGAGTATCAGGACCGGCTAGATACGTTGCATCGCGTTCGTGATGCGGGGATCAACGTCTGCTGCGGCGGCATCGTCGGCATGGGTGAATCGCGTACTGAGCGCGCCGGGCTAATCGCACAACTCGCGAGCCTTGACCCACCACCTGAATCGGTTCCAATTAACTATCTAGTACAAGTTGAAGGTACGCCCTTACACGATACCTTGAAGGGCGAGAGAGCGATTGACTGGACTGAGTTCGTGCGCACTATTGCGGCCGCACGTATCACCATGCCGAAAAGTTTTGTCAGATTGTCTGCTGGTCGGCAGGAAATGAACGAAGCCACTCAAGCCCTCTGTTTTCTAGCGGGAGCCAACTCCATCTTTTACGGTGAAAAGTTACTGACTACCGGCAATCCCGATGTTGAACGCGACCGCGCCCTATTCTCAAAGTTGGGTATTGAGCCGAGGTAATTTGGCAAAACGCCATGGCGTTATGAGACCGCAGATGAACGTAGATCGCAATCAGCATCATGCCCATCTAAGGCTGGCCGAAGAATTACCAGAATGCAATAGCCGCCCCGCAATGGTCGCTTCCCGCTGTTTTCAGTACATGTGTCAATCCATCTGCGTGTATCTGCGTCCATCTGCGGTTCCAACCACATACCATCCGTAGCCCACCACTGCATGCCTGTCTCCGATTTCTCCGCCCACCTCTCCGAGCTTGCACAAGCCGACCAGTTGCGCACGCGCCGGCTGGTATCGAGCGCACAGGATGCCTCGATGGTCATCGACGGCCAGCGGGTGCTGTCCTTTGCCAGCAATGACTACTTGGGGCTGGCCAATCATCCGCGTGTGGTTGAAGCCACCATGCGCGCACTAACAAAATATGGCCTAGGTGCTGGTGCGTCACATATGGTGACCGGACACAGCGCACTGCACGAGGAACTCGAGCAGCGGCTCGCCGCTTATGTCGGTATGCCGAAAGCGCTATTGTTCGGGTCGGGCTACGCCGCAAATCTCGGCATTCTCACGGCACTTGTCGGGCGAGGTGACGTAATCTTCGCCGACAAGCTCAACCATGCATGTCTCAACGACGGCGCACAGCTTTCACGCGCCACATTCAAGCGCTATCCACACAACGATGTAGAAAAACTCCGCACGATGCTTGCACAGTGGCGCGCCACGAGTAAAAGTGCGGCGCGAATGGTCATTGCCACGGACGCTGTGTTTAGTATGGATGGCGACGTCGCTCCTATCTTGGAGCTTTTGGAACTCGCTGAGACCTACAATGCACTTCTGGTACTCGACGACGCGCACGGCTTCGGCATTTTGGGCTACCGCGGTCGCGGTGTGCTGGAACACTTCAATTTGATTGGATCAAACGCGAAACCGGCAAATCCACGCATCGTCTATATGGCGACATTGGGCAAAGCCGCTGGCGGCTACGGTGCATTTGTCGCTGGACACGAAGATGTCATCGACTGGATCATGCAAGCGGCACGTACTTACCTGTTTTCCACGGCGACACCGCCTGCACTGGCGGCAGGTGCGATTGCCGCGCTCGATGTGATGGCCGAGGATCACGAGCGACGTCGCCATCTGCGAACACTGATCGACTTTTTTAACAGCTCATTGAAATTGCACTTCGCGAAGCTGCCGTTTTCACAAACGGCGATTCAACCAATCATCGTCGGTGACAACGCCACGACACTCGACTTCGCCGAGCAACTGCGGCAGCGACATTTCCTTGTGCCCGCGATTCGACCACCGACGGTTCCGCAGGGAACTGCGCGGCTGCGCGTGTCATTGTCGTCTGCCCATATTGCCGACGACGTATTCGACCTCATTACTGCCATCACCGATATCGAAGTCAGCTTGATGGGGCGACCATTACGGGGAGCATGATGAGTATGTTTGTTGACGTTGTCCCCGGGCCAAAACCATCGTCGCCGAATCTCACGTTGTTACACGGCTGGGGACTCAACGGTGCGGTATGGAATGGCGTGCGTGCGGCGCTCGCGACACACTTCACGCTGCACATCATCGACCTGCCCGGCCACGGCCGCTCACATCTCACGCCGGTAACGAGCATGAACGCATTCGCCGATGCCGTGCTCGGCGCGATGCCGACG
Source organism: Betaproteobacteria bacterium UKL13-2 (assembly GCA_001602455.1). GTDB lineage: Bacteria > Pseudomonadota > Gammaproteobacteria > Burkholderiales > Usitatibacteraceae > UKL13-2. The sequence goes on from CP012157.1 coordinate 3,081,564, forward strand.
CAATCCCACATCATGGGATGGTCGCTCGGCGGTCACACCGCATTGGCCATCGCGGCGCGGCATCCACAACGTATCGAACGCATGGTGACTGTGTGTTGTACGCCACGTTTCATCCAAGCGCCGGATTGGCCGCAGGGCAAGCGGCCAGAAGTGCTCGCCGAATTTGCCGCGCGCCTCGGCAGCCAATATGCGGCAACCATTCGCAATTTCCTTGCACTACAGGCCCTCAACCAGCCCAAGATGCGCGACCTCATCCGCCAAGTTTATGAGGCAGTCGAAGCGCATGGTGCGCCATCCGTCGAAAGTCTTGCGGCAGCACTCGAAATCCTCAAGGCGAGTGATCTGCGCACGAGCATTCCCTTGATCCCACATCCCGCCTTGGTCATTCAAGGCGACCATGACGCGCTCACCTCCACCGCATCGGCGGAGTGGTTAGCCGATCATCTGCCGAACAGTATTTATTGCTTGATCGAACACGCCGCGCATGCGCCTTTTCTATCGCATCGCGATATTTTTCTCGACCACGTCCTCGCGTTTCTAAATGACTGATCGTCATCCAACACTGCCTTTGACGCGCAACGTGCGTCGATCCTTCAATAGCGCTGCGGCGACCTATGACGAGCATGCGTTTTTACAACGCGAAATTGCAGATAGGTTGTTCGAGCGACTCGACTACATCAAGCTGACGCCGCAACGCATCTTGGAGCTTGGCTGTGGCACCGGATACGCAACACGGAAAATCGCTGAGCGATTTCCGAATGCACAACTCGTCGCAGTCGATCTGGCTGAAAGCATGTGTAGGGCAGCCGCCGCGCAGCAACCACGGTTGGGGCTGATGTCTCGACTATTACAAAAATCGCCACGAATACACTTCGTTTGCACCAATGGGGAATCACTGCCAATTGCGGACGAGAGTGTTGACCTCATCCTATCAAACCTCACCCTACAATGGTGTGACGTCGAAGTCGTCGCGCGTGAAGCGATACGTGTGCTATCGCCAAACGGTTTGCTGATGTTCACCACCTTTGGACCGGACACTCTGAAAGAGTTGAAAGCAGCATTTCGGCAAGTTGACGACGCGCCACATGTGAACACATTCACCGATATGCACGACCTCGGTGACATTCTTCTGCATACGTCATTTGCCGATCCAGTGATGGACCAAGAAACCATCACCATTACCTACGGCGAACTCAAGACGCTGCTTCGGGAATTAAAGGGAATCGGTGCTCATAACGTTTTGCCAAATCGTTCGGCTGGCTTGATGGGCCGGGCGCGGTGGCAAGAACTTGTGATCGCATATGAAGCGTTTCGGCAAAATGGAAAACTCCCCGCCACCTATGAAGTTGTGTACGGGCACGCGTGGAAGCCAACGCACACTCAACGCAAGACCATTGATGGACAGCAGGCTATTCCCCTTGGTCAATTCAAGCGAATGGTGGGACTGTCATGAGACGCTTCTTCATCACGGGCACAGACACCGAAATTGGTAAGACCTTTGTGGCCTGCGCGCTAATTCACACATTCCGGCAACGTGGTCTGCGCGTTGCACCGATGAAGCCCATTGCGGCAGGAACAATTCTGCTCGACGGGGTAAACGCCAACGAAGACGTCCATGCGTTAGTCGCAGCCTACGGGAAACCTATTGCACCGTCACTCGTAAACCCCTACTGTTTCAACGAAGCCATTGCGCCGCACATCGCCGCCGCCCATGAGAGTTGTGTGGTCGATCTTGACATCATTCAGAACGCCTACAACGCATTAAGCGCGTCACACGACACTGTGCTCGTCGAGGGTGCCGGTGGATTTTTGGTGCCCCTATCGGCCACTGAATCGATGTCGATCTTGCCGACAACGCTTAAACTCGACGTTATCCTTGTGGTCGGTATGCGTTTGGGTTGCCTCAATCATGCGCTGCTCACAGCGGAGGCGATTCGTGCTCGCGGCCTACATTTGGCAGGCTGGGTGGCAAACACGGTCGATGCCAATATGTCCTGTTTTGCAGAAAACGTCGCCACACTCGAAGCCACATTGCCAGCGCCGTGTCTTGGCACCGTGCCGCGACTGCCACACGTAGAGCCGACCGTTTCGGCTAAAGTGGCTGCGACCTTCCTAGAAATTGAACCACTGCTGCATTGATCGCTCTTATCCGCATCACCCCTCACCCACTACGGAAATCAACATGAGCACCTTACGAACAGCCTTCAGCACGTTAATTGCCCGCGGCACGTTTGTGACGTTTGCGACCCTCGTGACCCTACTTCCAACCTTGGTGTTGGCACAAACATCCGCCGCCGAGCCGTCACTGAAAATCACTGACGCGTGGGTAAAAACGACCGTGCCCGGTGGCAGTGTCTCTGCGGCTTATATGCAAATCAGTTCCGCAAAACCGTTGAAGTTGATCAAAGCCGAGTCCCCACTCACTCCTAACGTCGAGATACACAATATGTCGATGAAAGAAGGGGTGATGGAAATGCGTGCCGTTGACGCTGTTGATGTCCCAGCCAATAAAACCGTCTCCCTCAAGCCGGGTGGTTTTCACATCATGCTGATCAAGGTGAAGCAGCCAATCAACAAGGGTGACAGCGTGCCGCTAAAACTCACCTTTGAAACGCCTGACAAGAAATTCTTTAGCGTCGACGTGGCTGCGAAGGGGCAGGAGAAAGCTGGTGAAAAGGCTGGTGAAAAGGCTGCTGGCCACGCCCATCACTAAGCTGACCTGATTGGCTTAAGTTTCAGCTTCAAACTGCGACGCGTTCTTACCTTTGAACGGTGCATAGAACGCTTTGATAATTTTCATATCCGCTTCAAGGTCTCCGGTTGGGATAAGCACAGGACCTAAGCCCGTTAGCTTTCGCTCGTAGTCCATATACGCCATCACGATGGGCACATTTGCACCAAGGGCAATGTAGTAAAAGCCGGTCTTCCATCGGCGCACCTTGCTACGTGTGCCTTCAGGCGTCACCACAAGCTGCAAAGGCCGTGTCGCCATCCTAATTGCGTCTACCGATGAAGCGACAAGATTGTTCGACTGTGCGCGATTCACTGAGATGCCGCCGAGCCACATCATCAGTTGACGAAACGGGAAATAAAAGATGCTGGCCTTGCCCATCCAATACGGATGTAAACCCCGATGGTAGGCCACCATGAGCATATACGGCAGATCCCAGTTACTGGTGTGGGGAGCGGCGATGAGTACACACTTTTCCACCCCCGCAGGGAGCGCGCCTTCAACGGTCCAGCCAGTGACACGCAAAAACCACACAGAAATCCGACGCAGGCACGCATTGACAATAGGTGTATTAAAAATTGTTGTATGCATATAGGTCTACAGCCTGCGGTGTCGTCATTATGGTGAATCGAGAGGCGCGGTGTAAAAACGTTGCTCGCTGAGCGCCGCGCGCTGCATCGCGATACCGTGCGCACCATGCGCCAATGCGTCGGCCATATCAGCATGAGTAAGTCCCCCGATTGCGAAGACAGGAATCGGCGAATTGCGCACCATGTCGCCAAATTTCGTCCAGCCAATCGGCGTTTGCCCGGGATGAGAGGCCGTCTGCTTGACGCTACCAAGTACCGCAAAGTCGCACTTCAATTCCGCCGCGCGTGCGAGTTCCGCGGTTGTATGCACCGATGCACCAACCCAATCGAAGTCGGGGCGCGCCTCTATTGTCTTGAGTTGTGCGCTGGTGAGATGTACACCATTGGCATTGGTTGTTCGGGCAAGCGCAAGATCACTATTGACCATGACCAACGCATTTACCTTGCGTGCTTGGCTGATGAGCGAGGTTGAAAACGCGAGCTTCTCTTCGCGCAACATCGCGTTTTCGCGAATTTGTACTAGCCGTGGAAAGCAGATTTGTTTTGATCCAAACTCTAGCATTGACGGGCGTTCTGAAGCATTTTTGCTCCAAACTGCCCGTATTTGCTTGAGATAGGCTTCACCTCCAACCTCAGAGGCATTGGTCACGACATAGGTGGTTGGTAGCGCGAGCGCACGAAAAATCGGCGCGCACCCTGGCAATGTCGGCGCAACCGTAATGGCGTCCAGACATTGCCAGCGCCATTGCTGCCCCTCCATGCCGCGCATACCGCCTGCATCTACGTCATGCCATTGGGTAACCCGCCACGCATGCAATCGAACACTCGCATGCTCATAATGCATCATATAAGTGAACCACGGCGATGCGCGGTCGATGACAACATTGAGTTCTTCGATCAACTCACGACGCAGCGCGTCAAACACCGTCTCTCCGCGTTCGATCTTGCCGCCTGGAAATTCCCAGAAGCCTGCATAGGGCTTACCCGCTGGGCGCGATGACAGCAGAAAGCATCCGTCAGGCCGGATAAACACCGCGACTGCGACATCGGTGATCTTGGTTACGTCGGACACTATTTTTTTGTGCGGCTGCGTGCGGCGGCAACGTTGGCCGTGGAACGCTCCCGCGTTACCGGCGGTGATCGCTTCGTTTTTTTCGCATTTCTACTCGGCATTTGCCCGGTGTAGTCACGCGCGAACTGAAACGCGATTCGACCGCTGCGTGCGCCACGTTCGAGCGCCCACAACAGCGCTGCCTTGCGAAACGCAACCAGGTCAAACGCGTTATGCCCAGAAAGCACTTCGACCCAATGCTGTGCAATGTCCAAGTACTGCGCTTGATCGAACGGATAGAAACTCAGCCACAGGCCAAATCGCTCGGAGAGGGAAATCTTTTCTTCGGTCGTTTCACCAGGGTGAATCTCGCCGTCGTCGGTATGCTGCGCCTCGGCATTTTCACTCATACGTTCTGGCATGAGGTGGCGTCGGTTCGACGTGGCATAAACCAGCATATTCTCAGTTGGTGCGCTCACGCCGCCATCAAGAACGGACTTCAACGCTTTGTAGGCGGCGTCACCGGCCTCGAACGAAAGATCGTCAGCGAAAACGATGAACTTCTCCGGACGCATTGCCACCATTTCAGCAATAAGGGGCAGATCAATCAAATCTGCCCGATCAACCTCAATGAGCCGCAGCCCGCGCTTCGAAAACTGGTGTAGCACTGCTTTGACAAGCGATGATTTACCCGTTCCGCGTGCGCCTGTCAGCAAGACGTTGTTTGCTGTTTTACCATCAACGAATTGCTTGGTATTTGCAACCAAGCGCTCCTTTTGCTCGTCGATGTCATGCAAGTCATTTAGCTGAATGAGGTGAGGAATGGCGACGGGAACTAAAGTGCCCCGCATTCCCCCAAGCAATCCATCGTTGCGCTTCTGCCAGCGATACGCAACCGCTGTCCAGTCATTGAGAATCGCGGCCGGCAACAGGGCGTCAACGCGATCAATTAGGGCTTCGACTTTGGCTGCAATCTTATCGAGTCTGGGTAACATTAGCTTCGGTAATCTGCGTTAATTTTGACGTAGTCATATGAAAAATCACACGTCCACAGCGTGACTGACGCACTGCCCCGCCCCAGATCGACGTTGACATCAATCTCGGCTTCTTTCATCACCCGCGAGCCGTCCTCCTCGCGATAGCTCGCCGCACGGCCACCGTGTTCCGCCACGAGTACGTCCCCCAGATGCAGCGTCAGTTTGTTCTGATCCAAATCATCAATACCGGCGTAACCCACCGCCGCAAGAATACGGCCCAAGTTAGGGTCCGAGGCAAAAAATGCCGTTTTCACGAGCGGCGAATGGCCAATCGCTTTCGCCACCTTCATGCATTCGGCTCGCGTCTTGCCACCACTCACGTTGATGCTGATAAATTTTGTCGCCCCTTCGCCGTCGCGAACAATCGCCTGCGCCAACGCAATGGCCACGTCATCAATCGCAGTTTGTAGTTGGCCGTACTCGGCCGTGCCTTCGTCCCAGACCGGTGGATGATCAGCTTTGTTAGTCGCAATCAAGACAAATGAATCGTTGGTCGACGTATCGCCGTCGATGGTAATGGCGTTAAACGACACCTCGGCCGCGTGACGCACCATGTCCTGTAGCGTAGCGGCGGCGATACAAGCGTCGGTGGCGATAAACCCAAGCATGGTCGCCATATTCGGCTGAATCATGCCCGCGCCTTTTGCAATGCCAGTGATTGTGATGGTCTTACCGTAAAGCGTAATCTGCTTCGACACAGCCTTTGGCACCGTGTCGGTTGTCATGATCGCGTGTGCCGCGTCGTACCATCCATCTGCGGTTAAGTTGGCAATACATTTAGGTATCCCGCCAAGGATCTTGTCCATCGGCAGGTGTTCCATGATGACGCCGGTCGAAAACGGCAACACCTCTTCGGCCTTGCAACCCAATGCCGCGGCCACTGCCGCACAAGTGGCTTGCGCGTCGGCGAGCCCACGCTCGCCAGTTCCCGCATTGGCACAACCGGTATTGACGATGATGGCTCGCTGATTGCCCGTCCTGGCCAAGTGTTCTCGGCAAACAGTAACCGGTGCTGCGCAAAACCGATTCTGCGTAAACACGCCCGCAGCAACACTTCCTTCATCGAGCACGGCGATCAACATATCCTTGCGATTTGGCTTGCGCACATAAGCTTCGGCGTAACCCAAACGGAGCCCAGCGACGGGTTGAAGCGATGTTGAAGTTGGCAACACATAATTCACGGCCATACCGGAGTCCTCGAAAATTTTTGTGCTCAGACAAAGAGCGTGCAAAAATTATGGCACGGAACCCCTTAAACCTCACTCGCCCATGCCTGCCACCACCACCAAAACACAGATCAACAACGTATCCGCCTACATTACAAAAGACGGCTCTATCATTCGCGAGTTGATGCATCCGTCAACAAGCCGCGTGGTCAACCAAAGTCTCGCAGAAGCGGTCGTAGAACCGGGCCAGACAACCGTACTGCACATGCATCGCCTCACCGAGGAGATTTATCACATCACGCGTGGACAAGGCACTTTGCGCCTTGGTGGCGAATCTTCCACGGTGACTATCGGCGATAGTGTCGTTATCCACCCGGGCACGCCGCATTGCATCACCAATACGGGAACCGAGGCGCTACACATTCTGTGCGCGTGTTCGCCTGCGTATTCGCACGACGATACGGAGCTGCTCTAGCCTAAACGCTGATTCAGCGGGCTTCACCTAAGTCCTCACGGGCGAAAGTTGATCGGAAAGCGTCGCGAGCGCCGATGGATCGTGGATGAGAAGCACAGCCGTATGTGTTACACGGCGAGCATCACAATCCACGAGACGCGGCACGCAGCAGCTTTACGACAACTTTCCGTGGCAGTGTTTGTATTTCTTGCCGCTACCACAATAGCAAGGGTCATTACGTCCCAGCTTCTCGCCTGCCCGCACAAACGGCTGCTGCGATTGGTCTGCCGTTGCAGCCGCCTCGGCCAATGCCTCTTCGGTATCGGCATGGTGGTATTGGACGTTGTGCACCGCACGCGCCGCCGCTTCCTCTGCTGCACGCTCCGCAGCCTCAACTTGCTCTTGCGACTGCACTTGAACCGTCACCAAAATTTGAGTCACTTGGCGCTTCACCACGTCGAGCATGGTGCCGAACAACTCAAAAGCTTCCCGCTTGTATTCTTGCTTTGGCTGCTTCTGTGCATAGCCACGAAGGTGGATACCTTGCCGCAGATAGTCGAGTGACGCGAGGTGTTCGCGCCAGTGCTGGTCGATCGATTGCAGCATCACCGAACGCTCGTATTGATTCAGCAGCGTTTTGTCGACGTTGGCGAATTTAGTGTTGTAATCGTCAGTGGCGTTCGTCAGCACACGTTGAACCACAGTCTCGGCATCAATCTCTTCATCGGAGGCGAGCCAGTGATCAATCGGCGCAACAATACTAAATTCATTCTTGAGTTCTGCCATCGCGGCCGGTACATCCCACTGCTCCTCCAGCGTCTCAGGCGGAATATGCGCATGGACAACCTGGGCGAGCACATCATTTCGCATTGCGGTAATGGTCTCGGCGATATCATCCGCGTCTAACAGTTCATTCCGCTGCTGGTAGATGACCTTGCGCTGATCATTGGCGACGTCATCGTATTCAAGTAGCTGCTTACGAATGTCAAAGTTGCGCGCCTCAACCTTGCGCTGCGCGGTTTCAATCGAGCGCGATACCATGCCCGCCTCAATCGCTTCACCGTCAGGGATATTCAAGCGCGCCATGATCGACTTCAGGCGCTCTCCTGCGAAGATCTTGAGCAACGGGTCTTCGAATGAGAGATAGAACCTTGATGATCCGGGGTCACCTTGGCGCCCTGCGCGCCCACGCAACTGATTGTCGATGCGGCGCGATTCGTGCCGTTCCGATCCAATGATATGTAGGCCGCCAAGCGCAACGACGCGGTTGTGACGCTCCTGCCACGCCGCCTGCAACTCAGCAATTTTTTGCTCTTTCTGCGAGGCGCTCAGCTTCTCTTGTGCCTCAATGTCGTGGATATCCTTTGTGAGACTGCCCCCAAGCACGATATCGGTACCGCGACCAGCCATATTTGTCGCAATTGTCACGGCTTTTGGCATACCCGCCTGGGCAACAATTTCTGCCTCGCGCGCGTGTTGTTTTGCGTTCAACACTTCGTGCGGGATTTTTTCCCTCTTCAGCAGTTCAGATAGCAATTCGGAGTTTTCGATCGATGTGGTGCCGAGTAGTATCGGCTGACCACGCTCAAAACAATCTTTCACATCAACGATAATCGCGTCGTGTTTTTCCCGCGCAGACATGTATACCAAATCATTTTCGTCTCTACGAACCATCGGACGATTTGGCGGGATGATGACAGTCTCAAGGTTATAGATTTGCTGGAACTCAAACGCTTCGGTATCAGCCGTACCGGTCATACCAGCAAGCTTTTCGTAGATGCGGAAGTAGTTCTGAAACGTAATCGAGGCCAGTGTTTGCGATTCGTTCTGAATCTTGACGCCCTCTTTCGCTTCTACTGCTTGGTGCAAACCTTCTGACCAGCGGCGCCCCGTCATCATGCGGCCAGTAAATTCATCAACTATGACCACTTCACCACCTTGCACAACATAGTGCTGATCGCGGTGGTACAGCGCGTGAGCACGCACTGCCGCATAAACGTGGTGCATCAACATGATATTGGCTGGGTCGTAAAGCGAAGCGCCCGCTGGCAGCAATCCATTCTGCGAGAGTAGTTGTTCGGCGCGCTCATGGCCCTGCTCAGAAAGCGTGACCGAGTGTTGTTTGAGATCGACCCAGTAGTCGCCCGACCCCTCTTCGGTTTCTTGTTTCGTCAGGTGCGGGATTAGCGTGTTGATCCGTTGATACATGGTGGTGGAATCTTCTGCCTGTCCCGAAATGATGAGGGGCGTGCGCGCTTCATCAATTAAGATCGAATCAACCTCGTCGACAATCGCAAAGTTGAGACCACGCATCACGCGTTCGTCCTTCGCTGTCTTCATGTTGTCGCGAAGATAGTCGAAGCCGAATTCGTTATTAGTACCGTAAGTAATGTCGGCGGCGAAGGCGACGCGCTTTTCATCTTCTTGCATCTGCGACAAATTGCAGCCAACTGAAAGCCCAAGAAAATTGTGCAGCCGCCCCATCCACTCACTGTCGCGTTTGGCGAGGTAGTCATTGACAGTCACCACATGAACACCCTTGCCCGAAATCGCATTCAGATAGCATGGCAGCGTCGCCATCAGGGTTTTGCCCTCACCAGTGCGCATCTCGGCAATTTTTCCGTCGTGCAACACCATGCCACCGATCAGTTGCACGTCAAAATGCCGCATTCCAAGGGCGCGCTTACCCGCTTCGCGCACCACCGCAAAGGCGTCGTGAAGTAACTGGTCTAGTGTTTCGCCCTTCTGAAAACGATCTTTGAATTCCTGTGTTTTTGCCTTCAGCGCTTCATCTGACAGGGCTTGAATACTTGACTCGAGCGCGTTGATGGCGACGACACGTTTACGATACTGTTTCAGCAGACGCTCGTTACGGCTACCAAAGATAGATTTGAGTAAGTTATCAAGCATTACGAACTTTCTGTTGGGCTAGTGACATCTGCCGCAGCGCCTAAGTGCGCCACGACGACGTGTTCAAAGATGGGGTGAAAAACGATTGGTGGTGCGCGACCTGATCACGGACCAGTGCGCGAGACGACGCACATCACACGCTGACCAATTGCGTCAGCGGGGATGGCAACTGCAGGAGACTTACGGGGCGCGAGCGGACTTAACAGCTTGTGCCGGCTCTTGGGCACGAGAAAAATTGAGAAAACGGTTCGGGTTTAGTGGAACCGAATTTTCGCGAACTTCAAAATGCAGATGTGGGCCGGTGGCTCGCCCGGTTTGACCAAGGCTGCCAATGATCTGCCCCTTCAAGACAACGTCACCCACCACCACACTTTTCTGCGAAAGATGGGCGTAACGTGTCGTTAACCCATTGTCATGGTCGATATCGACCATGTTGCCGTATTCATTGTGCCACTCGGAGGCCGAAACGACGCCCCCTGCGGCAGCCAAAATGGGTGAGCCCGGCGCAGCGATAAAGTCGACACCTGTGTGGAATGCGCTGCGACCATTAAACGGGTCAATGCGATAACCAAAGTTCGATGAAAAGTAGCCAGTGGTCACCGGCAAGGTCGTTGGGATTGCCTTTGCCGCGAGGCGGCCTTGCATCAAGACCGAATCGAGCATACCAAATTTGTCGGCTCGGTCGTCGAGCACTTTGGACACATCCGTGAGCTTGCTTCTGAAATCTTGGTAGCTCACGTTGCCCATCATACTTGCATTGGGTGAAGGGCCACCGACACCGGGCGGCTCAGAAAAGTTAAACTCGCCATCTACGCCAGCCACTTTCGCTAAGCGCTCGCCGAAAGCGTCCAACCGCATCATGCGCGCTTGAAGCTCACCGAGTTTCATGGCGAGCGAATTCAACTGCTCGCGCATATCCTTTTCGGCCTGCTGCGCGCTTTGCTGCGTGAGGGTCGAGATCAAGCTCTGGATAAATGGGTTTTGGATATCGACCGCGTACTTCATCGTCACCCAGTAGGTGCCGAGCGCAAACATAAAGCCGGCGCTGACAAAACCCATTGCCGCCAAGATGATCTGTGACTGCGATATCGTGACAATTCGGCTTTTGGCCAGACTGTCTGAGACTAGAATGATGTTCATCATTTACCTCTTATTGCCGGAATCAGTTGAAGACTTACGCCAAACCAATTCGAGCCTTACTCGGAGAGAACGACTTCATTGCGCCTTTGGTGGCGCAGCATCGACGTCTTTCTCGCCTTCAACAATCGTTTGCAGACACGCTCCCGCCCGGTTGGAATTCCTTATGCCGGGTAGCTGCAGTGGAGGGGTCTACGGTGGTTATTGCGGCAGCCAACGGGGCCATTGCGACGAATCTGAAAGCTTATTCGCCACGACTTCTTGAGAATTTTCGAAACGTTCTTGAGAAAAAAACAATGAAGGAACAAGAGGTTACATCAATTCGGATCGTTGTGCAACCCGAGATATCGACCTGGCGACCACCGACGCCGACCTCAATCAAGTTAGCCTCCGCCAAAACCTCGATGAGCACTCAGCAACTTGATGATTTGGCGAAAAAATTAGATGATTCACCGCTGAAACGTGCGATATCCAAAATACAGGCGAAACAGGAAGCAAAGAGTAAGCGGGCGCTTACAGATAAGAAAAAACTACAAGAATAATAGCCGCTCAACCACAAAGATCACGGCAATTAGCGCAGCAAAGGCCAAGGTGACTTTGATGATTATCTTGGTGGCGCGTAAAAAATTAGGGTTTTTCGTGAACAGATACCCTAGAAAGGTGATGGATGCTCCCATCACCGCAAACAACAGCAAAAATCGAAGGCCGATGAGCATCGTATTAAACCGGTTGCGGCGCGGTGGACAAGCTCATCACACCAAAGGCACCGGGCAATTCGTCACGACGATCAAAGGTCACCATCTCGTAGGCAGTTTCATCTGCCAACAATGCCCGCACCAGTTGGTTATTCATGGCGTGGCCGGATTTGACGCCGGTAAAGGCACCGATCAACGGGTGGCCGAGCATATACAAATCACCCACTGCGTCGAGCGCTTTGTGTTTGACAAACTCATCCTCGGTGCGCAAGCCATCCGGGTTGAGTACATGAAAGTCATCGATCACGATCACGTTATCGAGTGAACCGCCACGCCCCAAGCCGGCCTGCCGCATGGCTTCGACTTCGTGCGTGAAACCGAACGTGCGGGCACGGGCAACTTCTTTCACAAACGGCGTCTCGGCGAAATCGACTTCGACTTCATTCTGCCGACCATGAAACACTGGATGGTCGAAGGCAATCGAGAACTTGAGCTTAAAACCATTAAACGGCTCAAGCCGCACCAGCTTGTCTTTGTCTTTCAGCTCGATGGTCTTCTTCACGCGGATGTACTTCTTCGCCGGCGCTTGCTCTTCAATGCCCGCCGCTTGCATCAAAAAGACAAACGGCGCCGCGCTACCATCCATGATCGGTACTTCAACCGCATTCAAATCCACATAGGCATTGTCGATGCCGAGCCCCGCAAAGGCGGACATCAAGTGCTCGACGGTGGCGACGTTTGCCCCGGTTTGGCCATCTTCGATACGCGTTGACATGCGCGTATCGTTCACGTTCAACGCATGCGCCCGCACCGTCGGGGCACCTGGCATATCAGTACGACAGAACACGATGCCGGTATTCGGCGCGGCCGGGCGTATCGTCATCTCAACCCGAAGGCCGAGGTGGACGCCGACGCCAGTGGCGCGAACTTTGTTTTTAACGGTGCGTTGTTTGATCACAGGGTGGCAGATGAGTGCGTAAGATCGTAAGTGCGTGAATGCGTAAATACAAAAGCGCAAAAGCGCGGGCGCATCACAGGTTGTTATTTTACAGTCTTGCCGACGCACCCGATTTGAGGTGACCAGCCGACATGGATTGTGTGTCGGCTATTTTCCGTCGGGAACCGCTGCGGCTGACCCAAAGGACATGGCGACTGCCCGAAACCGGACCTTTAACGTCTGAATTCACCCGACTGCATGGTATGTCGCGCCATCCGGTGAAATGATGGGTTAGGTCTTACGACGAAAGAAGGCTTCATTTGGGTGTGGAACAATTTTTTCCATCTCCTCCATGTGCAATTTTTGAGCCACCTTGGCTTTTCGAACAGTCGCACGGCAGTCTTTACACCTGTTTGCTTCGACGTAAATCGGGATCGTCAGCTCCTCAAACCAATGCTTCTGTTCCTCCTTTGAAAAGACAAATTCAACCCCACAATCCACGCATTTCTTAGACTGGTCTTGGTACCAGAAAATCGGGGCCCCGTTGTGTGGCTTGTGTTTTGACCAGTCAGCCGGAATTGTATCTTTAGGCATGCGGTCCATCATCCATGAGTAATACTCTTGAGTCGTGTATCGCGGCCACTCAAGTGGCAAGGGGTGTGCAAGCGACGCAGCGACCGAAGTGGTCACCGGTTTTGCGGCTCTTTTCTTTCGCATGCCTTTAACCTTCATGGCTGAATGACAGACCTAACTTAATTTATGGCGACAACCCGAATCTCGACAATGTTTTGGGCTGACTCACTATTTGTTTGAATATGTGGGTTCACAAGCCATTACATTACCACTGCTGATGGAATCAGACGCCGGGCAAAAACATGGGAAAAATGGGGTCAGACACTCATGGCACTACCTTAAGTCTGTCGTCCCGGCGAAGGCCGGGATCCAAGTTGAATTTTTTTAGATAACCTAACGAACTTGAACCCCGGCTCGGCACAACCCCTGTGGTTGTTCGCCGGGGAGACAGTTTTCGGAGTCGGTTTAGGCAAGCCGATGTCTTTAAGTTGAGAGTAGATGTTCGCTTAAGGTAGTGCCATGAGTGTCTGACCCCATTTACCTCCCATGCACACCTGCACTGTGGCGCGGGCTTTGTGGCATGCCGTTGGCTCTCAGGTTGAGCGAGGGGTTAGACCGCGCTCGCTACGCAGCCAGGAGTGAACACCTTTGGATCGTGGCCAGTTCCTTGTGGAGTGCTTCCTTGGCAATGGCCGTGTCATAGGCGGCCTGCCCGCGCAACCACCAACCGTCGCTCAGCCCGAAGTAGCGGCAAAGCCGAAGGTCCGTGTCGGCCGTGACTGCCCTCTTGCCAGAAACGATCTCGCCGATTCGCTGTGGCGGTACGCCAATGTCTTTGGCGAGGCGGTACTTTGTAAGACCAAGTGGCTTGAGAAATTCTTCTTCAAGCATATCGCCTGGCGAGACAGGTAGAACGGTGCGCATGATCTCTTCCTTCAGTGATAGTCGACGATCTCTACATTCTCAGCACCTTGTGGTGTCCAGACGAAGCAGACGCGCCACTGCTGGTTAATGCGAATGCTGTGCTGACCCCTTCGATCATCTTTCAGCGCTTCGAGTGCGTTGCCGGGCGGCACCCTCAGATCGTCAAGAACTGCCGACCAGTCCAACTGTGCAAGCTTGCGGAGCGCAGGTCGTTCAATGTTCACCCAGCGCTTTACGCGCTTACCCTCGAAAAGGGCTTGAGTTTCTTTGCACTTGAAGTTCTTGATAGGCACGGGTCGCGATATTAACGCGGTACGTTTATAGTGTCAAGCCCCAGCCTCTTCCAACGGCATATGCGTCTGAGAGGGGCATTGCGTTTCCAACGGCATCTGCGTCTGAAATGAGGATTTTGGGTCGATTATCCAGAAATGGTCATCGACATGAACGACGCACGGCTCGACACAATTGAGCAAATCCGATAATTTCTGGCTGGTACCGCAGATGTAGGCTTCTCCCTCTCCACCGATAAAACAGTCCGTTATGGGTTCGTCTCGACCGTACTCAAGCGCCACCGGTATTTTGAAAGGACGAAGGGACAGCGCGGTGTGCTATTCGCCTACCTGCTACGTCTTAGCGGTTATACCCGCCAGCATCTGACCAAACTCATTGCCCGCTTCCGGCAAGAACGTTCACTTGCGCCGCGAAGCCGCGCTAGCCGCACCAACTTTGGCTATCGAGGGAAAAATGTGAGGGAAAAATGGGGTCAGACACCATTTTCTCCCCCCGGCTTTTTCGGCCTTCCTCTAGCCGCCGGTGAAGCGCGTCGTTCAGACAAAGCTTCAATTTCTTGCCGAAACCTCTCGCTGCCAAGAGCCCAACCTTTATGGCTCGCCTCCCGAATGGCCCGAAGTTCGTCCGCTTCGAGTTCCGTTCGGAACAACGCCCGATACGCGGCGCGCCTTTCGGAAGGGTCTCTTGCGAGCTGAACGTACTGATCATGCTCGATCAGCCAATTGAGGTTTATGTCGTCCTCGCCGTAGGCATAACGACGATGGCTGGACCATTTGTACTGCCGGGGTTGTTCCACCATCCCGGCTCGCACGGGATTCATTTCGATGTACCGCATGAGCTTTAAAAGATATTGCTCGGTATCGACAACGGTCGCCCGATAGCGGCCTTCCCACAGGGTGCCGCTGCGCTTATGCGTAAAGTTGAAGTACTGGACATATTTGCGACCTGCTGACTGAAACATCTTGCTAATACTGTCGTCGTAAGTCGGCGTCGCTAACAGATGAATGTGGTTGGTCATCCACACATACGCGTGAATCGCAAGCCCGAATCGCCCGGCCGCTTCGACGAGGGCATCACGAAAAAACTGAAAGTCGTCATCGGTGACAAAAATTGCCTGACGATTGTTGCCGCGCTGGATGATGTGCTGCGGCTGGCCGGGGATCACGTAGCGGGGAAGGCGTGCCATGAGGATTTTGACGAGTTGGAGATCACTACTCTACCATTTTAAATGGTGTCTGACCCCATTTACCCGACCTTTGGTGTGGCTGCAAATTTGCTCCTACTAACTGGGTGCGCATCTGTTTGTGCAGATAGAGAAGTGGTCGAGATGACTCCGCTATCGGAAGTGCGCGATATACGGGTCGAGAAAACCCAATCCTATTGGGTGCGTTTCGTCTTGGGCTCGAAAGCGCAAGTTGATCTGGCGCCATGCCCCTATCTTCCGATCTACCATGGCTCGCTCTGCGTTCAAATTCGGCCAGCAGAGGGCCAGCGAGTCAGGTTGTCCAGCAATGTTTTCTCGTATCAACAAGATTCTGGATTAGCGACGCCTCTTACGGCGAGCGATGTTACGTACACCATAATGTGCAGCACCGAGAGTGGCAAACGAGAATGCTCGTCAAGGGAAGAACCTCCAACTTCGTCAAAGGTTACAAGCAAACTCGTCCGACACGTTTCCCATAACGGTGTCGATTACAAAATCACAGAGTATTCCTTTAACCCAGTATCGGAGTTTGTCGGGGCTACGCATAAGGTGCCCTCCGGATCGTCCCTTTTCAGCGGGGCGGAGAGTCGGGTGGAGTACACAACTTCGCTTATCCGCGACTCCATCCTCCACACATCTCCGGCTGTCCTTCATATTCCGAGCATCTGGATTGACGGGATCGAATTCAAACCACCGAGCGTCCGACTCGTCTCGAAAATTGCTCCGGTGTGTACGGTGCGGCAGCTAATGTAAAGCTAAACCATGAACAATTGAAGGGGGCAGCAATGATGAAAAATGGGGTCAGACACCATTTTCTCATGTGCTGCGGCTGGCCGGGGATCACGTAGCGGGGAAGGCGTGTCATGAGGATTTTGACGAGTTGGAGATCACTACTCTACCATTTTAAATGGTGTCTGACCCCAATTTACTGCTGAGCTCGACCGTGCCATAAGCGTAGCGCGCAGGGATGTTGGCGGCGCGGTAGAGGGCGATCAGCAAGCTTGATGTGTCGAAGGCGTTGCCGGCGAGTTTGTTGAGGGTGTCGTCAGCGCCCTGTACACTGCCGTAGCTCGGAACAAAGCGGATGTTGTTGCGTCGACGCGTGCATTGGCTCGCGCACGCTGAGACCAATGACATTGCATCCTATCTGGCAAGCGAACTGAATTGCGCCATCACCCAGCCCAACGCAGCAAGGCCTCCTGCACCCAGTACGACAACAATGAACTTCTCGGTACGTTTGAAGCGTGTTTCAGTCAACCGAGTTTCAGCAAGCCACACCATTGCGTAAATCACGAAGAACGGAGTCAATGCAAATGCGGCCAATAGATACAGACCGACACTTAGCCCAATCAGTCCCACAAATATTCCGAATATTACAAATAGCCAAAGCACAACACCGGCAGGACGCAGAGGTGAACGCATCAGACTAAGAAGTCCAGTTTGTTTGTTCATGTTTCACTTCCTCGCGAGAAACAGCATGTGAATCAACAGGAAAAGCGGGCCGCCGCGTGATCCAAACGATGGCAAGAACGCCAAGCCAGACGCAAGTGTCTTGTAGCCATCGTAGGCAGGGTCTTGGAATTCGGCGTAGTACTCGACTAGCAACAACGAGAGCAGACCTAACGCGACGATTGCAAGGATGAACGGGGTACTTACCGCCAACGCGGCTGCGACAGCAACAAAATATGCGCCACCAAAGCTTGCGATAACTGACGCCACCATGCCCGTAAGGACTATACCCATGAGCAATTTGGACAACTCCAATCCAACTGCTCCGACGAATTCGAGCCACCCCCCATTCGCCCCGCCCTCAATCAGGTAGGAACCCGCCCCTGTCGTCGGATCGACAATGGTGTACCCCGCCCCCGTCCAGCCGCTGTAAGTGATTTTCGCCTGACTGATCGTCACTTCCTTCCCCGCATTCACCGCGTTCTGCACGTCCGCTTTTGTTTGTGCGCTGTGGCCCGTCAGTTGTGGCAGCACCGCCGCAACGTTCTGACTGGTGACCGTAAACACTTTCTGTCCCTGACTCTGAATGAAAAATGGGGTCAGACACCATTTTCTCATGTGCTGCGGCTGGCCGGGGATCACGTAGCGGGGAAGGCGTGTCATGAGGATTTTGACGAGTTGGAGATCACTACTCTACCATTTTAAATGGTGTCTGACCCCAATTTACTTCATATTCCGAGCATCTGGATTGACGGGATCGAATTCAAACCACCGAGCGTCCGACTCGTCTCGAAAATTGCTCCGGTGTGTACGGTGCGGCAGCTAATGTAAAGCTAAACCATGAACAATTGAAGGGGGCAGCAATGATGAAAAATGGGGTCAGACACCATTTTCTCATGTGCTGCGGCTGGCCGGGGATCACGTAGCGGGGAAGGCGTGTCATGAGGATTTTGACGAGTTGGAGATCACTACTCTACCATTTTAAATG
The DNA here is from genome assembly GCA_001602455.1 of Betaproteobacteria bacterium UKL13-2. GTDB lineage: Bacteria > Pseudomonadota > Gammaproteobacteria > Burkholderiales > Usitatibacteraceae > UKL13-2. The sequence continues at coordinate 3,099,701 of CP012157.1, forward strand.
GTGTCTGACCCCAATTTACTTCAGCAGCTTGTTGAAGTCAATTTCATAGCCTGCCGCTAGCATCTCTTTGGCTACATCGACTTCCCAGTTGGAATCGTCTACGTAGACAACGCCACTGATGTCGCTTGGTACTTCTACTCGGCTGCTGAGCAAAGGCACGACGTGGGCGCGACCAAGTTTTGCTATCAGATAGCCATGCTCGAACACAACATTCTGACGGGCGCGCTCATTGAGCTGACCTTGTGCGGCAAGAACAGCTAGATTTCCACTGTCGTCAGGTGTGTAAAGCACTACGGCAAAGTCAACATCGGTAGTCGCTTCAATTTTCTCAATGATCGTCATTCCTTTGTTTGCTTGCTCGTGGAGGATGATCGCTTCCAGTCCAAGACGCTCGATAAACCGTGCGACCTTGGTCTTCAGGAGTTCATCGCGCCCGTGGACTACAAACACTCGCTTCTTTCCGCCGGTTTTCTTTGGCTTCTTTGTTTGTAGTTCCGTCGTCTTGGGCGCGCGCGGCTCAAACTCTCCTCGCTTTACGTCTTCGAGCAGCGAGTCAATGAATGCAATGCAACTGCGCCCATCCTCGCGCATGAAGACATTAAGATCGGACTCGCCATAACCAATTGAGAACGCTATGTGATGCAGTTTGACGTCCAGGTCCGCGCGGGTGCCTGGTAGATGCTCGTCCAGGTAGGTGGAGAACTGTCGTCTCCATGAAGCAAAGCGCTCGCGCCCGTACTCCCGTCCGCGGCTCGCGTAGGCCTGAATTACGTCGTCGTGGAGGCGCTGCTTGAATGCTTCCAGCCGCGCTGAGATGTCAGGGAGGGTCATGGTTTCGAGGTGGTGGTCTGTGAAGCCTAACGTGATGTAGATCGCAAAACCTGGTTGATACACCCGGCCCGTGTCGATACATCTTTTTGTTGAAATCGTTGCAAGCGGCTCACGCCATGGGGTTAAGGCCAAGCACTGTATGTGCATGCAGGTATAAATTTACTGCCCAAACCCGGCATCTAACCCCTTACAACCTCCCCACCGCACCATCCAGCACAGAAGGTCCGAAACGCCACACTATACCCAAAAAAATACAAAAATTTAGCTATATTTATCCACAGAGACAAGTTTTGATCAAGATGGGAAAGATTATTCATTGGTTTGTGGCTTGGATAAAAAATTAATTATTTGATAAACTCATCATCAAGGATGTATTTGAGAATATAGTTTGGTTGATCCTAAGTTGAAATTATTTCATAAAAAGCGGCTGTATTTCTGGGAATAGATGATAATTTTGCTATCAGTTCACGAGAAGTTTCTATACGAGCGGTTGATAGTTTGGTGATTTTTTCGGGATCATCTCCTTGTAAATCACAAATTAGCACAACTGCTGCCAAAGCGGCTTTTAATAATGTGTAATCTAGCTGAGAGGCAAAAAAACCATGAAACTCCTGACGTAAATAATCTTGTAAATCTTGTATTACTAAGGTTGTAATTGGCCTAATTGACTCAGGAAACATCACTTGAGGATTTAATTGCTTGGCTTGTAAAAAATGATGCAAACCTTCGTTTACGAACAAGGTGTCACGAGTAACACATAATCCATGAATATTAACAGCGAATTGGTTATCTTGATCTGTTGTTTCAAGTGATAAATAACGTTCTATTTCTGCAATTGGCTTGATTGTAGCACAACAAGCTATTCCTAGATATAAATGTAGCTCACTAGTTGGGCTTGATGCTAAATCAATTGCACCAAAATATAGCGCTTCAACAAACCGTTTATTCTCAACTAGTTTTTCAATTGGAGGATGAGACATATCAGGTGGCTCAATTAAATTAATTGATGAAACAATTCTTATATTTAAAACAATAAAAATGGGGGCAGACACTCATGGCACTCCTTAAGCGAACATCTACTCTCAACTTAAAGACATCGGCTTGCCTAAACCGACTCCGAAAACTGTCTCCCCGGCGAACAACCACAGGGGTTGTTCGCCGGGACGACAGACTTAAGGTAGTGCCATGAGGGGCAGACACCATTTTCTGTGACCGCACCTTGGATCCCCGCCTGCGCGGGGATGACAAATCTGTCTCCAATCGCTGTGCGCGTACCGCGCTTGCTCTTGGACAGATTTGTCACTTAATTACCACCCACGACACTTCCAGCCAATTGTCTGCTCGATGGATGGCACTCATGTTCGCCCGCATCGCCCACGGGATGATCTGCAAATGGAGCGGTAGCAGATAGACGTTGTCGTTGTAAATTTTGAACGCCTCAACAATCATCGCCATGCGCTTTTTAGGGTCGAGTTCGCCTTTGACTTGTTGAACGAGCGCGTCAAACTTGGCGTCCTTCACCTGCCCGTAGTTGTAGTCACCATCACCCACGGTGTTGCGGCTGTGCATAACCGGCTGCAGGGTAAAGATCGGCTCGAAGGTAGAGCCACCCCAGCCGAGCATATAAAAGCTGGTGTCGAGTTTCTGAATCTTGGCGAAATAGGTTGAGACTGGCATCGTGTTCACACGGACTCGGATGTTAATTTTGGCGAGCATGCCGGCGACCGACACACAGATGCGCTCATCGGCCAAATACCGACCAATCGGACAGTCGAGCGTGATGTCGAATCCAGTCGGATAACCCGCGTCGTTCATGAGTTTTGTTGCGGCGGCAATGTCAAACGGCAGACGTTTGGTGAGCGCTGCCGGCAACCCGGCCGCCACCGGGTTTGGATGTACCAAACCGGTCGGTGTTGAGAGTCCTCGCATGGCGGTGCGTTTGATCGCCTCGATATCGATGGCCTGATACATCGCCTGCCGCACACGCTTGTCCTTCAGCGGGTTCTTGCCCTTCACGTTGCTGTAGAGCAACTCATCGCGGCCTTGGTCCATGCCAAAAAACACCACGCGATTTTCGATGCCCTGGATGACTTTCAACGCCTTGTTGCGTTTGAATTGCTCGAGGTTTTGCACCGCCGGGTCGAGCACAAAATCAATCTCACCTGAAAGCAGCGCTGACATCCGTGTGGCTTCGGACGAGATGGGCGTATAGACCACGTCGGTGACATTGCCTTCGAATTTCTTCTCGGCGATGCCCCACCAGTTGGGGTTTTTCTTCAATACTGTTTTGACTTCCGGCTCGCGCGAGACGAGCATAAAAGGCCCGGTGCCATTGGCGTTACGCGCCGCGAAGGTTTCTTCTTTTGCCGCGTAGTCCTGCACCTTTTCCACCTTGTTGGCGATTGCCCAATCGCGGCTCATGATGAACATGTTGACCAGCATCTCGAGCGTGACCGGGTTCGGCACGGGAGTAGTGAGTTCGACGGTGTGTGAATCAATTTTTCGCGGTTTGCCAATACCATTGGCATAAACACGGAAGTTTGATGTCGGTTGCTGCATTCGTAGAATCGACCAAACAACGTCGTCGGCGGTCAGCGGTTTGCCGTCGTGAAATTTGACGTTTTTGCGGATGTCAAACACCCAGGTGGTGGGGTTGGGTTGTCGCCAGCCAGTGGCCAGACGCGGGACAATCTCCATGTTTTTGCCGCGTTCAACCAGCCCTTCAAAAATCTGCCCGTTAAGGTTGTTGTTAACACCTGAGTTTTGAGCGTGCGGGTCGGCCGTCTGCATGTCACCGGCACTAGACCAACGCAGGGTTTTTGCCTCGGCGGGCAAAATACATAAAAGAGCCGCCAATCCGCTGGCGAGTAGGCTTGTTAGAACGATGTTTTGGTGGTTTTTCATAGGTCTGCCGTTTGCGTAAGAAGAGCCATTTGAAAATGAATGGCCGGTCAGGTTTGTCTCGATGCCGATGCTACCGTAAACTGTGCACTCCGCACCTTTTTGCCAGAACGTTTGGTTCCCCCGCGTGATCCGCTACCGCATCATCCCCGTCCACCCCGCAGCGCACCTGTTCGAGGTCACGGTTACCGTCGACAAGCCGGATGAGGCTGGCCAGCGTTTTATCTTGCCGACGTGGATTCCTGGAAGCTACATGATCCGGGAATTCGCACGGCACATCGTCAGCGTCACCGCGACCAGCGTTGGTCAAAATGTCGTGTGCGAAAAGGTTAACAAGTGTACATGGCAGTGTGCGCCAGTTAAGCATTCTTTGTCGTTAATTTACACCGTCTATGCTTGGGACTTATCGGTTCGCGGTGCACACCTCGACGACACGCACGGGTTCTTCAACGGCGCGAACGTTTTCATGCTCGCCGAAGGCTTCCGCGGTGCTGCCTGCGCGGTCGAGATTCACCGTCCTCACGGTGAGCGGTATGCGAACTGGGCGATTGCGACGGCGTTAACAGGGCCACCAAGCGACACAGCGGGCAGACCCTTCGGCACGTATCACGCCGCGAGTTACGACGAGCTGATCGACCATCCGGTGGAGATGGGAACCTTCACTCATGTGACCTTTGAGGCGTGCGGCGTTGCACATCACATCGCATTGACAGGCAAACATCGTGCCGACACCACGCGCTTGTGTGGTGACCTCACCAAGATATGCGAGACGCAGATTCGCTTATTTGAGCCTTCGACCGCCGAGGCTCCCATGACTGAATACTGGTTTCTGGTGATGGTTGTAGGCGATGGATTCGGCGGACTGGAGCATCGTGCCTCAACCGCACTCATCGTCAGTCGCGATGCATTGCCGCTAGCCAACGAGTCGCGTGTCACCATCGGCTATCGCAAGTTTCTCTCGCTGGTATCGCACGAATATTTCCATACTTGGAATGTGAAGCGCATCATGCCGCAGCGTTTCATCTCTCATGACTTGACGACTGAAAACTACACCAAACAACTGTGGTTTTTTGAAGGTTTTACCGATTACTACGATGATTTAATACTGGTGCGTTGTGGCGTGATTAGTGCACTCGAGTATTTGGAGATCGAAGCCGACTGCATTGGCCGTGTGCTCACACAGGCCGGACGCACCAAACAAAGTGTTGCGGAATCGTCGTTTGATGCCTGGATCAAGTATTACCGTGCGGACGAGAACGCGCCCAATAGCATCGTGAGCTACTACCAGAAAGGTGCCCTCGTTGGCCTCGCCCTAGATCTCATCATTCGCGAAAAAACGCGAGATCACGCGTCGCTCGACGACGTCATGCGATCGCTGTGGGTGCGCTTCGGCAAGCGCGGCATTGGTGTACCAGAAGGTGAAATTGAGCGTACCGCAAGCGAGGTGGCTGGCACCGACTTGAGCGCTTTTTTTGCCGATGTAATCGATGGCACCAGAGACCCCGATCTCACGACTCTGCTGCCGACGGCGGGGGTTACGCTATCGTGGCGTACCAACGGCGCGCATAACGCGCACAACACGCATAACGCGCATAACACGAACAACACGAGGGACATAAAAACGCCAGAGCGCACGCCGCCGGGAATTGGCGCCAAGATCGGTAGCGATGGAAACGGCGATGCCAAGCTCATGCAAGTCTTTGACGGTGGCGCGGCGATGGCCGCGGGCCTCTCCGCAGGGGACACCATCATCGCGTTAGACGGTTTACGTGTGAATGCCGGAAGCGTCGAACGCCGCCTGAAGTCATATGATATTGGCGACGTGTTAGACGTCGTTGCATTTCGCCGCGACGAAATGATGCAACTCAAGATCACATTGCTTGAGCCGATCATCAAAACTTGTGTACTCACGTTGACCGACACGCCAGCAGATGCCAAATTGCGGCGAATGAATTGGCTGGGACGTTAGCCTGAACGTTTAATGGGGGCGCGTTCGAAAGCGGTTCAGTAGGTGAGCGGGCGAAGTTCGTGCCGACGGGTTTGGCAAACACGGGACACGTACCCAGTGTACGGCGAGCACCGTCGGCGCGAAATTCGCCCGCGCAGCAGTTTATAGAAGTGTCCTATTTTGAAACTTGCCAATTGACGGGCATCTTCAGGCAAAAACACGCGGAATACCTTATGAATAAACGACTTTTCCTTGTGGGAACTTCTAAAAACCTACTGCGCGGGCGAATCTGTCAGTTCCGGTGCTCGCCGTACACTGGGTACGTGTCCGCTCCGCACTGCCAACTTCACCCGCTCGTGACGGTTTTTAGAAGTTCCCTTGTTTGTGCGGGCTTAATCTCGGCCGTAGCGCTGGCCCAATCTCAGCCCATCCAGCGCAACCCATCGAGCAGCAACCCATCGCGCCCACACGCGACGCCCCCGAACCGGCCGGCCAATCGGTCGAGCGCAAGGCAAGTTTCTCCAAGCGCGATATGGTCGCAGCGGCACATCCGCTTGCCACTGAGGCGGGTGTCGAAGTTTTAGCCAAAGGTGGAAGCGCCGTCGATGCTGCCATTGCGGTGCAAATGGTCTTAAACCTCGTCGAGCCGCAATCGTCTGGTATTGGCGGCGGATCGTTCATGTTGCATTACGATGCAAAACGAAACGCCACCGTTGCTTACGACGGGCGTGAGGTTGCCCCACAAGCGGCCACACCATCGATGTTCTTAGGCGAGGAGGGCAAACCCATGCGCTTTGCCGATGCGGTCCGCAGCGGCAAATCGTTCGGTATTCCCGGCACACTGCGCTCGCTGGAAGCCGCACACGCGGCGCACGGAAAATTGCCTTGGGCGGCGCTGTTTCAACCCGCCATCCGTCTCGCGGAGACTGGCTATGCACTTTCGGCGCGCACCGTGCAGCAGGCCGGCAACAGCACAATCTTGCGCGACACGCCGCAGACGCGGGCGATCTTCTTCAATGCCGATGGAACACCGAAAGCAGTTGGTACGGTAGTCAAGAATCCAGCGCTTGCCGCGACGATGAAACGTATTGCTGCCGACGGCGCTGATGCCTTCTACCAAGGCGAGATTGCGCGTGACATCGTCGCCGCTGTCCGTGGACATACTCGACCGGGCATCGCGACTGAAGCAGATTTTGCCGCTTACCGCGTGCGCATCAGCGAGGCGATTTGTGGTGGTTATCGCGGCAATCGCGTGTGCAGTATGCCGATGCCTTCCAGTGGTGGTGTCGCGACGCTACAGATTCTGGGCATGCTGGAGCGTTTCGACCTGGCAAAAATGAAACCTGATTCAGTTGAAGCCGCGCACCTGTTTGCTGAAGCGGGTCGCCTGGCATTTGCCGATCGCGAAAAATTTGCGGCTGATGATCGATTCGCTGAAGTGCCGGTCGCCGCCATGATTAGTTCCGCATACTTGCATGAACGCAGCGCCTTGATTCGTACTGATCGCAGCCTCGGCCGTGCCTCGCCGGGCACTCCTGCTTTGGCAAAACTTTCCCAAGCCGGAGACGCCATGACAAGTCTCACCGGCACCAGCCACTTTTCTATTGTTGACGCTGATGGAAACGCCGTCAGCATGACAACCTCGGTTGATGCGTCTTTCGGCAGCCAAATTTTTGTGCGTGGTTTTTTTCTAAATAACCAGATGACAGATTTTTCGTTAACGCCCGTCGACGCCGCCGGGCTGCCAATCGCAAACGCCATTGCACCCGGCAAACGCCCGCGCAGCACGATGGCGCCGGTCATTGTTTTTGACGACAAAGGCAAACTCAAGATGGTGATTGGTTCGGCGTTGGGTGCCACCATCGTCAACTCGGTCACCAAAACCATCATCGGCGCACTGGATTGGCAGCTCGATATACAAGCGGCAATTTCGCTGCCCAATGGCGGCAGTCGTAATGGCCCGACCGATATCGAACGCGGCGCGAATGCCGAGAAGTTAGCGGCCGCGTTGCGCGCTATCGGTCATGAAGTCCGCGTCGGCGATATTCCGAGTGGGTTGCACGGCGTGTTACGCGTCCCCGGCGGTTGGCAGGGCGGCGTTGACCCGCGTCGTGAAGGTTGGCCAGAGGCAACCAACGATAAGGCAATATCATTTTTCGCGCCGTGCCATATTTGAAGGAAAATGCCGTATGAAAAAATTACTCCTCACCTCACTGCTTCTTCTTTCCACTTTTCTGACAGGCTGCAAAATGACCTCTGCCCCTACCCCCCCCGCCCCCATTTACCCTTCCGCCGTCACCGAACTCACCAAAATTGATACGGTCGCGGGCGCGGGGATCATCGCAGCCGCAGGAAATACCGTGCGCGTGCACTACACCGGTTGGTTGTTTATTCCGGGTGCCAGTGGCGCAGCCGGCAGCAAAGGTAATAAATTTGATTCCTCCTTGGATCGCAACGACCCCTTTGAATTTACGCTTGGCCAGCGCCGTGTGATTGCCGGCTGGGAGCAAGGTGTCGCTGGTATGGCGATCGGCGGTAAGCGTACCCTGATCATTCCACCAGACCTTGGTTATGGCGCGCGCGGTGCAGGCGGTGTCATTCCGCCAAACGCAACGCTGGTGTTTGAAATCGAACTTCTGGCAATCAAGTAGTTTTATGCAGACCTTCGGTGCCATCATCATCGGTGATGAAATCTTGTCAGGTAAACGCCAAGACAAACACCTGTCGAAGGTTATCGAGCAACTTGCCAAGCGCGGGCTCTCGTTGTCATACGCCAACTACGTCGGCGACGAGCCCCCGCGCATCACCGCAGTATTGCGGCAATCGTTTGCCACCAACGATGTGGTGTTCTCGTTTGGCGGTATCGGTGCCACACCCGATGACCACACCCGCCAGTGTGCGGCGGCTGCATTGGGTGTCGGTCTGGCTGAACACCCAGAGGCGATTGCACAGATGCAAGCCAAGCCGGATTTCGAATTGACGCCGCATCGACGGCGTATGGCGGAGTTCCCGATTGGCGCCACCATCGTTCCGAATCCATATAACCGTATCGCCGCGTTTTCGTGTGGCGACCACCACTTTCTACCGGGTTTTCCGGAGATGTCGTGGCCAATGATGGAGTGGGTGCTGGAAACGCGCTACTCACACCTCTTCCATCGCGTGCAGAGCGCCAGCGAATCCATCTTGATCCAAGATGCCGGTGAATCGAACTTGATCGACATGATGAATGCCATCTTGGCGCGCTACCCGAACATTCGTCTTTCGTCGCTACCAAAACATATCCCCGGCGGACGGCAGATTGAGTTCTCCTTGTCCGGCAGTCCTGGTGATGTACCCGCCGCAATGGCTCAAGCCCGAGCAGAAGTCACACGACTAGGTTATTCGTTTACCGACCTCTAGCGGATTCGGAGTATCAATATGGGACTGCTCGATAACGCTGGTGCCGCCGAGACAAGTTCTCCCCCCCGTTGTACCCGACATTACCTGACGTGAATCACCGCATCTTGCATCAATTCGTTTGGGTTAGCGTTGTTTGGCTGGTCGCACAATCCAGCGTACACGCGAGCACCGATGCGCCTTGGTCGGCGCTCAAACAGGGTGGACATGTTTTCTTGCTTCGTCACACCGAAACTGTTCCCGGCATTGGTGACCCGCCCGGCTATCGGCTCGATGACTGCAAAACACAACGCAACCTCAGCGCCGCAGGCCGCGCACAGGCACGCGCGTGGGGCAAGGCATTTGCCGACAACGGTGTTCAAACGAGTGATGTGTTTTCTTCGGTGTGGTGTCGTTGTGTGGATACTGCCGTGCTGGCGTTTGGCAAAGCCGATACATGGCCGGCGCTCAATTCCCATTTCGACACTGGATCGGGAGAGATACAGGCCGAGCAAGTGCGCGGCGGCATCACGACGCGGATGAAACCGGGCAAGACCTTGGTACTGGTCACGCACCAGGTCAACATCACCGCACTCACCGGTCGAACCCCGGCGATGGGGGAAGCGGTCGTGGCGCGGGTTGTGCAGTCGGCTGATAAGTCCAAGCTGCCGCGGCTGGACGTTGTTGGAATGCTGAAGTTGCCATAGCTGAAGTTGCCATAGAGTACAGGCCCAAAGGACAGGCTCAAAGGACAAGTTCAAAGAACAGATCAAAACCACCCTAACGACGAGCGTTTTCAGGCGAAAATGCTTGAAAACGCCCGCCAAATAAGGACTTTACTTATTCTCTTTTGGGTCTGCGGTCGGCACTGCGGTGGTCGCGGTGGTCGCGGTGGTGGTCGCGGTGGTCGCGGTGGTCGCGGTGGTGGTCGCGGGCGGTGTTGGTTTTTCCTCGCTGGCGATCGTCGCGACCAATTCAACTGCAATCTTGACCTCGTCGCTGACCGTCCCCGACCAGCCCTTCATCCCAAACTCGAAGCGTTTGACGGTGAGCTCCGTCGAGGCCATACAGCGCGCTGCTTTGGCGCTACTCGCTGGCTCACAGCCCGACTTCATCACCGTCAGTGTCGCCGGCTTAGTCACACCCACAAGCGTGATATTGCCGTCGATGGCAACAAGTTTGTCGCCCTCGTAACGAAATCGTATCGACTTGAATTCGATGGTCGGAAAGCGATCAACATTAAAGAACGCCGGGCCGCGCAACATCTGACGTTTTGACTCGCTGTCGAAATTTGTCGGCGTTAATGTGGTGGCATCAATGATGACGTGAATCGAGGGTTCACGTTCTGCCACCGGCTTTGCTGGCTCGTAGTTAAGGAATCCGGTCATGCGGGTAAACGCGCCACGCACTGGAATGAAACCGAGATATGTCGTCTCATAGGTCGTCTTGGTGGCGACGGGATCGATCTCGTAACGCGCCGCTTGTAGCGGCGTGCTGGCAAACAGCGCCGCCGTGGCGAGAAGTGTTCGCGCCTGCAAGGCGACGATTGCGCTAGTCGAGCGCATCGTCATGGTTGTATTGACCAGCAATAAATTTATCGATCACGCGGCGATCTTTCTTTGTGGGTCGGCCGGGGAACACCGGCGGCGGCAAATCTTTCAACTCTTTTCTCAGCGATTCCCGTGCCGCGAGACTGTCTTGCGTCTCCGTATAGAAGGTCTGGGCAATCTTGGCCGCAACCCGCTTTTCCGCGACACTCGTCACGACGATACACCATTCATATGGCGGTTTTCTGACCAGAATGGCGTCGCCCACTTTCACCGTCTTTGCCGGTTTTACACGCTCATCGTTGACGTACACACGACCCGCGTTGATCGCGTCGATGGCGATTTGGCGGGTTTTGAAGAAACGCGCGGACCACAGCCATTTATCGATTCGCGTTTGTTCCATCCCTTACTTGCCGCCGCCCTTGGCCAGTTTTACCGTCGCAATGTTCAGCGGCAGCCCCGTGCCGGTGTCGTACTCGACTCCCGCCATGACACCGAGTGACGCAATTTGTTTGGCCGACTTTGTGCTGTTGTAAACGGCGTACATCGCGCCCAGCGCAAAATCACGTCCCGAGCCAATCGCCCAAAAACGATCAAACTCAAACACTTCACGCATCGAATAGACGCCAAAGATGCCCGTAGCATTCACCACCAACGCAGTCAACTGTGATGACTCATAGGGGTCATCCTCCTCTTCCTTCGGATTGAGGTAGGCCTCCTCCTTCAGGATGGGGTGAATCTTGCGAAAACTCTCATAAATTTCGTGCCGCCCGTTAAAGCTAAAGTCCTTTGCTTTTTCGTGGTTTTTGAGGATGCTCTCCAGCACCATTTGATGCGCCGCCGAGCCAGCAATGCCGAAATAGGACCCGTTGTGCTTCAATATCTTTTCGGGTGCTGCATCATGCGCACTGCCGAGGCGGGTTGCCCCAAAGGTTGTAAGGGTATCCCCGGCGATGACGGCTTGGCCGCCTTTTTTGACAACTACGATGGTGGTCATGGCTACTTTCTCGTCTGAATCGGCTGGGCCTATTTTAGTCCGACCGTCAGCCGATAGCGGCCTAAAACAGTGGCGGGGGCACACCGGTCGCCGCCAAGCGCCTCGGTCAAATTGGCACAACAGGCGTGAATTTTCATTGACTTAGAGGCTTCATCCGGGCACACTTTTCGATTATCGTTTTCGGCATCCGGCGCCGCGCTCACCCCGCCCGCTCCCCCCGAAAACGGCTTGCGGGCAGCGCCAACATTCGCGTGCTCGCGATCAATCCGATAAACGCTACTGACGAATAAGACTCTAGGGGACCGCTATATGTTCTTCAATCGCACTAGTTTTTCAATTAGCCCTTTTAACGGTTTTAACCCTTCTAAACCTTCTAAACCCTCCAAACTTTTTAACCCTTTTAACCCTTTCCACCGCACCATTCACGCCGATCTAGCACCCGCACCACAACCTTTTCGCGCACCATCTCGCCTCGCCTGCATGGTCGCGGCGGCAATCATCGCCACATCGCTACCGTTGGCCAGCATCACCGAAGCAAAGACCTTCCGTTGGGCCTCACAAGGTGATGTGCTGACGATGGACCCGCACGCACAAAATGAGGGGCTGAACAACGCGATCAGCGACCACGTTTACGAACCACTCCTCAACCGTGGCAAAACCATGGCCATCGAGCCCTGCCTTGCCTTATCGTGGACACAAATCAATCCGACCACCACGCGCTTTAAGCTGCGCGACAAGGTGACCTTTCATGACGGCACGCCGTTTACGGCCGATGATGTTGTGTTCTCCATTACGCGAGCCGGCGAAAAGACATCGAACTTTGGCGCGTACATGCAGGGCATCAAAGAAGCGAAGAAAGTCGACAACCTCACAGTTGACATCATCACCAACGGCCCCGCACCGACGCTGCTCGATCAACTGACCGAAATTCGCGTCATGAGCCGCGCTTGGGCGACCAAATACAACGTCACCCGTCCGCAAGACTTCAAGAATAAAGAAGAAACGTTTGCGGCGCGTAACGCTAACGGCACCGGCGCGTTTATTCTTCGCGCACGCGAGCCCGATGTCAAAACGGTACTGGTGGCGAATTCCAATTGGTGGGGCAAGCGCGACTCGAATGTGACCGAAGTGGTCTACACGCCGATTAAGCAAGACGCTACCCGCATCTCGGCACTCATCTCGGGTGAAATTGATCTGGTGCTCGATCCACCGGTACAAGACGTGGGCAGCCTCAAAGCGAATCCAGCCTTAAAAGTCGTTGAGGGCAACGAAAATCGCACCATCTTCTTGGCGATGGATCAGGGCCGAAATGAGCTGCAATACAGCAACGTCAAAGGAAAAAATCCATTCAAAGATGTCCGTGTGCGCCAAGCCATGCTGTTGACCGTGGACATCAACGCGATTCAGAAAACCGTCATGCGTGGACTCTCGCTACCGACCATGTCGATGATCGCACCGCAGGTGCGGGGCTACTCGAAAGACCTCGAAAAACGTCCCGCAGTTGACACTGCGAAAGCGAAAAAACTGATGGCCGACGCGGGCTATCCGAACGGTTTTGAAGTCACCCTGGACTGCCCGAACAATCGCTACATCAACGATGAGCGCATCTGTACCGCGATCGCCGGTATGCTGTCTAAGATTGACATCAAAATTAAGTTGAACTCGATGCCCCGCGTGACCTACTTCCCGAAAATTCAAAACATCGATAGCAGCTTCCATTTGTATGGCTGGGGAGTGCCTACCTTTGACTCGTTGTATACGCTGCAAAGCGTGATTCGGACCAAGACCTCGGGCGGCGATGGCGAACAGAACTATTCGGGATACTCCAACCCCAAGGTAGATGCGCTTATCGACCAGTTAAAAACCGAAGCCGATCTCGCCAAGCGTGCCACCATTACGCGCGAGGCGTTGCTGATTCATCAGGCCGATGTGGGGCACATTCCATTGCACCACCAAATCATTCCTTGGGCGATGCGCAAAAACGTGACCGTCGTGCATCGTGCCGATAACCGCGTGTTTGCGAAGTGGGCCATGGTGAACTAGCCTGAACATTTCGCGGGGGCGCGTTTGCAAGCGGGGGAGTGGGGCGATTTCTCGCCTGAGCGACCACCGCAGCGCGGGCGGTGTTTGCCAAACGAGTGCGGGAGGACGGTGCGTGTTTGTCAAACGCGGTGACACACGCGGTGTCACACACCGCGTCAAATACGGCAACGTCCAGCCGCCCGAGAGCGAACGTGCAGCCCGTATCCACGGCAAAAAAGGAACGAGCGAATTTGGTTTCCCAATCACCCCACTGCTACCGCCTTCGACATCGCGGGCGATCCATCAACTATTCATGCAAGCGTTGCAAGCTGGCGATGCCAGAGAGCCGCATCGCGCCCTTGATTCGTCGCCCGCCTGATGCCGGACGGGCGATTTATTGATATCTGCTACCACGCTCCAGTGACTATGAAATTTTCGACTCTCGCCACGGCTTTATTGTTCGCCATCGTGACCAGCATCGGCGTCGGCGCGCCCGCGCACGCCAAGACGCTGCGTTACGCCACGCAAGACGAGCCACAAACACTCGATCCGCACTCCGCCAATCTCGCCGTCGCCAACCGGCTCCTATCGAACATCTACGAAGGGTTGGTATTCCGCGATAAGGACTACAAAATCGTACCTTGGTTGGCGACCTCATGGACTCAGCCAGACGCCAAAACCTGGCGCTTTAAGCTTCGCCCGAATGTGAAGTTTCACGACGGCTCAGCGTTCACGGCAGATGACGTGGTGTTTTCAATCGAGCGTGCATTGCATCCACTGTCGCAGTTGAAGGTTGCGGTGCAAGGAGTCGAGCGCGGGCGCAAGGTTGATGATTTGACGGTCGATTTGATCATGCGCGAACCGAACCCGGTGCTCCTAAATCACCTGGTATTTTTTCGCATCGTGAGCAAAACATGGGCAGAGAAAAACAAAGCCGCGATTCCGCAAAACTACAAAGACAAAGAAGAGACCTTTTCATCACGCAATAGTAATGGCACCGGGCCATTCATGCTGCTCGAACGCCAGCCCGACGTGCGTACTGTGATCGTCGAGAATAAAACCTGGTGGAATCGTAACTCGCCCGAGCGCGGCAATGTGAGTCGAATTGAGTTACTACCGATTCAATCGCGCCCCACGCGACTCGCCGCACTGATCTCCGGTGAAGTGCAGTTCGTCAACGATCCGCCAACACAAGATGTGCCACGCTTAAAGGCGAACAAAGACATCAAGATCGTAGAAGGCCAAGAAGCTCGCGTGCAGTATCTGGTATTCGATACCTCTCGCGATGAGTTGCTGTATTCGGATGTGAAAGGCAAGAACCCGTGGCGGGACTTGCGTGTTCGCCAAGCGGTCGCGCATGCGATCGATGTTGAGGCGATAAAGCTGAAATCGATGCGCGGCCTCTCCGTGCCCACTGGTACCATCATCACCAAGTTTGACCAAGGCTTTTCTTCAGACGCCGACAAGCGCCTTAAATACGATCTCGTGCGTGCGCGCGAGCTACTCAAAGAAGCAGGTTATCCAAATGGCTTTGGCGTGACACTGGACTGCGGCAACAACGCGCCCGCCGCCGACATTTGTCCGGCCGTTGCGGTCATGCTGAATCAGATCGGTATCCGCGTCACCGCCAATGTCATGACCATCCCTAACTTCTTTCCGAAGCTGCAACGTGCGGATACGAGTTTCTATTTGCTCAGTTGGACTTCCCCGACGTCCGATGCGCTGTACACGCTGCAGAGTCTGGTATACACCCATGGTGGCGACGGCGTGGCCAATGCTTCGGGCGACAATAATTATGGACGTTATTCGAACAAAGACCTCGATCGGCTGATCGATCAATTCAAGGTCGAACCGGATATGAAAAAACGTGACGCGCTAATTCGCGATGCACTCCTGCTGCTCAATCGCGAATTGCCGATTGTGCCATTACATCGACAGATTATTCCGTGGGCGATGAGCGCCAAACCTGGCACTGACGTGACCGCAATATTTCCACCGAACGGCACGCCATACTTTTTTCGCTTCAAGATTCAGTAACGCAAATTAACGACGTACATCGCAGGGACTTTCATGCTCGCATTCATTATTCAACGATTACTTCAGAGTATCCTCGTGATGCTGACGGTAGGTTTCATCGCCTTCTCGTTGTTCAACTTTGTGGGTGACCCGGTGTCGCTCATGCTGCCGCCCGAAGCCACACAAGCTGACCGCGATGAAGTGCGTAAATCCCTCGGCCTTGACCAACCTTTTTATGTGCAGTTCGGCACCTTCCTCGGCAATGCAGTACAGGGCAACTTTGGAATTTCACTACGACTTGGTCGGCCGGTATCACAACTACTGGTCGAACGACTCCCCGCCACGCTTGAGCTCGCCATGACCGCCGCCGTGTTTGGCCTGTTGATCGGTATTCCGATGGGTGTCTATACCGCGCTAAAACGCGACAAGTGGACATCGAAAGTATTGCTCACGGGCTCGTTGGTGGGCGTATCGCTGCCCAACTTTCTCATCGGAATCTTCTTGATCCTTATCTTTGCCGTATGGCTGGGCTGGCTGCCGTCGTTTGGTCGCGGGGAAACAACCGCCATTGGTTTTTGGACCACCGGCTTTCTCACCACTGAAGGATTGAAGGCGATTATCCTTCCCGCCATTACGCTGGGCTTTTACCCCATCACCCTCATCATGCGTTTGGTGCGTGCGGAGATGTTGGAGGTACTGCGTACCGACTACATCAAGTTTGCGCGTGCGCGCGGCCTCACCAACAACGCGGTGCACTTCGGCCACGCCCTCAAAAACACCCTCGTTCCAGTGATTACCATTACCGGTTTGCAACTGGGCGCCATCATCGCTTTTGCCATCATCACGGAGACGGTGTTCCAGTGGCCGGGCATGGGGCTATTGTTTATCCAAGCCGTTCAGTTCGCGGACATCCCCGTAATGGCAGCCTATCTTTGTCTCATCGGTTTCATTTTTGTGGTGGTCAATCTGGTGGTTGACTTGCTGTATTTCGCGGTTGATCCGAGGCTACGTGTCGAGCGCTCTGGATCGGGAGGGCATTGATATGAACGACACACTCAAGCGTATTTTTGATAGCGACCTTTGGTATAGCTTCAAGCGGCACCCACTGGTGATCGTCGCCGCCATTTTGTCGCTGATATGCATTTTGGGCGCAGTGTTTGCCCCTATCCTCGCGCCACACAATCCGTTTGACTTAAAGACGCTGAATCTACTCGATGCGTTTACGCCGCCCGCATGGACGGCAGCGGGTAAGGGTCAGTTTTTCTTGGGCACCGATGACCAAGGTCGTGACGTGTTATCCACCATCATGTACGGCTCGCGGGTATCACTCACCGTTGGTATCTGTGCGGTGGCGTTGTCGATGGTCATTGGCATCACGCTGGGGCTTATCTCTGGCTACGTTGGCGGCGCACTGGATTCTTTCATCATGCGTGTGGCGGACGTGCAGCTCTCGTTCCCGGCGATCTTGATCGCGCTGCTGATCGACGGTGTGGCACGGGTAGTGATCGGCAAGGATGGTCACGATGAAGTTGCTGTCTATGTGCTGATCTTTGCCATTGCCGCCTCCGGTTGGGTGCAGTACGCCCGCACGGTGCGCGGCTCCACACTGGTTGAGCGCAACAAGGAATATGTGCAAGCGGCGCGTGTGATTGGCCGGAAGCCATTGGCCATCATGTTCTCGCACGTATTGCCGAATGTGATGGGGCCTGTGTTTGTATTGGCCACCCTACACGTTGGTGCAGCCATCATCACCGAGGCAACACTATCATTCCTGGGTGTCGGTGTACCACCAACCCAACCGTCGCTTGGCACCCTGATTCGTATCGGTAACGACTTCTTGTTCTCCGGCGAATGGTGGATCACGGTCTTCCCCGGCATCATGCTGGTGATTCTGGTCTTGTCCATCAACATCATCGGTGACTGGTTGCGCGACGCGCTGAACCCGAAACTTCGATAAGACGCGAGAAAATCATGACCACACCTCTACTCGAAGTGAAAAACCTACGCGTCCAATTCCCCACACGGCGAGGCTTACTCACGGCGGTGGACGATATCAGCCTGACCATCGCACCCGGTGAAGTGCTTGGTGTGGTCGGCGAATCCGGCGCCGGTAAATCGCTCACAGGTGCTGCCATCATCGGCCTGCTGGAGCCACCCGGCCGTATCGCCTCCGGTGAAATCCTGCTCAATGGAAGGCGCATCGATAACCTGCCACCTGACGAGTTTCGCAAAATTCGCGGACGCGAGATCGGTGCGATTTTCCAAGACCCGCTGACTTCGCTCAACCCGCTTTACACCGTTGGTCGGCAAATTACCGAGACCATTCTCACGCACCTCGATGTGACGCCGGCGCAGGCAAAGCAGCGTGCCATCGATTTGCTCAACGAAGTCGGCATTCCCGCCGCCGATAAACGTATCGACCATTACCCACACCAATTCTCCGGTGGCATGCGCCAGCGTGTGGTGATCTCTCTGGCACTCGCCGCGCAGCCTAAACTAATCATTGCTGACGAGCCCACCACCGCGCTGGATGTTTCGATTCAGGCGCAGATCATTACGCTGCTAAAAAAACTGTGTCGTGAACACGGCACGTCCGTGATGCTGGTTACGCATGATATGGGTGTCATTGCCGAAACTGCGGATCGCGTCGCGGTGATGTACGCCGGGCGCATCGCTGAAATCGGCCCAGTGGCTGAAGTCATCCACAACCCTCAGCACCCTTATACCGTTGGCCTAATGGGTGCGATCCCGAACCTGGGCGAAGAAGTTGAGCGCCTAACTCAAATCGACGGCTCCATGCCACGCCTGAATGCGATTCCCACCGGTTGCGCCTTTAACCCGCGTTGCACACGCAAGGGGGAAGTCGGCGTGCGTTGCACAACCGAACGCCCGAACCTTCTGAACGCCGGTAACACCCAAGCCGCTTGCTGGCTGTATTCGGACACGGGAACCACTAACACGACCAACACCCCTCAATCGGTGGCCGCATGAAGAATTCAAACGTATTGCTCGAAGTGCGCGACGTCGCACGAGAATTCGACGTCTCCAAACCTTGGCTCAATCGTGTCATCGAAGGCCAGCCAAAATCAATCCTCAAAGCGGTTGACGGTGTTTCGTTCACCATCAATCGCGGCGAGACGTTATCACTGGTCGGCGAATCCGGCTGCGGCAAGTCGACCATTGCGCGTGTGGTATGCGGTTTGTACGCACCATCACGGGGTTCGGTTGTGTTCGACGGCGTGGACATGGCCAAAGCATCGGTCAATGAGCAGCAGCAACTACGCAAACGTTTTCAGATGATTTTCCAAGACCCCTATGCGAGCCTGAACCCGCGCTGGCGTGTCGGCAAAATCATTGCCGAGCCGCTGATCTCACACGGCATCATGACCGACAAAGTGGAAATCAAAAAACGTGTTGATCAGTTGCTGACACAGGTCGGGCTCTCGCCACTGGATCAAGAAAAATTTCCGCATGAATTTTCCGGCGGACAACGCCAGCGAATATCAATCGCACGCGCACTCTCGTCGAACCCTGAGTTTCTGGTGTGTGATGAGCCCACCTCCGCGCTCGATGTATCGGTCCAAGCACAGATATTGAACTTGATGAAGGACTTGCAACGCGAGTTTGGCCTCACCTATCTGTTCATCTCGCACAATCTCGCCGTGGTCTCTCACATCTCGACACGCGTTGGCGTGATGTACCTCGGTCGTCTGGTGGAAATGGCAGATACCAAAACCATTTTTAATCGTCCGTTGCACCCGTACACCCAAATGTTGCTGTCAGCAATTCCTGACTTGAAGATGACGGGTAAGCAACGCACGCCAGTCGCCGGCGAAGTGCCAAACCCGTTGAACCCGCCGTCAGGCTGTACCTTCCACCCGCGCTGCCCTTACGCGAATGATCGCTGTAAATCAGAAGCGCCGAAGATGATTGTGGCCGATGACGGCAGCATGGTGTCTTGCCATGCGGTGGAAGAAAAACGGATTCCGATCAGGCTTGCTGCGTAGGGCCAACTGAAACGCTGGCCGCAGTTAAGGTAACTGCGTCGCCCGCAGCATTATTTATCTCGTCAAATCGGGCGCAATCAAGTGCCCGTTTCTTCTTCTGCCCCAACCAGACTCATCTGGACATTCGACACCTTGATTGCACGCTCGTCCTCTCGACCCTCGCATTACACGGCGATCCTTGCAGCATTATGTGTATGATAGTAATATACATAAATGAGCGTTGACCTTGCCAAAATTTCGGGCTTTGATTGGAACGCTGGCAACGCGCGCGAGAAGGATAAACACGGCGTGAGCATGGCCGAGGCCGAACAGGTATTTTTCAACGCGCCGTTGCTTTTGCTTGAAGACGCGACGCATAGCCAACGCGAGCCGCGTCTGCATGCACTCGGAAAGACTGATGCTGGACGCAGACTGCACCTTTCTTTCACATTGCGCAAAGCGGGCACGTTGATACGTGTTATCTCTGCCCGAGAGATGCACCGAAAGGAGCGAGCGATTTATGAACAAGCCGACTAAAGCCATTCCCAAGTTTGCCAACCTATCGGAGGAGCGCGCCTATTGGGAGTCACACGACTCCACCGATCATCTTGATTGGTCGAAGGCAAAAAAAGCAACACTGCCGAACTTAAAGCCGACCACCAAGACCATTTCGCTGAGATTGCCACAGCATCTGCTCGACTCGATTAAGGTAGAGGCAAATTCGCGTGATGTTCCGTATCAGTCGCTGATCAAGGTGTGGCTGCAAGAAAAGCTGCGCCAGTGACCTGCTCTGGTGGTGCAATTGGTGATGTGAGGCACTACGGCTTCAGCGCCTTGTACAAAATCGGCAAGCTCGTTTCAATGCGGTAATCGATACCTGAATGGGTATCGTCAAACTCTTCATAGACATGCCTGATGCCCGCCTGTTTCATGCGCTTTGAGAGAATGCGCGAACCGAAGTGAATGCCATATTGATCGCGCCAACCGCAGTCCACATAGACCGCCTTTAGCGACTGCAAATTGTCGCGGTACTTGGTGACGAGGTTGATCGGATCGTGTTTTAACCACGCGTTCCAACGCTCCTTGATGACCTCGCCTGTCTCCAGATTAAACGGCAGCCGGAATCCTAACGGTGCTTTTGGATCGGCGTCATAACTCGCCGCCATGGCGATCATCATCAGCGCGTGCCCCTCGCCATCGCTAGGCTTGTCCTTCTTCCACATGTACTCAAGAAAGTTCTTTACGCGCCCGTCGTCCTTGCCGAGCGCGGCTTTTTTTTCTTCCTTCAGCACATCATATGGCCCATCAACGCGGCGCTTCACGCGGTGTTTGGTCAGCTCGGTGAGGGTACGCGGCCAATCGTTCATATACACAAAATCAAAATACGCATCACCCGAGTGGCTTGCAACCGCGCCCCAATGCTTTGCGTACTTCATGCCATGAATGATGGCACCGTAACCGCCTGATGATTTGCCGAAGCAGCCGCGGTGTTCACGCGAAGCCAGCGTCCGAAACTCCTTGTCGATGAAAGGAATCAGCTCTTTGGTCAGGTACTCCGCATAGTCACCGATCGCAGAAGAGTTAATGTACTGGTTGCCACCAAGCGCGGTATAACAATCAGGGAACACGACAATCGCGGGTCCCATCTTGCCTTCGTGCGTAATACGCGCAATGCGCTCGGGAATATTCTCGACGAACGGCTCCCAGTTCAGGTGTGCAAGGCCCGATCCGGTAAAACCAACCAGATCAAACAGCACCGGAAATCGACGCCCTTGTTTGGTACTGCTACCTTCATCGTATTGGGGTGGCAACCAAACAGCGAGCTTGCGTACATGCGGGTCACCGAGCGGGTTGCCCTTTAGGACTTTCGAGATGTGCTCGAGAAAGACGATGCGACCTTGCGGCCAATTCACTCTTTTGATTGCCATGTTGCCCCCGCTGTCGATACCAGCGGGGATTATGGCAGAGCACCAACGTCAAACGCTTGGCCGAATGACTACGGCACGACTTAAGCGGACGATGTTGAACCGACTGAAGAACCTGTGATGGAAACTAAAGCGAAAACTTCGATGAATCTATGCCGAATCTATGCCGAATCTATGCCGAATCTATGCTTTGAGACGGCTGGCGGTAACAACGAATGCATCTGTGCGAACAACGGACTTAACCACATTGGTCTGTTGCGCACTGACTGCGATGCTCGCCATTGTGTTGTCATACATCGCGGCTTGATCGGCCACAAGTAGGTGTACACCTGCGACATGCATGCCGATCACCAATGCCGACACCATCGCCGAGGTGGCAAAACTTCCGTTGTTTTTGAATTTACTGCTTGTCATGGTATTTCTCCTTAATCACTAATAAAGGCCCGCATTCACTTGTGGCGTTTGCGTTGCCTTCAGGTCGTTGGATGTAACGTGAGCGGATTGTGGATGTTGTTATGTTGAAAAAAAACTAACTTGCGACGGACTGCCAAAACGAGAAGCTAAATCGCGTTTATTGCCGCTAGATCGGCAATGGCAACGGTTAATGGCATACTGTGCGCGAACTTTAGGTTGGGCATATTACGGCCATATCAATCGTGATGCTATTCACAATTACCGTGAACCCGCGTCACAGTTCCCGATAAAATTGGTTTGTTACCAACCGGAGAAAAAAATGACGATTTCCATGTATTCCGCATCTGTTCCTGTTTACCAGTCGATGCTCAGCAATCTCAAAGGTGTACTCGCCAAAGGTGCGGCCTTCGCGGCAGCGAAAAAAGTTGACGAATCGGTTTTGATGAACGCACGCTTGGCGCCCGATATGCTGGCCATGAGCCGCCAGGTTCAAATCGCCTGTGACTTTGCCAAGGGCAGCATTGCGCGTCTCGCGGGTCTTGAAGTGCCGAAGTGGGAAGACAACGAAAAGTCGTTTGCTGATTTGGCTGCGCGAATCGACAAGACCATTGCCTACATCGGCGAATTTAGCGCTGCACAAATTGAAGGCCAGGAAGATCGCAACATCGAACTCACCATCGCTGGCAATCCGATGTCATTCAAAGGCCAGCATTATTTGTTGAATGTTGCAATGCCAAACTTTTACTTTCACACCACGACCGCCTACGCCATCCTGCGCCACAACGGCGTGGAGATCGGCAAGGGCGACTTCCTCGGCCGTGCATAAAAAAGTACAAGCGCAAACAAGCGAACATTCCACTCCGTCGCAGGCGCTTTTGCCACGCGCTGTGTCAACGAGGGATCTGCTACGAAGGCGCTGCTGGTAACGCGTTCGAAAGCGGGCGCGGGCGCGAACGTTTTATCCGCCTCGCCGACCGAAGCAGATCAAACCTGCACGCAACGTGAAACAAGACCGAGGGAGCCGAAGCCAAGCTAAAATCCGCTGGATTTCAAGGCGGTAGCCCAGCCCATTTAACGACGGCAACAACCTATGATATCGTGACACATCACATCAACCCGCCACCACTTTAACGTCAACCCACTACCCCCCACTACTGATGAAAACTTCCCTCCACCCCTCCTATTACGCGGCGACCATTGCCGCGCTCTTCATTGCACTATCTAGCGCATCTGCTCAGGCGCAAAGTGGTCTGGGCATTATGGAAAAACTCAAGGCCAAGGTCGAGCAAGACCTTAAGGATAAGGTGCCTGCTAAAGACAACAAAGATAACAAAGACAATAAAGACAAAGCGCCTGCATCAGGCAGCGTTTTAGAGAATATCCCTGGCGTGGGTGGCAAGGCTGCCGCATCCAAATCGCCCGTTTTGGACTCCGGTGACTCCGATAAGGCTGTTACCATTACCCCTGCCTATAAGTCCTATACCGGATCAATACCGCCGCCAGCGACGCGAACACGTTTCAGGGACAAAGTGGGGCAAATATTGTTTTCTAAAAAGCCGATCGATTATGGCAAAGAGGAAAAATCTGAAATCACCAATCAATTTGAGGCCAGTGACGAAATTCACGCAATGGCTTATACCTTGGGAACACTTAAAGAGCTGAAATTTGGCAAACAGCTTACCTTCTTTGTTTATGATCGTGAACGAGCCGGCTCAAGAGATGGTGATAGAGGATTTAGTCATACTTACACCCTAGAAGACACGCAATTTCTTGTGGATAAACGTAATGATGGCTCCGATCCGGCTACTGAGCGGTATTTTGATTTTGATGTCGCTGCCCCGTATGCAAAGGATGCATTTAGACCCTATATTCCTTATGCTTTTTTGATTGATTTAAAGAAATATTTAAACAATAAAAGTGTTGATGACAGCGATAAGTTTAGAACCCACGTACTTGAAATAATTTTGCAAGCCAATCGGGTGCCGGTCGCAGCGGGTGTCATTCACTACACCATCAAACCGGAAAATGCCCCCAAAGCAATAGCGATGCACGACACGCACTTTAATGCGGAATTAGAGACTTTTAAACTTCCACCCAGCAAGCGTAATGATCCAGCGCTGGCTGAGAAAATAAAGGCTGCCATGATAGCCCGCGGCGCCAAGGTGCACGCGATCATCTTTAGCAGCAGCGATTGGGACATCGTACGCCATGAACGCACTGGGACCATTTTGCGTCGCGCTATTCCAGCCTACGTGGTGAGCAGGGCTGAAGGCAAGCTATGCCGTTTTCAAGAAGTTATGTTTACAAGTGAATATGTAGGGGGAAGTTTTTCAAGCAAAGTTGACGTGGGCGGCGCATCGATCGACGGTGGCAGCATATTGTGTAGCAACGTGAAGTAGAAATCTATTCTTGCGGCTCATAACAAGAGCGCACTTCGTAAAACATCGTCATCCCAGCGAACCACCACATCCTTGTGGTCGTTCGCTGGAGCAGGAATTGAACGATGTACGCTCATCCGCCATCTTCAGAAACAGCAACTACGTCAGTTGCTCCACGTAGTCGCCGTAACTCATGCCGTCGTCGCGCAAGACGTTGCATTAGTTCCAGAGTTTTTGAACGATGGTTGCGGAGTTCATTTCGTTTTACTTTCCAATATGCCGATACGCAAGGCGCGCAAAACTTCCATCGCGCGTTCTGGGTCATTTCGATTCATTTCAAGCGCCAGCAAGCCGTTGGTATCTCCGCTAGTCTGGTGCAGTACCATCGCCGCGATTCGATCACGCCCCGTGGCGTCAAGCAACGCGCCTGCATCGTTGCCAAGCATTCGCGCGCCGGCAATTTCGTAATCATCCTCTGATTCCGCCCAACTCGAGAATTGATCCCATAGCCGGTCATGATTCCCGGCATCGAGATAGTGCTTGATGATGAACTGTAAGTCATAGGCGTCTTTGCGTGGTGCCTGATAGTGACGGGCCTGCCACGCAGTTAGTTTAAGAATTGTCAATGCCGCAAGCGAGACAACGTTGATAACCACATTCCCCGGCAACGTCATCATGATGGCGCTCACCCGCGCCTCGCGAAAGCCAAATACATCCATTACCTCATCACCGGACGGCGGCCACGCGATCGTTCGATCCGACCGCTCTAGCTCACCAAACGGGACGATGTCGATGGGCAACGTAAAACTTTGTTGTCGATAGCGGAGTCGATGTTGGATGCCCGGGTTCTGTGCGAAGCCAAAGTCTGCTAGTAGCCGTTCTCGTAGCGCTATGAACGCCGCCCATGTTGGGACTGCTAGTGCGATATCGATGTCTTCTGTCTGACGCAGCGGCGCCAAGTTATACCCATATCGCAAATGCAAGTCTCGCGCGAAAGCGCCCACGATAAGTAGTTCAACATCTAGCCCTTCGGCCGCAAGCTGGACAGCACCGATCGCCCTTGCGTGCAACGTGAGGTCAGCGAGATCAGCGAGGTGTGAGTATGGGAGCGATCGTTTTGTCATATAAGCCTTCCGCTGTTTCGATACATCGCGCGTCGCCCGTTGCAAGTAGGTCTGCATATACCAATACTGGCGGCACATTACGCTTTGGCTGGCCAAGCGTATTGGGTAGGCCAAGTTCATCGTAGTGTTGTTGTAGTGCCGTGCCCCAGAACGGCTTTCTCACTTCGACAGTCGCTTCTAATCTCCCACGGTTATCGTTCGGCACCTTGGTCAGGCGATGCTCATGGATGAACTTTGCGGGTAGCCTTTCGGTGTAGATCGTCAGCACACCCGGTCGCAGGTAGTCAGTCATGATTGCTGCTGCTGGCTCGCCGCCCCACCACATTGCGCCCGGCTCCATCGCCCACTCTTTCCAATCGGCGATCGTCGGCGCGTTGTACGCCGCAGTCAGCGTCTTAGGCCGCATTGTTCTTGCGTAGGCCATTGCCCACTCGTCAAGCAGGCGCTTGTTCGCATTCATCCGTCTGATACCGGGGATGACCAAAACGTGGCCCTGGTCGCGCAGATCATTCAGGATGCCTGGGATTGCGCCAAGCGCAACGTTTGCCTCTATTGCAATCTCACGTTGTGGCCGAGCAATCAGCGCGGCGTTGTTCAACAAGGCAAACAGCACCTTCAAGCCCGCAGGCGTCCCACCCCTAGCCGCATGCGCCGGCGCACCGCTCTGCACTGCCTTACGGCCAACCACATAAATCAGCCACCCCGGCGCTTCCATATATGCGTTGCCCGCGATATCGATGAATTGCTGCCCGGCTTCGCGCAGCCGATCCGCCACTGGCGGTGTGATGTAGTCGGTGACGAGAACGACAGGCTTGCCATGTTCTAACGCCTGCGCTTTGGTCTGCGCAAGAATTGCGCCGAGCGTCGCTGGCGTGACGGCCCGTTTGGCTTCGATGGCGACATCGATTTGGACTTTGCCTTTTGCGATGCGCGCAAAAGCATCCACCTCCCGCACGTTCGCACGGAGATTTCCCTTTTGCAAGGTCGCCTTAAAGCCAAGCGGCGTTAAAGCCGCAAGCGCGTCAGCAATGAGAGTAGTTTCGTCCATTCGTTCATAGTCCTAGCTTGTTCATTTATTGTGAACAGATAATGATTATGAACAAAATATCCCCAATGTTCAAGTTTTATCTTTGTTCACAAAAATAGAACGGGAAGAAAAAATGAACAGCACCGGTCTGCCCAAAAGGGAACTTCTAAAAACCGTCACGAGCGGGTGAAGTTGGCAGTGACGGGTTTGGCAAACACGGGACACGTACCCAGTGTACGGCGAGCACCGGAACTGACAGATTCGCCCGCGCAGTAGGCTTTTAGAAGTTCCCAAAAGTAACTCTCCAATATCCACGGGCATCTTCCAGCATTTTTGCTCGGAAACACTCGTCCGTATTGGACTTTTCATTTTAGGGCACTTCTATAAACCTGCTGCGTGGGCGAATTTCGCGCCTGCGGTGCTCGCCGTACACTGGGTACGTGTCCCGTGTTTGCCAAACCCGTCGGCTCGAACTTCGCCCGCTCGCGACGTTTTCGAGAAGTTCCCTTTATCTGGTTTAGCGCCGCTACAACTCGTGGTATTTCTTGCTTGTTCCCCGCGCCAGGTCCACCGGGTATTTCTCGGCGTTCAGGGCGATCTTCGCTTGGGCGGCAGCGATGAGGTCAATGCCAAGTTTGTCGCTTACTCGTATCAAGTAGAGCAGCACATCGGCTATCTCGTGCCGCACGCCCTCTAGTGCATCCGGTGGCAGGTTTTGGCTTTCGGTTTCTGTAAGCCATTGGAATTTTTCGAGTAGCTCCGCGGCTTCCACGGCGAGGGCAGAGGCTAAGTTCTTTGGTGAGTGGAATTGGTCCCAGTCGCGCTCGGCGGCGAAGGTACGGAGTTGGTCACGGAGGGAGTTGAGGTCGGCCATGGCTGCACTTTACAGAAGATGGGGTTGATGAGTGGCGCTACGCGGGACGTTTCGGTAGGCGAAGGTACTTGGGCCCCCGACTAAATCGGGGGCGACATATTGATATGGGGAGCGCTGCGCGGGACGTTTCGGTAGGCGAAGGAACTTAGGCCCCCGAGTAAATCGGGGGCGACATATTGATATGGGGAGCGCTGCGCGAAATCACTGGTGAAAAACCACAAGGTGGGCTGGTCACGCCAATCGCAAAATCAGTTCTTTCGGGGTAATGATCTCAGCATCGATCTGCCCTTTCAACGCGAGCAAGTCGTGGTCGCCGGTCACGAGCGCATCCGCGTTTGCCGCTATGGTGAGCACAAGAAAGGGTTGATCATTGGCGTCGCGGCAATTGGGTATGCGCTTCTTGGTAGCAGGTGCTGCGATGGTTTCGCAGTAGGGCAAATATTCAGCAAGAACCTCGGCTTGCTCAGCTTCAGTGAGTGCAAATTTTGGGTAGCGCAGGGCGGCAATGAATTCTTCCGCAGTGTATTTCGAAACGATCGGTACGATTTGCGGTGTTGCGCGCGGCCGCTGCCACGCATGCATGATCGCCGCTAATCCACCTTTGAAAAGCAGCGCGGAAAGCAACACGTTGGTATCGAGCACGATGCGTGGTGGCTTGCCTGTTGTGGACACAGCCACGTTATTTTGCGCGGGTACTGCGCTTTTGCTTGCTGATGCGGTTTGCGGGTAACTTGGTGCGAGCCCAGTTGACTGCGGCTTTGGCATCAGTCTGCGCAATACCGAGGGCGGCAAGTTTTACTTGTACCGCATCTAGGCCGCCGAGGTTTACCGGCGTGAGCACGATGCTCTGCCCCTCGGTGCGAACAGCGTAATACTCGGCGCGTACTTGTTCTACGGCAGCTTTGGGTAGGGTGAGTTGATTCTTGGAGGTGAGTTTTGCGAGCATAGCCGCTCCTGTCGTTATTCCTTACTTTCTTACTATAGCGGAATTTGAGGATGGACGTAGTGGCGCTGCGCGGGACGTTTCGGTAGGCGAAGAAGCTTGAGCCCCCGACTAAATCGGGGGCGACATATTGATATGGGGAGCGCTGCGCGAATGGAATTTCGGCGGGCGAAGAAACTTGGGCCCCCGACTAAATCGGGGGCGACATATTGATATGGGGAGCGCTGCGCGAATGGAATTTCGGTAGGCGAAGAAGCTTGGGCCCCCGACTAAATCGGGGGCGACACATCGCTGGGCTGCGGTTTGGGGGCGTTGTCATCGATTGGTGATTTCGGACGTTGTAATGTCAACCTGCAGCTTAGGTTTGCCAAGGGCTTTCAGATTGTGCTCGGCGTGAGCGGCAAGCGCTGCCTCGGTTACAGGTCGTCATGTTTTTTGAACTTGTACCGTTGCAGGCAATCTTGAAAGGCATATCATTGAGCCATGTTTCATCAAGGTGAACGACCAAGGTGAGTACGGCGCCGGTGGCGACACCGGCTGCATCACAAGGAGGTAAGTCCCATGCGTCATATTCTGAAGTTTTCAACACTGGCATCGGCAATGGTTTCGGCGGCAGCGCTTACGACCCCCGCCTTTGCCCAAGCCGTCGGCACCGTCATTTCCAGCACGCCAGTATTGAAGCGCGTCACCGAGACACCACGCGGCTGCAAGCCTACGCCGCAGCGTGCGTGTGAGCTGGTGACCGAAGATCGCTTAATCGGCTACAAGGTTGTTTACGAATACAACGGCAAACAACACGAGGTGCAGCTACCCTTCGCAGTGGGCGCAACGATTCCGCTTGAGACTTCCTATGGCACTACAGAACGTTCAATGACGCCTGCATCCACGCCTTCGGTCACACCAACACCAAGCTATGAATCCACATACAGGTCGGCACCACGGGTTGTTGAGCGGGTCTATGTCGAGCCTAGCTATCGCAGCGACTACGACCCCTATTCTTACGGGCCGATCGTGCCGCTTGGCTTGACGCTAGGCTTAGGCTATGCGGCGGGCCGCTACTACTGGCCACGCGGATATGTACACCACGGCGGCGGCAGACGCGGTCATCGCCGATGATTTTTCAGTGAGCGTGAGCTTCGGGCGCTACGAGATTCGTAGCGCCTTTTTTATTTGGTAAGCGGCTAAAGTGGCTAAAGTGGCTAAAGCGCCTCGGCGATGGCAGTGCCGACTTCAAAAGTGTACGCCTTGCCGCCGAGGTCTGCCGTACGTGGCCCCGCTGCGATCACAGTCTCAATAGCTTTCACCACTGCGGCCGCTGCATCCGTATGGCCGAGGTGCTCAAGCATCATGGCCCCGCTCCAAATCTGCCCGATTGGGTTGGCGATGCCGCGCCCAAAAATATCTGGCGCGCTGCCATGCACCGGCTCGAAACAGCTTGGCACGTTACGATCAGGATTCAGGTTTGCCGAAGGTGCAATGCCAATCGGCCCCACACAGGCTGAGCCCACCCGTGAAAGAATCTCGCCGAACAATGTTGATGCAACGATCACGTCAAACAAATCTGGTTGACTGACCAGCTCGCCAGTAAGTGCATCGATATGAAACTGCGAGGTACGAATGTCGGGGTATGCTGCCGATATTTCGGCGAAGCGCTCGTCCCAGTGCGGCATGGTGTAGGCGATGGCATTCGACTTGGTGCAAGATGTGACGTGCTGACGCTCACGCTTACGTGCAAGCTCGAACGCAAACCGCATGACACGATCCATGCCGCGCCGCGAAAAGACCGTTTGTTGCATCGAAATCTCTTCGTCACCACCGGCATACATACGGCCACCGATCGACGAGTACTCGCCCTCAATGTTTTCGCGGACGACGACTAAATCAATATTTCTCGGACGGCGGCTGTTACTCAGCGGCGAAAGCGCGCCAGGCAAAAAGCGGATCGGCCGCACGTTCGCAAACAGCTTGAATTCACGCCGAATCTGCATCACCAGCCCGCCGAAAGAGAGGTGGTCTGGCACGGTGGGAAATCCCACGGCTCCCAACAAAATCGCGTCGTGGTGACGAATTTCGCGTAAGCCGCCGGCGGGCATCATGCGACCATATTGCTGGTAGTAGTCACAGCTCCAAGGCTTTTCGTCCCACTCAAAGTTGATACCAAATTTACGGCCAGCCGCTTCCAGCACGCGCAGGCCTTCAGGCATTACTTCTTTTCCGACCCCATCTCCGGGGATCACGGCAATTTTGTATTTCTTAATCGTCATCCAGCAATCCTATAGACGCATCCATCGGCGCATCCATTTACAAAGCAGATTCGCCGAATTTTTCTGCACAGCGTGATTGCCGTGTGATGCCGGATTTTGACAGTGATTTGGGCGATTTGTTGCAGCGCCGAATGTATGCTTTCTCAGCAGCGAGCCTGAATACTTCATGGGTCGCCCGCCGCGTCGAAGGATGTTGCCTCCGAGCGATTGGCAAACATCGCTCGCTATGCGTTGGTCGGTCAGGCGAACAATCGCTCGCCTGTTCACTCGCGCACCCACTTTCAATCGCGCCCCTATGAAATGTTCAGACTAGGCGGCTGCATTCTTGAATGCCATGCCGCCGCCGTAGCTCGAAAGCTCAACCATCTGGGCACCCTTGGTGACGTTTACCGCGCAGTACTTTAGCTCGGCAATCTTGCCAAACGGGTCTAGCGCCGGGTTGGTGAGCATGTTGGCTGCCGCCTCGTAAAACGCGAATGGCATAAACACGCAGCCTATCGGTATGCCTTCGTCTGCGCGAACCGTGATACCGACATGGCCGCGTCGCGAGGCGATGGTCACTGTGTCGCCCGCGGCGACACCAACTTTACGCATGTCGATCGGGTTCATACTCGCGACCGCGTTGGGCTCAATGGCGTCTAGCACCGATGCGCGGCGCGTCATGGAGCCAGTATGCCAATGTTCGAGTTGGCGACCGGTGATCAATACAAATGGAAATTCCGTGTCGGGCCGTTCATTGGCGGGGATGATGTCGGCTGGAACAAATGTTGCGCGACCCGTGGCGGTGGGGAATTTGTCGATGAATACCACCGGCTGGCCGGGATCGTTATCGCCAGCGCATGGGTAAGTCACACTCGATTCACGATTGAGGCGATCCCAACTAATGCCACTGATGGAGTTCTGCGCGATGTGCATTTCTTCATATACGGCAGCAACACCGCTGTCGTCGCCTTGGTAGTTCCAGTCTAGGCCGAGGCGCTGCGCAAGCTGCTGGATAATCCACAAATCCTGCTTGGCCTCGCCCGGGCAATCAAGTGCGCGGCGGCCGAGTTGCACCATACGATCTGTATTGGTAACCGTTCCCATTTTTTCCGGCCAAGCGGAGGCGGGTAACACCACATCGGCGAGATAGGCGGTTTCGGTTAAGAAGATGTCTTGCACCACCAGCATTTGCAAGTTCGCCAATCCGGCGCGTGCATGGTTGGAGTCCGGGTCTGACATGGCGGGGTTTTCTCCCATCACGTACATACCCTTGATGCGGCCGTCACACGCCGCATCAATGATTTCGACCACCGTGAGGCCGGGCTCGTTGTCCAAGGTTGTATTCCACAGTTTCTCGAAACGTGCGTGGTTCTGCGGGTTATCAACACGTTTGTAGTCCGGGAACATCATCGGGATCAAGCCGGCATCTGATGCGCCTTGCACATTGTTTTGTCCGCGCAGCGGATGTAAGCCTGAGCCGGGTTTACCGACTTGGCCGGTCATCAAGGTCAGCGCGATCAAGCAGCGCGCATTGTCGGTGCCGTGGACGTGTTGCGAGATACCCATGCCCCAAAGAATGATTGAGGCTTTCGAGGTTGCGTAAGCCCGCGCCACTTCACGCAAGGTTTCCGCCGGTATGCCGCATAGCGGTGCCATTTTCTCTGGCGAAAACGCTTTCGCATTGGCCTTAAGCGCTTCGTAATTCTCGGTGCGGTTCTTGATGAAATCTTCATCGACCAAACCTTCTTCGATGATGGTGTGAATCATCGCGTTTAACATCGCGACGTCCATGTCCGGTTTGAATTGCAGATAGCGCCACGCATGGCGATACAAATCATTGCGACGCGGGTCGGCAACGATGAGCTTTGCATTTCTTTTGGTCGCGTTTTTGATCCATGTCGCCGCCACCGGGTGGTTAGAGGTTGGATTGGCGCCGATGATAAAAATTACTTCGGCGTTTTCAACATCCCCTACTTGATTCGATACCGCACCCGAGCCGACCCCTTCGAGCAATGCGGCCACCGATGATGCATGACACAAGCGTGTGCAGTGATCGACGTTATTCGAGCCAAAACCGACACGCACCAATTTCTGAAAGAGGTAGGCTTCTTCGTTCGAGCCTTTTGCACTACCAAACCCGGCAAGTGATTTCGCGCCATGATGATCGCGCAGCTTCGCCAGTGTTCCGCCGCCAAAATCGAGCGCCTCTTCCCATGTGGCCTCACGAAATACGTCGCGCCAATTTTCCGGGTCCATGCGGAAGTCGCCGTTTTTTGGCACACCGTCTTTACGAATCAACGGTGTGGTGAGACGCTGTTTGTGGTGCACATAGTCAAAACCAAAACGCCCCTTCACACACAAGCGCGATTGGTTGGCCGGGCCATCACGTCCTTCGACACGAATGATGGTGTTGTCCTTAACGTGATAGGTAAGCTGACACCCGACACCGCAGTATGGGCAGACGCTATCGACTTTTTTGTCGGCGACGACTGCATAGGCTTCTTTCGCCGGTGCGAGCGCGCCAGTCGGGCAGGCCTGCACACATTCACCACAGGCCACACAGGTAGAAGCGCCCATCGGGTCATCAAAGTCAAACACGATCTTGGATTCGGCACCACGAAACGCATAACCAATCACGTCGTTGTTTTGCTCTTCACGGCACGCACGAACACAGCGGGTGCATTGAATACAGGCATCCAGATTCACACTCATCGCCGGATGCGAAAAATCTGGCGCAGGCGCGGGATGTTTAGCCACTTTCGACCAAAACCGGGACGCGCCTACTCCGAGACGTGTTTTCCACATACTAAGTTCGTTGTCTTGCGGCTTGTGATTTTTTTCTGGTGCGTCAGAGGTCAAAAGCTCAAGCACCATCCTTTGCGAATGTAATGCGCGCGGTGAGTTGGTCAAGACTTCCATATTGCGGCTGGGATGGCGACAACACGATGGGGCAAGCACCCTTTCGCCTTTGATTTCAACCACACAAGCGCGGCAATTGCCGTCTGGCCGATAACCCGGCTTGTAACAGAGATGCGGGATTTCTTTGCCGTGTTCTTTCGCAATTTCGATCAGCGTTTGGTCGGCAAAGGCCGTCACTTTTTCACCGTCGAGGGTGAATTCGACAGTGGTGCGCGGTTTTGCCAAATGCGCGATTGGGTCGGACATCATGTTCATGCAATCACCTCAATACAAACATTCACCCCGGGCTACGCCGAGGTGCAACTTTTTGACGTATCCACGAAGGAGAAGCAAAGCGTCGCGAGCGCTGCCAGAGCGCGGCCGCAGGACGCGAGGCCACCGGAGTTGCCTGTGCTGTGCAATGAGGATGGCCGAGCCGTCCGAGAACAAAGCACTGGCAAGCGCAGCAGCGTTGCCATCATTCGATTTCATGGGAAAAATGCTTCACTACACACCGAATCGGATTCGGTGCCGCCTGCCCCAGACCGCAGATAGACGCATCGGCCATCGCCTGCGATAAGTCTTCCAGTAATCCCGTTTTCCATTTCGATTCTTCGAGCAGCGTCACCGCTTTTTCCGTCCCCACCCGGCAAGGCGTGCATTGCCCACAACTTTCGGCGGCAAAAAACTTCATCAGGTTGAGTGCCGCATCACGCGCCGCGTCAGCGCGACCCGCGTGCTGCGACATGATGACAATGGCAGCAGAACCTATAAAGCATCCGTGCGGTTGTAAGGTATCGAAATCGAGTGGGATATCGCCCATGCTGGCCGGCAAAATACCGCCGGACGCGCCACCGGGAAGATAGGCATAAAACGTATGCCCATCTTGCATGCCGCCGCAATATTCGTCGATGAGTTCTTTCACCGTGATCCCCGCCGGGGCGAGATGGACGCCGGGATTTTTCACACGACCGGATACCGAAAACGAACGTAGTCCCTTGCGACCATTACGGCCGTGACCGCTAAACCACGCAGCTCCCTTTTCGAGAATGTCGCGCACCCAGTGCAGCGTTTCGAAATTGTGTTCGAGTGTCGGGCGACCAAACAGTCCAACTTGTGCAACGTACGGCGGGCGCAAGCGCGGCATACCACGTTTACCTTCGATGGATTCGATCATCGCGGATTCTTCACCGCAGATATAAGCGCCTGCGCCACGGCGAATTTCAATCTTGGGTAGCGAGATCCTTTCGCGACTCGCCCACGCCTGCGCGGCGGCCATTTCATTCTCAAGAATCGCACGACAGTGATGGTACTCGTCGCGCAGATAAACGTACGACGCCTCAATGCCCACTACGTGCGCGGCGATGAGCATG
Organism: Betaproteobacteria bacterium UKL13-2; assembly: GCA_001602455.1. Lineage (GTDB taxonomy): Bacteria > Pseudomonadota > Gammaproteobacteria > Burkholderiales > Usitatibacteraceae > UKL13-2. The sequence continues at coordinate 3,134,526 of CP012157.1, forward strand.
CCCTCGATGAACCGATGCGGGTCACGCTCCAGATAGTAGCGATCCTTAAACGTACCCGGTTCGCCCTCGTCGATATTCACGGCCATGAGCCGTGGCCCGGCTTCGCCTCTGACAATGCGCCACTTACGGCCAGTTGGGAATCCGGCGCCGCCTAAGCCGCGCAGCCCAGAGTGTTCCATCTCGGCGATGGTGGCTTCAATCTCGCGTTTGCCGTTGACCACTGCCAACAGTGTCTGGTAGCCACCGTCGCGAAGGTATTGCGCGAGTCCAATATGTGTCGTTGTTTGTTGCGCGGTCGGTTTGATGGCTTTTGTGTTGACCGCTGCGACGACTGTCTCCACGGTGGCGTGGCCGAAGGCGTTTTGACCAACACAAACAGCAGGAGCCTCCGCGCAGCGACCGATACAAGGCGCTGCAATCACGCGCACCTCTTTACCCAAAATGCTCGGGAGTTTTTGAAGCAAGTCTTGTGCGCCCGCCATGCTGCAGCTCAGGGTTTCACATACCCGCACGGTCAACATGGCTGGCGTTGCATCACCTTCCTTGATGACATCAAAGTGATGATAGAAAGTCGCCACTTCATAGACTTCCGTCTGCGAGATCTTCATCACTTCAGCAAGCGCGGCCATGTGCGGCGCGCTCAAGTGGCCAAAGCGGTCTTGGATTAGATGCAGATATTCAATCAACAGATCGCGCCTAAGGTGGCCAAGCGCGTCGTGGCCACCGAGCAGTGCTGCAATGGCCTCGCGGGCGCCAAGATCGACTTGCCGCCCCTTAGGAGTACGACGGGACTTCATCTTGTTACGAACTTCGGCCAGCGGAATCGCGATCGTGACGCGGTCGTTCATCGAAATATTCTCCGGTACATAGCGGGTTCGGCGTCCGTGCGGATACGTGGCGCGCTGCTGGTGGAGTGGCCTTGGCTGGGCACAACCGCCAGATTTTTGATGTACGCAAGGATAGCGGCCATGCCGCATGCGCCCCATGACGAACATCAAGACACCGCAGGATCGCCTGCGAAAAGGGAACTTCTCGAAACCGTCGCGAGCGGGCGAAGTTCGTGCCGACGGGTTTGGCAAACACGGGACACGTACCCAGTGTACGGCGAGCACCGCAGGCACGAAATTCGCCCACGCAGCAGGTTTATAGAAGTTCCCAAAATTAAAACACGCCTATTGGCGGGCACCTTCAGGCAATTATGTTCTGAAACGTCCGCCGATAGGCGAGTTTACCCTTCTGGGAGCTTCTAAAAACCGTCGCGAGCGGGTGAAGTTGGCAGTGAGGAGCAGACACGTACCCAGTGTACGGCGAGCACCGGAGCTGACAGATTCGCCCGCGCAGTAGGTTTTTAGAAGTTCCCTTCTGGGAACTTCTGGTGCTGTTGCACTGGCTGACCGAACGAGCCGGAACATTTCATGCGTCGCTGGTCGCGTCGAAGGAAGTTGCCGCTGGGCGATTGGACGGCCAATGTGTTTGCCACCGCAGTTGACAAACACACGCCCTCCTCCCGCACGCATTTGGCAAACATCGCAGGCGATGCTGCGGTCGGTCAGGCGAAAAATCGCTCGCCCGCTCGCCTGCTCACGCGCTCACCTGCTTTCAACCACGCCCCCATGAAATGTTCAGGCTAAATGGAAAGCGCCAACCTAGTGCCTTGATCAATCGCCCGCTTGGCATCCAACTCGCCCGCCTCGAACGCACCGCCGATCAGATGCGTCTTCACGCCAGCCGCTTCGAGTGGTGCCACCAAGTCCCGCAATGGCACCTGGCCGGCACACAGCACGATGGTGTCAACTTCGAGCAGGGTTGCACCCTCGCGTTTTTCGCCGAACGACACATGTAAGCCGCGGGCATCGATTGCGTCGTAGTTGGCACCAGCCAGCATTTCGACTTTTTTCTTCTTTAATGCAGCGCGATGAATCCAACCGGTGGTTTTGCCAAGACCTTTGCCCGGTTGTGTGGATTTGCGCTGGAGCAGATAGACCTGCCGCGCCGGTGGTGAAACGTCGGGCTTCACCAATCCACCGCGTGAGGTTGTAGGGTCTCCCACACCCCATTCGCGTTTCCACGCATCCAGATCCATGGCCGGCGAATGGTCGTCAACCAAAAACTCGGATACATCAAACCCAATACCGCCCGCGCCGATGACGGCAACACGCTTGCCAACGGGTTTCTGATGCAAAAGAACATCGATGTAGCTGAGCACATTCGGGCCATCTTGGCCGGGGATCTTGGGGTCACGCGGCGTCACACCTGTTGCCACCACGACTTCATCAAAACCGTTGAGATCATCCGCCGACACGCGTCGATTCAACGTGAGCTTCACCCCAGTAGCTTCAATTCGCCGCGAGAAATATCGTAGCGTTTCGTGAAACTCCTCTTTGCCGGGAATCTGTTTGGCCATGTTGAATTGGCCACCGATCTCGCTGGCCGAGTCAAACAATTCAACATCGTAGCCGCGGGATGCGAGCTCGGTCGAACACGCTAACCCCGCCGGCCCCGCACCAACCACCGCAATCCGTTTTTTTGTAACGGCCTTGGTAAACACCATTTCGGTTTCATGGCACGCGCGTGGATTGACCAAACACGAGGCGACCTTTTGTTGAAACACATGATCGAGACATGCTTGATTGCAACCGATGCAGGTGTTGATATCAGCGGCGCGATTCGCCGCCGCCTTATTGACAAATTCCGGGTCCGCCAACAACGGCCTCGCCATCGACACCATGTCCGCGCAACCGTCGGCAATGATTTGTTCTCCCACCTCCGGGGTGTTGATACGATTGGTGGTGACGAGCGGGATACTCACTTCCGCTTTCATTTTTTTTGTGACCCACGCAAACGCGCCGCGTGGAACTGACGTTGCAATCGTCGGCACCCGTGATTCATGCCAACCAATCCCCGTGTTGATGATGGTCGCGCCTGCTTTCTCGATACCCTTGGCGAGCATGACCACTTCATCCCACGACTGTCCTTCTGGTACGAGATCGAGCATCGACAGGCGATAGATGATGATGAAATCTTTACCCACCGCTTCTCGCATGCGCGAGACAATTTCGACCGGCAGGCGCATGCGATTTTCGTAGGCGCCACCCCAACGATCATCACGCTTGTTGGTGGCAAGGCTCAAAAACTGGTTGATGAAATAACCTTCCGAGCCCATGACTTCCACGCCGTCATAGCCGGCGTCGCGCGCCAACTTTCCGGCCCGCACAAAACACTTGATCTGTCGCTCAATGCCGCCATCCGACAACGCTCTTGGCGTGAACGGTGTGATCGGCGATTTGATGCGCGACGGCGCAACCGAGAATGGTGAATAACCATAACGGCCCGCGTGAAGAATCTGCAGCGCAATCTTGCCGCCCGCATGGTGGACACTGTCGGTGAGAATCTTGTGTGAGCGCGCCGCACCACTCGACGCCATGCGCGAACCAAACGGCGTCAGCCAGCCTTCGACATTGGGCGCAAAGCCGCCAGTCACCATCAAGCCCACGCCGCCGCTCGCCCGTTCGGCAAAATAGGCAGCGAGCCGCGGGAAATCGCGCACCTTGTCTTCCAACCCGGTGTGCATTGAACCCATCAATACACGGTTCCTCAGCGTGGTAAATCCTAAGTCGAGCGGCGCGAGGAGGTGGGGGTAGGGAGAAGGAGAAGGAGATGACATCAATCGCTTTCTGCAAATGAAAACGGCTGCCGAAGCAGCCGTTGATCAGGACTGTATTTACGTTAGAACGGACTTGAGCAATTCACCCATCTTGGCAGGGTTCTTTGTCACTTTAATGCCGCACTCTTCCATCACTGCCAGCTTCTCTTGTGCGGTGCCTTTGCCACCAGAGATGATGGCTCCTGCATGGCCCATCCGCTTTCCCGGCGGGGCGGTGACACCGGCGATAAAACCGACAACCGGCTTCTTCATGTTGTCTTTAATCCAGCGTGCGCAAGTTTCTTCCGCGTCGCCACCAATCTCGCCGACCATGATGACCGCATCAGTTTCAGGATCATCGTTGAACAACTTCATGATGTCGATATGTTTCATGCCGTTGACTGGGTCGCCGCCAATACCCACGCAAGAAGATTGGCCGAGACCTAACTCCATCAACTGACCAACCGCTTCGTAAGTCAGGGTGCCTGAACGCGACACAACGCCAATGCGGCCTTTTTTGTGGATGTGGCCAGGCATGATGCCGATTTTGATTTCGTCTGGTGTGATAACACCCGGACAATTTGGCCCGATTAGGATGGTGCCATTACCCTTCGCTTGCATCCGTTCGCGGGTACGAATCATGTCACGAACCGGAATACCTTCGGTGATACAAATCACCAACTCAATACCCGCGTCAACGGCTTCATCAATGGCGGCGGCGGCGAAGGGAGGTGGTACGTAAATGACCGATGCGTTTGCGCCAGTCTTTTCTTTGGCTTCAGCAACGGTATCAAAAATTGGGATGCCTTGGTAATTCTGGCCGCCCTTTTTTGGCGTCACGCCGGCGACGTAACAATTTGCACCATTGGCGTATTCCTTACCCATCTTGGTGTGGAACATCCCAGTCTTGCCAGTAATACCCTGGGTGAGAACGCGCGTATTTTTATTGATAAGAATTGACATAATCGATTAACCCTTCGCTGCGGCAACGACGCGCTCAGCAGCTTCAGCCATATTGTTTGCAGAAATAATCGGCAGTCCGGAATCCTTGAGGATTTGTTTGCCGAGATCTTCGTTGGTGCCCTTCATGCGCACCACAAGCGGCACCGAGAGTTTGACTTCGCGCGCCGCCGCGATCACACCATTGGCGATCACATCACACTTCATGATGCCGCCGAAGATGTTGACCAGAATCGCCTTCAGGTTCGGATTCTTCAACATGATTTTGAATGCCTCAGTGACCTTCTCGGTCGTGGCACCTCCACCAACGTCAAGGAAGTTGGCCGGTGCGCCGCCGTAGAGCTTGATCACGTCCATCGTCGCCATCGCCAAACCGGCACCGTTAACGAGGCAGCCGATATTGCCATCGAGCGAGATGTAGGTAAGGTCAAATTTTGAGGCTTCGACTTCTGCAGGATCTTCTTCGTCAAGATCGCGCATGGCGACAATTTCGGGGTGGCGGTAGAGGGCATTGGCGTCGAAATTCAATTTCGCGTCGAGCGCCAATACTTTGTTATCACCGGTATAGATCAACGGATTGATTTCGGCTAACGAACAATCACATTCGTCAAACGCTTTGTAGAGTGACTGCATGAACGCAGCACCTTGGGCGATGGCGACATCCGGCACACCAATTTTGCGAGCAACTTCGGTGGCGTCTGCGGTGGTCAGGCCGGTCTTTGGATCGATGTGAATCTTAAAAATTTTTTCAGGCGTATGCTCAGCCACGTGTTCGATATCCATGCCGCCTTCGCTGGAAGCCATGAGGGTCACACGCTGAGACGCACGATCTACCACCATACCAACATACAACTCTTTCTTGATGTCGGCACCCTCTTCGATCAGTAAACGCTTGACCAGACGCCCTTCCGGCCCGGTTTGGTGCGTGATCAAGGTCATTCCGAGAATCTGTGAGGCATATTGACGGACTTCATCCAGCGATTTTGCAACCTTGACACCGCCGCCTTTGCCGCGTCCGCCTGCGTGGATCTGCGCCTTGACGACCCAAACCTTGCCGCCTAACGCTTCGGCCGCCTTAACCGCTTCATCGACCGAAAAACAGGCGACACCGCGCGGTGTGGCGACACCGTATTGACGCAAGATTTCCTTGCCTTGGTATTCATGAACATTCATTGGGGGACTCTTGGATAAAGATGGATGACTGCGGGAGGATTACTGCGAACTTGCCGAAGCCGTATTTTACCGCGCATCGTGGTCACGGATTGGTTTGATCACCGTTGCCGCTTTGATCGACCGGGGCATCGCCTCGGTACCATTGAGGATAAAACGTGGCGACGGCTGCGGCGTTGCTAGCCAACGCATGGCAGCCATCTATTGGGAATGGCTTCTTTTCCGGATTGGACGGGAGTTGTCCGGCGAGATTCTGGTATGCGGTCGTCGCTAATACCGATATCAAATCCGTCAGGTGGGTACAGCCCTTGGTTGCGCCAAAGGTCTCACGGACTTTGGCGCTAAATCCAGGGCGCATCGACCAACCAATCATCGCTCGATAGTGCGGCGTAATTTCGCCACAAAATCCTGGGTAAGGATGGGCGTCCGAGATCGCCTCTGCGTCGATAATCGTCATCGAGGTGTCGTACGTGATGCGCAACCACATCTCGTGTACAGGCTCACCAGCGAGCCGTTCACCGCTCCGCAACTTAAACGAATACGCTTTGGTATCAACCAGATGCCCTTCCACCTCAAACAGTCCGTCGTCGCGTTTATATCCCCTCGCAGAGATGTTGCGATGGTGCAATGGCTGACGGGGGACGTGGGCAGAAAGGGGCATGATCAGACTCAACAGAGACAGTACGGAGAAACAAAAACGCCCCGAAGGGCGCTTTCAAAGGGTGCTTTCAAAAGGCGCTGTTTGTCAGGACTCTGGATGCTATTTTGTCCTACTTCACCCGATTAGCCGATACGTCTTGATCGCGCCCGCAAATTCATCGCCGTTTTGGAAGCGCTGCTCAACATCTTTGGCGAGCGCCTGATCGATAAAGTCTTTGACCCACGACGGCAGCACGGGATTGATGTCGAGAATGTTTTGCGGTGGCTCGTTGGTGATCGAAACCATCAACTGTGGCAGCGATTCGCCGCCGAAGGGTAGGCGTCCACATGCCAGTTGATAGAAGCTCACCCCAAGTGAAAACAAATCCGAGCGGCCATCAATCTTCTTGCCGGCGAGTTGTTCTGGCGAAATATAGGAGGGTGTGCCCAGCACCATACCGATCTTCGTTTTCGATGAGTCTTTCAGGTGCGCGATACCGAAGTCAGCAACCTTCGGCGTTTTTGCGTCCGAGTCGTACATGATGTTAGCGGGCTTGATGTCGCGGTGGTACACGCCCTGCTCGTGTGCGTGATGCAACGCGCCCGCAACCTTCACGAAGATGTCGCACATTTCATCAAACGGCAAGAGATTCGGCACCTTGGTATTGTCAACCAAGTCTTTACCCTTGAGGAACTCCATCGCGATGTAGGCGAAGTCATGTTCATCACCGGCGTCAAAAATTCGCACGATGTTTGGATGGTCGAGTGTGCCTGCTAACTCCGCTTCGCGGAAAAATCGCTCTTTCGCGTCTTGCAGTTCGGTTCCCTCATACTCGCTTGTGAGCAACATAGTCTTGATCGCCACTTCGCGACCATTGTTGGAATCCTTGCCGAGGTAGACCACTCCCATCGCACCTTTGCCCAGCTCTTTTTCGATGGTGTAACGGCCGAGGGTGGGCCTCTTGCCCGTGCCAGACAACATCATCGCAGCGTGCGCGCTTGCCACCGCAACAGGGCTAACGAGCATGATCGTCTCAGGCTTGGCCGTGGCGCGGTTCATTCGTTCCGCCACATCACGGAATTTTTGGGTCGTACATTGATGTACTTGATCGCCGAGCGAGCTTTGTTGCGTTGCCGAGGCCGGTCGACGTCCCACACGAGTCCCGCGATGCGGTGGTCGCTAGGCCAAAAAGCCCAAATCTTGATTTGAGAAGCGATTGATGTTCGGAAAAACAGTGGGCATATTCGACGGCGAGACGCCGAACCACTTGGCGATGGTGGCACCGTACTGATCAACGGACGTTGTTGGAATCCAACGACCGTTGGTCGAAACATCATTCGGCCCGCCAAGGGTGTGGTTGGGAAATGTGCCGTAGAACTCTTGCCCACGTACCGCGCCACCGATGATGAGTTGATGGTTACCCCAGCCGTGATCTGATCCACCCCCCGAAGCGGCCTTCAACGTGCGCCCGAAGTCAGACATCGTGAAGGTTGTTACCTTATCCGCGATACCCATTTGCACCGTTGCCTCATAGAACGCTTTGAGTGCAGGCGCGAGCTGGCCATACAAGGTATTGTGACTATTGATCTCGTTCGTATGCGTGTCAAAACCGCCGAGCGAGACAAAGAAAATCTGACGTTTCAAACCAATCGTATTACGCGCCTCGATCAACTTTGCCACCTGCCGAAGCTGGGTACCAATACCGGATGTTGCATTGGCAAAAATCGGTGTGATGGTCGTATTGTTTGCGGTGATAATCGGGTTGAGGACGTCGGATGCACCCAACGCCTGCGCCAAAACATCATCCGCTTCGCGCACAAAGTCGTTACCCGCGTCGAGATTCATGATGTTATTCAGTGCGGTTTCGCGCGCGGTGGTCTGCGCCGTCGTGCCGAATGTGCTCAAGCCGAATGTGCCAGTCGATGGAATCGCGACCACTCTTGGCGTATTGCCATTGGTGTAAATCGCCGAGCCAGCAATCGAAGTAACCATCGGAAAATTGCTGCCGTTAGAAGGCCCCATCACATCAGCCAACCGTCCGCCCCAACCGGTGCGCTCCACACCTTTTGCAACCGAGGTCTGCCAAGCCAGTTGTTGGTCAGAGTGTGAAAACAACTGATCCGGCCTTGCTTGGGCAGAGGCGATGTACTCTGCTTTGGTGAGAGGCTGCGAGAGCGTTCCGACGTTGGTCAGCACGGCCATTTTGCCGGCGTCGAAAAGCGTTTTTAGGTCCGTCATTGCCGGGTGCAGGCCATAATCTTTGTTCAGCGTCTTCGGCTTAATGCCGAGCAACTGCGCCTGCGTTAGTGCGATGCCGCCACTTGCCTGCGTTCCACGAGCTGTCACATAGAGGTTGTATTCCGCAGTGTCCATCGGCACAACGAGGTTGTTGGAATCGTTGCCGCCGAAGAGGAAGACACAGACAATAGCCTTGTAATCGTTGACTGGTGCCGTTTGTGCAAGTGCTGCGGAGAGACCCAACTCTTCGAGGGTGCCAGTGGCCGAGACCGCACCGACGCTTGCAATGGCTTTTAGTAGACGACGACGAGTAATGACATAGGGAGAATTCATGGGCGACCTACCGATCAACTTGGAAGTGACTGGATGAAAGTACCAAGTAGGCGGCAGCTCTGGCGCGGCCCAAGGTATCCGTGGCGGCAATTGCATTCACGGCATTCACCACTTGCCGCTGTGCAGAAGCAGACATTGCGCCTGCGGTAAATACCCACGATAGTTTGTCGACAAGTGCAGCGGGGTTCCCCGCGAGCGCCTGCCAGGGTGCCCAATCGACGGTTGTGCCAGTCGCGCCCGGCACGTTGGCATCCACCGCGTAATGCACATTGGTGACGTTGCGAAGGAAATTCGTCCGAGCGAACGCAGTCGTCGAGGTTAAGATTTCAAACTCTGGGCCTAACTTGCCGTTGGAAACGGTATTGTCCGGTGCGTAGTAGTTGAATACCGTCGGTGCCCGGAACAGGTCCTGCGCCATGCCGGCGTACTGAGTACGCACCCAAACACCATCGTTTACCCCGCCCAAGCCGCGATAGGCACTTAACGCCATCAGCACGGGCTCTTTTAACTTTCCTGCGCCAGCAACCGTTTTGATGGGCCCACGCGCTTCGGGATCTAGCAAGATTGCACGTACTACCGCTTTAAGGTCGCCACGAACGCCCGATCCATTGTTGTTGAAGACGGCGCTCACACGCCCGACATAGGCGGGACTTGGGTTGCCACTGACCAGCTTCTGAATGAGTTGTTTGGAAATGAACGGGGCGACGTTTGCGTGTGAAAACAGATGGTCGAGCGCCATATTCAAGTCCTGACGAGCATTCAGCCCGGCAGGAATCACAAAGCCGTTCATCAATGTTTTTGCACCGGTGTCGTGGTTTGACTCCACCGGCAACATTGGATATTCATAGTAGCCAGCATTGTTACGAACGGGGGCGACGTTACCAAAGCCGGGGTAGGTCCAACCTGTGAACACCCTCGCCAGATTCTCGACGGTTGTTTGTGAGTACGTCGGAATCAACGCGCCTTGGGTATCCTTCTTCGTCGTGCCATCTTGGTTCAGTTCGTACAGCCCGATACTAAAGAGCTGCATGATCTCCCGGGCGAAATTCTCGTTGGCGGCGATTCCCCGCGCAACATCAGGCTTATTAGAATTGGCCATGTTGAGGTAATCGCCCATCACCGGCGAAAGCGTCACTGCTGTCAGCAAGTCCTTGTAGTTGCCAAATGCACTATCAAGGAGCATCTGCTGATACTTGGCCATGCCGTAGGGCATGATCGTGCTATCTGCACCCGATGTCACCAGAATTTGTGAAAGTGCGAAGGCCACCCGTTGACGCAACTGGTCCGCCTGCTTTAACGCATTCTGGGTGAATTTGAGTTGGAGTTGGAAGAAAGTGTAGTTATCCCGCGCACAAAGCGTCGCTGCTGAGTTAGCAACTCGGTCGTTTGTACACGTTGTCGGCGCTTGGGCGGGATAGAACTCGAGTGCAGGCATCTTCGACAGCACCGGCATATTAAGCTGGCTGTCCACCCAAGCCGTCACACCCATTTGTTTTACTTCACTCATGGCCGCTTCGGTGGGACCAAATGTGGCTTGTTTTAGCAAACGGTATGCGTCTGCTTCCGCGACCATCGATACACCTGGTACACAGATTGTGGCACCGTGTGCCTGCCAACCACGGTCAAACATCTCTTGGTAAACGGACAACTGATTGGCCAAACGTATGCCATTTGCGCTGCTTGTCTGGAACACTGGCTGCGTACCGTTCGCGCAATTACCAGAAGCATCCACTGGCAATACATACGTCACACTGGTTTGTACGGGACAATTTGTTGCGGTACCGGACAACGGCGTCAACTTACTCATCTTGCTGAGGCTACAAACTTGAGGAGATGAAGGGGTCGCAAAATTGAGTGAGGTCAGCTTCGCATGTGGAATTGCACCGGCGGGTGCATCGGCCTGGGTGCGCCACAATTTGAAGCTCTGGCCGGTTCTCGCCCAGCCTGAAGCGGACCCACTTTGATCGATTGAGGCGATTTCCGCCGCCACATCGGTGCGGTAGTACTGGCCGCTACGGCTGTTGAAATACTCGATCGAATCAACGGTTGCCGCGGTCTGAGCCGTGGCCGGAATCGCCGCGGCTATCAGCGCGAATGAGAGAATGCAACCCGCGCTTTGCATACGATTGCCCCACGTCGCTGGTTGATCGCGCATACATCTGAGCGCACGCCGTGCGGCAAAGGAAATTGACAAACCCATGAAGCACCCCTTATGAAGCTTTTTGACCAGTCGATTCTGCCGCTTGTTATTCGCACCGATGATACTAGCCGATGAACGGGTTACGCAAGCCAAGGGCGGCCAAGTAGTTGTAAACATTAGTAACTTGTCTGGCAGCCACGACCAACGCTAAACGTGGCAGGCGCGGCGGGTGACGTTTAGTCGACCGCTCGGTGACAGCCTAACCCCCTAACAGCGTGCCCGGCACCACACCGTAGGTGGCCGCGAACTCAGCAACCCCTACTTTTTTGCCATCCTCGTGTTTCAGTTTCATGACCTCAATCTGACCGCCTTGCACGTTGATGACCACGGAGTCGCCGACGGACGCGACTTCACCGGGCTTGCCCTTAACCGCGCCAAAGGTACGAACTGGATGTTTGCGCGACCCGAACAACTGAACCTTTTTGCCGCCAAGCATCGTCCATGCGCCGGGCGCGGGATCGCAGCCGCGGATGAGGTTATGAACAACATCGACATGGTTATGCCAGTTGATTTTGGATTCGTTGGCACGAAACCAGCCTTCGTAGGTCGCTTTCGATTCGTCCTGCACGGTTTCGGTGTGGTTGCCAGCGACCACCAAATCTGCCGCCTCAAGCATGGCTGCAACCCCCATCGGAAATAGACGATCAAAGTAGACCGTCCCGAGCGTGTCGTTTTCGCTGATTGGCGTGGTTTTTTGCAGAATGATCGCGCCCTCATCGAGCCCGTCGGTCGGTCGGAAGATGGTCAGTCCGGTTTCAGTTTCACCGTGCGAGATTGGCCAGTTAATGGAGGATGGTCCACGGTACTTCGGCAACAATGACGGGTGGTACTGGATCGTGCCGTGTTTCGGAATGTTGACAAATTCCTGCGGCGCAAATTGAAGTACAAACGCCATGATGCCGATGTCCGCGTTGATCGCACGCATGGCGGCAGTGGCCTCTGGCGTTTTCAACGATGGAAACTGGAATGCACGCAGGCCGTGGGCTTCGGCGGCCAAGCGCATCGGATCGGGTTTTGCGCCCTCTTTCTCCGGCGCACAAAATACCCCTACGATGTCGTCGCCACGGGCGACCAGCGCGTCGAGGACTGATTTACCAAATTCTTGTTGGCCGATGATTGCGATTTTCATTTGATCTTCCGGTGAATTTATTTGCTGTGTGGCGTTGGACTGCCTACGCTTTTTTAGGCGGCGCTGAAAAAGCGCCGACTGCTTTCATTGCGGCAATCTTGGCATCGTCGTAGCCAAGGACAGTCTTCAGAACGTCCTCGTTGTGTTCACCTAAAAACGGTGCGCGCTCAATCTTCGCGGGCGATGCAGACAGCTTGATTGGCATACCGACATTCCACCACTTACCGCGCTTTTCATCTTCCAATTCGACGTACATTTCGCGGCCGCGAATGTGTTCATCGTTGGCGAGATCCGTCGTTGACATGATCGGACCGCAAGGTACATCGAGCGGGTTCAGAATCGCCATCAATTCGCGCTTGGTGTACTTCTCGGCAAATTTGTTTAGTAGCATCCAGACCAGTTGCTGGTTCTTTCTGCGTTCAGCGATGGTGGCAACGCGAGGATCGGTGGCGAGCTCAGGCTCGCCCACATCCGGGCCGATGCGATTAGCCAGATCGGCCCAGACCGCCTCTTGTACGACGACATACAGCCAATCATTCGCGCCGTGCGGCTTGCAGTGAATTGCATTGCCCAACTGTCCACCGCCGGAATCATTACCCGCCCTCGGTACATCGCCCATCCCCTGTGAGGTCGGCACCGAATACTCGCTAAGGCCACTACGTGCGAGGCGCTGATGGTCACGAAACTTCACACGACAAAGATTCATCACGCCGTCCATCATCGCGACTTCAACATACTGCCCCTGTCCGGTACGATTGGCTTGATGCAACGCCGCCAATAGCCCAATGGCCAAATGAAGCCCAGTGCCAGAATCACCGATCTGCGCCCCGGTCACAAACGGCGCACCATCGGGCGTACCGGTTGTGCTCATCGCACCACCCATCGCCTGCGCGACGTTTTCGTAAGCCTTAAATTCCGCATAAGGCCCACTCGACCCAAATCCCTTGATCGAGCCGACGACGATCTTGGGGTTGATCTCATGAATCTTCTCCCACGTAAACCCAAGACGCTCGAGTACACCGGGGCCGAAATTCTCCATCATGATGTCGCATTTTTTGAGCAAGTCAACAAACACGTCTTTACCCTCGGCCAACTTCATGTTCACGGTGATTGATCGCTTGTTGCAATTGAGCATCGTGAAGTAAAGCGAATCAGCTCCGGGGATGTCGCGTAGCTGGCCCCGAGTGGCGTCGCCCTGCGGCGGCTCAAATTTAATGACGTCCGCGCCCATCCAGGCCAACAGTTGCGAGCAGGTTGGTCCGGCTTGGACATGGGTCATATCGAGGATGCGAACCCCCTTTAGTGCTTCCATCGTGGTCTCCAGAAAATCTCAGGTGAAGGCGATCAATGCCAGTCAGGTAGTTTGACTTACTTCTTCGCTGTGGTCGGATTCAAGCTGGTGATACGTCCACTTTCGGTACCAGCCGTTTCATCAATCACCGCATTGATCAGCGTTGGCCGCTTCGAACGAATTGCTTCTTCCATTGCAGCGCGCAGTTCGACGGGGGTAGTCGCGTTGACGCCAACACCCCCAAAGGCCTCCATCAATTTATCGTAGCGCGCACCTTTGACAAACACCGTAGGCGCAACATCAGCACCTCCGGTCGGGTTGACGTCTGTGCCACGATAAACGCCGTTGTTGTTCATGATCACGATACAAACCGGCAGGTTGTAGCGGCAAATGGTCTCGACTTCCATCCCTGAAAATCCGAACGCACTATCGCCTTCGATTGCGATGACTGATTCTCCCGTTTCAACCGCAGCAGCAACAGCGAACCCCATCCCGATCCCCATGATGCCCCAAGTGCCGACGTCAAGGCGCTTTCGCGGCTTGTACATATCCACGATGCTGCGCGTGAAGTCGAGGGCGTTAGCCCCTTCATTTACCAGCATTGCGTCTGGGTTCGCCTTGACGATATCGCGCACCACATTGAGTGCGCTATGGAAATTCATCGGCGTGGGATTCTTCGCCAATGTTTCCGCAAGTTTGGTGATGTTTTTTGTTTTACGCTCGGCGATGGCGGATAGCCACTCCAGTGGTGGTTTCGCCCATCCCGTATCGATACCGGCAAGTAGCGCCGCGACACACGAGCCCATATCGCCGATAAGCGGTGCGTCAATGGCGACGTTGCTATCGGCTTCGGTCGGTGAGATATCGACCTGAATAAACTTCTGCCCACCCCAAGCCTTATGATCCTTGCCGCCCCAAGTCTTACCCTTGCCGTGTGAGAGCAACCAGTTCAAGCGGGCACCAAGCAACATCACGACATCTGCCTCCGGCAACACAAAGGAGCGCGCCGCAGCCGCGGATTGCTCATGCGTGTCGGGCAACAGCCCCTTGGCCATCGACATCGGCAAGTAGGGGATTCCTGTCCTTTCAATTAAGGCGCGAATATCGGCATCTGCTTGTGCATAGGCCGCCCCCTTGCCCAACAAAATCAGCGGGCGTTTCGCGCCCTTCAACAAATCGAGCGCACGGACTACCGCATCGGGTGCAGGAATTTGGCGCGGCGCCGGGTCGATGACTTTAATCAGCGAGGCTTTACCTGCGGCTGCATCCATCGTTTGCGTAAACAGCTTCGCGGGCAAATCGAGATATACGCCCCCCGGACGCCCGGATACAGCGGCACGAATTGCGCGCGCGATACCAATACCAATATCCTCAGCATTCAAGACGCGAAACGCCGCTTTACAGAGCGGTTTGGCGATGGCGAGTTGATCCATTTCCTCGTAATCGCCCTGTTGCAAATCGACGATTTCACGCTCGCTGGAGCCGGAGATCAGAATCATCGGGAAACAATTGGTTGTCGCATTTGACAACGCGGTGAGCCCGTTTAGAAAGCCGGGGGCTGATACCGTCAAACACACCCCCGGTTTGTGCGTAATAAACCCTGCAATCGCGGCTGCGTTGCCTGCATTCTGCTCGTGTCGGAACGAGATAACGCGCATACCCTCGGCCTGTGCCATTCGCGTCAAATCGGTGATGGGGATTCCTGGCAAGCCGTAGATCGTATTAAGCCCATTGAGCTTAAGCGCGTCGATAACGAGATGAAAGCCATCTGCCGTGTCCTGTGTTTGTGTTGCCGTTGTCATCATATGACGCCTCGTTTGATGATCGTCCAATACGGCGTGTGGTTTCAACACCTGTCAAACGATTGTTTTTCTCACTAATCCAACCCGAGTCGAAGCCCAATATGCGCCTTCGCTCTGCCCCGTATGCTTGAACCTAGAAGCGGCAGTTGGCCGCTAGAATCGCCTGAAACACCGCGCCATGCCTTGGGTTTGGTGTTGGCATATCAGGCTCGCATCTACTGTCGCGGTGCCTTGCCCGCAAACCTGAAAAGCATACACTTACACCCGTTTAACTGCCGTTTATAGGTTCAATTTCATCGTGCATCATAGAAATGACAGAATGAGAGCGCCTTGACGCCTGTCAATCGACTTTGGAAATCACGATGACCCTGCTCATTTCCCACCCCCAACGCGAGCTCATTCGCACTCAACTCGCCCGCAACATCGTCTTGCGCACCCTCAAGCCGCGCGCCTTTAGCGACCTCGAAAAATATCTGTCGATCGCCGATTACAAGAAAGGCGACCTGTTGCTGGGTCAGGGTGAACACGATATGCATCAATACTTCGTTCTGGATGGGATACTCAAACGCGTCGTGTCCAACCAAGAAGGCAAGGAAATGATCCTTCGCTTTTCGTCAGAAGACGATATGGAAACAAGTTATGCCGCATGGCGGCTACGCACCCCAACGCCATACGCGATTCGCGCAGTGACTAAAGCCCGCGTCGCGATGTTGCCGATGGAAACTTGGGTCGAGTTCTTGGAGAGCCATCCGACCATGAAGGGCGATTTTGAGTACGAAGTCATGCACCTCATGTCGGAGGTAATGGCGCATACGATTACGCTGCATTTGCTGGATGCACAAGGTCGCGTTCAACGGTTCCTACGCAAACATCCAGAGCTCTACGAACGGGTGCCGATGAAAGAACTCGCAGCGCACCTTAATCTTTCCGCAGAGACGCTTTCAAGACTCAAACAAAAGGGCAAGATTCAGGCCATTCTCGCCCGCTGAAGGGGGAACTTCTAAAAACCGTCGCGAGCGGGCGAAGTTCGTGCCGACGGGTTTGGCAAACACGGGACACGTACCCAGTGTACGGCGAGCACCGCAGGCGCGAAATTCGCCCACGCAGCAGGTTTATAGAAGTGCCCAAGGCTCAGAACAGCCCTATTGACGGGCAGTTCCAGCCATTTTTGCTTCTAGATGCCCGCCAGACAACGACTTTTGCCAGCTCACTTGGCGCTCAGTACATTGCACGCGGCATCATGCGATTGAAACCATGCTTGGTTCAGCGCACTTTCTTGCGTGCGACAAAACTATGAATGCCCAGCGTGAGCAAGCCAACGATGGCGTGACTAATGATCAGCGTAGGCATCTCATTGCGTGGAATCACCCCCGCGATACTCAACACCAAACTCACCATTCCAGCCATAAAGACGATGCCGACCATCGCACTAAAAAATGGGAACGTCATGATTGTCCTCGAAAAGAAGTGGGAAGAGAGCACACAATTTAACGCATCGTAGCCGACTTCGCGCGGACGCTCTTGAACCGTGTGGATTTGCCGGCTATTGCTGATGCGACAGCCGAATCAACTAGCGACGAACACGTTTGATCACTGACGACAGCGGCGCCCAGAACAGCATCAGCAGCGCGAGGGTCGTAATGGAACCGACCAGCGGGTTGCTGAAGAAAATCGTGACGGTGCCCTGTGAGGCCAACATCGACTGACGGAATGCATCCTCGGCGCGGTCACCAAGCACTAGCGCCAACACCAGCGGTGCGAGTGGGTAGTCGAGTTTCTTAAACACATAACCTATCACGCCGAAAACGACCATCAACCATACGTC
This sequence comes from Betaproteobacteria bacterium UKL13-2, assembly GCA_001602455.1. GTDB lineage: Bacteria > Pseudomonadota > Gammaproteobacteria > Burkholderiales > Usitatibacteraceae > UKL13-2. Next base: position 3,151,757 of record CP012157.1, read on the forward strand.
GAACATCGAGCTGTGCACGGTGAATGCACCAATGGCGCAAATCACGAGAATGACCGGGGCGATGATCGAAAACGGAATTCTCAAGATTGCAGCGAAGAAAGGCACGGTGGTCAGCACCACAATCAACCCGGCGATATTGCCGAGGTACATTGAGGCAATCAGACCCCAAACAAAATCCTTCTTTTCTTCGAATAACATTGGGCCCGGCTGCAAGCCCCAGACCAGCAGGCCACCAAGCAGTACAGCCGCGGTGGGCGAACCAGGTATGCCAAGCGTCAACATTGGGAGAAGCGCGGACGTACCTGCGGCGTGTGCCGCCGTCTCCGGCGCAATGACGCCCTCGATTTCACCCTTACCGAAATTAGCGCCCGTGGGCGAAAACTTCTTCGCCACCCCATAACCCATGAATGAGGCCGGCGTGGCGCCGCCTGGCGTAATCCCCATCCAGCAGCCGATCACAGAAGAACGCAGCGAGGTCTTCCAGTATTTCGGCAATTCTTTCCATGTTTCGAGCACGACTTTCATTTTCATCTTACCAGTCATACCCTTGAAGTCGAGCCCCTCCTCAATGGTGAGCAGAATCTCGCCGATACCGAATAAACCAATCACCGCGATCAAGAAATCAAAGCCCTTAAGCAGTTCAGTGAAGCCGAAAGTGAGGCGTAGTTGGCCAGTCACTGTATCAAGACCGACCGCTGCCAAGGCAAAGCCCAGCATCATCGCCGCGACCGTTTTCATCGGTGGCGATTTGGTCATGCCGACAAAACTACAGAAGGTGAGCAGGTAAACGGCAAAAAACTCAGGTGGGCCAAAGCGCAACGCGAATTTCGCGACCAGCGGTGCCAAAAACGTGATCATCAGCACGGCGATAAACGCGCCGACAAACGACGAAGTAAATGCGGCCGTAAGCGCCTCACCCGCTTTGCCTTGTTGCGCCATCGGATAACCGTCGAAGGTGGTCGCCACACTCCAAGGCTCGCCTGGGATATTGAACAGGATCGAGGTGATCGCACCACCGAAAAGCGCACCCCAATAAATACAGGACAGCAAAATAATGGCACTAACCTGTCCCGCTGGGGTATTGCCCATGGCGAACGTCAGTGGTAACAGGATCGCCACGCCGTTTGCGCCGCCCAAGCCCGGCAGCACGCCGATCAAAACCCCGAGGATGATGCCCACCATCATCAAACCGAGATTCATGGGCGTGAGTGCGACCGCGAAACCATGCATCAAGCTATTGATTTCTTCCATGTCGGGCTCCGTTAGTTGAGACCGAGCATGGCTTCAAGGGGCCCTTTTGGCAGCGGCACCTTAAACCAAATCTCGAACATGAGGAAGAACACAATAGGTACGGCGAAGCTGACGCTAACGGTTTTACCCCAGCCGTATTTACCGAGCCACAACATAAACACGGCGATAAATATGGCTGAAGCAACGTAAATACCAATTCCCGGTATTGCACCTATGCCACCAATGGCGACAACATAAATCACTGTTGGCACCATCACCGACATCACCATTCGGAACGACCCCCGACTCACAAATGATTCACCACCGTCGGCGACAGATTTCTCACGCAGGGCGTTGACGAAATTGATTACGCTCGCCGCGCACAGAATGGCACCAATATAGAAGGGGAAATAACCCGATTCTGGACCGTCACTCCCCCACTTGGAACCAAGCCGGTAGCTGTCCCAAATGACAACGGCGCCAATCACAAAAATGATTACAGCCGTTACCGCATCAACCATCCGCAGAGATGCGGCTGATTTTTCGTTCGATTGTTGCTGACTCACGCGACACTCCTCAATGAATGCGCTACGACAAAACCAAATCGCGTGAGCGTCACGCTCTCTAGGCTATGTGTTGCTTCGTGATGAAACAGCGACCACGCTCACGTCGCAGGGCATTGTCCCGTGAGTGCGGGAGAAATTACATGACCTATCTCTATTTTTCGAAATTATTTTTTCGCGAGGAAGCCGGCTTCGGACATCAGCGACTGATGGCGTTGTTCTTCTTTGGTTAGCCATTTGACAAACTCGTCACCAGTCAACGTGGTCGAATCAAATGCGCCTTTCTCCATGAACTCTTTCCAGTCCGGTGTCGCTTGGATTTTTTTGAACAACTCGATGTAGAAAGCGACCTGTTCTTTGGTCACACCGCCCGGCATAAAGATGCCGCGCAACATCTGGTAGTCCACATCCATGCCTTGAGTCTTGCAAGGCGGGATGTCAGACCAAGACAACGTCGCTGTTACCTTCGCCTTGTAAGGCATCACCTTGTCATCAAACACACAGAGGGCACGCAGCTTACCGGCACGCCATTGTTCGACCGCTTCGATCGGATTGTTCACCGTGGAATCGACGTGTTTGCCAACCAACTGAACAGCAACCTCGCCGCCCCCCTTATAAGGAATATAGATGAACTTGTCACCCGTAAGCTTTTCAATAGCCACGGTAATGATTTGGTCTTCTTGTTTGGAGCCCGTGCCGCCCATCTTAAACTTGTTCGGGCCAGCCGCCTTAACGGCTGTCGTGTACTCCTTCGCAGTCTTGTAGGGAGTGTCTGCATTGACCCATAACACGAACTGATCGAGCGCCAACATTTGAACAGGCGTGAGGTCTTTCCAGTTGAACGGTATCCCTGTGGCCAGTGGTGTGGTGAACAGATTGGAAAGCGTGATGATAATCTTGTGCGGATCTTTGGCTGCCCCCTTCACATCAAGAAAACCTTCTGCCCCAGCACCGCCGCTCTTGTTCACGACAATAAGTGACTGCTTCATGAGGTTATGTTTTGTCACAACCCCCTGAATAAACCGCGCCATTTGGTCGGCACCACCGCCAGTCCCCGCTGGCACAACAAATTCAACCGATTTTGTCGGCTCCCATGCCGACCCAACAGCGGCAAATCCGGTGCCAAAAGCGACGACCGCACCAACCGCGGCACTAAGGATATTCCGGCCAAACTTTGAGGTAAAGGATTTTTGCGTTTTATGCATGTGGGTCTCCGAGTAAGTTATGTCGCTATGATCAAACTATTGTTATCGCTGATGAACTGCTGAAACACCTCGCTTCAACCGCGCCGCACGCTCTTCCTCACACGGCGCACTGACATTCCTCCAACCACTAGGGAACTTCTAAAAACCTACTACAAACTCTTCAGAGCGTACTCGGTGTACCTGGCGCTGCGCGGACTTCATGCCGCTTTGCAAGCAGCTTACCCACAATGACGACGGTCGCCGCGCCAAGTGCTGGCACCACGTAGTGCATCCAGCCGACATTTTGCTTGATCCATTCAGCACTCACGGGGTCAGTAATTGCCATCTCACCAGCGACAAATCCGAGCAGCGCCGCCCCCAGTGTAATGATGATGGGAAAGCGTTCCATCAGCTTCATCAGAAGTGTGCTGGCAAAAATAATCAACGGGATCGAAATTGCCAAGCCGAGCACGAGCAAGGTGAATTTGAACTCAGCGGGTGCGGCGTCCGCCGCGGCAGCGACTGCAATCACGTTATCCACACTCATCACTAAGTCTGCCACCAAAATTGTCTTCACCGCCGCCAGTAAGTTGGAGTGTCCGGCAATGTCGGCGCCGTCTTCTTCTGGAACCAAAAGTTTGATGCCAATCCAAAGCAGGAGCGCTGCGCCAATGATTTTCAACCATGGGAACGCCAGCAGCTTCACCGCGAACACCGTGAGGATAATCCTGAGCACAATCGCGGCACCCGAACCCCAAAAGATCGCCTTCTTTTGTTGTTTCCCCGCTAGGCTTCGTGCGGCAAGGGCAATGACAACCGCGTTATCTCCAGACAGGACAATATTGACGCCAATAATTTTGAGCAGCGCCGTCAGAAACAGAGGGTCAAGAAAATTCATAGATGGTCGTTACTAGACAAATGCGGTATCGGTTGGGCATCGGGCTTGGGGACCTACTGCACTGGGCACCCATATTCAGGTGGCCGATTGTCAGTCGGCGCAGGGGCTACAAGGAGCTACAAGGGGCTACAAGGGGCTACAAGCAGAGGCTACAAACAGGGGTTAGAGTTGTTCGAACGTAATTTAAGAACGATAGGGAATGATAAAGGTCGAAAGGCTAAAATGACACTCAATGATAACCCCTCAACGATTCGTTAAATTTTGATGCGTACCGCTCCCATTTTGTCTGCCCGAAGAGCCAGAGGCTCTTTACATTTTTGTCGTGGCGCTAAGTCACCCACAATATTGCGCCGCAGCATTCTGATTTTTTTTGCATTCCTCGTGTTTTACGCGGTGAGCACGTCGCTCGCATTGACCTTCGGCAATAACGCTGCCGCTGCGCCAACAAAGTCTGGCGGCCCGGTGCCGGTGACACCAACCGTATTAAGTGAAGCGGCTGCCTCGGCACAGTCCAAACAAGCGCTTTCTCCATCTCTTTCGCCGATCGAAAAAGAGTGGCTTGCCGCGCGCAGCGCATTTGAACGCCGCGACGTTCCGACTCTAGCGGCGGCAAAAGATCGTTTTCAATCCCGTCCCGATTTTGTCTTATCGCCGTATGTCACGTTCTGGTGGATCAATGCCCAGCTCGCCCAATCGGCACAAAGCGCTCGTGCGCTCGACTCCGATATTGAGCGTCTGGCATCGGCTTATCCTGAAGCACCTTTTACGGAGCTACTTCGGCGCGATTATCTGCGGGCGCTTGGTCGCATCGACGCATGGCCCCAATTTGGGCGCATACAAGCTAGCTATGCTGGCGATGACAGCGAAGTCGCCTGCCAGCGCCTACGTTTTCGCGCAACCAGTGATTTTGCCAATGCCGCCGATGACGCGAAGTCACTTTTTGCGCTGGCAAAGCCAGCCGCGATGGCGTGTTATGACCTGTTCGAGAAATTGGTCAAAGCGCGCGTAATCACGCAAGAGGAGCTTTGGCGACGGGCACGGACGCTGTTTGACGCAGGCTCGCTCGTCGATGCGCGGCGTACAACCGCATTGATTCCCGGCCTGAAGAGCGGCTTTGAGGCGGCGAGTGCCAACGCGAACCTAGACCCCCGGCACTTCTTGCAGAAAACGGTCGTGCAGGCTGGTGATCGTGCGCAGGTTGAGCTCACGCTACTCGCGATCACGCGTTTGGCGCGCACCAACACCGAGGCTGCGGTTTTTTGGCTCGAAAAAAATCAGAGCCACCTGCCGCCTGCGGCTCTCGCCCATGCGTGGGCACAAATTGCTTATCACGCGGCCATGCAACTGCAACCAGAGGCTTTGAACTGGTTTGCCAAAGCAACTGATACAGCCGCCTACACGCTAAATGATCAGCAGGCCGGATGGCGGGTGCGTGCCGCGCTTCGCGCCACCGCCGCCGATCCTTCCCAATGGGTCGTCGTCCGCAAGACGATTAGCCAAATGTCGGAACAAGAACGCCGTGAGCCTGTGTGGCGTTACTGGCTGGCGCGCGCCATGGCGACATCGGCCTTGCCAGCCGATCAAGCGGCAGTACGCGCAGCGCGTGAGCAGCTCGCCCGTGAGAATCATTTTTATGCGGTTCTTGCCGCCGAAGAACTCGGTCAACTGACGGCGCCTAGTTTTATGGGGCATCTCCCCTCGAACGAGTCAATCGCGCGAGTGACCGAGCGTCATGCCGTGAAACGTGCCTTTGCCCTATACCGACTTGCCGAGTTAAAGCCCGACGCCAAAGACCTTCGGAACGATGCATTGCGCGAATGGGTGTCGGCGATGCGCAATGCAGACGATGAGACACTACTGGCTGGCGCGGAAGCGGCGCGACGGCAAGGCTTACCAGATCGCGCCATCAACACGGCTGAGCGTACAAAATCACTTCACGATTTTGCCCAGCGCTTTCCGCTACCACACAGAGACACCTTGCAATCGCAAGCGAGTACGTTTGGCGTAGACGAGGCATGGGTGTTTGGACTAATTCGTCAGGAAAGCCGCTTTATGGTCGATGCGCGGTCCAGCGTCGGCGCCATTGGACTCATGCAGCTCATGCCAGCAACGGCAAAATGGGCCGCACAGCAAGTCGGTATTAAAGATTTCTCTCTTACCCGCGTCGCCGATGTGGATATCAATCTTTCGCTTGGCACTTTTTATTTAAAGCATGTGCTTGATGACCTAGGCCACCCGGTGCTCGCAACCGCTGCGTACAACGCAGGGCCTGGGCGTGCACGGCGCTGGCGAGCAAGCACCCCCTTGGAAGGCGCGATTTATGCTGAATCTATCCCATTCAACGAGACCCGCGATTACGTCAAGAAAGTGATGCTGAACAAGTGGTATTACCAACACCGCCTGAATGGAAAATCTCTCCCGTTATCCCAGTTGATGGGGAGCGTTCCGGCAAAAAATAGTGCCCGGATCGCTGCCGTCACAAGTGCGCCGTCTGTCCTACTCACCTCGGCTGGTGGACGCTAGCGCCGGCATTAAATGACGATGAAAAAAATACTTATCCTCGGCGGAAGTGGCTTTATTGGCAGTGCCGTTGCCGAAGCACTCACTAAGCGCGGCGCATTTGTCACCATCCCGACCCGTGATCGCGAACGCGCCAAACACTTGCTTTTGCTTCCGACCTGCGATGTCGTCAGCGCCCGCGTGAGCGACCCTGATACGCTCGATGCACTGATTGGCGCTCACGATGTTGTCATTAACCTTGTCGGCATATTGCATGGTGACTTCGACGCAACACATGTCGCCTTCCCCAAACTGGTGGCAAAGATTTGCGCACGGCATAGGATTGACCGGCTTATCCATATGAGCGCCATCGGCGCGGACACTAACGGTCCCAGCCAATACTTGCGATCTCGTGGCCGGGGAGAACGTGCAGTGTTAGAAGTGGCGGCAAAAAGCGGGCTGCCGATGACCATCTTCCGTCCCTCCGTTGTTTATGGTGCTAATGATCAATTCCTGAATATGTTTTTACGGCTCGTTAATTTGTTTCCGGTAATCCCGCTAGGGTCTCCACACGCGACATTCCAAGTTATATGGGTGGAAGATGTTGCCCGCGCCATCGCAATGGCAATCGATATGCCGCAAACAGCGGGCAAAACATACCCGCTTGTCGGCCCCAAGGTCTATACGCTTCGCGAGCTCGTAGAGTTTGTCATTGCGCTTTCCGGCAAACGACGAGCCATTATTGGACTCGGCCCGTTGTTCACTAAACTACAGGCCATGACGTTCGAACATTTACCGGGCAAGCTCATGACGCGTGACAATGTGGCGTCGATGAGCATTCCAAACACCTCGCCCGAACCGTTCCCAGCCATCTTTGGCGCACCAGCCGATATGGAAAGTACAGTTAGAAGCTACCTACAATCCGCGGGCGGACGCGCCCGCTACCCGTATTTTCGTGAATGGGTCGCCGCGCCTCCGAGCAAAATTGACACAGCAAAGCGCACCGCATGATTTCGCTCGTGATTGGCAACAAAAATTATTCATCTTGGTCCATGCGACCGTGGGTCCTACTCAAGGCGCTCGACATTCCATTCCAAGAGGTGATGCTGAAGTTTCATTCGCCTGAATGGGATCAACACATCGCCAACTATTCGCCGTCAAAACAGGTTCCCGTGTTGTGGGATGGTGAAGTCGGTAACAGTCACAGCATCTGCGTTTGGGAATCGAATGCGATTTACGAGTACTTGGCGGAACAATTTCCGACGCATGGGGTATGGCCACAAGACAAAATGGCGCGCACCCACGCCCGCGCCATTGTTGCGGAAATGCACGCTGGCTTCAGGCCACTACGATTAGCGATGCCAATGAACATCCGATCGCGCTTCCCCGGCTTGGGCATGAATGCCGATGTCGAAAAAAATATCAACCGACTCGAATCGCTTTGGCGCCAAGCGCGCATGCGCTTTGGTTCGCCTTCGGGAAGTGGCCCTTTTCTGTTTGGTGCCTTTTCTGCAGCGGATGCGATGTTCGCACCGGTTGTCATGCGCTTTATGACCTACACCCCCCCGCTAGCCGCTGATACGGAAGCGTATTGCACCGCCGTTCGCGCACACCCCGCCGTCGCGGCATGGATCATCGACGCGCTTGCTGAAAATGAGTTTGTTGCGGAAGACGAGCCATATGCATCATCGCCCGCATGAATGCGTCGTGGAATCGCCGCAAAAACATCGGGATCAAGCGACAAAATCGCGCATCGCATAGCGTCTTCTAACGGTAGTCTTCAGTCAATTTCGGGCAACCTTAGGCACATAATAGAGGCATGAAGATCTACGCTGTCGGCGGCGCTGTCCGTGACGAAATACTTGGGCTAAAAGTAACCGATCGAGACTATGTGGTCGTCGGCGCAACCCCGCACGAAATGATTGAAGCGGGCTACAAGCCGGTTGGCTCAGATTTTCCGGTCTTCCTCCACCCCGAGACACATGAGGAATATGCGCTGGCGCGGACTGAGCGCAAAGTGGCGCCCGGCTATAAAGGCTTTTCCTTCCACGCTTCACCGACCGTGACCCTCGAAGAAGATTTGGGGCGCCGTGATCTGACGATCAACGCGATGGCAAAGGATGCGCATGGTCACGTGGTCGATCCCCACGGTGGGCAGGCAGACCTCAACCATAAACTACTGCGCCACGTCGGCGACGCCTTCCGAGAAGATCCCGTACGCATTTTGCGGACGGCGAGATTCGCCGCTCGCTTTGCTCGGCTTGGATTTAGCGTTGCCTCGGAGACGATCGACTTGATGCGGCAAATGGTCGATTCGGGTGAAGTCGATGCACTGGTACCGGAGCGGGTTTGGCAAGAAATTTCACGGGGCCTGCTAGAGGCCACACCGTCGACCATGTTCCACGTTCTGCGTGACTGCGGTGCACTTGCCCGCATCGCACCTGAGGTCGACCGACTTTGGGGGGTCCCGCAGTCACGCGCGTCCCACCCAGAAATTGACACCGGCGTACACGTCATGATGGTTCTTGATTTCGCCGCGCAAATTCACGCGAGCTTGGCCGTGCGGTTTGCCGCTCTTACCCACGATCTCGGTAAAGCGATGACGCCATTGCAATATCTTCCACGGCATCCAAACCATGAAGCGAGAAGCGTTGCGTTATTACAAGCAATGTGTGAGCGCTTAACAGTGCCGGCCGAGTGTCGCGATCTCGGCGTGGCAGTCGCGAAGTGGCATGGTGAGATTCACAATGCGCTGAGGCTATCAGCAGCGCAGCTTCTTGCCTTACTCGATGGCTGCGATGCGCTAAGGCGTCCGTCTCGATTCGACGACATATTGCTCGCGGCAGTCTGCGACCACCACGGTCGATTGGGATTTTCTGACGTCGGATATCCGTCTCAAGCCTATCTAAAGGCGGCGCTTGAGCGCCTACAATCGATCGATTTTGGCGCGATCGCCCTAAAGCATCCAAACGATATCGCTGAGGCCATCGCAGAATCTAAACAACACGCATTGCAACAATTCATTGATGAGGAAAAACAGAAATGACCAAAGCAATACGCATTCACGAACACGGCGGTCCAGAAGTTTTGAAGTGGGAGGATGTCGACGTCGGTTCACCCGGGCCTGGCGAAGTACGCCTCAAGACCACTGCGGCTGGACTGAACTTCATCGACACCTATCATCGAATCGGGATGTATAAAGTCGCGCTTCCTGCCGTGATCGGCCGTGAAGGGGCGGGGGTGGTGGTCGATATCGGTGCGAACGTGAATGACATCGCCATCGGCGACCGGATTGCGTACGCCTCGTCGCCGATGGGTGCGTATGCTGAGGAACGGCTGATGCCCGCTGATCGCGTGGTCAAAATTCCGAATGACATCACTGACCAACAAGCGGCCTCAATGATGCTCAAAGGGATGACCGCACAGTATTTGTTGCGTCGAACCTACCCGGTAAAGCCAGGCGATGTGATCCTGTCTCAGGCTGCCGCGGGTGGTGTTGGCCTGATTCTGGGGCAGTGGGCAAAACACTTGGGCGCAACCGTAATTGGTACCGTTGGCTCAGATGAAAAAATTGCCATCGCGAAAGCACATGGCTGCGACCATGTCATCAACTACCGTACCGAAAATTTTGTGGCGCGGGTGGCCGAAATCACCAATGGCAAAAAATGCCAAGTGGTGTACGACGGCGTCGGTAACGACACGTTCTTGCAGTCGCTAGATTGCCTGGCGCCACTGGGTATGATGGTTTCTTTTGGGGCGGCGTCTGGTGCAGTCAAGCCGTTTTACATCGGTGAACTTGCGAGCAAAGGCTCGTTGTTCCTGACGCGACCAACACTCGACACCTACACGGCTAAACGCGAAGATGTGCTCAAGATGACAAGCGAATTGTTTGACGTTGTGGCGAGTGGCATCGTCAAAATCGAGGTCAACCAGACCTATGCCTTATGCGATGCGGCACTGGCGCATCGTGATTTGGAAGCCCGTAGAACCACTGGTTCTACAGTGCTGATACCATAACGCTGGGGGCGTAAGGTGACACCAAGTTTTATCTGCGGCAAGACGGTGACCTGCGTACTTTTTCAACAAAGCAATGAGGAAACAACATGATTCGTAAAGTTCTCACCGCCGCACTCGCGGCTTCGGTTTTAGTGGCGGGTACGGCATCGGCCCAAAGCTTCCCGAACAAACCCATCAAGTTAATCGTGCCATTCGCGCCGGCCGGGACGACTGATATCGTCGCACGGATCGTCGCTGACCAGCTTGGCAAGGAACTCGGGCAACCGGTCATTGTGGAAAACCGCGCAGGCGGCGGCGGCTCAATTGGCGCGAACGAAGTAGCGAAGGCCGCGCCCGACGGCTACACCATCGGGGTCGCGACTGTTTCCACCATGGCGGTTAACCCTGCGGCAAACCCAAAGATTCCCTACAACAACCTCACTGATTTCATCCCAGTCACTAACTTGGCGGCAGTTCCCAACCTGTTAGCGATCAACCCATCCGTTCCTGCGAAAGACATGAAGGAATTTGTCGAACTGCTCAAGAAGAATCCAACCAAGTACAGCTTTGCGACGTCCGGAACGGCGGGCATCGGTCATATGATGGGCGAGCTATTCTTGACCGCCACCAACACGGACATGGTTCATATTCCTTACAAAGGCGCGGGACCGGCCGTGCTTGACGTAATCGGCGGCCAAGTCCCGGTCTTGTTTGACAATATGCCATCGTCGAAAGCGCATATCGAGGCCGGCAAGTTGCGGCTGATCGCCGTCGCCGCGCCAACGCGACTCCCGTACTTTCCGAATACGCCAACCTTTGCTGAACTGAAGATGCCGGAAGTAAATGATCCTGCATGGTATGGGCTGGTAGTACCGGCGAAGACGCCAAAAGATATTGTGGACAAGATCAACGCCGCTGCGGTCAAAGCGGTCAATAACCCCGCCGTAAAAGAAAAGCTAGCGCAGCAAGGCGCCGATCCAGTCGGAAACACACCTGCGCAATTTGCGGCACAGATCAAAGTTGAGTTTGAAAAAATGAAGGCCTTGGTCATCAAGAAAAACATCAAACTCGACTGATCCACAAGCGCCGCCGCCAACGGCCAAGGCCAGCTCATCGCGCCGGCCTTGGCTCGATTGGATGCGTTCAGCAAGGCGCTGACGGGCGAAACAATAAACAGCAGGACGCAATCGGGAAAAGGCGAGTCGGCGAAAGCCCGCTCGCTTTTTTTGACAAACGAATTATCCGCAACTATTCAAGCGCTGTTTTGGCGAACCTTCGCATATCCACCGCCATCTTGCTGAGCGATGGCGCGTGCACATACATCATGTGCCCCGCTTCGTAATAGTGCTGCGAAATGTTTTTTGTCAGGGGCGCATCCAACGACAGGTGATTAAACGTGTAGTCAGACGCAAAGTGTGGCGTTGCCATGTCGTAGTAGCCATTCGCGACGTACACCTTCAGGTGCGGGTTGGTGTTCATCGCACGCCGCAGCGTTTCGCCGACATTGACATAGCGATTAGCGAAATCCTTCCAACCCCAAGTCAGGTAGAGCGCTGACAACACGCGATAGTCCAAATCCGTTTCGAACTTCAACGTGCGTCGAACATAGTCGTTTAGCGTGGTTGCAAACGCGCCGCCAATGGCTGCATGGGCAGGGTCGAATTCAAACTGCTCGCCTGCGCTGTCTCGATCCCGCGCAGTGAAGCGGCTGTCAAGCCGACCGACTGTCCTGCCGTCGTCGCGCAGCAACTCCTTGCAGAATCGGTGGATATGTACTCGTAACTTGGTCGATTTCACATACGCCACCGACAGGCCCGTATACCGAGCGACCTTTTGGGCCATGGCGTCGAATTCCTTGGCGGAGAGTTTGTCACCCTGAAACAACGCATTTGCGTACTCAGAAGCGGCAAATTTCTCTACCTCGCTGACTAACGCGCTCAGGGACTTTTTCTGTAAGTCTGCCGGTAGTTTCTTGTGTATCCATGCCGTCGCCGCGTAGGTGGGCAAGTAGACGACAGGTGGAAGATCGTTGCCGTGGTCAAAACGGATCGTCTGAAAATCGAGCGCGACAGAAATCAAATAAAGGCCGTTGATGTACATCCCGTACTTATCCTGGAGCAGACCCGCCAAACCGCACGCACGCGTCGTCCCGTAGCTCTCGCCTGCGAGGAACTTCGGGCTTGCCCAGCGCTCGTTACGAGACACATAAAGTCGAATAAATGCACCAACGCTTTCAAGATCCCGCTGGTACTCGTGGTATTCCTTGGTCTTTTCGCCTTCCACCATTCGCGAGTAACCGGTGCCGACGGGGTCAATAAACACCAAATCAGCATCCGACAGCATTGAATAATCGTTATCGATCAAACGGTACGGCGGTGGCCCTGCGTGCCCCTCGCGATCCAACTCGACACGTTTGGGGCCCAATAGCCCCAAGTGCAGCCAGACCGAACTCGAACCTGGGCCACCGTTGAAACAGAACATGATGGGACGGTCAGCCGGGTTCGTGGTGCTATCTTTGACATAAGCGGTGAAAAACATCGCGGACTTCGCCTTTTGGCCAAGATGTTCGCCGTCTTTGTCGTGCTCTTCGCGCATCACCCACGTCCCGCAAGTGACAGTGTAGGCCACCGATTTGCCGTTGATGCGGGTTTTGTGCCGGGAAACCGCGACTTCGTCCTTGATGTCCATCCGTTCGGGGCTTGGTTGAGCACTATTTTCGGCCGTGCCAGGCGCTTTTTTGTCAGTTTGCATCGAGTAACTTTAGCAGGCTAAGCTGTTGCTTTGGTGGACTTTTTTATGCATAATTGCGGGTTCCCATCACACTTGTTCGCATAGAGGTTCACACGGCGTGTACCCTTTACGAAAAGAAAGGCATGCAAAACCATGAAAGCCAGTATTCACCCATCTTATAACGAAGTCATCTTCTTTGACTCGTCGTGTGATTTCAAATTTTTGACCAAAACGACCGCCGACACCAAAGGTAAAGAAAAAATGAAGTGGACCGACGGTCAGGAGTATCCGGTCATCCGTATTGAGATTTCATCAGAGTCACATCCGTTCTATACCGGCAAGCACAAAATCATGGATACCGCCGGTCGTATCGACAAGTTCAAGCAGCGCTATTCGAAGACCAGCGCGGGCAAGTAATCGATACCAAACGTATCAGCGCCGCACAGCAAAAGGCAACCGCGAGGTTGCTTTTTGCTTTTTACCGTTTGCTTTTTACCGTTTGCTTTTTGCCATTTGCTCTTTGCCATGTGCTTTTTTCTTTTTTCCGTTTGCCGTTTGTCTTTTCTGCGTTCCAATCAGTGCGGCACTCATCGTCGCCGTCCATACGCTCAAGCGTAGAATCACGCCACCGCAACCCACATTTTCGTGAGCACGCCTATCAACAAGCTATCGCCGTCCAAGTCAGGGACCGGACTCTCCAGCTCGCTCAAGCGACCGATTGTTTTTGATGGCAAGGCGACGCCGATCAAAACCGCGTTGTTTTTGATCATCTGTGCCGCTTGGCTGGTACCCGGTCTGATCGGGCATGACCCGTGGAAGCCCGACGAAGCAAGCGCGATGGGCATTGTTTACACCATGCTCAATGATGGCTCTGTCCGGAGCTGGTTGGTGCCGAATATTGCAGGCATCCCAAATAACGATTTTCCACCGCTCTATTACTGGTTATCGGCACTCACCGCGAAGTTGTTTTCGCCCATCCTTTCTCTGCATGACGGTGCGCGCATGGCGAGCGGCGTCTGCATGGCCACAACGCTGCTCTATCTCTACAAAGCTGCCAATAAATTGTTCGATGAGCGGGCTGGGCGCATTGCCGTCGCGCTGATGATCGGCTCACTTGGTCTGCTGCTGCGTGCGCATGAGATGAATCCCGAGCTCGGTGGCCTTGCGGGTATATCAATCGCAATCTACGGCCTCACGCGGATTCGGTTTGAGGCGCATAAAGGCGCAACCACCGCTGCGGTTGGTGCTGTCATCGTCGCGATGTCAGTCGGCTTCGTTCAGGCGCTCGTCGTGCCATTAGCGGCAATTGTAGTGATGGCGATTCTTCATGATTGGCAGAATCCTGCGTTTCGGCGCGGCATCGCGATGCTGTCCAGTCTCCTATTGGCGGGGGCGGCCGTCTATCCACTCTTGCTGTCGGCGCTTGGCTTAATGAGTGAGCCGCTATTGCTAGATGCCGTTCTTGGGACACCTGCATTTGACACCCAAACGCGTGGATCAATTCTGCCGTTCTACTTAATCAGCATCCTGCCGTGGTACGCCCTGCCGACGTTGCCAATTGCCGTTTGGCTGTGGCGCAAAGACCGTCGAATCATTACGGAGCGGATCGAACTCGCGTTGCCGATCGCCGTGTTCGCCGTTTCACTGGTGACACTCTCTCTACTGCGCGAGGGCCGCGATACGGTCGGCCTCATCCTACTGCTCCCTTTGGCGCTTGCGGGTGCCAGCGCACTCGACCGTTTACCGAAAGGCGTGGCGAGTTTTATCGATTGGTTCGGGCTTGTATTCTTCGGCGTCTTGGCGTTCGCCGCGTGGCTCTACTGGACTGCAGCGGTTACCGGTATGCCGGAAGTTGCAGCGCGGAACGTCGCCAGAGCCGCGCCAGGGTTTGTCGTGAGTGTTGTGTGGGTGCCAGCGATCATCGCGGCCGTGCTCACCCTGATTTGGCTGTATGCAGTAGCGATGGCACATCGCAATAATCGTCGCGCCATTGTGAATTGGGCGGCAGGCATTACGCTCATCTGGGTGTTACTGAATTCGCTCGCGCTGCCTGGCGTGGATCACGTCAGAAGTTACCGCCAGCCAATCAGCGAAGTCACCCGCCTTATCAACGAACGGCCCACCTGCGTCATCGGCGTGGAAATCGGTGACCCACAGCGCGCGATGTTCGATTACTTTTCGCAAATGCGATTTGTTGTCCCCCAATCATCGACGGCCGCGCACTGTAAGTGGATGCTGATTCAAGGCACTAAATCACATACACCCGATGTCGCGACAATATGGACTCTCGCGTGGGAAGGCGCTCGCCCCGCAGAGCGCGTCGAGCAGTTTCGGCTCTATCGCCGCAGCCCGCTGTAGCCCTCAGTTGTCATTCACGAAGTTTGGGCACTTCTATAAACCTGCTGCATGGGCACTTTCAGGCATTAATGCTTCAAACTGCCCGCCGATTGGCGAGTTTGTGCGAGCGACTATCGGGCGTCGGCCAAGCGTTCGTCGATAAGCTCGATCCAATGCCGAATCGGCGTACCAGAGCTTGCCGCCAATCCACCCTCGATATGTGCCAAACAGCCGATGTTTGCCGTCGCAACGATGGCGGGCTGACCAGACTCCAGCGATTGCACTTTGTTCTCAAGGAGCTGCTGCGACAACGCTCGCTGAAGCAGCGAGTAGGTGCCAGCAGAACCGCAACACAGATGGCCATCTGGCACCATCGTCAGTTCAAAGCCCGCATCGCGTAGCAGTGCTTCTACACTGCCGCGAATCTTCAAGCCATGCTGAAGGCTACACGGCGAGTGAAACGCAACGCGTGTCTTCGGCGAGGTGAACGTATCCGACTTCGCCTGCAACATCGTTGATAAGGTGGCCTGCTCCGCTGAAATCACTTGGCTCACGTCCCGAAATAGCGCGGATACACGGGCCGCTTTCTCCGCATACGCTTTGTCATCACGCAGCATATGACCATACTCGGCGACCATGGTGCCGCAGCCGGACGCAGTAACAACAATGGCTTCAACACCGCCTTCAATCATCGGCCACCACGCATCAATGTTGCGTTTCATCATCGCGTGTCCCGCCTCGACATCATTTAAGTGATGCGGGATGGCACCACAACATCCAGCGTTCGGTGCCACCAACAAGCTAATGCCGAGTTGGTCGAGTACACGCGCCGTGGCGGTATTGATCGACGGTGCCATGGCAGGCTGCACACACCCAGCCAAACCCAACATCTTGCGCGCATGGTTGTTTGCGGGCCAAGTGCCCGGGTCGCGCTTCGCCGAAATCTTCTTTGCCAGTGCAGCGGGCAGTAGCGGCTTGACCATGCGGCCCATGGCGAGCGCGGCGCTGAACAACCCCGTTCGCGGCAACAAATTTTTAAGCGCACTGCGCTGTACATTGGCCGATGTCGAGCGGCCCACCTTTTCGTCAACGATCTGCCTGCCGATATCGACAAGCCTTCCGTACTGGACGCCAGAGGGGCAAGTCGTTTCGCAGGCGCGACACGTTAGACATCGATCCAAATGTAGCTGCGTTTTTTCTGTCGGCACCACCCCCTCAAGCACCTGTTTCATGAGGTAAATACGACCCCGCGGCGAGTCGAGCTCGTCACCGAGCAAGTTGTACGTCGGGCAGGTGGCAAGACAAAATCCGCAATGCACACACTTGCGTAAGATGCCTTCGGCTTCATCGCCCTCGGCGGTGCCTTGATACTCTTTGGCGAGATTGGTTTGCATATTCTTATAGAGAGACGTTGTCCAAACGACCGCGATTGAGTACATTGGCCGGATCAAAAGCGCGTTTGAGATTGGCGTTCAGCTCGGCAAGTTTGCCGCCAATGGGGTGAAACACACGGACGCCCGAAGCCACTCCACCTGCAGCGCGCATCATTGTTGCATGGCCACCGACGCGTTGAATTTGCTCGCGCAGCACTTGGGCGTCAACATCCGCCGCCAACCATCGTAACGCGCCACCCCACTCAATAACCTGCGCCGCGCCCGACGCGAGATCTAGCGGCGGTGTTGTTGCCGGTACCGACAAGCGCCACAGCGGTTTGTCCATCGATACGAAATAGTCCTGGCCGTGGTCGCGCAGCGATGACCAAAATTTCTGCGCTTCTATCGGGGGCATTTCCGCTCCACCCAACTTTTGCATCGCCGCAGCAACACCCGCGTTGGTTCCTGACAGACGCAACGTGGCGCACCCATCTTCCCAGCACGAGGCTGAGAGTGGCAATGGCTGGCCAGCCCATTCATTGAAGCACCGAATCGCTGTCGCTTCGTCCATTTCGAAGCGCAACGTCACCTCCGAGGCTGGCTTTGGTAGCACCTTAAAGCTCAGATCGAGCAACACACCGAGCGTGCCAAGTGCGCCCACCATCAAGCGTGACACATCGTAGCCTGCAACATTTTTGATCACCCGTCCACCGAAATGCAAATCTTCGCCTTTGCCATTGATGATGCGCGTCCCCAATACAAAATCGCGTACTGCCCCAGCGTAAGCACGACGTGGGCCAGAGAGACCA
The DNA here is from genome assembly GCA_001602455.1 of Betaproteobacteria bacterium UKL13-2. GTDB lineage: Bacteria > Pseudomonadota > Gammaproteobacteria > Burkholderiales > Usitatibacteraceae > UKL13-2. The sequence goes on from CP012157.1 coordinate 3,169,376, forward strand.
GCGGCGACTGTTCCACCAATGGTCGCTGCAGTAGCGAAGTGCGGGGGCTCAAAGGGCAACATTTGGCTCTCTTGATCCATCAACGATTCGATCTCCGCCAGTGGTGTTCCAGCCCGAACCGTCAATACCAGTTCGCGCGGCTGGTAGTCGATGACACCCGCGTAACCACGCATATCGAGAGCCTCACCAATCGATTTCGCGCCATAGAACGACTTTGTATTTCCACCATGAATGACGACTGGCGACTTGCTCGAATGTGCCGCGACAATGCGGTCTTGCACCGAACGAATGAAGGTGTCCATACTCAGAAACGGGGAATATCTGCGTGCGGCATCACACCACCCGATACACGCATCCGACCATACTCTGCACAGCGATGCAACGACGGTATCGCCTTGCCGGGGTTCAGCAACATCTTCGGATCGAAGGCGCGCTTGACATCAAAGAACGCCTCACGCTCAGCGTCATTAAATTGGCTGCACATTTGATTGATCTTCTCGATGCCCACACCGTGCTCGCCGGTAATGGTGCCGCCGACTTCAATGCAAAGTTCGAGCAATTCGGCTGAGAACGCCTCGGTCTTTTCCAGTTCACCCGGTTTGTTCGCATCGAACAAGATCAACGGGTGAAGGTTGCCGTCGCCTGCGTGAAACACGTTCGCGCAGCGCAGGCCGTATTTGGCTGAGAGCTCATCGGTGCGTCGGAGCACGTGCGCCAGCGCGCCACGCGGAATCGAGCCATCGATACAGTAGTAGTCAGGCGAAATTCGACCCACCGCCGGGAAGGCTGCCTTGCGCCCCGACCAGAATTTCAACCGCTCCGCCTCATCCTTCGACACACGGCAGGCCGTCGCGCCAGCGGCTTTCATCACCGCTTCCATCTTGGCGATTTCTTCTTCGACTTCCTCAGGCGTTCCGTCGGATTCGCACAACAAAATTGCCGCCGCATCCATGTCGTAGCCGGCCCGCACAAAATCTTCCACTGCGTGAATAGCGAGCTTATCCATCATTTCCAAACCAGCCGGTACGATACCCGCCCCAATGACCGCCGCTACCGCTTCGCCCGCTTTCTCGACGTCGGCAAAACTAGCCATCACGACACGCGCCAGTTGTGGCTTGGGCGTCAATTTGACCGTCACTTCGGTGGTGATTCCCAGCATACCTTCGGAGCCTGTCATCAGCGCGAGCAAGTCATAACCGGGGCTATCGAGCGCGTCTGAGCCAATCGTCACCGAAACGCCGTCAACTGTGACGATATTGAGCTTCAAAATGTTGTGTACCGTGAGGCCATACTTCAAGCAGTGCACACCACCGGAATTCTCCGCCACATTGCCGCCAATAGAACACGCAATTTGTGATGACGGATCAGGCGCATAGTAGAGCGCCAAGTATGCAACTTCCTCCGAGATTTTTTGATTGCGGACGCCCGGTTGCACCAGCGCGGTACGCGCAAGCGGATCAAGTCGAACAATTCGGCTAAATTTAGCAAGCGAAAGCAACAGGCCGTCAGCCAATGGCGTCGCACCGCCGGACAGGCCAGTGCCGGAACCGCGTGCAACTACCTTGGCATTCTGCGTATTTGCGGCACGCATAACGCTTTCAACCTCTGCCGTTGTTGAGGGCAACACGGCAAGCATCGGTAACTGCCTGTACACCGAAAGCCCGTCACACTCGTAGGGCCGAAGATCTTCTGCGGCCGTGAGCACGGCGGCGGCTGGCAAAAACTGGGAAAGCGCTCTCGCTAACTGCTGCCGTTTGGCATGAATGTATTGATCTTGCGTGGCTTCATCGGCGGGCGAATCGTTCATTACAGCAGCCATATTCTTCTCCTCTTGCCGCAATAATAGGCCATTCACTACCTGATCGTAACGGGGCGTTGCGTAAGCACCTGTTACCCAGCGTCGTGCAATAGAACGCGGCGGTAAAGTTGGAACTTCCCCGTCGCGCCGGACTCTACTTCTACCACTTACTGACAGGCCAATACATGGAAGGCAATATCGTCTACGTACTCGGGGCACTTTCCGCGTTGCTGGTATTGGTCGGCCTCGCGGGCACGATTCTACCCGCGCTGCCCGGTGTGCCACTGGTGTTTGGCGGACTATTTCTCGCCGCTTACCTCGGTAACTTCGAGCGTATCGGCTGGCCGACACTCACCATTCTTGGCATTCTTACCGCGACCGCCATCGCCGCCGATTTTGTTGCCACGCTGTTGGGGGCTAAACGAGCGGGTGCATCTAAACTGGCGTTAGTTGGCGCGGCCATCGGCAGTCTGCTCGGCGTATTCTCCGGTTTATGGGGGCTATTAGTGTTTCCGTTCGTCGGCGCGGTCGCGGGCGAACTCATCGCCCGGCAGCAAATCAGTCAAGCGAGCCGCGTCGGCCTTGCAACCTGGCTCGGAATGATGATCGGTACGCTGGCGAAACTTGCGATCGCGCTGACAATGGTCGGCGTCTTCATTGTGTCGTACGCCTTCGGCAAATAAGGTCTGTCGGCCGCTGGAGGTGGGTTCCAGCGGCTCTATCCAGCCGCTCTACCAGTGTTGATCAGAATAAACCGACAATCTTGCCATTGTCATCCACATCAATGGCAACGGCCGAAGGTACTTTCGGTAGTCCGGGCATGGTCATGACATCACCACAAACCATGACGATAAACTCAGCTCCCGCCGCTAAGCGCACTTCGCGAATGGTCACAATGTGGTTCGACGGTGCCCCACGAAGGGCCGCGTCAGTTGAAAATGAATACTGCGTCTTCGCAACACACACCGGATAGTGCCCGTAGCCATCATCCTGAAGCCTCTTGATTTGGCCGCGAATCTTGTTGTCGGCCGCAATATCGGACGCGCCGTAAATCTTTGTCGCGATCGTTTTCATCTTGTCCCAAAGTGGCATTTCGTCAGGATACACAAACTTGAAATTGCTCGGCTGTTCGCAGAGCGCAACAACTTCTTTGGCGACTTCTGCACCACCCTTACCGCCGTCAGCCCAGTGTTTCGCCATCACGACTTTGCAGCCCAATTTGCCGACACGATCCATCAGCAGTGCAACTTCAGCCTCGGTATCATGCGTGCGATGATTGACGCTGACGATACAGGGCAGGCCATAGTTGTTCATCACGTTGTGAACGTGGCGTTCTAGATTCACGATACCCTTTTCGAGCGCGGCAAGATTCTCGTTGGAGACTTCTTTCACGTCCATGCCGCCGTGAAACTTGAGCGCGCGCAGCGTCGCGACGATCACCACTGCATCGGGCCGCAGCCCCGACTTGCGGCATTTGATATCGATGAATTTCTCCGCCCCCAAATCGGCACCGAACCCCGCTTCCGTCACCACATAGTCACCAAGTTTCAATGCTGTTTGGGTGGCGATGACCGAGTTACAGCCGTGCGCAATGTTGGCAAACGGCCCGCCGTGGATGAAGGCGGGATTATTCTCCAATGTTTGTACCAAATTCGGCAGCAGCGCATCCTTGAGCAGTGCCGTCATCGCACCCTGCGCATGCAAGTCTTTCGCAAGAATCGGCTTAAGGTCCTTCGTATAACCCACCACAATCTTGGCGATACGTGCTTTGAGATCATTCAGCGAAGTCGCTAAACAAAAAATCGCCATGATTTCAGACGCGACCACGATATCAAATCCGTCTTGACGCGGATAACCGTTGCCGGGACCACCGAGAGCGATGGTGATATCACGCAATGCGCGATCATTCATATCCATCACACGTTTCCACGTGACCCGACGCACGTCGAATCCGAGCTCATTGCCGTGGTTAATGTGGTTATCAATCAGCGCCGAAAGCAGATTGTTGGCCAGCGCGATAGCGTTGAAGTCACCCGTAAAGTGCAGGTTGATATCTTCCATCGGCACGACTTGTGCGTAGCCACCGCCAGCCGCGCCACCCTTCATGCCAAACACAGGCCCAAGTGACGGCTCACGCAGACAAATAATCGCCTTCTTGCCGATATGATTGAGCGCATCGCCGAGGCCGACGGTTGTTGTGGTCTTGCCTTCACCAGCCGGCGTAGGCGAGATTGCGGTAACGAGAATGAGCTTGCCGTTTTTCTTGTCTTTGAGGCTATCCACGTACTGTAGCGATACCTTCGCCTTGTAATGGCCATAGGGCTCTAGGGCGTCTTGCGGAATACCTAGGCCATCAGCGATTTCGTAGATTTTCTTCATCGACGCTTTTTGCGCGATTTCGATATCACTCAACATCGTTTTTCCTCTATTGTTGGTTTATGGTCAAGTATGGAACCGGATGTGGCTGCTACACCATGATGATGGTCAAGTACAATGCTTGCGCCAAATCAACTTTCCCGACCGATGACCGATTACTTCAAAGCCCAAGAACGCAATATTCTGTTTCGCCGCATCGAACATATCGAAGCGACGATAACTTCAATCGATCGGCGAGTAACAGGACATCAACTCATCTGCCACTTGAATAACAACCTGCGCGAACTTTGCGGGTTACAAGCGTCTCACGAGCGGTCAGGTTTTTTGCAGCGTACCATTCTTAAGTGGTTGGTGTTTCATTTGTTCCCGTGGCCCGAGCGGACACCACGTTCACCCGCCGCGCTTCAAGAATTTATCGGTGCAAAACCACCGACGACGTTTGAAGCCGACCATGCCGAACTCGTTGAACTACTCAAGACCTTCGAGGCGCGCTGGCAGGAAGGTACCCTAATGCCGCACCCGGTCTTCGGGCATTTGTCGAAGTCTGAGTGGGGCCAGTATATGTTTTTGCATCTCGATTACCATCTGACGGCGTTTGGTATCCACGGAGACTTTCGTGCACCCAAATGAACAATGCATACGGCGCTTTTATGCCGCCTTTGCGAACCGCGACGCTAGTGCGATGGGGGAGTGTTATCACCGAGATATTTCCTTCAGCGATCCGGTCTTTCCGATGCTCAAGGGTGCCGAGGCGAGCGGCATGTGGCGAATGTTGGTCACCCGCAGCAAGGATCTCGACCTTGCGCTGCTGGAAGCCTTGGCAGACGATACCGGTGGGCGGGCAATCTGGGAAGCGCGGTATACGTTTTCCCAAACGGGACGTCCGGTGGTGAACCGCATTCAAGCGACATTCGCATTTCGCGACGGGCTTATCATCCGACACGTCGATCGCTTCCCGTTCTGGAAGTGGTCGAAGCAGGCGCTCGGCCCAATCGCTCTGCTGTTAGGCTGGTCGTGGCCATTGAAGGCGATGGTGCGTAAAAATGCGGCGGCCTCGCTGGATCAGTTTATGGCCAAATACCCGCAGCACTAATGGTGCGGAACTGGTGGCGAGCGCAACATCAGGACATTACCCACCAACAGTAGCGCCACCCCAATCGTGGTCATCCAGCCCCATGCAAACTTCTCGAAGAAAAACGACACCACGAGTGCCACAACCGGCACCATTACCCCGACATAAGAAGACTGCGCCGCGCCGATGCGTTTTAGCAGCGTGAGATAACAGCCAAAGGTGATGATGGACCCAAACAACGCAAGATATAACAGCGTTGCCACATATGACGGCGTCCATACCATGGTAATGGGCCGTCCAATCAGTACGGCGTACACGAAAGCCAACGCTCCCCCGTACAGCATCCCCCACGCCATTGAAGGCCAAGTCGCAAATCCGCGTCTCTGAGTCCGCATCGCCACCATGCTCCCAGCGCTGGAGGCGAGCACCGATAGCACGGTAAACAGCACGCCAAGTTCGAGATCTCGGCTCGAAGAGAGCTTGCTGAACTCCTGCACAAAAACACAAACGATACCGACAATGCCTAGCGCGGCCGCAACACTCACGCGGGCGGTGATGGGGGTCCCAAAAAATAACCGCGATGCCCACATATTGATCAGCGGGCTAGCTGAGTACGCGACCGCCACCATGCCGGAGACAATATATAGCTCGGCGTGATACACAAAGATGTAGCTGACACAGAACATGCCTGCGCCAAAGATGAACAAATCTCGATGGCCGCTGGCCGAAAATTTGAGTCCGTATCCACGCCAGCGGCAAAAACCAAATAACGCGGCTGCAGCGATCAAGAATCGATAGGCGACTGACAACTCCGGCGCGACCTCACCCAGTTGAAAGGTGATGATGAACCACGTTGAGCCCCAAATCAGGACACAAACGCTAAACAACTGAAGATTGGAAAAGTGCATTTCAAAATTACCGCGCCACGAACCATGCATTAGGCTCGTGGCGGGGAGTGGGGCCCTATGTGGCTGATGCGGCTGAAGTGAGCACGAATACAGACTTAAGCCCGGACGGCAGAAGCACAGGTGCTATTTTTCGATACCGAGTTGGGACAGCACAAACGAATACGTGACGGCAATTTCCTTGAGGTAATCATAGCGACCTGACGCGCCGCCATGCCCTGCGTCTAAATTGGTTTTCAACAGCAATGGATTGTTATCCGTCTTGAGCGTCCGCAGCTTCGCGACATACTTTGCCGGTTCCCAGTACATCACTTGACTATCGTTGAGAGACGTCTCTATCAACATCGCTGGATAGGCACCGCGCTTCAAGTTGTCGTAAGGTGAATAACTGCGCATGTATTTGTAGGCTTTCTCCTGGTTCGGATTACCCCATTCCAGATACTCGCCAACCGTGAGCGGCAACGTCGCATCAAGCATCGTATTCATGACGTCAACAAACGGCACCTGCGAAACCACCGCCTTGAATAAATCGGGCCGCAAATTGGTCACCGCCCCCATGAGTAATCCACCTGCGCTGCCGCCTTGGATGGCGAGCATCGACGGTGCCGTGTATTTTTGCTGGATCAAGTGTTCGGCGGTCGAAATAAAGTCGGTGAAAGTGTTCATTTTCTTCATCATCTTGCCGTCGTCATGCCACTGCTTGCCCATGTCACCGCCGCCGCGAATATGCGCAATGGCGTACACCATGCCGCGATCAAGCAGCGCGAGGCGGCTGGAGCGAAACGCGAGCGGCAAGGCAAAGCCGTACGAGCCGTAGCCGTAGAGAAGCGTCGGCTGCGGCACGCCGGGTTTACGCATGGACTTTTTGTAGACCAGCGAAATCGGCACTTTCACGCCGTCTTTGGCCGTGGCCATGATGCGTTCGACCTGATAGTCCGCTGCGTTGTAGCCGCCTAACACGGGTTGCTGCTTCTTGAGTGTACGCTCGCGCTTCACAACGTCGTAATCAAAAACAGAATTGGGTGTCACCAGCGAGCCGTAGTTGAAGCGATACAACCTGTTGTCAAACTCCGCGTTTTGCCCCGGCGTTGCATCGTAAGCCGCCTCCGGAAACGCAATGTCGTGTGGCTTCATCGTCTTCATATCAAACACACGAAGCTGCGGCAAGCCACCCTTCTTTTCGACAGCAACAAAATAGTCCTTAAATACATCCACGCCGTCGAGCTTCACGTCCTTGCGGTGCGGAATGATTTCTTTCCAGCTCTTGGTATCTGCCTTCATGGCAATCGGTGCCATGACGAGGCGCGAGTTACGGCCAGTGTCGTTGGTCACAATGAGGAACTTCGTGTCATGGTGGTCAACGTAATACTTGATGTTATCTTTGCGCTTCGCGTACACGGCGAACGCGCCTTCCGGCTTGTTGGCGTCGAGAATGCGTTGCTCGGTGGTCTCGGCAGACTCACTGGTCAGAATCACAAACGCACGGCTGCGCGTCGAATCGACGCCGATGTCATACAACTCATCCTTTTCTTCATACATCAGCGTGTTGGTTTTCGCGCCAAGCACATGTCGATAAAGTTGATTTGAGCGTTTTGTGGTCGCATCCTCAGTAACATAAAAGAGCGTCTTGTTGTCGTTTGCCCATGCAACCGACGTCACACGTTCAATCTTGTCGCCAAGCAATTCACCCGTCTCAAGGTTCTTGAAATGGAGCGTGTACTGACGAAAGCCGGTGAAATCCACCGAATACGCCAGCCACTTGTTATCCGGGCTCACGGCCATGCTGCCGATGGACATAAACGCCTTACCCTTGGCGAGTTCATTGCCGTCGAGCAATATTTCTTCTTTGCCTTCCAGCGTTCCTTTACGGCGAGTATTGATCGCGTACTGTTTGCCTTCTTCAGTTTTGGTGATGTACCAATAACCGCGCATGAAATATGGCACGCTGTCGTCTGTTTCTTTGATACGACCGAGCATGTCTTTGTAGAGCGTTTCTTGGAACGGCTTCAAGTGACCGATGACTGAATCCAAATAGGCATTTTCTGCCTTCAAATACTCAACGACCGCTGGATCTGATTTGTCACGCAACCAAAAATAATCGTCGACGCGTTTGTCACCAAACTTTTCAAATGTCTTGGGGATTTTTTTTGCGACTGGCGGTGCGGATGGGGTGGACGGTTTGGACGGCATAACAGGACTCATGGAAGACGACAACGGCGCAGGAGTCTGCGCGGACAGTACAGTTACCTGCGTTACCAGCATAGCGCCGATCATCGTTAAGAGAGTTCGCAGATTAGAACGAAGACGATTATTCATGACAGCCTCAAAAAATAGTGACGAGCAATTATAGGGCGTTTACCCACAGATGCTTGCCACCTACCGAGAAGCCGGGCGCCGGAGGCAATCCAACCGATGACGGCTTTCTTTCGTGCGTAAAATGGTGGCTCTTACGCAATCTGTGAGCTCTACCAATGTTTGCCGCCGCTGCACCGACCGCCGCCTCTAAGACTGAGCTTTACGTCAACCTAAACAAACAACTGAAGAGCCTATTGGACGGCGAGCGCGATTTCATCGCTAACGCAGCAAATTTTTCGGCGCTGCTATTCAATCTGCTTCCAGACCTGAACTGGGCGGGGTTCTACCTGATGCGTGGCAACGAACTCATCCTCGGTCCGTTTCAGGGCAAACCGGCCTGTATCCGCATTCCGGTGCTCCCGGCCCCCAAGGGTGTGTGCGGAAACGCCGCGTTTCACAAGAGAACATTTCTTGTCCCAGACGTCCACGCCTTTCCTGGTCACATTGCTTGCGATTCCGCGTCGAACGCCGAAATTGTCATCCCGCTCATGGTCGGCAAGCGTGTCATCGGCGTGCTCGATATCGACTCTCCCCGTCTGCAACGTTTTGACCAGACCGACCAAGCCGGGCTTGAGATCATGGTTCAGACCTTTCTCGATGCCACCGACACCCCGGACACCCATTAAAACTCCTTAACTGGCGGGCATTTTCAACCTTTTATGCTTGTAGATGCCCGTGTTTAATAGAGTTTGTCAATCGGGGAGCTGCTATAAACCTGCTGCGTGGGCGAATTTCGCGCCTGCGGTGCTCGCCGTACACTGGGTACGTGTCCCGTGTTTGCCAAACCCGTCGGTACGAACTTCGCCCGCTCGCGACGGTTTCGAGAAGTTCCCATCGGCAGCGAGGCAACTGCTGTGGTCGGTCAGGTGAAAAATCGCTCGTCCACGCCCCCATGAAATGTTCAGGCCAGCACACGAATGAGGAAAACACCCATGTCACTCGCGAATAACATCACCATCATTACCGGCGCATCCACCGGCATCGGCGAAGAGCTTGCATATCAACTCGCCAAGCAGGGCACACACCTAGTGCTGTCGTCGCGTCGGGTGGATGAACTCGAACGTGTTGCCGATAAAGTGCGTGAGCTTGGCGCACGAGCCACTGTGATCGCCTGCGACGTCGCGAAAGAATCCGACTGCAAACACTTGATCGACATGACCGTTTCCGAATTCGGCGGCGTTGATACCATCGTGCTCAACGCCGGCATGACCATGTGGGCCAAGTTTGCCGACATCAAAGACATGTCGATCATCGAACGCATCATGCAAGTGAACTACATGGGGGCGGTGTATTGCACCCACTATGCGTTGCCACATTTGCAGAAAAGCCGTGGCCGTATCGTCGGCATCGCCAGCCTCACTGGTTTGGTCGGCGTGCCCACCCGCACCGCGTATGCGGCAAGTAAACATGCGATGCGCGGTTTCTTTGATTCGCTGCGGATAGAGCTACGGGGCACCGGCACCACGGTCACCATGATCTATCCCGGTTTTGTCGCCACCGGTATTCGTGAAAACGCAACCGGTGCAGACGGCAAAGCGGCGAAGATTGACCCAGTGAACAAAGACGATGTGATGAGCGTGGAAGAGTGTGCCTCAATCATCGTTGACGCAATTGACGCACGCAAACGCGAAGTAGTGATGACGTTGAAAGGCAAACTCGGACAGTGGCTAAAACTGATTGCACCATCCGTTATCGACGGCATGGCCAAGCGTGCGGTCGAGGGTAACCAGAAGTACGTTGAATCAAAGTAACCAACATCCTCGCGATACTGCCAGTTGCGCGCACAAATTTTCAAAGCTACCCATCCGCAATTGTCATTCCGAGGCCGCGCTTTATGCGGCAGAGGAATCTCATCCTTTAGAATTCGCGGGATGGTTCATTCACCTGTGGCTAATTGCAAACGGATGAGATGTCTCGCCAAACCGCTCGACATGACAACTTTTAACAACAGCGCAAATTCATAAATGACGTTCACCACTTGGCTGGCCTATTTCATGGCCACGCTAATCATCTGCGTGAGTCCTGGCCCCGGCGCATTGTCGAGTATGTCGGCTGGCATGAAGTATGGGTTCGCACGCGGCATGTGGAACCTCGCCGGTTTGCAAGCGGCCATCGTCGTTAACGTCTTCGCGATTTGGTTGGGGTTGGGCGCGCTGTTGGTGGCATCGACCACCGCCTTCGACATCATGAAGTATTTGGGCGCGGCATACCTCATCTACCTCGGCATTCAGAAATTCCGTGAGGAGCCGGTACCCTTCGAGCAAATCGCGGCGCAAACTAATTTCAAAGACACCTCTCCGTTCGGCATCTTCAAACAAGGCCTGTTGGTGAACCTCACTAATCCGAAAGGGCTATTGTTTCTCGCCGCCGTGCTGCCGCAGTTTGTTGACCCTGCGAAGCCGACCGCCATTCAATACGCCATCCTCGGCGGCACGATGGTCGTCGTCGATGTGGCAGTAATGATTGGCTATACCGCCCTCGCATCAACCATCCTGCGTATGCTCAAAGACCCCAACCATATCCGCTGGGCCAATTGGGGTGTTGGAAGTTTGTTTGTAGCCGCAGGTGGCGCGTTGGCGGTGTTTAAACGGTGAATTCATGAGGCCGCGAGCTGTAGCGACATCTCCCGTTTGCGCCGCTGAGCAGCGCAGCAAGCGCGGGGGCAGTCCGCGAGCAATTTCTGAGGGCGAGTACCGCTGGTAGTTTTTACCGCGCTTCGACCACGATCTCGATCTTTGTGAGTGGCCCGAGATCGTGAGCCGCGTAAGGAACCCCGGAGGGGCGGCCAATGTTGCCAACCGCGCGGGTCGTCTTTTCTTTCGTTTGTCGAAACAAAAGAAAGTGACTAGGTGTCGCTTGTTTGCCAAACGCGCCCGCGGCGTCGGTCGTCGCAAAAGATACACAATTCCATACATGACAAAACTTGGGCCCCTGCCTTCGCAGGGACGACAGTTTGAAGGACTTGGCGCAAAAGGCGGACGCGTCCAACCACCACCAAACGTGGATTCCGGCCTCCGCCGGAACGACAAACTAACTAGCGTTGACTCCCCCCAAACACCAGCAACAAAAACACCACAAACAAAATCGCACTCACCAAGAAGAAAATCTTCCAGCCCGATTTCGGTGACTCCCCCTCGACTTCGCCCGTCTGCCCATTCACCACAAACCGATACGTCTTGCCGCTAAACAAATACGCTGACACCCACATCGGCAACAAGATATGTTTGAAGGTGAGATGGCTGTAATGTGTGTTGAGCGATGAAATTCGTTGGTGGTCACCGCCGATGTCTTGACGTACTAGGGACTGCACTTTCGCATCGATAAACTCTTTGCCCTTCGCGAACGCAGGTTTCAGTGCCACCGAATACGCCTCCGCTTGAAATCCCGAAATGTACTCGTCCTGATAGGGCACCAGCTCGACCGTGTTCCAAGTACGCAGTTTGGTCGGGAATGCAGTCATGATGGCAGCGCCGACAAAACCTGCGCCCGTGATTGCGGTGTCACCGCTACGCGCTTGGTCGGTAGCACCAAAGGTTGTCTTCGATCCCGACACCAACACATCATTATGGAAGAATGAAACATTGCCGGTAACGTAGGTCCAATCCGTCACGGTGCGCGTTTGTGTCACATGCTCGCCGTTTGAATTGGTGGTGGTATAGGTTTCGATGCGGTCGTCACCGCGCTGGCCGGTGTATTGTGAAAACGTATTGGCGTCAAAGGTCCAGTAGGGGACGTAGAGCCCCTTGATGCCGCCATCACTCTGGGCGTATTTCTTGAGCGCACTCGGCGCTAACCAGAGACTCTTCAGCCAAGCACGCCACTTGTCTTGCGCCTGTAGTTTCGCAATCTTGAACGGAACCAACGATTTGGGCTTAATCAGTCGCCGGGCGTAGCTTTGGCTAGTAATCGGTGTGCCACAAAAAACGCACGACGACGCAAACAGATTTGCGGGGAGTGTTTGCTCACCGCTGCAGTTCTTACACTTCAAATGCTCCTGCTCGTAAGTTTCGTGCAAGACTTCTAATTTGCGTAGCCAGTCGTCGAGATCCAGCTCCTCGACAACATCGGTCTTTTCATCGAATTCGTTGACTGCGCCGCAGTAGTCGCATTTCAGCGATGTAGTCCCGGGCGAGAACGAGAGTTTGGCACCACAAGACTGGCACGGAAATGCGCGCACCTTGTCCGTCATCGCGTCGAGCGTGGTTTGTGATGCGTTCGGGTTTTCCATTAGCACCTTTCAAGTGCTAGGCCAACATACTTCATGACGAGTGCGGCGGAGCCTGATCAAGCGCGCGGGTAGGTTCTGCTGTCGTCGGCCTACGCAGCGCGTAATCGAGCAAAAACCATGCACCCAGTGCAAGGTTAACGATGGCAAAGGCAATGCCACCGCTAAAGCCTTTCCAGTTAACGATCATGTGCAACAGCACCAGCACGCAGCCTACACCCACGAGCCCGGCGGCGGCACGATACAGTTTTGATTTCACAGGAACCTCCGCTGTTAAGCGCCGGGAGGAACCGGTGGCGGCACGCTCGCAAAGAGTGCAGACAGCTCCGTGACATCACCCGCTTTGGCCCATTGCGCCATACCGGCTTTCCAGACGAGGCTATCACGCATCAACTTTCCTCCGGTTGCCTGTGCTTGTAGTGCGCTTAGATCAAACGGCCCGGTTTGGACACCACCAACGGCAACATGAAACGCCACTGCGGTCGGCAACGGTGGCGGCGCAGCGGTATTCATCGCGCCTGCGGCCATGCCCATCTGCCCAACCATACCCGCACCCATGGCGATACCAGCACCAAGCCCCATACCAGCACCAGCAGCCGAGTTTGGGGTGGTGGCGGCATCACGAATCGCACTCGCCGTTTCGTATTGTGTGTAGGCGGCGAGGTTACCGACCGCAGCAATCGCGCCGCGTTTGTCGATTGCCTTTTCCACTTCTTCCGGCAGGCCCACGTCTTGCACCTGCACTTCGCAAAGCTCCAGCCCCATCTCCTCAAAATCGGGGCCAATACGATCGCGTAACATCTGCCCCAGCAGCGTGACTTTGGCCTCAAGGTCAATGATCGACAGACCCAACTCCGGCAGCACCTCTTTGATACGCAATCCAATCTTGCCGCGCAAATTTTCTTGGATCTGCTCGGTGGTAAAGCGCCCTTCTGTCCCGGCAATATCTTTGATGAAGATACCGGCGTCTTTCACGCGAATCGTATAAATACCGAACGCGGTGGCGCGAACAATACCGAATTCACTATCGCGCATCGTCGCCGGCCCCGGCGTTCCCCATTTAAGGTCAGTGAACTTGCGGGTACTAACGAAATAAATCTCTGCTTTAAACGGCGACTCAAAGCCGTACTTCCAGCCTTGTAAGGTGGAAAGAATTGGGATGTTCTGCGTGGTCAGCGTGAACATGCCGGGCTGGAACACGTCGGCGATCTTGCCCTCATTCACAAAAACAGCCATCTGGCCTTCACGCACGGTGAGCTTGGCACCGTACTTGATCTCATTGTTATGCCGCTCATAACGATAGACGAGAGTATTCGTGGAATCATCGAGCCATTCGACGATATCAATTAATTCACCTGTCAGTTTCTTTACCCAATCAATCATTTGGTGCCCTCCTTCGTGAGGTCATCGACCCAGAGTCTTAACCAGCAAAAACAGCTTAATACCCACGTCAACATCATCCTGCCTCCTATTTCCGTCAACGTGCGATGTAACGTTAGCATGAATCTATCGTCGGGCAAGATGCAACAACCGTCGAAGCAGCGGGCGACCCATGAAGTATTCAGGCTAGGGCTTTGGTATGCAGGGTGCCTCAGACGCGGGGCTTCATCTTACCGCCCCCATCACGCAACAATGACGAGGTCGATTTGTCAAAAAGCGATAAATAGTGTTCAGATTGGACAGCAAATAGGTGTAGCAGCTCGCAATAATTTAAAAACTCACTGTATAATCAGCACCACCTTATATAAAGGAGAAAACTAATGGCAACATATACTGAAATTCAAGAACAAATCAAGAAGCTCCAAGAAGAAGCTGAAAAAATCAGAGCTGGCGAGATTGAGGCTGTTATTGCTGACTTAAGAGGCAAGATTGCACACTACGGCTTATCCGCTGAACAACTGGGTTTTACCTCTTCGGCCAAAAAATCCGGTAAGAAGGCATCTGCTGCCACGGTGATGTATCGCAAGGGAAATCTGACGTGGTCGGGTGCAGCCCGAGGCCGTAGGCCTGACTGGGTAAAAGAAATACTGGATGCTGGTGGCGATCTTCAACAATATCGTGTCAAGTAACAGACACTGACAAAATGCAAAAAGGCTAGTCATTACGACTAGCCTTTTTTTATATTTTTTTGTATCTTTATATCTTTGTATTTGTGTATTTGTGTATTTGTGTAAATCAACGCCACCCGCAACCACCAAAAACCTAACCATATCGTTTTTATTGATCCGTCTTGACATTACTGAAAAAGTTTAACCAAAGCATATCGTCAATATGTGCAATTCTGCTCGCCATGCATATTTCATGGGGCACTTGCTGCTTCAACAGACGTTGCCTCTGGGCGATTGGCAAACCAATTTGGCTCGTTTCTCTTTTGCGGTGGATGCGGGCTGCACGTTCGCTCTGGGGCGATTGGACGGCTTGCCCTGCTGCCGCGCCCCATCCGAACCTTCCCCCGCCGCCGGGGAAAGGAACGGGCCGCGCCTCACCGTTCAACCCCCTCACCTGCGAAGGGGAGGGTGGGGGTGGGGGTGGGGGTGGGGCTAGGAGTCTGCTTTGTGTGGCTTGAGCAGCCACGCGGCTAACGCCGGCAACAAGAAGATCGCGCCGACCATATTGAGGAAGAACATAAACGCGAGCAAGATGCCCATATCGGCTTGGAACTTCAGTGCCGACATTGCCCAAGTACCGACACCTAGCGTCATGGTCACCGCAGTGAAAATCATCGCCGTGCCACGCTCGCGCAGCGACAAGAAGAACGACTCCGCCAAATCTTTGCCTTCTTCCATGTGGATTTCAATTCGGTCATAAAGATAGATGCCGTAGTCAACACCAACACCAACGCCGAGTGCGATCACCGGTAGCGTTGAGACCTTCATACCAATACCGAGCATCGGCATCAAGGCCTCGCAGAGAATCGAGACAATCGCCAAGGGAATGAGAATACACAGCGTGGCGCGCAGACTGCGAAATGTGGCCATACACATCAACAAGAGCGCACCAAAGATCGCGCCGTGCATCTCAAAACGAGCTTTGTCTACCGCTTCGTTGGTGGCTGCGGCGACTCCCATGTTTCCGGTGGCCAGCTTGAACTCCAGATTCGGTGTATTCGCCTCTTTCGCAAAATTCTTCACCTCGGCCACCATGCGACGCAACGTATCGCCTTGTTGATCCGTCGTATTCACGAGAACCTGCATCGCCGAGCAATCGGGATTGAGGAGCCCGGTTGCGGTATCCACCGGCGTGACACTCTGCGCCATGGTGGACGGATCACGCGGCAGTTGACGCCAGCGTAGGTTGCCCTCGTTAAATCCCGCGTTGATGGTCTTGGCAACACCCGGCAACGACATAACCGACTGTGTGCCGGGCACGTTTTGCATGTACCAGTCAAATTTCTCGATGGTGGTCATCACATCGTAGTTGGTGCACGCGCCGGGAACATCTTTAGTCTGCGCGACAACGCCCAACGTATTCACACCAATCGCAAATTTCGAGACGATCATCGCGTTATCCATGTTGTAACGCGAATCCGCCCGCAACTCAGGAACGCCTTGCCCGTAATCACCAACCTTTAAGTCCTGTGCCTTCCAGACGCCAAAGGCAAGAACGATCACCGATGCGCCGATACTCCATAACGCATTCTTCTTGTCGGCAAAACCAGCCGCCATACGCCATAACTTATCAAAGCGGTCACTCTGTGCGTGTTCTTTTTCCAGCGTTTGTGGGGAAACCTTAAGATACGACAACAGGATCGGCAACAACATTTTGTTGGTGATGATCATCCATGCCACGCCCAGCGAAGCCGTAATACCGAGCTCACGCACGATATCAATCGGAATAATCAAAATCACAGCAAAGCCCAGCACATTGGTCAGCAACGCGAGGGTGCCGGGGATAAACAAATTGGCAAACGAGTGTTTGGCGGCATCGAGACTACTCATGCCGTCTGAGACGGCGCGTTCCCATGATTTGGTCATCTGCACTGCGTGCGACACACCAATGGAGAAAATCAAGAACGGCACAAGAATCGACAACGGGTCAATACCAAAGCCAATGATGGGCAGGGTACCGAGTAACCACAGAACCGGCATCATCGCGACGACCAGCGAAATTACCGTCAGTTTTATGTCCTTCACAAACCAATACATCAACGCAGCGGTGATAAGAAAGGCGATACCGAAAAACGCCACCACGCCTTGTGCACCGCTGGCGATATCACCCACAGCTTTGGCGAACCCAATAATATGAACCGAGCGATTCGGCCCTTCATGTTTCGCACGAATTGCGTCGAGCTTGCGGGAGAGTTCGAAGTAGTTGAGCTTCTCGATCTTTCCGCCCTCTTTTGGAATCGCCTCTAACAATCCCGCAGAAATCAAGGCTCCACTAAAGTCGGTTGCAACGGTGCGCCCTATTTCATTGGACTTTTGCACATTCGATTTGACGATCGCCAGATCTTCGGGCGTCCCCTGAAACGTCGCGGGGATGACGTTTCCACCGGCAAAACCTTCTTCGACGACTTCGATGAATCGTGTGTTCGGCGTAAACAACGAACGCACACTGGCCTTATCGACCCCCTCGAGTAACAACACCTCGTTGGTCGCCGCTTTCAGGGTGTCCATGAACTCTTTGTTGTAGATGTCGCCTTGCTTTTGCACAATGGCAATAGCAACACGATTGGCTCCGCCGAATACGGTTTCGTATTCCTTATAGACCTTCATGTAAGGGTGTGTGAGCGGCATCATCTTCTTGAAGCCAGCGTCCACCCGTAGTTGGCTGGCTGAGACAAGAAAGAGCGCCGTCATCACGCTAAACGTAATCAACAGCACTCGTCGGTTGTTGAATATCAATGCGGAAAACTTGGCAATTAGGTTTTGTAGATTCATTTGGCGGCGAGTCCGAGAAAGACGTCAGGCGATTCTGGGTTGGTGCTCATTGTGCCGTTAGGGCTTAGCGACAATGGCGGGCGTGCTGCTAGGCGTGCTGCTTGTCTTGATGGCCGATGAACCGGCCGCCCCAGCGGCGAGCGCAACATCGCGCGCACCAGTCTCGCCAACCACCACCAGCGTTGCACCCTTGCCTTGCACGGCCGCGGCGAGTGGCTTGATCGTTCCTGATTCGATGGGCGCAAAGGTTTGGCCGTTATCGCGGGACATCAGTAATGTTCCAGAAAGACCAGACAAAATGATCGCCCCGTCGGCCAGCTTTGTCGCACTCATCATCGAGGCTTTGGTGTTGCTGGCCACCGGTGTCCAGGCCCTCAGACTCGGATCAGCCGAGCGGAACACATTGCCGCGTAACCCCAGCACCAAAACACTGCCGTCGTTGGCAACGATTGCACCAAAATAGGAGCCCTTGTACGGCGACACAACTCGTTCCCAGCTCTTCCCGTTATCGTTGGAAAGCAGCATTGTTCCCGCTTCACCAGCGATAAACAACTTGCCCTCTCCAAGTTTGATCACCGCGTTTAGATGTTTGTCCTCGTCGGCCGACTTATCGGTGTCATCTTCGACTTCGATGCCAGCACCACGACCACCGCGAGCTGACGTCGACGGCTTCGGTTTGGCAACAACGGGAATCGCCTTTCGTAACGTCCACGTCTTACCGGCGTCTACGGTTTCAAGAAAGGCCCCATAGGCACCCACTGCAAAACCATGCGTCGCATCGACAAACAAAACGTCCATCAACGGTCGCTGATCTTTAGCCGACGAGTAGACCTGTGTCCACTCTTTACCCTGGTCGGTTGATTTCAGAATGACTGAGTCGTGGCCGACCGCCCAGACCGTATTGGCGTCTGAAAAGCACACACTGTTGAGTAACGCCAGCCCTGATGGAGTCTTTGCGCGCTGCCAGGATTGGCCGTCGTTATCCGAATAAACGATGTAGCCACGATCGCCCACGGCGACGATGCGGTTACCCTCACGCGCCACGTCGGTCAACAAAAGACGGGACATTGTCTGTTTAGTTAGCGGGCCGACAGCAGGCATCACCGTTGGATTGATCTGCGCGAAAGTTGCACCGGCCAATAGCGCACCACCGACCAAGACCGTGAGAAAAAAACTACCAACACGAGGTTTCATGATTGGATCACTTTGAATATGGGACGAGCGAGATCAGGCTAAGGCTCGGAAGTTCGCGGCTCATACTTCTCTGAAAACGACTCGGGGACAACACCTGCTTGTCCCCGAATTGCCTATGTATTGCTGACGACCAGCTTAGCGCGTACCCGCTCCACGCAACGCTTGTGGCGTGTAATCTGCCGCAGTGCGCTTGATCGGCTGGAAGATTTTGGTTTCTTCGGAACGAAGACCCATCGCGATGTAACGGCGGGATTGGAGGTCATGGTGTACCTCAACGGTGCCGTACCACATCGGAACGTCATACCAGTTTTCGCTGTGGAGTTCAGCGAAGCGCCAGAGTTGACCACGACCGTCGTACTTGTCCACCATGATGACGTTCCAGCTATCTTCGTCGATGTAGAAGGTGCGACGTGAATAGATATGTGAAGTACCGGCCTTGAGCTTGGCGTCAACCACCCATACGCGATGCAAACCGTAACGCGTCAGGTCTTGGTTGATATGACCGGGGCGAAGCAGGTCTGCATATTTCACCTTTGGATCGGTCAGGCGGTATGAGTTGTACGGGATGTACATCTCTTTCTTGCCCACCAATGTCCAATCGTAACGGTCGGTTGCACCGTTGTACATACTAAAGTCGTCGTTGGTGCGCAGGCCGTCAGCCGCAGTACCTGGATTGTCATAAGCAACGTTTGGCGCCAAACGAACACGACGTTGGCCTGGATTGTAGGTCCATGCGGCTCGCGGCTCCTTGGACTGGTCCACGGTTTCTTTCACCAACAAAATCTGTCCGGCCAACCGAGCAGGCGCGGTGACTTCTTGAAGGTAGTTGAAGATCAGGTTTGGCTCGCGTTGCGCAGCGGTCTTTTGCAGATTGCCGTATGCGTAGTCGTACTCATACTCAAACTTCACCAGCGCATAGTCACCCGATGCAGTCACCGCCGCTTGCGACCAGTTCATCGCATAGGTGTCACCCCTATAGTGCAAGATGTGGTTCCAAATCGCCTCAAGTCCATTCTTTGGAATTGGGAACGGTGTACCACCGACACAACCCGTCACGCCATTACCACCGGTAGCAAGTTTTGCCTTTGCCGCGCACTCTTTGGTTTCTTTGTAGCTGCCTTCCGGGTAGGCCGCTGTACGACGGGTTTGATAGACCGGTAACTTGTAGTTCGGGTATTGCTTCATCATCGCCATTTGTCCGGGCGAGAGATTGTCTTTGTACTTGTCCATGTTTGCTGCGTTGATGGTAAACAGTGGTTTATCGTTCGGGAACGGGTCAGGGTAATAACCCGATGCCTTGAACGACACCCCTGCTGGAACCTTGGTCAAACCACCATCCCACGCCGGAATCGTGCCCGCTGCGTTACCGGCCTTCTCTGCACCCATTGGTGTGAGTGTGGTGCCCAGCTTGGCCACATCAGCGGCGGAAAGTTGTGCGTGAGCAGCGTTTGACAGCGCCAACACGGACAAGCTCGCCGACAGTACTACCGCGAGTTGTTTCGCTTTCATCATCATCCTCCAGAATTATTGGTTTAGAACTTGCATTGCTCCAGCACGTCGACGCGCGCCATAAAGCGACTACCAGCCCGCACTTGCAGCGCTGGTAGCGTCAAACAGTTAGAACGAGTAGGACACCACCAAGGAGACGAAGTCACGATCCTTGATTGGGTTGGCTGACGAGCAGTAGCTCGCGCCTTGTACAGCAATCTGCGCCACCAACGTGCTTTGAGCGGCCGGATTGACCACTGTGTCAGTACCACAGTAGGTGCGACCGCCAAAGTAACTGGTCCACGACAGATCTACGCTCAGCTTGCGCTGGTAGTCAACGTTGGCACCGATCGAAAGTGATTTCACGCCTTCGTTAAAGGTTTGTGAAACGCCCTTGATGTCGTGGTTAAACGCAATGCGCGGTGCAAAGTTGGCACCCATAAATGCGTTCGCGTATTCCAGACGGCCAACGAGACGATAACCGTAGGATGATTCGGTAATGAAGCCTTCGTTCTGTACCGCACCCGCTTGGGTTGCAATCGCGCCCTGCAGAGTTGCTGGCAGGAATACGGCTGGACCGTTGTATTTCACGTCTTGACGCAGCCCGTGGTACTTGGTGTAACCAAATTCACCGACCATCACCAGTTGCTCCGCACCAACAATCGAAGGTACCGACTTCGTCGCGGTCATTTGGATCTGGCTCATCTTGGTACGATCCCAACCACGCTGGAATGTCCCATTCGGCACGAGACCGGCAGCAGACGCACCAAACGGCAGTGATGCGCTTACCGTACCAGGGATCGTCAAGAATCCAGTGATGAGGTTTGGTGCACCAAGAGCCGCCAGCAACAACTCGGGAGTTGAGTACTGAATCGGCTGATTTGGGCGGTATGAATACTCACCCTGCAACGCGATACCTGCCGGACCTTGTGTATTAAAGCTAAAGCCGTACAGGCGGATGTTCTCTGGATACTCAGCAAAGTATGTCGCAGTGCCGGTCTGGCCAGTTGCCGCAGCCAGCGGACCACCAGTCAGGACAGAAGTCACCGTGCCCTTGATACCTGAGAAGAGTGGAATGCGGCTGTGATAGTTGAGGTAGTAGAGACCGAATTCCGTGTTGTTGAATGCCGGTGCCAAATAGCGCAACGCCACACCGTATTGGCCGTTATCGGAAGGCGCGACGTCGTTGCCACGAGGTGCCCAGACTTGGGCGTCAACCGCAAACGGGCCATACAATGTCTGCGCAACACCGCCGGCACCTGGGGTTGCCAATGGGATTGGGTTAATCGGCGCACGACGGGTCAAGTCACCACGACGACCGAAACCAACAAATACTTGCGTGGAGTCATCGGACGCAAAGTCGTTGTTGCTCCAGTACGAGCCGCGCGGATCAAGTTTTGTCTTGTCATGGTTGAATTGGATAAACGCTTCCATGCTGGCGTTTTTGGTTAACTCTAGTGAAGCCCAAATGCTGGCCGTGGGCAGCAACGCCTCTTTGACTTCAGAGCCAGGCGTACGCAACTTGACCAAGTCAACCGCATTGATCGAGTTGATGCTGTTCGGGATGAATGTTGACTCGCCCCAAGAGATCACCTGGTTACCGGCACGCAGGCGAAGGTTCTTGCCGTAGACATCGAACCCTTTGGAAATAAACGCATCGAGCATACGCGCTTCATTGCCCATACGCTTTCTTGCAATCGGGCCGAGTTCGGATTTATTGCGATTGGTGAAGTCGGTGAAGTAGGTACCGCGTAACAACAAACCCCAGTCTTCCCATTTGGCCGACAACTCGTGGGTACCTTTCAACACATTGGCGAATGGCTGATTTTTTTTGTAGTTACGATCACCATCATCTTCATTCACTGACCGCGATGTACCGCCGTTGGCGATACCGATCAAATCCCTCGATGGGTCCTGTGTGCGGATCGATAGACCGTAGGAGAACGTGGAATCGAAGCTACCGGTCAGACCGTTATCAAACTTAAACTGCGCGGCGCTGGCAGTACCGGCCACTGCAAGACCAACTGCAAGTGCAGATAACTTAAGCGTGGAGGTGATGAAACGAACGCGGGTGCGTTGTGGTTGGGACATCTCTAATTCTCCTCGGCAGATGCATGAAAAAATTCTTGTGGTTGAGCGAGTGTCTGGAACAGCACACTTCAGTTCAAAATGCACCCAACATATTGAGACGGACCTTACCAGAAAAGCCCGCAACATGCGTTGTTTTTCCACACGAAAATGCGGCGTTTTTCATGCGGCAGCGCACAAATTGACTAGCCAGTTCGCAACAAAAGATCAGCCACCAAATCTATTGCAGCGCAGCAAAGTTGGTCGCTTGAATGTAGAGGGAGCGCTGCCGTTAAAGTGCTTCGAATAATCCCGCCGCGCCCATACCAGTACCAATACACATGGTCACCATGCCCCACTTTTGTTTGGTACGCCGCATCCCGTGTACCAGCGTCGCGGTACGCAAGGCACCCGTTGCGCCGAGTGGATGCCCAAGCGCGATTGCGCCGCCTTGTGGATTGACCTTGTCGGGATTGAGACCCAAGTCCTTCATCACCGCTAGCGCTTGTGCGGCAAACGCTTCATTCAGTTCAATCCATCCGAGATCATCCTGATGCACCCCTGCTTGCTTGAGCACTTTCGGAATGGCTTTGATCGGGCCAATACCCATGATTTCCGGCGGAACGCCGGCCACGGCAAACGAGTGAAACTTAGCCAGCGGCGTGATGTTGTACTTTTTCAGCGCGCGCTCAGACATCAAGATCACCGCGCCAGCGCCATCTGACATCTGCGAGGAATTACCCGCCGTCACGCTGCCGCGCGCAGCAAAGACGGTACGAAGCTTGCCGAGCGATTCGATGGTGGAATCGGGTCTTGGCCCTTCATCATTTTCTGCCGTTTTCTTCTTATGTTTGATCGCGCCCGTCGCCAGATCAGGTGATGCGGTGTCAATTTCGTAAGGGGCAATCTCTTCGCGGAACAGTCCCTCTGCGATAGCCTTCGATGCCTTTTGGTGGGACGCCACCGCAAACGCATCCTGCTCTTCGCGTGTGACCTTCCACTGATTCGCCACGTTCTCGGCTGTGATGCCCATGCCATAAGCGATACCGATGTGTTCATTGTTGGCGAATACGTTTTGGTTTAGCGCGATCTTATTGCCCATCATCGGCACCATCGACATACTTTCCGTGCCAGCAGCGATCACCACATCGTCGTCCCCACAACGAATCCGATCGGCCGCCATACTGACCGCTTGCACGCCTGATGCACAGAAGCGATTGATGGTGACCGCGGGCACGCTGTGCGGAAGACCGGCAAGCAACACACCAATGCGCGCCACGTTCATTCCCTGCTCCCCTTCCGGCATCGCGCAGCCGACAATCACGTCGCCAATGTCGTGCGCGTCGAGGCCAGGGACTTTTGCCATCGCGGCGCGCAATACGTGCGCCAGCATATCGTCGGGTCTGACGTTTTTGAACATGCCGCGTGGGGCTTTGCCGACCGGTGTGCGAACTGCGGCAACGATGTAGGCGTCTTGAATTTGTTTGGTCATTTCATTTCTCCATTTTGTTTCAGTGGCACCGTAACGCCAATTTATCTAGTGAGCATACCCGTGCGAGTGGCCTGCGGCGGCGAGCAGCGCGGGGAACCCGCACAGCGGGCGATGAACCCGGGTCGCCTTTTCTTTGGTAACTTTCTTTTGGCGAAGCAAAAGAAAGTGAGTAGCCGCCGCGTGTTTGCGACACCCGCCCCCGGCAAGGTTTGTCGCTGACAAGCCCATCTCGTCCGACAGAGAGACTGGGATCCCGGCCTGCGCCGGGACGACAGTTTTAAGGTGGTCGATCGTGATTGAAAAGCCCCGCATATTTAATTCCGCAATGGCTTGCCGTTTTTGAGCATGAACGCAATGCGCTCCTGCGTCTTCGGCATCTTTGCCAACGCGACAAAGTGTTTACGTTCCAAATCGAGCATCCACTTTTCATCAACCAACGAGCCCGGCTCAACCATGCCGCCGCAAAGCACCTCTGCAATGCGTGACGACACCTCGTAATCGTGTTCAGAAATGAAACCGCCCGCTTTCATGTTGATGAGCATCATCTTGAGTGTGGCAACACCGGTATAGCCCGCCACCGGGAAGGGAGCGGCGGGTAGCGCGGGGCGCCAGCCGCCTTCGGCCATCGCCCGTGCTTCGGTCAGTGCGACGTAAAGCAATTCGTCTTTATTGAATACCACGCGGTCTGATTCGCGCAAATAGCCCATCTCTTTGGCATGTTCACCGCTCTTGGACACTTCACCCATGGCAATACGCGAGAAGGCCTTTTGGAGCTGCGGCATTACGTCGCCGCCGCTGTTGCCAACCCCGGCATTCACAGCGGCTCGTAGCGCAAGCTCTTTGCAACCCGCGCCGGCGGGGAGCAAACCCACCCCCGCTTCCACCAAACCGATGTAGCTTTCAATCGAGGCCACCACTTTGTTTGAGTGCATCACAAACTCACAGCCGCCACCCAGCGCCATGCCATCGACAGCCGACACCACCGGCACCATCGAGTGCTTGATGCGCATCGAAGTCGCTTGGAATTTCGCGACCATGGTTTCGAATTCTTCGTACTTTTGCGCTTGCAGCGCTTCGAGCACCTTCACCAGATTGGCACCGACGGCATATGGCGCTTCGTGCCAAATGACGGCGGCCTCGAAATCCCTCTCGGCAAGGTCGAGCGCCTGCAAGACGCCTTCGAGGACTTCCTCGCCAAGTGAGTGCATTTTTGACTTGAACGACAGAATGGCAATGTCTTCGAAGCCCTTCGTTGTCCAAACGCGCACGCCTTCGGTATCCAAAACCGTGGTGCCTTTGTCACTCTGTTCACCGAGTAGAAGCTCGGGGAAAATTTGCCGCTGATATACCCGCAGCGACGAACGCGCTACCGTCGATTTGGAAGATGCCGAGTACGACCCTTCCTGCGAGTGCACGCCGACACGACCGGCCTCGGTCACCCACGCTGGCAAGGGAACATTCGCCATCGATTTGCCCGCAGCGATATCTTCGGCGATCCAACTGGCGATCTGTTGCCAGCCTGCCGCTTGCCAGGTTTCAAACGGCCCCATCTTGTAGCCAAAGCCCCAGCGAATCGCGAAATCGATGTCGCGCGCAGAGTGTGCAATGTCGGCCAATTGCACGGCGCAGTAGTGCCACAAGTCGCGGAAGATAGACCACAAGAATTGCGCTTGTGGGTTTGTCGATGCACGAAGGGCGGCAATTTGCTCGGCTGGGTTTTTGATTTTCAGCATCGCGGCGACTTCGTCATCCATTTTGCCGGTGGATGGGCGATAGTCTTGTGCCGCGAGATCCAACACCAAAATGTCTTTTCCTTTTTTGGTGTAAATGCCTGCTTTCGTTTTCTGACCCAACGCGCCCTTCGCGAGCAACGCCTGCAACCACGCCGGGCTTTGATAGTACTTGTGCCACGGATCGTTCGGCAACGTATCGGCCAGCGTCTTGATGGTGAGCGACATGGTGTCCAGACCAACGACATCAGAGGTACGATAGGTCGCCGACTTGGCGCGGCCAATCGCCGGGCCGGTCAGTGCGTCAACGACATCGAAAGCCAACCCAAATTGGGCAGTGTGATGCATCGTTGCCGCAATCGAAAACACACCGATGCGGTTGGCGACGAAGTTCGGGGTGTCTTTTGCACGCACCACGCCCTTGCCCACGGTGGTGGTCAAAAACGTTTCGAGCTGATCGAGGATTGATGCCTCGGTGAGCGCGGTGGGGATTAACTCCACCAACTTCATATAACGCGGCGGATTAAAAAAATGAATGCCGCAGAAACGATGGCGTAGAGCCTCGGGGAATACTTTTGACAATTCGGTAATCGAAAGCCCCGATGTGTTGGAGGCGAAAATCGTTTTCTCAGAGATAAAAGGGGCGACCTTTTCGTAGAGCGCTTTTTTCCAATCCATGCGCTCGGAAATCGCTTCGATAATGAGGTCGCAGCCGCGCAGCAGTTCGAGGTGCTCGTCGTAGTTCGCCTGCACAATCTGGGCAGCCCTGCTCTTCACAGCGAACGGATCGGGTGAGAGTTTCATCATGCTATCGATGGCTTTCATCACCACGCCGTTTTTCGGCCCCTCCTTTGCAGGCAAATCAAACAGGATGGTTTGTACATTGGCGTTGGTCAGATGCGCGGCGATTTGCGCACCCATCACACCTGCACCGAGCACGGCGACTTTACGAATATGGAAATTACTCAATTCAGACTCCTACAAATCAAAGATTAAAACTCGTCAAAAAGGGCACTTCTATAAACCTGCTGCGTGGGCGAATTTCGCGCCTGCGGTGCTCGCCGTACACTGGGGACGTGTCCCGTGTTTGCCAAACCCGTCGGCTCGAACTTCGCCCGCTCGCGACGGTTTCGAGAAGTTCCCAAAACTTAAAAGTCCTTACAGGACGGTCGTTTTCAAGCAATTTTGGTTGAAAACGCCCGTCAATAAAGGACTTTCTCAGTCAGCGGCAGCTCGCGCGGATCGCCATTGTCGTCGATGGCAACATAGGTCAGTTCGGCTTCGGTAACTTTCACCACTTCGCTGCCGAAGCGATGCCGCTGCGCATACACCTCAACATCAACTGTGATCGATGTCCGCCCCGTCTTGACGACAGCGGCATAAAAACTCACCAGATCCCCCACGAACACCGGCTCCTTAAAGGCAAAGGAATTCACGGCGACCGTTGCCACTTTTCCCATGGCGCGTTGGGTGGCCGGTACACTGCCCGCCAAATCAACTTGTGCCATGACCCAGCCGCCGAAGATTGTTCCATTCGCATTGGTATCAGCCGGCATCGGGATGATGCGGATGGTTGGCTGCTTATCCGCTGGAAGGGTGACCATGGTGGAGATTCGCATTTGTACAAACTACCTTTTCTTAATTTGGAGTGAAGTCCGAACCACCGTGTTAGACGGTATGCCCTTTGTACATGGATTCAATCGCCGCTGCGTACTTATTCACGATCACGCTGCGCTTTAACTTCAGCGTTGGTGTGATGAGTCCATTATCAATCGTCCACTTTTCTTTAACGACACTTACCTTGCGCACCTGCGCGTAGCCAGGAAAATCCTTAATACGTTTAGCGATACGTTGAACCAGCAACTTTTCGGCCTTGGCACTTCCATCGGTGGTCAGATCCAGCTTTGCGTCCGCCGCGGCGCGCGCCCATTCGTCGTCATTAAGCACCGCGACGGCGGATAGATAGGGCTTGCCTTCGCCAAACACGAGCACTTGTTCAAACACGGGATCGAGCTGAATGGCCAGTTCCATATCCACTGGCGGTACTTTCTCGCCGTTACCCATCACGATGATGTCTTTCAACCGGCCGGTGATGGTAACGTACCCATGCTCATCGATATGAACCTGGTCTCCCGTTTTCAACCAACCATCGTCAGTCAGCACCGCACGAGTGGCATCGGGATTGTTCCAATAGCCCAGCATGATGTTCGGGCCGCGCGCCATCAACTCACCGTTTTCGCCGATACGCAGTTCCACGCCCGGAACCGCCGGCCCGATGCTGTGCGGATTGTTTTTCTCCAGCAGATTTACCGTTAACAGTGGGGATGCCTCCGACAGTCCGTAGCCCTGACAAATTGGCAACCCTAGCCCAATAAACACTTTTGCAACAGACGGCGATAACGCAGCGCCACCAGAAATGGCGAATCTCAACTTGCCACCGAGTCGATCAAGCAGTTTCTTCGCGACCAATTTTTCCAGTAACGGCCAGAGAAAATACTGTGGCTTCCATTTGCCTCGCCCGTGTTCGTACTCAAACTTGTTCCAGCCTGTCTCCACTGCAAACTCAAAAAGGTGGCGGCGAATAGGCGACGATTTTTTTAGCTGCTCTCGGATGGCTGCATAAAAGCGTTCGTAGATGCGCGGCACCGAAAAAATCACCGTCGGCTGGATGATACGAAAGTCTTCTGCAAGCTGCGGGATCGAGCGGGAGAACACCATCGAGGCACCTGAAACGACATTCAGGTAATAGTCGCAGGTACGCTCAAACATATGTGAGAGCGGTAAAAAGGACAGGAACACATCTTCCGGGTAAACGTCATAGACCGCCAAGCCTGACTGGACATTTGCCAGCATATTGCGATGGGAAAGCATGACGCCCTTCGGCTTACCGGTGGTGCCGCTCGTATAAACAATAGTTGCCAGCGCGTTCGACTCGGTCGCGGGACGATCAAAACTGCCCCGTGCCGACGGCAACCAATCTGCGAGTATGATGAGCCTCGGTTCATCCGGGTCCACCACGGGTTTGATGCAAATGATTCGCTGCAAACCGCCCAACTGTTCCCTTACGGTCCTCAAGCGTTTCCATTGCTCTTCACCGTCGATGACGATTGCTTTGACTTCAGCGTCGTTGAGGATGTAGGCGACGTTGTCGGGGCGGTCATCGACGAACAATGGCACCGGCACCATGCCGTTGGCGTAGGCCGCTTGATCAAACAGCACCCAGTTGACGCTGTTTTTCATCATGATCGCGATACGATCACCGACACCCAGACCATCACGGCGAAGCCCTTCGTGCGCCCGGGCGACTAACTCGCCGATCTCCCGCCATGTGACGCCGCGCCATTCTTTGGTCGCGCTTTCATACTCGCGATACGCCGGCGCATTGGGCGAGGTGCGACAACGCAACGCAAACACGTCGGCAATGGTCGCACTGTCTTCGAACATCAGATAACGTGTACCGTGGCGATTTTGCAAGATCGATGCGTGGGATGTTGGGGCCAACTGGATTCCTTGCAGTATGGGGCGCGACTCAGTCAATCGCAGCCATTGATCTACTCGACCTCTGACCGCCATAGAGGGCAGGCAGCGGAGAAATATACGTTCCTGACCGACATCACAACGATATCGGCGTGACAGACAACTGATCCCGTGCAAACACGGAAACGGCGATGCGTCAACGGCGTGGCCGACAAACTCTGCCACTGCGACCGCATACGATTGTGCATGATGATGGTTAAACTCAAACGGACATCCATCCTGAATCAGGCGCAAATCGCACGCCATGCCGCTCATGTAGCGCCTTCATTTCATCGAGCAGCCCCTCGCGCCCAGCGCTGCGTAAATAGTTGATCGGCCCGCCACGGTGTGGCGCGAAGCCGGTACCAAAAATCACACCGGCATCACACAGATCTGCATCCTGCACAATACCTTCACGCACGCACGCTACCGCTTCGTTGACCGCCGGTAACGTCATCCGCATCCATAGTGGTGCCAAATCTACCGTGCCCGACCCATTGGACTTTTGTGGATGGCCATTCACCCACTTGTAAAAACCCTCGCCGGTTTTTTTGCCGAGTTTTTTTGCGGCGACGAGTTCTTGAATTTTTTGCGGCTGCGGATTGCCTTGTTTGTGCAACTCGGTACCGACGGCGAGGCCAACATCGAGCCCCACCGTGTCGGCCAACTCAATCGGGCCCATCGGCATACCAAATTCTTTGGCGGCAGCATCGATGGTCTCTGCCGGAATACCCTCCTCCAACATGATCTGCGCTTCGGTCATATAGGGCGTCAAGATACGATTGACCAAAAATCCCGGTGCGGATTTAACTGGTAGCGGCAGTTTGTTGATCTTCTTCACAAACACTTGCGCCGACTTCATCACCTCATCGGAAGTTTGCGGTCCCTGCACAATTTCGACCAGCATCATCATCGCAACGGGATTAAAGAAGTGGACACCAACCAGCCGCTCAGGTCTTGCAAGGCCAGGTGCGAGTTCTTGCAGTGGAATTGAAGAGGTATTTGTCGCCAAGATTGCGCCCGGCTTCAGGCGCGGCTCGATTGATGCGTATAACGTCTTCTTGATTTCTGCGTTTTCAACGATCGCTTCAATCACCAAATCGCAGTTCGCAACGCCATCACCCTTCACGTCGGGAATCAAACGATCCATTGCGGCTTGCACCAGATGTGCTTCCTTGAATTTTTTCTTGTAGAGAGCCGCGGCACGCTTGATCGCAGGTGCAATACGTTCGTGGTCGAGGTCTTGCAATGTCACCTTCATCCCCTTGAGGGCGCACCACGCCGCAATGTCACCACCCATCACGCCAGCACCCACGACGTGTACGTGTTTGATGTCGGATGAGCCCGCGCCCAGCGCCTTCAGTCGGTCCTGTAGCTTAAAGATTCGAATCAAATTGCGCGCGGTCGGATGTTCAAACAACTTCTGCATCGAACCATCAGCACCCACTGGCACCTTGCGCGGATCACCATCGTACTTCTCCCACACGTCAATGATCGCGTATGGTGCCGGATAATGATCACGACGTGCTTTCTTCGCAACTTGTTTGCGTGACGCACTCGCCACAAAACCGCGAATCACCGGCCAGTTGGTCACGGCGTCTTTCAGCGCCGGTTGATGCGGCGCAGGCGGTTTTTGCAACAGCATGGTCGCCGCATTGGTGAAATGGCGGCGCGGTGTAACAACGTCTACCAACCCCATCCGTTTGGCCGTTCTTGCATTCACCGCACGTCCCGTCAACATTAGCCCTAGCGCCTGGCCCGCGCCAATCAGGTGTGGCATGCGTTGCGCCCCCCCCCATCCTGGCACGATACCGAGCATGACCTCAGGAAGCGCCATCTTGGTCTTTGGGCCCTCGTCGGCAATTCGGTAACGACATGCGAGTGCTAACTCGGTACCGCCGCCCATACAAAAGCCGTGAATCATCGCAACGGTGGGAAAGGGCAGCGCCGCAACCTGATCAAACACATCGAGTCCGAGCTTGGTCATCGCAACGGCTTCTTCGACACTCTTGAAACTCGTAAATTCATCGATGTCTGCACCCGCCGCAAAGCCGTTATCTTTGGCCGATTGGATCGCCAGGCCTTTGACTGGGTTGGCGGCTAGGTGCGTACACACCGCACCCAACTCGCGCAGCGCTTCGGATGAAAATGTATTGGTTGAGTCGGGCGAGCCGTCGGGTTTGGCACGATCAAAGGTGAGAAAGCCAAGACCGTTGGATTCAACAACAAGACGCCAGTGTTTCCAGTTCTGCATGTGCTGCTCCGGGAGTGCAATTTTTATGATTACTACAATTGCAAACTCGCCTATCCACGCGCAGTTTCAAGCATTTTTGGCTCGAAAAGCCCGCCAATCGGCGAGTTTAAATTTCTGACTACGAACGTTCGAGCAGCATTGCGCCGCCTTGCCCGCCGCCAATACAAAGGCTCGCCGCTGCGCGTTTGCCGCTGGTACGCTCGAGTGTTTTCAGCGCATGCAACACCACCCGTGCGCCCGACGCCCCGATAGGGTGTCCAATGGCAATCGCCCCACCATCGACGTTGAACTTGGCGCGATCCATTGCGCCGAATGCGCCGCTCAAGCCGAGCTTCTCTTTGCAATAGGCTTCCGATTCCCACGCCGCCAAACAGCCAAGCACTTGCGCCGCGAATGCCTCGTTGATCTCCAGACAATCGAGGTCGTTCAAGCCGAGGCCGTTACGCAATAACATCGGCGTGATGGCGTGTACTGGACCCAACCCCATCTCTGCCGGATCAAGCCCGCTCCACTGTGAGTCCACTATCGCGCCAAGCGGATTCAAGTCGTATCGCGCCACCGCTTCTTCGGACGCGAGTATCAACATCGCCGCGCCATCGGTAACTTGTGATGCATTGCCCGCCGTTACGCTGCCGTAGGTCTTGTCGAAGACGGGACGTAACTTGGCTAGTCTTTCCTTGGTTGAATCGGTGCGCACGCCGTCGTCTTCCTTGTAAACGATGCCCGCCGCGTCAATCAGCGGCTCGATTTCGGAAAAGTGTCCGGCCGCTCTGCCCGCCAACACGCGTTGGTGAGACTCTGCGGCAAACGCGTCCATCATCTCACGCGTAATACCGAAGCGTTTGGCAACAATCTCCGCTGTCGAGCCCATGGACAACTTCACAATCGGGTCGGTGAGGCCTTTAAGAATCGCGATGACCGGAACGAGATAACTCAAACGGAACTTCGTGACCACGCCTGCACGCTGACCGAATGATTTGGCAGCGTACCAATCGGCAAGCCAATTCACCATCGCCGGGCCAAACAGCAGTGGCGCATGGCTCATCGCATCCGTTCCGCCAGCGAGCACGAGATGAGATTTACCGGCAAGGATATTCATGTAGGCGGAGTCAAGCGCCTGCATCCCAGAAGCGCAGTTGCGCATTACCGTCCATGCTGGCACCTTGTCGCCACAGCCGACACGAAGTGCGACCACGCGGCCAATGTTGGCTTCATCCGCACTCGGCATCGCCGCACCGACGATGACCTCATCAAATGCCGTTGGCGAAAATTTCTGGCGCGCCAGCAATGCCCTGGCGCAGCCGACCGCAAGATCGCCGCCGGAAAACGGGCCTAACTTACCCTTGGCCTTTAGAAATGGCGTGCGGGCGCCATCGACAACATAGACTTTTTTCATCGGCAATCCCTACTCTGCT
Organism: Betaproteobacteria bacterium UKL13-2; assembly: GCA_001602455.1. Taxonomy (GTDB): domain Bacteria; phylum Pseudomonadota; class Gammaproteobacteria; order Burkholderiales; family Usitatibacteraceae; genus UKL13-2. The sequence continues at coordinate 3,202,143 of CP012157.1, forward strand.
GCCTCTGCGTATTTTGTTAAGCTGGCAGTGGGTTTGCCGCTCGATTGTGCGACTGTCACGCCAAAATGCATATCAAAGTCATCGACACGCACAACCTCTTTCGATAGCGCACGGGCGCGTTTCCAGAGCGCCAACTCGGTATCGGTAATCACCGACAGCGAGTTCGCCTCTTCAAATGCAGCGTCCTGCACCTTTGCGGTAATGCGTCCCGCTTTTTGCGCGGCGCGCACCTTGGCTTCAATTGGCTCTGCCGCAACCACCGCATTCATCGCGGCATTGAGTTGTCCCATGATGTCATTCTCATCGTTGGGCAAATACATGCCGGCGATGAGGCGATCCCTCGCAGCCGATGGTGTGATGAGAATCTTTGCGACTTCATGCCCCAATTGATCCGATGGCTGAATCAGCGTCATTCCTTTTGGGAACACCAAGCGGCGCAATGCCCATGCAACCGGGCGATTCGGGAAATTTTTGATGATGCCATCCATCGCGACTTGAATCTTGAACGCACAGTCATACAGCGCCCATTTGAGCAATGGTAACTCGTCCTTTTGTTGGCCACGCTCGTCGTAAAACTTGAGTACACAAGAAGCCAAATACAAGTGAGACAGTACGTCGCCCAAGCGGGCAGACAGCTTTTCCTTGCGCTTGAGAGAGCCGCCGATGATAAACATTGATACGTCAGCGAGCAGCGCAAACGCCGAGGAGAAGCGCGTCATCTGTTGGTAATAACGCTTTGTTTCAGGGCATGCCGGAGCGGGCAGGCCCACACCGGCCGTAATGCCCAGCCAAAGTGAACGACCGGCATTACCGATGGTGAACTTGATGTGTTCCCAGAATGCCTCGTCAAACGCATCGAGTGAATCTTCTCGTGCCGCTTTCATTTCCTTCAAGACCCATGGGTGGCAGCGAATGGCACCCTGTCCAAAAATAATCAACGATCGCGTAAGAATGTTTGCCCCTTCGACAGTGATCGCGATTGGCACTTGCTGATATGCGCGCCCAAGATAGTTGTTTGGCCCAAGGCAAATCCCCTTGCCCGCATGGATATCCATCGCGTCGTTAATCACTTGCCGCATACGCTCTGTGGCGTGGTATTTTGAAATTGCAGACAACACCGAGGGCTTCTCGCCAAGGTCTAACGCACCCGCAGTGATAGTGCGAGTTGCGTCCATCAGATACGTCATCGCACCGATTCTGGCGAGCGGCTCTTCGATACCTTCAAATTTACCAATCGCGGTTTTGAACTGCTGACGAACACGCGAGTAGGCGCCCGATGTGAACGCTGTCACCTTACCCGCCGCAATCGACTGCGCAGGCAGCGAGATCGAACGACCTGCTGCCAGACACTCCATCAACATACGCCAGCCCTGTCCCAGCATCGCTTCGCCACCGATGATCCAATCCATCGGGATGAACACGTCCTGACCGGAGTTGGGGCCATTCATAAACGCGGCGTTTAGTGTCATGTGGCGGCGGCCAATATTGACGCCAGGATGATTGGTTGGAATCAACGCGCACGTAATGCCTAAGTCGGTTTGACCACCCAGCAGTTTGTCGGGGTCGTATGCTTTGAACGCGAGGCCGAGAATAGTGGCAATCGGTCCCAAGGTGATGTAGCGTTTTTCCCACGTCACGCGCAGGCCTAGTGTCTCGACGCCATTCCACATCTCTTGACAGACAATCCCTACGTCAGGCATCGATGCCGCGTCAGACCCTGCTTCAGGGGCGGTGAGTGCAAAACAGGGAATCTCCAGACCTTGTGCGAGCCGCGGCAGGTAATAGTCTTTCTGCGCTTTGGTGCCGTAGTGCATCAGCAACTCGCCCGGCCCGAGCGAATTCGGCACCATGACCGAGACGGCTGCCGTGGAGGAGCGCGTCGAAATCTTCATCACCACTTGGCTGTGTCCATAGGCGGAGAAGCCTTTGCCGCCATACCCCTTCGGAATGATCATGCCAAGGAAGCCGTTATCCTTGATGAACTGCCAGACGTTCGGCGGCAAGTCATGCGCTTCGTGGGTCACGTTCCATTCATTGAGCATGCTGCAAAGCTCATTGGTCGGTCCATCGATAAACGCCTGCTCTTCAGCCGATAGTGTCGCGCGCGGCACGGCGAGCCATTTGTTCCAATCGGGCTTACCGGAGAAAAGATCACCATCCCACCAAACCGTGCCGGCCTCGAGCGCTTCCTGCTCAGTTGACGACATTTGCGGCAGCAACTTCTTGTACGTCGAAAATATCGGCGAAGACAGCAATGCCACGCGTAATGCCTTGCTGTTGGCAATGACTGCGAAGGCGATGAAGGCCAGCCACACCATCCCTGCCACCACACCACCAATCGCCCCCGTTACGGACCCAACAACGAGTCCAACCCCGACAACAACCGACCATACCAACGCGGAGGCCGAGTGATACGCCAGCGCCCAAATGAGGGCCACGGCAACGAGCAGCGTAATGAAGAAGGTCAACATGGCGATTCCTTTTCGATGAAGCGTAATGGGTCAGTCGTGCTATGCGATATCTACTATCGAGGTAACGTTCAGTCTGATTCGGGAAACCATTGGTGCTGATCCTGTGGCGTACCAACGGGTGCTCGCAACCCAGCGGCGAGAAACGGGGCGAGTCGCGTCAACAGCAGTTCATCGTTATCGGTGTCTTCTGGTCGAATCTGCGAAATCAGTTTGAGGCCGTCACTTCCTGCCAGCGTGTAGGAAAGTGCGCCCATCACGAAGTGCAGTCGCCAAGACACTTCCTCACGCGGGAGATGGGGGAGCGCTTTACCGAACGCGGCGCGAAAACGACCAACCATCTCGGCGTACTGCCGCGACAGGAACTCTCGGATGAACGGTGCCGGATCTGCATAGGCGCGACCAAGCAGGCGAAGGAAGTTTTTGCCGCCCTGCTCGTGATCGCGCGCCAACTTCAACGCGGGGATAAACATCGCCGATATGATCCGCTCGCAGGTCAGCGGTTGGCCGCCTGCTGCTGCTTCGTAGGCATCCAGCAGTGCCATGCGGTCATTGTTCATCGGATCTAAGCGCCGGGTAAATACCGCCTGAAATAACTCCTCTTTGGAGCCAAAGTGGTAGTTTGCCGCTGCTAGGTTTACGCCCGCTGCCGTGGTGATCAGGCGCAGGCTGGTGGCCTCAAAGCCATGCTCCATAAACAGCTCTTCAGCGGCATCGAGGATACGGCGTTTGGTATCGCCCACGTCAGCAGATTTTTCCGGCAGCTTGCCAACAATGCCGACGCCGACAGACGTTGCCGCACTGCTCACGCCACCAGAGGTATTGTCTAAAGGTAGACGACGCACGACTGGTTGGCTCATTGTCTAATCATGTCAGTGGGTTATACGGGAAAAGCAAAAAGTTCAAACGAGTGTTTGAAACAAGCGTATTACCACTTACAGGTCGGTGTCAATCACAATCGATGTTGCGCCGCAGCAATCGGACGCGGATTTCGGACCTTCAAACAGGCAGGGTATCGATCTGACGGGCACTTTGGGGCATTTATGTCTGAAAAGCCCCGTGGATAAAGGACTTTGGGCCAACAAAAAAGCCGCTCAATGAGCGGCTTTTTTTGAAATGCACAAGAAACTAGTTCTTCTTGATTGCTTCCAGCATCTTAAACGTCGACTTGTTTGCGCCGATGAAAAGACGTTTGAAGTATTTGCCTAAGCAACGACGCTCTAGCGTGTTGCGGCGGGTACGCTTGCGTTCGCCTGCCATGGTGTACTCCTATTTAGCTAAGATGAAAAATTTGAAGAAAACGAATTATAAGCCGAGAAACGGCAGTTGACCCCTACCGTTTGGGTGCCGTGGGTGTCTGGTTGCAAGGTCAGACCGAGAATGACGACCCGCAACCGCAGGTGCTACTCGCATTGGGGTTCTTGATCACAAATTGAGCCCCCTCCAAGCCCTCAGAATAATCAATTTCGGCACCAATCAGGTACTGATAGCTCATCGGATCAATCAACAGCTTAACGCCGTTTTTCTCCATGATGGTATCGTCCTCGTTGGAGATTTCGTCAAACGTAAAGCCGTACTGTAGGCCGGAGCACCCACCACCGGTTACAAAAACGCGCAGTTTGAGCTCGTCATTGCCTTCTTCAACAATTAGCGCTTTGACTTTGTCCGCCGCGTTATCGGTAAAAACTAACGGTGCCGGCATCATTGACATATCGTTCATAGGACTCTCCTGACTTCTTTATTTCGGGGCAATAATGGCGGGTTCAAGCGATAAATCACTGACTCTGGGCCGGTTTGAATTCGATGACCTTATCGCTTGTCTTAACATTGGCGTCGTGAACCATTCGGCCCATGACAATTGCGCCAACGTGGATTTCAATTGTCTTATAGGTGACGTCTCCTGTCACGCGCGCCTTGGGCATGAGTTCCAAGTACTCGCGAGCCTTGACCGGCCCTGCGACCGAACCATTGACCACAACATGGGCAACCTCAATCTCGCCCTCAACCTTTGCCAACTCTGACAGAACCAGCGTTCCAGGGGTATCACCCACCGCTGTAATGTTGCCCTTCACGGTGCCGTCGATGCGCAGTCCACCTGAGAACTGGATGTCGCCCGATATGACTGAGCCGGCTCCGATCAAGCTATCAATCGGGTTCGGCTTATTGGATTTCATATTAAACATTTGGGACTCCTTACCAACAACTAGAAATTTAAGCTTCGCTGAGCGCGGACTTCATAACCGGGGATAGACAGCACACGGACTTGGACGTTCTTCAACTGTGCTCCTTCGGGGATTCTAAACCTGCCGTCGATTTTTTGGTAAAAGCGAAACTCAATACTACCCCCAAGGCCTTTGAGCTCCGCTTCGCTTGGAAAGCTCAGCACGGTTTGCGTCGGTGCACCATCGGCTTGCACACGCGCAATGACCTGTATCTTTCCCTTGAAGCCTTGGCGTCGCTGCCCTCCCTGGGTCAGCAACAAGCGATAGCGGAATTCGTTTGGTAGCGCATCTGCTTCGACTTTAAGGTTTTGAATCGCCATGCCCTCGGGCACACTACCCGACGACATGACGTTTTGTAAAAACCCAAGATCTTCTTTGAGGCTCGCATTCTCCTCTTGTAACTGGGTCAGCGTCTTGGTCAGTTCGGCCGCAGCGGCCGTCTCGACCTTCAACTGGCTTTCTTTATCGTTAAACGCCGATTTCGTGGCGTCGTATGACTGCCTGAGCTTGTGATTTTCCGCCGTCAGCGCATTGATCTGTGCTTTGGCTTCCTCGCGATTGAAGCCGGTGATACGGTAGCTGTTGTCAACGATGACCCATGCGATTGCACCGGCTACCCCCATTGCCGCGCCATATCCGCCCAGCTTAATGTACCAAGGCACATGCGAGCGGATCGCAACTTTTTCGGAGCGAATGCCAATTTTGGCGCGGATCTTACGCCACGATCCACGTAATTTCATCTGGCTTAGCATTTAGGAATCGTCTTAACTATCAAAGTAAGTGCCTGCCAACTGCTTAGGGATGTCTCCAGCGCACAACAAACGGCGTAGCCAGAACGTGCAAAAAGCCGCGTGAGGCGGCTTTTTGCATTTTGTGTCGACGTTGCCGAAGCGGCTCGACGAAGTTCTAGCGCTTCGAGAACTGTTTACGACGACGCGCTTTGTGTAAGCCGACCTTCTTACGCTCGACTTCGCGCGCATCGCGCGTGACCAAGCCCGCCTTCGAGAGCTGCGACTTCAAATTTGCGTCGTAGTCGATCAACGCACGGGTAATGCCGTGCCGGACCGCGCCCGCCTGACCTGATTCGCCACCACCAAAAACGTTGACCATGATGTCAAACGTCGCGGCGTTTCCCGTCAACTCTAGCGGCTGGCGGACGACCATGCGGCCGGTCTCGCGAGAAAAATAGATGTCGATTGGCTTGTCATTGACAACAATGTTGCCCTTGCCAGGCTTGATGAAAACTCGTGCAACCGCGCTTTTGCGGCGACCCGTACCATAGTGATATTTACCGACCATTTTCGGGTTCCTTAAATCGAGAGTTCTTTGGGTTGCTGGGCTGCGTGCGGATGCGAACTGCCAGCATAGATCTTGAGTTTCTTGATCATTGCGTAGCCCAGCGGGCCTTTTGGCAACATGCCCTTGACGGCCTTTTCGAGGACGCGCTCAGGGTGCTTTTGCTGCAGCTTGTTGAAATTTGTTTCATAGATACCGCCAGGATATCCAGTGTGACGGTAGTAAGTTTTGTCTTCTGCTTTGTTGCCAGTGACGCGCAATTTTTCGACGTTGGTCACAACGATGAAATCGCCCGTGTCAACGTGCGGCGTGTACTCAGGCTTGTGTTTACCACGCAGACGGCTAGCGACTTCTGCAGCCAAACGTCCCAGCACTTTGTCGGTGGCGTCGACGTGATACCAACCGTGCACGACTTCGTGCGGTTTGGCGGAAAAGGTCTTCATAATGTGCTCACTTAAATATTCGGTTTCGGCTTTATTCGGCTTCGTTGCGCCGCGGTTCCGTCGCGGCACTACTGGACTGTTGGACTCGTTAATTGCACAGTTAAACTGCGCACGGGGATAAACGATTAGCAGAACCCAAAATTTTAATGTATTCAACGGCATGCCGTCAACCTTAATCCAGCCTTGCCCTGAACCGGCGCGGCCGAAGGCGCTTAAACCATGAAAACACGTATCCGGTGGCAGAAAAATGTGGCCTTTGAGGCCGAGACTGACTCTGGTCACAAAATTCTGATGGATGGCTCGCCAGATGTGGGCGGCCAAAACCTTGGGCCAAGGCCGATGGAGACGGTGCTGGCAGGCACCGGCGCGTGCAGTGCGATCGACGTGATTCTGATCCTAAAAAAATCGCGGCAACAGGTCACCGACTGTTATGTCGACGTAGAAGCCGAGCGGGCAGCGACAGATCCGAAAGTGTTTACTCGCATACACTTCCATTTTGTGGTCACTGGCAAGGGCCTAGACTCTGCCAAGGTTGCGCGTGCGATCTCGTTATCGGCCGATGTCTACTGTTCAGCCTCGGCGATGTTGGCCAAGACGGCAAACATCACCCACGATTTCGAACTCATCAAAGGCTAACGAAAACTGGGGGCATCTGCCGTCCTCTTACGCCCCATCCAAACCCATCTAAACCCAGTAAGTGGTGGCGGTCATCACCTTCGATGTCGCGCGCATGGCGGCTTTGATCGGCAACGGTAGCGGTATCGCACCGGCCGCCTCCCCGCTATTGCCATGTTCGATTTCATCGAGCCGCATGCGCTCAACAATGGCTCTTGTGCGGTGATCGGTTGCCGGCAGCGCCGCAAGGTGCCGGTCCAAATGCGCCTCGACCTGACGCTCCGTTTCCACCAAGAAACCCATGCTCCACTTATCCCCAGCGAGCCCGGAAACGACGCCCATCGTCCAAGCACCAGCATAAAAGAGTGGACTCAAGAGGCTGGTTTTTCCACCGAGTTCTTCAACCCGACTTGCACACCACGCAAGATGGTCGCGCTCCTCCCGCGCTGCATGGTCAAGTATCCCCCGCGTTTTTACATCGCGGGCAACGGCGAGCTGGCCTTGATAAAGCGCTTGTGCACACACTTCTCCAACGTGATTGACGCGCATAAGACGCATACTCTCGGCAGCCTCCTCTGCTGCCATCGGCGCGGTCTCGGGCGCAATCAATCCAACTGGGACTGGTAAAGGCCGCGAAGCAACGGGTTTGGCAAAAACATTGCGCAACCCTGCATCCAACTCACAGATAAGACTGTCGATTAGGTTCATAGGATCATTCTACAAAACAAAACGGGCACCCGAAGGTGCCCGTTCAAAACTACTTTCGCACGTAACGCGCGATTTAGTGCAATTTAGAACGTGTGACGCAGACCGATTGCGAAACCGCGTGGATCTTGGTCAGCCCCGATGGTCAGTGTATTTGCCCCGAAGTTGCCCAAGCCAGCGGTGTTGTTCTTGGTTTGGGTGTAGACCGCGACCAGCGAGGTACGACGCGAGAAGTTGTAGTAGTAACCCAGCGAGTTAACTTTGGTATCTGGCTCGGTCAAAGCCGTCGCTGCGGTTGCACGGGTTGCGCCATCCTTCGAACGCTGCATCTGATACACAAACTGGTTTTTGCCAGCGGTGTAGATGATGTTGAACATTTGCGACTTCTGATCAGAAGTGCGAGTGGTACCGCCACCGTTCTTCTTGAACTTCTGAATCAAGCCACCAACACGAACCGCGCCGAATGTTACGTGACCAGCCAGCGACATGCCGGTTTCGTCAGCACCCGCCACGTTAGCAGCCGAGCCTGTGTAGTTCCTGAAGATGTCCTTATGCTTCTCCCATGCGGTCGACAAATAAATCGGCCCTTGGGTGTAGGTTGCGCTAAGCGAGGTCACAACGGGACTGACCGTTGCGGTCTTGCCTTCGTTAGCCGAGTAGCTAGCGCGCAACGCAAAACCTGACCAGGTCGGCGACCAGTACTGCACAACGTTTTGTTCACGACGGTTGAAGTTGCCACGGTCTGACATTGCCGAGGTGTACCCCGCGAGTGTGGTATCGCCGAATGGGTCGAGCGAGGCGTTAGCCAACTTGAATGGGGTATCCCAACGACCAAGCAATACGCTACCGAAAGCGCCTTGCAAGCCCACAGCGCTGTTGCGGGTTGAGAACGGCGAATCATTTTGCTCTAAGCGAACTTCGGTCTCCCACTGGAAGAAAGCCTTCAATCCGCCACCCAAGTCTTCGGTGCCACGCACGCCAACGAGCGATGAGCCGTTGCTATTAACGCGGTTACGGCTACCGACAGGCGCAGCCGTGCCACCGTCGGCCTTAACGTTTTCAAACATCACAAACATGCGGCCATAAAGCGTGACCGGGTTAGCGGTCTGCGCCATTGCGGCCGGCGCCAGTGTGGCACCAGCAACTGCAAGAGCGAGTAGTTTCTTGTTCATCAAAAATCTCCTTTGGGTTGAACGATGAGGCTGTTGGATTTCTAGTTAACGGGTGTAATGCAAACCTCTAGGCTGGAGCTGTCACCGACCCCTATCTTGTCGCCTTTAATGCTCACAATGTTGGGGACGCGACTTCTCCGCGAGAATTCTTTCGAGAAGCTACCGATAGTTTGCCAAAAGCCGCCCCTTCGCTCAAGCCTACAATCGGAAAAAAGGCTGGGCACCTGTCTCATGTTGCGCCAATACAACAACGAATCAGAGCGCATCCTTTGCGTCTCGAACTAGTCATTGACGTATGCTAACCGAGGCTAATCTGGCGAGAAGAGCTTGGCAAGCGCCTCGCCCGGATCTGGCTGGCGCATGAGTGCCCCCCCCACCAGAAACGTGAAAATCCCGTTTTTCTTCATTAATTCAATCGCTTGGCGCGACTCAATACCACTTTCCGTGACCACTAAGCGATTTGATGGGACGCGTGGCGCGAGGGTCAGGGTGGTATCAAGGCTGGTCTCAAAACGTGTCAGATCACGGTTGTTAATCCCGATTAGGGGGGTTTTCAGGCGTAGCGCCTGTGTGAGTTGCGCGGCCGTATGCGATTCCGCCAAAACTGCCAGTCCTAACGATTCGGCGCTGGCCTCAAGACGTAAGAACTCCGCAATGGGCAATGCGTCCAAGATGAACAGGACCGCATCTGCCCCCATCGCACGCGCTTCAAACAACTGATACTCATCGACCACAAAATCCTTGCGCAAAATCGGTAGGTTGCAAGCGACCTTGGCCGCCGCCAAGTCTTCGGCAGCCCCGCCGAAGTACTCAACATCAGTGAGCACAGACAAGCACGCGGCTCCATTAGCCGCATACTGGGCGGCCAATCGCGCTGGCGCAAAATCGTCCGCAGCACGAAACAACCCGGCTGATGGGCTTTTGCGCTTTATTTCCGCGATCACTGCTGGTCGCTTGGCCGACAATTGCGCCCTAATCGCCCCGACGAAGTCTCGCGTCGGCGGGAGGTCTTTGATTCGCTCCGCCAATGCTTCGGCTGAAACCCGCACCTTTGCGGCAGCGACCTCGACTCGTTTCGTCGCCAATATTTGTTCGAGTATGTTAGCCATCGAAGACTCAGGCCGAACCGCTGACGCTGTTGGTAAACCCGATCAAGGCCTCGAGTTTTTGACGCGCCAACCCCGACTCGATCATTTCTCGTGCACGCGCAACCCCGCCCCAAAGGTCGCTGGCGATGCCGGCAACATAGATTGCGGCACCGGCGTTCAGCATCACGATATCCTTCGCCGGGCCAGGCTTGTTATTAAGCACGTCAAGCAACATCGCCTTCGACCCCGTCTCGTCGGCCGCACGCAGACTTTCAAGTGGCGCGTGATCGAGGCCAAATTGCTGGGGTTCAATGGTGTATTCGGTCACGAAGCCTTGCTTTAGTTCTGCCACATGGGTCTTACCCGTTAGCGTAATTTCATCCAAACCATCTTCGCCGTGGACAACCATCACCTGTCTAGAGCCGAGCTGCTGCAACACCCGCGCTTGAATGCCAACCAAGTCCGCGTGGAACACCCCCATCACCTGATTTGGCGCGCCCGCCGGATTGGTGAGCGGACCCAAAATATTGAGAATCGTGCGCATGCCCAGCTCTTTTCGAACCGGAGCCGCATATTTCATCGCCGGATGGTGGTGGGGCGCGAACATAAAGCCGAGTCCCACGGTTGCAATCGATTCTGCCACTTGGGTCGGCGTCAAATCAAGATTTACGCCGAGCGCTTCGAGCACGTCTGCGCTACCCGACTTAGACGAGACCGATCGGCCGCCGTGTTTAGCGACCTTGGCTCCCGCAGCGGCGGCCACAAACGCGGCCGCCGTGGAGATATTGAAAGTATGTGCTTTGTCGCCGCCAGTTCCACAGGTATCAACCAGATGCGTGGTGTCGGCGACCAACACCTTCGTCGCAAACTGGCGCATCACCTGTGCTGCGGCGGCAATTTCGGACACTGACTCCGATTTGACGTGAAGCCCCATGAGAATCGCAGACAACTGAACCGGGGATACCTCGCCCTCCATCACCTGTGTGAAGAGGTCCACCATTTCATCGAAAAAAATTTCGCGCTTATCTGAAAGTCGATTGATCGCTTCATGCGGCGTAAACATATTGTTCCCAAGAATCGTGGTCAGACGGCCAACGCCGTGTTTGCGTTCAGAAAATTTTGCAGCAACTGATGCCCATGCTCAGTCATGATGGACTCGGGGTGAAACTGGACCCCCTCGATGGCGAGCGACGTATGGCGCACACCCATCACTTCACCGTCTTCCGTCCACGCGGTGACTTCAAGACACGGTGGACAGGTTTCTCGCTCAATGACCAGCGAATGGTAACGCGTCGCACGGAATGGGGAAGGTAGATCGCCGAACACCCCTTTGCCCAAATGATGTACCTGCGACGTCTTGCCGTGCATCAGCGTCTTTGCATGAATGATTCGGCCGCCAAATGCTTGGCCGATTGCTTGATGGCCCAAGCACACCCCTAGCAAGGGGATTTTTCCCGCGAATGCTGCGATCGCGGCGACTGAAATTCCCGCCTCACTGGGCGAACACGGCCCCGGTGAAATGACAATTTTCTGTGGGGCCAGACGTTCGATCTCGGCAATGGATATCTCGTCATTGCGCTTAACGAGCACGTCTTCGCCCAACTCCCCGAGGTACTGGACAAGATTGAATGTGAATGAATCATAGTTATCAATCATGAGCAGCATGGCTAAGCGCTCCCGCGAACGCGATAGAACGATGCGAAGGCATCAATGACCCGATCGAGATCTTGCACGGTGACATCAAGATGGGTCACGATACGTGTGCGCGCACCGACAATGGCGACGATACCTCGCGCATTGAGGTGCGCTTGCAGGGCCGCGATGTCTCCCACCGGCACATCAACAAACATAATATTGGTCTGCGGCATTTGCAATGAGAGTGCGCCAATATTGGCCAGCGCGGTGGCCAGCTTCGTTGCATTCTCGTGGTCTTGTGCTAAACGCTCAACATGGTGGTCGAGTGCGTAGATTCCAGCCGCAGCGAGAATTCCCGCCTGCCGCATTCCACCACCGAGCATCTTGCGGTGTCGCTTGGCGCGGCGAATAAGCGTATTCGACCCGCACAACACCGAACCAACTGGTGCCCCAAGACCTTTCGACAAACAGACCGATACGGAATCAAAGTACGCGCAAATTTCCTTGGCGCTCCGACGCGACTTCACAACTGCGTTATACAGACGTGCGCCATCCAAATGCATTCCAAGCGAAGCCTCCTTGGCGAATCGACTCACCTCCGCCATATAACGTTCAGGAATGACCATCCCGCCAATCGTGTTCTCGAGCGCAATCAATTTTGTGATCGCAAAGTGGGAATCGTCAGGCTTTACTGCCGCTTTGATTTTCGCAATCGGAATCGTTCCATCCTCTATGTTTTCAATAGGCTGCGGCTGAATCGAGCCCAGCACCGCAGCCCCCCCGCCTTCGTATTTATAGGTGTGGGCATTTTGACCAACGATGTACTCGTCACCGCGAGCGCAGTGCGCCATGAGTGCGCAGAGGTTGCTTTGCGTGCCGCTCGGCATGAATAGGGCGGCTTCCATACCAACAAGATCTGCCATTTTCTCTTGCAGCGCATTCACGGTGGGATCGTCGCCAAATACGTCGTCGCCGACCTCGGCCGCCGCCATGACAGCACGCATTGCTGCTGTTGGCCTGGTCACGGTATCGCTACGCAAATCAATTTTCTTCATCTTTTCCTCAGCGCCTAATTGGTCGTATCCAAGCCACTGGCGACCATCTCTGCGGCTCGCAACATTGCGCGCGCCTTGTTTTCAGTTTCCTGCCACTCCAGTTCCGGCACTGAATCTGCAACAATGCCAGCCGCCGCCTGTGCGTAGAGAACGCCATCTTTAATGACACCTGTTCGAATCGCGATGGCGAGGTCAAGATTGCCGTTAAAGCCCAAATAGCCGGCTGCGCCAGCATAAATTCCTCGCTTGGATGGCTCTAACTCGTCAATGATTTCCATCGCCCGAACCTTTGTGGTGCCGGTGACGGTGCCCGCCGGAAACGTGGCGCGAAGCAGACTGATTGGGCTCACATCGTCGCGGATTTCGGCATCCACATTCGACACCAAGTGCATCACATGCGAATAACGCTCCACCTCGTATTGCTCAGTCACCTTGACGCTCCCCGTTCGGGCAATACGCCCAAGATCGTTGCGCCCCAAGTCGATCAGCATCAGATGCTCTGCAAGCTCTTTGGGGTCGGCGCGGAGCTCCGCTTCCATTTGCTGGTCCTGCTCGAGCGTCGCCCCCCGTTTTCGCGTACCCGCAATCGGTCGGACCGTCACTTTTGTTCCCTCTTGTCGCACCAAAATTTCCGGGGATGCGCCGACGATATGAAACTCTCCCATATCGAAATAGAACATATAGGGTGAAGGATTGATGGACCGAAGTGCCCGATACAGATTGACCGGTGGCGCATCGAATGGCTGCGAGATTCGCTGGGAGATTTGCACCTGCATGATGTCGCCATCGACAATGTATTGTTTCGATCTCTCGACGGCCTTGAGGAAGCGCTCTTTGCCAATTTCCGACTTGGGCTCGCGTGTCACGCCGGAGGGTACATAGACAGGAAGTGGTGCCTGACTGCGTAACTGAATTCGCAGCTCCGTCAGCCGTCGCGTTGCATTCTGGAAGGCGTTTTCCTGCGACGGGTCTGCATAGACGATGATGGTTAAACGACCTGATAGGTTATCCACCACCGCCAGCTCGTCCGACGCCATGAGCACGATGTCCGGCGTACCGATTGCATCGGGCTTATCGACAAATTTTTCGTCCAAGTGTTTCGCGAGTTTAGGCTCGATATAGCGCACAGTATCGTAGCCAAAATAACCGGCGAGCCCACCCGCAAACCTCAGCGCGCCCTCCACCGCCGCCGCGCGAAAACGCGCTTGGTAGCGCTCAATAAATGCCAGCGGGTCCTCGACGAACTTGTGCTCGATTTTCTCAGCCGTTCCACCCGTCTTGGCCCGCAAGATGGTCACTTCCCGCCCGCGCACTTCCAGCCACTCTCGTGCGGGCAATCCAATGATGGAGTAGCGACCAAACCGTTCCCCACCAATCACCGACTCGAGCAAGTACGAGTGTGGCTTATTGGCGAGCTTCAGATATATCGAAAGCGGCGTATCGAGATCGGCAAAAGTCTCGAGGGTGACTGGGATTCGGTTGTAGCCTTCAGCGGCAAGGCGCTGAAACTGGGCTTCATTCATAGCGTTCTCAACAAATTAGAAACAACGGTCAGGCAACAACGATAGCACTGCGCTGGCGCGCGAATTCACCAATTCACCGCCAGTTATGCCATCGCCACGACCAAACTGTTTTGTTGAACGCCATTACGGACACCATTTAAGAATTACCCGGCAACTTTAACGTATTTCAGTGCGCTAGGGAGGTCGTCAATAAAGGCGTCACAATCCAAGCCCCTTAGCTCTTGCCCCTCGTTATAGCCGTAGGGAACGATGAGCACTGGGCAGCCTGCCGCCCGCGCCGCCGCCGCGTCATGCATCGAGTCACCGATCATCACGACCTCTTCCACGTTCACGCCAAAATGTTTGGCGGCATGCTGAATCGGCAGGGGGTGGGGCTTCTTTTCGTCCAGCGTGTCTCCAGAAACAATCAACTCGAAGTAGGGTGCCAAGCCCGACTTTTCGAGCAGCGGCACGGTAAATCGCTCGGCTTTGTTGGTCACACACGCAAGCTTGAAGGACTTCTCGCGAAACAGCTCCAGCGCCTCGAATACCCCTGGAAATGCACGCGAGGTGTCGGCCAGACAGCCCTCATATTGTTTTTCAAATTGCATCACCGCCACTTTCGACGCAGATGCGCCGAGTTCACCTACCGCGTTTTTCATCGATTGGGAAACTAAATTCGCGGTACCTCGCCCGATGTATTGTCGGACAACATTAACCTCTAGCGGGCTAAATCCGAATGCCGCGCGCATCCGATTCACCGCCGTGGCAATATCGCCTGCGGTATCGAGAAGTGTCCCATCTAGGTCAAGCAACAGCACCTTGGCCGAGACTGGCAGTGGAAATTTTGGCTTCGCACGGTAGCGGATTTTCTTGCTGTCTTCCTTGGTGTCTGTTTTTCCCGCAGTGGCACCGCTCGCAGAAACGCCCGCCGGTTGGGCGATTTCAGGCATTTCTGCCTCAATTACCGCGTCATTACTAGGGTTTTGCTCTGGATTAGATTGTTCAGACATGGGGCTTTCTGGTCGCGCCATCGCGGCGGCACGACTCATGTTGACGTGGCCTTGGCCAACTCTTCGCGCATCAAGCTGATGGTCGCGCCGTAATCGTCCGCATTAAACACCGCCGAACCGGCGACGAACGTATCAGCGCCCGCCCGCGCAATATCTGCAATGTTGTCTGCCTTCACGCCGCCATCAATCTCTAGCCAAATATCTCGGCCGACGCGATCGATGCGGCGTCGCGCTTCGCGCAATTTTTCTAGCGAGGTCGGAATAAACTTCTGTCCCCCAAAGCCGGGGTTGACGCTCATGATGAGGATCAAGTCTAACTTGTCCATCACATGGTCTAGATATGCGAGCGAAGTGGCAGGGTTGAACACCAATCCTGCCTTACAACCGTGCTCGCGAATGAGTGACAAGGTGCGATCAACGTGTTCGCTTGCCTCAGGATGAAACGAAATAATATCCGCGCCCGCCTTGGCGAAGTCCGGAATAATGCGATCCACCGGCTTGACCATAAGATGTACATCAATCGGAATCTTGCTGCCGTCCTGACGTTTCGCGTATGGGCGAACTGCTTGGCAAACCATCGGTCCAATGGTCAAATTCGGGACGTAGTGATTATCCATTACGTCGAAGTGAATCACGTCCGCGCCGGCTGCGATCACATTGGCGACTTCTTCTCCGAGCTTCGCAAAATCGGCGGACAAAATAGAGGGGGCGATTCGATATGTCATGGTCAAATTTTACGCGCAAGTTGACACGATGCTGCGTGATAGCATTCTGCGATGGCTAACCAAAACCAAAACGACATTAAAATCTCGGCAAATGCTTTTTATCTTCCTGATCAATCAGACGAAGATAACGACCAATATGTCTTTGCCTACACCATCAAAATCACCAATCTGGGAGCCACCGCGGTGAAGCTCATCTCCCGTCATTGGATCATCACAGACTCTGAGGGTAAGGTGCAGGAAGTCAGAGGCGTCGGCGTCGTCGGCGAGCAGCCTGAGCTCAAGCCCGGCGAATCGTTTGAATACACCTCGGGCTCTTCGCTAGAAACCAGCGTTGGCACAATGCGCGGAACTTACCAAATGCAGCGTGCCGACGGTAGCAGGTTCGACGCAACGATTCCAGAGTTCACGCTCTCAGTACCGCGGGTGCTGCACTGAATCATGCCGAACGTTAGCCTGAACATTTCATGGGGGCGACGCAACGGGCGAGCGGTGAAATATGCAGGTTATTTGTCTGGCGGGGGACGGTCATGACGCCCATCCGACTCAGCGTTGTTGCCTTGGGCAGACTCACCGAAGTGATTCTGCTGCTGCTTCCGCTTCCGCTTCTTCTCCTTGGGCAAGGTCCACCACACAATAAATATCGCAAGTCCGAATGCCAACAGCACTTCAAACAACACCCACGCCATAATCGGCCTCACCCTTTCTGTTTGCCGTCCCGATGAACGACCATCCACTCTTTTTGATACGACATCGGCGCACTGGCCGCGTTCGCTGCATTTTGACACGAGCATATCGCGCCACGCCAAAGGCCGTCCTGCTCATCTGTGCTGGCGCCCTCGTCACCGGATTTGCGGTGTCCTCGCACCCGGCTCTGGCGAGCGCGAATGTGCCACCAGACCTGCCGCCTGGCCAATGCGTGATGCCGGCAAGCCCTCCCACACTGAGTTGCCCGGTCTGTCCCGCGCCGGTTGCCTGCCCAGTGATGCCGACCGAGCCACCTTTTATCGAACCCAATATTGAGGTGACGAAGCCTGAGATTCCGCGAGGGCGGCTCGAGCGTGCGGCGTGGCATGGCATGCGCGATTGGAACGCCGACGACACATCCGAGGCATTAACGGCCTTTGAGCAAGGCTGTCCAGCCCTCAAGTCACGCCCTGAATGGGCTGACGTTTGTGACAAAGCAACTGCACTCGTCGGCACAAAATTCACCAAGCAAGCCGCAGCCACATTCTTTCGTGACAACTTCCAACCCTTCAAGGTCTACAACGCCGATGACTCCAGCACCGGCACCGTGACCGGCTACTACGAGCCACTTCTGCGCGGCTCCCGAACCCGAACCGACGTTTACAGTTACCCAATCTACGCAACGCCACGAGACTTGGTCGTTGTCGAACTCGCCGACTTGTATGCCGATTTGAAATTCCGCCGATTGCGCGGACGCATCCTTGAGAACAAGCTCGTTCCCTACTATGACCGAGCAGAAATCGATTCGCCCCGAGCGCCATTAAAAGGCTTGGAGATTGTATGGGTCGATAATCCAGTGGAATTATTCTTCTTGCAGATACAAGGGTCAGGCCAGGTCCAGTTACCCGACGGGTCAAGAATTCGATTGGGCTATGCTGAACAAAACGGGCGTCCATTTCGCTCGTTGGGTGGCGTGTTGATTCGCCGCGGTGAAATTCGGCCAGAGCACGCCTCCATGCAAGGCATCAAAGCGTGGGCCGAGCGCAACCCGCACAAACTACAGCAATATATGAACGCCAATCCCAGCTACGTGTTCTTCAAAGAGATTTCGTCGCGTGGCAGCGGACCGATTGGCACGCTTGGTGTCCCCCTAACCGCAGAGCGTTCGATTGCTGTCGATCCACGGGTCATACCGCTTGGCGTCCCGGTATTTTTATCAACAACATTCCCCGGCACCAGACAGCCGCTGAATCGGCTGATGGTTGCGCAAGACACAGGCGGGGCGATCGCGGGCGCAGTACGTGTGGATTTTTTCTGGGGATTCGGCGACGATGCTGGCGCTCAGGCGGGGCGCATGAAACAAAAGGGCGAGAAGTGGGTATTACTACCGCTCGGATATGACCCCAATGCTGATCAAAATAACGCGCCGAGGGTGACAACGACCAATATCAGCGCCCTCAAGTAGCCCGCAGCGGCTACTTCGTCGGCGGCAGCCCGCAGCGGCTACTTCTTCGTCGGCGCGGCACTTGTAGGTGGCTGAGCCGCTGCGTTAGCGGCGCTCACGGCAGCAATTTTTGCCTCAATTGTCGCCAACGGAAGTGCGCCTGCAATACGCTCGCCGTCTTCGAAGAAGGTCGCGGGCGTGCCGTTTATTCTGAGCTTCTGACCAAGCGCAACGTTTTGGTCAACCGGTGTTGTACAGTTCTGCGCGGCGGGCGCAGGTGGCTTGTCGCGCAGCATCCAATCCTGCCAAGCAGCACCTTTGTCCGGCGCACACCAAATCGCTTTAGATTTCACGAATGAGTCTTGCGCCAAGATCGGGTACAGGAACACATACACGGTGATATTGCTAAGCGTATTCAGATCGCTCTCAAATTTCTTGCAATAACCACACAGCGGGTCTTCAAAAATTGCGATGCGCCGAGAACCATTGCCACGGACAAGTTTGATTGCGTTTTCAAATGGCAGCTCGTCGAACTTGATGGCCGTGAGTTTGCTCAAGCGTGCGTCTGTGACGTTGGCACGAGTGGCGGTGTCGATCAAATTTCCCGTGACCACGAATGACGCTTTTTCATCGGTATAGAATATTCCTGTCCCGGTAAAGACTTCGAACAAGCTGCCATAGGTGGTCTTAGTAATGCGCTCTGTCTTGAGATCGGGAAATTTCTTGGCGAGTTCTTTCTTGACCTCGTCTGGATTTGCCTGCACGCCACATGACACCGCAAAAAACGCTGCCGCTAGCGCAATCAATATATTCTTCATTCGATCAACCCAAATATAAAAGTTATTCTTGTCCACGCGCAACTCACCAAACGTCATGCTCGCACCGCAAAGTCAGTTGCGAGTCGCTTAATGGGTTTTGCCCAGTCAAAGATGCCGAAACCGTCACGTCTGACCCACTTTGACACAATATCGTTCCGCGAGAAAAGTGTGTGCAGACAATCGGTCGCTTCGCTGATAGCAACGGTTGCCTCAGCCCGCCCACGCGCATAGCGACGCAGCAATGCCTCGTCGCCGAGTCCGGCGAATGCTGATCGGTTTGCAAGGGTGTCGACCAAGATACGGATGTCCCCGAACCCCAGATTCACGCCTTGACCCGCCATTGGATGCACCGCGTGTGCGGCATCACCGATCAACGCGAGGCTAGGCGCGACGCAACGATTGGCTAGACTGCGCTTCAGGGGCACCGCCTCGACGGGCGAGGCGAGCGTCAAACGGCCGAGCGTCCTTTTACCAGCGTGCGCAACGGCCTCAACAAAATCAGTCGATACCCAATCGGGAAGCGACTTGGCAAATTGACTGCCGACCGACCACACGATCGATATTTGTCCACTCGGCAGCGGAAGGTAGGCAAGTATCCCCTCTGGGGTGAACCATTGTCTCGCCACATTGCCATGCGGATGCTGCGTATGGAAGTTGGCGATAATGCCGACGCTGTCATAGTCCTTGAGCGAAACATCGATCCCGGCCAACTCTCGGGTTTGCGACTGGCGGCCATCGGCGGCCACCACGATATCCGCCTTGATCAGCCTGCCGTTCGACAAACTCAAGTGGCGCTGGCGCCCAACTGAATGCATGGCGTCAACCGAAACATTCATTAGTCGTTCCACCCGACTTTCGGTCAGCACCTCATAAAGCGCTGCGACGATGGCACGATGTTCGACGATAACCGCGAGTGGGGCTCCCTGGTCGAAGTGGATTTTAGGCAGATTGGCAGCGCGATTATCCGCATCGCTCCAAACTGATATTGCCGTGACAGGCGTGAGCCGCTCTGGTGCAATGCGCCGCCACACATCAACCGCCTCAAGCAGCGCGATCGACGTCGGCGATAGTGCATACACGCGGTGGTCAAACGTATCACCATCGGTCGGCACGATTGGCACGATTGGCACGAACGGCGCCGCACCTCGCTCGATCATCGCAACATTGACCTGCGGCAGCCTGATAGCCGCGGCGATGGCGAATGCCGCACCGACTGGGCCGCCGCCAACGGTGACAATTTGGCTCATCGCTGCGCACCGAAGAGCATGCGATCTGCTAACGCACGGCGCACCGCCGGAAGCATATCGACAGCCGCCAGTGCGGCCCCGCGCGGCCAGCGCAGCAATGCCGAATCGCCCATAAATGCGCTGGCCAGCAAATCAGTGAATCCAATCCCTGTTGAAATATCGGGCTCGCGCGCCTGGGCGTAGGCACGAAGCGCTGTCTGGACATCTGCCTCCTGCGTAAACGCATTTGCTAACGTCGCGGCATCGCGCAAACCGAGATTGAACCCTTGCCCGGCCACCGGGTGCATCGCTTGCGCGGCATTGCCGATCATGACCACTTTATCGACGACGCGAGCACTTACCTGCCGTAACGTCAATGGGTAACGGCGCCGCTGACCGAGCGCCACAAATTGACCTGCGCGGCGACCGAAGTGTGTCTGAAATCGCGCCCTGACTGCGTCATCATCAAGCGTCATCAGCTCGTCGATGGTCTCGTGGCTGGCAACCCAAACCATCGAGAAATCTTTGGTGCCAGTGTATGCCGGAAGTAGCGCCGCCGGTCCTTGCGGCGTGAACCGCTCGTATGCAGTAAAGCGATGGTCGCGGTCAGCAACAAGGTGCGCCAGCATGGCCGACTGTCCATAGTCTTTTTCGTTCAGCGAAATCGATGGAAGCTTATCTAGATTCGCGCCTCCGTCTGCCATGACGATGACATCCCCACTCGCCTCATGCGAGCCTGTTTCATCAGCATAGGTGAGCGATGCTGATCCAGAATTGAGTGTTTGCACCCGCACGCTAAATTGTGTCTGAATAGAATTCGTCGCGAGCGCACGGTCAAGCGCATCTTGTAGCGCGGCGTATGCCACAACATATCCTAACGCTGGAACGCTCGCATCCTCGCGTCGCAGCATGACGCGACCAAATCCGCCTTTATGCGAGGTGTGAATCGCGTGGATCTCGGTTGGCTGAAGCGCTTGCCCCCATACGCCCGCCTTCTCCAGCAAGATACGCGAGCCGTGTGAGAGCGCCAGCGTGCGGGTTTCCGTGGAGGGACCTTTGCGCGCATCGATAAGTGATACGTCCAGTCCGTGCGCCTTTGCCAATAGCGCAAAGGTTGCGCCAACGGGTCCGGCACCGATTACGAGAACGTGAGACATCAAGTCATCTCGCTGGCACGGGTTCGTTAGCCTGCTGCCAGCGCGGTCGCGGCTTCGACATCCTTAACCGCTTTAGGACACGACGCCGTCAAATTTTCGTTGCCCTTCTTCGTCACCAGAATATCGTCCTCGATACGCACACCAATGTCCCAAAAAGCCTTCGGCACATTGTCCGCCGGGCGGATATAGATGCCGGGCTCGACCGTCACCACCATACCCGGCTCTAGGCTCACCCACTTGCCATTTGCTTGCCGGTAGTGACCGGCGTCATGCACGTCGAGGCCGAGCCAATGGCCGGCGCGATGCATATAGAACTGTTTGTAGGCTTCAGTTTCGATGACGCTGGCGAGGCTGCCCTTGCATAACTTCAGATCAATGAGGCCCTGCGCGAGCACGTTAACCGCCACCTCATGATATTTGCCGAATGGATTACCCGGCTTCACCGCCTTGATACACGCGAGTTGCGACTCAAGCACCAACTCGTAGATGTCACGCTGTGCGGGTGAAAATTTACCGGCGATCGGAAACGTCCTC
Organism: Betaproteobacteria bacterium UKL13-2; assembly: GCA_001602455.1. Lineage (GTDB taxonomy): Bacteria > Pseudomonadota > Gammaproteobacteria > Burkholderiales > Usitatibacteraceae > UKL13-2. Next base: position 3,223,945 of record CP012157.1, read on the forward strand.
GTGATATCTGCCGCATAACTTTCCAACTCGCAGCCAGCGTCAATGAGCATCAGTTCGCCTTTTTTGAGCGGTGCGCTGTTCTCACGATAGTGCAGCACGCAGGCGTTACCGCCAGCGGCGACAATCGAGCCATAAGCCGGCTGACGCGCCCCGTTGCGGATAAATTCGTGCAGCAGCTCCGCTTCTACTTGGTACTCGTACATTCCCGGTTTTGCCATCCGCATGGCACGGGTATGCGCGTCCGATGAGATTTTTCCGGCGCGGCGCATGATGTCGATTTCTGTCTCATCCTTAATCAAGCGCTGAAAATCAATTTGACGGCGAACGTCGTGGACTTCCGACGGTGCCGTAATACCTTGGCGAACCTTGGCGCGCACGGCATTGAGCCACTTCGCAATCGATGCATCCCATTCAGCGTCTGCACCGACTGGCGTATGGATCACCGCTTGGTTGCTCATCAAGTCCGGCACAAGCCGATCGAGTTCTGCAATCGGATAACACTCGTCGAAGCTGAAAATCTCCTTTGCCATCGTCGGCCCGAAACGAAAGCCATCCCAAATCTCGCGCTCAATGTTTTTCTCGCGGCAGAAAAGAATATGGCGCGGTTTTTTGCCTAACGTAATCGCCACCACCGCTTCCGGTTCGCGGAAGCCGGTGAGGTAGTAGAAATAGCTGTCCCAGCGGTAATCGTAGTGCGTGTCGGCGTTACGCGCGGCTTCCCGCGATGTCGGCAGCAACATCAAGCCTTCTTTGAGCGACTTGGCCAATCGCTGGCGACGCTTGAGGTGTGGCGCAATGTTTGGGACAACGACGGGCAACGGCAAGTTTTCGCGTTTCATATGCGTGCTTTCGAATGCGTGATGGAGGCGGCCGGGTAAGTAGCAGGACAAGTAGCCGGATAAGGGCGAGGTGAGTGACGGGATGAGTGACGGGAGGAGTGAAGCGCCGAGCGCAGCGTCAGGTCATTTTAGCGCCGAGGCGGTGTCTGAGCGACGCTAACTGCGAAGGTGTGCCGATATTTTCCCAACGCCCGCGGTAGTGTTCTGCGGACACACGATCATTCTCCACTAACGCATCCGCCCACGGAAACAACCTCTCGTGTTTACCGACGGGCAAATCGCGAAAGACTTTGGGATGCCAACAAGTGATACCGGCAAAATTCAATCGCTGGCCGGTTCGTGTCGCCAGCCCGCCACGGATGGCAAAGTCACCCGCCAAGTGAAAAGGCGGGTTATCGGCAAGCACAAAGTGGGCATCGACTTCGCCCGCTTCAATCTTCTGCAAGACGGGCACGAGCGAGCCGTAGTCGAAGTCAGTAAAAACGTCACCACTCACAGCAACGAATGGCGTCCGGTCTGCTTCGTGGTCCGCCGAAAAGTCAGACACCATTGCGCGAATGCCCCCCAATGTTTCCAAGGGCGCATCGCCTTCGTGATGCAATGTGATACGCGCACCGAAGCGCCGCCCGTTACCGATGGCTTGAATCCACTGGGTCGAATGCACCGACGTGTTGATGGCAATGTCGACGAATCCAGCCTTCACCAGCGACGCTATTTGCCAAAACACCATCGGGCGACCAGCCACATCCAGTAACGGCTTCGGCGTGTGGTCGGTCAGCGGTCGCATGCGTGCGCCAAGACCGGCGGCAAGGATCATCGCACGGTACTTCAACGGGAACTTCTCGAAACCGTCGCGAGCGGGCGAAGTCCGAGCCGACGGGTTTGGCAAACACGGGACACGTACCCAGTGTACGGCGAGCACCGGAGCTGACAGATTCGCCCACGCAGTAGGTTTATAGAAGTGCCCAAAAGGCAAAAGGCAAGCAAAGACAGGCATCTTGAAGCAAAAATGGCTGCAAACGCCCGTCCATAGCCGAGTTTGAATACTTGACCTGATCGCACCACTAAAAAGACACCCCGCTTGTCCGGGCCAGGCCGTCGTCAATCTTGAGTTGATCAAACAATCGAGCCAACGGGAACAATGGGCTGTAACGCTCGCAGCACTTTCGAATGTAGCGCGCAAATCGTGGCGTATCGCCGAGGTACCTCGGCTTGCCATCGCGGTAGTTGATGCGGGCAAAAATTCCCATGACCTTCAAATGGCGCTGCAACGCCATCCACTCAACATCGCGATAGAAGTCACCAAAATCATGCGGTACGGGCAGCCCGGCGCATTTGGCCTTTTCCCAGTAACGCACGGTGCCATCAAGGATGATCTCTTCTTCCCACGAAACGAACGCGTCGCGCCACAAACAGGCGATGTCGTAGCCGATGGGGCCGTACAGGGCGTCTTGGAAATCGAGCACACCCGGGTTCGGGCTCGATGCCATCAAATTGCGCGGCATAAAGTCGCGGTGCACATACACACGCTGTTGCGCGAGATTTGACGCAATCACCGTCGAGAACACTGACTCCATAGTTTCGCGCTGTTGTTGAGTCAGCTCGACTTGCAGATGTTTCGCCACGTACCAATCCGGAAACAACGATATTTCCCGCCTTAGCACCGCCTCATCGTAGGCAGGCAGGGTGTCGGGCTTGGAAGCCAGTTGCCACTTCACAAGACTATCGGTGGCGTCGCGCATCAAGGGGCTGACATTATCCGCGTTGATGACATCGAGATAGGTTTCGCGCCCCAAGTCGGTGAGCAACAAAAATCCCCGCTCAATATCTTGCGCAAAGACGGTGGGAGTATTCAGCCCGGCGTCGGCCATCATGCGGCCAATTCGAACAAACGGGCGGCAGTCTTCTTGAGGGGGCGGCGCATCCATCGCGATGACTGTTCCGCCCTCGTGGGTTATGCGAAAATAGCGCCTGAAACTTGCGTCTGCTGATGCTGGCGCAAGTTGACCGTCGGCAACACTGTCTCCGACGGCGGCCTTTACCGCTGCCGAGGTAAGCCAAGCTGATAATTCGCGTAGACGCAGGTCTTCCGCTTCGATTGATTTCATCTGTTTTCCAACACAAATTTGCGCGAATTTTATCACCCCCACACCAACGCATGCTGTTTGGGCACCTGCCATTGCCCTCAAACGACGAGGTGGCCGAGCCCCATCAAGCAGCACCAGCGCTCGTATCAGACGCTCATCAGCATTGCGGTGTGTTCCGCGCTTGCGTCATTCTCGTCCACGAGTCAGGGGCAAACCTCCACCCCGCCCAGCCAGACCGAACTCGACGACGCCATTCGAGAGGGCTTAAAAACAGACCGCGTTTTGCCAACGCCTGGGGGTACTGTCCTACCCCGCAAAGGTGGCGGCCGCCGTACGATTGAAGCGGACCAGATCGAGGGGATCAATCAAAAGCGCGCTGTGGCGTCCGGCAAGATAGTCATGACGCAGGACAACATGACGCTTCTTGCCGACCGCATCGACTACGAACGGGACACCGACACCGTCAATGCCAGCGGTAATATTCGGATGGATCGTGATGGTGACATCGTCACCGGAAAGTCGATGGTTCTCGCGCTCGACGCCGACACCGGCTTTGTTGACAGCCCCATATTCATGTTCGGCAAATCGCCGCTGAGACCAACGCAGCGTTATGAGGTGTTTGGTGAAGCGACACGCATGGATTTCGAGGGACCCAACAAAGAGCGGCTGTTTGCCACCACCTACACCACCTGTCGGCCAGGCGAAAACGAATGGGTGTTAAAGGTAGGTGAACTCGGGCTCGACCGCACGACAAACATCGGGACGGGATACAACGCCTACGTTGAGTTTAAGGGCATCCCGATCATGTATGCGCCCTTCATGACCTTTCCACTGAACAACGAACGCCGCTCGGGCTTCATGCCGCCCTCCTTCGGAAGCTCATCGAAAAGCGGTGGCGAATTCGCGATACCCTACTATTGGAATATCGCACCAGACACCGATGCAACCATCACACCCAAAATTTTTACGCGACGCGGGATACAACTAGGCACCGAGCTACGCTACCTGAGGCCGACCGCATTTGGTCAGCTCGATGCGGAGTTTTTACCGAATGATCGCAAGGCAGACAAGAATCGACTGCTGTTGTCGATACGGCACTTCCACAATCTTAGTGACCTCATCGGCCGCGGATGGAGCGGGACGGTCAACGCACAAAAAGTGTCTGACGATGACTACTTCCGCGAACTTTCCACCCGCATTTCCAACACGACCCAGACAAACTTGCCTCGCGATATTGCCCTGAACTATGCGTCGGATTTTGGTCACTTCAACCTACGAAAACTCAGCTTTCAAACCTTGCAAGACCCGCTCGCGCCAATTGTTACGCCCTACAAGCTACAGCCACAACTTACGTTCAACGCACGGCCAGCGCGCCTTCAAGGCATCGAGTTCAATACCGTGGGCGAGTATTCAGATTTCCGTCACCCGACCTTGGTCAACGGCGAGCGATTGCTGTTTTATCCATCAGCGGCATACCCGATTACCCGACCGTTTGGCTTTATCACGCCCAAAATTGGCTACCACATCACGCGCTATCAGCTCACAAAAAACGAGACCGGCTTCGAAGGCGGCAATCGAGCGCTGCCAATCATGAGTGTCGATAGTGGTTTGGCATTTGAGCGTCCGATTCGTCTTTTCGACCAGTCCATCACGCAAACGCTCGAACCCAGATTGTTTTATCTTTACGTCCCCTATCGTAACCAGTCGAAGTTGCCGCAGTTCTCAACCTCAGAGACTGACTTCAATTTTGCGCAAATCTTCAATGAAAATTTGTTTGTTGGTGGCGACAGAATTTCAGATGCCAAACAGCTCACAGCCGCCGTCACGACCCGCTTCATCGAGGACGCTAGCGGGATTGAACGACTGCGTGCGGCACTCGGCCAACGCTACTATTTCCGCAATCAACAGGTAGCCTTGTCCGATACGGCACGCGGAATCACGTCGCCATCCAATCCAACGACGCCAGCACCGATCGCAAGCCGCTCCGACTTGCTTTTTGCGGTCAGCGGCCAAATGTCCGACGCATGGTCGCTCGACTCAAGCTTCCAGTACTCGACTTCTGGTTCTCGGTTTCAACGGTCTAACATTGGCGCACGTTACAACGCAGACGCCGGCCGCTTGATCAATTTTTCGTATCGCTACACCCGCGAAGACCTTAAACAAATCGACATTTCCACTCAGTGGCCATTCGGTCGGGCTGCGCCAGGATGGACACTGTTGGCGCGAGCGAACCACTCGTTGAAGGACAAGCGATTGCTCGAAGGGCTGTTGGGGGTCGAGTATAATCAGGGCTGCTGGGAATTGCGTATGGTCGCTCATCGCTTTACGACGGCGACAAACCAGTATTCGAACTCGATTCAGTTGCAACTTGAGCTGAAAGGGTTGTCGAAATTGGGAATCAACCCTTTCGAGACCATCAAGCAGAACATTGCTGGCTATCGGCGCTCTGATGATCGATGAAGCATACCAACGATATAGCACTTAGCCGCGCCACTCGCAGCAACTCGCTGAATCAACTCGGCGCCGCTGCCAAACACATCTTGCCCTGCGTTTTCTTGATGGATGAACATATGAAGGCTTCGTTACCTACTTCAATCAACCACAAGCTGATAGCAACGCTGCGTCAGGTGGCAATGGCTGCCGCGATTGTGAGCGTCGCGCTGCCCGCAATGGCACAGTCACCGATTTCGCCTAACGCGCCGCTCGCTCCAAGTGCGAATCCGCTGATCCCAAGCCAGCCCAAACTTGATACCAAGCTGAGCCCCCAATCCCGTCCGTCGGGTGTGATTCAGTTGGATCGGATCATCGCGATTGTGAATAACGAGGTCATTACCCAAGGCGACCTTAGCAACCAGATGGCGATGGTTACCAAGAATTTGCAGAAGCAAGGTACGGCATTGCCACCTCAAGACGCACTGCAAAAGCAGTTGCTCGAACGTATGATCAACGATCTCATCCAATTGCAAGAAGCCAAGGAAACCGGGGTTCGAATCGACGACGCGACGCTCGATAAAACATTGCAGCGAATCGCCGACGAAAACAATGTATCGATGACCGAATTCCGCCGTCTGCTCGAGCAAGATGGCATCGCTTGGTCGAAGTTTCGGGAAGATATTCGTGGTCAGGTCATCATGTCGCGCCTGCGTGAACGTGAAGTTGAAGGCACCGTCGGCGTAACCGAGGCAGAGGTCGACACGCAGCTTGCTCTTGAGGCGCGGGAAGCGACCACCGATCAAGAATATCGGCTGGCGCATATCTTGGTACTGGTGCCCGAACAGGCGACCACGCAGCAAGTTGAAGCACGCCGCAAACGCGCCATGCAAGCGCTGTTAGAACTGCGGCGCGGCGCGGAGTTTGCCCAAATCTCCGCGCAGTATTCCGACGCACCGGATGCGTTGCAGGGCGGCAGCTTGGGCTGGCGTGCCGCGAACCGTTTGCCGGCAATTTTTGTTGAGGCGATCAACACACTCAAGTCAGGCGAGACCTCAGATATCTTGCGGTCACCAAATGGCTTTCACATCGTCAAACTGTTGGACAAACGCGGCAAGAATGCGACACCATCGATACAGCAAACACGCGGTCGCCATATCTTGATTCGCAACAAAGACGGCCTGACGGATGACGAAGCCCGCTCACGCTTGCTGCGCCTGCGTGAACGCATCATCGGCGGTTCGGACTTTGCCGAGTTGGCAAAGGTTCACTCTGACGACCCATCATCCAGTAAAGGTGGCGACCTCGGTTGGATGTCGCCAGGTGACACCGTGCCGGAATTTGAACGCGCCATGAATCAACTGCGCGATAACGAAATTTCACAACCCTTCCAATCGCCGTTTGGCTGGCACATTGTGCAGGTGCAGGAGCGCCGTAGCGAAGGTCTGTCAGAAGAGCGCAAACGCGCGGTTGCACGTAACGCGATCCGCGCGCGCAAAGCCGATGAGGCTTACAACGATTGGCTGCGGCAAACGCGTGATCGCGCCTTTGTCGAATATCGCCTCGAAGAAAAATAAGCACACCCGCTCGTCGTCGTCTTGAGTTATTAAGCCCTTGAATTTGAGACACGAATGAAGATTGTCGTCACCTCAGGCGAGCCGGCAGGCATTGGCCCCGATCTGTGCGCATTACTATCTGATAGCCCGTATGCCAGTGATATCACTGTGCTCGGTGACGCGGAGTTGATTGCGTCCCGCGCAGCCATACACGGCTGCGACGTTTCGCGTCTGCACATTGAACACGTCAAAACGCCAACCGCAGTTGTAGCGGGACACCTCGACGTGGCCAACGCGCGCTATGTGTTGAACCTATTGGACCGCGCAGTTGCTGGCTGCCAATCCGGCGAATACGCGGCGATGGTGACGGCTCCGGTACAAAAATCGGTCATCGTAGAATCGGGCGTTCCCTTTACCGGCCACACCGAATATCTCGCGGAAAAAACCGGTGCACCTTATGTCGTGATGATGCTCGTGGGTGGACATGATCCGCTCTTACGTGTGGCGTTGGTGACCATCCACATGCCACTTTCGGCCGTGCCCGCCGCGATCACTCGCCACCGGCTGATTGATACGTTGCACATCGTCAACAACGACTTAAAGACAAAATTTGGCATACCGCAGCCGCGTATTTTGGTGGCGGGACTAAATCCGCACGCAGGTGAATCGGGGCACCTTGGGCGCGAGGAGATTGACGTCATCGAGCCCGTGATCCGCGCTTTGCAACATGAGGGTATGCGAGTCGAAGGCCCGCTACCCGCAGACACACTATTCACACACAAACATTTGGTGCGCGCTGACGCCGTGCTGGCGATGTATCACGACCAAGGCTTACCCGTGTTGAAACACGCCAGTTTTGGCCAAGGTGTGAACGTTACGCTTGGCATGCCCATCATTCGCACTTCCGTTGATCATGGCACTGCGCTCGACCTCGCCGGTAAGCGCGACGCGATTGATGTGGGCAGTATGCGTGCTGCGATTGCGCTTGCACGCGATCTTGCCGCCCGTCGGCAACACCCGTGACCCCTTGATGTTGCCTCGGGCAAAAAAACAATTCGGGCAGCACTTCCTGACCGACCGGCACTACATCGATCGCATCGTCACTGCGATTTCGCCCAAGGCCGAGGATGTGATGGTCGAAATTGGTCCCGGCCCCGGTGCGCTGACGGCACCGTTACTGGAAAAACTGTCGCATCTGGACGCGGTAGAAATTGATCGAGACCTTGCCGCCGCACTACGCGCCCGGTTTTCGCCTGATAAATTGAGCCTGCATGAACAAGATGTGTTGGCGTTTGACTTTGCGGCACTCCCGTCGCGGTTCCGCTGTGTGGGCAACTTGCCGTACAACATCTCCACGCCCTTCTTGTTTCACTTGGGCGAATTCGCCGACGAGCTCATCGACGCGACCTTCATGCTGCAAAAAGAAGTCGTCGATCGCATGGTCGCTGATCCCGGCACACCTGACTACGGGCGACTTTCGGTGATGCTGCAATATCGGTTTGCCATGACACGCCTGTTCGTTGTGCCGCCGGGTGCTTTCACACCGCCGCCGAAAGTGGATTCGGCAATCGTGCGGATGACGCCGCTTGGCGCCGAGCGACTAGTGGCACAAGACGAGACAAGATTCGCAGCCATGGTCATGGCGGGCTTCGGCCAGCGCCGCAAGACCTTGGGCAATACCTTGAAGCCATTCATGACGGCAGCGCAGATTAGCGCCAGCGGGATTGATCCGCAGCGGCGTGCGGAGACGTTGAGCGTGTCAGAATTTGTTCGTCTTGCCGACTGCAGGGGTTAGTATTGGTGGCGCGTTCGGCCCACCAACCAAAAACACCAAAACTACTAGTATCACCAGCGACATTTACATCGAGGATTTGGCAAATGGAAAAAGTACTTTCAAGCGTTGGCTCGCTGCTCTACGGCATGCGCTTCTGCATGCTCTTCTTTTATGTCGGGCTAGTGGCAATTATTTTCGGCATCCTCGGGAAGTTTCTGCTCGAGACATACAAGCTAATGCAGACATTGCTATTTGCCGACCTCGAAAAAATCAGCCTCATCATCAAAGTGTTAGAGCTCGTCGATATGACGATGGTAGCGCAGCTAGTGTGGGTCGTTGCGCTTGCGGGTGTTTCGCTGTTTGTGACGACCGGTCACTTTGATAAAACCGACATGAAAAAGCCCGATTGGCTCGACCACGTCAACACCTACAACCTCAAGCTTAAACTCGCCTTTGCCATCATTTCCATCTCAGGCGTGCATGCGCTGAAAACTTATTTAAGCGGCGATCTCACGTTAGACAACATACAGATTGTGGTGATGGTGGCGGTCATTCACTTCACGTTTGTGCTTTCAGCGATTGGCATCTCATTTGCGGAACGGTTGACTCGGGATAAGCAATAAGCCCGACGATCAACACAACGGTCGGCATCCCGGACTTACACTCGCAAGAAAGCAGAGCCTAGAAGGGACGGCTACTTTCAGGCGTTTTTGCTCGAAAGCGGCCGTGGATAGACGAGCTAAAGTAGGCTGATGTTGAAGCCAGATAATTGTGGCGGGTCGCGATGGCTTTCTGATTTCACGCGGCGACCCATTGAATGAAGCGGAAAGCGCGCTGATTAGTGTTCCTGATCGGGTTCCACCTAGCCATGAAATTTTCAGGCGAGACCCGCCGGAGATGCGTGTCAAAACGCATGAGCGTGTCAAAACGCCCGAAACTGATGATCGTGCCGATCGAGTTCTTTCTTCAGCGTTTCGAATTCTGGACACATACGTCGAACCTCTGCCCAAAACGCCGCGGAGTGATTCATGTGGCGCAAGTGCGCGAGCTCATGACATACGACATAGTCAATCAGCGCGGGGCGCGCCTTGATGAGCCGCCAAGAGAAACGTACCTCGCGTCGAGAGTTACAGCTCCCCCATCTTCCGTTGGCGCTCGACAGGAACACCTGCGGCGGCGTGAGTTGGTGGAGTCGTGCAAACAAGAATGCACGTTGCGCAAAATGCGGCAGCGCTTGTTTTTTCAGCCAGTGCTTGACCGCCTTCTCGACGTCTGCGGGATCTGCCGTCTTCACCCGCACAAACAAATGTGAAAGCACACGTTCAACGCAAACGCGTCGATGTCCAACATCGATCATCAGCGTGACAGGCTCGCCCATGAAAAATATCGTTGCCCCCGTTTCCCAGCGCTGCGGAACGATCCGGCGTTCCGACCACTCACCGAGCTTTTTCGCGACCCAATCCGCATGTTGGCCAATCAAGCCTTCAATGGCTGAGATAGGTGTCGTCAACGACGCTGCCACCGTCAATCCACTACCATCAATCTTTAGCCCAACACCGCGCCGACCGCGGCGTCTGACAACTTTGTAATCAACGCGCCTGCCATCGAGCGCAATCGTGTGTTCGCTTTCTTCCTTGGCCGGGCGCATCACAGCGCCGCTTGGTTTTTTCTTCTCAGTCAATGGCGCGAGAAGTCCCGCAAGCTGATCGAATAAATCGAAACTAACCAAAGCTAGGCTCCGCTTGCGCGGTTCGCGTACTTTCGATTGGCCTCACCAGTCGATGGTAGCCTCGACATTTCTGACTCTATCCAATCTTCAACTTCGCGTGCGACCGCTTGGGCTGTTTTTCCAACCGTTGAGATGGGCGCACCGATCGACATCGTGACCTTACCTGGATATTTCAGGAATGCATTACGCCGCCAGCACTCGCCAGCATTGTGGGCAATAGGGACCACATCGACAGCCGCGCCAGTGGCAAGCAATGAACCGCCCATTCCATAGCGTCGTCGCTCACCTGGTGCGACCCGTGTACCCTCAGGAAAAATCATCACCCAGTAGCCGCGACCAAGGCGGTCTTGTCCTTGCTCCAGTATTTGGTCAAGCGCGGTGCGACCACTCTTGCGGTCGATCGCAATTGATTTAAGACCGCCGAGTACCCAACCGATGATCGGCACCCACACAAGTTCGCGTTTAATAATCCACACCGCTCGCGGCAGGTAGCATAGGATTGCAACGGTCTCCCATGCTGACTGGTGCTTTGCCATCACGACGACTGGGCGGGATGGCAGGTTCTCGATCCCTTTGATTTCGTAGTCGATGCCACACACGTTCTTTGCGAGCCACAGAATGCGCCGACCCCAGCCACGCGCACATTCATAACCAATATCGTGTCGCAGCACGGCCAGTGGCACGGTGAACAGGCCGTAGAAAATGGTAGTGAGTATGCCCAGCAACAGGAAGGCGGTTGAGCGGATATAGATCATGCTGACTTTGGAATTGGTAGCTCTGAAACTAAGTGGCGCACAGCCTCTGCTAAGTCGGCAAATACTTTGGTACCCTTCGGTAAGCCACCCGCCTCTTTGGTCCTATTGCCCTTGCCCGTCAATACGAGTATCGGCAAGCATCCGACTTTCACGCCCGCCTGCAAATCGCGTAGCGAATCCCCAATGGTCAGCACGCCCTCAAGGCTAACCTTGAACCGCGATGCGATGTCTTCAAACATACCGATGCCGGGCTTCCGGCAACGGCATTTGTCGTCCGCGGTATGCGGGCAGAAAAATATTGCGTCGATTCGGCCACCTTGCCGGAAGACCATTTCCACCATCTTGCCGTTAATCGCCGCGAGCGTCGCCATATCGAACAAACCACGTCCAATACCCGATTGGTTGGTGCAAACAACGACCCGGTATCCCGCTTGATTCAAGCGTGCGATGGCTTCAATCGAACCCGGTAATGGCTTCCATTCCGCAGGCGACTTGATGAACTGCGCGCTGTCAACATTAATGACGCCGTCGCGATCAAGGATGATCAGTTTTTGCGATGAATGCATTTCAATTTTTCTGCTGCGCTAGGCGGCGAGTTTCGAGAGATCGGCAACACGATTCATTTCGCGGTGCAGCGTCGCGAGTAGGCCAAGACGATTGGCACGAATGGCTGGGTCGTCGGCGTTGACCATCACTTTTTCGAAGAAAGTATCGACGGGTTCGCGCAGGGTGGCGAGCGAGGTGAGGGAAGCCGTGTAGTCGCCCCGATCAAATTGCGCTTTTGCGTGGGGCACAACAGACTCCATCGCCACCGCAAGCGCTGTTTCGGCGACTTCGGTCGTAAGTGATTTGTCGTAGGCTTCTTTCACACCGTCAGCTTTTTTCAGGATGTTACCGATGCGCTTATTCGCGGCTGCAAGAGATGGAGCTTCGGGCAGAGCCGCAAACGTGCGCACGGCATTCAGGCGGTCTTTGACTTTCTCTAACCTGTCTGGCTTCAACGAAAGCACAGCGTCAACTTCTTGTGCGGTAAAGGCTTGATCTCGCAGCAAGCCATTCAGTCTTTCAAACAAGAAACGCTCTAGCTGGATTTGTTGGAAGCTAATCAGCGCATCACCCTCTTCGAGGTCTGTCGATACTAACTCAGGAGGGATGGTATCGAAACCCAGCTTGAGGAGGTTCTCAAGCTTCAGCGGTAGCCGCTCCTCCATGATGAGTCGCAGTACGCCAAGCGCGTGCCGACGTAATGCGAATGGATCTTTGTCGCCGGTGGGTTGTTGGCCCATGGCAAATAGGCCAGCAAGTGTTTCCAACTTATCTGCCAACGCAACGATGACGCCGACCTGGGATCGCGGCAACGTGTCTCCCGCAAACTTGGGCTTGTAGTGATCTTCAATCGCCTCGGCGACCACGGCATCAATGCCTTCGTTGAGGGCGTAGTACTTGCCCATCGTTCCCTGTAGCTCTGGAAATTCGCCGACCATGTCGGTGACGAGATCGGCCTTGGCCAACTGCGCCGCTTGATCGACCGATGCCTGAAACACCGCGTCCTGATTGGTCAATTCGCATATTGCCTTCGCAATCGCACGAACGCGTTCCACACGCTCACCCTGCGAGCCAAGTTTGTTGTGATACACCACAGAGGCTAACTTTGGCAGACGATCTACCAACTTCGTCTTCTTGTCGGTGTTGAAAAAGAAACGCGCATCCGCAAGCCTTGGACGCACCACACGCTGGTTACCTTCAACGATATTGCGCGCATCGTCAAGCCGCATATTCGAGACGATCAGAAACCGTGACGAGAGACCGCCTTCGGAAAGGTGCAACGGAAAGTACTTCTGATTCAGCTTCATGGTGAGCGTCAGACATTCCGCTGGCACTTCCAAAAACTCCCGCTCAAATTTACCGACATAGACCGTCGGCAACTCAACCAGTGCCGTCACTTCGTCGAGGAGCGCCAAGTATTCGCTACGCTCACCTAAGGTATCGCCACACTGCTCGGCATGAGCGATCAACAGCCGCTCGATCTCGTGACGACGTTTTTTGAATGACGCAATGACACCGCCGTCTTTTTCAAGGCACGATTCATATTCGCTCGCGTGTGCAAGCGTCATCGTTTTTTCGCCTTGGAATCGATGGCCGTGAATAACATTACCCGCATGCAACCCCAATGTCTCGACGGCGACAACTTCCGCACCGTGCATCGCCACCAAGCCATGCGCCGGGCGCACAAACTGCACAGAGTCGAGACCGTTGGCAAGCTGGTAGGTCATCATTTTCGGTATCGGCAACTTAGCCATTGAATCCAGCAACGCGGCTTGCAGCGCATCCCTCAACCACGCCCCCTTGATGGTCACGTCCAGATATACAAGTTCGTCTGCGCCATCAACCTTACGCACGGTATTTGCAAGCGTGGCTGACTCCTTCTCCAAGCGCTTTTGCAAGGCTGGCGTGGGGTTCCCCGCCGCGTCGAATGCAACCTTGACTGGCATGAGCTTTTTTAACTCTGCCCGATCATCCGCAATGCCTGCCACATCAGCGATCCGCACCGCGAGTCGACGCGGCGTAGCGAACATCTCAACCTTTGCGTCCGCCGCCACCAATCCACGCGATATCAAACCAGCGTGAATACCGCTCGCAAACGCATCGCCCAATTTCTTCAATACCTTCGGCGGAAGCTCTTCCGTGAACAACTCCACCAGCAACAACTCTTTTTTAGAATCTGAACTCACGATGCGGCTTTCTTCACAACAAATTTTTCAATCGCTTCTGCGGTGGCCATTGGGAAACCCATCCGTTCACGCGAGTCGTAATAACTTTGCGCCACACTACGGGCAAGATTACGAATGCGCCCGATGTAGGCTGCACGCTCAGTTACCGAGATTGCACCCCGCGCATCAAGCAGGTTGAAGGTGTGCGCCGCCTTGAGCACTTGCTCATAGGCAGGAAGTGCCAACTGCGCCTCCATCAAGCGCTTGGCATCGGCCTCATGATCTGCAAAGTGCTGCAACAATACCGGCACGTTGGAATACTCAAAGTTATAAGTCGATTGCTCGACTTCGTTTTGGTGAAACACATCACCATACTTCAACACCTTGGTGACCCCATTCTCTTCCCAGGTCGTCCAGACCAAATCATAGACATCTTCGACGTTTTGGAGATACATCGCCAAGCGTTCAAGGCCGTAGGTAATCTCGCCGGTAATCGGCTTGCACTCGATACCGCCCACCTGTTGGAAGTACGTAAACTGCGTGACTTCCATGCCATTCATCCACACTTCCCAACCGAGTCCCCAGGCACCGAGTGTCGGGTTTTCCCAATCGTCCTCTACGAACCGAACGTCATTCTTTTGCAGGTCGAGCCCCAACGCATCCAACGAGCCTAGGTATAGGTCGAGGATATTCGGTGGCGATGGTTTCAGCACCACTTGGTACTGGTAGTAGTGCTGCAAGCGATTCGGATTCTCGCCATAACGCCCGTCTTTTGGGCGGCGCGACGGCTGCACATAACCCGCCCGCCACGGCTCAGGGCCTAGTGCACGCAGGAAGGTTGCAGTGTGCGAGGTCCCCGCACCAACTTCCATATCATAGGGTTGCAACAGTGCGCAGCCATTGGCGTTCCAATAGTTTTGGAGCCGCAAGATAACTTCTTGGAAGGTGGGACCGAACATGTATTTTGACAATCGAGAGCGAAACGCCAATTTTAAGGGTTTCACCCTGTGCAGCAAAGACAGATTTAACGAATTTTGTGGCTATATTCGCCCCAATACCGCGCCGCCAAGCCACTACCGATGATCAGTATGGCCACCAGCATGAGAATCGGCCAGTCCCGCCAACGGCTATACGGCGTGGCACCGCGCATCGGCGTGGCGCTCACTTCGAGTACGCCGCGGCTAAACTGCGGCAGCGACGCGACAATTTCGCCCTTGTCATTGATCGCGGCTGTCACGCCAGTGTTTGTCGCCCGCAGCATCCAACGCCCGGATTCGAGCGCTCGCATCTGGGACAACTGTGCATGCTGATCGGCCGCGAGATAAGTCCCGAACCACGCCATATTCGACATATTGATCAACAGCTCTGCGGCCGGAAGTGCCCGTACAATCTCGGCACCAAATGCGTCTTCATAGCAAATATTCACCGCCACCGTATGGCCACCAATTTGCATTGGCGGCTGCACTTCAGCACCGGGTGTAAATCCACTAAGTGGAATCTTTAGCCACCGATATACCCAAGAAAACAACGGCGGCACAAACTCGCCGAACGCAACCAAGTGGTGCTTCGCGTACTGCTGTATCGGCGAAGTGCCAAACGCCACCGCGCCATTGAAGTAGCGCTGGTTACCGTCAGTGGCTGGCGATGCGTCTCGGAACACAACGCCCAACAGCACATCGCCGCCGTTTGTGCGCGCCCGGCTTGCCATTGCTGCGGTCACGGATGGCGGTAGGCGATCGAGCATAAACGGCAGCGCCGTCTCGGGCAACACGATCAACTTGCCACGACTTTGTTCGACCAGTTGCAGATAGTTTTCCAATGACGCTGCCGCCTGATCTTCGCGCCATTTCAAATTTTGCGGCACGTTTCCCTGCAACAGTGACACGGCAACTGGTGCGGCAGATGGCGCGGTCCATTCGACACGTCCGAGTAACGGGGCGAGCCCCCAAACCACGGCACCCGCTGTAAAAAGCCATCGTCGCAAACGTGCCTTCGGCGCCAACGTGGAGAGCCGAGCAGACCCGAGAACCACTGCGCCTGCGGTCATGGCAAGCACCAATGAAATGCCGAAAACCCCGAATAAAGGGGCGAGGCCAGCAAGGGGCGCGGGTGCAAATCCTGGCGTCTGCGTGTACCCCGCAATAAGCCACGGGAACCCAGTGACAAACCAGCCCCTAAATGCCTCGGCGGCGACGAAAGCAGCAGGCATCAACAGTACCAGCCGCCAAATCGGCCCACATCGAATTTTTGCTTGCACATAGCCTGCCAAGGCAGGAAACAGCGATAGGTAAGCACAAAACAGGAAGATGGCAATCGCGGCCAACGGCGCGGGCATATCGCCATAGGTATGGAGGCTCACATAAAGCCAAGGCACACCAACCAAAAAAAGTCCAAGGCCCCACGCAAACCCGATCGCGCTCGCGTGTGCCGGGGAAGTCGAGCGCTGCCACAGCCCAAACAAGCCGACGAGCGAAATGATCACGAGTGGCCATGCGTAGAGAGGCGCGTACGCGGGTACAGCAAGCGCGCCAGCAATGACGGCCAGCGCGATACCGGACCAGGATGAGCGCACGATCAAGACCCGGTCAGGATTTTTTGGTCGCCGCCATCAACGCGCCGTCTTGCGCGACTGTCGCGGAGAATGCCAGTCGTTCAACCATCAATGAGTGTACCTTGCGGCTATCCGCACGCAGCACGACGAAGCGGAAGCCGTCGAAGGTAATCGATTCATTGCGCTTGGGCACATGACCAAAGTGACTCACAACCAGCCCACCTACCGTGTCGAAATCTTCATCGGGGAAATTTGACGAAAAATGCGCATTGAAATCTTCAATTTCAGTAATCGCCTTGACGCGATAGCGACCGGCCTTGTCGGGAAGGATATTGTCTTCAGTCTCGTCAAAATCAAACTCGTCTTCGATATCGCCGACGATTTGCTCAATCACATCTTCAATCGTGATGAGTCCCGCGACGCCGCCATATTCGTCCACCACAATCGCAATGTGATTGCGATTGGCCTTGAATTCGCGCAATAGGACATTCAATCGCTTCGATTCTGGTACAAACACCGCTGGCCGAAGCATGTCACGCACATCGAAGTCCTCTGCGTTGGCGTAGTAGCGCAGCAGGTCTTTCGCCAACAAAATGCCGATGACGTTATCGCGGCTATCTTCAAACACAGGGAATCGCGAATGCGCCGTCTCGATGACATTGGGGATGAACTGTTCTGGCTCATCCTCGACGTCAATCATGTCCATTTGAGAGCGAGGCAACATGACATCACGCACCTGCATTTCAGAGACTTGCAGAACGCCCTCAATCATCGTCAGCGCATCCGCGTCGAGAAGTTCTTTCTCAAGCGCACCGTGCAAGAGTTCTACGAGCTGATCTCGGTCTTCTGGCTCGCGCAGCAGCAGCGAGGATAGACGTTCCATCAGCGATCGTTTGGGAGACTCTTCCATGGGGATGATTGGCTGTTGCGACATGTGCATTTTACCCGACGTGCGCGCCGCAAAAATGACAGTCGCCGCCAATGTCTGCGCCAGCCGACACATTTCATGGGTCTGACGCCCCCCGACCGTAACGGAGAAATTGGTGTTTGCGAGAAGTCACAGAAGAACCAGAGCATTTCAACTTCAACGCCAGCAAATGGAAGAAAGCACAGCCCCAGTGGGGGACATGCCCGTAACGGCGCGCTTCGTCAAAACACGCCTCCGCGACGTGTTCTGTGGGCAACTAAAGCGGAATTAAATGGAACAGGGGCTCATGTCACCACGTTAAGTCTGTCGTCCCGGCGGACAACCACAGGCGGTGCGCCGGGGGAGACCGTTTTCTAAGTCGGTTTAGGCAAGCCATTGTCTCTAGGTTAAGAACAGAATTTCGCTTGAGACAGCGCCATTATGGTATGTCCCCGATTATTAGCTACTATTTTGCGCCAGCACCTCACCGCTGGCGAACCTGCGTGCCCAGCCGGACTCTATAATTCTTGCCTCCGCTGCACTCCTAGCAAACATCCTAATGAAAACCTCCCGCCAGCAAATCGTTAACACCTTTGTCACCGGCACGTTGGCCGCATTGCCAATTGTCGCCACCGTCTTGATTGTTGTATGGGCGGTGCGATTTCTTTACGCCTACATGGGACCCGGCAGTTGGTTTGGCGACTTGATGCAGGTGTTCGGCTTCGGCATGGCATCCGAATGGGTGGCCTACCTGATCGGCCTCGGCGTGGTGGTGGCCGCAATCTTCCTGCTGGGGCTGTTGGTGCGGTTCGGCTTGACAAAGTTCCTCGCAAATCTACTCAATACTGTCGTGCAGCGTATCCCGGTGGTACGCAATATCTACGACGTGGTGAAGTCGCTGGTTGATTTGTTCGCGCAGCGTGACCAAGAAAAACTCAACGCCATGAGTCCCGTCTGGCTACACTTCGGCGGCGGTGACGGCGTCGCGGTGTTAGGCCTGCTATCCACACCTGATCCTGTGCTCGTGGCGGGTAAGCCCTATTACGCAGTAATCGTGCCGACCGCGCCGGTGCCGGTCGGTGGGGGATTGATCTACGTGCCGCAGGATTGGGTGACACCGGCCGATGTTGGTGTGGACGGCCTCACCAGCATCTATGTTTCGATGGGGGTGACATCGAACCAACACATTGGGCTGAAGAAACCTTAGTAAAAGGTGGGAAATGGTGTCTGACCCCCCATTTGGTCTTTGGGGCCATTTGGTCTTTGGTTGTACGTTGGGGCAACAAGCAGAGGTAACCTTAAAACTGTCGTCCCGGATGAGCATGGCGAAATTCCGGGACCCAAGTTTGCAGCATCTGTGTAGAGGGAACTCTAATATCGACGAGCATCTTCAGGCAAAACCGTTTGAAACTGTCCGTGAATGCTAGGGTTTGCCAAAATAATCGAGTCTGACCCTCATGGCACTATCAATCTCGATAACTACGCGAGCGCTAACTGGCCGCTTTGATTTGTGGCTCCAACCCCGTTAACCTGTCGCCGCTACCAAAGACATTTCACGCGAAACAATTTCATCGCGGCGTCGTCTGTGACCAGCGTCGCGCCTTCGGCAAGCGCCTGCGCCGCGAGCATGCGGTCGAACGGGTCGCGATGATTCACGTCAAAACTGCCGGCTCGGAGCGCGTGCCGCGCATTGATGGCGAGGTGTTCAAATCCGTCAGCAACCAAGAGCATCTCAAACTGGTCAATCGCCGTTTGTGCCCCCGGCAATTTGCCAATTCGAAACTTGGTCGCGATTTCCCAAGCGCTGGCCGCACTCACTAAAACGGAATTGGCTTCATCAGCCATGGCTTTGGTTGCACGCTTGCTTAACCTCGCATCAGCGGCCCACCACCAAAGTAAAGCGTGTGTATCCAGCAACAGCTTCAACGCGGCTCCCACGCCTTGAGATCTGCACTGGGGAGCGGATCAAAGAACGCTTTATCGTTGATGCCCTTCAGCCGGCCGGGCTGGCGCTTCGACGTGGCAGGTGCCAACGGCATCATGCGCGCATAAGGCTTGCCCGCTTTCGCCAGAATGATTTCTTTACCAGCATGGGCTTGATCCAGCAGCTTTGAAAATTGCGTCTTGGCATCGTGAACGTTGACGATCATGTTGCGTTCTTTAGTGGTTGTGGAAGGTGCCAGTTTGACTTAGTCCATCAACTTAGTCAACTTACGCAGCCGGCTGCAACCCTTGTGGTTGTACGTTCGGGCAACAAGCAGAGGCAACCTTAAAACTGTCGTCCCGGATGAGCATGGCGAAATTCCGGAACCCAAGTTTGCAGCATCTCCGTGGAGGGAACTTCTCGAAACCGTCGCGAGCGGGCGAAGTTCGTGCCGACGGGTTTGGCAAACACGGGGCACGTACCCAATGTACGGCGAGCACCGCAGGCGCGAAATTCGCCCACGCAGCAGGTTTATAGAAGTTCCCGAGAAGCAAACTCTAATATCGGCGAGCATCTTCAGGCGAAACCGTTTGAAATCACCCGTAAATGCTAGGGTTTTTCAAGAAAATCGGGCGCTCATGGCCCCTTTAACTTATAAATGGTGTCTGACCCCAATTTACAATCTCAAACAACGGCAGTCGGAATTAAAGGGGTCAGCGACTCATGGCACTACCTTAAGCGATTTTTGCCATGAAAGCGCACGGAAAGAAAGCTGGCTGAGAGCCTTCACTTGTTAAGATGCTGGTATCTAACATCAACGTCAAAACAGAAAGGATCAGCCATGTGTGACGATACCAAAAAAACGCCTACAGTCGAGCGTTTTTCGTTTCAAGCAGTTTGTCGCCGAAGCCCCCGGCGCGGCAATGAGCGAGGCAATACCACTGGCGCGGCTACAATCGATTGTTAATCTTGAGGTCGGCAGCTACCGTGACCGGCTCTACCCACCGTTGACGACACTGGGGCTATTCATTGAGCAGAGTCTGTCTGCGGATGGCGCGTGCCAAGATGCCGTCGCCCGATACCTGAGCGCACGCCATGCGCGGGATCAAGCCCCTTGCAGCCTCAACACCGGCCCTTACTGCAAAGCGCGCCAGCGGTTACCGATTTCGCTGGTAGAACAGCTGAGCGCGACCATTGGAGAGCGTCTGGAGCAATCCGCACCGAGTCAATGGCGCTGGCGAGGGCGGCGCGTCAAGCTCTTGGATGGCACCACCGTCTCGATGCCGGATACACCGGCCAATCAAGCGGCATATCCACAAAGCGGCGAACAAGCACCAGGACTAGGATTCCCGTTCGCACAACTCGTCGGCCTCCTTTCCTTGGCCACCGGTGCGGTGCTCGGTGTCGCGATGGGGTCCACCAAGGGCAAGGGTAGTGGCGAGCAAGCGCTATTTCGTGAACTGATGCCACAGCTCGACAGTGGAGACGTGATTTTGGTGGATCGCTATCACTGCACTTACTTCACCATTGCCATGCTGTTGGCGCGTGGCGTCGATATCTTGACCCGACAACACCAGAAGCGCTTAACCTCTCCGGAGGCGATCATCGAGACCTTCGGCGGCGGCGACCGCTTGGTACGATGGGTGCGACCGCAGCGCCCGAAGTGGATGGACGCCAAGCAGTACGCCACGATGCCCGAAGAACTCATCGTTCGTCAGACCGAGGTAGGTGGTCGCGAGCTGGTGACCACACTCGTCGACGCCAAGCGCGTCTCAACGAGTGATCTCGATGCGCTCTATCGCAAGCGCTGGATGATCGAGGTTGACTTCCGCAGCATCAAATCCGAGATCGGCATGGATATCCTGCGCAGCAAGTCGCCGGAGATGGCCAGAAAGGAAGTTGCTGTCCACCTGCTGGCCTATAACCTGATCCGCTCACTCATGGTGCGTGCCGCCGTGCTGGCCCACGTCCTGCCGCGTGCCTTGAGCTTCAAGGCCACACTTCAGCTTTGGCACGCCTTTAGCCAACAATGGCGATGGCATCTAGGTGAGGCCACAGAATCCGTCGTGACGGCAATGCTTCGTGCAATTTCAACGAGGATCATTCCGCATCGACCAGACCGAATAGAGCCTCATGCCGTCAAGCGACGACCAACAACGCATGCCTACTTGACAGTCCCACGTGATCAAGCCCGAGCCGCTATCCTCGAAGCGCGAAAATCGCTTAAGGTAGTGCCATGAGGGTCAGCGACGATTTGTTTTGTGCGGTCGACACACGCCTCAAAAATTGTCGCTGACCCCTTTAATTTTCTCTTTCCGCTCGAGAAACTAAAGACGCGGGGCACGTATTCGTCGTGTTGCGACCGCGAATAAATATATCGACGCTGCCCCCTTAAATTTCCTTTGATTTCCTTCAACTTCCGTCAACCTTAGAGCAGACCTTGGCTCTGCAATGCGGCTCGAACTTGCGGATTCTGTAGCGTTTTCCGGAATTGGCCAAGAAAGTTGAGATCAAACTTCTGCGCAGCAATTTCGGAAGCGAGAAAGGGATAGAAGCGCCGCAGTTCACTCATCGACAATCTGTTTTCTACGTAAGCGTACACAGCCCGCGCTCGCTCGTTGACATACTGATCATCAGAATTCAATCCAAGGCGATTAATGGTTTGGACAACAGCGTTAGCGTCTGCGGCCTTCAGGTTTGAGTCGGGTTCAAGCGAAAACGTAGCAAAATTTATTCGAAACCAGCCGTTGGAAATAACATATGGATCCAATACGTCTTGAAAGTTATCCTTTCGGTTATTCAGTTTTGCTCGGCAAAGTCTGAAATTGTTCCAGTCGTACGCGAGCTTGCTATCCACCGTCTTAGGAACAAAGTGGTCGACACTCGTATGGTCGGGCCCTTTTCCCTGTCGCCTGGGGGTGAACGACGCGGAGTAACAACAAATTCCGTTCATCGCCGTGTACAACGGCGAGTGAATGTGTCGCCAATAGTTATGTTTTGACCATTGGTGTCTTGTTGGGTTTGGCGTCGTCGACAGAAAAACTGCGCCAGGCACCTCGACCGACTGTTGGTAGGTTTGCGGCGGGAGTGGGGGTGTTATAGGAATCAAATCTCCACCCCTTTCACGTTTGCAAAAATCACCCAGCGAAGCCAAAAGGGATCTTCCGGCGAAAGGTATTGAGCTAAACGGGAAGTAACGTCACGGACTTGTTTTACTGTCGGTTCTCTTGCGTCCATCAGCGCCTTAGCCGCGGCTAATGCCTCCTCTGCAGAAGTTGACCCAGGATGGGTAGCGTCAAATGATGGAGACAAAAGCCAGGCATCAGAACTGCCACGAATCTCAAACGCAAGCTCATCAAGTTCTACTGAGCCAAAGTCATTGAGTTGCAAATGAAATAGCCGGTCGGAATCAGTGTCCCAAATTGGCTCCGCCGAGGCGAGAACAGTGGGTGAATGCGTGGCAAGGAAGTACTGAATAGAAAGGTCTTCGTGCAAATCATTCGCGATTTGAAGTAACGACTTGAGCAGAACGCGTTGCCATTTTGGATGAAGGTGCGATTCAGCTTCGTCGATAATTATTGCCATTTGCCGCTCTTCTCTGCGGCCCTGTAACTTCGCAAGATGCCGGTGTTCCTCCCACGCCCAGACGATTAAGTACGCAAGTGTAAGAATTCGCTTTACCCCAGCTGACTCGTAAACAATTGGGACCTCGCCATACGGATGGATAATTGTGGGCACTTCCATCGTCCAGCCGGGAACACGCACGGGCCGTCCTACCGCAAACTCCTTGAGATCGGGTGGTTTGGCATGTTGAAGAATTCTCTCAAACGTCTTAAACGCAGATGACTCATTCGCTCTGGTCTGCCATCTCACTACATCCCGCAATAGTCCCTCGGTTTCGTCGTTGCCGTTCCAAACACTTTCTCGAGTTAAAGATACGCATGAAGTCTTTTCAACCAACCCCTGGTTGCTTGGTGCGGAGCGCTTGAGCGGATCCCAAATCGCGAATGACCCGTCCACTCGGGCATAAATGACTAAGCCGGACAGGGCTGAAACTTTGGGCACCTTCCATGCGGTTAACTTACTGTCGAAGACCGCCTTCACCTTCGCGCTTTCAGAATGGCCCGATACAGAAAACTGTATTGTGGGCGGCGTAGCCGAATCCTTGAGTGGCCGCGCAACGTGATCCGGCCATTCCCGCGTGAGCGCCCACCAAATAATATCGAGGAGGAAAGTTTTCCCGAGCCCGTTGTCTCCCGTAAAAATATTCAGACGGGAGCCTGGATGCAGGCTCATTCTTTTTGTTGGCCCAATACCTTCAAACGCCAAATACTGAAGAATCGCACCACTTTCTGGTAGTACATCCGGTGGCACGCCGTAACCTTCAATCAATTGCTCCCAACCAACTGGTCGTTCAGAAAAAAGCGCCTTGTCGCGCGAACTTAGTGGCGGAGGCTCAAATAGACGATCTACGACACGTTCATCTAGATGAAAGGTCTTAACGAATCGAACGACAACATTTTGAATTGTCGCGGTTGGCTGCCAACCTTCCTCGCGCATGAACCAGACCGCAAAATCCACTAGAGGGAGGCGTCTACTGGGTGGTAAATGTTCCGCCAGAGCAGAAAGGAAATCTGGGCGCCAAGCCCAACGCCGCGTCCCTCGCTCGTGATCCAGCGCATCGCTAAACGCCTGCGTATTTATCGCTTGGAGCGACGTTGAAGCGTACTTAGGCCCGCGCCAGTGCCCATCAAGTTTTTTTGCTTTGAATGGGATAAAGAAATAGTCGGAACGGGGGTGCAGTCGAAAATATTTCCGAAGATGTTGTTTGTTTTCGGCGTCGAGCGCAACCTCCGCCATGGAATTTATTGGCAGATCGTTTTGGAGAAAGACAAGTAACGTCGTTCCGAAAAACACGTGGAAGTCGCTTAAGCTCGCCTGCGCCTCTCGAACGCGTGCCGCAGAGAGAAACTTAACGTCCAATTTGGTCTCCATGCAGTTGCTTAACTATGTATTCGCAGAAGCTGGCGTTTAACTCGATTCCAATAGCGGGTAAGCCACGCCTTGTCGCGACCCGCATCGTCGTTCCACTGCCGGCAAACGGATCGAGCACTACCCCTCCTGGTTTGCAGCCCACCGTCAGACAACGCTCTACTAATTCGTCGGGGAAAGGCGCGGTATCTAACGCGCCGTTTGGTTTTGGTCGCGTGGATATCCGCCACACATCTTCTGCCCAACTGTCGTTCGGCAAATCCTTTTTGTTGAAATAGTACTTTCTTGACTTGACGAACATGAACACGAACTCGTAAGAACGACTTGGTCTGTCTCTCGCCGTTGGTTCAACTAGACAATTGTCACGGTGCCAAACGATCGGCGATCTCAAAACCCAATTATCTAGGCACATTGCATTTGCGACTCGCCACGGTATTCCAATAATGGACTTCTTCTGCAATCCAATGCCAAGGCCACCACTTTTGTCTACAGCACGAAGACCAAACCGACGTTTCGTACTTTTCTTGTCGTTTCCATGTGCGGCGCCTTTTCCCGAATAGTAGGTATCACCAAGATTTAGAAATAGCACCCCGTCCTTCGTTAACTTAGAGCGCACTTTCTCCATTACCTCCTTTATTGAAGCAACATATGCTTCTACACTGTCTTCGAGACCAATCTGCCCGTTCACCTTGTAGTCGCGCAGCCAAAAATAGGGGGGCGATGTAACCACACAGTTGATGCTCTCGTCATCAAGTTGATCAAGCGCCTCTTTCGCGGGCCCATTTATCAACCGCCATCCCGGGCTAGCGTCCGACTTCCATTCGACAATTCCAATCCCATTGTCCGCAATTCCGATGTTTACAGGCCCAGACATATTCTGTGTTTCTTTAGATTTCATAATTGAATTTTATGTCGGGCCAACTCGGGCTGGACTCCTTGCGCGGTGAAAGTTTTCTTCGATGTTTGGTTGTAGGACGCCGAACTCGCTAATCCGTCACCGCCCCTTTGCTCGCCGTTCCCACCAACTTAAAGTACTTGCCCAGCACACCACGGGTGTACCGCGGCGCAGGTGCTTTCCATTCGGCTCTGCGTCTTGCGATCTCGGCGTCATCCACATTCAGTTGAATCAACAACTGCTTGGCATCGATGGTCACGGAGTCGTTTTCGCGCACGAGGCCGATGGTGCCGCCCACATACGCTTCTGGTGCCACGTGCCCGACCACCATGCCCCATGTGCCACCAGAGAATCGGCCATCGGTAATCAAGCCCACGGTCTCGCCCAAGCCTTTGCCGATAAGTGCCGAGGTGGGCGCCAACATTTCGCGCATGCCGGGGCCGCCTTTGGGGCCTTCGTAGCGCAGCACGACCACGTCGCCATGTGTGATCTTGTCGGCCATGATGGCGTCCATCAATTCCGGCTCGGAATCAAACACACGTGCAGGCCCGGTGATGACGGGGTTTTTGAGGCCGGTAATTTTGGCCACACAGCCTTCGGGTGCGAGGTTGCCTTTCAGAATCGCCAAGTGGCCTTCTTTGTACATCGGGTTGTCGTATGGGCGAATCACATCTTGATCCGCCCGAGGTGCATCCGGAATATCGGCCAAGGTTTCGGCGATGGTTTTGCCGGTGATGGTCATACACTCACCAAACAAGAGGCCGGCTTTGAGGAGCATCTTCATTACCTGCGGCACACCACCGGCTTTGTGTAAATCCACCGCCACATATTTGCCGGAAGGCTTCAAGTCACAGAAGACACCAACTTTTTTGCGCACACGCTCGAAGTCATCAATCGTCCATTCCACATCAGCCGCATGGGCAATCGCTAGGAAGTGCAGCACGGCGTTGGTCGAGCCACCCACGGCCATGATGACCGAGACGGCGTTTTCGATGGATTTGCGGGTGACGATGTCGCGTGGCCGCAGGCCACTATTCGGCCCTTTTTTGACGGCCTCAACCAGCACGCGGGCAGATTCTGCGGTCGAGACCTTTTTCTCATCATCTTCCGCGGCCATGGTGGATGAATACGGCAGCGACATACCAAGCGCCTCGAACGACGACGACATGGTGTTGGCGGTGTACATGCCACCACAGGCACCCACACCGGGGATGGCGTGGCGCTCGATACAACCAAAATCTTCTTCGTTCATCTTGCCGGCGTTAAACGAACCCACCGCTTCAAACACGCTCACCACTTGCAGGTCTTTGCCTTTGTAGTGGCCGGGCTTGATGGTGCCGCCATAAACAAAGATGGCCGGGATATTCATGCGGCAAATGCCGATCATCGCACCCGGCATATTTTTGTCACAGCCGCCTATTGCCAATACGCCATCCATAAATTGTGATTGGCAGGCGGTCTCAATCGAATCCGCAATCACTTCACGCGACACCAACGAATACTTCATGCCTTCGGTGCCCATCGAGATACCGTCGGTGACGGTGATGGTGCCAAACATCTGCGGCATGCCGCCCGCGTCACGGATGGCTTTGTCGGCTGCGTCGGCCAGCGGCTGAATGCCGGCGTTGCACGGGTTCATGGTGCTGTGGCCGTTGGCCAAACCAATGAAGGGCTTATAAAAATCGTTATCCTCGTAGCCGATGCCGCGCAGCATGGAGCGGTTGGGGGCGCGCTCAACGCCCTGGGTGATGGTGAATGAGCGGTATTTAGGTGTGGTCATAGCGGCCAATGTACTTACGAATCAAAAAATGTTTGAATAGGTAAAGATTGTACCGGATGGCCCGGTCGGGTCAGCCAAAACCCCTTGGACATGGATGAGAAATAAGATGAAAAAAACAACAAACGTTTATTTGGCGGCGCTGTGGATTGGTATGGCGTCTTTTGCGCTGGTTGCAACGGCCGCGGCGGCACAGACCTACCCAAACAAGCCGATTCGTTTGTTGGTGCCATTTGCGCCGGGCGGCAGCTCAGAGATCGTCTCACGCGCTTACGCGGCGGAAATGTCCAAGATCCTCGGGCAAAACGTCATTGTGGAAAACAAACCCGGCGGCGCGGGCAATATCGCGATGGTGGATGCCAAAGGCCAACCGGCGGATGGTTACACGCTGATTTTGGGCCACGTTGGCACGCTCGCGGTGAACCCCGCGATGTTCGCCAAACTGCCTTACGATGTGGTGAAGGATTTTGCGCCGGTCACGTTGCTTTCCAAGGTGCCAAATATCGTCGCGGTGAATCCAGACAAAGTCGCGGCGAAAGATTTAAAGGGGTTTATTGCTATGGCCAAGGCCAAACCTGGAAGCGTCAACTATGGCTCGGCGGGTAACGGCAGCTCCGGCCATTTAGCGATGGCGTATTTGGCACAGGTCGCCGGGGTGGAAATGCAGCACGTGCCGTACAAGGGTACGGGTCCAATGCTGGTGGACTTAGTGGCCGGCTTGACTGAAGGCACTTTCACCGGCGCGCCGCCGCTGCTCCCACAAATCAAAGCTGGTAAGTTGCGCGCGCTTGCTGTTGGCTCGGCAAAACGGATTCCTGCACTGCCGGATGTACCCACCGTGGCGGAGCAGGGCTTTCCGGGTTTTGAAACCTCGCAGTGGTACGGCATCTTGGCACCGGCGGGTACTCCGGAGGCGATCATCAAGAAGCTGAACGATGCGGCAGTCGCGGCGGGCAAAACCCCCGGCATTGCAGAGCGGTTATCCGCAGAGGCGGCAGAGCCTGTGACCACCACGCCGAAAGAGTTTGCGGCGTTTATCGCGCTAGAGAAAACACGGTGGGCTGAGGTGGTGAAGAAGGCGAATATTAAGGCGGACTAAACTCGCGCAATTGGACACATAGAAAGTTAATGTGACAAGTGCATTAAAACACTTCAATGAGGGCACTTCAATGAGGGCACTACATTTAGCATGTCGCCCCGGCGTAGGCCGGGGTCCAAGGTCACGCTTCTCCGTGGTTTAGCAAACTTGGGCCCCGGCGCAGTTACGTAAATGAGCCGGGGTGACAGTTGTTTTGTGGTCGCCGTGCCCACAGTTACCTTAGGCCGACGCGGGAGAGTTTCTTTAGAGTAACGCCACGAGGCCAGTGCGATAATCGCACTGGCCTTTTTCTTTGATGCACACGTCTCAAATCCAATGCTCACTCATCCCCAGTTCGACCCCACCTTCCTTTCGTTAGGCCCCGTCTCAGTCAAATGGTATGGCCTGATGTATGTGACGGCTTTTGTGTTGTTCCTCGTGTTGGGGCGCACCCACGCTAAACGCCGACCCGAGCAGGGCTACACGGCGGAATCGGTGGAAGACATCATGTTTTACGGCATTCTCGGCGTGGTGCTGGGCGGTCGTTTGGGCTACATCCTGTTTTACAAATTCAGCTACTACCTCTCAAGCCCAATTGAGATTTTTTATGTCTGGCAGGGCGGCATGAGCTTTCATGGCGGGTTTCTCGGTGTGCTGGTGGCGATGTGGTGGTGGGGGCGTAAACACAATCGCAGTTTTTTTGAAGTCACGGACTTCATCGCGCCACTGGTGCCGACCGGGCTCGGCGCAGGGCGGATTGGTAATTTCATCAACGGTGAATTACCTGGGCGCATCACCGACGCCAGCACCTGGCCGTGGGCAATGTGGTTCCCGCAGATCGATGCCACCCCGGTGGCGCGTCACCCTTCGCAGCTCTACAACGTGCTCGGCGAAGGTGTGTTTTTGTTTTTGCTGCTGTGGTGGTACAGCAAGAAACCACGCGCCGTGGGGGCGGTGTCGGCAGTATTTTTGTTAGGCTACGGTGGCTTCCGTTTTTTTGCAGAATTTGCGCGCGAGCCGGATGCGTTCCTGGGCTTCCAAGCGCTCGGCATGACCCGTGGGCAGTGGCTTTGTGTGCCGATGGTGGCGTTTGGTGTGTATCTGTTGTGGCGTAGCGGATTGACTAACAAAAGTGGGTCCCCGCCTGCGCGGGGACAAGGGAAATAGGCCGGGACAGGGGCAATTAGCGGGGGCAGGAGCAGTGCGCGGAGACGAGGCCCTTAAGCGGCGCACAAAAAAACTTGTGCGTTGCCCACTCGCGAAGCACAATGGCGCGAAACAAAACGTCATTAGTTGTATGACCGATATCGAAGGATTGGAATGAAATTTTGCATTGTTGGTGCCGGCGCGATCGGCGGCTTTGTTGGGGCAAAACTCGCTGCCGCAGGTGAAGATGTCACGTTCATCGCACGCTGGAAAAACTTAGACGCCATTCGCGCCCGCGGCATGACGGTTAAATTCCACGATGGCAGCGTGCTGGAAGCGAAGACTGTGAAGGCCACGGATAGTTTTGCCGCAGTCGGGCACGTTGATTGCGTCATCTTGGCGCTCAAGGCACATCAAGTGGAGTCCGTGGTTCATCAGCTTGAGCCACTTTTCGGCCCAAAGACGACCGTCATTACGATGCAAAACGGCATTCCGTTTTGGTATTTTGTGAATCACGGCGGTGACCTCGCAGGCACTCGCGTGGAGACGGTTGACCCGCATGGCGTGTGTCTTGAGGGGATTCCGAACGATCGCATTATCGGCTGCGTGGTCTATCCGGCCACCGAGTTGGTCGCGCCGGGGGTAGTGCAGCACATCGAAGGCGAGCGTTTCCCGCTGGGCGAACTCGACGGCAGCCAAAGCAACCGCATTAAGGACTTGTCGGACATCTTTGCCAAGTCTGGCTTAAAAGCGCCGGTGCTCGACAACATCCGCAATGAAATTTGGCTAAAGCTCTGGGGCAACCTGACCTTTAACCCAATTTCCGCATTAACGCACGCGACCCTCGTTGATATTTGCGAAAACCCGTTTGGTCGCGCATTGGCAACAAACATGATGCGCGAGGCACAGGCAGTCGCCGAAAAACTCGGCGCCAGCTTCCGCGTGCCGCTCGAAAAGCGTATCGAAGGCGCGGCCAAGGTGGGCAAACACAAGACTTCGATGCTGCAAGATGTCGAAGCCGGGCGCGAAATCGAAATCGACGCGCTGGTCGGTGCAGTGGTCGAACTCGGCATTCGCGCGGCAGTCCCCACCCCGACCATCCAAGCGGTGTATCAAGCGTCCAAGCTGTTAGCCGCGACGATGAAACAGGACAAGCTCGCGATACGAGGCATTGCACTGCCCTCGGTCTAACCTGAATTTTTCATGGCCCGCCCACTCACGCGCTTTCCAACGCGCCCCATGAAATGTTCAGGCTACACGTAATCAAGCGGCAGCGTGGTGGTGAACTTCATTTGCTCCATCGCAAAACTCGAACTCACATCAAACAACTCGATGGATTTGATCAAGCGCCGATAGACCGCGTCGTACCCTGCGATGTCGGGAACGACCACACGCAACAGATAGTCGATATCGCCGCTCATGCGATATACCTCAACGATTTCTGGAATCTCGGCGACCGCCGCAGCAAAGCGATCTAGCCAAGCCTGATTGTGTTGGTTGGTTTTGATGCCGACAAAGACCGTCACCCCGAGGTTGATTTTTTTGGCGTCGAGCAACGCCACCCGCCGCGCGATGACTCCCGCCAACTCTAGCCGCTGCACCCGTCGCCAGGTGGGCGTGGGCGAGAGTTTTGCCTCCACGGCGAGATCCGCCAAGCTCAACATGGCGTTTTCCTGCAAAGCGTGAAGAATGCGCTTGTCGAAGGCATCCAATGCTATTTTTTCCATATTGGCTTATTTTTGAGTAAATCATTCTCAGATAATGCAATCTCTCGGCGATAACCGCAAGCTCTTTCCATCGGCCTTTCGTTACACTCCCTGCCACTCAACAGATGCATCACAAGGAGCTTAGGCCATGAAAAACTTCTTCACCGGACACCCGGAAACGGTCGGCGAAACGTACTGGCAGCACATGGCTGTGGCACTCAGCTTTGCAGGCGCGTTATTCGGTGCTGCGTTCGCCGCGCTGGTGCATGCGTTTTTTCCGGCGTGGTTTGAAAAGACCGCCAGCGCCAAAATCACTTATTTGCACGACCGCATGTTGTGCAACCGGCGCAAGAGGGAACTTCTATAAACCTGCTGCGTGGGCGAATTTCGCGCCTGCGGTGCTCGCCGTACACTGGGTACGTGTCCCGTGTTTGCCAAACCCGTCGGCACGAACTTCGCCCGCTCGCGACGGTTTTCGAGAAGTCCAAGAATCAAACCACAAGGAAAGACGGGGGCTTTGAGGCAAAAGTGGCTGAAGACGCCCGTCCGTAAACGACTTTTCACGCTTTTCTTCATCAGGAAGCGCTATCTTCCTGAAAATTCACAAGTTTTTTCTAGCGTTTTAGAGGACTACCCCGTAGAATGCGTGTTGTGCATTGCAGCAAGCTTGGATTTATATCCCGCAAAGCTGTAATTCACCCGCAGTTTTGTAACACCTACGTTCATCGTCCCCCGCCCCGCTTTTCTCTTTTTGGGCTGCGTTTTGGTTCTGACGCCGCCTCTGTCGAATCGCATATAGGTTGGTGCCGGTGTTGGCGCATCAACCGCGATTAGCTTCTCTCAATCGTGATCCTTCGTGACTCCTTCTGGAGCGCATTGGTATTTGCTGTGCCGTTTTTGCGATTCGCAACATTGTGTATCGCGTAACGATGCTCCCTGCCAATGGTGTGGGGAATCATCACGATTGAAAGTTGAAAATGAAATTTGAAACACTCGGCTTAAACAAAGCCCTCCTCGAAGCCATCGCCATGACCGGTTATACCGATCCGACCGATGTGCAAATGCGCGCTATTCCCGAAGTGCTGGCTGGTAGCGACGTTTTGGTCTCCGCACAAACCGGTAGCGGCAAAACCGCCGCCTTTATGTTGCCCGCACTGCAATTGCTTGCCGAGCCGCACAAAGTTGCCCCGAGTGACAAAGGTGCGGGCCCGCGCGTATTGGTGCTGACACCAACCCGTGAACTCGCCATGCAAGTCACCAAAGCGACCGAAACCTATGGCCGTAAGATGAAGCGTGTTCGCACTGTCTCCATCGTTGGTGGCATGCCCTACCCGTTGCAAAATCGTTTGCTGAAAATGGGTGTGGATATTCTTGTCGCCACCCCCGGTCGCCTGCTCGATCAAATGCAGTCTGGCCGTGTTGATTTGTCGCGTGTACAGATGCTCGTGTTTGACGAAGCCGACCGTATGCTCGACATGGGCTTCAAAGACGACATCGACGCAGTTGTGGCGAAGGTTCCGGCCGACCGTCAAACACTCTTGTTCTCGGCCACACTCGACAACAACATCACGGCAATGGCCGGCAACATGATGAAGAACCCCGTGCGTATCGACGTCTCAGGTCACAAAACACGCCACGAAAATATCGAACAGCGTTTGCTCTACGCCGACGATCTCTCACACAAGAATCGCCTACTAGACCATCTCCTGCGTGATACCGAAGTTCAGCAAGCCATCGTCTTTACCTCGACCAAACGTGCCGCCGATGATTTAGCCCTCGATTTAATCGGCCAAGGGCACGCGGCGGGTGCATTACATGGCGACATGAAACAAGGTGCGCGTACCCGCACGCTGGAAAACTTGAAGCGTGGTCGTCTGCGTGTGTTGGTGGCAACAGATGTTGCCGCACGCGGTATTGACGTACAAGGTATTTCACACGTCATTAACTTCGACTTGCCACGCCAGGCCGAAGACTACGTGCATCGTATCGGCCGCACCGGTCGTGCTGGTCGTAGCGGTATCGCGATTTCGTTGGCTAACGTTCGCGAAAATTTCCAAGTGAAATTGATCGAGCGTTTCACCACGCAAATGATTCCGGTCATCACCATCGACGGACTCGAGCCAAAACAAAAAGTGTTTGATCGCAAGCCTCCGGGCAAGACGTTCAACCGCAAAGGCCCGCCAAGTAATAACCGCGGCAGCCACAGCAACAATGCTGGCGCTGGCAACAGCGGTGGCGGTAGTGGTAAGGCAGCTGGTGCATGGTCAAAAGAGGGTGGCGACAAGCGTTCGAGCTTTTCGAAATCGAGCCTCGGCAAACCAGCGTTCAGCAAATCCAGCGCGCCCAAGCCCGGCTTTGTCGGCAAGGCGTTGCCCGCAGCCGCACCGAAGGGCGAAGCGCCAGGCGGTTGGAAAAAAGCGAGTCACTTCGCCGCGAAGTAAGTTGTTCGCGTAGCGACGCCCCCTTGAAAATTTCATGGGGGGCGTTCGAAAGCGGGCAAGTGAATGGTGTTTCGTGTTTCGTGTTTCGTGTTTCGCGTGTCGTGTTTAACCGCCGAATCCCTTCAACGGCCGCAATTCGATGTTGACCACACGCGAGGCATCGGCGAAAAAAATCTGCCCCTCTTGGATGGTCACATTGAGCTCCATGGTGCGTGCCGCCATCAACGCCAACTCGCGACTTGCCTCTGATGACACGTCGAATACGGACAAGCGATCGAGCTTGTTAAGGTCGCGTTCGTTGGCTTGCCACCACACATCCACACCGCGACCGCCGTAGGCATAGAGAATGACTTCGCTGGCCTTGCCGCACGCGCGCCGCAGTAAGCGCTCTTCGGGTAAGCCCACGTCGATCCACTGTTCAACCGCGCCCGTTAGGTCGCGCCGCCAGAGTGCGGGTTCGTCTTCATTCGAAATGCCTTTACCGAATTCGAGTCGCTCATGCACATTCAACGCGAACGCCAATACACGCACCATCATGCGTTCATCGGTCTCAGACGGATGCCGCGCGATGGTCAGCGGATAAGTGCCATACACGCCGCGATCAATGTCAGAGACGCCAAGCTCGGCTTTGAAGATGGTTGCTTTAAGTGCCATGTAGTGCCACGAGTGCCACGCAGGTTACTTCGCGGTGCTTTTGGGTTTGCCGCCGCTGCGGGGGCGACGTCGTTGCGCGGGCCCCGGCGCATTTCGCGTAGATAGCGGCTTCGATGTCGGCTTTGCCTTCACCGCTTCTGCCAGCACGAGGCCAGCCGGGTTCGGCAGCACGCGAATTTCGGTGTCTTCGATCTGCACGACCTGCCCTGGCCGAATTTTGTTGCGCTTGCGAAGTTCAATCTGACCGTCGACTTTCACCGCGCCAGTCGTCACCAGCACGCCACCGGCACCGCCGCTGTCGGCAAAACCGGCGACTTTCAGCAGGTGGTTAAGCTCAATGTAATCGAGCGAGGCGTGTGATAACGGGTATTCAATGGTTTTCATAAACTCCAACGTCAGGGAACAGGTGCAACTGGCTAGTTTACTGGTGGTACTTGCGTCGCCACCGGCTTGCGACGAAACTAATCAGCTATCTCAACCATACGAGGACACGTAGATGGCAACTGTCGCCTTTATCGGCCTGGGAAACATGGGTGGCAATATGTGCCGCCACCTGATCGCCGCAGGGCATCAACTACGTGTTTTTGCGCGTCGTGAGGATGCCATGACGCCGTACGTCGAACTCGGCGCAGTCGCTACGATTTCTCCTGCTGATGCGGCAAACGGTGCTGATTTTGTCTTCACCAACGTGACCGCGACAGCCGATGTTGAATCCGTGCTGCTCGGCGCTAGCGGCGTCATTGAAACTGCCGCGCCAGGCACCATCATCTGCGATTTCTCGACCATCGATGCGACCGCCACCCGCGCCATCGCCGCACAACTGGCAGAACGCGAAATTGGTTTCATGGACTGCCCGGTATCCGGCGGCACGAAGGCCGCAGAAGCAGGGACACTAACAATCATGGTGGGCGGCACGGATGAACACATGGCTCGCGCTCGTCCACTGCTCGAAAAACTAGGCACGAACATTTTCCGCATGGGCAACGTCGGTGATGGACAGGTCACCAAGGCGTGTAACCAGATCGTGCAGGTCGTGGCGATACAGGGTATCGCCGAAGCGATGCTGTATGCCGAAGTGAACGATGTCGATTTACATAAAGTTGTCGAAGCGCTGATGAGCGGCTTCGCCGGCTCAAAAATGCTCGGACTGATGGGGCCGAAAATGGCCGCGCGTGACTTCGCTGCCGGTATTGAAGCGCGTTTGCACCATAAGGATTTTGGTTTGGTGGCTGACGCCGCCGCCAAACAACATCTACCGATGCCAGCCACGGCACTCGTTCACCAGCAATTGTCCAAACTCATGGAAGCGGGCTGGGGCAAGATGGATACTTGTAATCTGCTCAGGGTGCTCGAGAAGGACATGACAAGCTGACACTAAGTTTTCAACCTGATACCGCTTTTTCAATATCAAAACTCGTCGCTAGACGGGCGTTTCCAAGCACTTTTGCCTGAAAACGCCCACCAATAGCCGGGTTTACTCATTTCTTTACGATGAATCTTCATAGACTTCTGCAGCAGCGCGCCGCTAACAACAATCCCGTTCGTGTGGCGTTGATCGGCGCGGGTAAATTTGGCTCGATGTTCCTCTCACAGGTTCCCCGCACGCCGGGCTTTCACGTCACCGGCATCGCCGACCTTAACCCGGCGCGTGCGATGGATTCACTTTCGCGCGTCGGTTGGCCGAAAGAAAAACACGCCGCGACCTCAATGGAAGCCGCCTCCCAATCCAGCGCGACGTTTATTACCGATGACGCCATGTCGCTGATCGCGTCGCCCTATGTTGACGTGGTGATCGATGCCACCGGCAGTCCATCGGCAGGCATCGCGCATGTGCTCGCGTGCTGCACACATAAAAAACACATCGTCATGGTCAACGTTGAGGCCGACGCACTGGCCGGCCCGTTGCTGGCTAAACGTGCCAACGATGCGGGCATCGTCTATTCCCTCGCCTACGGCGATCAGCCAGCGCTGATTTGTGAGATGGTCGATTGGGCGCGTACCGCAGGCTTTGATGTTGTTGCGGCGGGTAAAGGGACGAAGTACTTGCCTGAGTACCACGCCTCCACCCCCGACACCGTTTGGGGTTACTACGGCTTTACGCCGGAGATGGTTGCCGGTGGCGACTTCAACGCGCAGATGTTCAATTCGTTCCTCGACGGCACCAAAAGCGCCATTGAGATGACGGCAGTGGCGAACGCAACTGGTCTCACACCTGCGCCGCTGGGCTTGGATTTTCCGCCTTGCGGCGTGGATGATCTTGCGCGCATC
The DNA here is from genome assembly GCA_001602455.1 of Betaproteobacteria bacterium UKL13-2. GTDB lineage: Bacteria > Pseudomonadota > Gammaproteobacteria > Burkholderiales > Usitatibacteraceae > UKL13-2. Next base: position 3,260,165 of record CP012157.1, read on the forward strand.
CTGAAACCGAAAGCACACGGCGGCATTCTTCATCATCGCGGTCAAGTCGAAGTGATTTCGAGTGTTGAGCGCGATGGTCGCCCGGTGTTCCGCGATTTGCGCTGGGGCGTCTATGTGACCTTCGCGGCAGACTCCGAGTACGTGCGCCGTTGCTTCAAAGAATATGGCCTCGTCACCGATGCGAGTGGTGAGTATTCAAGTATGTATAAACCATTTCATTTGATTGGCTTGGAGCTCGGCATCAGCGTGGCGAGTGCGGCATTGCGGCGCGAGGCGACCGGCGCCGCTACCGCTTGGCGCGGTGATTGTGTTGCCACTGCCAAACGTGTACTCAAGGCTGGCGAAGTGTTGGACGGCGAAGGCGGCTATACGGTCTACGGAAAACTCATGCCCGCCGTCGATTCACTGGCAAAGGGTGCGCTGCCAATTGGCCTCGCGCATAAGGTCAAGCTGGTTCGTGATGTCGCCATCGGTGAGACGGTAACGTGGGATCATGTTGCCATTGATTCCGGCAACACGGCCGCAGAGTTTCGGCGCGCAATGGAAGCCGAGTTCTCGGTATAAACGTCAGAACCACACACAAATTAGCCGTCGCCATAACGTTATGCGCCAATCCAAAACCACCAAACTGATTCAACAGAGCCGAACAGCCGCAAGCCACGCCAACACCGTCAATCTGCCGATGCATCGGGCGTCGACCGTTTTGTTCGACTCCCTCGCACACATGGACGAGGTGCAAAAACGGCAAGGTGCTGATGAACAGATACCAACTTACGGCATCTTCAATATGCCGCAAGCACTTGCGCTGGAAAACACGGTCGCGGAAATCGAAGGTGGTTATCGCGCCATGTCGTTTCCGAGCGGGCTTGCCGCCATCGCCGGTGCGATATTGTCTTGCGTGAAATCTGGCGACCACATCTTGATGACCGATGGCAGTTATGACCCCGGTCGGCGCTTCTGTGATTCGGTACTCAAGCGGTTAGGTGTTGAAACGACATACTACGACCCGCTAATCGGCGCGGGCATCGAAGCACTCATTCGCCCGAACACCACCGTGGTCTATACCGAGAGCCCGGGCTCTAATACGTTTGAAATCCAAGACATTCCTGCGATTGCAAAAATCGCACATAAACACGGTGCGGTGGTCATCATGGATAACGCTTGGGCGACAGGATTACTGTTCGACGCATTTGCCCACGGTGTGGATATGGTGGTGCAGCCTGCGACCAAATACTACGCCGGGCACTCGGATGTCTTGATTGGGCTTGTCATCGCCAATGAAAAAACCTGGCCGCAAGTCAGAGACACCAACTACATACTCGGCCAGCGAGCGGCTCCTGACGATTGTTTCCTCACCCTGCGCGGTATGCGAACCATGGATGTAAGGTTGAAGCGGCATGCGGAATCAGCGATGACGGTGGCGCGGTGGTTGCAAGGTCGGCCAGAGGTCGCACGCGTGTTGTACCCAGCCCTAGAAAGCGACCCCGGCCACGCCATTTGGAAACGTGACTTCAATGGTGCATCAGGGTTATTTGCCATCGAGTTGAAACCTTGCTCGCCACAACAGTTGGCCGCCATGATCGACGGCTATGAATACTTTGGTTTGGGTTATTCATGGGGCGGGTTTGAAAGCCTCGTGATGACCGCTTACCCAACGCGCACCGTCAACCCTTGGACTGGCGGGCAGTTGGTGCGTTTTAGCATCGGGCTGGAGGACGTTAATGATCTCATTGCCGATCTTGATGCAGGCTTCGCACGTTTAGGTTAGTCCCAATGGCGTCAGCGCGGGAGAAAACATGAAGATACACATGCAGCAATACGACAGCACAAAGAATTGCGTTCGCTTCGATAGTCAGTTTGGTACAGCCGAGGCCAAATGGATGGGGGATTTGCCGGATGTCGGAAGCGATTACTATGTCGAAATCGCGATCAACAAGTGCCTAGACCCAGCAGTTCCAAGACAGTTTCTATGAATGGGTCATCCCTGAGACCGGTAAGCGGCTGGGAAGGTGAAAAATGCTGTGTAGTGTGCCTGAGCGAGACACGTCAGCGGATCACTGCGGCTTCAAAGTGATGACTGATTTTGCGAATGCGGTGCAGTTTCGGCAGCCGCTTACTGATAGGAAACAAAAGGTTCACGCAACCCCACAAAAATCGCAGATTGCCAAACATAGGCCATTGGCCTACACTAAGCCATGGAATTCGAATGGGATGAAACCAAAAGCGAAACCTGTTTTCAGGAACGGGGGTTCGACTTTGCTTATGCGGCCCAAGCCTTCTTTGACACCAATCGACTCATCCGCGCAGACCAGCGACGCGGCTACGGTGAAGAACGATTGCAACTCACAGGGCGCATCGGGTCACGCATCTTTGTGGTGGTCTACACCCCTCGCGCCAACGCAACCCGCATCATCTCCGCCAGAAAAGCCAACACCCGAGAGGTCAAGCAATATGAAAACGACACGAATGAAGATTGAACCCGCAAAGATGGCTGGGCAAACCATCGGGCGAATCAACCCCGCCCAGGTCGATGCCACCACAGAAGCGCAAATTACCGTGCAAATGGCGCAAGACGAAGCATTTGCCATGCAAGACGCGGCCAAGTTTGCACGTCGGGTGCGCCGCCGCCTGGGCTTCAGCCAGGCAGAATTTGCCACCCGCATCGATGTGTCACTGGAAACCATCCGCAACTGGGAACAAGGCAAACGCAGCCCCACTGGCGCAGCCAAGGCATTGCTCAAGGTCTTGGACAAAGCGCCCGAAGCGGCGCTGGCAGCATTGCACTGAAGCAAGCCATGAAACCGTATCGTCCGAGCACGCGGCGTGATAAAAGTGGCGCAGCCGTTACAGGCTTGAGCGGTCAACACGATCAACCGTGCTGCGCCCGATATTCCTGCGTCAACCCACCATAACCCCATGCCCCCGCCCGCACATCGTGCACATGGATGTAGCTTTCATGGTGCAGGATCGGCATCAAGGCTGACAAACCTTCAAATCCTAACGCTGAAGCAATTAAATTATTATCAGTATGTTCATAAGTAGCGAAAAAAATTAAATTACTAAAGGCATTTTTTGCAGTTTCTAAAACTTGATTCATATCCAATTGCAGATACTGACTAGCTTCATCAGCAGAAACTTCCCAACTAATTATATTTGTTAAATCAACTTTTTTTCATTGCCATGAATTGTCAAGATTTGAAATTATCCCGCAGTTATTTGGGCATTTTCAGGAATGAGAAAATACCGTGATTTTTGGGAATTAGTCCAGAGTTGATTTTGATGATTGTGATTCATTATTAAATTAGATTGTGTGGTGTTCAATTTTTTATCAGTCCATAATTGTAATTATCTATTTTGCCATGTATGACAGACAGCACACAAAGGAGCAAGTTTTAATTTTAAATTGCCACAAACATCACAATTAACTCTTTCCCTATTGATATATTCTTCTAAAGTCATTTCCACAAGAGCATCACGAGTCGTATCTTCACCACAAGTAGGACACAATTTAACAGATTCTTCAACTTGTGTCAAACAATAGGGACAAAAAATTATTAACTGATTTTCTTCATTATTGAGACTTGTCAACATTTCTTATTCCTTATTTTTTGTTATCGTAAAATCTTTGGATATTATAACCAAGACGACTAGACATTTCATAGTATGATTGATTTTCATTCTCACCTAAAAGACGGTATATTTCACTCCTGTGTTGTGTAAAACGCAAATCAGAACTTTTCAAGCTGAACACTTCGATACTATGTACCCAAGAATTATTTATTTCATCTATTCTTCCCAAATGATAAAGACATATTTCGCCTAAAATATGGGATGGTTTTTTAGTTTGATAAACATTGATTTTCTCAATTTCTTCCTCTTTTAAATTAAGATTTAAAGCAACTTCTCCTCTTAAAAATTGAGCGTGTAATCCATGAGCAATTAAAGCTTCTGGAAACTCTACTTCTTGAGGATTAACATCTTGATGACCAATAATACTCCAGGTACCAGATTCTAGACAATCTGAACCTAGAAAAATACCTGGAATTAAAATTTCTGAACGATTTATGACTGGTTTCAGGGCAGTAGATTTATAAATTTCTACTAGAAGAGAACCATTAAAAAAATATAATGGAGAATCAGGTGGTAGCAACTTAGGACGTACACACTGCTTTTTTATATCAAGCATTATACGCCCACACATATACTCATCAGTGCTGAGTTTAAAAGTAAAAATGTCGCCAGATTGAAATTTAACCATTGGGAATTTTAGATACAGGGGTTATGACCTTTACTATATAATACAATTTTTTCCGGTGTAATAGCATTGATTCTATTTATTAGCTGACCGCCACCAACTCCACCATTCTGGTTAATATAGTGTTGCTCCCACACGGCTGTTTCGTATCGAGTCCATTTACCAGAACGCACAGGTTTAGATTCAATCATAGTATCAATCAGGTTTTTGGGGAAAGTTGGTGATTGACGTAATGGGTGATCTGGTGGGATGTAACCTTTACTAGTGGGATTATTGATGTAGTCATAAACTGCACTCTTTGGATCAGACGGATAGGAATTTCAACCACATGAGGCCGAGTATGGCACGGGTTATGGCACGGGTGTGGGCCATCCAAGCGGCCTTGCCTTTGGTGGTTTGGGTCGATGAAGGTCGCCCATGGTGCCAGCGCTGCGTGTCCGCTGGTTTTTGGGCTGATGCAGACGTAGGAGTGCCCCGCAGGGCATAAAAGTCGCCCTCTCCAGTAGTCACCAATTGATGCGCTGGTCCACCTCATAGTCCGGTGCTGGCTGTGCGGCTCAGAGGTAGTGCGCTGCACGCTTGGGCTGCAAGGGCGCTGGCGCGGGTGGTGTAGCCATGTCCGCCGGCACCAGCCCAGGCAGACCCTCGCCCGTAATAGCTAACACAGCATGCGCTGTAGGTGCCTGCACCGGCGCGGCCAGCGCCGTCACTGCACTGCGCAGCGGCGAGTCAGCGGCGAGTTGGGTGCCAACACACCATAGTAGCGGTGGCGGTGGGTGCGCGGTGGCGGCACCAAAGCCGCGATACGCTCGATCAGCTCCACTGGGGTGAGTGTGAGTTCGTCTACCCGAGCGCCGCGCTTGTCAGAACTTGGCTCGCTATGTTGTTTGGCACAGCGGCACACCAAGGCGGCACCCTCCACCCTCTTTACGCAGCCGATCCATGGCGAAGGGTGAGCGGGCACAGTAGCGCAGCAGCCGCACATGAGCACTTTGACAATACGACTGCCTGATGACACTGCCCAGCGCCTCAAGACGCTTGCACAAAGCCAATGTCGAAAGCTGACTATACTGACGCAAAAAGCGAGACCATAATTTGTGGATTGCGATAGGGTTTCTACGCCTTTCTGCGCCATGGCACGGGGCAGCGTTCCGCGATATGCAGCGTTTCACGGGCCAACATTGAGTTGGGCGTCAGAGGAAACACGCGCAGGCAAGGCAGCCGAGTCATTCGTAATCCCCGAAACTTGCAAGCATAAGGAGTAGCCCTCGTGGCAATAGATATCAACAAACTGACCGAGCCAGAACTGGTCGATCTAAACAACCGAATCGTCGCTCGCCTGAGGTTCCTGCAGCAGATGCGAGCCCATGCGTCCATGTTGGAGTTCAGTCTCGGTGAGCGAGTGTCATTCCAGCCCGAGGGGCACCCGGTTCTGTTCGGCGTCATCACAAAGTACAACCGCAAGTCAGTCACGGTCATTACTGAAACTGGGCAACATTGGACAGTAGCCCCAAGCTTCCTACGAAAGATCAAGCCTGTACGAGAGGCCGAGTCAGACGGCGGGAATGTCATCAGCCTTCCAAAGAAGTAAGTGCAGTCCTCTACTGCACTGACGCCGAACCTCTCCGAATCGAGAGGACATGCCACAGCAAGCTGGGTCAAGCCCCACGTCAAGAGGGTCGCTCACGCGCTTTCTGTCGTATCTACGTCTTCACCACGCGCGGCAATGGTCGCAATACGCCCTGCCCGCCGTCCACACGAATGACCTGCCCCGTGATGTGTCCTGCATGCGGCGACAAGAGATAGGCAAACGCATGTGCAACGTCGCTTGGTTCGGCGATGCGATTGGTGGGAATGAGCGCCGCGGAACGGGCTTCTGCCTCCGGTGTATTGATGAATCGCTGCGTGAGGGTTGAGCGCGTTAATCCCGGTGCCACCACATTCACCCGCACACCCTTATCGGCATAGGTTGCCGCCGCACTTAACGCCAGCCCGGTTACCGCGCACTTCGCCGCTGCAATCGCTTCATGATTCGCGAAGCCGGCTTCGGCCACGACTGAGCTTGTCATCACCGCCACTGCGGGTCGCTGCGCTTTGGTGGCCTGCAACACAAACCACTTGAGCACATGAAAGGCCGAGGTCGCGTTAGTTGCAATTTGGTCATGCCAATCTTTTTCGGATGTCAGGTGCAAGGGGCGCACCACGGTCGAGCCAACACAATGCGCTACGCCCTCCATCATGCCAAGATCGGCGGCTTTGGCTTGTAGCAAGGTAAGGCCGTCGGCAGTGGCGAGATCGGCAACGAGCGTGTTGTGTGCCCCCTCAAGTGACGCGTTGAGCGAGCCCAACTTGGCCGCATCACGCCCGCACAACAATAATGAATCACCACGAGCATGCAGTATTGCCGCGAGCGCCGAACCGATGGCGCCTGTCGCGCCGGTAATCACAATATTCATAGGGGAAATCTCTCTTTGTTGGCACGATACCAGAAGGATGAAAACAAACGGTGCAATTGGTCTGGGTTGATGAAGGCTATTGGCACTGCCTCGCGAATAATCCAAGGCAACGACAGTTGGAACGCAGCATTCATCACAGCTTATCTATATTTTTCAACGTAATCGCGGCCTGCGCACGCAGCGCTTGACGATCTTCTGCCGACATCTTGGTGATGTTTTTTGCCATCAGCGAGGTGCGCGGATTACTCACCAGCATCTTCTCGTGTTTGTCGAGAAAGTTCCAATACAGCGTCGTCACGGGACATGCGGTCGGCCCGGTTTTGATATCCGGTTTATAGCGACACCCGGTGCAGTAGTTCGACATGCGTTTGATGTATTGACCACTCGCAATGTATGGCTTCGAGGTAAAGCGACCACCGTTGGCATAAATTGCCATCCCTGCCACATTGGGAAGCTCAACCCACTCGACCGCGTCAACATAGACGGCGAGATACCAATCCTCAATCTCCTTCGGCGCGACCTCAGCCATTAAGCCGAAAATACCCGTCACCATCAAGCGCTGGATATGATGCGCGTAACCATAGCTCAAGGTCTGCCCGATGGCGTCTCGCATACAGTTCATGTGCGTTTCACCCGTCCAATACCATGCGGGCAATTTGCGTGTGTGCTGAAAATGGTTGGCTTCTCGCATGCCCGGCATATCGAGCCAATACACGCCGCGAATGAATTCGCGCCAGCCCAGCACCTGCCTGACGAAACCTTCAACCGCCTCAATCGGAGCGCGGCCATTTTCAAAGGCCGCCACCGCTGCGGCAATCACCTCACGCGGATTGAGCAGCTTCACATTGAGCGCCGCAGCAATATGCGAGTGGTATAAAAACGGCTCGCCGGTCCACATCGCATCTTGGTATTGACCAAATAGGGCAAGTCGTTCTTCAATAAATCCCCGCAATGCCTCTAGCGCGTCGTCGCGTGTGACGGGCCACGCAAAGTCATCCAACGTGCCGGGATGGTCGGCGAAATGCGTTTGGATATCAGCGAAAACGTCGAGCGTGATCGCGTCCGGCGCGACACGTCGCGTTGACGGCACCTTAGTCGGCCCGCCCTTCGGAAATGCGCCACGATTTTCCGCGTCAAAATTCCAGCGCCCTTGCAATGGCTCATCCGCCTCCATCATGACGCTGTATCGCTTACGCATCATGCGGTAGAAATACTCAAGGCGCAGTTGTTTATACCCCTTCGCCCACTCTACAAACTCGGCACGGGTACACATGAAGTGATGGTCTTGACGCATCACGAGGTTAATTTTTTGCGTCTTGGCGAAGGACAATAATTGCTGCTCAATCCGCCAGTCGCCCGGCTCGACCATCACTACCTTTTCCGGCGCGTAGTGTTCAACCGCACTTCCCATAACCTCCACCAGCGATGTGGCTTTATGCAGCCCAATCTGCCGGTAATCAACGACGATTTTTTTCTGCTGTAGCGCATCTGCAAAGTGACGCATCGCGGAAAAGAAGAATGCGGTGCGCGGCTTGGCCGACCAGACGTGTGTCGATTCATCACGCACCTCTGCCATTAACACCACATCAGTTGCAGGGTCGAAGCCTGCTAGCGCGGCCGACTCGTGGTCAAGCTGATCGCCGAGGATGAAGACGAGGTGACGACATTTTTTCATGACAAGTTAGCTCTTGAGAGATGACGGCTTTTTTGCCGCGCCCTGCTTACGGCATTTATCCGAGCAGTACTTCACACTTTCCCAATTCTTTTCCCACGCCTTGCGCCAGGCCATCGGTTTGCCGCACGCCACACAGGGTTTCGTCGGCAGATAAGACTTATTGCCCTTGAATTGACCGGGCATCAGTGTTTGCCAGCACCGACGGCGGCGCGCGACAAACGGTCGTTGATTGCATCCCAAGCGGCATCGGTAGGCGGTGCCTCAACCAGTATCATCGCTGTGCCGGCCGCATCCAACGTGCGTAAGCTTGCATAAAGATCGCGGGCGTAGTCCTCCGCTCTTGCAGGCGCCTGTAGCCATATCAGCGGCCGCAGATGGCGCATGCCGATTCCCACTGGCGAAGGTGCCGTTTTCGGTTTCGCGGCAAATGCCAGCACGGCGACACGTTTGGCAGCAGCGAGCAGCGCATCGACTTCACGCAAGAGCGCAGCCGTCGGCAGCAACTGTAACGGCGTATTTGGGGCATAGTGCGCCGCGAGATCGCCCGATACACGGGGCACGGCACCATTCGATCGTTGCGCCGTGTCACGCGATTTAGGCATAACACCAATCACGCGCGCAATGTCCTCCGCTGAAATCGCGCCCGGGCGCAACAACACGGGCTCCTTTCCTGATAAATCCAGAATCGTCGATTCGATGCCCACATCACACGCGCCACCGTCGAGCAGCGTGATGCGTTTCTTTGGTGGGGTTTTTTCGTCCCTATTGATCAAGTCGCCGAATTCGCTCAACACGTGCGCGGCAGTTGTTGGTGAGACATGACCAAACCGATTCGCCGAGGGTGCCGCCACAATCCCGCTACCGTATTTGGCAAAGGCTTTGAGCAGCGCCTGCGCGACCGGGTGCGCGGGACAACGTAGGCCAACCGTATTTTGGCCACCAGTGACCACATCCGGAATCGCGTCGGTCTTTTTCAGAATCAGTGTCAGCGGCCCCGGCCAAAAGGCTGCAATCAAAGGCGCGACATGGCTCGGGATGCGTTTGGCCCACTGGCTCAGGTCGTCCCCCTTGGGAACGTGAACGATCAGCGGGTGATCCGCCGGCCGCCCTTTAGCGGCAAAGATGCGCTTCACCGCCGACTCGTTAGTGCCGTCAGCGGCAAGGCCGTACACGGTCTCGGTTGGCATGACGACAAGCTCGCCGCAGACTAAGGCATTCGCCGCATCGGTAATTTGCTTTTTGGTAGGCACACCACATTTTGCCGTAACTTCAACCTCACCCATTACGAGCGCTACAAGTTCTGCAAGTTCCACAAGTTCTCGCTAAGTTGTCACTCACACCGCTAAAATATCCAAATCATGCCAAATGTTCCCAGTCCTTGGCGCCTGTCCGTCGCACCGATGATGGACTGGACCGACCGTCACTGCCGCTACTTCCATCGGCTACTGACCAAACGGACGCGCCTCTACACCGAGATGGTGACGACTGGTGCTTTGATTCACGGCGACCGTCCTCGCCATCTCAGTTTCAATGTTGAAGAACATCCGGTCGCGTTACAACTTGGTGGCAGTGATGCCGCAGATTTGGCGACTTGCGCCAAGTTGGGGCAGGATTGGGGCTACGATGAAATCAACTTAAATTGTGGCTGTCCATCGGAGCGCGTTCAGCGTGGCAGCTTTGGTGCGTGTCTGATGGCAGAGCCTACGCTGGTGGCCGACTGTGTGAAGGCGATGATCGACGCCACATCGATCCCCATCACGGTCAAACATCGCATCGGTATCGATGCTGTCGCCGATTATGGTTTTGTGCGCGACTTTGTCGGCACCATTGCTAATGCCGGCTGCAACGTATTCATCGCACACGCCAGAAACGCTATTTTGAAAGGCTTAAGCCCCAAGGAAAATCGCGAAATTCCACCGCTGAAATATGAGTACGTCTATCAACTCAAGCGCGATTTTCCGCACCTGACCATCGTCATCAACGGAGGTGTCGCGACAACGGCGGAAGTGCAGGCGCACTTAGAACACATTGACGGCGTGATGATCGGGCGCGAGGCTTACCACAACCCGTATTGGCTATCGACTTGGGACCACGCATTTTTTGGCGAGAAGTTGTCCTTTTGTGAACGCGAAAACATTGAAGCGGCGATGGAGGCCTACATATCTTCCCATCTTGACAAGGACGCCAATTTTCATGTGCATAACGTTCGCCGTCACATGGTGGGGCTGTACAAAGGACTGCCAGGTGCTCGTGCGTGGCGGCGAAAAATCACTGGCAATACGATTGAACGTGTTGCACAGACACTCGCCGCAATGGAGGGATAAGCTAACCATGGACGCAACATGAAGCCTATCGCTGCCGAGGACAAAGCGCCCAAGAGGGAACGTACAGGCCGGATCCACGATAACAGAGGGTACGAGCCAAATGGGTTTTCCAATCGTTCAGGGCAACCTCCTTCGACGCCGAGGGCGGCCCATGAAATGTTCAGGCTCGCCTAATCGCGAAAATTCTCGAACTGCAACGGCACTTCGTCGATTTTGGATTTGCACAGCGCCATCACCGCCTGCAAATCATCGCGCTTCGCACCCGTGACCCGCACGGTCTCGCCCTGAATCGCAGCAGTCACCTTGAGCTTGGAATCTTTAATCAAACGCTGAATCTTTTTACCGAGTTCGGTCTCAATGCCATTCTTGACGTTGATGATTTGCTTGACCTTGTCTCCGCCGATTTTTTCTTTGGGCTTTTCATCGAGCAGGCGGACGTCCACTTGGCGTTTCGCCATTTTGTTCAACATGACGTCTTTGACTTGACTCAACTTGAAGTCATCATCCGCATAAAGGGTCAGCTCCAACTCTGTTTGCTCGACGCGGGCGTCTGAGCCTTTGAAGTCGAATCGATTGCTGACCTCTTTGTTGGTCTGCTCAATCGCATTTTTGAGCTCAACTTTATTTACTTCCGAGACGATGTCGAATGAGGGCATGATGTTTTGAGGTGAATGTGGGAAAGGTGGCGGAGAAGGGGGCAGGGGGCAGGAGAAGGGGGCAGGGGAGAAAACTTTGCGTACGTCGATGTTTTTGTCATTCAAAAAAATCGTTGGCCGGTATTTTTCCATAGGAGCTTTCACAGGTTGACCTACAGCGGTGGTCTTTCGAGAAAGCGCACTCTTCTCCCTTCCACCTTCCCCCTTCCACCTTCTCGCTAAGCTATTTCTTTTTCTTCGCCGCCGCTTTGTTCGCCGCAATCCTTAACCGCAGCGCATTGAGCTTGATGAAACCACCCGCATCCGCCTGGTTGTATGCGCCGCCGTCGTCATCAAAGGTGGAGATCGTTTGGTCGAACAACGAATCGGTTTTGGATTCACGACCGACGCACATGACCGTTCCCTTGTAGAGCTTTAACTTAACTTGGCCATTGACCGTCGACTGCGACTGGTCAATCAGCGATTGCAACAGAATACGCTCGGGCGAGAACCAGTAACCGTTGTAAATCATGCGGCCATATCGCGGCATCAAATCGTCTTTGAGCGCCAGTACTTCACGATCCATCGTGATTGACTCAATGGCGCGGTGAGCGCGCAACATAATCGTGCCACCGGGCGTCTCGTAACAGCCGCGTGACTTCATACCAACGTAGCGGTTCTCGACCATATCGAGGCGGCCAATACCGTGTTTGCCGCCGATACGATTCAGCTCCGTCAGCACTTTTGCAGGCGAGAGCTTCTTGCCGTTGATTGCAACAATGTCACCCTTGACGTAGGTGAGCTCGATGTACTCGGGCTTGTTGGGCGCTTTTTCAGGTGAGACAGTAATGCGCCACATGCTGTCTTCCGGCTCGAAATTCGGATCCTCGAGAATCCCGCCTTCATAGGAGATATGCAGCAAGTTGGCATCCATCGAATACGGCGCGCCGCCCCCGCGTTTGCCAACCACGCGCTTCTTGAAATCGACGGGAATTTTGTGTTTGTCTGCATACGCAAGCAACTTCTCACGCGACAACAAATCCCACTCGCGCCACGGCGCGATGATCTTCACGTTCGGCATCAGCGCATATGCGCCAAGCTCAAAACGAACTTGATCGTTGCCCTTACCAGTCGCCCCATGCGAAATCGCATCTGCGCCGGTTTTACGCGCAATCGAAATCAATTGCTTGGCGATCAATGGGCGCGCGATGGAGGTACCGAGAAGATACTCACCTTCGTAAACGGTATTGGCGCGAAACATGGGGAACACAAAATCGCGCACAAACTCTTCACGCAAATCTTCGATGAAGATGTGTTCTTTTTTGATCCCCATCGCCAGCGCTTTTTTGCGCGCCGGCTCGACTTCCTCACCCTGGCCGATATCGGCGGTAAAGGTCACGACTTCACATTGATATTCGTCTTGCAGCCATTTCAGGATGACTGAGGTGTCTAGGCCACCCGAATAGGCCAACACCACACGTTTAGGTTTATCGCCGGTCGTGTGGGTCGCCTTCTTGCCGACATTACGACGCTTGGAATTGGCATGATTGCCAATGGCTTCGCTCATTTGTGAACTTTCTTCAGTGCGCGCACTTGTCCCACCGAGTCTCGAAGCGCGCCAGTCGGCTGGAAAGGTCACCGTTTGCGGGGGGTAGACAGATTTGCGAGATGCAAAATTGCCTGCGGGAGTGGCGAAACGGGATCTTGCCCATGCTGGCCAGCCACCAGCATGAGGCAATTATACGATGGTGTCGTCGCGCCACCGCGTGTTCAATCAGAGAGGCGTTACTTCTTCGCCGGTGTCGATACCGCCACAGGCTTGACTTCTTGGATGGTCACGTTGGCACCGATCTCGGTTTCACCGATCGCCCGGGCCGCTGAACGCTCGATGAGTGAGGTGATACGCGGGACGAATACCTCAACCAGCATGCTCCTGCCAGCATTAAGCGCGGCGGCGTTTGGATCGTGAAACTTCTGAAAATCGCATCGCGCTTTTGTTACCGCAAAGCAAAACATTTCATACTCGATATACGGAACGGAGTTAACGAATAGCAATCAAATCGCTCGGTCAAGTTACTAACAACACAACAAGGAATTAACATGGTGCGTCGGTTACTTAGTTCAGTTGCTCTCGTTTTGATGCTTTCGAGTGCCGCTGTTGGTTCAGCACGTGCTGACGAAGGCGAATTGGTTGGGGATACTCTTCAAATTCCTGCGTACCGAATGGTATTCGTGGATGTTGAGAGAGAGGTGTACGAAACTTTTTTTGGGGAGATTGCGTACATTACTCTTGCAAGCCCTGAGCTATGCTCTAACGACCTGCCATGTTTAATGGCGCGAAGTGTGTGGGGCAACGGATGGGTTGCATTTCAACAAAAGGGGTGGGCTGCTGGTGTGGGCTTTGCTGTCGTGGGCGGTTACTTCGCATATCGAGATGCTGGGTGGAGAGGCGTCGCGGTTACCTTGGCAGCGGGCGGCATGGTAGGCGCTATTGGTAGGGTGGGGCAGATCATGTTCCGTAACGCGAGATCCCTTGATGCGCGTGCCGGCGTCGTGGGCACCGCCGGAACTGGTGGAGCAGCCGTTGGCGTCTTGGCCCAAAGCTTGCTCGACCAATACGAGGAAGAGCAGAACAGTACGAAGCCGACTCCACCCAAACCGCGCTGAGTTCGAGGGCGGGCGTATCTCCAGTGAACACGACGCCCGCTACCGAATCAGATACATGTTTATGAGCTGAGGCGGAAGTAGATACCACCATGAATCTAATGTTGCTCATTTTATCCGTTGCTTTCTTGTCCTTTTGCGTGGTTCCGTTTCTGTACGCCAAAAAGGCAAATGTTTTTGTTTGGGTGATCGCGTTTGCGCCCTTTACAGCTTTCGCCTATTGGAACTCAATCTGGCGAGCGTACGAGTGGCCTCCTATCTACTACGCTCTTGAGTTTGTTGTTTTGTCGTTATCCCTCGGGGTGCTATTCGTTTGGGAAAGGAGGCGTAAAAAAGTTAAGAAAAACTCTGGGGACTAGTTCGACGGCTCGGATCATCGGCGTTGCACAGGTATTCAGCATATGGTGTGATCACCGCAGCCCTTCCGCGTGACGGTCGGTTTTTTGCTCCGTAGGCAACTTTTAACTCCAAAGTTACTTCTTCGCCGATGTCGATGCCGCCACAGGCTTGACTTCTTGGATGGTCACGTTGGCACCGATCTCGGTTTCACCGATCGCCCGGGCCGCTGAACGCTCGATGAGTGAGCCGACACTTGTTGCGAGTACTTCAGGCGGGATTGAGCGGCCGACATCTAACGCGACCGAGGTCGGGTCATTGAGCTTGGTGAAATCATGTCGCGCGTTCTTTTCGAGTACCCGCATCGTCTTGGCGTCGATCACGTACACTTGGATATACGAATACGGCGCAACGTAAACCTTCGACTTGTTCTTCTGACCATCTTCGGGGTTGGTGGTATCCGACGCCCCCTGATTTCTGACGTCGATCTCCGGATTGCCGTCTTGGCCTTCAAGCGAGCCCCCAGTCAGCGGCTGGACATAGACGCCCAGCCCATGTAGCTTTGGTCCCATGCCTTGGCGCTCAGATTGTAAGTATTTCGGCGTCGCGACAATGATTTTGTCCCAGGTCATCCGTTCTGGACGTTTCTCAAGTTCTGACACAATCTTGCCAATCGCAACCTCTTCACGATTTTGCGCCAGCACCCCCTCCATTTCAGCGGGGTTAAGCGTGATGAACACTCGTTCGCTATCAGGATGGGCGTTCCCGATTCCCGTATCAAGGCCACGCAATACCGCAAAGTTCAGCGCGTTGTTTTGAATCTTGAGCGTCTTACGAATATTGTTGTCGATGATGTTCGACCCCGTGCTTTCCTTTTGGCGCACGTAGGTAAATTGATCACCGACTGCCGAAACTAATGCAAATACCTGCTTCTTTTCGGCTGCCGCGCTGGCGGGTTTGGCCATTGCACTCGCTGCTGGCGCAGGTGTCGCAGGCGACGCACTCACTGTCGTCGCGATCAAGCTAGCAGCAATTGTTGACGCCATCAAAAGCCGTTTTGTCTGGTTTTCCATCATTCACTCCTCATTAAAGTCCAGCATTGGCGGGCATCTTCAGCGCTTTTGGCTTTGAAACACCCGCCAACACTTGTGTTTAGCTATTGATCTTTCCCAACAATAAATATTCCATGAGTGCTTTCTGCACATGGAGCCTGTTCTCTGCTTCTTCCCACACCACCGACTGCGCACCCTCAAGCACCTCTTCGGTCACTTCTTCGCCGCGATGCGCCGGCAGGCAATGCATAAACAAGGCATCCTCGGCCGCTGAATCCAGCAGCTCCGTATCAACAATGAAATCGGCAAAAGCCGTTTTTCGCTTTTCCGTCTCGGCCTCGTAGCCCATGCTCGTCCAAACGTCGGTCGTGACCAAGTGCGCACCCATCGCTGCGTCCATCGGATCGGTGAATGTCTTAAGATGCGCACGATCTGACGCCGCCACCCGAGAATCTTCCATCGCGTAACCGGCGGGCGTTGCAACATTTAGCGTGAAGCCAAAGATACGCGCCGCCTCCAGCCAGGTGTAACTCATGTTGTTTGCGTCGCCGATCCACGCCACGGTCTTGCCGGTCATTGACCCGCGGTGCTCGATGAACGTGTACACATCGGCCAACACTTGGCAGGGATGAAATTCATTGGTGAGGCCATTGATCACCGGCACGCGCGAATGTGCCGCAAATCGCTCCACCTTATCTTGCTCGTATGTCCGAATCATGACCAGATCGACCATGCGCGAAATCACCCGCGCCGTGTCTTCAATCGGCTCAGCGCGTCCGAGTTGCGTCGACTGCGAATCCAGATTGATTGCCTGTCCACCGAGCTGATAAATCCCGGCTTCGAATGAGACGCGGGTCCGTGTCGAACTCTTTTCAAACACCATCGCCAGCATTCGATCCGTCAGCGGCTGGTAAGGAATGTACTGTTTGAATCGCTTCTTCAGGACGGTAGTGCGCTCGATAATGTGGTCGAACTCGTCCTTGCTGAAATCGGAGAGTTTAAGAAAATGTTTCATATCACGCCGCCTCAACCGAGATACCTGACGGCTTGGCGAGAAGCCGTTTGACGACGGCTGACAACCGTTTCACGATCTCACGCGCCTCGGATTCATTGATGATGAGCGGCGGAAGAATACGGACGACACTATCTTGTGTCACGTTTGTCAATAACCCATCCTCCAGCGCCATCTCAACTATTTCGCCGCACGACCGATTTAGTTCCAGACCTAACATCAAGCCCTGCCCTCGTACTTCTACCACGCCCGCCACGCCTGCTAGCGCGGCCTTAAGCCCATCCGCGATCACGACGCCCATCGCGGTCGCGTTGGCGAGCAAGCCTTCTTCTTCCATGATCTGCAGGGTGCGTAGCGCCGCAACTGAAACGAGTGGGCCGCCGCCAAATGTGGTGCCGTGATTTCCTGGCTTGAACACCGCCGCGGCTTTGCCATGGGCGAGACACGCGCCAATCGGCACACCAGAACCTAAGCCCTTCGCCAGCGGCATGACATCAGGGATAATGCCCGCCCATTGATGTGCAAACCACTTGCCGGTGCGGCCAATGCCGGACTGGACTTCGTCGATCATCAACAGCCAATTTTTCTCCGTACAAAAAGTGCGAAGTTCGCGCAAATAGTCGGCTCTGGCTTCAACGATGCCGCCCTCCCCTTGCAGCACTTCAGACAATACCGCAACGACATCAGGGTTGTGCGCCGCAATCGCTTTGATGGCATTTATATCGTTATACGGGACACGAATAAATCCGGTGACTAACGGCTCGAACCCCGCCTGCGCCTTGCGCGAGCCAGTGGCCGCCAGCGTGGCGAGGGTGCGGCCATGCCACGCACGCTCCATGACGATGATTTGTGGATTAGTGATGCCGCGTTGATGGCCATAAAGACGCGCGATCTTGATCGCACATTCGTTGGCCTCAGCGCCTGAGTTGCCAAAGAAGACGTTGTCCATCGCCGCCAATCCGCACAGCTTATCAGCCAGTGCCGCTTGCTCGGGAATGTTGACCAAGTTGGAGGTGTGAATCAGTCGCCCGGCTTGTTCGGTAATGGCCTTTGTCAGCTTCGGATGCGCATGTCCCAAGCCTGACACCGCGATGCCTGCAAGCGCATCCAAGATCTTGCGGCCATCTGTGGTGTGAAGCCACGCGCCTTCGCCATGCGTGAAGGCAATGTTGAGCGGCTTGTAGGTGTTCATTTGGTGAATCGAAAGCATGTCTGTTTCCTCACATCATCGCTAGGTGCCATCGACTTGCTGAAATGCACACGCAGATGGGCTTTCAAAAAACAACGGCGACACCCGCCTTGGCGAGGCCGCCGCTCGTTGAAAAGGGAGCGGTGATAGTAGGGCAAAGCGTACTTTGACGCAACCGGCACCATCTTGCATCGTCGATGCGACGAAAAGCGGTCGTCATGGGATGAATTGGATATTGTGACCGCCGAAGCAGCGGCAAGTATCGTTGCTGCGATTACGTTATTGATCCGAAGGGGCCAGCGACTGGATCACCGCCTCTGCGGCAGCCTCAACATGTTTACGCAGCTCCGGTACGGCGGTCGCCTCCCAGTATTGTGCTTTGAGTAGCGGCCCAACGTAGAATATCCCGTTACTCGGCGCACCGTTCGACTCGATCACTCGGTAGTGGTCGGTCACAAGAAGACCCAAGCCCAATCCATTCGCATCGGCGGTCAGTTGCCCCTTTGCCGCAAGCCGCCAAAGTAGTGGCTCGGCATCTATGCCAGATGATGGCCCAGTGCAGTTGATGACGCTGCCGACCGATTCCTGCTCGGCGTCTTGTTGCCCACGCCGACGTAATATGACCGACACTGAATCCCCTTGGTCTGTCAGCGCCACTAGATTGGCCGCTCTGACTATGAGTTCCCCAACCTTCATCATTGAGTTAATTTGGGCTGCCGCTTCAGGTGCCGCACGATGGCGATGACTATCCCAGTAGGGTCGCAAGTGTCGGAGGAAGCGCCGGCGCTCGACATCAGGAAGTTGCTGCCAACGCGCCGGAGCGATCGGACGTAAGCTCGCCATGACGTCACGCCAATCGCCGCCATGCGCTTCAACGCGACGTATTTGACGCCGGATGCTTTGTAAGTCTTGCCGCACCGACGTGCTGCCAAATATGTCCGGTGGCACATCGGTAAAGTCTGTGTGATCCACCGACGCGCGATGGGGTTGAGGTATCAACCCGCGACGAGAAACGGCCAATAGGCGCAGCGGCTTGCCAGATGCTGTCGCACGTCGTTTAAGTGACATTGCCACGTCATACATGGTGAGGCCGGTGCCCATCATGAGGACTGCCTGATCCAGATCAACTTGTTCAAGCGCCCCGCTCGCCCACGGATCGCGCACGTATTTGCGGCAATGATAAATGGTCGAATCTTCAAGCGGCGGGTTTGAGGGCAAGAAATTTCCTAGCGCAAGCACGACGACCGTTGCGTGAAGCGTCGTCACTCCCGCTCCGCCTTCGTTCAGTTGAAGCGCGTACTGACCACTAAACGTGCGGTTAATGTCATCGACATTGGCGTACTGGATGGAGAGCAGGGCGCCAGTCGAACGTCGCACGGCACTCGCGACAGCCGCCTGCAATGTTGCCTGTAAATAATCACCATACCGATGCCGTTCAACAAATGTGTTTGTCGAAGTTGATCGTCCCGACGCATTCAGAAAATCGGCGAAGTCGTTGGGAGCATCGTCAAAGGCACTCATCCGCCCAGCCGGAACATTGAGTAGGTGCTCAGCAGAATTGGTGCCGTAGGCAAGACCGCGAGCGAGCGAGTGCGAGGACTTCCCGCTTGCATTAGTGGGCCGGTTAATCAACACAACGTCATAGACGGTGTTGCTCGTCGCACGCAGAAGATGTACGGCCATCATGGTTCCGCAAAACCCTGCGCCGATGATTGCAACAACGGGTCGACTACTCGTCATATTCAGAGTCCAAACTTAAAAATTGCGTGACTACTTCGGTGCAGATTTGTCGATTAGCGCCGCATGTGGCGCGAATGGCGCGATATAATTTTGCCTAGGCTTGGATATTTCATGGGTCGCCCGCGGCGTCGAAGGATGTTGCCTCTGGGGGATTGGTAAACCAATTTGGCTCCGTTTCTCTTTTGCCGTGGATGCGGGCTGCACGGTCGCTCTCGGGTGATTGGACGGCAAATCGGACGGCAAATCGGACGGCACCGTGGTTGCCATCGCAGTTGATAAAAACGCACCTTTCTCCCGTATTTATTTGGCAAACAAGGCTCGCGATGCGGTGGTCGGTCAGGCAAAAAATCGCTCGCCCGTTCACCTACTGACCCGCTTTCGAACGCGCCCCCATGAAATGTTCAGGCTAGAAGTTGGCGGCTTCACGTCGTTGTGTTTGGTCTTGGTTGGTCTTGGTTGGTCTTGGTTGGTCTTGGTTGGTCTTGTTCTGAATGGCTGAATTGTTCATGCAGCGCCGCGCAGCAGACGTCCCAATATCGTCACTCGAGCGCGACTGCAAACGCAATCTCCCCCAGTCGTTCGCCCCGCCAAACTCACTACCCCGTCCCCGTCCTTCGCCCGGCTAACGCGCTTTAATGAAAACTACCCGAATTGTTATTCAAGGTATCACCAAGAACGGGCGGGCATTTCGTCCTAGTGACTGGGCAGAGCGCCTGTGCGGCATTATGTCCACGTTTGCCGGTGATCAGCAGATGCGCTACTCACCATTTGTTCGCCCCGTTTTACTCGATGGCGTGCGGTGCGTCATGGTAGAGCCCGCACTGGCTGATGTAGAACCGCGGGCATACCGATTCCTGTTGGATTTCGCCAAAGACAACGAACTGATGATCGTGGATCCAAATGCGCCGATGGAAGGCGACGTCTGCCCGATCCCATCGAGCGCAATGAACCAAATAAAAACGCCGTGAAGCAAAACTTCACGGCGTGTCGAGCTTCCATTTTTCAGGCGGCGCAATACCGCGCCAGCCCCAACCAGACTTAAGCGGCAGCAGAGGCGCCGAGCGCCTTGATCGCTTTGGTCAGACGGCTCTTATGGCGAGCAGCCTTGTTTTTGTGAATGATCTTTTTATCAGCGATCGAGTCGATGGTGCCGACTTGCGCTTGGAAAACGGCTTGGGCAGACGCTTGGTCACCCTTTGCAACGGCAGCGACGATTTTTTTGATCGCGGTGCGGAGTTCGGTACGCTGCGCCATGTTGTGTGCACGCTGCTTGACAGCTTGTTTTGCACGTTTGGCAGCGGATTTGATATTTGCCATGGTTATTCCAGAATCAATTCAAAAAAATAATCTGTTGATGCACAATCTACCGATACACAGTCTGCGACGTGAGGCTAAGAGCCGTGCTGGCGTGAAGCCCGCTTTGCTATTTGCTATTTACTATTTGAGTTTGACGTAGCGGGTGGTAAAAATTGTGCGAAGCCGCGTATTATAGCAATCCCCTCAAAAAAAGCAAATCGCCGATTTACAAGGCTTCTTTAGGCAACCCCTGGCGCCTGCCCCAATCGTGGGAGACGTTGGCGGACACCATGAGATGCGTGGCTTTCCAATATTTCATGCAAAAACTTGTTGTCGTTGACTATGGAATGGGAAACCTTAGATCGGTCGCGCGGGCGTTCGAGTTCGCCAGTCGGGAGTGGCAGATTCCAACCGATGTGGTGATTTCCGGACAACCGCAAGACGTACGCTCGGCACACAAGGTGGTTTTCCCCGGTCAAGGTGCCATGCCAGACTGTATGCGCTATTTGCGCGAAAGTGGCCTCGAAGAGGCGGTCCGAGACGCCGCAGCAGCCAAACCATTCTTCGGCGTGTGTGTCGGCATGCAGATGCTGTTCGATGTATCAGAAGAAGGCGATACCCCTGGGCTTGGCATCTTTGGCGGTCAGGTGCGACGCTTTCAGCCTGTCGAAACAGCCACAAAAGTCCCCCATATGGGTTGGAATGACGTGACAATGACACCAGAAAACCGACCAGCACACGCAATGTTTCAAGGCCTTGCCAACAGTAATCGCTTCTACTATGTCCATTCCTACTATTGCGAACCGACAGACCCAACCATCGTTGCCGCAACGACGCAATACATTGGGCGCTTTACGGCGGCTGTTGGGCGCGATAACATTTTCGCGACGCAATTTCATCCAGAAAAAAGCCACCACGCTGGTCTCACGGTCTATAAGAATTTTTTGAACACTCAACCGTAGCCGTACACCGCTCATCGCATCGACGCTTTCATTCCGAAATCTTTTGCCAACGCGCCCAGGCATACTGCAAGGCGCTTCATCCACCCGCCCCCTCTCCCGACATCATCATGTTGATCATCCCTGCAATTGATATCAAAGACGGCCACTGTGTGCGCCTTCAACAAGGCGATATGCAACGCGCGACGACGTTTTCAGATAACGCTGGCGAAATGGCCGCACGTTGGAAAGGCGAAGGGTGCAAACGCCTACACGTCGTTGATCTGAACGGCGCATTTGCGGGCAAACCAAAAAACGAAGCGGCGATTAAGCAAATCATTGCAGTGATGGGCGACGATGTGCCGGTGCAAGTCGGCGGCGGTATTCGCGACCTCGACACTATTGAACGCTACCTCGACGACGGCGTGACCTATATTGTCATTGGCACGGCGGCGGTAAAAAATCCCGGATTCCTTCACGAGGCTTGCGACGCTTTTCCCGGGCACATCATCGTCGCGCTTGACGCCAAGGACGGCAAAGTCGCTATCGACGGTTGGTCGAAATTGTCGGGGCACGACGTGGTGGATCTCGCCAAGCGCTTTCAAGACTACGGCGTCGAAGCCGTTCTGTACACCGATATTGGACGAGATGGCATGATGGGCGGCGTCAACATTGAAGCGACCGTTAAACTCGCGCAGTCACTGACCGTCCCGGTCATCGCATCGGGCGGTCTCAATGACCTCGACGATGTAAAGAAACTCAAGGCAGCCGAAGCCGAGGGCATCATGGGCGTGATTGCCGGTCGCGCAATTTACGAAGGCAAGCTCGACTTCAAGGCCGCTCAGGCCGCGGCCTGACGCCGTCGCGAAAGTGGTGACGCAATGTTGGCCAAACGTATCATTCCCTGCCTCGACGTCAATGCGGGTCGTGTCGTAAAAGGCGTCAATTTCCTCAACCTGCGCGACGCGGGCGACCCCGTTGAGATCGCCAAAAAATATAACGACGAAGGTGCGGATGAAATCACATTCCTTGACATCACGGCAAGTTCGGACGAACGTGATCTGATCTTGCATGTCATCGAAAAAGTGGCCGAGCAAGTCTTCATCCCGCTGACGGTGGGCGGCGGCGTGCGAAAAGTCGAAGACGTTAGACGGCTCATGAACGCAGGCGCAGATAAAGTCAGCATCAACACCTCAGCGATCACGAATCCTCAACTGGTACGCGATGCGGCAAACCGCTTTGGCTCACAAGCCATTGTAGTGGCCATCGACGCGCGCAAGCGTAAAGACAGCAAAGGCTGGGAAGTCTTCACCCACGGCGGTCGCCACCCGACTGGTCTCGATGCGCTCGAATGGGCGCATCGCGTCACCGTCGAATTGGGGGCGGGAGAAATCTTGCTCACGAGTATGGATCGCGACGGCACAAAATCCGGCTTTGACCTCGCCCTGACACGAGCGGTCGCAGATGCTGTCACCGTTCCTGTGATTGCCTCGGGTGGCGTAGGCGGACTTGATGATCTCGCCGATGGCGTGACGCTGGGCCACGCGGATGCGGTGTTGGCGGCGAGCATTTTTCATTTTGGCGACTACACCATTCGACAAGCCAAGGCGCACATGGCCGCGCGCGGCATCGAGGTTAGGCAGTGGCAATGACGATCCAAACCCCGACGATCCAAACCCCCTCATTGATTATCGACGCGGTGAAATGGAATGCGGACGGTCTCGTGCCTGCAATCGCACAGGACTACACCACGCAAGAGGTACTGATGCTCGCCTACATGAATCGCGAGTCATTGCTGCTCACCATCGAGTCTGGTCAAGCACATTATTTTTCGCGATCGCGCTGCGCGTTGTGGAAAAAGGGCGAGACGTCGGGGCACATTCAGCAGGTACGCGAAATGCGGCTCGATTGTGATGGCGACACGATCCTGCTGAAGATTGAGCAAACCGGTGGTGTCGCCTGCCATACCGGACGGCGTCGCTGCTTCTTTATGCGGCTCGATCAGGGTGAATGGATACTCACAGGTGAAACCGACCCGGTGCTTTCAGCGGCGGGCCCTTTTGCGAAAGACTAATATGACAGCGCCAACAACCCCCTCGGCAAAAGACGTGCTAACCCGCCTTGAAGCAACCATTGCCGCACGCTCGCAAATGCCGCCCGGATCATCATATGTGGCGAGCCTAAACGCAAAGGGACTCGACACTATCCTGAAAAAGATTGGCGAAGAGGCGACTGAGACCGTCATTGCAGCCAAATCGGGCGAGCGCCGCCAAATCATCAACGAAAGCGCAGACTTGCTGTTTCACATGATGGTCATGCTCAACCACCAGCATATTGCCTTCGATGATGTGCTCGCCGAACTTACCCGACGTGAGGGCACGTCGGGTATCGATGAAAAAAACGCCAGAAAGTGACAATTGAGATGACTGAGAATCCGACAATTTTTGGCAAGATCATCAACGGTGACATTCCCTGCAAAAAAGTCTATGAGGACGACGATGTACTCGCCTTCGACGATATCAATCCGGTAGCACAAGTCCATTTTTTAATCATTCCCAAAAAATTCATCCCAACTCTCGCCGACGTTGTTGCCGGGGATGCCGCACTGCTCGGCAAAATGCTGGGTTTGGTTCCAGTCTTGGCTGCGGAACAAGGACTCACAGGAGGTTTTCGCACTGCAATCAACACCGGCAAACTCGGTGGTCAAGAGGTGTATCATCTGCATATTCATGTGTTTGGCAATCGCCCGGGAGGCGAACCGTTACGCGCCATAGCGGGCAAAATCTGACACAGAGTTCGATTCCTGGCGATTGGCCGTTTCACACCCCGCACCAGCCTCTCCGCCGATGTAGTCGACCCAATTTTGGCGACATCCGACCGCCAACCTCATTTCTTGCAGCGTCCCAGCAATTTGGCCTGACATCTGGTTGTTTATTACCCGGATTGTCATTTTGGCAACGCGCTGCCGCGATTAAACTTAACGCTTAACCATCGACGGGATTTTTTTACCGTCTATTTTCGTCAGTCAGGAGATCATCATGGGAAGTTTCAGCATTTGGCATTGGCTCGTTGTGCTCGTTATTGTGTTACTTGTGTTTGGCACCAAGAAGCTTCGCAATATCGGCAGCGACCTCGGTGGGGCCGTCAAGGGGTTCAAAGATGGCATGAAGAATGGTGAAGAGGAAAAAAAAGCTGAACAGCTCGTAGAAAAATCTGGCGTCACCGTTGAAGGCGAAGTTAAGGACAAACAAAAATCCTAAGCGGTGACTTCTGAGGTTTTTGTATGTTTGACGTTGGCATTTCCGAACTCGCCGTCATCGGCGTAGTCGCGCTCGTGGTGCTGGGACCCGAGCGTTTGCCAAAGGTCGCGCGCACCGCAGGGCATATGTTTGGCCGACTTCAGCGTTACGTAGCGAACGTGAAGGCAGACATCAACCGCGAGATGGAAATGTCGGACCTATCGAAGGTCAAAGAAGAAGTGCAATCGGCGGTCAAGTCGTTTGAGCAGACCGTTCATCAGCATGCCAACGCGGTAAATGCGGAGGCTGTGGCGATCGAGAAGTCCGCCGCCGAATCCGTCGGCCAGAGTAACGCGGCACCGGCATCCGTCGCCCAGTCGCAAATCGATCTGCTCACCGCACAGGAAGCGGGGCTGCCACCAGCCAAGCCGGAAACCCTGTCGGCACCCGCGGTCGAACGCAAGCCGATCGCGACCTACTCACCCGTTCAAACTGCGCATCAATCATTCGACCTTGGCATCGAAGCGCCGCGTCGCATCGAAGCCCCGCGTCGAATCGCGCGCTAGCCGGAATCGTTATGTCAGACAATCCCCAAGATACCTTTGTCTCACATCTGGTCGAGCTACGTAATCGGCTCGTCGTTTGCTTGATTGTATTCGGCGTCATTTTGGTGCCGCTCGTGACGCCGCCTTGGTTTATCGCCGGAAAGTTATACGATTTTCTGGCCGCACCGATGATGGCGGCGCTGCCACAGGACTCAAAGATGATCGCCACCGGCGTCATCGCACCGTTCTTCATTCCACTAAAGATCGCGATGATGACAGCGTTCCTCATCGCGCTGCCGGTAATCCTCTACCAACTTTGGGCATTCGTTGCTCCCGGACTCTACAAACACGAGAAGCGTTTTGTATTGCCACTGATCATCTCCAGCACGTTGTTGTTTTTTGTTGGCATGGCTTTCTGCTATTTCTTTGTCTTCAAAATGGTCTTCACGTTCATCGCCCAACTCGCACCTGCATCAATCAATGTTGCCCCGGATATCGAGAATTATTTTGGTTTCGTCCTCGGCATGTTCATGGCGTTTGGGTTGGCCTTCGAGACGCCCATCGTCGTGGTGGTTTTGGTGGCCACCGGCTTAGTTTCGCTTGAGGTGCTGCGTGAGGTGCGCCGATATGTCATCGTCGGTGCGTTTGTTGTTGCCGCAGTGGTGACGCCGCCCGATGTCGCCTCACAATTGGCCTTGGCAATTCCGCTTTGTATCCTCTACGAAATCGGTCTCTTTGCGGCGCGGTTTGTGAAACCTACGGGGGGAGGAGCTACCTCTGAGACGAGCACGCCGTGAGCAGCGGCAATTTCAAGTACGCATTAGTCAACCTCATCATTTGCCTGAGTGTTTGACCAAGCGCATGGGTATGGAGTTACGAAGCACAGCGCATCAATGCGCTGGTCGCAGAGGATCTCCTCACACCAACATCGCGGGCGACGGTCACGGCGTTACTCGAGGGCGGCAATCTCGCCGATCATTTCCGTAATCGCCTCACGTTTGGCTGGTGGCGCTCTTCTTCATGTCCGTCATTCTCCAAGCAATGGCACACTTCTCTAGCCTGAGTATTTCATGGGTCGCCCGCGACTTAGAAGGACGTTGCCGCTGGGCGATTGGCAAACCAATTTGGCTCGTTTCTCTTTTGCGGTGGATGCGGGCTGCACGTTCGCTCTCGGGAGGTTGGACGGCAAATCGGACGGCACCGTGTTTGCCATCGCAGTTGATAAAAACGCGCCCCCATGAAATGTTCAGGCTAGTTTCAAATGACACGACTGGCGGGGTCAGGTCAGATGGCGGCCCTGATGGGATTGATTAGTTAAACTGCCCTTTGATTGGCATCACCTTAGTGAGGTTAAAAATGGACAATAACTCATTCGAACAGGCGAGAGGTATTCGCTCATGGTCTAGAGGGAAGAGAGCTGTATTGTTTTGTAGTTGTGTTTTGTTGGTGGTCGGGGGGATATTGGCCATCAATAACGTTTCTCGCACGGCGGGAACCGTCAATACAACTTTAGATGGGACAAACAGTAAACAGGCCGACTCTGCCCAAAGTAACGCTAACCAAATTCCGTTAGCTATCAATGGGCAGAGTCTCAATACGCCGAGTTTCTTTGGCAAAAGTGTCAGAGAATTGTTGCGTTCGCCGTCAATATCCCAGATTGACTATGTGTCACGCATACAACTGAATTGTTTTGCATTTGTCCTAGGCGAGCGTGGCATTAAGCTAATTGACGATCTAATTGACTACCAATTATCCCAAATGAAGATTGATCGTCTTCCAGCCGGGTCGCTTGGTTTTGGAACGGCTCAACGGACTGAACGCATTGCAGCCTACCAACGGTCGTTAAAACTATGCGGCGAATTATTTGAGGGGAGGGCGATTTCACAGGAGGAGAGAGACAGCGCTCGTGCAAGCGATGCAGGGAAAGAGCATCTGGCGATCATCCGCCTACTTAAGGATTCTCCATTACGCGCAGATCCAGAGGTCAAATTAGCCTTAAGCAAGGTCTTTTCAGAGCCGATGTTGTTTCAAGCTACGGGTCTTTTTCTCTCGCACTTGGATTATTCGAGCTTAGAAGCCGCATATGGTGCGCCAGTTAGCCCCGATGTGCGCGTAATCGTGTCAACGCTATTACTTTGTAACCTTGGAGAAAACTGTGGTGCAGGTAGCGCACTGACTGAACAGCTCTGTTGGCAGGATGCGATATGCAAGCCAAATGCAAGGGCAGACGATGCTATTTTGGCAAGCTTGAGTCAGCGTGGCGTAGATACGGCGGCGCTAAACGAATTCGTGGGCAGGACGTACTCTCAGATCGTGAATCGAGATACCTCGATGTTCTTTGAGAAGAACAAATAAAGCCGAAGTCATGATAAAGCGGGGGTACTAGAAATGATGAAGTTTGCATTGATTTCGATAGTGTTTTCAATCCTGCTGGTCTATGTTGCCGCTACGGATGCGTCAGACAAACCTGCGGTACAGGCAAAAATGGCTGACACAATTGAGTTGGTCGACCAGGGGTGTAGGCACGCAGCGGTTCGAGCGTGCATTGTCGCCACGCTTCCGAAAAGCATTCGGGTGCAGGACGGATCGTTCACGCCCGACCCGATAGATTCTAGAGGGTCGCGATCAGAATCAGAGGCATTGCGGTTTGGTTTTCAGTCGCTGCGTATGATTGGTGGGGATCCGAAATCACGAGCAGAAGCTCGGACAAACGAGCCCAAAAAAGATCTAGCTTCCTTGTCGTCGAAGCATTGTGTAGTAGAACCTTACACGATTGGAGACATCCCAGCACAGGATGCGAAGGCAGCGCTGACGGACCCCGCGCCCCTTTATTGCAAACTTGACCAGAGCAAGATGTTTTCTAGTGCCTCCGAGAAAATACTGCGGCCTGTTGTAGTTGAGTGTAGTGCACACATCGATTTCAATATCCGGGAGCAAGGTTGTATGCGCCAAGTAAAACTACAAAAGTAAGCGATGCTTTCTTTAGCCTCCCTCGGGGTTCGCGAGTGTTGCCGTCTGAGCATTCGGCGGAAAATCTTCATATGCAGGGATCGTCAGGCCTCCTCGCGGCACATTCTCGCCACAATCAGCGATTGATCGCGGAACCAAGCGTGCGGCATGTGCGCCGTGCTATGATTCGCGACTGCATTGCCGTTTGCATCAATCGCGATGAACCCCACGTCAGCGTCAAAATCGCGGGTCATTTGCGCCAGCACTTCGCTCACACTGTCATCGAGCGACTTGCCATCTTCCACGCCCTCTGAAATGGCACGGCAAGAAAGTGAGCGAATCACATATTCGCCAGTGCCGGTTGCAGAGGACGCGGCAAACTTATTGGCATAGGTGCCGGCACCGGGAAGCGGTGTGTCACCAACACGGCCGGGTAGCTTCAATGTCACGCCGCCCGTCGATGTCGCCGCGCACAGAACACCATTTTTATCGAGCGCGACCACCCCAATCGTGCCGCCTGCGTATTCGGGATGTTTACGCAAAAATTCGCGAATTTTCATCGAACCTTTGGCATCTTTGCCCACGCCAATGTCGAGTGTCGCTTTCTTACTTTTCCAATCTTCAAATCGGCTAGGCGTAATGGGGTCGTGATCGCCGTGCCCCATCACACGGGCGAAGCGCAACGCCCCGTCCCCCGTCAACATGACATGGTCGGTTTCTTCCATGACTTGCCTCGCCACCAGGATGGGATTCTTTACGCGCTGTAATCCCGACACCGAGCCGATCTGCGCCCCGTCTGAAACCATGACACACGCATCAAATTCCACATAACCGTCGTAGTTCAACACCGCTCCCGTGCCGGCATTAAAGATCGGGTTGTCTTCCAGCACCACTGCCGCCGCACAGGCTGCATCGAGCGCGGAGCCGCCCGCCTCAAGAATCTTGCGGCCCGCTTCAACGGCGAGCGTGGTGCCCTCTATGGGATCGGCATCCGAACCTGGGCGCCAAGAGCCGGCACCGCCGTGAACAATAAGCGCAATGGTCATCAAAAGCTTCTTGTGGTTTTTAGGCTGCGGGTGTCTGGGTTCGGAGTTTGATGTGAAGCTCGCGCAACTGCTTTTCAGTCACAGCCGATGGCGTCTCAACCAACAGGTCTTGTCCGCGCTGCGTCTTTGGGAAGGCAATGACGTCACGGATAGATTCCCACTTTTCACACATCAGTGTAACCATGCGATCAAGGCCGAATGCGACACCGCCCATTGGCGGTGCACCGTACTTCAACGCATCGAGCAAGAAGCCGAATTTAGCCTGCTGATCAGCAGGTGAAATGCCGAGGACGGCAAATTGTTTGGCCTGTAGTTCGGGCGAATGGATGCGCACAGACCCACCACCAATCTCCCAGCCATTCATTGCGACGTCATAAGCTTTGGCCAACACCCGCGAAGGATCGGACTCCATCAAGGCGACGTGTTCGTCTTTAGGTGCGGTGAAAGGATGATGTGCAGAAACGTAGCGCTTGCTCTCCTCATCGTAATCGTAGGCGGGGAAGTCAACCACCCATAACGGCCGGTAACCCTTTTCTGCAAAACCTTTTTCGTGGCCGATTTTAGTTCGCAGCGCACCAAGCGAGTCATTGACGATTTTCGCTTTGTCAGCGCAGAAGAAAATAACGTCGCCGTTCTTTGCATTACATGCTTTCAGAATGGCGCCCAGCGATTCTGGGTTCAAAAACTTCACAATCGGCGACTGTAGCCCCTCTTCGTTTAGCTTGGTGATGTCGTTCACCTTGATATAAGCCAAGCCTTTCGCGCCGTAGATGGCGACGAAGGTGGTCATGTCATCAATTTCTTTGCGTGAGAATTTTTCGTTCCCACCAGGTACGCATAGGGCGGCAACGCGGCCACCTTTCATATCAGCAGCGGCACGAAAGACTTTGAAATCAACCGTCTTCATCAACGCCGTCAGTTCGGTCAACTCCAGAGAAACGCGCAGATCAGGTTTATCCGAACCATAACGTCGCATCGCGTCTGCGTAGGTCATGCGCGGAAAGTCCGGCAAATCAACACCCACTCCGGCCTTCCAAATGGTTTTGATGAGACCCTCCATGATGTCTTGGATTTCGCGTTCATTCAGGAAGGACGTTTCAATATCAATCTGGGTGAATTCCGGCTGACGATCAGCGCGCAAATCTTCATCGCGGAAGCACTTGACGATTTGGTAGTAACGATCAAAGCCCGCGACCATCAGCAGTTGTTTAAACAGTTGAGGACTTTGCGGCAGCGCGTAGAACTGTCCATCATGAACACGCGAAGGCACCAGAAATTCCCGCGCCCCTTCCGGTGTCGACTTGTAGAGGAACGGTGTCTCAACATCAATGAAACCCATGTCGTCAAGATAACGACGTGCCGACGATGCCACTCGATGGCGGAGGCGCAAATTGTTTTGCATCTGCTGGCGTCGTAGGTCGAGATAACGGTACTTCAGACGCGTCTCCTCATTGATCGTATCGTCATCCATCATGAAAGGCGGCGTCAACGACGCATTCAGCACTTCAATCTCTTTGGCGAGCACTTCAATCTCACCCGATTTCAGGTTGGTGTTGAGCGTCCCCGCCGGGCGGTTGCGCACCACGCCACTAATGCGCATAACGTACTCGTTGCGCGATTGATCGGCGGTGGCAAAGGCTTCCGGTGTATCGGGGTCGATGACGACCTGCAACAGTCCTTCACGGTCGCGCAGGTCGATGAAAATTACGCCACCATGGTCGCGACGCCGATGCACCCAGCCGAAGACCGTAACAGCTTGTCCGAGATAGCTTGAATCAATTAAACCGCAGTAGTTTGTTCTCATACATTCACTCACAATAAATTGGGACTTCAGGCAGACCCAAACGCGGTACCTGTTGATCAAACATCAGGCCGTGAATTGGTTCGCCAAAGCGATACCGTTAACTGGTTATTGGCCGCGTTGCAAGATTGACTAACCGCTTGCGTGGCAGTTGCGGCCTAGCTAGGTCTATAGGCAGTCACACTCGCCGCCCGGCCCTCGTTGCTCGGCCGAGCGGCTACGGATTGGGGTCGGTGCCGGATTTTTTCATCTCGGCCCCGTTGGTGTGGGAGGGTAAATTAATCGGCCGAGGTGGCTCTGCCACACCCATCGAAATGATGTACTTAAGCGCTTGGTCGATAGTCATCTTGAGTTCAATCACGTCGCTCTTCGGCACGATAAGAAAAAAACCCGCGGTAATGTTTGGTGTGGTCGGAACAAAGACAGAAAAATTATTGGTGCCGAGGTGGTCCGTCACCTCGTTCTCCGGCTCACCGGTCAACAGCGCAACCGTCCACGTGTCCTTCTGCGGATAACGAACCAACACCGCTTTTCGAAACGCTTTGCCCTCAGGAGAAAAGAGCGTATCGGAGATTTGTTTTACACCGCCATAGACGGAATTGACGATCGGAATTCGGTTGAGAATGTGATCCCACCATCCGAGTAGTTTTTTGCCAAAGAAGTTGGCCGTGATGACGCCTGTACTCAAGACAATCAACAACGTCAGGATGACACCCATACCGGGCACATGAAAGCCAAGCAGCGCGTCAGTGCGAAATCGCTCTGGAAGTAGCAGCAACGTTTGATCCATGGTGTCGATCAACAGCTTCAGCACGAATAGCGTGATGACAACAGGTATCCAAACCAACAACCCAGCAATTAAATATTTGCGCATGCGCGGTCGTGCCTTTGGAGAAAAGTTCAGCTCGACGACGGTGTCGAGGTCGGCGATGGGGTAGTGGCAACAGCGGGAGTCGCGGCTGGCGGGGGAGCCGGAGATGCCGCAGCGGTAGAGGCAGGCGCGTCAGCAGAAGAAGGCGTACTCGCCGTTTTCTCAGTCGTTGACGCACCCTCTGCCGGCTTGTTTCCGCCGCGGAAGTCGGTCACATACCAACCACTAC
The DNA here is from genome assembly GCA_001602455.1 of Betaproteobacteria bacterium UKL13-2. Lineage (GTDB taxonomy): Bacteria > Pseudomonadota > Gammaproteobacteria > Burkholderiales > Usitatibacteraceae > UKL13-2. The sequence goes on from CP012157.1 coordinate 3,292,417, forward strand.
CCTTGAGCGCAAAATTCGGCGCAGTCACTTGTTTGGCGTAGGTCTCGGCGCCACACGCTGGACACTTGGTCAGCGCATCGTCGGACATTTTCTGCATGACATCATCGGCGTGGCCGCATGTCGCACATTTGTAGGCGTAGATCGGCATCTTGGATCGGAAAAAGTCTTGGCGTCTGGAGTTCTTAAGAGACCGCATTTTAGCAGACCGCTTTCACTGCATGTTGCACCGCAGCGGCAAACTAGCATTGATTTTTAGGCAAAACACTAGGAAAGACGCACATTTCCACGTGTTTTCGCCTGAAAACACCCGCCGATTATGGTGTTTCAATTTCGGGAAATTCTCGAAACCGTCGCGAGCGGGCGAAGTTCGTGCGGACGGGTTTGGCAAACAGGGGGCACGTGCCCAGTGTACGGCGAGCACCGCAGGCGCGAAATTCGCCCACGCAGCAGGTTTATAGAAGTGCCCTTTCGCCACGCCTTAGCCTCTGGACATCACCGAGGCAAGTTCGTACGCACCGGCTCGGTTGTATTGTCTAATGTCGCTTCTTCTTTACCGATGACCGTGACATGACCGCACCAGCATCCAGACCCTTACCAACCACGATGCGATTCATTACCGCACCAACCGCAGGTGCGCCGGATGTGATGTCGTTGACGACCGGGCCGCTACCGCCGTTCGGTCCACAAGACGTGCTCATCAAGGTTCTATACGCCGGCGTTAACCGCCCTGACCTCGCGCAACGGTCGGGCAACTACGCGCCGCCACCCGGTGCCTCGCCAATCATGGGATTGGAGGTTGCAGGCGAAATTGTCGCTCTCGGTGAGAGTGTGACACGCTGGAAAGTGGGCGATCAAATTTGCGCACTCACGCCCGGCGGTGGGTACGCCGAATATTGTGCAGCACCTGCCGCACATTGCCTGCCAGTTCCAGACGGCCTGAGCATGCTTGAGGCCGCCGGTGTACCTGAGAATTTTTTCACTGTCTGGGTAAACGTATTCGATACCTGTCAGCTTAAGGCTGGTGAGAAATTTCTGGTGCACGGCGGCTCTAGCGGGATCGGTTTGACCGCTATCCAGTTAGCAAAAGCGTTCGGTGCCGAAGTCTTCACAACCGTGGGCAACGAAGATAAAGCCGCATTTTGCAAAAAAATCGGCGCGGATCATGTCTTCAACTACAAGTCGCAGGACTGGATGACCGAGATCGCGGCGATCACGCAGAAGAAAGGCGTCAACGTCATTCTCGATATGGTTGGCGGCTCGTATATCGAGAAGAATTTGCGCTCACTCGCGCTCGAAGGGCGCTACTGCTTCATCGCATTTTTAGAAGGCGGTAAAGTGGAAGTCGATTTCCGACCATTGATGATGAAACGTCAAACCATCACTGGCTCCACGCTACGCGCACGACCGGATGCACAAAAGGCCGCGATCGCTGCGGCGCTTGAAGCGCGGGTGTGGCCATTGCTGGCAGGCGGGACGGTTAAGCCAGTGATCTACAAAACATTTGCGTTGAAAGATGTGGTGGACGCACATCGCTTGATGGAGTCGAGCACGCATATTGGGAAGATTATGCTGAAGGTGGCGGAGTAGATATCAACTACCGACAGGCCGGAATACACCGGCGGAGTACCGTCAATTCTGCGCGGGTGCAGCCCTGTTCGTTTTCCGCAAACAAAAAAGCCAAGCATCTGCTTGGCTTTTGTCGATCCGATTTCAAAAAAACTAAAACGGAATATCGTCATCCATGTCGTCGAATTTTGCCGCGCCACCCTTACTTGGCGCAGGCTTTGCGGCACTGCCGGCACCAGCCGACGCCGGACGAGACGCATATTCTGGCGCACCACCCGCTCCTGCTGCGTCACCGCCACCCATGCCGCTGCGTGAGCCCAACATCTGCATCGAATCCGCAAGGACCTCGGTCGTGTACTTCTCGACACCATCTTTGTCCTGCCATTTACGCGTACGCAATTTGCCTTCAACGTAAACCTGCGAGCCCTTCTTCAAATATTCACCGGCGATTTCCGCCAGCTTGCCGAAGAACGCCACACGATGCCATTCGGTTTGTTCCTGCTTTTCGCCGCTTTTATCTTTCCACTGAGACGTGGTGGCGATGGAGATGTTGGTAATCGCGCCGCCGTCGGGCATATAGCGGGTTTCCGGGTCGCGGCCGAGGTTGCCGACGAGAATAACTTTATTGACTGAGGCCATAACGTGTTTCCTTACATTTATGTGGAAAAACCGCACCCAATGTGCTGAATGGAATTCTGGTTCAAAGACCAGCATTGCGTTTCAAAAAATAGGTGCAGAACAGTGATGCGAGCGAGTAATATAGCAGGTTGCTTTTTATCGATGTGCGCCAATTTTTGTCGGCGATTCGGCACATTAAAAGCGCCGTGAATCAACATCTCTTGATTCAATGATTTAGCCGAGAAAGTTCATCAAGCACGTTATGGATTACATCAAGATTCGCGGCGCACGGACGCACAATCTCAAGAACGTCAACCTCGATTTGCCCCGTCACTCCCTAGTGGTCATCACCGGCCTGTCGGGGTCTGGAAAGTCATCGCTTGCCTTTGACACTCTTTACGCAGAGGGGCAGCGCAGATATGTTGAGTCGCTCTCAGCATATGCGCGCCAGTTTCTGCAGTTGATGGAAAAACCCGATGTCGATTTGATCGAAGGCTTATCCCCGGCGATTTCTATTGAGCAGAAGGCAACATCACACAATCCAAGATCGACAGTGGGCACAGTGACCGAGATCCACGACTACTTGCGCCTGCTCTTTGCCCGCGCCGGTACGCCTTATTGCCCCGAGCACCAGCTCGCATTAGAGGCGCAGACGGTTTCACAAATGGTGGATACGGTCCTGGCAATGCCATCGGGTGCAAAACTGATGCTCCTGGCACCTGCGGTGGTTGACCGAAAGGGCGAACACGTTGAACTCGTCGACGCGTTCCGCAGCCAAGGGTTTGTGCGTATGCGCGTTAACGGAAAAGTGATCGAGATCGACCAATTCCCAAAACTCGACAAACAAAAGAAACATACCATTGAGGTGGTCGTTGACCGCATCAAAACCGCGCCTGAGTTAAAGCAGCGCATCGCCGAGTCTTTTGAGACCTGTCTTCGTGTTGGCAACGGCAAAGCTCTCGCGGTTGACATGGATTCGGGTAAAGAGCGACTGTTTTCGTCGAAGTTTTCCTGCCCGATCTGCGACTACTCGCTATCGGAAATGGAGCCGCGACTATTTTCATTTAACAACCCGATGGGGGCTTGCCCAAGTTGCGATGGGTTGGGTGAGATTACCTTTTTTGATCCAAAGCGCATCGTCTCCTACCCTGGACTATCGCTCGCCGGTGGCGCAATTAAAGGCTGGGATCGTCGCAACCAGTTTTACTTCCAGACGCTGATCGGTTTGGCGGAACACTATCAGTTTGATATTGACAAGCCGTTCGACAAACTCACACCTGAGGCGCAGCAGATTATTTTGTTTGGTTCTGGCAAAGACAAAATCCCGTTCAAGTATCCCGGCGAGCGAGGCAAGCCCATCATTCGCGCTGATGTGTTTGAGGGGATTGTCCCTAACCTAGAACGGCGCTACCGCGAAACAGATTCAATGGCGGTGCGCGAGGAATTGGCGAAATACATCTCGACCAAAGCCTGCCCCGATTGTGCTGGCACGCGGTTGCGCAAGGAAGCGCGCAATGTCAAGGTGGGCGATAAGTCGCTCCATGAAATTTCGGCAATGGCGTTGAAGGAATCGTCGCGCTGGTTTGGTAGCGTCAAGCTCTCGCCGCAGAAAATGGCAATTGCCGACAAGATCATTACTGAAATTGCTGCCCGTCTGCAATTTTTGAACAACGTCGGCCTTGATTATCTGTCGCTGGTTCGATCAGCAGATACCTTGTCCGGCGGCGAGGCGCAACGTATCCGTCTCGCCTCACAGATTGGTTCGGGTCTCACCGGCGTGATGTATGTGCTGGATGAGCCATCGATCGGCTTGCACCAGCGTGACAATGATCGCTTGCTGGAAACGCTAAAGCGCTTGCGCGACTTGGGCAACTCCGTCATTGTTGTTGAGCACGATGAAGACGCTATCAATAGCGCCGACTACGTGGTCGACATGGGGCCCGGTGCTGGTGTACACGGCGGCATGGTGGTCGCAGAGGGAACACCCGCGCAAATTAAGAAATCATCGCATTCGCTCACCGGCCAGTATCTCTCCGGGAAAAAGCGTATCAGCATGCCCAAGTCGCGCTTTAAGTTAGACACGCAGAAGCAGCTCGTCATCAAGGGTGCGCGCGGCAACAACTTGAAGAATGTGACGCTCGAATTGCCGGTCGGTGGCATGATTTGTATCACCGGCGTATCGGGATCCGGGAAGTCAACACTCATCAACGATACCCTTTATAAAACGGTCGCACACCATCTTTATGCCTCAACCAATGATCCCGCGCCGTTCGACTCAATCGAAGGCTTGGACCATTTCGACAAGGTGATCTCGGTTGACCAAGCGCCGATTGGACGTACACCGCGCTCCAACCCCGCCACCTACACGGGGCTGTTTACGCCAATTCGTGATTTGTTTTCGTCGGTGCCGGAGGCGCGAGCACGCGGCTATGGCCCGGGTAGATTTTCGTTCAACGTCAAAGGTGGTCGTTGCGAAGCCTGCCAAGGGGATGGCGTGATCAAGGTCGAGATGCATTTCCTGCCGGACGTCTATGTGCCATGTGACGTGTGCCACGGCAAGCGTTACAACCGCGAGACCCTAGAGGTGCATTACAAGGGCAAGAACATTACTGAAGTATTGGCGATGACCGTTGAAAATGCCTTCGAGTTTTTCAAGCCGGTGCCCGTCGTCGCGAGAAAATTGCAGACGTTGCTCGATGTTGGACTGGGCTACATTCGGCTTGGTCAGAGCGCTACAACGCTCTCGGGCGGGGAGGCGCAGCGTGTCAAACTTTCGTTGGAACTCTCGAAACGCGATACCGGCAAAACACTTTTCATTCTTGACGAGCCGACCACGGGATTACACTTCGCCGATATTGATATGTTGTTGAAGGTATTGCACCGCCTGCGCGATCATGGCAACACGGTTGTCGTCATCGAACATAATCTCGACGTGATTCGCACGGCCGATTGGGTTATCGATTTGGGACCGGAAGGCGGCGATGGTGGCGGCATGATCCTATGCGAAGGGCCACCGGCGATCATTGCACAGCACACGACAAGTTACACCGCGAAGTATCTTCGGCCAATGTTGGGCTTGAACACCAGTAAATCGACAGGCGCATCAAAGAAAACAGGGAACTTCTAAAAACCGTCACGAGCGGGTGAAGTTGGCAGTGACGGGGTTGACAAACGCGGGACACGTACCCAGTGTACGGCGAGCACCGGAACTGACAGATTCGCCCGCGCAGTAGGTTTTTAGAAGTTCCCAACAGCAAATGTCTAGATTCGGCGGGCATTTTCGAGCACTTTTGCCCCAAACTGCGCGTCATTCCTTGCGATTAAAAATTCAGACCGTATGAGCCCTCGCGACCTGTTACTCGATAGTTTTCGTGCCGCATTAGCGGTCGCCGATCCACTACAGATCGTGCCGAAACACCTGCCGACGCCGCCAACATCTGGCAAAACCATCGTCGTCGGCGCGGGAAAAGCTGCCGCTGCGATGGCCAAGGCCGTTGAAACCCATTGGCCGAGCGACGCGCCACTCAGCGGCCTCGTCATCACACGCTATGCACACGGCTACAGCGGCGCAGAGGCGTTGACGCGCATTCGTGTCATTGAGGCTGGGCACCCAGTGCCTGACGAGTCCGGCGAGCGTGCGGCGCAAGAAATCCTAGCACTCGCGCAGTCGGCAGGCCGGGATGACCTCCTGCTCGTGCTGGTATCGGGTGGCGGATCAAGCTTGCTTTCGCTGCCTGCCGGCGAAATCTCGATGGCCGATCTGAAGGCGGTCACACGGGATCTGCTGGCCAGCGGTGCGCCGATTCAGGACATGAATATCGTGCGTAAGCATTTGTCTGCTATCCAAGGTGGCCGACTCGCAGCCGCAACATCCGCACATGTGGTCACGCTCATCATTTCGGATGTGACTGACGATGATCCGTCGGCAATTGCATCAGGGCCGACGGCGCCCGATCGCTCCACCTACCAGAACGCGCTCGATATCCTCAACCGGTTTCGCATTACGCCGCCCGTCTCGGTCGCACGTCATCTGTCGAATGGCGCACGCGGCAATATCGCTGAGACCCTGAAGCCAGACGACGCCGTATTTGCGCGAGTCGATAACCGCATCATTGCCACGGCGCACCAAAGCCTGTCAATGGCAGCGGCGTATTTTCAGCAACATGGCATCACCCCGATGATTCTCGGCGATAGCGTGACAGGTGAAGCGCGCGAGGTCGCCAAGGTTTACGGCGCGCTGGTTCGCCAAATTAGACAGCACCATCACCCACTCAAGCCGCCGGTCGCGCTCATCTCAGGCGGCGAGTGTACAGTCACGATTAGACCCGGCAATAAGGGGCGTGGTGGCCGCTGTTCCGAGTTCCTGCTGTCGCTGGCCATTGATCTCAACGGTCTGCCGCAGGTCCACGCCTTGGCTTGTGATACCGATGGTATTGATGGCTCTGAACAAAATGCAGGCGCTGTTTTACTCGACCGAAACTTCGCACAGGCAGTCGCCAACGGTCTGAATCCGCAAAACCTTCTCGATGCTAACGACGCATTCGGTTTTTTCGCGTCGACCGGCGATGTTATCGTCACTGGCCCCACTCGAACAAACGTCAACGACTACCGGGTGATTTTGGTACTTTGAGCCTATAAACGGTAGTTGACCGCGAGAAGTGCCAGAAAACTTAGCCTGAACATTTCATGGGGCACCCGCCACATCAAAGGATGTTGATGAAGTATTTCGGCTAAGGAAAACCCTTATTCTGGCCTTAATGGGCAGCAGTCAATTGCCCGCTTCGCTATACTCGTCAATATGGTCGCCGCGTTAGCGTTAGTCTTGGGCGACGCGCTCGCGGCGCTATTTTGCCGACATGGCTAAGGTGAGGGTAAGCACCCGGGAATCGACCGAGAAGGGTCAGCAGGCGGCGGGACATATTGCATCGTTTAGAGCCGCATCGTTTAGAGCCGCATCGTTTAGAGCCGCATAGGCCACAACAAGAATAACTGCTGCATCGGAGAAAGAATGGATATGAAGTTTCGCATCATGGTGGTCGATGATCACGCGATTGTCCTGCACGGACTGACGCAACTCATCAACAATTCGCCGGACCTTGAAGTCACGATACAGGCGCAATCGGCGGAGGCCGCCATTGAGTTACTAAAGGCTAACCCGCTGCCAGACCTCGTTGTCACCGATATCTCGCTACCGGGTTTGTCCGGGATCGATTTAACGAAAACGCTGACGGCGCAGTTCCCGAAACTTCCAGTGCTGGTTTTGTCGATGCATGAAGAAATGGTTCACGGCGAAAGGGCATTCCGCGTCGGCGCAAAGGGTTACCTGACCAAACAAGAGGCCGCCGATAAAGTCGTGGTGGCAATTCGACGCATACTGAGCGGCGAAGACTATCTCAGCGAGCGCATGCAAACAATGCTACTGCATCAGATCCGCAATAAGCCGAAGTCGGGCGCGATTTCGGTGTTGTCTCGCTTAACGGATCGCGAGTACGAGATTTTCAGGTTGATCGGCATGGGGATGAGCTCGTCCGAAATTGCGGATAAATTGTCCCGCAGCGTAAAGACCGTCGAAGCGCATCGGGCGAACTTGAAGCAAAAGCTCGGTCTGCGAAATGCTATTGAGTTGAATCGCTTTGCGGTGCACTACGCTGATCGTGAACGAATCTAGACGGCGTCTCAAAACTGTCATGGCTGAAAATTGAGTTGCTGGATCATCTAGTTCCCACCGTCGCGCGCATCGATGAGTCGGTTGCGTTCTACACCAACGTACTCGGAATGACGGTACAACATTTTGGCAGCCAAGATGTCCCAAGAATCGCGTTAGCGTTTGGCAGACGTTAGCAGACGTTTGGCCGACAGAAAATCAACCTGCATCAGTCGGATCGTATTCCTGACGCCAACGCGGCTTAGTTGCAAAAACAACGCACAAACAATGCACAAACAATGCACAAATAAAAAGCCGGCTTGCGCCGGCTTTTTATTGTCTAAAACTAAGGATTTAAGCTGCTGCCTTTTCTTCGACTTCAGGCGCTTCGCTTGCAGCCGGACGATCGACCAGCTCAACAAGTGCCATCGGTGCGTTGTCGCCCTGACGGAAACCAAACTTCAAAATTCGCAGGTAACCACCCTTACGCTCTTTATAACGTGGGCCGAGTTCAGCGAATAATTTGACAACCATGTCACGATCGCGCAGACGATCAAATGCCAAACGCTTGTTGGCCAACGTATCTACTTTTGCAAGAGTGATTAGTGGCTCAGCAACACGACGCAACTCCTTTGCTTTCGGCAGAGTCGTCTTGATGACTTCGTGCAGAAAAAGAGAGTTGGTCATATTGCGCAACATCGCCAAACGATGTGAGCTGGTTTTATTGAGTTTTCGAAGACCGTGACGGTGACGCATCGTAAATTTCCTTTGTTCTCTTGGCCGTTTTGCTTAGTGGAACCTAAGCCAGCCTTGTTATCGTTATGGGTTATAGATAAAAACTACTTCATCACACCGGCAGTGGGCCAATTCTCTAGCTTCATCCCGAGTGTCAGCCCTTTGCTGGCGAGGACTTCCTTAATCTCGTTGAGCGACTTACGACCCAAGTTAGGCGTCTTGAGCAGCTCGTTCTCGGTGCGCTGAATCAGATCACCGATGTAGTAAATGTTCTCGGCCTTGAGGCAATTTGCAGAACGAACCGTCAGCTCTAGGTCATCGACTGGCAACAAGAGAAGTGGATCAACTTGCGGCGATTTAGCTTCTTCTGCCAGCATCGGTGTGCCTTGAAGATCGGCAAACACTGACAACTGCTCAACCAGAACACGAGCGGCATAGCGAACCGCCTCTTCCGGTTCGATCGCGCCGTTTGTCTCAATATCCATCACCAAACGATCAAGATCGGTACGCTGCTCGACACGTGCGCTTTCGACCGCGTAGGAAACACGGCGCACCGGCGAATAGGACGCGTCCAACAGAATTGAGCCGATGGTACGGTTATCGTCATTGCGATGCGCCGTTGCCGCAACATAGCCGCGACCTTTTTCAACCTTGATCTGCATATCGATCTTGCCGCCAGCCGTGAGGTTAGCGATCACATGATCAGGATTGACGATTTCGACATCGTGAGACTGTTCGATGTCTGCGCCAGTCACCGGACCCGGTGTGGACTTCTTGAGCTTCAAGGTGGTATCGGTACGATTGTGCAACTTCAGCACCAACCCCTTCAGGTTGAGCAAAATATCCACGACGTCTTCTTGCACGCCTTCAATGGTGGAGTACTCATGCAACACACCGGAAATCTTCACTTCCGTGGGTGCGTAACCTGGCATCGACGACAACAAAATGCGACGAAGCGCATTGCCTAGGGTGTGACCATAACCACGCTCGAATGGCTCCATCACGACTTTTGCGTGGGCAGGAGAAATGTTTTCGACGTCGATGATGCGCGGCTTCAGAAGAGTCATGGCATTGCTTTGCATTGACGAGGGCCTCTATAGGTTGACGCGCGCCGTGGCGTCCCACAGCGCGAGGATGAAACGGATTACTTCGAGTAAAGTTCGACGACGAGTTGCTCGTTGATATCTGCAGCAAACTCTTGACGATCCGGCAGCGCTTTGAACACGCCAGCGAATTTCTTGCTATCGACTTCTACCCAGTTCGGAAAGCCATTGGCTTCAGCAAGCTTGAGTGCATCTTGAACGCGCAACTGCTTTTGCGCTTTTTCTTTCAGCGACACAACATCGTTTGGCTTCAACAGGTAAGACGGGATATTTACCGGCTTGCCGTTGACCAAAACACCGCAGTGGCTCACTAACTGACGCGCCTCGGCACGAGTGGAGCCGAAGCCCATACGATAGACGGCGTTGTCGAGGCGAGACTCAAGCAGTTGCAAGAGATTCTCACCGGTGGCCCCTTTACGACGCTCAGCCTCTGCGAAGTAGGTACGGAACTGGCGCTCAAGCACGCCATACATGCGACGGATTTTTTGCTTCTCGCGAAGCTGCGTACCATATTCCGATACGCGTGACTGTTTCGCGCCATGCTGCCCTGGACGCGATTCGAGTTTGCACTTCGAGTCAAGCGGACGACGTGCGCTCTTCAGGAAGAGATCAGTACCCTCGCGACGCGAGAGTTTGCATTTAGGACCAATATAACGTGCCATGTGGATATCTCTTTTGCGAATTACATGCGACGACGCTTGGGGGGACGGCAGCCGTTGTGCGGAACTGGCGTGACATCGGCGATCGACATGATCTTGATGCCTAACGCATTCAGTGCGCGTACAGCGGATTCGCGACCCGGCCCCGGTCCCTTGATGCGAACTTCTAGATTCTTGATTCCACACTCCTGCGCAGCTTTCCCCGCTGCTTCCGCAGCAATCTGGGCCGCGAACGGTGTAGATTTACGTGAACCTTTGAAGCCAGCACCACCCGAGGTCGCCCACGACAAGGCGTTACCTTGACGATCGGTGATCGTGATGATGGTGTTATTGAACGACGCGTGAATATGTGCGATGCCTTCCGACACATTCTTTTTGACTTTCTTACGAACGCGTGTTGCTGCTGTAGTCGGTTTAACCATTGTGTGTACCTCGTTTCCGAAACTTTATTTCGCCAAGCGAACGGCTTTACGCGGTCCCTTGCGGGTGCGTGCGTTGGTGCGAGTGCGCTGACCACGAACCGGCAAGCCCTTGCGATGACGAGTGCCGCGATAGCAGCCTAGATCCATCAGACGCTTGATTGACATCGAAATTTCACGCCGCAAATCCCCTTCGACAGTGACTTTGCCAATCTGCTCGCGCAGTTTGTCCATGTCGCTGTCGTTCAGATCTTTGATCTTGGCTGAACCGCTTACGCCGGCAGCCTCACAAATCTTTTGCGCGGTATGACGACCAATGCCGTAAATCGCGGTAAGCGCAATTTCTGCATGTTGATGATTGGGGATATTTACACCAGCAATACGTGCCATGATAGATGACCTTTAGCCTTGACGTTGCTTATGACGCGGATCTTTGCAAATGACGCGCAAAACACCTTTGCGACGCACCAACTTGCAATTGCGACAGATTTTTTTGACAGATGCCTGAACTCGCATTTCTTTCTCCTTGCTGTCCGTCGCCTATTTGGCGCGGAAGGTAATACGTGCTTTCGTTAAATCGTAGGGCGAAATCTCAACCGTGACTTTGTCCCCCGGCAATATGCGGATGTAGTGCATACGCATCTTTCCAGAGATATGACCCAACACGACATGCCCGTTTTCCAACTTCACCCGGAACATTGCGTTCGGCAATGTTTCCTGGATTACGCCCTGCATTTCAATCGTTTCTTCTTTTGACATTAATCTACGACCGTTCCCTTTTCGCTAAAGCTTACCGAAGAGGGAAGCCTGCGCCGCCTTTGAAGTTCGCCTTCTTGAGCAGGCTTTCATACTGGTGAGACATCAAATACGCTTGCAACTGCGCCATGAAATCCATCGTCGTCACAACGATGATCAAGAGCGACGTACCACCGAAGTAGAACGGCACATTCCAACGCATGTGCAAAAACTCGGGCAACAAACAAACTGCGGTGATGTAGCCTGCACCTATGAGCGTGAGGCGCATCAAAATCTTGTCGATGTAACGTGCGGTTTGTTCACCAGGACGGATGCCAGGAACAAATGCGCCACTCTTCTTCAGGTTCTCTGCCGTCTCTTTCGAGTTGAACACCAGTGCGGTATAAAAAAAACAGAAAAAGATAATCGCCGCCGCGTACAGCAAGGTGTACAAGGGCTGACCAGGTGCGAGCGCCGCGCCGAGGTCTTTCAACCATACCATCTTATCGCCCTGACCAAACCAGCCCGCAACAGTCGCTGGAAACAAAATGATCGAGGATGCAAAGATGGGGGGAATCACCCCAGCCATGTTGAGCTTCAGTGGTAGATGCGACGCTTGCCCGCCATACATTTTGTTGCCAACTTGGCGCTTGGCGTAGTTCACCAAAATCTTTCGCTGGCCGCGTTCAACAAACACGACAAAGAAGGTAACAAATACAACCAAAGCCAAAATAAACAAGAAGGCGGGAATCGACATCGTACCGTTATTGACAAGCTCCATCGTGCCACCGATCGCGCCCGGCAGGCCAGCAACAATGCCCGCGAAGATGATGAGAGAGATGCCGTTACCAATGCCGCGCTCAGTGATCTGCTCACCGAGCCACATTAAGAACATTGTGCCGCCAACTAACGTGACCACAGTGACAAAGCGGAACATCATTCCCGGGTCAACAACCAAACCTTGTTGCGATTCCAATGCAATCGAAATGCCAACCGCTTGGAACAGGGCCAACGCGACCGTTCCATAACGGGTGTACTGCGTAATCTTCCGACGACCGGCCTCACCTTCCTTTTTCAGCGCCTCAAGTTGCGGGGAGACCACCGTCAAAAGCTGCATGATGATGGACGCCGAAATGTAGGGCATGATGCCCAGCGCGAAGACCGAGAAGCGCGACAACGCGCCTCCCGAGAACATGTTAAACATGCCCAAGACGCCGCCGCCTTGCGTATCGAACAACTTGGCCAACTGCACTGGGTCGATTCCCGGCACCGGAACATGGGTTCCGATGCGGAAGACAATCAATGCAAGCACCAAGAAAATCAAGCGACTTTTCAGGTCGCCCATTTTTCCGATCGCTGCTAATGGATTTGTAGCCAAACGCTTATTTCCAATCTAGGGTTAAGCGGCAGGGGCAACTTCAACCGAGCCGCCAGCGGCTTCGATTGCAGCCTTCGCGCCTTTAGTGGCACCGATACCCACTAGCTTTACTTTCTTCTCGATACCACCGGAAAGAAATACTTTTGCCGCCAATGCACCTGGCGAAATCACATTCGCCTGCTTCAGAACAGCGAGGTCGATGGTGTCGACTGGCAGCATTGCGATTTCAGATAGCCGAACCTGCGCGGTATCGTTACGTGTCAACGAAACAAAGCCACGTTTTGGCAGGCGACGTTGCAACGGCATTTGCCCGCCTTCAAAGCCAACTTTATGAAAGCCACCGGACCGCGATTTCTGTCCTTTATGGCCACGACCAGCAGTCTTACCAAGACCAGAACCGATACCACGACCTACACGGCGACGCGGCTTTTTTGAACCCTCAGCGGGTTTAATGTCATTTAAATCCATGATGCTTAGCCTTCAACTTGGAGCATGTAGCTCACTTTATTGATCATGCCGCGATTTGCGGGTGTATCAATGACCGTAACGGTGTGATGCAGTCTCTTCAAGCCTAGACCACGTACACATGCCTTATGCGCTTCCAAGCGGCCGATGGTGCTCTTGCGCAGCGTCACTGTGATGGTTTTCTGGTTAGTCATGCGGTTTTCTCCAAGCGGCTCGATTAGCCCAAAATCTCTTCAACAGTTTTGCCGCGCTTCGCAGCAACTTCAGATGGGCGTGAAATTTGTGCCAAGCCGTCAAGAGTCGCGCGAACCACGTTGTATGGGTTGGTCGAACCGTGACACTTTGCCGAGATGTTGGTGATACCCATTACCTCGAACACCGCGCGCATCGCACCGCCAGCCTTGATGCCGTTACCTTCAGCCGCAGGCTGCATAAACACTTTGGTACCGCCATGCTTACCGATGACTTCGTGATGCAGCGTGCCATTTTTGAGAGGAATCTTGACGAGCTTACGGCGGGCCTGCTCCATTGCCTTTTGAACGGCAACTGGAACCTCTTTTGATTTGCCCTTGCCCATACCGATACGGCCATCGCCGTCACCCACTACGGTCAATGCTGCGAAGCCAAGAATACGACCACCCTTAACGACTTTCGTGACTCGGTTAACCGAGATCATCTTTTCGCGGAGACCGTCGCCTTCTTTTTCCTGAATTTCTGGTTTTGCCATTTGGACGTCCTTGACTAAAACTTGAGGCCGGCTTCACGCGCGGCATCTGCCAGCGCTTTCACGCGGCCGTGGTAAGCGAAACCAGCGCGGTCGAACGCGACGTCCGAAACCCCGGCGGCTTTAGCACGCTCAGCAATACGTTTACCAACTTCGGCGGCGGCAGCCGCTGTGGCACCGCTCTTTAACGCGGCACGCAACTCTTTTTCTGCGGTGGATGCTGCAGCCAGAACTTTCGCACCGGTTGCGTCGATCACCTGCGCGTAGATATGCGTGTTGGTGCGATGTACGGTCAAACGCACTGCCTTCAAACGCGCAATGATTGCGCGGGTTTTTGCGGCACGGCGCAGACGGGATTGTTTTTTGTCGATCATGATCGAACTCCTTACTTCTTCTTCGTCTCTTTAAGAACGATGACTTCGTCCGAGTAACGCACGCCCTTGCCCTTGTAGGGCTCTGGCGGACGATAACCACGCACGATGGCGGCGACTTGGCCAACCTTCTGCTTGTCAACGCCCTTCAAAATGATTTCCGTCGGGGTTGGCGTTTCCGCCTTCACGCCTTCAGGCATCTCGTGAATGACCGGATGCGAATAGCCCAGCGCCAAATTCAACTTGGCACCTTGCGCTGCGGCCTTGTAACCGACGCCGACCAGCATCAACTTGCGCTCAAAGCCTTTATCGACACCGTGAACCATGTTTGCCAACAAGGCACGCATCGTTCCAGACATGGCATTTGCCGCCTGCGAATCATTCGCCGCTTCCAACACGAGCTTGTCGCCATCACGCTTGATATTGACCAGCGAGGTGGCAGCTTGCTTCAAGACGCCCAGCGGGCCCTTGACGGTAATTTCGTCAGCCGCAAGTGTTACTTCGACTTTTGCGGGAACAGTGATGGGGAGCTTACCAACGCGGGACATGTGCGCTCTCCTTACACGACGATGCAAATCACTTCGCCACCGACACCGGTAGCGCGCGCTTTGCGATCGGTCATGACACCTTTAGATGTGGACACAATCGCCACGCCCAAGCCGTTCATAACAGGTTTGATATCTTCACGCCCACGATAGATTCGCAGACCCGGACGGGAAACGCGCTCGATCTTTTCGATCACCGGCTTGCCCGCATAGTATTTGAGCCCAACATTGAGCTCAGACTTGCCGTCAACGGTACGCACATCAAAACCTTCGATGTAGCCTTCGTCTTTCAGCACATTTGCGATTGCAACCTTCACCTTGGAAGACGGCATCGTCACATCAACTTTTTCCGATTGTTGCGCATTACGAATGCGGGTCAACATATCGGCGATCGGATCACTCATGCTCATAATTTATCTCCGCCCTACTTCCCGCTACCAGCTAGCTTTAACCAGACCCGGCACTTCACCGCGCATGGCAATTTCACGCAACTTGTTACGACCCAACCCAAACTTGCTGTAGACGCCACGCGGACGACCGGTAATCGCGCAACGATTACGGAGGCGAGTTGGATTGGAGTTTCGCGGAAGCGCCTGCAACTTCAGACGCGCCTGATAACGATCTTCGTCAGAAGCACTCTGATCGTTGATGATCTTGAAAAGCGCTTCGCGCTTCGCCTTGAATTTCGCCACGAGCTTTTCGCGCTTGGCTTGACGGTTAATCACTGCAAGTTTGGCCATGCGCTTAACCCCTGAAAGGAAACTTGAATGCAGCGAGGAGCGCCTTGGCTTCTGCGTCATTCTTGGCGGTGGTGGTAATCGAAATATTCATGCCGCGAATCGCGTCAATCTTGTCGTATTCGATTTCCGGGAAAATAATCTGCTCTTTCACGCCCATGTTGTAGTTGCCACGACCATCAAAGGAGCGGCCAGAGATACCACGGAAGTCACGAACGCGCGGCAGCGAGACGGTGATCAGGCGATCGAGAAATTCGTACATGCGGTTTGCGCGCAATGTCACCATGCAACCGATCGGATAACCATCGCGAATTTTGAATCCTGCGATTGATTTCTTCGACAGCGTTACGACTGGCTTTTGGCCGGCAATTTTTGTCATATCACCAACGGCGTGGTCCATGATTTTTTTGTCCGCAACCGCTTCACCGACACCCATGTTCAAGGTGATCTTAGTGATACGTGGTACTTCCATCACGGATTTGTAACCGAAATCCTGCATCAACTTCGGCACAACGGTTTCTTTGTAAAACGATTGGAGTCGAGCCATGTTAAGCGCCCCCTTAAGCGTCGATTTGTTCGCCATTGGAAGCAAACACGCGAACTTTGCGCTTGTCATCCAACGACTTAAATCCGACGCGATCCGCTTTTCCGGAGGTCGGGTTGAAAATTGCGACGTTGGAAAGATGAATAGACATCTCTTTTTCAACGATGCCGCCCGTTGAGCCCTTCATCGGGTTTGGCTTGGTGTGTTTCTTCACCCGGTTGATTCCCTCAACCAGCACGCGCTCGGTCTCAAGGATCATCGATAGCACGGTTCCGCGCTTGCCTTTATCCTTACCGGTGATGACGACCACTTGGTCGCCTTTACGTATCTTGTTCATGGCGTATTTTCCTTTGCATCCCTACAGCACTTCAGGCGCCAGCGACACGATCTTCATGAACTTTTCAGTGCGCAACTCACGCGTCACTGGTCCAAAGATACGCGTGCCGATCGGCTCAAGCTTTGCGTTCAACAACACCGCAGCGTTGCCGTCGAATTTGATCAACGACCCGTCGTTACGACGAACACCTTTGGCGGTACGCACAACCACGGCGTTATAGACTTCGCCTTTTTTGACGCGTCCGCGCGGTTGCGCTGATTTGATACTGACTTTGATGACATCACCAACGCCCGCATAACGGCGCTTGGAGCCGCCAAGGACTTTGATACACATCACCGAACGCGCACCGGTGTTATCGGCGACGTCGAGAATCGACTGCATCTGAATCATTTTTTTATCTCCAACTTACCCGCCACAAGTGGCAGCCAGTTTTGGATCCGTCTTATGTCTTCGCACCTGATCCGGAGACCCGAATTAAATGCGCCGACAGGTTAGAAAGCTTCTTGTGCCCGATCGCTTAAAGCACTTTTGCAAGTGCGGCTTGTGCAGACTTTCAGGCGGCAGGGTCAAAACGCGCCCTGTTTTTGCAGACTTTCAGCCGACATAGCCACGGCTGGAGCAGCGAAGTCCGCCAGTATAGGCGAACCTTGTCCCCCAAAGCAAGCGGTTTCTCGGATTATCCTAAATCCGGCAGTTACCCTGCCGCTGTAAGGTGGGCTGACGGTAGCCAAGGTGGCAGTGGGCGCGTGATTTTGGCCACTACGTAGTCCAGAAATGTCTTCCATCGATCCGTAAAAGGCAACTGCTCCGCAATATCCCTGACATGACTTAAAGCCGCACGAATGTTGGCAATGAGCGCGAGCAACTTGTCCTTGGCAGCATGCATGGGTGTCAGATACAGCGTTGTCTGTCCCGCATGTTTGACAGCGCGCCCCACACTGGCAAGCAATAACGCTCGGCTGGTTATGGCTTCCATGCGTGCACCCGGCTTGGCCGCCCGGCAATACCAAGACCACCAGTTGTACACCAGCGCTACAGCGCGAGCACTGGTCTGGCAGCGCTCAATGTCCTGGGTCGTGAAGCCACCCCATCCCCACTGATTTTTGAGCTCGTCAAATCCGTTCTCGCAGTCAGCCCGGTCCCGATAGAGTTGACCGAACGCGTCCAATGCGTAGGCGCTGTTTGTCACCAGCACCGCGTATTCCCAAGCCTGAACATCCTTGTCCGGCATCAGCAACTCAATCTGCTCGCCCGGCTCGTTCTTGGTCTTTCGACTCAGCGCCAAATCGGCTTTGACGGCACGCCGCAAGATCACTACCCGACGTGATTTGTCCCAGCCCGAGAGTTTGAGGGTATCTTCGACTGCGCTCCAGCCTTGCTCGCTGGGGCCGGGTGTACTCCAGTCATCACGCGCGAATTGGCGTGCCAATAATTTCTTGACACCCACAGTCTGACGCAGCTTGAACAGGTAGGGCTGGTCTCGCTCCTCCAGCTCGGCGATAAAGGGTTCGTTGCCAAAGCCGCAATCGCCTCGGACCAAGGCCGGACGCTGCTGGGGCGTGAGCTTTTCCAGTACGCCGATCAGACCAGGCCGCGCTTTGGCCGCGCTGTGCTCTTTGCCGGGGCAGACGACAACGTCCAGCACCAGGCGCAGGTTGCCAACCCAGTATGTGTGCAGTGCGTGGCTCGGGCGCCCGGGTTTGTGTGGGTTGTAGCTGACCTCAGCTCCGCTTTGTTTTCCGAACATCGGCTTGATGGTGGTGTCGATATCCAGGATCCAAGGGGTGCTCAGTGCCGCTTGCACACTACCCATGAGCTGGGGGGCAAGCCAGGCCTGGCTTTGCTCGGCGCTCATACGCGACAGTGCGCGTCGCAGCGCGTCTTCGCTGATGATTTTCTTCATCCCCAGAATCTGCGGGCTCACCGCGTCGCCGCGCAGCCCGGTGATATGGGCGTAGCGGTTGTGCCCTGCCAGTATCGCCAGCAGCCATGTGCCCAAGATATCCTGTTTGCTGGGTGCATTGGGGCTTGTGTAGCTCAATGGGCAGCTATCGACCCAGGAGCTGTACACACCCGTGGTGGCCAAGAACTCGGAGAAGAAGGTCAACTGTGCATTCGGTGTGGCGCTGGCACCATGGTCCCACTTCACATGAATTCGCCCGCCCGGCGTATCCACCACCATGGCCTCCAGTGCCTGCGTTTGGACCGCAAGTTGACGCCTTTTTGCTTCACCCATTTGGTGACTCCAATAAATCCATTGAAATTGGCGTCTAGTCTAGCTTGCAGCCGGTTTACGCAATGTCAACTGCCGGAAATAGGATTATTCAATAGGGCACTTCTATAAACCTGCTGCGTGGGCGAATTTCGCACCTGCGGTGCTCGCCGTACACTGGGTACGTGTCCCGTGTTTGCCAAACCCGTCGGCACGAACTTCGCCCGCTCGCGACGGTTTCGAGAAGTTACCAATAGGTCGGCCAAACGCAAAGGGGAGCAATGCATTTGCGAAGGCGTAGAAACGCCTGTTTTGTGGCCGACTTACCCCTGCGTGCGCTACACGGCAGTCATGCCTCCATCGACTGCCAGAATTTGGCCCGTTACATAGCCAGCAGCGTCGGAGGCAAGAAAGATGGCCGGGCCCATCAGATCTTCTTCACCGCCCAAGCGTCCTAGCGGCGTCATCGCAATGATCTGATTTTCGATCGCTTGCAACACACCTGCGCTCATCTTCGACGGGAAAAATCCAGGCGCCAAGGCATTGACGCGGATACCGTACTTTGCCCATTCACCCGCCAGGGCACGGGTGAGGTTGACCAAGCCCCCCTTGCTTGTATTGTAGGCGAGTGTTTGCATTGGGCCTAACTGCCCCCGCAGACCCGCGACGGAAGCAACGTTAATGATCGCCCCATGGCGATTCGGGATCATTGATTTTGCACCCACCTGTTGGGTGACAAGCCATGAGCCGGTGAGATTGGTGGCGATAATCTTGTTCCAAGCCTCGATGGGATAAGTCTCAGCGGACGCGCCCCAAGACGCTCCTGCGTTGTTCATCAAGATGTCGATTTTGCCAAAGTGCTTCAATACCGCATCGACCATGGGTTCGATGGTTTCTGGTTTGGCAAGGTCGCTGGGTACAACGAATACGTCATACCCCAGCCCCACCAACTCCGCCTTCGCCTCTTCGAGCTCGCCCAATTTACGCGCAGTGAGCGCAAGTTTTGCTCCCTGTGCGCCGTAGCCCTTGGCCATTTGCAGGCCCAACCCGCGCGAGCCGCCTGTGATCAATGCCACTCGGCTGGATAAATCGAAGAGTTTGTTTGCGGTCATGATTGTTTTCGACGTTAGTTGACGGTTGATTTCCCGCTGTGCGCCATGCGCTGTATAGGCGCAGCGACTCAAAAGGGAAAGTGCCCGAATAGCGGGCGTTTACGAACATTTTTGGCTGGAAACACCCGCCGATAAAGGAGTTTCAACTTTTATCAATACGGGCTTGCTTGGTCGTCCAAAACGGCTCGCTTGTGTCTTGTTGCCACTTTGCCGCCAAGCATCGACAGCGCCACCGCCTCCGCAATCTTGATGCCGTCAACGCCGGCACTCATGATGCCTCCCGCGTATCCGGCTCCCTCCCCCGCCGGAAACAATCCCGCGGTGTTGACGCTTTGAAAGTTATCGTCGCGCCGGGTAATCCGGATTGGCGATGAGGTTCGTGTCTCAACGCCCGTCAGCACGGCGTCATGCATCGCGAAACCAGAAATCTGTTTGTCAAATGCCGGCAGCGCCTCCCGCACCGCGTCGATCACAAAGGTCGGCACACAAAGCGACAGGTTCGTCATCTTGACACCGGGCTGGTACGAAGGCACAACTGACCCAAGCGAGCTTGAGGCGCGTCCGTCAAGGAAATCACCGACAAGTTGCGCTGGCGCATTGTAATTTTCACCACCGGCGACAAAGGCGGCGGACTCCCAGCGTTGCTGAAAATCGATGCCGGCAAGAACGTCGTCGGGATAATCGACCGCCGGCGTGATGCCAACAACGATGCCTGCATTGGCATTGCGTTCGGTACGCGAGTATTGGCTCATGCCGTTGGTCACTACCCGGCCAACTTCAGATGTTGCCGCCACCACGGTTCCACCCGGGCACATACAAAAACTGTAAACGCTCCGACCATTCGAGGCATGATGCACGAGCTTGTAGTCGGCCGCACCCAGCATCTGATTTCCTGCATTCGGCCCGAAGCGTGCACGGTCGATCAGTCCCTGCGGATGTTCGATGCGAAAACCAATCGAAAATGGTTTGGCCTCAACAAACACACCGCATTCACGCAGCTTTTGAAAAGTATCGCGGGCGCTGTGGCCGATCGCCAATACGAGGTGATTTGTCTTGATCCTTTCGCCGTTCTCCAGAACGACACCCGTCAACTGTCGCTCACCTGATCGCTCTTCAATCTCAAAATCCACCACCTTTTGTTGGAAGCGAATTTCGCCGCCGAGCGACTCGATCGTCGCCCGCATGATTTCAATCATCGAGACGAGCTTGAAGGTGCCGATATGCGGCTTCGATACGTACATGATTTCAGGCGGCGCACCGGCGGCGACGAACTCGCGCAGTACTTTCCGGCCAAGAAAATGCGGGTCCTTGATTTGGCTCCAGAGTTTACCGTCGGAGAAAGTACCCGCTCCTCCTTCGCCGAACTGCACGTTCGACTCTGGATTCAAGGTGGATTTGCGCCAGAGCCCCCAAGTATCCTGCGTACGCTCACGCACCGCTTTCCCCCGCTCAAGTACGATAGGGTTAAAACCCATCTGCGCGAGGGTCAAGGCTGCAAACAGACCGCAGGGCCCGAGTCCAATCACAACCGGTCTGGCGTTCGAGAACACGACTGGCGCGCGCGCGATGAATTTGTATTCTGTGTCCGGCGTAACGATCACTTTGGGGTCGCCGCGAAACCTGCGAAACACCTCCTCTTCATTACGCAATTGAACATCTAGCGTATAGACCAGAAGAATCTGTGCTTTCTTGCGCGCATCGTAGCCTCGACGGTAGATCGCGAGGGCGAGCAAATCCCCGTCAGCAATTTTTAAGCGCGCCAAGACAGCGGCGCGCAGCGCGACGACATCGTCCTCACTGGAGGCGCCTAGCGGCAACTTTATTTCGTTCAAGCGAAGCATGATTGAGAACCGTCTATCGTCTTCTACCCAGTCGTGATTATCTATTGCGCTGGCTGCCCACAAAAAAGCCCGCAGAAGCGGGCTTTTTTGATCTAAACCGAATCAAGACTTACTCGACTTTTGCTTTTTCGACAAGCTTTGTTACGGCCCATGCTTTTGTCTTCGACATTGGCTTGGTTTCTTCAATGGTTACGGTATCGCCCATCTTGAACTCATTGTTTGGGCTGTGTGCATGGTATTTCTTGGAGCGGCGCAAAACCTTGCCAAGGATCGGGTGTTTTACTGCCCGCTCAACAAGCACCGTAACGGTTTTATCCATCTTGTCGCTCGTGATAACGCCGGTCAGCGTACGCTTGCTTTTGGTGATTTCAGCAGTAGTCGTCATTATTGTGCCTTCGCTTTTTCGGTAAGGATGGTCTTGATCTGCGCGATCTCACGCTTCACACGACCAAGCTCCGTCGTCTTAGACATTTGCTGCGTCGCAACCTGCATGCGCATGGAAAACTGCGCACGACGCAAATCGAGTAATTCCTTGTTCAGTTCTTCCGGGGATTTCGTCCGCATTTCTTTGGTGTTCATGGCGTAGTCCTTTCTTAACCCAACAAGCGATGCACAAAGGTAGTTTTGATCGGCAACTTAGCCGCCGCCAATGCAAACGCCTCACGCGCCAGATTTTCTTGGACGCCGTCCATCTCGTAGAGCACTTTGCCTGGCTGAATTTCTGCCACAAAATACTCAGGTGATCCCTTACCGTTACCCATGCGGACTTCAGCCGGCTTTTTGGAGATTGGCTTATCCGGGAAAATACGAATCCACACACGGCCGCCACGCTTGATGTGACGTGTCATTGCACGACGCGCAGCTTCGATTTGACGTGCAGTCAGACGACCACGACCAACGGCCTTCAGACCAAACTCGCCGAACGAAACCTTGGCACCCGTCGTGGCGATACCTTTGTTCCGGCCTTTTTGTTCTTTGCGATATTTTCTTCTAGCTGGCTGCAGCATTTTTCGCTCCTGGACGGCCACGCGGCTTACGCGCTGGCTCAGCTTGTGGCTCCGGTGCGGCAACAGGCGTTTCGCCTTTTGCCAGCATGTTGCCCTTGTAAACGAGAACTTGTACGCCGATCACGCCATAGGTTGTACGCGCTTCGGAAAAGCCCTGATCGATGTCTGCACGCAAGGTGTGTAGTGGCACCCGCCCCTCACGGTACCACTCGGTACGCGCAATCTCGGCACCGTTCAAGCGGCCGCTAGAGGTGATCTTGATACCTTGTGCCCCCAAACGCATGGCGTTTTGCATCGCGCGCTTCATTGCACGACGGAACATGACGCGCTTTTCTAGCTGTGCAGTAATGCCATCAGCAATCAGTTGCGCATCGGTTTCTGGCTTGCGAATTTCTTCGATGTCGACGTGCACCGGAACGCCCATCATCTTGGAAAGGCTCGCGCGAAGATTTTCAATATCTTCGCCCTTCTTACCGATCACCACGCCTGGACGCGATGAATAGATAGTGATCTTTGCGTTCTTTGCAGGGCGCTCAATCACGATCTTGCCGACAGAGGCGCTTGCCAACTTCTTCTTCAAGTAGGTGCGAACTTTGATATCTTCCAGCAACATGATCGGGAAGTTTTTACTATTGGCGTACCACTTCGATGCGAAGTTTTTGGTAACAGCCAAGCGAAAACCGGTTGGGGAAATTTTTTGTCCCATTGCGACTCCTTATTGCTTGCCGTCGCCGACGGTCACAAATACGTGACATGTCGGTTTGACAATGCGGTTACCACGACCCTTTGCGCGCGCCGTGAAGCGCTTCAACACTGGGCCTTTTTCAACGATGATCTTGGCGACTTTGAGGTCATCAATATCAGCACCGTTGTTGTGCTCAGCATTTGCGATGGCCGATTCCAACACCTTCTTGATAATCGTCGCGCCTTTTTTTGGCGTAAACGTGAGGATGTTGAGCGCTTGATCTACTTTCTTGCCACGAATGAGGTCAGCAACCAAACGACCTTTTTGCGCGGAGAGGCGTACACCCCAAAGATTAGCGGATACGTTCATTGGTATCGCTCCTTATTTCTTGCCAGCCGCCGCAGCCTTCTTGTCAGCCGGATGGCCTTTGAAGGTACGGGTCAAGGCGAATTCGCCCAATTTGTGGCCAACCATGTTTTCGCTGACAAACACCGGAATATGCTGCTTTCCGTTGTGTACAGCGATGGTCAAACCGACAAAATCCGGCAGGATGGTGGAACGGCGCGACCAAGTCTTGATTGGCTTGCGGTCTTTGATGGCAGCGGCCTTTTCGACCTTTGCTGCCAAGTGCCCGTCTACAAACGGGCCCTTCTTAATGGAACGTGCCATGGCGGTTAACCTTTCCGACGATCGCGAACGATCATGTTCTGTGTGCGCTTGTTGGTGCGGGTCTTAAGACCCTTGGTAGCTTGGCCCCATGGCGTACGCGGATGACCGCCGCCGTTGGAACGACCACCGTGTGGATGATCCACTGGGTTCATACAAATACCACGAACCGTCGGACGCCAGCCGCGCCAGCGGTTTGCACCGGCCTTGCCGATAACGCGAAGTGCGTGCTCACCATTACCAACCTCACCGATCGTGGCGCGGCAATCAACGTGAACTTTGCGAATCTCGCCCGAACGCATACGAAGCTGTGCGTACAGCCCTTCACGCGCCAGCAGTTGCACGGAAGCCCCAGCGGAGCGTGCCAACTGAGCGCCCTTTCCGGGTAACAACTCAATGCAGTGGATCGTCGAACCCACCGGGATATTGCGGATCGGCAAGCAGTTACCGACTTTGATTGGGGCATCTTGGCCGGATACAACTTGCTGGCCAACTTCGACACCTTTTGGCGCAATCATGTAACGACGCTCACCGTCGGCGTAACAAAGTAGAACAATGTTCGCGCTGCGATTTGGATCGTATTCAAGCCGCTCGACTTTCGCAACGATACCGTCTTTGTCGTTGCGCTTGAAGTCAATGATGCGGTAGTGCTGCTTATGACCGCCACCTTGGTGACGGGTCGTGATATGGCCGTGGTGATTACGACCAGCATTTTTCGACTGCGGCTCCAGCAGCGCTGCATGCGGCGCGCCTTTGTGCAGATCAGCATTGACCACCTTCAACATACTACGGCGGCCAGGCGAAGTCGGTTTTGTTTTAACGAGAGCCATTACACCGCCCCTTCCGTAAACTGGATGTCGCCATCGCCCTTCAAGCAAACATAGGCTTTCTTGACGTGATTGCGACGGCCTTCAAAACGTCCGTGACGTTTTGCTTTGCCTTTTTGGTTAACGATATTCACGCTAGCCACTTCAACTTTTTGATCTTTAAACAGAAGCTCAACTGCAGCCTTAACTTCGGCTTTGGTTGCGCTTTGCAGAACCTCAAACACGACCTGCTTCTGCTTATCAGCCACCATGGTGGCCTTTTCGGAAATGACGGGTCGCAGTACGACCGTCAGCAGACGTTCGGCATTCATGCGAGCACCTCTTCAAATTGTTTGACGGCACCCTTAGTCAAAACGACATTCGCGAAGCGAACGAGATTAACCGGGTCAGCGTGCTTGGCTTCGAGAACCATGACGTTCTCGAGGTTGCGCGAGGAAAGATACAAATTCTCGTTGAAGTTTTCGGTGATGATCAGCACCTGATCAAGACCCATACCCTTGAGCTTGGACACCAAACCCTTGGTTTTTGGCGCATCGAGCGTCATGTCTTCAACGACGGAGAGGCGATTTTCACGCACCAACTGCGAAAGAATTGCAGCGATACCCGCACGATACATTTTGCGGTTCACTTTTTGTGTGAAGTTTTCGTCAGGCGAGTTCGGGAAAATCTTACCGCCACCACGCCAGAGCGGGGACGATGCCATACCCGCACGAGCACGACCAGTACCCTTTTGGCGCCAGGGCTTCTTTGTCGATTTCTGAACGTCGCTGCGACCTTTTTGCGCACGGTTACCCGAACGTGCGTTTGCTTGGAATGCAGTGACAACTTGGTGGACAAGCGCTTCGTTGTAATCGCGGCCAAACAATTCTGCCGACGCTGCAACGGTACCTTCAGAGGCACCCTTGTCATTGATAAGTTTGAGTTCCATTATTTGGCTCCCGCTTTTGCCTGTGCGGCTTTAGGAGCCTTCGCTGCGGGGCGAACCACAATGGTTGCGTTCTTTGCACCAGGAACCGCGCCCTTGACCAGAATCAGCGACCGCGCAACATCCACACGCGCCACTTCGAGCATCGGCATCGTCGAGGACACGTCACCCAAGTGGCCAGCCATGCGCTTACCTGGAAACACCCGACCCGGATCCTGCGCCATACCAATGGAGCCTGGAACGTTGTGGGACTTCGAGTTACCGTGGGAGGCACGGTTAGACGAGAAATGGTGGCGCTTGATAACGCCCGAAAAACCTTTACCCAATGTGGTGCCTGACACATCAACCTTTTGGCCAACCGCAAACATTTCCACTGAGAGCACTTCGCCAACCTTTAACTCGGCGAGCTTTTCCGGGGTAACCGCGAATTCTTTGACGACCGAGCCGGCTTCAACACCAGCTTTAGCGTAGTGGCCAGCTTGCGCTTTTGCCACGCGCGATGCACGGCGAGTTCCAAATGCGACTTGGACGCCTGCATACCCATCATTTTCAGGGGTTTTTAATTGTGTGACTCGGTTATTCGACACATCAAGCACTGTCACGGGGATGGCTGTACCATCATCCGCGAAGATGCGAGTCATGCCGACCTTCCGGCCGACGAGACCTAAGCTCATCTTCATTCCTTTTGTGATTAGCCCCACTCCACCTTAAAAATCAAAGTGTTACAGGGTGTCCGCTACAATTGGCGAACGGGTTGATTACGTGCTGCTAGCTTGTCGGCCTCTGCGGCTCATTCCAAGCGGAAAAGAGGCGAAATTATAATCGCCCCTTCTCAATAAATCAAATACTTACGCCAATACTTACACTATTACAGCTTAATTTCCACATCCACGCCTGCCGGAAGGTCAAGCTTCATCAACGCGTCGACAGTTTTGTCGGTCGGGTCAATGATGTCCATCAAACGCAAATGGGTACGAATTTCCATTTGATCGCGCGATGTTTTATTGACGTGCGGCGAACGCAGAAGATCAAAACGCTCAATCTTGGTGGGTAGCGGCACTGGGCCTTTTACGACCGCGCCCGTACGCTTCGCGGTTTCTACGATCTCTAGCGCCGACTGGTCGATCAATCGGTAGTCAAACGCCTTCAAGCGAATGCGAATTTTCTGTTTGGCGAGTTGTGCTGTTGCCATCTCGTTTCCTTTAGGCCGCTTCAAAGGCAGCCGTTACTTGGTTAATTCTTTCGGAGGGTTCAGGTCAGGGGGAAGCCGCGCTGCAGGACGACCGCCCTATTGATCTTCTTCCGGCGTTACGAAACTTACTTCAATACTTTTGAGACGACGCCTGCGCCAACCGTGCGACCGCCTTCGCGAATCGCAAAGCGCAGACCGTCTTCCATCGCAATCGGCGCAATCAACTGCACCACAATCTTGACGTTGTCGCCAGGCATCACCATCTCAGTACCCGCCGGCAACTGCAATGCACCAGTCACGTCCGTCGTGCGAAAGTAGAACTGTGGACGATAGCCGTTGAAGAATGGGGTGTGACGCCCACCTTCGTCTTTGCTCAAGACGTAGATCTCCGCTTCAAAGTCGGTGTGCGGGGTGATCGAACCCGGCTTGGCCAATACTTGACCACGCTCGACGTCTTCACGCTTGGTGCCGCGCAATAAGATACCGACGTTGTCGCCCGCTTGACCTTGGTCGAGCAGCTTGCGGAACATCTCAACACCGGTACAAATGGTCTTCTGGGTGGTCTTCAGTCCAACAATCTCGATCTCTTCGCCAACCTTGATGATGCCGCGCTCAATTCGGCCAGTCACCACGGTTCCGCGACCCGAAATGGAGAATACGTCTTCTACCGGCATCAGGAATGCGCCGTCCAAGGCTCGCTTCGGCTCGGGGATGTAGCTGTCGAGGGCTTCGGCGAGTTTCATGATGGCACCTTCGCCCATCTCGCCCGTGTCGCCTTCCATGGCCTTCAAGGCGGAGCCTTTGATGATGGGAATGTCGTCGCCGGGGAAGTCGTACTTGGAGAGGAGCTCACGAACTTCCATCTCAACGAGTTCGAGCAATTCGGCGTCGTCTACCATGTCGCATTTGTTCAGGAATACGACGATGTACGGTACACCCACCTGACGGGCCAGCAGGATGTGCTCACGCGTTTGTGGCATCGGGCCGTCAGCCGCAGAACATACTAGGATCGCGCCATCCATCTGGGCCGCACCGGTGATCATGTTCTTGACGTAGTCGGCATGGCCGGGACAGTCAACGTGCGCGTAGTGGCGGTTGGCGGTCTCGTATTCCACGTGGGCGGTGTTAATCGTGATACCGCGTGCTTTTTCTTCCGGCGCGGCGTCAATCTGGTCGTAGGCCTTCGCTTCACCACCAAATTTCTTCGACAATACCGTCGTGATCGCCGCCGTCAGTGTCGTCTTGCCGTGATCAACGTGCCCAATCGTGCCAACGTTCACATGCGGCTTCGTACGCTCAAACTTGCCTTTTGCCATTTCTCGTCCTCGTCAAAAGTATCTAATTCAAAAACTATTTCTTTGCGTTGATGATGGCTTCAGCAACGTTACGCGGGGCTTCCGAGTAGTGCTTGAATTCCATCGTATAGGTCGCGCGGCCTTGGGTTGCAGAACGCAGCGTGGTTGAGTAACCAAACATCTCTGACAATGGCACTTCTGCTTTGATGATCTTTCCACCGCCACCAGAAATGTCTTCCATGCCCTGGACCATGCCACGGCGTGACGACAAATCGCCCATTACCGTCCCGGCGTAGTCTTCAGGTGTTTCAACCTCAACCGCCATCATCGGCTCTAACAACACGGGGCTGGCTTTGCGCATGCCATCCTTGAAGCCCATTGAAGCGGCCATCTTGAACGCGTTTTCGTTAGAGTCAACGTCGTGATAGGAACCGAAGTGCAGCGTCACTTTAACGTCGACAACCGGGTAGCCGGCTAATACGCCGTTCGGCAACGTATCCAGCAAGCCTTTTTCAACCGCCGGGATAAATTCACGTGGCACGACACCGCCCTTGATCGCATCGACGAACTCAAACCCTTTGCCAGCCTCTTGCGGCTCAACTTTGAGCACGACATGACCATACTGGCCCCGACCACCCGACTGCTTCACAAACTTGCCCTCTGCGTTTTCAACCGTGCCGCGGATGGTTTCACGATAAGCCACCTGCGGCTTACCAACCGATGCCTCAACACCGAACTCGCGCTTCATGCGGTCAACGATGATCTCGAGGTGCAGTTCACCCATTCCTGAGATGATTGTCTGACCAGACTCTTCGTCGGTACGGACACGGAAGGAAGGGTCTTCTGCAGCGAGACGGCCCAGCGCAATACCCATTTTTTCCTGGTCTGCTTTGGTCTTAGGCTCCACTGCCTGTGAAATCACCGGTTCAGGGAAAACCATACGCTCAAGCGTGACGATCGAATCTGGATCACACAGTGTCTCACCCGTCGTGACGTCCTTCATGCCGATACAAGCGGCAATATCACCGGCGCGAATTTCATCAATCTCAACACGGTTGTTTGCGTGCATTTGTACGATACGCCCGATACGTTCTTTCTTGCCGCGCACAGGGTTATAAACAGAATCGCCTTTTGACAATACGCCCGAATAGACACGGACGAACGTCAACTGCCCCACGAATGGATCAGTCATCAACTTAAACGCAAGCGCTGAGAACTTCTCTTCATCGTCAGCCTTGCGCGTTGTTGGTTGCTCGTCATCATCCGTACCCTTAACCGGCGGGATGTCCGTCGGCGCCGGCATGAATTCAATGACCGCATCCAACATCGCCTGAACACCTTTGTTCTTGAATGCTGAGCCGCACAACATTGGCACGATTTCGCTCTTGATCGTGCGCTCGCGCAGACCAAGTTTGATTTCGTCTTCAGAAAGCTCGCCACCTTCCAAATATTTATTCATCAGCTCTTCGTTTGCCTCAGCAGCCGACTCAACCATCTTGTTGTGCCAATCTTTGCAGGTCTCGACAAGATCCGCAGGAATTTCACCGTACTTAAACGAGACACCCTTGTCTTCTTCGCTCCAAATGATCGACTTCATCTTGATCAGATCAACGATGCCCTTGAAGTTCTCTTCTGCGCCAATTGGCACTTGCAGGGGAACTGGGTTGGCTTTAAGGCGAGCCTTCATCTGGTCATAGACCTTGAAGAAATTCGCGCCGGTCCGATCCATCTTGTTCACGAAGGCAAGACGAGGCACCTTGTACTTGTTTGCTTGGCGCCATACAGTCTCAGACTGGGGCTGCACACCGCCCACCGCACAATAAACCATACATGCGCCATCCAAGACACGCATGGAACGCTCAACCTCAATGGTGAAGTCGACGTGTCCGGGGGTATCGATAATGTTGATGCGGTGTTCTGGGAAGTTACCGCCCATCCCTTTCCAGAAGCAGGTTGTTGCAGCAGACGTGATCGTAATTCCACGCTCCTGCTCCTGCTCCATCCAATCCATGGTTGCCGCACCATCGTGCACTTCGCCAATCTTGTGGTTCACGCCCGTGTAAAACAATATCCGCTCAGTGGTCGTCGTCTTACCCGCGTCAATGTGCGCTGAAATACCGATGTTTCTATAACGATTAATTGGTGTCTTGCGTGCCATATCAAACTTTCAAATCAAGTCGCCAAAATACAAGCGCTCGAAAAATCTAAAGAAATCTATTCAAGAAAATTCCGCAGCAATGCGCCAAACGACGCAGCAGAAGCAAGCCTGAAAAACAAGGCGCGCCAATGCGTTACAACTTAGAAGCGGTAGTGCGCAAAAGCTTTGTTCGCCTCAGCCATGCGGTGTACTTCTTCGCGCTTCTTAATCGCCGATCCGCGCCCCTCAGAGGCATCGATCAACTCGCCCGCCAAACGAGCACCCATCGACTTTTCACCGCGCTTGCGAGCAGCTTCACGAATCCAACGCATGGATAACGCGAGACGGCGCACAGGGCGAACTTCAACTGGAACCTGGTAGTTCGCACCGCCAACGCGCCGCGACTTCACCTCGACCATTGGCTTAACAGCGTTGATCGCGGTGTTAAAAACCTCGATCGGATCTTTGCCAGATTTCTTCTGGATTTGATCCAACGCGCCGTAGATGATTCGCTCTGCAACCGACTTCTTGCCAGCGGTCATGAGGACATTGACGAACTTTGAAAGTTCGACGTTTTTGAATTTCGGATCCGGCAGGATCTCGCGTTTGGGAACTTCGCGACGACGAGGCATGATTGTTTCCTCTTACTGAATACTTTAGAAAATGAAGGGGACGCTTACTTCGCGCCGCCAGCCTTAGGCTGTTTTGCACCGTACTTGGAACGGGACTGTTTGCGGTCTTTGACGCCCGCCGTATCCAGCGAACCGCGCACCATGTGGTAGCGAACGCCAGGCAAATCCTTAACGCGGCCACCACGAATCAGCACAACCGAGTGCTCTTGCAGGTTATGTCCTTCGCCACCGATATACGAAATGACTTCGTAGCCATTGACGAGACGAACCTTGGCAACCTTACGAAGCGCTGAGTTTGGTTTCTTCGGGGTTGTGGTGTACACACGGGTGCAAACGCCGCGCTTCTGAGGGCTGTTTTGCAGTGCCGGCGACTTGCTTTTGACGGTAACTTTAGTGCGCGGCTTGCGCAGCAACTGATTGATGGTTGGCATAGGTAAATCCGCTCGATATAAATCGAATAATGATCAATGGCTAAATTGTTTCCTGCTCGAAACTTGGCTCGCAATACAGGCCGAGAAGCTCCGGGTTCGAATACAGGGTGTCAAAAAACTGCGCAAGGCGAATGAACCACCTACGACATTTCAGGACAGCCCAAGATTATCCGACAAAAAATGCTTAGCTGTCAATCGACAGCCAAGCATTACTTGTGAACGACCCGCTCAAGCGTCTATTAGGCCGCTTGGTCCTCAGCCGTCTTATCCTCGGCTTCATCCAATACAAAGCCGTAGCTCGCGGTCGAACTCGATGCCCGCGGGCCAACGCGCTTACGGTTACGGTGGTATGCAAGACCCGTACCTGCTGGAATGAGTCGTCCCACAATGACGTTTTCCTTGAGGCCGCGGAGATCGTCCTTCTTGCCCATGATGGCAGCTTCGGTCAGAACACGTGTGGTCTCTTGGAAGGACGCGGCCGAGATAAACGAATCGGTCGAGAGTGACGCCTTGGTGATACCCAGCAAGTTGTAGTTGTAATGGGCTGGCTTCTTGCCATCCCTGACCACCTTATCGTTCTCGTCCAACACCTCGGCACGCTCCAGTTGCTCACCGGTGATGAAGCGGGTGTCACCCGGATCGACGATTGATACACGGCGCAGCATTTGACGCACGATCACTTCGATATGTTTGTCGTTAATCTTCACGCCCTGTAGACGATAAACGTCTTGCACTTCGTCGGTAATGTAACGCGCTAGCGCTTCCATCCCCTGCAAACGCAAGATGTCGTGCGGATCGGCTGGGCCGTCAACAATCGACTCACCCTTGTTCACCACCTGTCCGTCGTGCGCAGTGACGTGTTTGTCTTTAGGGATCAAGTACTCGTGGGGCATTCCATCAAAGTCAGTAATCACCAACCGCTGTTTACCCTTGGTATCTTTACCGAACGAAACCGTACCAGTGACCTCCGCCAAGACGCCAGCGTCCTTCGGTGAACGGGCTTCAAACAACTCGGCAACGCGCGGCAGACCACCGGTGATGTCACGTGTCTTGGACGACTCTTGCGGAATACGCGCCATCACTTCGCCCACACCAACTTGCTGGCCGTTTTTCACCGTAATGATCGAGCCGATCTGGAAGGTGTAAGCAACCGGTGCATCGGAATTGTTTTGCTTTATTTCCTTGCCCGATGCATCCACCAGCTTGACCGCAGGTCGAAGTCCCTTAGTTGCGGCGGAGCCACGGCGCTTCGGGTCAATCACCACTAGGCTTGAAAGTCCGGTGGTTTCGTCGATTTGTTTCGCGACGGTAACCCCTTCTTCAACGTTCTCGAAGCGAACCTCACCCGCATACTCGGTGATGATCGGACGGGTGTGCGGATCCCATGTTGCAAGCGCTTGCCCGGCCTTGATCTTGTCGCCATCCTTAATAGCCATCATGGCACCGTAGGGCACCTTGTGGCGCTCGCGTTCGCGACCGGCGTCGTCAGCGATGATGATCTCACCGCTGCGCGAGATGACGATCACTTCTTTGCGTGCGTTCAGCACATGACGCATGGTTGGCATGAACTTCAACGTACCGGCCGACTTTGCCTCAACGCTGCTTGACGCCGCTGTACGTGATGCTGCACCGCCGATATGGAAAGTGCGCATGGTCAACTGTGTGCCAGGCTCACCGATCGACTGCGCCGCAATGACGCCAACGGCTTCACCGACGTTGACCATCGAGCCGCGGCCCAAATCACGGCCATAACATTTGGCGCACAGACCATAGCGCGTATCGCAGGTTAGAGGGGTACGCACTTTGACTTCATCGATGCCAGCGGCATCAATTTCATCCATTGCGTCCTCATCCATCATGGTGCCAGATGTCACGAGCACCTTGCCCGTCTCAGGATGAATGATGTCACCCTGAGCAACGCGTCCGAGGATACGTTCACGTAGCGCCTCCACGACTTCGCCGCCCTCCACGAGCGCCTTAACGGCCAACCCGTTTTCGGTTTTGCAATCGTCCTCGGTCACAACCAAGTCTTGCGTCACATCGACCAAGCGACGTGTGAGGTAACCAGAGTTCGCCGTCTTCAATGCGGTATCGGCAAGACCTTTACGCGCACCGTGCGTGGAAATAAAGTACTGAAGAACGTTCAAGCCCTCGCGGAAATTCGCCGTAATTGGCGTCTCAATAATCGAGCCATCCGGCTTGGCCATCAGGCCGCGCATACCTGCTAACTGGCGAATCTGCGCGACCGAGCCACGCGCACCAGAGTCGGCCATCATATAGATCGCGTTGAAGGACTCCTGCGTCGTTTGCTTACCATCGAGCGTCGTCACTGGCTCTGACCCGAGCTGCTCCATCATCGCCTTGGCGACCTGATCGCCGGCACGGCCCCAGATATCGACCACTTTGTTGTAACGCTCGCCCTGAGTCACCAGACCCGAGGTGTACTGTGCTTCGATTTCTTTGACTTCCTGCTCAGCCGTCGAAATGATGTCCTTCTTCTGCGGCGGCACCAGCATGTCATCGATTGAGATCGAAAGCCCGGCTTTGGTTGCGTACGTGAACCCGGTATACATCAACTGATCCGTGAAGATTACGGTTTCGCGAATGCCGCAACGACGGAACGCGGCGTTGATGAGTTTAGAAATTTCTTTCTTCTTCAAGGCTTTGTTGATGTGCGGGAACGGCAATCCTGGCGGGAGGATTTCCGAAAGGATCGCACGACCGACTGTGGTCTCGTAGCGTTTCACGCGGGCGAAAACTTCTCCCTTTTCATCCTTATCGGTCTCAGCGATGCGAACTAAAACCTTGGCGTTCAATGACACTTCGCCTGTTTCATAAGCACGCTGCGCCTCGGCGACGTTGATGAACATTGAGCCTTCGCCTTTAGCGGCCACACGCTCACGGGTCATGTAATACAGACCCAAGACGATATCCTGTGAAGGCACAATCGATGGCTCACCCGAAGCCGGGAACAACACGTTGTTTGACGCGAGCATCAGCGTACGCGCCTCCATCTGCGCTTCAAGCGAGATCGGTACATGTACTGCCATCTGGTCGCCGTCAAAGTCGGCGTTAAACGCGGCACAAACCAGCGGATGCAACTGAATTGCCTTGCCTTCAATCAGCACCGGCTCGAACGCTTGAATACCAAGACGATGCAGGGTTGGCGCACGATTCAACATCACCGGATGCTCGCGGATGACGTCTTCCAAGATATCCCAAACGATCGGCTCTTCAGCCTCGACCATACGCTTGGCGGCCTTGATGGTGGTCGCCATGCCGAGAACTTCCAACTTGTGGAAAATGAACGGCTTGAACAACTCAAGCGCCATTTTCTTCGGCAAACCGCACTGGTGCAGTTTCAGTGTCGGACCGACCACGATGACCGAACGACCCGAGTAATCTACGCGCTTACCGAGCAAGTTTTGACGGAAGCGACCCGACTTACCTTTGATCATATCGGCAAGCGATTTCAGCGCACGCTTGTTCGCGCCCGTCATCGCCTTACCGCGACGACCGTTGTCGAGCAAGGAGTCAACCGACTCTTGCAGCATACGCTTTTCGTTACGAACGATGATCTCAGGTGCTTTCAACTCCAACAAACGCTTCAAGCGGTTGTTACGGTTGATTACGCGGCGATACAGGTCATTCAGATCGGATGTGGCAAAACGACCACCGTCCAATGGCACTAGCGGGCGCAGATCCGGCGGGAGTACCGGCAGAACTTCGAGCACCATCCAATCAGGCTTAATGCCCGACTTCGAAAACGCCTCGAGCACTTTCATGCGCTTGGCAATTTTCTTGATTTTGGCTTCGGAACCGGTGTTGCCCAAATCTTTGCGCAACTGCTCCAGCTCACCCGGCAAGTCTAACTTGCGAAGTAGTTCACGAATACCTTCCGCCCCCATGAGAGCGGTGAAGTCGTCGCCGTACTCTTCTACCTTGGCGAGGTAATCGTCTTCAGTCAGAAGCTGACACTTGTTTAACGGCGTCATGCCACCATCGACCACCACATATGCCTCGAAATAAAGCACGCGCTCAATGTCACGCAACGTCATATCCAGTACCATGCCCAAACGTGAAGGCAGGGACTTCAAGAACCAGATATGCGCCGTTGGGCTTGCCAACTCAATGTGTCCCATGCGTTCGCGGCGCACTTTGGACAGCGTGACTTCAACACCGCACTTCTCACAGATGACCCCACGGTGCTTGAGTCGCTTGTATTTACCGCACAAGCATTCGTAATCTTTGATCGGGCCAAAAATTTTGGCGCAGAACAAACCGTCACGCTCAGGCTTGAACGTGCGGTAGTTAATCGTCTCAGGCTTCTTTACTTCACCATACGACCACGAGCGGATCTTTTCTGGCGAGGCGAGTCCGATCTTGATTGCATCGAACTCTTCTTCCTGCGTGACTTGCTTAAATAGGTCTAGTAACGCTTTCATATGTTCTCCAAATTCAGTTCGTCACGCGGATTAATAACGCTCGAGATCGATATCGATCGCGAGTGAGCGAATTTCCTTGACCAAGACGTTGAACGACTCGGGCATACCCGCTTCGATCTTGTGCTCGCCTTTGACGATGGACTCGTACACTTTGGTACGACCATTGGTGTCGTCTGACTTGACGGTGAGCATTTCCTGCAAGGTGTAAGACGCGCCGTAGGCTTCCAGCGCCCAGACTTCCATCTCACCGAAGCGCTGACCCCCAAACTGCGCCTTACCACCGAGCGGTTGTTGGGTCACCAGTGAGTACGGCCCGGTTGAACGTGCGTGCATCTTGTCGTCCACCAAGTGATGGAGCTTTAGGATGTGCATATAACCAACGGTGACAGGACGCTCGAAGGCTTCGCCGGTGCGGCCATCGTGAAGCGTAACCTGCGTCTTGGTCGGCGTGAGCCCCATGCGCTTAGTCGTCTCGTCGTCATAGGCGAGGTCGAGCATCGATCGGATTTCCGTTTCCGCCGCGCCGTCGAACACCGGCGTAGCGAATGGAACTCCCTTGGTGAGGTTTTTTGCCATCGTCATAATTTCGGTCGACGAGAGCTCATCCAAGTTCTCTTTCTTGCCGCTGGTGTTATAGACCTTGTCCAAGAATTTACGCATCTTGGCTTCATCAGCGCCCGCACGCAACATGCCGCCAATCTTGTGTCCTAAGCCCTTTGCCGCCCAACCCAAATGCGTCTCAAGAATCTGTCCGACGTTCATACGTGATGGAACACCCAGCGGGTTGAGCACGATATCCATCGGCGTACCGTCTGCCATAAATGGCATATCTTCGATCGGCACAATCTTGGAGATAACACCCTTGTTACCGTGGCGTCCCGCCATCTTGTCACCCGGCTGTAGGCGGCGCTTAACGGCAACATAGACCTTGACCATCTTTTGCACGCCTGGTGGCAGCTCGTCACCTTGCGTGAGCTTGCGCTTTTTCTCTTCGAACGCTTTGTCGAACTCTTTCCGCGTCAATTCAAGCGCTTCTTTCAACGCTTCGAGCTGACGTGCATCGTCGTCCTCAGTCAAGCGAATATCAAACCAATCGTGGCGTGGCAGGTCCGCGAGATAGGCCTTGGTGAGTTTGTCACCCTTGGCTAACTT
Source organism: Betaproteobacteria bacterium UKL13-2 (assembly GCA_001602455.1). Lineage (GTDB taxonomy): Bacteria > Pseudomonadota > Gammaproteobacteria > Burkholderiales > Usitatibacteraceae > UKL13-2. The sequence goes on from CP012157.1 coordinate 3,329,556, forward strand.
TTTCGGGCCGCCCTTGGCAACTTTGCCAATGAGCATCTTCTCAATACGCTGGAAGGAATCGTCTTCAACGATACGCAACTGATCGGCCAAGTCTTTCTTGTAATCCTTCAACTGGTCATCAATGATTTGCTGGGCACGCTTGTCGCGTACGATGCCTTCGCGGGTGAACACCTGCACGTCGATCACGGTGCCGAAAATACCGGACTGCACACGCAGCGAAGTGTCCTTAACGTCAGAAGCCTTTTCACCGAAGATGGCACGGAGCAACTTCTCTTCCGGCGTCAACTGCGTTTCGCCCTTCGGTGTGACCTTCCCGACGAGTACGTCACCGGCCTCAACTTCGGCACCGATGTAGACGATACCCGACTCATCCAGTCGACCCAACATGCGCTCGGACAGGTTTGAAATATCACGGGTGATTTCTTCTGGGCCGAGCTTGGTGTCACGCGCCACAACAGACAACTCTTCGATATGAATCGAGGTGTAACGATCTTCAGCAACGATCGCTTCCGAGATCAAGATTGAATCTTCGAAGTTGTAGCCGTTCCAGGGCATAAACGCGACCATTAAGTTTTGGCCGAGCGCCAATTCGCCCATATCCGTCGACGCGCCGTCAGCAATCACGTCGCGCTTGGCGATGATGTCGCCAACTTTGACGAGCGGACGCTGGTTGATGTTGGTGTTTTGGTTGGAACGAACGTACTTCGTGAGGTTGTAAATATCCACACCCGCTTCGCCGGCAACCGTCTCGTTGTCATTCACACGAACAACAACGCGACTCGCGTCAACAAATTCGACACGCCCGCCGCGGCGCGCCATCACGGCCGTGCCCGAGTCAAGCGCCACCGTACGTTCAATACCGGTACCAACGAGGGACTTCTCAGCACGCAAGCACGGTACTGCTTGGCGTTGCATGTTAGAGCCCATCAACGCACGGTTCGCGTCATCGTGCTCTAGGAACGGAATCAACGAAGCCGCAACAGAGACGATCTGCGCGGGCGCGACGTCGATGTAGTCGATGGTCTCCGGGCGCGCCAGCATAAACTCATTGTGCTGGCGGCAGCTAACAAGCTCATCCACAAAATGACCGACTTTGTCTGTATCCGCATTCGCCTGCGCGATGGTGTACTTGCTTTCTTCAATTGCGGAAAGGTACTCGATTTCGTTCGTGATCTTGTTGTTGATCACCTTACGATATGCAGTTTCAATGAAGCCGTATTCATTCACCTGTGCGAACAGCGCAAGGGAGTTGATCAGACCAATGTTCGGTCCTTCTGGCGTTTCGATTGGGCAGACACGACCATAGTGGGTCGGATGCACGTCACGCACCTCGAAGCCGGCACGTTCACGCGTCAGACCACCTGGTCCGAGTGCGGAAACACGACGCTTGTGGGTAATCTCAGACAGCGGATTCGTTTGGTCCATAAACTGCGACAACTGGCTTGATCCAAAGAACTCCTTGATCGCCGCTGACACCGGTTTGGCGTTGATCAAATCATGCGGCATCAAGTTTTCGCTCTCGGCCTGCGAGAGACGCTCACGCACGGCGCGCTCAACGCGCACTAATCCCGAGCGGAATTGGTTTTCAGCCAATTCACCCACCGAGCGTACACGACGATTACCGAGGTGATCGATGTCATCCACTTCGCCGCGACCGTTTCGCAACTCGACCAAAATCTTGATCACAGCAACGATGTCTTCGGTGGACAAGGTCATCGCGCCGGTCAATTCTTCGCGGCCGATCCGGCGGTTGAACTTCATGCGACCAACCGCGGATAAGTCGTAGCGATCCGGCGAAAAGAACAATGCATTGAAGAGCGTGTTCACCGCATCTTCGGTCGGCGGCTCGCCTGGACGCATCATGCGGTAAATCGCAACCTTGGCGTTCAATGCATCAACCGTCTCATCAATACGCAGCGTGGACGAGATATAGGCACCCTGATCGAGATCGTTGGTGTACAGGGTGTAGATTGACTCAACACCCGCGTCGATCAGCTTACGCAGATTGACTTCGGTGAGCTCTTCGTTGGCGTTCGCGACAATTTCGCCGGTATCAGTGTTGACGATGTTGGTCGCAAGAACGCGACCAATCAAATACTCTTCGTTCACTGGCATGGTTTTCATCTTCGCGACTTCCATGTCACGAATATGTTTAGCCGTAATGCGCTTGTCTTTTTGAACCAGCACCTTGCCATCTTTGGTCAAGATGTCGAACTTGGCGATTTCACCCTTCAGGCGATCCGGCACCAACTCGAGTTCAATCTCACCTTTCTTGGTGATTTGGAATTGGTCAAACGCAAAGAACTCGCGCAAGATCTGATCCGGCTTGTAGCCCAGCGCCTTGAGCAGAATGGTGACCGGCATTTTGCGACGGCGGTCAACACGGAAATACAAATAGTCTTTTGGATCAAATTCAAAATCCAACCACGAACCACGGTAGGGAATCACGCGCGCCGAGAACAACAACTTACCAGACGAGTGCGTCTTGCCGCGATCGTGTTCGAAAAACACGCCAGGCGAACGGTGCAACTGCGAGACGATGACCCGCTCGGTGCCGTTGATCACAAACGAGCCATTTTGTGTCATGAGCGGGATTTCGCCCATGTACACTTCTTGCTCTTTCATTTCTTTGACGGTCGGCTTCGAAGCCTCGCGATCCATAATCACCAAGCGCACTTTTGCGCGTAGCGGTGAGGCATACGTCAATCCGCGCTGTTGGCATTCCAACACGTCAAATGGAGGCTGGCTCAGCGTATAGCTCTGAAACTCTAGTCGGGCAAACTGGTTGTGCGACACAATCGGGAACACCGAATTGAATGCCGCTTGCAGACCCTGCATTTTGCGGTTCATGACCGCAACATCGGCCTGCAAAAATTCAGCGTAGGAATTGAGCTGGGTGGCCAGCAAAAACGGCACGTCCAACACACTGGCACGTTTCGCGAACGATTTGCGAATACGCTTTTTCTCCGTGTAGGTGTAATGCGGCGCGGGGGAGGCTACTGAAGCTTGGGACATTGATGGATCTCCGAACGTTGTAGAACACCACTTGTTGTGGTGTCAAAGTTCTTCGACTGGCGCAGACGATGTTATGTCGGCGTCATTTGGTGAAGGGCCGCTACCCTTCGCTGGCGGACGGTGAGAGGACCTCACCCGGACCAAACGTCTTCTGCAGTCGTTTCAGAAGACAAACCAAAACGCATCAGTTGCGCTTTGGTTTAGCTTCTAGGCAAAACATAAACTCTAATATTGGCGGGGGTTTTCAGACGTTTTTGCCTGAAAAGCCGCTCTGGTGTTTCACTTCCAAATACGGGAAACTATTTCAGCTATCCCCGTCCCCGCGTGCAACCACAAGGGGCACGCCGGGCGGGAACCCAAGTTTATTCAGCGCAGGGCATTTCGATATTAGGCTCCCGCCTTCGCGGGAGCGGGGAAATTCACCACATTTGGAAATTGACCATATCTCATTGGCGCATCGATGAATACTGCGTCGTCCCAGTGAACAACCACTCCATATCGACCATCTTGAAACAGCAAAGACCCAGAGCCTTCTCTTGGCCTTTGCTGCAACACTTCACCGCAACTCAAGTCAATTTCGATTCGGTCGCGCCCACGAGCGGCTTGAGGTTGAGATGAGAAGCGCAACCGTATGCTTTATACGGCGAGCATCGCAATCTCAAGATCGAGCCGCGCAGCACGCGAACGGGCGAAATTTATTTGAGTTCGACTTTGGCGCCCGCTTCTTCCAGCTTCTTCTTCATTGCGTCAGAGTCAGCTTTGTTTGCGCCTTCTTTAACTGCCTTAGGTGCGCCTTCAACCAGCGCCTTCGCTTCAGCCAAGCCCAGACCGGTGATTTCGCGAACAGCCTTAATTACGCCGATCTTGTTTGCGCCGATTTCCATCAACATCACGTTGAACTCAGTCTTCTCTTCGGCGGCTGGCGCGGCTGCGCCACCACCGGCTGCTGGAGCCGCCATTGCCGCTGCGGATACGCCGAACTTCTCTTCGATCGCTTTAACCAGATCGTTCAAATCCATAACCGACATTGTGTCGAGGGATGCCAAAAATGCGTCTTTATCGAATGCCATGATGTGTTTCCTTCACTAATACTGTTGAATAGATTGATATCGCAAAAAAACTTAAGCAGCCGGAGCAGCTTCAGCAGACGGGCCGGACTTCTTTTCGGCCACCGCTGCGAGGACACGAGCCATGCGCGAAATCGGGCTTTGCATCAGACCCAACAACTGCGCGAGCAACACTTCCTTGCTCGGGATATTGGCAAGCGCTTTTACGCCAGCCTGATCGAGGACCTTGCCGTTATAGGCGCCGGCCTTGATGACGAACTTATCGTTGCTTTTGGCAAAATCGCTAACCACTTTTGCGGCAGCAACTGCGTCTTCCGAGAAGCTATAAATCAGCGGACCGACCATCTGGTCTTTAGCAACTTCAAACGAAGTGCCCTCGACTGCACGACGTGCCAACGTGTTTTTGATCACACGCAGGTACACGCCTTGCGAACGCGCATCCGCACGCAGCTTGGTCATGCCAACCACTTCCGTGCCGCGATATTCTGCGAGCACCATCGTTTGGGCTTTCGCGATGTTCGCGATTACCTCAGAAACGACTTCTTTCTTGCCTTCCAGATTCAAACTCACGTTTGATCTCCTTTCGTTGAAAAATGCATACCGACAAAATATCGGTATCCACACTCACAGCGACCTTCGCTTGGAGATCTTGAGGTTCGGCGGTTGTGCCAAACAACATGAAATCGTTGCGGGTGACGCCATCTGCGTAGGGTGACTTGCGCCAATTAATCAGTAGCAACTGCCACCGACCCTACGGTCTTGGATAACCCCATGATGTCGATGCCTTGACATCACGAGACCCAATCTTTCCCGGTGAAAAAATACTCACCGTACTGACTTTTCGGTTTTGCCCACTGAAATCGTCAGGCTGCGCCTGCGATTTCGACTGACTGAGCCCGACAAAAGTAGGTTTGTACTTTTGTCGGAATGTCTATCCTTGCTGACCTTGTGGCTGCGACGAGAAGGCTGACGTCTCCAAACGCACGCCAATGCCCATTGTTGAAGACAGCGAAATCTTCTTCAGATAGACACCCTTCGACGATGCTGGCTTCGCTTTGTTTACGGCAGCGATCAACGCCGTCAGATTTTCAGTCAACGCGTCGTTGGCAAACGATGCGCGGCCAATCGTACATTGCACGATGCCAGCTTTGTCGGCGCGATACTGTACTTGACCCGCCTTCGCGTTCTTGACTGCCTGCTCGACGTTTGGCGTAACAGTGCCGACTTTCGGGTTTGGCATCAAGCCGCGTGGACCCAACACCTGACCCAACGTGCCGACAACTTTCATCGCATCTGGTGTGGCGATCACGACATCAAAGTCCATGAAGCCGCCCTTGATACGTTCAGCCAGATCATCAAAGCCAACGATGTCCGCACCGGCAGCCGTCGCCTTGTCAGCATTCGCGCCCTGCGCAAACACCGCAACGCGCACCGACTTGCCAGTACCGCGCGGCAACACGACCGAGCCGCGAACCGATTGATCAGACTTCTTTGCATCGATACCCAAATTGATCGCAACGTCGACCGACTCGTCAAATTTTGCGGTCGCTGTCTTCTTGACGATTTCAAGCGCATCAGCGACAGGGTATGTCTTATCACGATCCACCAAGCCAACAAATTTCTGCATGCGCTTGGTGAGTTTTACTGTTTTTTCGTTAGCCATTACCGTACTCCCTCAACTTCAATACCCATCGAACGTGCCGAGCCTGCAATGGTGCGAACTGCTGCATCCAAGTCTGCTGCCGTCAAATTCGGCATTTTGGCCGTGGCGATTTCTTCGGCTTGAGCACGCGTCAATTTGCCAACCTTATCGGTATGGGGGGTTTTGGAGCCCTTCTCAACCTTGGCAGCCTTCTTAATCAGGTAGGTCGCGGGTGGGGTACCCATGACAAACGTAAATGACTTATCACCAAACGCAGTGATGGTCACTGGAATCGGCATGCCCGGTTCCATTTTCTGCGTCTGCGCGTTGAACGCTTTGCAGAATTCCATGATGTTCAAACCACGCTGTCCCAGCGCGGGGCCAATTGGTGGCGATGGATTCGCCTTACCAGCGGGCACTTGTAGCTTGATGTAGCCAACAATCTTTTTTGCCATTGCTTTTCCTCTTGAGTGCAAGCGATGCTGGCTTTACAGCATCTCCTCGTTAAATCGCGTCCACGGTAACGACACCATCGGCACGGGATCGCTCGCGCCGCCGGTTAATGCAATTTCTTATTGCTTCTCGACTTGACCGAAGTCCAACTCAACCGGGGTTGGGCGTCCGAAAATCAGCACCGACACGCGAATCTTTGACTTGTCGTAGTTCACCTCTTCGACGTTGCCATTGAAATCAGTGAACGGACCATCTTTCACACGAATCAACTCGCCAACCTCGAACAATACTTTTGGCTTCGGCTTTTCCACACCTTCCTTAACTTGATTCAAGATAAGGTCGATCTCTTTTTGTGGAACCGGCGAAGGCTTGTTGCCCACGCCACCGACAAAGCCGGTGATCTTTGGTGTCGATTTCACCAAATGCCAAGTTTCGTCAGTCATTTCCATGTTGACCAAAATGTAACCCGGGAAGAAACGGCGTTCAGAAGTTGCCTTGGCACCCTTCTTCATCTCGACGACTTCTTCGGTCGGCACCAGCACTTCACCAAACATTTCCGGCATACCGGAACGACGAATGCGCTCAATCAGCGCAGCTTGAATACTTTTTTCCTGACCAGAGTACGCATGTACGATGTACCAACGCATAGCCATTTACGCACCGCCCCCAATAAATTTTGTGACAGCGAACGTGAGGCTCCAGTCGACCACCCAGAGGAAGATTGCCATGATAAAGACAAAGACAAAAATGATCCCGGTTGACTGCATCGCCTCTTTCCGCGTCGGCCAGACAACTTTTTTAGCTTCTTCCACCGACTCTTTGCCAAACTGGGCGAACTCACGACCCGGCTCGCTAAACCAACCCACAACGCCGGCCAACACCATAATCCCCATCATCGCACCAAGACGAACGATCATTGGCTTGTCGGCAAGCACATAAAATGCCGCCACGCCGCCGATGAGTATCAGGACTGCCACTGCAATTTGAATTTTGTCTTTCATTCCACACACTTTGGGGCTGGCGCGCTGATTTGCATCAACAACCCGGTTGTTTACGACTTATCTGGCAGGCCAGGAGGGCCTCGAACCCCCAACCTACGGTTTTGGAGACCGTTACTCTGCCAATTGAGCTACTGGCCTATTTGGGGTGGTTTCTCGCCTACTGCGCGGCTCAACTGCTCGCCTGCGGTGCTCGCCGTACAACAAGTACGACTACGCTCCTCGACAACCATTTGACCCGCTCGCGACGGCGTTAAACCGCCCCACTACTACACTTCAGAAACTTACTTCAATACTTTTGAGACCACGCCTGCGCCAACCGTGCGACCGCCTTCGCGAATCGCAAAGCGCAGACCGTCTTCCATCGCAATCGGCGCAATCAACTGCACCACAATCTTGACGTTGTCGCCAGGCATCACCATCTCAGTACCCGCCGGCAACTGCAATGCACCAGTCACGTCCGTCGTGCGGAAGTAGAACTGTGGACGATAGCCGTTGAAGAATGGGGTGTGACGTCCACCTTCGTCTTTGCTCAAGACGTAGATCTCCGCTTCAAAGTCGGTGTGCGGGGTGATCGAACCCGGCTTGGCCAATACTTGACCACGCTCGACGTCTTCACGTTTGGTGCCGCGCAACAAGATACCGACGTTGTCGCCCGCTTGACCTTGGTCGAGCAGCTTGCGGAACATCTCAACACCGGTACAAATGGTCTTCTGGGTGGTCTTCAGTCCAACAATCTCGATCTCTTCGCCAACCTTGATGATGCCGCGCTCAATTCGGCCAGTCACCACGGTTCCGCGACCCGAAATGGAGAATACGTCTTCTACCGGCATCAGGAATGCGCCGTCCAAGGCTCGCTTCGGCTCGGGGATGTAGCTGTCGAGGGCTTCGGCGAGTTTCATGATGGCACCTTCGCCCATCTCGCCCGTGTCGCCTTCCATGGCCTTCAAGGCGGAGCCTTTGATGATGGGAATGTCGTCGCCGGGGAAGTCGTACTTGGAGAGGAGCTCACGAACTTCCATCTCAACGAGTTCGAGCAATTCGGCGTCGTCTACCATGTCGCATTTGTTCAGGAATACGACGATGTACGGTACACCCACCTGACGGGCCAGCAGGATGTGCTCACGCGTTTGTGGCATCGGGCCGTCAGCCGCAGAACATACTAGGATCGCGCCGTCCATCTGGGCCGCACCGGTGATCATGTTCTTGACGTAGTCGGCGTGGCCGGGGCAGTCAACGTGCGCATAGTGGCGGTTGGCGGTCTCGTATTCCACGTGGGCGGTGTTAATCGTGATACCGCGTGCTTTTTCTTCCGGCGCGGCGTCAATCTGGTCGTAGGCCTTCGCTTCACCACCAAATTTCTTCGACAATACCGTCGTGATCGCCGCCGTCAGTGTCGTCTTGCCGTGATCAACGTGCCCAATCGTGCCAACGTTCACATGCGGCTTCGTACGCTCAAACTTGCCTTTTGCCATTTCTCGTCCTCGTTAAATCTCGGTTAACAATGGATACTGCATTTCGGTTTTTACTCAGCAAATCCGTGTGGCTTTGCCACCAGATTTGACTTGCCAGCCCGCGCAAAAGTAGGTTTCCACTTTTTCGCGTTTTTGTTCTTGGTGCTCTTGATGCGGATTGAACGCACGACCTCTCCCTTACCAAGGGAGTGCTCTACCACTGAGCTACAAGAGCCTGCGGTCTCGTTTTTGCGGGAAATTGCGGCGTTTCGCGTTTCCTCGTGTACAAACTCGTACACGTCGAAACCGCTCACCTTGCACTTTCCTCACCAAAACGCGCCCGAACTAACGCGGCGGTTTTTCAACCGCCATAATGCAACCGCCATACTGCGTTACAACTACAAAATTCTGGAGCGGGAGAACGGGATCGAACCGTCGTATGCAGCTTGGAAGGCTGCCGTTCTACCATTGAACTACTCCCGCCTCTTGCTCACCACGTAAGACACGGAACCAACGACTACACGACTACGAACCAACGATTACTTCCCCCACCACCAAAAACTGGTGGAGAGAGCTGGATTCGAACCAGCGTACTCGTAAGAGGGCAGATTTACAGTCTGCTGCCATTAACCACTCGGCCATCTCTCCACGGGAACCCGGCATTATCAAGACTTTCGCCGAAAACGTCAACCTTCACTCCTCGCTCGAAAGCCATCCCGCCAAGATACCCGCCGAACACCAGCTCGACGACTAAAATGTTTCCCGAACGCGAGCAAAACATCCCCAGCCAACGCCTTGCGGCACCTCTGAAAGCAAACACTCACATATGCCAGAAACCAACAATAGAAAGCCGTTGAGAGTTGTCGTCGTCTCCATTGGACGCAGCGGAACGTCGTTGTTCGCACGCATCTTGGATGAAGTGCTGGGCGTCGATTTTGGCGACGAGGCAGATCACATCCCGCGTAACCACAACAATCCCGATGGCTATTTTGAAAACGCCGCGTTTTTGGCATTCAATGATCGCGTGTTGCAAGCCGCCGGCGGGTGGGTGCTGGAGCCGCCGCCGATTGACTATGCGCAACGATTGGATGTTGTCGTCCGCCATCAATTAGTCACTGAGGCCTCACACCTGCTGGGTCGCTACGCCGCCGACAAACCAACTTTTGGCTGGAAAGACCCCAGGCTGTCATTCACGTTGCCGATTTGGCGCACCGCTTGCCCCGATATCGTGCCGATCATCGCCTTTCGCAAACCCTATTCGGTGTTGTCATCCATCGGCGCGCAGCTAGATCGGCCGATTGAATCCCTGGCCGGGCTTTGGTTTCGCTACTACCAGCATGTTTTTACCCACACCGAAGGGCTGCCGCGTTACTTCGCGAGTTTTGACCAGTTACTCACCGACCCGGCGAGTGTGGTTCGCGGCATGGCGCAACATCTTGGCCGCGAGATCGATGAAAAAGCATTGTCTAGGCAACTCGCTGAAATTGTGAAACCCCAGCAATCACGGCATTCTTCAGCCAAAATCGCCTCGAATCGCCCGTCAGTATTGGATCTTGCGACAACTGACTTATACGACTACCTGATTGAATCGGTCGGTCTTGAGGGGGGGCAGCCAGACCCGACGCACCTGCACCGCCTGCTCGGTCTCTGACCAGTGCGCTGAAGAACGCTGAAGAACGCTAAAGCCGCCCTGTGCTCAAGCCCGTAATTGCCAACATGATCGCCACCATGATGAACGCAATCACACCGCCGATGGCCAGAATTGCCAAGGGCTCGATCAACACGAGAAAACGCCGCATACGATTGCGTCCCGCTTCCATGGACAGTTCACCGAGCGTGGCAACTGTTTGCGGCAATTCCCCGGATTTTTCGCCGACGCGAATCAGGTTCACGCCCGTTGCGCCAACCAGCCGGTAACGCGCCGCCGCATCAGCCAATGTAGAGCCGCCGCGCACGTCGCGAATGACCAGATTCACACGTTCACGCATCTTGGCAAAACGTAAGCCCCCGGCCGACAACTCCAGCGCCGACAAAATCGGCACGCGGTTGGCGAGCAACGCACCGAGCGTCGTCGCCCAGCGACCAATTTCGGCCTCGGTTAACCATTCGCCGACGAGCGGCAGCGTGGATAAACGCGTCAGCCACTGCGTCCGGCCAGCAGCATCACGAATACTCAGATAAAACATCCCGGCGGCAGCCACCACCAGCAAAAACAGCCACAGCCAGTTGGCTTGCAAAAACACGCCAAACTTAATCACTGCCAGCGAAATCTCCGGGATATCCGCCGCCCGACTGCCTTTGACCAAGTTTGCAAACTTCGGCACCACCACCAAAAAAATCAACAGCACCGCCGCAATACCCGCCACGATCAAAATGACGGGGTAGGTGAGTGAGTTCCGCATCTCCTGCTGAATACGGTCGTCGTACTCCATTTGTTTCGCGCCATCGGCTAGCGCGCTGGAGAGTTTGCCGGTCATTTCACCGGTGGCCGCAAGCTGAAACACGTACTGCGGAAATTCAATCTTGGTCTCTTCCAGCGCCTTCACAAACGGTGTGCCGGCATTCAAGCTGCGATGGGCGCGGCGTAGCCCTTGGCCCGCCGGCGTATCCACCCTCGATAAGGCCAGCGAATCAACCGCGTCAACTAGCGTGATACCCGCCCGCAGCAATGTGGAAAGTTCACGAATGATCAGAATCTGTTCGCCCGCGTTGACCTTGCGATTTTTAGCAAAGCCCAGCATTGACGGCGCTTTTGCGGCAGATTCGCCTGAAACGCCGCTCTGGTCTTCGAGTTTGGTTGGCGTGAGCGCCTGTTCGCTCAGTTTTTGCAGCGCCTCTTGTGACGACGCGGCGTCGATCTGGCCTTCGACCGTGCCACCGCGTGTATCAATTGCTTCATACCGAAAAAGTGCCATCGAGAGTCTTTTCTTCTGGTCGATACTTAACGCGCCGAATCTTCAGCGAGCATGGCGTCATCCGCCCCCGCACCCTGACTCTGTGAGCCTGCGACTCGCAGCACCTCTTCCAAGCTGGTCAAGCCTTGTGCAGCCTTAATCAAGCCATCCTCGCGCAACGTGCGGAATTTCCAAGCGCCGGGTGTGTGTCGGGCAATTTCGGCTAACTCCATCGATGAGCGTCGCGCCACAATCGCGTCTTGAATGTCTGGTGTCACTGTGAGCAACTCATGGATACCGGAGCGCCCACGATACGAGCCCGCGTCATCAGTACCGGAGGCAGGTGCCATCAACGCGGGTACCGACGGCATGGCGGCAGGATACTGCGTTGCGAGGTATGAAAACTCGTCTTGCAGCCACTTGGGCGCGTTCACAGCAGACGCTTTGGCTGGATCTAACTTTCGAACCAGCCGCTGCGCGAGCACAGCACGCACTGAGGTGGCGAGCAAAAACGGCTCAATGCCCATCTCCAGCAAGCGCGTAAACGCAGACGGCGCGTCGTTCGTATGAATCGTCGCCAATACGAGGTGCCCCGTCAGCGCAGATTGAATCGCAATTTCCGCCGTCTCGGCATCACGAATCTCACCGATCATAATCACGTCCGGATCGTGGCGAAGAATCGAGCGTAACGCTCGCGCAAACGTATATCCAATATCCGAGTGCGTCTGGATCTGGGTAATGCCAGACATACGGTATTCGACTGGGTCTTCCACCGTCACAATCTTCAAGCTGCGGTCGTTAATCGCCGACAGTGCCGAGTACAGCGTGGTACTTTTACCCGAGCCGGTCGGCCCCGTCACCAACACAATGCCGTTCGGTTGTTTCAGAATCTCTTGGAAGGCTTTCAGAATATCCGGCGACATCCCTAATGAGGCCAGCGAAAGATCCGCACGCTCTTTTGGCAACAAGCGCAGCACTAACGACTCGCCATGCACACCGGGAATGGCTGAAACACGAATATCCATTTCAACGCCTGAAACACGGGTAGTGATGCGCCCATCCTGCGGCAAGCGACGCTCAGCGATATCCAGCCCGGAAATCAATTTCACCCGTGACGCAATCGCATCAAACCCGTCCCGTGGCCGCGCCATGCGGGTTTGCAATACGCCATCAACGCGCAACCGCACTTCGAAGTCGCGTTCTCCTGGCTCAATATGAATGTCCGACGCACGCTCATCGACTGCCTGAGCCAGTACGTTATTGACAAATTCGATGACCGGCGCCTCTTCGGCCAGCTCACGTAGATAGTTCGCGTCCCCTAAGTTGCCCGTTCGCGCCCGATCGCCATCGCGCACGATTTGCAGCAATCGCTCGATGTCATTGCTGCGCGCCCAACACAACTCAAACGCGGCACCTCTCGATGAATGCGCCAGCAAGTCATTGATCTCTCGATCTAGCGGATCTTTTGCCGCCACCATTCGCATACCGCCAACATGATACGGAACCGCCTCCCTTGACTGCCACCAACCACGGCTAAGCCCCCACTCCCCAATTGCCTCATTGACTTGGCTGACGGAGGGCAAGCGATCAGAGGCGAGTACGCCTAATCCGGTTTGTTCACTCAGATGCGGCAACAGCGCCTCTTCAGACAGCGCCCCCATACGAACCAGCACACCGCCGAGGCGGCCACTGGCAGGACGCATACTTCTGCCAGTTGAGCGATCTTTCGACCCGATCTCGGCTTGAAATACCAGCGCCTTTTCAACGTCCGCCGACGATACCTTGCCCGCAGCCACCAATCTTTCGCCGATTTGGTCGGCCAGTTTTCCCATCCCAACATGGGGTGCGGAAGCGTCCAAATTGGCTAAATTCACTGCCATAAACAATCCTGTCACATAAAAGAGGGAGAAGAAGAAAAATAGGTCGCACGCAAGCGTGATGCGCAATATCGCCCCGTCTGTTTCGACCGGCGCTCAGTTAAGCCCGCAGTTCAACCCGCAGTTCAACCTCAACTCAGCCGCGCCGTCATGACAAATATAGGGCAATGTGAGACTCCTAGACTTGCCGACGAATTTCAGACAAAATATTGTCGCACATGCAGTCGTCATGCGTAGAGAAGCCTGAGTAGTTGACAAGTTGCGAGCAATAGTTAAAGTAGCTTCTCAGATCGCCAATCGTGTTGTAATATTGCAACACAAGCCAGCCAATTGAGCCGGAAAGGCGTGCTGATTTGCAAAGTTGTAGAGTTTTCTTTACTATTGCTGAGACGTCGTTATAAACTCATGGCGTCAGCGAGGCGGAGTACGATTCTTTGAAGGCTACACATCGCGCCGGCGCGATAAATAAGAAGAACGAGCTGCCAAGCTAAACCGTTATGAAAAATTTTTGTTAGATCTAACACAATCCTTCAAAGGAGACAGTAATGAGAGTTTCAAAGAATCAAGTAACCTTGTTGAGCGCCGCAGTTGCTGCGTTGTTTGCAGCGGGTGCCAACGCACAGGTTGTTCTGGGATCGACTAGCCCAACCGTCACCGCCTCAACCGCAACCGTTTACGCTTCTGAAATCAGCAACAACACGGTTATCGGCACCACGGGCATCACCGTCAATACCATCTTGGGTATCGGTACGTCGATCAACCAAGACCGTTATGTCAAAATCTCGCTGAGCAACGCGACGTTTGCCAGTGCAGTCACTAACGCCAATTTGGTCGGTGCTAACGTTGCCGGCCTCGGCCCAGCAAACATCACCCCAACAGTGTCATTTGGTGGAGCTGCCGGTGCAACCAGCGTAATTTTCCAAATCACAACGCCTGCTGGTGCGAACATCACCGACGGCCTTAGCTTCAACATGGTCGGCGGCGTCAACATTGCCAGCACAGCGTCAACCATTGGTGTGACCTATGAAGTTTATGAGTTCTTGGCGCAAGCGCAAGGTGGTACGCCAACTCTCTACGCGAAGTCGGGTAACGTCGCAACCTTCACGCCGACCTATGTATTCCGCAACAATGCAACCCCGAACCCAACCCAAGTTGCAACCGCAATTAGCGGCTTCAAAAACTTCAACTTCGGGTCGGCTGGCTCCGCAGCGACTGCAGCTAACGCAGCAGTTGTCGGAAAAGTAGATTTAGCCACCGTTACCACGCCCGGCAAGCTCGTGGACGGCACCACCAACGCCTCTATCGCGACTGTTTTGGCTAACGCGACAAACTCACAGGTTACGGTTACTGGTGACTTCTCCGCAGCAGCAGCCAACACCTCAGTGACGTTAGGTGCAACGGTTGCGAACAGCACCGGGTTCACCACCTCAACCGCCGTGTTCAACATCAACGGTTCTGCTGGCTTGACCAACTCTGCAATCGGCTACGTTGTGAATGGCACGACTGCGGTTCCAGCTATCTCGTACGCCGCAACCTTGAGCCCAAGAGGCGCGACTGGCTACACGAACGTAACGTCATCTGGCGCAATCACAACCGGCTCGATCACCCGCGACGGCGTTCAGTTTGAATCCCCATGGGTCACCGCAACGACGGGCTACATCAGCCGCTTCTTCTTGTTGCAAACTTCGGGTAGCACGATTACTTGGAATGCGGTTGTCCGTAACGTAAACGGTGCAGTTACTGGCGGCACGCTGACTGGTACACTCGAAAGCGGCAAGTTATCGGCACCAATTACCCTCGCTTCGTTGCTCCCAGCCACCCCAACAGAAACTCAGGGTGGACCTTACCAAGTGACGTTCAACATTGCGTCTGATGCAAGTGTGACGCAAGGTACGTATGTTTTGACCAACACCGCAGCCGGCTCGGTCTCCAACATGCCGCTGTATCGCGCAACACAACGCTAAGACGCTTTAGCATTCAAAAAAGGGAGCTTCGGCTCCCTTTTTTGTTTTTATTTCATGTTTTGAAAGTATTTTTGTATCTATGACAGTTCGATCCGCTATCCAATACCGCGTAACGTTTTTCATCATATTAAGTGTGTTACTCAGCATTCTGCTTTCTGTCGCGCAAACGCATGCTAAGCAAATCGAGGTAAGAAAAACACCAGTACCAAACCTAGCGTTGCTATACGAAGCCCTCATCGGCGAACTTCATCGAGGGGGCACCGTGGTCTATTTCGTCCCATTTGAAACCCAAGGACGCGATCAAACAGATCAGCCGAGTTGGTGGAAGGAGTGCGCCATCAGCCGCATGATTTCGGCGCACGGGCTGGAACAAGCTGCGGCTGTACGGCGCGCCATATTGCAGCTAAACCTTGAAATCCAGTTTGTTGAATCAAGTGAGGCCTGCACCGCACTCTCGACCCAAACATACCTCGTCAGCAATCGCTGGTTGAGATCTTTCATCACGCCGGACCTGAACCCGGTGTCGGTGCTGAGACAAGCCGCACTGAAAGACGATGTCATCAAGATGCAGGCATTAGCCCACTTTCAGACTGTCATGGTTGACTCAGTGAAGCTGCTCTTTGGGTTCCCAATGCCGCTTTCCACCGCACCGCATCCGGTTCTTTCTGATCTCGCGGAGGGTGAAAGCGCTGTCTTTCGTCTTTCAGCGGTGGGCGAACCAATCCTTCTGGCGCGCCTAAACTGGCGACAGTGGCAGGAAATGGGGGACTACTTTGTTGCAACCAAAATCACCCCCCAGTAAAACGGCCAGCAAACAGCGAAAGTAGATTTCCTCCAATCGGTGGTTAATCGTGCTCGTGCCTTGGTATTGCTTGAATAACGAATGCCATAATCTGCCGTCTAAATCTCAATTGGAATTGTTTATGCGTGCCGAAAAACGAAAACTCGTGGGTTTCACGCTCATGGAAATGCTCGTCGTACTTGCCATCATCGGCATTATTGTCGGCTACGTTGGCCCGCGCATTCTCGGCACCGTTGACCGCGAGGCGCCCAAAATCGCCGCCACCCAAGCCAAGCTGCTTCGCGGTGCAATTGAGAATTTCCGATTGGATGTCGGCCGCTACCCCACCACGCAAGAGGGCTTGGCAGCACTCATCACCAAACCTTCCGACCCGGCTATTGCCACGAGGTGGCGCGGCCCATATACCGATGGCGATGTGCCGATGGACCCGTGGAAAAACCCGTACCAGTACAGCGTGCCAGGGATGAATGGTCAACCCTTCGCGCTGTACTCGATGGGCTCAGACGGCAAACGGGGCGGCGACGGGGACGCTGCCGACATAGGGATTCTCCCGCCCGGATAAACGTCAAGCAGCCAACAGCCGTACCACCTTGACCTTGCGGTCTTCGGTCTGGAGGATTTCAATGGGATGGTCGCCGATCTTGACGGCGGTTCCCGGTTCAGGAATATCCTGAAGTTGTTCGAGCAATAGGCCATTCATCGTCTTTGGCCCGTCTAATGGGAAGGTGTAACCCAACTTCCGGTTAAGAACGCGGAGCGGGCACGAGCCCTCAACGATGACGCTGCCATCGTCCTGGCGTCGAAACATACCGGCATTGATCGGTGATTGACTGGTAAATTCGCCGACAATCTCCTCTAGGATATCCTGTAGCGTCACGAGCCCTTGTATCTCGCCATACTCATCGACAACAAGCGCCATCCGACGTTGCTGCTCTTGAAAATGTGTGAGTTGCTGCAATAGCGGCGTGCCTTCGGGAATGAAATAGGGCTCGCGCATGATGCTCCGCAGCGCCTCTTTCGATAGCGGCTCCTTCTCGGAAGCGTTCAGCACCTTGCGAACGTGTACCAAGCCAATCACGTTCGACAAGTCACCCTCGTAGATGATCAGCCGCGTGTGATGGGAGGTTGAGAGTGCGTTCCATATGGACTCGATTTTGTCGTTGATATCCACCCCCTCAATCAAGGCCCGTGGAGTCATCGTGTCATCGACAGTCATATTCTCGAGGTCAAACAGATTCACCATGATGTTGTGGTGCTTCTTGGGGATGAAGTGCCCGCCCTCAAGAACGAGCGTTCGCATTTCCTCCATCGAAAGTGACGCCGCCCCTTCCGCCACAGGCTGAATGCGAAACACACGCAAAATCGCACGCACAAGCGCGTTGATGAACCACATGATCGGCGACGTGATTCGCACCATGGGTGCTAGAACATAACTGGCAATCAGCGCGAGCCGTTCAGAGAAACGCGCACCAAACACCTTCGGCAAAATTTCCGCAAAGATCAGAATGGACAACGAGGCGGCACCCGTCGCGATACCCAGAACGTATTCACCATCTCCAAAAAGCCGCCGGCAGATCTCGGCCACCAAGATCGTGGTGGCCGCATTGAGCACCGTATTGCCAGCCAAGATAAACGACAGCAGCTCTTCCGTCTTGTCGAGGAGACCTTGTGCGAGCCTCGCGCCGCGTGAACCCTGCTTGACGAGGTGCCGGAGCCGGTAGCGGTTGAGCGCCATCATGCAAGTTTCTGATAGCGAGAAGAAGCCTGAGCCTATCAGTAGTCCAGCGAGCGCCAGAAACAACCAACTCAGCGAAATGTCGTCGGTCATTTTCGGCGGTAACTAGTACGGGTTGCGGTCACCTACTCACACTCGCTTCAGGATGACTTCAAGTACAAATTTGCTACCAACGTAAGATAGCAACAGCATCACAAAACCAATCAAGGTCCATCTCACCGCTAACCTACCGCGCCAACCCGCGATAAATCTCCCTGCGAGCAAACCACCAAATACAAACCAAGACAGCACCGAAAAAACGGTCTTGTGGTTCACTTGAAATGGCTTGCCAAACAAAGCTTCCGAAAAGAAAACACCCGATATCAGCGTGGCGGTCAACATCAGAAAAGCGATCCACAACAACTGAAACATGAGTTTTTCTATACGCAGCAGCGGCGGTAAATCGCGCTGCTCGCTCGCGATATTTCCGGCCAACAACTGTTTTTGCAAAAAAAGAATCAGTAGCGCGTGAAGTGCCGCGACCGTATACAGCGCATACGCGAGTATCGCCAAAATGATGTGTACTGCAAACGCTAGCTTCGCGCCGTCATACTCAATCCAGATGTACGACGGCAGCCACATCACCATCGAAGCAGACCAAGCCCCAACGGGTGCCAAGTAAAGGTTGGCAAGCCTTGTTAGGCGCGCATCGTTTCCGACCATGATGTAACTCAGGAGCGTCAACCAGACAATCAGCGAGATGGCATGGGAGAAGCCAATATTGATGCCGCCTTCGCCTTCACCAAACAGCGCCCATCCCAGCGATACGGCATGCATCACCAATGCCGCCGCGAGCACAATGACCGGCCAAGCCGCTGGTCGGACTGACTGCTGCGACTTGCGCGTCGCCAGCCAAGCCCCTGAAGAAGCGACGAGATAGAGAATGGCAGTGATAAAATTCGGGTCCGTCATTGATAACTCTTGAGCACTTTCTGGGGAAGCCGTTACCGCCAAGATGCGGGTATTGGCAACAAATCGATGGTGACGTGACAATAGTGACAATCGCCAGCGCCTAGTTATCAGTTTACCTTCTCCAACGCTGGACAGCTCTTCAACCAGAGTGATTCAGCCAATCATCAAAGTAAGTCCCTATGCTCGACAACCTCACAAATAGACTAAACGGCATCGTCAAGCAACTGCGCGGGCAGGCGCGCCTGACTGAAGACAACATTGCCGATGCGCTGCGCGAGGTACGCATGGCGTTGCTCGAGGCCGACGTCGGTTTGCCGGTGGTAAAGGACTTCATCAGTAACGTCAAAGCCAAAGCGCTGGGCACCGACGTCTTACAGAGTCTGACACCCGGTCAAGCGTTGGTCGGCATCGTGCATCAGGAGTTGATTGGGTTGATGGGCGGCGAGCCCGAAGCCGAGAGCGCGCCACGGCTGCCGGACTTGAACAAGCTGCCCGTCAATCTTTCGACCACGCCACCCGCCATCATCCTCATGGCTGGCTTGCAAGGCGCCGGTAAAACCACCAGCGCGGGCAAACTCGCCAAGTTACTGAAGGAACGGTTCAAGAAAAAGGTGCTGGTGGTTTCGGCTGACGTTTACCGGCCTGCCGCCATTGAGCAGCTTAAGACTTTGGCCGCACAGGTCGGTGTAGATTTCTTCGCAACTGACATCAGCCAGAAGCCGGTTGATATTGCGCTCGCCGCCAAACAGTGGGCAAAAACACATTTCCACGATGTTTTGATTATTGATACCGCCGGCCGCCTCGCAATCGACGAGGCGATGATGGCCGAGATCAAGGCGATTCATGCGGCAGTCGAGCCAATCGAAACGCTGTTCACGGTTGACGCCATGCAAGGGCAGGACGCCGTCAATGTCGCGAAAGCCTTCAACGAAGCGTTGCCATTGACTGGAGTGGTCTTAACCAAGCTGGATGGTGACTCGCGAGGTGGCGCGGCGCTTTCAGTGCGCCACACCATCGGCAAACCCATCAAACTGGTCGGCGTTTCGGAAAAAATGGACGGGCTGGAAGCCTTCTATCCGGAGCGCATGGCGTCTCGCATCCTTGGCATGGGAGATGTGCTCTCGCTGGTCGAGGCTGCTCAACAATCGGTCGATACTGCCGAGGCACAAAAACTAGCGGATAAATTCAAGAAGGGCAAAGATTTCGACTTCGACGACTTCAAGATGCAGCTCACGCAGATGCGCAAGATGGGCGGCATGGGTGCATTGATGGACAAGATGCCCGCCCAGTTGAGCCAGGCCGCGCAAATGGCGCCTGACCTGCAGGAGAAGCAGTTACGTCGTACTGAGGGCATCATCAATTCCATGACGCCGCTTGAGCGTCGCAAGCCCGAGCTACTGAAGGCGACGCGCAAGCGTAGGATCGCCGCTGGAGCAGGTGTAAGCGTGCAGGAAGTGAACCGCCTACTGACCCAGTTCGAGCAAATGCAAAAGATGATGAAAATGATGAAGGGCGGCGGTATGGCGAAGATGATGCGTGGATTAAAAGGCATGATGCCGGGCATGCGATAGCACTCAACGTCCACAGCTTTATCACTTTCATCACACTGTAGGCGCAATGAATAACCGATTAGAGCAAATCAAAGAGGCGCAGCGCCTCAAAGACACAGGGCAGATAGACCGCGCCGAGGCAATATGCCAGGAGGTACTGCGCTCCGATCCACACAACGCTAGTGCGCTCCACCTGCTAGGCGCAATCATGCATTTGCGCGGTCGGCAGCAGGATGCGATTTCTTACTTGCGACAGGCGGTGCAAGTTGAACCGGAAAATGCAAGTTTTTGGGTCACGCTGGGTGGAAATCTTGCGATTGCAGGAAAAATGGAGGACGCAACAGCGTGCTTCAAGAAAGCGGTTGAAGCAAATCCCCAAGCCATTGACGCTCAATACAATCTTGGTCTGGCCAATAAACACCTAAAGGAGTTTGCGGCTGCAGAGGAATGCTTCACTAAGACTCTTGAACTTGCGCCAAACCACATTGACGCCATGGCAAATCTTGGATTTGTCTTGCAGAAGCAAGGTCGTAAGCTCGAAGCAAAAGCCTGCTTTTCGGCAGCGTTGCAAACGGCACCTACCCAGCCCCTTGCAATAACCAGCCTTGCGAGCATGCTGGCAGAGGAGGGAAATCCAGCGGAAGCCCAGTCGCTTCTACGTGCGCTTGACTCGAATGCTTCGGAAGCGACACTGTTCCAACTTGCGACAACCTACGACCTCATGTCGGAAAATGCCCTTGCGATCGGTGCCTTGCGGCACCTCGTCGCAAAGTATGGAAATTCTGCCGAGGCGCATGCCGCGCTTGCGACTGCACTCATTGGCGATTTTCAGATTGCAGAGGGTATTGAATACGCAAATTCCGCGATCAAGTTAGACCCTAAGTGTGCCAGCGCGTGGTGCGCCCTTGGTATCGGGCGGGTTAATAGTGGTGAGCTTGATCTCGCCGAGGAGGCGCTCAGTAAAACGACTGAGCTCGTACCCTCAATTGGTCCCAAGTTTCTGAAAGATTTGATGCTGCCTTGCATCATGGGCACAACAGCAGAGGTCGCCGCTTCAAGACGGAAATTTGAAGCGAATCTGGATCGCCTACTGCTGGAAGACCATGTTTCTCACAATCCGTTTGCTGAAATCGGGTTCACCTATTTTTACCTTGCCTACCACGGCGAAAATGATGTCCATCTACAGCGAAAGATCGCCGCGCTTTATCGTAAGGTCGCGCCTAGCCTGTCCTTTACTGCGCCGCATTGCATACAGCAGACGCATTCCGCCGGTCCGCTGAGTGGCCGAAAAATCCGCCTCGGGTTTTATTCCCGGTATATCGCAACCCACTCAGTTGCATATTCATTCGCCTCTATTGTCGACGCACTGAATGCATCGGGCATTTTTGATTTACATCTCATCACACAATCCAATATCGATACCGACGAAGTTCGAGCGACCTACCCTTCGCTTGGCAACAATGGGCATCGAATTCCAAGGGATCTAGATGCCGCGCGTTCGGCCATCGCCAAGCTTGAGCTAGATATTCTTGTCTACTTGGATATCGGAATGGATCCGCTATCGTTCCTACTGGCGTTTGCTCGACTCGCACCCGTTCAGTGCGTGATGGGTGGACACCCGGTGACTACTGGTATTAGCACGATAGACTACTTTTTGGTCGGCCGCCGCATCGAGCCACCAGATTCGCAAGAGCATTACTCCGAGAAACTGGTTTTACTGGAGCATGATGGCTTCAATTTGCAGCGAATCGAGCAACCCTCTCAGCAATACTCGCGTGACGAACTAGGACTTCCCCAACATAAACGGCTTTATGTATGTCCGATGACGTTGCAAAAGCTTCATCCAGACTTTGACGCAGCATTAGAAAAGGTTCTGAAACTCGATGAGGACGGGGCAATTGTGTTGTTTGAGAGTGCGCAGTCGTCGATGTGGGCTCCACTTCTGCGCAGGCGCTTTGAAAGAACAATTTGCGCGTCAGTTCGTGACCGCATTGTATTTTTACCTTGGGTGCAAGAGCCAGAAAAGCTCATGGGCGTGATTGGCGCATGTGATGTGGTTCTCGACCCCTTTCACTTTGGCATAGGCACAACTGCGATCTACGTCTTCGGAGCAGGCACCCCACTCGTCACTTTGCCCGGTAGATTCATGCGTGGACGAGGAGGACTGATGTTCTACAAAATCATGGGGATTGAAGACGGCATTGTGAGCAGCGTCGAAGAATACGTTGCGCTCGCTGTCGAAATCGCCCAAAACAAAGAAAAGCGTGCTGCGCTAAAGGCTAAAATATTGGCGGCTAACAGTCGTTTGTTCGAAAACCACGAGGCTGCGCCCGAGGTTGGTCACGTTCTAGAAAAACTGTTTTACGATTCACCTAACCGAATAAAAAAATGAATACGCTTACCGCAACGCAGCAAGTTCAGCAGGTGCAACAGCTCCAGCAAGCTGGAAAGCTCTTAGAGGCTGAAAGCGCTTGCCGGGAAATTTTGTTGTTGAACCCGAGCAACGCAGAAGTGCTCGCTGTCCTCGGCGTTGTACTCAGCCAACTCGGTCGGCATTCTGAGGCAATCCAAGCATTGTCGACCGCGACTGTACTTTCTCCGACCAACTTCATTTCTTTTGTAAATCTTGGATCGGTGCTTGCCGCCGCAGAACGTTTTGCAGAGGCGGAGAGAGCATTCAAAAAGGCGCTCTCCTTAAACCCTATGTTGCCAGAGGGCCACTATAACCTTGGCAATGCAATCAAAGATCAGGGGCGGCTCGATGAGGCAGTCGCCGCATATAGAAAGGCAACCCAGTTGCGTGGCAATTACGCAGCCGCGTGGAGCAACCTTGGATCAGCATACGTACAACAAACAAAACCGGTTGAAGCAAAAGCGGCAATCAACCGTGCACTGTCGCTGAACCCAAACCTCCCTTCGGCACTCAATAACTTTGCGAGCATTCTCAGAAACGAGGGAAACCTCGAGGCATCGGTACAGCACTCTCTGCGCGCACTGACGATTAACCCGAATTACGCCGAAGCCTACTTCACGCTAGGTTCGGCATTGCTCGCATCACTCGACTTCAAAAATGCGCTTATTTCGTACGAAAAAGGAGCCGCATTAAAACCAAATTCGAAGGCAGCGTTATGGGAACTCGTCAGTGCATATGCACATTGCCAAGCGCACGATGGAATCGTTGCAAATCTTGAAAAAATTATTTCCCTCGATCCCAGAGACGCAAAAGCCCTGCTGTATCTTGGCATCACCCAAATGGAGCGCGGCTACACAGCCGCTTCAGTCGCCGCGTTTGAGCAGTCGCTCGCTATTTCGCAAGATCCGGCATCTCAAATTCGTTTTGCACTATCCGTCCCGCCAATCGTATCTTCCGATGCAGAAATACTGGAGTTGCGTAAAAACCTCAATGATCGAGTAGCGCAGTTACTCAATTCGACTGGCGTAGTCGCAGACCCTTTTCAAGCGCAGATTGGCGCAAACTTCTTTCTCGCGTATCACGCCAAAAACAACAAAGAGCTGCACTCCCAGATCGCGACGCTTTATCGGCAATACTGCCCGTCACTAAATTTTGTGGCTGAACACTGTGATGGCTCAAAAAAGAATCGTCCCAAACTTCGCGTTGGCTTCATTTCAAAATACATCTATCGCCATTCGGTCGCCATTTCATTTGCTGGCGTTCTCACCGAACTGTCTAAAGATCCGTCCGTCGAGCTGTTTTTGATTTCCACGACCGACCACTCGAGTGTGTCGGTCAAGGAAATGTATGCGGGTTACAACGGGTCGTTTGTATGCATTCCAACATCGCTTCCATATGCGCAGCGCGCCGTTTCACAGCTTGAGCTAGATTGTTTGGTCTATCTCGACCTCGGAATGGATCCTTTGACGTTTCTATTGGCTTTCTCTCGTCTGGCACCCGTACAAGCTGTGATGGGCGGACATCCCGATACAACAGGGATCGACACAGTTGACTATTTTCTGTCGTCGGCTCCAATTGAGTCGCCCGTTGGCGATCAACACTATTCAGAGACGCTCATACGCCTTAACACCCCGCCGTTCAGATTCCACCGTTCAACATTGCCCGAGAGATTAAAAACGCGCGCTGATCTTGGGCTCCCGAGCACTGGACATATTTATTTTTGTCCCATGATGCTGCAAAAGCTTCATCCTGATTTCGATGCAGCAATCGAGGGAATTTTGACGCTCGACCCAGATGCCCATGTTGTACTTTGCGAAAGCTTCCAGCATGCAAGGTGGGGCGAACTTGTACGCGAACGCCTAGACAAGGTGGTTCAGCGCAAACACAGAGAGCGCGTTCGATTCATCCCCTGGATAGCTGAGTCACAGGACTTCCTCCAAGCAATTGCGCTTAGCGATATCCTTATCGATCCTTTTCATTTCGGCATCGGCACCACAGCCGCGATTGCATTTAGTGCCGGCACGCCGCTCGTGACGCTGCCGGGTGAGTTCATGCGCGGCCGCGGGGGGATGATGTATTGCAATCTACTCAATTTGCCGGAATGCATTGCGAGCACGCCCGGCCACTACGTTGAGCTCGCGGTGAAACTGGTCAATGACAAGGCCCTCAACGAGTCAGTTAGACAGAAAATTGCCGCGAACAGTGAAGTCCTTTTTAGAAACGACCAGTCCGCAACAGAATTGGCTGATCTATTCAAGACGCTCGTGGACAAATCGAGACAGGGAAGTGCAACATTTTCCGTATGACACGACTACGACTTACAAAATTAATTTTGGTCCGATTGGTCGAGTAATCGCGAAATGAAAAGGCCGATCTATGTCACGCAGCCGTCGATGCCGCCGCTCGATGAATTTATCCCCTATCTTGAGCAGATTTGGGACAATCGTATCCTCACGAATGGTGGCCCCTTCCATCAAAAATTAGAACATGCTCTTTGCCAATTCCTGGGCGTAAAGCACATCTCTCTTTTTACTAATGCGACGATTGCACTAATTACCGCGTTACAGGCTCTTGAAATTGAAGGCGAGGTCATCACAACGCCATACTCCTTCGTTGCAACAGCGCATTCGCTAATGTGGAACGGCATTTCCCCCGTATTCGTCGATATCGATCCGACAAGCCTGAACATGAATCCACGGCGGATTGAGGCGGCTATCACCAGTAAGACCACTGCGATCATGCCAGTGCACTGTTACGGCCATCCCTGCGAAGTCGATCAAATCGATCAGATTGCCCAAAAACGCGGGCTAAAAGTTATCTATGACGCCGCGCACGCGTTTGGCGTCAACTGTCACTGCGGAAGCGTGTTAAACCATGGCGATCTCTCTGTCTTAAGTTTTCACGCAACCAAGGTGTTCAATACTTTCGAGGGCGGTGCGATCGTCTGCCGCGATGAGGCGATGAAAAAGCACATCGACAACCTAAAAAATTTCGGCTTCGTGAATGAAGTGACCGTAACAACCGCTGGAATAAATGGAAAGATGAACGAGATTTCGGCAGCCTTTGGCTTGCTACAGCTCAAAACTATCCATGATGCAATTAGCCGTCGCCAGAGAATTGACGGGATGTATCGGGAAGGACTCGCCGGCGTAAATGGTGTTCGCTGCTTACCGAAAACCGATGAGAAAACATCGAACTATTCCTACTTTCCAATCCTTGTTGACGCGAAATACCCTATGTCGCGGGACAGCCTCTACCAACTGCTCCAACAGCACGACATACATACTCGCCGCTACTTTTACCCGCTGATTAGCACCTTCCCGATGTACCGTGGGCTACCATCCGCTTCCGCCGAAAACCTTCCCGTTGCAACACAAGCCGCTAACCAAATTTTGTGCCTGCCCATATACCCCGCGTTGTCCGACGTTGATGTTGCACGGATCATTGGAATCGTCTCATCAGGCAAATGAGCCGTGAAATCCATTGCCATCATGCAGCCCTATTTCCTGCCGTACATAGGCTACTTCCAGCTCATCGCGGCGGTTGACAAGTTCATTGTTTTTGATGATGTCAACTTTATCAACCGAGGATGGATCAACCGCAATAGAATCTTGGTAAGCGGAAGGCCTTATCTATTCACACTTCCCATCCGCTCTGCAAGCCAGAATCGTCTGATTCACGAACTTGAGCTAGCGAATGAATTACCTTGGAGAGAGAAGCTATTGAGAACTTTCTTTCAAGCCTATCGCCGTGCGCCGCACTTCAAAGAAGTTTCAATTCTTATCGAAGATATTATTCAATTTGAAAGTCACTCGCTCGGTGCGTTCGTCTTAAACAGCATTGCCCACGTAGCCACTTTTCTCGAGATACAGACAGAGCTCGTCGCCACGTCTAGGGTCTACGCAAACGCGGCGCTCAGCGGGGAGGATCGCATCCTCGATATTTGTCGTATCGAGTCGGCGTCCACGTATGTCAACGCCATCGGTGGCTTCGAGCTTTACCAAAAAGCAGCCTTTACAGAGAGAGGGGTCTCCCTACAATTCCTTGAGACTAAACAATTTAGCTATTCGCAATTGCGCTTGCCCTTCGTCGATAAACTGTCCATCGCGGACGTATTGATGTTTAACGGTAAAGCGACGACTCGGCAGCTTCTGTCTGAGAGCCGACTTGTCTCATGATGGGCATGTGGGTTGGGGATAGTCTCGACACCACCCAGCTATACTCTTACTGATAACTTGAACTCGAAAATATGAAAAGAACAACCAAACAACAAAAAGCGTCGTTCCAGACGGAAACCACTGCGACTTCAGCACAAATAAGTAGTCGAGATCGGCTTGAAGACCTTTTTCGCAAGAGCCCATTACCGCTAGAAGACCTTCTGTTCAACTTGGGTATGTACACAAGGGGGTCGCTCCTCGTCAAATATCTGGTTATGAATGACTTGTATGAGCGTGTGAAACACATACCAGGCGCACTGATGGAGTTCGGGACATGGTGGGGACAGAATCTGATTCTGTTGGAGAATCTTCGTGCAATACACGAGCCTTTCAATAAGCAACGCGTGATCATCGGCTTTGATACATTCTCTGGCTACACCAAACCATCGGCGAAAGATAAGGATAGCGACGTATGGGTAGAGCATTCTTATTCGACATCGAACGGCTATAAAAACTATCTAGCCGAATTGCTCGCCGTGCATGAAGCCAATAACGTACTTGGCCACCTACATGGCACCCATCAACTCGTCGAGGGCGACGTGGTCAAAACGGCTCCCAAGTACTTCGTCGATCACCCCGAAACGATCGTTGCACTGGCTTACTTTGATATGGGGTTATACAAACCTACGGTGACGGCTCTTCGTGCCATTAAGCCCCACTTGGTTCCCGGCAGCGTAATCCTGCTTGATGAGCTGACTTGGAAAGAATCCCCCGGGGAAGCCCTTGCCTTCAAGGAAGTGTTTGCAATCGGCGAATACGCAATTGAAAAGTGCGCACTCTATCCCTCCAAAGCGATCATCACCATAAAGGGTTAAGCAATGTCTCGCGACTCGTTCTCACAGCCAGACTCCACTCTACTGATACCGATGGACGAGTTTGACAACCTCATGGCAACGCGGGGTTGGGTTATCTTCGAGTCAGCAATTTCAGAACAATTAATCGACCGGATGATTGATGATATCCACAAGGCGTATGAAACTTGTCGCGCCATCCAATTGAAAAACGGCATTGGCGGAAAAACTGAGTACACAGTTCACCATCTAATTGGAATTGGTGATAGCTTTGTAGAGTATCTCGACGTAATGCCAATCCGGCCATACATAGAGCGCTACTTCAAGGGCAATTACATTTTGAATTCCTTCGGCGGAGCAATCAACTCTGCATTCAGTCGCTCGTACGCCCATGAAATTCATCGCGATATTCGATCTTACTCCGGGAGTCTGCCGCTCCTACTGAATACCCTAGTCATGTTCGACGATTTTACTGAAGAGAACGGAGCAACGTATTTGATGCCTGGCGCTCATAAACTGGCAAACAAACCAAGCAAAGACGACTTCTATCGAACCGCAGAAAGGGCTCTTGGGACCAAAGGGAGCATATTATTTTTTGACTCAAACCTATGGCACGCGGGAGGGGACAACAACACTGACAAGCCCCGCCGGTCGGTCACACCGATGTTCTGTAAACCATTCATCAAGCCACAGTTTGATTACCCGCGTGCGCTTGGATATGACAAGGGCGATAGTTTCTCTGCTTATCTTAAACAAGTTCTCGGGTACAACTCTCGAATCCCATCGACGCTCGATGAATGGTACCAACCGCCCGAGCACCGCATGTACAAGTCGGATCAAGGATAGGGGTAACGAATGATCACCGCGTCAAAACGTGACCTGAATACGGAGTTTGAAGACTCCAATTCGCGCAAATACGCATATGAATTCGACTACATCTTGCGCGATTACATGGTGCAGACCTTTTCGCCCTTTTTCAAAGGTGGTCGCGCACTTGAAATGGGCTGCTACAAAGGAGAATTTACAAAGCGGCTGATAAAACATTTTGCACACGTAACAGTTGTCGAAGGCTCTAGCGAACTCATTGTTGAGGCGAAGAAAAATGTCGGGGAGAGTGCGACTTTCATTCATAGTTTGTTCGATGTAGCCACGTTTGAAGATAAATTTGATGCAATTTTTTTGATGCATACGCTCGAACATCTCGACGATCCCGTTGGGGTACTCAAGCGCGTCGATAACTGGCTATCGCCCGATGGGCTGCTCTACTTAGTGACTCCCAACGCAAATGCGCCCTCCCGTCAAATTGCCGTTAAGATGGGACTGATTTCGCACAATGCTGCGGTCACAGAAGGTGAAGCAACCCACGGGCACAGAAGTACGTACTCCCTTGATACGCTTGAGCGGGATGTGCGACTTAGTGGTCTGGAAGTCGTTCATCGTGGCGGTGTTTTTTTCAAGCCGCTTGCGAATTTTCAGTTCGATAAACTGATAGCCTCGGGCTTTTTGGGCAAGGATTACCTTGACGGATGCTACCAACTGGGCATGAGTTATCCTGATCTCTGCGCGAGTATTTATTTGCTTTGTCGGCGGAGCCAACGAAAAACATAGCACCATTTGCTTGGGCGCAAAGAGTGTTGCTCAGTGCAACGAAATTTTCGCTGATGCATATTCGCCACATGTGCGGCAAAAATGAACTCGCACCAACTGGCACCATCAGGACGCACGGGCGACAGTTTCGCGGCGCGCTGCAAAAACTAAAATCAGAGGCATTCAACTACGATGACGCCAGGACGAAATGATCCATGCCTTTGTGGTAGCGGAAGAAAATATAAAAAATGCTGTGGCGCGAGCACACCTCGTGCAAATTCAGGTCAACCCCTCGCTGCACTAAATGCATTAACGCACCTTGCGCCATCTGCGGCGGAGATTCAAGCAGCCGTGTCAATGTTCACCAATGGACGACATTGGGAAACCGAACTTTTAGTGCGCGACCTGATTAAGCGATACCCGAAGTCAGCGGACGGCTGGAAGATTTTGGGCCATTCTCTGCGCGCACAGGGTAAGCCCGCGTTGGAGGCGTTCCGAACCGCGGCGATGCTGGCACCAAACGATCCTGATTCGTACATCAATTTAGGCGTAGCCGCAGCACTCGTCGGGGACTCGGACGATGCAATGTCTAACTATCGCCGCGCGCTAACGATTGACCCCACCCTCGCGATTGCTCACCTCGCGATCTGTAGTTTATACATTTGGATGGGGGATTTTGAGCGCGCACGAACTCAGGCTGAATTGCTTGAACAGTACCACCCAGTGAGCGCCGAATCTTTCCTAGCTTGGGGCCGCTTGGGAAATGCGATTGGGCATGACGACGATGCTATCGATTATTTCAAGCGAGCGGTCGTAGTTTCACCCGGCTGTCAAAGCGGAATCACAATCGCGGAACTAGAAGAGAGAACCCACGATACAAGAACGCTCAAAGAAAAACTTTTTTACGCAGGGCTAATTCAGGCGGCAGAGGTCGAAGCTCGGCGTGATTTTGCCGAGGCAGCCACCGTCGAAAACCACAATTTCTTGCTGATGTGCCTACATGCAAACCCCGAGCGTTCATCGCAAGATTATTATGCTGAGGCTCGCCGCTGGGCGGAACTTCATGGAAACGAAGACCTTCTACCTAGCCCCGCTGCTTATCCTAATGAGCGTTCGCCAAAACGCCGACTGAAAGTTGGAATTCTCGGCGACTACTTTACAAACTATATTTGTATCACCACTCTCGTCCCATTTTTTGATCGGTATGATCGAAATGAACTGGAAATCTACTGCTACAACTATGGCGACTCGGCAGAGGAGTTGTTTGGCAAGGTTGACCGCTGGAAAGAGATTCATAAATTTAGTCCAGATGAATTTTATGATCTAGTGGTTCGAGACAAAATTGACATCATGCTCGATATCAATGGACGCTTGAGAAATCCTCAATTTTTCCCGGCGATGCTAAGACAGCCTGCGCCCATACAAGTTAACTGGTACAACTTGACCGCCACTGTAGGGCACAAGGCTTATAACTACCTCATTACGGACGATTACTCCGTGCGGGGTGGCGAAGAGGGTTGTTATGTTGAAAACATTTTTCGCATGCCGACTGGCACCATCAGCTCGTTCGACATGGGGGAGCCACCGCCCAAGCCAATCCCTCCACCCTGCGATTCAAATGATTTTGTGACCTTCGGTTCGTTTGGTGATTTTTTTAAAGTCAACGAGACTGTTCTGAGAACTTGGGGAATGCTGCTCAGCCAAGTCCCAAATTCTCGTCTGTACTTGAAGGGCAGGTATTTGCAGATGGCCGAATGCCGCAAGCGGATTACGAACTACTTTGAGAATATGCAAATTTCAGCGGATCGCTTACTGCTTGAGGGTATGTCGGAATATCGACTCATGAAAATTCGATATTCCAAAGTGGATATCGCGTTGGATACGTTCCCCTACAGCGGCGGCTCAACAACGATCAATGCTCTATGGCAAGGCGTCCCGGTAATCGCAATTTCTGGTCCCTCGTGGCGGGAGCGCAATGCTGCATCAATATTGGCCGGCGCGGGACTGCACGAACTAATTGCGACTGATGTTGACGATTATCTAGACAAGGCAATTAACCTCGCAAACGACAGGGTTCGCCTGCAACGGTATAGAAGCACAATCTCTGAAACAATGAGCGCTTCACCGCAGTGGCAGACCGAGAGATTTGCCAGAAATTTTGAGCATACTTTGCGCTCAATGTGGATTGATTGGCTTGAAACGTCCACCACAACAGCGAATTGATAGCCTCAATTCTCACTAGCCTGAATACTTCACAGCGCGCCCACTCAGCCGCTTCCGAAGGTGCCCCCATGAAATGTTCAGGCTAGATTCCGCGCAATCTATTGCTGGGAACACGCGATGCTTCGGTGGCGGTAGTGACAAACACATTAAGGTCGGCGGTGTCTTTTAGGATAACGCAGCCCGCACCAATCACATTTGCGCGGCCGATCTTGATGTTGTCCCTGACCGTTGCATTCACGCCGATAAACGTGAACTCACCCACTTCAACAGATCCTGATACAACGACGTGCGAAGCAATAAAGCAGTTCGCGCCAATTCGTGTGTGATGCCCAATATGATTGCCGCTCCACAAATAAACGTTATCTCCTATTTCGACAAATGGCTGAATCGTATTGTCTTCAAGAATTAGACAGTTTTCGCCAACTTTTAAGTCTGGGAAGGTCGTTGCCCTAGAGGAGATATACGTTGCAAGCGTGTAGCCCTTCGATTTTAGCAACGCGCACTTTTCGGCCCGAAGCTGATTTACCTTCGTGTAGCTGACAGCGACGAAGGCATCGAAGGCACTCGGTGGATACAATTCGACGATTTGATCTAAGGGGACGACCGGTAGCCCCAAGATTTCAGTCGCCGTGATGAACTCGCGATCAACAACGAACGCGACTGGCTCGTGTGAACCGTCAAATCTGAACATTGAACAAACTATTTCTGCTGTTTGTCCATTACCAAAGATCACGAGTTTCTTCATTTTCCAATCACCAGTTGAATGGCGTGCGTACCGACTAATTCACATGCAGAGGCGAAGTGCGGACTAGACTGTTGGTCAGTAAGGGGTGGATACCCACTATGTGCTCCAAGATTCCAGTACCGCCAGCCCAATGCCCGATTGCCCGAAGCTGTTGCCGTTATAGAACATATAAAAACTGCCATCAATCTCAATCACATATGGATAGCACTGCATCGTTGAGTCCCACCCAGAATCGCTAGGCAAAATCCCGGCCGAGGCGTCCTTTCTATCCCAATGAATCCCGTCCTCAGATATTCCATAGCCAATTCTGTAGCTACCTTGGCCATCACGAAAATCCTCACTATGTCGGTAGCAGTACCACATATGAAACTTTCCGCCGTGCATCACGACAGTCGGATGGGAAAAAGCCTCGGCAGCGTAATGCTGCGCGATGCAAGTTACATTTGGCCGATTCCACTCCACTCCATCTGTTGACGAAGCATATTTAATTACGTAGACCGGCTCGTATTTTTTTCCAACTAGCGTCCAATTGAGCCCGGAAATGTACCAGCATCGCCACATATTGCCGTCGAACAATATCGAAGGCGTGACCGCAAGGTAGGGCTCGTTTGGGGTGCGATCCATTACTGGGCCTGCAAAAAGTTGGGTGAATGTATCGCCGCCATCCCGGCTAACCGCAATGCCCGTAGAGTTGTGATAGGGCACAGTCACTCGCTGATTCCAACCGCTGTAGTACATCCATACTTCGTTCTTGCTGCGAGAGATAACACATGCCGGCATGATGCCCTCGTCATCAAAAGTGCCGGGCTTACCCAATTCGATGATGGGGTCTTCTTGCAATTTGACAATCGTCGTAAGATCAGATCTCGCAAGATCCACATAACCTGGATAGCTCTTCCCGTCGAGGCGACGTGCGGCAAAGTAAACGCGGACAACATCTTCTTTCAAAAATATCGTCGGCACTTGTGTGTGTGTAGTGGACCTCTTCGGCGATGTATCCAAGTGAAAAATTCGACCCAATTTCCGAAAGTGCGGCATAAATATTCCGATTGTTCAGCAACTCACGCTAGTCGCATCATTGTTCTACGGGGTTCAACTCGGGCTAAAACACACTCTTAACCTGCGCTCTGGTCGGAAAGTTGGGGGTGATCAGCTCTGGAACGACGGATCTCTTTTGAGCAAAAGGATAACTGCGCGCGATGAAATTTGGCTCACTCCCATTTTCATATCGCCAGCTAGTGGCGAGGCGAAGTCGGCTATCCCCGTTTGTACTCGTTTTATGGATCGTGAAGCTCGACATAAATACAATATCGCCAACTGATACCTCCACGGGTATGAAAGCCGTCGGGTCGTAGTGCTCAGGGTCAACCTCAAAGATATGCTCTTTGCGCGAATAAGGGTGCAAGCCTCCTTCATGAGATCCGGGAATAAGCTCTAAAGGGTACAGATTTCGATCAACATCTACGAATGGAAGCCACAGTGTGACCGTATCTAATCCGCCTTGAAGCGTCGGCCAGTCTTGATGTGCACCGAGTCCATGATATCCATCCGGCACCTTGAGAGCCGTCGACATCGCGTGCATAACTGGTGCGGTCTGAAATACCGGTAACGACAAGCCGATGGCTTTGGTGAATTTCTTAACCTCTGGGCACATATAGAGTTCATAGAGTGACATTAGCTTTGCGCAGAGCGTAAGCACCGCCAAGTAGGTCTTTAAATTGCCGTTGAACAGAGTCTTGAGGTCGGCGTGAAGCGTCTCTGGCGAGGCTGTGCCTTCGCAGGGCAATCCCAAAAACTCAAGCTGTTGTTGCACCAGAAGGTGCATTTCCGAACGAACCCTAAGCACTTGGTCTACTGGCAACATTTGCCGGGCGATGAAATAGCCATTTTTTCGGTATTGCGCTGCCTCATCCGAAAAGTTATCCGATATTGATGACGATGGGCTCATGCAGATTCCTCGTTTAGAAGGCCAATTGAAAAGTTCGCAGGGTAAACCGCTAGATATTGAGAGTTTAACTGCCTCGCCGCCATCTAGATTGTTGCGAACACGGCGGGCGACCAACGTATTTCGCAAATACGGCCCGCTATGCCTCGGTCGGTAGGGCAAAAAATTGTGCGCCTACTCACCCGCGTTCGAACGCACCCCATGAAATATTCACACTCACCGGAGCAGATAATCCGGGAATGCAATGGTATCCACACAGTCACCCACTACAACTTGCACTTATCCCTTTGTTTTGGTTATAATTTCCGGCTTTCCTGCAAAAAAGCATGGCGCAGGCGTTCCCCGTTTGCAATGGGGCCGTTTCCGGTTCTCAATCGGATGATTCTCTAAACCTTAGGAGTTAGCATGGTCGTAATCCGCATGTCTCGCGGTGGTTCCAAGAACCGCCCGTTCTACAACGTCGTTGTTGCAGATTCCCGCAATCGCCGTGATGGTCGATTCATTGAGCGGCTCGGTTTCTACAACCCGACTGCCGGTGAATCCGAAGAAGGTTTCCGTATCGCGATGGATCGTCTGACGTACTGGCAAGGTCAAGGCGCACAAGCGTCCGACGCTGTGATGAAGTTGGTCAAGCGTGGCAAGCAAGCCGCAGTTGCCAAGTAAGGTTCCAGCCACATCCCTTTCTGATGCCGATGCAGTCGTCATGGCGCGTGTTACCGCGCCGTTCGGCATCAAGGGCTGGCTAAAACTGCAAACCTTCACCGAATACGCTGACAGCCTCGACCAATTTGATTCTTGGTTTGTGTCCTCCGCAAGCGGTTGGCAAGAGGTAGAGGTTGAAGACTTTGCGGTGAATGTGAAGTCGGTGGTCGCAAAGCTCAAGGGCATCGACGATCGAACTGCAGCGGAGAAACTTGGCCAGCGCGATATTGCGGTACCGCGGGGTTGGTTGGATCAGCCGGAAAAAGATGAGTACTACTGGATCGACCTAATCGGTGCAAAGGTCATCAACGAAGCCGGGGAAACACTCGGAACAATCGAGACGTTGATGGAAACCGGTGCGAATGATGTGCTGGTGGTTCGGTCAGAAAAAGGCGCAGGAAATAGCGCGGGCAGTACCGAAATTTTGATTCCGTTTGTCAGCGCGTATTTGGCGAACGTGGATCGGGAGAAGAAGGTTGTGACGGTTCGCTGGGAGCGCCACTGGCAGGAAAATGATTCCAAGGATGGAAAGTAGCAAACCGGGAGTGTTGTGGTGAAACGATACGACGTGGTCACCCTGTTTCCGGAAATGTTTGATGCGATTGCCGATTCAGGGGTTACGCGCCGGGCATTGGATCAAAACGTGTGGGAACTGAAGTGTTGGAACCCACGCGACTTTGTCGGCAATGTGCATAAAACCGTTGATGACCGGCCATTTGGTGGTGGGCCGGGGATGGTGATGAAGGCGGAACCGCTGCATCAGGCAATCGAAGCCGCAAGACAACGCCAGCAACAGTTTCAAGTTGTACCGAGAGTGATTTATCTCTCTCCACAGGCAAGACCATTGAAGGACGCCGACGTTAGGCGGCTTTCAGCAGAGGAAGGACTAATTTTTCTCTGTGGCAGATACGAGGGCATCGATGAGCGTGTTGTTGAAGTGCATGTCGATGAAGAAATTTCCATAGGCGATTTCGTACTATCCGGCGGCGAATTGGCGGCGATGGTAATGATTGATGCGATGGTGAGATTGTTACCCGGCGTGTTAAACGACGGGGCTTCGGCGGTGGAAGACTCATATTCACCGGCGCGGGACGGATTGTTGGACCATCCGCACTACACGCGTCCGGAAGTGTGGAGCCCCGCTGGAGAAGAGTTTATTGTACCTCCCGCGTTGTTGAGCGGGAACCATGCGGAAATCGCCAAATGGCGGCGGCGCATGGCAATCGAAAGAACATGGAAGCGTCGCCCGGAGTTGTTGGTCGGGCTGACGTTCAGTAAACAAGAGCTGCGATGGCTTGAGGAAATCAAACAATCGCATAAGTCTTAAGAGTCGCAGAAGCAAGTAGTACGAAAGCAGGCACACATCAACGCAGATTTTGATTTTGTGATCGAGCGTTGCGCTGTGTGAGTAGGTCGATCGGAGTGGAGCCGCTTTCTAACCCACCTCCATCACCATTGATAAACGAAAGGAAACAATATGAATTTGATTCAACAACTGGAACAAGAAGAAATCGCACGCCTCGGCCGCAAGATCCCTGATTTCGCCCCTGGCGACACTGTGATCGTCAACGTAAACGTGATCGAAGGCGAGCGCAAACGTGTTCAGGCCTACGAAGGTGTGGTTATTGCCAAGCGTAATCGCGGCCTTAACTCATCGTTCATCGTTCGCAAGATTTCGTCCGGCGAAGGTGTCGAGCGTACGTTCCAATCCTACGCACCGACCATTGCCTCGATTGAAGTGAAGCGTCGCGGTGACGTTCGCCGCGCCAAGCTCTACTACCTCCGCGATCGTTCCGGCAAGTCGGCACGTATCAAGGAAAAGCTGGACTACGTGTCCACACAGAACAAAGGCGAGTAAGCGCAACAGCAGTTTCGCTTTTGTCTCAGAAAAAAGCCGCGGTCATATACTTTGGTACCGCGGCTTTTTTTCGTCCATCGCTGCCGACAGAGCAACTGATCATGGGTAGGTAACGTCCGCTGGTGGGCGGACAGACTTTTCTACAGCGATGAAAGTTGACGTAAAGGTACCATAACGGTATCATTGTGGCACCTTACAGATAGCAGAGGAGGTTGTTATGAGCGAAGTGATGACTATCAAACAAATGCCTGCTGATTTGAAGCAATATTGGGCAGAAGAGGCAAAGAGGCATGATCGCTCCATGAACAAGGAGGTGCTTCGCGTTCTTGAAGAAGAGCGCGCTCGTCGCGAGGCTGCCAAATCTCCAGGCAAAGACTTGGAGAGCATCATTGCGGCGGCTCGTCGGCTACAGAGCTTTGCGGTAGTCGATCAACGACCCATTGACGATATCTTGTATGACGAGCAAGGCATGCCGAAGTGAAGAGGCTCGAAGCGTGCGTGGTGGACTCGTCGGCATTGATTTGTATCGCCAAGAGTGAACCGGCCGCCAGTATGTTTCTCCTTGAGATGGGAAAGACGGGCAAGCTCTATATCGCTGCGC
Organism: Betaproteobacteria bacterium UKL13-2; assembly: GCA_001602455.1. GTDB lineage: Bacteria > Pseudomonadota > Gammaproteobacteria > Burkholderiales > Usitatibacteraceae > UKL13-2. The sequence goes on from CP012157.1 coordinate 3,367,040, forward strand.
CGACGTATGCTGAAGTGATTCTCGCGACGATGTCCCTTCAAGGCGGTCATGCGATCGATGCGATGGACGGGCTGATCGCCTCCCTAAAAATCGAGTCTGTGGGTTTTGGCGGCGATGACATTCCAGCCTATAAGAATGCGTCGATCAAGCACCACGTTAAGGCAAAGCCCCCAGGTCTGCTTAACATGGGCGATTTGTTTTCATTCCAACTTGCAATGAAAATGAATTTGCCGTTGTTTTTCCAAGGTAAGGATTTTCTGCAAACCCCGGTGAAGAACGCCATGAAAATGCTGGGGTACGAAATGAATGAAGACAATCTTGGTGTACCAACCGTGCACGGCAAGATTTAGTTCAAGCAGCACGTTCAACTAAAGTTGGCGCGCAACACTGAGCCAAAGCGGAATCGACAACATCCCAAACAGCGTGCTCACTGTGATTCCTTGCGCGACGACTGGGCCATCGCCCCCCATGCGCACCGCAAGAATGTAGGCTGACGTTGCCGTCGGCAGAGCGCCGAACAATACGACCATATCGAAATAGATACCACTCACGCCAAGCCACTTTGCCATGCCAATCGCCACCAGCGGCATCACAACCAGCTTGATCAGGGTGTTGTAGGTAATCAATGCCGCGTTAGTGCCAACATTTACCAGCGTCAGCGCGGCACCGACCGCGAGCAAGCCACAAGCCAGCGAGGCGGCACCCATACGCGAGATGAGCATTTGCGCGACTTCCGGCAACGGTAGGCCCGAGAGCGAATACAGCACACCGCCGACGGTGGCGATAATCAACGGGTTTTGTACAAGCTCTTTGAGAATCGAGGCCTCGGCGTGTTTGGCCAACATCCAGACCGAGGCGACGTTACACAATGGCACAACAACGCCAATCACGATCCCAAACGCGGCAATCCCCGCTTCGCCGTGGAGTCGCCCGGCAATTGCCAACCCGATGTACGAATTGAAGCGAAATGCCGTTTGGAAGCTGGAGGCATACGCCTTGTTGTCGCTTTTGACGATCCACTTCGCCGCATAAGCGATCAGAATCCCCATCACCACCGTGACGATGGCGGTCTTAAGCGCCGGTGCAGCGGCCACAAAATCCAGCTTCTGCTTAGCGATGGAGTTAAACAGCAGCGCCGGGAACAGCACGAAATAGATGAGCTTTTCCAGCCCACTCCAGAAATCTCGTCCCCAGTTGGTGATGCGATTGAGGGTGAATCCAAACAGGATGAGTGCGAAATCGGGAATCAGCAGGATTGCTAAAGACATTCAAAATTATAGGGCGCTGACGCACCAACCAACCGCACACTGCTATCGATGCTTTATCTTTTCGGCTGACACGGCAGGTTGGAGTAAATTGTTCACTTCGCAGATCAATTACTCCAATCGTGTCCTCTACTGCCTCGATGTTTAACCAAGCGCGTGCGCGTGCCCCTGGCATCACCGCCGCGATTGTGATCGCGATTGCCTCTCTATTCCTCGCTGAACACTATGGTGCGTCGGCCATGCTGTTTGCACTATTACTAGGGATGTCTCTCAATTTCCTAGGCCAAGAGGGGCGCACCGTCGTTGGAGTGCAATGGAGCGCCTCCACCCTTCTGAGAATCGGCATCGCCCTGCTCGGCCTGCGCATTACGGTGACAGAGATATCGCAGCTCGGTTGGCCGGTAACCGCAATGGTCGTCGTCGCCGTCGTGCTGACGATTGGTGTAGGCGCTTTTCTTTCAAGATTCACCACCGGCGCAAGAGATTTTGGCGTTCTCACCGGAGGTGCTGTCGCTATTTGTGGTGCATCGGCGGCATTGGCAATCTCAGCCGTCTTGCCGCGCCACGCCCACTCTGACCGTGACACCACCTTTACCGTCATTGGCGTAACGGCCCTGTCAACGATTGCCATGGTGATCTACCCGCTTATCTCACATGCACTGGGGTTCAGTGAACGGCACGCCGGCATTTTTCTTGGCGCCACCATCCACGACGTCGCCCAAGTTATCGGGGCTGGATTTTCCGTGTCGCCGGAAGCTGGCGAAACCGCAACGATCGTCAAACTACTGCGTGTCGCGATGTTGCTACCCGTCATTCTTGTGTTGTCGATCATGCTGCGCCGGGGACAAGCTCAAAGTGCTGAGATCGGCGGGTCTACAGCGTCTAAGCGGCCGCCGTTGTTACCATGGTTTGCATTAGCCTTTGGGCTTTTGGTGGTCATCAATAGCTTGGTGGCCATTCCCAAAGGAATCAGCAGCTTCTTCAGTGAGGTTTCGCGGTTCCTGTTGGTCACGGCAATCGCGGCCATTGGCATGAAGACGCAGCTCAAACAACTGACCGTTCTAGGATGGCGTCCCGTTCTTCTCATCGTTAGCGAAACGCTGTTCCTCGCCATTTTCGTTGCCTTCGCGATGCGAGTGTTTTTGTAGCATGGAAATGACGGCGCAATTTGACGCGATACTGATTTCACCGATCGGTGCGATCGGCATTCGCGCTGACACTCAAGCGGTCACGTCCATCGTTTTTCTTGATGGAGAGCTATCCGCGTTGCCGCCCAAGAAAAACACACTTGCACACTTAGCCTGCGTTCAACTCATGGCGTATTTCGACCACCCGACGTTTGAATTCGATCTACCAATTCGCCTCGCGGGAAGCAAACATCAGCTCGACGTATGGGAGGCAATGCGACGGATTCCCGCCGGGCAAACGGTGACTTACGGCGAGCTTGCCGCGTCCATCGGCTCGAATGCTAGGGCTGTCGGCACCGCGTGCGGGAAGAACCCGCTGCCAATTGTGGTGCCATGCCATCGTGTTGTTGCGGCAACCGGCTTAGGCGGGTTCATGGGCGGCAAGAAGGCCGCGCCGCTTGCGATCAAACGATGGCTGCTCACGCATGAGCAGGCGCGAGTCGCCGTTGCACTGCCACGCTCTGCGCAGCGCTTCTGATGTCGACTGCGCCAAAACCCATCTATGACCCGTTGATCGATCAGTTCACCGATAGTCTGTGGCTGTCTGACGGACTGTCAAAAAACACGATCGAAAGTTACCGACGCGATTTGGTGCAACTTGATGTTTGGCTGACCGCCACCATGAGCGCCTCTCTTGCCACACTTGATTCGACGGATCTGCAAGCGTATTTGGCAAAACGAATTTTAATCGACCACGCCAGTCCAAAAACAACCGCGCGCCTGACCTCGACGCTGAAGCGTTTTTATCAGCACTTACGACGCGAGAAAATGCTTGAAGTTGACCCCACGACGGCACTCGATTCTCCCAAGCTGCCCCGAAGCCTACCTAAATCGTTATCAGAAGCAAATGTTGAGGCCTTGTTGGCCGCACCCGACGTTAACACCCCGCTTGGGATGAGAGACCGGGCAATGCTGGAAACACTTTATGCGGCCGGTTTGCGCGTGACCGAGCTCGTGAGTTTGCCGTTGGCACAACTGAGCTTGAGCGAACAGGTGCTGCGCGTGATGGGCAAGGGCAACAAGGAACGCCTCGTACCACTTGGCGAAGTCGCTGCGGATTGGCTGATGCGTTACATCAATGGTGCTCGAAACGAGATTCTCGCAGGCCGTACCTCACACGATGTCTTCATCACGGTTCGCGGTGAAACGATGTCGCGACAAATGTTCTGGAACATCATTAAGCGCTATGCCTTAAAGGCCGACATTCGAACCACAATCTCACCACACGTACTGCGCCACGCATTTGCGACGCACCTCATTAACCACGGCGCTGATTTACGCGTTGTGCAGTTACTGCTCGGGCACTCCGACATCACTACAACGCAAATTTATACGCACGTCGCACGCGAACGCTTAAAAGCGATCCATGCGACCCATCATCCACGCGGCTAGCCTGAACATTTCATGGGGTAGGCGTGACTTGAACCTTGGTGGCGTCCTGCCGCGACCTCGCGATGGTGACGCCCACCTTGCGAACGCCGCGTAGGTGGCCGATTTTGGCAACACTCACCTTCACCCATTGCGCATTAAAATCCTGAAAAAGCACTTGGGTAATGTGCTCGGCAAGCGCCTCGAGTAGTTTGAACTTTGCCTCGGCCAAATCGTGACGAATACGCTCGACGACTTTGCCGTAGTCAATCGTGTCGCGAATAGAATCAGAGCGCCCGGCTTGATGGGTGTCGAGGCCAATATCAATATCAAATTCCAGCGTTTGTGGGCGCTGCTGCTCCCACTCATACACGCCAATCCAAGCGTCGGCTCTGAATTCGCGAATGTAGATTATGTCCATAAGGATGGCGCTTAACTGAGATGTCGCTGCACCCGTTGCGCAGTCGTCCGTCATTGTAAAGTACGATCCTATGAACGCATTTTTGGCCACTTTCGCGGCTTATCTCATCGGCTCGTTGTCGTTCGCCGTCATTGTCAGCAAGTTGATGGGGCTGCCCGATCCGCACTCCTATGGCTCGGGAAATCCTGGCGCGACTAATGTGTTGCGGACCGGCAAAAAGGCGGCGGCACTGCTGACCCTCGTGGGTGACGCTGGCAAAGGCTGGTTCGCGGTATGGCTGGCCCAACGCGTTGCGGCAGACTTTTCACTGAACGAAACCACTCTTGCTGGGGTCGCGCTGGCGGTATTCCTCGGGCATTTATTCCCGGTTTTTTTCCGCTTCCAAGGCGGCAAGGGCGTGGCGACCGCCGCTGGCATCCTTCTCGCGATCAACTTATGGCTGGGGCTGGCCACACTCGCGACATGGCTCATCATCGCCGTGTTCTTTCGGTACTCGTCGCTCGCCGCACTGGTCGCCTCAGGCTTCGCGCCTTTTTACACGTTTTATTTGTTTGGCTTGACCCCCTATTTGCCCGCTGTATTTGCGATGTGTTTGCTCTTGATTTGGCGGCACCGCGAAAACATCACCAAGCTGATGAACGGAACCGAGTCGCAGTTGGGCAACAAGAAGAAAATTCAGGCGCCCTCATAAAAGGGAACTTCTCGAAACCGTCGCGAGCGGGCGAAGTTCGTGCCGACGGGTTTGGCAAACACGGGACACGTACCCAGTGTACGGCGAGCACCGCAGGCGCGAAATTCGCCCACGCAGCAGGTTTATAGAAGTTCCCAATTGCAAAACCCCAGCAACCACGGGCAGCTACAAGCATTTATGCTTGGAAACGCCCGCCGGTTCGAGAGTTTTGCTGTTGGGAACTTCTAAAAACCGTCACGAGCGGGTGAAGTTGGCAGTGACGGGTTGGCAAACGCGGGACACGTACCCAGTGTACGGCGACGAATTTGACCAACTCGGGAACTGACAGATTCGCCCGCGCAGTAGATTTTTAGAAGTTCCCTGTTTACTCAATGCGCTTTCGACAATAGAAAAGACCCCGCCCCTCATGGGACAAGGTTAAGGACGTCTTCCCGGCACAAGTACACTACTGTCGGGAACTTTTATGCAGATTGATCATAAATTACCGTTGTTTTTTGTTTTTTAAGTCAAGTTGGAGAGGTTGACACTCAAACCTTGCACGTCGCTTAAAAGAGACCTGATATCCCGAGCGAAGTCGAGGGATCTGCTGTTGAAACCGTAAAAGCAGATTCCTCCGCTACCCCCGGATTAAGTCCGGGGTCCGGTCGGAATGACACAGTGGGTGGTTGCGGTCGGTTAGTGCCATGGGGGTTTAGTGCCATGGGGGTCAGACACCATTTCGCTGACCAGCCCAGAAGTGAGCGTTGTCGACCGCAGAATTGGGAACTTCTCGAAACCGTCGCGAGCGGGCGAAGTTCGTGCCGACGGGTTTGGCAAACGCGGGACACGTACCCAGTGTACGGCGAGCACCGCAGGCGCGAAATTCGCCCACGCAGCAGGTTTATAGAAGCGCCCTGCGCGGGTTGAGCCAAATTGTGCCCATCGCTTGATTCGTTTCATCGCATAAAAGCGAAGGTTAGTCTGGCGGATTCGCGATTGGTCGCAATCGACATGAAATTGCGCCCTAGAGACTTGCGCCGCGCTCGGAAGACCCATAAAATCCATCGCCTGAGAATCGCGCCAGTGCGCGATTTGCCTATTTTTAGGGGTATTTATGAAAGCCAATTTGCAAGCGCTACCTAAGTGGATTGCCTCAATCGCAACCATTTCGGTCGCCCTAACCGCCTTTTCCGTACACGCACAAAACAAGGTGGAGAAAATAGTTGCTGAGGCCACCGCGTTAAGCGCGGAACTCTCCGTTGAAGACATTTGGCGACAACCAAATCTTGCCAATATCAGGCTCTCGCGAGACGGCAAGTTTATGGCAGCAACCGTTCCATTTAAGGGGCGAATGAATCTGGCTGTTATTGACCTCGAAACGCGCAAGGCGTCTGCTCTCACGAGTTATGATGATTTTGACGTGATAGGTGTGAACTGGATTGGCACCAACCGACTGCTTTACTCCCTCGGCCAATTCAATTCGCCGACGGGTCCTGGTCAATTTGATGGTGGCGGTCTTTTTGTGATTGACAAAGACGGCAAGAACTTCCGGCGACTTTCTCAAACCGTTCGAGAGACGCGCGCGAAGAATGAAACTGTTTACCGCAGCCTTAGCTTCTACCGGTCGATCCCAAACAACCAAGACGAAATCATCGCCAGCGGCAACATGGTCAGCGCCGACTCCGTCGATCTATTCCGATTGAATCTCAATACAGGCAAATACACGCTTTTGACCAGAGGGCGCCCGGCAAATCTAACCACCAAATGGCTTACCGACGCAAAGCTTGTCCCACGAGTCGCTTTTGCCACGATTCGCGACACGCTAACGACAGTCGTCTACTATCGTAAAGACGAAGACTCACCGTGGTATGAAATCACAAGATATGAAGACGACAAGGGAACAAAAATCATCCCCCTCACGCTAGAAGCAAACAACAAGACATTACAAGTCGCCAGCAACGTTGGCCGCGACACAATGGGCGTGTTTCGTTTCGACCCGGAGACAAAGACGCTTGGTGAATTAATCGCCGCGCACCCACGCTACGACATGGGCGCAGCAGTTGACGGCAATCCTGTGCCGGGGGTTATTACAGACTTCAATGAGGATAACAAGTTACTCGGTTATTCGGTTGAAGCGGCCAAACCCGAAGTTGTTTGGCTCGATGAAAAGTACGCGGCGATTCAAAAAAGCTTGGACGCTACATTTCCGAACCGTTTCAACAGTTTTCGGCGGACACCAGACGGAAAACGGATGATTGTCACGTCCTATTCAGACGTGCTGCCGAGGCGCTGGTATTTGTATGACCACGAGGCAAAGACAGTAGAAGAGATCGGGTCTTCGAAACCGTGGCTAGAGGGCAAACTCACCGAACAGCGACCGTTTGTCTATAAGACTCGCGATGGGCTGGAAATTGATGGCTATTACTTTCTTCCAAAAAACTACAAGCCGGGTACCAAGCTACCCACAATCGTACACATCCATGGTGGGCCATTTGCGCGGGCAGACACTTGGGGTGACGGTTTTGGAACAATCGAAGGTCAACTATTTGCTTCCCGCGGGTATGCCGTTATCGTACCGAACTTTCGCGTGACGCCGGGACTCGGGAGCAAAGTCTATTACGCAGGCTTTGGCAGCTTTGGTCGAGAAATGTCAAACGATCATGAGGACGCGCTGAAGTGGGGTGTTGACCAAGGGTTTGTCGATTCATCAAAGGTGTGTATGTCTGGCGCGAGTTATGGTGGCTACGCCGCACTTCAAGCAATCGTTCGCAACGAGAGCCTGTGGAAGTGTGCTGTCGCGGGGCTGGCGGTGACAGACTTGAAGTATCAACTCACATCAGGCGATACTGACTTTGTGGAAAGTGTGTCTGCTGTGAGCTACTGGGGGTCAGTCCTGGGCGTGACGAATTTCAACTCACCGTTGGTGCGCGAAATTTCTCCGCTTTTCAACCCCGCAAAAATCAAAAAGCCAGTGTTTCTATACGCAGGGAAGGACGATTCTCGCGTGCCTATCGCGCAGATAACGCGCATGGCGAGGGAGCTTGAGCGCGTTGGCAATGCCCCCAAAGGGTTTGTCGTCAAAGAGCGGGAAGGCCACGGATTCGGCAAACTTGAGAACAACGTAGATCTCTATACCCAAGTGCTGGCGTTTCTAAAAGAACACTTGGAGAAATGATCGATTGCAAGTCAAGCACCAAAGCCCGCGTCATGCGGGCTTTTTTTTCCTCTCACGGGGATGACACATCAACTATCCTAAAAAATGGCAATGGCTGATCGAAAATGTTCAGGCTAGCGAGTAGGTCAATTACTCGCCGCGTCACTGGCGCTACACCGAGGATGATGGCCCCGTTGCCACCGGCCGCGATGGGTCGGCAACCCACTCGCTCCATGAACCCGCATAAAGCCGCGAGCCCTTTAGCCCGGCATACTCCATCGCGAATACATTCGCGCAGGCGGTCACACCCGACCCGCACTGATGCACCACCTCGGTGGCGCTTCTTCCGGCCATGAGATCGACCAATCCCTTCCGAATTTCGTCAGGCGATTTGAACGTGAGATCGGCCTTCAGGTTTTCTTTGTAAAAGCGATTCAATGCGCTAGGTATGTGCCCCGCAACAGGATCAATTGGCTCGACCTCGCCACGATAGCGTTCGGGTGCGCGCGCATCGATGAGCACGAGGTCCGCTCTACCAATGCGCGACAGCACTTCATCAACAGTGCTGATCATGAAAGAATCGGCACGTCCGGCAAAAAACGCTGGCTTGGTGACGGGTATCGCCGTTGAAATCGGGCGAGCCTCGGCGACCCACCGCTGAATACCGCCGTCGAGCAAGGACGCATTCATTAGCCCCACCCATCGACACAGCCACCATAAACGTGCAGCAAACTGCCCACCGACATCGTCATAGGCAACCACCGTCGATCTCGCAGTAACGCCATGTCGGGCGAGAAATGCAGAGAACATGGCAGGCGAAGGCAGCGGATGTCGCCCGTTAGTGCCCGTTTTCTCACCCGATAAATCGGTATCAAGGTTTGCCAGAAATGCGCCGGGAATATGCCCCTCCCGATACCACTGTTCTCCCTTGGCAACATCCATCAGATCATGGCGGCAATCAAACACAATCCACGTTGGATCATTGGCGTGTGCGGCGAGTTGTTCACAAGAGACCAGCATATTCGACTTTCGAGAAGAGGTTAACGACAATGATCTGGCTAATCTTCTTCGGCGGGAAGCGTGGGTTGACGCTTGTCATTTGCGCCACGCTCACTCGCGAATTTAGCCAGCATTCCACTCGCCACAATGATCGCCATGCCAACCCAAGCCAGCACCGGCAGTTTTTCATCGAAAAAAAAGAGTCCGAGCAGCGCCGCAAAAATCACGGTCGAATAGGCAAATGCGCCAACAACGAGGGTGTTTCCGCTGTGATAAGCCTTCGTCATGGCGAGCTGTGCGATCGTTGCTGCCACGCCCAGCGCGAGTAACGGCCAAAAATTACCGATGGTGATCGGGTGGAAGTCTGCCCTCCAAACTGCCTGCACCAATGCTGAACCAATAAAACCGACGAGTCCAAAATAGAACACCACCCGCCACTCCGGCTCACCGGCGGCCCCTAATTTCTTCACATTTACATAAGCGCACGCCGCAAAAAAACCAGACGCTAATCCGATCAAACCAGCCATGGAGTTGTCGTCTGAAAACGTGGGGCGCAACAGGCACGTCACGCCGACAAATCCCATCACAATCGCCGCCACCAGCGGTGCGCGAAAACGTTCGCCCAACATTAGCGTCGATAAGACGGTCAACCACAGTGGGGACGTATAGTTGAGCGTGATCGCAGTTGCAAGCGGCAACTGCGTCATCGCGTAAAAATACCCAACGAGCGATATCGTTCCGGTGGTGCCGCGCCAAAAATGTCCTCGCCAATATGACGTAGCAAGCGATTGGCGTCGAACGAGCACAACCGCCCCAATCGCCAACAGCGCAACAAGCGACCGATACATCGATAATTCGGCACCGGTAAACTGTGTCCCCAAAAACTTCGCAAAGGCACCCATCGTCGCAAAGAGGGCACCGGCGACCAACATCCATGATGAAGTCATCGCCGCCTTTTGTGTACCGAGTGTACCGACGACCGCGGCCGTAAGTTCATTCTCCGCCCAACTGTCGGCGCACGAATTGGTGGAAGTGCACCATCCCGTCCTCGTAGGGCGTTTGATACGGCCCCTGTTCATCGCGGCCTTCTTGCCAGAGCAATCGGCGACCGTCATTCATCCGTTGACAAATTTCTTCGTCTTCAATCGCCGTCTCTGCATACGCATTTTGTTCCGCCTCGACAAACTCCCGCTCGAACAGCGCGATTTCTTCCGGGTAGTAAAACTCGACGATGTTGCGGCACTTGTCCGGTCCATTCGGTTGAATGGTTGAAACAACCAATACGTGCGGATACCACTCGACCATCACATTTGGGTAGATGGTCAGCCAGATCGCGCCGTAAGGTGGCGTTTCGCCATTGCGATACTGCATAACAACGTCGTGCCATTTTTGGTAGGTTGGCGAGCCCGCGCGCGCGAGTTGATTTTTGACACCAACCACCTGCACGCTGTACCAGTCGCCGAAATCCCATTCCAGCGAATCGCAGTCAACAAAACCACCGAGCCCCGGATGAAATGGAACAACGTGATAGTCCTCAAGATAGACCTCGATAAACGTCTTCCAATTGAAGTTGTAATCAGTCACTTCCGCTTTGTCGAAAACATAGCCGGAAAAATCCAAATCCTTCGCCCACCTAATTTTTGAAAGGTCATCGACGATTGGCGTTGGCCCTTCAAAAAGCAAACCATTCCACTTTGAGAGGGTCTTGCGCGGGAGATGTAAGCAGGGTTGCTCGGCAAAATGCGGGGCACCGAGAAAATCGCCCTTGTTGTCATACGTCCATCGATGTAGTGGACACACGATATTGCCCGACGCGAGTTGCCCTGCGCCCTTCAGCATGACCGCCTGACGATGGCGGCAAATGTTGGAGACCAACTCAACGGATGCGCCGTTGTTTACCAGCGCCCACGCACCGTGAGTCGCTTCGAGCGCACGAAAGTCGTTTTTGTTCGGCACCATCAACTCGTGCCCCACATAAACGGGGCCGTTTTTGAACATGGTGTCTCGCTCGCGCTGATGGATTACGCTATCGAAATACCAGCCGACAGGCAACTGGGTAGTAGGTACAAAGGGCTTCGAGAGCTCGCGCTCGCCCATTCGTTTGGACATAGTCCTTACCTCCAATTAACACGCGCGTAGCTTCAAACTGCCGCGCATCAACCAAAGTAAAAACAACACCCGGGCGATCGAGAAACTAGCTTTTAACTCTGCTTGCTCCGTCCCGACTCAACTTCGCTTTTTTGAAGGCTGTTTGTGCCGCGTTGCCCTTCAAAAGAGGGATGTCGATTTTGCCCAATTCCGTCCCCCCACGCAACCTAAATCCACCCTTTTTGCGCCCTTTTGACGGGTTTGGCTGGCCGCTGCCGCATTGGGCACGAGACTGACGCGACGTGTAAAATTTCTATTACACGTCAACTGACGTTCGGCACCCTCGAACGAAACCTAACCGAGTTGACGCTACGAGTGAGCCCCATGCCAAAGACCGTCGAAAAAGAACCCACAGAACCCAAAGAACCCAAAAACTTTGAATCCGCGATGACTGAGCTCGACACCTTAGTCGAAAAAATGGAAGCGGGCCAACTCCCCCTCGAGGAATCCTTGGCCTCTTATCAACGCGGAACGGCGCTTTTGCGCTACTGTGAGAAGGTATTGGCCGAGGCCGAACAACGCATCCAAATATTGGCTCCCACACCAGACGGCGCCGGGACGCTGAAAGACTTTGAGCAATAGCGATACCCAGATGGCGACATTTCAGGATTGGGCTCGCGAAACGGCGAGTTTTATGGAAAAGACCCTCGCAGATCTCCTGCCCGCGGCCGACACGGTACCCACCCGCCTGCACGACGCAATGCGGTATTCAACCTTGGGCGGCGGCAAACGGGTTCGCCCGATGTTGGCTTTTGCGGCGGGTGAAGTTTCCGGCGCGTCGGTTGATCGACTCAAGGTGGTGGCGTCTGCCGTGGAAATGATCCACGCCTATTCACTGATCCACGATGATTTGCCGTGTATGGACGACGATGTGCTGCGCCGCGGTCGGCCGACATGCCACATCGAGTTTGACGAAGCCACTGCACTCCTTGCGGGAGACGCCCTACATTCAATGGCCTTCAACATTGTAAGCGCACACTCACTTACAGAAAAGTCGTCTGATCAACTCGATCTTATCCGACTTTTTTCCGAGGCTTGCGGCTCACGCGGCATGGCCGGTGGGCAGGCGATTGACTTGGCGAGCGTTGACCGAGCAATCTCGCTCCCCGAGCTTGAGCATATGCATACGCTCAAAACGGGGGCGTTGATTCGTGCAGCGGTGATGATGGGGGCAATGTGTGGACGACCGCTGTCTGAGATCGAACGGCAGAAGCTAGATCATTATGCGAAGTGCATCGGGCTTGCTTTTCAGGTGGTAGACGACATTTTGGATTGCGAGTCTAATACCGAGAAACTTGGCAAAACAGCAGGCAAAGATAAAGACGCCAACAAACCGACCTATGTGAGCCTCCTCGGACTCAATCCTGCCAAACAGTTCGCGGAAGAACTGCTGCGGGACGCGCACCAAAGTCTTGATGTTTTTGGCATGTCTGCGAAGCGCCTCCACGAACTGGCGGATTTCATCGTCAAACGAGATTATTAGAAAGCCCTTTTATGGCCACTGTCTCTAAATCGCCCTCAAATTCCTATCCGCTACTTGAGACAATCGGGGATCCAAAAGATCTGCGTAAGCTTGATCGACGCGATCTTTGGCAACTGTCAAACGAGCTACGTGAGTTTATTCTGCACTCGGTATCGACCACGGGCGGCCATCTTTCGTCGAACCTCGGCACAATCGAGCTGACCATCGCACTTCACTACGTCTTCAACACCCCGGACGATCGCCTCGTTTGGGACGTTGGTCATCAGACCTATGGGCACAAGATCCTAACAGGCCGGCGCGCAGCGATGTCGAAACTGCGTCAGAAAGGCGGTATTGCGGGGTTCCCACGGCGTGAAGAGTCAGCATACGACACATTTGGCACCGCGCACTCGTCAACCTCTATTTCAGCGGCCATTGGTATGGCTGTTGCCGCCCGCGCGGCCGGAAAAAAGCGTCATGCGATTGCCATTATCGGCGATGGTGCTATCACCGCAGGCATGGCATTCGAAGCGATGAACAACGTCGGCAAAGAAAACGTGATCGTGATCTTGAACGATAACGACATGTCGATCTCCGAATCAATCGGCGCACTGAACAACTACTTCGCCAAACTCATGTCTGGCCGCTTCTACGCAGCGACGAAGAAGACCGCAGAAAAGGCACTGCAGTACACGCCAACGTTCAAGGAAATTGCAAAGAAGCTCGAAGAACACGCCAAAGGCATGATCATTCCTTCAACGATGTTTGAAGAGTTTGGCTTTAACTACACCGGCCCTATCGATGGCCACAATATCGATGTCCTCATCGATACGCTCAATAACGTCAAACAGTTAGAAGGCCCGCAGTTCTTGCACGTCGTCACCCGCAAGGGGCAAGGTTATAAGCTTGCTGAAGACGACCCAATCAACTATCACGGACCGCCAAAATTTGACCCGACAATCGGCATCGTCAAGCCAGCGGTCAGCGCTGACGCAAAACCTAAAATCACCTACACGCAGATTTTTGGTGACTGGCTTTGCGACATGGCGCGGGTGGAGCCGAAGCTGTTTGGTATCACGCCGGCAATGCGCGAAGGCTCTGGATTGGTCAAGTTCTCGCAAGAATTTCCAACACGTTACTTCGACACTGCGATTGCCGAACAGCATGCGGTTACGTTTGCGGCAGGTTTAGCGGCGGAAGGTATGCGCCCGGTATTGGCAATTTATTCGACCTTCCTGCAGCGCGGTTATGACCAGCTTATCCATGACGTCGCCCTACAAAACCTACCCGTTATGTTTGCGTTAGATCGCGGTGGCTTAGTCGGCGCGGATGGCCCCACCCATCACGGTGCATTCGATCTATCCTATCTTCGCTGTATTCCGAACATGGTGGTAATGGCACCCGCGAACGAGAACGAGTGTCGGCAAATGCTGACCACTGGTGTAAGACTCAACCAACCTTCTGCGATTCGCTACCCACGCGGAAATGGCCCTGGTGTCACCATCGAAACGGAACTGACCACGCTACCCGTCGGCAAGGGCGTGATCGTACGTGAAGCGAAAGGCTACGCGACTACGGCGCACAAGCGTCGTGTCGCAATCTTGGCGTTTGGCTCGATGGTGAAGCCGGCACTCGATGCGGGTGATGCACTCAATGCCAGCGTCGCCAATATGCGCTTCGTCAAACCGATCGACGATGCGCTCGTCTTCAAACTCGCGACGACGCACGATGTGATCGTTACGGTTGAAGAAAACGTCATCATGGGCGGCGCGGGCAGCGCAGTCTCAGAGTCCTTATCTGCGCAAAACCTAACACTTCCGATATTACATTTGGGCTTGCCGGATCATTTTGTCGAGCATGGTGATCCGTCAATTTTACTGGCCGACTGCGGACTGACGCGCGAAGGTATCGTCGCCAGCATCCAAAAGTGGTTGAGTGATACCGCAGATGCCGTGGCAAGCCGCGCCGCAAGCTAGCGCCGCCAACACGCTGGAGGTTGTAAAAATGAATTTCAGAACCGTTCGAATATGCGTCGCGGTGCTTGGCACACTTTCAGCAGCCGCGGCCTCGGCGCAAGATAAACCGACGGACAAACCGCAGGGTGTTGTCCCCAAACACGCCTGTGTTCGCCCAGAGACACCGGCCAAATTTGAGAATGAGGGGCAGCAGAAAATTTTTGTGAAGCAAATGGACGGCTATCGCGACTGTCTCATGGCCTACCGCAACGACATGAACAAGATTGCGCAAGCGCATATTGATGCGGCAAATGCCGCAATTGAAGAATTCAATCACTACGTCAGTTCGATTAACAAAAAATAGCGCGACAAGAATAAAGAGCGCCGCGTATCGTGCGGCAAGAATAAAGAGCGCCGCGTATCGTGCGGCAAGAATAAAGAGCGCCGCGTATCGTGCGGCGTTTTTTATTTGACGACCGATTTATCTTGTCCGAATAAGAGTTTTCGTTCGGCTTCCCCCATCACCTTCGGCGGCGTTGGGTTCACCTCATTGCGGCGCGCATAGGCACGGATGGTCGCGGGTCTCGCATTGATCGATTGATGCCAACGGTCGAGATGCGGAAAATCAGCCATGTTTTGGCCTTGGCGATCTGGAATCAACCACGGATAGGCGGCCATATCAGCGATGGTGTATTGCTTGCCCGCGATATAGGCGCGGTCCGCCAGCCGTCTATTCAGTACGCCGTATAGCCGAGAGGTCTCTTTGGTATAGCGCTCTATCGCATAAGGAATTTTTTCCGGTGCATATTGGCTGAAATGATGGTTCTGCCCGAGCATCGGGCCGAGTCCACCCATTTGCCACATTAGCCATTCAATCACTTCGACTTGACCGCGCAAGTCCTTGGGCAAAAACTTTCCTGTTTTGCCCGCAAGATAAAGCAGAATCGCGCCGGATTCAAACACGCTAATCGGCCTCTTGCCATCGTTAGGCGCATGATCAACGATCGCCGGCATCCGATTATTCGGCGCGATCTTTAAGAAGTCAGGGTTGAATTGATCACCCTTACCGATATTGACGGCAATAAGTCGATACGGCAACTTTGCCTCTTCCAAGAACATCGTTATCTTGTGGCCGTTGGGTGTGGGCCAGTAGTACAAGTCGATCATCCTTGCCTCTCGGTGTTGGTTATTTGCCGAACGCAGTGAGTGCGCCGCGTTTGTATTGGTCAGGCCATTCAACCATAGCACCGAGTTCGGTCGCTGCTCGCAAGGGCCAGTATGGGTCGCGCAGCAGAACACGCGCCAGGAACACGCAGTCCGCATCGCCATTAGCAATGATTTGCTCAGCCTGTACCGCTTCGGTAATCAAGCCAACCGCGCCGGTTGCCATTGCGGCGTGGCGGCGCACCGCGCGTGCAAATGGCACTTGGTAGCCAGGTCCGATTGTCATGTTCGCGTCAGCGACGGCACCGCCAGACGAAACATCGAATAAATCGACGCCTAGTTTTTTTGATGCTCGCGCGAGTTCAATCGATTGCGAAACATCCCAACCGCCATCCTTCCAATCGCTCGCGGAGATTCTGATAAAGATCGGTAGTTGCTTTGGCCATACCTCGCGCACGGCTGCCGTGATGTCCAAGGTGAACCGCATACGGTTTTCGAGCGATCCCCCGTACCCGTCACCTCGCAAGTTAGAAAGCGGTGAAAGAAACTGATGGGCAAGATAGCCGTGCGCGGCGTGTATCTCTGCAACTTGGAACCCCGCATCGATTGCACGTTTGGCCGCCGCCGCGAAATCATCGATCACCGCACGGATTTCCGCGACCGTCATTTCGTGCGGCTGCGGGTATGTTTCAGAAAATGCATTGCTGCTCGGACCAAGCACTTGCCAGCCGCCATCTTGAACATCAACTTTCCCGTGTCCTCGCCAAGGCGCGTACGTCGAGGCCTTTCGACCCGCGTGTGCTAATTGAATCGCCGCGACTGCGTCATTCGCACGAATAAAGTTGACGATTGGCCGCCATGCCTCACGCTGAGTATCATTCCAAATACCGGCGTCATCTGGCGAAATTCGTCCAGCCGCGTTAACCGCAGCCGCCTCCGTCATGACCAGCGCCGCGCCACCCACCGCCCGCGTGCCGAGGTGGACTAGGTGCCATTCGTTAGGCATGCCATCGACCGCTGAATACTGACACATCGGCGAGACGAAGACACGATTCTTGAAGGTCAGGTCGCGCAGCGAAAATGGTGAGAAAAGTTTGGACATAGATTGGTAAGTTCGTTTAGCTCGCGGGAAGCAATAGCGGTCAGATGCAAAAAATCACCGCCACCGAAGACAGTTCTAAGCAAATCGCCGATATCTTGGGATAATAAGTCCAATCCCAATGATTCGGAGGCGCAAGCGTTTTGACAAAAGTGTGGATTTCACCTGAAGACTGGCACCGTGCTGGTGAATATTTCCCATACCGTGGTCACCGCATTTTTTTTCGCCGTTCGCGTGCAACGCCGCCGCTGGCACCCGCGCTCCTGTTGCTCCACGGCTTCCCAACCTCATCGTGGGACTGGTCGCCGCTCTGGCAACGCCTCGCGTCGCAATTTCATGTCATTGCGCCAGATATGCTCGGCTTTGGATTTTCGGCAAAACCAATAGCGCATGACTACAGCATCCTCGACCAAGCAAACTTATGTGAGGCGCTTCTGCTTAACCTAGGCGTGACGGAGTATCACATCCTCGCACACGACTATGGCGATACGGTTGCGCAGGAATTGCTCGCCCGTACGCACGATGGCGCTGCTGCGGCTTTGCTAAGGAGTGTGTGTTTTCTGAATGGCGGCATTTTTCCAGAGACACACCGTGCAAGACTGGTGCAACGGTTATTGTTGACTCCATTCGGCGGCGTTGTTGCTAAAAAAATGAACGGTAACCGGTTCTCGCGCAACATGGCTGAAGTTTTCGGCGCAAACACCCCGCCGTCACAGGCGGAACTCGATGCGATGTGGTCGATGATTATCGAAAACGACGGCGCGCACGTCATGCCGAAGTTGATCGGCTACATGACCGAACGTAAACAGTACCGCGCACGCTGGGTAGGCGCGTTGACCAACGCAGGTAACGACAATATTCCACTACGACTGATCAACGGCGCTGACGACCCCGTATCTGGCCGACACATGGCGCAACACTATGCCGATTTAGTGCCGGGTGCGGACGTCATGCTACTCAACGGTATCGGTCACTATCCACAGATTGAAGCGCCACAAGAGGTCTTGCGTTGTTTTTTTGGGTTTCATGAGACACGCGCTGCCAGACGGCTCGCCGCATGAGCTCAATTGTGATCCAAGCCGGGCCGCGTGCTATCGAGCACATCCGCCAGCATGGGCTCAATCCACACGACATCACGATTGTGCCCGGCGCGGCAGGAGGCCCGAAAGGGCTCGGACTGGCAAAGCTCGATGAGTGGCTGTTTGCCGAATGGTTACCACAGGGATTTGAGAAACGCCGCACACCGATTGATTTGATTGGTGCCTCAATTGGCGCTTGGCGCTTCGCGGCCGTTTGCCGGGGTGTGCGTGAGGGGGTTTTTTCTCCGGGGGATACTCGCGCTGCGCTTGCTGCGTTTGCCAGTGCGTACAGCCAGCAACAATATCCTCGCGACGTCACTGCCGCCTACATAACAGCCTACGCACGCGACCTCATCAACAACCTCTTCAAGGGTCATATTGCGGACGTACTTACCCATCCCAATTACCGATTGCACGTGCTGGCGGTGCGGGGCAAACACATCCTTGCGCGTGAACAGCGCGGCCGCACCCACGCCGGTTATGCCTTGGCGGCATTGGCAAACGCCGCCGGAAGACGACACTTACGGCATTTTCTTGACCGCACCTGGTTCTACACTGGCGATGACGCCACACCGCTCTTTTCTGGTGACATTGCTGCGGGTGGTGGCGCGGGTGGTGGCGCGGGTGGTGGCGCGGTTAGCAACGCGGCGAGCCACACAGGCAGCGGACAATTCGATCCATTCCGTACTGCATATTCTCGACTCACCGAAGCAAACTTCGGCGATGCGCTAATTGCCTCCGGATCGATACCGCTGATATTGAACGGTGTACGCAATATTGAGGGTGCTGCGGAAGGCACCTACTGGGACGGCGGCATCATCGACTATCACTTGCATCTGCCCTACACCAAGCGTGAAGGTTTGGTGCTGTATCCACATTTCACCAACAAGATTGTGCCCGGCTGGTTAGACAAGATGCTGCCGTGGCGAAGTTCACGCGGGGCGCGGGGAGGGCGCGGGGCACAAGGCGAATGGCTGGACAACGTCGTGTTGATCTCGCCGTCACGCGAATACCTCGCACGACTGCCGCCCGGCAAACTGCCAGATCGTGGCGACTTCACACGATTTGTCGATGACTATGAAGGTCGCCTAAAGAACTGGCGATTTGCGATGGAAGAGAGCGCACGGCTGCGGGATGAGCTGGCCGAGCTCATTGCGAGTGGTGAAATCGCAACGCGGCTCAAGCCGCTCTAAGCGCTACAGATTGTCTGAATATGGCTAACCGTGGTTGGGCACCACCTGAAAAACACTAACCCGAACATTTCATGGGGTGCGTTCAAAAGCGGGTCAGTAGGTGAACGGGCGACCCATGAAATATTCAGACTAGCATTGACGGCGGTTTCGAAGCACTATTGCGCCAAACTGCCCGCCAATAGGTGACTTTTACTTTGTACTCTTGAGCGCCTTGTCGGAGTGTGCACTAATAGACCGTATCTGTACTCCACGTTCTAGCACCACGTTGACTGGTTTTCCACTTTTCCAAGCGGCTGCAAGATTACCTATCTGTTCAGCAAAATCATCTCGCTCCATCGAAAGCTCATAACCTGCGGCTTGTTTTGCAAACAGCACCATTACATACCCAGATCGAGTTCCAAAATTTGAGACTTGATCCGTAAATTCCACATTTAAACTCATCGCCTTTGGTCCTTGTATCAAGTAAATTGGACCAAGCATTACACAAAATAACAGCCCGCCAATGAGTAATGCCAGGTTGATCTTTTGCCATTTCCGAGAGTGATATTTAAGCATATTGCTATTCTCCTGATGGGTTATCAACGGCGACTTCAACAAGGTTCCCGTTGAATTGACCGCTTTGAATTGCAGACTAGCATTGACGGCGGTTTCGAAGCATTTTTGCGCCAAACTGCCCGCCAATAGGCGACTTTTACTTTGTGATCTTGAGCGCCTTGCCGATCGCTGAGAGCATCGCAAACAACGCGGTGGCCAATACCATCGCACTGATGACGGTCGCAACTGCAAGTGCAATACCTCCGAGTCCAAACATTTTCCACGCCCACGACGATGCGACCGCTGCGGGAACCGCACAGCAGAGAATCGTGATGACCGAAAGAACGTAA